>NZ_LIGI01000001.1:0-71064 GCF_001273955.1 Bacillus sp. FJAT-27245
CTTCAGCTCGTCGCAAAGCTGCACGGAGCCAATTCACAGATGTTTCTCGAGAAGTTGATACAGGTAGCTGCTTCGCCCCGCGGAAAGCGTGTGCCCGGAGTGGAAATCAACAGCAAGGTTATACTAGCCTATACAATTTTTGATTCAACCTATATAGCGAAAATTATATAGTTGGGTTTGCCCATGGCATTAATTTACGGAGGTTCGGTATGAAAACAAAATTAGGATTGTTATATGGCGGGAAATCCGCGGAACATAAAGTCTCATTGCAAACCGCAATGGCTGTAATCAAAGCGCTTGATGTTGAAAAGTTCGATATTTTTCCAATCTATATCACGGAAGAAGGAAAGTGGGTGAAAGGCCCGCAGCTTCAAGGGCCGATCAGCTCTGTAAGAGAGCTTGAATTTTCCCCGGAAGCGGCAGAAGGAAAGCTTGCTCCCGCCATTTTTGCGGGAAACGACAATGATGGCGGACTTGATGTAATCTTCCCGCTTTTGCACGGGCCGAATGGAGAAGACGGTACTGTTCAGGGGCTGTTGGAATTATTGAACCTTCCTTATGTAGGGAATGGTGTGCTCGCCTCGGCTGCGGGCATGGATAAAGTAATCATGAAAAACATTTTTGCTGAAGCAGGCCTTGCTCAAGTCGATTACACCTTCTTTATCCGAAGTGAATGGGAGGCGGATAAGGCAGGGGCTTATGAAAAGATTGAGAACAAGCTTGGCTATCCATGTTTCGTGAAGCCGGCAAATCTTGGTTCCAGTGTCGGGATCAGCAAATGCCGGAACCGCGGGGAACTGGAGAAGGCGTTTTCGGAAGCGTTCCTTTTTGACAGAAAAGTAATCGTTGAAGTCGGGGTAACCGCCAGGGAAATTGAAGTTGGCGTTCTTGGCAATGACCATCCGGAAGTATCGGTTGCAGGTGAAATCGTCCCGAAAACGGATTTCTATGATTACAAGGCGAAGTATGAGGATGGGGACACAGCTCTGATCATCCCGGCAGATGTTGATGGAGAAACATACGAGCGTATCAGGGACATGGCAATCCGGGCCTTCAAGTCGCTTGATTGCTCGGGACTAATTAGAGCGGATTTCTTCTTAACCGAAAATGGCACTGTTTTAATCAATGAAGTAAATACGATGCCTGGTTTCACGCCGTTCAGTATGTTTCCCCTCCTTTGGAAGCATACCGGGGTGGAATATCCAGAACTTATTGAGAGGCTGGTTAGCCTGGCGCTCGAAAGGCATGCGGAAAAACAAAGCATTAAATATACATTTTAAGGAAAAGACGGGCGGGGACACGGCAGTAGCGGTGTCCTTTTTAAGGCTACCCAATCGTTGGGCCAAATTGCATCGCCCGGTCCTTATTCGTCAAGAAATTATGCCTTGGCATAATTGAGGATTTTCGAGGAGCGCCTAGCCAGTTTCCCTCGCGAAGGCGCTTGCGCATTTTGTTTTTGTCTAGGAAATTATAGAAATGAACCTTGTGGATAACTCGAATTAAGTTATTGTAATCCAGCTCCACAAGGAAAGCTACGGCAGCATAACATCGCACGAAGGAAAAGTGTTCTTCTTTTCCGAGGAGCGCCTAGCCCCTCTATGGTCTAAGCCGGTTCCCTCCGGAGGGCAGGCCCATCCTGCGGGACCTTATCTTTGCTTGTCGGGGCTGACCAAGGCGCTTGCGCATTTTGTTTTTTAGGAGGTAATCCGATTGATTCGGAAAACGATTAACGAAATCATAGACATGATTCCCGTACTCAATGATGTTTCACCATTTGGAGAAACCAGGATAACAGGAGTTAGTATCGATACCCGGAAAATAAAGAAGGGCAATTTATTCATTCCCTTTAAGGGTGAAAAGGTTGACGGCCACAAGTTTGTGGAAAGCGCGATTGAAAATGGCGCAGTTGCCGCCCTTTGGCAGAAGGATGCCCCGAATCCACCCGAAGGCATTCCGCTCCTGATTGTGGACGATTGCCTTGAAGCGCTTCAGGAACTTGCTAGGAGCTACCGCAGCCAAATTGGCGTTAAAGTCGTCGGGGTTACTGGCAGCAACGGAAAAACAACGACAAAGGATATGGCGGCAAGCCTCCTTTCGACAAAATACAAAGTCCAGAAGACAGAAGGAAACTATAACAACCATCTCGGCCTTCCGCTCACCGTTTTAAATTTGGATGAGGATACGGAAATGGCTGTCCTTGAAATGGGGATGAGCAGCCGCGGGGAAATTTCCTTTTTGACGAGGCTGGCACGTCCGGAGGCTGTCATTATTACGAACATTGGCGAATCCCATTTACTTGATCTTGGATCTAGGGAAGGAATTGCCGAAGCCAAGCTTGAAATTCTTGAAGGTTTGCAGGAAGGCGGAATCGCCGTCCTGAATGGGGACGAGCCGCTTTTAATGGAGAGGGTTTCCGGGATTGGCGCTGGGATCCATTTACAAACATTCGGTCGCGGTGAATCGAATGATATGTACCCGGTTGAAATTACCCAATCCACTCATGGAAACGAGTTCCGGGTGAATCTTTCGGATGAGCGTTTTTACCTGCCCGTTCTCGGAACGCATAATATTATGAATGCGATGGCCGCCATGCTGGTTGCCCGCCACTTCTCGTTGTCATTCGAGGAAATGGCGGAAGGGCTTAAATCGGTCAGGCTGACGCAGATGAGGATGGAGCTGTCGGAAGGGTTAAATGGCGAAAAAATTATCAACGATGCCTATAATGCAAGCCCGACCTCCATGAGTGCGGCTATTGAGCTTGTCGCCAATCTGGGAGGATATACGAAAAAAATTCTCGTGCTTGGCGATATGCTTGAATTAGGCCCGCTTGAAAAGGAATACCACCATAAGATTGGTGAAATGCTTGACCCTGGGAAGATTAACCTTGTCTTTACCTACGGGAAGCTTGGTTCCCTGATCGCCGAAGGAGCGAGGAAGGTATTGGGGCGTGAAAGGGTTTATGCATTTGAAGAAAAGGAAAAGCTAAGCAAGGAACTAAAGAAACACACAAATTCCGATACATTGGTTTTGGTTAAAGCTTCTAGGGGAATGAAGTTGGAAGAAGTGGTCGCCTTCCTGCAGAAGGAGGAAAGCCATTAAAGTACTATTGTTCAACTTTAAGCTTCCGGGGTGATCAAGCATGATAGGCTGTTTATGCATCCATGGTTTTACAGGTGCACCATATGAAGTCGAACCGCTTGCCGACTATCTTAAAAGCAGGCACCCCGATTGGGTCTTTCGGATTCCAACCTTGCCGGGGCACGGGGAAACCCTTTCGCTAAGAGGGGTGAAATTCAAGGAATGGATCGCTTATGCTGAAAGGGAATACATGGAGCTGGCCGAGCAGTGCGATACAATCTATGTGATCGGTTTTTCGATGGGCGGACTGATTGCCGGATACCTGGCCGCAAATTACAAAGTGGATAGGCTCATCCTCCTGAGCGCCGCCGCTTATTACCTTAACCCAAAGCAGATGGCTGCAGAATTGAGGGAAATGGCCAGGGACTTGATTAACGGAACCTTGGAGGAAAATGAATTATTTTCACGCTATAAACGAAAAATAACGGAAACGCCACTGTCCGCAGCGCTCCAATTCAGAAAGTTGGTTGCTTTTATCAGGCCCCAATTATCGTTGATTGAAGCGCCGACTTTTATTGCCCAGGGAGAGAGCGATGGACTCGTTCCTCCCAAGAGCGCTGAATTTTTGTATCAATCGATACCCGCAGAGCATAAAAAGCTGGCGTATATAAAAGAATCAGCCCACCATATTTGCCATTGCCGGGAAAAAGGTGCCCTTTTTTCCCAGGTAGACGACTTTCTTGAGGGGATACCTGTCCTGCCGGAGTCATGTTAGCGTAGGTTTGCTTCATTGCATTATCAGGCCGGAAATGGTATGATAGGCACCAACGTGTCTAAAAGGTAGTCATTACAGGGCATACTCCTTTGGGAGAATGTCTTTTTTTTGCTAAAATAGAGAAATGAAAACGGAACTTGCTCTTATGTGGATTCGGGACGTTTTTCTGCACGCATACTATATTTAACAGCAACACATGAAGGAGAATGAAAACATTGACCAAGTTTGAAGATTTAGGCATTAGCCAACAAACGTTAAAAGCTGTCCTTAAAATGGGCTTTGAAGAAGCTACGCCCATCCAGGCGGAAACCATTCCATTAAGCATGGAAAATAAAGACCTTATCGGGCAGGCCCAAACGGGAACTGGGAAAACCGCTGCCTTCGGGATTCCTCTAGTTGAAAAAATCAACCCTTCTAACCATGCCATCCAGGGTATCATCATTGCCCCAACCCGTGAGCTTGCCATCCAGGTGTCCGAGGAACTTTATAAAATTGGCGCCGGTAAACGGATTCAAGTACTTCCTATTTATGGGGGGCAGGATATCAGCCGCCAAATCCGTTCATTGAAAAAAGGCCCTCATATCATCGTCGGTACTCCAGGGCGTGTCATTGACCATATCAACAGAAAGACTATGCGCCTTGACCAGGTTCATACAGCTATCCTTGACGAAGCGGATGAAATGCTGAACATGGGCTTCATTGAAGATATTGAAGCGATCCTCGCTGCGATTCCAGCTGAACGCCAAACGCTGCTTTTCTCTGCCACTATGCCGGCACCTATCCAGAGGATGGCCGAAAAGTTCATGAAGAACCCGCAAATTGTCCGTGTAAAAGCGAAGGAAATGACTGTTCCATCAATTGAACAGTACTATCTTGAAGTTCAGGAAAAAAATAAGTTTGATGTACTGACAAGGCTTCTTGATATTCAATCCCCGGAACTGGCTATTGTATTCGGGCGTACGAAGCGCCGCGTTGACGAACTGGCCGAGGCGCTGACACTCAGGGGCTATACGGCTGAGGGAATCCACGGGGATTTGACCCAGGCAAAACGAATTTCTGTGTTAAGGAAATTCAAGGAAGGTTCCATCGATGTCCTTGTTGCGACAGATGTTGCCGCGCGCGGACTGGATATTTCAGGCGTAACCCACGTTTACAACTTTGATATCCCGCAGGATCCGGAATCGTATGTCCACAGAATCGGACGAACAGGCCGTGCCGGAAAAACAGGCGTTGCCTTAACATTCATCACTCCGCGCGAAAAGTCCTATCTTGCAGTAGTTGAAAGGACAACGAAGCGCAAGATGGAACGGATGCTGCCGCCAACCCTTGATGAAGCGCTTGAAGGACAGCAAAAAGCGGTTGTTGAACGGATTGAACAAACAATTGAGTCCAATAATCTCCAATACTACAAAGCAGCTGCCGCGGAGCTTCTTGAAAACAATGACGCTTCGACTGTGGTCGCAGCTGTTCTGAAGATGCTGACGAAGGAGCCTGATACAACTCCGGTCAAGCTCACAGAAGAGGCTCCTCTTCCACAAAGAAGGGACCGCGATCGTAAGCCTTTCAACAGAGGAGGCCGCGGAGATTCCAAAGGTGGTTATGACCGCCGCAAAGGCTCCGGCCGTTACGGTGAAAAACGCCCATACGAAAAGCGCACCGGCGGAAAGCCACGCAGCTACAATAAATAATAACCTCTTTAGCGCAGGTCCCCGATTGGGGCCTGTGCTTTTTATTTCCAAGCAGCCAAGCATATGTTTTTCGGGGCCAAAAGGCATCCTAAAAATAAAGCTTTAATTGGAGGGATGCCAAATGACCGTAGTCAGGCTCGGATACGTGGCAATGAGCACAATTGTAGAGCATTGCTCCCCGTCACAAACAATGACGTTCGCCCAATTCAAGAGGCTGAAGGACAGGGAAGCGGCGATTCGGAAACTGGAACGGATTGCCCTTTCCAACCTTGCGAATTGCCTCCGGCTGCTCCGGCATAACCTCGCGAATGACATCCGATTTTTCCGGTTCAGTTCACGGCTCATCCCGCTTGCGAACCATGAGGAATTATCCGGCTGGGATTACATAACCCCTCTCGAGGAAGGGTTTAAAAATATCGCATCCTTTTTAAAAGAGCATCCTTCGCGCGTTGATTTTCATCCGGATCATTTTGTTGTCCTGAATACAAATAAGAAGGATATTTTAAAAACGTCCATCCAAACACTAGGAATGCATTACCACATGTTAAAGGAAATGGAAATTCCTCCTGTGCACCGCTGTGTCGTCCATATCGGCGGCGGGNCACGGAAGTTAAGCTTCTCAGCGCCGATGGTAGTTGGGGCCTTGCCCCTGTGAGAGTAGGACGCTGCCGGGCAAACAAAATGGAAGGCAACCTTTGAATGGGTTGCCTTTTTTGGTGTATAGGAAATTATACAACCGAACCTTGTGGATAACTCGAATTAAGTTATTGTAATCCAGCTCCACAAGGAAAGCTGCGGCAGCATATCATCGCACGAAGGAAAAGTGTTCTTCTTTTCCGAGGAGCGCCTAGCCCCTCTATGGTCTAAGCCATGTCCAGCTTCAGCGGCTAGGGGCTCGGGGTCATAAGCCAATCCGTCTGAAGGCATAGTCCGCCTTCTGCCGTCTCGTCTTACGCCTGTCGCCCCTGGGCAAGCCGCTTATGCATTTCGTGGTTCCCTCCGGAGGGCAGGCCCATCCTCGGAAATGCTCGTATTTCCTTCGTGCGTGGGCGTATCCAGGGATGCCTTTCAGTGTCCTGCGGGACCTTATCTTTGCTGGTCGGGGCTGACCACTAAGGAAAGCTCCTAAGAATAATCCTTGCAGGGACAGGCGCTCTTTGCCTGTCACAAAGGCGCTTGCGCATTTTGTTTGTGTATGAACCTTAATTTATGCCCCATGCTACACAAACTCTCTTCATTTAATAACCTTCAGCATTTTCTTCTGAATAACTCATCTAAGTTAAAACCCACCAAAATGACCCACACTCCCGACAGTACGAGCGAAATATATTAAAAGTGGCAAATCCTAATGGAAAGACATCCCTGTTTAGTTTTTCAAATCCGGGGTAGAGGAAAAAATCACCCAAAAACATCCCCCTTAAAGGTTTCGTACGAACCTTAATTGGAGAAAATATCAATGATTAAAAAAATTGCACGTACATAACCCCATCATGTATAATTAAAGTCAAATATAGTCAAAGTCAGTGGGGGTGACAAGTTGAGAAATATCTCTGATATCATTGAAAACTACTTGAAACAGGTCCTGGAGTTAAGTGAAGAAGATCTTGTTGAAATAAGGAGGAGTGAGATAGCAGATAAATTTCAATGCGTCCCTTCCCAAATTAATTACGTAATCAATACGAGATTTACCATTGAGAGAGGATATTTAGTGGAAAGCAAACGGGGGGGAGGGGGCTACATTCGAATAATGAAAGTTCAGTCGAATGACCATGCCCACTTGCTCGACCATGTGCTTTCCCTTATTCAGGACCAAGTTAGCCAAAGTAAAGCAGAAGGCATTATTCTCCGTTTGATAGATGAACAAGTGATTTCTGAACGCGAGGCAAAAATTATGCTGAGTGTTATTGACAGATCCATTTTGTTTATCGATCTTCCCTATAGGGATGAATTGCGGGCGCGGATGCTTAAGGCAATGCTGACGACACTGAAATATAAATAGGGAAAAGAAGGTTCCCTTCATAAACGTTTTAAAGAAGGTGAGAAAATGATTTGCGAAGAGTGCAATAAAAGGCCGGCGACCATGCACTTCACAAAAATCCTGAATGGCAAGAAAACTGAAATTCATCTTTGTGAACATTGCGCACGGGAAAAGGGCGATTTGTTTATGATGAATGGAGGAGCGGGTTTTACTATTAACAATTTACTTGCCGGCCTTCTTAATTTTGACAAAGGCCACCAGCAATCAGGGAAGGATGCATATAAGCAGGAAGAAGTCCTGCAATGCCCTAATTGCAGAATGACGTTTCCTCAGTTCGTCAAGGTTGGCAGGTTTGGCTGCGCACATTGTTACAGAACGTTTTCCAGCCAGCTGCAGCCAATATTAAGGAGGCTCCACGGAGGAAACTGGACCCACAACGGCAAAATACCGAAACGGGTTGGCGGAACACTTCATATTAGGAAAAAGCTTGACGAGTCCAAACGGATGCTAAAGGAGCTTATTTCGAGAGAGGAATTTGAAAAGGCTGCTGAAATCCGCGATGAAATCCGGATGCTTGAAAACATGATGGGAGGAACAGCCGGAGGGGGGAAGTAAAGTGTCTTTGGAGAATTTTCTAAACAATGCCGTCAGTTCCTGGATGAACAATGAAGGACCGGAAGCCGATATTGTCCTCAGTTCAAGAATCAGGCTTGCGCGAAATCTTGAAGAATATAAATTCCCAGCGCTTATAACAAATGAAGAAGGCCAGGAAATTATTTCAAAGCTAAAGGAAATGGTCGAAGGTCCGGGGTTCACAGCTTTTGGCAATCTTGAACTTCTTACGATGCATGAGCTTCAGCCATTGCAAAAGAGGGTGTTAGTCGAAAAGCATTTAATCAGCCCACACCTTTCCGAGGATTCTCCTTTCGGGGCATGCCTTCTTTCAGAAAACGAAGAGATAAGCGTAATGGTGAATGAAGAGGATCATATCAGGATACAATGCCTATTCCCCGGTCTTCAGCTGACAAAAGCGCTTGAGGCGGCAAATGTAATTGATGATTGGCTGGAAGGGAATATAAAATATGCTTTCAATGAAAACCTGGGTTATTTGACTAGCTGCCCTACGAATGTTGGAACCGGACTTAGGGCTTCGGTGATGATGCATCTCCCCGGCCTTATTTTGACACAGAAAATAAATGCCATTATCCCTGCAATAAATCAACTTGGGCTTGTAGTAAGGGGGATTTATGGGGAAGGCAGCGAAGCGCTCGGCAATATTTTTCAAATATCCAACCAAATTACCCTGGGAAAATCCGAAGAAGATATTGTGGAGGATTTGAACAGTGTTGTCAGTCAATTAATTGAGCAAGAAAGGTCGGCTCGTGAAGCTTTGGAAAAGACTTCCCGCATACAATTGGAAGATAGGGTATTCAGGTCTTTCGGAATTCTGTCAAATTGCAGGATTATTGAAACAAAAGAGGCGGCCCGATGTTTATCCGATGTTAGGCTAGGGATTGATATGGGGTATATAAAAAATATATCCAGGTCAATATTGAACGAACTCATGATTTTGACGCAGCAAGGGTTCCTCCAGCAATATGCGGGTGGGCCATTGAGGCCGGAAGAAAGGGACATCCGGCGTGCCGGACTTATCAGGGAGCGACTAAAACTGGAAAAGGATAATAGATGAGGAGGAAACGACAATGATGTTTGGGCGATTTACAGAAAGAGCTCAGAAAGTACTTGCTTTGGCCCAGGAAGAGGCAATTCGCCTTGGCCACAATAATATTGGAACCGAACATATTTTGCTCGGCCTCGTCCGTGAGGGGGATGGAATTGCCGCCAAGGCTCTCTATGGGCTGGGTCTGGGAGCGGAAAAGATTCAAAATGAGGTTGAAACGCTCATCGGCAGAGGACAGGAAGTTCCCCAGACCATTCATTACACTCCAAGGGCGAAAAAGGTAATTGAGCTTTCTATGGATGAAGCGAGAAAACTCGGCCATTCCTACGTTGGTACAGAGCACATCCTGCTAGGGCTTATCCGTGAAGGCGAAGGTGTTGCGGCAAGGGTACTAAACAATCTAGGAGTAAGCCTTAACAAAGCGCGGCAGCAAGTTCTCCAGCTTCTGGGAAGCAATGAATCCGGGGGCCATCCCGGCAGTACTTCCGTCAGTGCCAACACACCGACGCTCGACAGCCTGGCAAGGGATTTGACGGTCGTAGCGAGGGATGGAAGCCTTGACCCGGTAATCGGGCGAAGCAAGGAAATTCAGCGTGTAATTGAAGTGCTTAGCCGCAGGACGAAGAATAACCCTGTTTTAATTGGGGAACCCGGAGTCGGGAAGACGGCTATCGCAGAAGGACTCGCACAACAAATTGTGAATAATGAAGTACCCGAAATCCTCCGTGATAAGCGTGTCATGACTCTCGACATGGGAACGGTTGTTGCCGGCACAAAATATCGCGGTGAATTTGAGGATCGTTTGAAAAAGGTTATGGACGAAATAAGGCAAGCAGGAAATATCATTTTGTTTATTGATGAATTGCATACATTGATTGGCGCAGGCGGTGCGGAGGGTGCTATTGACGCTTCAAATATCCTGAAGCCATCGTTGGCCAGAGGGGAATTGCAATGCATTGGCGCGACCACTCTTGATGAATACCGGAAATACATCGAGAAGGATGCAGCGCTTGAAAGACGCTTTCAGCCAATCCGTGTCGATGAACCGACCGCGGATGAGTCCGTCCAAATTCTTCAGGGGCTGCGTGACCGCTATGAAGCCCATCACAGGGTGACAATTACAGATGAGGCGATTGAAGCAGCGGTTAAGCTATCCGATCGGTATATTTCAGACCGGTTCCTTCCTGATAAGGCTATTGATTTAATTGATGAAGCTGGTTCAAAGGTAAGGCTCCGTTCCTACACAACGCCTCCTAATCTAAAGGAACTGGAATTGAAGCTTGAGGAAGTAAGAAAGGAAAAGGATGCGGCCGTACAAAGCCAGGAGTTTGAAAAAGCGGCTTCCCTTAGAGATTCGGAACAGCGGCTGCGCGAACAGCTTGAAGAGACAAAGAAAAGCTGGAAAGAGCAGCAAGGTAAGGAAAACAGTGAAGTTACCGTAGAAGATATTGCGGATGTAGTGTCAAGCTGGACGGGAATTCCGGTTTCAAAACTCGCGCAAACAGAAACGCAAAAGCTTTTGAATCTTGAGGAAATTCTCCACTCGAGGGTCATTGGCCAGGAAGAGGCGGTTAAAGCCGTTTCGAAAGCCGTCCGCCGCGCACGGGCAGGTTTGAAAGATCCGAAACGCCCAATTGGCTCATTCATTTTCCTTGGCCCAACAGGGGTAGGTAAGACCGAGCTTGCCCGAGCTCTCGCGGAAGCAATGTTTGGGGATGAAGATGCAATGATTCGGATCGATATGTCCGAGTACATGGAGAAGCACTCAACATCAAGGCTGGTCGGCTCACCTCCAGGATATGTTGGATATGAGGAAGGCGGGCAGCTTACTGAAAAGGTTCGCCGCAAACCGTATTCTGTTGTTCTCCTGGACGAAATTGAAAAAGCGCATCCTGATGTCTTCAATATTTTGCTCCAAGTATTGGAGGATGGGCGTCTGACCGATTCGAAAGGAAGGACAGTCGACTTCAGGAATACCGTGCTTATAATGACGTCCAATGTCGGTGCGGAAGCGTTGAAGAGAAACAAATATGTAGGCTTTAATATCCAGGATGGGGAACAGGATTACAAGGATATGAAGAGTAAGGTAATGGAAGAGCTCAAAAAAGCGTTCCGTCCTGAATTCCTTAACAGGATTGATGAAATCATCGTCTTCCACTCACTTGAACGGAAACATCTTCAGGAAATTGTTACCCTCCTATCCGACCAGCTCGTGAAGCGGCTGAAAGAACAGGATATTACACTCGTGCTAACGGATTCGGCCAAGGAGAAAATTTCCCAGGAAGGGTATGATCCTGAATATGGAGCCCGCCCGCTGCGCAGGGCAATCCAGAAGCATATCGAAGACCGGCTGTCGGAAGAACTGCTTAAAGGTACATTGTTGACCGGCCAGCATGTTATAATTGATGTAGATAATGGCGAGTTCACTGTGAAAACGGCGGCCAAGGATCCAGTAGGATAATTCTGCCGTTTAGGATAGCATCGATCAAGGAGGTTCACGCTTATTTATCTGGCGGTACCTCCTTGTTTTTTTCAACGTCCAGTGCCTTGCGTAAAAAATATAGAATTAGAAGCGGGAGAGGCAAGCGATGGCCAAACGTAAAACGAAATTTATGTGCACAAGTTGCGGATATGAATCGCCCAAATGGATGGGAAAGTGCCCCGGCTGCGGGGAATGGAACAAGATGGTCGAAGAAGTGGAACCAGCCTCGACAGGCAGGAGAGGCGCATTTGCCCATTCCGAAGGCTCAGCAGTTGCCTCAAAAGCCATGCCGATTACTGCAGTTGAAACAGTCAGTGAACCAAGGATTTATACCGAAATGGCCGAACTGAACAGAGTGCTTGGCGGTGGGGTTGTCAAAGGGTCGCTTGTTCTTATAGGAGGCGATCCGGGGATTGGGAAATCGACCCTTCTCCTACAAGTATCCTCCCAACTGGCGAATAAAAGCCATAAAGTCCTATATATCTCAGGGGAAGAGTCGCTCCGCCAAACAAAGCTGCGGGCGGAGAGGCTTGGAGTTGCTTCAGATAATCTTCTGGTGTACTCTGAAACCAATCTCGAAGAAATCAGCAGGACAATTGAACAATCAAATCCTGAATTTGTCATAGTGGATTCGATTCAGACCGTTTTCCATCCGGAGGTTACTTCGGCACCCGGTAGCGTTTCACAGGTTAGGGAATGTACAGCGGAGCTAATGAGAATCGGGAAAACAAAGGGGATAGCCATCTTTATTGTCGGACACGTCACAAAGGAAGGCAATATCGCCGGACCTCGGCTGCTGGAGCATATGGTCGATACCGTCCTTTATTTTGAAGGGGAGCGGCACCATACGTACAGGATTCTCCGTGCTGTCAAAAACCGCTTTGGTTCGACGAATGAAATGGGCATTTTTGAAATGAAGGAAGCCGGCCTGGAGGAAGTCGAGAACCCGTCTGAAATTTTTCTCGAGGAACGTTCGCGCGGTGCGGCGGGCTCTACTGTTGTTGCATCAATGGAAGGGACAAGGCCGGTCCTTGTTGAAATACAGGCGCTCATTTCACCGACAAGCTTTGGGAATCCAAGGAGAATGGCAACAGGAATTGATCATAATAGGGTTCCGCTTTTGATGGCTGTCCTTGAAAAACGGGTTGGGATGCTCCTCCAAAACCAGGATGCCTATTTGAAGGTGGCTGGCGGCGTCAAATTGGATGAACCGGCCATAGATCTGGCGGTTGCAGTTAGCATTGCATCCAGCTTCCGTGATAAACCGACAAGGCCGACAGACTGCATAATAGGTGAGGTTGGGCTCACTGGCGAGGTTAGGCGGGTTTCAAGGATCGAGCAGCGGGTCCAGGAAGCGGCTAAGCTTGGTTTTGAGCGTGTCATTCTTCCCGCAAATAACCTCGGCGGCTGGACAGGTCCGAAAGGCCTGGAGCTGATTGGGGTTTCCACTGTAAGCGAAGCGCTGATAGCCGCACTGGGGGAATAAAGTTGCCTCCATACCTTAAAAGGAGTGCCCTTAAATCAGGGATGCTCGAGCGGGGAAATCTTCCAATTCGGAAAATTGTAGGGTTTATTAAGGTTTCATTTACGGGTTTTTGTTTATAATGATTAAAAGGAGGTGAAGGAATGTTAAAACGAATCGTTCAGGCGTGTTTTCTTATTACCGGGGGGACGCTTGGGATCTTTTTAATTCCACCATTATTGAAAATTATCGGGGCTGAAGGAATTACATTTTTAAATAATTCCTATATGGCAGCCATTATAGGCGCACTTATATTTTATCTTCTAACTTTTTGGGCAATTGAGTATGTAATAGACTTTGTTAAATGGGTTGAAGATACCCTTGTCAGAGTTCCGGTTACCGATGTTCTCTTTGGCAGTCTCGGCCTAATATTTGGCCTGATAGTCGCATTCCTGATCGGCTTTGCCCTGAATGCAATTGAAGTGCCTGTCCTCAATACGGTAGCCCCTATTCTTCTTACCCTTCTTTTTGGGTATTTGGGTTTCCAGGTGGGCTTCAAAAAGCGCGATGAGATGATGAATCTTTTTTCAAGCAAGAAGAAAAAGGCGGCGGAGGAGGAACAGGAAAAGATCCCTGCCCACTCTCTTAAAATATTGGATACGAGCGTTATTATTGATGGGAGAATTGCTGATATTTGCCAGACCGGCTTTCTTGAAGGAACGATTGTGATTCCGCGCTTCGTCCTTGAAGAACTCCAGCATATCGCCGATTCATCGGATGTACTGAAACGGAACAGGGGACGGCGCGGCCTTGATATCCTGAACCGTATCCAAAAGGAAATTGCCATTAATGTTGAAATCAGTGAAACCGATTTTGATGATATCCAGGAAGTTGACAGCAAACTCGTGAAACTCGCGAAAAAAACAGGCGGGATTTTGGTTACAAATGATTTCAACCTGAACAAGGTGAGCGAGTTCCAAAATGTTTCGGTCCTTAATATCAATGACCTTGCCAACGCGGTCAAGCCGGTTGTTCTGCCGGGTGAAGAACTAAGCGTCCAAGTCATAAAGGACGGGAAGGAGCATCACCAGGGTGTTGCGTATCTCGATGATGGTACGATGATTGTCGTCGAGGAAGGCCGTGAATATATCGGCAAACGGATTGATGTCATGGTTACCAGCGTCCTGCAAACTTCTGCTGGACGGATGATTTTTGCAAAGCCAAAGCTATTCGAAAAAGCATTATAAAGCCGTGCAGCCTAATGCATAAATGGACTACTATAAATGTCTGGGGTTTTTTCTTATGAAATATAAAGTGATTCTGCCGGCAGCCGGCCGGGGGAAACGAATGGGAGCCGGAATCAATAAGCTCTTGCTAGAACTTGATGGAATTCCGGTCCTCGTTCATACACTTTTGGTATTCGACGGGGATGTAAATTGCCAAGGCATGGTCCTGGCGGTTAATCCGGAAGAGCAGGATGAGATGGCTAGCCTCCTGCAGCGCTATAATATTAAAAAGCCGATCAAGTTTGCCCAAGGGGGGGCAGAACGCCAACAAAGTGTTTACAGTGGATTAAAGGAAGCAGGCAGTGAAGGAATTGTTCTTGTCCATGATGCTGCCCGTCCATTTATTACAACTGGCCTGATCAGCAGCCTGGTCGAAGCGGCAGAACGGGAGGGCGCTGCCGTTTTGGCAGTCCCGGTAAAGGATACGGTGAAAAAGGTAATTGAAAATCATGTTGCGGAAACGATTGAACGTTCCAGCTTGTGGGCGGTCCAAACCCCACAAGCTTTTCGCATTTCGGTGCTGCTTCAGGCGCATGAAAAGGCCGAGCGTGATGATTTCCTCGGGACGGACGATGCGAGCCTTGTGGAGCGGCTGCCGCATCCCGTTGCTGTCGTTCACGGTGACTACAACAATATAAAGTTGACAACGAGGGAAGACCTTGTTTTTGCAGAAGCGATATTGAAACAGCGCAACTACCGGGACAATAAATAGTTACGGCAACAACAAGTATTTAACGTAAAGGAGATAGAGATATGTTTCGGATTGGACAAGGATTTGATGTGCATCAGCTTGTGGAAGGCCGGCCGCTCATCATTGGGGGGATAACGATTCCCTATGAAAAAGGGCTATTGGGCCATTCGGATGCGGATGTTCTTTTGCATACCGTGGCGGATGCATGCCTTGGGGCAATCGGTGAAGGAGATATCGGAAGGCATTTTCCGGATACGGACGATGCGTTCAAGGATGCCGACTCCGCGAAATTGCTTGAACAAGTTTGGAAGCTGGTAAAGGAACGCGGTTATGAACTGGGCAATGCCGACTGCACTATTATCGCCCAAAAGCCGAAAATGGCTCCCTATGTTGGCGAGATGAAAAAGAGGATTGCCGAGCTGCTTGAAGCCGATCCAAGCCAAGTCAATGTAAAAGCCACAACGACCGAGAAGCTTGGTTTTACCGGCAGGGGCGAGGGAATTGCTTCCCAGGKGGCCGTCCTGCTTCAAAAAAGAGAAGGATAAAGCCCGTCTGGTCTTCCAGCATTTAAGCGACAATGGTAAAATGAAGCTTAAAGAAAATAGAGCAGCACGTTTAGGAGGATTTTTATGTCAAACACAGTTCGAGTGCGGTACGCGCCAAGCCCGACAGGACATTTACATATTGGAAACGCCCGTACAGCATTATTCAACTACTTGTTTGCACGAAGCCAGGGCGGTAAATTTATTATCCGCATCGAGGATACGGACAAGAAGCGTAACATTGAGGGCGGAGAAGAAAGCCAGCTGAAATATTTAAACTGGCTCGGCATCGATTGGGATGAGAGCGTCGATAAAGATGGCGGATACGGCCCTTACAGACAGTCCGAACGGATTGATATTTACAGGAAATATTATACGCGGCTTATAGAAGAAGGCCATGCTTATAAATGCTACTGCACTGAAGAAGAGCTGGAAGCTGAGCGTGAGGAGCAGTCAGCCCGCGGCGAAACCCCTCATTATTCGGGAAAGTGCCGCCATTTAACGGATGAAGAACGGAGCCGCCTCGAAAGTGAAGGAAGACAGCCGAGTATCCGCCTGAAAGTTCCTGCCGGAAAAGTTTATACCTTCAATGACATTGTAAAGGGAGAAGTAACCTTTGAGTCCGAAGGCATGGGCGATTGGGTCATGATTAAAAAAGACGGTACACCGACATACAATTTTGCTGTGGCAATTGACGATCACTTGATGGAAATCACTCACGTCCTTCGTGGTGATGACCATATTTCCAATACGCCAAAGCAATTGATGGTCTATGAAGCACTTGGCTGGGATGCGCCGATTTTTGGCCATATGACCCTCATTGTAAATGAAAGCCGTAAAAAACTTAGCAAGCGGGATGAATCCATCATCCAATTCATTGAACAGTACGATGAGCTTGGCTATTTGCCGGAAGCGCTGTTCAACTTCATCGCCCTGCTTGGCTGGTCTCCGGCAGGGGAAGAGGAAATATTCTCAAAAGAAGAGTTCATTGAGATATTTGATTCTGCAAGACTGTCGAAATCCCCGGCTCTTTTTGATAAGCAAAAGCTTGCCTGGATGAACAACCAGTATATAAAAAAAGCCGATCTTCACAGGCTTGTGGCAATTTCGCTTCCTCACCTTGTCAAAGCGGGGCTTGTTAAAGAGGAATTGACTGGCCAGGAAAGAGAATGGGTTGTCAGCCTGATTGCCCTTTTCCAGGAAAAAATGAACTTTGGCGCCGAAATTGTCGAAATGTCGGATATTTTCTTCCGTGAAGACATCAATCCGGACGAGGAAGCAAAATCTGTTCTTGCCGAGGAACAGGTCCCTGAGGTGCTGAAGGCGTTCCTTGATGAAATCACAAAGCTTGAAGAATTCAAAGCGGAAGGAATCCAGGCTGCAATGAAGGCCGTGCAGAAATCGACAGGCCATAAAGGGAAGAAGCTTTTCATGCCAATCCGCGCTGCTGTAACCGGCCAAACACATGGGCCGGACCTGCCAAAAACGATTGAATTATTAGGCAGGGAAAAGATTCAAAAGAGATTGAGCGATTTAATTAGTTAACAATTGGTCTAAAATGGTATATAATAAACAATAATTCTATATCAGTAAATCAAAGACGGGGAAAAGTAAAAGAACGAAGCTTGAAAGAGAGAACCATCACCGGCTGAAAGTGGTTTAAGCCTCTCGCTTTTTTGAAATGCACCCCAGAGTCCCTCCCGAACCGGCGCAGTCCGCAGTAGGAGCAGGGCGGAACCTGCCGTTACCAGGCTTAAGTTGGGGCCGGACCTCCTTTAAAAGGAGGGGTGCGAAGCCCAAACAGAGTGGAACCGCGCACAAGCGTCTCTGTCTTTATGACAGGGGCGTTTTTTATTTATCCGGAAGATTCACACTTATTTTCCTTGGCAGGGAGGGAGAGAAATGTTCAAAACGTTGAAAGAAGACATCGATGTTGTGTTCGAACAGGATCCGGCCGCAAGAAGCACATTCGAGGTTGTGCTCACGTATTCCGGATTGCATGCCATTTGGGCTCATCGAATTGCCCACGCACTATTCAAGCGGAAGTTCTTCTTTTTGGCTCGTTTGATTTCACAAATAAGCCGTTTTTTTACCGGAATTGAAATACATCCTGGCGCGAGGATAGGACGCCGCTTCTTTATTGACCACGGAATGGGCGTGGTCATAGGTGAAACATGTGAAATCGGGGATAATGTAACTGTATATCAGGGGGTTACTCTAGGCGGCACAGGAAAAGAAAAAGGCAAACGCCATCCGACCATCCATGACAATGCCCTGATTGCCGCGGGTGCAAAGGTACTCGGTTCAATTACAATTGGCGAACATGCAAAAGTGGGTGCGGGCTCGGTTGTTTTGAAGGATGTTCCGGCACATTCAACTGTTGTCGGCATTCCCGGTAAAATTGTCATCCAAAACGGCATTAAAGTCGGCACGAGGCTGGATCATACGGACTTGCCGGATCCAACCGGCGACCGTTTCAAAGAGCTTGAGAAGGAAATTGCAATGCTGAAAGAAGAATTGGAAGCAATCAAAATGAAGGGAGCCAGGTGAGATGGCCATTCAGATTTATAATACATTGACAAGGAAAAAAGAGGAGTTTGTTCCGCTTGAAGAAGGAAAGGTAAAAATGTATGTGTGCGGACCAACCGTATACAACTATATCCATATTGGAAACGCCCGTCCTGCCATTGTGTTCGACACGGTCAGGCGGTATTTCGAATTCCGCGGCTATGATGTGAACTATATCTCAAATTTCACCGACGTTGACGACAAGCTTATACGGGCGGCAAAGGAACTTGGCGAGGACGTTCCTGCAATCGCCGAACGATTCATCGACGCCTATTTCGAGGACGTAACCGCTCTCGGGTGCAAAAGGGCGGACGCTCACCCAAGGGTTACGGAAAGCATGGACATTATCATTGAATTTATTTCGTCATTAATCGACAAAGGCTACGCATACGAATCCAATGGAGATGTTTATTTCCGGACGAGGAAATTTGATGGTTATGGAAAACTTTCACATCAATCGATTGATGAGTTGAAAGTTGGCGCCAGGATTGAGCGGGGTGAGAAGAAACAGGACGCGCTTGATTTTGCTCTCTGGAAAGCAGCGAAGGAAGGCGAAATTTACTGGGAAAGCCCTTGGGGCAAAGGCCGTCCGGGCTGGCATATTGAATGCTCGGCAATGGCGAAGAAATATCTTGGCGACACAATTGACATCCATGCGGGCGGACAGGACTTGGCGTTTCCGCATCATGAAAACGAAATCGCACAGTCGGAGGCGCTGACCGGAAAGACATTTGCCCGCTACTGGATGCATAACGGATATATTAACATTGACAATGAAAAAATGTCGAAATCACTCGGAAATTTCGTCCTCGTCCATGACATCATTAAAAAACATGATCCGCAGGTTCTCCGTTTCTTTATGCTATCGGTCCATTACCGGAATCCGATAAATTACAGCGAAGAGCTGCTTGAAAACACAATAGCCGCATTGGAAAGGCTGAAGACCTCTTACCAAAACCTGAAACACAGGAAGGAATCAAGTACGGGGCTGACGGAAGACAATGGCCAATGGATTACGGAAGTCGAGGCGCTTAGGGAACGATTCATTAAGGAAATGGACGACGATTTTAATACAGCCAATGCTGTTTCAGTCCTGTTTGACCTATCGAAATTGGCCAATCAATATCTCTTGGAAAAGACGACAGCTGTCGAAGTCATTGACCGTTTTACAAAGGAATTCGAGGAACTTTTTGATGTGCTCGGTTTGAATGTTGGCGCTGAAGAACTGCTTGATGAAGAAATCGAAGCCCTGATTGAGAAGAGGAACCAGGCCAGGAAAGACAGGGACTTCAAGCTGTCCGATGAAATTAGGGACCAGCTGAAGGACATGAATATCATTCTCGAAGACACGCCTCAGGGTACAAGATGGAAAAGAGGCTGAGTATGCTCCAATACGAAACAACCATTGACGAAAAACAGCTGAACAGCCTTGCGCTTGCCTATATGGGGGATGCGGTGCTTGAAGTCTATGTCCGGCGCCACCTTCTGCAAAAAGGTACGGTCAAGCCGCACCGTCTCCATGTGGAAGCGACAAAATACGTATCTGCGAAAGCCCAGTCACAAATACTTTTTAGCTTTATGGATGAAGGCCTGCTTTCCGAAAATGAAATGGCTGTAGTGAAAAGGGGCAGGAATGCGAAATCCGGTTCGGTGCCAAAAAATACAGATGTGGTAACCTACAGGCACAGCACTGCCTTCGAGGCACTGATAGGAACTCTCTATTTAGCGGGCAATAATGAGCGGCTTGAAGAGCTTGTTGAAAAAGCATTTGCGTATGTTGAGGGCACGAAAGGAAGGATTAAGGATGAGTGAGGATACAATCGTTGGAAAAAACCCCGTGCTGGAAGCATTAAGGTCAAAACGGGATATCAATAAAATCCTGATCGCTGAAGGTTCGCAGCGCGGCCAAATGCAACAAATTACAGAATTGGCCAAGGAAGCGAATGTCATTGTCCAATATGTGCCAAAGAAGAAAATCGACCAGCTGGCCGAAGGAAACCATCAAGGGGTGCTGGCCTATGTGGCCGCATACCAATATGCCGAGCTGGATGACCTTTTTGATGCGGCAAAGAAGAGAAGCGAGGAGCCGTTTTTTCTGATTCTTGATGAAATCGAGGATCCTCATAATCTTGGCTCCATCATGAGGACAGCCGATGCGGTGGGCGCCCACGGCATCATCATCCCGAAGCGGAGGGCAGTAGGACTTACATCAACAGTTGCAAAAGCATCGACCGGGGCGATTGAATACATCCCTGTTGCCCGGGTTACAAACCTTGCCCGGACAATTGATGAATTGAAAGAGCGCGGCGTCTGGATCGCGGGGACGGATGCGAAAGGAAGCGTGGATTACCGGAAACAGGATTTTACTATGCCGCTTGGGCTCGTCATTGGCAGTGAAGGAAAGGGAATGGGCAGGTTGATTCGTGAAAAATGCGATTTCCTCGTTCATTTGCCTATGGCTGGGAAGGTAACTTCACTGAATGCGTCAGTGGCTGCGGCATTGCTGATGTACGAGGTATACCGCAGGCGCCACCCGCTCGAGGGATAAGGATGGATATCCTTTTAGTTGACGGCTACAACATTATCGGCGCCTGGCCGGAACTTAGGGAATTGAAGGCCCGGGACCTGGCCGCCGCCAGGGACAGGCTGATTGAGTTGATGGCGGAATACCAAGGATACTCCGGCTATCGTGTAATAGTTGTTTTTGATGCCCATTATGTGCAAGGGATAGAAAAGAAATTTAAAAACCATCAAGTCGAAGTCATTTTCACTCGCGAGAATGAATCCGCTGATGAAAGGATTGAAAAGCTGGCTGTCAAACTGGGCAATAGAAAAACACAAATCCATGTAGCTACGTCCGATTTTACAGAACAATGGGTCATTTTTGGACAAGGCGCATTGCGAAAGTCAGCCAGGGAGCTTCTTATCGAAATGGCAGGAATCGAAAGAAAAATTGAAAAAAGCGTAAAGAAAATCCAGGAAAAGAAGCCTGTAACCCGAATTCAGATAAGTGAAGATTTGGCAGAAATTTTCGAAAAGTGGCGCAGAGGCGAAAAATGAACATTGACGCTTAAAAAATACCTACTGTATAATATTTCTAACTATGCATGTGCATGCGAGGGGGATCTCAGTGAGTGTGGATGTAAGGTCGAGGGCAGGCGATGAGTTTCTGATTATGGAAGATGAGGAGATCGTGTTTTTGGTGCACAGCGGCAATAGCGAGGCCCTGGACTACCTGATCCACAAGTATCGCAATTTTGTCAGGGCCAAAGCCAGGTCCTATTTCCTGATTGGTGCCGACAAGGAAGATATTGTCCAGGAAGGCATGATCGGGCTGTATAAGGCAATCCGGGATTTTCGTGACGACAAACTCACTTCCTTCAAGGCATTCGCCGAGCTTTGCATTACGCGGCAAATCATTACGGCGATCAAAACAGCCACCAGGCAAAAGCATATACCGCTGAATTCCTATGTTTCGTTGGACAAGCCGATATTCGATGACGAATCCGACCGGACTCTTATGGATGTCCTGAGCGGAACGAAGGCGACGGACCCGGAACAGCTTATCATAAACCAGGAGGAATTCGACCATATCGAAATAAAAATGAGCGAACTCCTAAGCGACCTGGAGCGGAAAGTCCTTGCTCTTTACCTGGACGGCCAATCGTACCAGGAAATTTCCGAAGAGCTGAACCGCCATGTGAAGTCGATTGATAATGCTCTCCAGCGGGTAAAGCGGAAATTGGAGCGTTATCTGGAAATCCGCGAATATTCCCATTAGGCGTTCTGGAGATTTGTCTTTTCCATGAAACCCTTTACAGTGCTTATTGACAGTTCTTGGTGGGCGTGATACAGTTTTAAGGACAAAAAACTGGCAGCAGGTGACGAAATGACAAAAAAAGCAGTCCTTGCCTGTTCTGTTTGCGGTTCACGGAATTACTCAACAGCAAGCAACCAGGCCAGGGACGAACGTCTGGAACTAAAAAAGTACTGTAAAACCTGTAATGCTTCCACGGTTCACAAAGAAACCCGGTAGGAAGGCAGGAATTGTATATAGATGGAGGTCACGAACAATGCAGCGCATAACGAATTTTTTTCGCGATATAGCTCGTGAAATGAGAAAAGTCAGCTGGCCGAAGAAGGAAGAACTTACCCGTTATACGATAACTGTTATCACGACTGTGGCGATTTTCGCCGTATTCTTTGCGGTGGTCGACCTTGGCATTTCAAAACTGATTCGATTAATTCTTGAATAAACATAACCCGTTCATGGTATAATGGGAAATAATCAAGGAAATTTCTACAAAGCCCGGTTTAACGGGTTTTTTCATTTGGTGTGAGAAAAGCGAAAGCAGCCGTTTAGCGCCGTATGGACTGGAGGGCCCCGATGGAGATAAAGTGAAACTTCCATCAGCGGTGGTTTTCCGCTGATGGTTAGTTGAACGAATCGGACCTTTAGGGACAGTTGCCCTTTAGGGCTTACTGTCCCTTAACGGTGGGATAAAGGAAACACGAAGAGCGAAGCGATTCGATGTTGACTTATCGTAGCGAGGGGACTGAAGTCCACTAGGCGCTGGCTGCTGGAGCTAGACAGTGAGAAAAGCGAAAGCAGCCGTTTAGCGCTGATGGTGAAAAAGAAGATGCAGGGAGGGACGGACTTTTAGTCCTTTAAAATGGAAAAGAATTGGTATGTGGTCCATACGTATTCCGGATATGAAAATAAGGTTAAGGCGAACCTTGAAAAACGCGTCGAATCAATGGGAATGCAAGATAAAATTTTTCGCGTGGTCGTTCCGGAAGAAGAAGAAACAGATTTCAAAAATGGCAAAAAGAAAACAGTCAAACGCAAAGTATTCCCAGGCTATGTACTTGTCGAGATTGTCATGACCGACGATTCATGGTATGTAGTACGGAATACGCCTGGAGTCACAGGTTTTGTTGGTTCGGCCGGGTCTGGTTCGAAACCAACCCCGCTGCTTCCCGAGGAAGTTTCAGTCATCTTAAAGAGGATGGGCGTGGAAGAGAAACGGGTTGATGTCAATTTCGAAATTGGCGAGACTGTCAGGGTCAAGGAAGGGCCATTTACGGATAAGACAGGCATTATTGAAGAAATGGATAAAACGAAGTCGAAGCTCCGTGTACTTGTCGACATGTTTGGCCGCGATACGCCGGTTGAACTCGATTTCTCACAAATTGACAAGTTATAACTGCTCCCGCGGCAACGCAGGATAAAAGAAAAAATTGACTGATAGTGTAAAATAGCTTGAAATCGAACGTGAAAAGTGGTAACATTTCAAAGGTCAGTATGTCTTGGACAGAAAAAACCGGACATTTGTCAAGTTCTTTATGTAAATAAAGGCTTTTGTTATGAGTGGGAGGGGGATACCCCTATTACCACATCACGGACTTTTTAAGGAGGTGTGTCTCGTGGCTAAAAAAGTAATTAAGGTAGTTAAATTACAAATCCCTGCTGGAAAAGCGAATCCAGCGCCACCGGTTGGTCCTGCATTGGGTCAGGCGGGTGTTAACATCATGGGATTCTGTAAGGAATTTAACGCACGTACAGCGGACCAGGCAGGTCTGATCATTCCTGTTGAAATTACGGTTTTTGAAGACCGTTCCTTTACATTTATTACGAAAACTCCTCCAGCTGCAGTTCTTTTGAAAGTAGCAGCCGGAATCCAGTCTGGTTCAGGCCAGCCTAACCGTAATAAAGTAGCAACGGTTAAGCGCGACAAGGTGCGCGAGATTGCTGAACAGAAAATGCCTGACCTGAATGCGGCCAGCGTTGAAGCAGCAATGCGCATGGTTGAAGGTACAGCGCGCAGCATGGGTATCTCAATCGAAGACTAATCCGTGCTGGACTGTTAAGGTATGATGGGGTTGCGTAGCTGATATAATCACACGCAACCTTTGTTCTGTAAGGCGGAAGTCGAGCGGGATGAAATCCGGCTCCGACGCCGGGAACAAGGCGCTTATGCCTTTTCACGTGGGAGGTCCATTCCGTTATAACCACAAATCAAGGAGGATATTTAACATGGCTAAGAAAAGCAGAAAGTATCAAGAAGCCGCTAAGCTTGTCGATCGTACGAAAGCTTATCCGGTAAATGAAGCGATTGAGCTTGCAAAGAAAACAAACTACGCAAAATTCGATGCGACTGTCGAAGTTGCTTTCCGTCTTGGAGTAGATCCGAAAAAAGCTGACCAGCAAATCCGTGGAGCTGTAGTTCTTCCAAACGGAACTGGTAAAACCCAGCGCGTCCTCGTTTTCGCGAAAGGCGAAAAGGCGAAGGAAGCCGAAGCTGCCGGCGCTGATTATGTTGGCGATGCAGAGTATATCAACAAAATCCAACAAGGCTGGTTTGAATTCGATGTAATCGTCGCAACACCGGACATGATGGGTGAAGTTGGTAAGCTTGGCCGTACGCTTGGACCAAAAGGCTTAATGCCAAACCCTAAAACTGGCACAGTTACATTCGATGTAACTAAAGCAGTTAACGAAATCAAGGCTGGTAAAGTAGAATACCGCGTTGACAGGGCTGGTATCATCCATGTTCCAATCGGCAAGGTTTCTTTCGAAGATGAAAAGCTTGTTGAAAACTTCAAGACCATTTTCGACACAATGGTTAAAGTCAAGCCGGCTGCCGCAAAAGGAACTTACATGAAGAGTGTAACAGTTTCTTCTACAATGGGTCCTGGCGTGAAAATTGATCCATCTTCCGTAACAGCGAAATAATTATTGACAACAGCAATAAAGTGTGTTAATATTACTTCTGTTGTTTGAAAATGAATACATTTGTACCGAAGACAGCAGGTGCTGACCAGCTTAAATTAGCCTGCCGAGGGAATGCGATAGAATTAGCCTGTAAAACGGCTTGTTGTATTATGCCTCCATGTCTTCTGGATATGGAGGCTTTTATTTGCCCGGTATAAATGCAGAAATCTATAGGAGGTGTAATTATGAGCAGCGTTATCGAACAAAAGAAATTAATCGTCGATGAAATCGCCGGTAAATTAAAGAACAGCGTAACATCCGTAGTTGTTGACTACCGCGGATTGAATGTTGCCCAAGTAACCGAGCTTCGTAAGCAGCTTCGTGAAGCTGGGATTGAGTTCAAGGTTTACAAAAACTCGATGACCCGCCGTGCGGCAGAGGCTTCCGAACTTGCTGGCCTTAACGAATCGTTGACTGGCCCTAACGCAATTGCGTTCAGTGCGGAAGATGTAGTTGCTCCAGCGAAAATCATCAATGATTTCGCGAAGAAGAACGACGCTTTGGAAATCAAAGCGGGTGTAATTGAAGGGAATGTCGCAACTGCTGAGGAAATCAAGGCACTTGCAGAACTTCCATCACGCGAAGGCTTGCTTTCCATGCTTCTCAGCGTACTGCAGGCTCCTATCCGCAACCTTGCTCTTGCAACAAAAGCTGTTGCAGAACAGAAAGAAGAACAGGGCGCGTAAGCTGACCGTTTTCGCTTTACCATAAAAAACAAACAATTTGAGGAGGAAATAAACAATGACTAAAGAACAAATCATTGAAGCAGTCAAATCCATGACTGTTCTAGAACTTAACGACCTAGTAAAAGCAATCGAAGAAGAATTCGGCGTAACTGCAGCTGCTCCTGTAGCTATGGTTGGCGGCGGCGCTGGCCCAGTTGCTGAAGAGCAAACTGAATTTGATGTAATCCTTGCATCTGCAGGCGACCAAAAAATCAAGGTTATCAAGGTTGTTCGTGAAATCACTGGACTTGGCCTTAAAGAAGCAAAAGACCTTGTTGACAACACTCCGAAGCCAATCAAAGAAGGCGTTTCTAAAGAAGATGCTGAAGCTATCAAAGCTAAGCTTGATGAAGTTGGAGCTAACGTCGAAGTTAAGTAATCAACCAATAAGAAAGCTCGCTGCCTAAGCGGGCTTTTTTCTGCTTTCCTTGGAGGTGGAATGATGGCGGATCATTATTATACAAAAAAGCCGCATGTTGAGAGCGCGCCAAAGCATTGGGAGTATACACTGAGGAACGTTCGTTTCCGGTTCAAGTCCGATACCGGTGTTTTTTCAAAAAATGAAGTCGACTTTGGATCAAGGTTGTTGATCGAAACGTTCGAGTTGCCTGAAATTTCAGGGCCGATCCTTGATGTGGGCTGCGGATATGGTCCAATCGGGCTTGCGATAGCCAAACAATACCCTGAGCGATCCGTGCATATGGTGGATGTAAATGAACGCGCTCTTGAGCTGGCGAGGGAAAACGCGAAGGCGAATGGAGTGGAGAATGCCCTTGTTTATGAAAGTGACAGGCTTACTGGGGTAGAAGTGGGAGGCTTTTCCGCGATCCTAACAAATCCCCCAATCCGAGCGGGCAAAAAAACCGTCCATGATATTTTTACCGAGGCGAAGGAAAAGCTTGTGAATGATGGTGAGCTTTGGGTGGTCATTCAGAAAAAGCAAGGTGCGCCATCAGCCCTGGATAAGCTGAAAGAACTATTCGGGGAAGTGGAAGTAGTCGATAAGGAAAAGGGATACTTTATTATCAGGGCGAAAAATGTTTGACTCGAAAATGCCACTATGTTAATATTATAAAATGCCATCATCTTATTTCTAATACTATCCCAAAATGTCAAGCTTTTTTTGCAAAAAGGATAAAACTTTCTGTGAATAAAGAAAGGAAACTTTTTGTATAAAAATGGTATAGGAAGGAAAAGATGACAAAATAATAGGTTAAAATGTGAAAATTGCGGTTTTTGAGTCAAAAAACCCTTTTTCTTTTTTGTCTGATGCAGGACAACTGTCCGGCTTCAGGCTCCAAATAGATTTACAATACAACTCTTGATTTGAGGGGTGAATCAGTTGACAGGTCAACTAGTTCAGTATGGACGACACCGCCAACGAAGAAGTTACGCGCGAATCAGTGAAGTTTTAGAATTACCAAATCTTATTGAAATCCAAACCTCTTCTTATCAATGGTTTCTTGATGAGGGACTGCGTGAAATGTTCCAGGATATTTCACCGATTGAAGACTTTACTGGTAACCTATCTCTAGAATTTATTGATTATAGCCTTGGCGATCCGAAATATTCCGTTGAGGAATCGAAGGAACGGGATGTAACATATGCGGCACCGCTGCGTGTAAAAGTGCGTCTCGTCAACAAAGAAACAGGGGAAGTAAAGGACCAGGATGTTTTCATGGGCGATTTCCCGCTAATGACAGAAACAGGCACCTTTGTTATAAATGGTGCGGAACGCGTCATTGTTTCTCAGCTGGTGCGCTCCCCGAGCGTTTACTACAGCGGGAAAGTGGACAAAAACGGGAAAAAAGGTTTTACAGCCACCGTTATACCGAACCGCGGCGCATGGCTTGAATATGAAACAGATGCCAAGGATGTCGTATACGTAAGGATAGATCGTACCCGGAAGCTGCCAGTTACGGTTCTTTTGCGTGCACTCGGGTTCGGCTCTGATCAAGAAATCATCGATCTCATTGGCGACAATGAGTATATCCGCAATACTCTCGAAAAGGACAATACCGACAGCATCGAAAAAGCGTTGCTTGAAATCTATGAGAGGCTTCGCCCGGGCGAACCGCCAACGGTGGAAAATGCCAAAAGCCTGCTCATTTCGCGTTTCTTCGATCCGAAGCGATATGACCTGGCAAGTGTAGGGCGCTATAAAATAAACAAAAAGCTTCATATTAAAAACCGTCTGTTTGGACAGCGGCTTGCAGAAGCTTTGGTTGATCCGGAAACTGGCGAGATTATCGCTGAAGTTGGTACGTTGCTCGACCGGAGGAATCTGGACAGGATCATTCCCCACCTGGAAAAAAACATCAACATGTACGGCTACGAGCCAGGGGGCGGGGTTGTGGATGGTGAAATCGTCCTTCAGGGAATTAAGATATTCGCACCAACCGATGATAACGAAAAAGTAATTAATGTTTTGAGCAATGCTTATGTTCCGGAACAGGTAAAGAACATTACCCCGGCAGATATCATTGCTTCAATCAGCTATTTCTTCAACCTGCTTCATGGAGTAGGCGACACTGATGATATCGACCACCTTGGAAACCGCCGCCTGCGTTCTGTAGGGGAACTGCTCCAAAATCAGTTCCGTATCGGGCTTTCCAGAATGGAGCGTGTGGTACGTGAAAGGATGTCCATCCAAGACACTGCCACCATCACTCCGCAGCAGCTGATCAATATCCGTCCGGTTATCGCCTCGATTAAAGAGTTCTTCGGAAGCTCCCAGCTTTCGCAGTTCATGGATCAGACGAACCCGCTTGCTGAATTGACGCATAAACGCCGTCTTTCCGCACTAGGGCCAGGTGGTTTGACCCGTGAGCGCGCAGGCTTCGAAGTTCGTGACGTTCACTATTCCCACTATGGGCGCATGTGTCCGATTGAAACGCCGGAAGGACCGAACATCGGGTTGATTAACTCACTTTCTTCCTACGCGAAAGTCAACCGCTTCGGTTTTATTGAAACACCTTACCGCAGGGTAGACCCGGAAACAGGAAAAGTGACGGACCGAATTGATTACTTGACCGCGGATGAAGAGGACCTTTATGTGGTCGCACAGGCGAACGCAAGGCTTGATGAGGACGGCTCGTTCGTTGATGCCGACATCGTTGCTCGCTTCCGAAGCGATAATACGGTTGTGCCAAGGGAACGCGTTGACTACATGGATGTATCGCCAAAGCAGGTTGTATCCGCTGCGACTGCCTGCATCCCGTTCCTTGAAAACGACGACTCCAACCGTGCCTTGATGGGAGCGAACATGCAACGCCAGGCTGTTCCGTTGATGCAGCCTGAAGCGCCAAGGGTAGGTACCGGTATGGAACACGTTTCTGCGAAAGACTCCGGTGCCGCAGTCATTTGCAAACATGAAGGGATTGTTGAACACGTTGAGGCCCGCGAAGTGTGGGTTCGCCGCGTTAAAGAAATCGATGGCCAGGAAGTAAAAGGAGACCTGGATAAATACAGGATGCTTAAATTCATCCGCTCAAACCAGGGAACCTGTTACAACCAGCGCCCAATCGTTTCCGTAGGCGACAGGGTAACCAAAGGTGAAATACTTGCCGATGGGCCATCCATGGAAAAGGGTGAACTGGCACTTGGCCGGAACGTACTGGTTGCTTTCCTGAACTGGGATGGATATAACTACGAAGATGCGATCATCATGAGTGAGCGCCTCGTCAAGGATGATGTGTATACATCCATCCATATTGAAGAATATGAATCAGAGTCCCGCGATACAAAGCTCGGCCCTGAAGAAATAACACGCGATATCCCGAACGTTGGGGAAGATGCGCTGCGCAACCTTGATGAGCGAGGAATCATCCGTACAGGTGCGGAAGTCAAGGACGGCGATTTGCTTGTTGGTAAAGTTACGCCTAAAGGGGTAACAGAGCTGACTGCCGAAGAGCGTCTGCTTCATGCGATTTTTGGTGAAAAGGCCCGTGAAGTAAGGGATACTTCACTCCGTGTTCCACACGGCGGCGGCGGAATTGTGCTGGATGTTAAAGTGTTCAACCGCGAAGACGGCGATGAGCTTCCTCCAGGCGTAAACCAGCTCGTCCGGGTATACATCGTCCAAAAACGTAAAATCTCCGAAGGGGATAAAATGGCCGGACGCCACGGAAACAAAGGGGTTATTTCCCGAATTCTACCGGAAGAAGATATGCCGTATCTTCCGGACGGCACACCTGTCGACATCATGCTTAACCCACTGGGCGTACCTTCACGTATGAACATTGGGCAGGTGCTTGAGCTCCATCTCGGAATGGCCGCCAGGGCGCTTGGCATCCATGTAGCATCGCCGGTATTCGACGGTGCGACCGAGGAAGATGTATGGGCGACGATTGAAGAAGCCGGCATGGCCCGCGACGCGAAGACTGTCCTATATGACGGCCGGACGGGCGAGCCATTTGACAACCGGGTTTCTGTCGGCGTCATGTACATGATCAAGCTTGCCCACATGGTAGACGATAAGCTGCATGCCCGTTCCACTGGACCGTATTCTCTCGTTACGCAGCAGCCGCTTGGCGGAAAAGCCCAGTTTGGTGGACAGCGTTTCGGGGAGATGGAGGTTTGGGCGCTTGAAGCGTATGGCGCTGCCTATACCCTTCAGGAAATCCTTACTGTCAAATCCGATGATGTGGTCGGCCGTGTAAAAACGTACGAAGCAATTGTAAAAGGCGAAAACGTACCAGAACCAGGTGTTCCTGAGTCGTTCAAAGTATTGATTAAAGAACTTCAGAGCCTAGGGCTTGATGTGAAAATCTTGTCCGGTGATGAAGAGGAAATAGAAATGCGCGACCTTGAAGACGAAGATGATATGCAGCAGGTTGACACATTGACCATTGCTCCTGAAACACAAAGCATCGAGTCTGAAAAAGTAGGTTCAAAAGAGTAACATAGAAAAGCGGAAAAGAAGCTTTTCTGGTTTTAACCATAACCGCCCGGGCGCCATGCACGCGTCCGGGAGCCGGTTGTGTCAGCTACAGGGTAAAACCTGGAGATTAAAAGGGAGGTAGGCCCCTTGCTGGATGTTAATAATTTTGAGTATATGAAAATCGGCCTTGCATCACCGGACAAGATTCGTTCCTGGTCTTTCGGTGAGGTCAAGAAGCCGGAAACAATCAACTATCGTACATTAAAGCCAGAGAAAGACGGCCTTTTCTGCGAAAGGATTTTTGGTCCAACGAAGGACTGGGAGTGCCATTGCGGAAAGTATAAGCGAGTCCGATATAAGGGAGTCGTCTGTGACCGATGTGGTGTTGAAGTGACACGCGCAAAAGTGCGCCGTGAACGGATGGGCCATATCGAGCTTGCAGCACCTGTTTCCCATATTTGGTACTTCAAAGGAATTCCGAGCAGAATGGGGCTCGTCCTTGACATGTCCCCGCGCGCCCTTGAGGAAGTCATCTATTTCGCTTCCTATGTGGTAACGGAATCCGGGGATACAGCCCTTGAAAAGAAACAGCTTTTATCTGAAAAAGAGTACCGCGCATACCGTGAAAAGTATGGCAATAAATTTCAGGCTTCCATGGGCGCCGAAGCAATCCGGAAGCTCCTTCAGGACATTGACCTAAATAAAGAGGCCGATTCCCTCAAAGAGGAATTGAAAACAGCCCAGGGACAAAGGCGCACGCGCGCAATCAAGCGCCTTGAAGTCCTCGAAGCATTCCGTGGATCGGGGAATGAGCCATCCTGGATGGTTCTTGACGTACTTCCTGTCATCCCGCCGGAACTTCGCCCAATGGTCCAGCTGGATGGAGGCCGTTTTGCGACATCCGACCTGAATGACCTATACCGCCGTGTCATCAACAGAAACAACCGCCTGAAGCGCCTGCTTGACCTTGGCGCTCCAAGCATCATTGTCCAAAACGAAAAGCGGATGCTGCAGGAAGCTGTCGACGCGCTGATTGACAACGGCCGCCGCGGCCGACCTGTAACAGGGCCGGGGAACCGCCCGTTGAAGTCCCTTTCCCATATGCTGAAGGGTAAACAGGGACGTTTCCGCCAAAACCTTCTTGGGAAACGTGTTGACTATTCAGGGCGTTCGGTTATTGTAGTAGGCCCGAACCTGAAAATGTATCAATGTGGGCTTCCAAAGGAAATGGCACTCGAATTGTTCAAGCCTTTCGTCATGAAAGAACTTGTTGAAAAGGGCCTTGCCCATAACATTAAATCCGCCAAGCGGAAAATTGAACGCGTCCAGCCTGAAGTCTGGGATGTGCTCGAGGAAGTCATCCGTGAGCATCCAGTCCTTCTTAACCGCGCGCCGACGCTTCACAGGCTCGGCATCCAGGCGTTCGAGCCGACACTTGTCGAAGGACGGGCAATCCGCCTTCACCCGCTCGTGTGTACTGCATACAACGCGGACTTTGACGGAGACCAGATGGCCGTGCACGTACCGCTTTCGGCAGAGGCACAAGCTGAAGCACGCCTTTTGATGCTTGCGGCTCAAAACATTCTTAACCCTAAGGATGGAAAGCCAGTTGTAACACCTTCCCAGGATATGGTATTAGGGAACTATTACCTGACCTTGGAGCGCGAAGGTGCAATTGGTGAAGGGATGGTCTTCAAGGATACGAACGAAGCACTCATCGCCTACCAAAATGGCTATGTCCACTTGCATACACGGGTTGCCGTAAACGCAGGATCGCTGAACAATGAAACGTTTACCGAAGAGCAAAACAAGCAGTTGTTGATGACAACAGTCGGAAAACTTATTTTCAATGAAATTCTGCCGAAATCGTTCCCTTACATTAATGAACCGACAAAGCACAACCTCGAAGTGAAAACTCCGGAAAAGTACTTTGTGGAAAAGGGTGCCGACGTTCGCGCGCTTATCAAGGAAATGCCGCTTGTAGAGCCGTTTAAAAAGAAAATCCTCGGAAACATTATTGCTGAGGTATTCAAGCGATTTAAAATCACCGAAACTTCAAAAATGCTTGACCGCATGAAGGATCTCGGCTTCAAGTATTCGACAAAGGCTGGAATCACGGTCGGTGTGGCCGATATCGTCGTTCTCGGTGAAAAAGAAGAAATCCTTGCCGACGCACAAAGCAGGGTTGACAATGTCCAGAAGCAGTTCAGGCGCGGTTTGATTACCGAAGACGAACGCTATGACCGTGTCATCTCCATATGGAGCCAGGCGAAGGATACAATCCAGGGCAAGCTGATGCAATCCCTGAATAAGACAAACCCAATCTTTATGATGAGTGATTCCGGAGCGCGTGGTAACGCGTCCAACTTTACTCAGCTTGCAGGTATGCGCGGTATGATGGCCAACCCGGCAGGACGGATTATCGAATTGCCGATCAAATCATCCTTCCGCGAAGGTTTGACAGTATTGGAGTACTTCATTTCGACGCACGGTGCGCGTAAAGGCCTTGCCGATACGGCCCTTAAAACGGCTGACTCCGGTTACCTTACACGCCGCCTTGTCGATGTTGCCCAGGATGTCATTGTCCGCGATGACGATTGTGGAACGGACCGTGGTTTAAGGATCCGGGCTTTGAAGGATGGCACCGAAGTCATCGAATCACTCGAAGAACGCTTGATCGGCCGTTATGCTAGAAGGAATATCAAGCATCCTGAAACCGGGGAGATCATTGTTCCGGAAAACGGCCTGATTACGGAAGACCTAGCTGTCGAAGTTACAAAAGCCGGCGTTGAGGAAGTCCAGATCCGATCGGCATTTACGTGCAATACGCGTCACGGAGTATGTAAAAAGTGCTATGGCCGCAACCTTGCGACTGGCCAGGAAGTCGAAGTGGGCGAAGCAGTCGGAATTATCGCTGCCCAGTCCATTGGAGAACCAGGAACCCAGCTTACAATGCGTACGTTCCATACGGGCGGTGTAGCAGGGGACGATATTACCCAAGGTTTGCCGCGTATCCAGGAACTTTTCGAAGCCCGGAATCCGAAAGGGCAGGCAGTCATCGCCGAATTGGAGGGTGTCGTAGTCGGCATCAACGAAGGGCGTGACCGCCAGCAGGAAATCGTCATCCAGGGCGAAGTCGAATCTAGGACATATACAGCGCCTTATACAGCAAGACTCAAGGTCCAAGTCAACGACAGGGTTGAACGCGGCCAAGACCTTACTGAAGGGTCGATTGATCCGAAAGAGCTTCTAAAGATAACCGATGTCGGCACTGTGCAGGAGTACCTGCTTCTTGAAGTACAAAAGGTATATCGGATGCAGGGTGTAGAAATCGGCGATAAGCACATTGAAGTGATGGTCCGCCAGATGCTTCGTAAGATCAGGATCATCGATGCTGGTGAAACAGATGTCCTTCCGGGAATGCTTCTCGATATTCATCAGTTTACCGATGCGAATGAAAAGGCGTTGTCGAACGGCAAAATGCCGGCAACCGGCCGTCCGGTCCTGCTCGGTATCACGAAGGCTTCACTTGAAACGGATTCCTTCCTTTCAGCGGCATCCTTCCAGGAAACAACACGGGTGCTTACCGACGCTGCCATCAAGGGCAAGCGTGATGAGCTTCTCGGCTTGAAGGAAAACGTCATTATCGGAAAGCTCATCCCTGCTGGAACAGGAATGCAGCGTTACCGTAAGGCGGAACCGGTGATCCAAGAGGAAGAAGAAGGTATTACAATCGAATAAGAAGGCCCAGTGCCTCATTATTTCCAAAGACGGCACCAGTCGAAAGCCTGGTGCCGTTTTTAAAGATTTATTTTATAAAAAATACAGCAAGATTAGTTGACATCCATTTTTTATGATGGTAATATAGCAAAGGTGCTCCTATTCACCCTGTAACTTTGGAGGATATGAACGATGTCTTATGAAAAAGTTCTGCAGGCAAGGAAAATCCTGATAGGAACAAAGCAGGCAGTCAGAGCGCTTGAAGAAGGTACCGCCAGTGAACTGGTTATTGCGGAGGATGCTGATCCGAAATTGACGGAAGCAGCCGTTGAAGCAGCCGGAAGACATGGCATACCTGTGCTGCGGGTCGATTCGATGAAAAAACTCGGCAAGGCCAGCGGCATTAAAGTGGGAACTTCTGCTGTCGCCATAATCCGTTGAAAACTGTTTTTGCAGATGCTGCTGCAAGAACTTTGTTTTTGCTCAAAAAAGAACCACCTGGATGTGTGGGTCTACAAATGTCGTGAAGGGAGGAAAAAACATGCCTACAATTAACCAATTAGTGCGCAAGCCTCGTAAATCCGTTGAGGAAACTTCGAAGTCCCCTGCGCTTAACAAAGGTTACAACAGCTTTAAAAAATCACAAACAAACGTATCATCTCCACAAAAACGCGGTGTTTGCACCCGTGTTGGTACGATGACTCCGAAGAAACCGAACTCAGCGCTTCGTAAGTATGCCCGTGTGCGTCTGACTAACGGAATCGAGGTAACTGCCTACATCCCTGGTATCGGCCACAACCTTCAAGAGCACAGTGTTGTTCTTATCCGTGGCGGTCGTGTAAAAGACTTACCGGGTGTTCGTTACCACATTGTACGTGGCGCTCTTGATACAGCTGGTGTAAACAACCGTATGCAAGGCCGTTCAAAATACGGCACCAAGCGTCCGAAAGCAGCTAAAAAATAATCGTTGAACACTAAATAGAAGATTTTCTGAAAGGAGGAAAAAATATGCCTCGTAAAGGTCCTGTTGCAAAAAGAGACGTTTTGCCAGATCCGCTTTACAATTCTAAGCTAGTTACCCGCCTGATCAACAAAATGATGATCGACGGTAAGAGAGGTACATCCCAGGCAATTCTTTACAACGCATTCGATATCATCCGTGAACGTTCTGGAAAAGAACCAATGGAAGTATTTGATGCTGCACTAAAGAATATCATGCCTGTACTTGAAGTAAGAGCACGCCGTGTTGGTGGTGCGAACTACCAGGTTCCAGTTGAGGTGCGCCCAGACCGACGCACTACACTTGGACTCCGCTGGTTGGTGAACTACGCAAGGCTTCGTGGCGAAAAGACAATGGAACAGCGTCTTGCCAATGAAATCCTTGATGCAGCAAACAACACTGGCGCATCTGTCAAGAAGCGTGAAGACACACATAAAATGGCTGAAGCCAACAAAGCATTCGCACACTACCGCTGGTAGAATAAAAAAGTTTAAGCGCCCGCGATGGGCCCTTAAACCAGACAAGCTATATAGAACCTTACCTGGCCGGGGAATCTTCCCGGCTTCAGGCACGGTTGGTGCAAGCTTGCAGACGAATCTTTAAAACACTCATACAAGGAAGGAGAAAGACCCAATGGCAAGAGAGTTCTCCTTGGAAAAAACTCGTAATATCGGGATTATGGCCCATATCGATGCGGGGAAGACAACCACCACTGAACGTATCCTTTACTATACAGGGCGTATTCATAAACTGGGTGAAACTCACGAAGGTGCAGCCCAGATGGACTGGATGGAGCAGGAGCAAGAGCGTGGGATCACAATCACTTCCGCTGCAACAACCGCATCATGGAAGGACCACCGTGTAAACATCATTGACACACCAGGGCACGTAGACTTCACAGTTGAGGTAGAACGTTCACTGCGCGTACTTGATGGTGCGGTTACTGTCCTTGATGCCCAGTCGGGCGTTGAGCCTCAAACCGAAACTGTATGGCGCCAGGCAACTACCTATGGCGTTCCTAGGATCGTATTTGTTAACAAAATGGATAAAATCGGTGCGGACTTCCTTTACTCTGTAGGCACATTGCGTGACCGCCTGCAAGCAAATGCACATCCAATCCAACTTCCGATTGGTGCTGAAGACCAATTCACAGGCATCATCGACCTTGTAGAAATGAAAGCTACTTTCTACGGCAATGATCTTGGAACTGACATTGAAGTCAGTGATATTCCAGAAGAATACCTTCCACAGGCTGAAGAATACCGTGAGAAGTTAATTGAAGCGGTTGCTGAGCTTGATGAAGAGCTTATGGAAAAATACCTTGGCGGAGAAGAGCTTACGAATGAAGAAATCAAAGCTGCCATCCGTAAGGGCACACTTTCTGTTGAATTCTACCCTGTTCTTTGCGGTACCGCATTTAAAAACAAGGGTGTTCAATTAATGCTTGACGCGGTAATCGACTATCTTCCGGCACCGACTGATGTTGCGGCAATTAAAGGGCATCTGCCAGGCGATGAAGAAACAGTTGTTGAAAAGCACTCAAGCGATGAAGAGCCATTCGCTGCTCTTGCATTTAAGGTTATGACTGACCCTTATGTCGGTAAACTAACGTTCTTCCGTGTATACTCCGGTACTTTGGAATCTGGATCCTATGTCCAGAACTCAACTAAAGGTAAACGTGAGCGGATTGGACGTATCCTGCAAATGCATGCAAACAGCCGCCAGGAAATCTCGAAGGTATATTCCGGAGATATTGCTGCTGCAGTAGGTTTGAAGGATACCACTACAGGCGATACACTTTGTGACGAAAAGAACCCTGTTATTCTTGAGTCCATGAAGTTCCCTGAGCCAGTTATCCAGCTTTCTGTTGAACCTAAGTCAAAAGCAGACCAGGACAAAATGGCGACTGCGTTGCAAAAGCTCCAGGAAGAGGATCCTACATTCCGCGCCCATACTGACCAGGAAACTGGACAGGTTATTATCGCGGGTATGGGTGAGCTTCACCTGGATGTCCTGATTGACAGGATGCGCCGTGAATTCAAGGTAGAAGCAAACGTGGGTGCTCCTCAGGTTGCCTACCGCGAAACATTCCGCGGATCAGCTCAGGTTGAAGGGAAATTTGCCCGTCAGTCTGGTGGACGCGGACAATACGGCCACGTTTGGATCGAGTTCTCACCAAACGAAGAAGGAAAAGGCTTTGAGTTCGAAAACGGAATCGTAGGCGGTGTCGTTCCACGTGAATACATCCCTGCTGTACAAGCTGGGCTTGAAGACGCGCTTGATAGAGGCGTACTTGCCGGTTACCCGTTGGTAGACATCAAAGCTAGGCTTTTCGACGGTTCTTATCATGATGTTGACTCTTCCGAAATGGCGTTTAAGATTGCCGCTTCCATGGCACTTAAGAATGCTGCTTCGAAATGTAGCCCTGTAATCCTTGAGCCGGTCATGAAGGTAGAAGTAGTAATCCCAGAAGAATATCTTGGAGATATCATGGGACAAATCACTTCCCGCCGCGGCCGTGTTGAAGGAATGGATGCAAGAGGAAATGCACAGGTAGTCCGCGCGATGGTTCCCCTATCAGAAATGTTTGGTTATGCAACTGCCCTTCGTTCTGGCACACAAGGCCGTGGAGTGTTCTCCATGCACTTTGACCATTATGAAGAAGTACCGAAATCCATCTCTGAGGAAATCATCAAAAAAAATAAAGGTGAATAATTGATTTTCACCTTTCAATCAAGTATAACTACTATGTAAGCATAGGCTGGGTATGGCTTGCCATTCCCAGCCCCAAATAATACTTAACTTTTTAAAATTAAAGGAGGAAATCCTAATGGGTAAAGCTAAATTCGACCGTTCCAAGCCACACGTTAACATTGGAACAATCGGTCACGTTGACCATGGTAAAACTACTTTGACTGCTGCAATCACAACTGTCCTTTCAAAAGCTGGCGGTGGGGAAGCACGCGGTTATGATCAAATCGACAACGCTCCAGAAGAAAAAGAGCGTGGAATCACAATCTCAACTTCTCACGTTGAGTATGAAACTGCTAACCGCCACTATGCACACGTTGACTGCCCAGGGCACGCTGACTATGTTAAAAACATGATCACTGGCGCTGCTCAAATGGACGGCGGTATCCTAGTAGTATCCGCAACTGACGGCCCAATGCCACAAACTCGTGAGCATATCCTTCTTTCCCGTCAGGTAGGCGTTCCTTACCTTGTTGTATTCATGAACAAGTGCGACATGGTTGACGACGAAGAACTTCTTGAACTAGTTGAAATGGAAATCCGTGACCTTCTATCTGAATACGAGTTCCCTGGCGATGACACTCCAGTTATCAAAGGTTCTGCTCTTAAAGCTCTTGAAGGCGATGCTGCATGGGAAGCAAAAATCATCGAGCTTATGGATGCTGTTGACAGCTATATCCCAAATCCAGCACGTGACACTGAGAAGCCTTTCATGATGCCTGTTGAGGATGTATTCTCCATCACTGGCCGTGGAACAGTTGCTACTGGACGCGTAGAGCGCGGACAAGTAAAAGTTGGTGACATTGTTGAAATCGTTGGTTTCACTGAAGAGCCAAAATCTACAACTGTAACTGGTGTAGAAATGTTCCGTAAGCTTCTTGACTATGCAGAAGCTGGAGACAACATCGGTGCGCTTCTTCGTGGCGTAGCGCGCGAAGATATCGAGCGTGGACAAGTTTTGGCTAAGCCAAAGTCCATCACTCCGCACACAAAGTTCAAAGCTGAAGTTTACGTTTTGTCAAAAGAAGAAGGTGGACGCCATACTCCATTCTTCTCTAACTACCGCCCACAATTCTACTTCCGTACTTCTGACATTACAGGCATCTGTAACCTTCCAGAAGGCGTAGAAATGGTTATGCCTGGCGATAACATCGAAATGTCAGTTGAGCTTATCGCTCCAGTCGCGATCGAAGAAGGAACTAAGTTCTCTATTCGTGAAGGCGGCCGTACAGTAGGCGCTGGCGTAGTTGCTTCTATCGTTGAATAATTTTTCTGTAAAAAAACGGATGGGTGACGACCCATCCGTTTTTTATTGTTTTTAAAAAGCTGTATTTGATAAACGATTGCCGACAAAAATCGAGTTCCTTCTATAATAATGTAAACAGGAAACGAGAAAAAGCTGGAACTTTCCAAAATAACTTTCAGTTTTACAACGGACTATAAAATAAAAGAAAACATTGCAATCACCGTACCATGCCGCTATAATAGTAAAAGTGCGCAAAACATAAAAAACACTTGAATGTTATTGCGTTTGAGTGATGTTTTATGTATAATAGACAATGTTGGTCTTTGACTGCGATGATGTGAGAGGTTGCTGACACACCCGGCCGCTTTGCCATGGCGAGTGTGCAGGAGATTTTCACGGAGAATGTCTATTTTCAAAATAGGCGAAAAGGAGGGAAAAATAATGGCAAAACAAAAAATTCGTATCCGTTTAAAAGCGTATGATCACAGGATTCTGGATCAGTCCGCAGAGAAAATCGTTGAAACAGCCAAGCGTTCAGGTGCTGCAGTGTCTGGCCCGATTCCGCTTCCGACTGAAAAGACGGTTTACACGATCCTTCGTGCGGTCCACAAGTACAAGGATTCCCGTGAGCAATTCGAGATGCGAACACACAAGCGTCTGATCGACATTGTGAACCCAACTCCACAAACAGTTGATTCACTTATGCGTTTAGACCTGCCATCCGGCGTAGACATCGAAATCAAACTATAAACATCATAAATAAACTTATTCAGGAGGTGTGACGAATGACCAAAGGAATCTTAGGAAGAAAGATTGGTATGACTCAAGTGTTTGCTGAAAACGGCGATTTAATTCCTGTAACAGTTATTGAGGCGGCTGCCAACGTTGTCCTTCAAAAGAAGACTGTTGAAAACGACGGTTATGAGGCTGTCCAGATCGGTTTTGAAGACAAACGTGAAAAGCTTGCCAATAAGCCTGAAAAAGGGCATGTTGCCAAAGCGAACACTGCTCCTAAGCGCTTCATTCGCGAATTCCGCGGAGTAGACTTGGCAGCATATGAAGTTGGTCAGGAAGTCAAAGTTGATATTTTTGCAGAAGGCGACATCGTGGATGTTACCGGAGTATCGAAAGGTAAAGGATTCCAGGGCTCTATCAAGCGCCACGGTCAATCCCGCGGCCCAATGTCCCACGGTTCCCGCTACCATCGCCGCCCAGGTTCCATGGGACCAGTTGCCCCGAACCGCGTATTCAAAGGCAAAGCATTGCCAGGACGCATGGGTGGAGAAGTAATTACAGTTCAAAACCTTGAAATTGTAAAAGTAGATACAGAGCGCAATCTGCTTCTTGTAAAGGGCAACGTGCCTGGAGCCAGGAAAGCAATGATCAAAATTAAAAGTGCGGTAAAAGCATAGGACTTCTTAAGAAAGGAGGAACAAAGGAATGCCAAAAGTAGCATTATTTAACCAAAACGGTTCCCAAGTTGGGGAAATCGAACTTAATGATACAGTTTTCGGCATTGAGCCAAACCAGCATGTGCTTTTCGAAGCTATTCTGATGCAAAGGGCTTCAATGCGCCAGGGAACACACAAAACAAAAATTCGTTCTGAAGTAGCCGGCGGCGGACGCAAGCCGTGGAGACAAAAAGGAACAGGCCGTGCGCGCCAGGGATCAATCCGCTCACCACAATGGAAAGGCGGCGGTACAGTTTTCGGTCCGGTGCCACGCAGCTACAGCTACAAATTGCCAAGGAAAGTACGCAGGCTTGCGATTAAGTCAGCCCTTTCCACAAAGGTACTTGAAGAAAACATCGTGGTACTTGAAAGCCTTGCTTTCGAAGGGCCAAAAACAAAAGATTTCGTGAACGTCCTAAAAGGACTTTCCGTAGAAAAGAAAGCACTTGTTGTAACTGCTGACCTTGATGAAAACGTAGCATTGTCTGCAAGGAACATTCCTGGCGTTACTGTAGTAGCGGCCAACGGCATCAATGTCGTGGATGTCCTTAACCATGACAAGCTAATCATCACCAAAGCAGCGGTTGAAAAAGTAGAGGAGGTGCTTGCATAATGGATGCACGCGATGTTATTAAGCGCCCCGTTATCACCGAACGTTCTACTGATTTGATGGCTGAGAAGAAATACACGTTCGAAGTTGACGTTAGAGCCAATAAAACACAAGTAAAAGACGCTGTGGAAAAAATCTTTGGCGTTGATGTTGAGAAAGTAAACATCATGAACTACAAAGGTAAATTCAAGCGCATGGGCAAGTTTGGCGGATACACAAACAAACGCCGCAAGGCTATTGTTAAGCTGACTGCCGACAGCAAAGAAATCGAAATTTTTGAATCCTAGAATTTAACTAGAAGAGGAGGGAATAGAAATGGCGATTAAAAAGTACAAACCTACCTCTAACGGTCGTCGCGGCATGACAGTTTCTGATTTCGCGGAAATCACAACTAGCACCCCGGAGAAATCCTTGTTGGCTCCGCTGACAAGAAAGGGCGGCCGTAATAACCAAGGTAAGTTAACTGTTCGTCATCAAGGTGGCGGCCATAAGCGTCAATACCGTCTAATCGACTTTAAACGCGATAAAGATGGCATTCCAGGACGCGTTGCCACTATCGAATATGATCCAAACCGTTCAGCAAACATTGCACTAATCAACTATGTGGATGGGGAAAAGCGTTACATCCTTGCTCCTAAAAACCTTAAGGTTGGCATGGAAGTAATGTCCGGCCCAGAAGCTGATATCAAAATAGGGAACGCACTTCCACTTGCTAATATCCCGGTTGGTACAGTTGTCCACAACATCGAGCTTAAGCCTGGAAAAGGCGGACAATTGGTTCGTTCCGCAGGTACATCTGCACAGGTTCTCGGTAAAGAAGGCAAATACGTACTTGTACGTTTGAACTCCGGTGAAGTCCGCATGATCCTTGCGACATGCCGTGCTTCTATCGGCCAGGTTGGAAACGAGCAGCATGAACTGATCAACATCGGTAAAGCTGGACGCTCCCGCTGGTTAGGCAAGCGCCCAACTGTCCGCGGATCTGTTATGAACCCGAATGATCACCCACACGGTGGTGGTGAAGGACGTTCCCCAATCGGACGTAAATCACCTGTATCACCATGGGGCAAGCCAACTCTTGGACGCAAAACGCGTAAAAAGAAGAACAAGTCCGATAAATTCATTGTACGACGCCGTAAAAAATAACGTGATTGAACTACGGTTCAGAAACCGAACCGTAGAACGGTCTCGAAGGGAGGTACCCACATGGGTCGCAGTTTGAAAAAAGGACCTTTTGTTGATGATCATCTACTTAAAAAGGTCGAAAACCTTGGTGCTGACAGCAAGCATGTAATCAAAACTTGGTCACGCCGTTCAACAATTTTCCCACAATTCATTGGCCACACAATCGCTGTGTACGATGGACGGAAACATGTACCAGTATATGTCACTGAAGACATGGTAGGACACAAGCTTGGAGAATTCGCTCCGACACGTGCTTATAAAGGCCATGGCAATGACGATAAGAAAACCAGACGTTAATGAGAGGAGGGCATCACATCATGCAAGCTAAAGCTGTTGCAAGAACAGTCCGTATTGCTCCTCGTAAAGCTCGTTTAGTCGTAGATTTAATTCGAGGAAAGCAAGTTGGCGAAGCGGTAGCCATTTTAACTTTGACTCCAAAGGCTGCTTCTCCAATCGTTGAAAAAGTATTGAAGTCTGCTATGGCAAATGCAGAACACAACTATGAAATGGACGTTAACAATCTTGTGGTTGAGCAAGCATACGTTGACGAAGGGCCGACACTGAAGCGTTTCCGCCCGCGTGCACAAGGCCGTGCCAGCGCGATTAACAAGCGTACGAGCCACATCACAATCGTTCTATCAGAAAAGAAGGAGGGATAATTAGTGGGTCAAAAAGTAAATCCAATTGGTTTGCGTATCGGCATCATTCGTGATTGGGAATCCAAATGGTACGCAGGTAAAGACTTTGCAGATCTTCTTCATGAAGACTTGAAAGTTCGTGAATACATCCAGAAGCGCCTGAAAGACGCGTCTGTATCCAAAGTTGAAATCGAACGCGCTGCAAACCGTGTTAACGTTACTGTACACACTGCGAAGCCAGGTATGGTAATCGGTAAAGGCGGTACAGAAGTTGAAGCGCTCCGTAAAGCGTTGAACCAGCTTACTGGCAAGCGTGTCCACATTAATATCCTTGAAATCAAGAAAGCTGACATCGATGCGAAGCTTGTTGCCGAAAACATCGCTCGCCAGCTAGAAAACCGTGTATCTTTCCGCCGTGCACAGAAGCAAGTTATCCAACGTGCTATGCGTGCAGGAGCAAAAGGTATCAAAACAATGGTATCCGGCCGTCTTGGCGGTGCAGATATCGCTCGTTCTGAACACTACAGCGAAGGAACTGTTCCCCTTCATACACTTCGTGCAGACATCGACTATGCAACTGCCGAAGCAGATACTACTTACGGCAAGCTTGGCGTAAAAGTATGGATTTACAAGGGTGAGGTCCTTCCAACTAAGAAGAAAACTGAGGAAGGAGGCAAATAATCATGTTATTGCCTAAGCGTGTAAAATACCGCCGTGTGCACCGTGGAAAAATGCGCGGTCAAGCAAAAGGCGGAACTGAAGTAACTTTTGGTGAATTCGGTTTGCAGGCAACTGAAGCCTCCTGGATCACGAACCGCCAGATCGAATCTGCCCGTATCGCGATGACTCGTTACATGAAGCGTGGCGGTAAAGTTTGGATCAAAATTTTCCCGCACAAGCCATATACTGCAAAGCCCCTTGAAGTACGGATGGGTTCCGGTAAAGGTGCTCCTGAAGGCTGGGTAGCAGTTGTAAAGCCTGGCAAGATCATGTTCGAAATTGCCGGCGTCTCAGAAGAGATCGCACGTGAGGCACTTCGCCTTGCCGCGCACAAACTTCCTGTTAAGTGCAAGTTTGTAAAACGAGAAGAAATTGGTGGTGAATCAAATGAAAGCTAATGAACTTCGTGACCTAACCACTGCCGAACTAGAACAAAAAGTCAAGTCATTAAAAGAAGAACTATTCAACCTTCGCTTTCAATTGGCGACTGGACAGCTTGAAAACACTGCCCGCATCAGGGAAGTGCGCAAGTCGATCGCCCGCATGAAAACTGTTGTCCGTGAAAGAGAAATCGGCGTTAACAATCGATAATTGAGAGGAGGTCCGCCTAATGAGCGAACGCAACCAACGCAAAGTTTACACCGGACGCGTGGTTTCCGACAAAATGGATAAGACTGTTACTGTTCTTGTCGAGACACACAAAAAGCATCCTCTTTATGGTAAACGCGTTAAATACTCTAAAAAGTTTAAGGCGCATGATGAGCAGAACCAAGCAAAGATTGGTGATGTTGTACGCATCATGGAAACTCGCCCGCTTTCGGCTACAAAACGCTTCCGACTTGTAGAAGTGATTGAAAAAGCAGTTATTATTTAATTGTTCGGATAAGCTTTCATCCGAAGGGAGGTTACACGCATGATTCAACAGGAAACACGTTTAAAAGTTGCTGACAACTCTGGTGCCCGTGAAGTTCTGACAATTAAAGTGCTTGGTGGCTCCGGCCGCAAAACTGCCGGCATTGGCGATGTGATCGTCTGCACAGTGAAACAAGCAACACCAGGTGGCGTTGTTAAAAAAGGTGATATTGTTAAAGCAGTTATCGTACGCACTAAGAGCGGTGCACGCCGTGCAGACGGAACTTACATTAAGTTTGACGAAAACGCATGTGTAATTATCCGTGATGACAAAAGCCCACGCGGAACGCGTATATTTGGGCCGGTTGCACGTGAACTGCGCGACAGCAATTTCATGAAAATCATTTCCCTTGCTCCAGAAGTACTTTAATTAGCAGTACTTGCAATAAACCAATCTTAAATGCCTTTAAGGAGGTGCGCACAGATGCATGTAAAAAAAGGTGACAAAGTAATGGTCATCTCTGGCAAGGATAAAGGCAAGACAGGAACAATCCTCGAAGCTTATCCGAAGCAAAACCGTGTCCTCGTAGAGGGAGTCAATATCGTCAAGAAGCATTCAAAACCTTCCCAGGCGAATCCCCAGGGCGGCATCAGCAGCCAGGAAGCACCTGTACACGTATCAAACGTTATGCCTATCGACAAGTCCGGAAAGCCTAGCCGTGTTGGCTACAAAGTTGTTGACGGTAAAAAAGTACGCGTAACAAAATCCGGTGAAGTATTAGATAAATAGTTCATAAAGAAGGGAGGTACAATAGATGAACCGCCTAAAGGAAAAGTTTGTTAAAGAAATTACTCCTGCTCTAGTGAGCAAGTTTAACTATAAATCTGTTATGCAGGTTCCTAAAGTAGAAAAAATCGTTGTTAACATGGGTGTTGGCGATGCAGTCGCAAACGCAAAAGCCTTGGACAATGCTGTTGAAGAACTTACAAGCATTACTGGCCAAAAGCCGGTCGTTACTCGCGCTAAAAAGTCTATCGCTGGCTTCCGCCTTCGTGAAGGTATGCCAATCGGAGCGAAAGTTACTTTGCGCGGTGAGCGTATGTACGAATTCCTGGACAAATTAATTTCAGTCTCTCTGCCACGGGTGCGCGACTTCCGCGGTATTTCCAAGAAAGCATTCGATGGCCGCGGCAACTACACTCTTGGTGTGAAAGAACAATTGATCTTCCCTGAAATTGATTACGATAAAGTAAGCAAGGTCCGTGGAATGGATATCGTTATTGTAACGACAGCCAACACTGACGAAGAAGCACGTGAACTTTTAACTCAGTTTGGAATGCCGTTCCAGAAGTAATCTATTAATAAGGGAGGCGAAAACGTGGCTAAAAAGTCAATGATTGCGAAGCAAAAACGCACGCCTAAATATAAGGTGCAAGAGTATACCCGCTGCGAACGTTGTGGCCGTCCACACTCTGTATACCGCAAATTTAAGCTTTGCCGTATTTGTTTCCGTGAATTAGCATACAAAGGCCAGATTCCTGGTGTTAAAAAAGCTAGCTGGTAAACCCCAAGTCTGGGAAGGAGGTAAAAATAATGGTCATGACAGATCCAATTGCAGATATGCTTACCCGCATTCGTAATGCGAACATGGTTCGCCATGAAAAGCTGGAAGTACCTGCTTCCAATATCAAGAAAGAAATCGCTGAAATCCTTAAGCGTGAAGGTTTCGTGCGTGATGTTGAGCTGATTGAAGACAATAAGCAGGGCATCATCCGTATCTTCCTTAAGTACGGTGCAAACAACGAGCGCGTTATTACCGGCCTTAAAAGGATTTCCAAGCCTGGCCTTCGTGTTTATGCAAAATCAACAGAAGTGCCTCGCGTACTGAACGGCCTTGGAATCGCCCTTGTTTCAACTTCACAAGGTGTCGTTACTGATAAAGAAGCCCGCGCAAAGCAAATCGGCGGAGAAGTACTCGCATACGTCTGGTAAGAAGTTTTTGAATGAATGGAGGTGCACTAAATGTCTCGCATAGGAAAAAAACCAATCGAAATTCCAGCAGGAGTTACGGTTGCTCTAGATAATAACACTGTTACAGTAAAGGGCCCTAAAGGCGAATTGGTTCGTTCTTTCAGCCCTGAAATCAGCATCCTTGTAGAAGATAACACCGTTACGATTACACGCCCTTCCGATGCAAAGGAAATCCGTGCCTTACATGGTACTACACGCGCTGTACTCGCCAACATGGTTGAAGGTGTTTCCAAAGGCTTCGAAAAGGGATTGGAGCTTGTAGGGGTTGGTTACCGTGCTTCCAAGCAAGGTAGCAAGCTTGTACTTAACGTTGGATATTCCCACCCGGTCGAAATCGAGCCTGAAAAAGGACTTGAAATTGAAGTGCCTGCCAATACAAAGGTAATTGTGAAAGGCTACGACAAAGAACGTGTTGGAGCTCTTGCTGCAAACATCCGTGGCGTCCGTCCTCCAGAGCCTTACAAAGGCAAAGGGATTCGCTATGAAGGCGAAGTTGTCCGCCGTAAGGAAGGTAAAAAAGGTAAGTAATGCCGCATAGTAATACGAAAGGAGTGACGTAAATGATTACGAAGCTTGATAAAAACATGAGCCGTAAGAAAAGACATGCACGCGTCCGTTCAAAGCTTAGCGGAACAGCTGCCCGTCCCCGTCTGAATGTGTTTCGTTCGAACAAACACATTTACGCTCAGTTAATCGACGATGTGAACGGAGTTACTCTCGCTAGTGCTTCGACAATGGATAAAGATTTCGGAACTGAAGTTACCGGAAACACAGAAGCTGCGCAAAAAGTCGGAGAACTTATTGCGAAGCGCGGAGTCGAAAAAGGCATCACTTCGGTAGTCTTCGACCGCGGAGGGTACCTCTACCATGGCCGCGTCCAGGCTCTTGCAGATGCTGCCCGCGAGAACGGCTTGCAATTTTAATAGACAAAGGAGGGACACACAAAGATGCGTCGCATTGATCCAAACAAACTTGAACTTGAAGAACGCGTAGTAACGGTCAACCGTGTTGCGAAGGTTGTTAAAGGCGGACGCCGTTTCCGTTTCACTGCTCTTGTCGTAGTAGGAGATAAAAATGGCCATGTCGGCTTTGGCACAGGTAAAGCACAGGAAGTACCTGATGCGATCCGTAAAGCAATTGAAGATGCAAAGAAAAACCTGGTTGCCGTACCGATGGTTGGAACGACTATTCCACATCAGGTTATCGGCCGCTTCGGTGCTGGTGAAATCCTTTTGAAGCCTGCATATGAAGGTACAGGAGTTATCGCTGGCGGACCTGTCCGTGCGGTACTTGAGCTTGCCGGGATTTCCGACATTCTTTCCAAGTCGCTTGGGACAAATACACCAATCAACGTAGTTCGCGCTACTATTGACGGCATCAAGCAACTTAAGCGTGCCGAAGATGTTGCGAAGCTGCGCGGAAAATCAGTAGAAGAACTGCTAGGATAAGGGAGGGAAATCAAATGGCTAACAAATTGCAAATTACCCTCACTAAAAGCGTGATCGGCCGTCCAGAGGACCAGCGCGAAACAGTTAAGGCCCTTGGCTTGCGAAAAGTGAACCAGACAGTTGAGCAACAGGACAACGCCGCTATCCGCGGAATGCTTAATAAGGTTGCCCACCTTGTCTCGGTTAAAGAACAATAAACGATTCATTCTTTCTTAAGGAGGTGCCCAAATGAAACTTCATGAATTAATGCCAGCAGAAGGCTCCCGCAAAGACCGCAAGCGTAAAGGCCGCGGTATCGGATCCGGCAACGGAAAAACTGCAGGTAAGGGTCACAAGGGTCAACAAGCCCGTTCCGGTGGCGGTGTGCGTGTAGGTTTTGAAGGTGGCCAAACGCCTTTATTCCGTCGTTTGCCAAAACGCGGTTTCACGAACATCAACCGCAAGGAATACGCGATTGTAAACCTTGATGTCCTTAACAGCTTTGAAGACGGTACAGAAGTTACTCCAGAACTTCTTATCGAAGCAGGCTTGGTTAAGAACGAAAAAGCAGGAATCAAGATTCTTGCAAAAGGGAACGTTGAGAAAAAGTTGACTGTAAAAGCTCATAAATTTTCCTCTGCTGCCAAGGAAGCAATCGAAGCTGCCGGTGGAAACACTGAGGTGATCTAATGTTCCGGACAATCTCCAATTTTATGCGCGTGGGTGAAATAAGGAGCAAAATTCTATTCACCCTTTTGATGTTAGTAATCTTCCGTATCGGAACTTTTATTCCGGTTCCAAATGTCAATGCTGATATTCTAAAAGCCCAGGACCAGTTCAGTGTATTCGGCGTGCTGAATACATTTGGCGGCGGGGCTCTGCAAAACTTCTCCATCCTCGCAATGGGCATTATGCCATATATCACGGCTTCGATCATCATCCAGCTTTTGCAGATGGATGTTGTACCGAAGTTCACAGAGTGGTCAAAGCAGGGAGATGCGGGAAGAAGGAAGCTTGCCCAATTCACCCGTTATTTCACGATTGTGCTTGGATTTATCCAGGCATTAGGCATGTCTTACGGGTTTAACAACATGGCCCAAGGCCAGTTGATTCAAAGCTCAGGAATCGGAACGTACTTGCTGATCGCGACAGTCCTGACAGCTGGTACAGCCTTTCTAATGTGGCTCGGTGAGCAAATCACGGCAAAAGGKGTCGGTAACGGGATCTCAATCATCATCTTCGCAGGAATTGCAGCCGGAATTCCGACTACTGTCAACCAAATTTACATTCAACAGTTCCAGGATGTGAAAGATGATCTGTTCATCCGCATTCTAACTGTCATCCTTATTGCCCTGGCTGTTATCGCCATCGTTGTTGGCGTTATCTTCATCCAACAGGCAACAAGGAAAATTCCAATCCAATACGCAAAAAGGATGACTGCGGGACGGATGCCGGTTGGCGGCCAATCCACCCACATGCCATTGAAAGTGAACGCAGCAGGGGTTATCCCGGTCATTTTTGCAGTATCATTCATCATTACTCCAAGGACAATCGCTCAATTCTTCCCAACGAATGACGTGACTCTTTGGATAACGAGAGTGTTTGATTATAACCATCCTATCGGGATGACGCTATATGCAGGATTGATCATCGCGTTTACGTATTTCTATGCGTTTATCCAGGTGAATCCGGAACAGGCAGCTGAAAACCTGCAAAAGCAAAGCGGCTATATCCCTGGAATCCGCCCTGGAAAGCCAACACAGGAATACTTCACGCGGGTGCTCTATCGACTGACATTTGTCGGAGCGATCTTCCTGGCAGTGATCGCTGTCCTTCCAATTGTTTTCATTGAAGTGGCAAACCTGCCGCAGTCCGCACATATTGGCGGAACAAGCCTGCTGATCGTAGTCGGCGTCGCGCTTGAAACAATGAAACAACTTGAAGCCCAGCTGGTCAAACGCCATTACAAAGGCTTTATCAAGTAAGGTTGGTTTTGGGGACGATACGTTCCCTAAAACCACTTAATCCCCAAGGGGGTAATTGCATGAACTTAGTGTTAATGGGTCTACCTGGTGCCGGTAAAGGCACTCAGGCGGAAAAAATCGTAGAACAGTATGGAATCCCCCATATCTCAACCGGAGATATGTTCCGTGCCGCAATGAAAGAAGGTACGGAATTGGGGCTGAAAGCAAAGGCATTCATGGATGAAGGGGCGCTTGTCCCAGATGAAGTGACGATTGGCATTGTTCGCGAAAGGCTAAGCAAGGAAGACTGTGAAAAAGGCTTTCTTCTCGACGGGTTCCCAAGGACGGTTCCCCAGGCTGAAGCGCTTGAAAGCATTCTGGATGGTCTGAACAAAAAAATTGACTATGTCCTCAACATAGATGTGGATAAGTCCATTTTGATGGAACGCCTGACAGGACGCCGCATTTGTAAAAACTGCGGAGCGACCTACCATCTTGTTTTCAATCCTCCTGCAGTTGAGGGAGTGTGCGACCGCTGTGGCGGTGAATTGTACCAAAGGGCGGATGACAATGCCGAAACCGTACAGAACAGGCTGGACGTGAACATGAAGCAATCGAAGCCACTGCTTGATTTTTACATTGAAAAAGGGTACTTGCGCAATATCGATGGCCAGCGTGATATCTCCGAGGTTTTCGCTGACATCCAGACATTGCTTGGGGGCTTGAAGTAATGATCATTTGCAAAACGCCCCGTGAGCTGAAAATCATGCGAGAAGCGGGCAGGATTGTGGCTTTGACCCATGAAGAACTGAAGAAACATATCGTTCCGGGGATTACCACAAATGAGTTGGACCGCATTGCAGAACAAGTAATCCGGAGGCACGATGCGATACCTTCGTTTAAAGGCTACAATGGGTTTACTGGCAGCATTTGCGCTTCAGTCAATGAGGAGCTTGTGCACGGAATACCTGGAGGCCGTATTTTAAAAGAGGGCGATATTATCAGCATCGATATCGGAGCCAAATACAACGGCTATCACGGTGACTCAGCCTGGACCTATCCGGTCGGCGAAGTAGACGGGGAAACCGCCCGTCTGTTGGAAGTGACGGAACAGTCCCTGTATACAGGGCTGGAAGAGGCTAAGCCAGGCGAACGTCTCACAAATATCTCACATGCAATTCAGGTGTATGTGGAAGCAAACGGTTTTTCAGTCGTGCGCGAGTATGTAGGCCACGGTGTCGGGCAAGACTTACATGAGGAACCACATGTTCCGCATTACGGACCGCCTAACAAAGGCCCTCGGCTCAAGCCTGGCATGGTGCTGGCAGTTGAACCGATGGTAAATGCGGGCAGCCGGTATGTAAAAACACTGGCTGATAACTGGACAGTTGTAACTGCTGATGGCAAAAACTGCGCCCATTTTGAACATACGATTGCCATTACGGAGGAAGGTTTTGAAATTCTCACTAAACTGTGATGAAAATCCCCGTCCTGTTCCCGGGCAAATCGCTCTTGTTAAAAGCGGACGCTGCGCAGGCCATTATGTTATAATTATAAAGTTGGCTGATGAACATTCTGTTCTTGTTGCTGATGGCGGGAAGCTGAAAAAACACCCGTCCAAAGAGGAAGAATCTCCGTCATCTCCAGCTGATGGACCGCATAGCTCCGGAGGTTTATGACAGTATCATGGAAACAGGCAGCGTGACGAACGGAAAGCTGCGTTTCGTACTTACAAGGTTTTTTAACGAACGCCTGACAGATGAAGAGAAGGGAGACGAATTCGATGGCTAAAGATGATGTAATTGAAATTGAAGGCAAGGTAATTGAAACTTTGCCGAACGCCATGTTTAAGGTAGAATTGGAAAATGGCCATACGATCCTTGCCCACGTATCAGGCAAGATCCGTATGCACTTCATCAGGATTCTGCCTGGCGATAAAGTAACAGTGGAGCTATCCCCATACGACTTAACTCGCGGCAGGATTACCTACCGCTTCAAATAAGCCGATTGCACTCCGTACTGCTAAGGAGGTTAGGATAATGAAAGTCAGACCATCTGTAAAACCGATCTGCGAAAAGTGCAAAGTTATCCGCAGACGCGGAAAAGTTATGGTTATTTGTGAAAACCCTAAACATAAACAAAAACAAGGTTAATAATAAAGGAGGTGCTCCATATTTATGGCACGTATTGCTGGTGTAGATATTCCGCGTGAAAAGCGTGTGGTTATCTCTTTAACTTACATCTATGGAATTGGTAAAAATACAGCACAAAAGGTCCTTGCTGAAGCGGGCGTTTCTGAAAACACTCGTGTACGCGATCTTACAGAAGATGAACTAAACAAAATCCGTGAAATCGTCGACAAGCTGAAGGTAGAAGGCGATCTTCGCCGTGAAGTTTCCCTTAACATTAAGCGTCTGATGGAAATCGGAAGCTACCGTGGTTTGCGCCACCGCCGTGGGCTGCCTGTTCGTGGACAAAACACGAAGAACAATGCCCGTACGCGTAAAGGCCCACGTAAAACTGTAGCGAACAAGAAGAAGTAATCAGTAAAGGAGGTACTTACAAATGGCACGTAAAACTAATACTCGCAAACGCCGTGTGAGAAAGAATATTGAATCCGGTATCGCTCATATTCGCTCTACATTCAACAATACGATTGTTACCATCACTGATGTTCATGGTAATGCTATTTCCTGGTCAAGTGCAGGTGCGCTTGGATTTAAGGGTTCCCGTAAATCCACTCCATACGCTGCGCAAATGGCTGCTGAAACTGCTGCCAAAACATCAATGGAGCATGGTTTGAAAACTCTTGAAGTAACTGTAAAAGGCCCAGGCGCCGGACGTGAAGCTGCCATCCGCGCACTTCAGGCTGCAGGTCTTGAAGTTACAGCAATCAAAGACGTTACTCCAGTTCCGCATAATGGTTGCCGTCCGCCAAAACGCCGTCGTGTATAATTTTTCTGTATAGAAATTGTATCCCTGTCTATAATGGGATATGATACCATTTTTCGTTCATGCAGAATCAATATTCCAATTGTTGTGCACAAACAGGGACGAATACAGGGGGAATTTCGGTTGGGAAATGACCGGCCGGGTTTTCGACGTTTTGAAGGAGGGTATATTTGATGATCGAAATAGAAAAACCAAAAATCGAAACGGTTGAGATCAGCGATGATGCCAAATACGGGAAGTTCGTCGTAGAGCCACTTGAGCGTGGATATGGTACAACTCTGGGTAACTCCTTACGTCGTATCCTACTATCATCACTCCCAGGTGCCGCGGTTACATCGATCCAGGTAGATGGTGTACTTCATGAGTTTTCAACAATTGAAGGCGTCGTTGAGGATGTTACATCCATTATCTTAAACATTAAGAAAATCGCATTGAAAATATACTCCGATGAAGAAAAAACGCTTGAAATCGATGTAAAAGGCGAGGGCCAGGTCAAAGCGGGCGATATCACCCATGACAGTGATGTTGAAATCCTTAACCCGGATCTCCATATTGCTACATTAGGTTCAAACGGGCATCTTCGCATGAGGCTGACTGCAAAGCGCGGACGCGGTTATACGCCAGCTGACCAGAATAAGAGAGAAGACCAGCCGATCGGCGTTATTCCGATTGACTCGATCTATACTCCGGTTTCCCGTGTGTCCTACCAAGTGGAAAATACACGTGTTGGGCAAATGACCAACTACGATAAATTGACATTGGATGTATGGACAGACGGCAGCACAGGTCCCCAGGAAGCTATCGCATTCGGAGCGAAGATTTTGACCGAGCATTTGAATATCTTTGTCGGATTGACCGATGAAGCCCAAAATGCCGAAATCATGATTGAAAAAGAAGAAGACCAAAAAGAAAAAGTCCTCGAAATGACGATTGAAGAACTCGACCTTTCGGTACGTTCTTACAACTGCCTCAAGCGCGCAGGAATCAATACTGTCCAGGAGCTTGCCAACAAGACCGAGGAAGATATGATGAAGGTGCGCAACCTGGGACGTAAATCGCTAGAGGAAGTAAAAGCGAAACTAGAAGAGCTTGGATTGGGATTGCGTAAGGACGACTAGTCCGGCAAAGCCACCAAAGCCTTTACTGACTTCAACAAAGGAGGGAACCCTTCATGGCATACAGGAAATTAGGCCGCACAAGCGCACAGCGTAAAGCGATGCTTCGTGACCTTACAACTGACCTAATCATTAACGAACGTATCCAGACTACTGAAACACGTGCGAAGGAACTGCGTTCTGTTGTAGAAAAGATGATCACTCTTGGAAAGCGCGGAGATTTGCATGCACGCCGCCAGGCAGCATCTTACATCCGTAACGAAGTAGCTGATGCTGAAAACAACACAGATGCATTACAAAAATTGTTTGCTGATATCGCTCCTCGTTACACAGAGCGTCAAGGTGGATACACTCGCATCATGAAAGTTGGTCCTCGCCGCGGCGACGGTGCACCAATGGTCATCATCGAGCTAGTTTAATACACCGCGTAGAAGGCAAGGGACAGTTTCATGAAACTTGTTTCTTGCCTTTTTTAAAAGAAAAGCTGAGGCGCCCGTTCAGCGGCGTATGGACTGGAGGGCTCCGATCGAGATAAAGGAAACACGAAGAGCGCTAGCGATTCGATGTTGACTTATCGTAAGGAGGAGACCGAAGTCCACTAGCCGCTGGGCGCTGAAGCTGGACAGAAGAAAAGCGGTAGTGCCCGCTTTCTGTTGGAAATGAATAGTTTAACCGCACAAGCCAAAAAGAGCGTTACGATGGGCAGGAATATCAAAAAGATAACCGGATGGCCAGGATTGGCCTATACTCACGGAAGAATGCAACAACCCTTTGCAAAATCTGCTGCATTCTTTTCCTGTCCCGTCTAGCTCATGCACCCCTCCCGTTTCTCAAAAAGAAACCCTGTAGTACATCAGATTTTAATCTGAAGGGGGGCGGGGTGCAGGCTTTTTTTGCTTTTACGGAAAGAAAAAGAGCAGAGAGAGAAAAGGTGAGCCGAGAGGAGGAAGGCCCGGTGAAAAAACCGATTATTAGCCTTGAGAATGTGTCGTTTCAATACACCAATGCAGATCGATATGCCATCAAGGATGTCAGTTTTGACGTTTACGAGGGAGAATGGCTGGCGATTGTTGGGCATAACGGATCTGGAAAGTCCACATTGGCCAGGCTATTGAACGGGCTGCAATATCCGCAAAACGGAACCATTGTGGTAGGAGGAGTGGCGCTCAGCGAACAAACTGTCTGGGATATTCGAAAAATGCTAGGGATGGTATTCCAAAACCCGGACAACCAATTTGTCGGGACGACAGTAAAAGATGATGTGGCTTTTGGTTTGGAAAACAACGGCATCCCTCAGGAAGAGATGGCCGTCCGTGTCCCGGAAGCTTTGGAAAAGGTAAAAATGGAACAATTTCTTAACCAAGAGCCGCACCATCTTTCCGGCGGGCAAAAGCAGCGGGTAGCGATCGCCGGAGTTTTGGCGCTCAGGCCATCGATTATTATTCTCGATGAAGCGACCTCGATGCTTGACCCAAGAGGACGGGAAGAAGTGCTTGAAACCGTGAGGCTGTTGAAAGAGGAGAAAGCCTTGACAGTCATCTCAATAACCCATGATCTTGATGAAGCCGCTAAAGCTGACCGAATTATCGTCATGAATAAGGGATCGGTTTACCGAGAAGGTACGCCGGAAGAAATCTTCGCGCTGGATGAAGAACTTATTTCCCTCGGCCTCGATATTCCGTTTGCTGTTAAAATGGGGAAGGCGTTAGCCGAAAGAGGGATAAAACTGCCGAAAAATTATTTGTCTGAAGAAGAGTTGGTGACGGAATTATGGACATCTCGCTCAAAGATATAGAGTATAAGTACCAGGCAGGCACCCCGTTTGAAAAGCTGGCTGTAAGTGATGTCACGCTTGATATTCCCTCGGGCACTTATTTGGCGATCATTGGCCATACGGGCTCCGGCAAATCAACTGTCCTTCAGCATTTAAACGGCCTGCTTCAACCTACATCGGGGAGAGTCACAATCGGAGACCGAACCATTCAGGGTGGAAAAAAAGAAAAGAACTTGAAGGCAGTGCGCCAAAAGGTCGGGATTGTCTTCCAATTCCCTGAACATCAGCTATTCGAGGAAACGGTCGATAAAGATATCTGCTTCGGGCCAATGAACTTTGGCGTATCGGAAGACGAGGCAAAGGAAAGGGCAAGGATCGCTATCAGCCAGGTAGGCCTTGGCGAAGAAATTTTGCAAAAATCGCCTTTCGATTTATCAGGCGGGCAGATGCGACGCGTTGCCATTGCCGGAGTTTTGGCAATGGAGCCTGAAGTGATTGTTCTCGATGAACCAACCGCAGGCCTTGATCCCCGCGGCAGGAAAGAAATAATGGACATGTTTTACCGTCTCCACCAGGAAAGGGGGCAGTCGACCGTGCTTGTTACACACAGCATGGAGGACGCGGCCCGCTATGCCGATAAGATCGCAATCTTACACAATGGCAGGACGGTAAAAATCGGCACGCCTGAAGAAATTTTTTCACATCCGGCTGAACTCGTCTCACTTGGCCTTGATGTACCGGAGGCCGTTCGCTTTCAACTGAAGTGGGAAGAGAAAATGGGCGTACAGCTTGGAAAGACTTATTTGACAATTGAAGAGCTTGCCGATGCGATTTCCCGGTACGAGGGGGTTGGACAGCCATGATGGAGAAAATGATCTTTGGGCGCTATGTGCCTGCCGAGTCGGCGATCCACCGAATGGACCCCAGATCAAAGCTGATTCTCGTTTTTGCTTTTGTCGGCATCGTTTTCATTGCGAATAATGCCATAACCTATACTTTGCTTGGTCTTTATACATTTTATTTGCTGGGCCTGTCGAAAATCCCGTTCAGGTTCCTTTTTGAAGGCCTAAAACCGATTTTTTTCCTGGTTATCTTCACGCTGCTGCTTCATCTGTTCCTGACAAAAGAGGGAAACGTAGTCGTGGACCTTGGTTTTATGAAAATATACGAAGAAGGGATCAGGCAAGGGATTTTTATCTCCATGCGCTTCTTCTTCCTGATTCTTGTAACGTCCTTATTGACATTGACAACGACTCCGATTGAGATTACAGATGGCCTCGAAGTCCTTTTGAATCCATTGAAGAAAATCCGTTTTCCAGTTCATGAAATGGCATTGATGATGTCAATTTCCCTACGGTTCATCCCTACCCTGATGCAGGAAACGGACAAAATCATGAAAGCCCAGGCAGCTCGGGGAGTTGAGTTTGCGAGCGGGCCAATTAAGGAACGCGTTAAGGCAATCATACCGCTTTTAATTCCACTGTTTGTCAGTTCATTTAAACGGGCGGAGGATCTGGCAACTGCAATGGAAGCAAGAGGCTACAGGGGCGGCGAGGGCAGGACGCGGTTCCGGCAGCTTTACTGGAAACCGCTCGATTCACTGCAAGTCGGCCTGCTTCTGCTTCTGGCCATTGTCCTTGTTTTACTAAGGTCCTAATGGAGGGTTACCATGCAACGGTATAAATGCGTTGTTACGTATGATGGAACAGGCTTTGCCGGTTATCAGGTCCAGCCTGGTAAGCGGACAGTCCAGGGAGAAATTGAAGCCGCCCTGGCGAAAATTCATAAAGGTAAAGCTGTCAAGGTCACCGCTTCGGGTAGGACCGACTCGGGCGTCCATGCGAAGGGGCAGGTCATCCATTTCGACTCTCCGCTCTCAATTCCGTCCGACCGCTGGCCAGCAGCCCTTAACTCCATGCTTGCCGGGGAAATCGTGATTCTCACGGTTGTAAAAGTGAATCAGGATTTCCACGCGCGTTTTGATGCAACCGGGAAGGAGTACCGTTACGTCCTTTATCTGGGCCAACCCAAAAACCCGTTTAACCGCAACTATGCCTACCACTATCCATATCCGCTTAATGTGGCAAAAATGGAGGAAGCAGCCCGGCATTTAACCGGTACGTACGATTTTTCGAGCTTTTGTGCCTCCAATACAGAAGTTGTCGATAAAGTGAGAACGATTACTGAGATATCTTTCAAGAAGGAAGACGAGTGCCTTGTGCTTAGATTCAGGGGAAACGGGTTTTTATACAACATGGTCAGGATTCTGACAGGGACATTGATTGAGGTTGGCTCCGGTGCCAGGGAAGCGGCGGACATGCCTGGCCTGATCGCGGCCCGGGACAGGACGCTCGCGGGAAAAACCGCGCCGGCGCATGGATTGTATCTTTGGGAAGTATTTTACGAGGATTCGGTTGAAGAATGTAAAACAACTAAACCTGGTGTATAATAAATTCTTGACATTGAGCTCGCAAGGATTTATTATATCATATGTATGTATTTTAATCCCACGATAAAGCCCCGGAAAGCCTCATCGTGATTAGAAATATATGAACATGAACTTGAAGGCGCAAACCCGTGCCACAGCCGCTCCCGGAACAGAGCCGGCCCTATTGGATAACGGGAAGAAGCGCTAAACCAATATTTTTCGGATTTAATTAGGAGGGAAACCCATGCGTACAACATTTATGGCGAATGCCAACAATATCGAGCGTAAATGGTACGTAGTTGATGCTGAAGGCAAAACTCTTGGACGCCTTGCTTCCGAAGTTGCAGCAATTCTACGTGGTAAAAACAAACCAACTTTCACACCGCATGTTGATACTGGTGACAATGTAATCATCTTGAATGCTTCCAAGGTCCAACTGACTGGAAACAAGCTTCATGACAAGATTTACTACCGCCACACCAACCACCCAGGCGGCCTTAAGCAAAGGACTGCACTTGAAATGCGTACAAACTATGCTGAGAAAATGATCGAGCTTGCTGTGAAAGGCATGCTTCCTAAAAATTCTCTTGGCCGTCAAATGTTCAAAAAGCTGCACGTTTATGCAGGCAGCGAGCATCCGCACCAAGCACAAAAACCAGAAGTTTACGAACTTCGCGGATAATAAAGGGAGGGTATTAACTTGGCACAAGTTCAATATATCGGCACAGGCCGTCGTAAAAGCTCCGTTGCCCGCGTACGTCTAGTTCCAGGCAATGGACAAATCCTAATCAATGATCGTGAAATCACTAACTACATTCCGTTCGAAGCGTTGCGCGAAGTTGTTAAGCAGCCGCTTGTTGCTACTGAAACTCTTGGCAGCTACAACATTCTTGTAAACGTTAGGGGTGGCGGTTACACTGGCCAGGCTGGCGCTATCCGCCACGGCATTGCACGTGCATTGCTGCAAGCTGACCCAGAATTCCGTCCAACTCTGAAGCGCGCAGGCCTTCTTACTCGTGACGCCCGCATGAAAGAGCGTAAGAAATACGGTCTTAAAGGCGCACGTCGTGCACCACAATTCTCAAAACGCTAAACCCCTTGTTAATGATGGGTTTGAGCCTGTTTGGAACTCGATTCCAAGCAGGCTTTTTTATTGAAAAATTTTATTACAATGACTACGGCATCTTTTAGAAAAGGCATTTGCCCAGGATATTGAAGGCGGCTTAATTGCTTTTATGGGCCGGGCTGTGCAATAGCAATAGCAAAGTGTTCTGCAAGAGCTGGACCCTTGGGCGAAGATGATTTTCTCTGTCTTAAGGGTCCTTTTTTATTGAAGAAGTTTATTTATAAGAAAATGGACTTTCTGCTTATCCCTCTCTGGTTTATTCCCATTCATAACTTTCCAGCAATATTTATCCGCCCATGTAGTGTTTTGAAAACCTGATTATTCATCGAAAAATGCACGTCCAATCTTAATCATTCTTTAACAATTCAAATCCATAATGAATTTGAAAAGGAGTGAGTATTGATGAATGATGTCGGAGTAATTTTTGCACTAGCGGGTGGCGTATTATCTTTCTTTTCCCCATGCGTATTTCCTCTTTTGCCAGCCTACATAACCCATTTAACAGGTGGAAAGATTGAAGATGCTAAAATGCAGGTTAATCGAAAAAAGCTTTATTCAAGATCAATAGGTTTTATTATTGGTTTTAGTCTTATCTTTATTGCACTTGGAGCGTCGGCGAGCTTTATCGGTAAGGCTCTGGCGGATTACCGAATGATCATTATGCAAATAGCTGGTTTGCTGATTATTGTTTTTGGGTTGCAGATGGCTGGCCTAATAAAATTTAAAATCTTAATGAAGGAAAAAAGGTTCGAAACTGAACAGGGTTCAAAAAATATTTTTAGTTCCATATTATTAGGAATGGCGTTTGCAGCAGGCTGGTCCCCATGTGTCGGACTTGCCCTTTCCTCCATACTATTATTGGCGGGGTCATCAGAAACCCTAAGTCAGGGGGTTTTTCTGTTAGGTGCCTATTCCCTTGGAATGGCCATTCCGTTTTTTATCATTTCCATTGTTCTTTCCTATTCTCTGAGTGCAATGAGAAAAATCAACAAATATTTGCCGAAGCTTGCATTTATTAATGGCATGATCATGGTATTGCTGGGATTCCTGGTCTTAAGCGGACAAATGCAAAAAATCAGCGCCTGGCTGTCAGCATATAACTTATTCTTTTGATAAGAAGGAGGAAGTGGGCTTGCGCCAAGAAAACTTAATTGGAAAATCAGTCTTAATTGTAGAAGATGATTCAAAAATACGCACCCTTGTAAAAATTTATTTGACCCGAGAGGGATATGAAGTGATTGAAGCGGTGAACGGACTGGAGGCAAAGAAAAAAATAGAAGAGATGGACCCATGTATTTTAATTCTTGACCTAATGCTTCCTGAGGTCAGTGGTGAAGAGTTATGCAGATGGGTTCGGGAGGATTATAAGAGTAGGATGCCGATCATAATGCTGACGGCAAAAGTATCTGAAAAAGAACGGATTAAAGGTTTCAAATTGGGTGCAGATGATTATGTCGTCAAGCCTTTCAGCCCCGGAGAATTAATGGTCCGTATTGAAGCAGTGCTCAGAAGGACGGCGAGTCGCTGCGGAAAGTTGAGTTTTACCGGGTTTACAATTAAGCCGGCAAAAGGAGAGGCATCAATCAATGGTAAGCCGCTTGAATTAACCCATTTTGAATTTAAACTTCTTCATATATTCATGCAGCATCCTAATCAAATTTTATCAAGGGAACAGATCCTTTCCTTAATCTATGAGAACAATGAAAAAGCAGTATCAGACAGAACAATTGATGTCCATATCAAGAATTTACGTGAAAAAATCAAGGACAAAACGCCTAAGGATTATATTCAAACCGTACGGGGAATGGGGTATAAATTTGTGGCTTTATGATAAAAATTCCAACCTTTTATCACGGCTTATCGCTTTGAATAGTACTGTCATTTTGCTCGTCATCCTTATCGCAGGCATATCAGTCAAGGATTATGCTTGTTTTTTGGTTAATTCGGAACAGGTTACAGGCCAGGCCCTTGTTGATACGTTGAATGGATTTCTTTGGAAGGCAGGCACCATGGCCTTCATTATGGTCGGACTATTTCATTATTTTACGGTCAAAAAAATAATGAGTCCCATTAAGTCTTTATCATCGGCAGCAAAAGCAATAAAGGAAGGCAATATCCCAACTAAAATTGAGGTAAGCACATCAGGCGATATGAAGGAATTGATCGAGAATTTCAATTCCATGACTGAGACACTTTATTTGGTACAAGAGCAGCGGGAGGAAATGCTTCGTGATATTGCGCATGAGCTTCGTACCCCGTTAACAAATATAAACGGGTATCTTGAGGCCCTGCAAAACAAAGTGATTGAAGGAGATTCCGAATTATTCTCCTCTCTGCTTGAAGAATCTAAACGCATTACAAGGATTGTGGAACGGATAACAGAATTGAATTCCTGGAACTATGGGAATTATTTTTTTGAAAAACAGTTTCATCCTTTAATGGTCAATGAAGTGTTGTCAAAGGTAATCACGACCTTCCAATTAAAACTGGAAAACAAATTTAAAAACTATCACATTCAAATTGACCAAGCGGAAATACTCGGGAATCAAGATGGCCTCAAGCAGGCTTTTACAAATATTCTTCAAAATATTATCGATTACAATACCGGAGAGGTGTTAACCGTGAGGGGATCGATAGAAAATGAGACATACATCATTGTTTTCACACATACCGGCCAATATATTGATCCTGAAAAACAAGACCTTATCTTTGAACGCTTCTATCGAATGGAACAATCAAGAAGCACAGAAACGGGGGGTACCGGGCTTGGGCTTGCAATTACCAAAAGTATTATTGCTTCCCACGGCGGTAAGGTCGGAATCAATACGGATGGCATCAACCATACATTTTGGATAGAGTTGCCCGTGAATTCAAAAGCTTAATCATTTCTTAACAATTAGGAATTACCATTATGTTGAGAGGGGGTGAGATGGATTTTTAAAGATGGTTTAGGGTTTGGAGAAATAGCTATGTCTCCACATGAAACAGATAAGGAGGCAAGATGACTTGAATAAAAATTTTATGTCTATAGCAATTATCATATTGGCAATTGGTATTGTATTCGTCAACCTGTGGAGGCCATATGAAAAGGAGGCGGCCAAAGATAAGTTGAATTCTGAAACTGAAGAGGTGATATCGGCGGATGAGGATATTCCGGGGGKGGATCTCTCTGAAGTAAAAGAAGGAAAGCTGGCACCTGACTTTGAATTAGCCACATTAAGCGGAGAAACAGTCAAACTATCCGATTATAAAGGAAAAAAGGTAATCTTAAATTTTTGGGCTACATGGTGCCCGCCCTGTAAGGCTGAAATGCCTCATATGCAAAATTTTTATGAAAAAAACAAAGATAAAGGCATTGAAATAGTGGCCGTAAACCTGACAAATATGGATAAAGGGAAAAAGGAAATTGATAAATTTGTTAAAGATTTCGGTCTTACCTTTGATATTCCCTTAGATGAGGGTGGGGATATTGGCAGGCAATATCAAGCTTTTGTAATTCCTACGAGCTATATTATTGATACAAACGGGAGGATAGCAATAAAATTTATCGGTCCGATGGATGAGTCGACAATGGAAAACTTAACGAAGGAGCTCGAATAAAGGCCTCAAAGAACCCACTTATCGTGGGTTCAGTTGCCGAATAGGGTACGCCCTTTTTATAAACATATCCCATCCAGAATATACGGTATACTTTTTAAAATATACTCCTCTGCAGCAAGACTGCTGTTTGCCTGCCAGTCAAGGGAGGCACCAAAAATTCCCCAACTCAGCATTACTGCGCTTATTCTCAAGGCTTCCTCATCACCATCCGGCTTCACCTGTTTAAACATTTTCAAAAAAATAATCTCCAAATGGCTCTTTATTATTTTCGCAATCGTATCTTCATAGCCGCGGTGGCATCGGTTCGATAACGACTTTTGGAAATTGGTGATTGAAGTAAAGATACTCGTCACTACTTCCTGATTGAAATTATTTTGATCAAGGATGTTGGAATCAAAATTAATCATAAGGACTTCGGATAAAACCTTTTCCAATAGTTCGTATTTATCGGCGAAGTGTTTATAAAAAGTCGCCCGATTAACGGTCGCTTCTGCCGTGATATCGTTTATTGTAATATCTTTAAATTCCTTTTTTCCAGAAAGCTCGATGAACGCCTCCATGATCAATTTTCTCGTACGGAGGACCCTGGGGTCTGTTTGGGTTTGTGTCATGAACGAAATCCACCTCTCTATTTTATAGACAGTTTTGCGAATTTGTTGCTTACGCAATAAAAGGACTAATCTGCGCATTGAGCCAATTGTGCCCACTATATACACTTAATTGTACAACAGATTGATTTTAAATATAGTTGGGGTGATTAAAAATGACTGTCAAGAATAACATGATTTGTGATTTGGAAACAGGTGTATGCGGCACAGCAGGTGAGGAAGAAATGAAGTTGATCGATTTTTCAAAACCCACGGAAGTCATTGAACTCTATTATGTAACCGACCCAATTTGTTCCCATTGCTGGGCACTTGAGCCGACGTTAAATAAGTTCATTGCACAATATGGCCATTATTTTAACATGAAAACGGTCATGGGGGGACTTTTGGAAAGCTGGGAAGGTTTCGCGGATGTCAGCAACGGAATCCGCAAAGCCTCTGATGTCGCCGGCCACTGGAGGGAAGTAGGGGAGCATTCCAGAATGCCGATTGATGGTTCGTTATGGCTCGACCATCCTGTCCATTCATCCTATCCACCTTCGCGTGTTTACAAAATAATAAAGCAAAGCAGCGACAAATTGGCAAATGACTTTTTACGAAAAGCACGGGAAGCGGTATTTGTGTTAAATCAAAACATCGCCGAGGATAACGTATTAATTGAACTCGTCGACCAGTTGGGCCTCAATGGGGCGGAAATCGTAAAAAAGGCTTTAGGCATACAGGCGCAACAATTACTGAATGAAGATTTCGCTTTAGCTAAAAGCTTGGGAGTTAGAGGCTTTCCAACAATCATTATGGTCAACGAAGAAAAAAAGGGAGTTAAACTTGTCGGGGCCCGGTCATTCGAAGATTATGTCAATGGGTTAAAGCAAGTCATTTTAGTAACAGAATCGCTTGAGCCAAGGCCGCAGTCGGGATTATCAGACATGCTCAAGAATGGCCAACGCTTATTCTCAAAGGAAATCGAGACTATGTATGGCCTGCATGAAAAAGAGGTACTTTCATTTGTTGAAAAAGAACTGAATCCTGAGGAATACGATGTCAAAGAAATTCTTGGCGAAAAGTATCTACAAAGGAAGTAAAGTAAAAGGCAGGCTGTTGTGCGAAAACAGCCTGCCCTTTGCTTTTGCCGTGTATGGCATTATAGGAATTTTTTTAGGGCAAGGATGGCTCCCAAATGGATTCCTTCATGGAAAATTGTCCTTACAAGCACCTGGGCGATTGTATGCATGCCAGATTCAGTTTCCGGGAATGTTTCATTAAGCCTATCTCCATACGTTTCTTTAATCCATTCCGGCTGGCGGAAGAGCAGCTTCTTCAATTCTTCAAGGGATGGGGGCTCGCTTGACCAGTTGGCAGGGCTCGTCCCAAACCCGAACCATTCATTGAATCCTTCGGGAATTTCAATTGGCTCTTTTGTCAGATGCTTAATCCACAGCAATTGATCCAGGTAAATATGGCCGAGGTTCCAGCGGATATTATTGTTGAAGCCGATTGGTACTATATCGGCGGCCTCCTCGGACACATTGGCTACGCAGCCAAGGATATCGTTTCGATAATCGCTCAGCTGCCTAAAAAGGACTTCATGTTCTTTTTCCAAAAAAATACCCCCCCTGAATAATCTGTCTATTCTGACTTCAGCATACATGATTGCTAATAGGTTGTAAAACTGGAAAGCGAATCAATCCCTGGTCCGGTATTCTCCTCATGTTACGGATAAACACTAGGGAGTAAGAGGTGAAAACAGTGAATGTTATTACAACCTTTAATGAAAAAAGGCGTGAAAAACAAATAAAATATGAACGATCGGTCCTAAAGGAACTTTCGATAAATGAATTAAAGAAACGGGTACAGGAGCATTTCGGATCGACGAGGATGTCCTATCGCCTACTCCAAAATCCGGGCATTGAGGAAGCGTGCTACGATGTGGCGGTTGAAGCATATTTGCTCGGAGCGCAATTCAGCAAATTTGGTGCCCGCGGGGAAAAAGTTGAATGGACACTTGAACGGTGTGAGCCTGAAGAAACCCATCTGATTGATACCCTGTTTAACTTCCTTTTGTATTGGGGAGGTGGGGATGAAGGGTATTACAGTGAATCCCTATATTTCAACTGTGAGCAATATGTAAGAAAATGGTGGCTTGATGGCTTTGAAAAAGGGATACGCCGCCAGAAGCTACGACTTCACTAGTTCAGCCTGATTCCTGTTCTATTTCCTGTTCTAGAGCCATATAGTGAAATGGAAAAGGACAGGCAGGGGGCTGGGCAGAGTGTCGATTAAAAGATTGAAAAGGACGGCTTTTGCAATTGGGCTGCTAATGTTATTTTTTATCATCCAATATGATTTTTCCGATAACCATTCTTGGAATACTTGGCATTTGCCGCTTTCAGGAACAGTGATTCTGATTGATCCCGGACATGGGGGAGCTGACGGGGGAGCGGGTGACAGGCCAATACAGGAAAAGGACATCGCGTTAAGCATATCCATGAAGCTGCGTGATTTCCTGCAGCAACAGGGGGCGATTGTCATTATGACAAGGGATACAGACAAGGATTTGGCACCGCCGGAAATGAAGGGCTACAGTCGCAGAAAAACTGTCGATTTAAAAGAAAGGCTCAAGATTATCAATGAGTCGAATGCGGATTTTTTTGTCAGTATCCATTTGAATGCAATCCCTGCACCCCAATGGAGCGGAGCGCAAACTTTTTATAGCACGAATAATAAGGAAAACAAAAAAGCTGCCAGGCTGATTCAGAAAGAATTGAGAACGAATCTTGAAAACACAACGAGGAAAGAAAAGCCGCTTAATAGCGTTTTTATCTTGAAGCATGCGGAAATACCCGGGGTGCTTGTAGAGGCTGGCTTCCTATCCAATCCGGATGAGAAAATAAATTTGGCGCGTGATTCATACCAGGAAATGGTGGCGGCATCCATTTATAAAGGAATCAATCGGTTTTTTACGGAAAGATGATGGGGAGAGGCCCGGCCGTCTCCCTCTTTAATTTTATCGTACATAAAAGACAAGGTGTGCGCCATTTAACAGCCTTTCCGGGCTCTATGTTATAATATTAAGACATGCCGGCAACGGTTGGCAGTAACCAAATCCATAAGGCGGGTGCTTTAGTAGATGATTACAGAGGCTATCGTACGGGAAGTATTGAGCGGTTTACAGGAACCATTTTTACATAAATCGCTGGGTGAACTGAATGCTATCGAGGAAATAAAGGTTAAGGAAGAAAAGAACCATGTGAGTGTGAAAATAGCGATCGCCAAGACCGGTACCGCAGAACAGCTTCAGCTCCAGACTGAAATTGTTAACGCTTTAAAAAGCCAGGGAGCAGCATCAGTCGGCCTCCGCTTTAGCCAACTTCCGGAGGAGGAATTGGCGAAGCATCGTGCAGCAATGACGGAAACGGGAGATCTTGGACTGTTATCCCCAGGAAGTAAAACAACCTTCATTGCTATCGCGAGCGGAAAGGGTGGCGTCGGGAAATCGACCGTTTCCGTTAACCTTGCCGTTTCACTGGCGCGCCTTGGGAAAAAAGTAGGGCTGATCGATGCCGATATTTATGGGTTCAGTGTACCTGATATGATGGGCATTACCGAACGCCCCGCTATTAAAGATGAAAAAATCCTTCCAGTCGAGCGGTTTGGGGTAAAGGTCATTTCCATGGGCTTCTTTGTCGAGGACAATGCACCGATTATCTGGCGAGGCCCAATGCTTGGCAAAATGCTGAATAGCTTTTTTGAGGAGGTTAATTGGGGAGACCTTGATTACCTTCTTTTGGACCTGCCTCCGGGAACAGGAGATGTAGCGCTTGATGTCCACTCCATGCTGCCGTCCTGCAAGGAAATCATCGTAACGACACCCCATCCTACAGCGGCATTTGTTGCGGCCAGGGCCGGCGCGATGGCGTTAAGGACCGAACATGAAATTCTGGGCGTTATTGAAAATATGGCGTATTTTGAAAGCAAGGCTACTGGCGAAAGGGAATACATTTTCGGGAAAGGCGGCGGGGAAAAACTTGCCGAAGCGCTCAATACCGAAATCCTTGGCCAGCTTCCTCTTGGCCAGCCGGATTGGGATGAAAAAGATTTTGCCCCTTCCGTTTACCAGGAGGAACACACCATTGGCGCCATTTATCTGCAAATTGCCGACAAAGTCATTAAGAAATTGGATAAATAAGGAAACAAAAGCCTCTCCGGAAAATCGGAAGAGGCTTTTTTAATCCATTAAGMCCCGCCTTTGTCTTCGCTTCCCTTACCTCCTTCGCCCTTGTCTCCTTTAGCGGCCTCTTTCGCTGCCTGCAAAAGAAGATCTTGCATCTCGGCTTTAAATAAAGGGCTTTGCATTGCTTCGGCGATAACAGCCTGCAGGTGGAGCCGGAAATCTTTGCTTTTTAAGGCATCGGCCATCTCTTTTTGCACTTCAGGGTCGTTAAGTATCTCAATCATCATCGCCCGGTATTCCGGGTCTTTCATCAAATCCTTTAACAGCTTCTCGTTTTCCGATTTCATGCTTTTTGCCAAGGCAGCGGCCATTTTGGGATCTTTAAGCGAGTTCTTCCAAAAATCCATTCCTTCCTTGGAGATCAATGTTTTTTGGATTGTATCAGAAACGACGGACTGGTCCATAATCATTTGCTGTTTAATTGTGTCGTCAGTCATGATTTCGTGGATGGCTTTTTTTCCATCATCCGTGTGGAGGATATCGACAAGCATTTTTTTGGTTTCCTCATAATTTAACTTAGTCTCAACCTGGCTAGTCCCGGCCGCACACCCCGAGACCATAATTAAAGTCCCGATAAAAAGCAGCATATAAACCTTTTTCATTCCCGATAGCTCCCTTCAACGAATGGCACTTATCCTTAGAATGAAGAAAAATACATGGAATTATTCGCGGAATCGGAATGCCTGGATTTTTCCGGTGCCGGTTGGTACAATGAAGTGAAAACGTCACTGGCACTAGAAGTTTGTGCTTTTGGCAAGCAGAAAAAGAATGCAATGCTGGGGGAAAAAATGTGACTAGCCGTAATTGGGTTAAATTATTCATCAACACCTTAATGCTTGGGGCTCTTACAACTGTCATTACCGGTTTTATTGTCCGGTGGGATAAATTTGAACCGTTGTTTACCCACGTCCAAGTCCTTGAAATTCTATCAGTCCTCATTTGGCTCGTCGGGGTTGGGTTAATATTCAGTTTATTGAGCCAAATGGGATTCTTTGCTTATTTGACCGTCCACAGGTTCGGCCTTGGTATATTTAAATCAGTAAAGCTGTGGAATAGCGTGCAGGCGGTCATATTAGCATTTGTCCTGTTTGATTTGATTTATTTGAGGTACATTTCTTTTGCGAAGGAAGGGGAAGGGGCTGTTTCCTATGTAATCCCCGCGTTGATTGTCCTTGTTGCTGGATTGGCGGCAGCCTGGCAAAAGATGAGGCAGACAAACAAAGAGGCTTTCATACCGGCGCTATTTTTCATGGTAGTCGGAACTGTTTTTGAATGGGTTCCTGTCCTTAGGGTAAATGATGGCAGCTGGTTTTACCTTATGCTGATACCACTGCTTGTCTGTAACAGTTATCAGTTGCTTGTCCTTCATAAGCTAAATGAAAAATCACTTGAAGAGCGGAAGAAGCTTCAGGAGAAAAAACCTCTACAAGGAACAAAACAACTCAAGCCGTTCAAATAAGTGAAGCTTCCATCAGCGGCGTTTTTCCGCCGATGGTTAAAGGTCCAAGGCCAGACATTACAACAAGCCGCCCGATTAAATGGGCGGCTTGTATTATTTATTTCACTTCTTCAGTTTTTGCTTCTCCGTTGGCTATCATTTCTGAAACAGTAACAAACTTTAGACCCTTAGCCTGCAAGTCTTTAATAATGCCCGGGAGTGCTTTTGCAGTCTGCTTGGCTGAATCTGAAGCATGGAGAAGGACGATGTCGCCTGCCCCTGCTTTTTGAATGTTTGCTAGGATCTTTTTGGTGCCGGGATTGGTCCAGTCTTTAGAATCAACACTCCAATGTACGACAGTGAACCCAAATCGCTCGGCAATTTTCAACGTCCTTTTGTCAAAATGTCCTGTAGGGGCGCGAATTAATGTGATTTTTTTTATGTTCAATTTGCCAAAGGCAGTCTGTGCCTTGGCTAGGTCCTTTCGAATGTCACTATCCTCGATAGCCGTATAGTCTTCATAGCCATAACCGAGTATGCCGATTTCATAACCAAGCTTTGTTATCCTGCTTACGAGGTCCGGGTGGCGTTCGGCCCAGGCACCGGACAAAAAGAACGTAGCCGATTTTACATTTTCTTTTTCAAGGACATCCAAAATTGGCGAAGCTTTTTCATCTCCCCAGCCAATATTAAATGTCAAGGCGACATCCTTTTCCCCCTTATAAACCGCCTTTGGGCCATCCTTCGTTGAAAACACCGGGACCTGGACCAGGTTTTCCATATACACAATCCAGGCTGTAAATAATGCTGATATGACTATTAAAATGCCCTGCTTCATTCTCTTTCCGTTTAAAACAACAAAGAAATTCACTCCTTCATTCCCCCGTCCAAAGCTTTCCTTGTCCTATATCTATGTCCAAAAACCTCCTTGTATGAATATCAAATTCACATAGAATAGAATTATTTGGAAAGCATAAGGTGCAAATCCATCGCAGGAGTGGTACGTGTATGATTGGTTTGTTGGTTAATGGTAAGGAAGTGAAGGAACTGGAATATCTTCTTAAAAGGGAAATGGAAGAAATTCTTTTTGATTTGGACGACGAAAGAATAGACCATATTGCTAAAAGAGCTATGGAGGAGCGGTATAAAATTTTATTTATGCTTTTCAGAAGAATAGCCCCGCCCGCAGAGTGCATGATTTATATGAGGAAAAAGAGAATAAAAAATCATGATCTTTGAAGTTATCATGGATCGTCTTGAGGTTTTCTTTATTGAAAAAAATTCTGTTTAAATTTCTTGTTGACTTTGCATTGTTATCTTGGTATATTAAAAAACGTTGCTGCTAGGCAGTGACAGAGTTAAAAAAAGTTGTTGACACAAGTTAAACAACATGTTATATTTAAAAAGTCGCCTCTGAGCGACGCGGTAAAAAATTGCTCTTTGAAAACTAAACAAACAAGCGTCAACAAACAATAATATAGTGATCTTCGGATCACTAGCCAACGTAACATTTTGAGCATGACTCAACTCTTTTTGGAGAGTTTGATCCTGGCTCAGGACGAACGCTGGCGGCGTGCCTAATACAT
>NZ_LIGI01000001.1:78584-150261 GCF_001273955.1 Bacillus sp. FJAT-27245
CCCCCTCAAGATGAGATTTCCCATTCGTAAGAAGTAAGATCCCTGAAAGATGATCAGGTTGATAGGTCAGAGGTGGAAGCGCGGCGACGTGTGGAGCTGACTGATACTAATCGATCGAGGACTTAACCAATTAGATTACTTTGTTCTTCCGAACTTCTTCTGAAAATTATCCAGTTTTGAGGGAATGAAATTTTCTCTTGAAAAAACCTAAAAAGGCATTATAATAGAATATGTCTGATTCATTGTCTGGCAGTTATGGCGAGAAGGCCACACCCGTTCCCATACCGAACACGGAAGTTAAGCTTCTCAGCGCCGATGGTAGTTGGGGCCTTGCCCCTGTGAGAGTAGGACGTTGCCAGGCTTTGATTATTCCGCAGTAGCTCAGTGGTAGAGACGAGCATCTCTACCATGAATAAGCTGCTAGTTGTACACGCCGAGCCGCTCCTTGCGAGACTTTCCGAGGCGGGGACATAATTGCTGTTCAAGAGTATGGATATACTATTTATTCCGCAGTAGCTCAGTGGTAGAGCAATCGGCTGTTAACCGATCGGTCGTAGGTTCGAGTCCTACCTGCGGAGCCACTACTAATAAATTATAGAATAATGCTTCCATAGCTCAGTAGGTAGAGCACTTCCATGGTAAGGAAGAGGTCAGCGGTTCGAGCCCGCTTGGAAGCTTATTTTTATGAAGGCCCCTTGGTCAAGCGGTTAAGACACCGCCCTTTCACGGCGGTAACACGGGTTCGAATCCCGTAGGGGTCACCATTTATTTGGAGGATTAGCTCAGCTGGGAGAGCATCTGCCTTACAAGCAGAGGGTCGGCGGTTCGATCCCGTCATCCTCCACCATTAATTTTAATAATATCCACTATGCCGGTTTAGCTCAATTGGTAGAGCAACTGACTTGTAATCAGTAGGTTGGGGGTTCAAGTCCTCTAGCCGGCACCATTTTATCGGTGGGGTAGCGAAGTGGCTAAACGCGGCGGACTGTAAATCCGCTCCCTCAGGGTTCGGCGGTTCGAATCCGTCCCCCACCACCAATTCCTGAATAGGGCAAAACAAAAAGAGCAATACTATGTATGTTCTTTTTAAGTTGTATCGGAATTCCTGTTTTGGGGAAAATAATGTTATTGGGCTATAGCCAAGCGGTAAGGCAACGGACTTTGACTCCGTCATTCGTTGGTTCGAATCCAGCTAGCCCAGTCTTTTTTTTTATACTCGAGCCATTAGCTCAGTTGGTAGAGACGAGCGAAGCTACGTGAATAATCTGCGAGTTGTACCCACCGAGCTGCTACTTGCGTTCCTTACTGAGGTGGGGACACACGTGCTGACGAGGTTTAGGATAGATAAATAACTCGAGCCATTAGCTCAGTTGGTAGAGCATCTGACTTTTAATCAGAGGGTCGAAGGTTCGAGTCCTTCATGGCTCATATTCTTGTTCAAATGAACCTTTTGTAGTATAATTTCAATATACGCGGAAGTAGTTCAGTGGTAGAACACCACCTTGCCAAGGTGGGGGTCGCGGGTTCGAACCCCGTCTTCCGCTCCAACAAAGACGGGGCCTTAGCTCAGCTGGGAGAGCGCCTGCTTTGCACGCAGGAGGTCAGCGGTTCGATCCCGCTAGGCTCCACCATCACATTTTACATAAAGACCTATTCGCCTTAAATCGACTTGAGATTTAAGGCTTTTTTGTGCTTGTTATTTCCCTCTGTATATATATTCAAAGGATTGTCGAGTTGAGTCAGTGGGAGGAAAGCGGTTACAATAAAGTGAATAAAGGGGGAGTTTTTGATGAAAAGGTTGTCCATTATCGGGATGCCAATGGACCTTGGACAATTGCGGAGGGGAGTGGATATGGGTCCAAGCGCTATCCGCTATGCTGAAGTTGTCGAAAGGCTGAAAACATTATTTGATGAAATAGAGGATTTGGGCGACATTCCTGTCGGCAGGCCTGAAGTTGTCATCGACAGGGAATCCAAGCTAAGGAATCTTGAACTAATTACCGAGAAAAATGCCAAACTTGCCGAGGAAGTGGATAAAGTTGTTCAAAAGGGGGCGTTTCCGCTCGTCCTTGGGGGCGACCATAGTATCGCCATTGGTACATTGGCCGGCATCTCCAAACATTATAAAAACCTTGGTGTTATCTGGTATGACGCCCATGGTGATTTAAATACGGCTGAAACGTCCCCGTCCGGAAATATACACGGTATGCCACTTGCTGTCAGCATGGGAATCGGGCATAAAATGCTGGTGGAACTGGGTGGCTACTCTCCAAAAGTAAGGCCGGAGAATATTGTTATTATTGGGGCAAGGGCGCTTGATGATGGAGAAAAGGAGCTGATTAAGGAAAAGGGCATTAAAGTATACACAATGCATGAAATCGATCGAATGGGCATGGCGCGTGTAATGGAAGAGACGATTGCCTATTTGCAAAGCCGGGCCGATGGCGTTCATTTATCCCTTGATTTGGACGGGCTCGATCCCCAGGATGCCCCGGGGGTGGGTACTCCTGTTATTGGCGGAATCAGCTACCGGGAAAGCCACCTGGCAATGGAGATGCTCGCTGAAGCTGACATCATCACCTCCGCGGAGTTTGTTGAAGTAAACCCAATACTTGATGAACGGAACAAAACAGCAAGGGTCGCAGTTGAACTGATGGGCTCATTATTCGGAGAGAAGCTTTTATAGGAAAAGCCAATAATGGGGAAACAAGAAACCAGCGGCCTCCTGCTGAGAGAGGCTGCTGGTTTTTTTAATAGAAATCCTTAAACTGATTTGTATTTTTTGTTCATCATTAGATGGTAAGTGTTCAGTAAAGAGTCCAGTTTGGTGCTGGCCTCGAGAACGGTACGGTCTGTAAGAGCAGAGTTGGAAGCAAGTTGAACCATTTCTCTTCGGGATGTTTCAATTTCCCTTGCTAATTGGGAAAGATGACCATGCATGAGTACCAATTCCTTTCTCAAAGTTACTATTTTTATCTCCGTTCTTCGATAATTTCAAACCTCCGGGATAGATATATGGTAAGATTTTGTTAAAATTGTTATTAAATAAATGAAACCTTTTTGCACGCGGTTCGTACTATCGCATAGCCGCAATTGGAGGCGGAGGTAAAACATTGGATGCTCTTGTTAAAAAAAGGATAAAACAAATCAAAAAAGGCGACCAGGATGCATTTGCCGAGATAGTCGAGCTGTACAAGGATAAGCTGTACCAGCTTGGATACCGGATGCTCGGGAATAGCCATGAGGCCGAAGAAATCGCACAGGAAGCCTTTATCAGGGCGTTTGTGAATATCAACAGCTACAACCAGGAATATAAATTCTCGACCTGGCTGTACAGGATTGCGACCAATCTCTGCATTGACAGAATCCGCAAGAAAAAGCCGGATTTTTATTTAGATGCCGAGATGGCAGGGACTGAGGGATTAACCCTTTATTCCCGTATACCGTCCGATTCCCCCCTTCCCGATAAAGAAGTTGAGATGATGGAACTTCAAGAGGCCATCCAGGGGGAAATAATCAAGCTTCCCGAAAAATACAGGTCAGTCATTGTCCTGAAATATATTGAAGAATTGTCGCTAAATGAAATAAGTGAAATACTCGATTTGCCCCTTGGAACGGTAAAAACCAGGATTCATCGAGGGCGGGAAGCATTAAGGAAGCAATTACGACATGTATAAGAGGTGAATGATGTGAACTGTCCCGAGGAAATAATTGTATACATGCATGAATATCTTGATGACGATTTAGACCCTGAGCACGAACAAATCTTAAAGAGCCATTTAGGCACTTGCACGGATTGCCAGAATATCTTTCATGAAATGAAGAAAACGATTGCCCTCATTCGCAGTACGGCGAATGTACACGCACCAGATCACTTTACCCAATCGGTCATGGCCAAACTGCCCAAGGAAAAGAAAAAGGTCGGGATTCAACGCTGGATGAAGCGCCATCCGATAGTTACAGCGGCAGCAGTTTTTATTTTCCTCATGGCGGGAAGCCTTTTCTCGGCCTGGGACAGTGACCGGGAGTTCTCAACAACAAATGCTGGCCAGGTGGTAATTAAAGACCATACTGTGATTGTTCCAGCGGGGAAGGTCGTCAAAGGCGACCTGGTTGTTAAAAATGGAAACATTGAAATAGAAGGGGAAGTCCAGGGCAATGTAACCGTGATTAATGGGGAGAAGTACCTTGCCTCAGCGGGACATGTGACTGGAAATATAGAAGAGGTTGACCGTGCCTTTGATTGGATATGGTATCAAATTAAAAGAACAGCCACCGAGCTTGTAAGCCTTGATGGAAAAAAGGAGCCTAACGAGAAATAAGCCACATGCGTGGCTTATTTTCGTTCACTGCCTGTTGATTAATTGCATGGCATAGGGTTTGCATTCCTCCGTCTGAATCATTTTATGGTATAATGAGAAAGTTACATATCAAACCATCTTCAATTTTATTTTAATTATTGAGCTGGCATTAAGTTACCGGATGCACCAGGCAATCCGGCCCATGTTCTAAATATATAAGAACCGGATTTTCGGCTCTTTCCCTAAATACACGACCGGAGGAAAACCAATGTCTTTTGGAGATTTTTCGCTTTTTAAATCTTTGGCCAGCATAGTCGACATTGCCATCGTCTGGTACGTCGTCTATAAACTGATCATGTTAATAAAAGGGACAAAGGCGGTCCAACTCTTAAAGGGCATCTTTGTCATCTTAATTGTAAAGGTACTCAGCGACTTTTTTGATTTGAGAACCTTAAGCTGGATTGTGGACAACATCATTACTTGGGGTTTCCTCGCGATCATCATCATTTTTCAGCCTGAATTGAGAAGGGCACTTGAACAGCTTGGCCGCGGCCGATTCTTTTCCAGAACTAGCGGGCAGGAAGAGGAAGAGCTTGAGAAAACGGCGTCGGCCATTTTCAAAGCAACCGATTATATGGCAAAGCGGCGAATCGGAGCCCTTATTTCAATAGAGCGGGAAACCGGGATGACCGACTATATCGAAACGGGCATCCGGCTTGATGGGAAAATATCATCGGAGCTGCTTATTAATATTTTCATTCCGAATACTCCGCTTCATGACGGGGCTGTTATTTTACAAAAGAACAACATAGCCGCTGCAGCATGCTACCTGCCTTTATCGGAAAGTCCGTTCATTTCGAAGGAGCTTGGGACAAGGCATAGGGCCGCACTTGGAATCAGCGAGGTGACCGATAGCATTACCATTGTCGTATCCGAGGAAACTGGGAGTATTTCACTTACCAAAAACGGGGAATTGTACCGGGATTTAAGTATGGATACCTTCAAGGAAATGATTAACAACGAATTTGTGGGAAAAGACAGGGGAAAAACATCATCTTCAACCCTTTGGAATTGGAGGATGAAGAAAAATGGATAAAATGCTGGATAACAGCTGGTTTGTCAAAATCGTCGCCCTGTTGCTCGCCTTCCTGCTTTATTCCTCTGTTCCAACCGAAGGAAAAAAGTTGAACGAAATTTACGTGCCGGGGGATGAAACGACTGAGACGATAAAAGATGTTCCCGTCACAGCGTATTACGACACGAAAAATCTCATTGTCACAGGAATACCTGAAACAGTAGACATTAAAATTACCGGGCCTAAGAGCCATGTCCAGAATGCGAAAACATCGAGGAACTTTGAAGTGTATGTTGACCTTGAAGGAGCCCAGATTGGCAACAGGTCTGTGAAATTGAAGGTTCGCGACTTATCGGATAAACTGGATGCTGTGGTTTCCCCATCAGCAGTCAATATTTCAGTCCAGGAAAGGATTACGCGGGAATTCAGTGTCGACCCCGAGTACAACACTTCGATGGTAAAAGACGGGTTTGCCCCCTCGCCGCCAAAGGTTACGCCGGATAAAGTGAAGATTACCGGCGCAAGAGATATTATTGACAGCATTACGTATGTGAAGGCGACTGTCGATTTGAAGAGGCCGATTGAACAAACAACAACAAGGGATGCAAAAATACAAGTATTCGATAGAGAGCTTAACAAGCTAAGCGTCATTGTTGAACCCGATTCAGTGGAAGTAACCATTCCGATTAAAAGCTTGACGAAACAGGTGCCAATTAATATTATTCAAAAGGGTTCCCTGCCTGATGGCCTAGTGCTTGAATCAATAGAAGCCGATGTGAAGGATGCTGTTATAACCGCTGATGAGGCCGTACTGGCCGCCACGAAGGCTGTTAGGGCAGAGGTGGATTTAAGCAAAATAAAAGAGAGCGGGACGGTTACAGTTCCAGTCATCATTTCGGAGGGAATCAAAAAGGTGTCCCCGGAACTGGTGAAAATAACTGTCAAAGTGCGCAAGGAAGAGGAAGAAAAACAGATTTCTTCCATCCCGGTCAACATAAGGGGTCTTTCCCCGGATCAAAAGGCAGTCTTTAAAGATCCGGAAGGCGGCAGTACAAGCCTGCTTGTCTATGGGCCGACCGGGAAAATAGAATCAATCGGACCGTCCGACTTTCGGCTGTTTGTTGAACTTTCGGGTTTGGAAGAAGGCGACCATGATGTTGACATAGAGGTCGATGGGCCTAAAGATGTTTCCTGGAGGATGGCCAAAAAAACAGCTACCGTTACAATAACAAAAACAGATGCATAACAACCATTTGATGTGGATTTAGCAGAAGGAGCGATTGTAGAATGGGAAAATATTTCGGGACCGATGGAGTACGGGGTGTCGCAAACAGCGAACTGACACCGGAGCTTGCTTTTAAATTGGGAAGGTTCGGAGGATTCATCCTCACAAAAGATAAAGAAAGGCCGAAAGTGATTATCGGGCGCGACACACGCGTTTCCGGGCATATGCTTGAGGGCGCGCTAGTCGCGGGGCTTCTATCCATCGGAGCGGAAGTAATGAGGCTTGGCGTTATTTCTACTCCTGGGGTGGCCTATCTTACAAAGGCATTGGGGGCGCAGGCGGGAGTCATGATTTCCGCATCACATAATCCGGTTGAAGATAACGGAATCAAATTTTTTGGTCCGGATGGCTTCAAGCTTTCCGATGAACAGGAAAATGAAATTGAACAGATAATGGATTTGCCGGAGGACAACCTGCCCCGTCCGATAGGCGCAAACCTTGGCCTAGTGAATGATTATTTTGAAGGCGGGCAGAAGTACCTTCAATACCTTAAGCAAACGGTTGATGAAGAGTTTTCCGGCATCCATATTGCGCTTGATTGTGCGCATGGGGCAACTTCCTCACTGGCAACCCATCTATTCGCGGATCTTGATGCCGATCTTTCGACAATGGGCGCTTCACCAAACGGCCTGAATATTAACGCTGGGGTTGGCTCTACTCATCCAGAGGCACTGGCTGCTTTTGTAAAAGAAAAGGGAGCGGACATCGGCCTTGCATTTGACGGAGACGGCGACCGTGTCATTGCCATTGATGAAAACGGAGCAATCGTCGACGGCGACCAAATCATGTACATTTGCGGCAAGTTTTTAAAAGAACATAACAGACTGAAACAGTCTACTGTCGTATCAACCGTTATGAGCAACCTTGGATTTTATAAAGGGCTGGAGCAGCACGGCATTCAAAGCGTCCAGACAGCTGTCGGTGACCGGTATGTGGTTGAGGAAATGAAGAAAAATGGGTACAATCTTGGCGGCGAACAGTCCGGCCATATTATATTCCTTGATTACAATACAACCGGTGATGGGCTTCTAACCGGCCTTCAACTCGTGAATATCATGAAAGCGACTAAGAAGCCGTTATCCGAACTGGCGAATGAAATCCAAAAGTTCCCGCAAATCCTGGTCAACATCAGGGTAACGGATAAATACCATGTAACCGATAATGAGAAAGTTAAAGAGATCATTACGCAGGTTGAAACAGAAATGGCCGGCAACGGGCGCATCCTAGTCCGTCCATCCGGAACGGAACCGCTCGTCCGCGTCATGGCAGAGGCACCGACCGAGGAGTTGTGCAAGGACTATGTTAACCGTATTGCCACAGTTGTAGAAGCGGAAATGGGTTTAAAGGAGTAGTGCTTATCCTATGCATAAGGGAACAGACACGTTCCCTTATGCATATTTTATTAGCAGCGAAGTGTTTAGTCTATCTTCCCTGGTAAAAGCAAGGAAACACAATACATCTTGACGGCACTACTATCATCATGTAACATTTAATTTGCTTGTTTTGCAAAATATTTTGTAAAAACATTCCAATCCATTCAAGGTGGAAAGGTGGGCAGAGGTTTGCCAATTCATTAAAGCGCCAGAACTAACCAGAACGGAGAAGTGGTTAGTTGACGAGGTGGAGGTTTATCGAAGGTTTCGGCGGATGCCTCCCGGCCGCAGCGCACGGCCGAATCTTGTTTCTTAAAGCATTGAGGCGACTCGGTGGACAAAGGGAAACAAGCTGCGCATAAATAAAGGATGTCCTGTAAAGGCATTCTAATAGAGAAGATTACGGAGATAAGGGGGGCAAGCATTGCCCTCGGCACGGTCTTGCCCTCTTTGCAACAGGAGGACTTGAATATGTGTGGAATTGTTGGATATATAGGAAAGATAGATTCAAAAGAAATTTTGCTAAAAGGCCTTGAAAAACTTGAATACCGCGGTTATGATTCTGCGGGAATCGCCGTCATGACCAGTGGAGGAGTACAAGTTTTTAAAGAAAAAGGCCGGATTGCGGACCTTAGGAAAATTGTTGACACATCTGTCTTCGCGGATGCCGGAATTGGCCATACCCGCTGGGCGACGCACGGTGCGCCAAGCACCCGGAATGCGCATCCCCATCAAAGCGGCACAAGCAGGTTTACGCTTGTCCATAATGGCGTAATCGAGAACTATTCGGAGCTTCAACGCGACTATTTAAAGAATGTCGAGCTTCAAAGCGATACGGATACGGAAGTCATCGTCCAGATGATCGACCTTTTTGCAAAAGAAGGCCTAAGCACCGTTGAAGCTTTCCGCAAGGCGCTAACTCTTCTTAAGGGTTCGTATGCACTTGCTTTACTGGATGAAGAAGACAACGAAACCATCTATGTCGCTAAAAATAAGAGCCCGCTGCTCGTGGGCCTGGGCGATACGTTCAACGTTGTCGCCAGCGACGCCATGGCGATGCTGCAGGTGACGGACCAATTTGTAGAGCTTATGGATAAGGAAATTGTCATTGTAAAAAAGGATGAAGTGACAATCCAAAACCTGAAAGGCGAAACAATCAGCCGCGCGCCGTATAAGGCGGAGCTTGATGCCAGTGATATCGAAAAGGGCACATACCCTCACTATATGCTGAAGGAAATTGATGAGCAGCCGCTAGTCATGCGGAAAATCATCCAGAAGTACCAGGATGAAAACGGTGGACTATCAATTGACAGCGAGATTATTGACGCAATCAAGGCTGCCGACAGGATGTATATTATTGCCGCCGGTACTTCCTACCATGCAGGGCTTGTCGGAAAGCAGCTGATTGAAAAGCTTGCAGGGATTCCGGTCGAGGTCCATATTTCTAGCGAATTCGGCTACAATATGCCGCTACTGTCCGAAAAGCCGCTATTTGTGTTTATTTCACAGAGTGGTGAGACAGCCGACAGCCGGGCTGTCCTTGTAAAGGTGAAGGAAATGGGCCATCCGGCTTTGACTATAACAAATGTTCCGGGCTCGACCCTTTCCCGTGAAGCAGACTATACCTTGCTGCTCCATGCCGGCCCTGAAATTGCCGTGGCATCCACAAAGGCGTACACTGCCCAGCTGGCTGTCCTCGCCATTCTAGCTGAGGTTTCGGCAAAGAGCCGCGGCCGCGAAATCGGATTCGACCTCGTCCAGGAGCTTGGCATTGTCGCGAACGCCATGGAGGCACTTTGCGATTCAAAGGAAATTATTGAACATATCGCTCGGGAATTCCTGACCGTTACTAGAAACGCCTTCTTTATTGGCAGGGCTGTCGACTATTATGTGTGCCTGGAAGCAGCATTAAAGTTGAAAGAGATTTCCTACATTCAGGCGGAGGGCTTTGCTGGCGGTGAATTGAAGCACGGCACCATCGCCCTGATCGAGGAAGGAACCCCGGTGATTGCCCTGGCCACCCAGGAAAACGTAAACTTGAGCATCCGCGGCAACGTCAAGGAAGTGGCAGCCCGCGGAGCCAACCCTTGCATCATTTCCATGAAAGGGCTGGAAACAGACGAAGATGCTTTTGTCCTGCCAGTCGTTCATGAACAACTAACACCGCTTATCTCTGTTATACCTTTGCAACTTTTAGCATACTACGCAGCCCTCCACCGCGACTGTGATGTCGACAAGCCAAGGAATTTGGCCAAGTCGGTCACGGTGGAATAGTTAATAGCAAAGATATACCCCTTTGGATATGATTATCCAAAGGGGTGTTTTTTTGTTATTAAGACATTAGCTCTTAAAGGTTATTTTTCTAAAGAGTTTTTTTCATATATTTTAGCTATCTTCTTGTTCCTATGAAGAATGATGTATTCCCGAAAGAAAAAGGAGTAGAGGCTGTGAAAAGGTTAGTTATTATGACGGTTGGTAAAACGCATAGCGGAAAAACGACATTTGCGAGGGCATTGGAAAAGGAATTGGATAACTCAGTTGTTATGGACCAGGATAATCACGCTGAATTTATTAATTTTTACTATAAAAAACTGCAGCCAAAGGAAGGGCCTAATACTCTTAAGCATGCCATATCCCGGTTGATTGTCGATTATGCAATAGAAAATACTGAGTGTCATCTTATTATCTGTAATTCAAATAGAAGCAGGAAAGGCCGATTGAACTTACTTAATGAGTTGTTTAATGAGGAAGAGTTTGTTCGCATTCTTGTCCACTTTGATATTCCGGACCATGTTCTTCAAGTTCGGGTTACCGAAAGCCAGCGTAGTACGAATATATTCAGGGGTACTTATTCTACTTTTGAGGAAGTGCTCATTAGGCAACAGGCCGAATCTAAACAAGAGGATATGGCAAAGCCGATAGAAGGAGAGGCAGACTATTTGTTCGTAATTAAAGATAGTAAGAAAGTTGATTGGGTTATTCAGCAAATTGTTCAAATTTCTCGAGGCTTATAATTGTATAGGCTTATAGGAGGCTATAGAGCATCTTGTGGAAATTTTCCATTATCGTGTAATTAAAAAGGATTCTTTGGATTGTATATAGAACTGTCACTTTAAGAAAATATAAACGTTGCAGGGGGAATCAAATGGAGAATCGGCTTCTTTTGTTGGTGAAAAAGCTGGAAGAGGCGCTTGTTTTATACGAGCAGCAGGAAAAATATGATTTGGCATTGGAGCATTACCGGGAAGTTGAATTAGAAGTTGCGAAATTAATTGAATCTAATTTAGCTGATGGGGCATCGGCAAACAAAGTATTGGCCCAGTGCTATCTTCGCCAGGCAGGCATGCTCCGCCAACTAGGGCGGCGAGATGAGGCCAATGTAATCAATAAAAAAGAAATTGAGAGCGCAAAGCTTTCGGGGGATTCGATTGCGTATGCCCAGAGCCTTTTTTCAACGGGAATCAATCTGTTATCGAGCCGGCAAATTGAAGATGGCCTGTCCTTCCTCAATGAGGCGAAGGATGCCTTCGAAAAAGGGGAGTCAGCCGACCATAGGCAAGGGGTAGGCTGGTACTGGTTGATTCTCGCGGATTTGGGAAACAAGGGCATGATTCCTGCTGAAAACAATGAAACTATTGAGTATGCAACCAAGGCAATTGCCATCCTTGAAGACATCGGGAACCTCCCGGGAATCGCAAGGGCATACGAGGCCCGATCGATTGCCTATAAGAATAAAGGTGACGATGATCGAGCGGAGGAGGACCAAAAAAGGTCTAAAGCCCAAAGGGGTACATAAGAGACAGGCGCTTGCGCCGAGGAGGCTCCACTGACGCCCCGCGGAAAGCGTGTGCCTGTAGCGGAAATCAACGACAAGGTGCCTATAGAGTATAAAATCATTAATTAAACCTAGATAGTTGAATTCTCACCCGTCAATTAGGCGGGTTTTTTATTTTCAGATATGCTCATTTAAAGGATAATCCTTCCATGAAGAGAATAAGTAAATGTAAAACCTGCGATGGGAGGCAGCTATGTGGCAAAGAGAAATGATTAGTACAGGGAGAGGGACATTTGAGGTATTTGTCTGTGGGAGCGGGGAGCCGCTATGCATCACTCATTTGTACAGTGAATTTAATGAACTGGGCAACTACTTTGCCGATATGTTCAACCAGTCGTTCCAAGTTTATTTGGTCAATTTAAAGGAGGCGGGCAGTTCAAGTAAAGTTTCCAGTGAGAAAGAACTGAGCATGGAAGAAACGGCCCTTGACTTGGAAGCATTAAGGAGCGCTTTGAATATAAAGAAATGGGGATTTGCCGGGCACTCGACCGGAGGGATGCTTGGCCTTGTTTATGCTTTCTTGTTTCCCCATTCCTTAACCAAAGTAATGATTGGCGGAGCATCGGCAACTAACGGCTATATGGAGCATAGCGGAAGCATCTATTGCGGGAACAATCCTCTTAACCCCCGCCTGAAAGAACTGCTTTCAATCCTTAAATCAGCGGAGCCTTCAAGGGAGGAGAAGATGAAAGCGGGCAGGGAATGGACCGAAATGTCGCTAAATGATCCGGGGAAATTCGAAAAGTACTTTTCAAAACCAAGCAGCGGGAAGGTAGTTCAGAAGCGGCTCGATTATTTCTCATATACCGAACTGCCTGCTTATGATATTAGGGAGAAAATTAGGCAACTACGTATTCCGGCCATTGTTTATTGCGGCGAGCATGATTCGCAGTGCCCTGTTGATTTTTCAAAGGAAATAGCCGAGCTAATTCCTGATTCCAAGCTTTATATTTTTCAAAAAAGCAACCATGTTCCGTTCCTTGAAGAGAGTGCGGAGTTTCAGAAAATGGTCGGGGATTTTTCTAAACTAAAGGACAGCCAACCCTTGAGTCCAGAGGGTTTTCTGAAATTCAATCAAACGTTTGATTGAATTCAGGTAAGCTAGAAAGGGGGAAAAAATTGAATCGAAGAGGAACTTTAGCTGCTGTTTTCATACTGTGTTGTGCATTATTGATTGCTGCCTGCAATTCTACAGGACAGAATGCCAAACCTGCTCCAGAAAAAGAAAGGGGGAGCCAGCATCTCCCTTATGTGATGAACCTACATATGATTGATGGAAACAAAGGGTGGATGCTGGCTTTGAAGGATACGAGCAGAAGATTATTAAAAACTGAGGACGGAGGCAGGAACTGGCGGGATGTGACCCCCAAAGGAGATATAACTATCCCCATGTACATTTTGGATGAAGATCATGTTTGGCTGACCAAAAAGGAGTTTGGAGATAAACAGATTGTTTTTACAGCGGACGGAGGGGATACCTGGACGAAAAGCGAGCCGTTTGCCTCGGACAGCCAAATGATTGGGCTTCATTTTTTAAATGAAGAGATTGGCTGGATGACGAATTATGTAAGGGAAATAGGGGCAGGTGGGAGTCAACTTGAGCTTGTGAAAACCGAAGACGGCGGCCAGAACTGGGTTGCTATATCAGGAGGCAAAACAAAAAAGCAAATCCCGTCTGAAGGGTACAAATCAAAGGCGGTCTTTTCATCTAATAGTGGCGGCTGGATACCGCTTGCCGCGAGCGGCTATCCGTGGATTTATCGTTCAATAAATGGAGGAGCGGACTGGGATTCCTATTCCCTCCCTGTTACAGAGCAAATGCCAAAGGACCATTTTTTTGATGTGCAAACCCCCATGTTCTTTAGTGATACTGCCGGGCTTATTCCTGTTTATTTTCGGACGGACGGTCTGGAAGTGTATGTGTATTCAACGGAGGATGGAGGCGAGACATGGGGCTTAACCAAAGGCCCCGGCATCCCTTTGCAAAACGGCGGTCAATACGAACTGGAAATAGACGCTGTGAATTTAAACAGGATGTGGCTTGTCAGCAACCGGAATGAAATGTATGCATTTAATGATGGGTGGAGGACTCTAGCATCTGTTAAAAACCTGATTCCGGAAAATGAGAGGATCTTGGCTTTTGACTTTATTAACGAAAGCGATGGCTGGATTGCCATTGGGAATGAGGAAGGGGCTTTGTTGTATAAAACAGTCGATGGAGGCATGTCCTGGGCTGAAGTTATCGTGGAGAATAACGGAATGTACGATTTTTCCGATTGACGGCCAGGCGTTATATATGAAAAATGGGCACCTTTACCCTCTTTTAAAAGAGGCCCGGTGCCCACTGCAATTACATGATAGGATTTTGTTTGGCTTTTAGACCTATCACTAGTAGTAAATGCTAACCCCAAGACAGCTTGGGGACTTATCCAGTTCATGTCTTGAAAAAATTGGAGGAAAGTAAATGCTGACTGACCCGACCACCCTTTCGGACTGGCTTCCGCCGCATTCCCTGGAATGGTACAAACAGATTGGAGACCTTGAAGGGAAGTACCACTACCCGTGGAACTCCTCGATAATGCAACCAAATGGAGAGTCTATTTTTGACACGGAAGTTATGGAGATGGTTAAAGGTAAAAAGGTTCTGGATATTGGCTGCGGGGATGGAAGGTTCACAATCCAGTACGGGACGGTTGCAAGGGAGATTGTTGGATTTGATGCAACCGAAAAGTTTGCGGCTGCAGGAAATGAAAAGAAGAGTGCGAATGTCTCCTTTGTGACGGGGAATTCAAAGCATGGATTGCCCATTGAGAGGGGACCATTTGATTGCGCCTATATCCGAAAAGGTCCTACCTCTGCCTATCTTTTTTTAAAGAGGCCGTAAAGGAGGGCGGAAAAGTACTGGGCCTTCACCCTGGAGACGGACTTGGGAAGGAGCTGCCCCTTCTATTCCCAGCATTTTTTGAAAAGAAAGAAGGCGCTCCGATATTAGATCAGATTCGGCGACGTCTTGAGAGAGGAAACTTCACCTCTGCTGAGCTTGAGCATATTGAGAGCACGGAGTATTTACACTCTCCCGAAGATGTAATTAATTTGCGCTGTCATGGCCAAAAGCCGAATGTCCATAAAAGGATAGTGGAAGATAACATGGCGGAAGTTACAAAAATTTTTGAACAAAATACCACTACGGCGGGGCTACCGATCACATTCTCTCGTTATATTGTCCGGATAACTGTATAAGGGAGTTTAATATTGGGAGGATAGCCATACAATGAGCTTATAAGGAGGGGATTGCCGTGAAAACTGAAAATTATATATCCGTACTTCGAATTGCTTTGGTTCATACCCCTCAAAATAGGAAAAATTAATTGTAAGAGATTGTGTATACTAAGGCCTTCGTGATCGGATGAAGGTCTTTATTTATGGAGTTTTTTATTTTTATAACAAAAAATACTGGGAGGCGGATAGATTGGAAATCAGGCCGTATCGTTCAGGCGATGAGACAGGCTGGGTACGCTGCAGGGTGCTGTCGTTTTTGGACACCGCTTATTATGACAATGTTTTAAGAGAAAAAGAAATATATGAAAATCCTGCAATTGAACTTGTTGCAATTAAAAATGGCCAGGTGATCGGCTTAATCGATGTTGAATATGAGAATGAGGAAAGCAAGGTGTGTTCGAGAGGCACTGGTTTGGGCGGCATGATTTGGCATATTGCTAGCCACCCGGATTTTCGGAGACAGGGCATCGGAAGGCAATTATTGTTTGAAGCGGAAAAGGCGGCCAGGGGGAAAGGCCTGAACCGCCTTGAGGCATGGACAAGGGATGACGATTGGGTAAGAGAGTGGTATGTGAAAAATGGATTTAAAAAGGTGGATTCGTACCTTCAGGTGTATTTGGAAGGAAAAGAGGAAATCAGGGAGGCTGTAAGCAGCAGCCTTTCGGGGTTTCATCTAGTTCAGGCTTTCGGGCATTATGTAGGAGAAAAGAAAGAGAGTATACAGGGGCGCTTTAATAGAGTTCACGAGTGTGTGTGCTTTGAGAAAAAGCTGGATGAAGGGGAATAATATATTTACAAAAAACACATGTATCACGGGCGTTTTTTCAATTATGAAACCTTTATGAAATGAACTTGCTATCTCAGAAACCAATCCGGCCGTAGTGTATAATGAAAAGTACGATAAATGGGAACTTCAATCAATATGAATCTTTTGATTGACGGATAAATGGTTTCATCCCGGGAAGGAAGAGCGCCTGTGAGAAATTTATTTAGTTTGATTGCGTTGTTGCTTTTTATCATGGCGGCTTCGGGCTGCGCGGAAAAAGATAAGCCGAGAGAAAAACAAATCGAGCTGACCGTCTCGGCGGCCGCGAGCCTGCAGGACGCCTTAAATGAAATAGCGGCCAATTTTGAAAAGGAACATTCCACTATAAAAATCAACTATAACTTTGGCGCTTCGGGTGCCCTGCAGCAGCAAATATCCCAGGGAGCACCAGTTGACATCTTTTTCTCGGCAGCCGTGGATAAATTGGACAAGCTCGAGGAAGAGGGGCTGATTGAAAAAAGGACAAATCTTGTAGGCAACGAGCTTGTCCTCATCATCCCGAAAAACGCGCAGAATACTATCCGTACATTTGAAGATTTGGATAAAGCGGATAAACTGTCGGTTGGAACTCCGGAATCTGTCCCCGCGGGAAAATATGCGCGGGAAACCCTTGAGCATCTAGGAGTCTGGAAGGCGGTTGAGGGAAAGATTGTCTACGCCAAGGACGTACGCCAAGTGCTTACCTATGTGGAAACGGGCAATGTGGATGCGGGTCTAGTGTATAAAACCGATGCGATCGCTTCTAAAAAAGTGGAGATTGCCGATAGTGCGGGAGAGGAAACCCACGGCCCGATTATTTACCCTCTTGGCATTATCAAAGACACCCGCCATTTAAAAGAAGCAACAGAATTTTACGAATACCTGACTGGAAGTGAGTCGGTCAGGATATTGGAGAAATACGGATTTCAAGGATTGTAAACGTCATCGCTCTGAACGCTGAGCTGCAAAATAACCTCCAGCTGAAACAGCCTGTGAGGTTGTTTTTATGGCAAGAGAACCAAATACTACTGATTGCATGATGCGGCCCCTTTAGGTGCCAGGCACCGTTTCCGCTATAATGGAGAAAAATGCTACGTGAATGGGGCGTACACGATGAGAAAGATACTGGTTGTTGATGACGATAAGCATATTGTCGATTTGGTCGGAATCCATGTAACCCAGGCGGGCTATCAGGTGGTAAAGGCGAGAAACGGGGGCCAGGCACTGGAAATCCTTGAGGCGGATCTGCCCGACTTGGCGATTGTGGACGTCATGATGCCGGGGATGGATGGTTTCGAGTTGACGAAAAGAATTCGGGAAAACTGGGATCTGCCTGTGCTCTTGTTAACCTCAAAGGGTGAGCTTGAAGATAAGGAGCAGGGCTTCCGGGCAGGCTCCGATGATTATATGGTGAAACCGTTTGAGCCGAAGGAATTGCTGTTCCGGATTGCCGCGATTTTGCGTCGCTACGACAAGCCGGCAGATTCCATCCTGCAGGTAGGCTCCTTAACAATCAATCTTAAAAGCTTTGAAGTGACAGCGGGTAAGAGTACATTGATTATGCCTTTAAAGGAATTCGACCTTCTGACATTGCTTGCCTCCAAGCCGGGCCAGGTCTTCCAGCGCGCGACGATTATGGAGAAGATATGGGGGTACGATTATGAGGGGGACGAGCAGACGCTGAACACGCACATTAAGCGAATTCGCGAGCGGATTGCAAAGATTGCCGGCGATGTTGAAATTGTAACGGTACGAGGGGTAGGCTACAGGCTTGAGGTGCATGGTTCATGAAATCCTTATATGGGAAATTTCTGCTAATGACCTTATTGATTATGGTTTTCAGCTCGATTGTCGGATTCCTCGTGACAAATACGTATTACCACCGGGTCATGAAGGAACGGAATGATGCCAAAAACGTTCAGATTGCCGAAACAATTGTCGGCCATATTAAGGATTCCCCGGAGATGGATTTAACAAATTACCTGGGGACGGTCGGCGATATTGGCTATCAGCTTTATGTCGTCGACGAAACCGGCTGGGAGTCCTTTTATGGAGGCGAATACCGGGCCAAAAACCTGTCCCCCTCATCTGTTGAACAAGTGCTGGGAGGGAACGTCTATCACGGCATGCGCAATTTTCCGCGAGAAACGTTCATGACAGGCTTTTTCGCGAATGAATTGTCGAATACAATCGGCGTGCCCTTCACGTTTGAAAACAAGCGTTATGCCCTGTTCATGAGGCCGGATATTAAACTTTTGTTCAGCGAAGTCCATACGATACTCGGAGGCCTCATTATCGTCACTGCCATCCTTAGCCTCCTGGCAATGCTTCTTGTCGCCAAGATGCTCATTGTTCCGATAACGCAACTCACCGCGGCAACAAAGCGGATTGCCAATGAAAAATACGATACGCAACTGAGCATTGAACGAAGGGATGAAATTGGCCAGCTTGCGGCCAGTTTTAACAAAATGGTTGGCCAGTTGCAGGAAAATGATAAAATACGGAAGGAATTCATCAGCAATGTGTCCCATGATTTTCAATCCCCATTGCAGAATATTAAAGGCTATACCGGTCTCCTTAAATCTTCTGGCCTTACGGATGAGGAGCGGGCGAATTATACAGAAATCATTGAATCCGAAACGAACCGATTGTCCAAGCTGACCCGCCAGCTCCTATTGCTGACATCCCTCGACCAATCGTCCAGGCTTGTAAAATTCAATGAATTTCGCCTTGATGAGCAATTAAAGGCCTGTATAAACAAATATCGCTGGTGGCTGGATGAGGAAAATCTGGACCTGTCCATGACAATGGAGCCGCTTGTATACCGAGGGGATGAATCACTGCTTGAGAATGTATGGGACAACCTTCTATCCAATGCGATTAAGTACAATAAACCAAATGGGGAAATCGCTATCGGGCTCACACGGAAAGGCGAAGATATCCAGGTTACGGTGAAGGATACGGGGATTGGCGTAACGGAAGCCGAACGGGAAAAGCTGTTTGATCGTTTTTACCGGGCTGATGCATCACGGTCAGAGGAAGGGACAGGGCTGGGCTTAGCAATCGTAAAACAAATCATCGAGCTGCATAAAGGGGAAATCCACGTTGCAAGCTCTTCTGATGAAGGCACCACATTTACAATCAAGCTTCCGAATTTGTAACTCTAAGTTCATATAAAGTTCATGTTGACCAGTTACTATTATCACCGTAGAAACAAAATCTATGGAGGTTGACATGATGGAAGCAAAATGGAGTATACGTTTCATTCGGCTCGCGGCTATTTTTGGCCTGATCGGGGCGATAATGGGGTCACATATGGCGGGCTCGGGCAGCTACCAGCTTCGCCCAATCCACGCCCATATATTGGTGGTGGGCTGGCTTTCTGTTTTTGCCTGGGGAATTTTTTACCGTGTCTATAAAATTAAATCTTCAAAATTGGTATCCCTTCATGGCTGGACGGCGGCGATTGGTTCGATTGGACTAACTGTGGGGATGTGGCTGAATGCGCTCAGGCCTTTCGATGTAAACGAGACGGCAGCGGTCATCTTTTATATTGCTGGCGGAGTAACTTTATTGATTAGCTTTGCCGTATTCATCATCACCACATTTATGATCGATACAAAAGAAGGCTATTAACTTGATGAAACTCTTTAGTGAGAAAAAAAGATGGTTCATCATTCTGTTCTGCTGGCTCATTGCAGCGGGGGTACTAGCAGGAATTGCCCCGGCAGCAAAAGAGCAGACCTCGCCAAGTAAAAACTTTGGCTTGCCCGAATCAGCTGAGTCGGTCAAGGCCGAAAAGGCTTTAAAGGAATATTTCCCCGCGTCCGAAGGGATTCCGTTGTTTATAGTAGTCTACGATATTAACGGCTTAAAGGAAAACCACGTTGAACAGGCAATTGCCAATATTGAGAAGGCCGTTAAAGACGCTCAGGAAGATCTCGTGGTTGTCCCATTATCCCTGATGCCCAAGCAGGCACGGGCATCCTTCTTTTCCAAAGACCAGACAACATTCTTCATTCCAGTATTGTTGCCTGTCGGAATGGAGAACAAACAAATCAAGGCGACGATGGATGGGCTGAAAAAAGAGGCCGCAAAGGACATGCCGTCCAATCTAAGAACATACTTCACCGGTCCGGCGGGAATCATGGCCGATACGTATGAAATGTTTTCGAAGGCGGACGTTGTTTTGATATTGGCCACCGTAGGCCTGATTTTTATTATCCTGATTTTGATTTACCGTTCGCCGTTGTTGGCGCTAATCCCGTTGATTGGAGCGGGAATATCCTATTCAGTCGTTGACCGGCTGCTCGGGCTGATGGGCAAATATGGCTCGTTCCCAATTGATAGCCAGTCTCTGTCCATCATGATGATCCTGCTGTTTGCGGTGATTACCGACTACTCGCTTCTATTGTTTGCCCGTTTCCGCGAAGAACTTGAAAAAGGGCTGCCAGTGAACGAGGCGATGAAAATTGCAACGAACATGGTGAAAGAGCCGATTGTATTCAGCGGCGGTACCGTATTCCTGAGCATGCTGACATTGTTCTTTGCAGTTTATGAAGCGTATCGGGGATTCGCACCGGTCTTTGCCGTCGCGGTCGCCATGATGCTGCTTGCCGGATTAACCTTGATGCCGGCGCTGTTCGCGATTGCGGGAGAAAAGTCATTCTGGCCGTCAAATCCGCGCAAGCGTGCAGTGAAATTGGCAAGGAAGAGAAATTTTTGGCATAAGCTTGGCAGGTTTGTAACGGATAAACCATGGTTATCGCTCATACCGATCGTAATCATTCTTATCTTTTTTGCATTCATGCTTAGGCATGTCAATTACTCATTCAATCTTTTGGATTCGTTCCCAAAGGACATGTCATCCGTCCAGGGGTACAATAGGCTTAATGAAGCCTTCTCGGCAGGGGAAATTGCGCCGACTACAGTAATTGTTCAGGCAAAAAAAGACTTGTCGCCTGAGCAGGTTCAAGACCTTGCCACAAAGCTTGGAAGCCTGGATAGTGTCTCCAAAGCTGAGATACAGGGCCATCCATTCGCGGAAAACCATGAGAATGTGGCCAAAATCAATATGGTGCTGAAAGACAATCCCTATTCAGAAAAAGCATTTGACGTGATAGAAAAGCTTCGCAATAAATCTCCAAAACTCCTAAAGGAAAGTAAGATTGCAGATGCGAAGCTGTTGTTTGCCGGGGAAACGGCGCAAAATACAGATATTCGGAATGCAAGCCATGGCGATGAAGTGCGGATACTCATTTTGATGACTGTATTGATTATGGCCATGCTCGGCATCCAAACCCGCTCGCTGCTTGCCCCGGTCTATATGATGGCAACCATTCTGCTTTCCTTTGGCGCCGCGCTGGGATTCAGTGTATTCATTTTTCAGGACATGCTTGGTTTTACAGGCATTAGTTATCGGATACCGTTGTATACGTTTGTTTTCCTTGTGGCGCTCGGGGTTGACTACTCGATCATGCTCATTTCCCGTATCCGGGAAGAGAAAAAGCATTTGCCCATTAAGGAGGCGGTCATGGAGGGAGTTGGCAAAACAGGCGGTGTCATTTCATCCGCGGGGCTCATCCTTGCTGCTACATTCGCGGTACTCATCACCCAGCCGGTCCTGGAACTGCGAATCTTTGGCTTCGCTGTTGCAATAGGGGTGCTCTTTGATACGTTCATTGTCCGCCCGATAGCGATTCCGGCACTAATCGCCATTCTTGGAAAATACAGTTTCTGGCCTAAAAAAGTAATTTAATAGTAAAAGGCATCGGATAATCCGATGCCTTTTACTATTACCTATTGGGTTGTGCCTGCAGGTGAAGTGAATCTCACGAAAATGTATACCATCTTTTTAATTTGGTTTTGAGAACAAGCGCTTGGTTTCCACCCAATTATTAGTACTTTTTTACTATAACATACAAAATTTATAAAATATTTACAAACTAACCTACCAGAAAATTCCTCAAATAACCTCTTGACAAGTTAAATACGTTTAAATCTAAACTATATAAATTGACAAGTTTGTGAACTTTTTCAGAAAGTTTACCTCAAGGCATTTTCCTTTCCAAAATTACTTAATGGGTACTCCTTTCGTTACGATCGCTGCCATGGAAACCCTTTCCCTCCCGCTTTTCACTAGGAATTGTATACCCTTTCATTCAGCAAAATATGCATAATTATTTAACAATACGTATATAGTGTTAACCCAATTTAGTATTAATTTTCTATAAAAAAGTCATTTTTGGGTCTTTTGAACATTCTGTGAACGTTCCGAAGGGTTTATTGCATGCATAAAAACTTGGGGTGTACAATCGATTACGTTGTACAATCACACTGCATTGTACAGCCGAATTGTAAAATGGTGGTTTTCACCATTCTAGTAAATTATGCAGATTAAGAATAAAGGAGTTGAAGTCATTGCATTTAAATCCAGTAGAGAAGGAAAAGCTGCAAATCTTTCTGGCGAGTGAATTGGCTTTGAAGCGAAAGGCAAGGGGCCTTAAGTTAAATTACCCGGAAGCCGTGGCTATCATTACCAGTTTTATTATGGAAGGGGCACGTGACGGAAAGACGGTGGCTCAGCTGATGGAAGAAGGAAGACACGTGTTGACAAGGGACGATGTGATGGAAGGCGTTCCGGAAATGATTGCCGATATTCAGGCAGAAGCAACTTTTCCAGATGGGACAAAACTCGTAACCGTTCACAACCCTATTTCTTAAAGATTGGCCAAAATGTAAACGCGCATGGAAAAGGAGGATAGCAGAAATGAGTAATCAAGCTGTTAAAAATGACTATATCGTGCCAGGTGAATACCGACTGGCGGAAGATGCCATTGAAATTAATGCTGGCCGCAAGAAAACAACGATTCGTGTTTCGAATACCGGAGATCGTCCGATTCAGGTAGGGTCGCACATTCACTTTTTCGAAGTGAACCGTGAGCTCTCATTTGACCGCAAGGAAACAATCGGCAAGAGGCTGAATATTCCTGCCGGCACGGCGGTTCGATTTGAACCAGGCGAAGAGATGGAAGTTGAATTAACGGAACTCGGCGGCAACCGTTGTGTTTACGGGATTGCGGATTTAACAAACGGTTCCGTTGACATGAAGGAAGAGAGTTTAAGGAAAGCAAAGGAATTAGGTTATAAAGGAGTGTGAGTGACAGATGAAATACAATAGACAGCAGTACGCGGACAATTATGGTCCAACTGTTGGGGATAAGGTTCGCCTCGCTGATACGGACCTATGGGTAGAAGTAGAGAAGGATTACACTACCTATGGAGAAGAAGTGAAGTTCGGCGGCGGTAAAGTATTGCGTGAAGGTATGGGGCAAAACGGCACATACACACGTGATGAAAATGTCCTCGACCTTCTCATTACCAATGCGCTTATTCTTGATTACACTGGGATTTACAAGGCGGATATCGGTGTAAAAGACGGTTATATTGTCGGTATCGGCAAAGGTGGCAATCCGGACATTATGGACGGTGTTACCCCGAATATGATCGCCGGCGCGGCTACGGAAACGATTGCTGGCGAAGGCAAAATTGTTACAGCCGGAGCGATTGATACACATGTGCACTTTATTAATCCGGATCAATTTGCTGTGGCGCTGGCCAATGGGACGACGACCTTGTTCGGCGGTGGAACAGGCCCGGCGGAAGGTTCCAAAGCAACGACGATTACACCGGGACCGTGGAATATCGAAATGATGTTAAAGGCGGCGGAAGACTTTCCGGTAAACGTCGGTATTTTAGGAAAAGGCCACGCTTCATCCCTTGCGCCACTCATGGAGCAAATTGACGCGGGTGCGGTTGGTTTGAAAATCCATGAAGACTGGGGAGCGACTCCAACGTCGATTGACCGCAGCTTGAGAGCAGCCGATGAGGCCGACGTGCAAGTTGCCATCCATTCGGACACATTGAATGAAGCTGGATTTCTCGAAGATACGCTCCGTGCCATTGACGGGCGCGTCATTCACTCATTCCACGTAGAAGGTGCGGGCGGCGGACATGCCCCGGATATTATGAAAATGGCCGGGCATCCGAATGTACTGCCTTCCTCAACGAATCCGACGAGGCCTTTTACAGTTAATACAATCGACGAACACCTTGATATGCTCATGGTTTGCCACCATTTGAGCCACAATGTGCCGGAAGATGTTGCGTTTGCTGATTCAAGGATCCGCCCGGAAACGATCGCGGCTGAAGATGTTTTGCATGACATGGGAGTAATCAGCATCATGTCATCCGATGCGCTTGCGATGGGACGAGCTGGGGAGATGGTCCTGAGAACATGGCAAACCGCAGACAAAATGAAAAAGCAACGAGGCGCTTTGCCTGGAGAAAAAATTGGGTCCGATAATATGCGAGCCAAACGGTATGTAGCGAAGTATACGATCAATCCTGCGATTGCACAGGGAATCTCCCATGAAATCGGTTCGATTGAAGTCGGTAAATTTGCTGACCTTGTTCTTTGGGATCCGAAGTTCTTTGGCGTAAAAGCGGAGACGGTTGTCAAAGGCGGCTTCATTGCCTACGCACAGCTTGGTGACCCTGGCGCTTCCATTCCGACTCCACAGCCGGTTATGTTCCGCCAAATGTTTGCTCCGTACGGTGGTGCGAAATACGCGGCCAACATTACGTTCATGTCGCAGAGTTCAATTCAGCTCGGAGTACCGGAAAAGCTCGGTTTGAAACGGCGCATAGGCATGGTTAAAAATTGCCGGAACATTGGCAAGAAGGATATGAAGTGGAATGACGCGACGCCGGATATCGACATTAACCCGGAAACATATGAAGTAAGGGTGGATGGAGAACTTATCACATGTGAACCGTTTGAAAAAGTCGCCATGGCCCAAAGGTATTTCCTGTTCTAAAAGAAAATTCGTTCAGATTCAATGTGAAGGGCCTTCTGTAGGCAGTATGGTAAAAATACGAAGGAGGTTAAGACCTTGGTTATTACGAAAATAGCGGGGAACCTCAACGATTGTAGTTCATTAGACAAAAACATTGACTGGCTTGAGTTGGAATGGGAAGAGTTGAACAAGAGAATTTTCCGCAAACAAACAGTAAACGGTACGGATATTGCCGTTTCGCTTGAAAACAGCGGGACTCTTCGCTTTGGTGACGTATTGTATGAAGATGAAAATACGCTCGTTGCCATTCGGACCAAGTTGGAAAAGGCATTAGTCATCAAACCAAAGACAATGCGGGAAATGGGAAAAGTGGCATTTGAAATCGGAAACCGCCATACCCCATGCATTATTGAAGATAATGAAATTCTCGTCCGGTACGACCATACGCTTGAGAAATTGCTGGATGAAGTGGGGGTTATCTATGAACAATCAGAGAGAAGGTTCAAAGAGCCGTTCAAATATAAGGGCCATCAACACTGATCCGTGGTTCCTGCATCTCCTTCAAATCCATGACTCGGCGTTCCCGACTGGAAGTTTCGCACATTCCTTTGGGATGGAGACGTATATCCAGGAAAACTCCATTCGTAACAAGGAAGATTTGTCGGAGTTTTGCAATATGTATCTCCGCCATAATCTTGCTTCCACGGATGCGATCATTGTTAAGGAAGCATATCACCTTGCCAGAAAACACGACAAACAGGGTCTCATCCGCCTTGAGAACATATGCCACGGCATCAAGCTATCTCCAGAGACCAGGAAGGGAAGCGCGATGATGGGGCGGCAATTTTTACAGGCGGTATACCCGCTAAGCAGTGAAGAATTGCTTATGTTTTGGAGTGAAAAATTAAAAAGCAAGGAAATTAAGGGCCATTTTCCAGTCGTTTACGGCATATATACCGCGCTTTTGGGCGTGGATGTCAAGAAGGCGGTTGAAACATACCTTTATTCATCCATAACAGCGCTCGTTCAAAACGCTGTCCGTGCCGTTCCCCTTGGGCAGATGAGCGGGGTGCAAACGGTATTTTCCCTGTTGCCTGCCATTCAGGAAACAGCAAGGCACGTAATGGGCATGAACTTGGACGATCTTGACAACAATTCAATTGCCCTTGAAATTGCGTCAATGAAGCACGAATTTCTTTATTCACGATTGTTTATTTCATGATTAGGAAGAAAACAAACACGTCTGCCTTTTTCAAGGCACGATTGTTCAAAAAGACCCGGACTTCGTAAAGAATGGTATCCCGAACGGTTCGGCGGGTCATTGGCTGTGGTGAAGGGCTTAAGTTTAACCCTTCACCGTTCAACAAACACGCCTTGTTTTCGAAGCTGCCCCGGAGCTGCTATCCTCCAGGTTCGAGCAACAGGGTGTATAGCCTGCGTGCAGGAAAATCCGCGCGCATATAGGAAAAAAATTCTTTTGCTTGTCCCCACAAGAAAGAGAGAATTGTCCCAATCCAATTATACAGCAATATCCTATAAATTCCAAGTGATGTGCTTTTGTTTTTGTAGTTTTTTGGCATTTCCAGCGGAATTAAAAAGCCTAAATAGAATGATATACGAGGAGATAGTGAAAATGAGAACAATACACCTTGGCATTGGCGGACCAGTCGGTTCCGGTAAAACAACACTTGTCAAAATACTTTCAGAAGCATTGAAAGATCAATACAACCTTGGCGTTATTACAAACGATATTTACACAAGGGAAGACGCCAATTATTTAATCAACGAGAAAGTACTAGAAGCAGACCGCATCATCGGTGTTGAAACGGGAGGCTGTCCACACACGGCGATTCGTGAGGATGCGTCAATGAATTTCGAAGCGATCGATGAATTGAAACAACGTTTTGAGAACCTTGACATCATCTTTGTGGAAAGCGGCGGCGACAATCTATCGGCAACATTCAGCCCTGAATTAGTCGATGCGTTTATTTATGTGATTGATGTTGCACAAGGCGGCGACATTCCGAGAAAAGGTGGTCCGGGCGTTACCCGTTCAGACTTTCTCCTCGTAAATAAAACGGATCTTGCTCCATTCGTTGGCGTAGACCTTGACATCATGAAAAGTGACACGACTAAAGCAAGAGCGGGAAGGCCATTCACGTTTGCGGACATTAAGACGAAAAAAGGTCTCGATGAAGTAGTAGCGTGGATCAAAACTGATTTATTGCTGGAAGTGGTATCCGATGAGCCTGCAAAGTCCAATTAAGCGGCTGAATCATAATGGTTGCTTGTCATTGAAATTTGCAAATCGCGGGGGTAAGACGATCATAGCCGATTGTTACCAGCTTCCCCCGCTTAGGGCTAGCCGGGCCTTGTATTTAAATCATGCCAATCCGTCCGAGGCAACGGTATATATGGTGGAAACATCAGGCGGCCTTGTGGCCGGGGACCAAAATAGCTTTCAAATCGATGTCAAAGAAGGGGCAAATGTCTGTCTTATTCCGCAATCCGCAACAAAAATCTATCCTTCCTATAACGGTATGTGGAGTTCGCAAAACATTGACGTGTCCATTGGTTCAAAAGGAAGCCTGGCATGGAAAACAGAAGCCGCCATTCCATTTGAAAGCGCGAAATTTCGCGGGCAAACTGTCATAAACATGGCTCAGGATGCCACGCTTCTTTGGGGGGAGATTCTCTCTCCTGGCCGTGACAAACGGGGCGAAAAGTTTCACTACAGTGATGTGAAAACGAATTTTCAAGTTTGGATGGAAGAAGAATGCTTGATTTATGACTCCTTGCTATTTTCACCTGACCAAATGAGCCTCGGCCAAATGGGCTTGCTTGAAGATCATCTATATGTCGGATCACTGTGGTTTGTTGCCCCTACGCTGAAGGAGATGGACATCCGGAAATTGAATGAAAAACTTCAGCGGTTCGAACATATGAAAGTGGGCGCCGCGCTGCTTGAGGGGAAAGCCGTGAATATCAGATGGCTTGCCTTGGACTTGGTGTTGTTGAAACGGGAAATGAACAACACATGGGACGAGTTGGCACGCTACATGGCATAAGTTCACTCAAGAAAAATAATCACACAACCTTTTTTTCATGTTTTGAAAATCATCTTTACAATCTATTTTAGTTGGAGTGAAACATATGGTTAATACTAGTGTGAATAATAATGGAGGGTCAAATGCCCGGGCGTATTGGATCCTTATGATCGGTATCCTCTTTCTCGCATTTACTGCCCCTTGGGTAAAACAATCCAATTTCGAACCTGCAACATCTGTTATCCTTCGCTGCGGGCTTGGATTGCTTGCCCTGCTTCCATTCGCCTTAAGGGAAGCAAAAAAAATCGGTTCGCTCAACAAAACCGGAATCACTCTTTCCATTCTCGCTGGTCTGTTCCTGGGAATTGACTTTACAGCTTGGAATTATTCTATCTTCTATGTCGGCTCAGGTATTGCATCAATCCTGCTTAATCTTCAAATCATTATTTTGCCTGCGCTTGCATTCTTATTCGACAGGGAAAGGGTGCCAAAAAGCTACTTTATTGTTGCTCCAATCATGATACTGGGCGTGATCATGTCTGGCGGTGTCTTCGACAGTGCTGCTCCGACGGCAGGCCCGACGACCGTTTATGGGATAAATATCGCCGTGCTTGGGACTATTTGTGGCGCTCTATCCGGATGCTGCTATGGAATTTACCTCTATACTAGCCGTAAAGCGTCCAAGGTAAATGCAGGGCAAATCATTCAGCCAATGGCGTGGGCAACTCTTGCCCAGCTGGTAGCCCCAACAATTTTTATGTTGTTTTTCTCTGACCGCGGCTTCGACTTGACTCATGGGGTTATGGTTAATGGCGCTCTCCCAATGAATCCGGAAACTACTCTCGGAGATCCGATTACTGGAATGAACTGGTTTTGGATGGTTGTTTTAGCTACAGCTGGCCAAGCGATAGCATGGACGTTCGTTCAGTATGGTGCCGTCCGGTTGGATTCTACAATTGTCGCTGGACTCTTGTTGCTAAGCCCTATTTCAACCGTCGCGATCATTGCCATCCTTCTTTTTGGTGAGATACCGTCAGTTATCCAAGTCCTTGGTGTTGTTATTGTCCTTGGAGCGGTTGCGTACCAGAATAATCTGCACAAGGGCCTCTTGAGGAAAGTCAAAGGCGAAAAATCCGAGGTGCGGAAAGCCGCCTAACGAATCCAGTCCTTTCAGATAACCATAGGTAGTTAACACATAAAGAATATGGATAGAGCAGGAGGGGGGAGCTAAACCCCCCGGCTGCTCACACCACTGTATATGAGGAACCCATTGTTATTATTGCTCACAAAATCCCGGGCGCTTTGGATTGCCTGATGCCTTCCCTGATTGTGTCCAATGGTGAGTAAGCGAAAGATGCGGCCTTTGTATCCTTTTTTTATGTTTATTAGTGCCACATTTTAATTACTACGTAACACAGTTGGACGGGCCCAACCATCTTTGCGGTCGGATTTGTCCAACTAGGTTGTGCTAACAAATGTAAAAGGTATCGATTATATTCCACTAGTATTAACGTTCAGGTAGCAGCCGTTTGTGTGGCGGTGTTATTTTTTGAAAAAAATGTGTTATTTCCCGTACCGGTTAGGAGGGCATATGGCCAGGTTTGTTGTTTCAAGAATATGTGAAGCGGTGGTAGCGCTTCTAATCGGAAGTATTCTTTGTTTTGCATTTATTCGAATGCTCCCAGGCACTCCTGCAGCGGCAATGTATGGGGATCAGCTTCAAAAAATGAGCAAGGCTGACCAAGCACGGATTGCCGAAAACTTGGGTTTGAATGATCCGTTGTACACTCAGTATGCCAAATGGTTCACTAATGTTGTCCAAGGGGAATGGGGCAGGTCATACAGTACGGGAGAAGAGGTAAAAGTGATGATTGCCAAAGCGATTGAACCGACTTTGGCACTCATGCTTGCGGCCGCGGCTTTAACACTCGTTCTGTCTTTCTTATTGGGCATTATTACCGGCCTCTGGCGTTACTCATCTTTCGATTATGCTGTCACCGTCTCTTCCTTTGTTTTCATGTCACTTCCTTCTTTTTGGTTTGCCTTAATACTTATGTTGTTTTTCTCGGTCTATCTTGGGGTCCTTCCCACAGCGGGAATGGGCCAAGGTGGCGCAGGCGACTGGCTGAGGCACCTGATCATGCCCGCTCTCGTATTGAGCTTGTCGCATATTGGCTACTATATCCGCTTATTACGCAACAATATCACGGTTACACAGGAGAAGGAGTTTGTATGGGCTCTCAGGGCACGGGGCATTTCAGAGAGAACGATTCTATGGAAACATCTTGTTCCAAATGCCTCGCTTCCCTACTTAGCCTTTGCGGGCATGTCGCTTTCTCTTCTATTCGCTGGATCAGTTGTCGTTGAGACTTTGTTTTCATGGCCGGGCCTTGGGAGACTTTCATTAAAATCGGCGCTTGCACATGATTATCCTGTTTTACTGGCGACAATTTTACTGAGTATGGGCTTCGTTATTATTGGAAGCCTGTTGATTGATCTTATCTGTGCCTGGATTGACCCCAGGATGCGGCGGCATTTAGTGAAGGAGGAAAGCAGATGAGTGCGATAGGCAAGGGGTTTGTAAAGTGTCTTTGTTGTTACCTTATTATCTTGCTGGCTGTGACACTGCTGGCGCCGGTCTTTACGCCTTATGACCCTCTATCCGTAGGGTTAATGAACATTTTGCAGCCCCCGACTGCCGCGCACTTATTTGGGACAGATCAACTTGGCCGTGATGTATTTGCCCGTTTGTTGTATGGGGGACGCGTTTCACTTGCTGTTGGCGGGGCAGCCATGCTGCTGTCCGTTTCGTTCGGTACTGGCTATGGGGTTATTAGCGGGTTTTTGGGTGGAATGGCTGACCGTATCATGATGCGGGTTTTGGATGCATTACTTAGTATTCCGAGCATCCTCCTTATGATTGGGATACAGGTGTTCATTCCGGCAAGCTTTCTCTCGGTAGTTATTGTTATTGGGATGACAAGCTGGATGCCGATTGCACGTTTAATCAGAACGGAGATTCTGTCCTTGAAAGGGGAGATTTTCATCCAGGCTTCAGTTGTAGTTGGAGCTTCGCCAGCCCAACTGCTCATTCGGCACTTGCTGCCCCAATCCTTGCCAACAATTATTGTCATGTCCATTACCGGTGTGAGCCACGCTATTTTATCGGAAGCGACCTTGAGCTTTTTCGGGATTGGTATTCCTCCTCATGAACCATCTTGGGGAAACATGCTGATGGGTGCGCAAAGTTATGTACTGTCCGGTGCCTGGTGGATAGCTTTATTTCCAGGCCTGCTCATAACATTCACTGTTCTGGCGGTTACTTTTCTTGGGGATGTTCTGCAGGACCGCTTTGCCTTGCCGCAATTAAAGAGGAGTGGGAAATGGTGAAGGAACATGTATTGATAGTGGAGAACCTCTCCGTCGGGGCGAAGGCGAATGATGAGGAAAAACAGATTTTGGATCATGTCTCTTTTGTTGTGCCGGATGGAGAAATTGTCGCCATTATTGGTGAAAGCGGTTCTGGAAAAAGCATGACAGCAAAAGCGATGCTGGACTTGCTTCCAAAAGGGATGGCTGTTTCATCAGGAAGCATTTCGTTTTTACAAAAAAGTGTTCTTGAACTGAACAAAAAGCAAAAGCAGCATTATCGCGGAAAACAAGTAGGTTTTGTGTTTCAGGATACGTTTGAAACATTCGACCCGCTGCGGACGATAGGGCAGCATTTTCGGGAGTTGTTCTCGGCCCATACAGCCGTTTCGAAGCGTGAAGCAAATGAACGGGCAATTCGCCTTTTGGACGATATGCAGTTGCCAAAACCGGAGCGTATCTATGAATCGTATCCTTATGAACTTTCAGGTGGGATGAGACAGCGTGTTCAGCTTGCCCTTGCATTGGCACTTGATCCGGTACTGTTAATTGCGGATGAACCGACAACAGCGCTGGATACGCGGATTCAGGCGGATGTCCTCCGTTTGATTAATGAATGGAGCAATCGTACTGGAGGAAGCGTGCTGTTCATCACCCATGATCTTGGCGTGGTGGCAGAGCTGGCCGATTCCGTTATCGTAATGAAGAATGGAAAGATTGTCGAGCGCGCTCCTGTGAAAAAATTATTTGATCAGCCCGCCCATGAACATACAAAGGAATTGCTGGCCCGTTACAGGGAGCTGACACATATACACGGACAACCAAGTACCGCCGCCCGTGATTCGCTCATCACGGTAGAGGAAGTGAGCAAAGCTTATTCCAAAAAGAAATGGTTTCGCCAAAAGTTGATAAAGGCAGTAAACGGTGTAAGTTTTCATATCCAAAAAGGTGAAATTGTCGGGTTAATTGGAGAAAGCGGAAGTGGAAAAAGTACGATTTCCCGCCTGTTGCTGCAATTGGAACGAAACGAAACAGGAAAAATCGGTTGGCATGGCGCACCTCCATTCCGAAAAAGTGTTCAATGGGTCCACCAGGATCCCCTGGCGTCGTTTGATCCCCGGTGGAATGTAGAGAAGATTGTTGGGGAAGGGCTAGATTATTGGGGTGGGAAAAACGGAACCAAGCGGGAGAAAATCAAAGAAGTATTACAAAAAGTCGGACTGGATGAAACGATTCGTTCGGTATACCCTTATGAACTTTCCGGGGGAATGAAACAGCGGGTTGCCATTGCCAGGGCTCTTATTCTCGAACCGGAGCTTCTTATTTTGGACGAGCCGTTTGCTAGTCTGGATATGAGCTCACAGGCAAGAATGCTGTCCCTGTTGCAAGAAATAAATACAAGCGAAGAAACAGCAATCCTTTTTATCTCTCATGATATTCGGGCTGCCATGGCACTTTGCCACCGTATTCTTGTTATGGAAAAAGGCGAAATTGTCGAGGAAGCAAAGGCAAATGAGCTAAGGTCCTCAACGAATTTTTATACGAAGCGTTTGTTATCTTCGATGCTGGCCTTGCATCCGGGCGAACGAGCTCATGAAACATAACAAAACAACAGACAGGAGAAGGGAAATGTCATCTCAAAAAGCTAAGGCAGTACTATCATTGACAGCCGCGACCATTATTCTTGTGTTGAGTGGGTGTGCCGGGGGGAAATCGGCAGATAAAATGGGGGCTCGTCCATCTTCTGCAACAAAACAGCTCGTCTATGGGACAGAGCTGGAAATCGAACGAATTAATCCTATCTTAAACGAAGTGGGCCATAGCGAGATTGATAGCATGATTTTCAGGGGGCTTACTAAGCCGACGGAAAAGAATGAAATGGTTGGGGACCTGGCATCAAATTGGGAGATATCCCCTGATAAGCTGACGTACACATTTACTCTTCGTGAAGATGCGAAATGGGAAGACGGAAAGCCTGTTACAGCCGAAGATGTTAAATTTACGTTGGAAAAAATAATGGACCCTAAGGCAAATACACCGAATGCAGGTGATTTTCGTGAGATTAAAGAAGTAAATGTACTTGATGAAAAGCAAGTACAAATCAAACTGGACAACCCTTTTCCCCCATTACTTGATAAGCTGAAAATCGGCATTGTCCCAAAACATATTTTAAAGGATGAAGATATAAACAAGTCGGAATTCAACCAGCATCCAGTTGGAAACGGGCCATTTAAACTTAAAGAATGGCGAAATGACCATACGATCATTATCGAGCGCAGTGACTCTTATTATGGAAAAAAGCCAAAGCTTGATGAGATCCTTTTTAAACCGGTACCCGACGCTAATACTCGTGTCCTTCAATTAAAGACGGGTGAAATTGACCTTGCTCTCGTGGAACCGAATCAGCTTGCCAGTGTGAAAGAAAATGATAACTTCACCATTAAAACAATCCCAACAGCTGATTACCGGGCAATTATGTACAATTTCCGTAATCCTTTATTCAATGATCCGAAAATTCGCCAAGCTATGAATCTAGCAATTGACCGCGACGCCATCGTCAAAGGCATGCTCGCCAATAAAGGGGAGCATGCATACGGCCCGCTGCAAAAGTCATGGGCAAACACACCACAGGAAATTTCCTATTCCTATCAGCCTGAAAAAGCAAGCCAATTGCTTGTAGAAGCAGGGTGGGTAAAAGGAAGCGACGGTGTACTCGTTAAAAATGGCAGTCGATTGGAGTTTGACCTTGTTTCTCCCGCAAGTGATCCTGTGCGTGTAGCGTTGGCCAATATCGTGGCGGAGCAGCTGAAACCGCTTGGAATAGCAGTTATTCAAAAGCCACTGGACTGGTCAGCGATAAATCTCGAGGAAGCAGATGCTTTTGTAATTGGATGGGGCAGTGAGTTTGATCCTGATGACCACACGTACCGCATTTTCCATAGCAGCCAAATTGGTGACGGCCTTTATAATTTGAATGCTTATCGAAATGCAAAAGTAGACCGGTTACTAACAGATGCACGAATTCATACGGACCAAGGGCAGAGGAAAAAGTATTATGAGCAATTCCAGCGCGAATTGGCCTTGGACCCCGCCTTTAACTTCCTCGTATATTTAGATGCGTTATATGGTGTGGATAAAAGCGTGAGCGGCATTAGCAATCGTACATTAGGCCATCATGGGTTTGGATTATTCTGGAATATAGAAGAATGGGATAAAGTGAAACTTCCGTAACCAGGGCCTTTCTTCCATGAGATATTTAGTAAATGCTGATTGTTAATCTGCGAGAAGCAGGAGAAGGAGGGAAATCGTTGGAAGATTCCTTATTAAAGAGATTTGGCGTTTCAATGGAGGGCTCTCTGCTTCGAAAATTCGATCATTTGGTCATGCAGAAAAGATATACGAATCGATCTGAAGCCGTCCGGGACCTTGTTCGGGATGCACTTGTTCAGCAGTCATGGGAAACGGCAGAGCAAATAGTAGCGGGAAGCATCCTTTTGTTTTACGACCATCACCAGAGAAACCTGCTTGATGAGCTAACAATGATTCAGCATGAAATGCATGATAATATCCTGGCTACTACCCATTTTCATCTCGAAAAATCCAGTTGTCTTGAACTCATCATCGTAAAGGGAAAAGCAAAAGAAATCCAATTGCTAAGCGATAAGATGACGAGTTTAAAAGGTGTGAAGTATGGAAAGTTCACAGTGGCGCCAGTAGAGAAAATGTGACTTTTTTACTGAAGTTATTCAGTGTTTCCGATCACTTGTTTGTGCCCGCAGGAGCCTGCGGCCGATAAAGTGAACCTTCCACCAGTGGGAGGTATTTATCCCCCGCTGGTGGTTAGGTGATCCAATCGAACACTTTAAAGGCAGTCGATTCCCCAGCATTCTTCTTCAATTTCCCTGAATCATGGGGTGGGGGGCTTAGAGTGGGATAAAATTAGCCGATACCGGTTTCTTCCCAATTTCCCTTGCCCAAACGGATAATTGGCCTATATGGTGGACCTCGTGCACGATTATATGGCGCATGACCTCACCCCATGTGAGGTTTACGAGGCGCCCGTCCGGTTCTGTCACCTGGTGCAGGTTGTTTTCCATCCTCAAGTTCCAGAACCCGATGAATTCCTCAATCTCAACTCGGTATTTGGCATCGAGCTCCCTTACTTTTTGAAGCGAGTTAAAATCTTCAAACTTTTCCTGGAAATCAGGCTTGTCCTGAATAATGCGTATCCAGCTCCATTCAACATCAATAATATGCAACAGCGTTTTAAGAATGCCTCCAACCCCGCCCGTCCGAGTTGCAAGAAGCTCCTCCTCGGTTAGGCCTTCGCACCAACGATACCATTCCTCTCTGACCTTCCAGTTATAACGAAACAGTGCTTCCATGAAGTTCATCCTTTTTAGACTCATCTTACATTCTTTTCTAGGTAAAGCCAATTTTTATCAAGTGGGAACTAACCGTAAGTGGATATTATATAAATTAAACTAAAGAATTGCCATGTGGACGGAAGCGGAAGGCACGTAGACTCCTGTGGGATGCAGCGGCAAGGTGGAGACCCCGCAGGAGCAAGAGCGACGAGGAGGCTCCACTATAATTTTTTTATCATAGCTCTGGAATTTCATTTGTTTATATAAAGGTTGAACTTAATAATTACACCCATTCGTTTGGGAAGCTGGTTGATTGGAGCTGCATGTAGACTCCTCGAAAATCAACCACATCATTCACATTTAGAATCCAATTTTTATTTCAACCTATATAGATTAAAATTCCTGTATTTATGGATAAAAATTGGAAATAACCCCTTGTATTTATGGGTCTTTACGCCTACTATTTAATTAATATACATATTCCTTTTTAACAATACGCCAGTAGAACGAGGGGCATGGAGGCAGCTGGATGGATAAACAGTATAAGTCGCTTTATTCATTAAAACGGTCAATCTATTTATGGGTTGTTCCCTGTGTTCTCGTTTCCCTCTTTTTAAATAACTATTTGCAAAATAACGCAAGCGACGAGTATCTGCTTGGTTCCATTATCAATACAGTCTTAATTGGCTGGTTTAGCATCAGCTGGCTCCTGTTATACAGGAATCAGGCAATTCGGTTTATTGAACTATCAAACCTTTTCCTTGTGACGGTGTACCATATTATTACGTTTTATGATGCTGTCTATAACGTCCTTTTGACGCCCCGCCACGATTCACTGGGGGATTTTATCATTTGGATGCCGATTTATATGATGTATATATTTCTAACCTTGAAAAATAAGCAAGGGCTTGTGTTTGCGCTCATTGTTCTTGGAATCACCATCGTGCCTGCAGCCATAAATGCAGGAAGGTTTAATGCGGAGGAAATGGACTCCCTGATTCAGTTTTATCTGGGGAATATTGTTTATATTGTTGCTTTATTTTTTGCCCACCATCTTGTCGGGGTGTATTCACAATTGGCCGTGGCGAGACGGGAAGCGTATACCGATTCATTGACAGGGATTGGCAACCGCTATCAAATTGATGAATGGCTTAATGGCCATATGATAGAATCAGAAAAAAATGAAAATGGTTTTTCAATTATCTTTTTTGACATCGATAATTTTAAAACGATCAATGACCGGTTCGGACACCATGTTGGTGATGTTGTACTTAAGGAGTTTGTTTTCCTGATCAAAGATTCCCTCAAGCCTAACGAATTGTTTGGCAGATGGGGAGGCGAGGAGTTTATTATTATTTTAAAGGATAAGGAAGCATCCGCGGCTAGGTTGGCTGAAAGCCTAAGGACTGGCATTGCCCAGCATGATTTTGCGATAGCGGGCAAGGTAACGTCAAGCTTTGGAATCGCAGCCTACCAAAAAGGGGATACGATTGCTTCGTTATTGGCACGGGCCGACAAAGCGCAATATACGTCCAAAAAAGAAGGGAAGAACCGGGTTACCCTTTCTTAGCCGAGCGGGACCGGATTGTTCGGGCAAAATGATGAGGAAAATCAGTTAATATTAAAAAGCACCTCATCCTTTTGAGGTGCTTTTGCGTATTTCGTTTATGCTCCCGAGTGTGCGGGGACAGCCTTTTCTTCCGTTTTCGGCTCTTCTTCAAGCTGATCTGCGAATGTCCTTTTAAAAACATGATAGGCAACGAGTACGAGGACGCAGCCACCGCTGATCCCCAATAAAAGCCAAGCCGGCACCCTTTCGAATAGGAAACCAAAGAGGATTAGCCCGATAGGCATCATCCCGCCGGCACCCGCTTCGAGCAGGGACATAACACGTCCGCGCAGCTCATCCGGCGTCTTCTTTTGCAGCAGGACGAAAATAGGCATATTAATGACCATGCCAAGGGATGAAGTGATCAGGGCAAGGATGATCATGTATATAAATATGAAACTGTTGGAAACCCCCGCGGCGGCTGGCAGGCTCGGAAGGCCGAATAGAATGAGGATAACCGACATACCCGCGACGCCGCCAAGGATGGCACGGTCCTTCCTTTTTATTTCCGGTCGAACGGTAAGGATTATAGCAAGCAGCAGTGTGCCAACCGAGAAAGCGCCTTCGATGATGCCGAGCTGGTAGGACGGCATTTTCCGGACGACCATAACAATATAAGGGAGTGCGATTGGGGCGGCCGCGAACCAGAAGTTAAGCCCTATCGCGAAGAAAACAATGTTCTTGATGAATGACTCATTTTTAACGTATGTGAACCCCTCTTTTAAATCATGGAAAAAACCGTTGCTTACTTCTTTTTTCTTTTTCTCTGCAAATAGGTGATAGTTAATGAACAGGCTGAATATGGCGGAGATGGTGAACGCTGCGATGTTAATGGCCATGAAGGAATTGACAGGGAAAAAGCCGAACAGTGCTCCCCCAAGGACAGGACCAAGGATATTTGACAAGGATATAGCTGTCTGGTTAAGCGACATCGCCTTCTGAAGATGGTCTGGGCCAACCATGTTATAGATTGTGGAGGTAACCGCTGTTGAGTAAAAAGTATTCAATGAAGTCAGGACCGCGGCTGCCAAATAGAGCAGCCAGATTTCTTTCGTGACGAATGTAAAGAGGGCGAACACGATGCCAAGCCAGGCCGCACATGCGAAATCCGTCACGATGATGATTTTTTTCCGGTCAAAGCGATCGGCAACCGCGCCAGCCAGCGGAGAAAGGACAATCCTGGGTATGCTTCCCATCAGGAGCGTGATTGAGAAGTTTAGGGCAGACCCTGTCTGGCTTAGGATATATAGCCCAATGGAAAAACTGTAAATGGACGAACCAAGCGCAGCAATCATTTTGGCGGGGACAAAGAGAAACAGATTCCTTTTAACGGCGTGTTCCATTATTACACGTCCTCTCCGGTAAGGTCCTTTTTAAATTCCAATGAAAGCGTAAAAGAGGTCCGTCCTTCTTTATGCGCGACGGTTTTCTTAAGCCATTTCTCGAGGAGATTGTCATACTCTTCCTCGAAGTCGGCCAATTCCTCATCTGTGAATTCAAGGCTAATTGCTTTTGTGCGTATTCCTTTTCGCTCGGGGTCATTGGTGTTCAGGTTGAACTGTGTGGCTTTGGAACGGTAATATTTCTCGATAATCCCCTTGTTTTCTCTCGTCTCGACAAGGTCAAGGATTCCCCCTTTATAAAGTTGTTGGACATGGTAATGGATGCTTCCGGCCGTTTTTCCAAGTTCATCGGCAACCTGTTTGGCTGTCATGGCCTCCTCGCACAATAAGTAAATGATTTTTACCCTTAGCGGGGTCGAGATGAGCTTTTGTTGTTCCAAGGTTATTTCCATTATTTTTGGTTCCATGATTCCTAATCTCCCCAATCTAACTTTCTATCTCGATTTAGATTAATTATACGTTCTAAAAAATTAGAACACAAGAATAAAATGGGAATTTTTTTCGACAAGGTTCTTATGCCTAAACAAAAGGAACCTTTCCCAATGGGGGAAAGGTTCCTATTTATCACTCTTCAAGCTGTCCGGCTGGCAGCTTTACTTCGGACTGTTTAATTTCTACATAGAGAATCTGGTGTCCATCCACATCAATTACCTTAAAGTCATACCCTTCTTCATGGAGTATGTCGCCAATTTTAACGTCATACGTATGCGAGAGGATCCAGCCGCCCAGTGTATCAATATCCTCCGCGGGAATCTCAATCCCAAGGATATCGTTTACATCTTCGAGAAGCACCTTCCCACTCATGATGTAATGGCCATCTTTAATTTTCCTTATATCGGCAACCTCGTCAGCATCAAATTCATCGCGGATTTCCCCGACGATTTCTTCCAAAATGTCTTCGACGGTCACAAGTCCGGCCGTCCCCCCATATTCATCGACCAAAATGGCCATATGGGTTCGCTCTTTTTGCAGTTTTACAAGGAGCTCGTGAATCGGGATTGTCTCAATGACATGGATGATCGGCTTCATAAAGTAGGTGAGGGGCTTTTCTTTTAACGCCTCAGGCTTTAATGTTGCCGTCAGGATTTCCTTAATGTTGACCATTCCAGCCACATTGTCTTTATCCCCAACTACAACAGGATAGCGCGTATACTTTTCCCGGCGAATCGTTTCAAGGATTTTCTCCATGCTGTCATCGATGGAAAAGGTCACGATTTCAGTCCGCGGAACCATAATTTCCTTCGCAATCCTGTTGTCGAATTCAAAAATATTATTAACATATGTTAATTCGGATTGATTGATTTCCCCTTTTTCATAGCTTTCGGAAAGGATAATCCTCAATTCTTCCTCAGAGTGGGCCAACTCGTTCTCGGAGGCGGGCTTTAAGCCAAAAAGGCCGGTAAGGAAACGCGCCGAACCATTCAAGGCCCAAATAAAAGGATACATAATCTTGTAAAAAGTAATAATCGGCTTGGCGAAGAATAATGCGACCGCTTCAGCTTTTTGGATTGCAAAGGTTTTTGGCGCCAGTTCACCAACAACAACATGTAAAAAAGTAATGAGCGAAAAGGCAATCCCAAACGAAATAACTTTGGAAATCGATTGGTTCAATTGAACATTATCGAAGATTGGCTTAAGCAATGCCATTACAGTCGGTTCACCAAGCCAACCGAGGCCAAGTGCTGTTATGGTGATGCCGAGCTGGCAAGCGGACAAATATTCGTCCAAATGGGTGATGACGTGTTTTGCTGCCTTTGCCCCTTTTCTGTTTTCTTCAATTAGTTGGTCAATTCTGGAACTCCGGACTTTGACAATTGCAAATTCTGTGGTGACAAAAAAAGCTGTCAACGCAATTAGAACGAGAACTAGCAGCAAATTAAATGCGATCAATGGAATGCCCTGTAAACCAGGGCTACACCTCCTATTTTTACACGGTGGATTGTGCCGTTTGCCTGATGGCGAAGCTAAATCTCTATTAGTATTATTATTAGCAAAACATGAATGGACTTGGCAACTTTAATTATTCGGCCCACATGGGAAAACTGAAGGTTCATGACGAAAAATATTGGGAAAAACCTGTACATGTTCTTCACTTTCCGACAACAAATACCGATAGGATGATTTAATATTTTCATAAGAAAACAATAACAAGCACCCTATAATCACTTTTTAAGACAATTAATGGGATTTTAACGGTAAAAAAGTTGGGAAAATTGGTTTAGTAACTTATTCCTGTAGTTATTTGTAAGGTTTTCCAGTATACTTGAGAAGTAAAAACCATGAAATTATGCGGTTTTAGGAGAGTTTCCTATCGAATTATTCCGTTTTTATTATAAAAATTCTGCCAAAAGGTGCGGCGAGCTGCATGAAAAACACCGCCAATAAGCCAGGAAGGATTTGCAAGGCCTTTCTGGCTTATTTTATAAGGGGGGATCAATGGTGGAGGTTTTTGAAATCACAAAAGTAATCGGCCAGGATCGCCTGTTTAATGGACATTTTCCGGACAAGCCGGCTATTGAAATAAAGTCCGAAAGCGATATTATGTCCGCCCGGCGGATTGCGCGAGAATTAGCTAAAGAGCTTGGTTTCAGTGCGTTCGACCAATCCCGCATTATTACACTTATTTCCGAATTGGCGCGCAATATCTTCAAATATGCCGGCCAGGGCTATATTTCTATTGAAACGATAAAAGGGCGCAATGGAGCGACAGGTGTAAAAATCCATGCCGTCGATTGCGGACCCGGAATCCTGAATGTCAATCGGGCAATGGAACAAGGCTATTCAACTTCTGGCAGCCTTGGAGCCGGGCTTCCCGCCATTAAAAGGATGGCCGATGAATTTTCAATCCAGACAGCTGAAGGCAAGGGAACGTATGTAAAAATCACAAAATGGCTGAATTAAACTGTTAATTTAGAATGCAAACATAGTTCATATACCACGTCCAATCCATCCTTAAACACAAGGATGGATTTTTTTATTAAAAAAAATGGCCCCCTGATAAAAAGGGAGGCCAAAGGAACAAATTATAGAGCCGCTGGCTGGCTGTCTTTAACTTCAGCAAGGTAAGCGGCGGCTTTGGATTCGTCGTACTGCTTTTCCCACTTCGACATGACGATTGCTGCGAGTGAATTACCGACAACATTCACCGCTGTTCTGGCCATGTCAAGAATCCTGTCTATGCCTGCAATAAATGCCAAACCTTCAAGCGGGATGCCAACCGTTCCAAGTGTCGCCAAAAGGACGACGAATGATACTCCCGGAACGCCGGCAATACCTTTGGATGTCACCATCAATACAAGCAAAAGAGAAAGCTGCTGGCTGATGCTGAGATCGATGCCATACATCTGGGCAATAAAGATTGCCGCGAGGGCTTGATAAAGGGTTGAACCGTCCAGGTTAAAGGAGTACCCCGTTGGAATAACAAAGGAGGTAATGGCTTTCGGGCAGCCGAACTTCTCCATTTTTTCCATCAGCTTCGGCAGTACCGTTTCCGAGCTGGCTGTCGAATAGGCAAGGATTAGCTCGTCCTTAAGGATTATAAACAAATGGAAGATGTTGATACCAAAAATCCTTGCGGTTATTCCCAGGACGACAATCACGAAGAAAACCATCGTTCCGTAAGTCGTTAGTAAAAGCTTGCTGAGCGGAACGAGGGAACTAACCCCGAACTTGGATACTGTTACGCCAATCAGGGCAAAAACCCCGAAAGGAGCAAACTTCATGATTTGGTTCGTAACATAAAACATCGCATCAGCCGTTCCCTGGAAAAACGCCAGGACAGGTTTTCCTTTTTCCCCGATTGCGGCTACCCCTAGACCAAAGAATACGGAGAAAAAGATGATGGCGAGCATATCGCCCCTTGCAAGGGAATCAATGATATTCGTTGGGACAATGTTAATGAATGTATCGGCCATACTATGGCTTTTGACCTCTTCTGTCGTGGACACATAGCTGCCGATGTCGCCTTTTGTGAGGGCGCCCATATCAATTCCTGTTCCCGGATGGAACAGGTTTGCCGCAACCAATCCGACCAGAATGGCAATTGTTGTTATAATCTCGAAATAGATGAGGGTTTTACCGCCTAGTTTCCCTAACTTTTTAATATCGCCAACTCCGGCGACCCCAACAATAATGCTGGAAATGACAATAGGGACGACAATCATTTTAATTAGACGGATGAAAATGGTTCCAATTGGCTGCAAATAAGCTTGTACGGATGGATTTCCGTAAAAAACAGCCCCAACGGCAATCCCGAAAACAAGCCCGATCAGGATTTGCCAAGCTAAACCTATTCTTTTCATAAATCATTCCCCTTTGCATGTAAAATTCACCTTCGAAAAAACGTACCCTTCATTTTAAATTGCGGGAAAATTCAAGTCAATGTTAAAAAATAGTAACAAAATAGTTGACCAATGAATTCGGAAACTAAATTTTTGGCATGAGTGATTGTGGGAGGCAATCCTTTGCCACTGAGGGAATTGGGAATTGAATAAAAAGGGATGATTTTACTTTAACAGGTTTTTATTTATGTTTTGTGACAAACTTCTGACATTTTCGAGGATATACGAAATTTTTTTTCGAAAAAAAAGATTGCCGAATATCCGGCAATCGATTATTTCTTTCTTTTTATGTAAATGTACGCTGCGCCAAGGACGATGGCGACCCCAAGAGCCGGAATTACATATGGCTGGGCGACTTCCTTAATGTTAACCCAATTTTCACCAAGAACTACCCCGAGATAAAGGAAGAAAATTGTCCATGGGATAACAGCCGCAATTGTATAGAGGGTAAATTTCGAAACCGGCATTTTTGAAATGCCTGCAGGGATTGAAATTGCATGCCTGACTACCGGAATGAATCTGGCGGAAAAAATAACCCCCGCGCCATATTTTTGAAACCACTTTTCGGCTAAATCAATGTGGTGGCTGTTAATAAAAACATATTTTCCGTATTTTTCGAGAAACGGACGCCCGCCATAATAACCGGCCCAATAGAGGAACAACTGGGCAAAAGTGCCGCCGATTGTCCCGGCAACGACCGCGAGCGGAAAATTAATTGTCCCCTGGGAAATCATATACCCGCCATAGCCAAGGACAATTTCGCTCGGGATAATCTCAATCATCAGGCCAATGGCAATACCGAGATAACCGAGTTCAGACAAGGCGGTCAATATATTGAAAATAAACTCCTTCATGTCACACCTGCTTAAAAGTAATATCGTATACTAGTTTATCTCAGAATACGGTGAGATACAATCACGGTCCGGTCCTCCAAATTCCTATCCGCCATAATTTTTGATAAACACTATTGTTCAATTGCAGAGTATTTCAATCAAACGTTTGATTGAAATTTGCAGATACATTCTACTGGCAGCATTTCCACTGTAAAGAGGTTTTGCTTTATGGAATACCGAAAGCTATTCGGAAAAAACACCGCCGGGATCGCTCCAGCGGTGTTTCAACTTCCTACAAATTATGAAATGGATTATCGGGATCATTCGGATTATGGTTGTTCGGATCCGAAAATGGTTTTTCAGTTGGATTTCTGTGGCCAGGATGTCCGCCAGCCATTGGGTTTCCGGGCTGGCCTCCAGTGCCCATCGTATTTCCCCCATGGGCTGCGGGAGGTTTTACGACAGTTGTCTGCTCAAGCTTCTGGTCAAAACGTGCAAGATATTTGGCGGCAAACTCCCGGCCCCCAAGGCCAAAGGAAAGGCCGAATGCGAGGGCGAGGCCTCCCAAAGTTAATATAAAGGCCGCGTTGACAATGGATGCGGCAACCCCGAGCTGGTCAAGTGCCATGAAAACCGAAATCGCAATTACTGCGTATTTTGCGACGGATGAGAGGAGGCCGTAGTGTGGGCCCTGAAGCATGCTTGCCAGCAGTTTTTTAACAAAATTGCCGACCCAAAGCCCAACCATCAGAATAATTACCGCGGCCAGCACATTCGGCAGGTACGCGATAACGCCTGTTGCGAGCGTAACCAGGAAGTCAAGTCCGACAAGGTTCAATGCCTCAACAGTAAACAACAGGACAATGAGTACCTGGGCGACCGTTCCAACGATTTTTGATAAAGACAATGTGGAAGCAGCCCCATCCCCAATACCGATACCTTTCATGAAAACGTTGAAGCCGGCGCGCTCAAGCAACCCGGTTACGAAATTGTTGACCCATTTTCCAATCCATACGCCAACCAGCACCATCAAAATGGCTACAACGATATTTGGAATCATTGTGAGTACATCGTTCAGCATATGGATGGCCGGTGTTGAGATGCCTTTTAAATCAAGCCTTTCGAGTGCGGCGATGGCAGTCGGGATCAAGATGAGAACAAAAGCAATTGTCCCGATAACCGAAGATAGGCTTGTCCCTTCAAAAAGCCTTTTCGCGCCAAATCGCTCTACAAGCCTTTCTGCGCCAAGCCCTTGAAGCAGATTTGTAACGATATCCCGGACAAGCTTCGCCACGAACCAGCCGACAAGGATGATTAGCGCAGCAGAGAATAGTTTCGGCAGGAAGGCCAGCATGCTGCCGAGCATAGTGGAAAACGGTCCGGAAATACCGTTGATATCAAGTGCCGCGAGCACACCCGGAAGGAACATGAGCAGGACCAGATAAAAAACAATCTTTGCGATCCTGTCGGCCAGCTGTCCGGGGCCTTCGCTGTCCTGGGTGATATTCAGCTTCTGCGCCCATTGATGCGCCCTTAATGTCCGGCCGCCTTTTCGGATCAGCATGCTTAATCCGGTAGCGACAAGCCATGCAACAACAAGGATAAGCGCCGCTTTTAATATGCTTGGGATCGCGGAAGTAATCGCGGTAAGCATCGTGACAAGCGGGCCGGCAATGGTGTGCAACCCAAGAATATTAAAGAATAGGATAAAAACGAATACCAAAATTAAATAGTAGATAATCTTGCTGATAATTTTTTCTGACGAATACTTCTTGTCGTTTGCATTGGAAAAAAGGCGATTATCGAGGTTTGACTTTAACAGGGCCTTATATACGCCCTTTTCGATTGCCTTGGCGATTAACCAACCGATGAGGAGAACAGCCAAGGCCACCAAAAAATCAGGGAGCCTGTAGACGATCCGATCCCAGCCGCTCCAGAATTGATAGTTACTTTCCAATATACTCCACTCCTTCTGCGTTTCCCTAAATTAGCGGGTTAATGGTGATATACCCGGGAATGGGTTGGCTAAACTGTCTGTAGGCCATATGTTACTAGACGGGAAAAAGCGGGGTATAAGGATGGTTAATAGGTGATTTTTAACGGGAGGGACGATAATGGCCGACTATAAACGGGCTGTCCTGATTTATAACGGAAATGCCGGGCAGAAGGACATCGAGAAAGTGCTTGGGGAATGCATMCCCGTTCTCAGCCCCGCCATACAAGAATTGTTGCTTTTAAAAACGGAAAAGCCCGGCCATGCCCGGGAGCTTTGTGCCGAATTTGGTGAGTCGGCTGATCTTGTCATCATCCTTGGTGGGGATGGGACTGTCCATGAGTGTATAAACGGCCTTTCCTCCCTGAAAAAAAGGCCAATCCTGGCCATTTTGCCTGGCGGGACATGCAACGATTTTACGAGGACTCTCAATATTCCACAGGATATCAGGAAGGCGGCGGAAGTAATTGTAGCGGGAGCCCCTGTCCCGATTGACGTCATGAAAATTAATAGCCAGTTTGCCCTGAATTTTTTAGGCGTTGGGTTGGTAACAGAAGCATCCAATAATATAAAAGAATCCGAGAAAGCATTGCTGGGCAAAGTGAGCTATTACTTAAGCGCAATTAGGACAATGAGGGAGATGGAACCATTTCGGTATGCAATCGACTGCAATGGGGAGCGTTTTGTAGGAGAGGCGGTAATGATCCTTGTGGCAAATGGAAGGTTTATCGGGACAAACCGGCTTCCTTTTCAGAATATTGATGTGGATGACGGAAAGGTGAATGTTTTCGTTATCAAAAATACGAATTTGGCGCTAGTTAGGGAACTGCTCGCCAATGACGTTACAGTGGATAACGGAGATCCGGCTTGTGAACTGTTCCATTGCAGCGGAGAGGAAATCATGATTCAGACGGCGGAGCCGATGGAGGCAGATACGGATGGGGAGGTTTACCTTGAAACACCGGTGTCTATCACGGTATTGAAGCACCATCTATTGGCTATTGCCCCGCGAGACAATGAAAATTAAAAAAGGGGCGGATGCCCCTTTACGTTAGCTTGTGCAAGAACATTGTGGCTATTCCAAAGTAGGTGATGAGCGAAAAGATATCGTTCAAAGTGGTGATGAGCGGCCCGGACGCAACGGCTGGGTCAACTTTAAAATGGTAAAGCACGAGAGGTATAACCGTTCCGGCAAGAGTTCCAATGATGAGGGTGAGGAAGAGGGAACTTCCAACAACAATCCCTAGTATATAACTGTCTTGCCAAACAAAAGCAATAACGGCAATAAGGAGGGCGCATGTCAGGCCGATAATCAGGCCAACCCCTAATTCCCTTGAAATCAGGCGGGCGATAACCTTTTTGTCAATATCGTTCGAAATCAGACCCCTGACGACAACGGCAAGCGATTGTGTCCCGGTGTTCCCGGTCATGCCGGAAATCATTGGCATAAAGAATGCGAGGGAGACGACTTTTTCCAAGGTTTCGGAATAGGAACTGATAATCTTTCCGGAGACCAGGCCTATAAAGAGGAGAAGAATAAGCCAGGGAAGCCTTCTGTATGCTGCAACGAATGCCTTCGTGTCAAAGTCAATCGATTTTCCGGAAGCCGACAGTTTTTCAATGTCTTCGTTCGCTTCCTGGATGACAACGTCGATAATATCATCGACCGTTACAATTCCTACCAGGACATTCTCTGAATTCACAACCGGAATAGCCATGAAGTCATACCGTTCAATCATCCTTGCTACTTCTTCCTGGTCGGTCATATCGGATACGGAAATGACCCGTTCGTACATAATCGTATTAATGGCCTCGTCCGCATCTGCAATAAGCAGGTCGCGGTAGGAAACAACCCCCACAAGGCGCCTTTGTTCATCGATTACATATAAATAATTGAGGGTTTCGGCAAAATCGGCAAATGACTTAAGCTTGCCGACCGCATCCCGGACAGTATAGTAATTTCGAATCCAGACGAACCGGTTCGTCATGAGACGTCCGGCAGTTTCCGGTGGATAGTTCATGATATCGCGGACGATTTTCGACTCTTCTATTTTCATTCCGGACAGGAGAGCGGCTATTCTATCTGGTGACAGCTCTTCAAGAAGGGAGGCAAGGTCGTCATTATCCATCAGGTCAAGGACTTTACCCGTTTTTTCAATCCCCAATTTGTTCAGGACTTCATGCTGTTCTTCTGTATCAAGCTCCTCGAGCAAATCGGCGAGAAGATGAGGATTCAGGAATAGAAGGAAACGAGTCTTGTGTTTTTCCGGGAAGCTTTCATACAGCTTGCCCACATCATATGGCTGGAGTTCATCAAGAATTGCTTCGAAATCCTTCTTTTTGTTTTCTTTGATGGCTTTAATTACCTGAAGGGTAATCTGATCGACTGTCATGTTTTTAATCATGCGCTCACGCTCCTTTCCGGCAGCCTTGCTGCCATGATACATTATATGAAAATTAGCGCTGAATTGAAAATAAAAAAACGAAAAAGAGCAGGCCAGTCCATGTTTCTGTCACAGGATTCCCAAATTTTCGCATAAGTAGCCAGACTGCCTGAGGGAACCTTTGGTGATAATAATACCCATGTTTTTGTAAACGAAATGAAATGCGAATTTTCCACCGGATTTTGTTATGATGGGAAGGGAACTTTAATACAGATTGGAGGAGTTTGCCTTTGAAAAAGCATCATCGGGACGTACGCGGCCTCATCTATGTCCATTTAAACCAGCAAGCCCAATATGTTATGTCCTGCGGCATCGAATTCAGTGAATTCACCGCTGCTTTTTCAGGCTTTGCAAATCATCTCCTTTTATTGAAACATCAATTCGATGATGGGGAATACAACCGCCATACTAGGTTTGAATACGTACAAAGAGATAAGATTGCAAAGCTTGCCCATGATGATGTGAATGGGTATGGGGACTTTTGCTGGGTCGATTTTGACGAAGAGGAAGCCCTGAACGAACTGAACGGCCAGGATATTGCCGAGCTCCTTTATCTGGGCCATATCAAACAGCATCTAAGGCCTCCATTTTATAATCAGCTCGGCAACCGGTTCGTTTATCTTGCCCATGACGATGGCTGGTTCAATAAAACATACTATCGAAATCTAATGGACTTTTTTACAATGCTTAGCTATGTAATTCCTTTGAAGCTAGGTGATTTGAAAGTAGAAAAGACCCTGTTTGGAATCCGGAAAAAACGTATCTACCCGATCTTGAACAAAGAGCTGCTCCTCTCCCTGACTTCTTTTATGAAGGAAGGTATCTGCATTTCCGTCAGGGATGCCGATACCCAAAGGGGAAGGGTTGAAATCCCTATCTGGGTTATCGGAGATTTCGCAAATATGGACGATATGGCGGAAGCCTATAGCAAATCGGCCGGAAAACCATGCCATGCGAAAATCGTTTTTGATAAAAAAACGAAAGACTGGAGATTGTTCGTTAGTTAATCCAGCCGGAAACAAGCGGGCATCAGCCATTCTGTTCCACTGGAATACATATTAGGATTGTCTTGCAAATAAAAGATATCGAAGGCATGTCAGCAATGAGGCAGGGAGCCCACCCAATCATACTATATGATAAGGAACTTCCTGCCTGGAAAAAATGGCAATTTTGTGATTGGCGGTTTTTGGCCGGGCTGGCTCCTTCATAAACCTAATAGAAGACAAAACGATATCGTACCTATATTCCTTTTCATGATGGTAAAATAGGAAAGCCAGATTCATATACTATATAGGTTAAAATAAATAATTACACTATCAGTTTGAAATGTAAGTTGATTGGAGCGGAGGGCGCCGACTCCGGCGGGATGCAGCGGCAAGGTGGAGACCCCTAGAAAAGTGGAAGCGCCTTGGTCAGCCCCGACAAGCGCTGGAGGGCCTGAAGGAGAAGTCGCTCTTTGACTTCACCTGAAGGACCAAGCGACCTCGAGGGGCTAGGCGCTGCAACTAGACAAACAGGCGCTAGCGCCGAGGAGGCTCCACAAAAAATGCTCCTGCGCCACAGATTATTCGAGGAAGTGAATCTTCAGCTCGTCGCAAAGCTGCACGGAGCCAATTCACAGATGTTTCTCGAGAAGTTGATACAGGTAGCTGCTTCGCCCCGCGGAAAGCGTGTGCCCGGAGTGGAAATCAACAGCAAGGTTATACTAGCCTATACAATTTTTGATTCAACCTATATAGCGAAAATTATATAGTTGGGTTTGCCCATGGCATTAATTTACGGAGGTTCGGTATGAAAACAAAATTAGGATTGTTATATGGCGGGAAATCCGCGGAACATAAAGTCTCATTGCAAACCGCAATGGCTGTAATCAAAGCGCTTGATGTTGAAAAGTTCGATATTTTTCCAATCTATATCACGGAAGAAGGAAAGTGGGTGAAAGGCCCGCAGCTTCAAGGGCCGATCAGCTCTGTAAGAGAGCTTGAATTTTCCCCGGAAGCGGCAGAAGGAAAGCTTGCTCCCGCCATTTTTGCGGGAAACGACAATGATGGCGGACTTGATGTAATCTTCCCGCTTTTGCACGGGCCGAATGGAGAAGACGGTACTGTTCAGGGGCTGTTGGAATTATTGAACCTTCCTTATGTAGGGAATGGTGTGCTCGCCTCGGCTGCGGGCATGGATAAAGTAATCATGAAAAACATTTTTGCTGAAGCAGGCCTTGCTCAAGTCGATTACACCTTCTTTATCCGAAGTGAATGGGAGGCGGATAAGGCAGGGGCTTATGAAAAGATTGAGAACAAGCTTGGCTATCCATGTTTCGTGAAGCCGGCAAATCTTGGTTCCAGTGTCGGGATCAGCAAATGCCGGAACCGCGGGGAACTGGAGAAGGCGTTTTCGGAAGCGTTCCTTTTTGACAGAAAAGTAATCGTTGAAGTCGGGGTAACCGCCAGGGAAATTGAAGTTGGCGTTCTTGGCAATGACCATCCGGAAGTATCGGTTGCAGGTGAAATCGTCCCGAAAACGGATTTCTATGATTACAAGGCGAAGTATGAGGATGGGGACACAGCTCTGATCATCCCGGCAGATGTTGATGGAGAAACATACGAGCGTATCAGGGACATGGCAATCCGGGCCTTCAAGTCGCTTGATTGCTCGGGACTAATTAGAGCGGATTTCTTCTTAACCGAAAATGGCACTGTTTTAATCAATGAAGTAAATACGATGCCTGGTTTCACGCCGTTCAGTATGTTTCCCCTCCTTTGGAAGCATACCGGGGTGGAATATCCAGAACTTATTGAGAGGCTGGTTAGCCTGGCGCTCGAAAGGCATGCGGAAAAACAAAGCATTAAATATACATTTTAAGGAAAAGACGGGCGGGGACACGGCAGTAGCGGTGTCCTTTTTAAGGCTACCCAATCGTTGGGCCAAATTGCATCGCCCGGTCCTTATTCGTCAAGAAATTATGCCTTGGCATAATTGAGGATTTTCGAGGAGCGCCTAGCCAGTTTCCCTCGCGAAGGCGCTTGCGCATTTTGTTTTTGTCTAGGAAATTATAGAAATGAACCTTGTGGATAACTCGAATTAAGTTATTGTAATCCAGCTCCACAAGGAAAGCTACGGCAGCATAACATCGCACGAAGGAAAAGTGTTCTTCTTTTCCGAGGAGCGCCTAGCCCCTCTATGGTCTAAGCCGGTTCCCTCCGGAGGGCAGGCCCATCCTGCGGGACCTTATCTTTGCTTGTCGGGGCTGACCAAGGCGCTTGCGCATTTTGTTTTTTAGGAGGTAATCCGATTGATTCGGAAAACGATTAACGAAATCATAGACATGATTCCCGTACTCAATGATGTTTCACCATTTGGAGAAACCAGGATAACAGGAGTTAGTATCGATACCCGGAAAATAAAGAAGGGCAATTTATTCATTCCCTTTAAGGGTGAAAAGGTTGACGGCCACAAGTTTGTGGAAAGCGCGATTGAAAATGGCGCAGTTGCCGCCCTTTGGCAGAAGGATGCCCCGAATCCACCCGAAGGCATTCCGCTCCTGATTGTGGACGATTGCCTTGAAGCGCTTCAGGAACTTGCTAGGAGCTACCGCAGCCAAATTGGCGTTAAAGTCGTCGGGGTTACTGGCAGCAACGGAAAAACAACGACAAAGGATATGGCGGCAAGCCTCCTTTCGACAAAATACAAAGTCCAGAAGACAGAAGGAAACTATAACAACCATCTCGGCCTTCCGCTCACCGTTTTAAATTTGGATGAGGATACGGAAATGGCTGTCCTTGAAATGGGGATGAGCAGCCGCGGGGAAATTTCCTTTTTGACGAGGCTGGCACGTCCGGAGGCTGTCATTATTACGAACATTGGCGAATCCCATTTACTTGATCTTGGATCTAGGGAAGGAATTGCCGAAGCCAAGCTTGAAATTCTTGAAGGTTTGCAGGAAGGCGGAATCGCCGTCCTGAATGGGGACGAGCCGCTTTTAATGGAGAGGGTTTCCGGGATTGGCGCTGGGATCCATTTACAAACATTCGGTCGCGGTGAATCGAATGATATGTACCCGGTTGAAATTACCCAATCCACTCATGGAAACGAGTTCCGGGTGAATCTTTCGGATGAGCGTTTTTACCTGCCCGTTCTCGGAACGCATAATATTATGAATGCGATGGCCGCCATGCTGGTTGCCCGCCACTTCTCGTTGTCATTCGAGGAAATGGCGGAAGGGCTTAAATCGGTCAGGCTGACGCAGATGAGGATGGAGCTGTCGGAAGGGTTAAATGGCGAAAAAATTATCAACGATGCCTATAATGCAAGCCCGACCTCCATGAGTGCGGCTATTGAGCTTGTCGCCAATCTGGGAGGATATACGAAAAAAATTCTCGTGCTTGGCGATATGCTTGAATTAGGCCCGCTTGAAAAGGAATACCACCATAAGATTGGTGAAATGCTTGACCCTGGGAAGATTAACCTTGTCTTTACCTACGGGAAGCTTGGTTCCCTGATCGCCGAAGGAGCGAGGAAGGTATTGGGGCGTGAAAGGGTTTATGCATTTGAAGAAAAGGAAAAGCTAAGCAAGGAACTAAAGAAACACACAAATTCCGATACATTGGTTTTGGTTAAAGCTTCTAGGGGAATGAAGTTGGAAGAAGTGGTCGCCTTCCTGCAGAAGGAGGAAAGCCATTAAAGTACTATTGTTCAACTTTAAGCTTCCGGGGTGATCAAGCATGATAGGCTGTTTATGCATCCATGGTTTTACAGGTGCACCATATGAAGTCGAACCGCTTGCCGACTATCTTAAAAGCAGGCACCCCGATTGGGTCTTTCGGATTCCAACCTTGCCGGGGCACGGGGAAACCCTTTCGCTAAGAGGGGTGAAATTCAAGGAATGGATCGCTTATGCTGAAAGGGAATACATGGAGCTGGCCGAGCAGTGCGATACAATCTATGTGATCGGTTTTTCGATGGGCGGACTGATTGCCGGATACCTGGCCGCAAATTACAAAGTGGATAGGCTCATCCTCCTGAGCGCCGCCGCTTATTACCTTAACCCAAAGCAGATGGCTGCAGAATTGAGGGAAATGGCCAGGGACTTGATTAACGGAACCTTGGAGGAAAATGAATTATTTTCACGCTATAAACGAAAAATAACGGAAACGCCACTGTCCGCAGCGCTCCAATTCAGAAAGTTGGTTGCTTTTATCAGGCCCCAATTATCGTTGATTGAAGCGCCGACTTTTATTGCCCAGGGAGAGAGCGATGGACTCGTTCCTCCCAAGAGCGCTGAATTTTTGTATCAATCGATACCCGCAGAGCATAAAAAGCTGGCGTATATAAAAGAATCAGCCCACCATATTTGCCATTGCCGGGAAAAAGGTGCCCTTTTTTCCCAGGTAGACGACTTTCTTGAGGGGATACCTGTCCTGCCGGAGTCATGTTAGCGTAGGTTTGCTTCATTGCATTATCAGGCCGGAAATGGTATGATAGGCACCAACGTGTCTAAAAGGTAGTCATTACAGGGCATACTCCTTTGGGAGAATGTCTTTTTTTTGCTAAAATAGAGAAATGAAAACGGAACTTGCTCTTATGTGGATTCGGGACGTTTTTCTGCACGCATACTATATTTAACAGCAACACATGAAGGAGAATGAAAACATTGACCAAGTTTGAAGATTTAGGCATTAGCCAACAAACGTTAAAAGCTGTCCTTAAAATGGGCTTTGAAGAAGCTACGCCCATCCAGGCGGAAACCATTCCATTAAGCATGGAAAATAAAGACCTTATCGGGCAGGCCCAAACGGGAACTGGGAAAACCGCTGCCTTCGGGATTCCTCTAGTTGAAAAAATCAACCCTTCTAACCATGCCATCCAGGGTATCATCATTGCCCCAACCCGTGAGCTTGCCATCCAGGTGTCCGAGGAACTTTATAAAATTGGCGCCGGTAAACGGATTCAAGTACTTCCTATTTATGGGGGGCAGGATATCAGCCGCCAAATCCGTTCATTGAAAAAAGGCCCTCATATCATCGTCGGTACTCCAGGGCGTGTCATTGACCATATCAACAGAAAGACTATGCGCCTTGACCAGGTTCATACAGCTATCCTTGACGAAGCGGATGAAATGCTGAACATGGGCTTCATTGAAGATATTGAAGCGATCCTCGCTGCGATTCCAGCTGAACGCCAAACGCTGCTTTTCTCTGCCACTATGCCGGCACCTATCCAGAGGATGGCCGAAAAGTTCATGAAGAACCCGCAAATTGTCCGTGTAAAAGCGAAGGAAATGACTGTTCCATCAATTGAACAGTACTATCTTGAAGTTCAGGAAAAAAATAAGTTTGATGTACTGACAAGGCTTCTTGATATTCAATCCCCGGAACTGGCTATTGTATTCGGGCGTACGAAGCGCCGCGTTGACGAACTGGCCGAGGCGCTGACACTCAGGGGCTATACGGCTGAGGGAATCCACGGGGATTTGACCCAGGCAAAACGAATTTCTGTGTTAAGGAAATTCAAGGAAGGTTCCATCGATGTCCTTGTTGCGACAGATGTTGCCGCGCGCGGACTGGATATTTCAGGCGTAACCCACGTTTACAACTTTGATATCCCGCAGGATCCGGAATCGTATGTCCACAGAATCGGACGAACAGGCCGTGCCGGAAAAACAGGCGTTGCCTTAACATTCATCACTCCGCGCGAAAAGTCCTATCTTGCAGTAGTTGAAAGGACAACGAAGCGCAAGATGGAACGGATGCTGCCGCCAACCCTTGATGAAGCGCTTGAAGGACAGCAAAAAGCGGTTGTTGAACGGATTGAACAAACAATTGAGTCCAATAATCTCCAATACTACAAAGCAGCTGCCGCGGAGCTTCTTGAAAACAATGACGCTTCGACTGTGGTCGCAGCTGTTCTGAAGATGCTGACGAAGGAGCCTGATACAACTCCGGTCAAGCTCACAGAAGAGGCTCCTCTTCCACAAAGAAGGGACCGCGATCGTAAGCCTTTCAACAGAGGAGGCCGCGGAGATTCCAAAGGTGGTTATGACCGCCGCAAAGGCTCCGGCCGTTACGGTGAAAAACGCCCATACGAAAAGCGCACCGGCGGAAAGCCACGCAGCTACAATAAATAATAACCTCTTTAGCGCAGGTCCCCGATTGGGGCCTGTGCTTTTTATTTCCAAGCAGCCAAGCATATGTTTTTCGGGGCCAAAAGGCATCCTAAAAATAAAGCTTTAATTGGAGGGATGCCAAATGACCGTAGTCAGGCTCGGATACGTGGCAATGAGCACAATTGTAGAGCATTGCTCCCCGTCACAAACAATGACGTTCGCCCAATTCAAGAGGCTGAAGGACAGGGAAGCGGCGATTCGGAAACTGGAACGGATTGCCCTTTCCAACCTTGCGAATTGCCTCCGGCTGCTCCGGCATAACCTCGCGAATGACATCCGATTTTTCCGGTTCAGTTCACGGCTCATCCCGCTTGCGAACCATGAGGAATTATCCGGCTGGGATTACATAACCCCTCTCGAGGAAGGGTTTAAAAATATCGCATCCTTTTTAAAAGAGCATCCTTCGCGCGTTGATTTTCATCCGGATCATTTTGTTGTCCTGAATACAAATAAGAAGGATATTTTAAAAACGTCCATCCAAACACTAGGAATGCATTACCACATGTTAAAGGAAATGGAAATTCCTCCTGTGCACCGCTGTGTCGTCCATATCGGCGGCGGGKATAATGATAATGAAAAAGCTTTGGAAATGTTTATTCACAATTGGGGGTATCTTCACCCGCACCTGCAGGAGATGATCATGCTTGAAAACGATGATACGACATTTACGTTAAAGGAATGCCTGTATTTATGCGAAAAGCTTGGCATTCCCTGTGTATTCGACTATCATCACCACCTTGCCCATAGTGGCGGGGCAGGATGGGAGGAGGAGTGGGAGAGGGTAATCGGTACATGGTCAGCGTCCCCGCTTCCCATTAAAATGCATATTTCAAGCCCGAAGTCGGATAATGAGTTCAGAGCGCATGCAGGGTATATCGACTCCGCGATGTTCCTTGAATTTCTGCAAAAAATAAAGGGTTCGGTGCCGGAAATTGATTGCATGATAGAAGCCAAGGAAAAAGATGCCGCCCTGTTCCGGCTAATGGAGGAATTAAGGAGTGAACCAAGCATTGAAATAATCGACCAGGCTTCGTTCAGAATCAGGTAGGTTCATCCAATCGTGCGGCAATGCCAGTCCTTCGGTATACTGGATGCAGAATAAACCGGAAAATTGAATTTATGGAAAGTGTTCGAGTTTTTCAGGAAAGCGGGAGTGCTTGTACGCTGTTCAACTGGCTTTCCAGCGGCGCTTGCTGCCGGCCCTTGCCAAATTTGTTTGAGTAGCGTCTTTGGGTTCCCTTGCCCGCTTTCTGGAATGCTATTTGCGGCCTGCAACCGCGCCGAGCATGAACCCAGCCAATAGTCCGAACAGATGGGCGGTAATATTGATGTTGGGCTGGAGAAATGTCATGACTACACTGATGGCGGCAATTGTCAGGATGACCTGGCTATCCTGGCGCGACATCCCTCTTTTCCTCAGGAAGACAATCGCGATATAATACCCGAACAAGCCGAAAATGGCGCCGCTTGAACCGACATGGCTGAAAGTTATCGGTTCAATTAGATACGTCGCGATATTGGCGGAAATGCCGGAGATGAAATACACTGCCAAAAACTTTACGCCGCCGAGCATCCTTTCGAGCCCCGGGCCAAAAAGGACTAGCGAAAAGCTATTGAACAGAATATGGGAAAAGCCGGCATGCATGAAGATGGGAGTGACAAGCCTCCAAAGCTCTCCCTCCGCGATATAAAGATTGAAGCCCGTAAAGGTTGAGATGATCCAATAATTTGGAAAGATAGGAAGAACGGAAGCGAGATAAAAAATCAGATTAATAGCGATAATTAAAGATACGATTGGGTAAAAACGGATAAATTGGCCGAAGCTTTCGGTTCTCGTAAACATGTGGCCCTCCTATGGCTGCTTAATTAAGCGATACCTACATCTTAGCCGGAAGTAGCAGACAAATCCATTCAGGTAAATCGTATGCTTGCAAAATAGCTGTTAGAAGGAAGTTGGACAATGATTAAAGGAATTGGAATCGATTTAATTGAAATTGGCCGAATTAAAGAGCTAATGGAAAAGCAGGAACGGTTTCCTGACCGCATATTGACCGGGAGGGAAAAAGAAGAATACAGCCTTCTGCCGAACGGGAGAAGGGCTGAATTCCTCGCGGGAAGATTCGCGGCAAAGGAGGCATTTTCCAAAGCACTCGGTACCGGCATTGGCGCTTCACTCTCTTTTCAAGATATCGAGGTAGGCAAAGATGCACTTGGGAAACCGTATTTCGTCCGTCCGGAAGAAATGAAAGCCCATCTTTCCATCACCCACACAAAGGAATATGCCGCGGCATATGTTGTCATCGAGGAGAGCTGAACAGGCTCTTCTTTTTTGTTAAGAACCGTCCCATAATTCAATCCATTCGTTAACATATTGTCCATGGTTGTCTCATATATTCATAATGACACGGGAAAGACAGGCAGCAGGGCGACCGGATGCCGCTTTCCAAAACGATGATATGAGAACAGAAGGGGTTGAAAGAATGGGGAAAAAGGTGTTGCTCGTCATTGCCGGGTTGCTGGCTGTTTTGGCCCTGTCCGCCTGTGGTTCAAAATCGCAGGAGTCCGTCCGGGAGCAGCTCGCGGGTAAACTTGAAAAGCTGTCAGGGTATAAGGCGAATGCGACCATGACACTTTCGATGGGAGCCAAGCCGCAAGTGTATAAAGTTGAGATTTGGCATAAAGATCCTTCCTACTATCGCGTAAATCTGAAAAACGCAAAAAAGGACCAAAGCCAGATGATTCTCAGAAATGATGAAGGAGTTTTTGTCTTGACTCCGGCATTGAAGAAAAGCTTCCGTTTCCAGAGCGACTGGCCTAAAAACAGCAGCCAGGCGTACCTGTATGAATCGCTTGTAAAAGATATTGTCGCCGATAAAGAGGCGAAATTTTCATCGACAAAGGATTATTATGTTTTTGAAACAAAAACCCGTTACCAAAATAACCAGATGCTTCCTACCCAGGAAATCAAGTTGAATAAGAAGGATTTGTCTCCTGCGATTGTCAGGGTCATGGATGCCGACAGGAATGCGCTTGTCACGGTGGAATTTTCCAAGGTGAAATTCAACGCCAATTTTGATAAGGACGACTTTGAAATGAAGAAAAATATGACTCGTGCACAGATTGGTATGCCTGTAATGGCGGAAGCAGGCAAGCAGGACACCTCCTTTACCGTCAAATACCCTGCTGAACAACTTGAGGGGGTTTCCCTGCAGAAGGAAAAAGAGGTTGCCATCGAGGATGGAAAAAGGGTTATTTTAACATATGGCGGAGCCAAAACATTTACGCTCATCCAGGAGAAAAGGGTGGTTGAACCTGCTTCTGCATCCTATCCAATTGATATGAACGGCGAGCCGGTCGACCTCGGCTTTACGGTTGGCGCACTTACAAACCATACGTTAAGCTGGTCCCAGGATGGGGTCGACTATATGATTGCCTCCAATGATTTGACAAAGGATGAAATGGCGTCCCTGGCGATGAGCGTGCAGGGAGAAATGTCTAAATAGGAAAACTCCCGATTTTCAGGCGGGCCCGGTAATGGGTCCGCCTTTTGCCATTTTTGATTCGGTGTTGGAAGATTCCATTTGCCTTTTTTTTATTGTCTGGCTTCCGTTATGATAAAATAATGAAATCAGAAAATGAATCAATGCCAGGGAAGTGACAATATGGAAAAGGACGGCTTTTTCTACAGGGATACATGGGCCGAAATCGATTTGGGGCAAATTGAACAAAATATCTTTTCTATTAAGAAGCTTTTACCTGATAAGGTAAAGGTCATTGCCGTCGTAAAGGCCAATGCATATGGGCATGGAGGAGTGGAGGTCGCGGAAACCGCTCTTGCCGCGGGCGCTGGCTATTTGGCTGTTGCCTTTTTGGATGAAGCCCTGGCTTTAAGGAAAAAAGGGATTGGCGCGCCGATTTTAATCCTTGGGGCGACAAGACCCGAGGATGTCAATGTCGCCGCTTCAAACAAGCTCACAGTCACGGCTTTTAGTTTTGAGTGGCTGGAGGAAGCCTCGGCCCACGTCGGTGAATATCCTCTATCCATTCATCTTAAAGTGGATACCGGAATGGGCCGGATTGGCTTCAGGGATGCCGCGGAATTGAAAAAGGCGGAAGAGTTGATCCAAAAAGATGGGAGATTCATGCTCGAGGGGGCATTTACCCACTTTGCCACGGCTGATGAAACCGGAACGGACTATTTCCGCCATCAGCTCGGGGAATTCGAACGTTTGCTCGGAACGTTAAGCGCGCGCCCGAGCCTTGTCCACGCGAGCAACAGTGCCGCGGCGATCAGATTCCCGGAAGCAAGGTTCAATGCCATCCGGCTGGGCATTGCGATGTACGGGCTTTCCCCCTCGCCGGAAATGAAAACCGAGGTGCCTGCCAATCTGCATGAAGCTTTTTCGCTGCACTCACGGATTGTCCAGATCAAGAAACTGAAAAAAGGTGAAAAGGTCAGCTATGGTGCCACTTATGAAGCAGCTGGCGACGAATGGGTCGCCACGATACCAATCGGGTATGCGGATGGCTGGATCAGGAGGCTGCAGGGCCAGGAAGTACTTGTCGGAGGAAAACGGGCGCCTATTGTCGGAAGAATCTGCATGGACCAATGCATGGTTAGGCTCGAGGACTACGCGCCTCCCGGTACAGAAGTCGTTTTAATCGGAAAGCAGGCGAAGGAATTTGTCGGAATTGACGAAATCGCTCGCCGCCTCGAGACAATTAATTATGAAATTCCCTGCATGATTTCGAACCGGGTTCCTCGGATGTATAAGAAAGATGGGGAAATGCTCGGGCTGCAAAACAATTTGCTGACGAATTAGTAGATTAAAACCGAATTTTTTTGCCAATACTACATGTTGATTGCGGAATTGGCTTTGCAAGCCATGCGAATCATGGTATCATTAAAACTGGTAGAAAATATGGCAACTTCTTGTCCGGCCCAAGCCGGAACGATATAGGAGTGCCATTTTTAAAAGTAGAAAATGGCTTTTCCCGCTTGTAGTGGCGGAATAAACGGTCTTTATAGTGATGGTGGAGGTGTAGCTTGTGTCAGAGACTGGCGCGACAACGGAAATCCTGGTAAAACTGCCGCAACATCTTTTAACCGAGTTGGACGGAATCGTTAAGCTTGAAAATGTGAACCGCAGCGAATTTATTTACCAGGCAACAAAGGCTTACTTACGCGAAAAGAAAAAAAGACAGATTCGCGAAGCCATGAGGCGGGGCTACATGGAGATGGCCAAAATCAATTTGACGATTGCATCGGAAGCATTCCTCGCAGAATATGAGGCGGAACACACTGTTGAACGTCTTGTAAGCGGAGGATAAACCTTTGATTGTCAAACGTGGTGACGTTTATTTTGCGGACCTATCCCCGGTTGTCGGTTCCGAACAAGGCGGCGTCCGGCCTGTACTTGTCATCCAAAACGACATCGGGAATCGGTTTAGTCCCACAGTAATCATTGCAGCGATTACGGCGCAAATCCAAAAGGCAAAGCTGCCGACCCATGTTGAAATCGACGCGAAGCGCTATGGTTTTGAACGGGATTCAGTCATCCTGCTGGAGCAGATCCGTACAATCGACAAACAGAGACTGACGGATAAGATTACTCACCTTGATGACGAAATGATGGAAAAAGTGGATGAAGCCTTGCAGATTAGCCTGGGTCTTATCGAGTTTTAACCTATTACGCCCTTTATGGGCGTACTCTACATAACCACCTCATATGAACATTCTGATTCAGGCAGGCTCTCCCAAAGGGGGCCGCCTTTTTATTTGTCTAGGAAATTATAGAATTAAACCTTGTGGATAACTCGAATTAAGTTATTGTAATCCAGCTCCACAAGGAAGGCTGCGGCAGCATAACATCGCACGAAGGAAAAGTGTCCTTCTTTTCCGAGGAGCGCCTAGCCCCTCTATGGTCATAAGCCGGTTCCCTCCGGAGGGCAGGCCCATCCTGCGGGACCTTATCTTTGCTTGTCGGGGCTGACCACTAAGGAAAGCTACTGAGAATGATCATCGCAGGGACAGGCGTTCTTTGCCTGTCGTGAAGGCGCTTGCGCATTTTGTTCTTTGCCCGGCGGATAGTGGTTACGGAAGTGGAAATCTGCATCTAATCATTGCTTTGTTTTTTTAAAATAAATAGGTTTATCCCGGTTTGGATGAGGGTATAAAACACAGTCGTTTAAAACATTTCGGCAGATGCCGTTGAAAATAATAAATCGGATAGTTTGGAATTGACGGTTTAGTATTGTTATCATTTAATTGAGATATGATAAGACAATTATTTGAAGGTTTTGTGACAAATCAAAACGAAAAGCGCTTTTTAGGACAAAATATACAAGTGAAGCGTCCGGAAAGACAGGGAGGACTAATGGAGAACCTAATATTGGACTATTTGAGAGCACAAAAGAGCGAGCTTGCAAATGAATGGATGGACAGGATGAGGACCGAGGCGGACGATCGTGTATTAAAGCTGGTCTCCGAACAAGTCTTTAATGGTACCAGCTCAGAGTTTATTGAACTCATAGGCTCAAGCCTCGGGGGTTCAAAAGAGGAGTTCCGGTCCAGGCTGAGCGAATTCGCGGAAAAAGTAGTGAGGCTTGGCTGGCCGCTTCATTTTGTAATAGAAGGCGTCAGGACATTCAGCAAAATGCTTTTTGAGGGCATGCAGGCAAAAGGATATGTCACCGCCGAGAACCAGATGGACGTTGTCTATGCGTTTGACCGTTGGATCAGTCCGCTACAGAACGAAGTGGTCGATATTTATTCAAGGACGTGGGAGCGTACTGTTTCCCTTCAGAAAATCGCCCTCCAGGAGCTGTCGGCGCCGCTTATCCCTGTCTTTGAGAAAATTACGGTTATGCCGCTGGTAGGCACGATTGATACGGAGCGAGCCAAGCAGATTATGGAAAACCTCTTGACAGGCGTCGTCAAACACCGTTCCGAGGTAGTATTAATCGATATTACAGGTGTGCCGGTTGTCGATACAATGGTCGCCCATCATATTATCCAGGCAGCAGAAGCAGTGCGCCTTGTGGGCGCCAAATGCATGCTTGTCGGAATCAGGCCGGAAATTGCGCAAACAATCGTTAACCTCGGGATTGACCTAAACCAATTCACCACTAAAAATACATTGAAAAAAGGCGTTGAAGCCGCCCTGGAACTGACCAATCGGAAAATTATTAACGTGGAGGGTGCAAAATGAGAATGAGGATACCTATTTTAAAGCTGCATGATTGTTTGCTTGTTTCCATTCAATGGGAGTTGGACGATCAAACAGCCCTTCAATTCCAGGAGGATTTGCTCCACAAAATCCATGAAACGAGCGCCAACGGGGTTGTTATTGATATTACCTCGATCGATTTTATCGACTCCTTCATCGCCAAAGTGCTAGGCGATGTTATAAGCATGTCCAAACTGATGGGAGCAAAGGTCGTTATTACGGGGATCCAGCCTGCGGTTGCAATTACGCTGATTGAACTGGGAATTGGATTGGAGGATGTCCTAACGGCATTAGACTTAGAAAAAGGTTTGGAGAAATTACAACAGGAATTGGGGGATTAGCTAAATGGGCATCCAATCCTGTGTGAAAATCCTAAATGAATGGGACATTGTGGCTGCCCGCCAGCTTGGCCGCAATGTTGCCAGAGAGCTTGGTTTTGGCACGGTAGACCAGGCGAGAATTACAACCGCAATAAGTGAGCTGGCGAGGAATATATACTTATATGCGGGCCAGGGCCAAATTTGCATAGAGAAAATTTATGACGGCCCGAAATCAGGCCTAAAGGTAATCGCTGTGGACAGCGGTCCCGGCATCAATGATATCAGGCAGGTGATGGAGGACGGCTTTTCGACTTCCGGCGGCCTTGGAGCTGGCCTTCCTGGAGTGAAACGGCTAATGGATGAATTCGACATCCTCTCTTCACCTGGCAAGGGAACGGATATAAGAGCAGTGAAATGGCTCCGTTAGGGGGATGAATCATGGATTTGCGGGACAGAATGGAATCGAAGTATCGGACTATTTTGACCGAATACCTGAATGACCAATCCGAACAAATCTTGTACCAAGGGCAGAAGTTCAGCAGGGAATTAATTGAGAAGAAAATTTCCCCGGAGGAAATCGTAAGCCTTCATAAAAGCCTCTTGCTTGATCTTTATCCCACCATACCAGAGAGTGTCATCCATTCTTTTGACGTGCTATTGGAAGTAATGGTTGGTTATGGGCTTGCCTATAGGGAACATCAAAGCCTAAGGAACAAGCAAATGGAATACCGCACTGAAATGGAAATAGCTGCAAATGTCCAGCAAACGCTCCTTGGGACGTCCATTCCGAAGGTCGAAGGGATGGATATCGGGGCGATAAGCGTCCCGGCAAGGCACATGAACGGCGATTATTTCCACTTTGTCCAGGATGACAACCAGTGCGTGAATGTTGCTATTGCCGACGTTATTGGCAAGGGAATTCCGGCCGCGCTATGCATGTCGATGATCAAATACGCAATGGACAGCCTTCCGGAAAACAGGCATGCTCCCCATATGGTCCTTGAAAGCCTGAACAGGGTTGTTGAGCAAAACGTGGACCCAAGCATGTTCATTACGATGTTTTACGGAATGTACAATCCAGGCAATCATATTTTTTATTATTCTTCCGCCGGGCACGAGCCTGGATATTACTATAATTCGCAAACAGGCGAATTTACGGAAATGGAAGCAAAAGGGCTTCTTTTGGGCATTGAGAAAAAAACGAAGTATCAGCAGTATGAACGGCTTATCAATCCGGGTGATATGATCATTCTCATGTCGGATGGGGTAACGGAGTGCCGTACAGAAGAAGGTTTCCTGGAGCGGGACGCCCTAATTGGCTATATACGCCGGTACATCCATCTCAATGCGCAGGAAATCGTAAACAATATTTACAAAGACCTTGAAAGGCTCCAGGATTTCCAATTAAGGGATGATTTTACACTTATTATCCTGAAAAGGAGCGTTTAACGGCCGCGAAAACGGGTAAAGTGTTTAAGTGGTTAGTTAGTAAATAGACAAGGGGTGGGTCAAAGTGGACATCAAATTAGATGTTAATGAATCCAATGATTTTGTTGAAATATATGTAAACGGTGAAATAGATGCCTACACGGCTCCGAAGCTTCGTGAAACGGTATTCCCGCTGTCGGAAAAAGACGGAGTCAAAATGGTTATCGACCTTTCGGAAGTATCCTATATGGACAGTACGGGCCTTGGAGTGATCGTTGGCGTATTCAAATCGGTCCGCAGCCACAACGGCGAGTTCAAGCTGGTTGGGTTATCGGAACGATTAATCAGACTTTTTGAAATTACGGGTCTGGCTGACATCATAGATATCAACAGCCAGATAGAGGGTGGAGTGCAATGAACCAGGCGTTTGACTATATTGAAATGAAAATCCCGGCCAAGCCCGAATATGTAGGAGTCATTCGCCTTACACTTTCTGGCATCGCGAGCCGGATGGGGTTTTCATACGATGATTTGGAAGATTTGAAAATTGCGACGAGTGAAGCGTGCACGAATGCGGTCCAGCATGCCTACAAGAACAAGGAACGGGGCGAAGTGATTGTCGGTTTCGGCCTCTATCCGGACCGCCTTGAAGTGATGGTGGCGGACAGCGGGCAAAGTTTTGATTTCGAATCGGCAAGGCAGGGCCTTGGCCGGTATGAAGACAATGATTCCGTGGAGTTTTTGCGTGAAGGAGGCTTAGGGCTTTACCTGATTGAAACGCTTATGGATGAAGTAAGGATTCACCATAAAGAAGGTGTCACTGTCTTTATGACAAAGTACCTTGAAGGAGAGCAGGTGGAGACGGATGTCGAAACAATCTCAACCTAACTCCTCAGGGAAACAGGAAATCAACGACCTCATTAAAGCGTATCAGCTCCATCAGGATAACGATGCCCAGGAGCAGCTGGTCCTTCACTACAAAAACCTTGTTGAAACAATTGCGCGTAAATATTCCAAAGGGCGCTCATTCCATGAAGATATTTTCCAAGTGGGTATGATCGGCCTTCTGGGGGCAATCAGAAGATATGACGAGTCGTTCGGCAAAAGCTTTGAAGCATTCGCAGTACCGACCATTATCGGGGAAATTAAGCGATTCCTAAGGGATAAGACATGGAGTGTCCATGTTCCAAGAAGGATTAAGGAGCTTGGCCCGAAAATCAAAACAACCGTCGAGGAACTGACAACCAAGCTCCACCGTTCCCCGAAAGTAATCGAAATCGCCGAAGCACTTGAAGTTTCCGAAGAAGAAGTGCTTGAAGCGATGGAAATGGGTAAAAGCTACCAGGCCCTTTCCGTCGACCATTCAATTGAAGCGGATTCAGACGGCGGCACAGTCACCCTGCTTGATATCGTCGGCAGTGTGGATGAAGGATATGAAAAGATCAACCAAAGGCTTGTCCTTGAAAAAGTCCTTCATGTCCTCAATGACCGCGAAAAGAAAATCATCCAGTACACGTACCTGGAGAATATGAGCCAAAAGGATGCGGGCGACAAGCTCGGCATTTCGCAAATGCACGTATCCCGCTTGCAAAGGCGGGCAATCAAAAAGCTGCAGGAAGCGATCCATGCGGAGGCCAATAACTCGGAGTGTCTTTCATGAACCATCTTGTAGAAACCAACATTGAAGTTTATGCGCACCAAACAGCCAAAGAAGGAAAATCCCATTGCGGGGACAGCTATTACTTCGTGGCGACCGAAGAATACTTCGTATGCGTACTTGCCGACGGCCTTGGCAGCGGCCAGCACGCCTATGAAGCATCGCACGCCGTTGTCCTGGCGGTTGAGAAAAACCACCATGAAAACGTCGAAACTTTAATGAAATTTTGCAACGATGCCCTTGCCAACAAAAGGGGAGCCGCGGTTTCCGTACTGAAAGTCTATTTCCACGCAAGGGAGTTCGTATACAGCTGCGTAGGGAACATCCGCTTCTTTTTGTATTCATCAAAAGGAAAGCTAACCTATCCCCTGCCAGTCACCGGCTACCTTTCCGGAAAACCGCAAACCTACCATACACAACGCTTTTCCTATGATCCCCATTCCAAATTCCTGATTTTCTCGGATGGATACGAATTTCAGGGAGTGAAAGCCCTCCTGAAGGGCCTCTTTCCTGTCACCATGATCGCCGATGAAATCAAACGCAAATATCCAACGAAATCAGATGACGCAACATTCATCATCGGGAGCCTGCATTAATTGCAGGCTCTTTTATTTTTTTGAAAAGGGGCCCATGCACACCGCCAGCCGCCACATCCGCTGCACACCCGGTTTGGCATTTTTTGTATCAAGCCTACGCTCCCGTATTTCTTCCCATCCCGATAGTTTGATACAATGGAATAGAAGCAAGAAAGAGTGGAGGAATGGTTAGGTGAATGAAACCATCACAAAGAACGATGAATTCGCAAAACTGATAGCCAGGGAACAAGGCCTGTCACTTAAGCAGGTCCACAATGTCATGGCACTCGTCAATGAAGGAAACACAGTTCCTTTCATCGCCCGTTACAGAAAAGAACAGACAGGCGCGCTTGATGAAGTGCAAATCCGGAACATCATGGAAAGATGGCAATACTTGCAGAACCTTGGGCAGAGGAAAGAAGAAATCCTTCGCTCCATATCGGAGCAGGGGAAACTAACAGATGAATTGGCGGTACAAATAGAAAAAGCAACAAAACTCCAGGAGCTCGAAGACCTTTACCGGCCGTACAAGCAGAAGCGCAGGACAAAGGCGACAGTCGCGAAGGAAAAGGGACTGGAACAGTTGGCGGACTGGCTGCTCAGCTTTTCGCCCGGCCCCGTTGAGGACAAGGCGAAAGAATTTCTATCGGAAGAAATGGACGTCCTTTCAGTTGAAGATGCGATTTCGGGCGCCAAGGATATAATAGCCGAGCGCGTTTCGGATGATGCGGATAGCAGGAAATGGATTCGAACAGAAATGTTCAAAACCGGATCAGTCGTCTCGGTTGTCAAGGACGCCGAAAAGGATGAAAAGAAAGTTTTTGAAATGTATTACGACTATGAAGAGCCTGTCAGCAAAATCGTACCGCACCGAATCCTTGCCCTGAACCGCGGGGAAAAGGATGAGATCCTCCGTGTGGCGATTAAGGCCGGGACAGATTCAATCATGAACTATTTAACAAAGAAATGGGTTGGAAAAACCTACTCGCCTTCCGCTCCTATCGTCGTGGAAGCAATTGAGGATGGGTACAAAAGGCTTATCCAGCCTTCAATCGAAAGGGAAATCCGCAATGAGCTGACTGAAAAGGCAGAAGAGCGGGCCATCCATATTTTTGCCGAAAACCTGCGGAAATTGCTGCTTCAGCCTCCGCTAAAAGGAAAAGTGGTGTTGGCTGTCGATCCGGCCTACCGCACAGGATGCAAGCTGGCTGTCGTTGATGAGACAGGCAAAGTACTTAAAATTGATGTCATTTATCCGCATCCACCAGTATCAAAACGCCGAGAAGCAAAAGAAAAGTTCACCGCGATTTTATCCGGTTTTAATGTTGAAATGGTTGCAATCGGGAACGGTACAGCTTCGAGGGAGACTGAGCAATTCGTTGCCGATATTCTGAAAGAAGTGAATCAGGAAATTTTTTATTTAATTGTCAATGAGGCGGGGGCAAGCGTTTATTCCGCATCGGATTTGGCCAGAGAAGAATTTCCGCACTTACAGGTAGAAGAACGGAGTGCGGTCTCAATTGGGAGGCGCCTGCAGGACCCGCTAGCCGAGCTTGTTAAAATTGATCCGAAATCGGTAGGCGTCGGCCAGTACCAGCATGACGTTTCGCAAAAGAAGCTGTCGGAATCGCTCCATTTTGTCGTCGAAACCGCAGTTAACCAGGTAGGAGTCAACGTGAACACCGCCTCTCCTTCCCTGCTCCAGTATGTTGCGGGCCTGACAAAAACAACTGCCGCGAACATCGTCAAGCAGCGAGAAGAAGAAGGGAAATTCGTTAACCGTTCGCAATTGAAGAAAATTCCGCGCCTGGGCGCAAAGACATACGAGCAGGCGATCGGCTTTCTTCGTATCCTTGATGGCAAAGAGCCTCTGGACAGGACAGGCATCCACCCCGAAAATTACAGCGCGGTAAAAAACCTGCTAGCAAGCCTGGGCTTTACGACTAAGGACCTTGGCAGTGATAAGCTGAAAGAAGCACTAGGAAAGCTTGATCACCGAAAAGTGGCCGAAGAGCTTGGGATAGGGGAAATTACGTTAAAGGATATCATTGACGCCCTTATCCGGCCGGAGAGGGATCCCCGTGATGAACTCGACGCCCCATTGCTTAAAAAAGATGTGCTAAAACTCGAGGATCTGCAACCAGGTATGGAACTTCAGGGGACAGTAAGAAATGTTGTCGATTTTGGTGCCTTTGTAGACGTGGGTGTCAAACAGGATGGGCTGGTCCATATCAGCAAGCTAAGAAAACAATTTGTTAAACACCCTCTAGATGTCGTTTCAGTCGGGGACGTCGTCACTGTGTGGGTAGATTCCGTCGATAAACAAAAAGGCCGTGTCTCACTGACGATGCTTCAGCCCGAAGCAGCGAAAGAGGATCATTAACTTTATTCACATGATTCACCCTCAAGCGGCGAAAATATCCTGGCGGGGAGTTTAACCCGAAGCGGCGGGAGCAATGCCATTCTGGCTAGCGCCAATTGGGGAATTTAGCTATGTATGACGTAGTACAACGTAAAAATGGCGTGCCTGGAAAATGCGGGCACGTCTTTTTTTTGGAATTAATGCAATACCAATACATAAGGGTTAGGATGGGTGCTTCTTTCTATAGAAGAACCAGCATTGGTTAAGGAGTTTAATCTGATAACGATTTTTCTCATAAAATGCCCGCCTCATCCTGTTTTGGAACCATGTTGGCATTGAAGTGTCCTCCCTGTGCACCTTAATGTTTTTCTATTCTATGCTATAATGGGTTGTCATGTTCAACAGAAAGAGGGGGTAAAATCCGATGGATAACCAAGAGCTTCAGGAATTGACAGAAAAAATATCCCGGGTGCAATTTGGTTTGCCCTTCCTCCATAAAGCGAGATTCAATCCCAGGCTGCGCACAACAGGCGGCAGGTATCTCTTGAACAGCCATGACATTGAGATTAACAAACGGTATTTGGAACAACTGGGCCACGACGAATTGGTCGGAATCATCAAGCACGAACTTTGCCACTATCACCTCCATCTGCTAGGTAAAGGGTACAAGCACAGAGATGCGGACTTCAGAGCATTGTTAAAAAAAGTCGGCGCACCGAGGTTTTGCGGCCAACTTCCTGAAAATGAAGTGAAGAAGAAAAGTAAGAAGACCGTAGTCTATGAATGCACAAGCTGTGGGATTGTTTTCAAAAGAAGGCGAAACATAAATACAGCCAGATATGTATGTGGAAAATGCAGGGGAGAATTGCGTAAAGTAAAGGAAATAAAGGCGCAGTAGGCGATGGGAGAAAAGCTGAAATTTATTTGATAATCGTTCTTGACATTGGGGTGCACCGTCATTATAATGGTAAGAGTCGACGGAAGGAACAACAGAATCTGTTGATACGCAAAGCCCCAGTTTGCCAGGCATTCTGAGGGGGGAGCACAAACAAATTTACTAACTTGGTGAATTGTTGAATTTCATTTTTTTTGCAGTAGGTCAGTGGTAGAGACGAGCAACACTTCCCTGAATGAACTGCGAGTTGTACACGCCGAGCCGCTACTTGCGGATCTTGCTGAGGCGGGGACACAAAACGCTATACAGGCGTATGGACATTCTTATTATTCCGCAGTAGCTCAGTGGTAGAGACGAGCAACACTTCCACGAATGAACTGCGAGTTGTACACGCCGAGCCGCTTCTTGTGGATCTTGCTGAGGCGGGGACACAAAACGCTATACAGGCGTATGGACATTCTTATTATTCCGCAGTAGCTCAGTGGTAGAGCAATCGGCTGTTAACCGATCGGTCGTAGGTTCGAGTCCTACCTGCGGAGCCATTTTGGGGAAGTACTCAAGAGGCTGAAGAGGCGCCCCTGCTAAGGGCGTAGGTCGGGTGACCGGCGCGAGGGTTCAAATCCCTCCTTCTCCGTTCCTTATTCTTTAATGGCCCCTTGGTCAAGCGGTTAAGACACCGCCCTTTCACGGCGGTAACACGGGTTCGAATCCCGTAGGGGTCACTTGTATTTAATGGGCTATAGCCAAGCGGTAAGGCAACGGACTTTGACTCCGTCATTCGTTGGTTCGAATCCAGCTAGCCCAGCCATTTTTGTTTGAGCCATTAACTCAGTCGGTAGAGACGAGCAGCGCTTCGTGAATTTGCTGCGAGTTGCGGAGTGGAACGAAAGTTCTGCGGAGCACACGACTGAACGCTCAATTTATTACGGGAAACCTTCCCTATACGAGCCATTAGCTCAGTTGGTAGAGCATCTGACTTTTAATCAGAGGGTCGAAGGTTCGAGTCCTTCATGGCTCACCATTTTATATGCGGGTGTGGCGGAATTGGCAGACGCACCAGACTTAGGATCTGGCGCCGCGAGGCGTGGGGGTTCGACTCCCTTCACCCGCACCACAAAATACCAGTTGCAAAGCTATAAAATAAGTGGTATGATTGTTCTTGTCGCTAATTTATCTTACGCGGTCGTGGCGGAATGGCAGACGCGCTAGGTTGAGGGCCTAGTGGGGGCAACCCCGTGGAGGTTCAAGTCCTCTCGGCCGCACCAAAAAAGATGTTGACAAACAGCTTTGGTGCTTGTAATATAGATTAAGTCTTTTCTAAAATGTGCGCCCGTAGCTCAATTGGATAGAGCGTCTGACTACGGATCAGAAGGTTATGGGTTCGACTCCTTTCGGGCGCGCCATACTACGGGAAGTAGCTCAGCTTGGTAGAGCACTTGGTTTGGGACCAAGGGGTCGCAGGTTCGAATCCTGTCTTCCCGACCATTCGGGAAATAAAAAAATACGCGGGTGTAGTTTAATGGTAAAACTCCAGCCTTCCAAGCTGATGTCGTGGGTTCGATTCCCATCACCCGCTCCAAAATTGTTCCTTGAAAACTAAACAAACAAGCGTCAACAAACAATAATATAGTGATCTTCGCATCACTAGCCAACGTAACATTTTGAGCATGACTCAACTCTTTTTGGAGAGTTTGATCCTGGCTCAGGACGAACGCTGGCGGCGTGCCTAATACATGCAAGTCGAGCGGAAGTTTCAAAAGCTTGCTTTTGGAACTTCAGCGGCGGACGGGTGAGTAACACGTGGGCAACCTGCCTGTAAGACTGGGATAACTT
>NZ_LIGI01000001.1:158551-209351 GCF_001273955.1 Bacillus sp. FJAT-27245
CCGCTGGTGTACCAGTTGTCTTGCCAAAGGCATCGCTGGGTAGCTATGTGCGGACGGGATAAGTGCTGAAAGCATCTAAGCATGAAGCCCCCCTCAAGATGAGATTTCCCATTCGTAAGAAGTAAGATCCCTGAAAGATGATCAGGTTGATAGGTCAGAGGTGGAAGCACGGCGACGTGTGGAGCTGACTGATACTAATCGATCGAGGACTTAACCAAATAGATTACCGTGTTCTTCCGAACTTCTTCTGAAAATTATCCAGTTTTGAGGGAATGAAACCTCAAACAACATAGTCCGGCAGTTATGGCGAGAAGGCCACACCCGTTCCCATACCGAACACGGAAGTTAAGCTTCTCAGCGCCGATGGTAGTTGGGGCCTTGCCCCTGTGAGAGTAGGACGTTGCCGGGCTATACCTTATTAGGTATATAGAAACAAAATACTTTTTTATCGTCGCGGGGTGGAGCAGTCCGGTAGCTCGTCGGGCTCATAACCCGAAGGTCGCAGGTTCAAATCCTGCCCCCGCAATATGGTCCGGTAGTTCAGTTGGTTAGAATGCCTGCCTGTCACGCAGGAGGTCGCGGGTTCGAGTCCCGTCCGGACCGCCATTTTAGTTTCATAGTTTTTTATGAAAAAAACGAAACATGGTTTCGTCTTTTTTTATAGGTAAAAGGATAAAATTCGAGATAGACCACGGTCATTGGCTGTGGTCATTTTAATTTTTTGGTGAGAATATCCACAGCAAGCATTTTGGATAATTTCCAATTCATTAACAAAAAATATAAACTTAATTGGAAAACTCAGGTTTGTAGTAGAGAATGAGGCAAAAACTACAATCATTTTCAGTCTAGCTAAATGCCCGATTAAAAAGGTGCCGGCTATATCAGGTATCTGACAAGCGAAGACGAGAACCGGGTTAGGGGAAAGTAAACTAATCCTTCACCCATGGATAAACCCTCCATTCCAAGGCACTTTTGCCCATTCTCCAAAAATCATGTAAACTACATAATGTAGACAAAATCCTTAGGAGCCATCCTAAGGGTTTTTCTAAGATATTGGATAGGTTCCCGGTTTTCATTATCAATGAAACCTAAGTAGCAAATGTCTATTGAACATGATTCCGGTTTCTTTATAAAGTTAACCTTAGTGGCAAGTTTATACTGGACAAATACACCGGAAACGACCAATGCAAGTAATGTATGGGAAACCAGACTGGGATTATCCATAAATTTTTCGTAAAGAGTACCCAGTATATCCACCAGCTTTACGTACGTAGTTGCATAAACACATTCCTTTAAAAAGGTGATTGAATGAAACCACTTGAATATGAATATAAATCTTCCTCGCCCGATGACACACTTGTTTTTGCCAAAAGGCTGGGGGACATGCTGAAGCCAGGCGATGTTTTAACATTGGAAGGTGATCTGGGTGCGGGAAAAACGACGTTTACCAAGGGTCTTGCCCAAGGGCTTGGAATTAAAAGAATGGTCAACAGCCCCACTTTTACAATCATTAAAGAATATCATGGCAGGCTGCCGTTGTATCACATGGATGTTTACAGGGTTACGGATGAGAGCGAGGACCTTGGTTTTGATGAGTATTTCGAAGGCGAAGGTGTCACGGTTGTTGAATGGGCACACTTAATAGGGGACCAATTACCCCAAGAACGGCTAGAGATTCAACTTTATCATGAACCCGATGGCGGAAGAAGGATCATTTTTTTCCCAAAGGGCTCGCGATATGAGCGATTATGTGAGGAGTTTTTTTATGAAGATCTTGGCAATTGATACGTCCAATTATCCGCTTGGTGTAGCGGTTATCGACGGGGATAAAGTGGTCGCTGAATATATTACCAATGTGAAACGGAACCACTCGGTCAGAATCATGCCTGCGATAGAATCCGCCATGAAGGAAGCGGAATTGAGGCCAGCAGATTTGAATAAAATTGTCGTTGCTGAAGGGCCTGGTTCTTATACAGGAGTCAGGATAGGCGTGACGATTGCTAAAACTTTGGCCTGGACACTTGGCATCCCTCTTTCGGGGGTTTCCAGCCTTGAAGTGCTTGCGATGGCTGGACGGTATTTCAATGGGTATATTTCTCCTGTTTTTGATGCCCGCAGGGGCCAGGTATATACAGGGCTTTATAAATTTGAAAACGGCCAACTGGTCACAGTGGAATCTGACCGGCTTGTTCTGATGGCTGATTGGGCGGAAAGACTCGCAGGCTTAAATGAGAGGACCTTGTTTATTGGCAATGATGTTGCCCTTCATGTAGATACGATCGGTCCGGTAATGGGGGAAAAGGCAATAATTTCAGCCCCTGCCGAAAGAAATCCGCGTCCGTCTGAACTTGCGCTTCTTGGTAAAAACAAACCTGATGCGGATGTCCATTCGTTTGTCCCTAATTATATTCGCCTGGCGGAAGCGGAAGCAAAATGGCTTGAATCAAGGGGACGGTCACATGAATAACCAGGCGGCGGAAGGCAATGGATTAGTTACATTCCGCTTTATGCGGGAAGAAGATATTGACCAAATCCTGATTGTGGAACATGAATCATTCACTCTCCCCTGGAGCAGGGAAGCATTTTACAATGAATTGCACCATAATCAATACGCTGTTTATATCGTGCTCGAAGATAAAGGCAAAATCATAGGCTACGGCGGTGTATGGATTGTACTGGATGAGGCTCATATTACCAATATAGCGGTTTTGCCCCAATACCGCGGCAGGAAGCTTGGCGAAGCGCTTCTGAAAAAAGTGCTGGACGTGGCAAGGGAACAGGGCGCTGAAACGGCAACGCTTGAGGTTCGTGTATCCAATGAGCCAGCCAGGTCATTATACAAAAAGTTGGGCTTTCAGGAAGGCGGTTTAAGGAAAAAATATTATTCCGACAACCAGGAAGACGGAATCGTTATGTGGGTGAAATTATGATGAAAGACCAATTGATTTTGGGAATTGAGACAAGCTGTGACGAGACAGCGGTAGCGATTGTAAGGAATGGCCGGGAAATTTCAGCGAATGTTGTGGCTTCTCAAATTGAGAGCCATAAGCGTTTTGGCGGAGTTGTCCCGGAAATTGCCTCCCGTCACCATGTGGAAGAAATAACGATTGTTGTGGAGGAGGCTCTAAAACAGGCGGAGGCGACACTTGAAGACATTGATGCCATTGCCGTCACGGAAGGACCGGGCCTTGTAGGTGCGTTGCTGATTGGCGTAAACGCGGCGAAGGCTCTCGCTTTTGCACATCAAAAGCCGCTTGTCCCCGTTCACCATATCGCCGGCCATATTTATGCGAACAGGCTGCTGACGGAGATGAAATTTCCGCTTCTGGCCCTCGTTGTTTCCGGCGGCCATACTGAACTTGTTTTTATGAAAGAACACGGGCATTTCGAAGTAATTGGAGAAACACGGGATGATGCCGCGGGCGAGGCTTATGACAAAGTCGCCCGAGTCCTGAATATGCCATACCCGGGCGGCCCGCATATCGACCGGCTTGCGCAGGAAGGGACAGCAAAAATCCCGCTGCCACGCGCATGGCTTGAAGAAGGGTCTTATGATTTTAGCTTCAGCGGTTTAAAATCGGCGGTAATCAATACTGTCCATAATGCGGAACAACGCGGCGAGTCAATTGCACCGGAAGACCTGGCTGCAAGCTTCCAACAAAGTGTTATTGAGGTTCTTGTTGAAAAAACAGTCCGCGCTGCCAATGAGTATGGTGTCGGACAGGTGCTGCTTGCCGGCGGGGTGGCAGCCAACAAGGGGCTGAGAAAGGCTCTTGAGGATGCGTTTGGCCAAAAGGAAGGGGTCGAGCTTGTCATTCCCCCATTGTCTCTATGCACGGACAATGCGGCGATGATTGCGGCAGCAGGAAGTGTTATGTTTGATAAAGGAGTCAGGGGGAGCCTTGCTTTAAATGCAAACCCGGGACTTGATATTGAAAAATACAATTGACAATGTAGGGCAGCGAGAACATTTCGCCGCCCTTTTTGTTGTGGATAAAAATTTATCTCCTCCTCACCGTATTGTGGATAAGCACGGGTGTTCCTGTTGATAATGTGGATAAAAATGATGTGTTCTGTGGATAAAGTGGATAAGTCCGTTGATAACTGATATACCAGCAACTTTATTGTGTATAAAAATGTGGAAAAGCGCAGGGAAGCCCTGCGCTTTAATCAGCAAGTTCCGCCCATTGTTCCATTAACTGGTCCAATTCCTGGCGGGCATTATCATTTTCAGTATTAATAACCAATACCCTTTCGTGATCCTGATAAACCTCTGGATTACAAAGAAGCGATTCATTCTCTTCAATTAGTGCTTCAAGGTCCTCAATTCGTGCCTCGATCTCTTCTAGCTTCCGTTTTCTTTGCCGCTCGAGCTTCTTGGATTCTTTATCTTGCTGGAACGTATTTTTGGAGGCAGGAGTCTCTGTAAACGATGCTGAAGCGGCTTTTTCCATTGCTAAAAGCTCTGCCGCTTCCTGTTTTTTTTCTAGAAAATAATCATAATCACCTAGATATTCCACACCGCCGTCCGTTCTCAGTTCCAGGACCTTTGTTGCGATCCGGTTGATAAAATAGCGATCATGTGAGACGAACAGGATTGTCCCGGGGTAATCGATGAGTGCATTTTCGAGCACTTCCTTGCTGTCAAGGTCAAGGTGGTTTGTCGGTTCGTCGAGAATAAGGAAATTCGCTCTTTGGAGCATCAATTTGGCCAGGGCGAGGCGCGCTTTTTCACCGCCGCTTAAAGTTGAAACGGGCTTCAGGACATCATCACCGGAGAAAAGGAAGTTGCCAAGCACTGTCCGGATCTCTTTTTCGGTTTTCATAGGGTAATCATCCCAAAGTTCATTTAATACCCGCTTGTTCGACCTAAGGTTCGCCTGTTCCTGGTCGTAATAGCCTATCATTACGTTTGTCCCGCAGTGGATTGAACCTGCATGTGCGGGAAGGTTTTTAATAATGGTTTTGAGCAAGGTTGATTTCCCGATTCCATTTGGCCCGACAAGCGCGATGCTGTCTCCTTTTGTGATGGAAAAAGAGATGTCCTCCGCAACCGGAGTTTCATACCCTACTGCCAAAGCATCAACCAGCAGAACATCATTGCCGCTTTGACGTTCAATTTCAAACGAGAATGTGGCTGATTTTTCATCTCCGGAAGGCCGGTCCATCAGCTCCATCTTCTCAAGTTTTTTCCGCCTGCTTTGTGCTCGCTTTGTCGTTGAGGCTCTTGCAAGATTCCGCTGTATGAAATCCTGGAGTTTTGCCACCTCATCCTGCTGCTTTTCGTACTGCTTCAGGTCGCGCTCAAAGTTTTCTGCCTTTTGAACAAGGTAGGAACTGTAGTTGCCAACAAACCGGTTGATTTGCCGGCGGGACAATTCGTATACCTGGTTGACGACCTTGTCGAGGAAGTATCGGTCGTGGGAAACAATCAGAATCGCGCCATGATAATTTTGCAGGTACGTCTCAAGCCAGGACAGTGTTTCAATATCAAGGTGGTTCGTCGGCTCGTCCAATATGAGAATGTCCGGTTTCCCCAGCAGCAGCTTCCCGAGTGCCAGACGCGTTTTCTGGCCGCCGCTCAGGCTTGATATGCTTGTTGAATAGTCAAAGGTATGGAAGTTGAGTCCGTGGAGAACGGAACGGATGTCCGCCTCGTATTGATATCCCCCCATCTCCTTGTATCGGACCTGGAGCTCGTCATAGTCCTTTAATACTCTGTCATATTTGCCGGAGTCGCCGATAATGGATGGATCGGCCATTTGCCCTTCCAGCTCCCTTAACGAAACCTCCAGCTTACGGACAGGCTCGAAAACCTTCAGCATTTCATCCCAAATTGACAATGACGATTCAAGGCCGGTATTTTGGGCGAGATAACCGATGGTAACATCTTTCGGCTTAATGATTTCACCGCCATCATATCCGATATGGCCGGCGATTATTTTGAGGAGCGTCGATTTCCCCGCGCCATTCCGGCCGACCAGTGCAACCCGGTCCCTGTTTTGCAGTTCAAGCTTTATATTCGATAAAATCTGTTCAGCTCCGTAGTATTTTTCAAGGTTGTTCACTTGAAGCAAAATCATACTTTTCACCCCATTACTATCTTGAGTGTAACGCATAAGGGGTTGCCCGGCAATGTGTGAACCTTCCACTAGTAGTGGTTTTCCACGGATGGTTTAAGCCTGTAAGGCAGGGGAATAGGGTCCATATATGCCATTTTTTTATAAAAAGGCGGCATAATCATGCTAATAGTATAAAAATGAAACAACATTTGTGAAACATGGAACAAAGATCATACACAATTTCCGGAAAATAGTGTATGATTTTTATAACACATAGAACGAGTTTACAGGATAACAGGATAGAAAAACGGCCAGGTCCCATTCGCGAACACGGGATCAATCCGCCAGGGTGTTCCGTTTTTGGGAAAGGAGTTTTTAGGATGGCTGAATTTACGCATTTCAATGAAGAAGGCAGGGCGAAAATGGTTGATGTCAGCGATAAGCCGGAAACCGCAAGAACGGCTATCGCCCGCTCAAGCATAACGGTAAATCACGATATTTATGAAAAAATAACGAACAATAAAATGAAAAAGGGCGATGTGCTTGCAGTAGCCCAGGTCGCCGCTGTGATGGCAGCGAAGAAAACGTGGGAAATCATACCGATGTGCCACCCAATCCCACTCACAGGCGTGGATATTGCGTTTCGGTGGGAAGAGGGAGCGGAAGGACAACAGCTAATGATTTCAGCATCTGTCAAGACGAAAGGAAATACAGGCGTGGAAATGGAGGCGCTAACGGCTGCCTCTGTCTGCGCATTAACCATATACGATATGTGCAAAGCTGTAGATAAAGGGATGGTGATCGGGCCTACCTATCTTGTTGAAAAAACAGGCGGCAAGCATGGCGATTTTAAAAGAGAACAAGAGGTCCAATAATAAATTGGCCGCCAATGGCCAGGGGGGCCTGCGAGAAAAAATAAACCGGGGCAGGGGATCAATGGATGAATGAAACGATGAAAATACCGCAGGCAACCGCCAAAAGGCTGCCATTATATTACCGATTTTTAAAGAATTTGCATTCCTCAGGAAAGCAGAGGGTTTCATCCGCCGAACTTAGCGAAGCGGTTAAAGTGGATTCGGCTACGATACGAAGGGATTTTTCATATTTTGGAGCACTTGGCAAAAAGGGTTATGGCTATAACGTAAACTACCTGCTTGGGTTCTTCCGGAAGACGCTTGACCAGGATGAGCTTACAAAAGTGGCACTCATCGGGGTCGGAAACCTTGGGACTGCCTTTTTGAACTATAACTTCCTGAAAAACAATAACACAAAAATAGAAGTGGCCTTCGATGTTGACCCGGATAAGGTGGGGACAAAAATCGGCAACGTTCCAATCCACAGCCTTGATGACCTGGAAACATACCTGAACAATGACAATGTTACCGTCGCCATTTTAACCGTGCCCGCTTCTGTCGCCCAGCCAATCACTGACCGGCTTGTTAAAACGAATGTGAAAGGGATTTTAAACTTCACGCCCGCAAGGCTGAATGTCCCCCGTTCCATTCGGGTCCACCATATTGATCTTGCGGTTGAATTGCAGTCCTTGATTTACTTCCTGAAAAATTATCCTGGAGTCGATTTTTCGGAAGAGGGAGCAGAAGAAGCAGAAAAGTGAGCCTGATAAGGGCTCACTTTTTTTGAATTCGTTTTAGCTTGTAATGGAAACCGATCATCCGAATGCCTGCCCCAAGATCAAAGGTGGCCAAGATCACTAGGAGATAGGAAAAGAATCCCCAGCCTTCGTCCCTTACGCTACCCACGGCAAAATACGTAAACAAAATCCCGAGCAGGAGGTACACGATGCCGGAAAACAATGGTGATTGCCTCATAAAAACCCTCCGATAAAGTTTTGCATCTGTTCTGCTTCACGCAGGAATTTCTCAATCTCCTCACGGTAAACACTCTGCATCAAAACGACGAGCGTATTCATCGTAACGTGCGCAATGATCGGGACAATAATCCGTTTTGTCTGAACATAAAGGAAAGCAAATGTGAATCCAATGGCAGAGTATATCAGGATATGTTCGAATTCCATGTGCGCAGCGGCAAAAATAACAGAACTGATCAATGCGGAAACAAAGAAATTAAACCGCTTGTGAAGGCTGCCGAAAATGATCTTCCGGAACACGATTTCCTCTAGAATAGGTCCGATGACCGAACTGATGATGATCACCGCGGGGAAGTTGTCAATCATCCGCATGATCGAACGGGTATTATCCGACCCCATTTTAATTCCAAGCATCTGCTCCACCATGGCAGCGGCCCATTGGGCGAAAAGGGCGAGGAAAATTCCGCCGATGGCCCAGGATATCGACTGTGGTAAGGTAGCCGCATTCCTGTTTTCAATTGAGCTGGCCATTTCCTTTCGCAGGAGGAACAGCGTAATCAGGAATGCCAGCGCAAAGCTGATCATCAGCCAGTAATTTAAGGCATACATCTGCGTTTCCCGGGCGCTGTTTCCGGCGCCGTCAAGTACCATTGCCATAAGGGGAACCCCCACTAGGCTTGAAAGCTGCATGGCGATATATACAATAAGAATCCAACCGTATTCACGTTTCAAAATGGCAAGCTCCTTTATACTTTTTGCATCACTTTTCATTCTACTCACAAAGGCAAACTTATTTCAATCAGAAAACCTTCCTGTATAGCCTTTGCCAAAGCGGACATACTCATAAGGTTCATTTTTTTTTGAAAAAATTCATGCTTCGCGCTTGCAAAAAAAACGGGTTTTCATTATTATAATAATTGTGTTAGCACTCACTAGTATAGAGTGCTAATAAGCGACTACATAAAACCATTTGAGGAGGTTGTTTAAATTGTTAAGACCACTTGGCGATCGCATTATCATTGAGCTTGTCGAGTCTGAAGAAAAGACTGCAAGCGGCATTGTTTTGCCTGACACTGCAAAGGAAAAGCCGCAGGAAGGCAAAGTTGTAGCAGTAGGTTCCGGCCGTGTACTAGATAGCGGCGAGCGTGTAGCTCCGGAAGTATCTGTCGGCGACCGTATCATCWTCTCAAAATATGCCGGCACTGAAGTGAAGTACCAGGGAACTGAATACCTAATCCTTCGTGAAAGCGATATTCACGCCGTTATCGGCGAATAATTGCCTGAACTCAGGGCATATACCTAATTTTATCTGACTTGAGGAGGTTTTTGAACAATGGCAAAAGAAATTAAGTTCAGTGAAGACGCGCGCCGTGCAATGCTTCGCGGTGTAGATGCTCTTGCAAATGCTGTTAAAGTTACGCTTGGGCCTAAAGGGCGCAACGTTGTTCTTGAAAAGAAATTTGGTTCACCGCTTATTACAAACGACGGTGTCACTATCGCGAAAGAAATCGAGCTTGAAGACGCATTCGAAAACATGGGCGCAAAGCTTGTTGCCGAAGTGGCAAGCAAAACAAACGATGTTGCCGGTGACGGTACAACGACTGCGACTGTCCTTGCTCAGGCAATGATCCGCGAAGGCTTGAAGAACGTAACTGCCGGCGCGAATCCAATGGTCCTCCGCAAAGGGATTGAGAAAGCTACAAAAGTTGCCCTTGAAGAATTGAAGGCAATTGCCAAACCAATTGAAGGAAAAGCATCAATTGCTCAAGTTGCTGCTATTTCCGCTGACAACGATGAAGTCGGCCAATTGATCGCTGAAGCAATGGAGCGTGTTGGCAATGACGGTGTTATTACGATTGAAGAGTCCAAAGGTTTCGCTACCGAGCTTGATGTAGTAGAAGGTATGCAATTTGACCGCGGATATGCTTCTCCGTATATGGTTACTGATTCCGATAAAATGGAAGCAGTTCTTGAAAATCCGTATATTCTGATCACTGACAAGAAAATCTCCAGCATCCAGGAAATCCTGCCTGTCCTTGAGCAGGTTGTCCAGCAAGGCAAGCCTTTGCTTTTGATTGCTGAAGATGTTGAAGGTGAAGCGCTTGCTACATTGGTAGTCAACAAGCTTCGCGGAACATTCAATGCAGTTGCTGTTAAGGCTCCTGGCTTTGGCGACCGCCGCAAAGCAATGCTTGAAGACATCGCTGCCCTTACAGGCGCGGAAGTCATTACGGAAGATCTTGGCCGCGACCTTAAGTCCGCAACAATCCAATCTCTTGGCCGTGCTTCCAAGGTTGTGGTTTCAAAAGAGAACACAACAATCGTTGAAGGTGCAGGAGACTCTGCTGCAATTTCTGCACGCGTGAATCAAATCCGCGTCCAGCTTGAAGAAACAACTTCAGAGTTCGACCGTGAAAAACTTCAGGAGCGCCTTGCAAAATTGGCTGGCGGCGTAGCTGTCATCAAGGTTGGCGCTGCAACTGAAACGGAATTGAAAGAGCGCAAGCTTCGCATTGAAGACGCCCTGAACTCAACACGTGCTGCTGTTGAAGAAGGTATCGTTTCCGGTGGTGGGGTTGCCCTCCTGAATGTATACAGCAAAGTGGCTCAAATCCAGGCTGAAGGCGATGAGCAAACTGGCGTGAACCTCGTTCTTCGCGCTATGGAAGAGCCTGTCCGCACGATTGCACAAAACGCAGGCCTTGAAGGCTCTGTCATTGTTGAGCGCCTGAAGCGTGAAGAAATCGGCACAGGCTTCAACGCTGCTACTGGCGAGTGGGTAAACATGATCGAAGCAGGTATCGTCGACCCTACAAAGGTTACACGTTCCGCGCTTCAAAACGCTGCATCCGTGGCGGCTATGTTCTTGACAACTGAAGCAGTTGTTGCCGACAAACCTGAGGAAAACAAAGGTGGCGGCATGCCGGACATGGGCATGGGCGGAATGGGCGGCATGATGTAATAAAGACGAATAAATCCTGAAATTTAGGAATTTATAAGTCTTTACTAAATCTAGAATGTCCGAAAAATTGACCGATATTTTTTAATGAGATTTTTAGAGAGGCCTTTCATTAAGTTAGTGAACTTAATGAAAGACCTCTTTTTATGTCTATCTTACCCCCTTAAACTTACTCCTAAGAAAAAACATAATATTGTACGACTTAAATGATCCACAATATAATGATGAGAGTTTGTGCTAAGCAGTGAGGTAGAGTATGAAAAAAAAACCAGAGACATCATTTTTATCATTATTGGTGCCTTTCTTTTTGCGTTAGGTGTTAATTTATTTGTTATTCCGAACGAGCTTGGGGAAGGCGGGGTAACTGGTATCACAATTATTACCTACTATTTATTTGAATGGTCACCAGGTTTAGTCAGCTTAATTCTGAATGTATTTTTGTTAATAATTGGTTATAAAATTTTTAAATAAGGTAACAACGATTTATACGATTATTGCAGTGGTTTTTAATTCGCTATTTCTTCATCTGACAGAAGGTTGGAATATTGCTTCTGATGAAATGATGGTGAATGCTATTTTTGGAGGAATCATTATAGGGGCTGGGATTGGTTTAATTATTCGGGTTGGTGGAACAACAGCAGGTACTAACATCTTAGCAAGGATTACACATAAGTTTTTAGGATGGAATATTAGCTATGGTCTATTGTTCTTTGATTTAATTGTCGCTTTTTCATCTTATTTTATCATTGGTGCAAAAAAGTTGATGCTGACAATTATTATGCTATATGTTGGAACGAAAGTGATGGAATTTGTAATCGAAGGCTTGAATCCGAAGAAGGCCATTACGATTATTTCTGATAAACCGGATGACATTGCCAAACAGGTAACTACATCAATGGACAGAGGGGTAACCGTATACTCGGGTCATGGTTATTACCCAAAAACCCCCAAGGAAATTCTTTATATTGTTATTAGTAAGCAAGAAGTAATAAAGTTGAAAGGAATTGTTCAATCAACTGATCCGAATGCCTTTCATCGCTATACACGATGTTCGTGATATGTTCGGAGAAGGATTTATTGATATTTCTAAAGCATAATAAGAGCCTGTTTTAAAAGAGTTTGAATTTGAACAGTTGGTATTAGATAAATATCTACCTGTTTTAATTACTAATCCAGAGGCAGAGTCAGCCCATTTTAATCGATAAATGACTTTTTGCTAAAAATAGACTACATCCTCACCCTACTGGCGGAATGATGTAATGAATTCCTAAAACGCCATAGTATATATGGAGTTTTGAGTGAAATTCTAACATTTGCTATCATTGAGTTTTTAACTGGGGCTTCTCATAAGTTGACCAAACTTATGGGGAGCTTCTTTTTTTATGTTGCTAACTTTACTATTATTTAATAAAAGCAAAAGACCACTCCTGCCAAAACGGTGACTGGGCGGTCTTCAAAAAATTCTCAATTAGATTTTTTCTGAGAGAACATATTCTTATAATATGCATTCACCTATTAATTTTCGTAGGGAAGTTCTTTTAAATAAGGTTCATTTTCGATACTAAAAGTAAACAAAAGGGAAAGAGTAACTCCTAAAGTAAATAGTTTTATCAAAAAGTTCTTCATGTTAAATTCACCTCATCTAATATACTAATTAATCTCAACTATTTTAATTCATTATAATATATTTAATAAAACGAAAAATTATTGAATAGTTCGATTATTCTACCTATTTTTCGAATTTTTCCGACTAATATGTCAATAATTGTGATAAAATATAAATATAGGAATATTTTTGAAATAAAGGTGATATTATGGATAATCAAGTGGGKWAGGAAATTAAAAGATTAAGGCAAGTAATTGGGATGACACAAGCTAAGTTATGTAAAGATATTTGCACCCAAGCAATGATTAGTAAAATTGAAAAGGGAGAAACATACCCATCCGCAAATATCCTCTTTCAACTGTCTAAGAGATTAGATGTCGAAATGGAACATTTTTTTAGATTTTCTAAAATACCAAATCAAGAGTATATTCATTATTTTTATCAACAATTACGGAAGGAAGTTAGAAATAAAAATTATAAAGAAGTAGAAAAATTAATTAAAAAAGAAGAGAAGAACCCTGTCTTTAGATTGCCGGAATTAAGACAAGTACTACTTTGGCATAAAGGGATGGTAGCATACTACGTGCATCAAAATAATGTTGAGGCTAAAAAATTATTAAATCAAGCATTGACTATTAATAATCATTTTGAGGGTACTGAGTTTTATACTGAAAGAGAAATTGAAATTCTTAATACATTAGCTGTAATACATGCAGAAGAAGAAATGTTTGAAGAAGCTCATGAATGTTATCTGATTGCGATGAAGTTGATTAATAGAAAGCTTCCAATTAAAGATGTATCTATATTCATACGTGTAATATATAATTTTGCAAAGGTTAAAACTAGATTAGGAGATTACCATGCTTCCATTCGTTTATGTGAAAAGGGGATAGATCTCTGTAAGGAAACAAATATTATGTATCTTCTCGGTGAGTTGAATTATCATCTTGGCTTTAATTATGAAAAAAATAAAATGAATCACGAAAAATGTTTGGAGTATTATAAAAAGGCGATAACAATTTTTAATATCCAAGAGGACATTAAGTATATCAATTTTATTGAAAAAAAAATGAATACAATAATGGGCGAAAAGTGTAAGGGCTATCAGAGTAAACATCCCATTAAATAATACATCAATTCTAATTATTCATGAGTCCCGGCCTGGAAGAGGTAGGGGCTTTTTGCCTACCTATATATATTTAGTAGGTTAATATTACTATATTTATATTTATCAATAAAATATGGAACTACCAGTTGATTAGTTTGTAAATATTCAGATAGTTGTCTGGTTACGGGGAAATCGTAAGCTGCAATAACCTGTTATTATGAATTTAGTTGTAAATAATTTATCTACAGCTTTTATGAAAAATCATTTGGAAGGAGGGCTAAAAGTGGAAAAAGATCTATTTGATTTAGATATTCAATTTACACCATCTTCTGATAAAGAGGAAAAAAATAATATCTATACTTCAACTGTACCATCAATCTGGTTTGATTGTATCGAACCCTAATCAGTTCGAAAGGTATAAATGAATCATTTTCAATAACGATTTTTTAGTGATTTGAAATTACTAATTAATTGTTTAAAAAAGGTGGGGGATTAATGGAAATTGGTAAATTTAACATTAATTCCCCGTAACAGTAATACGTATAAAGTTAAACGGCACCTAGGGAGTTTTGGTGCTTTTTTTTATTCGTAAATGCAAATAAATTGTAAAGGATGTTACGATACAAACTATGGATAAAGATTTATATAAATGTATAGATCAATATATGATCAGAATTCCATTACTACCTTTAAACTATTTTTATAATTTGAAAAGCGATTCGGATTTAATTAATTTGGTGAAAGACAGGAATGGAATTAGTGAAATAATAAAAGAAGCTATATCTGTTTCTAGTCCTTCTTTAAAAAATTCGTTAAATGAAATAGACTTCCTAAATTCAAATGACAAACAACTGGAAAAAGTAAAAAGGTCATTGTTTAAATACATAAATAGAATGTCGACCCGGTGTACTCCCTACGGAATAATGGGGGGAATTAATATAGGAACATTTTCTAATAAGTCTAATCTTACTATTAATTCATCTGAATTTTTTTTAAAAAGGGCTAAACCCGATATGGAATGGCTAACTAAATTAATTCAGGATTTACATACTAATTTGCAACTTGTAAGTGAGCTGCAAGTTGTTAGGAATAATATTATTTATACTATGGGAAACAGATACAAATTACCTACAAATAAAGGCGCTCAATCACAAAATGAAGATAGCCTTAACAATTTTTCATTTTCGAAAAATGCTCTAACAAACTATGTTTTAGACCAGTGTGTAAATCCTATTGAGTTTGTGACTCTTGTAAATCTTGTAATAGAAAAATTTAAGGTAAAGGATTATAAGAAAGTAGCAGAGTATGTCCATTCATTAGTAAAAAATAATATATTGCTGACTAACTTGAAACCTGCATATTTTGAATCAAAGCCTTTGGATTATATCATATCTGTTCTTGAATGCTCAGATAAAAATGAAAATATAACAAGTAAATTAAAAAATATTGCACAGATGATTTCCAAATACAATAATGTTCAAGTAGGGGATGGAAATCAATTATTTTCTGATACCGTAAATTTAATGAGGAAAATTGTGGATGTTAAAGATCCATTGCATGTAGATATGAAATTTACATCAAAAGAACCTTTGGAAATTAACGATAAAGTAAAAGAGGAAATTGAAGAGGTCACTAGTGTCATGTGGAGAATTTCTCCTAATGATAGTAGAGGTTTTTCCAATCTAATGACATATAAAAGACATTTCGTGGAAAAGTATGGTAATTATATAGAAGTCCCACTATTAGAATTACTAGACCAAGATTCCGAGTTCGGGCCACCTCCAGGTTATACCAATTCTCATATGAAAAATGAGAATAAGCAGCATGTAAAGGAAACGAAGCGGAATACAATAATATCTGATTTATATTTTAAAGCAATTCAAAGTAATAAAGAGGAGTTAGTTTTAACAAAGGAAATACTGGGAAAATTTGATTTGATTAAACAGGAGAAAAATCAAAAGAAATATCCATCTTCAATGGAATTATATTTTAGCCTTTGTTACGACAACACTGAAGATATCGATAATGGAAATTATACATTAATATCCGGTGGGGCAATTGCTTCTGATAATGCAGGTAAAACTTTTGGACGTTTTGCAAAATTAATGGAAAAAGAATTTAATGATATTTCAAAACCTTTAATTGATCACGAAGAAGAGAAATTGGATATCATTTTTGGAGAGGTTCTTTTTAACTCTGTAACATTAAGAATCAATAATTTACTGCAAGCTTTACCTTCTAGAAAATACCTTATAAATTGTACTGAGAATCCCATAAAAGATTTAGATAATCATAAAATAATTGATTTAAAAGATTTGCTTGTTGGTTTTGACGGAAATTACTTTTATCTAAAGTCAAAGAAATATAACAAAATAGTAGAACCAATATTTAATAGTATGGTTAACACAAATTTAGCCCCTTCAGTTGTAAGATTTATTTTTGATATTTCTTTGGAAAAACAGAGAAACTTATTACCATTTGACTGGGGTTTATTAAACTCTTTTGTATATTTACCAAGGGTAAGATACAAAAACACAATACTTTCTCCTGCTAGATGGACACTTTATAAAAATCAATTTTCTCATAAAGAAAACACTTTTAAGGCATGGCAAATTGAGTTTAAAAAATGGACAGAAGCTTATTGTATGAAGCAATTTGTTTACCTAACTTATGCCGATAATAAATTATTAATTGACATTCATAATAATATGCATTTGAAAGAATTAAAAAAAGTATATGATACATTGGGGGAAGATGGCAGACTTGTTTTTATTGAGGATTTTTCGAATTTATATAATATAAATAAACATGCAATTGAGCTAGTATTTCCATTAGTTAAATTACAAAAGGAAGCGAATATTGTTAATTTGCCAAGAAATACAACGATTATTAGCCAGGATCGTATTTTTTTTCCAGGTAGTGAATGGCTTTTTCTTAAATTATATTGTCCGGATACGAGGGAAGATGAACTTATAGGAAACCACCTATTTGAATTCTCTAATGAAATGTGTACGCAGGTTCCTATTAATAAAAGCTATTTTATGAGGTATTCTGACCCTGACCCTCATATAAGATTAAGGTTTAATGGAGATCCTATTATCCTAACAAATCAAGTACTTCCCAAGAWATCAGATTGGACACAGAAATTATTTGAAGAGGGATTGCTACATAAAGTGACAATTGATACATATGAAAGGGAAATTGAGAGATACGGCGGCTCTGGATTAATCAATCATGCTGAACAGATTTTCGCTAAGGATTCTGAATTAGTTGAAGTATGGATAAATAAAAATAGAAAAAAAGAACTTAGTATGAGCCTTGAAAACCTTGCAATTGTAAGTATTATTGACTATTTGAAAAGTTTCGAATTGGATTTGAATGAACAGATGAATTGGTTCAACAAACGAACTAATCATAAGCATCAAAGTATGTACTTCAGACAAATTAAAGATGAGTTAATACCTGTGATTATTCGATATTCTAATAATGCTATTGTTAAAGATACTTTTGAATCTGAATTGTTCCAACAGCTAAGTGATAGAAGAAAGATAGTAAAAGAATATATCCTTTCTATTGAAGATAAATCCTTATTAACAAATACCATGGATGATATAATAGCCAGCTTCGTTCACCTTCATTTAAATAGACTAATTGGAAGGGATAGAGTATATGAATTGAAGCTCCTTACTCTAGCTAGGCATACTTTAAAAACATTTAATGGTTTAGTTAGTAACGTTGATATCGAAAGGTGGAAAGAGTCATGAGCATTGGAAATATTGGTATCAATGAAACTGACAAAAAGATAAAAATAAAGTATTATGCTCAGTTATTTGCGGAATCATTAATTGAAGACCAATATATACCACCTAAGAATGACATTAGCCTCTCAAAAGGTTTATTAGGACATTCACTATTTTTAGGAGAAATGTCAAATTTATTTCCGGACCAAGGTTATGAGAAGTTCCATCATAAATGTTTTTTTATGATTAAAAACATAATTGAAAATGAAGGATTACATTCATTATCTCTCTGGCAAGGTTTGAGTGGTTTTGGACTTGCAACCACACAAAGTATCGAATGGAATCTTGGTTATAATAACTTATTAAATGTAATTAACAATCAGTTGAATATCGAATTAAAAAGCTACATTAAGCAAATTCAGGATATGAAAAATGAACTAAGTGTTTCTCATTACGACACTATATTGGGAGCAACCGGAATAGGGAGATATTTATTAATTCATGCAAAGACTAATGAAGAATTGTGCATTCATTTAGAGCTAATTTTAAGATATCTTATTGACTTATCAAGAATTAATCAGTCAGAGGCAGGTATTAAGTTCCTTTGGCATATTAAACAAGAAAATCAGCTCGAAAGAGACAAACAAACTTTCCCCAGTGGTCTAATTGACTTAGGTATTGCTCATGGTGTAAGTGGTCCGTTAGCGTTATTATCTCTTTCCTTTTTAATGGGGATAAAACTCGAAGGGCAAGAAGAAGCGATAAAGAGTATTGTGACTTTGCTAATGAAACATTGTGTAGCGGATAAAGAAGGTGATTTATTATGGCCAGGCAGGATTGATCCTCAAAAAGAAACAAAAGCGAATAGCTATCATGCATGGTGCTATGGGACACCAGGGATAGCAAGGGCACTATGGTTAGCAGGAAGAGCACTTAATGATAAGAGACTAATGAATCTAAGTACGGATGTGTTTGAAAGACTTACTAGATATAAAATAGAAACATGGCCAACCAAAGACTTTTCTATATGTCATGGTTATTCTGGGATGCTTTTGCTTATTAATAGAATGTATGAAGATACAAAGAATGCTAATCTTGTAAAACTTAGAGACAACTTAATAAATTTTATACTTGAAAAGGTTGAATCTTCTCCTAATCAATTAATTATGAATTCTAAACAAAATGATAATGGTTTCTTAGATGGACTTACCGGGATGTATACTACTCTTGTGAGTCAACTAAATGGGTCACCTCCAAGTTGGGATTCAAGTCTATTAATTTCCTAAAGTAGGATAGAACCATCAACTTTTGAATATTTTGAGGTGACTAAAACTTTATTAGTCATGATACAAACATTAACTTAGAAAATCATGTTAACATTATGCTGACGACATCCTCTGTAATAAACGGTAACTACAATGAGGAAATTGAAGCGGTTAGAAAGGAAATCAAGGAGAACGTTCCTGAGGATCGTCTACAAGTAATTGCAAGGAATAGAAAATTATCAGAGTATGCGAAGGAGCTTTTGTCAGCCCAGTCATCATTAAGTAGATCAAATTTTATCGTTGTAGCTAATAAGTTTTTATCCATTTCTATAGAGGAAAGCATGAGAGCAAGGATATCCTATTGAATATTTTAGCTTTGGTGGACAGACGGGTTGGAAAAAAGCGATTGTTAAACATGACCGAGAAGATGAAGTTAAAGCATCCAATTGTGCAATATTTTTATGAGATAAGAATTAGTACGTTATAATAATAAATAACGCATCACCTGAAAACCCAAATGCTAACATTTTGCTAACGCAATCCAGTGAAAAAATGTAAATCCCCGTTAAAGATATTACAGGCAAAAATTAACAAAATCAAGATTTGCCACACTTTTCGCACACATCGTTAAAGATATTACACACTCTCACCTTAGGGGCGGCATGATGTAATAAGCCGTTTGAACCCTTAATATGACTGGGTTTGTATGCAAGCCGAAAGTTAAATTCCAACATTTTGCTATATCGAGGCTTCTCATTAGTTGTGCAAACTTTTGGGAAGCTTCTTTTTCGTTCCTTTTACAAGTAACTGTATAGCTAATGAATTAGCTTAACAAGGGGTGCGTCGAAAGGATTCTATCTGTTTGATGCACCCCTTAACTGTTGTTGTCCAGAAAAAAACCTCAATTCAAAAGAATTAAAATGAAATAGTAGTCAACACGAATAAAGACTGCTATAATTGACACTTGCTCAAAAAAGAAGTCTGTGTCTAGTGAGAATTGTTTTCAACTGCATGAAGAAAGCCATCGGTTGAGCCAAAGCAGTCTTCCATTCCAAGTCACTTTTCATTGCAAAAGGTCGCATCGGTACGAGCACAGCCAGCCATTCGCTTTGCTTGTTGCGGTTTTATACGAACAGAATTCTCTCGGCGAATCCGTTTTTCGCCATTGCAATCACGGAACCATGGTTTAAACCGGCTTTTTTGGTGCATACTTTAGGTTAGTAAATATTTATCTAAAAGGAGAATACTATCATGAGCAACTTTAACGCAGTATTAGGAAGAAATACGGAAAATGCTCCAAATGGTAACGGTCTTTATTCACAAACTGTAGCTTTTTCTCATTACAATAATCTTTCAGCTCAGTTACCTATCGACCCTAAAACTGGTCAATTGGTAGCGGGTGGTATAAAAGAACAAGCTGAACAGTGCTTTAAGAATATTAAGGCAATTGTAGAAAGCATCGATCATGTTATGAGCGATATTGTCAGAATCACTGTATTCGTTAAGGATATCAAAGATGTTGACGCTGTAAACGAAGTTTATAAAACATTCTTCCCAACCTATGTTCCTTCACGGACAACAGTTGCAGTTGCAGCTTTGCCTATGGATGCTATGGTGCAAATTGAAGCACTTGTATCACACGGTGAAGGTACAATTCCAAACGCGCCACAAGCAGGCGACCTCATAAAACTTACAAATAACACGGCAAATGCACCAGTATGCCCTCTATCTTCACAAACTGTATCCTTTTCTCATTACAATAACCTTTCAGCTCAATTGCCTATCGATCCCAAAACGGGCAGATTGGTGGTTGGCGGTGTCAAAGAGCAGACTGCACAATGCTTGAAGAACATCAAGGCAATTTTGGAAAGCATCGACGTTCCATTTGACGATATCGTTAAAATCAACGTTTTCCTTACAGACTTGGCTGATACTGAAGCTGTAAATGAAGTTTATAAAACATTCTTCCCGGATTCAGCGATTGCTAGAGCTGTGGCTTACTTCCCTGCACGTACAACAGTTCAAGCTGCTGCTTTACCTATGGGTGCTTCTGTTCAAATCGAAGCAGTCGTGTCGCACGGCGACGGTACACCTCCACAGGAGATTGAAGACAGACACGGCATCGTTATCTGGGCAAACAATACTGAAAATGCTCCACAGGATTCTCTTTCTACACAAACTGTAGCGTTCTCTCATTACAATCACCTTTCAGCTCAATTGCCGTTGGATCCAAAAACAGGCGAATTGGTTGCTGGTGGCGTTAAAGAGCAGGCTGAACAGTGCTTGAAAAATATTAAGGCAATTGTAGAAAGCATCGACCACGTTTTGAAAGATGTCGTTAAAGTGAATATCTTCGTGAAAAATATCGCGGATATTGATGCTGTAGACGAAGCTTACAAAACATTCTTCCCGAAAGGTACTCCTGCACGAAGAGTAGTTGGCGTGTCAGCTTTACCAAAGGATGCGTTAATCCAAATCGATGCAATTGTATCAAATGCTGAAGGAACACCTCGAAAAGCATAACCGGGCATTTATACAGGAACAATCAATGCCGACTCTCACCTTATGGGCGGCCAGATGTAATCTGCCCCTCAAACATTGGTGGGATTGGGTTTTTTAGTAAGATGAGAGTAAAATGCTACATTGTTTTAACAAAGAGGATTATAATAGAGGCTTCCCATATGTTGTGAAAACTTATGGGAAGCCTCTTTTTCATATCTAGGGTGACGAGATACTCTGGATTTAGGCCTGCAATTTTTCGTCTATGGGGTAATGAACCATTTTTTGTCATTTTATAGCGTTGACAATATTGATACTTACCCGTACAGTTGCTTTTAATGCAAAGATAAACGGAGGAAAACATGCAATTCGTTAATACTCTACTTCTGGATATGGAACTAGATCCCAGATTAGTGAAACCTCTTTCGATTATGATTAAGATTCTGCTAATCGGGATTATCTGTATCGCAGCAAATTTTATTTCAAAAAAGATCGTGATTAGGATTATCACTCGTATGGTTACAAACTTTAAAGTCGAGTGGGGTAAAATCATTTTGGAAAGACAAGTTTTTCGAAAGTTATCCCACATTGTTCCTGCGACGATAATTTATTCATTTTCTTCAACCTTTCCAACCTATCAATCAACAATCGGAAAATTGGCCATTACCTATATCATTATTGTAGGGTTAGCGGTCATTCAAAGTGTAATTAATGCACTGAATGATATTTATCAAACCTATGAAATATCCAAGGTTAAGCCTATAAAAGGATATCTTCAGGTGGTTAACACTATTATTATGACGCTCGGGTTTATCTTAATTATTTCGAATTTAATAGGGGAGAGCCCCCTTATCCTATTAAGTGGTATTGGTGCTCTCTCGGCAGTTTTGATGTTAGTGTTTAAGGATTCGTTATTAGGGCTAGTGGCAGGAATTCAGTTGGCGGCTAACGATATGGTTCGGGTTGGTGACTGGATTGAAATGCCAAAGTATGGGGCAAATGGTGACGTTATTGATATTTCTTTAGTTACCGTGAAGGTCCAAAATTTTGACAAAACGATTACGATGTTACCAAGTTATGCTCTTATTTCGGAGTCATTTATAAACTGGAGAGGGATGCAAAGCTCAGGCGGACGACGAATCAAGCGCTCCTTGTATATAGACACCAGCAGTATCAAGTTTTGCACGGAGGAAATGATTGAGAAATTTGTAAACGTTCATTACCTTTCCGACTATATTCTTCAAAAGGAAAAGGAAATTGCCGAGTACAATGCCAGCAATGCAATCGATCGAAATAATCCGGTGAATGGGAGAGGCTTGACCAATTTTGGTGTTTTTAGGGCATATATCAGCAATTATCTCAAAAATCACCCTGGAATCAATCAAAATATGTCATTAATGGTTAGACAGCTGGCACAAAGTGAACATGGGGTACCTCTGGAAATTTACGCATTTACCAATTCAGTACAGTGGGTGGTGTATGAAACGGTGCAATCCGATATCTTTGACCATCTATTTGCGGTTGCACCGGAATTTGGCCTTCGAGTATTTCAAAATCCATCTGGGGCTGATGTGAGAACCATGGTAAGAGGAACGGGCAACCTGTCTTAGTTGGCAGGCGGGAACTTCCCTAATATGCCCGCGAATTTGGCTAGGGAGTTTTTCATGGCATTTTGCAGGACAAAGTTTCCAAGTAATTAAATTGACTTCTTTTCCAAGAAAATGTAAACTTTATGTAATCGGTTACACAAGAGATGGAAGTGATAAAATGGCCTCTATTAAAGAAGTTGCGAAATATGCGGGGGTGTCAGTTGCGACCGTATCCCGGGTCCTGAATGATAAAGGATATGTGAGCGAAGAAGCCCGTAAAAGGGTGCAAAAGGCGATTGACGAGTTGGATTACAGGCCGAATGCGGTCGCGCGGAGCCTTTTCAAAAAAACGTCCAAAACGATCGGCCTCCTTGTCCCGGATATCGTGAACCCATTCTTTCCAGAACTGGCGCGGGCGGTTGAGGATACCTTGTCCCGGCTCGGATACACGGTAATCCTGTGCAATACGGACGAGAACAGGGAGAAGGAACAGGGCTACCTTGAAATGATGATGCAGAAATACATTGATGGAATGATTGTCGCATCGAATACATTGAACGCCGCCCAGGTGACCAAGTACAATATCCCGTTGGTCAGCATTGACCGGGAAATCAGCAAAGAACTGCCGAGCATCATGGTCGATAATAAGAAGGGCGCCAGCATGGCTGTCAGCTTTTTAAAGAAAAAAGGGCGGAAGCGAATTGCCCATTTACGCGGGCCCCGATATATTCCGAATGCTGTTGAACGCTGTGCCGGTTATCTTGAAGAGGTGGGGCACGAGCCGTGGTTCGAGGAGACCTATATCGCCGATGGCAATTACGACATGAAAACGTCCATTCAATCGACGCTCCGGCTCCTGCAGAGGCATCCGGAAATTGATGCAATCTTCGCCGGAAATGACCTTAGCGCAATTGGAGCGATTAAGGCCATCCACAAACTTGGCAAGGAAGTCCCTTCGGATATTGCAGTTGTGGGGTTCGACGGAATTATGCTATCGGAGTCGACAACCCCGGAACTGACAACGGTCGCCCAGCCAATATATGAGCTTGGGGAACTGGCCGCGACCACTTTAGTAAAAATTATCGAACAGCAGCCGGACATGGAGCATTTTTATAAATTGCCTGTCCAGCTGATTGAAAGGCAATCAACATAGCGCGCATAAAAAAGCCGGCATTCCCTTTTAATTCGGGAAAAATGCCGGCTTATATTTTTTTATGGAAAAGTGAGGTGTGGCGGTTGCCTCGGTTACTAGATCATACCCGTTCATCAGCCGCAGTGATGATGGTGATGGCGGTGGCCGCAGTGATGATCATGCTCATGGTGCTTTTTACGGCAGCATTTTGAAAACTCCCGATTTGCGATAGGGTGGCCGCACTCACACTTATGATCTGATTCAACGGTGGCCAAAATTGGCGCAAACTCGTTGCAGAAAAAGCGGTGGTCACGGCGGAAATCTTTACACGTATACCTGGACATATTCTTCCCCCCTTGTTCAGTTTCTATAAAGTATGCTGAAAAGGACCGGGGGGACAAGGCGTTCGTATCAGGACAAATAACCTAAATTTTATTGATGAATAAATAGGAGGTAACTATTTTTTCCAGTGTCTGCCCCACTAAAAACTCCACATAGAAAAAATCCTTCCTCTTTCACTTAATCCTACCTTTATTATCCATATTATTGAAGCCAAAGTAAGTATTTCCTGTCCTATTTTTCATATAGGGCTGGTAAAAACATTCTAACCCACTTGGAAAACAGGACTTTTTCACTATATGACATTTTTCTAAAATTTGACTAAATTGTGAACGGTAAATACTATTTTTATAATTAACAAGTTTAATACAGTTAAATACGGGGTATATGACCCTAGTTTCCATTTTCTTCTTATAAAACACAAAATAACCTTTTCAGGGAGAGAGTAACAGGGATGTTGGAGTCTAGAAGAAGAGCTATTATTTTTCTGGTTATTTCATTTTTATTGGCTTCATCGGCAGGGTTGTTTTTCCTGCAAAAAGTAAAGGCAATCAATTCGGAATTGGGAGGAATGACAAAAATTTATGTTGCGGCTGCACAAATTCCGTCAAGATCTCTAATCCAGCCTAACCAGGTGAAGGTAGTGGAGATACCAAACCGGTTTGTTAACAATGCCCATGTCACCGATGTGAAAGAGTTAATAAATAAGGTGCTGGTCGTCCCATTATCTGAAGATGACATGATTACAAAAAATATGATCAAGCCCGTTTCGGAAACTAGAAGTGAAAACGATCGGCTGGTTACGTTGTTTTACGGTGAAAGGACTCAGGCTGATCAGCCGCTCCAGGCCCTGGACCGGGTAGATATCATTGTTTCACAAAGAATTAAGGGGCAGGAACCAATAACTGAGGTTTTCATGAAAGACGTCCTTGTCTCTGCGGTCATTGCAAATAAAAGCAAGATTTCAGGAATTAGTGTGGAGGTTCCGGCAGATGACGCACCCCGGCTTATACATATGCAGAATTACGCGGACAGCCTAAGGATATTAAAAGCGAATGTAGGGCAAGGCGAGGAGATCACTGCCCAGCCTGCTGGCGAAAAGCCGGCAGAAGCACCGCCTGCTGCTCCTGACAAAGCTGAAACGGAACCTACCAAAAAGGAAGCAGCTGAACAGGCTAAGCCAACAGAACCCGCAAAAAATCCAGATCCAAAGAAATAGACGGCCCGCGGAAAGTGAAGTGCCTTGAGCTTAGGTCGAGCATCGCGAAAAACATAACTTTAATTTTTATAGATATAGCAAATTTCCGAAAATAGAAAGTACCTGTTTTGGAGGACGAACATGAACGCCGATATTAAAATCCTGCTTATAGGAAATCAGGAACAATCCATCAATATGCTAAGAGGCTTTTTTACGGAATTTGAAAGTGTGGACGTCCTTGCATACCGGGAGGCCAGGACCGAATTGGACCGGATTGCGCCGGACCTGGTTTTCCTCGTTGAAGATGAAAAGGATGCCTCAATCGATTTAATCGAATACATCCACTTGGTAAACCCTCTTCTTCCAATCGTTTTTATTGCACTATCTCCGGACTTTGACATGCTCCGGAATGTAACAAGGTCAGGAGTCATTGATTATTTTGTCCTTCCGGATGAAAATGCGATGCTGTTCGGACGGATGGAAAACTTTGTGCAGATGGCGCTCCAGCACAAGCAGCAGTTGAATGAAACGGCTTCTGCCAGCCAGTCCTTTAAACGGGGCAGGGGGAGGATTATCTCCTTTTACAGCGGCAAAGGGGGAAGCGGGAGAACGATTATTTCTACTGCCTTTGCCCAGACGCTGAAATTTGAATCAACTGCCCAGGTCCTTCTCATTGACCTGAATCTCCAGTTTGGGGGAGTGGAGACCTATTTATCTATTGAATCAAACCGATCCATCGCGGATTTACTCCCTGTCATAAATGAACTGAATGAAGGGCACATCCGGAATGTTTCCCAAAAGGAACCATTCTCCAGGCTGGAAATTCTGCTGAGCCCAAGGGATGCGGAAGTTGCGGAAAACCTTCCGGAAGGGTTTGTTTCGACGCTGTTAAGGACCTGCCGGAGAAGCTATGACTTTGTCCTGGTTGACCTACCGGTTGCAATGAATGAACATACATACTCGGCCCTCGAGGAGTCCGACAAAATTTTTTATGTACTGAATCTTGATACTCCTTCAGTCAGCATGCTGAAGCAGGTAGAAGTCCTTTTTGAAAGGCTTGGCATCGAAAAGCACGGAAGGATGGAACTTTTGCTGAATGAAGTCGGGCGCGAGAATGAGATTAAACCGAAGGACATCGCAAGCCTGACGGACTACCCAATCCAGGCGAAACTCCCAAGGGATGTCAAGGGCGTCCAGGCGCATATCAATAAGAGCATTCCGTTCCGGAAAGAGCCGAACGAGAAGAAACTTGTTCCTTTTGCAAAAGAAATCAGGAAATGGGTCAGCTTTATTTTGGAATAAACTCAAAGGATTGATGGCAGATGTCATTGTTCGAAAGGAAAACCGAAAGAAAATTAACGCTGCAACCCTCAGGGCGAAATAAGGCTGCGTATGAAAACCAGTATATCGGAGAACTTGTCGACCACTATAAAACAAGGCTCTTAAAAGAAGCGAATCTTGAACTTCTCACCAGCCTTCCGCAAGGGGAAATGAAGCTTCGGATTGAGCAGCTCATCAGTACGTTCATGAGCGAAGAAAAAATCATTCTTCCAAGGCATGACAAAGAGATACTTCTAACAAGGATTATCGATGAGTCCATTGGGTATGGGCCTCTGGAACCACTCTTGAATGATCCGGCTATAACAGAAATCCTGATTAATGGCCATAATGAAATTTTTATTGAAAAAATGGGACAGCTCCAGCAGGTTCCCGTTTCTTTTAAAGATGACAGCCATGTCCGGCATGTCATTGACAGAATTGTCGCCCCCCTTGGAAGAAGAATTGACGAAAGTTCACCAATGGTCGATGCCAGGCTGCCGGACGGGAGCCGTGTAAATGCCGTTATTCCGCCAATCAGCCTGAATGGTCCGCTTGTTTCAATCAGGAAGTTCAGGAAAGAACCTTTCAGGATGGAAGATTTGCTTCAATTTCAAACATTGAGTAATGAAATGGCTGTTTTCCTTAACGCGATTGTAAAAGCCAAGATGAACGTGCTGATTTCAGGGGGAACAGGCAGCGGAAAAACGACCATCCTAAATGTTCTTGGCAACTCGATTCCTCCGCGGGAGAGGGTGATTACGATAGAGGACTCTGCGGAATTGAGACTTGAGAAGCCCAATGTGGTAGGCCTCGAAGCACGCCCGGAAAATATGGAAGGCCAAGGTGAAATCACAATTCGCCATCTAGTCAAGAACTCCCTAAGGATGAGACCGGACCGTATTATCGTCGGTGAGGTCCGCGGGGCAGAAGCGTTCGATATGCTCCAGGCAATGAACACTGGCCACGAAGGATCCATCACAACAGTTCATGCCAACACCCCTTTCGATGCACTCCGAAGGGTAGAAGGAATGGTTATTATGGCGGGAATGGACCTGCCAACCCATATTGTTAGGGAATACATAGTCGGAGCACTTGACATCATTGTCCAAGCGGAACGGTTGACGGATGGTTCACGGAAGATTACCTCCATTTGTGAAATCCACCGCCGGGATGACGGAGAGATCAGTATCACGGAAATCTTTAAATTCAAGAGGACCGGCATGAAATCAAACGGACAGGTCGAAGGATACTTTACTTCTACCGGATTGGCGCCTAGATGCATAGAGCGAATCAAAATCTTTGGAATTAATCTTCCTGATAATTTGTTTCATTCGAGGGGGTGAATGGAATGGAAATATTCATTTTAATGACCCTGTCGGTTTTGACGCTGATCTGGGGGATGTACAATTTCCTGGGCTACCGGAAGGAAAAACGGGAAATCCGCAGGCAGTTTGAAGGAATGTTCGAAAAGAAGGACAACCGGAAAAGTGTTATCTCCAAATTCGGAGACCGTTTCGATGAAACCCCATACGCAGAGGAGTTTAAACAGAAGTTGAGTTATGCCAATATTGCGATTCTTCCCTCTGAATTCTTTGCCATCATGCTGTTCGTCTGGTTTGCGATTGTCCTTTTAATGAACGGGTTTTTCGATATTCCGTTTTCATTGGGGATTTTCATTTCAGCCATCGCCTGCGCGGCATCCTATTTCCTGCTGTTTCTAGTTCGCCGCAATAAATATTTTGAAAGGCTGAATGGGCAATTATCCGAAGTATGCAGGCTCTTGAGCAACAGCACGAGAGCGGGACTGACGATTAATCAGGGCATTGAACTGGTGGCTGCGGAAATAGCATCGCCGGCAAAAGAGGAATTTAAGGAACTTGCGCATAATCTCCGGCTTGGCGTTGAGTTTGAACGAGCCCTAAAGGGGCTGGAAAAAAAAGTACCGACAAGGGAATTCAAACTATTCATTTCCGCACTAATGATTCAGAAACGTTCAGGCGGAAACCTGACAAAGGTATTATCAGAAATGGCCCGCACACTTGAAGAACGTAAAATCCTGCAGCAGACCATAAAAACTGCGACAGCGGAGCAAAGGTTTGTTTCCTATATCCTTCCAGCTATGCCTATCTTTCTATTATTCATGCTGAACAGCATGATGGACGGTTTTTTGGATTTGATTTTTACCCTCCCCGGGGCAATTTTAACCGGCATCTTCCTTGTAGGGATGGTTATCTCACTCCTGTTGGTAAGAGCCGTAACAAATATAAAGGTGTAAGCAAACATGGACTCTATTATTCTATTTTCCGTCATGCTCTTTTTGCTGTTCCTGTTATTAAGCCTTGTTAATTGGTATCAATATATAAAAGCAAAGGAAATACTGGCAGGCCATCTCAATGAAATTGTTGCAGCGTCTTCCTTTATAAAACCTAAAAAAGATACATTTACAGATCGTTCAATCAAATTTCTTGCCCGTTATGCGGATGATCTTTCCTCGATCGGAGAAAGGGTTAACTTCTTTAGTGAATCGGGAGAGGTCAAGGATCTGTTAGTGAAAGCTGGCAATCCATATGAAATGTCTGTTCCGAGATTTCAAGGCTTTAAGATTGTCTGTATCATCATCGGTTTTATTATCGGAACAATGATGGTAGTCATCGGATTTCCATTGGCAAATATGGCGTTTGTTGTTCTTCCTGTGGCGGGATTTTTCCTACCGATTTTGGTTATCCGGTCGATGGCGAAAAAAAGGCAGGAACAGCTCAGGCGCGACCTGCCCGACTTTTTAGATACAGTTAGCATCAGCCTGCAGGCGGGTTCAAGCCTTGACGGGGCGCTAAAAGAGGKTTTGAAGTACTTTTCTGGCCCAATAAGAGATGAATTTACCAAGTTCATTCAGGAAATCGAACTGGGCGTTCCGAGAGAGATAGCCTATCAGCACCTTCAATCCAGGAATGACAATGAAGAATTTCAAAGCTTTATCAAATCATTAATCCAGGCTACAAGACTTGGAGTGCCTATAGCGGCAACCTTTAAGGACCAGGCTGAAGAAATCAGAAGGATCAGCCTGGAACAGGTCAAAGAGCAGGCAGCGAAAGCATCGCCAAAGGTAACACTCATTACATCATTTCTCATTGCCCCTTTAATCATGCTCATGATAATTGGGCTTGTGATATTAAACATGATTTATGGGGAGAACAGCCTTTTTAATTTCTTTACTGAGTCATAATCAAAATCTTGAAAGGGGTGGTGCTTTGCGGGATTCATAGTTAATTGTCCGCGGCAGTCTTTTTCTTGGATTTTATAAATCTATTATTTATTAATTAGGAGGAACCTAACATGAAAGCAAAATTTAATGAAATGATGACTCGTTTTTATCTAAACGTAAAAGAAAGGATTGCGGATGAAAGAGGGGTTTCTACTATTGAATGGGTTGGACTGGCGGCTGTTGTTGTTGCTTTGATGTTTACTGTTTCCAAAGCGATGGATAGCCAAGGGGCAAGCCTTGCAAGCACGATTGTCGGGAAACTACAAACCATGATCGGTAAAATCGGAGACTAACTATAATTTTTACCTGGGGGAGTTTGATGTTCAAACATTACAGAAAACTAGCTGCGCTGACACTCTGTTTCGCTTTGTTAACGGGTTGCCAGCAGGATAAGGAGACAGTAAAGAAACCTGTCAAGGAAGAACAGGCGGCAAAAGCTAAGGAAAAGGAAACAACCAAACAGCCGGATGTAAACAGCAGTACGTTTGGTTCGGACGCCCCAGAACTTCCCGCCAATCTTGTAGAGGCATTGGAATATCCTGCCGGGAAATTTTCCGAAAAAAAGGCACAGGATTTTGACGACGATACCAAGGCTGAATTAGAGGCAATTCCTAAAATAGCGGAAGATGCCAACGAAGAAGAGTTAAACAACCTTCTAAAACATCTTTATTCTTTATATAAACGAAGTTATGAAGATCCGAGGGAAGCCTTTAAGGCCCAGCAGGTTGGCACCACGCCTGGTTCCCAGGATGCACCGGCTGAAAAAAGGGCCTATAATGTTGAAATTCTTCTCGATTCCAGCGGAAGCATGGCCAATAAACTGGGATCAAAAACCCGGATGGAGCTGGCCAAGGAGGCAATTCGGAAGTTCGCTGCATCCCTCCCGAAAGAAGCAAATATCAGCCTTCGCGTGTATGGGCATAAAGGAACAGGATCTGAGAAAGATAAAAAGCTTTCATGTGGTTCTAATGAGCTGGTTTACAGCCCGCAAACCTTCAATGCTTCAGAACTTGACGCCGCGCTTGGAAAATTCAAGCCAGCTGGCTGGACGCCTCTTGCTGAGGCAATCAAGGCAGCCCAAAATGACCTTGCAGCCTATAAAGGCAAGGAGAATAAAAATATCATTTATGTTGTGAGTGACGGAATTGAAACATGCGGAGGAAACCCAGTTGCAGCCGCGGAAAGCCTGAAGGCCTCAGGAATTGACCCGGTAGTGAATATTATTGGGTTTGACGTAAATGCAAAAGATGCCCAACAGCTTGAGAAAATTGCAAAAGCTGCAGGCGGAGTCTACAAAAACGTTCAAGACCAAAACGGCCTCCAGAGTGAATTCCAGAAATCCGTTCAGGAATCAAAGGCTTGGATTGATTGGAAAAGTAAAGAATCTTTGAATGCGATAAATAAATCCAACCAGCAGCAAATGGATATATTCGATCTAACGAATAAATGGCAATTCAAAGTTTTCGAGGAACAATACCTAGTTCAATTTTCACTTGTATACCTCGAAAACCAAAAGAAAATCACCAGCGAACAAAACAAAGAGGTCTTTAATAAAGCTAAACAATTCTTTGATAAAGAACTTTCACTGCTAAAAGAACTTGAAAAAACACTCCTTAATTCTAACAAGCAGGATTTAAATTCAACCTTAACTGAAATTGACACTATTTATGAGGAAAATGTCTCTCAGAAATAAAGGGCAGGGGGACTTTCAGGTGAAAGGCAAAGCCATTTTGAATGATGAAAGAGGTTCGGCGACCATTGAATTCCTTTCAATGGTCCCCCTCGTTTTACTAATCATGCTGATTTTCTGGCAGTTCCTTGTTGCAGGATATGCTGTCATCATTACACAGTCTGCAGCAAATGAGGCAGCAAAAGTTTATTCCGTAACAAAAGATTCGGTGGAAGCAGAAAATGCGGCAAGGAAAGTAATTGATAATGCCGGGAACAATCTAAGCTTGAGATCAGCTGCGCCATCCGGCAATAAAAAATTCACGATGACCGTAAATGTAGATATGCATTTATTATTTCTTCCCAAAAAGTGGGCGGGCTATCTGCCGCCAATTAATTTTTCAAGAACAATCAGCGGCCGGGTGATGGAATGATAAAAGCAGTTCAAAACGATAAAGGAAACACGATGCTGTTTATCTTGGGTTCAATAAGCATTATGGCCCTGATGTTCATCATAGTTGGCAGTTTTGCCAATGTGTTCGTTTATAAGGAAAAGGCCGCCAACAATGCGGAACAGGCCAGCATTGTCGCAAGTGCGAATATTTACGAAAATCTTCAGCGCGCAGTTGACGACTATGACCGTTCATTGATTGGGGTGGTGGAGGATTTCCTTTCCGAATCCATCAATGAAAAAATCAGCCAGGAAACAGATCGCCTGAAAAATTCCCATCCTGATTTTTCTGACCTTGAGGCCCGGTATAAGGCTGTGGACCGAGTCCTGAAACGAGAGCTCGGCCGAAATCCAATTCTGAGTGATTATATCAGCGCAGGCCTTCGGAAATCATCCAATGAAATCCCCTATCTAGTTCAGCAAAATATTGAAGACAATGGAGGAGAAGTTTCAAATACCAGGATTCTCCTTTTTAATCATAATAATCGTGTGGAAGTCAAGACAGCGGCAGCATTTAAAGCGCTGGGTTTTGACGAGCTTTTTCCGGATGATAAAAGGAATATCAGACAGAGCGGGCAGGGGCCAAAGTTTGAGTTTATTAAGAGCCTTTCAGGTTGGAGCAATAGGGAACTTACACTACCGTAATTGAACTTTCGTTACCTGGGCCTATTAATTTTTCATCCCGAGGAATGGATGTGAATGATATGAAAAAAATGAGAAGAGTTATAGTTTCCTTTGTTATCATTATGGCGGTTATGTTTGTTCAATCAGGCCCGTGGCTAATAGGTGCATTTGCATGGGGTGAATGGAATAATGGCCCCCAATGGAACGGACCTGTTTGGAACAATGCTCCGCAATGGGAAAATTCAACATGGAAAACCGCTCCGCAGTGGGTGGACCCGGCTTGGAAAACAGCCCCTGAATGGCAGGACCCCTCATGGAAAACAGCCCCTGAATGGCAGGATTCCTCCTGGAAAACCGCTCCCGAGTGGCAGAATCCAGGACAGCAAACCGGACCTCAGTGGCAAAACCCCGGCGGGAATGGGGGAACATCCACCGGCCAGTTTCCCGGAGGTCAGCTTCCTGGCGGGAATACCACGACTCCTCCTGGCGAAGCCCCAGGCGGCAACAACGTTACCACGGTTACACCAGGTGGTTCCGGGGATGAAGGACCCCCGAAAACCTATATCGATTCACCTTGGTATAAGACCGGAAAAGTAGTCGGGAAAAGTATGATAATGGGTTCAGTAGACGAATTTGCAAAAACTGCAAGTCCTCATTTTTTGAACTGGCCGAGTGAATGGCAGAAAACTGCCGCAAATAATACCCTTAAAAATATGGATTGGGGCAAGGTCGCTGAAAAATCGTTTCTGGCAGCTGTTGCTGCATCCATTACTGGCAAAGATGACGGTTCCAAAATCGCACTCGCCACATTGGACTCGTTTACCGCAGTTGACAACTATAAAACAGTCCAGGGTTATTTTAAGACAAAGGATGAAATTAAGGCGGCTTGGAATGCAGTCAAAACTACTGCATCTGCTAAGGACACTTTAAGAAGTGCACAGGGCATTAAAAATGGGTTGGCAACAACAGGTAGTTTTTTTAATGATGTTTCTAAAGCCCCTTCAAAGCTGACAACTGGAATTGGAGGAAAGATTGCGCCTTGGACCGCAGGAATCAGCCTTGTACTTTCAGCCGGTGAAGCCTATTCGAATTTCAAAAAGGGTGAAACTACCAAAGGAGTCGCCAACATCGGAGAGATGCTGATGTCTGGCGCCGTAATTGCATCGGCTACAGGCGTGGGAGCACCAATTGCGGCTGGCATGGCAGTTGCTGGCGGCCTGCTGTGGGCTGGAGCAAAGCTGTACCAGCATCGGAAAGCAATTGCAGCCTTTGCTAAAAACCCGATAAAGGGAATCAAGGACGGGGCAAAGGCAGTAATGGATGGTGCCGGCAGAGTGGCAAAGGGAATAGGTAACATAGGAAAGGCCATTGGTGGCTGGTTTTAAAGGAGATTTATATGCTTACTTATAATGTCTTACCGGAACATATCAAAAAGGTTGCCGAGCAGTTCAATAACAGAAAAGAAAAGCTGGATGTGCTTCCTTCCAAATTTCATTATGGGAATGTTGTCTATTACCCAATTACTTATCTGCCTTCGTTAGAGACACTGTTTATAACCGAAGATGGAGAGGTTCCTTTATTTGAAGAAGTAAAACGGCCCATGCTAATTGTGTCAGTGTATGAGAATTCTGGAAATACTATTTTGACCATTGGCAGGAGGTGGGTATCTTCAAAAACCATAAAGAATTATTCTGCCCTTATCAAATCCCTTGAATCTATCAGCATCAAAATTAAAAATAAGGCACCGCGGGATGAAATGGAGAATCTTGAACGCTTTCTTGCTGCCTGTAAAAGAATTTTGAATGATCAAAGGATTATCGAAGATTGTTTTCATAAAGGACTTGATTTAATTAACCAGGCTAATGAGACCGAGTTCGTTTCCGAGGAGGAGCAAAAACTTGTTAGGCAATATGTCGTAGAAATGACAAGGGCTGCTGTCAGGCAAAATCAGGAACAGCTGGACTGTGAACAAAACCGGAAGGCTTTGATAAGCTATCTGGAAAGCCAGCTGCTATCTACTCCTTCCATTGTGATTGATTACTTATCAATTAAATCAAAGGAAAAGAATTTGTTAACCCTGAATTCAACAACTGGGGAAGACATGGCTGAACTCCAAGAAATGGTAAGGGAAGATAAGCCGGTTGATGAAATGGATGGTACGGAGGCACTGATTGCGCGGATCCGCAATCCAAGGAAATAGGGAGATTCCAAAATGATTACCCTTCAGAATTTGCCAGTGGATATAAAAGAGATCGCTGAAAAATTTAATACAAGAAATGAAAAAATAGATGTTCTGCCATCGAAGTTCCATTATAAAGAGCAATTCTATTATGTTTTTGTGTACGCCCCATCGAAGGAAATGTTATTTGTAAGGGAAGATGGCGAGGTTCCTGGCCATGAAGAGATGACACGGCCGATGTTGATTGTAACCGTCTATCATACTTCCTGGACTTCCATGCTGGAAACTGTCCAGCGATGGGCCAAATCAAAAACAAAACAAAATTATTCAAGCCTTGTCCAAAATTTAAAATCAGTCGAACGAAAATTAGGGAACAAACTCTCAGGGTCTAATTTGGAAGATCTTCAAAGATTCCTAACCGCATGCGAAAAGATAGTTGAGGATCAACTGCTTATCGAAGAGTATTTTAGAAAAGCGGTTGACTTGGTCGACCATGCGAACGAGACAGAGTATGTTTCGGAAACGGAGCAAAAACAGCTGAGGCAGTACGTGGTCGAAACCTCGAGGGCCGCGGTCAGGCAAAACCAGGAGCAGCTAGATTGTGAAAGAAGCCGAAAGGCGTTGATAAGCTACCTGGAAAGCCAGCTCCTATCCAGTCCTTCCATCCTGATTGATTACATCTCGATTAAAAAGAAGGAAAAAAATTTGCTGGCCTCCGATTCGCCAACTGGGGAAGATATGGCGGAACTAAGGGAGATGGTCCGGGAAGATAAGCCTATTGATGAATTAGACAACGCGTCAGAATTGATTGCGCTTATTCGCAATCCAAAGCGGGGTGAATGAATATGTTTTTAGCATTAAAAAAAGCAGCTGCACTATACCGGCTGTACTTCAGCAAAGTTTTCTGGGCGATTTTGCTGTTCGCGTTGCCTATTCAACTTACGAATACATTTTTTGTAAATTATGTATCTGCCCCGTTCCAATTATTCGGGAACCAGCTTTGGACGAGCATAATCCAGGTGATGTTTATTTTTATTGCGCTCCCTTTAATCGAAATTCCTTTTATCAGCATTTTAAAACAGGATGAAGAAGAGGATGATGTCAGCTTTCGGAAAATAGTGGATGACTTTTTTTCAAAAGCGCACAGGATTTATGTGGCTGGGCTGCTAGCAGCCATCGGGATTGCTGCAGGATTGGTCTTTTTCCTAATTCCGGGAATCATTTTAGCATTTTTCCTGCTTGCTTTTACCCAGATCCTTTTTTTAAGGGAGAGGCGGCCGTGGCGGGCAGCCAAGAGAACGGTGAAATTCACCCGGGAATCCTTTGGAAAGATTCTCTTATTGCTGCTGCTTTTTATCCTTGTGGATTCCATCCTAAGCAGTACTGTTTTCTTTCTAAGTGCTGGATTGACCAGTTCCTTCTTTATCATTAATATGGCACTGCTTATAATCAATTCATTTATTATGCCATTATTCATTTTTTCGCTTACATATCTATATGTGGATTGGGAATTGGAAAGGAATGAAATGCAAGTCCTTGAAAAACAATTCAGCTTTACTAATTGAGTTTTTTATAGACAAACGCAGGCTTCCAGCGATTGAAGGGCAGCCTGTTTTATTTTTAGAAATGCAGAATTCCCAGGCTGGCCATATGATTTTTACAAAAACTCTGATTCTGCTTAACTAGTTCTTACGTTTTTACGCCAAATGTTAGAACTAAAAGATCCCTGGATACAAAGGATATCAAACCTCAATTAAAGGTGTGGAGAGGCCAGATGAAATCGGAAAAGAGCTGGAAAAGGTTTTATTTGTTCATGATGATTTTTTTCTATGCTATTTATGTACCAATCTCGCTTTTGGAATGGCTGGGCGGGGACAGCGGTATTCCCGTTGCGGCTGTAGTGGTCGGAGTGGGCCTGCCATTCATTCGGAAAAACCACTTGATCCAGATTAAGGAAAAGAGAAATGAGGAAGCTTGATTCTCCACGAAATCAAGCTTTTTCCTGGAAATATGGACAGCCAGACATTTTAGCTTATTAAAATAAAATAGAGAGGAGAATTGGGGTTGTCGTGTGCACAAACACGTGAGAATATAGCTGCTGTATTGTCCATTGCTTGATTTTGGCTTTTGGTGACTTTTCGCTGAGAAGCCTTTGAGCGGGGCGCTCCCTGGGAAGGAACCCCCAGGGAAGGGGAAACATGGGAAGGTAATCCAGGTGAAAATTCTGGAGTAAATGGTTGAAACGTTAAGAATTCCAACACTCCCAATCCCAAGCAGGCGGCCTTGGGCTGGTACTTGTATCATTAAATCAACAATATGGAATGATGATAAAATATTTCAATAGTAACTATTTCTGGAGGTGGCGAAATGAATTTAGGACCGTACCGGGAGGACCCGCTTTCGAACAATGTCATCCCATTTGCGTTATTCCCTCTCATCAGTATTTTTTCCTTTATGTTCTATCCGGATAAAAGTGATACCGCTGTAATAATTGGCATCATCGCAAGCTCGGTGATGGTTGCCGCCTCTGTAGTTACCAAAGTAAAGAACCTCCAATATTATCTAAATTGGCGGCTGGGATTGGTGCTGTTATTCACCGATTCCATGATGCTCTTCTTTGCGTTGACTATCGCCAGGGCTTACGGCAAACTTCTTCCCGGCATACTATTGCTGTTACTAATGCTCTTAGCGATTGTTATAAGCCATAAATTTGCCGAAAGATTATTGGATGAAATCCATTCTCCCAAGACTAAATTTGGCAAAGGGCTTATTTTGATTGGAACCGTCGGAAGCGGTGCAGGGGCAATGATTGGCTATATTTCCACCCAGACAATTGGCGTACATATCGCAGGCCCTGTCGGATTCGCAGCTATGCTTATCGTCGTGGGCATCTTCCATGCCCGCTTCCAGCTTGTGGCCATCGAAAAAAAATACGGAGCCTTCGACAAGTAAAATCAACCCATTGAAGGTTTATAGGTTTGGCCTTCACTTTACCAATTGATATTTTTATAGACAAAAACAGGCTGCCGGGAAGTACCGGGCAGCCTGCTTTTTTTTAATACTGATGGTAGGTTCTTGTATTTGCCCTGTAGGCATCAAGCAATATGACGACGGCGGATATCATATGCATGACCATGCCGACGAAAGGAATCCAGCCAATCACCGATGTGACAAGGCCAAGGATATTTCCCGCTTTTGTCTCATCTTCCCTTACAGCGAATACAATCGTGACAATATGCAGGATGGCCATAAGAAATAAAGGCGTCCAGGCTGTAGAAAGAATGATAAGGCCGCCGAGCACAGGGATTCCCAGCAACGCCTCAAGTCCGCCGGTAACCCATTTTAAAATCGTTGAAGTTCTCACTTTCATTTCCCCTCTTTCCATAAGTTAACTATTGTTTACGAATAAATTCTTTAAAAGATTCACGATAGCCGATTTTCTTAAACCTTTTCCATAACAATGAATTCAATGTCCCCCCTGTAAAAACGCATCGACTCCTTGAAACCCGCTTTCCGGTAAAGACGGATCGCCCTATCATTAAATGCTGCCACTGTAAGCCGGAAGGATTCCCCCGGAAGCGTACCGTGTAAATACTCAAGGATCTGTGAAAAGAACGCAAAGCCGAACCCTTTTCCAGTCAACTCCGGTTTCATCCCAAGGCCAATATCAGTGAATCCTTCTGAATAAGCTCCAAATTTTTCTCCAGCCGGCACCTGTGCCGATTTACCGGCGCAGAAAAATCCAGCCAGCTCGCCAGTCGCGTCCAGTATAACGTAATAAGGGTGATCCATTAGTTCTCCGATCCCTTCAGTAGTCGTAGAGTTGTTGTAAAAATCATACGGAGGTTCATACTTCCAGCTTGTAATTTCAGCTGCATAGTGCTCGGTCATTTTGCTGATTTTCAGGTCCATTCTCTTTAGCTCCTCTACAACTCTTTAACTTTTTTTAAATAATTTGAAACTTTTTACCAATCCTTTTCGTCAAATAATGACGGGGTTTCTAACATATTCAGTTAGAATACAGGTATTTGACAGAATATATAGAATTGTCTTTATATGTTAAACTTACTATATGGTCTGCGAAACTACAATCAATGAAAGCGGGAGGATGAAAATGTCGCGTGATATTATGAATTTTAATATTGAAAGAATCCTGGCAAATATTGAGAAAGTCATGACTGGGAAAAGAAAGGTCGCCGAATTAAGCCTTGTTGCTTTGCTTGCCGAGGGCCATGTCCTGCTTGAGGATGTGCCGGGGGTAGGGAAAACGATGATGGTCCGCGCGCTTGCAAAATCGGTGGGGGCTACATTCAGGAGGATTCAATTCACCCCTGACTTGCTGCCTTCGGACGTGACGGGCGTGTCAATCTACAACCCGAAAGAAATGGAATTCCAATTCCGCCCGGGGCCGATTATGGGCAATATTATCCTCGCAGATGAAATTAACCGGACATCGCCAAAGACCCAGTCCGCCCTCCTTGAAGGAATGGAAGAAAGCAGCGTGACCATTGACGGTGTTACCCATCGCCTTGAAAAACCGTTCTTCGTCATGGCAACCCAGAACCCGATTGAATATGAAGGAACATATCCGCTTCCGGAAGCGCAGCTCGACCGTTTCTTGTTAAAAATGAAAATGGGGTATCCGGAGGTCCATGAGGAAATGGAAGTGCTCAACCGGGCGCAAAAAATTCCTCCAATCGAAGAACTGGAGCCTGTTGTCAGCCTTGAAGAGCTAAGGGCGCTGCAATATGAAATAAAAAATGTGTTTGTTGAGGATACCATTAAGCGGTATATAGTGGACATTTCCAACCGGACTAGAATCCATGAAAACGTCTACCTCGGGGCAAGTCCGCGCGGCTCAATTGGCCTCATGAAGGCGGCACAGGCATACGCCTTTATATGCGGACGTGACTTTGTCCTTCCTGATGATATCCAATACCTGGCTCCATATGTCCTTTCCCATAGGATAATCCTTAAATCTGAAGCAAAATTCGAAGGGATAACCGCTGAGGAAATCATCAGCAGGATTGTCGCCCGTGTGCCGGTTCCCGTTCAAAGGCTTGTGAAGTAAATGAAAGAAAAACTTCGTGCAATGAACCATATGTGGAAACTGGGTATCCTTATCCTTCTTATTGTCATTACGTTTAGCTACGCGATGTTCCAGGGAGGATTTGTCAGCTGGTTTTTATTCTACAGCTTCCTTCCTTTCGCTGCCTATTCGCTGGCGGTAGCTTTTTACCCGGTCCAGGACGGCATTAAAGCAGAAAGGCGGTTGCCAAAGCAGGAATTTGTTGCAGGCGAGGCGTTGAAAGTACGTACCATTTTAAAAAGGGAAAGGTCCTTTCCGCTTTTCTACCTGCTTGCGGAGGAACAGATTGGCGGTTCGCTGAGGAATGCCATTCCAAAAGAGAAGACGAAAGCCTTGCTTTTTCCGGGATTCTCAAAGGAAATCGTATTTGATTATACAATTGATGAACTGCCCCGCGGTGAGCATATGTTCGAATCAATAATGCTTAAAACCGGAGACCTGATTGGCCTGATTGAAAAGGAGCAAAACGCACAATCGGAAGACAGAATACTTGTGTATCCCGCGTACACGGAATTATTATACCGTCCTTTTGAAAACCATTATGACCAAGGAGCCGCCGCTTCCAGGGAAAGGGTCCAGCGTGATACAACGATGGCAATCGGTGTCAGGGATTATCAGCCGGGCGACCGTTTTTCATGGATTAATTGGAAAGCTTCCGCAAAACGAAATGAAATTATGACAAAAGAATTCGAGCAAAGGCAGTCACACGACGTACTTATTGTTATGGACTGTGTCCCGGACCGGCGTTTTGAAGGAATTGTTTCCTTTACAGCTTCAATTTCAAGGGCGATTTTGAAAAAAGGTGCCCAGGCGGGACTGCTTTCCGTCAGCAAGGAAAGGGTGGCGTTCCCGGTCAGGGGAGGGGAAACCCAGCTCCAGCAAATCTTTTACCATCTGGCAAAAGTACAGCCGGCCTGTCCGGTCGCGATCGATACCGTACTCGAGGCGGAAACTTTTTATTCCGGCCAGAATATGACGATGATGATTGTAACCGCGCGCCTTACAAGGACATTAATAGAAAAAGCGGGTGTGCTTGGCCATAGGAAGGGGATGGCCACAGTGTTTTTGATCAAAGATGAAAAAGAATCCCCAACAAATGAGGAATTGGCTCTGAAAGCCATGGGGATTGCCCGCGGCGTTAGGGTTATACTTGTGCATGAGAATCAATTTGATTCGGCATTCTCGGAGGTGAGCCTGCGATGAATGACAAGAAGGACAAACTTGATTTAAGTGCTTTGCTGCTATACGGATTTGGCTTTCTGCTCATTTGGGAATGGCTCAGGCCGCTTGATGAACTGACAGATACAGATAATATCGAAGTCTTTATTATCTTCCTGGTCATCGCGTTTGCATCATCCATCTTCCACCTTGGAAAGATGCTGCAATTTTTTATTAAAAGCTTTTATATCCTCTATGCCATTTACAGATTTTATTTTGAAGGCGGTTTTTTCAGTGCCGGTTGGCTAGGTAATCTGATCGCTGATTTGAAGATGAATGTAGGCCTGCTTTTAAGCCAGGATTACCAGCAGCTGACCAATGTCTTCCGGACTATTTTATTTTTTATCCTTCTATGGCTTATGGTCTACCTTATTCAATATTGGCTGTTGAACAGGCGCCGGATTTTTGTGTTTTTCCTGATGACGATCATCTATATTACCGTCCTTGATACATTTACGACATACAAAGGGGATGGCGCGATTGTCAGGACGGTCATAGCCGGTTTTTCGGTTATGGGAATGCTGACATTTTTCCGTCTTTTCGGCAGCGAATCGTCTGGGGAAGGAAAAAGGCATGTAAGGAAATGGGCGGTTGCGCTCTCAGGGATGATTGCTTTCAGCACGGCGGCAGGCTTTGCAGCGCCAAAAGCCGCCCCGATTTGGCCGGATCCGGTACCGTTTTTGAAATCGTTAAATGAGAATGCCGGTGGCGGGACAGGCGGTGTTTCGCGGATTGGCTATGGGACGAATGATTCCAGGCTCGGAGGCCCATTTTTGCCTGATAACACAATTGTCTTCCGCGCGGATGCTGAAAGCCGCCATTATTGGCGTGTGGAAACAAAGGATGTGTATACAGGGAAAGGATGGATTTTGTCCGAACTCGTAAATGGCGGCATCGGCTTTACATACGATGACCCCGTTCCCCTCGAGGGATATCCGGAAAGTGTGAAGAAAAAAGAATATAATTCAAGGGTTTATATGTATTTAAAATACCCTCACCTTGTCTACCCGCTAGGAATTAAAAAAATAATGGCGAGAGGCCAGGTGACCTTCCGCCTTAATACGGCAACAGAAAAAATCCAGGCGATGGAACCTTGGAACAAACCGGCCCAGCTCGATAATTATAGCTTCATTTATGATGAACCAGCGTTTAAATTGGAAGAATTGCGATGGGCGGATGGATCGGATAATGGCGGAGTCGAAGAGGAGTTTATTATCCGCTATACCCAGCTGCCGGAAACGTTGCCGTCAAGGGTAAAGGAACTTGCGAATGAGATAGCTGGAGAAAAAACAAACTGGTATGACAAAGCGCGGGCCATCGAAAATTATTTTGACCGCAGTGAATTTACGTATGACCAGAAAAATGTTGCAGTTCCACGCAATGATGAAGACTATGTCGACCAGTTCCTGTTCGATACGAAAACGGGATACTGCGATAACTTTTCGACTTCGATGGTCGTCATGCTTAGGAGCCTGGGCATTCCTGCCAGATGGGTAAAGGGATATACGTACGGGGAATTGAAGTCATTCGGTGACGGGGAGTTGAAGAACAAGCTTTATGAAGTAACCAACAACAATGCCCACTCATGGGTGGAAGTGTTTTTCCCGAACCTTGGCTGGATTCCGTTTGAGCCAACAAAGGGCTTTTCAAATAATATTCACATCGATTATGAAACGACAACCAACCCTTCGAACAACCCTGTTTCACCCGGCTCATCCCAAAATGACCCGAACCGGCCGGACCGTCTTAACAAACTGGAAGATAACGACCCAATTCCGAAGCAGGTAAAAGCGAAAACAAATGTTTTAAAGGAAATAAAGCTATTTTTCAAAAAGGAATGGAAAAAGCTTGCCGCAGGCACCGCCGCCTTGATTGCCGCCATATGGTTCGCATACAGCAACCGGGGAAGATGGCTTCCGTACTATTTGATTTACAGATATAAGCTCACCCAAAATGACGAGCAATTTGGTAAAGCGTATCTTTCCTTGCTAAAGCAGCTGCAGCGGTACGGCCTGCCGAGGCAGGATGGACAGACGCTCAGGAATTACGCAAGCTATGTTGATTCCTTCTTCACAACAAGGGAAATGGGGAAACTAACCTCAAAGTATGAGCATTTCCTGTATAGAAGGGAAATGCCTGAAGGAACCTGGAAGGAAACAAGGCAATTGTGGGAAAATTTAATTAAAAAGACAATCTCTTGACCAGTAAATTGCGTACAGATAAAATGGTAAGATAATAAAAAAACTGAATCTGTACTTACCCTTCATATATCCTCGATAATATGGTTCGAAAGTCTCTACCGGGCCGCCGTAAATGGCCTGACTATGAAGGCAGTAATTTCGGGGATATGTTTCGCCATGATAAATCGGAATTCTGCCTTCTTTTTTATGAAAAGGGGGCAATTCCGGTTTTTTTTTATTGCGACAAAACTTTAGGTGTATACTAATAAGTGAGAAAGAGGTGGAGAACTTGTCTGGAAAAACAGAACTTCATGAACAGGAAATGGTTGTGGTTCTCGATTTCGGGAGCCAGTACAACCAATTGATTACGAGAAGGATTAGGGAATTTGGCGTGTATAGTGAATTGCATCCGCACACAATCACCGCGGAAGAAATCAAGGCGATGAATCCAAAGGGGATTATTTTCTCCGGGGGCCCGAATAGTGTGTACGATGAAAATTCGTTCCGTTGTGATGAACGAATCTTTGACCTTGGCCTTCCTGTGCTCGGCATTTGCTATGGCATGCAATTGATGTCCGTCCATTTCGGCGGCAAGGTTGAAAAGGCCAAAAACCGCGAGTATGGAAAGGCGGCAATAGCGGTCAAAAATGAAACGGCTTTGTTTAAAGGTCTGCCGGAAAGCCAAGTCGTCTGGATGAGCCACGGCGACCTTGTTACCGCTGTTCCGCCTGGATTCACTGCGGATGCCGACAGTCCGTCTTGCCCAATTTCCTCAATGAGCGATGAAGGCAGGAAACTATATGCTGTCCAGTTCCACCCGGAAGTGCGCCATTCCGTCCATGGGAATGAATTGCTGAAAAACTTTGTCCTCGGAGTTTGCGGCTGCAGTGGCACCTGGTCGATGGAAAACTTTATTGAAATCGAAATGGAAAAAATCCGCCAGACAGTCGGCGACAAAAAAGTGCTTTGCGCACTGAGTGGCGGTGTTGATTCCTCGGTAGTAGCGGTCCTTATCCATAAAGCGATCGGCGACCAGTTGACCTGCATTTTTGTAGACCATGGCCTGCTGCGAAAAGGCGAGGCAGACCAGGTAATGAAAACTTTTGCTGACGGTTTCCATATGAATGTTATTAAAGTGGACGCGCGTGAAAGGTTCATGGAGAAGCTACGTGGCGTTTCCGATCCTGAGCAAAAGCGTAAAATCATCGGAAATGAATTTATTTATGTGTTCGATGATGAAGCCCATAAACTTGAAGGCATTGAATTCCTGGCACAGGGAACGCTTTATACGGATATTATCGAAAGCGGAACAGCCACTGCCCAAACAATCAAATCACACCATAATGTAGGCGGACTCCCTGAAGATATGCAATTTAAGCTAATTGAGCCGCTGAATACCCTCTTCAAGGACGAGGTTCGCGCTTTGGGCACAGAGCTTGGCATACCTGACGAAATTGTCTGGAGGCAGCCGTTCCCTGGCCCTGGACTTGGCATCCGTGTCCTCGGCGAAATCACAGAGGACAAGCTTGAAATTGTCCGTGAATCCGATGCGATTTTGCGTGAGGAAGTCCGTAACGCGGGACTCGAGCGCGAAATCTGGCAATACTTTACGGTCCTTCCGGATATCCGCAGTGTCGGCGTCATGGGGGATACCCGGACATATGATTATACAATTGGCATTCGGGCAGTGACGTCCATAGACGGAATGACTTCGGATTGGGCAAGGATTCCGTGGGATTTACTTGAAAAGATTTCCACGAGGATTGTTAACGAGGTACCCCATGTTAACCGGGTCGTTTATGACATTACCTCCAAGCCGCCTGCTACAATCGAGTGGGAATAAAAGGATGGATTTTGTCGAACGAAATTTCTAAAAATATGTCGAACGTTCGGATTTTTTGTTGACTGAATTTCCTGAAGCTGTTAAAATGACAGGGTACTGATTATTTATATTTTGCTTCGTATAATACTGGGGATATGGCCCAGAAGTTTCTACCAGGCTGCCGTAAATAGCTTGACTACGAAGTGTGTAACAATAAAGGGCTTCTTCTGTCCATTTATTTTTGCATGCTTCATGTCAGCGCCCCGGCAACTTGAGCCGGGGCGCTTTTGCGTTCCTGGGATATAGAGAGAGCTTTCGAAAAGCCGAACCAATATCTAGGGGGATTTTTATGAAGAAGTACTTTATGTTTGAAGAACTTGGCACAAATTATCGCCGTGAAATTATCGGCGGCCTGACCACATTCCTGGCGATGGCCTACATCCTTGTAGTCAACCCGCTGATATTAACACTCGAAAATGTGGATGGGCTTCCTGATGAAGTCCGTATGAATCATGGAGCGGTATTTGTTGCAACCGCCCTTGCAGCTGCTGTAGGTTCGATTATCATGGGCTTGATCGGGAAATACCCGATAGCTCTCGCGCCGGGGATGGGCCTTAATGCGTTTTTTGCTTATTCGGTTGTCCTTGGGCACGGAGCTTCGTGGCAGCACGCTCTAGCCGCTGTATTTATTTCAAGTGTTTTTTTCCTATTGCTGACCATTTCTGGGTGGCGTGAAAAACTCATCAATGCCATCCCGGTTGAACTCAAATATGCGGTTGGCGCAGGTATCGGATTGTTCATCACCTTTGTTGGTTTAATAAATGCAAAAATCATTGTTAAAAATGATGCAACACTCGTTGGCCTTGGCCACTTGGGGAATCCCGAAACACTTTTGGCAATCTTTGGACTGTTGATTACCGTTATTATGATGACGAGGGGCATCAAGGGGGCGGTCTTTTATGGAATGATCGTTACCGTTATTGTAGGCATTGCCTTTAATCTTATTGATCCTCCTGCGAAAGTTGTCGAAAGGGTTCCGAGCCTTGAGCCGACATTCGGTGCTTTGTTTACTTCCTTTAATGATAGTTCTTTTTATACAACCGCAATGCTCGGTATAATCCTGACTTTCCTTTTCGTTGATTTCTTTGATAACGCTGGTACGCTTGTGGCTGTTGCCAATCAGGCCGGCCTAATGAAAGACAACAAGCTTCCCCGTGCTGGCCGCGCTCTTTTTGCCGATTCGATTGCTTCAATGGTTGGTTCTATCTTTGGTACATCAACGACTACGTCCTACATCGAATCGAGTGCCGGAGTTGCATCGGGTGCCAGATCCGGATTTGCCGCGCTGATTACTGCAGGGTGCTTTATCCTGGCGCTCTTCTTTTATCCGCTGCTGTCCATCGTAACAGCGCCGGTAACAGCACCAGCATTGATCATTGTCGGCGTCCTGATGGTTTCGTCCATTGGGAAAATTGATTGGAAACGGTTTGAAATTGCCGTGCCGTCCTTCCTTACAATCATTGCGATGCCTCTTTCCTACAGCATAGCAACCGGGATTGCGGCAGGTTTCATCTTCTATCCGATTACAATGCTAGTGGCGGGCAAAAGAAAAGATATTCACCCAATTATGTATATTTTCTTTATCATCTTCCTGCTTTATTTTATCTTCTTAACCAATTAATAATTGTAGGACCAGCTTATTAGGCTGGTTCTTTTTGTTTGAAGAATCTGTTAAACGAAATAGTTGATTTCCACCTCCGGTACACACGTTCCCAACGGAACTCCAATGCAACATTGCTTCATGAAAAGTTTCCGGAAAACACTAAAAGGCTTTTTGTTGAGCAGAAAAATGCATAAATTTCTAGTTAGTTGACGAAAACTTGCCCCTCTTATACGATGGAAATACTATGCATAGAGCGGGGAGTAACTATGTCAACATTGGCTATCCACAAAATATTGAATAACAATGTCCTGATTGCGGAACACCCGGAATATGGGGAAGTGGTCCTGATTGGCAAAGGAATCGCCTTTAGCCGTAAACAGAATGATCGTCTCGATCCCTCAGTCGCTGAGAAAGTCTTTGTCCTCAAAAATGAGAAAGAACAACGGAACTATATAAAGCTTCTGCCATTCCTGGAAGAAGATCTGCAACGGCTAATTATTTCCGCAATTGAACTGATAAAGAAAGAAGCCGGCGGTTCATTGAACGAGCATATACACGTTGCCCTTACAGACCACTTAATGTTTACGGTTAGCCGGGTTGCAAATGGGATGGAAATCCGCAATCCATTTTTAATAGAAACGAAAACCCTTTACCCTCTCGAATATAGGATTGCTAAAGATGTTCTTCAATTGTTTGAAGAGAAAGCGGGGATTTTGCTGCCGGAGGGAGAAGCGGGTTTCATCGCCCTTCACATTCATAGTGCCATAACGAACAGGGAGCTTTCCGAGGTGAACCAGCACTCTCAACTTGTGGCAACTTTGGTAAAGTTGATTGAAGAGCAGCTCGACATAACGATTAATAAAGACAGTGTTGAGTACATGAGGCTCGTACGCCACTTGCGTTTTGCCATCGAACGTGTCAAATCCGGTGAAAAGGTTGAGGAACCTGAAGCAATAACGTTGCTATTGAAAAAGGAGTACCCTGAATGCTATAATTTGTCCTGGAAGCTCATTAAAATAATGCAGCAAACATTAAAAACGCCGGTATATGATGCAGAGGCAGTTTATCTGACAATGCATTTGCAGCGGCTTCATAAAAAAACAAAATAGCAATCATTTTCTTGCGTGTTACTGATTCGATCAGGCATGAGCACAGAAATGAATTGAATGGGAAGAAGAGGGGAAAAATCCTTCTCTTGTACGGGTGTTGCAATCCGTCTTCTGTTCAGTTCTTTCTATGTTCATGCCTTTTTTGTTTGCTCTTTTGTTAGCGGTTACTTTAATGGGCAAAAAAAGTTAGGAGGCTATTCAATGTTTAAGAAAATATTTGGCGTTCTGCAAAAGATCGGTAAAGCCCTAATGCTTCCGGTAGCACTTTTGCCAGCTGCTGGTTTACTGCTGGGTATAGGGAATGCGCTGCAGCAGGAATCGACGCTTCAATATCTGCCATTCCTGGATATGCATTGGATACAGTTGATTGCCAGTGTAATGGAGGACGCTGGTGGGATTATTTTTGGCAACCTCGCACTGATTTTTGCAGCCGGGGTTGCAATTGGGCTTGCTGCTGACGGAGCGGCTGCACTTGCGGCTATTGTTGGTTATCTCGTATTGAATCAGGTTATGAGTTCGTGGCTTGGCGTTACATCGGACATGATTGCCGAGGATCCGAGTTTTGCGAGTGTGTTAGGGATCCCTACTCTGCAAACTGGTGTATTCGGGGGGATTATTGTCGGTCTCATTGCCGCGTATTGTTACAATCGTTACCATGATATTGAGATGCCGTCCTTCCTTGGATTTTTCGCTGGTAAACGGTTCGTTCCGATTGTCACGGCTGCTGCCTCTCTTGTTGCCGGGCTATTGCTTCTGGTCATCTGGCCCCCGGTACAGCATGCGATGAACAGCGCCTCCCTTTGGCTTATGGGGAGCGGAACGTATATTGCGGCGTTCTTCTTTGGGTTTATTAAACGTTTGCTAATACCTTTTGGCCTTCATCATATTTTCCATGCACCATTCTGGTATGAATTTGGTTCCTATACGACAGCTTCCGGCCAAATCGTCCGCGGGGATATGACAATCTTCTTTTCTCAATTGAAGGATGGGGTGGAAATTACTGCCGGTAACTTTATGGCGGGGGAATTCCCAATTATGATGTTTGGTTTGCCTGCAGCGGCTTTAGCCATGTACCATACAGCAAGGACGGAAAAGAAAAAAATAGTAGCCGGTTTGCTTGGATCGGCTGCATTAACATCCTTCCTAACAGGTATTACTGAGCCGATTGAATTTTTGTTTATGTTTGTATCGCCATTCCTGTTCGTTATCCATGCCATACTTGATGGGCTTTCTTTCGTATTAATGGCCGCGCTCGGCGTGAATTTGGGGTATACATTCTCGGGCGGAGCGATTGATTTCTTCCTATTTGGTGTCCTGCCGGGAAGAGAACCTTGGTGGATAACAATTATTTTAGGCCTTGGGTTTGCCGTTGTTTACTACTTTGTCTTCCGTTTTGCGATTACCAAGTTTAATTTGAAAACTCCGGGCCGTGAAGTAACAGAAGATGAAGGGGAAACACCGGGAAAAGAAAAAGGAAAAGCCGGCGACCTTCCGTACAATATTCTTGAAGCAATGGGAGGGAAAGAGAATATTGCCCACCTGGATGCATGTATCACAAGGCTCCGTGTTTCAGTTAAAGACATAGGTGATGTAGATAAAAAGAAGCTGAAAGAACTCGGGGCAGCGGGAGTCATGGAAGTCGGGAACAATATCCAAGCCATTTTCGGTCCGCGCTCAGAAACAATCAAAGGTCAGATAAAGGATATAATGAGTGGAAAGAGGCCTAGGCCGACCGAAACAAACCAATCCACGGAAGTCCGCAAGCAAATTGAGGAAGTGAACCCTGAAGCTTTGCAAAATGAAGCGGAAACAGATTTAGCTCTTGAAATTGTTTCTCCTTTAAAAGGGGAAATCAAACCAATTACTGATGTTCCAGATCAGGTTTTTGCAGGAAAAATGATGGGCGATGGCTTTGCAATCGAGCCTTCCGAAGGGCTTGTTGTTTCTCCGGTAGATGGGAAAGTCATTAATCTGTTCCCGACAAAACATGCAATAGGGATATTATCGAATTCCGGCAAAGAAATTCTGATTCATGTTGGAATCGATACAGTAAACCTTAAAGGGGAAGGCTTTGAAACCATTGTGAAGGAGAATGAACTGGTTAAAAAAGGCCAGCCGCTGTTAAGGTTCGATCTCGATTTTATTAAAAAGAATGCTACTTCTACAATTACGCCAATCGTATTTACAAATCTTCATGAGGGCGAAAGTATTCTGATTAAGAAATCTGGAATTGTTGATCAAGGCGAAGTAGGGATCATTGAAATAAAGTAGTTACTTAATGAAAAGAACCGGGGTAATTTGCACCCGGTTCTTTTAAATGTATGAGGAATGTCTATATAAGTTGAAATAAATAGTTGCAATAAGGTTTAGGGGGCATGTTGATTGTAGCGGAAGGAAACGGCTCCTCGAAAATCCTCAATACCCTATGCAGTGAAAAGCTGCTTTCTTGCAATTAGTATTCAACTGAATGCTCTTGTCGAAAAAGCTCAATATATAATATAGAAGAATGTTTTGAAAAAGCAAACTGAAGAAAGTTGAATTTAGGTATAAATTGGTAATGTGGAGTTTGTTGACGAAAATGTAAAGCGATGATATTATAGATAACACCCGATTGAAAGCTGCTTTTATTCCAAGTATTTTTTTAAAAACTTGTTGACAGCTTGGAGTCAGGGTGTTATATTTAGAAAGTTGCCTCGTCAGCCAAGTTTCACTCGTTAATAAAGAGTTAAAAAAACTTGTTGACAGAGCAGATAACGAAATGTTATACTAGAATAGTTGTCTTAACAAAATTGCTCTTTGAAAACTAAACAAACAAGCGTCAACAAACAATAATATAGTGATCTTCGGATCACTAGCCAACGTAACATTTTGAGCATGACTCAACTCTTTT
>NZ_LIGI01000001.1:220106-363926 GCF_001273955.1 Bacillus sp. FJAT-27245
AGGCGACTGTTTAGCAAAAACACAGGTCTCTGCGAAGCCGCAAGGCGAAGTATAGGGGCTGACGCCTGCCCGGTGCTGGAAGGTTAAGAGGAGGGGTTAGCGCAAGYGAAGCTCTRAATCGAAGCCCCAGTAAACGGCGGCCGTAACTATAACGGTCCTAAGGTAGCGAAATTCCTTGTCGGGKAAGTTCCGACCCGCACGAAAGGCGTAACGATCTGGGCACTGTCTCAACGAGAGACTCGGTGAAATTATAGTACCTGTGAAGATGCAGGTTACCCGCGACAGGACGGAAAGACCCCGTGGAGCTTTACTGCAGCCTGATATTGAATTTTGGTACAGCTTATACAGGATAGGTAGGAGCCTGTGAAGCCGGAGCGCCAGCTTCGGTGGAGGCGTCGGTGGGATACTACCCTGGCTGTATTGAAATTCTAACCCGCACCAATGATCTGGGTGGGAGACAGTGTCAGGCGGGCAGTTTGACTGGGGCGGTCGCCTCCTAAAATGTAACGGAGGCGCCCAAAGGTTCCCTCAGAATGGTTGGAAATCATTCGCAGAGTGTAAAGGCACAAGGGAGCTTTACTGCGAGACCTACAAGTCGAGCAGGGACGAAAGTCGGGCTTAGTGATCCGGTGGTTCCGCATGGAAGGGCCATCGCTCAACGGATAAAAGCTACCCCGGGGATAACAGGCTTATCTCCCCCAAGAGTCCACATCGACGGGGAGGTTTGGCGCCTCGATGTCGGCTCATCGCATCCTGGGGCTGTAGTCGGTCCCAAGGGTTGGGCTGTTCGCCCATTAAAGCGGTACGCGAGCTGGGTTCAGAACGTCGTGAGACAGTTCGGTCCCTATCCGTCGTGGGCGCAGGAAATTTGAGAGGAGCTGTCCTTAGTACGAGAGGACCGGGATGGACGCGCCGCTGGTGTACCAGTTGTCTTGCCAAAGGCATCGCTGGGTAGCTATGTGCGGACGGGATAAGTGCTGAAAGCATCTAAGCATGAAGCCCCCCTCAAGATGAGATTTCCCATTCGTAAGARGTAAGATCCCTGAAAGATGATCAGGTTGATAGGTCAGAGGTGGAAGCRCGGCGACGYGTGGAGCTGACTGATACTAATCGATCGAGGACTTAACCAAWTAGATTACYKTGTTCTTCCGAACTTCTTCTGAAAATTATCCAGTTTTGAGGGAATGAAACCTCAAACAACATAGTCCGGCAGTTATGGCGAGAAGGCCACACCCGTTCCCATACCGAACACGGAAGTTAAGCTTCTCAGCGCCGATGGTAGTTGGGGCCTTGCCCCTGTGAGAGTAGGACGCTGCCGGGCAAACAAATTGGAAGGCAACCTTTAAATGGGTTGCCTTTTTTTGCATTTAGAACACAAGTGAATGAACTGCCAGCCAGCGAAAACCTTCCTATCTATTTGAGAGACAGCAAAGAACAGATAGCGGAAGTGTAAGGAAGTGTAAATTATTTGTACCAGGTTTAAAGGAATCCCCAACTCATTTGGACACTGAAGCTAAGAAACCTCTAATTGCTGTCGAGATCTCACTGTGTTTGTCTAACGATAACTGATGTTTGGACAGCAAAGTGAGCTTCAGGGGTTGAGTGTCCAAAGAAGCGGAAATGTAAGGAAGTGCAAATTATTTGTACCCGGTTTAAAGGAATCTCACCTCATTTGGACACTGAAACTGAGAAACCTCTAATCGGTGTCCAAATCCCCCCCTCATTTGGACACTGAAGCTAAGAAACCTCTAATCGCTGTCCAAATCCCCGTATCATATGGGCCTAAACACAAACTTAAAGTCCGAACAGCAGTGGAATCCCCCTCCTTCGCTCTCTAAAAGAAAGATAACCCACCTCTTATGGCAGACAGCCAAAAAGATCGTTACCTTCCAAAAGGAGGAACATTATTTCGAACTAAAAGGGGTATATGGATTGAAAGAGAGAAGGAGGAACTATTTATGTATGGCACAATAGCGTTAAAGCTGATTGTCGGCTTTTTTGCCCTTGTTGTGGTGACAAGATTACTTGGGAAAAAAGAGATGTCCCAGTTAACTCCCTATGATTTTGTTTTCGCCATCTTGTTGGGAGGAATTATAGAGGAATCGGTTTATGATGAGAAAGTGAATATTTTTCATGTGTTATTTGCAGTGGCGATATGGGGTGGGGTTAGTTATATCGTTGAAAAACTCGGAGAAAGATTTGAGAAAATCCGGACTCCTCTTACAGGAACGGTGTCTGTCCTGATAAGTGAGGGGAAGATTAACCACAAGGAAATGAGGAAGAATCAATTGGAAATGGAACAGCTCCGTGCCCTGCTTCGCACAAAAGGAGTGTTTTCATTAAAAGATGTTAGGTATGTTTTTATGGAAACAGGAGGGCAGTTGAGTGTAATGACAAAGGCTTCAACTGATCCGGTTACGCCTGAAATGTTAAATATCGAAGCCGAAGAGGTTGATCCATCCTTGCTATTGGTTGATGAGGGACAAATAAAAGAAGAAGATTTAAAAACTGCAGGGAAGGATGAAGCATGGCTTAGGGAGGAACTTAAAAAGGAAGGCGTTACTAATATAGAAGATGTCTACTATGCCGAATGGTCGCCACAACAAGGTTTTTATATAGAGGTGTATGAAGAAAAGTAAATTCAAACTTTCATGAAGTGCCGGGTGACTTTGCCCGGCATTTCTACGTTGTATGAGAGTTGGGGTATACTAAGAAAAAACCAAAGGGGAGATTGTTTGTGGGGAAGAAGCAATTGTTTGAGGTAAAAGAAAATGAAACGATTGACGATTGCCTTAAACGAATGGAGCAACAAGGTTTCATTCCAATTAAAAGAATTGAAAAACCAATTTTTAAGGAAGAAGGAAATGAGGTAATCCCGGCGGGCCGACAAATCATTTTTGAAGGAAAACGAAAAGAAGAGTAAAAACCCGAACGATATTATTATTAGTATAAATAATGTTCGCCATTGGGTTTGACATTCCCTGAGCATGGCTGATAAGATAAGGATGGATTCGCCTGAACCATTCTTTTAGAGATTTCGGGCTGATATGAACTATATAACTAACTAAAACGGGGGATTCATGATGATCGACCGCTATACCAGGCCGGAAATGGCGAAAATTTGGGAAGAGCACAACCGTTTCGCCGCATGGCTGGAAGTTGAAATCCTTGCTTGTGAAGCGTGGGCGGAACTCGGGGAAATTCCACATGAGGATGTCCGGAAAATCCGGGAAAACGCCCGATTTGATGTAGAACGGATCAAAGAAATTGAGGAAGAAACAAGGCATGATGTTGTTGCGTTTACGAGAGCGGTTTCGGAAACGCTCGGTAACGAGAAAAAATGGGTACATTACGGCCTGACTTCAACGGATGTAGTCGACACGGCATTGTCGTATTTGATTAAGCAGGCGAATGAAATAATCAGGGCTGACTTGGAGCGTTTCATTTCCATTTTAAAAGAAAAGGCGCAAGAGCATAAATACACGGTCATGATGGGGCGGACCCACGGAGTCCATGCCGAGCCGACAACATTTGGGCTAAAGCTTGCCCTTTGGTATGAGGAAATGAAACGGAATCTGGATCGTTTTAATGAAGCGGCAAAAGGCATTGAATTCGGAAAAATTTCCGGTGCAGTCGGTACATATGCGAATATAAATCCGTTTGTTGAAAAGTATGTATGTGAAAAGCTTGGGCTTGAGGCAGCCCCAATCTCCACCCAAACGCTTCAAAGGGACAGGCATGCCCACTATATGTCGGTTTTGGCACTCATTGCAACGTCGATAGAAAAATTCGCTGTTGAAGTTCGCGGCCTGCAAAAAAGCGAAACCCGTGAGGTGGAAGAATTTTTCGCAAAAGGCCAGAAGGGTTCATCGGCGATGCCACATAAACGGAATCCAATCGGCTCTGAAAATATGACCGGACTTTCAAGGGTTATCCGCGGGCATATGCTGACAGCGTATGAAAATGTCCCACTTTGGCATGAACGTGATATCTCGCACTCCTCGGCTGAACGGATTATCCTGCCTGATGCGACCAGCCTGTTGAATTACATGCTTAACCGGTTTGGGAACATCATTAAAAACCTGACAGTCTATCCGGAAAACATGAAACGGAATATGGACAGGACGCTGGGCTTGATTTATTCGCAACGGGTATTGCTCGCCCTGATTGAAAAGGGCCTTTCCCGCGAGGAGGCTTACGATACGGTCCAGCCAAGGGCAATGGAGGCATGGGAGAAACAAGTCCCATTCCGGAGCCTGCTTGACCAGGATGAGAAGATTACGAAGCATCTAAGCCCTAAGGAACTGGATGATTGTTTTGACTACAGCTATCACCTGCAGCATGTTGATACTATTTTTCAAAGGCTTGGCCTTTAAAAAAAGATATGGAGCATTCATCCATCAAGGGTGAATGCTTTTTTTAAAAAAAGAGGAATCATCGACATCTTAAGGTTAAAGCTCTAAATGGGAGTATGGAATTTGAATGAATGGACTTTAGGCATTTCACTGATAAAAAAGCCAGGTCCAAGTTCAAATGTCCAAACGGAAAGAGAGCCATCCAAACTTGCTCATTTTTTCACAAAAAATAAAATCGATTCTGTCACCCACTGCTCCATATAAGGATTGATTATGGTACTATAAAAATGTAAGGGCTTTCTTAATGAAATTATAGAGTTGTATAGATATTCTTTTGGCGGAGGGTGGAGAGAAGATGGAGCAGCGCTACAGGTGGAAAAACAAAGATTTGCGCGAGCATGTGGATGTTCTGGACGGGAAGCTTGCACCGTCGATTCTTTTAATAAATTGTACATATCTGAACCAGACATTCCGCCGCTGGATGCAGGCGAATATTTGGATATATGATGACAGGATTGTCTATGTTGGCGAAAGACTGCCTGAAAACCTTGTAAATTGCAGCATTGTAGACTGTTCAGGGCAATTTATTGTACCGGGGTATATCGAGCCCCATGCCCACCCTTTCCAATTATATAATCCGCATTCATTTGCAGCCTACGCTTCGGGAAGAGGGACTACGACAATTATCAATGATAACATGGCCCTCATTTTGCAATTAAATAAGAAACAGGCATTTCTGCTTATGAAGGATTTGCGGAGAATTCCGGCAAGCATGTTTTGGTGGTGCAGGTTCGACGCCCAGACGGAAATCCTTAACGAAGAAGAAATCTTTTCACATACCCAAGTCAAATCATGGCTGGAGCATGATGCTGTCATCCAGGGGGGAGAGCTGACGGGCTGGCCGAAATTGCTCGCCGGCGATGATATGATGCTGCATTGGATCCAGGAAGCAAAGCGGATGAGAAAGCAGATTGAGGGGCATTTTCCTGGTGCATCCGAAAAAACGCTCGCAAAGATGATGCTGCTTGGTGCCGACTGTGACCATGAAGCAATGACGGGGGAAGAAGTAGTTAATCGGCTTATGCAGGGATATACCGTGTCTCTCAGGCACTCGTCAATCCGGCCAGACTTGCCAAGCCTCCTTGATGACTTAAAAAGGCTCGGGATTACGGCTTATGACCATATGATGTTTACAACGGATGGATCCTCGTCCGGTTTTTACAGGAATGGGGTCATTGACCAAATGATCCGCATTGCAATTAACAAAGGCATTCCAATTATTGATGCCTATAATATGGCGACCATCAACCCCGCCAGATATTATAATATGAGCCATATCCATGGGAAAATCGCCACGGGTAGGGTCGCGAACATCAATATCCTGTCCAGTGTCGAGGAGCCATGCCCTGTTTCTGTCCTGGCGAAAGGAAAATGGGTGAAGCGTGATGGCGAGATACTACACGAAACATTTCCTCGCCTTGACTGGAATGGCTACGGGCTTGAGCCGCTGCGGCCTGATTGGGAGCTTACGATGGACGACCTTCAGTTCTCAATGCCATTTGGGATAAAGATGGAGAATGCCGTCATTACAAAGCCCTATTCCATTTCGCTCGAAGTATCAAGAGACCAGCTATCCGACAGCCATGATGAGTGTTTTTTCATGTTAATCGACCGAAATGGGAAGTGGCGGGTCAATACGATCCTGAAAGGGTTCGCCAACAGCCTTCAAGGGATGGCGAGTTCATTTTCCAACACGGGGGACATTATTCTTATTGGCAAAAGCAAGCCTGATCTTCTCCGCGCTTTTAACAGAATGAAAGAGATTGGCGGCGGGATTGTCGTTTCAGAAGGCGGGGAAATACTATGCGAGCTGCCGCTCAGGCTTGGGGGATTAATGACGGAGCTGCCGCTTGAGGAATTGATGGAAAAAGAACAAAGGCTGCTTTATATTTTGCGTGAACGGGGGTACAGCTATTCGGACCCGATATATAGCCTGCTCTTCTTTTCATCCACCCATTTGCCCTATATCCGAATTACACAGCAAGGAATGTATGATGTAATGAATAAAATGGTACTCTTTCCGTCTATAATGCGTTAAAATAATAAAGGGAGCCTTTCATCAGTGGAAAGGCTTTTCGGGGGCTTACTGTCCCATACTTGAAGGATAAAATATAGACAGACACGGCTAAGATAGATAGATGCACAAACAGGGGTGTGAGAATGAGGAAATGGTCTTTGGCGATGGCGGCAACATTGCTTTTGCTATCGGCGTGCAGCGACAAGGAGTCCTCGAAGGAACCGGCAAAGCCTGTGAAAAAAGCTGCTGCCGCGGAAAAAGTGGAACATGCCATACCTGAGCTGCCTTTTTCGTATCCGCTTACAGGTATCGGCTCGCAAACGGAGGCGGAAAACAGGGCGTTTGCGGTTGTGGTCAATAATTTTCCAAAAGCCCGTCCGCAATCAGGCCTGAACGAGGCGGATATTGTCTATGAGTTGCTCGCGGAAGGGGATGTTACAAGGTTCCTCGCCGTGTATCAAAGCGAAAAGCCTAAAACGATTGGGCCTGTCAGAAGTGCGCGGGATTATTACATTGAAATCTCCAAAGGGCTCGACAGCATTTTTATTGCCCACGGCTACAGTGTGGAAGCGAAAAGAATGCTGAATTCCGGTTACATTGATAATCTGAATGGCATGGTTTATGACGGAACGCTGTTTAAGAGGGCCAGCTTCCGGAAGGCGCCGCATAATTCATATATTCCTTATGAAAACATGATAAAAGGTGCCGAGAAAAACGGTTTTAAATTGGCGCCCGCTCCAAAGCCTTTCAAATTCCTGACAGAGAAGGAAGTTGGACACATTGAAGGCAGGATTGCGCTTTCGGCGTTTGTATCATACGGAACGAAAACATACTCCCCGACTTATCAATACGATCCTTCAATCGGAAAATATAAGCGGTATATTAATGGTGAACTGATGGTTGATTTGGAAACAAATCAGCCGATCCTGCTCGATAATGTTTTTATCGCTGAATTGGTCCACACGCCAGCCGGGCCTGGGGGGCTTCGCGATATTGATTTGAAAAGCGGGGGAAAGGGCTATCTTTTTCAAAAAGGCAAGGTGATTGAAGTCGATTGGCTCAATGACCATGGAAGGATTATTCCTATAAAAGATGGGAATGAGGCTGGCCTTGTCCCCGGGAAAACGTGGGTCAATATCATCCCAGCGAATCCCGGCTTAGCCAAGAGTGTCGCCATTGGAGAGAGCTAACTATAAATTTAGTTGAAAATATTGAAAGCCATTCATGCCAAAGGGGGGAAAAAGATGCAAATCAATAAGCTTAGGGGAAGAGAACTCGACCAGCTTTTCAATTCCATCCTCACGCTGAAAGACCTCGAAGAATGCTACCGATTTTTCGATGATCTTTGCACGGTGAATGAAATCCAGTCACTGTCACAGCGCCTTGAAGTCGCAAGGATGTTGCGCGAAGGGAAAACGTATCACAAGATTGAAAGTGAAACAGGCGCAAGCACGGCGACGATTTCAAGGGTTAAGCGTTGCCTCAACTATGGCAATGATGCCTACGAGATGGTTCTTGACCGGGTTACGGAGCCAGCTGCTTCCGGAACAGAAGAATAGATGAAGAGTGGGGCCGGGGCAATGCTTCGGCTTCTTTTATTTCTTCCCGTTTACTGGTTAGGATTTCTACCGTGCTTTTTCCTCGTTTTCTTTTTTTTACGTTTTACCAAATGCTATAATGTACTAATGGAATAGTGAATGGAGGATTTTTTTCATGTACGATTTTCGCGAGTGGCGCCATGTGTTTAAGCTAGACCCAGCCCGGGAGATATCCGATTCGGATTTGGAGGCGATTTGTGAATCCGGCACCGATGCAGTGATGGTCGGCGGAACGGACGGGGTGACACTGGAAGGGGTCCTGGATTTAATGGCGAGGATCCGCCGCTTTACGGTTCCATGCGTACTGGAGGTCTCAAATCTTGAATCTGTAACCCCGGGGTTCGATCTTTATTTTGTCCCATCCATCCTCAACAGCAAGGACTCAAAGTGGATAAATGGCCTTCATTTTGAGGCCGTAAAGGAATTTGGGGAAATTATCGATTGGAACGAGTTTGCAATGGAGGGGTATGTAATCCTCAATGAAGACTGCAAAGCGGCAAAGCTGACCAATGCGGAAACCAGGTTGTCGAAGGAAGATATTAAGGCTTATGCAATGATGGCCGAGAAAATGTTCGGCATGCCGATTTTCTACCTTGAATACAGCGGGGCATACGGGGATCCAGAGATGGCCGAGGCCGCCAAAAAAGGCCTGGAGAAATCGGTCCTTTTTTATGGAGGCGGAATCAAAACGAAAGAACAGGCCGCGGAAATGGCTATGTATGCGGATGTTATTGTCGTAGGAAATTGCCTATATGAAGACCTGGGAAAAGCGTTGGAAACAGTCAAAGCTGTTAAAACTGAAAAATAGCTGCATTTTTCTAATAAAGAGCTTACAATAAAAACAGAACATATGTTTTGTTATGGTGGTGGAGAGAATGCAATACCTAAAAGATAAATTGCTTGGGGGCCTGAATCCCCAGCAGCAGGCTGCGGTAAAGGCCACGGATGGGCCGCTGCTGATTATGGCCGGCGCCGGAAGCGGCAAGACGCGGGTGCTGACCCATCGAATTGGGTACCTTATGCTTGAAAAGCTGGTAAATCCCTATAACATCCTGGCGATTACATTTACGAACAAGGCTGCCCGCGAAATGAGGGACAGGGTTTCAAAATTGATGGGCGGCGCCGCGGAAGAAATTTGGATTTCGACGTTCCATTCAATGTGCGTGCGGATTTTGCGCCGGGATATCGACCGAATTGGCTTCAATCGTAATTTTACGATCATTGACACGACCGACCAGCAATCGGTCATCAAAGGAATACTGAAGGATTTGAACATGGATCCGAAACAATTCGATCCAAGGGCGATCCTTGGTTCAATCTCTTCCGCGAAAAATGAACTGATCGGGCCGGAAGAATACGAAAAAACGGCAGGCGGCTACATAGAGCAAAAGGTTGCCAACGTGTACAAGGAGTACCAAAAGAGGCTGCGCAAGAACCAGGCTTTGGATTTTGACGACTTGATCATGATGACAATCCAGCTGTTCAGGCAGGTTCCCGAAGTGCTTGAAAAATACCAGCGAAAGTTCCAGTACATCCATGTCGATGAGTATCAGGATACGAACCGGGCCCAGTATATGCTTGTAAAAATGCTTGCGATGCGGTTCAAAAACCTGTGCGTCGTAGGGGACTCGGACCAGTCGATTTACAAATGGCGCGGGGCGGATATTGCGAACATCCTCTCATTTGAAAAAGATTATCCAAATGCAAAAGTCATTTTGCTGGAGCAAAACTACCGATCGACGAAAAGGATTTTGTTGGCGGCAAATGAGGTAATCGCCAAAAACTTGAATCGGAAGCCGAAAAATCTGTGGACGGAGAACCAGGAAGGGAATAAGCTCGTCTATTACAGGGCGGACAGCGAGCAGGGAGAGGCCCAGTTCGTTGCCGGAAAAATTAAAGAGCTAATCGACTCCGGCAAGTATACCGCTTCTGACATGGCCATCCTTTATCGGACCAATGCCCAATCCCGTGTCATGGAGGAAGTTTTGCTGAAATCGGTTATTGATTACCAGATTGTCGGCGGCATCAAGTTCTATGACAGGAAAGAAATCAAGGACATACTCGCCTACCTGAGGCTCATTTCCAATCCGGATGATGACATAAGCCTGCTTCGGGTCATCAATGTTCCAAAACGGGGCATCGGTTCGACCTCGATGGATAAAATTGCTGATTTCGCAAATCTCCACGATCTTACTCTATACCAGGCACTTGAGTCGATCGAGCTGGTTGGGCTTAGCCCCAAAACGGCCAAGGCGGCGGCCGAGTTCCGTGACCTAATCGCAAATTACACGCGGATGCAGGAATTCCTGTCTGTAACGGAAATCGTTGAAGATTTACTGGATAAGTCCGGTTATATGGAAATGCTTCGCTCCGAGAAATCAATTGAGGCGCAAAGCAGGATGGAGAACCTTGAGGAATTGCTTTCTGTTACAAAGAGCTTTGAAGAGGCAAGCGAGGACAAGACGCTCGTCGCCTTTTTAACAGACCTTGCACTCGTCGCCGATATAGATTCGATGAATGATGAGCCGGAGAAAAATGAAAAAGTAACGCTGATGACCCTGCATTCGGCAAAGGGCCTTGAATTTCCGGTCGTATTCCTGATCGGCCTTGAGGAAGGGGTATTCCCGCATAGCCGTTCATTGATGGATGAAGGGGAAATGGAGGAAGAGCGCAGGCTCGCCTATGTCGGCATCACCAGGGCCGAGGAGTACTTGTTTATCACTAATGCCCAGTTGAGGACGTTGTTTGGGCGGACGAATATGAATCCTCCGTCCCGGTTTATCAAGGAAATCCCCTCCGACCTTATTGAAATCGTGGAACCAGCGGAAAAGAGGTTTGGATCTTCTCCGTTTGGGCCTTCAGGAAACCGCTATGGAACTGGCGGCATGAACCGCCAATCCTCTGCGCCGCAGCAGCCGGCTGCGAGAAGGCCGGTTACCCGCCCCGCAGTTTCGGGCGGGGAAACGATGGGCTGGAAAGCCGGCGACAAAGCAGAGCACGGCAAATGGGGCATCGGCACCGTTGTAGGCGTAAGAGGCGAAGGAGACGGGATGGAGCTGGATATAGCGTTCCCAAGCCCGACCGGGGTAAAGCGGCTGCTTGCAAAATTTGCTCCAATTAAAAAGGTATAACAATGATTTTTCACGAAAAGAGGGATTGATGGATGGACCTGCAACAAGCCGAAATGAAAACCAGGGAGCTGCAGACCCTGCTGCATCAATATGGATATGAATATTATGTTCTCGATCAACCGTCAGTCCCGGATGCGGAATATGACCGGCTCCTGCGTGAATTGATTGAGCTTGAGGAAAAGTACCCACAGTTCAAAACGCCTGATTCGCCAACCGTCAGGGTTGGCGGCGCCATTCTTGATATGTTTGAAAAAGTACGGCACAAAAGCCCGATGCTCAGCCTGGCGAATGCGTTCAATGAAGCGGATCTCCGGGATTTCGACAGGCGGGTCCGGCAGGCGGCAGGGGAAGATGCGAGCTATGTGTGCGAGCTGAAAATCGACGGGCTTGCCGTTGCGCTCACTTATGAAGATGGCCGGTTCGTGCTTGGCTCGACGCGGGGCGATGGCACGACTGGCGAGGATATTACCGCGAACCTAAGGACCATTAAATCAATTCCTCTCAGATTAAGGGAGAATGTTTCCCTTGAGGTGCGCGGGGAAGCCTTTATGCCGAAAAGGTCCTTTGAAAAGCTCAATAAGCTGAAGGAAGAGCGCGGTGAGGAACCGTTCGCGAATCCACGGAATGCGGCGGCAGGCTCACTTAGGCAGCTTGATACGAGCATTGCGGCGTCCAGGAACCTTGATATCTTTCTATATGGGCTCGCGGATGCGCCAAACCTTGGAATCGAATCACATAGCGCAGCCCTCGACTATCTCGACAGGGTTGGGTTTAAAACGAACAAGGAACGGCGGAAATGCGCATCAATTGAAGAGGTTCTAGACTATGTAAACGGCTGGGGCGAAAAGCGGCCAAATCTTGATTATGACATTGACGGCATCGTCATTAAGGTAGATTCGATCGAAATGCAGGAACAGCTCGGGACAACGGCTAAAAGCCCGCGCTGGGCGATTGCCTACAAATTCCCGGCTGAGGAAGTCGTTACGACCCTTTTGGACATTGAGCTGAGCGTCGGCAGGACAGGGGTTGTTACACCTACCGCCATCCTCGAACCGGTAAGGGTCGCCGGAACGACTGTCCAGCGCGCATCCCTGCACAATGAAGATTTAATCAGGGAGAAGGATTTGAAAATTGGCGATAAAGTAGTTGTTAAAAAGGCCGGGGATATTATCCCGGAAGTTGTTAACGTCCTTTTGGAGCAGCGTACCGGCAATGAAACGGATTTCCACATGCCAACCCATTGCCCGGAATGCGAAAGCGACCTTGTCAGGCTTGAGGGTGAGGTAGCCTTAAGGTGCCTGAATCCGAAATGCCCCGCACAAATAAGGGAGGGCTTGATTCATTTTGTCTCAAGGAATGCGATGAATATCGACGGCCTTGGAGAAAAGGTAATTGCCCAGTTGTTTGCCCATAAGCTTGTGGAAGATGTGGCGGACCTATACAAATTGACCGCGGAGGAACTGCTTGCCCTTGAACGAATGGGGGAAAAGAGCGTCACCAATTTGCTCCAGGCGATTGACCGTTCGAAGGAGAACTCGCTGGAGCGCCTATTGTTTGGCCTTGGAATCCGCCATGTCGGGGAAAAGGCGGCGAGGACGCTTGCCCAGGAATTCGAAACGATGGACCGGCTTGCGGCGGCAACCGAAAGTGACCTTATGGCCATTAACGAGGTTGGGGAAAAGATGGCCAGCTCAATCGTTGCGTTCTTTGAACAGGAAGAAGTACGCGAACTGATAGATGAGCTGAAGGCTGCTGGCTTAAATATGGAATACAAAGGGCCGAAACGAACAGCAATTGAGTCAGCCGATTCAATTTTTGCCGGAAAAACGGTCGTCCTGACTGGTAAAATGGAAAAAATGTCCCGCAATGAAGCGAAAGAAAAGCTGGAAGCCCTCGGCGCGAATGTGGCCGGAAGTGTTAGCAAAAAGACAGACATTCTCATTGCCGGGGAAGATGCAGGCTCCAAGCTTACGAAAGCGCAGGAACTTGGAATTGAAATTTGGGACGAAGAGAGGCTGCTTGAGGAAATCGAATAGTAAGAGGTGCAGGAAACGTGAGAAAGCTGACAATCGCGCTCCTTTCCTTATCGCTTCTTTTGGGTGCGTGCGCGCCGAACTTCCAAAAACGGGATGAAGTCGTGGACCAGCCAAAGAACACGAAGGAAAAGGCGATTATACCAAAGTACAAAATTTCGGATAAATACTACCGGACACTCCTGCCATTTGAACCAAGCGGGGCGCGGGGGCTGACTGTCAATAACCTCAATACCCGCTACGATATCAATGAATTTGAAATGGGATTGATGAGGGTATCCCAAAATACGTTCGATCCAGATCAGTATGTGTTCAGGGAAGGCCAAATCCTGAAGAGAAAAACTGTCGAGGCATGGCTGAAACGTAAGTATACGAAAAAGCAGCTCGAAGAATTAAAAATGAAGGAAGAAGACAATCTTGGCCTGAATCCTATTGATGAAGGGGTCGGGGATATTGAATCGCGGAATAAAAAAAGCCCAATCTACCTCGCCCATCTCCTGGAATACGACTTCCTTGTAAAAGGGGATAACGACAAGTACAAGCTTGGCGGAGCCGCGATTGGAATTGCCCTGAATTCGGTCCACTATTACCAAAAGGAAAGGTATGGGGATACTTTCCACGTGAACATTGACCGGCAGGTGATGGAACGGGAAGGGAAAAAGATTGCCCAGGAAGTCCTGAAACGGCTTCGTGCCATGGACGAGTTTAGAAATATCCCGATTACAATTGCTTTGTTTGAACAGGCAAGCATTGAATCGGTTGTACCGGGGAACTTTTTCGCCTATACAACCGTAAAGCAGGGGGCTGACATTGACAAGTGGGAAAAGTTTAATGAAAAATACTACTTGTTTCCTTCCAAAGATGCCCGGGATAACTATCGTGAGGATGCGATTGCATTTGATAACTTCAAGCAGGATGTGGAAAAATACTTCCCCAACTTCAATGGGGTAGTAGGAAAAGCGCATTATGTGGACGGGCAGCTGAAGGAGTTGAGCATCACGATACCAATCCAATTTTACGGCAAAGCGGAAGGAATCGGCTTTACCCAGTATGTAACCGGACTGGTGATGGAGCATTTTCCAAAATACATCTCCGTTTCGGTCAGCGTCACATCCGTGAACGGACCTGAATCGCTCATTGTCCGAAAAGCGGACAAGGACGAACCATTTGTGTATATTTATTAAGCCGGTTCGAAACGGGAGTTTGACAGCGGTGTGCCAGGAGGCATGCCGCTGTTTTATTTTGGACTCGGTTAATGAACGATTAACTTTTACAAGCAATTGGAATACTGATATAGGGAAATAATTGTCCGGAACTACTTGCATATCTTGATTTTATGCCCATTTGAGTATGAAGGATGCATGGTAGGAAGCGGGGCAGAGCCGGGCCAAAAAGGTTGAGCCATACAGCGGCTTCCTGGATTCTTACGCGCACCACATGCTACTATTGAAAGACGGGGTTCCGGTGCAAAGCCGGCCGAACGAATTCTTATTGCGCCTGTGTGGGATTATCGAACTTATGGCGGTACTACCGTGTTAATCCAAAATGCAGGAATAAAATTACCCCTGTCCTTTATGGATGGGGGTTTGTAAATACGAGACGGGGTGCTTGGGAATTGTCATGCTTTTTCGGGTGAGTAGGCAAGAAGGCTCTTCTCGCACAGAAAAGAGGGTTTAATCATACATAGTAATAGCGGATGGGGGGATGGAGATGAACAAGCCAACGGTCGATGACGTTCTTAAACAGGGGATTCACGGGCCAAAGGAATTAAAGCCTGAAGAGAGGCGGAGGTTTCTGGGGACGATCCGGGAACGGATCCTGGTCGCGCTGACGAAGAGCCAGGTTTATGAACCGGGGACTTACCCTGAAGTGGGACGGCTTATGAAGGAATATCCCGATGCCCACTTGTATACAAACGGCACAATCGCCTATGAGGAGTTTTCCAAGTATCTTAAAGAGGCGAATAAATATAAAATCGAGTACACGATTGTGGCAAACCAGGGACACGATACGGATATTGGGCTTGTGCTGGCCTGTGGCTATGCGGTGGATAAAGAAGAAATATTTATTAAGGGAAGCGTCGACGAGCCGGAAAAGACCCCTGCCCCAAGTAAAAAGGGCTTTTTTGCGAAATTGGGCAGCTTCCTTGGCAAGTGAATTTTAATTTGAAAGAAATGGGAATCCGGATGGCCGGGTTCCTATTTTTTATGGAATTGGCAGTTCAAAAAAATGGGTCTTTCTTTTTTTATAAAAACGGATTACGATATTGATTGAAGTTAGAGCTGAAAAGAACATATAAAAAGGGAGATTACTATGAACCCGGTTGCTTTAAGGCCCAAGGAGCGTTCCGCGCTTAGGATAAAGCTTGGCAAAATGTATTATACGTCCAGGCGCTATATGGGGTGGCTGTTGAACAGCAGTACATTCGCAAAGACGCGGCAAAGGGTCCTCCTGCCATATTCGGCATTCAGCCATCAGACCCCGTTGCTCAGGAAGCTGCAGGGAGTCGATATGTCTTACCAATATAATAAAATCCAGAACCTGAAGCTTGCGATCGAGCGGCTGAATGGGATCATCATCCAGCCAGGCGAGACGTTCTCGTATTGGAAGCTCATCGGAAGGCCAACAAAGAGCAAGGGATATGTGGACGGGATGGTGCTTCATTATGGGCGTTTCACGAAAGGGATTGGCGGCGGGCTTTGCCAGTTGTCCAACCTCATTTACTGGATGGCGCTCCATACGCCGTTGACTGTGACGGAAAGGCATCGCCACAGCTTCGATGTATTCCCGGATTCCAATCGGACGCAGCCATTCGGAAGCGGGGCAACATGTGCATACAACTATCTTGATCTCCAAATCAAAAATGAGACAGACGTGCCGTATCAGCTGCATGTCCGCCTGACCGATACGGATCTTGTCGGCGAGTGGAGAAGCGCCGAGCCGCAGCTTTATTCGTACCATATATATGAAAAAGAACATAGCATCACGCCTGCTTACTGGGGAGGCTATATCCGCCACAATGAACTTTGGCGCAAGGTTTATAACAGGAAACATAAGCTTGTTGAGGAAGAATTTATAACTGAAAACAATGCAATTATGATGTATGAGCCGCTGATTGAGCAGCGATCGATACGTTAATGAAGGCTGGCACCCGCTCCTGGTTGAAACAACAGCTATTCTAATAATTAAGGATTCTATCMCCTTATTAAACAACCTAGCCGATACAATCATTATCTGAACCTGCCAACGGTTATTCTTTATATGAAAGAAGGAAAATTGAATGTGGAAAAATTCCATTCATCAGGAGACGAGGCATCATACACAAACCTTGCTTCGAATGGCAATCAAAGTCGGAATTGTTTCTGCGGTCTTGTTTGGCTCTTATGCGCCATTTGCCGCTCCTGTGAGGGCAAGTGATTTAGGTGAAAAGGAAGTTGTCATTGTATATAAGAATGAAGATGGCAAGGAAAAAGTGCTTAATAACAGCATTGAGATAGACCACCAATTTAAAAACGTCCCGGCTGTCGCTGCGACATTGACCAATGCGGACGTAAATGAGCTGAAGAAAGATAAGGATATCGCCTATATAGAACCGAATGTTTCATTCAGTATTGTGGGTGAAGAGGACCAGTACGGGTTCCAGCAGGTCACTGGAAAGGCGAAAACCCGGACGGATGGCCTGACGGGGGCGGGAGTTAAAGTCGCGGTAATCGATTCTGGGATTTCCGCCCACGATGAACTTGTTATCGCAGGGGGCGTTTCAACTGTCGACTATACAGCATCGTATGATGACGACAACGGGCATGGCACCCATGTCTCAGGTATTATCGCGGCAAAAAGTGATGGAAAAGGCATGGTCGGGATTGCCCCAGATGTAAAACTGTATGCTGTTAAAGTGATGGGAGCCGACGGCAGCGGAACACTCGTGGACGTAATTGAGGGCCTCGACTGGGCAATCGCGAACGGAATGGATATCGTCAATATGAGCCTTGGGACGCCATCAGATTCACGAGTGCTTCATAGCCTTGTCGATACCGCCCGCCAAAAGAACATCATTGTCGTTGCGGCGGCAGGAAATGAAAGCACATCAGTATCTTATCCCGCCAAGTATGAGAGCGCTGTTGCGGTTTCCGCTGTCGATTCAACCAAGCGATTCGCATCGTTTTCCAATTTCGGTACGGAGATTGATTTTGCCGCGCCGGGAGTGGGAATCGTTAGCACGTATACTGGCAATCGATTCGCCCGGATGAGCGGTACTTCCCAGGCAGCGCCCCATGTAGCTGGCTTGCTTGCCGGCCTTAGGCAAAAGTATCCTGGCCAAACAGCGGGAGAGCTGATAGAAACGCTAAAGCTTTACACAGAGGATCTTGGCGCCATCGGGGTCGACAGCCTGTATGGAAACGGGTTGATTAATTACGGCGTTTATGTAGCTCCCGCTCCTGCTGCGACAGTGGAAACTCCAGCAGTGACGGAATCCGCTCCTCAGCCTGCGCCGGTGCCATCAGAAATCCAGGAACCAGTGCCAGTACCAGTACCTGCCCCGGTGGCAGCGCCGGTTCCCGAGCCTGCGCCAGCACCTGTACAAGCACCAGTATCTGAACCTGCGCCTGTCCCGGCACCACCTGTTTCTGCCCCGGCCCCGGTACCTTCGCCAACAGCGCCTGTGCCTCCGGTAGAGCAGCCTAAGCTTGCCCCTGATTCTTCAAAGGAAGAATGGGAAAAGAAAATCGCCGACTTGAACAACCGCCTTGCCAGCGCGCAAAAGGCGATGGATTTAAAAATAAACAGCCCCCAGCAGGCAACAAAAGAATTGGCGGCTGTAAATAAATCCCTTGCCTCTTTTAAAAAGGGTACGGTGTCCCAGCAGGCAACTGTGGAGTTCATTGGCAAATACCAGGCCATAATCAACGAATTTAACAAGGCAAAGAAAAAGCCATCCGCTTTGTCTGTTGTTTCAGTTTCGGTAAAAGTGTTCAGCGATAAGAGCGCGGACCAAAACCTGGTAAAGGCGTACATTAAACGAAATGTAAAGACGTCTGTTGACGCCCAAAAGGTAATAGATGAAATGGCAAGAAAGAAGTACAACACATCCTTAATGGTAAAAGTTAAAGCAGAGTTGGCAGCAGAAGAAAAGGCGAAAAAGAAATAAATGAATGGCCGCATGGGTTTGAATGCGGTTTTTTTTTGGTTGCTTAGGAAGCTTTAAAATTGAACATTGGTGGATAGCCTCTCCTTGGGGCATTAAAAGAGAATTTGACGCCCGAACAGCAGTGGACAGCCTTCTTCGGTCAATAAAAGAGGAATAAACCACTCCTTATGGTAAATAGCTAATCATTCAAAATCTGTAAGTGGTGTCACACACATCAAAATGAGCGACAAAGATTCTTCAACTTAGAAAAGACAGTTTTCCACTCGATTCCTCCAGTTAACACCTCCTTCCATTGCGGAGCACAAGAATTTTCTGTTATTATCAATAGTATTATGGTTGAACGGGAGGAATAGGAAATGTCGAGGATATCACTTGATCAGGTGCGGCATGTCGCCCATCTGGCAAGGCTTGAAATAAGCCAGGAAGAGGCAGAAATGTTCGCCCAGCAGCTGGATGCAATCATCGGGTTTGCTGAACAATTAAATGAATTGGACACAGAGGGCGTTGAGGCGACATCGCATGTTTTGCCGATGACCAACGTACTGAGGGAAGATAAAGCGGGGCAGGGCCTTCCACGGGAAGAAGTTTTGAAAAATGCTCCAGACCATGAAGATGGCTTTTTCCGTGTGCCGTCCATTTTAGGCGAATAAGGGGGAACGAACGTGAGCTTATTTGATCATTCACTTTCAGATTTACATAAACTTTTACAGAAAAAAGAACTAACCTCTCTCGACCTAGTCCAGGAATCGTATAAACGGATTGGCGAAGTTGAGGGTAAAGTTCAGGCGTTTCTCACTCTTGATGAAGAAAATGCCCGCCAAAAGGCGAAAGAACTCGATGCCAAGGGGCCAGGCACCATCCTTTCCGGGATGCCGATTGGGATTAAGGACAATATTGTGACAAAAGGCCTTAAAACGACATGTGCGAGCAAAATGCTCGAGAACTTTGACCCAATTTACAATGCAACGGTCATGGACAAGCTTAACCAGGCGGGTGCCATTGCAATCGGGAAGCTGAACATGGACGAGTTTGCGATGGGTTCTTCCAACGAAAACTCCCATTTCCAGGTAACAAGGAACCCATGGGACCTTGAAAGGGTGCCTGGTGGCTCTTCAGGCGGTTCGGCTGCGGCGGTCGCAGCTGGGGAGGTTTTATTCTCGCTCGGCTCCGATACAGGCGGATCGATTCGCCAGCCGGCTTCTTATTGCGGTGTTGTGGGCATGAAACCTACATATGGCCGAGTGTCACGCTATGGGCTTGTGGCATTCGCCTCATCGCTTGATCAGATTGGGCCGATTACGAGGAATGTTGAGGACAACGCCCATCTTTTAAGCGCGATTTGCGGCCTTGACCCAATGGATTCCACGTCCGCCAACGTCGAAGTCCCTGATTTCACAGCCGGTTTGACAGGCGATGTAAAAGGGATGAGAATTGGCGTGCCGAAAGAATACATGGGTGAAGGAATTGGCGAAGGAGTCAAAAGCGCCATCAAATCAGCTATGGAGATTCTTGAAAAGCAGGGAGCCGTTATCGAAGAGGTTTCCTTGCCGCACTCGAAATATGCTTTGTCGGCATATTATTTGCTGTCTTCATCAGAAGCATCGGCGAACCTGGCCCGTTTTGACGGGGTCCGCTACGGATACAGGACGGAAAATGCCGAGGACCTGATTGATTTATACAAAAAAACACGGGCGGAAGGCTTTGGCGATGAAGTAAAGCGCCGCATTATGCTGGGCACATTCGCGCTTAGCTCCGGCTACTACGATGCCTATTACAAAAAGGCGCAGAAAGCCAGGACATTGATCAAAAAGGATTTTGACGACGTGTTTGAAAAATACGATCTTATCATTGGCCCAACCGCCCCGACTCCGGCTTTTAAAATCGGCGAGAATGTTGATGATCCGCTCACGATGTATGCGAACGATATCCTGACAATCCCGGTCAACCTGGCAGGCGTACCGGCCCTGTCCTTGCCATGTGGATTTGAAAATGGCTTGCCGCTCGGTCTGCAACTCATCGGCCGTCCTTTTGATGAAAGTACCATCTACAGGGCAGCCCATGCGTTCGAGCAGGCAACAGACTATCATAAACAGCGGCCGGCGCTTTAGGGAGGTAATGGAAAATGAACTTTGAAACCGTCATTGGGCTTGAAGTCCATGTTGAATTAAAAACAGAGTCGAAGATTTTTTCGGACAGCCCGAACCATTTCGGCGCCGAGCCAAACTCGAATACATCCGTGATTGACCTGGCCTATCCGGGCGTCCTGCCGGTTCTGAACAAGAAAGCGGTCGAGTATGCCATCAAGGCCGCCATGGCACTGAATTGCGAGATTGCGCCTGTCACGAAATTTGACCGGAAGAACTATTTTTACCCCGATAACCCGAAGGCCTTCCAGATATCCCAGTTTGATAAGCCGATTGGCGAAAACGGCTGGATTGATATCGAAGTGAATGGCTACAAGAAGCGAATCGGAATCACAAGGCTGCATCTTGAGGAAGATGCAGGCAAGCTCAACCACGTAAAGGGCGCGTCACTCGTGGATTACAACCGCCAGGGAACGCCGCTCGTTGAAATCGTGTCTGAGCCGGACATCCGTACACCTGATGAGGCGTATGCGTATCTTGAAAAGCTGAAGTCCATCATCCTTTATACGGGCGTTTCCGATGTCAAAATGGAAGAAGGGTCGCTCCGCTGCGATGCGAATATCTCCATCCGTCCGGTTGGCCAGAAGGAATTCGGGACCAAAACGGAATTGAAAAACCTGAACTCGTTCAACTTTGTGCGCAGGGGGCTAGAGTTTGAAGAAAAGCGCCAGCGCGAGGTTGTCAGCGCGGGGGGGACCATCCAGCAGGAAACCCGCCGCTATGATGAAGCGACCGGTTCAACGCTTCTAATGCGTGTCAAAGAAGGCTCTGAAGACTACCGCTATTTCCCGGAACCTGATTTGCTCGATGTTGTTATCGATGAAGAGTGGAAGGCCCGCATCCAGGCGGAAATTCCCGAACTGCCTGACCAGCGTATTGAAAGGTATGTGTCGGAACTCGGCTTGCCGGAGTACGATGCGAAAGTTTTAACAGCGACGAGGGAAATGGCTGATTTCTTTGAAGCGTCGGTCAATGCCGGTGTGGACGCAAAGCAGGCATCGAACTGGCTAATGGGAGAGGTATCCGCATACTTGAAGGCTGAACAGAAGGAGCTCCACGAAACTGGGCTTACTCCGGAGAATTTGACTGGAATGATCACGCTGATTGAGAACGGAACGATTTCTTCCAAAATCGCTAAGACCGTGTTCAAGGAACTGATTGAGCATGGCGGCGACGCGGAGCAAATTGTGAAGGAAAAAGGGCTTGTCCAAATCTCGGACGAAGGCGCCCTTTTGAAAATTGTCAATGAAACGCTCGATGCCAACCCGCAATCCATTGAGGACTTTAAAGGCGGCAAAAGCAAAGCCATTGGCTTCCTCGTTGGCCAGATAATGAAGGCGACGAAGGGCCAGGCAAATCCACAGCTTGTGAATAAGATATTGGCGGAAGAAATTAAAAAACGATAAACTTTTTGCTGCAGCCGGTGGGGAAGGACCCGCCGGCTGTTTCTTTTTTTAAAAACATTGGTTTCCCATTAGCACGTAATTGCGGCATTGCTATCATAAATGGTTGTCGAATGATTGCACATTCAAGGCGACTGATTACGGCAATTTTTTTAGAGAGAATTTGGGGAATTATTATGTACGGTATTATTTTGGCAGAATTCAATCAAACGTTTGATTGAATTTAGGTTTGCCGAAGGATGCCGGAACTTAGGAATCAATAGTGTGGAAAACAGCTAGGTAAAAAGTTATAATTAAAGTAGGTAATTTGATACCGCCGAGCCGCCACTTGTATAAGCTTCCTGAGGCGGGGACACAGGTATCTGAAAGGATTCGGAATGCCATATTATAATCGGGATGTAGCTCAGCTTGGTAGAGACGAGCTGCGCTTCCCTGAAAAAGCTGCGAGTTGTACCCGCCGAGCCGCAACTTGCATAAGCTTCCTGAGGCGGGGACACAGGTACTTGAAAGGATTCGGAATGCCATTTTATATTCGGGATGTAGCTCAGCTTGGTAGAGCACTAGCATGGGGTGCTAGGGGTCGCAGGTTCGATTCCTGTCATCCCGATCTTAAAATAGCGTCCAACTCATTCAAAGCAATGGGTTGGGCGCTTTTTTACGTGCTGGCATTAAATCCAGGCAAATGAAATGAACTAAAAACCCTGATTCTTCCCTAACAAGAGGGTCGAATCAGGGTTTTATCATTCAAAAACATAATGTGTTTCTTAATATCTAATTAATCAGATGTGTTTTTTTAATTTTTTCCGAACTTTAGATTCAACTTTATCCAGCTGTTTTTCCTTAATGTAGTGTAATGGCTGTGGGTTAAACCATTTAATCTCCCCATTTTGGAAGAGGCCTCTGAACTGCTTTCCTTTATGATTTAATTCAAATTGATATCCTTCATGATACTGGTTTTTAAACAACGTTTTTTCTACATTTATTTTTGTAAACAAAGCAATCAACCTCCTGGAATTTTAATGGCTTTCCTGTTCCATGTTTAAATAATAGACTTTAAAAATGAGACAGACATAATAAGAACATTAAAATTTAATGAGATGCCAAGAGGAGTTTAGGATAAATTATGAAGGCATTTCTCTTTCGAGGTTCACAACTATGGTGGTTTTTTTAGGGATAAAGGAGATATTAATATTTTTATTTGCAGCTCGGAAAAGCAAAAAAATGCTTTCCAAAAAAATGCAAAGTAGTCATTATGCACTAAGTGAAAATTCACATGTTCACCCGTTTTTGTTTTCGACTATATAGTGCTTACTTACTGAATTGCCGGATTCCAGCCTGTTTGTATTGAGTTTTTTTATTATTTTAGTATTGTATTTTGTGTGCGTGATGATAGATAAAAATAAAAGAAGGGGAGACGCTGAATATGAAAAAGAACTTTTTGTATGCACTTTTAGCGGTATCTTTGATCTTTTTACTGGGAGCTTGCTCTGAACAGAAAAAGGATACCACTATATCAAAAAAGGAAGAAGCAACTGAGACAAAAGAAAATGAAGAAACAAAGTCAAATGATGCATCAACCGCTCAATGGTCTTACGAGGATAAAACAGGGCCTGAGCACTGGGGTAAATTGGATGCATCCTATTCAGCTTGTTTGAGAGGGAATGAACAATCGCCTATCAATATCGAATCAAATCAAGTAAAGCCGAGCAAAGAATTGGAAAACCTAGAAATTCAGTATGAGCCGACCAGCTTTTCAGTAGTCAACAACGGTCATACCATCCAGGCTAATCCTGAGGCACCAAGCAATAATATTGTTGTTGACGGAAAAGAATACAAACTTGTTCAATTCCATTTCCATACACCAAGTGAGCACCAATTCAATAATCAACACTTTGATATGGAGCTGCACCTTGTACACCAGAATGCGGATGGAAAGCTTGCCGTACTTGGTGTCATGATGAAAGAAGGAAAAGAGAACAAAGCGTTGGATTCCATTTGGAGTGTATTGCCAAAGAATGAAACAGAAAAAGAAATTGACGTGAAAGAACCTGTTGATTTACAAGCATTGCTGCCTTCAAATCAAACTTTTTTCAATTACGCCGGATCGTTAACGACCCCGCCGTGTACGGAAGAAGTGAACTGGATTGTTTTTGAAGAGCCGATTGAAATGTCAAAAGAACAATTGAAAAAATTCCAGGATATTTTCCCGGATAACCACCGTCCTGTTCAGCCTTTAAATGAGCGTGAAATCATTAAAGAAAGCTAATAATGCTGTAGGCATTAAGGCGCAAAGGCAACGGAGCCTGCCGCGAAAAACGGTACGGTAACGCCATTATATACACACAATATATGGGCGCTTCCTTTAAATAAGTAAAAACTAAAACCCCAAGGAATTAAGCACCTTGGGGTTTTTTATAATAATGAAAATGTTTTAGATTAACCGAATTCGATCACACGGTGGCAAATCTTTTCAACCAGCTTTGCTTCATGGCTGACAACGACGATTCCCATGTTTCTTGCTTTGGCGATTTCCAGTACGGCATGCCAGATTTGCGCTTGGGTAATGGCGTCAAGCATCGTTGTCATTTCATCCGCGATGAGAAAGCGGGTGTTTGGTCCTAGAGCACGGGCGACACAAAATCGCTGCAGCTCTCCGCCGGATAATTCATTCGGCCAGCGCCCCAGCCATTCCTGCTTAATGCCCAATAAATCCAGCAGCCCTTGATCAGGGTTCCAGCCTTCATGAAGCGTTTTTCCCATCTTCCAGCGGGGATTCACAGCTTTTTCGGGGTGTTGGAAAATCAGCTGGACAGGATTGTAGACGTTCCTCCTTAATGGTTCTCCATCAAGTAAAACCTTTCCTTCGACAGGCTGTTCGAAACCGGCCAAAATTCGGCAAAAAGTGGTTTTCCCGCGCCCGCTCGGTCCGGTGATTCCGACGATTTCGCCAGAATTCAAGGTTAAATTGATGCCTTGAAACAGCATCGGGCCATTTCCATAGTGGAATCCAATCTCTTTTGCTTCAATCTGCATGAATGCACCTCACCATCCCGTTTCTCAATTCTCTCATAGCCGGCAGGGCTACCTGACATTCGGGGGTAGCCAGCGGACAGCGGGGCGCGAACAAGCATCCTGTTGGCAATTCACTTGGATGTGGCTGTGAGCCCGGAATCGGGATGAAATCATTTTGCGGGAGCGCCCTCCATAATGCCTGAGTATAAGGGTGCCGGAGCGCCTCGCCCTTTCCAGTGAAATTTTCCGCCGGGGCAACTTCTACGGTCGTTCCCGCATAAAAAACGGCTATGTTGTCGGCGATTTTAAGGGCGGATTCGATATCGTGCGTAATGAACAACACTGCGCAGCCTTTGTCGGCAATCTCACGGATATTCGCCAATGCTTCTTTGATTACAACCGGATCGAGGCCTGGGGTAGGCTCATCGGCAATAATGACTTTTGCCCCGCTTACCATGGCGGTCGAGAGCAGCACCCTTCGTGCCATCCCGCCGGAAAGCTGGAACGGATACATCGTTTCGACTTCTTTTTTTAAGTGATAACGCTCAAATACTTCCCGCTGGCGCGCAGCCGCGTCTCCATTCTGGGCAGAAGTACGGACTTGTTTGCCGACGCGCATGAGCGGATCAAGAAAGTTAACCGATTGCGGCACAATCGCTATTTCCTTCCCTCTTAATGCCTTTTGACGGGCAGGAGTCAAGATCTCGCCCGCATATTTCATCGTACCGCTCGTGCTAGCATTGCCAGGAAGGATGCCGAGGATGGCATGTGCCAGCAGGCTTTTCCCCGACCCGCTCGCACCTACAACAGCAAGGATTTTGCCGGTCTCGAGAGTGATGCTTAAATTTGAAATCACCTGATGATGGACCTGTTTCAGGCCGGAAGTATATTGCTTAAAAGAAACGGATAAATTCTCTACTTCAAGGATAGCCATTGCTCAACCCCTCTACTAATCAACTGTACTCTATGAAAAATTATTATTGTCAATCGGACTCGGCGCAGGCCGATTATTCATCATGCGCCCTTGCCGGATCAATAAGCATTCTTAGATTTTCTCCAATGGAATCAAAGGTCCTCACGACCAGCAGCAGGCAAAGCCCTGGGAAGAAGGCGAGCCACCACATTCCTGAAGATAAATATTTCATCGATTCCGATAAAATAATGCCAATGGCCGGTTCGTGTGGAGACATCCCCAAGCCTAAAAATGTAACGGCCGCTTCATGCAAAATTACATGGGGGAACATGAGCATAAAGCCTATTAAAGCTTGCGGAAAGACATGCGGCAAAATGTGATGGAGGGCAATCCACCAATTCGATTTCCCCATGTTGCGGGACACTTGCACAAATTCCGCGGAGCGGACCTGCATCACCTCCGCCCGGATAACACGGGCCAAGCTTGGCCAATGGGTTACGGCAAGTCCAATCACTATCCCTTTAAACCCGCCACCCAATGTGAATGCAATCAAAATAAGGGTTACAAGGTGGGGGACGCTCAGGAAAAGGTCAATGAGCCATGAGATGATTGTATCCGCGGTTTTTCCCATTGTTGCTGCAGCCATTCCAAGGAATACAGCAATGGAAGCACTGCCAATCGCTCCAATCAAGCCAACCCAAATGCTTAAGGAGAGCCCCATAATGGTTCTTGTAAACATATCTCTTCCCAACCAGTCCGTGCCAAACCAATGGGCAGGGGATGGGGGCGAATTCCGATTTAAAAGGTTCGTGGCAATTTTTCCTTCATCCAATAAAAAGCTTCCAAGAATCACCGCGGCCAAATAAGCAAACGCAACAACAATCGAAACGAGTGTCTTCTTTCTTCTATTCAGAGAGAGAATCATATGGAACGCCCCTCTCTCATTCGTGGATCCAAAACAAGATAAATGAAATCCGCGAGTAAATTTCCGGCAAAAACAAACAGCGTGCTGAATATAACCAATCCCAATAAAAGAGGAACATCGCCTCTCAGGCCAGCCTCTACCGTAGCCTGTCCCAATCCTGGATATGAAAAGACTTGCTCGGCCAGCACAGCTCCGCCGAACAATTCGCTAAAAGCGGCGAATTGCAAGGTGATTGCCGGCAAGGCCACATTCCGTAATCCATGTCGCCAAAAGAGGGTGAAGCCATGTTCACCCCTGGCCCTTGCGAATAAAATATAATCACTTGCAAGAACATCAATCAGCTTCTGCCTCGTATGCATCGCAATATTCGCAACGCCAATCACACTCAGGGTAAGCGCTGGAAGGATGAGGTGCCTGATCTTATCGGCTAATGTAACATCTTCGGCAAGAACCCCTGCCGGAACGCCCATTCCAATCGGGAACCATTTTAGCCATACGGCAAAAACGATAAGAAAGAGAAGCCCCATCCAAAAAGTTGGAGTTGAGGCCAGTGTAAAACAGTACCATTTAATTAACCGATCGACCCATGTGCCCTTTTTCATCGCTGCGATAACGCCCATGAAAAATCCGATGATTCCCGATAAAACCCAGGCAGCAAGCATAAGGGCCAGTGAATTAAGGAACCTCTCACCAATGATGTCGGCAACAGGGCGGCGAAACATCATGGATGTACCCAAATCTCCCTTCATCAGGGATGATGCCCAATGAAAGAATTGCACCATTAAAGGCTGGTCAAGGCCCCAATAGCTTGCTATGATCTCCCGCTGCTCGGGGCCGACCTTTAACATATCGGCGCCAATATATGCCTGAATTGGGTCAATTGGAGAATTTTTTATTAAAAGAAAGGAAATGAGACAAATGGCGAAAAGCAATGTCGCCATCCTTACTCCTTTCAGAATGAGGAATTTTCCTATATGTTTACCCACTGTTACTTCATCCACTTCCATTCAGCAATGTTATCCGTCGCTGGCCAGCCATGCCCATGGACGTGGATTCTTTGTTCTCCGATATCCAATCCATCTTTCACCAAGTACAGGTGGTTAATATTCACCAGCCATGCCCACGGAGCATCGCCTTTCGCACTCAGGCCGGTTGTTCCATCCCATTGGGCTTTTTTCCAGAATTCAATTGCTTCTTTTTCGTTTAAAGCATGAAGAGCCTTTTCAAAGTACGAATCTACCGTTTTATTTTGATAAAAACCAGTGTTATAGAACTCTACTCCGGCATTTTTCCCACTATAAATATTCACCATTTCGTGAGGATCGTGGCTTCCCCAACCAAGAAGAACGGCATTGGAATGCATATTCTTTTCAATTACATCCCAGCTTCCGCCTTCCAATTTTATATTGATGCCAAGAGGTTTCATCATATCCGCGACAGAGATGGCCAGCGATTGCCGAATCGCGTCATTAGCCGGGTAATAAAGGGTGAACTCTGCTTTCAGAGATTCTTTTTCGAGTATGCCGTCTCCGTCGTTATCCTTCCACCCGGCCTTTTTTAAAAGTTTCCTGGCCCCTTCCATATCACCGTCTTCAATGACCGTATCCCGGTTCCACCATGGAAGCCCATCCACTGACGTATAGGCTGGTGTGCCTTGTCCTTCCAGCACCCCATCGACAAGCGCCTGCCGGTCAACAGCCATATTGATGGCATGGCGGATTGCCGGGTCGGCTGTCACATCATTGCCAATTGGGCTCCCTTTTTCCGTGAATTCCCCGGATTTTACTACAGGGAAGGCAATTCCGCGATTATCGACTGTTTCAATGGACTCCAGCCGCATGCCGGGAACTTTCTGTTTGCTGAAAGCGGGCGGTATAGAGGCCAGGTCAACAACGCCTGCCTGGGCAGCGGCGAAAGATGCATCCTCGCTTAAAAAGAGAAAGGTGATTTTTTTAAAATAAGGCTGCTTGCCATAATACTCTGGATTGGCCTTTATAATGAGCTGCTGTCCCTTGTCCCACTGAACGAGCTGGAATGGCCCGGAACCTACGGGATTCTCGGCATAATCCGGGCCATAGGCATGTTTTGGGACAATTCCAGTCCCGATTAACGTATTGACAAAAGTCGATTGTGGTTCTTTTAGTGTGAACTTCACTGTATATTCGTCTGCCGCCTCAACTCTGTCCAATATACTCAAATCGACGACTGATCCGCTATTTGCGGCTGTTTCAAAGGTAAATACGACATCCTCGGCGGTTAAAGGCTTGCCATCCGAGAATTTCACATCCTTACGCAAGGTTACCGTCCAAACATTGCCATCTTCATTTACTTCATACCCGGTTGCCAGATCATGGACAATGTTAAGCTTGTCATCCCTTTTTAGCAGTGTGCTCTGGAAGAGTGGTGAGCCGTAGCGCCCCCATCCCGTCGTCGGATCAAATCCTGTTTCAGGTTCCGATCCGAAGGCCAGCACAAGCTCATCTCTTTTCCCTTCGTTGGTTTTTGCATTTGCCCCACTCGGCTTGGATTGGGTACAGCCTGCGAGAACAAAGGAAAAAATGACCGTGGCCAATATAATCATTTTCGATCGTTTCTTTCTCAAAAAAACTCCCCCATTTATGTAGCGATTTTTAAAATGAATTAAATATTTTCTATCGGCGCCGCTGTGAATTTTCCATACTGGACGCCTCTTAAACTGGTTAGCTTATTGCTCAGCAGTTGAATTTCCTTCGCTTTCCCTTTTACGATAATGAGCTCGAGGCAATTTGTATGGTTGAGGTGGAAGTGAGTGGTAGACATAATGAGGTCGTGCATCTCATGCTGGACTTTAGTCAGTTCTTCCAATAAATTTCGTTTGTGGTGGTCATAGAATAGCAGGATGCTCCCTGCAACAATTTGATCATCTTTTTCCCATGAATGTTGGAACAGAGCATCGCGGACAAGATCACGAATCGCTTCGGAGCGATTTTCATACCCTCTTTGCTTAACCAAATGGTCAAACTTTCGGACTAAATGCCCCTCCATTGATATCCCAAATCGTTTTAATGTTGAATCTTCCATCGTTTCCTCCCAAATTCTTTTTCCGTGAGTTCGGTGACACTTTTTGAAACATTCGTAACACAAACAATCGCAGTTGTCACTGAAAAAGGACATTTATATAGTATAATCCTTACTTCAATTATTCAACCTTTATGCAAACTAAATAAGATAAATGCTATGATTTTTCTATAATGAATGGATTCCCCACTGTCGTGTTACAAAATTAAATAAAGGTAGTACTAAAGCGTAATATAGGCACTTTTACATAGTTTATTTTTCTGAACCGAGGGAAGAACCCTGTGTGCAACAAGTTGCATTATGTTTCACCTTGAAAAATTTCTATGCTAGAATTTCTATTGTAGCGGTTATACCTGTGCCTATTGGGGCAGTATAAATAATGGTTTTTAGCGCTTACTGTAAAAATTCCCCTTTTTCTGAAAAGGGGGTTTTTAAATGAGTTTAAAGGAGGTTTAAGTATGCATTTATTGCCGAGGGAAATTGATAAGCTTATGATTGTCGTTGCCGCAGATCTTGCGAAACGCCGGAAGGAAAGAGGATTAAAGTTAAATTATCCGGAAGCTGTTGCCCTTATCACGTATGAAGTGTTAGAAGGTGCGAGGGACGGTAAATCTGTAGCCGAGCTGATGGAGTATGGGGCGACTATTCTTTCCAGGGAAGATGTAATGGAAGGGATTCCTGAAATGATTGATGATATTCAGGTGGAAGCCACTTTCCCGGACGGGACCAAATTAGTAACTGTCCACAGTCCGATTCGATAAATAGGAGGGAACGCGAATGTTGCCAGGCGAATACATTCTAAAAGACGAAGACATTATTTGTAATCAAGGCAGCGAGATTTACACCATTACCGTTACAAACACCGGTGACCGCCCCGTCCAAATCGGTTCTCACTACCATTTCTATGAGGTGAACGAAGCGCTTGAATTCAATCGTGAGGAAGCGTACGGAAAACGGCTGAACATTCCGGCTGGCGCCGCTGTCCGCTTTGAACCCGGTGATAAAAAAGAAATCCAGCTTATTGATTTTGGTGGAGAACGCCGTGTATACGGGTTTAACAATAAAGTAGATGGCTCATTGGAAAGTAGGGATCAATCATGAGTTTTAACATGTCCAGAAAGCAATACGCTGAAATGTTCGGTCCAACAACGGGCGATTCAATCCGTCTTGCTGATACGGATTTATTTATTCGTATTGAAAAGGACTTCACAAAGTATGGAGAGGAAGTCGTTTTTGGCGGCGGTAAAGTCATTCGCGACGGTATGGGACAGCATCCGCTTGCTACCCGGGAAAAAGATGGCGTAGTAGATACGGTCATCACGAATGCGGTTATTCTTGATTGGACCGGAATCTATAAAGCGGATATCGGCATCCGTGACGGAAAGATTGACGGAATAGGAAAAGCAGGCAACCCGCTTATAACAGATGGGGTCGATATTATCATTGGCGCCGCTACAGAGGTTATTTCCGGTGAAGGCTTTATTGTTACCGCCGGAGCCATTGATACGCATGTTCACTTTATGAATCCTGATCAGATCCAATTGGCTCTTGCAGCAGGAACAACTACGTTAATCGGAGGAGGAACCGGGCCCGCGACCGGATCAAGGGCAACGACGGTCACTCCGGGTGAATGGAATATTCACCGCATGTTAATGGCTGCGGAAGGCCTTCCAATCAACGTCGGCTTCACTGGAAAAGGAAGCTCCGCGGCAATGGAACCTTTAGCCGAGCAAATCAGAGCAGGTGTAATCGGCCTCAAAGTGCACGAAGACTGGGGAGCTACCGCTTCAGCCCTCGATCACGCACTGCGCGCCGCTGATCAATATGATATCCAGGTCGCCCTCCACGCAGATACATTGAACGAAAACGGCTTTATGGAGAACACAATGGCTGCGGTAAAAGACAGGGTCCTTCACATGTACCATACGGAAGGCGCAGGCGGCGGACATGCTCCTGACCTTATCAAATCAGCGGGGTATTTAAACATACTTCCTTCATCAACAAACCCTACCTTACCTTATACAGTAAATACAATCGATGAACACCTGGACATGGTTATGGTTTGCCATAACTTAAATCCTTCTGTTCCGGAAGATATCGCCTTTGCGGACTCCAGGATCAGGCGTGAAACCATTGCGGCCGAAGACATCCTTCAGGATATGGGTGTATTCAGCATGGTCAGCTCAGATTCACAGGCAATGGGACGTGTCGGAGAGGTAGTCTTGCGCACTTGGCAAGTTGCCGACAAAATGAAAAAACAAAGAGGCCTTCTAGAAGGAGACGTCCAATACGCGGATAACAACCGTGCAAAGCGCTATATCGCAAAATATACGATCAATCCTGCAATTACACATGGAATTTCCAAGCATGTAGGCTCGATCGAAGTCGGGAAAATGGCCGACCTTGTCCTTTGGGCCCCGAAATTTTTCGGAGTAAAACCCGAAATGATTTTGAAAAATGGCATGGCTGTAAAAGCATTAATGGGAGACGCGAACGCTTCAATCCCAACGCCACAGCCTTACATTTACCGCCCGATGTACGCACAGTTCGGAAAAGCGTTGTCAAAGAGTTCCGTAACGTTCATTTCCCAAGCGGCTTACGATGATGGAGTCCATGAAAAGCTTGGCCTTGAAAAACTGGTTCACCCGGTAGGAGGAATCCGGAAGCTATCCAAGAAAGATATGAAGCTGAATTCCGAAACGCCTGAAATTACGGTCGATCCACAAACGTATGAGGTTCGTGTCAACGGGGAGCTATTGACGTGTGACCCTGTTGATACTGTTCCAATGGGACAGCGTTATTTCCTATTCTGAGGTGAAAGCATTGATTATTGAAAAGATTGTCGGGAATATAGAAAACATGGATCAAGAGGAAGTCAGAAAGCGCCATAAGGAGAAAGTGTACCTGGAGAGCGCCAATCTCGTAAAAAGGATCCAAAGGGTAAAAACAGATCACGGAAATGAACTTGGAATCCGGCTGAAAGAGCCGCGAGACCTTTTAGCCGGCGATGTCCTGTATATGGACGAAAAAAATATGATTGTCATCGACGTCCTATCGGATGATTTGCTCGTTATCAGCCCGAGAAACATGAAAGAGATGGGAACAATTGCACACCAACTGGGGAACCGACATTTGCCGGCCCAGTTTGAACATGAAGATATGCTTGTTCAATATGATTATTTAGTAGAGGAACTGCTCCAGGAACTTGGAATTCCTTTTAAACGGGAAGAACGGAAAGTAAAGCAGGCATTCCGCCATATAGGGCACAGCCATGGATAAAAACATCCTATCCCTGTTCCAGCTCTGTGACTCGAATTTTCCTACAGGCGCCTTCAGCCATTCATTTGGCCTGGAAAGTTATATCCAGGACAACCTGGTGACGGACCAGGAGACATTCTACAGGTGGCTGCAGGTGTATTTGCATGAGCAACTCATTTATACGGATGGGCTTGCCTGCAGGCTCGTCTATGAGGCTTTATTGAATGAGGATTTTGAGCGCATCTGGGAACTGGACCGACTGTTAAATGTACAAAACTTACCGAGGGAAACGAGGGAAGGCACACAAATGATTGGCAGCCGGATGCTTAAACTGGCCGAAACATTATTCGGATTTCCAACTTTGGCGAAATACAAAGATGAGCTGAAAAGGAAAAATGCATTCGGCCACCCTTCCATTGTATTCACGATGGTCGCCCATGGCCTCGGAGTATCAAAAACAAATGCAGTACTCTACTATTTGTATTCTTCGATTTCCAGCCTTGTGCAAAATGGGGTCCGTGCCATTCCACTCGGCCAAACGGCAGGGCAGATGATTATCCATCAATTTATGGACGACCTGACAGAGGCCGTTGAAAACATCCTATCGCTGACCGAAGATGATTTTGGAATTGTGTCACCGGGTCTGGAATTATCACAAATGAAACATGAACGAGTCAATATCCGTATTTTCATGTCTTAAAAATCAAGAAAGCTTTATTAAAGGAAGTGTTTTTATGGAACCAATTAAAATCGGGGTCGGTGGCCCTGTTGGCGCGGGAAAGACAATGCTAGTGGAAAAATTGACCCGCCATTTAAAAGATGAAATTAATATGGCTGTAGTCACAAATGACATTTACACAAAAGAGGATGCGAAATTCCTAATGCAAAATGGGGTTTTGCCTGAAGACCGGATTATCGGGGTTGAAACGGGCGGCTGTCCACATACGGCCATTCGTGAAGATGCATCAATGAACTTCGCGGCCATTGATGAGCTGATTGAACGCCATCCGGACGTAGAGCTCATTTTTGTTGAGAGCGGCGGCGACAATCTTGCGGCGACCTTCAGTCCGGAACTCGTGGACTTCTCCATTTATATCATCGACGTTGCCCAAGGCGAAAAGATTCCCCGTAAGGGCGGCCAGGGAATGATTAAATCCGACTTGTTCATCATCAACAAGACGGACCTTGCTCCTTTTGTCGGCGCAAGCCTTGAAATCATGGAAAAGGACACGAAGGTGTTCCGTGGAGATAAACCGTTTATCTTCACAAACTTAAAGGATGAAGAAGGCCTTGCCGAAGTTATTGACTGGATTAAGAAGCATGCGTTATTAAAAGGATTGGAATAATATGACGGAATGGACAGGCGATTTATCTCTTGACTTGGAAAACCGAAATGGGAAAACGGTTGCCAGAAATGTCTATTTCCAGGGTGCGTTTAAAGTCATGCGACCGATTTACCATGACAATTCCGGACAGGTTTGTTATTATCTATTAAACCCGGGGGGCGGGTATTTGGACGGCGATCGGTATAGAATGAAAATTTCCGCCGCTGAAAATTCAAAAGTGACTTTAACAACGCAATCCGCGACGAAAGTGTATAAGACGCCGACCGACCATGTGTATCAGGAAACTGAAATCTCCCTTAAAAAGGGAAGTTACCTGGAATATCTTCCGGATCCGCTGATTGCCTATGAAAACGCCCATTATAAGCAAAAAAATGTGGTTTATCTGGAATCGGGTTCGACGTTCTTATATACGGATATTCTCACTCCTGGCTGGTCGCCAAGTGGAGAAAAATTCAGCTATGACACGATTCAATTAAAAAATGAAATTTATCTGGACGGAAAACTTGGGGTTTACGATCATATCAAGCTTGTTCCAGGAAAAAGCCCGATGACAGGCTTGGGGTTCATGGAAGGCTTTACCCACCTTGGGTCCATGATTGCTGTCAGCGAAGATACGACCAATGAGCTTCTCGATGAGTTATGTGAAATCATCCATTCAGAGGAGCAAAACTTTAAATTTGGCATTTCTAGGTTGGCAATCCCGGGTTTAAGCATCAGAATCCTGGCTAATTCGACGCAGCTTATTGAACGTATATTCAACAATTGCCACAGAATAATCAGTGAAAAGTGGAATAATACCACGCCTAGTCCTTTAAGGAAATATTAAAGATTACCTTACGACAGTACCTCGGGGAAACCAACAAGTATTGGAGGAGGCGCACTCATGCCTGAAGACAGAAAAGAAACGCCTGAAATTAAAGATTTTGAAGTGGATACCGCTTTTGAGGATCGTATACACGAAAGAGCCACTTTTACCTTTACTATCAATGATAATGAATATAAAGGATTCTACCATGAAAATGAAATTCAATGGCTCCACCCGCACCCGCAGCAAGTGCTGGATGAAAAACAATTGGAAGCTGTTGAAGCCGAAATTCATTTATTGATGAGAAAAGAAGGAATATCCGATTACAGCGGAATCGAAGATCTTGAAATCAAGGCAGCATTCGAAGACAGAATGCATGAACGCCCACTCTTCACCCTGATGGTCGACGGTGAGGAATACAGGGCTTTCGTGGCAGATGGCGAAATTCGTTGGTTCCATCCTCAGCCCCATCAAAAGCTTGAAGAGGAACAGGTTCAGGCAATTGAATCGGAAATCCATAAGGAAGCGGCCAAACAAGAGGGCCAACCAGAACAGAAAGACTGATCGTTATAAGACAAAAAGGAAGGCTTCGCAATAGCCTTCCTTTTTTATGTCCAAGTGAATTTTCAATCCATCATGCAGTCCTGGCTTGCTTTTTATGTATGTATATCGGGCAGCAATTTTTTCCGGAAGCAACCAATAATTTTTATTCGCCGGATTGCAAAACCGCCGACCCAACAACATCCGAGTTGTTTTTACCACAATGCCGAAAAAGGCCGGGCTCCCAATGGGTCCCGGCCTTCCGCTTATTCGCTTTTCAATAGGTGCATGCTTTGATCAAATTCGGTTTCGATTTCGTCATTCTTCTTGTACGTCATGAGGCTGACTACATAAGCCACGACCAGATTCAGAAGGAAGCCTGGAACGATTTCATACAGCGACTCGCCGAACAAAACTTTGCCAAGGTCATAGTTGGACCATACAATGACTGTAACGGCTCCAACAATCATCCCGGCGATTGCGCCCCAATTGGTCATTTTACGCCAGAAAAGGCTCATGATGATAATTGGCCCGAAGGAAGCGCCGAATCCAGCCCACGCATAGGCAACCAGGTTCAAGATGGTGTTGTCCTGGTCAAATGCCAATGCCGCCGCAATAAGTGCGACAATTAAGACTGACATGCGGCCCAGGAAGACGAGATGCTTGTCTGATGCATCTTTTTTGACGAGTACTTTATACAGGTCCTCAACAAGTGCACTCGATGTAACGATAAGCTGGGAAGAAATCGTGCTCATGATTGCTGCAAGAACGGCTGCCAGCATGAAGCCTGCGAAAATCGGATGGAACAGGATTTGGCCAAGAACGATAAAGACTGCTTCCGGATTGTCGAGTTTCACGTTTGTGTTTTGTTGGAAGTAGGCAATACCGACAAGTGCGACGAAAATAGTTCCAATAAGGGAGATAATCATCCAGCCCATCCCGATTCGGCGGGCATTTTTGATTTCCTTAACATCTGTAATCGCCATGAAGCGGACGATGATATGCGGCTGGCCAAAATAACCCAGTCCCCATGCCGCTGCTGAAATGATGCCAATGAATGTAGTTCCTTTTAGAAGATCCATGAAGGCCGGGTTTACAGCCCTGACTGTTTCAAATGTCTCTGAAGGGCCGCCTGTCACAAAAATTCCGATAGCCGGAACGAGCAGCAAGGCAATCAGCATCATCAAGCCCTGAATAAAGTCTGTGTAACTAACCGCGAGGAAACCGCCGAATAAAGTATAGGCGACAACAACCCCGCCAACGATGTACAGGCCAGTCAGGTAGCTTGTGCCAAATGAGCTTTCAAAGAAGACAGCACCGGCAACAAGTCCGGAAGAAACATAGAAAGTGAAGAAAATAAGAATTACAATGCCTGAAACGATTCTTAAAAGCTTTGTCTTATCCTTAAACCTGTTTTCCAAATAACTTGGTATCGTGATGGAGTTGTTTGAAACCTCCGTGTATGCGCGGAGGCGCGGCGCAACTAAAAGCCAGTTGATATAAGCCCCCGTTGTAAGGCCAATCGCAATCCATGCGTCGGCTAGTCCGCTAACATAAATTCCCCCTGGCAGCCCCATTAGCAGCCATCCGCTCATATCGGCCGCCCCGGCACTCAAAGCCGTTACTGCAGGGCCGAGAGAGCGTCCCCCAAGCATGTAATCAGTCAGGTTGCTTGTCTTGCGATAGGAATACCAGCCGATCAAAAGCATACCGGCCATGTATATCCCAATCGATATAAGCTGGAGCACCCCATTCGTCATACTATTACCCCCTTTGCAAATATGGAAAATATTTAAAATAATATTTCATATTTATAAAATATTCTCTCTTTTTATTTATAATATATAACTAATTTCCTAGTCAATATGAAAAGTTTTGGTACTATAGTAATTTACAGATACCGGAAAGTGTTTTTCCCTGGAGAGAACCCGGGTATTTGTAATCAGGAGGAAGGATTAGTAAGATAAAGAAAAAGGGGAGAAAGGGTGAACAATATGGATTTGAATGGCTGGTTTGAAAAAGCAATGCCGGCTGAAACGTATGTAGACGGCATGAAAACGCACAAGGAAGGTATGCTCGATATCTACAGGGAGTTTGGCCTGTCAGAACCACAAAAGGCTAGCCTTGAAGGGATAAAGGGAAAGAAGCTCCGCGTTATAGGGCTTACGGAGGATTGGTGCGGGGACGCAATGCTGAACAACCCCATCCTTTTAAAAATTGCCGAGGCGGCTGATATGGAAGTCCGCTTTTTGCTAAGGGACTCCAATCTTGAGCTGATAGACCAGTATCTTACAAATGGGACATCCAGGGCGATCCCGATTTATATTTTTATCGACGCCGAAGGAAAGGAATACGCTGTCTGGGGGCCGCGCGCACCAAAGGTCCAGGACCTTGTGGACCGTGGGCGTGCAGAGCTGCCTGAAAAGGACGCGCCTGATTTTGACGAGAAACAAAAAGCTTTTTACAGGGACCTGATGGAATCGTACCGTACAGACAAGGGCATCTGGCAAACCGTATCGGAAAGTATTATCCAGACGATAATATAATTACTATGCTAAAAAAGCAGCTTCGGTGTTGAAGCTGCTTTTTCGTTGCCTAATGGGGTCCTTTTTGTTCCTATTTAAATGGAAACGTTCCGTTGGGAGGAATGCGGTCCTTTTTAATGCCTTTATCATTAATCTTCGGCTCGATACCCAAGATGAGATTGCGGATATTTGAACGGTGCAAATAGACAAGGAGCAATGTAAAACATCCGAACAGAAGGCTGTTCCCTGTTTCAGGGAAGATGAATGAATAGATAAACAGGGAGAGGCCCACAGAAATGGAGCCAAAAAAAACGTATTTCGTTAAATAGGTTATTAGAATGAATGACAGGTATGCCGCCAAAAACATCGGAAAGCTGGTTGCCAGCAGTGCTCCGGCCGTTGTAGCAATCGCCTTTCCGCCCCTAAACCCGGCGAAAACAGGAAAGCAGTGCCCGAGAACGGCAACCATTCCGAGATGGAGAGGGTCTCCCCCAACCGGTATAAAAGCGGGGATGGACGCGGCCATTGCCCCCTTTCCGGCATCAACAGCTAACACAAACAAGGCGGCCTTTTTTCCCATAACCCTAAGCGTGTTTGTCGCACCGGGGTTATTGCTGCCGTGTTCGCGAATATCAACTCCATACATAAGCTTGCCCACAATGAGCGCGGTCGGGAATGACCCTATTAAATAGGCGATCAGGATTGCCAGCATACCATCATTCCTTTTATCATATTACTGGATGGATATGGAATATATTGTATCATATCGTTCTTCGTGGAAGAAGTAGTTTTAAAAGGGGCAACCCTTTTTTGCTAGTTTATTCACCTGAAAGCTGTATATGAACCTATTTATGAATCCTCACTTCAAAAAGTTGTTTTAACGAATCGGCGAACGCGCCCTATCCGCCATTTGTGCCAAAAAAAGACTTAGTGCCCGAACGGCAGTGGAGTGCCCCTCCTTCGGCCACTAAACGAAGACCTGGTGACTGAACAGCAGGAGGGAAGGATAAACCACTTCTTATGGTGAAGAACCTCATTTATTAGAGGCTGGAAAATTTATTTGCAATTTTTGTAGAAAAATCCCTGTTTGTTACGTCTACATATATAAGGGTAATCAAGGACAAGATATCGGCTCCAAGAGGATGCTGGTAAGAGGTGGATAGCAAATTGCTAATTCACGTCATAAGGATAGAAGTCCTTTCTCGCAGGTTATTAGAGGAGGTTAAGGGGATGAAAAGCATAAAATGGATGGATGTAATAATTGGATTGGCTATGGCTTCAGCAGCAATGTTAGAATTCCTTTTTAAAAAAATAAGGAAAGCGGCAAGCCATGTTTAAGTATCTTTCAATTGTGGCAGCCTGTCTTTCCGTTGTGCTCTATTATGCAAAGCCATTGCCTTATGCGGGCTGGTTTGCTGGCGCGGCTGCTGTTTTCGGATTCGGATACGGATTAATCAGCCTGTTGAAGGAAAAGGATAGCTGGGGGAAGGCTTCGATTCGACTTAATGTGCTGGCTATGATTATTTTGCTATTTGGACAATGATTTAGAGAGGATTCTGGCTTCGCTGGGATCCTTTTGCTATTGGTTTAGCTTTATCGGCCCATGCTCCCGCCCTTTATTTTTGCAATGGGCATGCGCCAGGCTGTATGATAGGTACGGATTCCCCTTAAATCCCATTGCGGAAGAGAAAACGATAGGTTATCATGAAAGATGGCGGATGGATTTAAATGGGAAATAGCATTTTGAAATAGGGATGATATAGATGAAAAGAGCGCGAATTATTTATAATCCTACTTCCGGAAGAGAAATATTCAAGCGCAACTTGCCCGAAGTCCTGGAGAAACTTGAAAAAGCCGGATATGAAACCTCCTGCCATGCGACAACTGGCGCTGGGGACGCAATCAGGGCGGCGAGAATTGCGGTCGAACGCCGTTATGATATTGTGATTGCGGCCGGCGGGGATGGAACGATTAACGAAGTCGTCAACGGGCTAGCGAATCAGGAGKATCGTCCAAAGCTGGGCATAATTCCGATGGGAACGACGAATGATTTTGCCCGAGCGCTTCATATCCCAAGAGATATAGATACGGCTGTCGACATCATTGTCAAAGGCAACCGTATTCCGGTTGATATCGGAAGAATGAATGATAAATATTTTATAAACATAGCTGGCGGCGGACGCCTCACAGAGCTGACGTACGAGGTACCGAGCAAGCTGAAGACTATGCTTGGCCAGCTGGCTTATTACCTGAAAGGAATAGAGATGCTTCCTTCCATCAGGGCGAGCCATGTATGCATTGAATACGATGGAAAGCTTTTTGAAGGCGAAGCCATGTTCTTCCTTGTCGGGCTGACCAATTCAGTTGGCGGTTTTGAAAAGCTAGCTCCTGATGCATCGCTTAATGATGGCATGTTTACGCTCATCATTTTGAAAAAACTGAACCTTGCCGAGTTTATCAGGGTTGCGACACTTGCAGTCCGAGGTGAGCATATCCACGATGAAAACGTGCTTTATACAAAGGCAAATAGGATTAAGGTTCATTCCAACGATAAAGTGCAATTGAATCTTGATGGGGAATACGGGGGTCTCCTTCCGGCCGAATTCGAAAACCTGTACAGGCATTTCGAAGTGTTCGCGCCGACTGAAGACTTGCGCCCGGAAGATATCCCGGCTGATTGGATTCCAGGAAAGAAATACAGCTGATAGCGGTTCCGTTCCTTTTGGGGCGGGCCGTTTTTCTTTTGCGGGGATGAACAATACCATTTTCCCGCAAACTTGTGGTATTCTATTTTGGAATGCTGCCAGTCCTGTGAAAAATGGAAATGGCGAAAAGGAAATTTAATGGTACAATGGGATTGGTTCTTATTTTGCGAAAAGGGGTGGCAAAATGGGTAAAAGGGCTTTGCTCAATATCGACTATACATATGACTTCGTTGCCGATGCCGGCGCATTAACATGCGGGAAACCGGGACAGGTTATTGAGCAGAAAATAGTTGAATTGACCGAAGAGTTCATCAGGAACGGCGACTATACTGTTTTTGCGATTGACGTCCATGACAAGGGCGACGAGTATCATCCGGAGACGAAGCTATTTCCTCCGCACAACATCCGCGGTACGAACGGGCGTGATTTGTATGGGGAGCTTCAGAAAGTGTATGATGCAAATAAGCATCTCGAAAATGTATACTATTTCGATAAAACAAGGTACTCAGCCTTTGCCGGAACCGATCTGGAAATAAAATTGCGTGAGCGCGGGATTACCGAAGTGCATCTTGTCGGGGTGTGCACGGATATTTGCATCCTGCATACGGCCGTTGATGCTTATAATAAAGGCTTCAAGATTGTTGTTCATAAGGAAGGCGTCGCGTCATTTAACCAGGCAGGCCATGAGTGGGCGCTCGGGCATTTTGAAGGGGCGCTTGGGGCAGAGGTTAAATAGCCGACATAACATAAAGGGGTTAGCAGAATGAAACACATCTATAAAGATGACAGCTATGCGTTGCATACCGATCTCTACCAAATCAACATGGTCGAAACGTATTGGAGGGATGGCCTCCATAACCGGAAGGCTGTGTTCGAGCTTTATTTCCGGAAGCTGCCGTTCGGGAACGGCTATGCCGTGTTTGCCGGCCTTGAGCGAATTATTGAATATGTGAAAGGCTTCCGGTTTACCGAAGAAGATCTTGATTATTTGCGAAATGAAACAGGCTATGCCGATGATTTCCTTGAATACTTGAAAGGGTTGCGTTTTACCGGGACAATCAGGGGAATGAAAGAGGGCGAGCTCGTTTTTGGAAACGAGCCGATCCTCCGTGTCGATACAACCCTTGCCGAGGCGCAGCTTCTGGAAACAGCCCTGCTCAACATTGTGAATTACCAAACACTCATTGCGACTAAAGCGTCGAGGATTAAACAGGTACTTGGCAAAAATGAAGTTGCCATGGAATTTGGGACAAGGCGCGCCCATGAATTCGATGCGGCGATTTGGGGTACGCGCGCCGCATACCTTGCAGGGTTCAATGCGACGAGCAACGTCCGCGCCGGCAAAAAGTTCAATATCCCCGTGGCCGGAACGCATGCGCACGCAATGGTCCAGGCTTACCGGGATGATTATACCGCTTTTAAAAAATACGCCGAGACGCATAAGGATTGCACATTCCTTGTCGATACGTACGACACGCTTCGTTCCGGTGTACCCGCGGCCATCCAGGTTGCGAAGGAAATGGGCGACAAAATCAATTTCGTCGGCATCCGGCTCGACAGCGGCGACCTTGCCTACCTGTCCAAAGAGGCCCGGAAAATGCTCGACGACGCGGGTTATAAAGATGCCAAGATTGTTGCGTCCAGCGATTTGGACGAGTATACGATCCTTCATCTGAAGGCCCAGGATGCGAAAATCGACAGCTGGGGCGTCGGCACAAAGCTAATAACAGCGTTTGAACAGGCGGCGCTGGGGGCGGTTTATAAAATTGTCTCGATTGAAAATGAAAACGGCGAGATGATTGATACGATCAAAATCTCTTCCAATCCGGAAAAGGTGACAACCCCGGGGCTGAAGAGGGTATACAGGATCATCAACAATCGGACAGGCTTTTCGGAAGGGGATTACATCACACTCGAGACCGAAAATCCCCAGGAGGAAAAGCGAATCAAGATGTTCCATCCGACCCATACGTACATTAGCAAGTATGTGTCCAACTTCACGGCAAGGGAGCTTCACGAGGATATTTTCGTCGGCGGGGAGCTTGTCTATGAAGTACCATGCCTGGAGGAATCCCGCGAGTTTTTGGAGACAAACCTCTCCGAAATCTGGGATGAATACAAGCGGACGGCCAATCCGGAGGAATATCCGGTTGACTTGAGCCAGAAGTGCTGGAACAACAAAATGCGCAACATTGAAGAAGTGAAGGAAAAGGTTGCGGCAATGTTCGAAAAAGAATAGAGGGGTCGGGGCCAGAATTGGGCAACGATCTTTGAAGGCGTCCGGCTTTGCCGGGCGCCTTTTTGTATGAACATGCGTCCAGGATACAGGTTTCCGGGAGTTAGTGCCCCTTGAGTCAGAAGCTGTCCTGAATTCTGACAACTTTTCGGGATTTGGTGCTAGTCGAGTCAGAAGCTCCCCCGACTTCTGACTGCTTTTCTGATTTCCGTGCCCATTGAGTCAGAAGTTGCCCTGACTTCTGACAGCTTTTATTTGGTGCTCATCGAGTCGGAAGATGCCCTGACTTCTGACAGCTTTTTTGGATTTGGCGCCCATTGAGTCAGAAGAAGCCCTGGCTTCTGACAGCTTTTCGGGATTTGGTTCTCATCGAGTCAGAAGATGGCCTGGCTTCTGACAGCTTTTCGGGATTTGGTGCCCTTCGAGTCAGAAGATGCCCTGACTTCTGACAGCTTTTCGGAATTTGGTGCCCATCTAGTCAGAAGCTGCCCTGGCTTCTGACAGCTTTTCATGATTTGGTACTTATCGAGTCAGAAGTTGTCCATTTGATTTTATAGAAACCTCGTAAAACCAATCCTCTATAAATTAAACGGTTCGCAAAAACATGGCTTTTCCATTAAAATGAAACCAAATTAATGTAGTGTCGGCGATTAGATTGGCTGGTGCCTGGATAGAAGGGGATTGGAATGGCAGTTACTTCGCGTAATTGCAAAGCTGACTCTCATTTTCTGCTATCCTTAAAGCTCTGAAAAACTAAATAAGATTCAATCAGATGGGGGATTTCCTATGGCAAAAATAAGCCCGAAACACATAAACATGAACGATGGCAAACAGCTTATCCTTAGGGAGGCTGCCGCAGAGGATGCGGAAGCAGTCCTGGAATATACACAGGAAATCCTGGCTGATTCCCCGTATTTAATGACAACATCCGAAGAGTTTACCCAGACAGCAAGCCAGCAGCAGGAGTGGCTTACACGAATGGCGGAGGATCCAAATAAGCTGGTGATTGTTGCGGAGTCGAATGGAAAGATTATTGGATTTCTTGATTTTCATAACGGAAACCGTATCCGAAACAGGCATCAAGGCGCATTCGGGATGAGCGTGAAACGGGAATACCGGAATAAGGGAGTCGGCATGGCGCTTCTCGTTGCTCTTTTGGAGTGGGCTGAGGGCAACCCATCCATCGAAAAGGTCACCCTTGAAGTTTTTTCCGATAATGCGACGGCCATCGCCCTGTATAAAAAGCTTGGCTTTGAAATGGAAGGAATCAAAAGGAAGGCTGTCAAGACGGACACTGGTTACCGTAATCTTTTCCTGATGGCGAAGTTTGTGTAAATATAGCCTAAAACAAAAAGCTTCAGTCAGGTGCCACCTGAAGCTGTAGTTATTCGGGGTTTTTAAAATCATATTGCAGGTGTTCTGACAGATAAGGGTTTTGTCCCTGTATAAAGACATTTGCAAAGTAGTAATCCTCACGGGTTTCAAAACGGGTTGCCGTCGTAAAGTGAAGGCCGACGACATCCTTAAAAAAACCAGGTTTTATCCATGGAACCGAATAGTATAAATAAGGGGATGAGTTCATTTGGAAAAAAGGGAAATCATTGTTTTCATTTTGCTGTGCTGAAGGATGAATTTTTTCATATCCCCAATTAATTTTTTCAGAGCCTACGGTTGATGCAGTCCACCATACTTGCTTTGCGTATTTCTCAAGCGCTGGAGTTTCCGGGGCGATTTGGATTTCAATTCCCATTGGTTTTATCGGCCCAGACACATAGTCGAAGTGATGCTCAGTAATCAACGTGAAATTCCTGTCCCCTTCATGAAGCAGTTTCAAGCTGATTCGCTCAAGGCTAGAGAACTTTGGCATATAAGAAGTTGAATACGATTTTAACATAGATTCATATTCTTTTTTCGAAAGCACATCAATTCTACGTGCATCAATCTTTCTGTAAATATCTTTCTCAGAGACAATCTTTCCATCAATCCCTAGGAATGCAGCTCGTTCCGTATTGTCCATATGGCTGATTGCTGTTTTGGAAAAGCCAAGCTGTTCCAGATCCCGCAAGTCACTGTCAGATATTGATGAATCTGGGTTTTCAAGTTTTTCAAAGTCTGTGATAACCACTGCCTGGGTTATGTAGTCGAGATAGGCGGCTCCTGTATAAATGAATAATAATATTGTCACGGTACTTGCAATCCGAAGAAAAGAAAGTTTATTTTTCAGTTCTGCCCCTCCTTTACAACAATTAATAGTATACTATTACCAATATTATACATGGCGAATGGGTAGCGCGATAGGGGGAATGAGCATGGGCTTTGGGACGATGATAGTTGGATTCTTTTTTATATTCTTTAATTTTAACTTTGGGCCGGTGAATCTCTTCCCGGATATTGTCGGTTATATCCTTCTTTGCATAGGAGGGGACCGGCTTGCCGGGCGTATTGATAATAAACATTTTCATGTTCTAGGCAAAACCGCGCTCTTGTTAATCGCGATGTCGGTGCTTGATCTGTTTGTTAAAAACTCATCCATCCTGAATGGAGCAATAAACGCGGCGGATTCGATCGAAGGAAGATTGTTTATCGGGATAACCACATTGCTCACAGTGTTATTGTCCGTATTCTTCTTCTATAACCTTTCAAAAGGAATTAGCGAGGAAGCAGGTAAGGAAGACAATTCGGATTTGGCGGAGAGGGCGGCAAAAACAAATAAATTATTTATGATTTACCAAGCGGCCGGGGCTATTATTTTATTGGGAAGTGTCATCTTTGCGGGTGAAGTTGTCCAGCTACAGATTGGCGGGCCGGGCGTTCTTCTCATAATAGGATTAATAGTCGTTATTCTTTATTTATTCCTTAAGGTCAGGAAAATGCTGAAACTAGCCTCGGAAGTCTTTGAAAACAGCCTCTAGGACAATCGATAAAAACCGGCTTTTTTCGCATTCGCTTTCCGATTATGATAAAATCCTTGTATTAAAAAGAGCGAGGGCGAAACAATGACAAAATCAATTCCAGTCCGGAAAAATGACTATATAGATGTACGATTTGCAGACTTGACCCATGACGGTGCGGGGGTTGCCAAGGTGGACGGATTTCCGATATTCGTCTCTGGCGCCTTGCCTGAAGAATCGGGAAAAATAAAAATCATTAAAACACAAAAAAGCTATGCAATTGGAAAACTGATTGAAATCACCGAAAAAAGCCCATACCGGGTTGACATCCCGGCGCGGGACAAACATAAATACGGTGGCTGCCAGCTGCAGCATATGTCTTACGAAGGCCAATTGAAATATAAGGAGAACCAGGTAAGGCAAGTGCTGACACGTATAGGCAAGCTTGAAGATGTGGTTGTCCATTCAGTACAAGGCATGGACGAGCCGTGGCATTACCGGAACAAGGCTCAGGTCCCGGTCGGTGAAAAGGACGGAAAGCTGATCGCGGGCTTTTTTAAACCTAGAACCCATGAGATTGTCGACACGGATGAGAGTCTGATCCAAATCCCTGAGGTCAATGAAGCAATCAATGTGGTCAAGGAAACGTGCAGCCGGCTTGGCGTCGAGCCTTATGATGAGCAGACCCATAAAGGCGTCCTCCGCCATATTATGGCCCGCTATGGCAAGCAAACCGGAGAACTGATGGTTGTCCTGATTACAAGGACCCTGGAGCTCCCTCAAAAAAACAAGATCATTGAAGAAATTACCGCTAAGCTTCCAAAGGTGAAATCAATCGTCCACAACGTCAATTCAATGCGGACGAATGTCATTATGGGGCCCCAAACAACGGTAATATGGGGAAATGAATTTATCTATGACTATATTGGCGACGTTAAATTCGCCATTTCGGCCATGTCATTTTATCAGGTTAATCCCGACCAGACAAAAGTGCTGTATGAGAAGGCGCTGGAATATGCAGGGCTGACCGGGGGCGAAACGGTCATTGACGCCTACTGCGGAATCGGGACCATCTCGCTGTTCCTCGCGCAAAAAGCGGGCAGGGTATTCGGCGTCGAGGTAGTGCCACAGGCAATCGAAGACGCGAAACGAAATGCGGAGCTAAACGGCATTACGAATTCGGAATTCGAGGCGGGGGAAGCGGAAGTAGTAATTCCTAAGTGGTATAAGGAAGGCAACAGGGCGGACGTCCTTGTCGTCGACCCGCCGCGTAAAGGCTGTGATGAAGCACTCCTACAGACAATTATTGATATGAAGCCGGCGAAAGTCGTCTATGTCTCCTGCAACCCGGGAACACTCGCCCGCGACCTGAGGATCCTTGAGGATGGGGGATACAAGACGGTTGAAGTTCAGCCTGTTGACATGTTTCCGCAGACGACACATGTTGAAGCGGTCGCGAAAATAATTTTGAAAGAAGGCAACTAACCCTCATATAAAGGGGAGTTGCCTTTTTAACTATCTTGTGATATGTAAAATGATTTGTAGTTAGTCGCAACAGCAAGAAACAAACCTAAAAATTACTCATTCAAAACCTACGGAAAAATTTTGGGATTTATATTTATAGGATAAAAATAGCTAACTATTCTTGGTATAATTAAACTAATTAAAAATTATATAAGGAATTTGATTTCAAAGGAATGTGAATTGGGGTGAAAAAATGAGTAATCAGAATCCAGAACAGATAGCTAGGGATAAAATTGATTTAATGTTAGCTGAGGCAGGTTGGATAGTACAATCGAAGAACAAAGTGAACTTGTCTGCCGGAAAAGGCATTGCAGTTAGGGAGTACCAAACAGACATAGGTCCCGCTGATTATGTTTTATTTGTAGACAGAAAACCTGTGGGTGTAATAGAAGCAAAAAAAGAAGAAGAAGGCTTAAGAATCACCGTTGTGGAAGATCAATCCTCTGGGTACGCAAATGCAACATTAAAATATAATCTAAATAAAGAACCCCTTCCTTTCGTATATGAGAGTACTGGAGTTTTGACTCGTTTTACTGATTATCGTGATCCCAAACCTCGTTCAAGGTCTGTTTTTCACTTTCATCAACCTTCTACACTCTTGGAATGGTTTGGCCAAAAGAAATCCCTTCGTAAACGTTTGGTGGATATTCCTGAATTAGATAAAGAGGGGCTTCGACCGGCGCAGATCAACGCGATAGAAAACCTTGAGAAATCATTTAAAAATAATCGGCCTAAAGCGCTTATTCAGATGGCAACTGGTGCTGGTAAAACATTTACAGCATGTACTTTTGTGTATCGCTTGTTAAAATATGCTCATGCCAAGCGTATTCTGTTTTTGGTAGATACGAAAAACTTGGGAGAACAGGCAGAACAAGAATTTTTAAAGTATCAGCCAAATGATGATAATAGAAAATTTACCGAACTATATAATGTCCAGCGATTAAATTCTAGTTATATTGCTTCTGATAGTCAGGTTTGCATATCAACGATTCAAAGGCTCTATTTTATTTTAAAGGGCGAAGAATTTAATGAATCGATTGAGGAGGAAAATCCCAACGAAAAAAGCTGGTCATGGCAAAAAAAAGAACCCCTTCCGGTAGAGTATTCAGCTAATAATCCTATTGAGCAATTTGATTTTATAATAATTGACGAATGTCACCGATCTATATATAACTTATGGAAACAAGTTCTTGATTATTATGATGCTTTTTTAATTGGATTAACCGCCACACCGGATAAGAGAACATTTGGTTTTTTTAATGAAAATGTTGTAAGTGAGTATACCTATGAGGAATCGATTGCTGATGGTGTAAACGTTCCTTATGATGTGTTTACTATAGAAACAGAAATTACAAGAGCCGGGGCAAAGATTAAGGCAATGGAATATGTGGATAAAAGAGAAAAACTGACGCGCAGAAAAAAGTGGGAACAGTTGGATGAAGATTACGCTTATACCTCTAATAAGCTTGATAAGGACGTTGTAAATCCTAGTCAAATTAGACAAATCGTAAGAGCGTTCAAAGAGGCGCTTCCAACTATTTTTACCGACCGTTTTGATGAAAATGGTGAGTTTGAGGTGCCTAAAACATTGGTTTTTGCTAAAAATGATAGTCATGCTGATGATATTATCCAGATTATTAGAGAAGAATTTAATGAAAGTAATGATTTTTGTAAAAAAGTAACTTATAAAGCTGAGGAGGATCCTAAATCGGTATTAAATCGATTTAGGAACTCTTGGAATCCAAGAATCGCTGTTACGGTTGACATGATTGCTACAGGCACTGATGTAAAGCCATTGGAAGTTCTACTCTTCATGAGGGATGTTAAAAGTGTTAATTACTTTGAACAAATGAAAGGCCGTGGCACCAGAACAATTGGATTTGATGATTTAAAACGTGTAACCCGTACAGCAAAGCACACTAAAACTCATTTCATCATCGTAGATGCTATTGGGGCTACTAAATCGAAAAAAACAGACAGTCGGCCGTTAGAACGAAAACCAGGCACTCCACTAAAAGATATCTTAGGAGCAGTAGCGATGGGTGTGCAAGATGAAGATTTATTTACATCTTTAGCAAACCGATTGATTAGGCTAGAAAAGCTGCTTACAGATGATGAAAAAAATAAGTTCCAAGAACTTAGCGGCGGCAAGAAATTAAATGCAGTTGTAAAAGAACTTCTCAATGCCTATGACCCGGATATAATTGAACAAAGAACACAAATAATCATTAATAAAGTTCCTGAAAATGACCGTAGCCCCGCTTTGGAGAGTGAATGCCGAAAAAAGGTGCAGTCTGATTTGGCAACGAATGCAGCCAAAAATTTTACAGGGGAGATAAATGAGTATATAGAGAATGTTCGAAAAGTCCATGAGCAAATAATTGATGTGGTTAATCAAGATAAGGTTATACGGGCTGAATGGGACAACTTCACAAAAGAAAAAGCCGAGGAATTAGTAAAAAATTTCGAGGAATATATAGTGAATAATAAAGATGAAATTGTCGCACTGAGTATCTTTTACAATCAGCCATATCGGAGAAGACACCTAACTTTTAAAATGATAAAGGAGCTTTTTGACAAATTAATATTGGAAAAACCATTACTGGCTCCACACTATGTATGGGATGCCTATGCCCAACTGGAAACGGTAAAAGGAAATAAGCCCAAAAATGAATTGGTTGCGTTAGTATCATTAATTCGGAGGGTTACTGGTATTGACCAACAACTTACTCCATATAACAAAGTGGTTGATAAGAACTTTCAGAAATGGGTGTTTGGCAAACAAGCCGGCCCGCTAAAGTTTAATGAAGGGCAGATGAATTGGCTAAGGATGCTTAAAGATCATATAGCAACAAGCTTCCACCTTCAAATGGATGACTTAGACTATACACCTTTTGATGCCCAAGGCGGCAGAGGTAAAATGTATCAATTATTTGGTGATCAGATGATTGAAATTATAAATGAACTAAATGAGGTATTGGCAGCATGATTAGAGAAAACTGGATTGAAATAGAATATAAAAAGGTGGTTAACAAAGTATCTACATCAAAACATAAAATTAAGCAAAAAGATTATCTAACAAAAGGTCTTTATCCTGTTATAGACCAAGGCCAAGAAATAGTGGGTGGGTATACCGATGATAAATCAAAACTTCTGGAATGCGACCTACCTGTATTGGTATTTGGAGACCATACAAAAATAGTTAAACTAATAAATTTTAACTTCGCACCTGGAGCAGATGGGACGAAAGTGCTAGAGCCAAAAAGTATAGTTATACCTAAATTTCTATTCTATGTTACTCAAACTCTTGTAATGAAAATAAAAGATAAAGGATATGCTCGACATTATCAGCATATTGAAAAACATAAGTTTTTTCTGTTCCCTTTGCCCGAACAGCGAGCCATTGTAGACAAAATTGACCAACTTTTTAGTAAGTTAGATAATAGTATTTCTAACCTCAAAAATGCCAAAGAAAAATTAGAAATTTACCGTCAAGCCGTGTTAAAAAAAGCGTTTGAGGGTGAATTGACAAATACAAATAATATCAAGTGGATAACACTTGGTGAGGTTTGTTCTGATGTTGAATATGGAACATCAAGTAAGTCTGATAACGAAGGTTTGATACCTGTATTACGAATGGGAAATATCCAAAACGGAAAAATCGATTGGGAAGATTTAAAATACACCTCTAATAAAGAAGAAATCGAAAAATATCGATTATATAAAGAGGATGTATTGTTTAACCGTACGAACAGTCCTGAGCATGTAGGAAAAACAGCTATTTTTAAAGGTGAAAGAGAGGCAATTTTTGCGGGATATTTGATTCGAATTAACTACGATAAAGACGTTGTAAATGGTGACTATTTAAATTATTTTCTAAATTGCCATATTGCCAAGATATATGGGAATAAGGTGAAAAGTTTTGGTGTTAATCAATCAAACATAAATGGAACAAAGTTAAAAGGTTATCCATTTCCGAAAACAACATTAGACGAACAAACTAAAATTGTTTATGAAATAGAAACCCGACTATCCGTGTGTGATAAAATTATAGCAAACATAGAACAGGACCTTGAAAGAGCAGAAGCATTACGTCAAAGCATTCTTAACAAAGCCTTTGAGGGTAAACTTCTAAGCGAGGAAGAAATAGAAGATTGCCGTAGGGAGCCGGATTGGGAACCCGCTGATAAGCTTTTAGAAAGAATTAAAAGGAATGAGGAAGTTAAAGTATGAGCAATGAAGTAAACATAATATCAAGAGTATGGAGTTTTGCCAATGTACTTCGTGATGACGGTGTAAGTTATGGTGACTATTTAGAACAGCTTACCTATTTGCTATTCCTTAAAATGGTTGATGAATTTACCAAACCGCCATATTTCCGTAATATCAGTGTCCCAGAGGGTTGTGATTGGGAAACTTTAAAAAATATAAGAGGTGCGGAATTAGAAACACATTATAATAAAGTCTTGAAAGAACTTTCTAACACTAAAGGGACATTAGGTCAGATTTTTACAAAATCACAAAACAAGATTCAAGACCCAGCTAAGCTCCATAAAATTATCGATATGGTAGATAAAGAAAAATGGAGTATGATGGGAGCTGACCTTAAAGGAAAGATATATGAAGGATTGTTGGAAAAAAACGCAGAGGATACAAAAAGTGGTGCTGGACAATACTTTACCCCTAGAGCTCTTATCAAGGCTATGGTAGCCTGTGTTCGACCAGAACCAATGAAAACCATTATAGACCCCGCATGTGGCACAGGTGGGTTCTTTTTGGCAGCCTATGATTACATTACAGACAATCATGAATTAAATCGAGAACAAAAAGAGTTTTTAAAGAATAAAACGTTTTACGGTAACGAGATAGTTGCTAATACAAGAAGATTGTGTTTAATGAATATGTTCCTTCATAACATTGGGGAAATTGACGGTGAGACGTTTATTTCTTCTGCCGATGCTTTAGTAGCAGATGAAGGCAAAAGATATGACTATGTATTGGCCAATCCTCCTTTTGGTAAAAAATCCAGTATGACCATTACTAATGAGGAGGGAGAACAAGAAAAAGAAGATTTGGTTTATAACCGACAAGACTTTTGGGTTACAACTTCAAACAAACAGCTAAACTTTTTGCAACATATAAGAACCCTTTTAAAAGAAACTGGACAGGCAGCTGTTGTCTTACCTGATAATGTTCTTTTTGAAGGCGGAGCAGGGGAAACTGTTAGAAAGCAAATCCTACAAACTACGGAGCTCCATACAATTTTGCGTTTACCTACTGGAATATTCTATAGACCTGGAGTAAAAGCCAATGTTCTTTTCTTTGATAACAAGCCTGGCGCAAAAGACCCATGGACCAATGAAGTTTGGATATATGATTATAGAACTAATGTTCACCATACATTGAAGAAGAAACCAATGACATTCAATGATTTAGAGGAATTCATTAGGTGTTATAACCCATCTAATCGACAAGATCGTACAGAGACCTGGTCAGAAAGTAATCCAGATGGTAGATGGCGTAGGTTCACTTACGAAGAAATTTTAGCAAGAGATAAAACAAACCTTGATATCTTTTGGATTAAAGATAAAAGCTTAGCAGACTTAGATAATCTCCCGGATCCAGATTTACTAGCAAACGAAATTATTGAAAACATTGAAGCTGGATTAGAAAGCTTTAAAGAAATAATGCTTACGTTAAATGGCGGTTCCAATTAGTTCCAAAGTAAAGAATATAACCAATTTTAAGTGCAAAACCGAGACTCATATATGAGGATGATTTACTTTAGGCGCTCTTAATTAGTGGAGCGCCTAATTTGTTGACCACAATTAACCCAGGCGACTGTGCAGAGGATATGCACTTTTCCCAGCTTCTTCAGTTAAAAAAGTAAAAACTCCTTCGCGCATTTCGTGAAAAGCACACTTGGCCGTAACTGTAACCAGTCGAAACTCCACCGAACCGTTACTGCTAGAAGCCGTTCCTGCTCCTCGAGTCTCACAATCCGGCCGTAAACAGAAGAACGACTTTGCCTAATAATTGCTACGCTAATTTTCTGCATCAGCTCATCACTCAAATAAGTCATCTTAAATTATAAAGGAGGGCTCTGAATATGCATTTTCCGCAAATAGCAGCTTTCACTCCCACTTCTTTGGTTCTCGCTTCGGATTCTTGTTTAATAAATAATTACAGGGCTGTATCAAAGTTAATCGGTGGTAGGGTTCATAAGCAATTTAATTTAGCCATTGCTGACTTTGACTTTCTAAAAATCACTGTTTTTAATAATAATTATTTGAAGATACCGCCAGTTGAAACTTTTTTGGTTTATTATGGTGCCGGCTTACCTTCATTATCTGATGAAGAAAAACGTGGTATTGGAGCAATGTTTGGAAACCTGTTTAAATTTGTTCTTGGTTATGCAAATCAAGAAAGAAAACAATATAGAAATTTTATTGTTGGTAGTGCGCAGTACTTCTATAAGTAAATAATTCACTGTTAAGTGTTGTATATTTTTGATTGTTCTTTATGGTAATCACTTATAACTAAGAAGTGAAAAAAGCAAGCCCGCCTTTTACCAATGGTTAAAGGCGGGCTTGCTTTTTTATTTTAATTTATAATAAACAATAAATAAATTAGAAATGACCCAGTGAGATAACTGGGTCAAAAAGATGGTGTTTCTAGATAAAAACATTGATTAAAACTGTTGATAAGAAATTTGATTAAATCTTGATATACTTATCATATTAAAAAATGAAATTAATGTCAATAATTAACTGCCAACTTTTGCCTCATTTTTTATTGAGATTTTAAATTTATTTCCGCCTAGATCCTCAGATTGTAAAATGCAATTTTCCAGGCAATGTCTTAATATTGTTTCGGCTACTTCACCAGAATAACCTTTACTTATCATATCTTGCTTATAAAATGGTAATCCAAAAAACACATGAGGTTTTTCTTTATTTCTTTCATAGAAGTTGACTACTACCTCTACAGCATCTTCGGTACCTTTAGTGAATTCATCTTCTGTTAGCTTATTAGGATCTTTTTTAACTAAATTAATTAATTCTTCTAAAGACTTTTTTTCATCGCAAAAGTCGAGAACCAATTTATCTTCTGAAATTGCAGCTTCTAAGTAAATTAGATAAACATTCTTTCCATAATATTTTAACCTATGCATTAAGGGGATCATGTCTTTATCTGCAGAAATTATTACAAAATGAGTTATGTCTATATTCTTAATGGCAATTTCTAATGCATCTAAACATAATTCAATATCACTAGCGTTCTTTCTGCTATCAGTGCCTGAATTACTGCTAAAAACATGTTTTGGTGTTACTTTTTTCTTTTGAATTTCGGATTGAACTTTTCTAATTTTTTCAAAGTCAGCATAGGCCCTAAAAATTCTTATACTATCATCTGCAAAGAGGTTATCGACTGCATCAATTAAATTGATTAAATAACCTTCTTGCGTACCAAATTGTTCTTGGATTGTTAGATGTGTATTATCTAAATCCCAAAAAATTGCAACATTATTCATCAAAATGCCCCCATTCTTCCCTACATTTTAACATATTTTTTGGTAAATAGTTGAATATAAAGGAAAAATGCAGAAGGATGGGTTTAAGAATAATTTAGATAGGCGAAGTAAATCATTTTTAAAAAGAAAACAAAAGTTGTCAACTATAATTGACAACTTTTGTTCTCTGCGGTAAAGTATAAATATAAATATGTTAGGGGTTATAAAAGTGGCTGATCCTAAGTTTAAAACACCATTAAGAGAAGAAAGAGAAAATAAAGGATTATCACAAGAGAAATTAGCGTCTATGGTAGGAGTTACTAAAGAAACAATTAGAAAGATTGAAAATGGCACTTCAATCCCTAATGTATTCTTAGCTTTGGCCTTGGCAAAGGTTCTAAAAGTTTCATTGGAATTATTATTCCAAAAATTGAATGATAAAAGTTAAAGGAGTTATTTCATATCATTTATTTCTTTTTCCTTTTTTCTTTATTTTAAAAATTTTGTATTTTTATTAACTTTTAAGGGTTGTGAATTAATGAAAGACGAAAGGGTTGTTTCTTTAGCTGAGCTTAAGTTAAAAAGAAATGAAAAAAATGGAACTACCTTACCTTTAACTGAAACAGCTGATTTATATGCTCAGAAATTCGGTCATGAATTTAAATCAATAAAGCAAAAGGGGGAAAAGAAGAATGGGAAATAAACAAATTAACAAATCATTAGAAGAGAATCGTGCAAAAGGGATGGAAGATGCTTTTAAGACAGTTTTCAAGGCCGGTGGAACAGAGGTAAACGAATCATACAGGGGAGCTGCAGGGAGAGCTTTAGCAAAAGGAAACAATGAGCCTATGCGAATCTATATTGCTAACAAAAAAGCATTAGAAGATCTATAAGTAATAATGAAACCCTTCATACTTAGCTCATGGAGGGCTATTTTTTTGTAAACTCACCAAGCACCCCATGTGTTGTCACATACACTCAACACATGTTGAGGCAGTAGCGAAAATAATACTAAAGGAAGGCAACTAACCTTTATGAGAGTTGCCTTTGAGTTTTCTCATTGTACAATTTATGTAAGGTCACTGGTTTCTATCTCTTTTAGTGATTGCCCGTCTTCTGTTTTCCACTCTGTGAGTCCGTTTGCATAACCGCCAATCACAAATGCAGCAGCATAGGACGGGCTTCGGACGAGAATGTCTTCCAGCAGGATTCCGTTCGCATCAATATTTGCGCTTTTCCGTCGGTCCTTAATCGTGGATGGAATACTATCGGAATCTATAGTCTCAATACGGCTTCCTTTCAAGACGACAAAACCCTCATTCGTCTGTTTACACATTGCCTCAATGACAAGTCCGCTTTTCCGGCTTTTCCGTTTCATATAAAGCAGTAAGTCATCTTCCGGAGCCCCAGCTGTTACGACAGGATTATTGTTTTCAATAAGAGGTTCAAATATTTTGTGGCCTAAGGTCCCCATTATAATCCTGGCATAATCTATAAATTCTTCAAGTTCACTTTCCTTTTCCTCTGTTATATTGCCAATGGCAGGTTCATTGCCATTTTTAACTGTGTAACGGCCTGCCTCTACCGCGAGCCTACAGAAACGATTTTCCAGGTAACTTATTTCTGTTGGTCCAAATGAATTATTGGAAGTAGTAAATACGATAGCTTCCGTCCAATAGTCTTTGTCTGGGTTACGTTTGTGTTCCACTAGTCGACTAAGCAAGCCCTCTCCATTTTTACGAACCCCAGCTTGTCCGACATACACCACATTGTCTCCAGTTTGGTCAGATGTACCGAATAAAAAATAAACGCCACTTTGTGAAAGGTCATCACGTCCCTTACATTTATCAAGTTCTGTACGTGGGATTCTGTAAGCAACGCCTGTCCAATTCGCCAAAGTGCATTTAATTCTGCCGCTTGATGTGCCATCCATTAAAAACAGATTAATGCTCTTACCTCGTAAGGCCATTTACATATCCTCCTTTTAACAGGCCCAGGAACTACTTCTGCAATATTTTCAAGGCCAGTTAAGGCTATCATATTTATTTTCTTTATCGTATTCTTTTGAATGTGTTAATGCAAATTAGTAGATTATTGTTTACAAAATACAATTTAGTGTCAAGTTGCTATGATTCATTTTAGATTTCATAGTGGAAGTGTAAACGGTGAAGGTAGAGCAAGAAAGGCGAGAGATGTTTGAATAACCTTTACTTTCATATTGTTCACTGCTTATGACTGCTTCGTGAAGGGCAGTCTTAAAGGGGTCTTAAAATCAGGCCTTTGTTCCTTTTAAACGCAGCCTTTCGTAACCCCGTGTCCAATATGATACGATAGTAAGAAACAGTAAACAGGTGTGAGGAACTATGCAGGGGCAAACAACATGGAACGATGAACTAGAACAAAAAGGGTACATCGATGACGAGGTAGAAATCCTCGCTTATATAATGGAGCATGATCAAACGCTTAGCGCAAAGGAAATTGCCCGATTGCTCGTGATGGCTGGCAAATCCCGCATCCACAAAGACGAAAGGGACAGACTTGGAATCGTTTGGATGAAACGGGCCGCAGAGCTTGACCCAGCTAATCGTGTTGCGCAGGAATTTTTGAACAAATCTGCCTGGCGGACTGCAGCACCATTTTTGGACTCATTGGAATTTCCACTTATCAGGGAGACGGATAATCGGACGACAAAGAAGAAGCTTGCCGAGGAATATTTAATGATTTGCCGTAATTTCCTTGAACAGGCTGATGATCAGCTTGATCAGCTGGACAACTCGCTTCAGGGTGCAGTGGACCCCATACAGACAAAGCTCTATAACCTGATGCTTGATGCAATCAAATCAACGAGCGAGCTTTTAAAAGCTGCCGAGGAATACGACCAATCGATTACAGGGGTTTTTCATACCGCTTCACATTTTGAGGAATTAACGAATAAACTTGAACAGATTAGAGCAATTAAAAAAGAATGGGAAAGCATATTCGCTGAATCGTCAGGGCAGGAAAAAGAAACGGCTGTGGATGCAATTGATGAACTTAATAATATGATAGGCCTTGAAGCTGTCAAAAGTCGCGTCAAGGATTATTATCAGTACCTTAAGTTTCAAAAGAAGCGTAAGGACATGGGCTTCCAGATGAAAGATGAGCTTAGCCTAAATTTTGTCCTTACCGGGAACCCGGGTACGGGAAAAACAACCCTATCCAGGCTTTTGGCAAGAATTTTTCATGAGCTTGGCTTTTTGCCAAGGGAAGAGGTCATCGAAACAAATAGATCTCAACTGGTAGGATCCTATGTTGGCCAAACGGAGGAAAATGTTCGGGCAATTGTCAGTAAGGCTGTTGGAGGGGTATTGTTCATCGATGAAGCCTATAGCCTGAAACGGGAGGGCCAAACAGGCAATGATTATGGCCAGGCCGCAATTGATACACTCGTTTCATTGATGACCGGAGAGGAATTTGGTGGGAAGTTCGCAGTTGTCCTGGCCGGTTATCCTGAAGAAATGAGGATTTTCCTTAATGCGAACCCCGGCCTTCGAAGTCGATTCCCTCAATCCAACCATATTTTCCTTCGTGACTATACAAATAAGGAACTGGTGACAATTGCTGAGAAAATTGCTGAGGACAATGACTATCTATTAACAAAACAGGCAAAGAACGCATTAGAGGAACGGCTTGAACGTGAAAGGGTAGACGAAACGTTTGGTAACGCAAGAACGGTTCATAACCTTGTCCTTGAGGCCATTTTTCGAAAGGGAGCAGCGAAAGATGACAATGTGTTAGACATTCTTCGTTTTTCTATTCTGGACGGAAACGATTTCAAGCTGCCAGTCCAGGAAAACCGCAATAGGCCACTTGAAAAACTGGACCGCCTTATCGGGTTGCATTCGATAAAGGGTGAAATGAAAACCCTGGCAGCTTTCGTCAAACTTCAGCAAATGAGGAGGGACAGCGGCCTGCCCACGGTCCCCGTACAGCTGCATTCAGTGTTTACCGGAAACCCCGGTACAGGAAAGACAACGGTAGCAAAAATATATGCTGAAATTTTAAAAGAAAACGGCTTTCTAAAGCGCGGCCATTTGGTGATTGCCAGCAGGGCGGACCTTGTCGCCGGCTATGTTGGCCAAACAGCCGAGAAAACGAGAAAGAAAGTCCGCGATGCACTCGGAGGAGTCCTTTTCATTGATGAAGCCTATTCATTGTTTAGCCCATCGGGAGGGGATTTTGGCAGGGAAGCGATTGATACACTGGTAGATGAAATGACGAGGCATAATGAAAATCTCGTTATTGTCCTTGCGGGATACCCGGAACAGATGGATGCGCTTCTGGAATTTAACCCTGGATTAAGGTCCCGCTTTAAAAAATTCTTCCATTTTCCTGATTACAATCCAGAGGAGCTCCTCGAAATCATGATTAACTATGCAGAAACCTATCAATACAAGCTTTCCGGGGACGGTGAGGACTATATCCTGGAGTCTCTCAAGGACAGGCAGGTTTCCGGGAATGGCCGATTTGCGGCGAATCTTATCGAAGAGGCGATCCAGGCCCAGTCATTGAGGCTCTCGTTGATGGAAGATATTGCTTCAATCGATGCCGATTCGCTATCAAAGCTTGAACTGGCCGATATAAAGACAGCAATGCAGAAAATACTTGATGGGGAAAAAGAAAGCAACGACAGAAGGTAAGCAAATCAGAGTACACCACCGGGACGGTCCTTTTGGTACATAAAAAAGCCACGAGAACCGTCCCTCTAGTCTGTGCGGGAAGTGACAGGCACTTTTCTATAATTTATAATGAAAAATAAAAAAGTATAGAAATGGAGAAAGAGCATTGACTAATCATATTAAAGTAGGAATTGTAGGCTATGGTAACCTGGGCAGAGGAACGATTGAAGCAATCAAGCAATGTTCTGATATGGAGCTTGTGGCTGTTTTTACAAGAAGAGCACCTGAAAACCTTTTAATAAAGGAGCCAAATGTAGAGGTATTGCATATTTCAAGTGCAGAGGAATATAAGGACAAAATTGATGTGATGATTTTATGTGGAGGTTCAGCAACAGACCTCCCGGAACAAGGTCCTTATTTTGCTAAAATGTTTAACACGATCGATAGTTTTGATACACACGCAAAGATTCCAGAATACTTCAGCGCGGTTGATGAAGCGGCGAAAGAAAGCGGCAAGACGAGCATTATCTCAGTCGGTTGGGATCCAGGTTTGTTCTCTTTGAATCGTTTGATGTCGGAAGCGATTATCCCAAATGGTGCAACGTATACTTTCTGGGGGAAAGGGCTTAGCCAAGGGCATTCAGACGCGGTTCGTCGAGTAGAGGGTGTAGTTGGTGGTGTTCAGTATACGGTTCCGATTGATGAAGCGATTGAAAAGGTTAAAAGCGGGGTTAACCCTGAGCTTTCAACCGGTGAAAAACACCGTCGTGTTTGTTATGTGGTAGCTGAGGAAGGCTATGATAAAGCTAAAATTGAGCATGATATTAAAACAATGCCGAACTACTTTGCTGACTATGATACAGAAGTAAACTTTATTACAGCAGAAGAATTAAAAGAAAACCACTCAAAATTGCCACACGGTGGATTTGTCATTCGAAGCGGGAAAACAGGAAAAGACAATAAACAAATTATTGAATTCTCGCTTAACTTAGAAAGCAACCCTGAATTTACAGCTAGTGTACTAGTGGCATATGCACGAGCAGCTTATCGTTTAAATAAAGAAGGGCAAGCTGGTGCAAAAACTGTTTTTGACGTTGCACCCGGTTATCTGTCTCCAAAATCCGCGGAGGATTTGAGAAGAGACCTATTGTAAGAGAGGTGCCTATCCCCAAGTACGTCAATGATTTAATGATTCGGGGGTTTTTAATGATAAAAACTCACAATCCGTGTGTAGTCACATACACTCTGGACATGTAGAAGAGGTCGCAAAAATTATACTGAAAGAAGGCAACTACCCCTCAGGGAGTTGCCTTCTTTAATATTAAGGAAAAGTCATTACTATTTTAGAATAGACAAATCTCATTAGTTTTACGTTTCGTATCACCTTAATTTTATTGGAATAGTACAGCACTATATGTTCTACTTTCCGACGAGATCCACCAAGATTCCGATGTAAAAATTAATCCACTATTCTTTCCGGACAGGAATAGACATTGAATGACTCTCCCCGAATAAAGCCCACAGCTGTAATGTTTAAATCCTGGGCTAGCTTGATTGCCAAATCAGTCGGTGCTGACTTTGATAATACGATTCCCACGCCAATCTTCGCAGCTTTCAAAAGCACTTCAGAAGAGATTCTTCCGCTGAATACAATAATTTTATCCCTTACAGGAATATTGTTTAGAATACTATATCCGAATAATTTATCCAACGCATTATGCCTGCCAATATCGGTACGGACAGCAATGATTTCATCCGGTGTACAGAGTGCAGCATTATGGACTCCTCCGGTTTCCTGAAACACTTCTGAGCTGTTTTGCATTTCATTCATGAGATAAATGCTTTGGGAGGCACTAATTTTTATTTTTGACATGGACGTCCTAGCTGTACGGGCGTCATTGTGGAAATAGAACTGGCGGCTTTTCCCGCAGCAGGAGCCAATGAACCGCTTTGAATAATACTGCTGATTTGTAGTTGAATTCACCTTTAATTCAACATAGGCATAGCCACGATCTTCGTCAATGCTGAGTGATAGTATGTCACTGTAAGTACGTATGACCCCTTCGGATGCAAGGAAACCGATAACCATTTCTTCAAAATGGGTAGGAGTAACAACCATTGTGGCAAACTCAACGTTATTGACGAACACAGTCAAAGGGAATTCGTTCACAATCACATCTTCAACATTAAGAAAACGGCCATTGGAATATTTGGTTATTTGATATTTTTGGCTCATACTTTCCAGCATAATACTCACCCCAAATTTGACGAAATCTTGAATAATTAAAGTGTAACCATATTCTGATCATTTTCACAAGAAAAATAACTAACATGCACATAGTGAAAAATTATTAGGTTAAGTGTTGCACTTAACTTTGTGAAATGGTAAAATTTTTCTAAAGTTCACAAAAATGTCACATTTTGATTCGAAATAGCGACCCTGTTCTCGGTTAAAGTGTGAACATTTGAAAGCGATTACTGTTAGTCTGAAAGTAGCGAACCTGCTGGAACCTAACCGTCAGTCTTTTTCTGCATGCGGCCCCTCGCATGTATGACAGATTGGCGGTTTTTTTGCTGCAATTTGCCCTACAGACAAGCAGTCCATGCAGAAACATACCCACGAGGAGGAACGAAATGAAAACGAAAAACCGATGGCTCATTGCTGCATCGGCTGTGGGCATCCATATTTCCATTGGCTCTGTCTATGCTTGGAGCAATTTTACAAACCCCTTAATGGAGCAATTTGGCTGGACTGCAAAGCAAGTCCAGTTCACCTTCAGCCTTGCGATTCTGTTCCTTGGCTTGTCTGCTGCTTTCCTTGGCCACTTTGTTGAAAAGCACGGACCGAGAAAGGCTGGACTTCTTGCAGCCGCATTCTTCGGCGCCGGCATTTTAGGTTCGGGTCTCGCAGTAAATCTTGGTTCCCTGCCGTTATTGTACATAACCTATGGAGTATTGGGAGGAATTGGCCTTGGAGTCGGATATATTGCTCCGGTTTCGACGCTTGTAAAATGGTTCCCTGACAGGCGCGGCCTTGCAACAGGGCTTGCGATTATGGGATTTGGTTTCGCGGCTGCAATCAGCAGCCCAATCATGGATTCATTGATTAAATCTGTTGGCACTGCAAATACCTTTTTTATCCTGGGAGCTGCCTATTTTGCAATTATGACATTATCTTCTCTTTATTTGGAAAAGCCCCCAGTGAATTGGCTTCCTGAAGGATTCAAGGAAAAGGTCCAATCCGGAAAAGCCAAAGTTAAGCAGGATCTATCTCAGTTAACGGCTAATGAAGCTGTCAAAACGAAGCGGTTCTATTATCTCTGGCTCATGCTATTCATTAACGTAACGTGCGGGATTGCAATTCTATCAGCTGCAAAGCCGCTGTCGCAGGAAAGTATTGGTCTGACAACAGCCGGCGCAGCCGCACTTGTCGGGGTAATGGGACTATTCAACGGTTTCGGCCGCCTTGGCTGGGCATCCATTTCTGATTATATCGGCCGTCCCAATACGTATACCATTTTCTTTGCTACTCAAATTGTCTTGTTTGCGTTGCTGCCGCATACAACAAATGCCTTGCTATTCCAAGTCATGCTGGCGATTGTATACACAATGTACGGTGGCGGTTTCGCATCCATTCCTGCCTACATCGGCGATTTGTTTGGAACAAAACAGCTTGGTGCGATTCACGGTTACATTCTTACAGCTTGGGCGGCGGCAGGGTTGGCAGGCCCAATGTTTGCAGCATGGATGTTTGATAAAACACAAAGCTATGCAGCGAGCCTTACCTATTTCGCAGGGTTGTTTGTCGTTGCACTAGCCGTATCGATCGTCATCCGTTTTGACATACGCAAGTTGCGTAAACAGATCGAGCAAAAGAAGCTCGCATCTTGATTTCTTTTTTAATCGAGCTCCGTATGGTAAAATACCAATCATTATGAGCCTCTGGAGTTGGGGGAAATTATGAATAAATACGAAGCTGAGTTTAGTAATCTGGTTCGATCCTTTCGAAAGAAGCATATGGGAAAAGGGCCAAGCAGAATTACCACGACATTTTGCAAAAACTGGGCAATTTGTGAAATGGAAGGAAACCTTTCACCGGTAGAGAAATTCATTGCTTCCGCAAACGAGGGGAAACAGGCATTGCGGGCTGCCAGAACCGAAATGGTAAAAGACATGTACCGAAAAAACCCTCCTGTGGAAATGGAAGAATTTCTTGGCTGTAACTTTGTTGAGTTGTTCGTAGATATTGATATCGACCGAGACTTTGGAATGTCAGTTTTTGTTTTTGATCAAGACATCGAAAAAAAGTTTTGTAATTAACTTTAAGGTATGGCACTTGGCAGCGTTCCTGCTAAAGACTAACCACCGTTTACCTTGGAATTCTCTGTAATTCCAGTGTTTGCGGTGGTTTTTTCTTTTCAAAACGGCTTTATTTATGATTTTAATAGGAGTGTTTTATATGGGAAAAACGAAACATCCAGGACCTCAGAAAACAGCGGCTATGCCGGCACCGGAACATTGGGTCAGCCCCATTCCTTTTGGGCTCGGCAAGGTAAAGCCGAAACATATACGTGATACTGTTAAAACACTTTGGGAGAACCGCGATAATTTCGGGTATGCCGCCAATATCCTGACAAAGGGTGTGTGTGACGGCTGTGCACTGGGAGTGTCGGGGCTTCAGGACCAGACATTGACAGGCCCCCACATTTGTACGACTAGATTGAACGTTCTCCGCTTAAATACAATCGGAGCGATTAAACCGGAAATCCTTCATGCTGATATCGATGAACTAAGGAAATACAGCAGTTCGGAGCTCCGCAAGCTCGGCAGGATTCCTTATCCGATGATTCGCAGGAAAGGTGAGCGCAGGTTCTCAAGGATAACCTGGGATGATGCGATGGACATGATAGCCGGGAAAATGAAACAGCTGAATCCGAAACAATATGCTTTTTACCTGACCGCGCGTGGCATTACAAATGAAACATACTATGTCGCGGCGAAGGTATCCCGTTTCCTTGGCACGAACAATATCGACAATGCCAGCCGGATTTGCCATTCCCCTTCAAAGACAGCACTGAAGCGCTCTATCGGCGTTGGGGCCTCGACGGCCAACTACCTAGATTGGATTGGTACGGATGTACTTTTATTCTGGGGAAGCGTTGCGTCCAACAGTTCGCCAGTTTCCTCAAAATACATGCTTGAAGCAAAGAAAAAAGGAACAAAAATTATCGTTGTGAATCCATATCGGGAACCGGCAATGGACAAATACTGGATCCCTTCGAACCCCGAATCTGCCTTGTTCGGAACAAAGCTTGCCGATGATTTTTATCAAGTGAATATCGGCGGGGATATCGCATTTATGCACGGAATAATGAAGCATTGGTTTGAAAAGGAGGAAGTCAGGAAAGGTTCGGCGATTAACCATGAATTCGTCCAGGAGCACGTAAATTGCTACTCCGAGTTAGTGGCACATGTCCAGCAGCAATCATGGGAAGAAATTGAAAAGTCTTCGGGAGTTGCAAAGGACCGGATTGTTGAATTGGCAGAGTTGCTGGCAAATAGCAAAAACGCTGTCTATGCATGGGCTATGGGTTTAACGATGCATTCCTTTGCTACGGATAATATTTCTCAGGTGGCCAACCTTGCTTTATTGCGTGGACATCTAGGCAGAAAACATGCTGGTTTAATGCCTTTCCGCGGCCATTCTTCTGTACAGGGCTCGGGGGAAATGGGTGCAGACCCCTTTGTTTTGCCAGGGGGAGATTTCTACGGTGAAAATATCGGCCGGATTGAAAAACTATGGGGATTCAAGCTGCCTAATTGGCAGGGAGATATTGTCGGGGTCACCCTGGAAAACATAGTCCTCCCGGATGATCATGAACGGAAAATCAAACTTTACTATATGTCAGGCGGTAATTTCCTGGAGACGATGCCGGATCCGGAATTTATAGAAAAGGCACTGTCCGGACTTGAAATTCGTGTTCACCAGGATATCATCCTTAACACGTCTACTCTGCTCGATGCCAAGGAAGCGGTCATAGTCCTTCCGGCGAAGACACGCTATGAGCAGGAAGGCGGCGGCACATCCACTTCAACTGAACGTATGGTTTATTTCAGCCCGGAAATTCCGGGGAACAAGAATCGCATCGAGGAAGCGCGTGAAGAGTGGAAAATTTATGTCGATCTTGCAAAACGGGTGAAGCCGGAAACCGCAGATTTAGTCGATTTCAAGGATGCACAGGCAATCCGCAATGAAATTGCTTTAGCCAACCCCAACTATGACGGTATCCAGCACTTAAAAAATGCCGGCGATGTATTTCAGTGGGGCGGCGCCTGGTTGTGTGAGGATGGCATTTGCCCTACGCCGGATGGAAGGGGAAATCTCATTGCTGTTGATATTCCAGACCTCGGTAAAAAGGAAGGCCAATTCATTGTCACATCCCGCCGCGGCAAACAGTTCAACTCCATGGTTTATAATGAGGTGGATCCGTTGACTGGCGCTGGCCGCTATGATGTGTTAATGAATGAAGATGATGCGCGGGAATTGAGCATAGCTGAAGGTGAAGGAGTCGTTCTTTACAATGGATTCGGCGTTTTCCAGGGAAGGGCAAAGTTTGTTGAAATCTCGCGCGGAAATGTTCAAGTTCACTTCCCGGAAGGTAATTTCCTTTTGCCTCGTGGTCGTTATGAAAAATTTGCAGGCATTCCGGATTACAATATCATTGTCACCCTGGAAAAGGCAGACCGCTTTAGCGCAAGGAAAGACGTTCAATATGCAGAAAAACGCATTGAAGAAGATGAAGTTGATGCACCAGCTTAAAGCTTAAAAATGAGGCTTTCCAAAAAGTTCCTTCTGGCTGCAACACAAGAGGTACAACTAGAAGACCTTCTAGTTGTACCTTTTTGCGTAGAAAAATTCCGATTGCCTTCTGCTAAGTACGGCCTCCTTGCACTCACTTTGTTAATGAATATCTTGGATAGTTTTTTCTAGGAATTCACCCATACGCTTAACAACGGGCTCTGAAAAATCAAATTTGACTCCAGTTTCTTCAAAAATCGAGGCGATGGATTGATTGTAGTCTGCACTTGCCCCTTTTTTATAGGATTCAACCGCTTGATCTGGATTTTTCTGATAGTTTTCAAGTAATTGAAGAGCCCCCAGCATTGCAATGGCGTATTCAATAGTATAGAAAGGAAAATGGAAATAATGAATGGTGTCTGCCCAGCTCATCCCAATTTCCTCTTCAAACCCGGAAGTATCCACAGGGTTAAAGCCATAACGTTTTGAGATTTCAAAGTACTTTTCATCACGCTCTTTGGCAGTGTGCGTAGGATTCGTATACATCCAATGCTGGAATATATCCCCGGTTAGAGGTTTTAATAACATTGAAAATGCCCATCTTAGCTCTTCACGCTGGGCGCTCTTAAATTCTTCTTTTTCTGGATAAAAGTTATCTAACTTATCCAATAAGAGCAATTCCATTCCAAAAGAATACAGTTCAGCAACTTCCGCTCGATGTTGGTATTCCTCAAAAGGCCCGTGTTCTGAAAACCCTAGGTACCCATTCACCGCATGGCCCATTTCATGAATCAATGCGCTCAGTGAATCAAAGGATGGACTAAAATTCGCGAAAACAAAGGTATCCCCGGAAACAGGTAAGTAGGTACAGAAAGCACCTGGGCCTTTTCCTTTCCGATCTCCAAGATCTAGTAATCCATGCTCCCTCATGTGCTCGAAACTCTCTCCAAAATAGGGGTCGGTCTTTCCTAACATTTCTGAAACGCCATCCAAAAGAGTAGATACTTCGGAGTATGGTGGGTTTTTCAATAATTTTGCGGTATTATCCCAAGGGCGATACGTATCAACATTAAGTTTGGACTTAAAGACGTCTGCTAACCGATTCCACGCTGGGACAATATGCTTTTCTACATTATCATGAAAGTCATAACAATCTTGAACAGTATACTCGCGATTTTTGACCACAAACATATACTCACGATAATTTTCAAAGCCTGCATTTAAAGCGATTTGATGGCGCAGTTGAACAAGTTTATCCATAATGGCATCTATATCGAGCTTAATCCCTCGATGGGCTGACATCATGGCGTGATAAGCTTTTTCTCGCACCTCTCTGTCAAGGTCATCGAGCTTGGATTGAATGGACGAATAAGGCTTTTCCTCCCCTTCCCATTCAACTGTTAATCCTCCCATCATTTCACTATACTTCGTACAGAGCTCCTGTTCTTTTACCATTAAGGGAATGTTTTCTTCTCTGAACAGTTTAGCTTTGGACTCGCGAACGCGTCGCATTAAGCCGTAACGGTCTTCATCTAATTGATATAAGTAAGGAGACTCACTGCATTTCTCATTCAATTTTGCTTCATATTTCATTAAGATTGGCTGGATGACTTGCTGATCGTGAAGATAAGTCGACTTGATATCCGCATCCTCTGTGTTTCGGTAGAAATCGACTTGGTGGCCTGTCATAGCCTCCGTGATTTTCATCATTAAATCTTTTTCATCTTTCAACCACGTTTCGAGGTCAGAAATAGATTCAATCGGAACCTCAAGTAAACTTCGAAATTGAGCTTCGACCCCTTCTGCATCTTGTAAATCAATTAATTCTTTATAATATTTATGACCTGTATCTTGTGTCATGGTTAACTCTCCTTCCCCTTAATTAGTTTAGGTTTTCCTAATATTCATATTAGAAATTTGTTAAATTAAAACTAGCTTTTTCAAAAATATCAACATAGGAGTTTTCAAGGAAGAAGACAGAAGCTGTGTTTCAAAAAAAGATAAAGTTTTAAAAAAGGCAACCAACCCGGTTGTAAGTTGGGCGTTGCCATATTGCGTTTCTTGTAATGGATTTACAAAGCTGTGATGATAAGCAGTTCCTCCGAGACTGTGCCCACGAAGCTAGCTGCATAGTAAGATCACGGCGTAAACAGTTTCCATTTCCCTTCGGATACTACTTCGACCGCTCCATCGATCACTTTGATGGCGGTTTGATCATCAATTGCATAGGCAGCCCCCTGCATCTCGGCAGCCCATTTCTCTGCATTAGCCATCGTGTTATACGGCAGCATCTCGTGATCCAGATGCGGGAACATTGCAAAATCGACCAGACCAAGCGTTTCATCACCACCGTTGGGTGGAGTCCAGCCAACGAAAAATTCCCCGATGCTAGGTGCCATCACCATGCTCCCAGCACTCATTCCCACATAGACTGCGTTCAGCGACGGCAAGAGGTCTGCCAGCCCGGATTGCCACATCCAGTGGCAAAGGTAAAGGGCGTCACCGCCTGATACCAGCAGGACGTCCGTCCCCCGGACCAGCGGCACCCAGCGGGCTTCGTCGATGCTTGGCAGCGCTGTGAGCTCCAGCACGCCGACGGACTTCCAACCCAGATTTACCATGGGACTCTGTTCTTTCCCGCTGATGAACTCCCAGGTTTTAACGCCTGGGCCGACCCAAGGATGCCCGTACATTGCGGTGGGGATGCACAGTGCGCTAGATTCGGCAATCGGTTTGCCCAGCATGTCAACCAGCGCGTCGTGTATGCTATTGTTAGTGACACCTCCAGATGTTAGCAGTAATTTCATTACTCAATTCCTCCTCTTTGTGTGAGTTGGCGTTTCATTTTTCAGACACTTTTCAAATATGGTTGCGGATGTCTATTGGGGCAGCTTGCTCGTATGGCCAAACTGACCCGATATTGTTGTCGATCTAATTAGATCTTTTATCTTTATTGGTATGCAGCTACATGCTGTAACTAAATGTTTACATCGTGGGGTAGCAAGAGTCAATAAAGAATTCCGAATATTTCGTACCTTAAATAAGGTAAAGTATTTTTATTATACTTTTAACGATTATTAATGGAGAGAATACTTGATGAATGGGGCGTGAATTATTTGGCGCGTGTGTTATTTATTAATACTGGTTCAGAAGGGCATCTCAATCCTACTATCGGTGTTGTTCAAGAGCTTATTTCGCGTGGAGAAGAGGTAGTGTACTTTACAGTTGAAGATTTCCGGGAGCGATTGGAGAAGGCGGGGGCTACGGTACGAACCATTGATGGTCAAAAATTTATAAAGGCCTTTATTTCAAGTGGCAGAACTCATTTGCTAGAAAGAATTAACGGACTTTTGCATACGGCGGATGTAGTCATACCCACGGTTCTTGATCAAATCAAAGGAGAGCATTTTGACTATATCATCCATGACTCCATGTTTGGCTGTGGACGTTTACTGGCCCAAATCCTGAATCTTCCCGCAATCAATTCCTGTACATCTTTTGCGCAGACAAAAGCCTCTTTTGATAAAACATTGGAACAGTTGTCTAATAAAATTCCTGCAGAGGTTCTTAATCCTATATACAATGAATTTAAAAACCTTGTTAGAAGGGTAACAGAAAAATATGGAGTAAAGATTCATTCTCCGTATGAGGTTTTTTGTAATCCCGCAAAGCTCACAATTGTGTATACAACGAGGGAGTTTCAGCCATTAGGAGAAACATTTGATCAAACCTATGAATTTGTTGGCCCATCCATTTGTTCAAGAGTTGAGCACGATAACATTGACATGTCCACATTAAAACGAAAAAGTCCCATTTACATTTCACTCGGTACTGTTTTTAATCGGGATGTTGGTTTTTATAAGCTTTGTTTTGAAGCATTTGGAAATAGCAAGTACCCCGTGGTGATGTCGATAGGGAACCAAATTCGGCTGGATGATTTAGGGGAAATACCCGAAAACTTCATTGTAAGAAATTATGTTCCACAACTTGAAGTGCTGAAATACTCTACATTATTTATTACCCATGGTGGGATGAACAGTACCCATGAAGCTCTCTATTGCGGGGTTCCGCTCATAATCATTCCACAAAGTGCGGATCAGCCAGTCATTGCCAGTCAAGTTGCCAAGATCGGAGCGGGTATAAAGTTACATATGCAAGGCTTGACCGCAAAGCAGTTAAAGGAATCCGTAGATTATTTACTGAACCACCCATCTTTCCGTGAAGCTGCTGAAAATATTCAGGAGACTCTTCAAAAATCCGGTGGGTACTACCAAGCCGCCGACGAGATTTTCGAATTTAAAAAACAATATAATATATAAAAGATTATCTTTCCGATATTGCGAAGAAATGAGCAACATTGGCGCCTGATGATGATTTAGAGAGTGCCATATGGTTAATATCCAGACACCATTTTAAAAAGATTCCTGTCATGGACAGAGTGGGCCGGGCTGTAGGGATCAGCCAGTTTCGGTGTTTTTATTTTCAAGTAATTAGGTAGAGTTCTGGCGGGATAGTGGACGATACAGCATTTTGTAAAAACTCCACAGAAAGGATAATAAAATGTCAGATATTAAAGATGAAATCATTTTAAGAGGGCTTAAAGAAAATAATTTAAAAAATGTAGATTTAAACATTCCAAAAGAAAAAATCATCGTCTTTACTGGTCTTTCAGGCTCTGGTAAGAGCTCAGTGGTATTTGATACATTAGCAACAGAAAGCAGAAGACAAATGACATTGAACTATCCTCTCTATGTGAGAAATCAAATGCCAAGATACGAAAGGCCCCATGCCGACCTTATGCAAAACCTAAGCCCGGTTGTAGTAGTAGAGCAAAGGCCAGCAGGCGGCAATTCCCGTTCGACAGTGGGCACCTATATGGATATTGATCCATTAATCAGGCTTTTGTTCTCGAGGATAGGAAATCCACCCATAGGTTCTGCCACAGATTTTTCAAGCCAAAGTTCTTTTGGCAGATGCCCTGAATGTGGCGGATTTGGGGAGGTCATTGCTCCGGACGTAAATAAGCTTGTCGATTTCGATAAATCACTTCGAGAGTATGCTGTTCAATTTAAACCATTATCCCCCGCAGGCTGGCAAGGCCATTGGATGATGACCTGCGGATTATTTGATCCGGATAAACCAATAAAGGACTACTCAGAGGAAAAACTCCACCTGTTCTTATATGGTCCGCGGGAAGGTGAAAGAGCCTATGCGCCGTTCCACACAAAAAATGGGCCCCACAATGCAGAGTGGGATGGGTTATTGCCGAGATTTACGCGTGTCTACATAAATAGAGATATTTCAAAACTAAAGCAAATATCCCAGGATGATGTACTAGCTGTGACCACACATTCATTGTGTCCGCTGTGCCTTGGGTCAGGCCTTAACCCAAAGGTACTGGAGTGTAAAATAAATGGCTTAAATATTGCAGAATACGATCAATTAGAGCTTCCGGAATTGCTGGAAGAACTAAGGGGCATAAAAGACCCTATGGGAGAATCGATAGCGAAACAAGCAATCCCCTATGTAAAACAATTAGTCGACATGGGACTGGGGTATTTGAGTCTGGCAAGAAAAATGGGCACCCTTTCCGGCGGGGAAGCTCAAAGGGTAAAAATAGCCCGTCATTTAGGGAGCAGTTTAAACAATATTACATACATTTTTGACGAACCGAGTGCTGGGCTCCATCCGGAAGAAGTGAATATGTTAATTCAGATGCTAAAAAGGATAAAAGACCAGCATAATACCGTAATCGTAATCGAACACAATCTTTCAGTAATAAAAGTAGCTGATGAAATAATAGAGATGGGTCCAGGAGCAGGGGTGAATGGAGGAAAAGTAGTCTACCAGGGAAAAATAGAAGGATTAAAAAACTCTCCAACTGCTAAAGCGTTAAAGCAGCAGCTAAAAATAAACAAAAGTCCAAGGGAAATAAAGAGCTATTTTACAATAAGAAGGGCAAGTAACAACAACTTGAAAAATGTGAATATCGATATTCCAAAAAATGTCCTAGTCTCTGTATGCGGAGTTTCCGGTTCCGGCAAAAGCTCCTTGCTATTGGAAGCGTTCCGTGAAAAATATCCAGAATCAATAACGGTGGGACAAGGTGGAATCGGTATTTCAAGCCGGTCGACCATGGCTACCTATATGGGAATCATGGATGATATTCGGGCGATTTTTTCAAAGGCAACGGATCAACCGGCAGGATTGTTCAGTTTTAATTCCTTAGGGGCATGTCCTGTCTGTAAAGGAAAAGGGGTTATAACGCCGGAAGTAGCATTTGCCGATCCAGTGACAATACCCTGTGAAGCATGTGGAGGTACGAGATACTCAGACGAAGCACTGTCCTATCGATATCACGGAAAAAACATCATTGAAATATTAGATTTGACAATTGACGAAGCTGTTGATTATTTTACAATGCAAAAGATTTTAAACAGGGTACATACGCTAAAGAACGTAGGATTAGGCTACCTGACCTTAGGGCAGACGACCAGTTCTTTAAGCGGAGGGGAAATCCAGCGTTTAAAACTCGCAAGCCATTTGCAAAAGGAAGGACAAATTTACATTCTGGACGAACCTTCCTTAGGGCTGCATGCTGAAGATGATGAAAAACTCCTCGATGTATTTCAAAACCTTGTAAACAGAGGCAACTCTGTCATCATCATCGAACATAATCTTGACTTTATAGCAGCGGGCGACTGGATCATAGAAATGGGTCCGGGAGGAGGAAAACAAGGCGGGCAAATTATATTTGAAGGCACGCCAGAAGAGATGCTAAACGCTGAGACGTTGACAGCGAAATGGTTAAAGGATGGGGTTAGGAAAGATCTCGATTAAGATTGTGGCGAGATTGTTTTAGAATGAGCAGAAACCGCAATTGGTTTCTGTTTATTTTTTGAACTTCGCAAGAATATTGAACTCAAAAATATTTGGAAATTAACTTCCAATCAATTTGATAAAAGCTGGTCAACCGTGGTATAAGTGTAAAAGGACATTTTGCTTTAATTTTGGGATAACGGATGCCGGAAATCCCATACTGAAAGGAAATGAATATATTATGAAAGAAAATTTTTGGCGTGAATTGCCACGGCCATTCTTTATACTTGCACCAATGGAAGATGTGACGGATGTTGTTTTTCGCCATGTAGTGAGTGAGGCAGCACGTCCTGATGTGTTTTTTACGGAGTTTACAAATACGGAGAGTTATTGCCACCCAGAGGGCATTAAGAGTGTGCGCGGACGCTTGGCTTTTACAGAGGATGAGCAGCCAATTGTCGCCCATATATGGGGGGACAAGCCTGAATACTTTCGCCAAATGAGTATTGGGATGGCTGAACTAGGCTTTAAGGGTATCGATATCAATATGGGCTGCCCGGTACCGAATGTGGCACATCACGGAAAAGGAAGCGGCCTTATCCGCCGTCCGGAAGTTGCGGCAGATATAATCCAGGCAGCAAAAGCAGGAGGATTGCCCGTAAGTGTAAAGACAAGGCTCGGTTATACGGAGGTAGACGAATGGCAAGGCTGGCTGACACACATCCTGCAGCAGGACATCGTCAATCTTTCCATTCATTTGCGTACAAGAAAAGAAATGAGCCAAGTGGATGCCCATTGGGAGCTGATTCCGGAAATCAAGAAACTTCGTGACGAGATAGCACCAGATACACTTTTGACAATCAATGGAGATATCCTTGACCGTCAAACTGGCTTAAAGCTCGCCCATCAATATGGAGTGGATGGGGTTATGATTGGGCGTGGCATTTTTAAAAATCCATTTGCTTTTGAAGAAGAACCGAAAGAGCATAGCAGTAAGGAATTGCTTGACCTCCTAAGGCTGCATCTCGATCTCCATGACCAATATTCACCATTAACACTGCGTTCGTTCAAGGCTCTGCATCGCTTTTTCAAGATATATGTCAAAGGATTCCGCGGGGCAAGTGAATTAAGAAATAATTTAATGAACACAGAGTCGACTGATGAAGTGCGGGCGATGCTCGATGACTTTGTGTCAAAGAACCTTGATGTCATGGGGGAAAAGTAGAAGGCCCCATGTAAATCCAGTCCACGACCGACAATAGTTTTAAAATAAACAGAAGCCGTAATGGTTTCTGTTTATTTTTTTGAAATTGGGAGTTCTTGACGTGGTATGCTTTTAAAAAAATAAGTTCTTTTTGAAACTTTTCTGGATGATAGATTCCACTAATGAGTAAAGGGGGTCAAAAAGGATGGAAAATGAAAGCCACCGGCTAGTTAAAAAAGCAATCAAAGGCAATAAGAGCGCATTTGAAAAGTTGCTTCAACAGCATTATGAAAGAATTTACCGAACTGCCTATCTTTATGTACATAACGAAGAAGATGCACTGGATGTTGTACAGGAGGCTGCCTATCAAGCATTTACTTCTATCCATTCGTTAAAGAATCCAGAGTATTTCTTGACGTGGTTCACCAGGATTGTTATACGCTGCTCGGGAAATGTCCTAAAAAGAAGAAATAAGGTTGTTCCTTTAAGTGATGAGATAGTGTCAAATCTTCCGGATCAGATAAATCAAAACATTGACGAATCGCTGCAGCTGCTTACTGCAATTCAGCAGCTGCGGGAGAATTACCGTACAGCCATTATTCTTTTTTATTATTACGATTACCCCATTAAAACAATTAGCGGGCTGATGGAAATTTCTGAGGGCACTGTTAAAACGTATTTAAGCAGAGGTAAAGCGGAGTTGAAAAAATCCTATAAAGATGGGGAGGACAAATGTCATGGATAACAAGGAATTTAAAACAGCAATAGAGCAAATACCTGTGCCCAAAGAAAAAGTATATAGCGCCATTTCAAAAGGGATAGAAAAGGGCGGATTTCGGGAAAAAGCAAGGAAAAAGAAGGTTCTTGCAGGCGTGGCGGCTGCCGCTGCTCTTATTGGCATCACCATTGCCTCAGGATTTGTTAACCCAACTATGAATAGAGTATTGGCAAATACCCCTTTCATAGGCGGAATTTTTCAGGAATTCAATGACCCGACAGGCGAGGAATTGGCCAATCAAAATGCAGTTACACAATTAAACCAATCAATTACAAGAAACGGGGTGACTGTAAAACTGACCAGCGCCTACTTTGATGGCAGTGTGGTATCCATTACCGGATTTGTCGATGAAGAGGTTGAAAAGGGGGGGAACGAAAAAGGGGAAGTCAGCTTTGATATGAACTTCGAACACTATAAAGGAGATCACGACCCTTGGCTGCGCGGGAAGTCAGGTAACATTAAGAAAGTGGAAAAGGGATATAACTTTCAGTGGAAAATGAATTATCCATACAAAACCATCCAGGAGAATTATACCCTCCCTATAACGATTCGTAATATCAATGGAATAAAAGGTGAATGGAAATTTGATATTCCGATTCAACAAGAAAAAGTTCGTACGCTTGTTATGAATCATGAGCAAGAATATCCGGAAGATGAGGTCAAAATCCGTATTAAGGAAATTAGTACCGCAAAAGCATCATCAGTGCTAACTTACGAAACAGTACAGAAATACAAGGGTGACTATATTTATTTAAAAGCAGTTGATAATAAAGGAAAAGTATATAGATTGGGGGATGAAACGACGCTTGAAAAATCGAAACAAGAGGATGGATATCATAGTACCGAGAGAAGGGAAATGGGTAAGCTAAATTCAGATGTCACTTCACTTACCTTCTATCCTACGTTATCTCCGAAAGATCCAAAAGTACAACAGCTACTGGACAAAAAAACATTTACAATGAAAAGCACCCGGTTCAATGTAGGTTTGCAAGTAAATGATGTTACTCAAAAAGACGGGAAATTAGTAATAGACTATCAGCTAACAGGGCTTCCGAAAGATTTGAGTAAACGTAGACTTGAAATAATAACCCACAATTTGGAGTATATTATCTGGTTGGTCGATAAGGATTATTTAACCGAAATCGACCCGGACAATGCGTGGCCTCCTAAAAACCACGGTATTCCATTTAATGAAGTAAAAATGATTGATAAGGCAACGGCACACTTCCAATCTACATTCGATTTAAACGGGGAAGAAAGGATTGAGGATTTTAAGCTGGAGAATACAATGCTGCTCTTTGATTTTACGGGCTTTGGGTCGACTAAGGACCTACAGCCGTTTACAGTCGAACTCCCCGTGGAGACTGAATAAAAAACTACCGGCATGTCGTGTGTTGAGTGAAAAAATTAAAGCCCGTGAATCTGTTGAAGATTCACGGGCTTTGGTCATCCTTTTTTTCTTTGGCCCAAACAACATAGGCATGATGTATATAGAGTTATCTTCCAATTAGTGGTAATGTTCAAAATTTCGTAATAAATAGGGAACAGATTTTAAGAAAATCTGGTATACAATTAAAACAAAAGTCGGAATGATGTTCCGAAAAGAAGTGGTTGAAAGAGGGAGATAGGAAATGTCGGAAACAATCGTTTCTGTAGAACGTACCTTGGATATATTACTTTTACTATACAACAATGGCCAGGAAATGGGCGTATCCGAGATTGGCAAAGAGCTGAATCTTTATAAAAGTACAGTGCATAGAACTCTTGCAACGTTAGAAAGCAAAGGGTTTGTGTATCAAAATATGGAAAACGGAAAGTATTGGCTCGGCACAAAGATTTATACGATGGGCCTGCTCATTGGGGAAAAACTTTCAATGGTAGATATCATCAAACCATTTGCCAAGAAGCTATTTGATGAGTTTCAGGAAGTTGTCAATGTATCCATCCTGGATAAGGACTCAAAAAATGGATACAAGAGCGTTATCATCCTGAAGGAAGTAGACACGACCAAGGTGCTTTCCGTAAACCCAAATGTGGGATCGAGTTCAGATATTCATGTATCATCGGTTGGAAAATGTTTGCTGGCGAATTCCAAAGACATTGATTTGTCCACATACGCAAAAAAACCATTAAAAAAGTACACGGAAAACACAATTACCAATGGGGATGACTTCCTGAAGGAATTAGAAAAGGTGAAACGAGATGGATTTGCCATTGATAATGAAGAGCAAGAAATAGGCTTGTTCTGCATTGGAGCGCCGATTCTTGATAAACAGGGAAACGCAATCGCCGCTATCAGTATGTCTGGCCCTACAATCAGGATGAAAACAGGGGATATTGAGAAAAAGATTGCAAAAGTCAAAGAGATAGCAAATGAAATTAGCTTGGCGGCAAGATAAGCCCATAAAAACAGCAGGGAAATTCAAAAATTGAATCAGGTGGTATTTATAAACCACCTGATTGATATAAAAAGCGGGAACGAACTTATTGATCTAATAAAATTTTTGAACAGAGCTCTACTTTTGAGTGCGTAATTTCTTTTTATCATTTTTTCGGAACAGTGTTCCGATTTTTAAATAGGTTCAATAAAAAGCAAAAATTATATTTAGGGCACCAAGTTTTTAGATGGGCGGCAGTTGGTTTTGTTCACATAAACCTTCCCTCAAAAATGAAAACCCTTACAAATAGTCATGTACTTATCTATAAAAAACTATATAAAAACCGGGTTTTCAACAATCGCGTGTCCGAAATTTTTATAAAAAAAAAGCTAACAAATTAAATCGACAGCGGGGGCTGGAAAATGAGAATCCTGGTAATCAATCCTGGCGGAACTTCGACGAAAATTTCGGTATTTGACAATCATACAGAAGTTTTTAAGAAAAACATTAGCCACACTCAAACAGATTTGCAGGGCTATAAAACCGTATTTCAACAATATGGGTACAGAAAGGACCTGATTATCCGCACATTGGAAGACCACCTGTTTTCATTGGCTTCCTTTGATTGCGCTGTTGGCAGGGGAGGGTTGTTGAAGCCAATAAGCGGCGGGACTTATGAAATAAACGAGCGCATGATAGAGGATTTGCAAAATGCGATAAATGGGGAACATGCTTCCAATTTAGGGGCGGTCCTTGCAAAAAACATAGCGGATGAAATAGGCGTTCCAGCCTTTATCGTTGACCCGGTTTCAGTAGATGAGTTCCAGGAAGTTTCACGGATTACAGGTTTATCGGATCTTGAAAAAGCGAGCTGGCTGCATTCTCTGAACCAAAAGGCGGTATGCAGAAAAGCTGCCGAAAAAATGGGTGGAAAATACGAGGATTATAATTTCATTGTTGCCCATTTAGGCTCCGGGATTTCGGTAGCAGCCCATAATAGGGGAGAGATGATTGATGGAAGCGGCGGCAGAACCGACGGACCATTTTCCCCGGAGAGAAGCGGCGGGCTGCCTGCTTATCAACTTATTAAACTATGCTACTCAGGAAAGTATACCGAAGAAGAGCTGGTAAATAAGGTTAGCACTATTGGCGGGATGTACGATTACTTGGGGACAAAAGACATAATTGAGATAGAAGACAGAATAAAAAATGGGGATACAAAAGCGGCTCTTATCATGGATGCCTTTATTTATCAGGTAGCGAAGGAAATTTCCATGTATGGGGCATCTCTTTACGGAGAGATTGATAAAGTCATTTTAACTGGAGGAATAGCTCATTCGGATTCCGTTACATCTCAAGTAGCGAAGAGAGTTTCATATTTGGCAGATGTAGAAGTCATGCCAGGCGAGATGGAAATGGAAGCCTTAGCTCTTGGAGCTTTAAGAGTTTTGGGTGGGGTAGAGGCAGCAAAAATATACAGATAGGAGGTGAAAAATTGATTAGGAATTTCAGCGAGTTAATTGAACAGGTTAAGCTTCAAAACAAGTCAAAAGTATGTATTGCTGCTGCCGATGATGAGGAAGTAATGAAAGCAGTGAAAAAGGCTTCGGATTTAGGCTTTCTTGATCCGATATTAGTGGGCGACAAATTTAAAATAGAAGCAATCGCTAAAAACACAGGGTTAACCCACTATGAATTAGTCCATAGTGAATCCCCTGAAGAAGCGGTAGTGGAAGCAGTAAAGATAGTGAAGAATGGGCTAGCTGATGTCCTGATGAAAGGGTTAGTAAATACCAGTGTGTATATGAGGGCTGTCCTCCATAGGGAATATGGGCTAAGGACAGGAAGATTGCTCTCACTATTGGCCGTATATGAAATCCCCGAGTACCACAAACTGCTTTACTGCACGGATAGCGGGGTTAATGTCCAGCCGGATTTAATGCAGAAAAAGGATATTTTGACTAATGCACTGCTGGCTTTACAGGGAATTGGCTTACGTAATCCCAAAGTAGCAGCACTGACTGCCAATGAAATGACAGATCCTAAAATCCAATCAACTGTTGATGCGGCAGGATTAGTGGAAATGGTTGAAAAAGGCGAAATTCCACCCTGCGTAATTGAAGGGCCGATGGCTTTTGATGTCGCTTTCGACCGGCATGCCGCGGAACATAAGGGAATAAAAAGCCGGATTTCGGGAGAAGTAGATTTGCTTGTCTTTCCTAATATGGAAACGGGCAACGCGTTGGGGAAATCATGGCTGCACTTTAACAAAGCGAAGTGGGCAGGCATTGTGCTGGGAGCGTCAAACCCGGTCATTTTAGGCTCAAGGTCGGATACTGCAGAGATTAAGGTTAATTCTATTGCACTAGCATGTTTAGCTTCAAATAAATAAAAAAATAAAGAGTCAAATGAATGGGGGGATTCAGGTGGATAAAAAGCTTAAAACTTTTATCACAGTATTTTTTATCGGTGCGGCGTATGCTCTTATATATGCGTTACCATTTGTGCAGTACATGTTTTACGATCCGCTAGTCAAAAGTATCGGCGCTACAAACGCCCAACTCGGTTTCCTTATCATGATTTACGGTTTGGGAAATATATTTGGAGCACCAATAGGTGGCTGGATGGCTGACAAATTTAATCATAAGACCATTTATTTAGCAGCTTTAGCTGGAAACGCCGCTTTATGCTTCTTCTTTGCATACAATCTGAGCTATACAGTCGCGATATTTGTTTGGATTGGCTTAGCTGTAACATCATTATTTGCTTACTTTCCAGCCCATGTAAAGATTGTAAGGCTATTAGGGGAGAAAGATGGCCAAGGAAAAGTATTTGGATTGGCAGAAGCAGCAGGTGGAGTAGGCAGCATTATCGTTAACTCCATTGCATTATACTTATTTGCCAGGGCTGCTTCAGAAGTAGGAGGATTTAAGCTCGTAGTATTGGGTTATGGAATCGCTTCCGTAATCGTTTGCGTCATCCTTTGGTTCTTGATTGAAAATCCAGGAAAGGCAAAGGCAGCGGAAGTTAAAAAAGACAAAGTTACAGCCGGTGACTTCTTGACAGTATTAAAACACCCTGGAACTTGGTTTACAGGAATAGCAATATTCTCAGTTTATTCACTATATGTATCTTTATCCTATTTCACTCCGTACTTTACATCCGTATTAGGGGTTTCTGTTACCTTTGCAGGCGCGGTCGCTATTGTTAGAACGTACCTGATCCGTATAGTGGGAGCACCGCTTGGCGGGATGCTGGGCGATAAAATGAAATCCGTATCCAAAGCAATTCTCATATCGGGAATCGGAGCGATAGCAGTAATATTGGTTATCATGAATGTGCCTGTTGGTACAAGTACAACGATATTAATTACCCTAACTTTACTTGTATCGTTATTCACTTATATAGGCAGGGCAAATATGTTCGCAGTACAAGCTGAAGTGAAGATTCCTGAAAAATTTTCAGCCACTGCGGCAGGAATCACATGTGCAATAGGATTTTCGCCAGACCTTTTCCAATTCACCTTATTTGGAAACTGGCTCGATAAATACGGTAACCAAGGTTATCAATATATATTCATCTATACAATTGCGGTATTGATCATAGGGGTAGTGAATTCTTTCCTTTCCATTAAATATAAAAAGAAAGTGGAAAGCCAAGAAGCTGAAATACTGGAGGCAGTATAGGTTAGTAGAAATAAAAACGAGTAGTTGAATAACTGCCTGCAGGAGAAATAATAGGGGAACGGTGTTCTCAATTTTCGGAACGCCGTTCTATTATCAACTTAAATAAGGGGGGAATCATGATGGCAAAAGTAATATCCGAAGTAAAAGTTTTAACAAAGATTGATAGATGCAAACAGTGTGAACTTTGTATTCCAGTGTGTCCAAAAGACGCTATCTCCTTTAGTGATGAGATTAATTCATCAGGGCATAGGTATACGTTGATTGACCAGGAAAAGTGCATTGCTTGTGGCATTTGCTATGTAACCTGCCCGGATGGAGTATATGAAGTATTATCTGGCAGATAAAAAGATAGGGAGGTAAAGAAAGTGGCAGACATGATGAAGGGGAATGAAGCAATTGCTGAGTCCGCTATAAGGGCGGGAGCAAGACTTTATGCAGGTTATCCAATTACTCCCTCTACGGAGATTATGGAATACATGGCATGGAGAATGAAGGAAGTAGGAGGAACATTCATTCAGGCAGAATCCGAAATTGCCGGTATAAATATGATTATTGGAGGGGCAGCTTGTGGCGTCAGGGCAATTACCGCATCCTCTGGACCAGGAATGAGTTTAAAACAAGAAGGGATGACGGTTCTCTCTGATGAGCAATTACCGGCGGTAGTCGTGAATACTGTCAGATACGGAAATGGTATCGGCACTTTACTTTCTGCCCAATGCGACTATTTAAGAGAAACAAGAGGCGGCGGGAACGGGGACTATAGATGTATTGTCCTATGCCCAAGCAGTGTCCAGGAAGCAGCGGATCTTACAGTCCTGGCTTTTGATTTAGCAGAAAAATATCGAATGGTATCCATGCTCATGACAGAAGGCGCGCTGGCACAAATGATGGAACCGTGTGAATTGCCCGAAATGCAGGAACCAACAAGATATCCTTGGGGGTTTGATGGAAAGTATACGAACAAGAAAATTGGCATCTTTGATCGGAATAGCATGACAGAAGCGAAGGAACTTAATGAAAAATATAACGAAGTAAAGGCAAATGAGCAAAGGTGGGAATCCGCCTATCTGGATGATGCAGAGTATGTATTTGTAGCGTATGGCCTTCCGGGCAGATCAGTCATCGGAGCAGTCGACGCCTTGAGAGCTGAAGGGCATAAAGTTGGATTCATTCGGCCTATTACGGCATGGCCATTCCCGGAAAAAGCTTTTGCCGCAGTCAATCAAAATGTAAGGGGTTTCATTTCTGTTGAAGCCAATGCCACCGGACAATTAGTTGACGATATAGCACTAATTGCAAAAAGAACACAAAAAATGAATGTTCCGGTTTATTGCAAACCGCATGTATATGGAGTTCCTTCTATAAAAACAATTAAAGAAGATTTCTATAAAGTCATTTCAGGCGAAATGAAGGAGGTGTACTAAATGGCAGTGGCAAGAAAAGTTCCGGAATTAGTCGATAGGCCCATGGGATTCTGTCCCGGGTGCGGGCATGGCATTGTCATTAGGCTTATTACAGAATGCCTGGAAGAACTAGGGCAAGATAAAAATGTGATTTTTGGATTGGGCGTGGGCTGTTCCAGTTTGCTCGGCGGGGGATTGGATGCGGATCGGCTACATTGTTCCCATGGACGTGCAAGTGCTGTATGCACTGCAATGAAAAGAGTAAACCCGGATAATATGGTTATTGCCTATCAAGGCGATGGAGATGCCTATAGCATTGGCCTTGCCGAAACGACCAGTGCGGCTTATCGAAATGAAAATTTCACAGCCATTATTATTAATAACACAAACTACGGGATGACAGGCGGGCAAATGAGCAATACGACAATGCCTGGCCAAAGAACAGCAACAACGCCAGCCGGAAGGGATTGCTCAGTTACAGGAATGCCAATTAAATTCCCGGAACTAGTTGCCTCGCAATTTAATCCGGCTTATGTGGCCCGTGGCAGTGTGCATACTCCTGTTCAAATCAATAAATTAAAATCTTATATTAAAAATGCCTTAAAGGCCCAGATGAATGGAGAGGGATATTCAGTAGTAGAAGTCCTATCCCCGTGCCCAACTAACTGGGGCCAATCAGCACAGGAATCCATGGCTAGAATCGTAGAAGAGCTGGTGCCATATTTCCCATTAGGGGAATTGAAGGCAAGGGAGGCGAAGTAAATGAAAGAAATCGTATTTGCCGGGTTTGGCGGACAAGGGGTCCTGACTGCAGGGCTATTGATGTCACAGATGGCGATTTATAAGGGATACCATGCTACATGGAGCCCTCAATATGGTTCTGCCATGAGGGGCGGTACCGCCAACTGTACAGTGAAGTTTTGCGAAGACCGGATTTATAATCCATCCCTGGAAGAACCGGATATCGTGCTGGCAATGAATACTCCAGCGTTCAAACAATTTATTCCCCTTGTAAAACCAGGCGGAACAATTGTCATCAATTCGAACATGGTACCTGCATCCTTGAATACAAGAGATGATATTAAAATCATAGAAGTTCCCTGTATGGCCATGGCAGAAGAGCTTGAACACGCAAAGGGCGCAAATATCATCATGGTCGGGGTCATTGTGAAAGAAACGGGTTATTTTACGGAAGAAGAGTCACTGGATGGAATGAACGACATGTTCCGAAAAAAAGGAAAAGACAAATTTGAACAATTAAATACAAGAGCGCTAAAGGCAGGATTTAACTATTCCATGAATGGGGCGGGCACACTTTCTGTCTAATGGATGCAGTTGCTTTTCCTGCCATGGCAGTGGAAAAGTACATGAAAGCGAGACTTCGTTTCAAATAATAAAGAATGAGGGGGATCGTAAAAATGAAATACGCTAATCGTATGGAAGCATTAAGGCCTTCGGATATTCGTGAAGCAATGAAAATGATTGCCGCAAATCCTGGAACTATTTCTTTTGCCGGAGGATTGCCTGATTCAAATCTTTTTCCAGCGGAAGCAATGAGGGTCGCAACAGATAAGGTACTGAAAGAAAGCTCCGAAATTGCACTCCAATATGGCCTTACTTTAGGAAGAGTCTCTTTAAGGGGAAAAATAGTCGGGCTTATGGCAAGAGAAGGAGTTGAAGCAACAGTAGACAATATTGCTGTCACGACAGGTTCGCAACAAGCAATTACTGTTGCTGCAATGATGCTGTTGGACGAAGAGGACGTAATTATTACTGAAAATCCATCGTATTTAGGGGCGCTTGCGGCGTTTAAACCATTTGCAACGAGCTATAAAGGCGTAAATGGCGATGAAGACGGAATGTTCATGGATGAGCTTGAGGAAGTAATCAAGAATACGCCAAACGCAAAGATGATTTATGTTATTCCTAATTTCCAGAACCCTACCGGCAGGACATGGTCATTGGAAAGACGTAAAAAACTTGTAGAAATAGCCAATAAATATGATTTGCCGATACTCGAGGATAATGCCTATGGTGAAGTCAGATTTGATGGGGAAAGAATTCCATCCATAAAATCCTTCGATACGGAAGGACGGGTCATTCACCTTGGCTCATTCTCAAAGATCCTATCCCCTGGGCTCCGGGTGGGCTGGGCATGTGCAGATAAAGAAGTTGTATCCAAATTCGAATTGGTGAAGAATGGGCTGGATCTTCAATCAGCCGAATTAGCTCAAATGCAAGTTACTGAGTTCCTTGAGAATAACGATTTAGACGCACATTTAGCGATGATTAATGAAGTATATAAAGAGCGCAGGGACTTAATGGTTAAGATGATTGAAGAAGAATTCCCTAAAGAGGCAAAGTATTACTATCCAAAGGGCGGCATGTTTGTTTGGGTGGAATTGCCATCCCATATTAATACAAGGGAATTACTTAAAAAAGCAATCGAAAGAAAGGTAGCATTTGTACCAGGCGGATCTTTCTATCCGGGAAATGATTGTGAATCTTCAATGCGCTTGAACTTCTCGACTATGACAAATGAAAAAATTGTAGAAGGAATCAAGATATTAGGCCAGTTATTGAAGGATTATTTAGCGCTTAATAATCCTGACCCTGTTCCAGTAGCCATTAACGATTAATGTGAAGTTTATCATATCACTAAAGCAATTAATCTAGGAAACTTAACTATATAAAAGAGGTGCAATAATCATGTCAAGTTCAGTAACTGTAAAAAACAAACTTGAGGTTGAAACAGAAAAGCTTAATCATGATAATCCTTTACTGGAATTTCAGGCGGTATTAAAAGAGGCCATTAACGCGCTGAATTACCCTGAAGTTGTATTTGACCATTTAAAGGGAACGATGAGGTTTCTTGAGGTAACAATTCCGGTCCGTATGGATGATAATTCCACTCGAATTTTCTATGGATACCGGGCGCAGCATAATGATGCAAAAGGGCCGACAAAAGGCGGCATTCGCTTTCATCCCGATGTGACCCCAGAAGAGGTAAAGGCACTCGCAGGATGGATGAGTATGAAATGCAGCATTACAGGTTTGCCTTATGGTGGAGCTAAGGGGGGAATTGTTTGTGACCCGAGGCACATGAGTTTAAGAGAATTAGAAGCTTTAAGTAGAGGGTATGTAAGGGCAATTAGCCAAATTGTTGGCCCGACTAAGGATATTCCTGCTCCGGATGTGTATACGAATGCGCAAATAATGGCTTGGATGCTCGATGAGTACGATCAACTTCGCGAATTTGACTCCCCAGGCTTTATTACGGGAAAACCAATTACCTTAGGTGGTTCCCTTGGGCGTGAAACAGCCACTTCAAAAGGGTTGTATTATGTCATCGAATTAATGAGCGAGTTGAAAAAATTCCTAATCAAAGATATGAAAGTCGTTATCCAAGGGTTTGGAAATGTAGGTGGGTACTTGGCTCTGTTCCTCCACCAGGCAGGAGCAAAGGTTGTCGGTATCTCGGATGCAATTGGAGCCATTTATGATGAGAATGGCTTGGATATTCCGTATCTACTTGAGAGAAGAGATTCATTTGGGATCGTTACAAACCTATTTAAAGACACAATATCCAACCAGGAATTACTTGAAAAAGAATGTGATGTGCTTGTTCCTGCGGCAATTGGTGGACAAATAACTATAAGAAATGCAGATCGCTTAAAGTGCAAGATTGTTGTCGAGGCAGCCAATGGGCCAACAACAAAAGAGGCAGCCAAAGTTTTGGAAGACAAGGGTATATTGGTTGTTCCGGATATTCTGGCAAATTCAGGCGGAGTGATTGTATCCTATTTCGAATGGTGCCAAAACAACCAAGGGTATTACTGGTCGGAGAAGGAAGTTGACCAAAGGCTGAAAGAAAAAATGACTTCAAGCTTTGAAAAAGTGGTCGAAACATCCCGAAAATATAATGTAAGCATGAAAGTCGCCGCTTACATTGTTGGGATAGAGGGTCTGGTTGAGGCATCACGTCTTCGGGGGCGGATCACTTTTTAAAGGGAGTAGATACAATGGTAGAAATTTTACTTGAAGAAAGAAATACGCAACCTGTTCACTATTTTTGCCTGGGAACAAATACTAGCAGGTATGACTTTACTGTCATTCATTCGGGCCAATTCTACAATAAATCAATGGTTATCTCAATTCAGACTGGAAGGATGGTTTTACTATCCCAAGAAGACATTGTTGATGAGGATTCCTGGAAAGAACAATTAGGAATTAGGAACGAGGATGTCGAAGAATGCCAGCAATTCTTTCATCAAGTCTTGAGTAAGATTGACTTTGTGGATCAATACTAATAAATTGCTAAAATATGTTAATGATTTGAAAGTGGTTCTTATAGCTATAAGAACCACTTTTTAGCCCGGCGTTTCAATTGGATGGGGGATTTTTCCGAAATGAAAAGGGGTGATTAGATGTCAAACAGTAACGGTACTAAAGGAACACTCGGACGTGGTGATTTAGTAGCAATGGCCATTGGCAATATAATCGGCGGGGGAATAATGTCTTTGCTTGGAATTGCTATAGGTCTTACAGGCCGCTCCATTGTAATTGCTATTGTAATTTGTTCGATCATGATTTTCCTATCCTCAATACCCCAGATCTTTGCTTCATCAACCATTAAAATGAATGGCGGATTTTATACTCAGGCCTCCTTATTTGGAGGAAAGTGGTTCGGCGGTGTATATTCCGTCATATTTATTTCCTATTTTTTTAGTGCTTCCCTTTACGCCCTGTCATTCGCGCATTACGTTTTGGCGCTTGTACCAGGAGTGAATATTCAATTTGTCGCAATGTTGATATTAACCGTTCTTGTCATTGTTAACTTAATTGGTATCCAAGTTGCAGCAAAAGCACAATACATCATGGTCATTCTTCTAACAATCGCTTTGCTTGCCTTTGCTGGCTTCGGTCTGGTCCATGTAAAACCAGGATTCACGCAAGCCCCTGATTTTCTCCTCAATGGGTTTTCTGGGATTATGTCCGCAGCAGCCCTGATGAGCTTTGCCCTAGTTGGTTCTACTTTTATCGTCAATTTTAGTGGGCAGTGTAAAAACCCCACCAAGGATATTCCGTTTGCCATAATCGTTAGCACAATCGTTGTGACTTTGTTGTATGTTCTGGTTGCAATTGTTGCGGCAGGCGTTTTGCCTCTTTCGGAAATAAAGGGAAAATCTTTGGCAATCACCGCATATGAGGTATTGCCATACCCGATATATTTATTCTTTATAATATGTGGAGCCATGATTGCATTGGTTACCTCATTAAACGCTTTGCTCGGCTGGATTACTCCTCCTATTGTCCAAGCATGCAATGATGGATGGTTCCCGAAATTCCTTGGCGAACGGAATAAAAGATTTGGGACACCCCATTGGATTTTATTGATAATCTATGTCCTGGCATCAATGATTATCCTATTGGGCTGGGATATTGGCAGTGTTGCAAATGTGGGCAATTTCCTTTCCAATGCCGTCATGACTGTAGTCGTAATCGCATTGACCAGAATGCCTAAAGTCATACCGGACATATGGGCAAAATCAAAATTCCGCATCAATGACAGGCTATATGTTGGTTTTTCGATAAGCGGGGCATTAATGACCGCCATATTCTGCTATTATTTGGCTATTGAATTAACAAGGGGCGAAATCATTGGAACGGTCATATATTTGGCAGTTGCCTTCCTCTACCCACTTACTAAAATGGTAAAGAGGGATGCTATTAAGATAGAAACCAGCTATGAATCCATATAAATGAGCGATTGAATCCAGGGGTTCCTATCCATCAGTAGAAAAACTGTCGTTTATACAATGACAGTTTTTTTGAATTCTTTATAATTTTTATTCCTAAGTGAATGTAAAAGTGGGCGATAATGTATACCACAATGGAGCACAGTCCTATGAGGCCGCCAGGGGTTTCCGTGGAAAAAGGAAATTACAATCGCTAATTCATGCAGTTCATAAAACCTCTGCTTAAGTGTGTTGCCAATAACTTCCTCTGCTTATATCATTAAGTATAAAAGAGAATGCTTAAGGGGGAAGTACATATAATGATCCCAGCAAAAATAGAGCCGATTTCTATTACTCCGGTAAGAGAAAAAAGCGTGGAATCAATCTTTGATTGGTTCGATCAGCATAAACAATCGTTTTATATTCTTGGTAGCTCCTATCTTAGGGATCAGCAGCAAATGGAAGAACTTTTTTACCAAGCCATTCTAAAAATACACAAGCAGTGGTCCAAATTCAAAAAGGAAATATCATTCGAAACGTGGGTTACGTCCATTTTTATAAAAACCTATCGGGAACTTTCTACCGATGGAAGGACACAAGTTTTAGAGGAAGGTGAGCCGCGCCAGGATTTATTTAAAGCGCTTGACCAGTTAAAAAGGGATGAGAAGGAAGCGCTGGTCCTTACATATATAAAAGGTGTCTCCCGGGAGGACGCAGCATATCTTCTTAACGTTTCAGAGGAAAAGCTGAAAGAGGATTTGTTTTCCGGAATACAGGCACTCAAAAGTGGTCTGGGGCTTGGGCTGAGCGGGAATGGCTGTAAAGAGTATCATAAGAACTACATCGATTACTTCGAAAGAAAGATGGACCGGCCTAAAAAGGTTGATTTCGAGATACATGTTTACCATTGCCAAAACTGTCAGGAGGATTTGGCTGCCTTTCAGGACGTCATGTTAACCATAAGGGATTTTACTAAAGTAATTGGAGAATTTCATGTGCCCCACACATTTATGGAGAACGTCAAAGCCAGGCTGACAGAAAGGGAAAAGCAAAGGAAACTGAAGAAAAAGAAGCGGATAAGAGTGGGAGCTGTTGCTGCCAGTGTTATCGCATTATTAATAGCTTTAGAAGTTATTACAGGTACTGTTGCCAACCTCTACTATGCATATACAGAAAAGGATGAGCAGTTACGCCCTTTTCTGCAACAGGGCCTGGGGGAAATGCTGAACCTGGAGGCAGAAAGCAAAGGATTGAAAATTAGAATTAAGAGTGCGATTGCGGATGATGTTCAGACGCTCGTTTTTTATGAAGTAGAAGATACAACTGGAAATCATCAATATGCAATCGATAATTTTGAAGGGGCCTTTGTAAAGAACGAACGTGAAATCATGAACCAAGTAACACAGCCAAGATTCTATCCACCAGACCTTAAATCTGATGTTAATGCGAAAGAAAAGAACGTGTATCAAGGAAAGATGAGTCTGCGGCCGCTGAAAACGGATAAAGCGATAATTAAGCTAAGGATTACGAAGCTTCAGAAGTTAATTCCTGACTCTGCTGGTCCGTATGGATATAGTTTTTCCGGGAACATGGTACATGAGAGTGGGGAGTGGAACTTTGAGATCCCTATTACAAAAAAGCYATCTGTTGAAGTTGCACTGGATGGAGAAACAGAGATTGAGGGAATCCCGGTTCGATTTGATAAACTAACCATTGCTCCGACAATGACGATTCTGCAATATGCGATTAATCTAGAACATCCTGAGAAGCGCATAGAGTTTCTGAATTTTGACAATCTGGAAGTGAACAATAAAAAAATAAATCCAGAGATGTATGGGAGTACTTTTTTAAACTCTGACATGAATTGGTCTGTTTATCAAACGCACTTTGAGCCGCTTTTTGAAGGAAAGCCAAATGAGGTTAACGTTCGATTCAAGTCTGTTTATTTTACGATTGAAGACCCTAAAATCATCAAACTGAATGCTTCACAGGAATACCCACAAACCTTTGAATATGCAGGCACTACAATCTCTATCGACAAGCTACAAGTTGGACAGGAAACCAAGTTTGTACTAAGCAATCATGAGATCGATAATAGGGAATTTGAATCGCTTCACTTAGATCTTGTTGATTCAGATGGGAATAGAATTAATTCAATGATGACGGATTCTGAAGGAGTGCTTGTTGATAAAAACGGGGTTAAATACGATATCAATACTCCTGTCGCATATGAGGAAATCGAACTGCCCCGATATTTCTTTACTGTTCAAAGCATAATGATTGACAGTCTCAACGCCACAGAGAATGAGATTCCTGAAAGTCTTAAGATTCATAGTTATAATACAACAAAGTATTTGGACGATGTTGTGAAGATATCAGTACAATAATATTTAATAAATGGACAGGGCTAAATACAAACCGTCTCTCCAGATATGGGAGACGGTTTGCTTCTGTTTCGATCAACTCCTGCAGAGAGTAAAAATGGTTTTCCTTGTTTCTTAATCTACTGGCGCAACTTTTCACTCGAAAAAGTTGTCGGCTATTAGAATCTTTTACATTGGTAAAGTAGACGAGTGCTTTACGTCATTTTGTATAGATTGTAGAGCTTCTTTTCCGAAAAAGGCTTGAGCTTTTTGGGATATTTTAAGTAACATTTCATCATTTTTCATTAACGCCCCACGTATACGACTTATTAATTGGAGAGCATTCTCTCCAGTAATTTGCCTGGTTACGCGTTCAAGCAGCACTTTTGAATCAACGGAATATTTGTGGGCAAAGCTATGGCACATGACCATATTCTTCCGTAGGCCATCAGAGTATTCTCCGGAAAAAGCCCGACGGATGCAACCGCGGATTCCAGCATGGCCGTATGAGATTTCAGAGACTGCCCGATAGAAAAGAACCATTCCATCTGTATGGCTTGACTCCGGATGTAAGCGGAGCTCACTAACGAATGAGACTAAATGTCGTACAACCGCTTTCGCGGATTCTGTTGCGTTCCACCACTCCAGCAATAGATGCTGATCATTTGCGCTCATATCTAATGTTTGTGTATAAGGCATTTTTCTCCCTCCATTGTAAAATCCCCTTAAAGCCGCGGGATCGCCTGAACGTTCTGGATCCGTTGGCGAATGATTTCCCAGTCAGGGCTAAGGAGTTCTTGGCCTAGTCTGATGGCTTCATTAATTCTATTGGAAATTTGATTATTTAAATATCGGCTTTGCTCGACCAGGTATAACACATTTGAAGATGCCTCTCTAACAGCTAGTTCATAATTGGGACTTAATTGCTTTTCACTAATCCTTAATGTGTCAAGGTCAAATACCAGCATCTCTTTTGCAAGAGGAATTCGTTCGCCTTCAAGAAGACGGAGAATAGTTCCTTGTGCAGCGTCGAACCCATATCCGATATCGGCCACGGAAGCATGATATGGATTAAGGCCAGGTGCAGTACGTATTGAGGGAATCGATCGAAATCCCGTGGTAATGGAGCATGCCACTTCTTTTGCGGCCATTCCTTTTTCCAAAGCAGAATATATGGCATTTAAATAATGATTTCTATGAGAATCCCTTTCCCAATGGGAAACAGTCACTTAGTCATCCCTCACTTTAAGTTTAGATTTTGCCTAAATAAGAGTGTCAAATAATAATAAAAAATGCTCCAATTTACAAAAGTAACGGAGCAAGACTGTTGTATGTGGCACTTGGTAGATGGCATATAAGATGTACCAGTATACCGGCGCTTCTATGTTTCATTGAAAAACATATGCTTATTAAGAAAAAAATATGACTATGATGTAGAACATCAATTAAAATAAACCAACAATTGTCTGGCTTTTTTCTAACGAATTGGCGAGTATTGCTTAAATGGCCAGAGCGCCACACTTCTGAAGCACTTGACAAAAAAGTTAGAAAAATGTAAAATAACATAGTTGTTTTTAGGGTTCTGCATCAAACCTTCTCCCCCTTGCTTTTGTTCATTTTTTTCTTACTATACTGCATGAATCGAATATGGAAAGTAGTTATGATGGACTCCTTTGCCACCCCATAAATTTACACACTACCATCTTTTTTAACGTGACCGCAAAACCATTTCCTCGGTTTTATAAAAATTACGTCCTACCATATAAGCGCAATTATTTTGCAGCTGGGCCATCCGCAACAATTAGATCAGGTGTTTGACCTCTATTTTCCCTCCAACAATTTATTTATATAAACACCTTTTTTTCCATCCTATACATGTAGGTAAGGCCCGGGCTGTTCTCTATCGGGAAAGCATTGGAGCTTTGTTTTGTTTTGCCTTGAGAGGTATAAACTTTATTCTTGATAGACAAATTAACTATACATTGCCAGCCGGCAGCTTGAAGAAGGGCTGGTCAGTGGAATGTACGAATACGCTAGTTTGCGCGTGGCAAAGTGATATCCTCATTCTCTTTCTTATCCTCATCATTCTCCATACGGCCGATTGATGATGAGGGAAATGATTCATCAGAACAAAAGCTGATTCTTAATTTAGCCGGTTTCCGGTGAAATGATTATTTAGAGAAGAGGTTGATTTGATGAATGCAAAAAATAAAAAACAAGCTAGAAAAGGTATAGGTCTGGGAGCTACATCAGCAATTGCCTGGGGCGTAGATACCGTAATTATTGGTGCTATCATAGCAAGTACCCCTTTTAAAGAAGCGATTGTACTTGCTCCTATTATAGCGGCCTTCATGCATGACTTTTTCTCTGCTATATGGATTTCCTTGCTGATGATTATAAAGGGTGAATTTATTAACGTATTAAAGCTGTTTAGAACAAAAAGCGGCTTGATATTGATTTTAGGCGGTTTGTGCGGCGGGCCCTTGGCCATGACCTTCTATTTTCTTGGTATCCAACATGCCGGGGTGACGTATGCGGCAAGTCTTGCTTCCATATTCCCTGGTATAGGTGCTGTTTTGGCTTTCTTTTTCTTGAAGGAAAAAATGGTCGGAAGAACCTGGCTTGGCGTAGTTGTAAGCATCATTGGCGTTATAACTCTGGCATATGTGCCTTCAAAATTTGACGTTGATAGCAACTTTTTCATCGGAATATTATTTTCTCTGGGTGCTGCTTTGTTCTGGGGACTTGAAGGGGTAATCAGTGCATGGGGGATGAGAGGGAAAAATGTCGTTCCACTCTATGCAATCAATATAAGGCAGCTGACTTCAGCATTAAGTTTTGGGGTATTAATTATCCCGTTCATTAAAGGTTATCCTATAGCCCTTGAAGTTGCGTCATCCAATGTAGTGTGGCTGCTCGTTATAGCAGGTTTATTAGGTACCCTGAATTATTCTTTATATTACGCTTCGATTGATTTGATCGGTGCTGCCAGGGGGCAATCACTCAATAATACGTATGTGTTTTGGGCAATCCTAACTGAAATATTGGTAATCGGCACCCCTGTTAGCTTGCAATTTGTTATTGGTACGGCAATCGTTCTTATCGGTTCTGTCCTGGTGTCTGCGAACCTTAAAGAACCAAAGGCCGATAAAAATCCCCGGTTAAAGGAAGGGGAAGGCGTTAATCCGGCCTAGAAATGCAATGCAGCACAAGTTTTCGGGTTTGTGGAGCTTGGTTTGATTTTAACAGTATGGGTTAAAATGGGCATTCCGCAAACCATGGGGGAATTTGATGTGTTTAGTAAAGAACCTTGAACCCTATACAAAATTGTATAAACGAGTCCCGACGGTTATGTGGCTCAACCAATAATAAAAGGCAGTTACCCCTCGTGGTGGGAACTGCCTTTTTTACATTTAATGATTGTTAGCTATACATGCCAGGCATGGATACCAATCCCTGTTCTTTTATGAGAAAAGGAAGGGCAAGAATTACGAAAGTATGATATAATTTTGACGGTGTAAATAAATATATTTGTATAATAGCGAGAGTATTCTAAATAGGAAGGAAAGTGAGAATATGAGCAACGGAATTTTTAAAATCCCTACCGTTAAAAACGAGCCTGGCAATACGTATGCTCCGGGCACGAAGGAAAGGGAAACATTAAAAGCGGAATTAAAGCGCCAGTCCGAAAAGGTCGTTGAAATTCCTGTAATTATTAATGGAAAAGATGTAAAGACAGATACAGTGAAACAAGTTGTTATGCCGCATGACCACAAGCATGTTTTGGCAAACTATTCGCAAGCTGGCGAAAAGGAACTTCGCGATGCAGTCGAAGCGGCGATGGCTGCCAAAGAAGAATGGGCAAACATGCCTTGGGAACACCGCGCATCCATTTTCCTAAAAGCAGCTGATTTGATTTCCGGCCCATACCGTGATGTCATGAACGCGGCCACTATGCTCGGACAATCCAAAACAGCTTTCCAATCTGAAATTGATGCTGCGCAAGAATTAATCGACTTCCTGCGTTTTGGCGTTGAGTGTGCGAACCAGATCTACCAAATCCAGCCTGAGAGCATGAAGAATATTTGGAACCGTACGGATTACCGTCCATTGGATGGCTTTGTATTGGCGATTTCTCCATTTAACTTCACGGCGATCGGTGGAAACCTTCCGGCAGCTCCTGCAATGATGGGGAACGTAGTTGTTTGGAAGCCGGCAACAACTTCCATTCTTGCAAACTACTATTTCATGCGCATCCTTGAAGAAGCTGGATTGCCAAAAGGCGTAATCAACTTCGTGCCTTCACGCGGTACTCAGGTATCCGAGGTTGTATTGACGGACCCTCGCATGGCTGGGTTCCATTTCACTGGTTCAACAGATACGTTCAACACAATTTGGAAAACAGTCGGTGAAAATATTTCCAAGTACCAATCCTATCCTCGCCTGATTGGAGAAACTGGCGGTAAGGACTTTGTATTTGCCCACGAAACAGCACAAGCGGATAAAGTTGCCGCTGCCCTAGTCCGCGGAGCATTTGAATACCAGGGCCAAAAATGTTCGGCCGCTTCCCGCGCTTACATTCCTGCAAGCATGTGGGAAGAAGTAAAAGGAAAAATGCTTGAAGAAACTGCGAAGCTTAAAGTTGGCGATGTCCGCGACTTCAGGAACTTCATGGGCGCTGTTATCGATAAGCCTGCTTTTGACTCCATTACAAGCTATATCGACTATGCGGCCAACTCCGAAGAGGCGGAAATTATCGCGGGTGGAACGTATGATGATTCTGTCGGCTATTTCATTCAACCGACAATCATTGTGACAACCAATCCGAACTTCAAGACAATGGTCGAAGAAATTTTCGGACCAGTCCTGACAATCTATGTTTATGACAATGAAAAATTGGAAGAAACATTGGATGCAGTCAATACAGCATCGATCTATGCGTTGACGGGTGCTATATTCGCTCAGGACCGCAATGCGATTATTTACCTGGAGCGCCGTCTATCCGAGGCAGCCGGAAACTTCTACATCAATGACAAGCCAACTGGCGCGATGGTTAACCAGCAGCCATTCGGCGGTTCCCGCGGCTCCGGCACGAACGACAAGGCAGGCTCTATCTTCAACATGATTCGCTGGACCAGCCCTCGTGTTATTAAAGAAAACTTTGTACCAACAACGGATATCGCGTATCCGTTCATGGATGAAGAATAAGAATAGAATGCAGAAAAGCGGTTGAAACGAATTGTTTCAACCGCTTTTTTATTTAAAAATTGGCCTATCCCATTGTTTTTTTAATAGATACGGGGCAGTGCAAATGACACCAAGAAGGTACAGCAGCAAGGCGAAATACGCGGGTAATAAGTGAATGAAATCGGTATACCCGATAATAAAATGAGTAACAATTCCTGCTAAAAATGCCGGTAAAGCTCCGATAGAGAAAGTCCACCAAACCCAACGTTCTCCCTCGCGGATCCCCCATAGGGCAACCATCAATACAAGCAGCCCCACACTCAATAACGCGCTTCCGAAACCGGCGCGGTCATGGGCAATCACGGGTATTAACTTTTCGTTGAACGCATTTAGCATTTCCGGAGACATGCATAGATAAGTTATATCCGTCGGGACAAATACACTCGAAGCTCCAATGAAAGAGATGACGGCTCCGCCAATAGTTAAAGAAGCTCCTAATAGGATAAAGGCAAGCTGCCCAACGAGGCTCAGCTTCCAGGCACGGCTATTGTAAAGATTCATGCTTGTTGGGCTTTCCTGTGCGGACCTTGTTTTCATAATTCCCGTAATGAAAAAAGGCAATAATATAAGCCAAAACAATCCGTGCAGCCAGTCAAAATACCCATATCCGATAAATAGAAAAATCCCAAGAAATCCAATAATCCCGGCGGTGTTTACGGCTTTTCTCGCCCAATGCAGCCCGTGCCTAATACCGTGCCTCGCCAGCTGCATATAGATGATGCCGCCTGATATCATCGTCCCTGAAAGCGTCATTCGGTCATGCGCCATAAAAAATAAAATCGCCTGATTGAAATTTAGAATATCATCCCTGAATATACCAAGGAACGCTTCATCGTAAGGGAGAATCACATCCTTCATGCTGAAAAATAAGGCAATAAACCCAGCAACAGTAATGGCAAAGCCAAACAGCCAATACCAAATCCATCCCCCGAAAACGTCCCGCTGCCTTTGAAAAGTAGAGCTGTATGCTTCATTTATCCGTTTTGGCAGTCCCGGCCCGGAGAATACGTATTCCTGCCCCAAAAGGATAAGAGAAGCGCCGTTCTCCAATAATGCCACAGCATCAGCTGGTTCCTTTACTCCGCCTGAGGTGATTAGCGGCACGTCCTCACCAAGTAAGTTTCTTAAACTTTTCAGTCCATGGCGAAGCATTTCAGAAGAAGTCCCTTCAAGAAGGATTCCGTTTGGATGAAAGGTTCGAATCCGTTCGATCGTTGTTCCAAGTTCTGCTGTGCAATCCAGGATGATGGGTTTGCCTGTCCTGTCCCTAAAATGGCGAAATTGAGCAGCTGATTCGAAAAGAGTGCTAGTTAGAATGAATGCATCACCAAAAGGAAGTAGGGTATCGCAAATTTGATTTATTTCATTTAATGTTCCTTCAACCCGTATCAGAAAAGGTACTTTCTTCTTTTTCAAAGATTCGAGTTCCTTTTTTACTGTTTCTAGCTTTTGGGTCCGGCCAGTAAGTCCCTCTATTCGTTCCCTTTCGTGGTCAATCCGCAGTATTTCCCTCTGTGGTGAGCCGCTGAGTGAAACGGGGCCGATTTCGATGAAGCCAAATCCAAGGTTTTGAAAGGCCTTTAATCCTGATAACCCGGAATCCAACCTCCCGCTGAGTCCTACTGGGGCGGTGAAATGAACATTGAAAAGATTCTTCTCAAGTTCTTTTGGGGGCGCCATATGGCCAAGGAATTCAATTAATGCTTCCCCGATTGGCGTGGATGATATCATGCTCATTCCACGGTGAATAAACCCGCGGCTAAAGGCAGGCGGCAACTTCATGAGAATCGGCTTGAATATTGTATGATATGACCAATCCGGCATGGCTACTCCCCCTCTGTTTCTCTTTAAATATCGTATCATATTAGATTAATCTCAGGGGGGGCAATTGGCAGTTGTTTTGGGATTAAGAATGGTTATTTTTTTGATTGCGAAAAGAGAGGATAATAGATATCCATTAAAGGCGAATGTTTTAATTCGCCTTTTCGTGTAGTGCCGTGAATCCCTGGAAGCTGCTAGAACTGATTATTCAGGCTGTCAGCTTTCTGGGAAATTTTTTATAAGGAAGTTTAACTTACAGGTCCTTTTTTAAAAAATGATTCGCGGCCAGCTTCCAATCCTCAAAAAATAGAGGTAATAGGTTGGGGCGGCGCCTAACAGCCAGTGGATGATAGGCAACAATTGTTTTATAACCATGGACTTCATGGATTTGTCCCCTCAATGATTTTACGTCTGCTTCTGTTTTTTGAAAGAAGGATTGAACCGCAATATTGCCGAGGCAGATGATGAGTTGTGGCCGCTTTGTCTCGAGTTGCTGCTTAAGGTGGCCAAGGCAGATTTGCCGGGTACGCTCCTTATTATAGGCTCGGACAGGCTTTCTTTTTAAAACATAGGTGACGTACAAGTCGTCGGATGTTAAGCCCGCTTGATAGGCAGCTTGCTGAAGCGTTTGCCTTGTCCCGCAAATAAAAGGCTTTTCTTCTCTATCCTCCCGTGCACCGGGATTGTCCAGCAAGACGAGAATTGGCGAATTCGGATTCCCTTCACCCCAAACCATTCTCGACCCATGCTCATTGAGGCCACATTCACTGCAGTTCTTCAAACTTTCTGGGGTTGGTTCTTCCGGCCATAATGAAGGGCAAAAATCACTCAAACGATAGCCTCCTCTAACTCAATTTTTTACATTATGCCCACTTTATTGTGAAAGTCCTAACCCATAAAAATCCCCAAGACACTGATGCCCTTGAACAAGCCATTTGAATAAATAAACTAATCGGCCAAAGAATAATATTGCTTTCCTTTTACAAACATGGAAAACGGGTAAATGAATGGTTGTACACTCTTTTTGGTGGGATGCGCAATGGAACAGCACTTGAATTATATTATTGGTCATTTTGGCTATATCGGGATCATCATCGTGCTGGTAGGTGGGATTGTGGGCCTGCCCATTCCCGATGAGGTCCTTTTGACATATGTAGGTTTTTCGATTTTCCGGGAGAAGCTTTCCTATTTTCCCTCATTGGCCAGCGCCTTTGTTGGTGCTGCAGGCGGAATTAGCTTAAGCTACTTCATTGGGTATAAATTGGGGCTGCCGCTTTTACACAAGTTTGGCCCCAAAGTCCATATTACCGAGCAAAAAATTAATAATACAAAGAAGTTATTTGAAAAAATTGGCCCTGCCATCCTGGTTGTAGGTTTTTTTATACCAGGTATCCGCCATCTCTCCGCGTATATTGCAGCCATCAATAAATATCCTTTCAAAAGATTTGTTATTTTTGCATACAGCGGGGCTTTTATTTGGATTTTTGCCTTTATCACCCTTGGAAAAGTGCTGGGGAAGGATTGGGATAAAGTAAAGCTGTATGGCACTAAGTACAGTTTCTATTTGATTGGCTTGCTGCTCTTGGCGGTTGTTTTCTATATCTTATGGAATAAAAAGCGCAATAGGCAGAATTGAGAGCAGATATTTACGACTGACTTTTAAAAAAAGGTACAATGAAAGATATCTGCTATGCATTTGGGCGGTTGGTGAAGGAGGAAATGGAATTGGAATTGGGCATAAGTACGTTTGTAGAAACAACACCGGATCCGCAAACTGGCAAAGTGATCAGCCATGCCGAACGGCTGAGCGAAGTGGTTGAGGAAATTATCCTTGCCGATCAGGTGGGGCTTGATGTTTTCGGGGTGGGAGAGCATCACCGGGAGGATTTCGCCGCTTCATCACCGGCAGTTTTGCTGGCGGCTGCAGCGACTCAGACAAAGAGAATACGGCTCACAAGCGCGGTTACTGTGCTTTCATCGGATGACCCAGTGCGGGTTTTCCAGGACTTTGCAACGCTCGATGGCCTCTCGAACGGCCGGGCGGAAATCATGGCGGGAAGAGGGTCGTTCATCGAGTCGTTTCCGCTCTTTGGCTATGATTTGAAGGATTATGATGAGTTGTTTGAGGAGAAGCTGGACTTGCTGTTGGCGCTGCAAAAGTCCGAGAAAGTGACCTGGAGCGGGAAGCACAGGCCAGCGATTCAAAATATCGGGATTTATCCCCGTCCGGTCCAGGATCCATTGCCGATCTGGATTGGAAGCGGAGGCAATCAGGAATCCGTCGTCCGCGCCGGTTTGCTCGGATTGCCACTTGTCCTTGCCATTATCGGGGGAAGCCCGCTTCACTTTGCTCCTTTAGTACAGCTATACTGGAAAGCTGCCGAGCATGCGGGACATGACCTTTCAACGCTAAAAGTGGCGTCCCATTCCCACGGCTTTGTGGCGGAGGATACCGATTCGGCGGCGGATAAGTTTTTCCCGTCAACCGAGCGGGTTATGAACAAGCTGGGGCGGGAGCGCGGCTGGGGGCCATACTCCCGGAGGGCATTCGACTCTGCGCGGACTCTGGAAGGAGCTCTTTATGTCGGGGACCCGGCTACAGTCGCGGAAAAGATTATCTTTTTACGAAAAAATGTCGGGATAACCCGGTTCATGCTTCATTGCCCGCTTGGGTCAATGCCGCATGAAGATGTCATGAGAGCGATTGAACTGTTTGGTACTGAAGTGGCGCCGCGGGTCAGGGAAGAAGTCGCCCGCTGGGAAGCTTCGCACTAATTTTTCAATGGGTAAAAGTGACAGGTTCCCTTTTTGGAATCTAAAGACCAATTCGCTGAAAATGAACGGGTAAACCGGTCAATAGGAGTGTCCTAAAGACCGATTCGATGAAAATGAATGGGTCAATCGGTCAATAGAAGTGTCCTAAAGACCGATTCGAAAAGGATGAACGGGTAAACCTGTCAATAGAAAGGCTCTAAAGACCGATCCACTTAAAATGAACGGCTAAATCGGTCGATAGAAAGGCTCTAAGGAAGTGTTCAATGATAAATCACTCTTAAATCTGTCATTATAAAAAAATCACCCCTGCTCCAGCTAAAAGCGGCGGAGCAGGGGTGATTTTTCATGTTCAAATACCTAGGATACTATTTTTGCCTCGGCTGGAGCGGCTGTTTTTCGCTCATGCGGGACAACGAGATTAAGAATGAGCACCGCGATGGCGCCAACGGCTGTACCGGAGGACAGGATGTAATTTGCAAAGTCCGGCACACTGTACAGGATTTCTTTTGGAAGGACCATGGTGCCGACCGTTAGAAGGATTGGTACCCCGATGACAATCATATTCCGGTCATCAATTTCGACATGCTGGATGACTTTGAGCCCATTCATGACAATGGCTACACACACGACCCCGAATATTCCCTGGATAACAGGCTGGGGAACACATGTGATGACCGCCGATAGTTTTGGGACGAGCCCTAATGCCACTAGAGTAATTCCAGCGGCGATAATCGCCATTCTGCTCGCAACTCCGGTAATGGCAATTATGCCGGCGTTGGAGGAATACCCTGTCATTGGCGTGCCTCCGAAAAGGGAGCCGACGAAGCAGCCAAGGCCTTCGCCAAGGGAAGCCCTGTTCAATCGCTTTTCATTCAATTCACTGCCTGTAACCGTTGAAACAACAAACCAGGTGCCGGTTGTCTCAATAAGGATAATCATATAAATAAAAACCATCGTCAGGATTGCCTGCAAATCAAAAATTGGTTTACCGAATGGGAAAAAGCTTGGGAACGAAATCCAGGCTGCATTTTTAACGGAAGAGAAATCGATATTGCCAAAAAACGATGCTGTGATGGTTCCGGCTATAATCGCCAGGATGACGGACACGAGGCGGAAAAACGTCCCATACCCTTTCGCTTTTCGCCCAAGAAGAATGCAGGTGACGAGAACCGCGGCGGATACAAATGCAATCAAAACATTGTGGCCGACATTGCCGGGCGAAGTATAGATGCTGTTAAAAGCGGCCGGCATTAAGGAAATGCCTACGATTACAATGACCGTTCCGCCGACAAGAGGAGGAATTATTTTTTGCACGGCTTTCGCAAACCACTTTAATGGATACCCGAGTACTGCAATGATTAATGCACCTGGCAGCAGACTGCCGAAAACGGCACCCATTCCAAGCTTCCCGCCAATTGCTGCCAAAGCGCCGATTGGCACATAGGATGGGCCTTGGACGACCGGAAGGCGCAATCCCCCGATTGTCTGAATCAATGTCGCCAGTCCGGCGGCAAGAAAACACATTTGAATAAAAAAGGTTGTGTTCATTGAATCGAGTGAAAGCAATCCTGCGATAATAATTGGCGCGATATACAGGTCCATTGCGAGGACATGCTGCATACCAAGCAAGAAAGCCTTCTTCCAACTGATTTTTTCATCAATCCCTACTGCAATGTTCGTGTTTTGCCCATTTTGGTTCACTTTACAAAACTCCTTTGCTTTTCATTTATTTTAATTTGTTAGAACGATAGAGGATTGATTCCATGTGTTTCAATTTGTTGGAATTTTAGTAAGTCATTTACTAATACAAGGCTGTCATCATAATTTTTTTATGTTTCTTAAAATTTTTACTATGGGTATATTGGAAATATAGTTGAATTATAAATAAGGATTAAAGAGATGTAAACCCTTAAAAACGTATATTTTTGTTTTTTAAAATATAAATGTTCGTATTTTGTATTGACGAAAGAAAAAATCCTCCATACAATAAACCTATTCAGAAATGAACCAATGAAGGGATGGGACATATGATTGTGGAGGATAACGTTTTACGCAGCGACTGGATTGTTGCGTGTAAAATAGAGGATGTAAAAGAGAAGCCGCTTCAGGTCATGATTATGGGGGAGAGAGTGGTTCTTTTCCGGAATGATGAAGGAATCCATGCCTTTAAGGATCTTTGTATTCACCGAGGCGCCGCTTTGTCGCTTGGCTGCGTCAAGGACGGGAATCTCGTTTGCCCTTACCACGGCTGGGAATTTAACTCCGATGGTGATTGTACAAAAATCCCGCAGCTCCCTGAGGGCAGGTCAATTCCATTAAAGGCCAAAGCCATTAAATATGGATGCAGGGAAGCCTATGGATTTGTATGGATCAATTTTAACAACAACGATCCTGAACTGTTTTCCTATCCTCAATATGGCGATCAAAGCTATCGAAATATCCTTTGGGGCCCTCAGATGGTTCAGGCAAAACCTCCAAGGGTAGTGGAGAATTTTCTTGATGTCGGCCATCTTGCGTTCATACATGGGGGATACCTGGGGGTACAGGAGCATCCTGTTATTGGCGATTATGAAGTGCACACAGAAGGGGACCGTATTTACACTGATGAGATTGCGATCTTCCAACCTGATCCGGATGGGTCCGGAGTGGCAAAGGATGTTTTTTATACGTATGAAGTCCTCCGCCCGCTGACGGTCCTGTTCACTAAAAGGGATCCGGAAACTGACAACAAGATGACGATTTTGCTGACCATCCTCCCAGTTGATGAAAGCCGGTCCATAGCTTATGGAATCATGTCGTTCAACTATGAAACAGGAACAACCGATCAGGAAATCATAGAATTCCAGGACATGATTTTTGCCCAGGACAAGCCGATTGTCGAGAATCAGAAACCGGAAGACCTCCCGCTTGATCTGCAGGTAGAGCTATCATTGAAATCCGACCGGATGAGCATCGCCTACAGGCAGTATTTAAAGAAAATGGGAGTCAAACTGGGGACGGATTAATTATAATCATAATAGGTGCCAGGTACTCATAAGGAACAAAAAAACAATCTAATTGGGTACTTGGATCTTTTGCTCATTAATCATAACGAGGTCCAAAGGTTCTGAAAAATATTTCCCAACAGGTTTTGTGCGAAAAACAAAAAATAAAGCAAATGTCCCATAGGAAATCCAGTGGGGCATTTTTCTTTACCGGTGATTCCGTGTTTTTTTGTTTTTTCATAAATAAACATCTCTTTTTGCCTGGTAAAATGGTCGCGTAAATGAAGGGCTTCCAATTCTTGTAGGCCTTAGGCTGGATGGACAGATCAAAACATGTTTGGATAGGCTATAAGTAAGTTGTAAGCCCTTACATACGTCTTTTTGAGCAGGAGCTCGGAATAGGAGGAATCATGAGGAAAAAACCAGTGGCAATTGCCCTGTCAGCATTTCTCTGTACAGGGGCGCTCCTTCCTTTATCTGCCCTAGGAAACCAGTCCCCAGGCAAATCCACTGAACAAGGGGAAGAAAATGCCGGTTCCTATAAGGCACACCCCATTTTTACCTGGGACAAGCCTGGACCACTGTCACCTGTCCTGCACAAAGGTTCGATTAGAGGTGCGGGAATGGTCCAAGAGCCATTGGACAACATTGATGGACTTATGAACCAATTCATATCTGAACAGGCTATGCCTGGTGCGGTTACGCTTGTCGCACGGAGCGGCCATATTGTTAAGCATGATGCCTATGGATATGCCTTTAGATTTGAGGATGATCAATTTACCGAGGATGAAAACCCAATTAAAACGCGGGAAGATACGATTTTCGATCTTGCTTCGATCAGCAAAATTTTTACGACAACAGCGGCAATGGTTCTTTATGACCGTGGGCGCTTCGGGCTCGATGACAGGGTTGCGGATTATATCCCTGAATTTGCGGCGAATGAAAAAGGAAATGTGACCATCCGGCAGCTGATGACCCATACGTCCGGGCTTGCAGCGTGGATTCCCCTGTACACAACAGGCGACAGCCGTGAAGAAAGAATCAATCTTGTGTTGAACCAGCCGTTAAGCAATTCACCCGGCAGCACGTATACATACAGTGATTTGAACATGATTACACTCGGGGTTTTGATTGAACGGCTTTCAGGTAAGCGCCAGGATGAATTTGTCAAAGAGTATCTTACAGACCCTTTGAAAATGAAGGATACAATGTACAACCCGCCCGGCAGCCTGAAGGAAAGGATTGCGGCAACCGAGTATCAGCCGTGGACGAACAGGGGGATAGTGTGGGGCGAAGTGCATGATGAAAACGCGTGGTCTTTGGATGGTGTTGCGGGGCATGCAGGCGTATTTTCCACCGCTGAAGACCTGGCGAAATTGGCCCATATGTATTTGAATGACGGACGCTACGGGGACAAGCAAATCCTGAGGCCGGAAACAGTCAGGATGCTTGTTGAAAACCAGATTCCCGAATTTCCAGGGAATGACCATGGCCTCGGCTGGGAGATTGCCCAGGGCTGGTTCATGGATGCCCTGGCGGATGAGTCCGCGCTTGGCCATACAGGCTACACGGGGACCTCAATCGTTGTTAATAGGGAAAATAACACCATTGCGATTTTGCTAACAAATAGGGTCCATCCAACCCGGAATACCGTAACGACCAATACGGCAAGGCGGGCCTTTGCCAGGCAGGTTGCGGATGCCATTCCAGTTTCAATCCCGGATGGACAGGCGTGGTTTGCAGGGTACGGGGACAGAAGCGAGCGTACGTTAACAGCGTCGGTTGATGTGGAACAGCCAGCGAGTATTTCTTTTTCAACTTGGCACAGGATTGAAAAGGATTCGGATTATGGCTATCTTGAATGGTCCATGGACGGATTGAACTGGACGAAGCTAAAGAAATTTACAGGCAAAAGCGATGGCTGGGTGGCTGTTGAAGCAAGCCTTCCGGAGGTCGCAAAATTCGTCCGCTTTAGATATGCAACCGACAGCACAGTGAACGGCCGGGGATGGTATGTCGATAACATTAAACTGGAAGACGCTGGCGGACATACAGTTGATCCAAGCTTTAAAAGTGAAGGCTGGGAACAACGAAGCTACTAGCATGCAGTAATGAATGAAATTTTTAAACAGAGGTGATTGTTTTGAAAAGATGGCTAACAGCAGTTGCAACTGTAATCCTGATCCTGTCTACCTTAACCGTGGCGTTGGCAAACCACGACAAAGGAAAGGGGAAAAGCCAGGACCATAAGAAATTCATGGTTGGTGCCGAGGTGCTGCTGAAGGAGCATAAGGATTTAATAAAAGGCAAGAGGGTCGGCCTGATCACCAATCCGACAGGGGTCGACCAAAACCTGGACAGTATTGTTGATTTACTGTTTAATGACCCGGATGTGAAGCTGACGGCATTGTACGGACCGGAGCATGGCGTCAGGGGAAGCGCCCAGGCCGGTCAGTATGTGGAATACTATATCGATGAAAAAACGAACCTTCCAGTTTACAGCCTGTACGGAAAAACGAGGAAGCCGATTCCGGAAATGCTCGATGATGTCGATGTCCTCCTGTTTGATATCCAGGATGTGGGAACGAGATTCTATACGTATATCTATACAATGGCTTATGCAATGGAAGCAGCTAAGGAAAATAACATTCCGTTCATCGTCCTTGATCGCCCGAACCCGCTCGGAGGAATAAAGGTTGAGGGGCCAGTCCTTGATGCATCGAAGTATACTTCCTTTGTCGGGAACTATCCGATTCCGCTTAGGCATGGGATGACGGTTGGCGAGCTTGCGATGCTTTTTAATAAGGAATTCAATATCGGGGCGGATTTGACGGTCGTTGAAATGAACGGCTGGAAGCGCAACATGTACTTCGATGATACGCCGCTTGAATTTGTGATGCCATCCCCGAACATGCCGACATTGGAAACGGCATTGGTTTACCCGGGAGCGGCCTTGATTGAAGGGACAAATGTATCGGAAGGGCGGGGGACGACAAAACCGTTCGAGCTGATTGGAGCGCCGTTTATTAACGCGGATGACCTGGCTGCACAATTGAACACATTGAAGCTGCCGGGGGTAAAATTCAGGGCCGCATCGTTCATTCCGACATTCTCGAAACATTCCGGGATTCTCTCCCACGGGATCCAAATCCATATCACGGACCGGAACTCGTTCAAACCGGTCGAAACAGGACTCCATATTGTGAAAACAATCCATGATTCGTATCCAAATGACTTCCAGTTCCGGGCTCCGGACAGCAAAGGCATCTCATTCTTCGATTTGTTGATCGGAAACGGCTGGGTAAGGGAAGCGATTGAAAACGGGAAATCTGTTGAAGAAATGAAGGCTCAGTGGGAAGGCGGGCTAGAGGAATTCAAGCAGGTTAGGGAGAAGTATTTGATGTATTGATTTTTGGTAGAATCGCCGTTCCGGCTGGGGCGGCGGTTTTTTTCGCCCATTATAAGCTGTGTTTGCCGCATCGTTGACAATCGTTTCCGGATTGATTCCGGAGCTAAGTAACTTCCGCATAGCAAAAGCCGTTTCTTGGGATAGTAAAAAGAAAACATGAAGGAGGCGCAGAAATGGAAAAGGACATTAAGCAGGAGAACAGGAAGCCGGATAAATCGAAGGCTGGCATGATCCACGTCGGGTATCGTTTTACAAATGAAAAGGACGAAAATGCCCAGCAGGACGGCTTTCGCTATGATTATGACGACTCGTCCGATTTAAATTAACCTGGTCGGAGAAATAGGCTGCCAACATGGAACGCAAATAGGCGTCTATTCATAAAAGAAAGGGTATAATGAATCAACTGACCAATGAAATAAGGCAATGAGGAAAGGGGATTTCATGGCTAACAAAATAGGCTGGAATTTTATCAACAGTTATAGTAGGCTTCCGAAGCCATTTTATACGATGCTGGATCCGGATCCGGTCAGGGCTCCAAAATTGGCAGTGCTGAATAGGCCGTTCGCGAAAGAGCTTGGGCTTGATGCGGAGGCGTTGTCTGCGGAGGATGGCGTTGCGGCTTTGGCTGGCAACAGGGTACCCGAAGGCGCTGCGCCATTGGCCCAGGCCTACGCCGGCCATCAGTTCGGCCACTTTGCAATGCTCGGGGACGGGAGGGCTATCCTACTTGGAGAACACATCAGCCCAGATGGAAGAAGGGTTGATATTCAACTGAAGGGGCCAGGCAGGACGCCTTATTCGCGTGGGGGCGACGGACGCGCGGCACTTGGCCCGATGCTCAGGGAATACATCATCAGTGAAGCGATGCATGCGCTTGGGATCCCGACTACCCGGAGCCTGGCGGTTGTAGAAACGGGTGAACCTGTTTACCGCGAAACTGAGCTGCCCGGCGCAATCCTCACCCGTGTGGCTGCAAGCCATATCCGAGTCGGGACATTCCAATTTGCAGCCGGGAGGGGCGAAATTGATGATCTTCGGGCTCTTGCCGACTATACGATTGAGCGGCATTATCCGGAGATTGAGTCAGGAGAGAATAAGTATTTGTCGCTCCTTAAGGAAGTCATAAAGCGCCAGGCCCGGCTGATTTCCAAGTGGCAGCTGGTTGGCTTTATCCACGGAGTCATGAATACCGACAATATGACGATTAGCGGCGAAACGATTGATTATGGGCCATGCGCCTTCATGGATACGTACGACCCGGCGACCGTATTCAGCTCTATCGACAGGGAGGGCCGTTACGCTTATGGCAACCAGCCGTATATCGGGGCATGGAACCTCGCCCGTTTTGCCGAAACGCTATTGCCGCTTCTACATGATGACGAGGAGGAGGCTCTTAAAATTGCCAATGAGGCCATCTCTGGTTTTCCGAAGCAGTTTCAAAAGTATTGGCTGGACGGAATGAGGGAAAAGCTCGGGTTGACGAATGAGGAGACGGGGGATGAAACACTCGTAGGCGATCTTCTCAATTTAATGGAAAAATACCGTGCTGATTATACAAATACGTTCCGCGCTTTAACGTTTGATAGACTGGAGGACCTCGTCTTTTATGGAAAAGATGAGTTTGCAAAATGGCATTCGCGCTGGCAGGAGCGCCTTGGCAGGCAAAAGGATTTAAAGGAAGATTCCCGTGAGTTGATGAGGAGAAGCAATCCAGCCGTCATCCCGCGGAACCATCGGGTGGAAGAGGCGCTCGATGCGGCGGTAAAGAAAGGGGATTACAGCGTTATGGAAAAGCTGCTGGCAGCGTTGTCGGAACCATACGCCCACTCCCCAGGGCAGGAAGAGTACTGCAAACCGCCTGAACCAACCGGCCAGCCTTACAGGACTTTTTGCGGGACATAATAGGAAAAGGCGAACGGYTTCAACGGCTGTTCGTCCTTTTTGTTGAGCTCCAGCGATTTTCAAAACCGAGCTTTTTATCTTTATATTCCTTCTTTGCCTTTTTGGTATATTGGGTCGTCGTATATATGAACGCGCCAGAACAGCAAGTGTCCAATACAAATAAGTACTTTTTTCAGTATGGGATGTAAAGGCTCTAAAACCAGCATTCATTCCAATAATCATGAAAAACAGTGACAAAAAATAATAAAAGCGGACACGCCAGCTAAACATGTACAAGCCCAGCGCCCACCATTTCTTCCGTTTCCCCATGCCGTTCCCCTCTTTTGTTTTTTTCTTATTATATGGATGAAAAACCAGCCTTCCAATTAAATGGATTTTGAACATGGCAGATAGCTAGTTGCCTTTTTTCACATGGTAGGATAGATTTACAGAATATATAGTCAAAGAAATGCTTTTTTTGAATGTAAGGGCTGGGGGGATTGGATGGAAGCGCTGGTTCATGGGATTGTATTGGCCTTTGGGTTGATTTTGCCGTTGGGGGTACAGAACGTATTTGTCTTTAATCAGGGGGCAACCCATAAAAAGTTCTCGGGGGCCGTTCCGGTAATTTTAACGGCAGGAATATGTGACACATTATTAATTTCCTTGGCGGTTGCGGGTGTATCGGTAATTGTCTTCAATTTCGAGTGGATTCGAAACTTGCTTTTTATAGTAGGGTTTTTGTTCCTCGCCTACATGGGCTGGTCAATTTGGAAATCCACTGGCGAGGGAGTCAGGAACGATCAGCAGGCATCCTTTTCCGCCAAGCGGCAGGTCATGTTTGCCGCATCTGTATCGTTGCTTAATCCGCATGCGATTATGGACACGATTGGGGTCATAGGAACAGCCTCCCTCGTTTATGCTGGATCGGACAAGTGGCTGTTCACTCTTGCTTGTATAACTGTATCCTGGATTTGGTTTTTTTCGTTGGCTGTTGCTGGCAGGAGGATTGGGCAGTTTGACCGGAAAGGAACCTTCCTCAAACGCCTTAACCAGGTTTCCGCGCTCATTGTCTGGGGGATGGCACTTTATATGGGGTATCAAATTCTCTCTTTCTTTTAAAACAGTAGACTAACATTAGTATTTATCAATTCGCCTTTTCCTTCTGGAGAAGGCTTTTTACGTTAATTTTCCGATTCCCTGTTTATGCTAACTCGCTAATTTTTGTAAAAAATAGAAAGAATATTGAATTTTTGCCCCCCTCATGTATAATTGTTGCGAATGTATCGTAGAGATTTGTCGAAAATCGACATGATTTGTTGGAAATAAAGAATCCATCCTGTTTTATAAACAATAAAATGCCCGGAAAAGGAGGCTACAAATGAATAGCTCTGTCATTATTCAATTTAACAATGTAACAAAGCAATATGACCAGGACCGTCCCGTACTGGATAATGTAAGCTTTGAAATCGAACGTGGAAAGTTTTATACCCTGCTGGGGCCATCGGGTTGCGGAAAGACGACCATTTTGAGGCTGATTGCCGGCTTTACGGAGGCAACCTCTGGTGATATTTATTTTACCGGGAGGAGAATTAACAGCCTCCCTGCGAATAAACGCCAGGTGAACACCGTTTTTCAGGATTATGCGCTGTTCCCTCATTTGAATGTGTTTGAAAATGTCGCGTTTGGACTCCGGATCAAGAAAATGAAGGAAGCCGAAATTAAAGCGAAGGTAAAAGAAGCACTTCAGTTTGTAAACCTTGTTGGCTATGAAAATAGGGAAATTACAGAAATGTCGGGCGGCCAGCGCCAGCGTGTCGCAATCGCCAGGGCAATCGTAAACGAGCCGGAGGTCATCCTGCTTGATGAGCCGCTATCCGCGCTGGACCTAAAGCTGCGTACAGAGATGCAATATGAATTGCGCGAGCTTCAGCGAAGGCTTGGTATCACGTTCATTTTCGTCACGCATGACCAGGAAGAAGCGCTTGCGATGTCTGACGAGATTTTTGTCATCAATGAAGGAAAGATTCAGCAAAGCGGCAGCCCAACCGATATTTATGACGAGCCGATCAACCGGTTCGTAGCCGACTTCATTGGGGAATCGAATATTGTTGATGGGACAATGGTCCGCGATTATCTTGTTCAGTTTACGGGCAAGCAGTTCGAGTGCGTCGACCAGGGGTTGAATCCGAATGAGCCGGTTGAAATTGTCATCCGCCCGGAGGATTTGGAAATCACTTCATTGGAAAAGGGGAAACTGCAGGTGCAGGTCGATTCCCAGCTTTTCCGCGGGGTCCATTACGAACTGAGCTGCTATGACAAGGCGGGGAACGAATGGCTTGTCCATTCAACGAAAAAAGCGGCCGTGGGTGACCAGATCGGCCTGTATTTTGAGCCGGAAGCAATACATGTTATGCGTCTGGGTGAAACGGAAGAAGAGTTTGACCGGCGGTTAGAGGCCTATAAGGACGGAGACGGCGAATGAACCGGAACCTTACCCGCCAGTTATACATGATTCCCTATACGCTCTGGATGGTTTTCTTTGTTATTGTGCCTATTTTATTGGTAGTCTATTATTCTTTCTTGAATATTGACGGCCATTTTTCGCTGGAGAATTATCAAAAATTCTTTACGCCTGTTTATTTGAAGATGGTACTCAGCTCTTTTTGGTATGCGTTCCTAATTACGCTGTTTTCCTTGCTTGTCGCCTATCCAACGGCGATGCTGCTGACAAGAACAAGGCACAAGCAGCTGTGGCTTTTGCTTATCATTGTTCCGTCATGGATTAATTTGCTGCTTAAGGCTTACGCGTTCCTGGGAATATTCGGGACGTACGGGGCGGCGAACCAATTCCTTGAGGCGATTGGGATTGGGACGAAGCAAATCCTGTTTACCGATTTCAGCTTTATTTTTGTTTCGGTCTATATTTTTATCCCGTTTATGATTTTGCCAATTTTCAACTCGCTCAATGAATTGAACCCGGCGCTCATAGATGCCGCCAACGACCTTGGCGCATCCAGGTGGACAACCTTCAGCCGTGTTATTTTCCCGCTTACGATTGAAGGGGTAAAATCGGGCTGCCAGGTTGTCTTCATTCCAGCCTTGTCACTGTTCATGCTGACGAGATTGATTGCCGGCAACAGGGTGATTACGCTTGGGACAGCAATTGAACAGAACTTCCTTGTCACCCAGGACTGGGGCATGGGTTCGACAATTGCGGTGTTTTTAATTATTGCGATGTTTGCCATTATGGCCATGACGGGCATCAGAAAGCGGGGTGTTTCACGTGGATAAAAGATTATCCCCACTCTCCAGGCTGTTTTTGGTCCTGATTTTCTTTATTTTGTATTCACCTATCTTCTTCCTGATCTTTTATTCTTTTAACAGCGGGGGGAAGATGTTTGGCTTTGAAAGCTTTACCCTGGATTGGTATAAGGAATTATTCAGTGATACCCGCCTGTTGATCATTGTCCTGAATACACTTGTTGTGGCCCTGCTTTCGGCTCTTATTGCCACGATTATCGGTGTTGTAGGTGCGCTCGGAATCCACTCGATGAGGAAGCGGTCGACGAAAAACGCAATATTGTCGCTCAATAATGTGCTGATAGTGAGTCCGGACGTCATCATCGGGGCATCGTTCCTGATTTTATTTACCGTCTCCGGGTATAAACTTGGATTTTACTCGGTATTGCTATCCCATATTGCGTTCAGCGTGCCGATTGTCGTCCTGATGGTGCTCCCGAAATTGACAGAGATGAGCCCGACTTTGGTCGATGTCGCGAGGGACCTTGGCGCAAACAGCTGGGATGTGTTGACAAAGGTAATTTTGCCGTATTTGTCGCCTGGAATCTTGGCCGGGTTCTTCATGGCCCTCACCTATTCGCTTGATGATTTCGCGGTTACGTTCTTTGTAACAGGGAATGGGTTCAGTACGCTCTCGGTTGAAATTTACTCATTGGCGCGCCGGGGTGTTTCCTTGAATATAAACGCCTTGTCGACGCTTCTGTTCCTGTTTACGGTCATTCTTGTCGTGGTCTACTACTTTATTACACAACGCCAAAAGCCGGCTGGAATGGGGGTGCGTAAATGAAGCAGCTAATGCGTTTATTTATTTCCATCGTACTCGCTTCGGCCCTTTTGCTCGGGATTATTTCAAAACTGAATGCAACAAAAGGGTATTCAGGCGGCAACACATTGACGATTTACAACTGGGGAGATTACATTGACCCTGATTTAATTAAACGTTTTGAAAAAGAAACGGGCATCAGCGTTGTTTACGAAACATTCGATTCAAATGAAGCGATGATGACAAAGATCAAGCAGGGCGGCACAGCCTATGATATAGCCGTTCCATCTGAATACATGATTGATAAGATGCGCGAGGAGGATTTGCTGATTCCTCTCGATCATTCGAAACTGCCGAATTTGAAAAATATCGACCAGCGCTTCATGGATTTGGCATTCGATCCAGAAAACAAGTATTCCGTTCCTTATTTTTGGGGGACGGTTGGGATTGTCTATAATCCACAATTGCTCGGAGGCAAAGAAATTACGAGCTGGAACGACCTTTGGGACCCGGATTTGAAAAATGAAATTCTCCTTGTTGATGGCGCACGTGAAGTGATTGGCATGGGATTGAACAGCCTTGGCTACTCGCTGAATGATACAAATAAAAAGCACCTCCGCCAGGCAAAGGCAAAGCTGGATGAATTGACGCCAAATATTAAGGCTATTGTCGGCGACGAAATCAAGATGCTGCTCGCGAATGAAGAAGCGTCAATCGGACTTGTTTGGTCGGGAGACGCCGCGGACATTATGGGTGAAAACGAGGACCTTGATTATGTCGTACCGAGTGAAGGTTCAAACCTCTGGTTCGATAATATGGTCATTCCCAAAACAGCGAAAAACACGGAAGCGGCCCATAAGTTTATTAACTTTATGCTTGATCCGAAAATCGCCGCCCAAAATACAGAGTGGGTCTGCTATTCGACCCCTAACAAGGAAGCCCTTCAGTTTATGCCGGAGGAAATGACATCCGACGAACGCTTCTATCCACCTGAAGAACTGACGAAAAAGCTTGAGGTATATGAAAACCTCGGGCAGCGTAACCTTGCTTATTACAACCAGCTGTTCCTTGAATTCAAAATGCACAGGAAATAGATTGAAGGCACCCTAATCCGGTGCCTTTTCCTGTTTAGGAAATACGAACAATTTAAATCTTGCTTCACAGTGTTCCACGGGAGTAAATTCAAAAATACGGTTCCATTTTTACTAGACAGAAAATGTAACAGGATTTATACTTAAGTACGCTAATATTTAAGTGACCTAACTAATTGCGGGGTGATGAAGTTGGCTGAAATGGATAGCGAGATTGCCCAGAAGCTGATTAATACATTTATGCAGTTTCGCAGGAGCGGCTGGCATGAGAAAAAGATAGCCGGGTTCAATCCAAGCGAGTTTAAAATAATGGCGGTGATTAAGCAGGGAATGAAGGAAACCGGCGGGGGAATGAAGGTTTCCGAGATAAGCCAAAGGCTGCATGTGACTCCGCCAACCGTAACGCAGCTTATCAATGCTCTTGAAAAGGATGGTCTGGTAGAGCGGACAATCGACCCGAATGACCGACGTTCCGTGATTGTTAAGCTGACAGCCAAGGGCGTTGAGGTCACCGGGAAAGCCAGGAAAGCGTTCAGGGAAACCTTTTTGGGCCTGATTGATTATCTTGGCGAAGAAGACAGCGATAAGCTTGCCGAGCTGCTCTCCAAGGTGAATGAGTATTACCTAAACCTAAACCGCAAGTGAGAAAGAAGGAACAAATATATGAAAAAACTAAGCAGGTTCTTAAAACCATTCGCCTTTTCTGTGGGAATCGTACTCATCCTTGTGTTTCTCCAATCCTTATCGGACCTTTATCTTCCTACATTAATGGCGGATATCGTCGACCATGGTGTTGTAAAAGGTGATTCGGCGTATATTTGGAAAATTGGCGGATTCATGCTGCTTGTTGCCGCTGGTGGAATGGTTTGTTCTGTGGGGGCAAGTTATTTTTCCGCAAAAATTGCCTCCGGATTCGGAAAGTCGCTCAGAAGCAGGGTGTTTTCACATGTGTCCGGGTTTTCGCTCCATGAATTTGACCAAATCGGCACGTCGTCGCTGATTACGAGGACGACAAACGATATTACCCAGGTCCAGCAAGTGCTGGTCATGATGCTAAGAATGATGATCATGGCACCGATGATGTGCATTGGCGGAATCATCATGGCGGTTTCCAAGGATGCGAAGCTGACTCTTGTTTTGGCGGTTTCATTGCCAATCCTTGTTTTGGCAATTGCCATTCTTGCAAAAAAAGGAATGCCACTTTTCAAGGCGATGCAGGTCAAGCTCGACAGCCTGAACCGTGTCTTGAGGGAAAACCTGACGGGAATCCGCGTCATCCGCTCTTTTAACAGGATTGAACACGAGAAAAAACGCTTCGACATCGCCAATCTGGACTTGACGGAAACAGCCATAAAGGTAAATAAGATTATGGCCTTGCTTATGCCGTTAATGATGATTTTCCTAAACCTGACGACCGTGGCGATCATTTGGTTCGGAAGCATCCGGATCAGCAACGGGCACATGCAGGTAGGTGATTTGATGGCGTTCATCCAGTACGCGATGCAAATTATGTTTTCCCTGATTATGGTATCGATGATGTTTGTGATGATTCCGCGTGCTTCTGTTTCTGCGGGTAGGATTAACGAGGTACTCGAGCTGACAGCGGATATCAGCGACCCGGTCAACGCAAGGAAGCCGGCGGTGGAGAAAGGGATTGTTGAGTTCAGGGAAGTGAGCTTCCGTTATCCGGGCGCGGAAATCCCAGCCCTGTCCGATATCAGTTTTACGATGAAGCCTGGGGAAACTACCGCGGTTATCGGCGGTACAGGGTCCGGGAAATCGACACTCGTTAATTTGATCCCAAGATTCTACGACATAGAGAGCGGCAGCATCCTTGTCGATGGGGTTGATATAAGGGAAATGAAGCAGGAAGATTTGCGTGGAAAAATTGGTTTCGTGCCGCAGCAGGCAGTATTATTTTCCGGAACGATTGCGGACAATATCCGTTTTGGAAAAGAAGGCGCCACACCAGGGGAGATTCGCCATGCCGCAGAAGTTGCCCAGGCGAAGGAATTCATTGAAGCTATGCCTGAGGGGTATGAATCTGTCATCTCCCAGGGAGGGACAAATGTTTCCGGAGGCCAGAAGCAGCGGTTGTCGATTGCCAGGGCGCTTGTCAGGAAGCCGGATATATATATTTTTGACGACAGCTTTTCCGCCCTTGATTTTAAAACAGATGCGAAGCTCCGTGAAGCACTGAAAGATGAAACTGCCGATGCAACGATACTGATTGTCGCCCAGCGTGTCAGCACGATTATGGATGCCGATCAGATTATTGTCCTTGATGAAGGGACAATATCAGGAATAGGCACACATAAAGAATTGTTGGAAAATAATAAAGTTTACCGGGAAATCGTCATGTCCCAGCTTTCCGAGGAGGAGATTGCCTGATGAGTAAGGATACTGAAAACAACAGCCGCAGGCAGGGTCCCCGCGGAGGCGGATTTGGTCCGCCTGGAATGGGCATGCCCGTCCAGAAAGCAAAAGACTTTAAAGGTACGTTGAAAAGGCTTATCGGCTATTTAAAGCCTTATAAATTGAAGCTTCTCGCTGTGTTGGCCACAGCGATTATCAGTACAATTTTCGCAATCGTCAGCCCGAAAATCATGGGGAAGGCAACGACAAAGCTATTCGAGGGCCTGATGATGAAGATGAATCGTGTCCCTGGAGCGGAAATCGATTTTGATTATATCGGGCAAATTATCCTAATCCTTATCGGCCTTTACGTCTTAAGCGCTGCCTTCTCTTATTTAATGCAGTATATGATGGCGGGTGTAGCGCAGAAAACGGTTTATAACTTGAGGAAGGAAGTCGAGGAAAAGCTTAACCGGCTGCCGTTAAAATATTTCGACTCAAGGGCGCACGGTGAAATCCTCAGCAGGGCTGTCAACGATGTCGATAATATCAGCAACACGCTTCAGCAAAGCTTGACCCAGCTGATTACTTCGGTCGTGACAATCATTGGAGTTATTATCATGATGCTGTCAATCAGCCCGCTTATGACGCTGATTGTTATTGTGACGCTACCGTTAAGCGTTGTTGCGATAGCAAAAATCGCGAAGAAGTCGCAAAAGCATTTCATGGGCCAGCAGAAATCTTTGGGGACACTGAATGGCCACGTTGAAGAAATGTATACTGGCCACAAAATCAGCAAGGTATTTGGCCATGAACAAAAATCACTGGAGAAGTTCGAGGAAATGAATGAAGAACTTTACCAATCCGCCTGGAAAGCGCAGTTCATTTCCGGGATGATCATGCCAATCATGATGTTCATCAACAATATTGGTTATGTCCTGGTCTCCGCGGTCGGAGGCATCCTGGTCATGAAAAAGGCGATTGAAATCGGCGATATCCAGGCGTTCATCCAGTATGCGCGGCAGTTTTCCCAACCAGTCGCCCAAACAGCGCAAATCGCGAATATCATTCAATCCACAATTGCCAGTGCGGAGCGGGTCTTCGAGATTCTCGATGAAACCGAGGAAGTTCCTGAAGCAGAGATGGCAAGGAAAATATCCGAAGTGAAGGGGGATGTCTCCTTCAATCATGTTTCATTCGGCTATAAAGAGAACGAAATTTTAATAGTGATATGAATATCCATGTCAGGCCGGGCCAAAAGGTGGCCATTGTCGGTCCGACTGGTGCAGGTAAAACGACACTAATTAATTTGCTGATGCGCTTCTATGAGGTGAATTCCGGAGAAATCCTTATCGATGGGGTTAACATTGCCAGCATGAAACGAAGCGATCTTCGTAGTTTGTTCGGAATGGTCCTTCAGGATACATGGCTGTTCAATAGCACAATCCGTGAAAATATTGCTTACGGCAAAGAAGGTGCTTCGGAAACGGAAATCGTCGCGGCTGCGAAGGCGGCCAATGCCGACCATTTTATCAGGACCCTTCCTGATGGATATGACACAATCCTGAACGAAGAAGCATCGAATATTTCACAAGGGCAAAAGCAGCTTCTGACTATTGCCCGGGCAGTTCTCGCTGATCCGGCCATCCTCATTCTTGATGAAGCGACAAGCAGTGTCGATACCCGGACTGAGGTGCAAATCCAGAATGCGATGGACCGGCTGATGGAGGGACGCACCAGCTTTGTCATTGCCCACAGGCTTTCAACAATCCGTGATGCGGATAGGATCCTCGTCATGAACCACGGGAAAGTCATAGAGCAGGGGTCCCATGAGGACCTGCTTGAAAAAGGCGGGTTTTATGCGGACCTGTACAACAGCCAGTTTACGGGAAAAGCGAAAAATGCCGGCTAGTATTAAAGGCGACATTTGTTTTTTCATAACGAAAATACTTTCAATACTTTAATTATAGTAGCAGTCCCACACTAAATGGCAGCTGACCAATCCCAGGCAGCTGCCTTTTACTATTAAACGGAATGGCAGAATACGAACAGGCACCACCCTAAAAATCTTGTTCCACAGTGTTCCACAGAGGGTTATTTTAAACCGAATGAACGCTCTCCCCCTTTTTTATGTCCCTCTAATTGGTAATTTTGTGAACTTGATTTGTGCTATTGTCCAAGCGGATTTTTAGTGTTATAATCTGATAGTGTGATAACATGGTAACGTACTAAAGCGTTTTTAACTAAAATAAATTTAACAAAAAGGATGGTCAACTTATGAAACGTCTAGCGATGATTGCATTTCTTGTCTCAGCGTTGTTTATGGTTCTTACAGCATGTTCCGGCAGCTCCACTTCAGGAAAAGGGAACGGCGATACGCTCGTAATCGGAATTGATGATAAATTTGCGCCGATGGGCTTCCGTGATGAAAACAACAAACTTGTCGGTTTTGATATTGATTATGCGAAAGCAGCTGCAAAGGAAATGGGCATGAAGGCGAAATTCCAGCCAATCGACTGGAAAACAAAGGAGTCCGAGCTAAGCAGCGGACGGATTGACTTGATTTGGAACGGTTACACTATTACGGATGATCGAAAGAAAAAGGTTCTTTTCACAAAGCCATATCTTGAAAATGCCCAGGTAGTCGTTACTCTTGCCAATTCAAACATCAAAACACTTGCTGACCTGGAAGGAAAAGTCGTCGGACTGCAATCCCTGTCTTCTGCATCCGATGCACTTGATGCCAATCCCGTGAAATCAAAGATTAAAAAAGTGACCGAGTTCGCCGATAATGTCATGGCGCTTAACGACCTGAAGAGCGGCCGGCTCGATGCAGTCGTTATTGATGAAGTCGTCATCAATTACTACATGACGAAACAGGAAGGTACATTCAAGATTCTTGATGAAAGCCTTGCGCCGGAACAATACGGAATTGGCGTGAAAAAAGGGAATGAAGAGCTTCGCGACAAGCTTCAGAAAGCCCTTGATAAGATGAATGAAGACGGCACCGCCGCTGAAGTTTCGAAAAAATGGTTTGGGGAAGATAAGGTGTTAAAATAATTAGCTGAATAAAGGACAGAACAGGATTTCCAAGTGGAACCCTGTTTTGTTTTCGCTTTTAATTACGGAGGAATTCCTATGTCTCTTGATTATATTATTTCCATCAGCGGGCCGATGCTAGAAGGCGCGAAAATGACAATCCTGCTGTTTTTCATCGCCATCATCGCATCCATCCCGCTCGGATTTTTGCTTACACTTGCAGTGAAAAGCAGCTTCAAGCCGCTATCCTGGTTTGCCCAGGGATATATTTATATCATGCGCGGCACACCGCTGTTGCTTCAGCTCCTTTTCATTTGCTTCGGTTTGCCGATGATTCCCGTAATCGGGGAGTATCTTGTGCTCGACCGGTTCGTTGCCGCTTCGCTCGGATTTGTGCTGAACTATGCGGCTTATTTTGCCGAAATCTTCCGCGGCGGCCTGCTTGCTATTGATAAAGGCCAGTATGAAGCGTCACAAGTGCTTGGCTTGAGCAAATGGCAGACGACTATCCGGGTTATCCTCCCGCAGATGTTCAGGATTGCCCTTCCGGCTGTTGCGAACGAATCTGTCACACTCGTGAAAGATACGGCACTGCTTTACGCGGTAGCGGTACCGGAGCTGCTCCATTTTGCCCAGACCGCGGTTAACAGGGACTTTACCATTGTCCCATTCTTCGTAGCCGGGGTGATTTACCTAGCCATGACACTCGTCTTGACTGTATTTTTTAAATGGATTGAACGAAACTTTAAATTTGAATAGAAAGGGGTGGGGAAAATGGCTATCATTGAAGTAAGCAATCTTAAAAAGTCCTTCGGTCCAGTCGAAGTACTGAAGGATATTTCTTTTAACGTAGAGAAGAATGAAGTAATCGCCATTATTGGGCCTTCCGGTTCGGGAAAAAGCACGATGCTGCGCAGCCTTGTCCAGCTCGAAAAAATTGACGGGGGCAGCATAGCCGTTGACGGAGAATACCTTGTAAAGGACGGCGTCTATCCAAGCCAGCAGGAAATAAAGAGGATCACCGCGAAGATGGGAATGGTTTTTCAGCATTTCAACCTGTTTCCTCACCTGACCGTGAAAGAGAACCTCGAGCTTGCCCCAAAAGTCGTCAAGAAAGAAGCACTTGCAGGGTTAAAGAATCGGACTGAAGAGCTTTTGGGAAAAATCGGCCTATCGGGCCATGTGAACGCCTACCCGGCCAAGCTGTCGGGCGGACAGAAACAAAGGGTTGCGATTGCCCGGGCCCTCATGATGGATCCTGACATCCTTCTCTTTGATGAGCCGACTTCTGCCCTTGACCCTGAATTGACCGGCGAGGTCCTCCAGGTTATGAAGAAGCTTGCCGAAGAGCATATGACCATGATTGTCGTCACGCACGAAATGGGATTTGCCCGCGAGGTGGCGGACCGTGTTATTTTCATGGACAACGGGGAAATCATTGAATCGGGCCCGCCTTCCGAGATTTTTACCAACCCCCGCAACGAACGAACGAAGGCGTTTTTAACGAGGAGTTTTAAATAAAAGGCAGGATTCATTCTATCTGAACAGGCAAAACAGCATTAAAAGGAAGAGATGCAAGTGGACATGGAACGCTACAAGGATGCCTTATTGAATATCAAGACCGCAGGCGGCCAAAAAGGGTTTTTAAAGTCGATTCATTACCATCCTTATGAACCGACCCCGTATGAGGCGCTCGATGCCCTGTTTGCCGAATACGAGCTTGAAAGACGGGACAGCCTTGTCGACTTCGGCTGCGGCAAGGGCAGGATGGCGTTCTATGCCAATTACCTATTTAACGCGGAGGTTGCCGGCGTGGAGATGAGTGAAGTTTTTTACCACGAGGCAATCGAGAATAGGAACGGCTATTTGTCGAAAATGAAAAAGCGCGCCGACAAGGTGCATTTCCATTACTGTCTCGCCGAAGACTATCAGGTACAGCCGGGGGATAATAAGTTCTACTTCTTCAATCCTTTCACTCTGTCGATTTTTATAAAAGTTATCAACCGGATTCTCCAATCCGCCGAGGCCAATCCTCGGGACATTGACTTGATTCTTTATTATCCGTCCGGCGACTATGTCCAGTTCCTCGAATACCACACAGGCTTCGAACTGGCAAAAGAGGTCCTTTTGCCGGTATTGTACGAAAAAAATGCGAATGAGCGGTTCCTCGTATACCGGAAGAACGTTTAAAGGAGCATCCCGGGCAAAAAACGGGATGCTTTTTGCTGACTTTGCGGGGGATTGTTCTTTTTAACAGCTATCCTGATGAAAAAATATGCTTTTTATGAAACCCAACACATTTATATCCGCATGACTTTGGCTGAAGTAAATTATTCGCCCCAACTTTTTATCCATTCACCCCATTTTTTCAATTATTCACCCCGTAATTTACTCCATTCGCACCTATCTAAATATTCAGATAACCGGAACGAAGGGGTAAATTTTCCTAAAAAAACAAGCCCCCATAAGAGGAGGCTTCGCTTCATAATTTTAGATGGACTTGCCTCAAGAAGCTTTGAACACGCTGGAATACGTTTTATAGCCGCCATCACTTTAAAAGGATTCGCCCCCCAAGTACCCGCGCAGGCCAACCTGGCAGGAAACACAGACGGTTTTATCCTTTGGCAGCATGTCCGCATGTTCACGCAGATCACCGAGCGGAATATTGACCGATCCACGGATGGACCTTTTTTTCAAGCTGATTTGTTAAATTGTTCACAAACTTGATTCTTTCCTTCTAAAAACGGTAGGGTATACTTAAAACAAATAGGTTGAAAGGGGATCACACATGCACAAGCGGAGGTTTTTGCGGACCATTTTATTCCTGGCGGCTTTTGCGCTCGTTTTGGCAGGCTGTTCAGGGAAAAAGGTCCTCCTCGATGAGCAGGGCAAGGAAGTATCACTTGAAAACAAGGACAAGCCGACCCTGGTCTTTTTCTTCACCGGCAATACCTGAGACTATTGTAAATCGCAGCTGGTCGAGCTGCAGAACCATAAAGATTTATTTGCCGATTTTCCAGGGGATATTTATGCGTTAAGCGCCGCTTCTCCGGAAGACCATAAGGAAATGAAGAAAGAACTTGGCCTAGACTATACACTTTTATCAGATAAATATTTGACGCTGATTGAAAAGGCAAAAATGAAGGATCCAAGCGGCCCCAAATCAGTGAGGGGCTTTGCGGTTCTTGACAAGGATGGAAAGGTCCTTGAATCCCAACAGCTCGATCCGTTTGGGGAGCAGGTTGGGGAAATCATTCCGTATGCGGCCCAAAAGGTTGCCGGACAATAGCACATTCACACCCGCCTGTTCCTTTTGGAGCAGGCGGGKGTTCTTTTTWAAAAAATGGGGCATAAAAACCACATTGAGCTATTTATGAAAATTTGCTATTTTTAAAGTATTAGGAAAAAAGCCAGTACAACATTTGCGGGCATTAAGGGGAAAATATGAAAACAAGGCCTTTCAGCAAGAATAAAGGAAAACTAATTTTGCTATTCTTCATCGGTTTGGTTCTGATTTCTGAAATCGGTTCCATGTTTCTTCCTGTTAATAAACAGTTATTTCATTTCACCGCCCTGATTGTTTCGGCCCTTTTAATTTTCGCTGTCCTAAAAGGGGTCGATTTGACAGCGGAGGAACTCCAGAAAAACAGGCAGCGGCTGAGAGACATTTTTGATACGCTGGATGTTGCCATCTGGTCCCATGATATGAAGTCAGATTACCTGATGATTACTCCCGGAATAGAAAAGCTCTATGGCCACACACTCCAGGAATTTTACAAGGACCATGAGCTTTGGAGAAAGGTAATCCACCCTGATGACCTAGCTGTTTTGCCGATTAGGGAGAAGGCTTTTGCAAAAGGGGAAGCAATAACGAGTGTCTATCGGATTATCCGTCCAGATGGGGAAATCCGCTGGATCCAGGACCGGGGGATTCCGACTGTCAAGAATGGGGAATTGATTGATTTCAGCTCGGTGCTTTTTGACGTAACGGACCGAAAAGAGAGTGAAAACCGTTATAAAAGCCTCGTTGAGATGTCACCTGACATTATCGCTGTTTACAGCAGGGGGAAAATTGATTATATAAATGAAACCGGTGCCAGGGTTTTCGGGGCGAATTCCCCACAGGAAATGATCGGTATACCGCTTTCAAGCCTTGTTCCGAAGCAGGTTATTAGCGAGATGCGATACCGGGAGCTGGCCATTGGGGATGAAGGTGGGGACAAAATCAATCTGGAGTTCCAGACAGCAAGGCTTGATGGGATAAAGATTGACCTGGAAATGGTTTCGATGCCGATTTTTTTTGAAGGAAGGGCGGCGCGGCAAATCGTTGGCCGGGATATCACCGAACGGAAAAAGGCAGAACAGACGATTCAGCATATGGCTTATTATGACGCACTGACCGGATTGCCGAACCGGAACCGGTTTAGGGAAAAACTGAACGAAGCGCTTCAGAATAATAAAAAGCAAAAGCTCGCGGTCCTGTTCCTTGACCTCGACCGTTTTAAAATCATCAATGATACGAAAGGGCACACTGTTGGCGATCTGCTATTACAATCGGTCGCATCCAGGCTCGCCCAGGCTGTCAAAAAGGATGGAATCGTTTCGCGCCAGGGCGGCGATGAGTTCATTATTCTATTGCACGATGCCGATCGCGAAAAGATTGTTAGGGTCGCAAAAAGAATCTTGAATGATTTTTCAAGGCCATTTGGAATCAATGGCGAGGAATTCTATGTGACGCCAAGCATAGGAATCAGCGTATCGCCAGCCGACGGACTTGATGGGGAAACCCTTATCAAAAATGCCGATACGGCAATGTACCTTGCAAAGGACCTCGGAAAAAATAACTATCAGTTCTTTTCATCGCACCTGCACGGGCTATCTTCCAGGAAGATGGAGCTTGAAACTGGATTGAGAAAGGCAATCAAACAGGAGCAGCTCACGCTTTATTACCAGCCGCAGGTTGAGCTTGAAACCGGTAACATAATTGGTGTGGAGTCACTGATTCGCTGGATGCATCCCGAAAAGGGGCTTATCCCGCCAGCCGAATTCATCCCGCTTGCCGAGGAAACCGGCCTCATCGTCCCAATCGGGAAATGGGTGCTGAAAAAGGCATGCGAACAGCATCGAATTTGGCAGGAAAAAGGGTATCCCCCATTGACGGTTTCCGTAAATATTTCAGTCAGGCAATTCCAGGACGATAACTTTGTCGAAACAGTCAAAAGAATTCTGTTGGAAACGGATATGGACCCAAGTTCACTTGAACTCGAGATAACGGAAAGCATTATGCAAAATATCGAGCGGTCCATCACCATCCTTGGGCAATTAAACGAGTTAGGGGTGAAAATCGCCCTTGACGATTTTGGGACAGGCTATTCATCCTTAAGCTATCTCAAACACCTGCCAATCGATACAATAAAAATTGATAAATCGTTCCTTGATGATATTGAAGCCGAGGCGCTGGAAGGGGCGATGGTCAAGACAATCCTCGATATGGGGCTGAATATGAGATTCCATGTTATCGCGGAAGGAATTGAAAAACAGGAACAAGTCGGCTACCTCGTTTCAAACGGATGCACCGTCGGCCAGGGTTATCACTTCAGCCGTCCGCTTCCAGCTTCGCAAGTTGAAAAACTATTGAACAAACCAATTCCCGTTTGAGTTAAGGGACAAACAGAGGCAAATCCTTCCGAATGGCGAGGATTTGCCTTTTTGCAAAGCAAGGAAATCAACCAAGACAAAAATGTTTTCTCAAAGTGTTAGAGGTTGCAAAAGAAGAGGGTTTGTATGAATATGGCATTGAGAGGTGCTGTCTTGGACATTCATTATTTTGATAGATACTTCTCTGGTTCATCCTCTACTATGGAAACCATAATGAGGCTTCCGGAATGTGTTTAGTCGGCATCCTTAGGCGGTGCCAGTTATAGAATGAAGAAAAAGCTGCGGGAGGAATCGGAAAATGGAAGTAACAAAGAAGAGATTTGGGGAGCTGGATGGCAAACCTGTCAACAAGATATCCGTAACGAACCATAACGGCATGGGGCTCACTTGCCTTGACTATGGATGCATTATTACCGAAATCCGCGTACCGGATTCAAAGTGTGAAATCGAAAACGTAGTGCTCGGCTTCGACAATCTTGAAGATTATCTACAGCATTCCCCTTATTTCGGAGCTGTCGTCGGCCGGGTGGCGGGGAGAATAAAGGAAGGCCGCTTCAGCCTTGATGGCAAAGAATACGAGCTCGCGAAAAATAATAACGGCAACCATCTTCATGGTGGGCTGAAGGGGCTCGACAAGGCCCTATGGGATGCCAAAATCGATGCTGAGGGCCCGGTTGCCAAAATTGAGTTTACATATGAGAGCGCGGATGGCGAGGAAGGTTATCCGGGGAATGTTTCCTTAAGAACAGTCTATACTCTTACAGATGATAACGAATTAATTGTCGAGTTTTTTGGAACAACGGATAAAAAGACGATTCTTAACCTGACGAACCATACTTACTTTAACTTGAGTGGAAACGCCCAGTCTACAATTCTTAACCACACGCTCAGGATGGAGAGCGAAAAGTTCCTTGAATTGGATGACAACCTCATTCCAACGGGAAATTTGCTGGATGTGGAAGGGACAGCATTCGATTTCCGGAAAGGGAGAAAACTTTCGGACGGGCCTGCTTCAAGCCATGAACAAAACCTTCTAGCCGGAAAGGGTTATGACCATCCATTTGTACTTGATAAAAAGAAGGGCGCAGTCATTGAGTTGCGCTGTGATGATAACGGAAGGAAACTGGAAGTCGAAACGAACCAGCCTGCGGTCGTTGTTTATACGTCCAATCAGCTGGAAGGAAACTTTCTGATTAGCGGGGATATAAAGCCGGAACCGTATTTGGCAATCTGCCTAGAGACCCAGAATTATCCGGATGCCATTAATAATCCTGGCTTCCCTTCCACCGTCCTTGATAAAGGTGAGGAGTATTATTCGTATACAAAGTTTACATTCAAAACGGTTTAGAAGGGGAAGGAAATATGGCCACGATTAAGGATATTGCCAAAAAAGCCGGGGTTTCCATAGCCACTGTTTCCCGGGTATTGAATTATGATCCCACATTATCCGTAAGTGATGATACAAAAAAGCGGATATTCGAGGCCGCGGAAGAGCTCTCCTATAAAAAGCGGGGAGCGAAAAAGTTTTCTGCAACAAAAATAGCCATCATTCACTGGTATACGGAAATAGAGGAACTGAATGACTTGTATTATATGTCAATCCGCCTTGGCATTGAGAAACGCTGCAAGCAGCACGGAATTTTAATTGAGAAATACTTCCTGGATGACATGGATGAACTGAAGAAGCAGGAAGTTTTGGGTATTATTGCTATTGGAAAATTCAGCGAAAAACAGGTGGTAGAACTCGAGTCAATCACCAGCAATATCGTGTTCGTGGATTCCTCCCCTTCCGATGAAAAATTTGATTCCATCGTCATTGACTTTAAAGCCGCTACGAAGCGTGTCCTCGATTACATAGTCGGAAAAGGACATACGGAAATCGGGTATATCGGCGGCAGGGAAACCTTTAAAGACCAAACGGCGGAAATTGCCGATGAAAGGGAGACCACCTTTCGAAGTTACATGAAGGAGCTTGGCCTGTTCAAGGAGGACGCCTTTTATATCGGAACATTTAACGTGGAATCCGGCCATGAGTTGATGGCAAAGGCAATAAAGGAGCATGGGAACGGGCTGCCAACCGCATTTTTTACAGGGAACGACTCGATTGCCATCGGTGCGCTGAGAGCCCTGCATGAGGCGGGAATCGATGTCCCCGGGCAGGTTTCCGTCATAGGGGKAAATGATATAAGCATATCGAAATACATCCATCCCCCTCTGTCAACGGTCAGAATCTACACCGAATTGATGGGGGAAACCGCGGTTGATACGCTTGTTGAGAGGCTGGACGGCCGAACGGTAGCCAAAAAGGTGTATATCGCCACAAAACTTGTTGTTAGAAAAAGCAGCAACGGGTAGTAAAAAATGGTATTATATAGGTTCATTCTGCCAATTTGGAGGGAAACCTATGCCGGAGTATTGGGATGTATATGACCGGAACAGGAATAAAACCGGAAGAACAGCAATCCGCGGGGAAAAGCTTGCAACGGGAGAATTTCATCTTGTCGTCCATGTTTGGATTTTGAACAGCAGAGGGGAATACTTGATCCAGAAACGCGCTCCCCATGTGAAAGGCTTTCCTAATATGTGGGCGACCACGGGAGGAGCCGCGGTCATGGGTGATGACAGCGCAGCAGCATGTGTCCGGGAAACGAAGGAAGAGCTCGGTATTATTCCTAATATGGAAAAAGCGGAAGTTGTTTTTACAGTTTTGAGGGAAGTGAGCATTTCGGACGTTTGGCTCATTAGGCAAAATGTCGGTATTGCGGAATGTGTGCTCCAGACAGAAGAAGTAAGCGATGTGAAATGGGCTACAGCAGAAGAAATCCTCTCCATGGCCAACCGCGGCGAATTCGTCCCTTACCGGTACTTACATGAATTATTCGCTGCTGTATTGTCGGCGTAGTAGCTATTTTTTCCCGAAAGGAGGCGGTCGATATCGTCAAAAAGCCGTTCCGCCTGCTTTTTATCCTGGCGGGCTTCCTGTCTCTCGGGCTTGGCATAATTGGCATTGTCCTTCCGATTATTCCGACCACCCCGCTTCTCCTGTTGGCATCGTACTGTTTTATGCGAGGCTCAAAGAGGTTCGAAGTATGGTTTAAGGATAGCCGGCTGTATAAAAAACATCTCGAAGGGTTTGTCCGGAAACGGGAAATGACATTAAAACAAAAGCTGTCTATTCTCCTATTTGCCGACTGCATGATCGCCATCCCGTTCATCATGAGCGACAGCTGGGCGCTTAGGGCCGGGCTGGCAGCCATTGTTCTGTATAAATACTATTATTTCTTTACCAAGATCAAGACGGTTTAAAAGAAGCGCTCCGCCCCTGGGAATAGGGGAGGGCGCCAATGGATAAAAGATAAAAAAGGCCAAACCACAAAACAGGTTTGGCCTTTATCTATTAATCAATAAGCTTTTCAAAATTGATGCGTTTATGAATGGCATACATCAATGGCGCGCCAATTGCGAGCACGGCGAATTCGCCGAAAGCGACAGCCAGCCAGGTTGCAAGGAATGGGAATCCCAAGGCAATGTTCAATTCCCATGCAATCAGGAACATCGTTACCGTAAAGACGACAGTATTAATCGCCATCCGCGCCCAAATCCCTTTCACATACCGAGACGAAAAAATCGTGATCAAAAGGGCCAGCACCGATTGCCCAAAGCCAAAAATAAGGTCCAGGCCGGGGTTAGGCGAAAAGAAAAGATTCGCCAGGAAAACGCCAAGGATAATGCCGAAAAAATACTTCTTGTTAAAAACGACGAGATGGTTGAACATCTCTGATAAACGAAATTGTATATTTGAGAAGCTTAGCGGCTGGATCAGAAACGTGACCACAATATACAGCGCGGCAATAATACCGTTCACTGCCAATGATTTAATTTTCATCTTTCTCTCTCCTTAGTTTTTTAGCGTGGGAGGTTCTCGAACCACGTCGTTTTTTACCCGAAAGTACCATTATAATGTTGGCTTTATTCCTCGTCAATGGGATGGGGTTATCTACCAAAGTGAAATTGAAGACTAACCGTGGTGACGTTCTGCAGTGGCTAAAGCATTATATTCCTCCAAGAGTCATAAAAGTAATACTACAAGCTTGGGAAGGGAGGAGTATCGTGGTCTCTGTTATAACGTGTACGAAAAGGCCTGATTTCTTTCAAACGATCATCCGCAATTTTGCGAATCAAACAATTGAAGAAAAGGAACTCGTGCTCATTCTTCATGGCGCAAGAAAAAGCCAGATTGAGGGCTTGTCCGATCACCCGCTTATCCAGGTCCTTGAATATCCCGCCGAAGAATCGCTCGGCTCTTGTTTAAACGCAGGTATCCGCCAGGCTAAATACAATATCATTGCGCGGTTTGATGACGATGATTATTATGGTGCCCATTATCTTGCCGAAGCATTGGAGGAAATGGCCAGACGCAAATCCGATGTTGTCGGTAAGCAATCCATATTAATTTATTTTAAAGGCGAAGGCCTTCTCGGCTTGCTTTTTAAAGGCAAAGGAAACGCATTTATAAGGGATGCAGGTGATACACTGGCCGGCTCCACTCTTGTTTTTAAAAAAACTGTCGCTGAAAGAGTCCAGTTTCCTCCCATATCGGTGGGGGAGGATGCGGTTTTTTTGGAGGAGTGCAAGAACCTTGGGCTCTGTATATATGCATCATCGCCACTTAATTATGTATATATCCGGTATTCTGATTCCCACCACACATCGGATTCCGGCAATAGGCGGTTAAAAAAACATTGTTTGCCGCTTGTGATAACAAACGATTTCACGAAATTTATCCCCTAAAAGCAAGCCTTGTTTGTGTGAGTTAAATGCACTGAATCGGAAAAAAGGGGCGTTAGATGGATGGATAACGATTACTTTAAAGCAGAGCGAATAAGGAGAAATCTTTCGATAAGAAAGAAGCATTTTAACGAGAGGAGGATCAGCCTGAATTCCCCTTTTCAGCAGTTGATCCTTAAGAAGCTTGAGTCTATCGCAGAAAATAATCCGGGCAAGCCGATTGTACTATTTCCGGCTTTGCTTGACTGGAACATCCCTCTATTCCAGCGCCCTCAGCATATCGCGCTCAATTTTGCCCGCGAAGGCGTAGTTTATCTATTTGGAACGGCGAATCAATATGATAGGGTCGACACGATAGAGGAAGCCGTGCCAGGCTGTTTTTTAGTAAATATGAGAGAACCGGAGATTGAAGCGGAAATCCTTTCATTTTTGGCCAAACAGGAAAACAGGGTAATTGTGCATCTGTACTCAGGGGACATGGTGAGGGATTCCGGGTTTGTCCAAAGGTGTCTTAGGATGGGATTTGACATCTTATACGAATACATCGATGAATTATCCCCGAGTATATCCGGTATTCCCATTCCGAGGCGAGTCATTGAAAGGCACTCGGCGATACTGGAAAACCAATCGTGCTATGTGGTTGCGACAGCGGATAAACTGTACAATGATATTTTGGAAAAAAGGCCTCCTGTTCGCTGCGCGCTTGTTTCCAATGGGGTGGACTATGAACACTTCCATGCAGTCTCGGGAAGTCCTGCACTCCCAATGCTGGATGGCCTCCAATTGGGCGAACAGCCGGTTATTGGGTATTTCGGGGCGCTGGCGAATTGGGTTGATTATGCCCTTCTTGAAAGGCTCGCCCTCTCAAGGAGTGCCTGGCAAATTGTTCTCATAGGCTTGGACTATGACGGCAGTATAAAGGAAAGCAGGCTGCTCTCCATGCCGAATGTCCATTATCTTGGTCCGGTCCGTTATGAGGAACTGCCCGCCTATGCCCATCAATTTAACGTTTCCATCATCCCGTTCCTTGTTAATGAAGTAACAATATCAACATCCCCTATTAAGCTCTTTGAATATATGGCTGCAGGCAAGCCAATTGTTTCAACAAACCTTCCGGAATGCAGGAAATATGACTGCGTTATGGTTGCTGAAGGCCATAAGCAGTTCCTGGAAAAAGTGGAAGCGGCACTTGAGATAGGAAAAGATGAGGAACTTGCGCGCCGGCTAAAGGATGAGGCCCGGAAACATACATGGAGAGAAAAAGCCAGATCCATTTTACACCTGCTTAACACCGAATAATCATTCCTTTCCTGCCGAGGACGGAGTAAGGAATGATTCATTCGTTTTCCGATAGTCAGTTTGCCTCCGCTTGAAGGCCAAAATAATGGAGGATGGCGTCCACGATTCGTTTCGATGCAAAGCCATCCCCATATACATTGGAAGGGACCGACATTTGTTTATGCAAAGAATCATTTGTCAATAATTCTTTTGTTAAATGATAAATGCCTTCCTCTTCAATACCAGCAAGCTTTAGTGAACCAGCTTCAATCCCCTCGGGGCGTTCGGTCGTATCCCTTAAAACAAGGACAGGCACGCCAAGGAACGGGGCTTCCTCCTGAATTCCCCCTGAATCGGTTAGAATCAAATACGACCGCGCGCAAATATTATGGAAATCAATTACATCAAGCGGTTCTGATAAGTGAATGTTTGGCTCGCCTCCGAGCATTTCTGAAGCCAATTTTTGAATTGCGGGGTTCAAGTGGACTGGATAAACGACTGCAATATCGTCGAATTCCCTTGCAATCCTTCTGACAGCATGAAATATATTGGCCATTGGCTTCCCGAGGTTTTCCCTTCTGTGCGCAGTTAGAAGAATAAGCCTTTTTCCATCGGTTGATTGGAGTAAGCCATGTTTATAGCTGTTGGTTACGGTCGTTTTTAAAGCATCGATTACAGTATTTCCTGTTAAAAAAAGTGTCCGGGGATCTTTGTTTTCTTTGTGCAAGTTGCTAAGTGCCGTCATTGTAGGGGCAAAATGAAGATCTGCGATGGTCCCTGTTAATTGTCGGTTCAATTCCTCCGGAAAAGGGGAGTGCTTATTAAAGGTCCGAAGCCCGGCTTCAACATGGCCAACCTTTACATTGTTATAAAAAGCAGCCAGGGCGGCTGCGAAGGTAGTTGTCGTATCCCCGTGAACAAGAACCAGATCAGGCTTACTCTGTTTAATGATCGTGTCCAGGCCGCTCAATGATCTGGAAGCAAATTCTCCTAGGCTTTGCCCCGACTGCATTAAGTTAAGGTCAAAATCCGGATGGATGGAAAAGGTTGTTAAAACCTGGTCAAGCATCTCCCTGTGCTGGGCTGTAACAGTTACGGATGTTTCAATCAAGTCAGGGTACTTGGCAAGTTCGTTTACCAATGGAGCCATTTTGATTGCTTCAGGCCTTGTGCCAAAGATGACCATGACTTTTAGTTTTCTTTTCACATCTATTGATCCTTTCCCTTTTAATGAGTATCGAGGAAGAGATGATTACCAGTGATCGACCTCAAAGGAAATGCTTTCAATGTCGCGGCATGAAATGATGACTGCAACCGGGGGAAGCTTTGGTGATTTCATCCCTGGCTGGACAATGACGACGCATCCTGTGCACTTATCAAAACATTTTATGGTGCCAATGATTTCGTCGCCCGTCTTTGTCCTGAACCGAAATGGTTTCTTCTTGTTTTCCAGCTCACATATTACGAAGCAAATGCAATGTTTGTTTCCTTTGCAATGGCAGTCATCCTTGCATTCATGCTCTTCATGATGGTCGGTATGGTTGCAGGAAATGGTATTGAATACCTCCTCCAGGAAATCCCCGTGTCCCATCGTGCCTTTCTTATGACCATTATCCATTTAAATACTCCTTCCTTGTGCGTAGGTGGGTTATTATACCACCATGTTATTCGATGGGAAGGAAAACAGTGTTGGGCGGTTTAATCAGTTCAGGGCGAATCCGAAAACCGCCCTTTTTTCACTTTCGGTATTGTTCGTAAATACGTATTAACTGGTTTACTATCTTCCTGCTATCATAGTTTCTTTTAACCAATTCATAACTTTCGTGGGCACTTTGGCTGAGTAAGTTTCTATTTTTTAGAATGGCAGATAAATTGTGGACGAGAGCAGAATTCGAAAGTTGTTTAAAGGTAACCCCCGACATCACTGCATCATGGTTATCCTTTGTAAGAAGCTCTCCAAACCCATCCCACATCGCATATACAGGCACTTTACAAGCTAGAGCTTCCAATGCAACCCTTCCGCTCCCAAGAACGAGATCAGACAAATTGTAGTATTCCGAGACATCTTCCTGCCAGCCCAATAATTTGACTTTCCCTCCATTCGGGATTGATCGGGGAATGGCTGATTTTACGTCCTTCATTTTCCCGCCATCACCGATAATTAGGACATTAAGCCCGCCTGTGCTGCTTGCCAGGTCGGGAAGGCAATTTAATAATTGGATAATTGGTTTTTCTTTATCGTCATCAAAACGGCTTACAACTGAAATGGTGAACAAGTCGGGATCGAGGCCAAGTGATACGGCCTTTTGCCTGTTCTTCTTCCTTGGATGGAACAGGTCGAAATTAATCCCATTTCTAATGATGGAAATCTTTTCAGGTTCGACTACATTATTCAGAAGATAGAGTGCGACTCTAAAGTCCACCGCGATAATCCTTTTTACATGTTCGCTAATTTCATTGCCAAGGGGTGAATCATCAAATCCAAAATCATAAATCCCGTGCATTGTAACGATTAGCGGTTTATCAAGTTCCACAGCAATTTCTTTTCCTTTAATAATTGCCGTAAACGGATGAGCGTGAATGATGTCAGGATGAAAGTTCTTGATGGCATCTACAGCTGTATCTGACCATTTTAATGATTTAAACCGTTTAGGGTTAATTTGCGAAAGGACTGAAGGGGAGATGGATGCGGTATAAAGAAGGACTTCGTGGCCAAGTCTTGTTAAATCATTTATTATTGTGGCGATATGCGTTTCCAATCCTCCCTGGACCAAGTGATCAGCCAGCATTGCTATTTTGATAAAAATTCCCCCTTTAAAAGTCAAAACACTTTGTGCAATTTTTCGTATTCCACTTCTCTTAATGTAAGGAAATAGTCTTTTTGAAAAATGAATAAAGAGTACTCATGCAAGAGCTCCAGTTTTTTTCGGAGAATGTCTTCCGGCAACTTTTTGTCATGGTAACCAAAAACATATAGATTTTTGCTTACTAAATCGTGAACAGCCTCTGACAGGGCAATATGCTGTGTATGGCCATACTCCCCCTGCCGGTTATGGGTAACAATTTTTTTGTATTTTCGCTCGCCAAGCATTTTTTTTAAATCATTGCTTAGCTTCTTCCTATCAAAATCTCCGTTCCACACATCAGGGTAATCCCACATTTCATGCTCGGCATTTACCAGGTTCATAACTTTTGTAAATTCTGCCGCCCTTTCAGGGTTGCTTTTATTCGTGACACAGATTACTTTCCAGCCTGTTTCCTTTAGCAATTCCCCTCCGCCAAAAAGTAGTTCGTCATCAGGATGAGCCACAATCATCAGCTTATCGATCATGTTAGTTTCACCTGCCCTAATTAAAGTAACGATGTTAAATCCTTTATCATCTCGGCCGCATCCCTATACCGCTTCCCCGGATGGTCATCCATTCCCCTCAAAAGGATTTTTCTAAGTTTTTCCTCCTTTACATACTTTGGATTGACTTGTCCGGTTACTAAATACGTGCACACAGCAGCGGCACCGTAAAGATCATAGCTGTTATCGATTTCTTTGGAGGGAGGAGGGGAAAAAATCCATCCATCGACTTTTCCTCTGTAAACGCCTGCTGAATCTTTTAATTTTGCGGATTCAAAGTCAATAATCTTTAGGTCTAGCGTACTTTCATTGTCCAGAATAATATTCCTGGGGCTAATATCTGTATGAAGGATGCCTTTTGAGTGCAAATGCTTTAACCCTTTTAGGATGTTTATTGTAACCTGGATGGCTTTTTTTGTGCCAAGCGAAGTAAGGATGCTGCCATTAAGCTGTTCCATAACGATACATGCGTGATTTTCATGGATGAAGAAATCATAAAATTCAACAAGCCATTTGTTTTTTCCATATAGCTTCATAACCCATGCTTCTTTTAAACCCGCAGCGATATCCTTCATCTTTTTTACTGCTATTTTCCTTTTTGTTAAGGGGTCGAATCCAAAGTAGACAGAGCCTGTTCCTCCATATCCCTCCTGTAGTAAGTTCACTTCATATCTGCCCCACATTTCAGTTTCCACACTTCACCCCGCCTTTTTGTTCCATTATTGAGCGTTTTTTAGTTATGAGAGATGGTTTTGTATAATTCTCATTGCGTCTTCTCCCCGGCGGAGCCAGGAGTTATCTTTTGCGGTTTTTTGTCTCTTCAGTATTTTTTCTTTTGTATTTGACGTTAGTGCTGATTCAATTTGGCCTAGTACATTTTCTTCGTCCGCAAAGTAACATACATTTCCGTAAACCGACAATTCAGGCAACGGCGCGCTTACAACCGGTTTCCCGGCAGAGAGGTATTCAAAAAATTTAATTGGATTGGTTGCTTTAATCATATCCGTCATTTTAAATGGGATAATCGCAACATCAAACCAGCTAAGGTATTGTGGCAAGTCCTCATAAAATTTCATGTCAAGCACGGTGATATTTGGATGCTTTATTTCCAGTGTTTTTGAGCCTATTAAAACGACAGGATAGTGCGTTGCAATCTTTTCAATCATTTTTACATCGAGCCAGGAATAGATTGCCCCGTAATACCCCACCAGGGGACTGCCCTTTGTTTCAGGCAAGTCCTTTGGCCGCTCACCGATAGGGGTTGAAGCTTGTTTAAAATGTTCAAAATCGGCTCCATTTGGGAGGAGAAAGACATTTCTTCCGTTTTGTTTATGTTCTTTATAAATGGGCATCGACGTAGCAAAAATAATGTCACATTTACGCTCCATTTCCGGAATGAGGTCTTTCCACACCGCGAATTCATCGGAAGGAAGATCGCAGGAGTCGAATATTGCCAGGTCGGGTTTGAACCGGTCTATTTCTCTTCCCTGGTTCACCGCGCACCAAAGAACGACCCTTCCGGTTATTAAAGGAGTTAAATTGACATCCTTTTTAACAACCTTAAAATTCGGAAGGAATGGAAAAGGCTGTTCAATCGGTTTTTCTTGTTCGAAAAACGTTTCCGGATTAATGAACAGGACATTGGCACCCAGGACAGCCAGGACTTTCATCATTTGCTGGGGCCTTTGGTGCATGAACTTATAGTCAATGGCAGGAGGATAAATAACGGTAATTTCTTTCATAAAAACACCCCGGTTTCACATTTGGATTCAACTAGTAAGCTCATTTATTATTTCTGCCGCCCTTTGCTTGTAGGTGTGGTACTTATACACATGTTTTTGCCCGTTTTGGGCGATCTTTTCCCTTGCGGAATCGTTGGCAAGATAGAAATTCATTAAATCGACTGTTTCATCGTAGCTGCTGGAATATACAAGATGCTTGTGATTTTCAAACATCGATTCAATTGCTTTTGTCCGCTGGGTTAAAAAGAAGCCCGCGCATCCCAGAACCTCAAATGTCCTCATGGATTGCATCGTAGCCGAGTCGGTTATTGAATGGACCCCAAGAGTAATCTTTGCTGAAGAATAGGCGTAAACGGATTCTTCATGCGAAAGATAACCCTTTGCATACGGATCGGGGACATAAAAACGGTGATTCCGATTTTGCCAGTCCATCCCATAGATGGCAATCTCTTTTCCTTTATCTATAAAAGGCTGAAAGATATACGTGTACGCTTCGTACCGCTCATCAAAAACGTCATAATTATTCCCTATGTGGACGGCATCGAGGCCAATATACGGCTTTTTCGGCTTTTTCCGATTATAGTAATCGGGGTCCATGGCAAAGGGAATGCAAATCGCCTTATGGTTCTTTTTTTTGTAATTTTTCAGCATTTCTACACAGGGGGTAAGCGTCAGGACCGATTTCTCAGCCCATTCCATTGCTAGTGAATCATTGGCGACGGGATCCTCGATAGCCCAATAAATATGGGGGATTGAGAACTTTTCAAGGACCGGGAAAACGAATCTTTTAGTGTCTACCCCGCCTTCCGTGAAAATATAGTCGGGCTTAAAACGGTTGATTTTTTCTATCAGGCCCTTCTCTGACTGTTCGGGAACCTCCAATCTGTCTGTTTCCCAGCCCATTTTTTCAAAGCCGGGCTGCATTCCGTATTTAATGATTGGTGGGGGATTTGTAAAAAGAATTTTCATAAATTAGCACTCCCTAACCTTACTCTTGTATGAAACTCATCAATGGCCTTACTTCCTTTCTTGGCATTGTATGAATGTTTTGGAAAAAGGTAAGGGTATTGGCATAGATTACAAAAAAATCCCCAACAGCACGTCTGTATTGCCTGAAGGACTCATGTTGTTTGGAAGTCCGAAAAAAAAGGCGAGTTTAAAAGCCGGATTTGTTTAAAAAAACGGAGGTTTGTATAAAAGTAAGGAAAGGGCTCTGCCAAAAGAAATCGGCAGTATGTGAATTGAATAAATCGGAAACATAAAACTAACTGGATTGCTTGAAGCCGGACGTTTTCGCGCACGTCTTTTTCACAAGGCAAGCAGAGGGCGGTGGAGGATAATCTTCATTGAAGGCGGGGGTTCGAAATCCCCTGCTGATAGCGGCGGCTTTTCACTATCCATATTGGGAGCTGGTTCTTTTGTTTATTGAAATAGTGGTTCTACTTATCCTTATCCTTATCAATGCTTTTTTTGCGGCGTCGGAAATTGCCTTTATCTCATTGAACGATAACAAGATTAGGATTATGGCGGAAAATGGGAATAAGAAGGCGATCGCGCTGGAAAATTTCCTGTCCGAGCCGAGCCGTTTCCTTGCGACTATCCAGATCGGGATTACGCTTGCAGGTTTCCTGGCGAGTGCCTTCGCGGGAAAAAGCTTTGCGGGAAGGCTTGCGGATTGGCTTGTGGAGGTTGGGGTTCCTTTAAGCAAGAATTTGCTTGAGTCGGTCTCGCTTATTATTATCACCCTGGTCCTTTCCTACTTCACGCTTGTTCTCGGGGAACTGGTACCGAAACGGCTCGCCCTGCAAAAAGCGGAACCGATTGCGTTTTTCGCGGTCAAGCCGCTTGCGGTTTTGTCCAGGATCACTTCGCCATTCGGAAAACTCCTCACTTTATCCATGAATGCGATTGTCCGGCTTTTCGGGGTTGACCCGAATGCGGAAGAGGAAAACGTCACCGAAGAGGAAATCCGGATGATGGTTGATGTCGGAAAAGAAAAAGGGACCATCCAGGAAGCCGAAAAGGTCATGATCAACAATATTTTTGAGTTTGATAACAAGACCGTCTCGGATATCATGACACACCGTACGAATATCGTCGCCCTGCCAATTGATTACTCCCTTTTGGAAACGGTCCGGGTAGTGAATGTAGAGAAATATACACGCTTTCCCGTATATGAGGAAAATATTGATAATATCGTTGGGATCCTCCATGCGAAGGATTTGCTCCAGTTCATTGAAAACTGTTCCGAGGATGCGTTCAGCCTTAAAAATCTTATCAGGGAGCCCCATTATGTACTTGAGTCCCAGCGCATTGACCATTTATTCAGGGACATGCAGGCGAATAATGTCCATATGGCGATTGCCATCGATGAGTATGGCGGGACGGACGGGATTGTGACAATCGAGGATGTCATTGAGGAAATCGTCGGCAATATTTTCGATGAATACGATGACCCCGGAATTGATGAGGAAGAAATTATTGTGATGGATGAGAAAACGTATCTCATCCCGGGAACCACGAATCTTTACGAAGTCGAAAGGCTGTTGAAGGTAGACCTGCCAATCCATGAATACGATACACTCAGCGGGTTTGTCATCGGCCAGCTTGGCTATATCCCGAGCGAGCTTGAGCAGCATACCGTCCAGCACGGCAACGTTTTGTTTACCGTGGAAGAAATGAATGACCGGAGGATTACAAAGGTGCGCGCCGACATCCTTGATGGTGAAAAAGTGGAGGACGTCACTGAATAATCCCGGCAGCCGGTATTGCGGTCCAACGTATTGCCGGCTGTTTTTTTTGTTATAACGAAAAACCCATATCCCACTTGTTTATATTGTCCGGGAAGTGATGCAGCTCCTTGTTGAATGGATGCTTTCTGGAGGGAGCCATAACTTGCCAGGATAAAAGCAAAAATTTTCTTAAAATAATAACTGCTTCTATGGTATTATGTATAAATCGTATCGTAATAAACAGCAGTGGGGTGTTACATCAATGGGGAGTCCAACTCATGAAAAAGAGGACTTGAAGAGAGGATTAAGCAGCAGGCATATTCAATTGATCGCCCTTGGCGGCGCGATTGGGGTCGGCCTGTTTTATGGTTCGAGCGCCACGATCAAGCTGGCCGGGCCGGCTGTCGTCCTGTCATATCTGGTCGGCGGCATTGTTATTTTCGCCATTATGCGCGCGCTTGGCGAGATGGCTGTGGCGGAACCTGTTTCAGGTTCATTCAGTTCGTACGCAAACCGGTATCTGGGGCCATTCGCCGGCTATTTGACCGGTTGGACCTACTGGTTTATGTGGGTCGTTGTCGGCATGGCGGAAATCACTGTTGTCGGAGTGTATGTGAACTACTGGTTCCCGGATATTCCGCAGTGGGCAAGCGCACTTGCCGCCCTCGTCGTCATTACCGCGATCAACCTGATTAACGTAAAGGCGTTTGGCGAATTCGAATTCTGGTTTGCGATGATTAAAATTGTCGCCATCATTGGAATGCTGCTCGCCGGACTGGCCATTATCCTGTTCGGCATTGGCAATGGCGGACAGCCGCTTGGCTTTGACAACCTTTGGGCACACGGAGGATTTATGCCAAACGGAATCAATGGCATCCTGCTTTCCCTTGTAATGGTCATGTTTTCGTTTGGCGGCGTGGAACTCGTCGGGATTACGGCCGGGGAGGCTGAGAATCCGAAGAAATCAATACCGAAAGCAATCAACAGTGTAATATGGCGAATCCTTATTTTCTATATTGGCGCCCTTGGGATTATGATGATTCTTTTCCCGTGGAACAAGGTTGGTTCAGAGGGAAGCCCGTTTGTCCAGATATTTGACAGCATCGGCATCCCGGGTGCGGCCCATATCATCAACTTTGTCGTCCTGACAGCCGCCCTGTCCTCATTCAATAGCGGATTGTTCAGCACTGGCCGGATGCTGTACAACCTTTCGCTGCAAAAGAACGGACCGGCTTATTTTGGGAAACTGAACAGTTCAAGTTCTCCGAGCAGGGGTATTCTGTTCTCGTCATTATTTTTGTTGATTGCCGTTTTCCTTAATTATATCGTCCCGGAAAAAGTATTCATGTACATTTCCGCGGTCGCGACCGTTGCGGTCATCACGAGCTGGACAATTATCCTGTTGACCCAGCTAAAATTCAGGAAGGCGCGGTCAGCGGCGGAAGTAGCGGAGCTTAAATTCAAACTCCCTTTCTATCCGTATTCTTCCTGGTTCGCGCTCGCATTCCTTGCTTTGGTCATCGTCTTGATGGCGTTCATCGAAGGTATGCGGGTTGCCTTGTTCGTTGGCCCGATTTGGTATGCCATCCTGTATATCGGGTACCGGATGAAGAAAAAAGCTTAAGTTTATATGAGCGCCAGTCCTTTGGGGATTGGCGCTTTTTTTCACTCATCCAAATTTGCATGCCTTCCACTATCGGCATTTTCATAAAGTTGTAACAAAGTTGGCATGAAACGTGCGGCCCTGCCTAAATGGGAGCGTTTACAATTATAGTAAGACGATTTTTTTAAAAAGTAGGCCTTTAACGGGGTGAATAGGATGAGATATAGAAGCTTTTCGGATGTAGTGGAGGAAGCCCGAAAAAGAAAGCCGATTCGGATGGGTGTTGCTGCTGCTCATGATCTGGCTGTGCTCGAGGCGGTAAAAGACGCAGTCAGCTTAGGCATGATAGAACCTATCCTCGTCGGGGATGCAAGGCAGATTAACCAGTTGGCCAGCCTAATGGATTTCAGAACGGAAGATTATGAAATCATTCAAGCAGATACGGATGAAGAAGCCTCCTATACCGCCGCAAAGATTGCGAGCGAAGGAACAGCCCAGGCAATTATGAAGGGGCTCGTGAACACAACCCCTTTCCTGAAAGGAGTCCTGAACAGGGAGCTTTCATTGCGGACAGGGCGCATTTTCAGCCATTTATCGGCATTCGAAATTCCTGGCACAAACCAGCTCCTTTTTATGACGGATGGGGGAATTAATATTGCCCCCGACTATGTGCAAAAAAAGCAAATTGTGCTGAACGCCCTTGCGTTCCTCGAACAAATCGGGATTGAAGGCCCGCGCACAGCCATCCTTGCCGCCAATGAGCTTGTGATGGAAACAATGCCCGTAACGTGCGAAGCGGGCAGGCTTGTAGCGGAACTAAAAGCGGATTACAAGAAACCTCTCTTAATAGAAGGCCCGCTGCCGCTTGACCTTGCCATCAGCAAGGAATCGCTCCTTCATAAGGGCATCAAGAGCGAGCTGGATGGGAAAGCCGATTTGCTGATCGTTCCAACGATTGAAGCCGGGAATATTTTTGGAAAAGCAATTACGTACTACGCCCATGGAACGATGGCCGGTATCGTGCTCGGGGCAAGGGTGCCGCTTGTCCTAAATTCCCGGTCGGATTCCGCGAAGGCAAAGCTCGCGTCCATCGCGCTCGCCGTTGTGGCGGCGTCGAATGCGGCGATTCCGGTCTAAAGGGAGATAGGCATGATGGATAATTATATACTTGCAATCAATCCTGGTTCAACGTCCACAAAGCTGGCAATCTATGAAGGCCGAAAGCTTCTCTTTTCGGAAACAGTGCGCCACCGGGACGAAACTCTTTCCGTTTTTTTGAAAATTGCGGACCAACTTCCGTTCCGCTTGCAAGCTGTTTTGGAATTTCTTAAGAAGCATGGCCTTGATGCCAATCGGCTCACTGCGGTTGCCGGCCGGGGAGGATTGCTTAAGCCAGTAAAAGGTGGGACGTACGAGGTTTGCGAAGACATGCTCGCCGACGCAAGGTCCTGTGCATTCGGGGAACACGCTTCAAACCTCGGGCCGATCCTTGCTTTTGAAATTGCTTCGAAACTTGGGATACGAGCCTTTATCGTCGATCCGGTTACCGTGGATGAGTTTATCCCTGAATCGAGGCTGTCCGGGTTTGCGGGAATCGAGCGGATTAGCCAGCTCCATGCGCTGAACATCAAGGCTGTTTCGCGGAAAATAGCCAATAAGATGGGCCGGCCACTTGAAGAACTGAATTTTGTCGTTGCCCATTTGGGCGCCGGCATTTCGGTGGCGGCCGCGCGGCGGGGCCAACTCATTGATGTCAACAATGCGGACAATGAGGGCCCATTTTCTCCTGAACGATCCGGAACACTTCCGGTAAAGCAGCTAATCGGGCTTTGCTATTCGGGAAAATATTCGGAGGAAGAAATGGTTGAACTCGTTTCGAGGAAGGGTGGCCTTTTCTCCTATCTTGGGACAAAAAGCACGTTGGAAGCAGAGGAACGGGCATTGGATGGGGATGCCCAGGCGGAGCTTGTCCTGAGGGCAATGGTACATCAAATTGCAAAGGAAATTGGCGGAATGGCCGCGGTTCTCGATGGCCAATTGGACGGCATTATTTTAACAGGCGGCCTTGCGCATTCGGATTATATGGTGGGAAAAATCCATGAAAAAATCGGGTTTTTGGGCGAAGTATTTGTCATTCCCGGCGAAGAAGAATTGGAGGCTTTGGCGGAGGGTGCGCTGAGGGTGTTGAGTGGGGAGGAAGCGAAACGCGCCTATACAGGACTATTCGTTTAAAAAAGCGGCTTCGGTGCAGAAGCCGCTTTCCTTATTAAATGTATTATTGATGCCTATCCAGTGCAAGTTTCAAGCCAAATCCAATCAAGACAATGCCTGTGGCCCTGTCCATCACTTTCTGTACGTTTGGCGACATCAGCCAATCGCGCAGGAAATTAATAAAATAGACATAGAGGAAAAACCAGCTGATGGAGAGGAGGGTATACATAACGCCCATTAGGACGAGCTGCCTGGTTGTTTCACCGCCAGGTTGTACAAATTGCGGCAAAAAAGTCAGGAAAAACATTGCGACCTTTGGGTTGAGGACATTCGAGAGAAGCCCCTGTTTATAGGCGGAGCCTGGTTTTTCACTGGCAGTTTTGCCTTCAGCCGACTTTCGGCGGGKGAAAAGCGAGGAGACGCCGAGATAAATTAAATAGAGTGCGCCGGCATATTTTACGATTTCAAATGCCACTGCGGACTGCATTAGGATAGCGGATAGCCCGAACGCCGCGGCCACGGTATGGACCAATGAACCGGTTGTAATCCCCAGTGCAATCCTATATCCATCCTTCCGCCCTCCGGAAATAGTCCCTTTTGTAATTAGCGCAGTGTCGATTCCCGGGCTCATGACCACAAAAAGCGATAGCAGCAAAAACGTTAAAAAGTCACTCATTGTCTCAGCGCCTCCCGGTAATTTTTCCTTAGTTTAACACGACAGGCAGAAGGTGTAAAAAGAAAAACAGCGCGGGCCTGAGCCTCACGCTGTTTTATGTATCATTAGGCAAAAAAGTTTTGAGTCTTGGTTTCCCTATCACGGGAAGC
>NZ_LIGI01000001.1:364626-726075 GCF_001273955.1 Bacillus sp. FJAT-27245
GCCTTCGTTTCACGGTCCCTTGAAGCGAATTGATCCGCCCCTGCATCACTTAATCCAAGACATAGGACAAGGCCGCCGATAAGTGCCCATTTCAATTTAACCAATTAACAAACCCCCTTGTGGTATATTGGAACTACTTACCATAATAATAATGTACAAAATATTCAAAAACAAGCATAAATTTGTATAAATTTTGGGAAAAAAGGATGATGATGCCGGACGTTAAAAAGGCCCTGCAGGATAAACGCTGCAGGGCTTTGGTTTCAGTGCTGTTTATTCGGGAGTTGTTCGCTGGGATTTCCTTTTCCTTGGCGTTTTTTGTTTTGTTCGTCCTTTTTTTGTTTTTCGTGGAGCTTTTCAACAAACTGGTGTGTGTTTTCCATAGGGGTGCCTCCTTTAGAAAATATAGTGCATGGGCCTATTTTTCCAAAAGCGCCTTGAAATCATGCGTTGTCCTGTGGCTTTTCGGTTCCGCGAGTCCTTCACACTCCGGCTGTAGGAAAGGCCGGTTCGTTATGATGGTAAAAAAGCATTTTTCGCTATTCCAATTTGTTTTTTAAGAATTCAATCAAACGTTTGATTGAATTTTCCAAAGAGTAGGGATTAGCGTAATGAAGGGCTCTGCAAAGTACTTGGCACTACGGAGCCTTTTTGTATGCAATCACAGATGTTTTTTACCAATTGTCTTCAGCCGCAATAGTTACCCGTATGTTTAACGCTCTACTGCCTACACTAAATGAGTAGCGAAGAATTGTGCTGAAGGGGACGGGGAGATGGAAAAAGATAGGGATAAGGAGAAGGGTTGGAATAAAGAGAGTATTAAAACGTTGCTGGTTAATTCGTTGAGGGGGATATCCCAAGTCCTGCTTATTGAAAATGCGATTTCCGGCTTGATTATTTTGCTGGCCATCACTGTTGAGTCGTTTAAACTTGGCGCCATCGCATTCATTTCATCATTAATTGGAACACTGGTTGCCCAATTAGGCGGGGCTGATAAAGATGAAATAAGCAAAGGGATCTTCGGGTATAACTCTGTTTTGACGGGCCTTGGGCTCACTTTGTTATTAAGTGGGCCTAATGCATGGGTGGTTGCCTTATTCGGCGCAGCGGCGGCCCCTATCATGACCGCGGTTATGATGTTTTGGATGAGAAGTATGAAAATCCCTGTACTGACCGCTCCTTTCATTCTTTTTACATGGGCAATGCTGCTCGTCCCTTATCGTTTGAAGTTATTTAAACTATCTCCTGAACTTGAACCTCTTTCCCTGTCACATTGGGAGTTGAACATAGAAGGCCATATTAATTGGCTTGAAGGAGCGGTTAGCGGGCTCGGACAGGTTTTATTCCTCGATAATACAGCCGCAGGGATTCTGCTTTTCGGGGCAGTCATCGCCGCAGGGTGGAGATACACTCTACTGGCCGTTTTAGGAAATGTGGTTTCGTTGTTCGTTGCTTACTGGCTTGGAGGGGAACATACGGTGATCTATCAAGGGCTTTACGGATATAATGCAATTTTGGCATGTATTGCGGCAGGATATGCCTATAACGAAAGAAAAGGAGGAACCATCCACTTTTTAAGCGGGGCGATCGCCGCCATTTTGACAGTTCCGCTGACGGCGAGTATTGATACGTGGCTAATGCCTTACGGTTTGCCTGCATTAACAATGCCATATGTAATAACTACCTGGGTTATTCTAACATCAAGAAAGGTTCTTCCAGGTCTCTAGAAATCGTAAATTAGTTCCCGTCCTACTTTATTAAAAACTTTAGCCCAAAGAAATTTCCGCCATAATCCCATTCCCCTTTGCTTGCAAGGATTCAAACGTGTTACCATTAATTGGACGAACTTTCAATCAATTGACAAGGAAAACAAAAGGCAGGTTAAAAGGGGAAGTTCAGTTATCGATAGTAGCTGAGGGGGGAACAGCGAATGATCAGGCTTGCCGAAAAGAGGGATATTGAGCAGTTGAGTAAAATGAGATGGGATTTTACGATGGAAGACTACCCGTCGGCTGTGCTTGAAAGTGATTACAAGGTCTTTGAAGAGGAATGCAGTGCCTTCCTGCAAGATGCCATGGATGGGGGCCAATGGTTTATATGGATCGCTGAGGAAGAAGGGCGGATCATATCCCATATGTACATTGAACTCATACACAAGGTGCCGCGCCCGGGCAGGGTTACCCGCCCTTTTGCCTATATGACGAATGTAAATACGGTGCCTGAATACAGGGGCAAAGGAATCGGCGGTAAATTAATATCCACCATAAATGAATGGGCCAAAGCAAATCAGTATGAATTCATCATCGTGTGGCCGAGTGAGGAAGGGGTCCGTTTTTATGAAAAAAACGGCTACTCGCATTGCAAAGAGCCGATGGAATATTTCCCAACATATTTTTAAGCATCTTTTTTAAAAAATGAGGTGACCACATGGCAAGGACAGCCCTTATAACAGTTGTTCATGACCCGGACGGGAAAAAGATAAAGCTCTTCAGACAGCTGCAAAATGATCTGGAAAGCACCTACTCGGAGTTGTTCATAGCGATCAGCGACCAATCCTCCGCTGAATTGATTGAAATGATGGAACACAGCAGATTCAATGTGAGGGTCATCCCCAAAAAAGGCGCTGCTGAAGCGCGGAGGGAAGCGGTGAAGTTCGGCCTGGAAGGGGATGGCGGGCATTTTCACTATTGCGATTTTGACAGGCTGCTGACGTGGGGTAAGAATCACCTGGAGGAATTGAAAAAAATCGTCCAGAGGATTCCCGGCTATGACTACCTGATTCTCGGCCGGACGGATCGGGCGATGGACACCCACCCGGTCGAGTGGAAGGAAACCGAACGGATTACGAATAAAATTGTTTCCCTAGAACTTGGGCAGGAAGTCGATATAACAGCCGGTTCCTGCGCGTTTTCAAGATCGAATGCCGAATACATAAAGGAATATTCAAAAGGGAAAATGACCGATGCCGAATGGGTGATGATCGCAAGCCGGATCGCAAAGTCGGATGTGGGCTACCTTCCTGTGGAGGGGCTAGAGTATCATGAGCATACGAACGGTATCCAGGGGAGCAGAAGTGAAGCCGAGAAATGGCTGGGCCGCCTTGAATTGAGTTATGTAATTAGTGAAACCGCCGTTCGGACGGGGAAATGATAGATTGCCAGAGAAGGAACCTTGTTGGTTCCTTTTTTAATAAAAAAATATAAAACTTTTTTGCAGTTCGGCTGTCTAATGGATAGAAAGGGGGCGGGCTGGTGGATATTGAAAAAATGGCGAGGAATGCCATCAAGGGGGAGGAGCAGGCCTTTCTCGAGTTAATGCAGGCTTGCAAGATCGATTTATACAAAACAGCCCTCGCATTTTTGCGTAATGAAGAGGATGCTCTCGAAGCGGTACAGGAAGTGACATTTCGCGCCTATAAGGGAATCCGCTCACTTAAGGAACCTTCTTTCGCCAAAACATGGATGATTCGGATCATGATCAACTACTGCAATGATGTTTTGGACAAAAAGAAGCGGGTGGTCCTTGATGAGGCATTTATCCATAAAGAAGGGCGGCTTGAGTGCCATGACGGACTCGAAATCAGAGATGCGATGGAAGGCCTTGATGCCCGGTCGCGTGAAATCCTGGCAATGAAATACTTTCAGGACCTGAAAATCAGTGAAATTGCAGCTGCCCTCAACCACCCTGAAGGTACGATCAAAACGTGGCTGAACAGGGCGTTGAGGTCGCTTAGGGAAAAACTGGACGAGAAAGGGGGAGGGTTCCGTGCCTAGTACTGAAGAAGAAAAGCTTACCGACTACAAACGGATTGTTGATGGCCTTCCTGTTCCGGAAGAATTAGTGGATGCAGCTCTATTGCAAGGATTTGAAAGGGGCAGGCGTGAGAAAAAGCGTGCCAAGCAGCGGATGAGAAGCTTATTCTCACTCGCAGCTGCAGCTGTTATTTTAATTAGCTTTTTTACCTCAATTAGGCTTTCGCCTGCTTTCGCGGGATATATTTCTGAACTGCCTGGCTTTGCAAAGCTTGTTGATTTAATTCAAGGTGACAAAGGTATCATTGCCGCGCTGGAATCCGAATACGACCAGGAAATAGGTGTATCAAGTACGAAGAATGGGGTCACCTTTACGATTACAAGAGCGATTGCGGATGAAACCGGGCTGCTCTTGTTTTATACGATTGATACGGTGACAGAGCGGAAGGAAATTTTTATTCAGGATGCCAGGCTAAAAAGTACAGATGGGAAAAGGTTCTTGCTAGGGAGTGCTAGCTTTGGTATGCCGCATTATTCTCTAGAAGGTGAAAAATCCTTTACCGGAACCATGGACTTTACCTTTCAGGAACCGCTAGAAGCAAAATCCTTCAATTTAATTGTAAAGATTGAGGGAAAAGAACATGAGGTTGATTTTAAACTGAATAAGGAAATTTCCTCGAAAAAGGAATACACTTTGAATAAAACTGTTTCAATCGAGGGACAGAAAATTACTTTTGAAAAAGTTGAAATCTATCCGCTCAGGGTAGCCATTCATGTCAAAATGGACCCTGATAACTCAAAAAGAATTCTTAATTTTGATGAAATCAGGCTAGTGGATGAACATGGCGAGACATGGAATAAAATTTCGAACGGCATTACTGCACTCGGTGGGGTTGCCGATGACAAACGGGTCCTTTATGTTCAGAGCAATTATTTCAGGGAACCGAAAGAGCTTTATTTGATTCCAGGCAAAATGCAGGCGGTTGACAAGAATGAAGCTTATTTAATAGTGGATACGGAAAAGGAAACTATCTTAAAGCAGCCTCATCCAGCAAAATTTGGCCTTGTAAAAGTGTCGAATGGAAACGAAGTATCCCTGAGAATGAAAACGAAGGAGAAGTTCAATTACATTCCCAATGGGTTGATGAGAGACACGGATGGGAAGGAAGTCTTGACTGCTGGATTTTCTAAATATGAATTAGAGGGATATGCGGAGATTGGGATTAGCATTCCTGGCCTCAATCAATATAAAAATCCTTTATCCCTGGAGCTGAATTATTATCCATCCTGGATCAAGTCGGAAGAAAAAATACGGATTAAATAAAGTGAAGGGCAAACTCCGCTGGCCGGGTTTGCCCTTTTCATCGTACATCCGTAGCTTTATTCGAGGACCGAATGAAGCGGGAGATACGTCCCCCGCTTCAAAATTAACCTATATGTTTTGTGCAATTATAGAGGCTGCATTCCCAAACCTCGCCTGTCTGCCCGAGAATGGTAACAGAGGTATTGGTAAGGGGCGGTTCACTTTTCAGCGCTGGTACGAGTTCGCTTACTATTTTCCGGATGAAAGCGCCGTGACTGACAATGAGAATGTTTTTGCCGGGATGGGCATCCTTTATTTCCTGGATGGCGGGGAGGCCACGTTCAAGGATCTTTTCGTGTTTTTCGACGCCCAGATCCAGCTCCCGCCAGTTGCTGCCCCATTTGGCGATCCGTTCTTCTTCAATTGTGCCTTCTATTTGGCCGCCGCTGACTTCGCGGAGCCTTGGGTCGAAATGAATTTCGCCGACTCCGAGCCTGGCTGCGATTATTTCAGCAGTTTGCCTGGCCCGTAAGAGAGGGCTGGCATAGATGGCATCCCAATCTTCTCCGGACAGCCTGTCTGCAAGCATGCGCGCCTCGTCGATCCCGTCCTGGTCAAGGGGGATATCGGAGCTTCCCTGGGCGCGCCTTTCCTTGTTCCATGCCGTAGTTCCATGGCGGATAAAACCGATTTTCGTCATAATGGCCTCCTATGTAGTTATTTTGTTAAGCTTCTCGATTGTTTGAAGGGATTCCTTCTCTTTAAAAACCTTATTGGTTAAGTGAAGCAAAAGATACGTCCCCTGCTTCACTCCTGCTTCACTCCTGCTTCACTCCCATTCGGCGAGTTTGTTTTTCCATGAGCGGGTGATTTGCGGGTCAGGGCTGTTGATGAAAAGGTGGCCATTGTTTGTTTCGATGTGCAGGTAGGGCGGAATGCCTTTTCGGATGAACAGGAGGCTCGTGCCATAGCCCTCGAGTTTGAACTTTCCCTTTGCGATAGTGGCCATTCCGAAGCCATCGACCTTAACGGTTGCCTTTGGCATTTTATCAAGCAGCTCCACTTTCCGGATGTCCCCGTAAGGAATTTCCTCGCCATACATCCCTGTAATTTCAAATCCGTCTTTTTTGAAAATAAGCTCCGCTTCCTTGTAGCCAAAGTACATGAGGACCGCGATTGAAGCGAATGTAAACAGGGCGATGCCGGACGTGATAAAATAGGCTCTCTTTCTCTTTGCCGGTATTTCAAAGCGTGAAAGATAAATTATTCCCCCGAGCAAAAAAATGAGCATGAAGCTGATTGCCACTTCGATTGCATAAGGAAATGGAGTGAATAGGAGCGGCAGCAATAAAATCATTCCGGCGCCCGTTGCCATTAAAAGCGTTCCAGCCTTTTGCGGCAGCCCATTCTCAATCAATTGTTCCTGCTCCTCTTTTGGCCGGAAGGCAAATCCCGAAATAAGCCAGTAAGCCCCTTTCCTGACTGCCCAGCCGAGCAGGAGGAGCAGCAGGGCGGTGCCCATTAATATGAAAAATAAAGCCAGCATAAAAACGCCTCCTTTGTTAATGCCTTTTGTTCAAGGATACTATACAATTCCATTTTTAGGCTTGTGGCGGATGAAAAATAAATTGCAGATTTAGGATAGGGCGCGTGGATGGGGAAAGTGGTGATGGAGGAAGCGGGGKATTTACGGCTTTTTCTTTTTAAAAAAAGAAAGCCGGGCTCCGATGATGGGAGCCGGCTTGCGAAGTTATTTACTGATGAACATTTGTGTCCAGTGGTAGCCGCTTTGTTCGAATCCGACGCCGATGTGGGTGAAGTCGCGGTTCAGGATGTTGTTGCGGTGTCCTTCGGAGTTCATCCATGCCTGGACGACTTCCTCTGGTGTGCGCTGTCCCATTGCGATGTTTTCGCCGGCGCTTGAATAGGTGACTCCGAAGTCTCGCATCATGTCAAACGGCGACCCGTAAGTAGGGCTTGTGTGCGAGAAGTAGTTCTTCTGCTGCATGTCGAGTGACTTTTTCACCGCGACGCCGCTTAGCTTTGCATCCGCCTTTAGTGGAGGGAGGCCGTTTTGCTGGCGCTGGGTGTTGGTGAGGTCAATGACCTGCTGAGCCTCTTTGCTGATACCGGCTGTTGGCGTGGTTTGTTTTGGTGCCGCCTGTCGTTGTTGTTGAGCAGGTGCCTGTCCCTGTTGTGGTGAGGGTGCGAGGCCTTGCTGCGGAGCGGGTGCCATTCCTTGTTGGTTCGGGGTTTGCCCCGGCTGCATGACTGGGGGTTGTGCTCCCGTATTTTGTGGGAAGGAGATTTGCCAGTCTTGTAATCCGCCCGGATAGTTGAGAATTTGTCCGGTACGCGGGTCGACCCGGAGGAACTGGTATCTCGCTGGCTGGACTAATATTGCCCGCGTTTCCGGATAATTTTGGCTGTCCATATCGGTTTCGTAGCTGGAGATGTTGAACATGCCGTTCCGGTTCCGGTCCTTGCCACGGCGGTCGTTGTTGCCAAATGTGCCAAACCTGTCATTGTGGTCATTCCTGTTGTCACGGCCGAACCGGTCATTGCGGTCATCATCGTGCCCTGGGTTCCACTCTTCGGTCAGCAGGCCTTCATGGTCCATGCCGAACAGGCCATTGTTTCTGTCACCGTTGTTGTCGCGGACATTATATGCGCCGGTTCGGTGGTCCATGGCGTTGTTTCTATTGTTGTCGTTGGCGTTGCAGGCGGCAAGGCCCAATGTCAGGACACTGGCGGCCATAATGCCTACGGTCTTTTTTATCAAGTTGCATGCCTCCTATGGACAATATAGTGGTACGTCCTTATTTTTCGACCGGATGGGCAAAATATGAATGGAATAAGGTGGTGTTTGGCTATAAAAAGGAAGGTGCGCCGGACTGCTGCCCATTATAAATAGGAATGGTATAATAAAGAATTAAATGCAAAGGTGGCTGGGGACAGTGACAGTAGAAGAAGTATTGGAAAGGCTTGCGGAGATGGGGACGGAGCAAACGAAAAAAACATTTTTGCGGCATGGCGCGAAGGAGCCGCTCTTTGGGGTAAAGATTGGAGATTTAAAAAAGCTTGTGAAATATGTAAAAAAGGACCAGGAACTCGTATTGGCGCTCTACAATACAGGAAATTACGACGCCATGTACCTTGCCGGGCTTTCTGTGGATCCGAAGCAAATGGACAAATCGACGCTTTTGGAATGGGCGGAGAAGGCAAATTGGCATGGGCTTGCGGAATATACTGTTGCCGGTGTAGCTGCCGAGAGCAACTACGCCCTGGAACTCGCCAGGGAATGGATTGAATCCGGCGAGGAAAATGTTGCTGTATGTGGGTGGAGCACGTATGCCAATTATATATCGATTATTCCTGACGAAGACCTGGATCTGAATGAAATCAGGGGGCTATTGAATCGGGTTGAGAACATGATCCATTCGGAAAGAAACAGGGTTCGTTATGTCATGAACTTGTTTGTCATATGCGCCGGCTCGTTTATCAAACCGCTTCATGAAGAAGCAGTAAGGGTTGGTGGCGTTATTGGCAAAGTTCAGGTCAATGTAGGAAATACGGCTTGCAAAGTCCCGGTTGCCACGGACTACATTAAAAAAGTTGAGCAAAAAGGAAAAATAGGGGTAAAGAAGAAGACTTGCATTTGCTGATGCTTGAATGAATTCGGAAGGGTGCGGGAAGTATGGATGAGAATCAATTAAAAAGGGGATTAAGCAACAGGCATATCCAGCTGATTGCCCTCGGCGGGACGATTGGGGTAGGGCTGTTTTATGGGTCTGCCGCGACAATCAAGCTTGCGGGCCCCGCCATCCTGCTTTCCTACCTGATTGGCGGTGCGGTAATTTTTATTATCATGAGGGCTTTGGGGGAAATGGCGGTTGCCGACCCTGTTTCAGGATCCTTTAGTGCATACGCGAATAAATACCTTGGGCCGTTTGCAGGCTATTTGACTGGCTGGACATACTGGTTTAACTGGATTATCGTCGGGATGGCGGAGATTACGGTAGTCGGCGTGTACATCAACCATTGGTTTCCGGAAGTTCCCCAGTGGGTTTCGGCGCTTGCCGCACTGGTTGTGATGACGCTCGTCAATCTGATCAATGTGAAGGCCTATGGCGAATTCGAGTTCTGGTTTGCGCTTATTAAAGTAGTTGCGATTGTGTGCATGATTATCGTGGGCCTTGCCATAATCCTGTTTGGACTAGGAAATGGCGGTGTGCCGGCCGGGTTTGGGAACCTGTGGGAAAATAAAGGCTTTGTCCCGAATGGCGTATGGGGGATATTCCTTTCGCTTGTGATGGTTATGTTTTCCTTTGGTGGGATTGAAATGATCGGCTTGACCGCGGGAGAAGCCGAAAATCCCGAGAAAACGATTCCCTCCGCGATAAACAATGTCATCTGGCGGGTCCTTATTTTCTATATCGGCGCGCTTGGAATCATTATGACCCTGTACCCTTGGAATGAAATCGGGACAACTGGGAGCCCCTTTGTGCTGATTTTTGATAAAATCGGTATGCCCGCGGCGGCGGATATCATTAATTTTGTTGTCCTTACCGCGGCCCTTTCCGCCTTTAACAGCGGGATGTACGGAACGGGGAGGATGCTGTACAGTTTGGCGGACCAGGGCAACGGACCGTCCTTCTTCCGGAAATTGAGCAGGTCGGGAGTGCCGGCACGCGGTGTCCTGTTTTCAGCTGCCATCCTGCTGATTGCAGTTTTTCTTAATTACATCGTTCCAGAAAAGGTGTTTTATTATATCACTTCGATTGCCACAGTGGCTGCAGTAACGAGCTGGACGATTATCCTCGTCACGCATATGAGGTTCAGGAAAGCCCGAAGCGGCGGTAGTGGGCTGTTCCCGATGCCGCTTTATCCTTATACTTCTTATTTCGGCCTTGTGGCACTTGCGGCTGTGGTCGTTGCCATGGCCTTTATTGAAGGAATGGCGGTGGCGTTTATCGTCGCCCCTATCTGGTTTGCGCTATTGTTTGTTGGTTATCGATTGAATCAAAAGTAATTTTATTTTCCATATGTGATGCCCGCGGATGGCCGTAGATTTATGTGGCCAAAGCGGGCTGTTTTTTTTTTTTTTTAAAATAGTCAAAATATTGTTGATTTTAAGGCGGGATGGAGTTACCTGCTTCGATACAATGGGGGTAAAGAGAACAGTTTATTTGGATTGCAGCCAACTTAATGTGGGTAGGAAGGATGCTATCTGCGCTGACTTGGCGGAGTCCAAAAATGTTATTGGAAGGTTTTCAATCATCGGAGCGTTTGTCCATTGTGTGTATTTTGTCCCGGAAAATGTGAAGGAAGGGGGCGGGTGGTTTAAATGAAAACATTGATTGTGTATGAGACTAAGCATGGGACGGTTGAACATGCAGTTGCGCTGTTGGCGGGAAAACTGGATGGAGAGATAGAGACAGCAAGGGKTTCGGCTAACATGCCCCGGCTTTCCGAGTTTGATGCGGTCATCATCGGAGGGTCGATTTATTTCGGGAAAATCCAAAAAAACCTGTCTTCGTTCATGGCAAAGCATCGGGAAGAACTGCTTGGAAAGCGGCTTGGGCTGTTTATATGCGGGGCCCATCCGGATGCCGCGGAACGGGAAAAAGAACTGGAACATGCATTTCCCGAGGAGTTAAGGAAATGCGCGGTGGCCCAGGATATTTTCGGGTATGAACTTCGCTTTCAGGAGTTGAACCGGCTTGAAAAGAGTATCGCCAAGTCCATACTGAGAAAGAAAGTCGACCAGGATGCCCTTGAAGAAGAAAAGATAACCGCTTTTGCAAGAAAATTTAAATGAGCCACCCCGATGCCGGAGTGGCTCTTTTGCGTTGCGTTAAGATGCTTTCAGTTTTGAACTTTGGCTGGCGGGTGTCGGGTTTTTACCGCCCATGGCCATGCCGAGCAATGTCCCAACAAGCGCTGGAACGACCCAGTCCATTCCAGCGGAGGCAAATGGAAGAGCGTTTCTTAATGCAAGGATTGGCCCGAGATTCAGCCCAAAGGTGCTTAAGCCGCTGATTGCCGCAAACACTCCAGTAAATAGCATCGCTGTTCCGTATACCCGGCGCGGGTTTTTAAAGAAGCGATGGAAGAAGCTCAGCGTGATAAGGACAATTGTTAGCGGATATGCAGTAACCAGGAACGGAACTGAAACTTTTAAAATTTGTGCCAAACCCATGTTTGAAAGGATGAAGCCGACGATTGACACCATTGATAAAACCGCTTTGTAGCTCAATTTTGGAATGAGGTTCGAAAAATATTGTCCGCATGCAACGGTAAGGCCGACTACTGTCGTAAAGCAGGCTAGTGTGAAAATCAAGCCAAGCAGTGCGGGGCCGCTTTTACCAAAAAGAAAAGCTGAAGTTGCGGTGAGCAATTCTGTCCCAGTTGCAAACGATCCATCCGCGCCCATTTGTCCGCCTACATAGCCAATCGATACATAAATCAGTGCCAGCAGCGCGCCGGCAACTACCGCTGCTTTCACTGTATAGCGGGTAAGCTGCTTTTCATTGCTGATGCCGCGTTGTTTGACGGCAGTCAGGATGACGATCCCGAACGCCAGCGCGGCAAGGGCGTCCATTGTGTTGTATCCCTCAAGGAAACCTTTAAAGAAGGCTCCTTTCTCATAGCCTCCGGTTGGAGCGGTGAAATTCCCGCCCAATTTTACGAAGCCGGCAGTGCAAAGTGCGACAATCGAAACAAGTAGGACTGGTGTAATCCAGCGTCCCATATATTTCTCCATCTTTTCGTGGTTCAGTGCTGTCAAGTAAACGATGAGGAAGAAAGCAGCCGAATATACAAGCAATGCCACGGTTTTATTTAGTGATTCAGGAGCTAAAGGCAGGACGCCCATTTCAAATGCAACGGATGCGTTCCTTGGGATTGCAAGGAAAGGCCCGATTGAGAGGTAAACGACAGCCATAAAAATCGTGCTGAATGTAGGATGTACCCTGCTGGCAAGTGCTTCCGCCCCTCCTTTTACAAGTGAAACGGCAATCAGGACCGCAAGCGGAAGGCCAACCGCGGTAAGGACAAATCCCGCCATTGCGAGCCAATAGGATGTACCTGATAAGGCGCCAAGCATTGGAGGGAAAATTAGATTGCCAGCTCCAAAAAACATTGAAAATAACATAAATCCGATAAACAATGTATCAAATTTCTTCATCACTAACTCTCCCTTTTTGTTATTGTAAAATAAAAAACCCGCCCCCGTAAAAATACAGGGACGAGTTAATACTCGCGATACCACCCTACTTCCGCACGGCCAAAAGGCATGCGGCACTTAGCCAACGTACGATTCATACGTGTTCCGTTGTAACGGTGGAAAAACCGTCAAAGCTTACTTGGGATCATCTTTCAGCTTTGCATCTCGGAGATGATTTTCGGCCAGGTACTGGACGCCGGCTTGCACCATGTACCGGCTCTCTAGGGAACAGTCTTCCCAGCTTACTCTTCTCGTCATCGAATTTAGGATCGAATTTTTTATTTAAAAATAATTTAACAGAGGCTGTTGGTTGTGTCAATTACTTTTTTGACAATTTAAACTATTGCCCTCGCAGCAACAAAAATCGCACTAAAAGCAAAACCCCACCCCTTCAACAATGTAAGCGTTCCCTGAAGGAAAAAATTAACGGCCGCTATTTGTGAATAAAAGCGTGGCTAAAAGAGGTGATAAAAAGCAAGAAAGCGCGTATGAGTGACAAGCGGAGTCTGGAATCGGGTTAGGTTGTCAGGGAAAAGCGGTGCCCAGGCACCCAAGTGGGGCAAAAAACTTCACACCCGGGTGCCTGGCACTACTACAGAACATAAAGGTAGATGCTGAGAAAGTGGGCGAGGCTTCCTAGTAGGATGAAGATGTGGAAGATTTCGTGGAAGCCCATGTTTTTTGTGCGGAGGAAGTTTGGTTTTGTGGCGTAGATGATTCCTCCGATTGTGTATATTACCCCGCCCAGGATCAGGAGGGCGAGTCCTTCAGTTGGGATTGTCCCAGCGAGCGGCGATGCGACGAAGATAATCATCCAGCCCATAATGATGTAAAGGGCCGTGGACAGCCAGCGCGGGCAATTGAACCAAACCATCTTAAAAATGACGCCGCTTACGGCTGCCGTGCCGATAATCGCAAACATCAGCCAGCCTGTCATGCCGTTCAGGCTAATAAGGCAAAAGGGCGCGTAAGTTCCGGCGATCAATACGAAGATCATTGAATGGTCGAGCCTGCGCAAAAAAGCAATTACCCGGTCTTTGGCCATAACCATATGATAGGTGGCCGAGGCGGAATAAAGCAGAATCATACTGATGCCAAAAATGATTACAGCTGAAATTGCCAGCGGGGAAGCGGCGGCTGCCGATGCCTTGATGACCATGGCGAGAAGGCCGGCAAACGATAGCAAAGCACCGGCAAGATGGGTTAAGCCATTGATTGGTTCGCGTATATACATTTTCATTTGGCACACTCCAATTAACGTGTAATGTAGTTTTAATAACTACATATAACAATATTACTAATGCGATAAGTAGTCAACAATTTTTGAGGATTCCTGTATAATGTAATTAATTCAACTTGAAGTTATGGAGGCTGCTAATGGAAGGCTTGGAAAAACTAATTGATAATCTTGGGTTAGATAAACAGATTCGTCTCGAGGAGATGCCTTCAATTGACCTATACATGGATCAGGTGATTCAGCTTTTCGATCAGGCTTTCGCGGAAACGAGGCGGAACGAAGATGAAAAAATCCTTACGAAAACAATGATCAACAATTATGCGAAGGGCAATCTGCTTTTACCCATCAAAAAGAAAAAATATACCCGCGGGCATCTGATTTTGATTAGCCTTATTTACCAACTGAAAGGCTCGTTATCGATTACAGACATTAAAGCGGTATTAAGCGGCATCAATGACCGCGCGGCAAATGGCGATTTGAACCTCGAAGACTTCTATTCGGCATTCCTTTCTTTGTCTTCTGAAAATGAACGCAATTTTCGTGAAGAAGCTCTCCGGCGAAAAAATGCAGTTGAAAAGGAAAATGGGCTTGTGCACGGAGGAGACAATGAGGTGGAAACAATCCTTCTCATTGCCTCGCTCGTCAATATGAGTACGATGTACAGGCGGCTAGCCGAAAAGCTTGCCGACCAACTGAAGGAGGACGGCCGGGATGGCCATGGCAAAAACTAAACCAATATAATGTTCCGTGAAGTTGGACAATTTAAAGATTGTTGGCGAAACTAACGCGAAAAAGAACCTGGATAACAAGTCCAGGTTCTTTTGCGTATTGGCCATACATTCGGGTTGAAGCTTTCTTTCCCCATTGGCCATTCACTTTTATTGAAGCTATATAGGTTGAAATAAGAATTGGGTTCCAAATGTGAACTAGGTGGTTGATTTCCGCTCCGGGCATTTCGCTTTCCGCGGGGCGTCAGTGGAGCCTCCTCGGAGCAAAGCTCCTGCGGGGTCTCCCCTTGCCGCTCAATCCCGCAGGACAACCGACTTCCTCGAATTGGCCTTGCACGAAGGAAATGCGTTAGCATTTTCGAGGAGTCTACATGCCTGAGCTCCAATCAACCAGCTTCTCAAACTAAAGCGTGTAATTATTAAGTTCAACCTATATAGTTGAACATGAATTGAACTACTACCTCTAATTAATATGCCAATTTCCCTCTTTGGGGACGCAATTGGCAGAAAGGGTAACGATAACTTTCGTCCCCTTGTTCAGGACACTTTTGAACTCCATCCTTCCATGATGGGCGTCAACAATTTTCGAACTGACGGTAAGGCCGAGGCCTGTCCCTTTTTCCTTCGATGAATAAAAAGGTTCCCCAATCCTTTCAAGCCGTTCCTCAGAAATCCCGATGCCATTGTCCATGATGGTAATTGTAACCTGTCCATCTTTCCCGCATTCTGTCGAAATGGCCACCTTTCCCCCCGGGTGTGAAGCATCGATTGCGTTTTTAATTAGATTGATAAATAGTTGCTTCAATTGGTTCGGTTCGCATTCAATTATGCAGCGTCTGTCCCCGAAGGATGAAACAATGTTAATGTCATGCATGGCGCTCTCCGGCGTTAATAGCGAAATGACATTCTTCAACAGCAAATGAAGGTCTGTCTGGACGTATTTGAGCTGCTGCGGTTTTGCGAGCAACAACAGTTCACTTGTAATATGATTAATCCGGTTCAGCTCATCCGCCATAATCGAATAGTAATACTGATGTCTTTCATCCTCTGACTTTAGCAGCTGGACAAAGCCCATTAACGAGGTTAGCGGGTTCCGGATTTCATGCGCTACACTTGCAGACAGCTCGCCGACAATCGATAGTTTTTCGGACCGGCGCAGTTTTTCCTCCGTTTTTCTCAGCTGTGTAACATTCCTGCCATAGCCGATAATACCTCTCGTCTCTCCGTGAATGACCATCGGGACTGAGGTGCATTCAAGAATGATTTTATCTCCGTTCTTGCTTTTAATATCAAATTCTATAAGCTGCGGTTTATTATTTTTGCTAACAATTGAGAAGTAGTTTTCGAGTGCTTCCCGGTGCTTACGGGGAATCAGTTTTTGAAAATACCTGCCGATTATATCATCCGGATCGAAGCCGGTCACTTCCTTAAATCTTGGGTTTACGTCGATGAATCTGCCTTCAAGGTCGGTCATATAAACGATATCAGGGCTGTATTCAAAAAGGGAACTATATTGCTGGCGGCTTTCTTCAAGGAGATTGATGAGCCGTCTTTTTTCCGTAATATCCCTTCCCATGATGACAAGGCCTTTCCGTGTGCCATCCGGATTGAAAAGCGGGACTTTTATCGTGTCAAAAATCCTTTCCGATCCGTTGGGGGAAATGAGTACTTCTTCGACACGGGTTATTTTCCGATTTTTCCACGTGTCTTCGTCGGATTTTTCGCAATAAATAAGGGCATCGGCATAATGGGGACTGAAGGCAGCAAGTTCGGAATCCTTTTTGCCGCGGTAATCGACACCTTCGAGGCCGAAAACCTTAAGGCCATACTCATTGGCTTCAACCCATCTTCCCTCGCCATCCTTGAAATTGACGAAATCTACCATTGAATTGATTAACGTCGACAACCGTTGCCGATCCATTTTTGCGGTATTGAGCTCCTCTGCCTTTTTAATGGCAAAATAAAAAATGACCCCCGTGGTGACGACAAAAAAAGCTTCTTTTAAGTGGCCAATTACTTGAATGTAAGGAGTTGGTTCAAACTGGGCGAGCAGCAGGTTTGTTCCGGCAATCCAGATAATACCGCAGATGACAAAGTAGTAAATCAGCTTTTTTTTCTCCATCAGACCACTCCTGGGAAAAAATAATTCCAATAGGCAAATAAAAATAGAGAGCCCGTACCGTGAAGGGCTACACAAATCTCTAAATCTTCTGCTCAGCTTTTCGTTTCCTGTATGGCTTCTTCCATGTTGCGTTCCAATCTTCAACCGCCCCCGATCCGAGCAACACCCCGATGAGGATCAGGATGAAGCCGGCAAGGTGGGAGAAAGTAATCGTTTCATTCAGAAAGACGGCTGCGCCGATAAGCGAGAAAAATGGGCTTAAATTAATAAAAACTGCCGACTCGGCAACCCCGACCTTACTTATCGCCAAATTGTATGCCATATGCCCAAGCGCGGTCGCAATAATGGCGGATGCAAAAAATATCGGCCAAACAGAAGTGGGAGCATGGGCAATTCCCCTGATAGCCCCCGGTTCTTGTACAATGCTGATTAGAAAGAGGGCCAATGAACCAAATAGGAGCATGTACCCGGTCATCAGGCGCGCATCCATCGTCCGTGATACTTTCTTTACTAAAATAAAGCTACCTGCCTGAGTTAGGATCGATAGGAAAATAAACAAATCGCCAAGCGAGATTGCGCCAACTCCCGAACTATTTTCAAGAACAATGAACGAAACACCCGCAAGCCCCGCAAGGACCCCGAACAGGCGAGGCGCAGTAAGGCGGGTGCCGAGGAAAATGGCGGCAAGAATCGCCGATAGCAACGGACCGAGGCCAAGAATCAAACCCGCGTTAGAAGCAGTTGTTTTCGTCAGTCCGACCGAAAGAAAGTAATGGTGGCAGACAACATTGAAGATGCTTGCGATTAATGTATAAATAAGTTCATTCCGGCTGGGCCTTCTGACTTTTTTTAAAACGGCAAGAACGAGGAATACAGCAACGCTGGCCGTCAAAATCCTTAGGGAAGTAATGGTTACCGGGGTAAATTCAGTGACAATGATTTTTGTTGCAATGACATTCAATCCCCATGCGGCCATGACTGCTACTAGGATGGCATATGTCTGTAGACGCTGTTTTCTATCCACTTATCGCTTCCTTCTTTCCGTTTTCCGGATAGAGCCCGGAGCAATGATAAAGAGGGGAGGATGCGCAAAATCCTTCCCTCTTTCTTTTTGAATCCATGAAATTTAGTATAGCAGGTTTTTGGTTAACAGGCACCGCGAAAAATTTTACACAAATCTTTTTGGGAGACTGTTTTCGCTTCCCTTGGCCAATACTGTCCCGATGCTGGCCCTTTGGACTCCCTTGCCAATCTGGATGGCTTCGCGGGCGGAGTGCCGAACCGTTAGTTTTTTAATTGCGACTGCATCCGTGCAATTGTCGCCGCCATATAATTTAATATCCGCCCCTGCCGTCCGGAAACCGCTAACTGAAATATTGTCGAGCGCAACATTTCGTGAACGGTACTGGAGTGCCATGACAGGTTCGCCGCGGTAATCATAGTCAGGGTCGCCAATCGCTGTAAAATGGTTGATGGCGACATTCCGGTAACCAGATACAACAAGCGCACGTGGTTTTGAGTCTTCATAGAGCGCTGTGCGGACCGGGGCGATGGAAACGAGGTTTGTCGCCTTAATATTGAACGCGGTCTTTGAAACAGGGTCCGTGCTTTTATGATGGCCAATATGCCTCCAGTTAAAGGAACGGTTGTCGTTCACTGAAAGGTGGCCGATGATATGGACGTTGGTTGCGGCTGAGGAATTTCCATGCGCCTTAATTTCGACCCCGCCAAAGCATCGGGTCGAAGAGTTATTGACGAGCCACACATTCCGTGAACCGTCATCGGCTTCAAATCCGTTCGAATTGGAAAATCCTTTTTTATGGGCGCGTCCACTCGGGTCGCACATATGGCAATTTGATATGAGGATGTTGTCACTATGATGTGTTGTCACGCCGTCATCGCCAAATCCGTACCCATTCAGCCCATCCAGCCAAATATAGTTGCTGCCGCCCCTTGCCCGATAGCCATCACCCGAATAATTATAAATGGTCGAGGACACATCGAAGCAGTGGAGCCCAGGGTTGATTGCTTCGACATCCTTTACCCAACCGAACGTTACATTGGCGAAAAGCAGGCAGCTGGAAAAATTATTGCCGGCGGCCGTTTTCACTTCATCCCCGAGCCGCTCCACATTCCAATCAAGGGTCATTCCTTCGACAAGAATATTCCGGTTTCCTTTCCAATGGGAAGAATTCGTTACAAGCTGGGAGGACTTAGGCGCCTTGCCGTGGAGTTTTAAAATGGACTTTCCTTTCCCCTCGCCAACCAGGCATGTCCACGATGGAACCCGGATTTCACTCGTAACGAATATCCCTTTAGGGATCCTGACTGTCACCCGCCCATTGCCGAGCGCTTTTTTGAAGGCTTCGGTATTGTCTGTCACCCCGTCCCCAACAGCGCCGAAATCCTCTACATTCACTTCCTTCTTTGCAATCGCCTTCAAATGGCTGTATTCCTCGTCAAGGATACCCTTCCAGGAGGGGTACACTTGGCCCGCGGCATCCACTAGCGTATTTGAATCGCACAGGGCAGCCTTTGCTTTTTTTGCAAAAAAGAAAACGGGCATGGTCGTGAAAAATTGTTTAATGATTCCTGAAAGCGGCCTTTTCTGTTCCGGTTCAAAGGAGTAACTCGCAGGCGGGGCGCTATGTTCACTGAAAAGTTGTTCAGTCCCGGCGACCGCTTCCCCGATATCAGTGCCATCGTCCAAAAGCTGTGAGATAAGTTCAGCATTTTTCCGGGGGTCATGGTTTTTATTCAGGTAAATCATATCCAGCCCTCCTTTGCGGATAAAAATCTTACAAACTATATCTTATTCTTGCCTGGCAGAACTTTCTGCCAGCGGAAAACCGCCGTTCATAAAAGGTTCGCTGTATTATTATTCCCGTCCAAGCATGTGGTAATCCTGATGAGGAGCAGGGCCTCGGCCCCGGGCCCTGCCTCATCTAAAGTGGGGCATTAGAATTCCCCGTCAAAAGGTGTGAACGGGATATTGAACCTGTTTTCAAGGAACCTAAGCCTTTGGTTGACTCGTATTAGCCGGCGCGACATCCGCTCCAGCTGGTTATTGAGACGGGTAACTTCCCTGCTCTGGCGGTCGTTTTCACGTTCAATTAGGCCAGCCCTCCGTTCAAGCTGGCGAATCCTCCGTTCCAGTTCCTGTGGCTGGCGGCTTGGATCCGATTGTCCATACGATAACCCGCTATCATGCTGCTGGTAGTAGTAAGGATGATTCTCCTGGGACTGAAAGCTGAACGAATAATCTGGCTGTTGCGGATAGTGGCCGGAAAATTCGTGCTGGTAAGGCTGTTGCATCCCTCCGTAAAAAACGGTTTCCTGCTCGAAAGGGCTGTTCATGGCATGACCGTACTCAAAGGCTCCTTGATGCTGTGGATACATTGGGCATTCTCCTTTATATATAATAGGTGGAAGTCCCTATACAATATGCCCGGGTTAGGAGCCAGTCGCGGCTTTCGCCCATTCCCGTTTAAAGGGCGGAGTGATGCAGTATATGCAATCTCCTTTTTGGGGGAAATTTTTTTCTGCCCGGCAACGTATCCGAAGTTGCCGGAGACTGCTTCCGCTTCGCATCTTTCCTGCTACTTTGTTAAAATAAAAAGGATAATCAAAATTATGCGTTAAATAATTTTGCGGACGTAAATTCACGAGAGTATCAGGGGGGCGGCTATGAATCTCGAAAGAATGCTAATCGAAAAGACGTATTACGAAAGTTTTATGGAGGGCAATGAAGAGAAGCATCCGGCACTCGTCCTGGCGGAGGCTTACTTGGAAGCAAGGCGAAAAGGGGGGAAGGGGCTCCCGGAAATCAAATTCGCCCAAGGTGAAGTGTATTTTGCCTTCCGTGATTACGAGGCGGCCATCCATAAGTGGGAAGGGAGCGATGGGCCGCTTAGTCAATGGGCAGTGAAAAATACAGCGGATGCCTATTACGAGCTTGGTGAGTTGGCAACAGCGGAAGACCTTTACAAATCAGTTGAAACGATGAATGCATCCCTGAAAGCCGAGGTCGCACTTCAACTATTTTCGCTTTATATTGAAAAAGGCAAGGAAGAGGCTGCTTCGGAAACGATTAAGGGGTTGATTGCCGAAAATCCCGGCTATCCGGACGCCGCAGACCTGGCACGTTCGTTTTTTGAAGGACGGGCTGATTGGGACAGTGCCACGGAACTCGCGGCAAACGAAATTGTCAGGACAAAATCGGCCGGATGGGCGGATATCCTTATTTCCTACGTGGACAGGGAAGCAACTGTTTCCTATCCTCCTGGTTATTTTAATAAAGTTCTTGCCGTCCTTTATGAGACGGATGAGAGCAGGTTTGGCGAACTTGCGGCAGCTCTTTGGAAAACCTACCGGGGAAGGGAAGGGTATTTTGCGTGGATTGAGGAATTCAACGCGCTCCTTGGCGGGTTTGGCGGGCTGCCCGAAGGAATATGGCCGGAACTTTCCTTGCTTTACAAAGAAGCCTATCTCGACTTTACCACTTCGGGAAATTACTCGATTCAGTCGTTGGCGCCAATCATGCCATCACTGCTTTCAAACTGGCTTGCGATTGAGGACAGAAGGACAATTGGCCTGGCAGCATCCGCTTTGCTTGCCTGGAGCGGACGATACCCGGCCGGAATTTCACTTGAAGCAATTGAGACAGCTGAATCTCTCCTTGCCCATTCAAAGCGGACTGAAAACGACTTCGCGGAAGGGCTTGCGCTCATTTCGGAAATTTCGACATGGGCTGGGGGCCAGGGCTTGCAAATCAGCCCCCGCCTGGAATGGATTGCGGGAGAACTGGCCAATTTCAGGACAAGGCATGTCGTTACAGCAGGCTTGAAAGGGAGCGGCAAAGCCCATGTCCTCAGGCAGATTCTTGGGGACTCGTATTCGGAAGCGGAAATGGCATCATCCACTGCGCTAGCTTTCCAATACCGCGATGAAGCGGCTATCAGCATGGTTACAGACGAGAATGTGGTCGAGGCGGAAGAATTTGGCGAGCTTGAAGGAGTGGAAAATGAAAATGGGATTTGTACTTTCTCGTTGCCTGTCCCGTTTTTAAAAGACTCAGGCTTGTCAATCATTGATTTGCCGGAATTAGATAGCGATCATGTAAGCCCTGACCATTTTGACTATATTGATCTGGCGGATAGCCTGTTCTTTGCGGTTGATGCAACCGATCCGCTTACCGCCGAGGAGCGGCTGGTGCTTGGCCAGATCCGCGAACAGGCCCCTGGGCTGCCGGTTCATTTCCTGCTGACCCAGACCGGGGAACCAGACCCCCATGCTTTTGAACAGGCGGCATTGGTAATCAAAGGGTCATTCCCTAATTCGGAAGTGATTAAGGCAGGGCCTGTCCCCGACCGGGAGCGCTTATTTGAAGGCATTGTAAAAGCAGCCGTAATCGGGACGCCCGAACGGAGCATTCTTGGCAGCCGGACCGACAAACTGCTCCTGCTGATCAGGAAAACACTTGACCACCTGCTCTTCCAAAGGGCCGGACAGGAAAAGGGAATCGAGGAAGCGATTGAAAGCAAGGAACAGATGGCGGCAAAGCTGACCGGGGCTATCCACCAGCTCGGCGATATCGAATCGGAAAGCATTGAAAAGGTACGGAAATCCTATCGGAAGAGGATCGATGAGGCAAAAGCGGATGCGTTGGCGGATATTCCCGAGCTTCTCCGCGGCACGGTCGACTTCCTGAAGGAGGACAGCGACTTCAGGACAGTCCATCTCAGCCTGAATGATGAGATGAACAGGCGGTTGAACGCCTATCTGAATGATACCGCTCTCCCGAAACTGCGGGAATCGCTCGGGGGGTGGATGGAGGAGACCGGAACGGAGCTTTCCCGTATTCAGGAGTTCCTCGATGAAATGGCCGAGAGCTTCAATTCCCTTTATGGCGCCGATTGGATCAGGCTTGATTGCGACTTCCGCGTCCTCGATGACTGGCAAAGGGATATAGGCCGCATGGCAAACAGCTATCAGCTTGATAAAGTGAATGTCCTTCTAAGACGGACCCCATCACAAATCTTCTTGAAAGGGGCAGGAAAGCTCCTGGGGGCCCTGCCGCAAAACAATGCAATGCTTTATAACCGTTATAAAAGCTTTGTTGAGAATGAGGATTACCTTGATACAGCAAGGCTCGTGAACGACCGCTTTTTCATGCAATTCGATCTGTTTGAAAAAGCGATTGCGAGGGACCTTTCACTCTTTTTCCTCAATCCGCACCAGGTTCTCCAAGGAACGCACGCGGCCACCCAGGAAGAGTTGGCGGACAGCAGGCAAAAAGCCGCGGATATGAAAAAAAATCCGGCCAGATTCCATGATCCGATGGCGCTGTTCGGAATCAGGCTCAGGCAGTTGGAATGGCTTGAGATGGTAGGGCAATAATTAAATGGCGGTTCATCCCTTCGGCAACATGCCGGAGGGATTTCTTTTGCTTTCCTTAATGCCAAATAAAGATATCCTTTCTGTTTTCATTGCGAATCTTATATAATGTGGATATTCCATCACATAGTAAATAGAGGTTTGTTATGAAAATAAAATTCGATGAATTGACCGCGCGGCTTTCATCAGTCCAAATTATCGTCCTTTATTACCTTTCAGCAATCATTGTCTCGACGTTCTTGCTGATGATGCCGATTACGCTGAAGGAAGATGTAAAGCTGCCGTTTATTGATGCTTTGTTTACCGCTGTCAGCGCAGTAAGTGTGACTGGGCTGTCAACGATTTCCCTGGATGAGACGCTCAGCTATCCCGGAACGTTTATAATGGCGTTCATCTTGCAAATCGGCGGGGTTGGCGTCATGACGCTTGGCACATTCGTCTGGCTCCTTTTGGGTAAAAAAATCGGCCTGAAGGAACGGATGCTCATCATGGCCGACCAAAACCAGTCAGCCCTCTCTGGGATGGTAAATTTGCTGCGGGGAGTCCTCTTCCTGATTGTTGCAATCGAACTGGTTGGGGCGGTTATATTGGGGATTCATTTCCTCGATTACTTCCCAACGTGGCAGGAAGCTTTCAGGCAAGGATTTTTTGCTTCGGTCAGCGCCACAACGAATGCGGGTTTCGACATAACGGGCGAGTCGCTTGTTCCGTTTGCCAATGATTATTTTGTCCAAACGGTCAATATACTCCTGATTATCGTCGGGGCGATTGGGTTCCCCGTCCTTATTGAATTCCGGGAATTCCTGGCCCACCGCATGAAAAAGAGCCAGTTTCGATTCACCTTATTTACAAAAATAGCAGTAAGTACGTTTGCGTACCTGCTCGTATTCGGTACGGTTTTCATTTTTATATTTGAATCGAACCAGTTGTTTGCCGGGAAAACATGGCACGAGGCCTTCTTCTATTCCGCATTCCATTCGTCCTCGACCAGGAGCGCGGGCCTATCAACAATCGATGTAAATGAGTTTTCCACGCCCACACAGCTGCTGTTTTGTCTGCTTATGTTTATCGGGGCCTCGCCCAGCAGTGTCGGGGGAGGGATCCGGACAACTACGTTTGCAATTGCCCTGCTGGCCATTTTTTCATATGCGAGGGGCAATAGCACAATCAAGGTTTTCAACCGCGAGATTATGCCGGAGGATATCGTCAAATCATTCATTGTCATCATGACGGCTTTCCTGATTTGCGGGTTTTCAGTCATTTTCATGGCTTTTATTGAGCCCTCGTTTTCGATAAAAGAAATATTGTTCGAAGTTTCATCCGCTTTCGGGACAACCGGAATGTCTCTCGGTATCACTCCGGAACTTGGCACGCTGGGGAAATCTGTTTTAATGATCTTGATGTTCATTGGCAGGATTGGCATTTTCTCTTTCCTGATCATGATGAGGGGAAAACCGAAGAAGGAAAAAATCCATTATTCAAGGGAGCGCGTCATCATCGGGTAAAGGGCTTTGATTTTACAAAAAACAGCAGAAAAGGGAGGAAGCGTTTGGGCTCCTCCCTTTTTAAATGAACAAAAATCAGTGGGCACCGCTTTTCGAGAGATGCATCCTCCGTGTAACGGCCAATAATGTCAGCCCGCTAACTAGCAGCAATGCGCTTGTCACAACGAAGACTGAAGCATATCCCAGGCTGCCCGCAAGGAATCCGCCCAGTACAGGGCCGACGATATTCCCAAGAAAGCGCAGGCTTGTATTGTAGCCGAGCACTTCCCCTTGAATGGCAATGGGTGCTTCCTGCCGGATATAAGCCATCCGGACAGGGATGATCCCGCCGGTCGTTATGCCTAGCCCGAACCGGATGAGGACGAGCTGCCAAACCTCCGTGACAAACGCTCCCAATGTATAGATGGCTGCTCCTGATAAGAGAAGGATGATCAGGATGTTCAAATACCCTTTCCGGTCGGCAAGGTCGCCCCATTTTCTCGCCATCATCAAATTTCCGACTCCAGCCGCCGAGAAGGCAAGCCCTGAGATGAAGGCGAGATTTTCGGGCCCGTGCAATTTGCTGACGAAGAGCGCCAGGATTGGCTGGATGCTGAAAAGGGCAACCTGGATCAGCATCGAAATGAACAGGACCGTTGCAAGGGCAGGGTTCCCGATGATGTGCTGGATAACTTCGAGTCTTGTATAATACGTTTTTTTATTTTCTTTCGTTGTGAGTTTATGTTCCCGGGCTGAAAAAATCAGGATGACCGAAATCAGGATGATCGCTGATGTTCCTTTAAACGTAAGAGCGTAACCGAACGAATCGGCCAAAAAACCGCCAATCAGCGGGCCGAGCAGAGTGCCGGCAATGCTTCCGGTCTGCAAAGTACCCAAAACCCGCCCCGCCATATGCTTCGGAGTCTGGGTTGAAATGAACGCTTGGGTGATGGAAACCATACCTGCGAAAAAACCCATAAACAGGCGGAGGGTGAAAAGCTGCCAGACAGTTTCGACAACCCCCATTAAGAAAAGGGAGACCGACATGCCCATCCCGAGGGTGATTAAAATCCTTTTCCTGCCGTACCGGTCCCCGAGCCTGCCGAGAACCGGAGAGAAAAAGAATGCGGTCACGAATGTTGCCGCAAACGTAATACCCGCCCAGTGCTGGACGTAGGTTTCCGAGAAGTTCCCCAGTGTATTTATATAAAGGGAAATAAACGGGAGGACCATGGTCATGCTGCCGCCAACAAAAAAATTCGAAAACCACATAATCATTAAATTCCGTTTTAGCAAACTTTGTTCATCCAAGCTGGAATCACTTCTTTCCGGATGCAGTTTTTAAGGTGAATAGATAGGGGTATGTATCCCAATTAACGGGCACCCCGTCATGATGTGCAGTTTCATCAAAAATGATGAAAAATGCATGAATCCTATCAAAATTCAGGGGCAATTTATTTCGCTTCCCTAAATATAATACCAGAAAGATTCATCCATTTAAACCCATCGGCATCGTCCTTTCCTCCGGCTTTTAAAAATTATCTTTTCAGTTTCATGGGTAAAAAGTATATAATAACTAGAACTATTTACGTCATTATGGAGTGGTTAAGTATGGAAAAACAGCGCAGTGAACTATATGGCGTAATGGAAGTTTGCCTGAACGCAGGAAAAGTCATGCTTCAAAGCGGCGCTGAAACGTACCGTGTCGAGGATACAATGACCTGGATAGCGTCGTCATTCGGTATAGAGAAATCACACAGTTATGTTATTCCCACCGGGATTATTTTTACAGTGGATGACGGTGACAGTGGGCCTGGCATTACTAAGCTGATCCGTATTTCACAGCGTTCCACGGACTTGCAAAAAGTAACGCTCGTCAATGCCGTTTCAAGAAGAATAAGCAATGGAGAAATCGGCCTTGAAGAGGCTGCGAAACTTATTAGGGATATTGATGCGATGAGCCAAACATTTCCAATCACTTTGCAAACCGCGGCTGCCTCGTTCGCAAGCGGCTGCTTTATCATTATGTACAATGGAGTCTGGCTAGATTTTTTTCCTGCGCTAGTAGCAGGGGCCCTTGGTTTTTTAGCAGTTTTCTATACACAAAAAATCGTGCCAATCAAGTTTTTCGCGGAGTTTTGCGGGTCGTTGGTTATCGGGATTGTTTCATACTTGTTTGTGTATGCGGGATTGGGAGTCCAGCTCGATAAAATTATCATCGGCTCGGTCATGCCGCTTGTTCCGGGGCTGCTGTTGACGAATGCTGTCCGGGATTTGATCGCGGGCCACCTCGTTGCTGGGATTTCAAAAGGGGCGGAGGCTGCTTTGACCGCTTTTGCCATTGGGTCGGGCGTAGCCATTGTTCTGATGTTAGTATAAAAAAAGGGGGCATTACAATTGGAAATGATCGAACAGCTCATCATGAGTTTCCTTGCGACAGCGGCTTTTGGCATCCTCTTCAATGCCCCCCGTAATTCACTTTTAAAATGTGGATTCGTCGGGATGACCGGCTGGCTCGTTTATTATTATTTGGAAAAACACACCTCCAATGTCGTTTCAGCTACCCTCGCAGCGGCGTTTGTCGTCGGGTTTATCAGCCATATGCTAGCCAAGCAATACCGGGGTCCGGTGATTATATTTAGTGTTGCCGGAATCATCCCCCTTGTTCCCGGCGGAACGTTCTATAATGCCATGCGCCATTTTGTGGTCATTGACTACAATTCCGCTTTAAGCCTTGCAGGAAGGGCTTTCCTGATTTCCGGTGCCATCGCGATGGGGCTTGTTTTTTCTGAAGCTTTGAATCATATATACAGGCATGTAAATTCTTCGAAAAGATAATGGTGAAGGACAATTTTTTATTTTCTATAAAGAGCCTTTTTCTGAAAATAATTGCCTCCCCGGAAAAAGATGAATTCAATGCAATGTGGCATCAAGGAGAGCTACATCTAATTTATACAAAATTAGATGGATGAACTGTTAAACTAATAGATTTTTGAAGCTTGGTTAAATAACTTTGAAAACAGCTTGGCGGAATGGTTAGGTCCATTCAACCCTTCGCTGTAGAATAAAGAAAATCTTTTCCGCCCTTTGGGGTGGAATTTTTTTTTGATGGGGATTGACCTAACTAATGGCATTAGTTATTATTTAACTAATACCATTAGTATAGGGGTGATAACTTATGAAAATGACAAAGGAAGGGGCACTTTATCAACTGGCCTTCTTGCCCAGGGTTTTTCCGGTAAACTGCTATCTCGTCGAGGAGGATAAAGGTCTGACACTTGTTGATGCGGCTTTGCCGTATAGCGCGAAGGGTATACTTGAGGCGGCCGGCCGGATTGGCAAGCCGATTACAAAAATCGTCCTTACGCATGCCCATGAGGACCATGTCGGCGCGCTTGATTCGCTAAAAGCCGCATTGGCAAATGTTCCTATTTATATTTCCGGAAGGGATGCGCGGTTGATGGAAAATGACCGGAGCCTGGATGGGCACGAGAGCCAAGCACCGATTAAAGGGGGAGTACCGAAAAAGCTTATGGCAAGGCCCGACATTCTTCTTGAAGATGGAGAGCGGATCGGTTCGTTACAGGCAATTTATGTCCCGGGACATACGCCCGGTTCCATGGCTTTTTTGGATGTCAGATCGGGCTCCCTCATAGCTGGTGATGCATTCCAGACACGGGGAGGAATCTCTGTTGCTGGTGACTTAAGGCCTTTGTTCCCTTTCCCGGCTTTTGGAACGTGGTGCGGGAAAACAGCTCTTGAGAGTGGAAGGAAGCTAGCCTCATTGAAACCAAGTATTCTCGCATGCGGTCATGGAAAGTTGCTGAAGGAACCCGTACGGGAAATGGAAAAAGCAATTAGCCGGTTTGAACGCCGGATCGAAAAAGGAGTGTAGAAAATGTCGCCAAGGCCCAAAATTGCTCTCGACATTGACACGATTATTCGCACCGCGGCCGAATTGGCGGATCGAAAAGGCTTCGAGGAAGTGACCCTGGCCAATCTCGCTAAGGAATTGAAAATCAAGCCTCCATCCCTCTATAACCATATTGATGGCCTACCCGGACTGAAAAAGGAACTGGCCATTTATGGCATAAATAATCTCTATGAGGTGTTGAAGGATTCCAGGAAAACACTTTTGGAAAAGGATGCTGTTCTGGCATTAAGCCTCGGTTATGTCGGCTTTGCCAGGAAACATCCCGGATTGTATGAGGCGACCTTCAATGCCCCAGATCCCACCGACCCGGAAGTACAGGAAGCCGGGAGTAAAATTGTCGGGCTCGTCCTTGAAAGCCTCGAATCAATCCCGTTAGGGGAGGAGGAAGCCCTCCATGCGGTCCGGGGGTTGAGGAGCATGATCCATGGCTTCTGTTCCCTGGAACAAAAAGGGGGCTTTGGCTTAAATCTTAGCCTCGATACAAGCCTTTCTTTTATGGTAGAAGCTTTTGTGGCGGGAATTTCCAGCAGAAGGAAATGAATTGGGGCTATATAGATTGTTTTCCGGGAATAAGGTTGGAACAGGGAAAATATTGTAGCGGTTGTCCACTCGTGTTAAAATTTAGATAATTTGAAATGCTGGCTGCGTTTTTTCGCGTAGCCTCTGGAGGGGTGGGCAGCATGGCGGTTTTTACAGAAAGATATTTTACAATGAACGAAAATCAAGCCATTGAATATGCTAAGACAAAGTTGGGACTTTTTCCGACGAAAGCTGATTTATCATGCAAGGAAATAGGCGATGGAAATTTGAATTATGTATTCCGTGTTGTTGACGGAAACAGCGGAAAATCGATCATCATCAAACAAGCCGGTCCCGTTGCGAGGATATCGGATGAATTTAAGTTATCCCCTGACAGGAACCGGATTGAAAGCGAAATTCTTTCGCTCCAGGATAAGCTAGCCCCTGGGTTTGTGCCGAAGATGTACCACTATGACCCAATCATGAATTGCTGTGTGATGGAGGATTTATCCGACCACGAAATTATGCGCAGCGCCCTCATGAAGCATAAACAATTTCCATTGTTTGCCGATCACATATCGACGTTCATGGCCCAAACCCTTCTGCTGACAACGGATGTAGTGATGGGGCATAAAGAGAAAAAGGAACTTGTAAAATCATTCATTAATCCCGAGCTTTGTGAAATTTCGGAGGACCTTGTCTACACCGAACCGTTTTATGATTGCCCGAGGAACGATGTATTTCCAGGTTCCAGGGATTTCGTAAAGGAATTTATATGGGAAGACAAAAAACTGGCCCTTGAAACGGCAAAGCTTAAATTTGAATTCATGGCAAATGCTCAATCGCTCATCCATGGAGACCTTCATACAGGATCAATTTTTATAAAAGAAGATTCAACAAAAGTGATTGATCCGGAATTCGCCTTCTATGGTCCGGCTGGGTATGATGTCGGCAATGTCGTGGCCAACCTGATTTTTGCCTACGTGAACGCCATGTTTACCGGCCCTTCAGTACAGGTTGAATACCTGGAACGGACCATATCCGAAGTGATCGACCTGTTTAAGGAAAAGTTCTTGGCGTTATGGGAAGAGAAGGCAGTCGAGCGGACCGCCCGCTATGAAGGGTTCAAGGAGTATTATCTGGATTCGATTTTGCGGGATACTGCGGCGGTAGCGGGCCTGGAGCTATGCAGGCGAATCATCGGGCTCGCCCATGTAAAGGACATTACAACGATTGATCAACCTGAAACACGGGTGATGGCAGAAAAAATCTGCCTCACTGCCGGGAAGGAATTTATCCTGAACCGACAATCATTTAAAACTGGTCACGATTTTGCGAGAACCATCCGCGAAAGTGCGGCTGTGATTTCCAAATAAAAAGGTTGCTCCATTGTAGTGGGGAAATAATGATTCAGGCATCCGCGGTTTAAGCGGATGTTTTTTTGTGGTTAAAGGAAGCACGTTTGGTGCAAATCCTGAATGCGTGCCAGCCAAACCAGCTTTTGGGTTCACGTAAACCCCGGGTTAGGGACAGCGAACAACCATACTCCAGTTTAGAAGCGGTTCCATACATTCCAGTTGAGTGAAGCACAGCTTCAAAACCCGGTTTATACTTCACCCAAATCACGGATGAGTGAAGTTTCCTTCTATACTTTAGCCCTCAATGCCCTTGCCAGATTCTGTCGAAACCCGCGCCAGGCAAGCATTTGAAATAAAATTGTAATTTATTGGAGGGTTAATGGACAACCTACAGGGGTAATTAAACGTTGTATCAACCTTTAAAGGAGGAAGATCAATGGATAAACGAGTAGTTGGTGTTTTTGACAACGGAGATGAAGCGGTTAGAGCGATTGAGGATTTGAAAGCACAAGGCTATGACAGGGATGCAATTTCTGTAGTTGCAAGAGACAGAGACGACATTGACGACATACATGATGAAACAGGCACGAAAACAGAGGAAGGATTGGCGACAGGAGCGGCGACTGGCGGAGTGCTCGGAGGCCTGGCCGGCTTTCTTGCAGGTGTTGGTGCGCTGGCAATTCCGGGCGTTGGCCCTATTCTTGCGGCGGGCCCAATTGCAGCCACATTGACGGGGGCAGCTGTCGGAGCCGGAGCTGGCGGTTTGACTGGTGCATTAATTGGCATGGGTATTCCGGAAGACGAAGCGGACCGTTATGAAAGGGATGTAAAGTCTGGTAAAATCCTTGTCCTTGTTGATGAAGACGGGAAAAATCTAGGATACGATCGGACAGGCGCGGTGACCGGAAATACGAATGAATGGTCCGGCAGCACAACGATGGATGACCCAACAATGAGAACGGGCAATGAATTCGGAACCGGGACGGTTGATGCGAACTATGATACCCTGGGTGGAAACCTGAATACCCGTGACGATCGATCGGGAAATCCGACAAACTGGAACGATGATTCCGCGAGCGGCATGATGTCTGGCGGCGCCTCGGTAGGAAGGTCAAGCATGATGGATGACTATCCTGTCGGCTCTGATGACATGGCCCGTGGCAATGCGTCACTTCGAAACAGTGATACCGGGACATCGGATCCATCCGCGATTAACCAGAATACCGCAGGAGCTGCTTTTGGAACCGATGAAGATACGGTTATGGGCGGCGCCGGCGGAAATTCAACGATGGGAACTGGCGGCAATACGACTATGGGCGCAGGCACCGGCTATAACGCAGGGCTTGGAACCGACCCGAATTTTGCCAATACGCCAAATGCCAATCCTGAATCAACGATGGGCGATTCGATGATCAGCAATGATCCATTCCGTGGAACGGATGACACGCTGAGGGAAACGAATAAGAATCGCGACAGCTTCGATGACAGGTTCAGGGGCGAAGGAAGGGACAGCACAAAACGCTAAAGGTGCGCTAAAATAGCAAAAGGCAGGGAATGTGGCGACATTCCCTGCCTTTTTTGAGTTTGCGGCGGCATAAATAGCGCCGTAATCCGCGCGATGAGCCCAAAGAGCTTCGCGCCATATCAAGTAACTTGCAGCTTGTTGCAAGGTAATAATTAAAGTTAGGATTGTTTAACGTGAACAATCAATTTGCCGCGGTTCAATATTCCACCTGGTTGTTTAAACCTAAACGACGCAAGCCCTGCCTCTCTTACATCCTTGCGGCTCCGAAGCCGCTCCAGTGTGAATAAGTCTTTCTATATAAAACAATAGCAGAATGCCAGTCTACATTACTTTGCAATCCGCACGTTCAAGTTACTCGATCAAACAATTATTAATAATAACATGTTAAAATAAGAATGTCAACAAACTTTTTGTTAATAAAATTTTCGCTTAATGATTTAAAAAAATGGAAAAAAGCAGTATGATTGATTTGCAAGAATATTTAGATTTCCGAAGTATTGCAAAGGTACTGGCCTCCGGTACCGCAGCTTGGGATATATCCATTCAGGCAGGTGGCAGACGGTGTCAAAAATCTTTTCTTTTCTAAAACCATACCGAATCCATATGGCAATCGCGCTAGTCCTAATGCTCGTCGAATTGATCGTCGAGCTGTGGCAGCCATTGCTGATGGCAAGAATCATTGATGAAGGCGTCATGAAAAAGGATTTGAACCTCGTCCTGCAGGGCGGGGCAATCATGCTCGGGGTTTCGGCGCTTGCATTTGCGGCGGGAATCCTTAATTCATTTTACGCGGGCCATGCCAGCCAAAGCTTTGGCTATGATGTGCGGAAGGCACTTTTTGAAAAAGTCCAATCTTTCTCCTTCGCAAATTTTGACCGGTTTTCAACGTCATCCCTTGTCACGAGGATGACGAATGATGTAACGATGATCCAAAATACGGTGTTTATGAGTTTGAGGATCATGCTCCGGGCTCCGCTCCTCATAATCGGCGGGCTTGTGATGGCAATGGTGGTCGATCTGAAACTTGGTTTGATCCTTGCCGGTGTCACGCCATTCCTCATCGTTTTCCTCGCATGGGCGATGACGAAAGCGCGCGGCTATTTCCTGATGATGCAAAAAAATCTTGACCGGGTCAATTCGGTACTAAGGGAAAACCTGACCGCGATGAGGCTTATCAAAGCTTTTTTACGCGGCAGGCACGAGATTGGCCGATTTAAAGAAGCAAATGGCCACCTCAAGGAAAAAACCGTTTCCGCTTTCAGGCTGATTGAATACTCGACCCCTGTGCTCATGCTGGCCATGAATGCGGGAATCCTTGCCGTGCTTTGGTTTGGCAGCTTTGAAGTCAGCGCCGGCAAAATAAAGGTAGGGGAAGTCGTCGCAATCATCAACTATGGAACGAGGATTACATCGGCCCTTTCAATTGTTTCAATGATTATCATGATTTTTTCAAGGGCAAGGGCATCGGGGCAGAGGATTGCCGAAGTGTTTGATACGGAGGTTGACCTCGTGGATGCTCCATTGCCGTACAAAGAAAAGGCTGTTCCTAATGGGAAAATTGAATTCAAATCCGTTTCATTCCGGTACCCGGGAACGAATACGCCGGTTCTTGAACATGTATCGTTTACGGCCAAGGCTGGTTCTACTGTAGCCATCCTCGGCGCCACAGGTTCGGGCAAGACTTCTTTATTCCAGTTGATTCCCCGGCTCTATGATGTGACGGATGGTGAAATCCTGATTGATGGAATGGATATCCGCAAAATGAAGCTGGAAACACTGAGAAGGCAAATCGGCTATGTGCCGCAGGATGTCCTTCTTTTTACAGGAACGGTTGCGGAAAACATCTCCTGGGGCAAGGAAAACGCCACTGAACAAGAGATTACCGAGGCCGCAATGAATGCCCAGATCCACGAGTCCATCGAAAACTTCCCGGAGGGCTACCAGTCGAGGATCGGCCAAAAAGGTGTTAACCTGTCAGGCGGCCAGAAGCAGCGGATTTCAATTGCCAGGGCTCTTGTCAGGAAGCCAAAAATCCTTCTTCTTGACGACAGTACTAGCGCACTGGATCTGAAGACTGAAGCCAATCTTTTGAAGGCCTTGAAAAAATACAAATGCACAACCCTGATTATTACACAAAAAATTTCCACCGCGATGAGCGCCGATTCCATCCTTTTGCTTGAGGACGGAAAGATTAAGGCGGCCGGGACCCACGCGATGCTAATGAGGACAGAGCCGCTTTACAGAAGAATTTACGAAACCCAGCTTGAAGAGGAGAACAGATTATATGCTGAAGGTATTAACTAGGCCTTTTATGTATCCGAAGCCGGTCCTAAAGGCAAAAGGAGCACCTGAGCCCAAGAAAAAGGCTAAGGCAAAAAACTGGGCGGGCACGATTAAACGATTATGGGACTATCTGTCTGTAAAAAAAGGCGGCATCACACTCGTCCTGTTCCTCGTCATCCTTAGCACCGGACTATCCCTTCTCGGACCGATACTCATAGGGAGGACCGTTGACCACTATATTGTTACGAAGGAAACAGCGGGGCTTCCGCTTTTGCTTGCTGGAATCCTCGGGGTCTATCTATTGTTTTCACTCTCAAGTTTCCTGCAGGGCTATCTGATGATCGGGATTGCACAGGATACCGTATCTAGGCTTAGAACAGATTTGTTCAGCCACCTTCACAGGCTGCCAATCTCCTTTTTTGACAAAAGGCAATCGGGTGAGCTGATGAGCCGTGTGACGAACGACATTGAAAACGTCAGCGCGACACTGAACAGTTCGGTCATCCAGATTTTTTCAAGCGTCCTCATGCTTGTCGGAACAATCTCCGTCATGGTTTGGCTGAGCCCGCTATTGACGCTGATCTCGCTAATTATTGTCCCGCTTATGTTCCTTGGCATGAAATGGATTACGAACCGGACGGGGATCTTATTCAAAGAACAACAACGGAACCTTGGAGAAATTAATGGATACATTGAGGAGACAATTTCCGGCCAGCGTATTGTCAAAACCTTTTCGCAGGAGCAGAAAGCCATTGAAGCTTTCCTTGAAAAAAATCGCAGGTTAAGGCAGTCGGGCTTTTGGGCGCAAACCTTTTCCGGGTTCATTCCGAAACTCATGAATGTCCTGAACAATGTCAGCTTTACGATTATTGCGGCAATCGGCGGAATTTTCGCTTTGAATAAAATGATTACCATTGGCGTTATCATTATCTTTGCCGAGTATTCCCGCCAGTTTACAAGGCCCTTGAACGATTTGGCGAACCAGTTCAACACGCTCCTATCCGCCGTCGCGGGTGCGGAACGGGTATTTGAAATTTTGGATGAAGATGCCGAATCGACCGATGAATCCGGTGCCATTGAACTGGAAGAAGTAAAGGGCAAGGTGGAATTCCGTAATGTTTCTTTTTCATATGAAAAAGAAGGGAATACAATCAGGGATGTTTCATTCCTGGTCCATCCCGGGGAAATGGTCGCGCTGGTTGGCCCGACGGGTGCCGGAAAATCAACGATCATCAATCTGCTATCACGTTTCTATGACCCTGATAGCGGAGTGATACTGATTGATGGGCAAGATACATCCTCTGTTAAAAGAAAAAGCCTCCGCAGCCATATGGGCTTTGTGCTCCAGGATTCCTTCCTGTTCGAAGGGCCGATTTTGGAAAATATCCGCTATGGAAGGCTTGATGCGACCGATGAGGAAGTAGTTGAAGCTGCGAAAATGGCCAATGCGCATTCTTTCATCGAGAAAATGCCGGAGGGTTATCATACCGTCCTGAAACAAGATGGAAGCGGGATTTCGCAGGGACAAAAACAGCTCTTATCAATTGCCAGGGCGATACTGGCCGATCCGTCCATTTTAATTTTGGATGAAGCGACAAGTTCAATCGATACGATTACAGAATTGAAAATCCAGGATGCGCTTGGAAGGCTAATGGAGGGAAGGACCAGCTTTGTTATTGCCCACCGTTTAAACACAATCCGAAATGCGGATAAAATTATAGTCCTTCAAAACGGGGAGATCATCGAGGAAGGGAACCATGAGTCCCTTTTGCGGAATAAAGGATTTTATTATGAACTGAATAATAATCGAAACTAGGCTGGCGGCTCATTTAACCGTCAGCCTTCTGTTTTTTTGCTTTCATTTTATGCCTTAGAATCCTTTAAAAATACATACAAATCAAGAGTTTGCCATATTAGTCGAAAAATACTATTAGATTATTTCAAATAGTGTGACAAAAATAGTTGTTTAAGCCATAATATTATTTTATAATTCAGAAAGAAACAACAATTCAGAAACACGCGAGGGGGATGTTTGTGAACGATTTTGTTAACGCGTTAAGTGGTTGGCTATGGAGTACACCAATGATCGTATTTTGCCTAGGGGTGGGGCTATACTTTTCATTGCGTACTCGCTTTCTTCAAGTCAGGCATATAAAAGACATGGTAGTACTGATGTTCAAAGGGAAGAGCTCGGATGCGGGGGTTTCATCGTTTCAGGCGCTATCTCTTGCTTTGTCCGGACGTGTAGGAACAGGGAATATTGCGGGAACTGCAACAGCCATCGCTATGGGCGGGCCTGGAGCGGTATTCTGGATGTGGGCGATTGCATTCATCGGTGCCGGAACGGCGTTCGTTGAATCGACACTCGCGCAGATATACAAGGTTAAGCAGGACGGGGAGTACCGCGGGGGGCCGGCTTATTACATCGAAAAGGGCATGGGGATGAAATGGTACGGAATCCTGTTCGCAATTTCCGCTCTGGCAGCCATGAGCTTCCTGATGCCGGGAATCCAATCCAATTCCATTGCAATCGGAATCGAAAATGCTTTTAAAGTGGACAGGGCAATTACAGGGGCAATCATTGTAATTATTCTTGGTGCAATCATTTTTGGGGGAGTAAAAAGGATTTCAATGGTAGCCTCTTATGTGGTTCCTTTTATGGCGCTCGGCTACATTCTTGTATCCCTTTACATTGTCGCAATTAATTTTACAGAAGTACCAGCTGTTTTCTCATTGATATTCAGAAGCGCGTTCGGCGCGGATGCGGCGTTTGGAGCGCTGCTTGGATTGGCAATCCAATGGGGCGTTAAGCGCGGGATTTATTCCAACGAAGCTGGACAGGGGACAGGCGCGCACGCAGCAGGTGCTGCCGAAGTATCCCACCCGGCAAAGCAGGGGCTTGTCCAAGCTTTCTCGGTTTACATTGATACGTTATTCGTTTGCTCGGCCACAGCTTTCATGATTCTTTTTACAGGCATGTACAACACATTTGGAACGGATGGTAAGACATTTATTATGGAAAAACTGCCGGGAGTCGAAGCAGGCCCGGGCTTTACACAGGCGGCTGTTGATACGGCATTGCCTGGTTTTGGCGCAGGATTTGTTGCGGTTGCCCTGTTCTTTTTTGCCTTTACTACGATTATGGCATACTACTATATCGCGGAAACGAACATTGCCTACCTGACAAGGGGCATGAGCAGCAAATGGCCGATGTTTGTGCTGAAAATTGTTTTAATGGCCTCAACATTTTATGGTGCAGTTAAAACCGCAAACCTTGCCTGGGCGCTCGGGGACGTCGGCCTCGGCATCATGGTATGGCTCAACCTGATTGCCGTAGTGATTCTGGCCAAGCCGGCACTGATGGCGCTGAAGGATTACGAGGCCCAGAAAAAAGCCGGGCTTGACCCTGTATTCAACTCCAAGAAGCTTGGCATCAAAAACGCCGAGTATTGGGAAGATGGTTACAACTCGACAGAAACTGAAAAAGTTTCATAGGTTGGTTATTTGAACGGGATGCCATGCATCCCGTTTTTTCGTGCCTGGATGAAGCCCATATGTCGTTTTTTAGGGGAATTGCTAAGTAATTGTCGGACGAAAAATAGGGAGTAAATGAAGGATTGGCTAGAGATTTGTCGTAAAATAAATATAACAGAAATAGTCAATTGGGAAATTGGGTGTATAAGATGATCGAGGAAAAGCTTCTTCTTCAGGCTCTGCTGATTTTGGCCCCTGTACTCCTGTTCAGCCTACTGCCTGAAAACAGGCGCCTGGAGAATAATAGTTTAATTTTTGGCGTATTCCAGGCTGGCGCAGCTTTTTTATGTGTTGTGTTTTCATATAATTTTGAAGGATTTCATTGGGATTTGCGGTTTGTCCCTTTTGTACTTGCCCTCCTCTATGGCGGGCCGGGAGCGGGCTTGATTGTGTTCGTCGTCATTCTTATTACGAGGACCTTTATTGGCGGCGAAGCTGTTATTTACAGTTATTTCACAAGCATCGCTACGGTGGTTTTCGCAATCTTCTGGTATAAAAAGTTTTGGTCATACACTCCTTCAAAACGGATAAAACTGGCTGTCCTTGGGAGTGGTTGGTCCATTTTCTTTTGTTTTGGCATGTTTGCGACTTTCCGGGCTCTTGCCGGGAAACCTTTGGATAAGGACTTGATTTTTTCAACGGATATCCTCTTGTTTGGAGTCATCAGTATTGTGGGGATTGGCTTTGCCGCGAGATTGATTGAGGAGATTATTGAGAGGGAAAAAATGAGGGACGATATTTTAAGAAGCGAGAAACTAAACACGATGGGAGAACTAGCCGCCTCTTTTGCCCACGAGGTAAGGAATCCTCTTACGGTTGTAAAGGGGTTTATGCAGCTTATGCACCAAAATGAAACCGGCAAAAACCATGAATATCTTACCCTTGCCTTAAGTGAAGTGGGGCGCGCCGAAATGATCCTTAGCGATTACCTGAATTTTGCAAAGCCGCAGTTTCATAAAATTGAAGAATGCTGCTACCATGAAGTACTCTCGGAAATCATTGCCCTCCTTAACCCTCTCGCCGCCAAAGGAGGAGTTGCACTGGGGGGGAGGCTGTCAAAAGACCTTCTGAAAATTGCCACAGACCGGAACCAGCTGAAACAAGCAATAGTCAACCTTGTGAAAAATGCCATCGAAGCCACTCAGGACGGAGGTTTGGTCTCCGTCAGGCTTTATGGTAAAGATGGCCAGGCGGTTATTGAAATTATCGATAATGGCAGGGGAATGACAAAAGAACAGCTTTCCAGGATTGGTACACTTTTTTATACGACAAAGGAGAGAGGGACCGGCCTGGGGACTTGCGTTTCTTTACGGATCATCAATGAAATGGGCGGGCGTGCCTTTTATTCAAGTGAATTGGAAAAGGGGACAAAGGTGACGTTGCTTATGCCAATAAGCAAAAAGAGCTGCTCCCTCCAACCCCAGTCGAGATTGGAAGTAGCAAAATAAAAACGATTTTAAAAAGGTTTTTGCCGTTTAGGTGAAAACCTTTTTATTATGTGAATATAAGGAATTAAGGGATGGGATGGCACGGAGAACATTGATAAACAGGAAAGCTATTGGAAGTTTTGGTAAGAATTTATCTTAAATTATTTTTCGGAAATTATTGAATTGATAGTGAAATGGTTATAATATGGCTTTATGACTTTTTCTTGGGAATTAATTTCAGAAAATTCCTAACGTTCACCGAGGGGGACATCATGAGTTTATTTCGAAAGAAATCAATTGAACAGCTACTATTGGAAGCTGGAAAAAAAGAAATCAAGCTTAAAAAGGACCTGGGAGCCTTTGATTTATCCATGCTTGGCATCGGTGCGATCATTGGCACGGGCATCTTTGTACTGACAGGAGTGGCGGCTGCTACCCATGCCGGGCCAGCACTTATCATTTCGTTTATCTTATCGGGGCTTGCCTGTGTGTTTGCCGCGCTCTGCTATGCTGAATTCGCCTCAACCGTACCGGTATCCGGAAGTGCGTACACATATAGTTACGCGGCATTCGGCGAACTTATCGCCTGGATTCTTGGCTGGGTTTTAATATTGGAATATGGACTGGCATCATCGGCAGTCGCGAGCGGATGGTCCGGGTATTTCCAAGGATTGCTGGCAGGATTCGGCATTCATATTCCAACCGCCATTTCAAGCGCATACGACCCTGCGAAAGGAACATATATAGATGTACCGGCTATTTTTATCCTGTTGCTGATTACCTTGCTTTTGACACAGGGAGCCAAGAAGTCCGCACGTTTCAATGCCATAATGGTGTTCATTAAACTGGCTGTCATTCTGCTGTTTATTGCCGTAGGCGCATGGTATGTCGAGCCGGCGAACTGGACCCCGTTCATGCCATTCGGTTTTTCCGGGGTGACAACGGGCGCGGCTACTGTGTTTTTTGCCTACATTGGCTTTGATGCGGTTTCGACTGCAGCGGAAGAAGTAAAAAATCCGCAGCGGAATATGCCAATTGGAATTATTGTTTCCTTGCTTGTATGTACGGTCTTATATATTGTCGTTTCGCTTATTTTGACCGGAATTGTTCCTTATGATCAATTGAACGTAAAAAATCCAGTCGCATTTGCCCTGAACTATATCCATCAGGATTGGGTGGCCGGCTTCATTTCTGTTGGTGCCATTACAGGCATTACAACCGTTCTCCTGGTCATGCTGTACGGACAGACCCGCCTTTTCTACGCTATATCAAGGGACGGGCTTCTTCCAAAGGTCTTTTCAAAAGTTGACAAAAAGAAACAAACACCGGTCGTTAACTCCTGGATTACATTCGTGATGGTTGCTATATTCGCTGGGGTTGTCCCGCTGAACAGGCTTGCCGAACTGGTTAACATCGGGACATTGTTTGCCTTTATGACTGTGTCAATTGGCATTCTGTATCTCCGCAAACATCACGTGCCAACCGGAAAAGGCTTCCGTGTACCTTTCGTGCCGGCCATTCCGATCATGGCGTTCCTGTTCTGCGGCTACCTTGCCACCCGGCTCCCGGCGGCTACCTGGAAAGGGTTCCTGACCTGGCTGGCAATCGGGCTTGTTGTTTATTTTATCTATGGCAAAAAGCATTCGGTATTAAATAATTCCAACCCAAGCGGCCGAGAGTAACTTCGGTTGAACAAGCATGAAAGAGGCCTGAAATTGGGCCTCTTTTTTTTTGCGTACATGTGACTTATTGAATATCCCTAGCGTCTAACCGAATGAAATGCGAAAAATGACGAATTTTGGGGTTTTTTTAAAATATGCAATTAATTTTGCTGGAAAAGGTGGTAATATAAAGGAGGGATAAAGTTTTAATTTAAGGGAGACAACCAATGACCGAAAAATTGCAAGACGAGAGAATGGTTTCAGAAGAAGTAAAGGCGCTTAAGATTTTTTTCTATCTCTTTTATCCTACTTTTATTGGAGTGGACCTATTTTTATTCCTTGCTTATAGGGGAACCAAATCTTCAGCCCATTATTTGATAAATCCTTTGGAGGTTGAATGGTACTATTTGATTGTTTTGGGGTTGCTTCCATTATCAATATACTGGATTAAAAAGTATTCTCCTTTTTTAGTAAAATATTTGTTTTTTATTTGTTTTTCAATTGTTGACTTTAACTATATAGTTTATTCTTATCTGAACTCTCCCAATAACATTTTAAGCTCGAATTTTGTTGAGCTTGTATTCATTTTGCTTATTCCAATTTATGTGAATAAAAGATTTTTCTGGGTCGTTTCCATTATGACAATGATTAAATATTTGTTCTTGGGATTGGTTCTTCAAACCACGGAGGCATTTGTACCAATAGCTCTATACATGGTTGTATCTTTTATAACCTATATTATATTGAATCGATATTCATCATATTTAAATGCCATTACAGAAGTATATGAAGAATTAAGGCAAAATGAAAAGCTGGTTGGAATTGGACAGATGGCTACAGGGATTGCGCATGAAATTCGGAATCCTTTAACAGCATTGAAAGGATTTATTCAGCTCCAGCAAGAGTCATCGAACCAAAAGGATTACTCTCTGATCATGAATCAGGAAATTGACAGGCTGACTACAATCGTAGACGACCTGATGATTTTGGGGAAACCAAAAAACTCCCCATTTGCAAAAATTGACTTAAAGGGAATAGTTGATTATGGCCTTTCAATTGCCATGCAATTTGCAAGGGGAACAAGGATTACATTTATTAAGGAATTCGATGCAAATCCCGCCTTAATAAATGGCGATGAAAAGCAACTTAAGCAGGTTATCATCAATTTGGTTAAAAATTCAATTGAATCAATGCCCGAAGAAGGAACAATTAAAATTTCTCTTAAATCGTTTGATGAAAAACAAATCATCCTGTCTGTCGCAGATGAAGGATTTGGGATACCAGAAGAACACATAAGGAAGCTATGCGATCCTTTTTTTACAACAAAAAAGGACGGTACCGGCTTGGGACTTATGGTAACAAATCAAATTGTGGAAGATCATGGKGGGAAAATTGAAATAGAAAGTAAGTTATATACAGGAACAAAAATTGACATCTTATTTCCGAAGTTACAATAAAAGGACATTTTTTTATAAAAAACTACGCATTTTTAAGAAAATTTCTATCATTATACATAATTAATCCATAAGAGGTATGTATTGATAGTAGAAATTGTTTTATAATGTATGAGATATCTTATAAAATGGCAAAAAAACTAGATATTAGTAATCGAACTAGGAAATGGACTTTTACTTGCGAGGTATATACATGCAGAAACCTATTTACCAAACTTTACTGAATGAGGAACAGAGATCCTTAAAGTGGTTTATCGCTCTATTTTATATAATTTCGCTATCCTTTGATCTTTTTTATGACTTGGTTGTTCCAAAATATATATCATCTGACGGGGACTTTATTTCTTCTGTTTTAGGGTATTGGATTTATATATTTTTGTTCGCATTGATTCCAATTGCAATTTATTTAATCAAACAGAATAAGGCCTATTTGGTTAAATATGTATACTTTATTACTTACACATTATTAAGCTTAATAAATGATATTGTAACATTTGTGGGAAGCCCAGAGCTTTTTAAAAGCGGAAACCCCGTGGAAGTGTTTTGGTTATTATTAGCCCCGATTTTTGTGAGTACTCCTTTTTTTATTCTCGTTCTTTTGGGGTTAATGGCTAAATACCTTATAGCGGGGATTGTTATTCAAGCTCCGAACGCCTTTTTTGCATTGATGCTGATTGGAGTATTGGCTGTTTTATCTTATATACTATTAAATAGATTTCAGTCTTATGTAAATGCTGTAAAAACCTCTTATGACCAACAACTTGTGGGAATAGTTAAAGGAGTTATTTCAACACTGGAACTTAAAGACCCATATACTCGAGGCCATAGTGAGAGAGTAGCAAACTATGCATTATTAATGGCAAAGGAATTGGGGAAATTCTCAAAAGACGAACTTAAGACTTTTAATTATGCCTGTCTACTTCACGATATAGGAAAAGTGCATATTCCAGACCATATTTTAATGAAACCGAGTGCACTTACAAGAGAGGAATACGAAATTATCAAATCTCATCCAGAAGTGGGTGAAAGGGCCGTTTCTAATGTAGATGGTCTTCAAGGAAGCATTTCTGTTATCCGTTCACATCATGAACGATGGGATGGCAAAGGGTATCCTGATCAACTGAAGGGACTTGAAATACCATATTTAGCTAGAATAACTGCAATTGCTGATGCGTTTGATGCGATGACCAGTTCCAGGTCATATAGGGCAGCTTTGTCGGTTGAGGAAGCTTACGAAAGGATCCTAGAAGGAAAAGGTACCCAATTTGATCCTGAGTTGGTGGAGGTATTTGAAAAAATCTATCCTACTTGGAAAGAGATTCATAAAGAGTACAATTCCAAACCAGTTGGAAAGTTTTCAAACTTAAATATAGTTTAAAAGGGAGGTGAGAATATGAAAATTCGCAAGTTGAAAAAGGTTAAGGCTACAGCTATACCTTGCTGGTGGTGTTTCTGGTTATAATATGTGAAGAGGAGGATGCATATTTCGCTATGTATCCTCTTATTTAATTTCTAAAGGTGAAAAAATGAAAATTAATATATACACAAGGATGGAACTAAGACCTGTCATTATAAGAAGAGATAAAAAAAACTTCATAGTTGAAGATGAGTACAGCGGTGAATTCTACGAGATGCCTAGCCCGGCTATTGATGCAATAAAGATGATTAATCAGGGATATCCTCTAGTAGATATAGAACTGCAATTAAGAGCGGAATACCCAAACGAAGATATCAACATTTTGGATTTTGTAAATCAGCTAATAGGGCTTGGTTTGGTTAGTAAGGTTGACGGAGAAGAAATTTCTATACAAATAGATAAGAAGGAAAACCTCGGTTTCACATGGATTCCAGCTTGGGTTGGTAAAATGGCATTCAATCGAGGGAGTTACATCTTGTTTGGACTTCTTTTCCTATTGAATATTTTTTATTTCATTGTGAAACCGGATCTTTTTCCAAATTATAAGGATTATTTTGTGTTTTCTTGGATGTCGCTGAATGTTCTGCTTTGGATTGCAATAGGAATGACGCTCTTAATCATTCATGAAATTGGGCATGTTTTAGCCATGCGGTCCAATGATTTACCGACTCGCTTAAGTATAGGGCATAGGCTAATGTTTTTGGTACTAGAGACCAATATGGAGGGTGCGTGGAAGCTTCCCTCAGGAAAACGTAATGTTCTCTATCTAGGCGGCCTTTGTTTTGATATGACAATTCTTGCAATAGCCTTATCAACTCAATATTTTTATCCAAAAGCCCCCGAATTACTTCTAGCAATCATGAGGATTGTGGTAATAGATATATTTATCCGCTTTATCTTCCAGTGTGGAGTCTATATGAAAACCGATTTATATTACATGATTGAGAATATATCTGGTAGTTATAACCTTATGGAAAATGCTCATCACTACATAAAAAGCTTTTTTAAAAAAGAAGCAAGAAAGGCGGGGGAGACTGCCTATGAGGATGAGAAAAGGACGATTAAGTGGTATAGTGTCATCTACTTCCTGGGAGTGATTTTAACCATTATGGTCTTTGCTTTCTACTCCGTCCCACAGATTATCATGACAATGAGCCGTTCCATTGAAAGGCTCGGCAGCCCAATATTCTCACAACCTTTCTTTGATGGGTCGATTGTTTTGATTCAAACACTGACAGGGTTGAGCCTCCTCCTCTACTCCTGGAACAAAAAGTACCGACTCAAAAAAGAATAAGTGATTTATGCCATTTCGGATTATGAGCCGGAATGGTTTTTTTTGTGCCATGAAGATGCCAGTGTGTCAGCGATATTGCCCCTTAATCGCCCCTTTGTGTCTAATCTTTGTCAGATTCGTAGGAACTAAGGGGATTTCCCCCCGAGGATGGGGGAATCCCCTTATTCAGATGGAGAGCCGGTTTTTCTTACAATGGGAGTAACAAAAGAATGTGCGATTTTTTAAGGAGGAACTCCCATGCAGGCAAAACTTGAAACTGTAAAAAAACCTGGCCGGTCTGTAAACGATGCTTTTGCATCTCATTTTGCAAAGTCGATGTTTCTGGCGGTAAGCGGCCTTGTCATTCTATCTTTCATTGGTACGAGAATGTTTACCCACGTTGATTTGAATCTTTACGGATATATGGTAGGGACGATTGTTTTCCTGGGCGGATTTTTCTACCGGTTCATCGCCTGGGGAGAACGGCCACCGACAAAGATTTTTATTAAAAAGGGAATCAAGCTTCTTTTTAGAAAAACGACTCCTAAAACGGCTACAGAGCAGCTAGTCACATACCGGTTCATCTGGAACCGCGGCCTGTACCGCTGGACACAGCATATCATGATGGGCTGGGGTTGCGTGATTGCCATCCTTGTAACTTTCCCGCTTGTTTTCGGATGGATGTACTTTACGATGGCGGACAATGGCATGTATACAATCGTCCTTATGGGAATGAACATCATGACGGTTCCGGCTGATGGTTTTATCGCGTTTTTATCGTATAACGCCCTGAATATTTCGGCGTTCATGGTTATCACTGGCGTTTCAATGGCGCTGTACCGCCGCCTGAAGAATATGCAGGCCCGCGCAGAGCAGACATTCATCTACGATTTCCTGCCGCTCTACCTTCTGCTGTTTGTGTCAATTACGGGTCTTGCCCTTACGTTTATCAACATTGCGCTGCACGGCTTCGGCCATCAGGTTATGTCACTGATTCATCAGTATTCGGTTATTGTTACGTTGATTTACCTCCCGTTCGGAAAACTAGCCCACATTCCATTCCGTCCGCTGAGTGTGTTTGCAAGAAACTACCGTGAGCATTATGCGGAGCAGGCCACAAAGGAATGCAAGGTTTGCGGAACAGGGTTCGTTTCCGTTGAACAATCAAATGATGTTATCGATGTGCTAGGAATGAACAATATGGAATTTGCGTCAAAAGAAGGCTTCCAGCTTGCCGAGCTCTGCCTTCCGTGCCGCCGGAAATACCGGATCGCCCAGTTTTCGGGAATTGCGACCCACCAAGTGAAAGTCAAGGAGGCCAACCAGAATGCAAAAGGTTGAGTTCAGGAACGAACGGGATAAATTTTTCAAGGAAGTTGAAAACCTCACGCATCCGAATGAAACGCTCGTTAAAACGCATTGCAGCTATTGCGCGATGCAGTGCGGGATGAACCTGAGGGTAAATACAGCAACCAATAAAATCATCGGTGTTGAGCCTCGCTATGACTGGCCTGTAACGGTAGGCAAAATGTGCCCGAAAGGCGTGACCGCTTACCAGCAGGTCAACCATCCGGACCGGATTCTAAAGCCTTTGATTCGCGATGATAAGTCCTTGAAGGGAACGAAGGAAGGCTTCCGCGAAGCATCCTGGGATGAAGCGTATGACCTGATCGTAAAAAAATTCAAAAGTCTCCAGGATGAATACGGAAAAGATAGCCTGTCCGTATATGGCGGCGTTTCGATGACGAACGAAAAATGCTACCTGACAGGAAAATTCGCCCGTGTCGCCCTTCAGACAAGATATATCGATTATAACGGCCGTTTCTGTATGTCGAGCGCGGCTGGCGGCTTGAACCGTTCTTTAGGGATTGACCGGGGATCGACTGTTCCGTGGACGGATGTACATGAAACAGACTGCCTGTTCCTTGCCGGAAGCAACACCGCCGAGTGCCACCCGACTTCAATGTTCCGCGTCTGGAACGTACAGGAACGGGGCGGGTACCTGATCATTGCCGACCCGCGTGAAACACCGATTGCGAGGAGGGCGGATGTCCATCTTGACTTGAAGCCGGGGACGGACCTTGCGCTTGCAAACGGCATTGTGAATTTATTAATCCAAAACGGCTATGCCGATGAGGAATTCGTAAATAACCACACGAACGGGTTTGCTGAACTGAAGGAACTCGTAAAGGAATTCACTCCTGAATACACAAGTGAACTAACTGGCGTAGCCCCGGAAAAAATCATCCGCGCTGCCGAGCTGTTTGGAAAGGCCCCGGATGCGATCGTCATGTTCGCCCGCGGGATTGAGCAGCAGCAGAAAGGCGTCGACAACGTTTCCGCCTATGTGAATATCTCACTTGTTACTGGTAAAATCGGACGGCCGAAGTCAGGCGTCGCAACGATTACGGGGCAGGGCAACGGGCAAGGCGGCCGGGAGCATGGGCAAAAGGCTGACGCGCTTCCTGGATACCGTAAGCTTGCGAATCCTGAGCATGTTAAGGAAGTAGCGGAAGTATGGGGAATTAAACCGGAGGAAATGCCTCTCCCGGGCGTTTCCGCTTATGAAATGTTCGGCCTAATGGAAAATAAGACAATCCGGGCACTATACCTGCTTTGTTCGAATCCGGCCGTATCCGCGCCGAACCTGAATTATGTAAGGGAACAAATGAAGAATCTTGATTTCATGGTCTGTGTCGACTTTTATATGTCCGAATCGGCTGAATTTGCCGATGTCATCCTGCCGACAACTACTTGGGCGGAGGACGAAGGAACGACAACGAATGTTGAAGGCCGGATTATTAAAATAAACCGCGCCCAGGAGCCGCTTGGGGAATCAAAGCCGGATTGGAAAATCCAAATCGAGATTGCCGAGCGGATGGGACGGGGACAATATTTTTCCCACCTGAAGACCCCGCTTGATATATTCAATGAATTGCGCCGTGCTTCAAAAGGCGGAATTGCGGATTACTCCGGGGTAACGTGGGAAAAGATCGAAAAACAGGATGGGGTTTTCTGGCCTTGCAAGAGCGAGGACGACCCTGGGACACCGCACTTGTTCCTCGATAAAAAGTTCTACCATCCGGATGGAAAGGCAAAGCTTTTCGCCCTTCCATATACACCGCCGGCCGAGGAGCCGAATCAGGAATTCCCGCTTCGCCTGACGACCGGACGTGTTGTGTACCATTATCTATCAGGCAACCAGACTAGAAGAATTCCATTTTTGCACGATATGTGCCCGGATCCTTTCGTCGAGGTCCACCCGGAAACAGCTGCGAAGTATGGCATCGAGCATGAGGAACGGGTTCTCCTTTATACCCGCCGCGGTGAAGCGGTCTATCAGGTAAAGATAACAGAAGCAATCCGGAAAGATACGGTCTTTGTCCCATATTCATGGGGGCATGAAAAGTCTATCAATCTATTAACAATCCCGGCGCTTGACCCGATTAGCAGGATGCCGGAATTTAAGGCGTGCGCCGCGCAAATCAAGAAGGTGCAAGCCGCAAATCACGAAATGAAGAAGGTGCACTAATGGATAAGAGGCTGTATATAGAACTAGAAAACTGTATAGGATGCCGCTCATGCCTTGCTGCTTGCACACAGTGCGGCGGGCATGAAGAGCGGAACCGGAACTACGTTTATGACGTGAATCCGCTTGTCGACCGGCAGACGATGCCTCTTATGTGCCTTCACTGCGTGAACCCGGCATGCGCGAGAAGCTGCCCGGCCCAGGCCATCCAGATCCATGAAACGGGCGCGGTCCTTTCCGCCCTCGTCGAGAAATGCATCGGCTGCCAAAACTGTACGATCGCCTGCCCATACGGCATCCCGAAATTCGATACGGAGCAGAACCTGATGTACAAATGCGACCTCTGCATCGATCGCTCGAAGGACGGCATCCCGCCAATGTGCGCGAGTGTCTGCCCGACGAACACGCTGCAGTGGCTGACCGATGAGGAAATCGATTCGAAGAGAAAGCAGTTCAATCTGGATAATGGCGGCAAATGGGTGACTAGCTTGCCGTACCTTGAAGGCGAAACAAACGTCAAAGTGAACCTGCCTGGCATCCTGCAGGGCGTCACGAAATTGTTTTAGGAGGGATTGTCATGGCAGAGAAAAATAATAAAATCCCGTTCGAAGAAGATAATTATACACATAATATTAACCGCAACAACGAGCGGAAGCTGGATCGGCGCGGCTTCATGAAAACACTTGTCGGCGCGGCGGGCGTGTTCGCCGTCTCCTCCCTTCCGTGGGGCGCAATGGCCGCGAAGGAACTGATGGGCCTCGGCGAGAAGGAATATCCGCGCAAAAAAATCGCCAGCCTTGATTCAGTCACTGTTGGGGACGCAGTCGAGTTCTCATTCCCTGGCGAGCATGACAGCGCGATTATGATCAGGCTGTCGGAGACAAAATTCGTCGCTTACCAAAATGCGTGTACCCATTTACGCTGCCCGGTTTTCTGGGATAAAGCAGAGAAGGACCTGCTTTGCCCGTGCCACCATGGGAAATTCGACGTTGAAACAGGGGCGCCGACCGCGGGGCCGCCACGAAGGCCGCTTCCGGAGATCTTTGTAAAGGTCGACAAAGGCACAGTCTATGCAACAGGGGTGAAACGTTATGAAGCCTAGTAAAGCAAATTTCTTCATCCTCTGCGCTGTCCTGATGATGAACATTGTCTGCACCCATTTCATGGTCCAGCAGTACTTTTTTGAAAACTATGCCAACTCTCTCATTTTTGGCGCGTTGAACATCGCGCTCTTCCCGTTCGCTTTGTACATCTATAAAAGGGATCGGAAACAGGAGTGTGAAAGGCAATGATGAACAGCGAGACGTACATCGACCTGTTTTTTGCCAGGAAAGAAGAAGGAAAATTCTCGCCTGAGGTCGATTCCCTGCTGAAAGAGCTTTTTTCCGGGAAGCGGCTGAACTGGTATCTTGAAGAAAAGCAGGAGGACGGGGTGGATGTGGTCATTGCTGAAATCAAAGGAATGAGCCCCTTCCAGACTGAGGAAGAGGGAATCGCCTTTATAGAGATGCATGCCGGCGATCGGTTCTGGGACTATCTGCAAGGTTACAAAATCTTTGTTTATCCAAACAAGAGAGGGTGCGGCAGCTGTGGAACCCATTAATTTAAAGGAATTGAAACGTTTTGAAGGCGCAAATGTCGAACTGGCCATTACGGACAGGGAAGGCGGCGAGCAGGCACCCGCCATCAGGAAGTCAATCAAGTATGTCCTCATGTGCCCGGACGGGACGCATGTGAGGTTTTATTTTGATAAAAACAAATTCCTTGCCGTGCCTGTATCCAGTGAGTTTGGTGGTACGGCGGAAGAATTGACGGCGTTTGACGCGGTGAGCGGCTTATCTTATTCGGTGAGAGTGAAAGGGTAAAGGCATTAATAGAAGGAGGAAGCAGGATGGAGGCTTTAACGGGAAACAAGGAAATCAGCACGTATATTATTCACTCCCAGGAAGACGAATTAAAAAGGATCGCGCTAGACCTCCATGAAGGGGTCGGCCAAAATCTGTACAGCGTCTTCAATGGCCTTCAGTTTATCCAGGCTTCCATTAAGGATCCGGGGATGAAGGCGTATGTGAACGAAATGTCGCAGCTGATGGAGAGGACTATCCAGGAGATTCGCCTTCTGTCCGTTGAGTTGCATCCTCCGACTTTAAGCACCCTTGGGTTTGTGGCGGCAATGAAAAGCTATATCAGGCTGTATACTTCGACATTCGGCATCCTTGTCGATGTCGAGGTGGAGGGCGAGGAGCAGGCGATTTCGGAAAAAGGCCGTATCGCGGTGTTCCGGGTTTGCCAGGAAGCGCTCGCGAATATCGCGAAGTATGCGGAAACTTGCCATGTCAGCCTGGGAATTCGGTGGTCGCCTGATTCGTTGGCTGTGTCGGTCAAAGATTTTGGCAAGGGTTTCAATCTTGACGAAACCTCCATACAGTCCTCAGGCCTAGCCGCGATGAAGGAGAGGATGCTTCTCGCTGGCGGCAATTGCCATATTTCCTCTACAATAGGGGAAGGGACATTGATTGAACTGACCCTGCCGCTTTAAGGAAGCCGGCCCGGTTTTTATAAAAAATGACAATGGTAAGGGAATGCACAGCGGAAGCGTTGGGCGAAGCCTTAAAAAGCTGTCTGTTGAGTAAAGGAGGGGTTGCTTTGATTAACATCCTGCTTGTAGATGACCATGCGGTGGTCAGGATGGGCCTTTCAATGCTTTTGAACGCGCACCCGGACATGAGGGTGGTTGGCGAGGCTTCGGAAGGAAACGAAGGGATCCAAAAAGCACTCGAGCATAAGCCGAATGTTGTGATCATGGACTTGAGCATGCCCCACGGCAAGGATGGCCTTTCGGCAACGTCTGAATTGAAGAAGCTGATGCCTGAAGTCAATATCCTGATCCTCACGATGCATGATGACGAGGAATATTTATTCAGGGCAATCCAGGCTGGCGCGTCTGGCTGCATTTTGAAAAGCGCACCGCATGATGAGCTTTTGGCCGCAATCGAGACTGTGGCGAAAGGCGATGCGTATTTGCATCCATCGGCGACAAAGCGGCTGATGGAAGAATACATGGGCGCGGTTAGGCAAGGAAGCACCGATACATTCAACCTGTTGTCCGACAGGGAAAAGGAAGTACTGACCTTGGTTGCCAAGGGCTTTTCAAATAAGGAGATTGCCGAGCAGCTTGTGATTTCCGTCAAAACGGTTGAAACGCATAAAGGGAATGTTATGGAAAAATTGCAATTGAAAACAAGGCCCGAGCTCGTCCAATATGCCATTAAAAAAGGGCTGTTGGGATACGGCCTGTAAGGGAGTGAGCCGGCATGGAAAACTTAAGGGGGCTTCAGCCTGTCATTGAAACATGCGAACAGCTTCGGGAAGCGATTGGCTGTGATTTTGTCGGGCTCGCGCTCCAGAACAGGGTAGGCCTCGATATCCGCTGGCATTTCGCATCCGGCAATTTGAATGATAAATACGAGCGGATTACGGTCCGGTACGGGAAAGGGGTTGCCGGCAAGGTGGTTTCCAGTGGAAGCCCGCTTCTCGTCGATAATTTTCCGGAGAACATCCTTGGCAAAGTGACCGATTACCCGATCATGCTGGCCGAAAAGTTGGTGTCCTCCTATGCGGTGCCGCTGTTTTTCAGGGGGATGCCAAAAGGTGTCCTGCTGGCCGGAAATAGGACAGCAAGCTCCTTCAGCGAGCAATCATGCCTGGTGGTCAAGGAAACGGCCGCGGCATTGGAGAAAATTCTTGAAGGGCAAATCTACTTTACTTGATGGGGGCTCTTTATGGGAAAAGAAGGCGGTTTGGCAGGGAGACATGATTTTGGGGATGGGGTTTTGCTTGTCGATTATGGCGGCAAGGKCCGGTACATAAATGAGCAGGCGCGGGTAAAATTCGGCTATAGGAAAGGAGTTCACCAGGAAAAGGAGCTTTATTTTGGTGATTTTCTGCCGGATATTGATTTGGGAACCGCTTCGGAAGGAATTGTGACAGGTGCATATGGACGAAATGGAGAGGGGGAAACATTTCCGCTCTTTTTCAGTATGAACAGCTTTTTGCTGGATGGGGAAAAGTTTGTCCTCATCGTAATCCAGGACATCAAAAACAGGAAAAGGCTCGACAAGGAACTGTCCCAAACACTTAACGAATTGGTCGACCTCAAGTTCGCGCTTGACCAGTCCGCAATCGTTGTGATAACAGACAGGCGCGGGACGATTAAATATGTGAATGACAAGTTTTGCGAGATTTCAAAATACAGGGCCGAGGAACTAATCGGCCAGGATCACCGGATTATTAACTCGGGTTACCATTCGAAGGAATTCTTTGCGCGGCTGTGGAGGAGGATTTCATTAGGGGAAGTGTGGCATGGAGAAATCAAAAACCGGGCGAAGGATGGAAGCTTTTACTGGGTTGATACGACGATCATCCCGTTTTTGGATGAAGGGGGCAAGCCGTATCAATACCTTGCCATTCGCTTTGAAATAACGGAACGGAAACTGATGGAGGGTGAGCTGCAAAAAATGATGACCCGGATCATCGATGTGCAGGAGGACGAACGAAAACGGCTGTCGCGTGAACTGCATGATGGCCTCGGCCAGAATCTGTACAGCCATCTGATTACGATTAATCGGCTGTTGTCGGAAATCAATCATCCGCTCCTCGTCCAAATGCAGGAGGAAGCAATGGAAATGATCGAAGAGATCCGTGACCTTTCGTGGGAGCTTCGCCCATCCGTGCTTGATGATCTTGGCTTGGTTCCGGCTATCCGCTCCTTTTTAAACCGATACTCGAACCATTATAAAATTGCTGTCCATTTTGAATGCGTCCTTGGCCGGCGGCTTCCTTCAGGCACGGAAACGACGATTTACCGTGTGATCCAAGAGGCGCTGACCAACACCCGGAAATATGCGGACGTGGACGAGGCCTTTGTTGTAATAAGGGAATACGATGATGCGGTCCGCGTCCTGATTGAGGACCACGGCAGGGGATTTGATGTCAGCGGCGGCCAGCGCGGGGTTGGCCTGTTCAGCATGGACGAACGCGCCAAGGCTTCGGGTGGCGAGCTTCAGGTAGTGTCGGAGCCGGGAAAGGGAACGAAGGTCATCCTTGAAGTGCCAGTTTCTCCAAAGCTGAACGAGGAGTGGAAAATATGAAAACAGAAAAGCAAAAAATGATTGACGGGGAAATGTATAACCCTGCAGATCCTGAACTAGTCGAAGCGCGGTTAAACGCGCGCAGGCTGACGAATGCGTACAATCGGACAGCCGAAACCGAGCTTGAGAAGCGGACGGGAATTCTACAGGAGCTTTTCGGTTCGTTTGGGAAAAATGCTTTCATAGAACCAAGCTTCCGTTGTGATTATGGTTCGAATATTTATACGGGTGATAACTTTTACGCCAATTTTGACTGCGTGATTCTGGATGTGTGCGAGGTGCGGTTCGGCGACAATTGCATGCTCGCTCCGGGGGTACATATTTATACGGCAACCCATCCGCTGGGAGCCGCCGAGAGGAATTCGGGGCGTGAATTCGGCAAGCCGGTCACGATTGGAAACAATGTCTGGATTGGCGGCCGGGCTGTTATTAATCCGGGCGTGGTAATTGGCGACAATGCTGTTATCGCATCGGGGGCGGTTGTCGTGAAGGATGTCCCTGCAAATGCGGTTGTCGGCGGGAACCCGGCGAAAGTGATTAAATATATTGAGGAATAATAGTGAAACGGCAGTTGTACACGCCATTGTGCGTGCGATCGGCTGCCGTTTTATTATTTGTATTCTGGCAAGGGGAAGAAGAGGAGGTGTTTAAAGACCGTTTTGAGTAGGTTTACGATGTGAAACGGTCTTGATGAGCAGTCTCAAGACCGTTTTGATTGGGTTTACGATGTGAAACGGTCTTGATGGGCAGTCTCAAGACCGTTTTGGACGGGTTTACTAGATGAAACGGTCTTGATGGGCAGTCTCAAGACCGTTTTGGACGGATTTACGAGATGAAACGGTCTTGATGAACAGTCTCAAGACCGTTTTGAGTGAGTTTACTAGATGAAACGGTCTTGACAGGTAGTCTCAAGACCGTTTTAAGTAAGTTTACGAGAGGAAACGGTCTTGATGATGATACCGAAGCCAATCGGTGCCGTTTTAAACACTTAAAACAGTGCCTGAGCAGGGGAATAGCAGTTTTATTACCAAAAAGCCGGCTGCAGTTAACGTTAACGCAGCCGGCTTTCTTTACTAAAGGCCAGTATTTGCTTTTACTAGTATTTCATCAAAGTTCCTTGCATCTTCCTTCTTGGTAGAGAGAAGGGTGCCGAGGATGGCGGCTAAAAAGCCCATTGGGATGGACACAATGCCCGGGTTTGTCAGGGTAACGAGCGGTTTGCCGACAAAGATTGCTGCGCCGGCTTCAGGCGACCAAATATTTGGCGAGATTGCCACCATGAGCAGGGCGCTGCCCAATCCGACAATCATCCCGGTGATGGCGCCTGCCGTGTTGAATTTTTTCCAAAAAATCGTCAGTAAAATGACAGGCAGGTTCGCGCTTGCAGCAACGGCGAACGCCAGGGAAACTAGGAATGCCACGTTCATCTTCTGGGCGAACAATGCCAGCAAAATCGACAGGACCGCCACCCCGATTGATGCGAAGCGGGCTACCTTGACTTGCTGCTTCTCCGTTGCCTCTCCCTTTTTTAAAATATGCGCGTAAAAGTCATGCGCGAATGCGGATGCCGCGGAAAGAACAAGTCCCGCCACTACGGCAAGAATCGTAGCGAAGGCGACGGCCGATATGAATGCAAACAGGAATTCCCCGCCAAGTGCCTCTGCGAGCAGAGGCGCCGCCATATTTCCGGCAGCATTGGCAGTAACAATCTTTTCGTAGCCGACGAATGCCGCGGCCCCAAAGCCGAGGAATACAGTCATCACATAGAAAATCCCGATGATCCAGGTTGCATACACAACCGACTTCCGGGCCGTAATCGCATCCTTGACAGTAAAAAAGCGAATAAGGATATGCGGAAGTCCGGCCGTTCCAAGCACAAGGGCGAGGTTCAGCGAAAGGGTATCCAGTGGGTTCTTGAATTTATTGCCGGGATTTAAAAAGGCTTCCCCAAGCGGTGTCGCTGTCTTCATTTCGTTAAACATTTTGAACACGCTGAAATCGAATTTCGCGAAAACGATAACTGAAATGATGAACGTACCGGCCATCAGCAAGACGGCTTTGGCGATTTGCACCCAGGAAGTCGCCGTCATTCCGCCGAAAACGACATAAACGGTCATGAGTATCCCCACAATGAGTACGGAATAAACATAGTCAATGCCAAGCAGCAGTTTAATGAGCGCTCCGGCCCCGACGAGCTGGGCGATCATATAAAAAATCGAAATTGTAATTGTATTAAGAGCCACGACGCCGCGAACTTTCTTTTCCTTAAAGCGGGCGGCAATCATGTCGGCCATCGTATATTTCCCAAGATTTCTTAAGGGTTCAGCGACGAGATAGAGGACGACAAGGTAAGCGACCAAAAACCCGATGCTATAGAAGAAACCGTCGAAGCCGGAAAGCGCGACCATCCCGGCAATACCGAGGAATGAAGCGGCGGACATATAGTCACCGGCAATGGCAAGCCCGTTTTGGAATCCGGTCAGGCTGGAGTCGGCTGTATAAAAGTCGCTCGTCGTTTTCGTTCTTTTTGAAGCAAAATACGTGATTACGAGTGTAAGGAGAACAATGGCCAAAAATAGGGAAAACGCAACACTGTTCATCGCTGGGCCCTCCGTCTAACTTCCTGTTTAATTTCTTCGACAAGTAGGTCAAACCCGGCTGCCCGTTTCGTGTAAAGGATACACAATGACCAGGTCATGATAAATTGCGCAAACGCGAACACCCAAGCCCAGCTGATTGGGCCGATTGCGGGGTTGTTCAGAATGGTGGAATAGGCTGTCAGAACAGGGAGTGTAAAGTAAAAGGCCAGGAAAAACAAACTGGCTGGCAGCAAGAATTTCCTCTTTTCGCGTAATAGCTGCTGAAAAGATTTTGTTTGGACGATTTTTGAATAGTCCAAAGAGGATGATGAAAGATTTGCTTGCTTTACTTGCCTTTCCTTCAATGCCATTGGGAATGCCTCCTTTGTGGAAAAAAGTAGATTGTCATAATATCAACGTTATTATATAACTATCAAAATAATTTGTAAATTCTGAACAAGAATGGCTTTTTAGAGTTTTCCCAATACAATTTTAATAGAAAAAGCTTGCCCTTTTTAATGAAAAATGGTTGGTGGACGGACCAATTTACTAGTCTGCAACAAAATTACCTTTATATGGCCTATATGTAAAAATATGTTGACATTCCACGCGGGTAGCATGAAAATAAGAGTCATTAATGACTCTTTAAAAAGGAGGGGCTGTCTTTGCCGCCGATTGTTTCGGAAGAACACCGGGAGGAACGCAAAAAGTTGATTCTTGAGGCTGCAAAAGAGGTTTTTATCAAAAAAGGCTTCAATGCCGCAACAATCCAGGATGTCATCAATGCGTCCGGAATCAGCAGAGGGGGTGTGTACACGTATTTCGAGAACACCGAAGATATTTTCATTGAGCTTTTAAGCAGGATGGAAATCAGCCAACTATTAAAAAGTGAAGGGGCTGGCTCCAACTGGGGAGCTCTCATGAACATGCTGAATGAAATTGAAGATGAAATTGCGAACCAAAAGAACAAACTCGTCCACGCTATATACGAGTACTATTTTACAATCGGCTGGAAATCCAAAAAGCATTTACCGATGCTTGAGAAGCGGGTGCAAGAAGGCGTGTCCGCTTTCGCCGCGATTATCCGGAAGGGAATTGGCGAAGGCGAGTTCAGGCCGCTCATGGCTCCTGAGGCAATCGCGAAATCCATCATTACCTTCTGTGATGGAATCTATGTAACGGCCTTCCAGCTTGGTCCTGAAAAGGCTGAAGTCAAAGGGCAATTTGAAGTATTAAAATCGTATTTGCAGAAGGAACTGAACGATATGAATGGAGGTTCTATATGAAAAAAACGAGGTTGGGCGGAATTTCGGCAATCGTGATTGGCCTGCTGTACCTGTTGACAGTCGTGCTTGTTTTATCGGCACCCCCGGGCGAGAATTCGGTCATTGACCATGTGCACTATATGAACCGATTGATTGCAGTCCATTATGTTCTTGGATTTCTTGGGCTGTTTGGGATAATGGCGGTGCTGGCCGTATCGAATAAGCTTGAAGGCCAGACGAAGTGGAGTGAATGGTATCCTTATACAAAGGTCATGGCGATCATTGGATTTGCGATTCTTGCGCTTAATAATCTTCGCCAGGTAGGGCTTGATCATGAACTAAGCCATGCGGCGGTGGAAAAAGGCGGCGAGACCCTCGATACCATTGTGATGGCCTGGGTGGGGCTGGTTGAATTAAGTCCACAGGGCTGGATTGATTTCGGGTTTGTTGGTATTTGGATTGTCACGGTTAGTTATTTTACCTTGAAATCAGGGGGCATGAAGCTCCTGTCCGTTTTCGGTTTCGTTGGAGGTTCTTGCTTTATTATTACTGTGTTGGGAAATGTCTCCGGGGTATCCTTCCTGACGATGATTGGCATGGGGCTTGGCGGATTGGCCGCGGTTCCTGTCTGGTTCATCATGATGGGACGTGTCCTTTTAAAAAAGAATAGTTCAATGGAAGCGCCGTTAGATAAGCGAATCCCGCTGAATTAGCTGGGATGCGGTAGGCGCTATTTTAATGGAAGGTGGAATGGGCTGGTGAAAAAAATCTACCTGATTCGCCACTGCCAGGCGGAAGGACAGGAACGGGAAGCCAGGCTAACCGAGACCGGTGAAAACCAGGCAAGAGAACTTGCGGCATTTCTGAAAAATAATCAAATCGGCCATATCGTTTCAAGCCCTTTTGAAAGGGCAGTTGCCACCATAAGGCCCTTTGCGAAGGAAGCAGGAATGGATATCGAAACGGACGAACGGCTTTCGGAGCGGGTACTGTCGGGAGAGCCCCATCAGGACTGGCTCAATATGCTGAAAAAGTCCTTCAATAATCCGGCCCTCGCTTTTGAAGGCGGGGAGTCCGGAGCTGACGCGGGGAAACGAGGCATTGCCGCCATTAACGATGTCTTAAGAAAGAACTGTGAAAATGCGGCAATTGTCACGCATGGCAATCTGATGGCACTGATTCTCAACCATTATGACGAGAGCTATGGGTTTGAACAGTGGAAGGCCCTCTCGAATCCGGATGTATATGAAATTGGATATAAAAGTGCGACTCCGGAGATTAAGAGAGTTTGGGAATGATAGCTTCAGAAGACTTGGATAGGAAGAACGGGACCGGGTTTCAGCCCGGTTTTTTGTGGTTTTAGCGTGTAATCATGGCATTTATTCTTCCATTGGCGCAACTCTTTTTGATGACAGAGGCTTTTTTTGTAAAAAGAATATCATGGCTCTTATTTTTACAGTTAAAATTAGGTAATATGGAAATCAACAAGGATGCCACAAATGGAGCATGGTTCCGTCTACTATATGAGGGAAAGCGGAGGAAAGCCGATGTCGAGGAAAGAAATCATTTCAGAGTGGTTCCGGCAATACAGCCATGATGTGTACAATTTTTTGATTTACTATACGGGGAAACGCGATGTGGAGGACCTGGTCCAGGAGACGTTCATCAAGGCGCTAAAGGGATTGGAGCGGTTCAATTACAATTCGAGCCCGAAGACATGGCTGTTTGCGATTGCCCGAAACCTCGCAATTGATGAGGCACGGAAAAAGAAAAACAGGATATGGGATAAAATAGCCCGTTTTGATAAATCGAATGAAGGGGTGGACAGTGAAACGCCCGAGACGATTTTCGAGGGGAATGAGCAGGCAGAGGAGCTGCTGGCGGCAATCCGTGGGCTGAAACAAAATTACCGGGAAGTCGTGATTCTTCGCGGAATCAAGGAGTTAAGCGTGGCGGAAACCGCCGCTGTCCTGGAATGGACCGAGGATATGGTCAGGACGAATTATTATCGTGCCTTGAAAGCGCTCAGGAAGCAAAAAGGAGGTGGCCACGGTGAACAGCCAGGACGAATTTCGTGAGTTGGAATTACAATTGAATAGCCTTCCTTCTAAAAAAATGAATCCGAATTCGTTCAATGAAATCCATCAGCGTCTAGTGAATAAGGCCGCGGCGCTCGACAGAAGGGAAAGATGGAGTTCGGTTCTGAAAAAGACAGCAATGGGAATGGCGGGAGCCGCGGTACTTTGCCTTATGCTGTTTTTCGGGTTCTCGATGGGGCCGCAGTTTAATTCAGGTGACTCGTCAAAAATGTCGGGGAGCAAGAGTGATGCGGATAGTGCGCAGGATAGGGCTGCTTATGAAAGGGAGTTCAAACCTAGCGGCAAATTGGTTGTTGAAACGAGGGACGGAGCGAAGGAGGAAATTACCGAACAGGCGAAAATTGACAAGGTGGCTGAAATTTTGGAGGCTGCCGATTGGGAAGATGCGAAAATGCAAATGGCCACCCAGCCTGATTATAAGCTGAACAATCATTATTTCGTCTGGCGGGGGCCTGGGAGTGGCAGTCTTGAAATCATCATTGATGGTGGAAACAAATATACGAAATTGTCGGAGGAAGCTTCGGCTGCAATGTACGAAATTATTACTGGGGAAAAGCTTGGAGAGTAGTTTCCAACTTCGGAATAAGAATAAAGAATTTTCTTCCAAAAGGCGAAACTAAACAGCTTCCAGGACGTTAAATAGTAAAAAGGGAGGGAATGAAGATGGGTGATGTCATTTTTCAATTGCTGCCCCTTGTTTTTACGCTGCTACTTTTCGTGTCCCTGGGGTTGTTTATAAGTAGATTGCTGCGGAATCAAAAGATCCGGACCGATTCAAATGTTGAAATCGCCAAAAAACTCGACCACATTATTGAGTTGCTGGAAAAACAGAAGACATAAAAACTGAGGGTATACCGAAGCTGATAATGAGTTAAGAAAGCCCGGTAACGCCCGGGCTTTTTCTGTGGCTAAATATCTGCCTGCCCCTTTATCATGCAGCGCTTTTCCTTGAAAACACCTCAATGGCAAGGGCAAGCAACGTGCCGACAACCAGCCCGTTGCTTAACAGGGTGACGGCAAGTGGCGGCAGTGCCGAAAACGAATCAAGCGGGATAAACATTAAGCCGATGCCTGTGAATAAAGGGATGGTTGCTTTTTTAATCACCTTCTCGGCATCCCTGCTATGAAAGAGTTCCTTCAAGCCAAGCGTTAAAATTTCCACATAAACCGGCAGGATAGCCGCATAGCCTACCGCAACCGGAAGTGTTGAGAAAAATGCCATAATCGGTGAAAACAGGCTCGCGGTAAGAACAAGGACAGAACCGATGATAAACGGGCCTCTTGTGAAAATTTTATTCGTCCGGATAAAGCCGGCAGCGCCCGAAATGGCCACTGTGCCCATAGTGGAAAATAGCCCGCCAAGCATTTGGCTGACGCCCATGGCAATTCCCGCTTTCATGGAATTCGGCTTGAGCGGTAATTCGGTATGGGTCTGCATGACCTTCTCGACAACCTTTATGCTTGCGATCATGTTCGTGATCAAAAGAATCGTAATCATGAAGATAATCGGCAGCATTCCAGGCTCAATTCTTGGTCCGCCAAACACGAACATGGATGGAAGCTGTAAGATATGGTCCGTTTTTGCACCAGCTTGTGAGTCGATCCCCAACAGTGTGTAGAATGCCCAGCCGGCGCCTAGGCTTATGATGATGCTGAACTGGCCAAGCAATTTGCTGCGGCTGAGAGCAAAAGAAAGAACCGCAGTAATAGTGGATACGAGCAGAATTTTTAGGCTGACAGCGCCTTTAGATGTAACCCCTAGCATTCCGTTTAAAAAAGAACCGCTCAGCTGGACGATCAGTAATATCAGGTAAGTACCGATAACGGTGGAAGTAAACAGTTTCGACAAACGGGCCACAAGTCCGAGTGATGTCATTAGAATGGCGATTATCCCGCTGATGAGCAGCGAAAACTCCATTACCTTCAGTGTTTCATGCGCGGAGCCGTAAAGGGACGTTCCGATCCCGGCATATAAAATGAAAAAACCCCACCACAATCCTGCGGGTCCTTCGTTGATTGGCAGTCTGTGGCCGAAAATGACTTGCAATAGACCGGTTAAAGCGAGAACAAAAAAAGTTCTGGAGATGAAATCAATTGAGTCTTGGCCCGTCATTCCATATAGCGCCCCGACTGAAACGGGCACAACGATGCTGCTCGAAACGATATATAAAAACCATTGGACCGAGGCAATTATTTTCCTCAAAGTAAAGGCTCCTTTGTTTGTCTTTTCTCAAGATGGCATTAAGAAAATAACATAGTTTTAAAGGTAGGGTCAACAGTGCCCTGGGCTGCAAACCCGTTGAACTGGTTATTTTCCAGAAAACAGAAGGTTGAAACTATTCGGTTGTCCAGACGTTTACCCAGTATATAAAAATTTTGGGAAACAGCCCATATCTATTTAACTAACTACCTTTATATGGTAAGTTTTCCGTAAGAGAAAAAAGGGGGAACAACAAATGGAAACTCAAATTGAAACGAATACAACGAGGCCGCCATCATTATTCGGTATTTTTACGAGCCCGGGAGAGCAGTTTGATAGGATCAGGACAAATCCGAAAATCTGGGTGCCGCTCCTGATTGTCGGGGTTGTCAATGCGATTGGAATGGGCCTGATGGCGTTGATGATGGATGCGGGGACGCTCATCAAACAAGGGGTGCCGGAAGAGGATGCGGAAATGATCCTTGGCTTTTCACGGATTGCGATGGTTGCGACAGGGATTTTCTCGCCGGCGATTGGCGCGCTTATTTTAAGTGCCATCCAGATGGCTGTGGCAAAAGTCGCAGATACACAGGTAACATTCAGGCAGCTGTTTTCAATGAATACGTACATAAGCTTTGTCGCCGCTGTCGGCCATCTGCTCAATATGGCTGTTGGGTACCTGATCGGGGCGGACGCTGATACCCATGTTACAAGCCTCGGCGGATTGCTCGGCAAAGGCAGCTCAGGGGTTCTTGGCGCAATTGAATTATTCGCGATTTGGGGAATGGTGCTGACCGCAATCGGGCTGTACAGGACGGCGCGCTTCCCAAAAGGGCTCGCCTGGGCGATTGCCATCGTCTTTTTCCTTTTAGGAATTGGGCTGGCTGCGATTGGAACTATAATGCAAGGGGCGCCTAAACTTTGATGAACAAGAAAAAGAAACTGCTAATCGGCTCAGTAATCGTCGTCCTCCTGCTATCGATGATCAGCGTCAGCGTTTACCGCGAGGTCTATGCAAAAGGCCCTTCTGTAAAACTAGTAAAAGCAAAAGAAGATCGCATTTCCGCTTTCCTGATGGTGCCAGGCACCGCGGCCCTGGAAGAGGAACAGGCAGTGTATTTGTCCCCTGAACGGGGGGCATTGAAGGAAATTCTTGTTGAGGAAGGGCAATCCATCGCAAAAGGGACCACAATCGCCCGGTTTGAGAATCCCCAGCTGCAGCTTGAGGTAGAACAAAATGCGCTTTCGCTTGAATCGAATGAAATGAAGATTGCCCAGCTTGAAGATAAGATCAACAGTTTGAAAGACCAGGAGCAAATGCTGGAAGGGTCACCTGTTCCGGACCCGGCTGCTTCCGCCCAAATCGCTTCGCAAATCTCCCAGCTTGAGATGGAACTGAAAGTGGCGGAGCTGGAGCGCAGGCAGGCGGAGTTGCAGAAGGAAAGCATTGGGAAAAGAACCTCGGAATTGGAGATTAAAAGTACAATAGACGGAATCGTCCTTCTTGTGAATGAAAATGTCCAAATGCAGGGAACAGCGGCGGGCGGCCCGATTATTTTAATAGGTAACATGGAAGGGCTTATCGCAAAGGGACTTTTGTCCGAATACGACACGCTAAAGGTGAGTGCCGGGCAAAAAGTAACCATCCGTTCGGACGCGGTGCCCGATGAGTCATGGCCGGGTGAGGTAGTAAAGGTCAGCACTCTGCCGGAATCACAAGGGGCCATGACGGGAAGCCAGGCCGTCCAATATCCCGTCATTGTGAAGCTTTCAGGGCCGAACCCCATTTTGAAACCTGGTTTCCAGGTTATCATGGAAATTGAAACGGAACAAAAAACAGCCATCGTCCTTCCTGATTCTGTTCTTGTTGACCAAGGCGATTCGCAGTATGTCTTTGTCGTCGAAAACGGAATCGCCCATAAGCGGAAAGTAAAAACGGGAATCATGTCCGGTTCGAAAGTGGAAATTCTTGAAGGAATCAAAGTGGATGACAATGCCGTTGCCGACCCGCCTGAAAAACTTGAGGACGGCATGGAAGTGCCCGTAAAATGATAGAACTTAAATCGATCACAAAATCCTACACCGTCGGATCGGAAAAAATCGATGTCCTGAAAAATGTGTCAGTCACGATTGAAGACGGTGAATTTGTCGCCATTATGGGGCCATCGGGGTCTGGGAAATCGACGTTGATGAACATTATCGGCTGCCTGGATAAAGCAACAGAAGGATCTTACTTTCTCGGTGGCGAGGACGTCTCGGGCTATAAGGATGCCGAATTGGCAAGGGTCCGCAATGAATCGATCGGATTCGTATTTCAGCAATTCCATCTCCTCCCGCGGCTGACCGCGTTAAGAAATGTGGAGCTCCCAATGATTTACGCAGGAGTCACGAAGGCGGAGCGTGAGGTGCGAGCCGAGGAAGCTCTTGTAAAAATGGGGCTCGGCGACCGGATGGGCCATTTGCCAAACGCACTTTCCGGCGGGCAAAAGCAGCGCGTCGCCATTGCAAGGGCGATTGTGAACAGGCCCTCGCTCATCCTTGCCGATGAACCGACGGGCGCCCTTGATACAAAAACAAGCCGGACGATTATGGAACAGTTCCGGAAATTGAATGATGAGGGCGTCACGGTTGTCGTTGTAACGCATGAACCGGAAATCGCCGAATATGCGAATAGGACAATTCTAGTTCGTGATGGGGAAATCGTTTCGGCAGGTTCGTCTGGTAATCAGGCAGACCTTTCCTACAGGCGAGTGGATTCGGCGGGAGATAAAGCAGAAATCTGCGGCGAACCAGGCAACGGAGATTGTTCCGTCCCGGTTCGGAACTTTGCGCTGGAAGACGATCGGGGGGGTAGCCGATGAGCTTGATGGAAAACTTCAAAATGGCGCTCGGCTCGCTAAAAGCCCACAAAATGCGGTCGATTTTGACCATGCTTGGAATCGTCATCGGCGTCGGCGCGGTCATCATTGTCGTCGCCATTGGCCAGGGTGGGGAGGCGATGCTGAAAACCCAGATAACCGGCCCGGGAAATACGATTGAAGTGTTTTACCAGCCTTCCGATGAAGAGATTCGCGCAAACCCAAACGTGTTCAGCAGGGCGCCGTTTACCCAGGAGGATATCCGCGCGCTTGAAAGGATTCCCGAAATAAAACGGGTAGTCGCATCAAGCTCGCAGTTTTCCTCGGCGCGCCTTCAGGATAAAGTGATTGATGTCTCGGCAACCGGGATTACGAAGGAGTATGTTAGCCTCCATGAGCTTAAGGTGAAAAAAGGAAGAACGTTTTCTGCATCCGACTTCCTTGGCGGCAGAAGGGTGGCATTGGCGAGCCATAAACTGCAGGAAGAGCTTTTCAAAGGGAAGTCTCCTGTCGGAAAAGTCATCCTTGTCGCCAATAACCCGGTTGAAATCATCGGAGTATTGGAAAAGCCGGAGGGCCTGTTTGCATTCGGATCAATGGAAGTGTACCTCCCGTTCCAAACTTGGCGGACGCTTTATGGGAAATCCGATTATACGCAAATAACGCTCCAGGCAGCCAATCCCGATAAAATCCAGGCAGCGGGCAAAAAAGCTGCGATAACATTGAATACGCTCCATAATACCGAAAAGTCGTATCAGGTAATCAATATGGAGGAAATCGCCGCTGGCGTCGGGCAGGTTACGAAAATCATGACCTTGATCATCGGAAGCATCGCGGGAATTTCTTTGTTTGTCGGCGGCATCGGCGTTATGAACATTATGCTCGTTTCCGTCACCGAGCGGACGCGGGAAATCGGTATCCGGATGGCGCTAGGGGCGACTAGGAATCAGGTCCTGACCCAGTTCCTGATTGAATCCGTCACTCTTACACTGATCGGAGGGATTCTCGGCATCGGCTTTGGCTGGGGCATCGCGACTTTGGTCAGCTTTTTTGCCGGATGGCCGTCCCTCATATCCTGGCAGGTCGTCGCCATCGGGGTCCTGTTCTCAATGGTTATTGGCGTCCTTTTTGGTATATTGCCTGCCAACAAGGCATCGAAGCTCGATCCGATTGAATCGTTGCGGTATGAATGATAGTGGATGAAGAACCTCTCTTTGCGGCAATAGCCCCGTTTCGAGGGGTTTTTTGTTTTAGTGATATGGGTGTAATCAAAAAATCCCCTTTCCGCCATAACAGGGTGGAAAGGGGATTTACTACGAGTTTTTTTAGTAAATATTTTGGTGGTTCGTTTATAACTTAAACGAACTCTTCAGCGAAACAATCCGGTTGAATACCGGTTTTTCTGGTGAAGTATACTTTGGATCAACATTGAAATAACCGTGGCGGAAGAACTGGAATTTATCCTGCGGCTTTACGTCCTTCATATTCGGCTCAATAAAGCCCTGCTGAACTTCAAGTGAGTTCGGGTTTACCTTGTCCAGGAACGTTTTGGATTCATCCTCGCCGTCTTCCTCGCCGTTTTCGTCCAGGATGAGCGGCTCGTACAGGCGGAATTCGGCGGGTACAGCCTGGGTTGCTTCAACCCAGTGGATTGTCCCCTTTACTTTCCGGCCGGTAAATCCGGTGCCGCTTTTCGTTTCTGGGTCGTACGTGCAGCGAAGCTCGATTACATTACCGTTTTCATCCTTAATGACTTCTTCGCATTTAATGAAGTACGCGTGCTTCAGTCGAACCTCATTGCCAGGGAAGAGGCGGAAGTATTTCGGAGGCGGGTTTTCCATGAAATCGTCCTGCTCAATGTAGATTTCGCGTGAAAACGGAATTTGCCGTATTCCCATGTCCGGGTTTTCCGGATTGATTTCCGCATCAAGCATCTCGACTTCGCCTTCTGGATAATTCGTGATGACCACCTTGAGCGGATTCAGCACGCCCATCGTCCGCGGCGCTTTCAGCTTGAGGTCTTCGCGGACAAAATGCTCGAGCATTTGTTCATCTACAACGCCTGAGCTCTTGGATACACCGGTTTCCCGGACAAACGCGCGGATTGCTTCAGCTGTGTAGCCGCGGCGGCGCATGCCGGAAATCGTCGGCATCCTGGGGTCATCCCAGCCGTCTACGAAGCCTTCGTCCACAAGCTGCTTCAGCTTCCGCTTGCTCATGACCGTATTGGTGATGTTCAGGCGGCCAAACTCGATTTGCTGCGGGGTCGCTTCCATCTCGCATTGCTCGACAACCCAGTTGTAGAATGGACGCTGGTCTTCAAACTCAATTGTACAAATCGAGTGGGTAATCCCTTCAATCGCATCCTCGAGCGGATGGGCGAAAGCGTACATTGGGTAGATGCACCATTTGTCGCCTGTATTGTGATGTTCCGCATGGGCAATCCGGTAAATGACCGGGTCCCGCAGGTTGATGTTTGGCGAGGCCATATCAATTTTTGCGCGGAGGACCTTCTCGCCGTTCCCGAATTCTCCGGCCCTCATCCGTTCGAACAGATTCAGGTTTTCCTCAATCGATCTGTCCCTGTACGGGCTGTTTTTCCCCGGCTCTGTAAGAGTACCCCGGTATTCGCGGATTTCATCTGCGGAAAGGTCATCAACGTAGGCAAGCCCTTTCTTTATTAAAAGAACCGCCCTGTCGTACATTTCCTCAAAGTAATTCGACGCAAAGTGAAGATTGTCCCATTCAAAGCCGAGCCATTGGACATCTTCTTTAATCGCCTTAACGTATTCGACATCCTCCTTCAATGGGTTCGTGTCATCAAAGCGGAGGTTTGTCGTTCCTCCAAATTCTCCGGCAAGCCCGAAGTTCAGGACGATCGATTTTGCATGGCCGATATGTAAGTAGCCGTTTGGCTCAGGGGGAAAGCGGGTGGCAACGGTATTATGTTTTCCCGATTCCAAATCCTTGATAATGATGTCGCGGATAAAATTAGACGTATTGTCCACAGTTTTCTACCTCTTTCAAAAGCGCGATAAATGATACTTGTATATATATCATAAATACTACTATTTTTCCATAAAACCGGCTATTTAATAAGGAAAGCTTCGGTTTCTGGCAAATAAATTAAAATTGCCCGCGATTAAGGCTACAATGAAAGAAAATCAGGAAAGCAGGTTGGATGGATGATCAACTATGGAACAATTGGTACAAGTTGGATTACAAAAGCATTTATTTCAGCTGCAAGGCTGAGCGGCAGAATGGAATTGAAGGCGGTTTATTCGCGTTCCCCTGAAAAAGCCCGTCAGTTTGCTGAGGAAAACAATGCCCCGGCGGCGTTTACAAGCCTTGATGAAATGGCGGAAAGCAGGGATATCGATGCGGTGTATATTGCATCGCCGAATTCGCTCCACTATGAGCAAGCAATTCTTTTTTTGAAAAATAAAAAGCACGTCATTTGTGAAAAACCGATATTCTCTAATTTAGGGGAGCTAGAAGAAGCGTTCCGGGTTGCCGAGGAGAATGGCGTTTATTTATTTGAAGCCATTCGCAACATCCATTCGCCTAACCTGGATATTCTCAAGCGGGAGATCCATCGGGCAGGGGAGCTGAGAAGCGCGGTCCTAACGTATATTTCCTATTCGTCCCGCTACGACCTCGTTCTAAAGGGGGAAGAGCCGAATATTTTCTCGGCCAACTATTCTGGGGGCGCACTTGTCGATCTAGGGGTATATCCGTTATCCCTGGCAGTGGCCCTCTTTGGGAGACCTGATAAAGTTTCCTATTCACCGGTAATTCTTCCAACAGGCGTAGACGGTTCTGGAACTCTTGTCATGAAATACCCTGAATTTGTCTGCACAATCCTTTGCTCGAAAATATCCGATTCAACTATTCCCTGTGAAATCCACGGTGAAAAAGGGACGTTTATACTAGGGGACTCAGCCCCAATCTCCACTCTCTCCTTTCATGACAGCCATACAAAGGAGCGTATCGATCTCGGTGAAAGGCTGGAAGAGCAGGATATGATGTACGAAGTCGTCCGTTTTGCCGACATCATCGAAATGAAGGATGACGGGGCATACAAAGAATTAGCGAATCTAAGCCGCACCGTACTTCAAATAACCCAGCAAGCAAGGCACGAAAACGCAATCCGCTTTGCTGCAGAAAAAAAGTAGCAAGGGTGCCGGCACCAAAAAGGACACCAAACACTATGTGACAGTTTTCCGACATTGTGCGGTGTGTTATGTAGATCACATACTCTCCGTAGAACATTTCCTATAGTGGATGTATAGGTAGGAAATGGAGGGAGTGTTATGGCTGCTTTCACCCGGTTTTATAAGAGAATGAGGCGGCGTCCGGTTCAGTATGCGCGAATAGCGGTGCAGATTGTGTTTGTGCTGTTCCTTCTGTTCATCGGATTTCGTTTTTACCAATTTTATGAGCATTTCAATTCAATGGGGGCGGCGCCATATGTGCCAAGGCCATCAGCTGTTGAAGGGTTTCTGCCGATCAGCGCACTGGTGGCATTGAAGGTGTGGATGACAACCGGGATATTCGACCCGATCCATCCCGCGGGGCTTGCGCTGTTTGCCTTTTTTGTCGCCTCTGGCTTTGTTTTCCGGAAGGCATTCTGCGGCTGGATGTGCCCGATTGGGACATTGACCGAGTGGATTGGCAGGCTCGGCCAAAAGCTGTTCAAACGGAACTTTGACGTTCCAAAGTGGCTCGGAAGGCTATTGAAGCCGCTCAAATATTTAATCTTGCTTTTTTTCATCAAATTCATCGTGATTGATATGCCGGTTTTCTATGCGATAGATTTCATGGCGGGCGATTACAATAAAATTTCCGATGTGAAAATGATGCTGTTCTTTTTGCATATGGGCGGCCTTGGGCTGAAGGTCATCCTTGTTCTCTTGGCCCTGTCCCTTTTTGTAAAAAACTTCTGGTGCCGCTTCCTTTGCCCGTATGGCGCGCTAATCGGGCTTGGGTCGGTTTTCGGGATTACGAAAATCAGGCGCAATGAGGAGACATGCATTGACTGCAACGCCTGTACAAGGGTATGCCCGCAGCGGATTACCGTTTCCAAGGTAAAAGCCGTCAGGGCCCCGGACTGCTCGGCCTGCATGTCGTGCGTCGAAGTTTGCCCTATAAAAGACACGCTGAACATGACCGTCGCAGGCAAAAAGGTCAATAAATGGGCCGTACCCGCGGCATTTTTCGCAGCCTTCTTTCTCGTTGTCGTGATTGCGAAAGTAACCGGCCACTGGAATACAATCATCTCGTACGAAGAATTCAAGGTCCTCATCCCGAACGTTTACAATATCGGACACTGAAAGGCTGCGGACAAGGTATGCAAACGGGTTTACGGCAAGCCAAAGCTGATTGCTGCCGCGATGAAATCTAATAATGCCTGCCCAGTTTCCGGGGCAGGCATTTGATTTTACTTGTATGGAGGCTGCTAGCATACCCGGTCCCTACCAAGCTTTTTCGCGAGGTACAGCTGTTTATCGGCCTCTTCTATCGCTTCATTCAACTTTGGGATGCTTGTTAGTTCCGCCATTCCGATTGAAAGGGAGAGCCCGAAAGGCGGATTCCCGGGAATTGAAACGTTCGCCTCCTTGGCGCCTTTCCGGATTTCCTCAAGCTTTTGCTTTACGGTTAAAATTCGCTCCGCGGCCATGTACAAGATGAACTCATCCCCTCCATAGCGGGCGACAATCAGGTCCCGGCCGCAATGGGACATAAGATTGTTTCCAATCTTCGCTATCGCGGCATCGCCAATCTTGTGGCCGAACTTATCGTTGATCTCCTTAAAGCGGTCGATATCAATCATCGCAATGAACATTTGCTTCCCGTCATGGCTGTGGCTCTTAAGCTTTTCCTCGAACTTCCGCATATTATACAGGCCGGTTAGCGGGTCCCGTTCGGCAAAAAACTGGAGCGTCTTTGTTGAATCGAGATGGCGCCTCCCCATTTGCACGAAAAAATACATAACCGCAAATGCCAATAATAGCGCGCCAAGATGGAGGACAGCGATCGGCATTGGCAAAAAGAGCCTGATTTTCGCTGATAATAGATCGGACGAGGCCCACGATAGGGCGACCACGCCAATATAATACCCAAGTACATGCTTCTTTCGGCTGAGTAAATTGGCTAGAATGGAAAATGCCGCCGGGAAGAGAAGGCCAAACAGAACTCCCTGTATGGCGGTCGGTCCGCCAAGCCCAAGGCGGTATATCGAGGCCATGGCCACAACAGGCAGGACATATTTCCAACCGTGGAAAAAGCCGACAAGGATAATCGGGATCAGCCTTAAATCGACCCGATGGCCTCCGCTCATAAACGGGAAATGAAACATTGAAATGACTGTCAACGCTACAATGAAAATATGTATCGCAGGCAACCAGGCCACGCGGATTCTTTTTTCTTCACTTAAATGGTAAGCGGTATTAATGGATAAATGCATGAGCAAAAGGATGCCCAGGTTGGATAAAAAAGACTGCAGGATAAAAATCCCCCCATTCCCATGAAACCATTATAATACTGAAATACCATTTTCAACCCCATGAAAAGATGAAAGATATATGAACATTTAGGATACATTCGTTTTGCTGTGACATAAGCAATTGACAGGGAATCAAACGATGGATTTTCTGTGGATAAAATAAAACCACAACAGGTAAATATTAATTATGGAAAACGCTTCAACTAGGAGGGATGATTTATTTTGCAAAATAAAAACCAGCCAGGCGGTGGCTGGTTTTAAATCCTTCAGACAACCTTTTTCCTGAACACGAGCCAGTAAGACGCGAGGCCGCCGATAATCAGGATTCCGGCTATTCCGGGGAGAACGAATGTCTTGATTGGCGAAGATTCCACGGATTTTCCAAGTGCGGGCTTTTGCGGCTCTTTGCCGGATGTGGCAGCCAAAGTGATTTGCTGGTTTTTGCCTGTATGTGTAGGTGAAATTGCTTCGTTGGATATAAAAAGGAACAAGAGTCCGAAAATGACGAGAATTTTCTTTAACATTGTTTTCAACTCCGATATGTTGTTATCGTGATAGTTATATTTTAACATCTATAGAAAGCCGCAAGGGGCTATGAGGCCATTGTTCACAATAGTTTCATAATTAGCGTGTAAATTATGACAAATTTGGTTTTTGGGGTGCTAGAAGGATGCAAGACAATGGTGTGTGCGGATTGATGGGGCCTCCTTGATGGCATGGGCCGATTTTTCCAAAAAGGCTTGGCCATAAATGGATTTGTGAGGGAATCTTCCTTATAATAAGGACAATCAACAGGTGAAAAGGAGCAGTTTATGCTAACGATACGTGAAACATTTAAGCCATTTATTCAGGATGTGTGGGAGAAGTCGGGGTTTAGCCGGCCGACGTCGATTCAGGAGGCCGCGATTCCGGTGATTCTTGAGGGGCGCGACGTGATTGCGGAGTCGCCGACCGGGACGGGGAAGACGCTGGCGTATCTTTTGCCGGCGCTTGAGAAGGTGGACAGTTCGAGCCAGGCGCTTCAGGCGGTTGTGCTTGCGTCGAGCCAGGAGCTGATTATGCAGGTGTATCAGGAGTTCCAGAAATGGTCGGAGGGGAGCGGCATCCGCGGGGCGACGTTCATTGGCGGCGCAAATGTGAAAAGGCAGCTTGAGAAGCTGAAGAAGAAGCCGCATATTGCATTTGGGACGCCGGGCAGGGTGAATGAGCTGATTAAGCAGAAAAAGCTGAAGATGCATGAGGTGAAGATGATTGTCCTTGATGAGGGCGACCAGCTCTTGGTTCGTGAGCATTTCGGTCCGGTGCTTGATATTGTAACATCGGCTCTGAAGGATCGCCAGGTTGTCCTGTTTTCGGCGACAATGAAGCCAGAGACTGAGCAACTTGCGAAAAATTTGACGGAAAATCCGGAAATCCTCAGGGTTACGAAGGATGAAGCGATTGAGCAGGGGATGGTTGAGCATATTTATTTCTCATGCGAGCCGCGGGAGAAGATGTTGCTGCTTGAAAAAATTGCCCGTCTGGACGGGATTAAGGCGCTTGCGTTCATTAATGATATAACGGAAATTCCGGTTATCACGTCGAAGCTTCAGTTTAAGGAGCTGTCGGTAGGCCTTTTGCATAGCGAGCTTGGGAAAATGGACAGGCAAAAGGCGGTCAAGGATTTTCGCGAAGGGAACATTAAGATGCTTGTCGCAACCGATGTTGCCGCGAGGGGGCTCGATATCCCGGGTGTCACTCATGTCGTCCATGTCGACTTCCCGAGAGATATTGACCAGTACATCCACCGCTCCGGCCGTACTGGAAGGATGGGTGCGAATGGAACGGTCATTTCACTTGTGACGGAACGGGAGGAGCGTGAGCTGAAGGTATATGGCCGAAAGCTAGGCGTTTCTGTGGAGAAGCGGATTTTTTACAAAGGGAAAATTGCGGTTGAAAATATCAGGCAGCTCGAACGGGCGAAAAAGAGATAGGGAGCAGGGCGTCCACTTTATAGGGTGGGCGCCCTTGATTTTTCCGGCTATGCTCCCTTTTGCAAAAAAAGGGTTCCCGGGAGCTTTTATCGAATGTATGTAAACAAGACGGTGTTTCCATCCTGGCAGAAGATTGTACTGATTTATAAGAAGTTAGCCTGTTTATTAATTATCAGATAGGACGATTTTTTTAGGAAGAGTTAGGAGATATTTTTCGAAGAAAAGCTAGGTTTTTACAACGTTGATTGTAACGGAGGGCACCGACTCCTCGAAAACGCTATCGCGTTTCCTTCGTGCGTGGGAATATTCGAGGATGCTATTCAGTGTCCAGCGGGATGTTGGAGACCACTTGAAAAGCAGAAGCGCCTCGGTCAGCCCCGACAAGCGCTGGAGGGCCTGAAGGAGAAGTCGCTCTTTGACTTCGCTTGAAGGACCGAAGCGACCTCGAGGGGGTAGGCGCTGTAGCTAGACAAGCAGGCGCTAGCGCCGAGGAGGCTCCACAAAAGATGCTCCTGCGCCACAGAATATTCGAGGAAGTGAATCTTCAGCTCGTCGCAAAGCTGCACGGGGCCAATTCACAGATGTTTCTCGAGAAGCTGATACAGGTAGCTGCTTCGCCCCGCGGAAAGCGTGTGCCCGTAGTGGAAATCAACAGCCAATTTTAACTGAGCCTAAAAAAGGGAGCAAGGGGGATTCTTATGCAAAATCCAAAGTTGAAAGAACTGCACGATACATGGCTTGAAGAAGCGACGATTGGCGATATGCAGGATAAGATGGCGGCCGGGGAGCTGACGTCAAAGGAACTTGTGCTGATGTATTTATACCGGATCTCACAGTATGACAGGAAAGGACCGGAATTAAAGTCGGTGATTGAAGTTAACCCGGATGCGGTGCAAATCGCGGCTGCCTTGGATGCTGAGCGTGAAGTTTCCGGAGCGCGCGGGCCGCTGCATGGGATTCCGGTGCTCCTGAAGGATAATATTGATACGGGCGACCGGATGCATACGAGCGCGGGTTCGAAGGCGTTGGCCGATTCCTATGCGCCGGCCGACTCGGAGGTGGCGCGCAGGCTCCGTGAAGCGGGTGCTGTTATTCTTGGGAAGACAAACATGACGGAGTGGGCCAATTTCATGGCGATTGGCATGAAGAGCGGCTACAGTTCAAGGGGCGGCCAGACGCTCAATCCATACGGCCCTGGCCGCTTCGACGTGGGCGGTTCAAGTGCCGGCTCGGGTGCGGCGATCGCGGCTAATTTCGCAGCGGTCGCGGTTGGGACAGAAACTTCGGGTTCGATCCTCAATCCAGCGGCGCAAAATTCGCTAGTCGGGATCAAGCCGACAGTGGGCCTGGTCAGCAGAAGGGGAATCATTCCGATAGCACATACCCAGGATACGGCCGGCCCGATGGCAAGAACGGTTAAGGATGCGGCGATTTTGCTGAACGTGCTTGCTGGCGAGGATAATGGGGACCCGGCGACACTGGCGAGCTGGCTCGGCGGGGTGGACTTTACGATAAATTTGGAAAAAGGGCTTTCCGGCAAAAGGCTTGGCGTTGCCCGGGAACATTATTTTGCCGAAGCGGGCGAAAAAAGGACCGCTGTCGTCGACAAGGCGATCGAAAAGCTGAAAGCACTTGGCGCGGATGTGGTTGATATTTCGATTCCTTCCGCCAAAAAGCAATGGGATTGGGAAGTGCTTACCTTCGAATTCAAGGCAGGGCTGAACGCCTACCTGAAAAGCCTTGGGCCAAACGCGAAGGTGCGGACGCTTGCCGATGTAATCCGGTTCAACAAGGAAAATGAAGCGGAAATGCTTAAGTACGGCCAGGAAGTCCTGATTGGCTCGGAGGCAACTAGCGGCGGATTGTATGAGGAAGCGTATGTCCGTTCACTCGAATTCAATGAGTACCATGCGAAAGATAACGGCATCGATTATGCACTGTACGAGTACCAGCTTAATGCGATTGTTTTCCCGCATGATGAGGGGGCGGATCTTTCAGCGCGCGCCGGCTATCCGACGGTTGTCGTGCCCGTCGGCTTCACGGAGGACGGCGAGCCTGTGGGCATTAGTTTCGCAGGGACGGCCTGGAGCGAGCCGGAGCTGATCCGGATTGCGTACGCGTTTGAGCAGGAAACCCTTGCCCGGAAAGCGCCCAGCCTTGGGAAAGAAGCCGCACATTGATTGATGATTGTTTTTTCAAAAAAGCCGTAAAAACAAAGAAGAATCTGCCACCTTCCGATTAGAATAATCCGGTTTCCGGAGCCCAAACTAAAGAAAAAGGAGATGAGGTTAATGGGCAGAAAGAAGCTGGGGAACCGGAATGCGCAGATTAACAATAACAAAAGTGTCGGCAAAACTAGTTCGGAGCTTGTGAAGTTTACTACCGGGCAGGACAGGTTGATCCGCAACAGGCCGAATGATGATTAAGGTTAGCCGCTCCAACTAGGGGTGGCTATTTTTTTGGTCAAATTGGTCTATTTTCCATTGGGGGCAAAGACGCTATACTATATACAGAAAAAGGCAAACCTGCCGAAAGACAGGGACGCAAAGCGATGGGCCTGCCCGGGAAACCTAATGGCTGCCACGCCGCCGGACTTCTTTTTGGATGTCTGGGACAATTCCAAAAAGGAGAGGAAAAGAAGTCTATGCGTAAAGCTTTTTTGTGTGCAATTTTATTAATTTTGGCGGCGGGGTCAATGGGAAATCTAACTGTAAAGGCTGAGGGGATGCCCCGGGCAACGTGGCTTTGGGATACAGCCATGATTGAAGCCCGGCCGGATGATGTGCTCGCATTTCTTCAGGAGAAGCACGCAGACGAGGTTTTTCTGCAAATTAATCGGAACATTGATATGGATTCATACAAGCGGTTTATTGGCAAGTCCTCGGCCCTTGGAATTAAGGTTCACGCCCTTGACGGCGCTCCCGATTGGGTATCGGGAAAAGGCGGTGCATACTTGAACCAGTTCATGGACTGGGTTGCCGCGTACCAGGCCAAGGCCGCTCCGGAAGAGAAGTTCACCGGAATCCATCTGGATGTTGAGCCGTATTTGTACGGTGGCTGGACGTCCAACTACAAAGCTACGGTCCTTTCCTATCAGAACCTTCTTTTAAACGCAAAGGTGCAGGCAAGCGAGCTCGGCCTTCCGCTTGGGGCGGACATTCCATTCTGGTTTGACGAGCATGATTACAACAATAAAATCGGCAAAGGGAATCTCGCCAATTGGGTTATTCAAACAGTTGAATTCCCGTCCATCATGGCGTACCGCGATACGGCCCCGGCTATTGCCGAAATTATCAGCAATGAAATGCGCATGGCAGAGAATGCGGGGAAGACGCTGATTGTCGGCGTTGAAACAGACGCCAGTTCGGAGGGGGATTTCATCTCTTTCCATGAAGAAGGAAAAGCCTATATGGAAGGTGAACTTTCAAAACTCGGCGGCAACGTTGTTTTTGCCATCCATCATCTTGAAAGCTGGATGAATATGAAGCCTTAGGTTGTGGGCAGCTGCACTGTGGTGTGGCTGTTTTTTATTTGCCCGGTGGGGAGAGGTTGGGAAATACATAATTCCGAAAATTTAGATAGGTCCGAATACGATAAATAATGGGTGAATAATCGGAAAACTGGGGCGAACTCTTTATAAAGTGGGGCGAATAAAGCGAGACGATTACTAGTAAATACGATTTTGCGTGATTCTTTTAAAAAAAGTGCAATTCTTAATCCGGGAAATTGCAAAAAAAGAGGCAAAGGGTACGTCCCCTGCCTCACTATTCGAGGTTTTTAAGGTTTTCGATTGCCGGGCCTTCGACAACTTCTCCGTTGTAAGCGAACCGCGAGCCGTGGCATGGGCAGTCCCACGTCTTTTCGGCACTGTTCCATTCGCATTCGCAGCCGAGATGTGTGCACGTCGTATCAACAAGATACAATTTGCCGGTCTCGTCCTTGTAGCCGCCGGCACGGTTGCCATCGACCAGGACAACGCCGCCTTCACCAACCGCGAGGTCGCCAGGGGACTTCGGAATATACTCCAGCTTCCCTTTTACGAGATGGCCGGCTACTGCCGCGTTAAAGCTGACTGCTTTCTTCAAGGACGGATCGGCTTCGAATCTGGATGGGTGGTAAAGCTTTTTGTATGGGCTTTCGAGATTTAGCACATAGTCGGCCAAAATATGTCCGGCGAGCGTGCTTGTTGTCATGCCCCATTTTTTATAGCCGGTTGCAACGAGGATCGTTTCTTCATCGTCCTTCAAAGGCCCGATGTAAGGGAGTTTATCGAGTGTATCCAAATCCTGCGCCGACCAGCGGTACGTATAGTCCCCATTACCAAACACTTCCCCGGTGAATTCAGCCAGTGCATGGTAATGCTTCTCCGTATCCTCACTTTTCCCGGTGCGATGGTTCTCGCCGCCGATAATCAGCAGGTTTTCCCCATCAAGCGGCGTATAGCGGATCGATCGTGTCGGTGAATCTGCGCTGACGTACATGCCGCCGGGGTATTCCTTGTCCGACTTCACGCCAATCGCATACGAGCGGGAAGCATACATCCTTGCGAAATAAAGCCCTCTTTTATCAAAAAATGGCCAGTGTGAGGCGATGATTGCATGCCCGCAGGAAATTTTCCTGTCCTCTTTCGTATGCACAACCGTGCCGCCTTCAAGTGTGATATCCTTCGCGGTCGTATTTTCAAACACTTGGCAGCCGGCCTCGATGGCTTTTTTCAAAAGCGCCCTTAAATATTTCAGAGGATGGAATTGCGCCTGGTCCTTCATCACAAGTGCATTTTTCACTTGGATATTAAAAGGAATGCTTGTGCGCAACTCGTGCGGGATGCCGAGCTTTTTATAGGCTTCGGCTTCGGTTTCGATCTTCGACTTGTATTCATCCGTAACCGAGTAAATGACGGCGTCCTGGTCGCTGAAGTCACAGTCGATATTTTCTTCGTTAATGATCCTTCTAATAAAACCGAGCGCGTCGGAATGGGATTCATAGTAAAGCTTTGCGTTTTCCTCGCCAAAGTGGCTGATCAGCTCATCGTATAAAAGGCCATGCTGTGCGGTGATTTTCGCGGTCGTATGCCCGGTCGTCCCGTTCAGGACACTGCCGGCCTCAATAATGGCGACTTTTTTGCCTTGTTTTGAAAGCAGGTAGGCAGCCGTGATACCGGTCATTCCTGCTCCAACTATGGCGACATCAACTGAAAGATTCCCCTCGAGCCTGCCGAACTTCGGAAGATCGATTTCTCGCCAATACGTTCTCGGATACTTTGGTGTTCCGCTTTGTTCACTCATGTTATTCCTCCTTCATCCGGATCCTGTAATTCACTATATCCCACTCTTAAGGGACAGTAAGCCCTAAAGGGCAACTGTCCCTAAAGGTCCGATTGGTTCAGCTAACCATCAGCGAAAAACCCCCGCTGATGGAAGGTTCACTATATTGTTCCCTGTCCAGGGAAAATAAACCCAATAATTTACCTCCGCTTTCTCTGTCAGATTTTTCGAAGGATTGGGAATTGCGTTTGACGCTTCATCGCCCGGCTGATATACTCACCATCATAATAAGGATACCCAATAGAAGAAGGTGGCTTGAATGACAAAGGAATTTCAAACGCTAGTGTTGCATGGGGATAAAAAGGCCGGCAGGGAAATTGCGAGCAAGGTAACGCCGATTTACCAGACGTCTGCCTTTACGTTCAAGGATTTGGACGAACTTGAAGGGTTCTATGAGGGCAATGGACGCTATTTGTATTCGAGGGTTGGAAACCCGAATACAGATGAGCTTGGGGCTGCGGTTGCCAGGCTTGAGGGGGCGCCTGCAGGAGTGGCGGCTTCATCCGGATTGTCAGCAATCCTCGCCGGGGTGCTCGCGGCAGTTAGAAGCGGGGACCATATCATCGCGGCGGATGACGTATACGGCGGCAGTTACCATATGCTGAAGGAAGAACTGAAGGATTTTGGCATTGAGGCAACCTTTGTTTCATTTGAGGACCTTTCCCATGTCGAAAGTGAAGTACGGGAAAATMCCCGCCTGATTTATACGGAATCGATTACGAATCCACTTCTCCGCGTCGAGGATCTCGAGTCCGTTATTTCTTTTGCGAAAAAGAAAGGCCTGCTCACACTTGTTGACAATACGTTCGCGACGCCTCTGCATGTCCGGCCTTATGAGCTCGGTGCGGATCTGGTTGTGCACAGCGCAACAAAGTATATTGGCGGGCATAGCGATGTCACATCCGGTGTCGTGGTGGGCAGGGCAGATCTGATTGCCAGGGCGGGCGGGAAAATCGCCAACCTTGGCGCAAACCTAAGCCCGTTTGAAGCGTGGCTCACCACCCGTGGCTTAAAAACGCTGGCGCTGCGCATGAAGGCCCAGTCCTCCAATGCCCGTCAGCTTGCATTGGCATTAAAAGAAAACGCTGATGTGAAAAAAGTGTATTATCCATTTGGGCATGGGGAAGAGGGATACGGCGCGATTGTCACGATTGAGCTTTCCGAAAAGGCGGATATGAATGCATTTTTCAGGGCGCTTTTCTGGATTAAAATTGTGCCAACGCTCGCCGGTGTGGAGACAACCGTTTCCCATCCGGAAGTCACATCACACCGCGCATTAACACCGGAAGCGCGGGCCGCACTTGGCATCAATCGCCAGGTCGTCCGCATTTCCGTCGGCATCGAGCATGCGAATGACATCGTCAACCAGTTCGAAACGGCAATTAAACAATCTATTCAAGGTTAAAAATAGCAATTAACGCACCGGCTTCAACCAAGCTGGTGCGTTTTCTTTTCGTACAGGTAACCCCCAATTAGGTGACAACAAGATTAAACGCGGTTCGGTTAGCCGCATAAGCCCCCGTCCACGTATGGCAAAAAATTTTAAAACCCGGTCTGGGTGGCACTTCAAGCCCGAAGCGCAAACTTTTCCCCGTACACAAAAATCTGCCATGTTTCACAATCGCCTCAAGGTTGGTAAATAAGTAAGGTGAAACTAGAAACCATAAGGAGGCCAGTTCATGGCTCATAATCCAAAAGTGATAAATAGGGTAAGGGAGAGGTCTGAACGCTTTGAGGTGGCGTTCAACCAAATCCATACTGAATTAAAAAAGCTTGAGAAAAATGCCGATACGGACCATTTTATTGAGCTGCTTCATAAAGTGAAGAACAGGCATGCGCCAATCCGCCGTTATTTCGATGATTTAAAGAGTTACGCCCGGCTCAGGAACGCGCTTGTCCACGAAAAAAGCCGGAAGAATTTCTACATCGCGGAACCCCATCCGGAGGTGGTCGAGCAAATTGAGGCAATCGCTGAATTCCTGCAAGTCCCGCCCTCCATCCTAACCGTCGCTTCAAAACCGGTGAAGACGTTCCAGGCGGATGAAGCAATCAAGGACGCGCTTCTCGAAATGGAAAAGCATGAATTTACCCAGTATCCGGTCTACGAGGGTGAAAGATTTAAATTCCTTGTGACCGAAAGCGGCCTAAGGAGCTATTTTGCCAGCAGGCTGAAGGGCTCCAAGATCGACCTTGCCGGGCAAAAGCTGAGCGATGTCCAAAAGCATGAAAAGACGAATACGGTTAAAATCGTTTCCAAGGAAATGAATATTTTCGAACTCCAGGACCTGTATGATTCACGTCCAGAGCATGAAAACAAACTGGAGGCGGTCATTATTACCGAGAACGGCTCCCATAAGGAAATGCCAATCGGAATCGTTTCCTCGTGGGATTTGATAAAAATGGACACAGATTAAAATCTGGCACACCACTGGATAGAACTTGTTCCACCTTATCCTTAATAGTTAAATAGCGGTGCTAAATCAAACATCGCACCCTAATCTGTTTTATCTGTGAAACAAGATTTTTCGTGTGGTGCCACTGTTCGTTAAAAAACTCGCCGGAGGTGGCGAGTTTTTTTGTATGTTAACCTTTTGGGTGTTCCTTTGGCGGTTCGGCGTTGGGAGCCTTGCTTTCGTTTTCCTTTGCGGAGTAGTAGGCGACTTTTTTAATATTGACGCCAACAAAGGTTTCAATGACGGACTGGCCGCCGGCGATAGCAAGGATCAACCCGAGGATAAGGAATGTTTTTGGGAAAAGCAGATAGCCGCCCCCGAGAAAAATTGCGCTCCAGATACCCGCGCACCAATAACAGTTAAGCAGGTAGCCAAACATGTTCTTCGGAACGTCCTTTACCTCGCTGCCATGCGAAGTCTCGATTTTCTTCTTCTTCATGAAGGGTTTCCGGATGAATTCGGTGATCTTGTCAAAAACAATCAAATGGGTCAGGCGGTAGCTCGCCAGGATGAGGATGATTAGTTCAAGCCAGGACAGGTTTTCCATCATGCGCCTCCTACAAAAGTTTGCTGTTAGTCTTCCCAAAACATGTCTGTGGGTCCTTACCTGTTTTCCCGCCTGAGAAAAGAATAACCATACCCTCCTTTGATCCCGGTATATTTTTGTGGAAAAAACACAATCTATCCCGAGGAGGCGATTATATGAAAAAATTTGTATTGATTCTAATGGTGTTTGTTATGGCATTGGTGGCCGTGCCGGGAATCTCAAGCGCACAGACGATCCATACGGTTGTCCGCGGCGATACGCTTTGGAAAATTTCCGTTCGATATCATGTTGGGCTGCATGAACTGATTAGGGCAAACCCGCAGTTCAAAAATCCGAACCTGATCTATCCCGGACAAAAGGTAACCATTCCGACAATTGGTGCAAAATCGGTAGAGCAGCAGGTCATTAGCCTAACCAATCAGGAGCGGGCCAAATATGGGCTTAAGGCGCTTGCCCATGATTGGGAACTCTCAAGGGTGGCGAGGTATAAGTCCGTTGATATGAGGGACAAAAATTATTTTTCCCATACGAGCCCTACATACGGTTCACCGTTCACGATGATGAAGAACTTCGGCATTGCCTACAGGTCCGCTGGTGAAAATATCGCGGCCGGGCAAACAACCGCTGCGGAAGTCGTGCGGGCATGGATGAATTCGCCGGGCCACAGGGCGAATATCCTGAACCAGGGCTATACACATATCGGCGTCGGCTATGCGGCTGGCGGTGCCCAGCGCCATTACTGGACACAGATGTTCATCTCCAAATAAGCTTGAATCAAGCATCCGCTTTTTAAAGCGGATGCTTATTTTTTTGAAAATTAGCCTGGTTTACGAAGGGCCGAGCCTGTCCTCCGCCTCAAGTCCTAGATGAAAATCTGTCTTGAGCACGTTATTGAAAATTCTCCGTGAAGGTAAGATAGAGACATGAAAGGAAAGGAGAGGAAATGGAATGAAAAAATTTGGTTTGCTCGTAGCGGGAGGTATCGCAGCCATCGTCCTGCTATCGACAATCGGCCCAATCGCGGGAATGGTGATTAGCCTGGCGATTCTGTACTTTGTGGTTAAGCAATTCCTGAAGACAAAATCAACAGCGGCGAGGATTGGCCTTGGTATCCTTGGTCTAATCGTTCTATCCGCTGCGGCAAGCAACGCGCCTGCCCTATTCGGCATCGCTGCGGCTTATGTCCTGTACCTCGTGTACAAAAACTGGAATGAAACCAGGTATTCCGAACCCGTTAAAGAGTCTGATCCATTCGTTAATTTTGAAAAGCAATGGAACGAACTGCATAAAAACTACTAAATGATAAGGGAGAGAAACGATGATGGCAAACTTATTTACTAAACTCAAAAACACAGTGATGGCGGACCTGCACGAGGCGTTGGACCAGAAGGAAAGGAAAAACCCGATCGCAATGCTGAACGAGTACCTTCGCCAATGCGAGAAGGAAACAGAAAAGGTACGGAAGCTTGTCGAGCGCCAGCACGCGCTGAAGGATGAATTTACACGTGAATATCACCTAGCAAAGGAAATGGCCGCAAAGCGTAAGCATCAGGCGGACGTAGCATCCCAGGCTGGAGAACTGGGCCTTCAGGAATTTGCATCAAGAGAATATCTGCAATACACGGAGCGGGCGGCGCGCCTGGAAGAAGCGATTGCCCAAGCGGCCAGGCAGCATGATGAACTAGAAGCAAGATACGAGGAAATGAAGCACAAGCTAAAGGATATGAACATTCGCCGCCTTGAATTGATGGGCCGGGAAAATATGAGCAGGGCCAATCACCGCATTAGCCAGGTAGTTGAGTCCAGCGAATTGAAATCAGAAAACCGCTTCCGGGAAATCGAAACCTACCTTGACACGATTGAACACGAAGCGAATAACAACTATATGCGCAGCACAATCGACGCAAGGATCGCCCAGTTGGAAAAACAGTTGAGGGAAAATGAAGGGCAGCAAAACGCACAATAAGATAGGCGGTAGCCTCGGGCTAAATGCGCATATTTAATAAGCAGCCGAATGCACTGTACGAGCAGTACCAGCAGAAAATGCAAGGGGCGAATCCCGGTAATTAGCCGGGACGCCCTTTTTATGAAACAACTTAAAGACAACAACCAACGGTAAATGATATTCTAAAGAGGACGCAAAGAGTATAGTACAGAAGCGGCTTTCGGGGAGGAAGAAAGATGGATAGGAAAATGACAGGGGATTATATGGGCTGGCTCATATTTGGCGGCGGGATCATACTTCTATTGGAAATCGCATTTTTTAACAGCGGCCTTGTCTTTTCCATTTTCCTGTCGGGGGCATTGATTTACTTTGGCAGGAAGAAGTCGCCTTCTAAGTTCGGAAAGATTCTTTTTTGGGTTGGGATTGTCATTTTAATTGCGAGCCTAATGAATATGATTACACTGAAAATCGTATTGATTGGCATGCTTGTTTTGTACTTCATTCAGTTCATTCAGTCAAAAAACACGCCAAAGCGAATTGCTCCGACCCTTGGGGCTCCTGATTCCGCAGGCAGCCAAAAGGAAATGGCTAGGACAAAGCCGCTTTTTGAAAATCTAGTATTTGGCCAGCAAAAAACCCCTGACCATGTGTATGACTGGAATGATATTAATATCCAGGCGGGGGTTGGCGATACGACAATTGATTTAAGTTATACTGTTTTTCCAAAAGGGGAGACGGTCATCTTTATCCGGAACTTGATTGGCAATGTGCAAATCCTTGTCCCGTACGATATGGAAGTAAGCATCAACCACTCGGTAGTGGCGGGGTCGACGGCCATTTTTGGCCAGGAGGAAGAAAAGGTATTCAATCAGGTTTATCAGCTGAAAACAGCCGACTATGATGAATCAATCCAGAAGGTCAAAATCTTCACATCATTAATCGTTGGGAATCTCGAGGTGAGCCGGATATGAGCGCAATCCAAAGACAAGTCGTCTGGAGCCTCGGGTTCGCCTTCGTTTTGATGGGCATTGGTTCAGTGGCATTTTTTGTCGTATTCCCGATTTCCGAATTGTCGCAGCTTTGGGAGAGGGAGTTGATGGGCATCCCGTTTATCATTTTTTTGCCCGCATCAAGCGGAGCCTTCGGAATTTTATTTGGGTTGATTACCGGTGTTTTTTGGAAATCGCAGCTTTCGCAGATTGGCCAGTCGCTGCGCCAGATTGAGGAGGGGCACCAGGCGGAATTAAAGGATGAAGGTTCTATTAACGAAATGAAAGAAATCCATGACCGTTTTCAAAAACTGAATGCACAGCTGTCGGAAAAAGCGAAGGTATCACAGCGGCTTGCTACTGAAAAAGCGGAGGAGCAGGAAGTGAGAATACAGGAAATCATCTCACAGGAACGAAACCGGCTTGCCCGCGAACTTCATGACTCGGTGAGCCAGCAGCTTTTCGCCGCTTCGATGCTGATGTCGGCGGTAACGGAATCGAGAGGGGAAGAGGATGGCCCGGAAGCGAAACAATTGAAGCTTGTGGAGGGGATGATCCACCAGTCCCAGATTGAGATGAGGGCGCTCCTGCTTCACCTTCGTCCGGCAGCCCTGAAAGGCAAGTCCCTTCAGGAAGGCATCGCCGAGCTTCTTAATGAACTTTCGCAAAAGGTAATGATGGAAATTACTTGGAGGGCAGAAGAATTTTCAATGGACAAAGGAGTTGAGGACCACCTTTTCCGCATTCTCCAGGAATCGGTCTCGAACACGCTTAGGCATGCAAAGGCAAAATCGCTCGAGGTGCTTTTGATTAAAAGGGATGGCCTGATTATTATGCGGGTTGTCGATGACGGGGTCGGCTTTGACGAAGAAGACCGGAAAGCAGGTGCATACGGCCTGCAGAATATGCATGAACGGGCACTTGAAATAGGAGGCACACTGAAGATTGTCTCTGTTAAGAATAAAGGGACGCGGCTTGAAGTAAAGGTTCCGGCTGTGTCGAATGGGGATGGGGAAAATGATTAAAGTAGTATTTGTTGATGACCACGAGATGGTCCGAATCGGAGTATCTTCCTACTTGTCCGCGCAGCCCGATATCGAAGTGGTTGGCGAAGCGGATAACGGGAAACGCGGCGTCGAATTGGCGCTGGAACTAAGGCCGGATATCATCCTGATGGACTTGGTTATGAAAGAGATGGATGGAATCGAGGCGACGCGCCAAATTATTGAGCAATGGCCCGAAGCAAAAATCATCATCGTCACCAGTTTCCTTGACGACGAAAAAGTGTACCCAGCCCTTGAAGCGGGAGCGACAAGCTACATGCTGAAAACATCGAAGGCAAGCGAAATTGCCAATGCCGTCCGCGCTACATACGCAGGCCAATCCATTCTCGAACCAGAAGTCACCGGCAAAATGATGCTCAAGATGCGCCAGAAAAAAGAACTCCTGCCCCACGAGGAACTGACGGAACGGGAAATGGAAATTCTCCTGTTAATGACCGAAGGCAAGACAAACCAGGAAATCGCCGACGAACTATTCATTGCCCTGAAGACAGTCAAAACGCATGTCAGTAACATTCTCTCCAAGCTCCAGGTCCAGGACCGGACGCAGGCTGTCATCTACGCGTTCAAGCACAACCTGACGAAGTAGGGACCGATAATAGGATAGTGATAGAAGAGCTTCCTTTCTTAAGAATAGGAGGCTTTTGGAGTTGGGAGTTTTCAGGAGGTTAAATTGTTTTAAAAATGATTCGTAATTCGGTTCATAAAAGCCATCAGGTTCATAAAAATGATTTTCGGTTCATAAAAGTATAAATCCGGTTCATAAAATCGAATACCGGTTCACAAATGCATCACCATGGTTCATAAATCCAGCAAACTGGTTCATAAAAGCTAGTGGCTGCTAGCCGTCTGCTATTAAGCCAGCAAACTGTGCTATCGACCAATACGTATATAAAATCCTCGGACAGCGGAGATTTGGTGCCTGGCACCGTTAATTACAACAAGGAAGGTTAAACCTTTTGACCTTTTGCGTGTTCCTCAACTTTTTCTTCATATGCCTTGATTTCGGCGGCAAACTTCCTTTTCAGAAGCGATTTGTCACCGTACAACACCAGCAGGTCACCGGCCTGGATCTTTTCTTTATGCCGGTCATGGCGAATGGCAACATCCCCTCTTTTAATAAACAGGATATTGATATCCTCTTCCGGCTTGATTGTTTCTTCCAATGTATAACCTACTAAATCGGAGTCCTCATGGACATGGATTTCCGCAAAGTAGTCATCGTCATTTTGCAATAATACATCTTTGATCGGGAGGTCCTCCAGATTGTAATGTTGCTCAAGTTCTTCATGGAGTATGGAAGAGAGCTTTTTTTGTAAAAAAGGGAGCTTCAGGATAACCAACAGCAGGACCAGGACTCCTGCGACGATGCCTATTTCGGTTATATGGAAATTTTTCTGCAGGATGCCGCTGATGGCGGAAATGATGACAGCGAGGGAAAAAGCGCCAAACAGAATCAGGAAAGCGCCAAGCCTTCTCCTGATTGGATGGGCAATAATGAGCTCTGATTCGCCGGTAGTGAAACCTGTGCTTGTCAGCATCGACACCACCTGGAAACGGGCGATGGGTTTTTCGAGCCCCGTCAGGACAAATAACATCGTACATACTTCCACTACAACGAGGATGATTCCAATATAAATACAAATAAATAAATAGCCCATCGCCGTTTCCTCCGTCTAATCGATCATATTGCCCGGATCAGCAAAAAACCTAAAGGTAACCCTTTAGGCCTTATCCTGCTCGTTCTGGTTGTAATAGTGGACTCCGTACTGTGATCCTTCGCTAACCATTTTGTTGTCATCAAGGTCCATTGGGTCGGACAGGCCTGCTTTTGCGACAACAGGCTCAACTTTGTTTTTTCCAAACGGAAGCTTGTTAACCACTGTATTGGCCATTTCCTTCACACCCATTTTTGAAGGCTTCAATGCATACCATAGGAGTGCCCCAATGCCGGCTCCTGCAACCATGTAACGGGTATTCTTATTCATGCCAGACCATCTCCTTTTCGTTTAATTTCTCTCTAGAATGTAATTTTTATTTACCCGGAGCCTTGGCCATAAAAACATTCCCGGCTAAAAAGTTTTGAAAGCGGCTGTTGTGGGGATGTTTAAGGTAGGACTGAATCTTGATTATATTTTATGAACGGAACAGGATGTGGCGGGAAGTGAAGCATGTATTTAAGGACGGAGCCTGGGAATGGCATGAATTTTCGCAAGGGGATACAGAGGGGCTAAAAAAGCTTGCCAGAGAAAAGGTTTCCTATGATCTATATCAATGGATTGAAAAGTCCGCATCCATGCAAACCAACAGTATTATGGTTGACACGTTTCATAAAGGTTCGGAATGGGTGGCAGGGTCGCTTGTTTTTAAGCAGGACCTTGATGACAAGGATGATTTTCATTATTTTCATTTCTTTGTTGCGGAAAACTTCATGATTACAAGCGGCCTCAATTTCGAGGTTCTCGGAAAAAAAGATTACCCTCTCCTTAAGAAGCAAATGGGCAACGGGGATAATGCCCTTGAAGGGTTTTCTGTCCTCCTTGGTGAAATTACGACTGGCAGCTTGATGGAAATCGATCCTTTTGAGGAACAGCTCAACGACCTTTTTTGGAGGATGAAAAAGGAAAATAGCACCAGTGTCCTTGAGGAAATTTACCATTACCGCCACGAACTGCTTGTTCTCAAACATCTTATGATCCCACTTCAGGAAATAAAGATTGCAATGGAAGAAGCCTTCGGTGAGAGGGCCACCGGAAAGCAAGAGTACCGAAGAACATGCCTGAAAATAGAAAGAGGGTTCAAAATCGCCAACGAATATCAGGCTGAAATCGATACACTTATCAAGCTTGAGGAAGTCGTTTCAACACATCGTGGAAACGAGATTATGAAAACATTGACCGTACTGACTACACTGTTCACCCCAATTACCGCCCTTGGTGCTTTATGGGGAATGAACTTCCGGAATATGCCGGAGCTTGAGTGGAAGTATGGGTATGTATTCGCAATCGGATTGGTTGTCCTCTCAACGCTCGTTCTCTATATTGTCCTGAAAAGGAAAGGCTGGTCGGGTGATATTTTACGGGGTAAAAAACGGAATTCTTTCTTTAAATGAGCAAAAGGCAGGCCCGGGGGAAGGCCTGCCTTTCGCTATCTATTTAAAGAAAGGGGGAACACATATTAATCGTCGCTCGACAAAATGCCGAAAATACGGAGCAAATTGATAAACAGGTTGACGAAGTCCAAATACAGGTTCAGTGCCATGAGCGGAACTTCTTCAGCCGTTACTCCATAATGCTTCATCCTGTTAAAATCAAATAGAATGTAGCCGCTGAAAACAAGGACGCCGACGAATGAAAAAGCAAGCATCCCTGTCGAGCTTAGTGGCCAGATAAAATTAAAAATCGAAATCGCAATTAGTGCGAGCAGGGCTGCCATCAGCATGCCGCCCATCCAGGAGAAATTGCGCTTCGTCTTTGTCGCGTAAACGCCGATTCCCGCAAAAACCACCGTGGTTGTCCCTAGTGCGAGCAAGACGACATTGCCACCGGATTGCGCCATATAGTGATAAATGATTGGATAAGTGGTGATTCCGGATATGAACGTAAAGGTATAAAGGAATGTGTACGAAATCGTCTTCTTTCTGCGAATCAGGAATGCGAAAAGGAGCATGCCGATTTCAAGGATTATCAATGGCAGGAATAATGCCGATGGAACGTAAACGCCAGCCATTGCTCCGAGGAGCGCGAACGCAATCGACAGTGCGAATGCCCTCATGACGGACGGCAAATACTCCGTACTGGTTTGTACATACATCAGTGCCTCACCTCATAATTTTTTTGAGTATAAACATTTACGGATAGAAGATTCAAAGGTTTCAACTATTTTTACAAATATTTATAAAAAATTTAAGCCAGCCGACAGTAAACGCCGGCTGGCTAATTGTGCGAAGCTGGTTTTTAGAGAAAAATGCTAGCCGCGGTCCGTGGATTCTTTGACCTGCTCTTTCAGGAGATCCCTGATTTCGGTCAGCAGTTCCTCGGTTTTGTCGACTTCCTCTTTAATTTCTTCTTCCTTCTCTTCCACATTCCTAAGCCTTAAGTGCTGGAAGAGCCTTATGAAAAGAAAAATTGAAAATGAAACGATCAAAAAGTCGATAACAGACTGAAGGAACTCACCGTAGAGGATTTCCGCATCGTGAAAAGTATAGCTCAGGCGTTTTAAATTGATTCCTCCCATTAGTAGGCCGATGAGCGGCATCAGGATGTCTTTTACAAGTGAAGTAACGATTTTGCCAAAGGCCCCTCCGATGATGACCCCCACGGCCAGGTCAAATACATTTCCTTTCATTGCAAATTTCTTGTATTCTTGCAGCATTCCAAATCCCCCGTTTTTAAAAAAGATAAGCCTACCTTACCAAATTATGCAGGGAGTTGTCACTGCCTTGTGCGTGAAAGGGAGTGGGTTTGACCTGGGAATAAGTGGCGTTGGCCGGTTATTTTCAAAAAAAAACAAGCGGGGTTTTCGAAAACCCCGCTTGCTAATCCAAACGAATGTTGGATTAAAGTGACATGATTTTTCAATCAAACGTTTGATTAATAAGTTAAATCGCCCAGTTTCCGCCGCGGAAGACTGGTTCCGATTTGCCGTCTTCGGTGACCCCGTCGATGTCCATTTCGGCGGAGCCAATCATGAAGTCGACATGGGTGATGCTCTCATTCAAGCCGGCTTCGGCAAGCTGCTCGGCATTCATCGTTTTGCCGCCTTTAATGCAGAAGGCATACGCGCTGCCGATTGCCAGGTGGTTTGACGCGTTCTCGTCGAAAAGTGTGTTGAAGAACAATACATTTGATTGCGAAATTGGCGAGTCGAAAGGAACGAGCGCGACTTCACCGAGGTAATGGGATCCTTCATCGGTTTCGACGAGCTTCTTCAGAATTTCTTCGCCTTCTTCGGCTTTTACATCGACAATGCGGCCGTTCTGGAACGTCAGGCTGAACCTGTCAATAATGTTGCCGCCATAGCTGAGCGGTTTTGTGCTAGAAACAACGCCGTTTACGCCGGTTTTCAGCGGAACGGTGAATACTTCCTCTGTCGGCATATTGGCCATGAATTCAAAACCCTTTTCATTGATGCTGCCGGCGCCTACCCAAAGATGGTCCTTTGGAAGTTCGATCGTTAAATCGGTTCCGGGAGCTTTGTAGTGAAGGAATTTAAATCGCTTGTCGTTAAGGATGTGGACCTTTTCATGAAGGGTCTCGTCATGCTGCTTCCACGCCTGGACCGGGTTTTCCGAGTCGACGCGGACAGCCTTGAAAATAGCATCCCAAAGCTTATCGACCTGCTCGGATTCCGAAACGTCCGGGAATACTTTGGCCGCCCATTGAGCGGATGGGACAGCGATAACCGTCCAGCTAACCTTATCGGACTGAATCATCCGGCGGTAATTCGCAAGTGCGGTACCAGCCGCTTTCTGGAAGTTGGATATGCGTTGCGACTGTATTCCTTTCAGAAGGTCCGGGGATGAAGAAACGATCGACATGAAAGCCGCGCCATTTTCGGCCAGATCCTCGGTTTCCTTGGCCCTCCATTTAGGGAATTCATTGAATGCTTCATCTGGTGCAAGCTCATACTTCAGGCGGGAAACGGTGTCATCCGTCCAGTTGACGACGACGTTGTAAGCACCCACTTCGTATGCTTTCCTGGCTGCGACTCTGACAAACTCAGCTGCGTCAAGCGTCGCATTGATGACCAGCGTCTGGCCTGGCTGGACATTGACCCCAACCTTAACTGCAAGCTCCGCATACTTTTCCAATCTTGTTTGAAAATCACTCATCGTATGTACCTCTCTTCCTGTTTCGTCCTCCTCAGTTTATCTCTTATTTGGAAAAAAAAGAAATAATATACACGCGAATTTATCAAAAAGTTTGGTCCGGAAAAGGCGGAAACAAAAAGCAGCAGGCTCCGGCCTACTGCTCGATATCATTGTATAATTTAATATTTAAGTAAATCCCCCAGGAAAACAGCGATGCGAATGCGATAATCCCAGACAAGGAGGTAGGAGACATCCAATCCATCATTACCACCATCCCAACATGGTTTAATATGTATTTACCTGAAGTATACGCTCATTTTTCAAACAATTCAATTAAAAGTTCATCAAGTTTTCACAAAATAATATTGACAAAAAACGCGAGTATTTCTTATCACGGCAGCTAATTAATGGGAAAAAATGGGGATAAGTAAATAAAATAGGCAACCGAAGATCCGATTGTCTAAATGAAGCAGAAGATACGTCCCCTGATTCACTGGGATAGCCGAAAGGCCTGCTGGACAAGTTTTTCGAGTAGTGCCGGGAGAGTTGTTAACGAGAAGTCGAGTTCGAGCCGTTCGGTTTTCTGGTGTGGGTCGGCTCCATATGGACCAAGGTTGAAAACCGGCATATCGAGTTTCTCGATTGAATCGAAAGGAATCGTATAGCCATTGCCGTAGAGAGGCATATTGCCTGTCAGCAGCTTGATGTCCTTATCCGAAATGGAGGATGCGGCAAAGCTTAAATCGCAAAGGCCCGGAAAAAAGTTCCGCTCGATAATTTGGCCATTCTCCTTTTTTATAAAAGAAGCAAGTGACTGGACGAATCCGGAACCCCTGGATGAAACGGCCGGATAGAAAGGGGGACTGAAATAAAACACGATAAACGGCTTTGTATCCACAAACGCGGAAAATTCCTGAACAATTCGAAGCGTTTTTCCGCGTTCATCCTCTCCAGCTGCGGCTGCCAATGCGGAAACGATTAAATCCTTTGCGGCTTCAATACCAATTGAATCAACAACCTTCGCGTACAGCTCCTCCCATGTATAAACCCCAATCTCAAAGGGCAATCCCTTCACCCCTGCTTCTTCTGCTTTAACCAGGTAATGCTCCGCAATCCTGGCGGCTGCTTTCCGGGTTGCCGACAAAATCCCGTCAACCAGTTCCCCAGGCTTTTTTTCCATATACAAAAGGTTGAACATTAACACGGCCGCGGTTGGCGTCTGCACATTGTATCCCGCCTTTAAATCCCTCATCATCAAGCTCGTTAAGGCAGGGGTTTTTTCTTCGCCAATGGTCTCCGCAAAACTGCTGTTCAATTCAAATTCCATCGTCAGTGCAGCCGCCATGAGTGAAGCGTTCAGGCCGGCAAATGGCTCCCCGACATGCGTTTCCTGGCCGGTGCACAAAAAGCTCGGCATCATTTTTCCAATCGTTCCGGTATACATGTACTTGTTCGTGTCATGAGGGTGCTCCTTAAACGATGGTTCGGAATTCAGGCACAGGATGTATTCGAGCCCTAGTTCCTCTTTTAGGCGGAGAATTTCATCAATGGCCTTCAGCATTCCTTTCGAGCTGACCTCCTCATCCGAGACGGTAACGAATAAGAGATTCCCGTCAACCTTGCCTTCCGCGGCCTTTTCCAAAAGGGATAGTTGGGCGACGATGCCGGCTTTCATATCCATTGAACCGCGGCCGAAAACCCAATCGCCGGACTCGAACTCCTCGCGAAAAACGCCTGGGAGCAGGCCGGGATTATTGTGATATACCTCTGTCAGTTTATCCAGATTGAATGCATATTCTTTCAGTTGTCCATAATCGTCGGTTCCGACGACATCAAAGTGGCTGATCATCACGATTGTCTTCCGGGTACCCTTCTTTTCCACGAAGGCAGCCAGGTAAGAGCCGTCTGGAGAGTTGTGCACGTTTAGGTGATGGCCATTCTCCTGGAAGTAGGGGAGCTTTTTCAGCTCATGCGCCAGCAGATCCGGGAAAATCGCCTCCGTTTCAGTCCCGGTAACGCTGGGGATACTGACGAGTCGCGCCAATAATTCCATTAATTGTGGCTTTGTTTGCCAAACCATTTCCTGGCCCTCCTTTTAGGCTATAGCCGCTTTTTGCCTATCATATCTCCTGAAGGTCATCCAGTACAGCACCGCGCTCAAAAGCGACAGGGCGCAAAGCGTAATGAATGTCCAATCAAAACCGATCCACTCGGTTAACGGAATTGAAAGGGGTGCGATTGTCCTGCCGATTGTATAGCGAAGGCTTGCCGCGGCAAAATACTGCCCGCGGAGGTGTTCAGGAGCCAGCTTTGATACAAATCCTTGCTGGATGCCAGCAGTTGCGAGCTCCCCTAGGGTGAAAATCACCATTGCAAAAATGAGTCCCCAAACCCAAACTGTTTGTCCAAAGAGGAAAATCGATATCGCAAACAAAATTGACGAGGTGATAAATACATTCTGTTCTTTGTATTTTGCCATCCATCTTGTCACAACGACCGTAAATAGAGCGACGAGCAAGCCGTTTTCAGAGAGGACAAGGCCAAAAGCCTGCTCTCCGTTCACCCTGAAGTTCCAGTCCCCCATGCTAAATACTGTCTGGGTTCCGACGAATTCCTTCATGTAAACAGGGAACAGCAAATCCAGCTGCATGAACGTCTGTGAAACGACTATCCCGGCGATGATGAATAGAAGGAAAATTTTATCCGCAAAGATAACCTGATAATCCTTGAACTGGCCAATGATAGCCGAATACCAGCCGCCACCGCCGGTATTGGCGGCAGCCACTTTGTGTGGCAGTGTTTCCCGGATCCATTTTAAAAGGACAAAAGAGAGCAGAATGCCTATGAAACCTGAAACTAGCAGCACTTCGAAAGGATAGCGGACGAAGAAGATTGACCCGAGGATTGGCCCGACGACAACTGATATATTAATCGAAGTGTAGAACACCGCAAATACTTCACTCCTGTCTTTTTCGGGCACGAGATCGGCGACCATCGCCTGGCTGGCAGGCCAGTAAAGCGAGCCGAAAACCCCGGCGAACGCAAAGCAAATAAAGCCGAGCATCGGGGAATCGAGCCATGGCGTCTGGGCAAGCCCGAAAACGAGAAACGACACTCCCTGGCCGGCTGCAGCCAGGACCATCATCTTTTTGCGCCCAAACCGGTCAGCACAGTAGCCTCCGATCAGGTTGGCGGCAACGGAGAATACTTGCGAAAAGACGAGCAGGAGCCCTGCCTTGCTTTTCCCAAATTCCTCGGAAAAATAAATCGCCAAAAACGGAAAAAACATCCAGAACATTGTATTAAAAGATGCCTCGGCAGCGAGACGGATGCGTAAATTTGTATCCCAGTCTTTAAGTCTCATTGTAAATCTCCATTTCTTTTTAACTGAGGGGCAGCTTTTTTATCATACTATCCTTAAGGAAGAATTTTCAAGGAAGAAAGCCGTTATAATATCCGTATGAATTTGAAAGGTTTTCCCATGAAGAATAACGAACTATAGAAGTTGAAGGAAACAAAAGGGGGAACCTTAATGAACAGTTTAATAGACCGGATTGCCAAAGATATGATAAGAATCCACCCGGAAGAAATGTGGCCCGGATTTCAATATGTAGCATGTGCGGTTTATGATGAGAAACTCGTTTATCTTTTCAATCATCCCAATTMCCCCGCCGCTGGTGAAAAGCCATATCGCGTGTTAACCCGAACGGATTCATTTATGGCTGAAACGGTAATTCATCCAACCGCGATAGCGAATCTGTCACTCCATAACGATTATGAAGGATTGTTTTCCACCCTGGTTCACGAATTATTCCATGGGTATCAACATATAAAAGGGGAAAAACGGTTCCCGAATGAACTTCTCGGAATTATGTACCCGGTTATCGAGGAAAATGTGGAGGCAAGGATCCAGGAAAGGATAGCTCTGTATGAGGCGTACATGGCAGACAGCCCTGAGGAAATGCTTGGCTACTTGGACCGATTTATAGCATTAAGAGAGAGACGGGCGGACATGATTGGGGAATCGCTCGAATACGAAAACAGGGTTGAAACGGTTGAGGGGCCGGCCATTTACATCGAGGCAAAGGCGAAATCCTTCGTAAGCCCGCTTCCCTTTGGAAAAGTTCTCGATGACTATGCGGCCTTCCTAGTTGAACCTTATGAATCTTCTCTCCATCTGCGCAGAAGTTGCTATTATACGGGAATCTTTCTATCGTTAATTCTCGATAAAGTATCACCTGACTGGAAGGGCTCTTTTTTGGACTCTGATAAAACTTTGTATACTATTTTAAAAGAAGCCTTGAAAGGGCATGGGTCTGGGCGTCTCGATGTAAAGTTATCAATAAGTGGGGAGAGCCGGAACATCGTCCGGGAGATAATTGCGGAAAGAGAAAAGGTCTTTGAGGAATTTTATAAAAAGCGGGGAACACGGGTGTGCATATCCGGAGAACTAACAGCCAAAGGGATTGATCCGATGAACATCATCCGCCTTGAGGACAAGCTGCTGCACAAACATTACCTGAAAGTAGCCATCAGCCAAGAGGAATATCTCATTCAGCAGCCCGTGGTTGCGGTTGTAAAAAAGGATTATCGTCATATGAAAGAGTTGCATCTAATCTTGGATACCGTGCCCGTTGAAACGGAGGAATCGCTCATCTTTGACGGCATTGGCGAAATTAAGGGAGCCTACAGAAAACAGGGAGATATTCTTTACCTGTACACCTAAGAATAGGCGGGAGTGTAAATATGCAAAAAATAAAGCAATGGGCAAGGCAGCTAAAAAAGCAGATTATGATCCTTTATTTCGCGGTCCAAGACCCACGGATGCCATGGCATGCGAAGCTTGTGGCGGCCATGGTTGCTGCTTATGCCCTAAGCCCGATTGACCTGATACCCGACTTCATCCCGGTCCTCGGTTACCTTGACGACGTCATCTTGCTGCCGATTGGAATCTGGATTGCCCTAAAACTGATACCGGGGGAAGTTAGGCGGGAAGCAGCTATTAAGGCGGAAAATACCAAAAGGCCGGTCAGCAAGGCGGGAGCGGCCGTAATCATCCTGCTTTGGGTTGCGGGAATTGCAGGGGCAGTGGCTATGTTCTGGTAATTAATGAGAAATGAAGACCGTTTCGAAGGGGAAACCCGGTCAAAACGGTCTTCACAAAGGCCATGAAGACCGTTTGGAAGGGAAAACCTGGTCAAAACGGTCTTCATAATGGCAATGAAGACCGTTTCCCATAAAAAGGCTCAGCGAAACGGTCTTCATCATAAAATTTGAAAACATGAAGACCGATTTAAAAGGGAAACCCAGCCAAAACGGTCTTCATAAAATATTTAGTCTTCTTTCTCGAGCGCCTTTTTGAGCAGGTCGCCGAGGCTTGTGCCGAAATCTTCCTTTTGGGTGTATTTCTGGACAAGCTTTTTCTCTTCGCGCTTGTTGACGGCTTTTTTCCTTTCTTCGGCCTTTTCAACGACATTGCATGGACGGCACTGGAAGTAGGTGCCGGCTTTGCCATTGTGGATTTCCATCTTCTTGCGGCATTGCGGACAGCGGCGGTTTGACAGCTTCGGATCCTTCCGCTTCCGGTATGAGCAGTCGAGGCTTGAGCAAACAAGGATCTTGCCTTCCTTCGTGTTCCGCTCTTTCAGGAAGGAATCGCATTCCGGACATTTTGAGCCTGTCAGGTTTGGCGGACGGTACGATTTTTCGCTCGTTTTGATTTCGGAAACGAGCCGTTTCGTCTGCTCGCGGATTTTCCGGCCAAATGCTTTCGCATCGCCTTTTCCTTTCGCGATTTTCTCTAGTTCCTCTTCCCATTTGGCGGTCAGCTCCGGTGATTTCAAGTCATCGTTGACTAGCTGAATCAGCTGCTTGCCTTTTTGGGTAGGGTGGAGGCGGCCATTCTGCCTTTCGACGACTTCTGTTTCGACGACCCGCTCGATGATTTCAGCGCGTGTAGCCGGGGTGCCTAGGCCGAATTTTTCCATCTGCCCAAGAATATCGGACTCGGTGAAGCGGGCTGGCGGCTCGGTCCATTTCTGGTTAATGTTCGCGGAGGAAACGGTCAGTGCCTGGCCTTCCTTCAGTGCTGCGACTGCCGGCTTAAGAGGCACGGTTTCTTCTTTTCCGAGAACTTTTTTAAAGCCAGGTTCAATGGTAACAGTTTCCCTGGTTGTGAATGTTTCACCGGCGGCCGCCACTTCAAACGAAATGGTTTCGTACTCGTACGCGGGGTAGAAGAGCGCGAGGAAGCGGCGGACGATGAGGTCGTAAATTTTCCGCTCGTCCGTATCGAGTTCGGATAGGTTCGGGCGCTCCTCGGTCGGGATAATCGCATGGTGGTCCGTCACCTTGGCATTGTTGAAAACACGCTTGGCTAGGACCCTGCTTTTACCCAAAACAGGCTTTGCCTCTTCCTTGTAGGCACCTGCAACGGCGCCAAGGCGGTCGGCCATCGTCGCCTCCATATCCGTTGTGAGATAGCGGGAGTCGGTACGAGGATACGTAACCAATTTGTATTGCTCGTACAGGCGCTGCATCGTGTTCAACGTTTTTTTTGCGGAAAAACCGAAGCGCTTATTGGCGTCCCGCTGAAGCTCGGTTAAATCATAAGGAAGCGGCTGCGGTTCGGATTTTGTTTTCCGTTCAATTTTCACAACAGTGGCTTTGGCATTTTTTACTTTGCCAACAATTTCTTCGGCTCTCGCCTTATCGAAAACGCGCTTTTCACCTTTCTGTTCCCATTCCAGTGACAGTGGGCCGGCTGATAGGGAAATCGTCCAGTATTCCTTCGGCTGGAACTTTTGAATCTGGTCTTCGCGCTCCAGAACCATCGCCAGTGTAGGCGTCTGGACGCGGCCGGCGGAAAGGGGATCCTGGTATTTCGTTGTCAGGGCCCTCGTCACATTCAGGCCGATTAGCCAGTCGGCTTCCGCACGGCAGACAGCAGATTGGTAGAGGCTTTCAAACTGAGAGCCGGGTTTCAAGTGGCGGAACCCGTCCTTGATTGCTTTGTCCGTCTGTGAAGAAATCCACAGGCGTTTGATTGGCTTCCGCCAGTTGATTTTCTCTAGAATCCAGCGCGCGACCAATTCTCCTTCCCGCCCGGCGTCCGTCGCGATGATGACTTCGCCGACATCCTTCCGTTTTGCAAGGTTCTCAATTGCCTTGAACTGGTGGCTCGTCTGCTTCATGACCTTGATGCCCATTTTATCCGGGATGATTGGCAGGTCCTCAAGATTCCAGTTCTTGAATTTTGTATCGTAATGCTCAGGCATCTTCAATTCAACCAGGTGGCCCAGCGCCCAAGTCACAATGTATTTATCGCCTTCAATATAACTCTTCGAAGATTGCCTGCACCCAAGCACACGGGCAATTTCGCGCCCAACGCTCGGTTTCTCGGCAAGTACCAATGATTTCACAGCATTCAATCCTTTCGTCCAGCCTTGCTTCTCCCGACAAGCGGGTTGGCCTTTTACCAGTATACCGGAAAATGCGGGATTTTTAAAAACAGGACGGATGGAAGCTAGTCCAAGACGGAAATTTACATTGACACGGGAACGCCGAGGGCATACAATAAAGGTAATTATCGTTATTTTCTGAAAAAAGAGGACGATTCTAATGAAAATAAAACATTTTGCAGGCATATACAAAAGGCTGGACACCAAATCTTAACCGGTTTGGACGTCCAGCCTTTTTCTTTAACCTGCTAAATTGGTAGAGGTGAGAATGATGGTTACATTAACAGGAAACACATTGACGCTCGCGGAGGTAAAAGAAGTTCTCTACAATGGTGCGTATGTAACAGCATCAAAGGAAAGCATGGAGAAAACAGCGAAAAGCAGGCAGGCAGTCGAGCGTATTGTCGCCGAGAAGAAGGTCGTTTATGGAATCAACACAGGTTTTGGAAAATTTAGCGATGTGCTGATCGACGCTGCCCATGTTGGCGACCTGCAGTTGAACTTGATTCGTTCCCATGCATGCGGTATTGGCGATCCATTCCCTGAGGTTGTCTCGAAAGCGATGGTCTTGTTAAGGGCAAACGCATTGCTGAAAGGGTTCTCGGGTGTGCGTCCGGTCGTGATTGAAAGGCTGCTCGATCTGGTGAATGCCGATATCAACCCGGTCATTCCGCAACAGGGATCGCTGGGCGCGAGTGGGGACCTTGCACCGTTATCCCACTTGGCGCTTGTCCTGATTGGGGAGGGAGAGGTCTTTTACAAAGGAATACGCATGGACGCGGCCGCCGCGCTTAAGCAGGAAGGGATTATGCCAATCACGCTCGAGGCAAAAGAGGGGCTTGCCCTTATTAATGGAACACAGGCGATGACAGCGATGGGAGCGGTGGGCTATCTTGAAGCCGCGCAGCTTGCTTTCCAAAGCGAACTGATAGCCAGCCTGACGATTGAAGGGCTGAACGGAATCATTGATGCATTCGCCGATGAAATTCATCAGGCGAGGGGATATGTACAGCAAATCGAAACAGCCGCAAGAATTCGGCAATATCTGCACGACAGCCAGTTAACAACGAAGCAGGGGGAACTGCGTGTCCAGGATGCATACAGCCTCCGTTGCATTCCGCAGGTTCACGGGGCATCCTGGCAGGCGCTTGATTATGTACGGGAAAAGCTCGAAATTGAGCTGAATGCGGCGACTGACAACCCGCTTATTTTCCATGATGGCGAGATGATCGTCTCAGGCGGGAATTTCCATGGCCAGCCGGTCGCGTTCGCGATGGATTTTATGAAAATCGCGGTTGCGGAACTTGCGAATATATCCGAACGCCGTATTGAGCGCCTCGTGAATCCGCAGCTGAATGACTTGCCGCCGTTCCTGAGTCCGGAACCCGGCCTGCAGTCAGGGGCGATGATTATGCAATACGCCGCGGCTTCGCTCGTTTCGGAAAATAAAACCCTGGCCCATCCGGCAAGCGTTGATTCAATTCCGTCATCCGCGAACCAGGAGGACCATGTTTCAATGGGGACAATTGCCGCCCGCCACGCTTGGCAAATCATCCAAAATGCAAGAAGGGTCCTGGCAATCGAACTCATTTGTGCGCTACAGGCGGCTGAATTCCGCGGTCCGGAAAAGCTGTCCGCAGCAACACGCCAAATGTATGAGGAAGCAAGGGGAGTCGTCCCAAGCATCACCCATGACCGGGTATTTTCAAAAGACATCGAAGCCGCAGCAAGCTGGCTCAAGCAAAAGGAGCCTGCCACGGTCCTGTTGCCAAAAGAGGAGCAAGTGTAAGGAATGCCGGAAGAATCAAAAAGCGGTTCCGCCAACGAATGGCAGAACCGCTTTTATCTTATTTCAAAAAAGATTATGCCTGCGTCTCTTAATGGAACCTGTTTCCGTCCCCGCGTTCGACCCGGTTTTTGAATGCTTCCCTGACAACGAGGAATTCCTCATCGCCAATTGCTTCCTTTACGTGCTTTTCAGTCAGGCTATCCTTCGGGAACTCCCCGGGATGTCCTTTCTTTTTATGATCAAATTCTTTGCCGCGGCCCATACTGGCACTCCTTTCTCATATCTGCTGGCTGTCGAGGTTAGTTTCCCCGGTAACTGCCTATTTATGAAAAGAAACGTCCCATTGCAGAAGGAATTACCCCATGTGTATAGTGGCAAAGTGGTATAATTAGGTTAACAGCATGTGCAGCCAGAAATAATCCCATTGAGGAGGAAACAGGGTGGACTTTTTTCAAATTATCTCGGAAGACCGGATTAAAAAGGCATACGATAACGGTGAGTTCGAAAATTTGCCGGGCTTTGGAAAACCGCTTCCGCCGGATGAACTGGCGGGAATCCCAGATGAATTGCGCATGGCTTACCGCATTCTAAAAAATGGCGGGTATACGGAAGAAGCAAAAACACTGCGCCAGGAAATGGTCACACTTGAAAGCATGATAGCCCAATGTACGGATGATGCAGAGCGAGCTTCCATGCAAAAGAAGCTTAATCAGAAGCTTCTCAGGTACAATAGCATGATGGCTAAACGGGGCGCCAAAACAAACTCCTCCGTTTTTAAAAACTACGGGGATAAAGTCATAAATAAGCTAACATAGCGATAAATAAAGGGGACCGTCCAATACAGGCGGCCCCCCATTTCTATACCCCGTTTCGAATTTCAATTGGTTTCTCACAAGCCTGTTCCTGGCCAGGGACGTGTGTTTCCTCCGATGCCTGGTCTGGCCTGCACATCCGATCTAGCAAAAAGCCAAAGAATATCATAAATGCTATCGGGATTGTATAATTTAATACATGGATAACGGTCAATTCAATCCCTCCCCCATAAAAACTCCTTCATTTTCCTTGTTTTCATGTTGTTAATATTATATTTGGATTTTGTTGAAAATTCAAAAAGTTTTCATAATTTTTATTCAACATTTTTTTTATAAAAGAATCGGCACAATTCGTTTAATTCCGAAAGAAAGTTGCTACAGACGTACTCTTTATTCCCCATTCATTCGACAATTTCCCAACTCCTTTTCAAGCCCGGTCAGAAAAGGAGAAATGATTGTGATTTTTCCGAAGATTTAGTGTAGATTTTTGTATGAATTTATTGGTATTATATGGTTTTTAGCAGACAAAATGCAACAACCTCCCCCAAAAGAACTATCTATAATAGACGTAGAACTACTACTTAAGTATGTGTCCATGTTAATAACATTAGTAGTGTCATGGAGCTCTTGGGTACAACAGAAAAAGGCAAACCGCTTGAAAAGGCGGGACGCAAAGCTTCAGGTCTTCTGCATGATAATTGCAATGACGGCTGGGCTGCCTGGAATACGAAATCGTATTTTAGGGGTGAGAAAGTGCTAGTTAAAGAAAGAGGATTTGAGGGACTGGATCAGGAGTGGATCGCACTTATCATGGAGGCTAAAGAGATAGGCCTCGAATCGGACTTGGTCAGGGATTTTTTGAGCAGGAGCGAAAAAGCGGCACTGAAATAACAGTTTCGGTGCAAAAAAACAATCCAATGGGAATTCCCATTGGATTGTTTTTGCTATTTTTGATCATTATTCTGGTTCAAACGCCATTTATTAAACTCGAGGAAATCCCGGAACTGATCCTTTGATACTCCCGATTCCATCGCCTCTTTAACCAGATTCAGCCAATCGCTGTCCAACTCTCCCTGGTCTGCCGCATCGTGGATGAGGTGGTCGACAGGAACATTCAGCACCGCCGAAATTTTTTCAAGGAACTGAATGGACGGATTCCGCTGTAAATTCCGCTCAAGGGAGCTAATATACGATTTTGCCACCCCTGCCTGCTCGGCCAGCTCTGATAACGACATTTTTCTTTCCAAACGAATCTTCTTGACGCGATCACCAATCATCAACGTTCACACACCTTGGAATATATATCTTTCATTCATGATAACAAATTGGGAATAAAAGTACCATAGCAATGAAACCGATTAACCGAAAAATCCGACTTTCCGCCCGGAGAGACGGGTTGAGGTTTTATTAGGAATGTCGAAGGGAATGAGAATAACGGGCAATTGTTGAAAATCAAGAGAAGGAGCTGCTTGCAATGGCCAAGAAAATCGCCTGCCTGATTACATCGATGTTTGAGGACTCCGAATTCACAGAGCCGGCAAAAGCCTATGTCGAAAGCGGACATGAAGTTCTTACAATCGGGAACGAAAAAGGGAAGGAAGTCAAAGGGAAGCAGGGTGAAGCAACAATCACAATCGATTACACTATTGGTGAGGTGAAACCGGACGAGTATGACGCCCTCTTTTTACCTGGTGGCTTCTCGCCCGACATTCTTCGCGCTGATGACCGATTTGTTCAATTCTCCAAGCATTTCATGGACGAAAACAAGCCTGTTTTCGCCATTTGCCACGGGCCGCAGCTGCTCATTACTGCCAAGGCCCTTGACGGCCGAAATGTAACCGGCTACAAATCCATAAAGGTTGATTTGGAAAACGCCGGGGCAACCTATAAGGATGAAGAAGTTGTTGTCTGCGGCGGCCAGCTCGTCACAAGCCGTACCCCTGATGATATTCCGGCCTTTATTCGAGAATCCACTAAATTACTGGAAGCATAATAAAATACAATCCCTTTATATCTAGGGCTGTAGCCGGCCAAGTGCGGCACAGCCTTTTTGCTTGCAAAGGGAAAGCTGGCAAGTACGGTATAACGGCATGTTCCTGTTGCAGGGGACTTGTGTAATTTTAGGTCCGGCTAGTAAACAAGCCGCTTTGAAAAACAGGAAAAGAGAGATACTATAAGTATGAGAGCATTTTATCGTGAGAGCATATAGTAAACGAGAAAATGAAATTTGCAAAAAGGCGGGAAAAACATGATAGTCCTCAAATCACCAAGGGAAATCGCCATGATGAAAAAGGCAGGAGAGGTTCTGGCTGCCTGCCATAAAGAGTTGGCCGGCATAATCAAACCAGGCATAACAACATGGGAGATTGACCAATTTACGGAAGAGTTTTTGAAAAAACATGGAGCCACTCCGGAGCAGAAAGGCTACCGGGGATATGAATATGCCACATGCGCGAGCATCAATGACGAAGTATGCCATGGGTTCCCGCGAAAGGAGCCGCTCAAGGAAGGCGATATAGTCACAGTGGATATGGTCGTCAACCTGAACGGGGCGCTTGCCGATTCTGCCTGGACGTACCCTGTAGGCAAGGTAAGCGATGAAGTCCAAAGGCTTTTGGACGTAACGAAGGAATCGCTTTATAAAGGAATCGAACAGTCCGTCATCGGAGCGAGAATCGGCGACATCGGCCATGCCATCCAGCAATATGTCGAAGGGGAAGGGTTCTCGGTCGTCCGCGATTTTATCGGCCACGGCATCGGATCCGTCATCCATGAAAAACCCGATGTACCACACTTCGGACTGCCAGGCAAAGGCGCCAGATTAAAAGAAGGCATGGTCTTCACCATCGAACCAATGGTCAACATCGGCGCATGGGCAACCAAAATGGACCTAAACGGCTGGACAGCAAGAACCGTAGACGGCACCTACTCCGCCCAATACGAACACACCATAGCCATCACCAAAGACGGTCCACTCATCCTCACAAACCAGGAGTGAAAATAGGGCGCCAGGCACCATAGTGGGACATTTTCCGTCCCAGTCGGGTGCCAGGCACCTCAATTAACTAAAAATGGCGCCTCGTTTGGAAGCGCCATTCCTTTTACATATTATTGTTTGCGGAGGTTGCCAAGTTCTTCGGCGAGTGCTTGCATTTCGCTTGTGGAAAAGGAGTTTTTCCGCATGACCATTTCATAGATTTCTGTGAGTTCTTCATACATATTTTCATCAAAGTGGGAGGGTTTGATTGCTCCCAGGTTCATAACTTTAAGCTTGTCCTTTATTTTTTCGATCATATACTCAACGTTTTCAGTCGATTTTTTCGATAAGTCCATCTTATCCACCCTTCCTGGTTTTCGTAGTTTCATCTTTCCATGGCAAGTGGGAAATGTCAACAGCAGAAGGAAGGCAAAAACGATTAAAAGAATTTCCATCGGTAGGCGTGCAGGCGGCGCCATGTTTGCCTGTTTCTGAAAGCGGGAAGGATAGTACCAAGAATCCGGCCAGGACGGACTTATCAAATGTATAAAAATTATTAGAATAATGCGCAGAAGAAGGAGAGATTTTTTATGGCAGGTACGAGCAAGTTTTGGAAGGCAGTCGCCTTGGGGGCACTGGCTGGCGGGGCTCTCAGCCTTTTTAACAAGGAAACGCGTACAGCCGTTGTTGAAGGAGCAAAAAAAACATCCGGCAACCTAATGTATGTCGTGAAAAATCCCCAGGAAATCACGACATCAATCCGTGATGCCGCAAAAAAAATCCAAGCCACTGTTGAACAAATGAACGATGACATTGTTTATATCGCGGGAAAAGTGGATGAGTTGCGCGGCACAACACCACAGCTTGTTGGAATCTTGAAGGAAACAAAGGAAGCCTTCGTGAAAAAAGAAGACAGCGATATTCCCGAAACTGTTTCGGCCATGGCAGGCGGAGTGAAACCCGACAGCGATGGCAACGAGCCGGTATTAAGCGAAGTAGTCCTGAAGGAAGCTGATACTGTTGGCACATGAGGCAGTGGAGGAAAGAGTCCAGAACGTCAGCCGTTTGTTCAGCAAGAACATCTTTAAACAGCTTTGGCACCGGATCCAGGAGGATGAACTGCCGGGACTGGCGGCTCAATTGGCCTACTATTTCCTCCTTTCCATGTTCCCATTGCTGATTTTCCTGTTTACGCTTCTTCCATATTTGCCAATTCCCCATCATGACATCCTTGGGGCGATCAGCCGGTACGCTCCGGAAGAGGCAATGGGCCTGATTGAGAAAAACCTTGCGAGTGTAATGGAAAAAAGAAGCGGCGGGCTATTGTCCATCGGGATCATCGGTACGATTTGGTCCGCCTCAAACGGAATCAACGCACTTGTCCGCGCGTTCAATAAAGCCTATAACGTAAAGGAGAGCCGCCCTTTTATTGTGGCGCGAGGCATGGCAATCCTCTTTACCTTTGGAATGATCACGGTCTTTATCGTCGCGTTGGCTCTCCCTGTATTCGGTAAAGCAATCGGGCTGTTTTTGTTTTCGCAATTCGGCCTTAGTGAACAGTTCCTGGCAATCTGGGCCGCTATCCGCTGGATTGTCAGCGCGCTGATCCTTTTCGGAATATTCACCGTCCTTTACTGGATGGCGCCAAACGTAAAAATGAAATGCAAATCAGCGGTACCCGGTGCGATTTTTGCAACGGTTGGCTGGACGGTTGTTTCCCTTCTATTTTCGTTCTATGTCAATAATCTTGGCAACTATACCGCGACGTACGGAAGCATCGGGGCATTCATTATCCTGATGATCTGGCTTTTCCTGACCGGGTTAATTATCCTTCTGGGCGGGGAAATCAACGCATTCTATGCGGAAAAAGCGAAAAAGTGCTAATAGCCGAGAAGAATGCCGTGCCTTTTTAAAAAAGGTGCGGCAATTTTTTTTGAGTTTACGATATATTGGTTGCTTTCAGCGGATTCACTAGTGAATTTTCACTATGTTTATAGTAGGGGTCAGACCCTCACTATGAACTTCGAAATTTTCTAGCAATAAATCACTAGTCAAAATGCGTGTTGAAATTGAATTCACTAGTGAAAACTCACTATCCATATTAAGAAAAACTAGTAGGGGTCAGACCCTCACTATATTTTTCGAGATTTATAGCAATAAATCACTAGTCATATCCCCAATCAACCATATAAAAAAGCAGCCAGCACCAAAGTGCCAGCTGCTCTAACCCGCAAAAAAACACATCAACTCAAGACCTCAACAGCCGCAAGCTGTTCAAAATAACCAAAATCGTGCTTCCTTCATGTCCGATAACCCCATATGGCAAATCAAGGACCTGTAAAAAATTCGAGGCAATCAGCACCATAATAACCAAAATTGAAAACACGACGTTCTGTTTGATAATCCGGTTCATTCGGCGCGACAGTCGAATTGCCTCAGCAATCTTCGGAAGGTCGTTTTTCATCAGCACTATGTCCGCTGTTTCAAGCGCGACATCCGTGCCTTCACCCATTGCAATCCCGACATTCGCAGTCGCGAGGGCAGGTGCGTCATTAATCCCGTCTCCGACCATCGCGACAGTCGTAAACCGGTTCATGAGTCCCTTCAGCTTATCGACCTTCTCCTCGGGCAGGCATTCGGCAAAATATTCATCAACACCACTCTCGGCGGCAATCGCCTGTGCGGTCGTTTCGCTGTCGCCAGTCAGCATCACCGTATAGACGCCTTCCTGTGCAAGCTCGCCAATCGCCGCCATCGTTTTCTCGCGGACAACATCCTTCAGCGCCAGCAGCCCGGCAGGTACGCCATCAACACTGATATAAACAAGTGTATTACCTTCGGCCGCAAGCCGTTCAGCCTGTTCGCCCCCAAGTACTGCTGCTCCGCCGCCAATAAACCCCGCCTTGCCGATTTTCCAGGATTCGCCGGCAATTTCGGCTGAAATGCCCCAACCAGGCATATCCTCCATTTTATCCGGCTGGACCATCTCTTTTTCAAACCGTTGTTTCGCAAAAGCAACAATCGCCTTCGCAAGCGGATGGTTGGACTGGTTTTCAACTGAAGCGGTTTTCCAGAGCAGGTCGTTTTCGGAAAATCCTTCCCCGATAATGAATTCGGTCACTTCCGGCTTTCCTTTTGTCAAGGTTCCTGTTTTATCAAACGCAATCGCGTTCAGATTGCTCAAATTCTCAAGATGGACGCCGCCTTTCACAAGGATTCCGTGGCGCGCGCCGTTTGAAATCGCTGATAATGTCGCAGGCATGATAGAAGCGACAAGGGCGCATGGCGAGGCAACGACCAACAGGATCATCGCCCGGTAGAACGATTCCTGCCAGCCCCAGCCTAGCGCAAAATGCGGAACGACCATCATTAGTGCCACAGCCGCTAGGACCGCTTTTACATATCTTCCTTCAAACCGTTCAATGAACAATTGTGAAGGCGACTTTTCACTCTGTGCCGACTGCACCAGCTGGATAATCTTGTGGAATAGCGTTTCATCGCTTGCTTTCGTTACTTTGACGGTAACCGCGCCGGTCAAGTTTACCGTTCCGGCAAAAACCTCGTCGCGCAAGCCTTTTACAACCGGGACGGATTCACCGGTAATCGCGGCCTGGTCGATGCTTGATTCACCTTTTTCAATAATCCCGTCTGCCGGCACGCGTTCACCGGGCTTTACCAAAATCGCATCGCCAACCACCAATTCGGAAACACGGACCCGGCGTTCGCCGCTCCTTGTAATCAGGAGTGCTTCTTCGGGCTGAAGCTCCATCAGCGACGAGATTTCCTTATGGCTTTTGTTCATCGTATACGTTTCGAGGGCGCCGCTGACCGCGAAAATAAAAATTAAAATCGCGCCTTCCGCCCAGTAGCCGATGATGGCGGAACCAATCGCCGCAAACACCATCAGCATTTCGACATTCAGTTCTTTATCCTCGATTGTCGCTTCAATGCCTTCTTTCGCCTTTGCGAAACCGCCAATCACAAACGCTGACAAATAGGATATGACACTTGCGGCTTCAATGCCATTTTTGCCAAGCAGCCATCCGGCAAGAATCAGGATTCCGCTAACGGCCGCAGCAATCAATTCCGCGTGGGGAAGTATTTTTTGTAAAAAAGAATCAGGAGTGCCTTGCCGTTCATTAACTCTCGCTTCAGCTTCCATTTTCGTTTTCCTCCTTCTAATTGAGAAAAAGAATCATAATCAATACCCTTATAAAATGACGAAAGCTGCCACCGACAAGCGATAGCAGCATAAAGCATTTGTTTTCTAGTTTAGAATAATTCTATCATATAATATATGCAAAGAAAAGGAAAGAACCTGGAACAAAATTCCGGAATTGTTAAACCAGTTAATCAGCAGCTTGCTTTGCTATCAAACTGCCAGGCTGTTTGAAAATATAAAGGCAAGCAAAAATGATAAGCAGCAAGACGCTAATCATATAGAAAAACGTCGCACCCTCAGTGAACTGAATGGCCAGCCCGCCAAAGAAAGGGCCAGACATACTGCCGAGGCTAAAAAAGATTCCGCACATCAGGTTCCCGGCAGGGAGGAGCTGTTTCGGCAGCAAATCGGCCATATAGCTAATTCCAAGCGAGAATGTCGTGCCCACCGCCATCCCGGCCAAAGTGAAGCAAATTAGAAGTCCAAGGGCTGTTTTATGAAAAATACCCGCGGCGATAAAGCATAAACAGCCGCTAAGCATAATGCCCATCAGAACGTTCCGCCTTCCCAATCTGTCACTCAGCATCCCAAGCGGAAACTGGAATAGGATCCCGCCAATCGAGAATGCAGGCAGGATAATTGAAACGGCTGATATATCAAGCCCATTACGCAATGCCAAAACGGGAAAGTTTCCATTTAGGGAGGCTTCTAGGAAACCATACCCAAGTGGGGGCAGCAATGAAACCCAGGCGACTTTCAAAACCTTCCCAAAACGGGAAAAGGTGCCAAAATAAGAACCCGCGCCGTCCGAATCGGGGGAATCATTCCGCAAAAGCCAGACGAATAGCCAGGAAATCAGCGACAAAACGGAGGATACGATAAAAGGAAGAGCTTCATTGATTTCTACAAGCCGGGTCAGAAGTGGCCCGACTGCAAACCCAATTCCGAAGAAAAGCCCGTACAGCGAGACATTCCTGCCGCGCCGGTTTTCCGGCGAGGAAGCTGTTATCCATGTCTGTGCACCGAAATGGAGCATATGGTCACCGACGCCAATCAAAAACCTCAGCATGAACCAGAACCAAAAACTTTTCCAGACAGGGAATAAAGCGAGCGCCACCGCGACGCTCAAGCCGCCGGCAAGGATGATCGGCTTATAGCCGAACCTTCTAAGCGGTCCCTCCATGAAAGGGGAGGCTAGCAATATTCCGATATAAAGGGCAGTCGCGTTAATTCCGTTCAATGATGAAGGGAGCCCGTCATGTTCAAATATGATTGCAATAAGTGGAAGCAGCATGCCCTGTGAGATGCCAGAGATGCCGACCGTACTTACGAGGATCCAAAAATGGGCAGCGGGAGTTTTTTTCATGATGAAAACCTCAGTTTACTAGAATAGTCAAAATTGATGGTATCTGTTATGCCCCCTTTTTGCAAGCGGAAGGAGTAAAAAACTTTCCACTGTTATTGTTTTGAGTTACTCTCAAAACAAGATGCTTTCAGCAAAACAATCCATAGAGGTGAAGAGAATGATTTTTAAAATGAAAGAAGTAGGATTTTACACAGATCTGCCGTATGGGCGTCTCGATGTATCAGGCAATGAGGAGGCGGGCTTCCGGCCATACCAGCTGATGGCCGCTTCCGTAGCAGTGTGCAGCGGTGGAATACTACGGACCATTCTTGAAAAAAAGCGGCTTCAAGTAGAGGATATCGAAATTCAAACCGAAGTCGACCGGAATCCGGATGAGGCAAACAGGATAGAAGCAATCCATCTCCATTTCATCATAACAGGCAAGGGGCTTGAGGAATCACAAGTCCAAAAAGCGCTTGAGCTTGTTGGGAAAAATTGCTCCATGGCCCAATCTGTAAAGGGCAGCATCAATATCAAGGAAACGTTCGAGCTCGTCAATAGGGAATAAATGAAGGAAACGCGGGTAAAGGTAGAACTATAATCAGCACCAAGATTGAGAGGGAGAGTTTGTGGTTAACAAAATTTTTATGATTATGACCTTTGTCGGCGTTCCGGTGTCTGTCATTGGAAGCTTGATGCATTGGCCGAGCACCATTATGTTCGGGATTTATTGTTTGACCATCATCGCGCTGGCAAGCTATATGGGCAGGGCAACTGAAAGCCTCGCAATCATTGCCGGGCCACGGGTAGGCGGATTGTTGAACGCCACCTTCGGGAACGCGGTCGAACTGATTATTTCGATATTTGCATTGAAGGCGGGGCTGACGGGAGTCGTTCTCGCTTCATTGACCGGTTCTGTTCTTGGGAACCTGCTGCTGGTTGCCGGGCTATCCTTTTTTATTGGCGGTATCAAGTTCAAGCGCCAAACCTTTAACGTTTATGATGCGCGCCATAATTCGGGGCTTTTAATGTTTGCCGTCCTCGTCGCATTCGTCATCCCTGAGGTGTTTTCGATGGGAATGGATGAAGGCAAGACGATTTCATTAAGTGTCGGGATTTCCATTATATTGATCGCACTGTACCTGGCAGCGCTCTTTTTCAAGCTTGTCACCCACCGTGGGGTTTACCAAAGCCAAAGTGAAAATAGCAGTGGAGGCGGCCATGAGGAAGAACCGGAATGGAGCAAAATGAAAGCAATCATCGTCCTGGCCGTTGCCACGCTCGCAGTTGCGTATGTATCTGAAAACCTTGTCCACACATTCGAAACCGTAGCGGAATCGTTTGGCTGGACTGAGCTGTTCATTGGGGTCATCATTGTGGCGATTGTCGGTAATGCGGCAGAGCACGCATCCGCCCTCATTTTTGCCTGGAAAAATAAAATGGACATCGCTGTCGAAATCGCAATCGGATCCACGCTGCAAATTGCGATGTTTGTCGCACCGGTGCTTGTTCTCGTCTCGCTTCTGTTCAATGAAGCCATGCCGCTCGTCTTTACCCTGCCGGAGCTCATTGCGATGGCATCATCCGTCCTCTTGATGGTCATTATCTCAAATGACGGAGAATCAAACTGGTTTGAAGGGCTGACGCTTCTGGCGGCTTATTTTATCATGGGAATCGGTTTCTTCCTGCTTTAACTTCCCTTGCAACACAAAATGGCTCTGGGCGAAATGCCCGGAGCCATCTTTTCATACAACTATCAGTTTTATCACCGATAAGGGACCTCAACCAATTCGCTTTTATTTAGGGGACAACCACCAACCTTCATGCTTAATATGGTAAAATCGATCTCAGTCAACATAAATTAGTGTATCCCTGCCTCCTTTTATGGAAAGTTGCCAGCGAGTTGATCCTGCCCTCCTTTTTATTAAAGTAAGGTCAGTATACACCATTATTTAATTTTTGTAAACATTCTGAATATTACTTTTTGATAAAGGGAGCGTAAAATGGGATTATTGTATCGTTTTTTATTTTTTTTTACAGGATTGGTGATTTTAACAATCGGCATCTGCATGACGATTGTCGCTGACTTTGGGGCGGGTGCATGGGATGCGCTGAATGTTGCGTTAACGGAAACGATTGGCCTATCAATCGGGCGTTGGGTCATGATTGTCGGAGCCATCCTGATTGTGGTGAATGCATTTCTTCATAAAAGCAGGCCGGAGTTTCTGGCAATTGGAATCATTTTTGCCATAGGCTCGCTTATTGATGTATGGATGGCGCTATTCTTTGGAGGATGGGAACCTTCAGGGCTGTTCGAACAGCTTTCAATGTTTCTTGGAGGAATCGTTGTGATTGGGATTGGCGCGGCAATTTACTTGCAGCCGAAATTCCCGCTGAATCCGATTGATTCATTAATGATGGGAATAAAAAAGCGGCTGAACGTCAGTATTATGACAGCAAAAACAATTGGGGAATTGATTGCCCTTATCCTTGCGCTAATTTTTAGCGGGCCGATTGGGCTTGGGACATTAATCATTACCTTTGCAATTGGCCCTGTCATCCAAATCTTTTTTCCGCCGTTTGAAAATTTGTACAACAAGCTGCTTGCTTCCGCCGGAAAAAGCCAGGAAATTGGATAATATCGCCGAACTCCGAAAACAATAAGTGCAAACACATGCACCTTTGTGAAAGGAGTTCTTTTTTGTGAGAAAAAAACTTGTCATTTTCATTATGATTACATTGATGGTTTCTCTCGCTTCGCCGGCTTCTGCCGAAAAGGCGCCGCAGAAAAAGCTGATTCCGGAAGGGGTTATGAATATTACGAAAGAAAATACGTATCCGAACCCAAACCAGGATGAGCCCCTACTCCAGCCAAGCGACCTTGCGAGAAAGCTAATCGAGTCATCCAGGGTCAAAATCGAAAACCCAAATTTAATCCGGATGCTGAACGAAACTTCAATCAGCACCACCCCTTTTGCCATAGGGTACAAAGCCATCATCTATCTTGGGCAGTGGCCGCTCAATTATGAATCGGCGGAAACGTCACCGAATTGGGAATACCAGCGGATTAACACGAATTATTTTGACAATCGGGGCGGGGAGAAGCCATACCAAATCCATTACGTCCAGGAAGCACAGAAGGTCATCAAGGGAGGACTGACGGCGAAAATTCCGAATGCAGATGAAGTGAAAAAAATGATGCTGATCAAAGCTGCCGGCAAAACGAACCTGCCGCTCGCTTTTGAAACCGTGATTGGCCTTGGGACAAAGAAAGACCAAATTTACAACATTCCAAGGAAGCGGCTCGGGTATTTGTATGCATACGCCCCGGCCATCAATGAAAAAGGGAAAGTCACATACGGCGAAGTGTACCTTGTGCTAAAGGGCAACAAAAAATCACTCGTCATCAAAAATGTCACCTCCCAGGGAATTGGCGCCTGGATTCCGATTCAGGACTATGTATCCTTCAGCTTCGCGGCAAGCGAACGGCCAAGGTAAAAAATAAACTATTAAAAGGCGATCTCGGGTCAAGCGGGGATCGCCTTTTTTGCATGATAAAGTATGGGTTCGACCGGGGATAAATACGCGTGCAATCAATTGAATATCCTGGAAATACCCCTTTTCCTTGTTTAGGCAAGCCCATGACCGGGAAATACACAAACAGGCGAAACTTTACTTTTAAATGATTTAAGGAGGAATTGGCAATGAACGAATACGAAAACCAAAACAACCAGAATTATGGCTACTCTGAAAATGAAAAGAACAGCAAACTGTTAAAAGGGATCGTAATCGGCGGCGTAATCGGGGGAGTCCTGACACTTCTTGATTCTTCGACGCGAAACAGCCTGAAGGAAACAGCTGTAGACCTGAAAAATACCTCTAAGAACATGTTTACGGAAGTAAAGCAAAACCCGACTGAAGTAAAGGATCAGATGGTTTCACAGTTCCAGCAGGCATCCAATGTACTGAAAGAAGCGATTGCTGACGCACAGAGGCTGTACGATCGCCTGAACAACGACTTGTTCGGGAAAGTAGCCGATGTGAAGGACATTTCAAAGGATGCTCTCGACACTGTCATGGGCTTTAAAGGTGAAGTAAAGGAAATCGGTTCGAAGGTAGCGGAAGCAGGCTCTGAGTTGAAGGCCGCCGCGCCAACGGGATCGGGCACTGACAACTCATCTTCATCCCAATATGATAACTCGGTGAATTCATCCATGTCCGAAACGTATCTTGGTAAGGCGTCCGGTTCGTTAACAGGCTCAACAGAGCTTGGAACTGTGGACTACGGACTTGGCAACTCATCCGTATCTTCCGAATCGGTTGACATGTCAGCCAGTGATGATTCATTCGAATCGGAAAAGTCAGGCGGGCTTGGCTATTCAAATGACAAAGGCAGCCACACAACAGGCGGACAGGAATCGCCGAACCACGACAAGGATGAAAAATTTTAATAAAACTTAGACTTATAAATGAACCAGCGGGGCTAACCTGCTGGTTCGTTTCGTTTCTTGCACTTTTATTTATTTCAGCCCCCATTATTAATATATCCTCCACAACAAACTGGAGTATAATAATGGAAAAACAGTAAAATGGCAGGTCATACATAACCTGGGGTGAGGGAAATGGGGAAAATTTCAAAGAGAAGACTTACATTCTTTATCGTAATCTTATTTATTATTTCAGTTTCAAACATAGCATTCATGACTCTCCCTTATTTTGAATCGATAAGAAAAGAAGTAGCAATCTGGTCCTTTTTGGATTTATCGGTCTGCCTTCCAATTCTTTTTTATTTTTTAATCGTCCGTAGGAATTTTAAAATCTATACTGTTGTTCCTTTTGCAATCGCTTGTTTTTGGTTCGCCTACTTGCTTGTGCCGAAAGAGGATTTGCCGGCGTTGGATTTTCTTAAAAATAGCTTATTATTGGCAGAGGCGGTACTAATAGGKTTTGAACTTTTTCTTGCAATATTTTTAATTGCAAAAGTCCCTAAACTGATTAACCAGTATAAAAAAGAAAAACAGGTAAGCAATCAGTTTCTCATCAATTTACAAAATGCACTGATAAAAACAATGGGACAGCGAAAAGTCCTCATTTTGTTTGCAACTGAGATATCTGTTTTTTACTACGGCTTGTTTTCTTGGAAAAATAAAAATAAGGAAAGTGAAACTGCATTCAGCTACCATAAGAATTCAAGTTATTTAGGAGAATTTATTATGCTGTCCCATGCGTTGGCCATAGAAATTATCGGTGTCCATTTTATGATGCTTAAGATAAACCACATACTTGCGTGGACAGTAACGGCTCTTGATGTTTATGCCCTTTTAATTTTGATAGCCGATTATAAAGCGATTGTGCAAAGCCCAATCATGCTTACTAAAGGTTCTATAAAAATCCAAAAGGGATTGAGGGCCACGATGGAAATCGACTATAACAATATTGAATCGATAGAGGTAAATCGGTCTACAAAGGAAGAAAGGCAAAAAGAGAAACGGGCCTATTCAATGGAATTAGGTTCAATGATGGAAGACAAAGTCCATTATGTTGTGAAATTTAAGGAAGGAATAACGATGAGGGGCCTTTATGGAAAAAAACGAAACATTGAAAAAGTATACATCTCGGTCGATGAGCCAGAGAAATTTATGAAGTGCTTAATGGATTTGAAAAAGGAGAGGGCAGAAGGAACATACAAGCCTGTAACAATCATGTCCAAGGTGAGCGAAAATATAAAAACCTGTTGAAGAAAATGGAGGCAAAGGTTAAGTTTGGATTAACAGAAAAAGTAGGAGGCATTTTAAGTGTACTTTCCATCAAAAAAAGATGTTTGGCTTACCTTGGTAATCTGGTTATCTGTACTTGTTTGTTTACTTCCACTGTTTTCAAAAGGGAATGGTTCACCTTTCACAACTGTACCGATTGCCGGGTTTTTGCTTTGGCTTTGGTTTTCGACAGGCTATAAAGTGGAAGAAGGACTGCTGATTGTAAAAAGCGGTCCTTTCAAAAGGAAGATTCCAATCAAGGAAATCGGGAAAGTCAAACAAAGCAAAAGCCTGCTGGCATCCTATGCGCTATCAATCAGGCGGCTGGAGATTAGGTTTGGCAAATATGGAATGGTCCATGTATCGCCCAAGGATGAGCAGGGTTTTATTAGATCCCTTAAAGAGGTCAATCCAACAATTCAAACAGAAGCAAGCTAAATCCCGAGCGGCCTTAGGGCTGTTCTTTTTTTATTAGATTTGATTTTCACTAGGGGCCACATGCTTTATACAGAGTGCCCCGTTCCAATCTGCGCTTTTTCATCTTCTTTTAAAAATAGCCCCCCACTTCTTCCCCATCTGCCATTGAAGTCCAGTTTTGCTTAAAAGCCATTCGGGTACTTACTTGGTATAAACATTGGACGGAGAGGGGAGATGAAGCATTTGGCGCGATCAGACAGATGCTCGATAGAAAGAGAAACAGCAACAGGAAAATACGGGATGGTGGCAACGGCCCATCCGCTGGCGACCGAAATTGGCGCGAAGGTACTTGAAGAGGGAGGGAACGCCATTGATGCCGCGGTCGCCATCCAGTTTGCCCTGAATGTTGGAGAGCCGATGATGACAGGCATTGGCGGTTCCGGTTTCTTCATGGTCTACCATAAGGAAACGGATGACATCAAAATATTTGACGGACACTCGGAAGCCCCGGCGGCAGCCCACCCCGAAATGTTTCTTGACGAAAACGGCGAGGTCATTCCTTTCAGGGAGCGGTCAACGCACGCAACCGCGGTCGGCATACCGGGAATCCTGAAAGCAATGGACGCCGCGCTAAAAGAATATGGAAGCAAGCCGCTTGCCGACCTTATCGAACCGGCTGCGCAGGCGTGTGAGGAAGGCATCCCCCTGAATTGGGTATTCATGAATTCACTTGATGAATTTGGCTATCGGCTTGGTGATGAAGCGAAGAAGGKGTATTTGTCAGAGGAAGGGAAGTTCAAGGAAGGCAATATCCTGAAAAAACCGCATCTGGCAAACACGTTCCGCATTTTGCAAAAAGAAGGCATTGCCGCTTTTTACGAAGGGGAAATTGCCGAAGCGATTGTCGAAACCCTTCAAAGCCTCGGTGGGTTCATAACGCTGGAAGACCTGAAAAAATACCGGCACACTGTTGATGAACCAACCAGGGGCTCATACAGAGGATATGATATCGCGGCTGCAAGCCCGCCAACCGCGGGAGGGCCGAGCCTCCTTTATATCCTGAACCTGCTCGAGAAGTTTGATCTTGCCTCCTATGGCCCGCGTTCCTGGGAAAAATATTATTTGTTCACCGAAGCGATGCGGCTCGCTTTTTCTGATAAAATAGCCTACATTGCCGACCCCCGCTTCAATGAAATCCCATTGAAAGGAATGGCCGACGAGCGTTATCTTGCGGAGCGGTTAAAATATATCAACTTTGAATTCAGGAATCCGGAAATCGATTTCGGGAACCCATGGAAGTATGAAGAGGGTAAGGGAAGGCCGGTCGTCAGGCAGCCGAATGACGAGGAGAAAAGTGAAACGACCCACTTTACCGTCGCCGATCGTTGGGGAAACATTGTCGCGTGTACATCGACCGTGGAGCATCCATTCGGGACAGGCATTATGGTTCCGGGCTACGGATTTTTCCTAAACAATGAATTGACTGATTTTGATGCGCTTCCCGGCGGGGTAAACGAGCCGGGGCCAGGGAAACGGCCGCTCAGCTGTAAATGCCCGACGATCCTTTTCAAGGATGGCAAGCCGGTTTTGACGCTCGGCTCACCAGGCGGGCCGACGATTATCGCATCCGTTTTCCAAACAATTGTGAATTTCATTGATTTTGGCATGGAGTTGAAGGACGCGATTGAAGAACCGCGAATCTTCTCCACCCCGGGCATGCTGTTGTCGTGGGAGCAGGGAATGGATATGCTCGCCAAAGGTAAGCTTGAGTCAATGAATTTTGAGTTTGGCGATGAGCCGCATGTGATTGGGAATGTCCAGGCGATCCAGTTCGACCGTAAAACGGGAATGATGCACGGGGCGGCCGATTCAAGTAGGGAAGGCACAGCAATCGGGATTGATTTTTTGCCTGAAGAGGAATAATAGGACTAGAAAAACAGTCCATTTTCGGATAGGATGGTAAACGAGACGAAAGGAGCGAACCACTTGGGCAAAGATATTACCGACAAAGACACACAAGTTACCTTCCTGAAACAGCGCCTGAACATGTTCATGGAACTGCTTGATGCGATTGAACCTGAAGAGGCGGACGTCGAGGACATCGACCGCCTGCTCGAAATTATTGACGACATCGAATCCAAAGTACGTGAATTCAATCATCGCGACATCTAAACCCCGCCAAGAGCGGGGTTTTTTTAATGGCAGATGGGATTTAGCGGCGTACATACTTTAATCCCCTAATCATTCGCGGTATAATGGACGAGAATGGGAATGTTTGCACTTTTCATACTATAGCTGTTTCATACAAGGGGGAGAAGACAGTGAACATAGAAAAGTTTCAGGAAAGTATGTACAAACTTATTGTGGAAACGTCTACAAAGCTGCCGAAGGATGTCCGCCGGGCAATCAAGGCCGCGGCAGAGAGGGAAAATGCCGGAACACGTTCGGCGATGAGCCTTGCGACAATTACCAATAATATCAAAATGGCGGATGAACAGGTTTCGCCAATTTGCCAGGATACCGGGCTGCCAACGTTCAAAATCAAGACCCCTGTTGGCGCGAACCAAATCCAGATGAAAGCCGCCATCCAGCATGCGATTGCTTTGGCGACAAAGGATGGCAAGCTCCGCCCGAACTCCGTCGACTCGCTGTCAGGTGAAAACAGCGGCGACAACCTTGGCGGCGGAACGCCTGTCATCAAGTTTGAACAATGGGAGAAAGACTATATCGACGTCCGCCTCATTTTAAAAGGCGGCGGTTGTGAAAATAAAAACATCCAATACAGCCTTCCTTGCGAGCTTGAAGGCCTTGGCCGGGCAGGCCGCGACCTCGATGGAATCCGCAAATGCATCATGCATTCCGTCTATCAGGCGCAAGGACAGGGTTGCAGCGCGGGATTCATCGGCGTAGGCATCGGAGGTGACCGTTCTTCCGGTTATGACCTTGCCAAGGAACAGCTATTCCGTTCCAATGATGACGTGAATCCGAATGAAGACCTCCGCAAGCTTGAGGAATACATTATGGACAATGCCAACAAGCTTGGTATCGGTACAATGGGATTCGGCGGGGAAACAACCCTTCTTGGCTGTAAAATTGGTGTGATGAACCGGATTCCAGCCAGCTTCTTTGTGTCGGTTGCCTACAACTGCTGGGCATTCCGCCGACTTGGAGTGAATGTCCATCCTGAAACAGGGGAAATCATTGACTGGATGTACCAGGAAGGCGAAATGATCGATTTTAAACAGGATCATACACTTGCTGCCCAGGAAACTGCCGCGGCATCTGAAGGAGTCATCACGCTTCAGGCGCCAATTACCGAAGAGCAAATCCGCAGCCTGAAGGTTGGCGATGTTGTCCAAATTAATGGAATGATGTATACAGGCCGTGACGCGATCCATAAATATTTGTCGACCAATGATTCTCCAGTCGATTTGGATGGCCAGGTCATTTACCATTGCGGACCGGTTATGTTAAAGGACGAAGAAGGCAACTGGCATGTTAAGGCTGCCGGCCCGACAACAAGCATTCGTGAGGAACCATACCAGGGTGATATCATGAAGAAATTCGGCATCCGAGCTGTTATTGGAAAAGGCGGAATGGGACCAAAAACTCTTGCCGCGCTTCAAGAGCATGGCGGGGKTTATTTGAACGCAATCGGAGGGGCAGCACAGTATTACGCGGACTGTATTAAATCTGTCGAAGGCGTTGACCTGATGCAGTTCGGCATTCCGGAAGCAATGTGGCATTTGAAGGTGGAAGGGTTTACCGCTGTTGTTACAATGGATTCACACGGCAACAGTCTTCACGCCGATGTCGACAAATCCTCGCTCGAGAAGCTTGCACAGTTTAAAGAACCGGTTTTTAAATAAGAATATTCTGACAAAACGACAACCTTTCCTAAGGAGGCTGTCGTTTTTTTAGTCAAGCAACAGAATTTGCCGGAATTTCCCGGGAAATTCAATAGAGTGCAACACAATTCTCCAGAGTGAAAATATTGCCAGAAGTATTATCGACAAGGTTTCCAAACACTAAAGAAAATTGGGTTTGGAGGAATCCGTAAAATGAGAAAATTGTATATGATTTTGTTTGCAGTTTGCATTATCCTCGCATTCATTCCGAAAAAGAGTCATGGCCAAACCTCTTCTACACCGTTCGGATGGGGGTTTAAACGCGGACAAAACGAACAGCAGGCTGATGCGGGATGGCAATATGAAGCACTCCTCGAAAAAAACGGAGCATTTTACAAGGGCAGCCCCGACGAGAAAATCGTATATCTGACGTTCGACAATGGCTATGAAAACGGCTATACAGAAAAGGTTCTTGATGTCCTGAAAAAAGAAAAAGTCCCCGCCGCATTTTTCGTAACTGGCCACTACATTGAGAGTGCGCCGGAATACGTGGAACGAATGGTAAGGGAAGGGCATATCGTCGGAAACCATTCGTGGGGGCACCCCGATTTTACGAAGATACCTGACGCACAAATCAAACAAGAGCTAGAGCGGGTCCGTGCAGCCTACCAAGAGTTGACCGGGAAAAAGAAAATGTCCTATGTCCGGCCGCCACGCGGAACGTTCAGCGACAGGTCCATGGCAGTAAGCAAGGAAGCAGGCTATACGCATGTGTTCTGGTCACTTGCATTTGTCGACTGGAATGTGAACCAGCAAAGAGGCTGGCAATATTCGTATGACAACATCATGCGGCAAATCCATCCGGGAGCAGTCATTCTGCTTCATTCCGTCTCAAAGGACAATGCCGACGCCCTTGAAAAAGTGATCGTCGACCTAAAGGCAAAAGGGTACAAATTCAAAAGCCTCGACCATTTGGCCAAACAGCAAAAAGGAAAGTAGTCGAAAGAACTGCAGCGATGCAGTTCTTTTTTCTCTTTTTGGTTAGGTTGATTGTTGTCAGAAACAACCATATTTGTGACAAATAAGACCCAAAATTGATTTAGATATCACAATGCACACCTTTTACCGCAAATACAAACGATGTTGGAACCTTTGCAATATATTTTAAATCCTTGATATCGGTTTTAAATTCTTGTTGATTAAATGGTATAATTAGGAATATAGCCCTTATAGAAGTTCCTCAGCCATAAGCCGGATTAAAATAGCTCAAAAATTATCTAATAAATGGAGGTAACGGATGGGAAAGGTAGTGCTAAAAAACGAGAAAAGTCCGATGCTCATTGTTGTTTGGGCGATTATTTTATTTATTTGCAGTTCTTTTATGCCCTTCATTATCGTCTTTATGATTCAAAGCTATTTTTTCAAGAGTCCCAATCAGTGGTTATATATCGCTCCTGGCGAAGGTTATATAACTTTCATGGCCGGTATGTTTTGGATTTCGATTGTCATGTTCCTCTATGTCTTTATTCAATCCAAATTTCATGTGAAATTTATAAAGTGGATAGCCCTGGGACTGCTAACTTTAAGCATCCCCCTGTTCATGTTCGGGTCGAACCACTATTATTACTTCGATGAAACAGGCCTCCATTATAATGAACTAAATTCATTCAATCAAACGACGACTTATGATTGGGCGAGTTTTAAAGAAGTAAAACAAGTATATGCCAATCGGCCAACGAACAACGCCAGGTATTTGGATCACTATGAGTTCATTATGCCGGATAACAGGCGTATTGTTATTCCTTATGACTCGGATCTTAGAAGAAGCGAAAAAAGAATTTTGGTAAAACTGGAGAGAAGCCATGTTAAAGTTACGGATAATTATTATGAGTGAGAAAAGGTCTGCTAGTTTAGGTGAACCTCAAAATCATTCGTGAGGTGATGGTATGAAAAACTCCAAAAGGGTAATTGTCTCTCTTTGCTTACTATCGATTTTCTATCTATCAGGCTGTATAAAAAGCAACAAAGAGAATGTCAGTGTTAATGCAAATGCTGGGCCGGTAAAAGGTGACACCCACCAATGGGATCGGTCACCTGAATTTAAATCTTCGGAGGGAGATTATCTGATCGGCGAGGAAGGGAAAGTTGGGATTGTTGGGCCTGAGTTTGTCGCGGGGGAAACGAACAAATGGCTTTGGCATTTTTGGGGCGATGAACAGACGATAGAAGACGGCGATTTTAAAGTTGTCGCGATACACAAAGAGACAGGAGTAAAAGAAAAAGCACTCGTTGAAAATGCTGGCACACCGAATAAGAAAAAAGTTTGGAACTATGGAAAGCTGAGCTATGGCCCGAACGGGGTTAGAGGGTCTGACAGCTCAAAGCCTTCCAATATGTCATTATCCAAACCGGGCCTGTGGCGTTTGGAAGTATCCATTGGAGATAAAAAGATTGGTGCCATTGTTGTGGATGTTAAAGAGAGATGAAGAAGCCAGTATACCAGGGGGAATGAAAATGAACCGTTCGATATCTAAATGTCCAAAATGCGGTGGAAATGATCTGGGTAAGGGGAAGCAAAGTGGATATACGGTTATGTATCCAATAAATAAAATGAGTCTAGGTTCTGATATAGAACATATTCTTTGTACAAAATGCGGGTATATAATTGAGAGCTATGTAAAAAAGCCTGAGAAGTTTAAGGACACTTTATAATAATTCAATTTTAGCAAAAGGGCTTTGCCATTTCATCTAATGATTGTGGGGAGAAAGGTAAGCAATCACGAATTCCAAAGGGGGCAGCGAACGATATGCAAATAGAGACATTAGAACAATTGATAGTAGCGATGGATACACTTCCTAGAAAACAAAAAACCCTGATTATCGGGGTTGATGGATGCGGGGGTTCGGGAAAAAGCACCCTGGCTAGAAAGCTTAAAGAAGCCAGAACAAATGCAACGATTGTCCATATGGACGATTTTTATTTCCCTACCGCCCAAATAATAAAAGGTTCGCCTCAGGATAAGCCGGTTGGCGCTGATTTTGATTGGCAGCGGGTATTAAATCAGGTGCTGCTGCCATTGAGCCAGGATAAAGAAGGCAGCTACCAGCGTTACGATTGGAACAGCGATCAGCTTGCCGAATGGCATACCGTTCCTGTCGGCGGGGKTGTCATTATTGAAGGGATTTCCTCGACCCGGCATGAGCTGGCGGAATACTACGATTTCACTATTTTTGTGAATTGTCCGTATGAAACAAGGCTCCAAAGAGGGCTTGAGCGGGATGGAGAAGGGGCAAGGGAAATGTGGGTAGACAACTGGATGATTGCGGAACAGATGTATGTGGACGCCCATAAGCCACATGAGCGCGCGGATTTGGTGCTTGATGGCACGAAGTAGTATAGTGATTTAGTCCCCTGATAAGAAAAAATTGGAATATTTTCCAACATAGAAGTTGATGCCGGCTACAGTTTCCTAACTAGGCGAGCATCTTTTTTTAGGTGTTCGCAGTGCTTTAGGCCATACAAGGAAAACATGCTATAATCATGGAAAATGGACAAAGGGGAAACTAGTGTGTGGCAGGAATCAATTCAAATAGATGGCCCTTATAATTTTGACAGGGTCCTTGACCGGCTTTCGATGGATCCACTCAATGCCTTGAATCTTGAAAAAAGGACAATAAAGGTACCGATTAAACTTGGCGGAGAAGCTTACACTGCAACTGTCACCGCAACTGGTACAACTGAACGGCCAAGCTTCGTCATTGAAGCCAAAAGCGGCGATAAAGACCGCATCATCAAACGGATTGCCGAGGTTTTTCAGTGGGAAGTGCCGTTAAAGGATATTCACGAGCATTTTGGTAAAACTGACCTCAATGAAATTTTTGAAGAGCATATCGGAACGCCGCTCATTCTTGACTTCGATCCGTTCGGCTGCGTCCTGAAGTGTATTATCCACCAGCAGCTGAATATGGCATTCGCCATCAAGCTGACTGAACGCTTTGTGAAAAAATACGGCTACGAAAAAGACGGCGCCTGGTTCTATCCCGATCCCGAAACGGTTGCCGCTCTAAGCGTAGAAGAACTAAGGGAACTTCAATTCAGCGGGCGGAAAGCAGAATATTGCATCGACATTGCCAAGGCAGTCACTGTGGGCGGTTTGGATATCGATGCTTTAAAGCATGAAGATGAGCAAGTTATTTTTGACAGGCTTATCAAAATCCGTGGCATAGGCGCCTGGACCATCCAGAATTTCCTCCTGTTCGGCCTCGGCCGCCAAAACCTGTTTCCGATGGCCGACATCGGCATCCAAAACGCATTGAAAAACCTATACCAGCTCGAACGCAAACCCACCATTGAAGAAATGGAACGATATAAAACCGGCTGGGAACCATACCTAAGCTATGCCTCCCTCTATTTATGGAGAAGCATTGAATGAAACAAGTGCTTGTTAAAGAGGGAAAATAAATGGAGTTGAACATCATGAAAAAAGAACAGGCAATTAAAATTGAACAAAAGCAGACCTTTCCTCTAACCATCAAGAGGCTCGGGATCAATGGAGAGGGCGTCGGTTATTTCAAGAGGCAGGTTGTCTTTGTTCCCGGCGCGCTTCCGGGTGAAGAAGTCGTTGTTGAGGCGACTAAAATTAATCCAAAGTTCGCTGAAGCACGGATCAAAAAAATCCGTAAAGCGTCGCCATACCGGGTGGCACCGCCATGCCCGGTTTTCGAACAGTGTGGCGGATGCCAGCTCCAGCATCTGAAGTATGAACGGCAGCTAGTGGAAAAGCGTGACATCGTCCTGCAGTCACTCGAGCGCCATACAAGGCTGAAATTAGACGAAATCGATGTCCGCCGGATGATCGGCATGGAAGACCCTTGGGCATACCGAAATAAAAGCAGCTTTCAGGTTGGCGTGGAAAAAGGAAAGGTTCTCGCTGGTCTGTACGGGCTTAACTCGCACAAGCTCATCAATATTGAGCAATGCGCCGTCCAGCATTCTGCAACGACTGATGCGACATTAAAGGTACGGCAAATTCTCCAGGATCTCCGCATTCCAATTTATAATGAGAAATTCCGGAAAGGAATTGTCAGGACCATCGTCACTCGGGTCGGCATCCAGTCCGAGGAACTTCAGGTTGTCCTGATTACGACGCAAAAAGACATCCCCAAAAAGGAACTATTAATAGAAGAAATTAAAAAGAGGTTGCCGGGGGTTAAGTCAATTGTCCAAAACATCAACGGGGAAAGAACTTCTTTGATTTTTGGAAAGGAAACAGCTACGTTGTCCGGAAACGATTTTATCCAGGAAACACTCGGCGATTTGCAGTTTGAGCTTTCCGCAAGAACATTCTTCCAATTGAATCCTATCCAGACAGTAAAGCTATACGATGAAGTGAAAAAGGCTGCCGGGCTGACAGGCGTGGAAAAAGTCGTCGATGCGTACTGCGGCGTTGGAACAATCGGCCTTTGGGTCGCTAGCCAAGCAGGCGAAATCAGGGGAATGGACATCATCCCCGAATCAATCGACGACGCAAAGAAAAACGCCTCCCGCCACGGCATTAAGCACGCAAAATATGTAACAGGCAAGGCAGAAGAATGGCTGCCGAAATGGACGAAAGAAGGCTGGCGCCCTGACGTCGTCATCGTCGACCCGCCGCGGACAGGCCTTGACGGCAAGTTGCTGGAAACGCTATTGAAAGTTAAACCAAAGAAAATCGTCTACGTCTCATGTAATCCATCCACGCTGGCAAGGGACATCCAGACGTTAAGCAAGAAATTTAAAGTTGAGTACATCCAGCCAGTTGATATGTTTCCTCAGACTGCACATGTTGAGGCAGTATCGCAAATAGTTCTAAAAGAAGAAGCAGGTTCCCGCTAAGGAATCTGCTTCTATTTTCCGGGAAAGTGGGTGATATGGGTAATTGTTACGAGGGAATTAGAAGTTTCTCGACTTTTTGGTAGCCCATATTCCGAGTTAGTTTGCGAGATAAAATTTTTATTTTACCTCACAATAAAATAAGTTGTCAATAGTTAATTTGCATTTTTTGAAAATAAATGTTACAATAATCTTACAATTGTTTTTTTAATCGTATTCCGAATTCAGCTGTACTTTTTACAGGTGGAGTTATGGATACGGTTTTTTAATATCCTTTTTTAAACGAAGAAAAAATCAAACAGTTGTGTGGGCTTTAAAAGGTCTTAGGCGGATAAAATTATCAATTTACTAACTGGCAGTAATCGAGTTTTTATTCTACAAGGAGGACTGGGATATTGAATCTAATCAATAAGAAAGTTACACACAAGCGTTTTGGCATGGGTAGTATAGTTAAGCATAGTGATTCTCGTATTGTAATAAATTTCGCATCTGAAAGTAAAAAGTTTGTTTTCCCCGATGTATTTGGAGAGCACCTGAAACTGCATGATAAAGTTGCTGCTAATTCACTCGAAAAAATTATACGAAAAATGGAAGTTGAACGGAAGGAAGAGGAGTGGAAGAAGGAAGAGGAAAAAAAGCTCCAACAACAAAAACGGGAGCTTCGCTTGGAATATGAAAAGCTTATGAATAATCATAAGCTTCATCCCGAATCACAAATGGTTTTTTGGTGTGACACAGAAGAACAGAATGGTTCTTTTTCAGAGTGGAGGGTTTTTTCTGGCGAAATAAAAAGCGGTAAAAACCAGGGGAAGCCAAACAAGCCCATCCGCTTGCACCAGAATAGCGCTGTCCTGTTAACAGAAAGGGATTCCAATATGCCTGAAAAAAATAGGCGCATCTTAGGTGTCTATATGGTGGATGAAGGTTTTATCGGCAAGCTTTGTGAAGATGGATATATTCCTGCTCATTCAATATACAGACTCCAACTTACAGAAAAGGAATCGGAACAGATGCTTTTCTGGAACTATTACGTAAATGAGAAGTTTCCCCACAGAATGACATGGAATACAGGTAAATACCGTTATTTTGGTAATTTATTGATGGCTCAAATTTTGCATAATATCGTTGCGTTGAAAAGTGACCCTGAGGAACGAGAGTTGGCACAACAATTTTTTGACCATTTTTGTAAAATGAACCAAATATCAGATCAAGAATTGCCAAAGCCTAATGGCGCATTATTGCGTGTTTAGTTGTCAGCCCAAAGGTATGGCAGGGAATAAACGCACATATTAGGTACACTTGAAATATAGTAAAACGAAATTCTTCCCACTTTTATTTGTAAACTCCCTCCACAACCCGTCACATACAAGCTCTCGCGAAGAAAGAAGGCAACTGCCCAAATGGGAGTTGCCTTCTCGCGTTTTTTTATGTTCGGATATAACCTACCTTTAAAGCGTTTTTCAAAAATGGGCTTGGTTCGCCTACGCTATAAAGCTGCAAATAATGCATTGCCCTAGTGCAGATGGTGTAGAAGATCCTCCGCAGGCTTTCATCTCCATATGTTTTCTCCGATGCATCATAAATGATGACGGCATCAAATTCGATTCCTTTTGATAAATAGGACGGGATGACAACTACCCCTTGTTCGTATTCAATTGAATTGCTCTTCAGGAGTTTAATTTCATCAATGCTGGACAGAGCTTCATAAGCCTTTGCGCTTTCCTCGGCAGATTTGCAGATGATTGCAATGCTATTAAGCCCCAGTCCCCGAAATTCTGCCACTTTGGAAGCAATGGAGCGGTGCAGTTCAGCGCGGTCGGCAAATTGCGTCAGCGCAGGCCGGTCTCCTTCGCGCTCGAAAGGGATAATTCGGTCGCCGCCAGGAATGAGTCTGCGTGTAAATTCGATAATCGGTTTTGTGGATCGGTAGCTCCGCGCCATGTTGATCACTTCCGTTTCCTCCGGTCCGTATAGATTGGTAAGCATGTGGAAATCAGCCGTTTCACTGGCATGGGTAAATATCGCCTGATTAAAATCGCCAAGAACGGTCATCTTTGCCGAAGGGAACAATCGCTTCAAAAACTCGAATTGAAAAGGTGAATAATCCTGTGCTTCATCAATGACTATTTGTTTGATCGAACTGTTCGTTTGAAAGCCCTGGATTAGCTCTTTTAGAAGTAAATACGGAGTAGCGTCTTCATAAAATAATTTGCCTTCTCCAAGCGCATCCAGTGTCAATCGGCAAATATCCGCCCACCCCAGAGGTGCTTTCCCCTCAAGCCATTGTTCAACTTGCAAGGGGTCGGTAAATAGCTGTTTGTACATCCCTTGAATGTCTATAAAACGAAACGCGCGGATTCGGTTTCGTAGTGGCTTTAATTTTTGGCGGACAATTAATCGGGCAAGGGCGTCGTATTCAACCTCGTAATTGATAACCGCTTCTCCTTTAAGCCCTCGCTTTTTCGCCAAGTAGGTGTGCGCCTTATGGTACTCCTCGTTGCTAAGCAGCTCGATTTCCTCCTGTACCCAAGGCTTGGTCCGTTCAAGTTTCTCAGCTTCATCTATTTTCTTCATCAGCCAATCCTTCAATTTTTCAAGGCGATTATGGAAGCGGAGTGAGGTATCGCTGCTATAAAATCTTTCTGCAATTTGCTCCGAGGTAACAATCGGCTTACCTCTGAAAGTAATCCCTTTAAATAGCATTCCGGATAACTCCAGAGACTCCCTGTATGTTTTAATCGCCTCGAAAAAACGATTGGATGCCTTGAATCGGATGCCGGCTATCCTGGACATGTATGAGGGGGTATTAACTGCAGTTAATACGTATTCCAGTTGCTCGTACGGATTTTCAACTTGAAATTCTTTTCCAAGCCGATGGGCCAAGTATTCCTGAAATGTAACCTGCTGCATATTCTCTTCACCAAGTTCAGGCAACACATTGGACACATAACTGTTAAACATCGTATTCGGCGAAAAGAGGATAATTTGGTCGGCATTAAGGCGATCTCGATATTTATAGAGCAAATAGGCAATCCGCTGCATGGCGGCCGATGTCTTTCCGCTGCCCGCTGCGCCATGTACAATAAGCAGCCGCCCCCGATCATGGCGGATAATCCTGTTTTGCTCCTGTTGAATTGTCGCTACAATATTGTGCATATATTTGTCGGTACCCTTGCCAAGCACCTTCTGTAAAATTTCATCTCCGATCGTGATGCTCGTATCAAACATGGATTGGAGCACGCCGTCCCGGATAAGATATTGCCACTTTTTCTCCAAGGTACCATTGATTACTCCGCCAGGCGTTTCATATTTAGCCGGACCGGGCTGGGAGTCGTAATAGACGCTTGAGACAGGAGCCCTCCAGTCGTAGACAAGGAAATTTTCCCCTCCTTGGTCCGTAAGTGTGGAGATTCCAATATAAATCTCCTCCTTAACCGAAGTGCCTTCTTCAATGAAATCGATTCGGCCAAAGTAGGGGATTTCCTTCATTCGGCGCAGTGCAGCTAGTCTCCTGGATGCGTGTCTGTGCGTACTTTGGCTAACGGCAAGAGCCTGGGCCTCTTGGCGTAAGCCGATGATCGTTTCGAGGTAATCATCAAAGGTATCCGTATTTACCTTGATTTCGTCCCAAAAGTGTTTGCGGATGTGAATGACTTCATTTCGATGCTGGGCAGTTTCTCCCTCCAGATTGCTGATTTGTTCCTTAATTATTTTCATTACATTGTCCACTCGTTCTTGCTCACGTTGAAATTCCAAATTCACAGCAAACACTCCTTTGAAAAAATAATATTGGGGGTTGACTCTTGATGGGGTTAGGTGATATAATTAAAATGAGGATAAATAGGCATAACGGTAAATGATGGATGCCTATCTAGATAAATTTATCACGATTTTTTGTTTTTTTCAATGGATGGGACAACTTCTTAGCTTGTCTATTTAAAATTTATATAAAGCCCAATGAACTTAGATAAGCAAGAAACCCTTCATGCGAATAGATATGAAGGGTTTCTTTTTTTGAAAGTTGCTACCCGCCAACAGCCCATATGTTAAAATCATCAATAATAACCAGATTGTTTCGTGTTTTTACCAGAGCATGAGGCAATATAAAAATATATTAAACGAGGAGCTTTGGTGTATGGAAAATAAAAATAGAGAGTTATCATCAGAACAACGTGAAGAACAGCTTGGAACATTGAAAGCCCGTTTTGAGAAAAACATGAATCGCCACGAAGGACTTGAATGGGGTAAAGTCCAAGCAAAACTGGATGCTAATCCTGAAAAGTTGTGGTCACTAAACGAAATGGAAGATACCGGTGGTGAACCGGATGTTGTTGGCTATGATGCAGAGTCGGGTGAATACATTTTTTATGATTGTTCTACGGAAAGCCCTAAAGGACGCAGAAGTGTTTGCTATGACCGGGAAGCGCTGGAGTCGAGAAAACAGCACAAACCACAAACGAGCGCTATGGATATGGCGGCAGGCATTGGTATTGAGATTTTAACCGAAGAGCAATACCGGGACCTGCAGAAACTAGGAAGTTTCGATACGAAAACATCGAGCTGGGTGAAAACACCTGATACTATTAGAAAGCTCGGAGGAGCCATCTTTTGTGATCGCCGGTATGATACAGTCTTTGTGTACCATAATGGAGCAGAAAGCTATTATGCCGCCAGGGGTTTCCGTGGAGCGCTAAGGGTCTGAATGTGCAATGGAGCGTTTCACGCTGAAGTGGCCGATGTTGTAATACCCATTGTTTTAATAGGAAGGAAAAAACTCTACCCTTTGTTAAAGTTTTCTATATAATGGATTTATGTAGGAGCACTCCAGTGAATCTGCGGTGCTCCATTTTTATTAGAAATGATGGGGGGAGAACATTCAATGGCTAATGATTCTGAGGTTTTAGTGGATAAAGGGAGGCAGCCTGATTTGAAAAAGAAAGTGGAGCGGAAAGAAGGGGAACCGACTCCAGCTTTTGTGGGCGCTTCCTGGGCTGCGCTTTTAGTCGGCGTTACGGCGTATCTCATCGGCTTATGGAATGCGGGGATGCAACTGAATGAAAAAGGCTATTACTTTGCCGTTTTGGTATTCGGCCTTTATTCCGCGGTATCTTTGCAAAAAGCGGTAAGGGATAAGGATGAGGGAATTCCTGTAACGAATATTTATTATGGAATCAGCTGGTTTGCACTTATTGTAGCAATTTCATTAATGGCGATTGGTTTATACAATGCGGGAAGCATCGATTTAAGTGAAAAGGGCTTTTATGGTATGTCATTTGTCCTTAGTTTGTTTGCTGCAATCACGATTCAAAAGAATATTCGTGATACACAGAGAGTAAGAGAAAGAGATTAATTCTTTTTTAAAAAAACACAATGGTATTCGGATGGCGCATTCGGATACCATTTGTCGTTATGGGGATAGTTGCGCGATTCACCTAACTAAAGTAGAATTCTGTAGGCTAGTTGAGCAATAATAGTAGAAAATAGGATGGAGACAGGAGGTTTTTCGTTGGAAAACAATGATATTTTAATTAGAGTTCGGTATGCTCTGGATATTAAAGACAATGATATGGTGAAAATTTTCAAACTGGGCGGTCTTGAGGTCTCCAGGGATGAAGTGAAAAAGATGCTCACAAAAACGAGGGACAGCTACGAAGATGAAGCGGTCCCTGAAGAAGATGATGACAGTTTTAAAATCAATAACAGCAAGCTGGAATCATTCTTTAACGGGCTGATTATTTTCAAAAGAGGGCCTCAGGAACAAAAGCCGGGACAACCTGACCAAACCCCAGCGGCTTTAAAAAGCAATGAACCGGTAAACAATATGCTTCTAAAAAAACTTAAAATCGCCCTGGCTTTAACGAGTGAGGATATGATTGATATTTTGGCAATGGCCGGAGTCACGATTACAAAAGGCGAGCTGGGTGCGTTATTACGGAAAAAAGGCCATAAAAATTATAAGGAATGCGGGGACAAATACGCCCGGAATTTCTTAAAAGGATTGGCCATGAGGTACAGGGGTTAAATTTAAAATAATAAAAGTGTCTGTTAACCTGTTTGCAGTCTGCAAAACCCAGGGGAACAGGCACTTTTTATTTTTGATGTAGGTAATGATGTATTATTGCGAAAATTGTATTTATTTACTTTGCAAAAGGTTATAATTATGGATAGCAACTTGATTACCGGAATTACGCCAGGAAAAATTTTTTAAAAAGCGGGTGGAAAGGTAATGGGAAGATTAATTCATTTTGAAATTCATGTGGATGACATGGAACGAGCTAAGTCGTTTTACGGCGAAGTATTTGGATGGACCTTTCAGGATTGGAGCGAGTATGCTGGTATGCCTTACTTTGGTGCAGTGACTGGCAATGAGGAAGAACCAGGCATCAATGGCGCTTTAATGAAGCGGCAGGGTGCCCGCCCAGAACCGAACCAAGCGATGAACGGCTATGCATGTACAATGGGTGTGGAAGATTACGATTCCACTGCTGCTAAAATTCTTGAATTAGGCGGCCAGGTCGCAGTGCCGAAGCATCCCCTTCCTGGAATGGCGTGGCAGGGATACTATCTTGATACCGAGGGAAATGTATTCGGAATCCATCAGCCTGATGTAAATGCAAAATAGAATCCAGTATAGGTGAAAAATATGATTTCAAAAGACTTAGACGCCATGCTGGAAAAATTGCGCGCTATTTGTCTTGCGCTTCCTGAAGCAGTTGAAATTGTTGACGGATTCGGCCATAAGACTTTTAAAGTCAACGGAAAATCATTTGTAATTTTTGGTGAAGGCGAAAATGGATTCAACGTGTCCTTCAAATCGGACCGTGAATCCCAGGAATTGTTGCTTCAGAAAGAGCATTTTTTTAAAACTCCGTACATAGGGCATCATGGCTGGGTGTCCATCCAAAATCCTGCTGGGGAACAGTGGAACGAATTGGCCGGCCTTATTCAGGAAGCTTATTTGCTTGCGGCACCAAAGCGTTTGGTTAAGCAGTGGATGGATTCGGTTGAGAAGTGAAGGAATAACGTTAAAGGGAGAGCATCCTATTAATAGGTGCTCTCCCTTTATGATTGTGAAAACCTATTTCAATCATGCAACTCATGCGCAGCTAAATTCATTCTGTACCCTCCAAGAAAATTCATTATAAACACTTTTCATAGAGTGGGTTAGATGGCAGGAAATATTCATTTTGTCTTATTACTCTTTCCTCGCTTTTCACCCTCTTTTCACTTTCCTCGTTTATAATGAGTTTTAGACGGATTTTCAATTAGCCTGACGAAGCATGCAGAGCTGTATCGTAGCGGCAATGACTATGGAATATTGCCGGAATCGCCAAAAGGATCGTTTTTCGATAGCAACTCGCTTAGGAGTGAAGTCATTGAATATTTTATTAGCTGAAGATGATGTACGTCTTGGGCAGCTTGTTTCCCATATGCTGAAGAAAAAGGGCGGTTATCGCGTCGACTGGGTTGAACAGGGCGACGATTCCTATGATTATGCGCTAGCGTCCCATTACGATGTCCTCATTCTTGATTGGATGATGTCGGGGAAGGACGGGGTTACCGTTTGCCGGGAACTCCGGTCTGCAGGCTACTGCGGTCCGATTTTAATGCTGACCGCAAAGGATGCGTTACAGGACAGGGTCGAGGGTCTGGATGCGGGTGCGGATGATTACTTGGTGAAGCCGTTTGAAATGGATGAATTACTTGCGCGCATACGGGCGCTAGGACGCAGGAATTTTGCTCCGATCCAGGAGGAATCGGTTTCGTTTAGGCGGTTTACACTCAACCGGACAAGCCGTAATCTTTACGTTGACGGTAATCATGTACAGCTTTCACCGAAGGAGTTTCAATTGCTTGACCTTTTTTTGAAAAACAGGGGGCAGGTGCTGACAAGGGACATTATCCTCGACCGCATTTGGGGATATGATGCCGATGTATCTTACAAAATTGTTGATGCGACCGTTAAGCTGCTTCGAAAAAAATTGGATGCGGAGCTGATTCAAAGTATCCGCGGGGTAGGGTATAAACTTGATGGCTAACATTCGGGCATTATTACAGAGCATGTTTCGCGGCGATGTCCTGAAGCGGACCCAAAAGCGTTTAACAATGTATAACAGTGGATTGCTGATGGTCCTGCTAATTTTGTTCGCGCTAATTGTCTATTTGCTTTTGTATGGGGTAATGGCGATGCAGGAGAAACAGAATCTGCAAAATCTGATTAACCAGACGCTTCTTTACGAGACGGAGGTCCGGAAATCGGTTAACCAGCGGCAAGATCCTCTCATGGCCGTTAACGAGAATTTATTTTATTATTCCATTTTGGACCAAGAGGGAAACGAGCTTGCCGTGAACTCCCGGATGGGACCGATTCAGCGGACAATAACGAACAGAATCCGCGGCTGGGTTCCTAAAGAAGGTGAAACAAAGTCAGTTGAAATGAAGGTACCCCATCCCTCAGGCATGGGCGGAATGCATCGCCATATGGAGCGCTTTGAAAACCATACAGTCCATCTCCTGCTTGCCGGGCAGCCTATTTATCAGGGAAGGAAATTCATTGGGGTTGTATACGTAGGAATTGACCAAACCTCCAATAAACGATTGTTTGAAGTATTGCTATGGATTTTAGTCGGATTGGTTCTCTCTTTTTATTTAGTTGCGTTGTGGGTCAGCCATATCATGGCCAAAAAAGCGATGGTGCCTGTCCGTGCTTCTTTTATGAGGCAAAGGGAATTTGCCGCGGATGCATCGCATGAATTAAGAACGCCTTTAAGTGTACTCTACACCTCCCTCGAGTTTCTTGAATTGGAGGAAGAAGAGCGCTTTTCCGATTATTCAAAGCAAGTCGTTGACGATATGAAGGACGAAGTAAAGAGGATGACCAAGCTAGTCGGTGATCTCCTAGCGCTTGCCCGTGTTGATTCGGGGAAAGCCGATGTTATCCACGCTTCGTTCGATCTCGGGCCATTAGCGCAGCAGGTTGTCCGTTCGATACAGCCCGTCGCGGGCCAAAAATCTATTCAGGTTGATGCCGCTATTTTGCCAAGCCTCGAGGCTGTGGGGGATGCTGAAAAGCTTAGGCAGCTTTTCTACATTTTGCTCGATAACGCCATAAAGTACACTCCGGAAAGCGGACGGATTTCGGTCGTTTTAGATGCGAATGAAAAGCATTGGCAGCTGCGCGTGAAGGATACCGGGGTGGGCATTAAGCCGGAGGAGCAGCAGAAGATTTTCGGCCGGTTTTACCGTGCTGAAAAGCATCGTTCCCGGCAAATGGGTGGAACAGGGCTCGGCCTTTCCATTGCCCATTGGATTGTTTCCTCGCATAACGGCGAGATAACAGTTAAAAGTGAACTAGGAAGTGGAAGCGAGTTCATCGTAACAATTCCACTCTATCTAACTCCAACTACCACTGTCTAAGGGGTAGTTTTTTGTTGTTTTTAAAACTTTGTGTTCATTTTTTCACTATCTTTTCACTTTTCTTTCCTATACTTCAAGTAGTCAGACAGAAAGGAATGATGAATGTGGAAAAGAAAAAAAAGAAAAGGGGCTTAAGGTGGCTGTTTTTCGGGCTGTTACTTGGCGCGCTTATTTTTACAGCCTTCCATTTAGCCAACTGGAACGGAATGCTTAATCCGCATTTCTTCCCGACACAAAATCAGGTCCAAGGCATTGTACAGGATACGTTCCGTAAAGGCAAGGAGGTTACCGGTAATTTCAATGGACATGCTTTCCATGATAGGGACGGCATGGGGCATGCGGCCATGGGACATGGTTCGAAATTTGGCGGCCAAGGAGTGATGATGGGCAGGCACCATGGTTATCATCCGCACCATGGCTTTGGGTTCGGCGGTTTCTTCGTTGTTCTGGGCGGTTTGGCACTTGCATTAATTGGCTTGTATGTAAGGAGAAAGAATGAAAACAAATGGCTCGGAAATGCTTTGATTGTCCTGGGCGTACTGCCGTTTCTGTCAAGACTGCCCTTCTTGTTAATCATCATCGCCGGCATTCTTGCCTATTGGTTCATAAAAAAAGGTCGCAACGATAAAGCAGTTGAAGCGGCGGTCCCTAGTACCTTTCAGCATGATTACTCCATGAACGGGCAATTCCTGGATGAGTGGGAACGTACAAATAAGAGGGAGGACAAATAACATGTCATTATTCATCCGGATTAAAAACATCATAACCGCGGATTTGCACGGGGCATTAGATAAGTGTGAAAACCCAATGGCGATGCTCCAGCAGCATTTACGCGAAATGGGTGTACAGGTTGCAAAGGCGCAAGAAGCGCTTGCCAGCCAATTTTACTTGGAAAAGAAGTACGAGATTCTGCTGGGCGAATCGGAAGCAACTATTGAAAAACGTGCCCGCCAGGCTGAACTGGCAGTAGAAATGGGCAAAGAAGATATTGCCAAACTCGCTCTCCAGGAAAAAATATCGGAGGAAGCAAAGCTGCAAATGCTTCGTGATCAGGCCGCCCTTGCAAAGCAGAATACAGCCATCCTCATTGAGCAAATTGAAAAGCTGAAGGCGGAATATCAGGACTTTCAATTTAAAAAACTGGAATTAGAATCAAGGGTGCATGCAGCCGGTTCGATTAAGCAAGGCCATGAAATGCTGAAAGCTTTCAAATTTGAAGGAACGGCCAAGGGACTGGCAAAAGCACGTGAATATGTGTACAAGCTTGAAGCCGAAGCAAAAGCTAGCGAACACTTCAAACATTTCACAATCACACCTGCCGTCTCGCCAACTTTCCAGTCTGAAGTCGAGAAACAATTGGAAGTCATGAAACAAACAAAACAGGCATAAATGTAGAAGGGACGGATTTGCTCCATTAAAAGAAGCGAGCCGTCCCAATTCGTTTAATGAATCAGTAATGCCAGTGGTGGAATGGATAGCCTCCGTGCCAATGATGGTGATGGTGCCAAGGATAACCGCCGTAGCCAAATCCATAACCCGGGTACCCGCCAAAACCGTAGCCTGGATACCCTCCGAATCCCATGCCATGATAACCGCCAAAGCCCATGCCATAACCAGGATAGCCAAAGCCCATCCCGTAACCCATGCCTCCTAAGAACTGTCTTTCCATGTTTCTCTCTCCTCCTCAAATTTGTTCAACACATCTTATGTTTCCATGGGTGGGCGTGAATGGTCATCTGCCCATGTTCGGGAAGAATAATAAAGGTTTTGTTTTACAAAATAAGTCACATATGTAATAATAAAGGGAATTTGGAGGAGGGGGAAGTAAGTTCATGGAACCAACAAATTGCCACTATTAATTTATGAAAATTAATATGAATTTTCGTATCGAGCGAAAATGCCTAAGCTGCTTAGGTTTCTTTGTTGTGCTCTTTATGGAATGAAGGCAATTGGATGGTAACTTACTTTTACTGATAGCGGGACTATAATTGAATCGGGCGCGTCGCCGGTGTTTCGCCAGCAAAAATGGAAGTGGGCGTATTTGTGTTTTGCACGTTTACTACAGGACCCCGATGATTATAATCATTTACTCTAACAGGCCGTAAGGGGAACCAACCTCTTACGGTCTTTTATTTTACGAATAGGTATTAAGTATCTTCCTTGTGCTGTCCATAAAAGGCGTAACAGCTAATCTGGATGAGAGAAGTGATTGAAATGTTGGAATTGAAAGTAATGGGCCTGAAAAAATATATGGAAGCGACACTAGTTGTGAAAAATATTACGTTTGAAGCATATGAAGGGGATAAGATCGGGATTGTTGGCGCGAATGGCAGCGGAAAGAGCACAATCCTTAAAGTCATCGCTGGGATCGAGCCGATGCAGTACTATCCGGGTTATCCGCAAACCTCAAGCCCAGGCTATGATGAAGGGCTGATCCACCTACCGCGCGGTGCGACAAGAGCCTATCTTGAACAGTCGCCCGTCTTTCCGAAAGGCTTGAGGGTTATTGATATCCTTAATTTGGCCTTTGAAGAAATTGATGGGGTTGAAGGGCAAATGCGTGAACTGGAGGAGCAAATGACAACCCTTGAAGGTGATGCACTTGAGAAGGTATTGGCGAAATACAGTAATCTCGTCCATCAGTTCGAGGCGAAAGGCGGTTATGAGCGCCAGGAAAAGCTGAGCAAGGTTTGTACGGGACTGCGTTTTTCTGAAAGCTTCCTCGAAAGGGACTTTGATTTGCTGAGCGGAGGTGAAAAAACGACGGTCGTCCTTGGGAAGTTGCTGATCCATCAACCAGACATTCTGTTGCTTGACGAGCCGACCAACCATCTCGACATGGATTCCATTGAATGGCTTGAAGGCTATTTGAAAATGTATAAAGGAATCGTCATAATCGTCTCCCATGACCGATACTTCCTCGATAACGTTTCCACGAAAATTGTCGAGATCGAAGACATGGAATCCGCCTGCTATAAGGGGAATTATTCTTCTTTTGTGGACCAAAAGGAAGAGAACATGAGGATTCAATACGAGCATTTCCGGGAACAGCAAAAAAAGATTGCCAATATGGAAAAGCAGGTCATAAGCCTCCGGGACTGGGCGATGCGGGCTGATAACAACAAGTTTTTCAGAAGAGCCGCGTCCATTCAAAAGAAGCTCGATAGGCTCGAGCGCATCGATAGGCCAATTTTCGAAAGGCGGAATATGAGGCTTGATTTTAAGCCGGCAGAGCGGTCCGGAAAGGAAACGATTAAAGCAATCAAGCTTTCGAAAAGCTATGGAGACAAGGCTATTCTGAAAAATGCAGATTTAATGGTGCATTACGGTGAAAGGGTGGCGCTTGTCGGTGGAAATGGCAGCGGAAAAACAACTTTCCTGAAGATGCTCCTTGGAGAGGAAAAGCCGGATAGCGGAACTGTAGAACTTGGTGCAAATGTGATGGCCGCCTATCTGCCCCAGAAGCTTACGTTTAAAGATGAAGAACAGACGGTACTTGAGTGCTTCCGCGAGGATATCTCGATAGTGGAAGGGAAGGCCCGTGAATATCTCGCAAAATTCATGTTTTACAAGGCGAGTGTATTTAAAAAGGTGAAGCATTTGTCCGGTGGCGAGAGAATCAGGCTAAAGCTAGCGAAGCTGATGTACGGTGACATCAATTTGTTAATCCTTGATGAGCCGACCAACCATCTTGATATAGATTCAATCGAAACGCTTGAGGAGGCGTTCGAGGATTTCAATGGAACGATTTTCTTTATCTCGCACGACCGGTATTTCATCAATAAAATGAGCGAACGAGTGATTGCCCTCGAGGATTTTGCATTGAAGAGCTATCCAGGAAATTATGATTTTTATAAAAACGAAAAAGAGAAAGCCGTCATGATGAAACTGGAAAAGGAAGTGCACGTTGGCAGATCCGATAAAAGACAAAAGCCAAAGAGCGATGAAAAGGCAAACGCGTCGGATAATGGGGCAAAGACACTAAAAAGGATAGCAATACTCGAAAAGGAAATTGGCGAGATTGATATGGCGATGGCGGCAGACCAACTAGACTATGAAGAACTGAACAGTCTTTTTAACAGGAAAGAGCAGTTAACCGCAGAACTGGAGCCATTGTTGGAAGAATGGCTCAGCCTGAACGATTAATTACTAGCGAAGAAACAGTGAAACAGGGGACGTATCCTTTGCTTCAATAAGACACTGGATACGTCCCCTGCTTCTATTTTTTATGAGATTTTTGCTAAGTATTCGGCGGTTGATTGTGGTTCGTCCTTGGCTTGAACCTTGTCAATCTTATCGACAAACATGCCGAAGACTCGCTTCTTTTCCTCAAGGTCCTTGATTTCGGATTTAAGTCTATTAAATTGTTCCTCGAATGGTCTGTGGTAAATTTCCCGGATGGTGCGGATAATTTCTTCGTTCACCGTTGACTGGGTGACCTGCTTGGTAATGCTGAACTTGTAATTGTATACCATAAGCTCCTGCTTTACCTTTTCGTACTCCTTATCAATCTCCGCGAGCAATTCCAAAATTTCCTCTTTCCATTCATTCAACGATTTTTTTAGATATGAAGAATCCATAGCGTGTCTCCTTAGTATGTAATAATGGACGGGAAAGCCTGTCCTTCAATTTTAGCATGATTAAGTTACAAATCGTTTGCGGACAGGTTACAGTTCAAGCCGTTATATTAAAAAGAAGTAACGAGTGAGGATAATAGAGAAAGACTCATTCAGATTCAGAATCACCTGGCTTCTCTTCCCTAACCTCTTCAATATCAACATCCTGTTGCCCGATGATTCCCTGTGCGTATTGAGTGAGCGTTTCCTGGCAGGAGTCCTCTCCCACTTCAAAATTGAAGGCATCCTTTGTTTCGCGTTCTTCCAAAGAAGCGAAAAGGTCGTGGATATCGGCGTTGTCTCCCGATACGGTGCCGAATCCCTGGCTATGCTTTTTATAACTCGTAAAGCCGCTCGGGAGGTTGTTGCCGAGATTGACGCATGACGCGCCTTCCACGGTTCCGATTGTTATTTTTCCGATAAAAAAAGCGGGGGAAAATTTAGTCATCGTGATTGCCCTCTCCGTTTATTAATGAATATGAAACTGGGTCACCGTTGATCAGGATCTGTATGTCCCGGCTACCTTTTTCTGTTTTCAAACATGCTTCGGGTCTACTTTCTGTTTCCATTGATTCTTTCGGAACATATTCTTTATCCTTAAATGATGCCGAATGACTTCCTGATGCGGCTGCATCCAGTTTCTTTTTTTGATGTACCTTTGGCGAAAAGGTGTTGCCCATGTTCAGCATTCCGCTTAATTCCTGAATATCCAGCTTCTCGAGGTGAAAGGCGAGTTCCTCAAGGTTCAGTTCATTTAAGTGGAGTTCGTTTATATGAATATCAAAATGGAGTTTATTTTTTTTCGAATCGTTCAGGGCATTTTCAAGCCTGTCCAATCTTTCCGCAAAATGCATTAAGCTATCAATGATTTTATCTGTGCTCATTCGAATCAGATCCTTTTTTGTCATGAAAAAATAATGCGTGATTGTTAGTGGCTTTGCTGTTTTTCCCCCTGATTGAGCCAAACCCCTCATTTACTTCCGTCTTGCTAATCCTGCCATTTTGGATGTTTGTCCCAATAAAAAGCCCCGAGGAAGAATGGATTCTGCCGATTTTCAATCCGTTGTATCGAATGACCGTCATGTTTCTCCTCCTGGAAGGCTGGTTTTTAATAAAGGAATCGTAATTGTTAAAATGCCGTATGCCAATTCTGCCTTCAATTGGCCTGGCAAACAATGTTCGGGAAGTTTGATTTTTTTATGAAAAGGTCCGTAGAATCGTTCCTGCCGAATCATGTTCGAATCCGGACTCACAGTAGGTGGAAAGATTTCTCCGCTAATCAAAAGGCTGCCGGAACTTAATCCGAGCTTTACATCCTGAGGCTTTGCACCAGCAAGATCAACCATAATATAAACCAATCCCTCCGTGAGGATACAATCAACCCGGGGGCTGATGAACGGAGCGACTTCTGTTAAAAGTTCCATGAAGTCACTACCTAATATTTTTGTAATTTGGGAACGACGGCCTTTACTCTTCACACGGACACGACCTTTCGGATAAAAGGTTTCAATATTACATATATGTAGAAAAAGGGCCATCATGCTACCGACTTGCCTGTTTTTAGGAATTGCGCCAGTCCATGATGAAAAACAGCATAGCAACCGCCGCTATGCTGCTCAATTAAATTGTCTGTCCTTGCGCGCTTGGCGAGACGTTCGCATTGTTCATCTGGCCATCAAGGAAGTCGAGGTCGTTAATGACGGATCCGTTGGCCGTGTTCACCACATTCCCTGCGAAAAATCCCTGCCCGTTATTTACTTTCCGGTGGGCCGCCCAGCCAGGGAGCTGATTTTGTCCAACTGCAACGGTGGAATTTGTATTCTGGGAATTAATATTGATCGCACCAACTCCGAAAGTAATCGCCACCTGGGTCCCTCCTTTAGTGGCAGCGGAAAGTCACGAATGGGTCAAATGGCTGATTGGGGTATCGATCATATCCTGATCGGAAACGTAGGTTGCATTGTTTTCATTCTGTATATTGCCAATCAGCCTGCCCTGCCCGGCATTCCGTTTGCTGTGTGTACTCCAGCCGTTCAAATCGTTTTCACCAACAGCAAGGGCAGCACACGAATCAAGCACATTTACGTTTATCCCCACAACATCAACATGATTGAGGCTGCTATTTGGCGCTCGTTCCATAATGCTAATCGCATTGCTGTTAATAGGGGTATCGACGACATCATTGTCAATGACATAACTATAATTTTCTGAAACCCGGCAATTGCTCATTGAACCAAAGCCATAATTCGTTTTGCGGTGGGAAGACCAATTATTTGCATAATTGATTCCAACAAAAATGCCGGAAGCTGTATCAATGGAATTCACATTTACCTGGTCGACAAAGACCTTGTTCCTCATTCGATTTCGTCCCATATCCATACCAATCCCCTGGTTTTAAGGCAATGTATAGAATAGAATATGCTCTTTTTTAGAAAAAGTTCGTTTTATCCAAGCGAGGCAAATGGACACAGCCTTAACTACTTAAATCAGAGAAAAGGTCGGTTGACTGAACCTAAAGGAGTCAAAATTACCTAAATTTAAAAAGCCCTTCACAATAATGAGGGGTTTATTTCTCTTTTAATGCCCGAAAGATGGGCTGTCCACCGCTATTCGGGCGTTAAATCCTTTTTTAATGCCCGCGGTGATGAACCTTTAAAAATGGTTTTGTGTAATTAATGGAAAAAGTAGTATGATAACGTTGAGAGGGGTGAACGTATTAAATGTTAATGGTTATAAAGAAAGTTGCATTCTATTTTTTGTTGTTGATTATTATTCTCATTCTTTCATTTTTGGCCTATCGCTATATCATGCAGAAAAAAATTCTAAATGCAGCGAAGGAGCAAACAAGAAATAATGGAATAAGCGAAATGGTAGAGTTAGAGGTGAATGGGACGAAGCAATACCTTTTAATTGAAGGGAAAGATGTACATAAACCGGTTATTTTATTTTTACACGGAGGCCCAGGGCAACCCTTGCCTTTTGGTGTCAGTTCAAGAGGAGTTCACCCCAGGATAACTGAAGATTTTGTTGCTGTGTATTATGACCAAAGGGGTTCCGGGAAGAGTTATCATAAAGATATACCTATTGAAACTATGAAGATTGAACAGTTTTTAAAAGATACTGATGTAGTGGTTGACTATTTATTGAAGCGGTTTGAGACAGATGAAATTTATGTATCAGGTCTGTCCTGGGGTTCCATTCTTGGCATGAAATATATTCACCAGCACCCTGAAAAAGTGAAAGCATATTTTGGAATATCGCAATTTGTCAATAATGCCGAGACACAAAAACGCACGAGAGACTGGTTGCTGCAAATAGCAGAAAAAAATAATGACGAAAAAATGAAAGATAAAATTCTCTCGTTCGGAAATCCACCATATTTAATAGAGGATGAAGAAATATTTAGTGAGTATATGAGAGCACATGGGGGCGACAATTACTCGAACGACGAAATTCCCAAGGTGGATATTATAGGAGACTATGTAAAACCAATGATTTTCAGTCCGGATTATACGCTGGGAGATATTTATAAAGTTTTGGTCAGTGGAGCAAACTTTAGCCTGTTTGAGGCAAAAGATTTGGCAAAAGAAATCCAGCTGGAAGTTAACCTGAAAGAAGAAATCGAAGAAATAAAAGTGCCGATTTATATCTTCCAAGGTAAACACGATAAGTCAACTGACTATGGGTTGGCAAAAGAATTTTTTGACAGTGTAAAAACAAAAGAAGTAAAAGAGTTTATTGAACTTGACCAATCTGCCCATTATCCGAGTGAAGAAGACTTTAAAGAATATCTGCAAAAAATGATAGAAGTTTCGAAGCAATCTTAATGATTTGGTAGGGCGCCATTAGTGGAGGGGATGGAAACATAAGCGGTTTTGAAAGAGTTAGGAAGAATTAAAACAGCTGGAAGTTAATAACCGTCCCTCCTCTAACATGCGTATATATAGGTTCATCACAATAAGTGCTTGTGCCTGGCCAAAACTGCGAAAACTTCAAACTACATTCCATGCTTTGAAGGTACAGGCAAGTGTGGGGTTGCCAACTTTGTTATTGAAACGTTTCAAAGATAAAAACCAAAGAAAAGACGAAAAAGGAAGAGAACAGCTCAGTATAGGAAGTGAAAACATGATCCGGATTTTTAATAGTGAACAGGAAGTCGCACACCAAATTGCCAAGGAAATGGAGGAGCATGTAAGAAAAGAAGCAAAGCCGGTGTTATGTTTGGCATCAGGAAGTACTCCCCAGATATCCTACCAGTTGTTTGCCGCCGGCATGAAAGGCCAGCCCGTGCTTAAAAAAGTGAAATTTGTAAGCCTTGATGAATGGGTCGGGATCAGCAGGGAATCAGAGGGCAGTTGTTTTCAGATGCTCAATCAGGATTTATTTTCCCATCTGGAACTGGAGCCGGGGCAAATTGAATTCTTTGATGGTACAGCTGATGATTTGCAGGAGGAGTGTTCGAAAATTGATCGTTTCATAGGGGACAATCCAATCACGTTCAGTCTAATTGGAGTGGGCATGAATGGGCATATTGGCTTGAACGAGCCAGGGTCCAAGGTGTTAGGCCATAGCAGTGTTGTCGATTTATCAGAAACGACAAAGACAGTGGCCCAGAAGTATTTTTCAAAACCAACAGAACTTGAGAAAGGCATTACAATGGGATTAAAGCAATTAGTGCAAAGTAAGCGTGCAATTGTAGCCATTACCGGGGAACGGAAGGCTGAAATCGTAAAGGAAATTACCCTTCTTAAGGAAAGGAAGCTGCCTGCCCAGGAGCTGCTTGGCTATGAACATATTGATTTCTATTTGGATAGGGCGGCAGCGAAATATATAAAGTGTAAATAAGAGAGTTATAGAGGCAACGTCGAAAGGAGAACCAATATGAAAAGAGTAAAAGTGGCATTAGTCGGGGCGGGCAGCATTTCGTTTGCGCTTGGCTCACTTCAGGATTTGGTCTTGTCTGAAAGGCTTAAAAATGAAGTGAATCTGGAAATCGCCCTTATGGACATTGTCGATGAAAATTTAACAAAAACCTACGCCTATGCAAGAGAAATGTTTATGGAGTTCTCGCACCCGGCAAACCTTTGGAAAACGACCAACCTGCAAGAGGCACTTGATGGAGCTGACTTTGTTATTACTGCAATAGAAGTAAACCGGTATTTTTACTGGTCACAGGATTTCCATATCCCGCGCCGGTATGGCAGCAAACAAATTTTTGGCGAAAACGGCGGCCCTGGATCGATGTTCCACACACTTAGGAATCTTGGCCCGATGCTCCATATCGCCCATACAATGGAAAAAGTTTGCCCAGTTGCATGGCTGCTCAACTACACGAATCCCGAAGCTAAATTGGTCGAGGCGATTTCAAAGTTAACCTCTATTAAAATAGCAGGATTGTGCCATGGACTTGACATGGGAGTCGACCAAATCTCGAAGTTCCTTGAGATGGACAGAAATGACCTTGGTTTCGAAGGGGGAGGCTTGAATCATTTCGGTTTCTTCACGAAAATATGGGACAAGAATACAGGTGAGGACTTGTACCCGTTATTCCATGAAAAGGAAAAGTAGGCCAACCGCCTCGCCCAGTATGACCATATTTCGCTGTCCAGGACGATGTACCACATTTACGGGCTATATCCATACCCTGGTACAAACCATATCGGGGAGTATGTTTCTTTTGCCGGGGATTTTTACGCGGGGCTTCCGCTTCAATTCCACTTTGACCCGGTGAGGGAAAAGTTATGGGAAAAGGATTCGAGAACTCCTGAATTCGTTTATTGTGCCAATGGGGGGATACTTGATAAGGGCTTGTTTGACGAGAACATGACCTATGAAGAGTGGGCGGAAACGATGTTTGTTTTTAAAAAGGAGAATGTCCACAAGAGTGGCGAGTATGCGGTTCCGATTATAGAAGCCATTTTATTTGATGATGAAATCGAAATCAATTCTGCTAATTTGCAAAACAACGGCGCAATCAAAGGCCTTCCTGATGATATGGTTGTCGAAACGCAGGCCATCGTGAATGGCGATGGCATCAAACTGAAACCGATGACGGTTGAATTACCAACAGCCATCATCGGAACGATCCATATCCAAGGAATGATCCACAGATTGCTGATTGAGGCTTACGAGGAAAATTCGAAAACGAAGCTTCTGCAGGCGATTTTGCTTGATCCACAGGCGCCAAGCTATTATCAGGCATGCGCCATGATTGATGAAATGTGCGAACTGCAAAAGGACATCCTTCCATTACTGGAGTGGAAATAACCAAAACGTTAAAACAGGAAAGCCGCCCTTGAAAGACGAAAGGGCGGCTTTTACATGTCTAGGATGATGGGCTACATGGAAGAGGATTCCCCCTGTGGGATGTCCTTGCTTTTCGAATCAAGAACTTTCCAAATTGCAACGACAAATAGAAACATCAGAAAAGGAATGAGATATTTTTTTACCTCCAAAAATAGGGAATCGGAATGGTTCGTGGTCAGATAGAAAATTCCGCCATTATCCTGGCCGAGCGTCCCGTTAAAAAGGCCGTAGCACACATTCAGCCCCCAGTGGATTCCTGTAGTTGCCCAAATCGAGCCTGATTTGTAAAAAGCATAGGTAAGCGATAACCCGACAAGAACAGAAAACAGCGTATTGGAAAGGCTGAAGCCTTCGTTCCAGATGTCGTCAAAGGAATAGACCACAATCGAAATAACAAAAATCCACAGGGCAGGGATACGGTGTCTCAGTTGTCCGAAGATATACCCTCTCGTGATAATGTCATTGAAAAAAGAGCCGATAAAGAAAGTCCCCAAAACCAACCCGATTGTCAGGATGGATTGCCCGAAAGGTTTTACCCCCGATAGTTCCAATGCGCCAAATCTCCATGAAAGAAGATAGCTGATAAGCCAGAAAGAAAAGCCGGTACCGAAGCCGATCAACAGGTTTCGCGTCCACTTCCGATGGAATCTTATGCCAACGTCCTTAAACCCAACCAGCCCGGTCCATTTTATCAGGGTGAAAAGAATCGGGAAAAACAGGGCAACGAGCAAAAGCTGCAGCAGGATGTTCCCGGCCCCCGCGATTGCCACGTTTAAATACAAGTCCAGCAGGATGAAGCCAATGAAAGCTTTCGCGTAATGCCTCATTGCTTTATTGGTTTTTTCCAAAAAACCACCGCCATCCAATAAAATATTTATAATCATAACATGCGAGAAAAGGTTGGAAAATCCTATTTAGGAATAGACAGGTAAAAACTTTCTTTTACTGGAAGTTTAAACCATAATAAAGATACATCCAGATACATAATTTTCCCAAACATAAATAGGCTGTAAAAGAGTTAGTTTGTTCAAAAACAAATCCAACCATAGTAGGGGGGAGTCTTTATCAAGGCGATTGTTTGTGGCAAATATGGCGCGCCGGATGTTCTGGAGGTAAAAGAAGTTGATAAGCCCATACCTGGAGACAAGGAAGTATTGGTCAAGGTGCATGCGGCATCGATTAATTATGGGAATCTCGTTCTTTTAAAAGGGGAACCGTTCCTCGCCCGCTTTGCATTTGGGCTTTTGAAACCGAAATACCCCATACCGGGGGGCGACATCTCCGGGCGTGTGGAGGCGGTTGGCAAAGATGTTAAGCTGTTCAAGCCTGGGGATGAAGTGTTTGGGGATCTCTCCGGAAGCGGATGGGGCGGGTATGCGGAATATGTGGCTGCTCCCGAGCATGCATTTGCCCCAAAGCCTGCGAATCTATCATTTGAAGAAGCGGCTGCGGTGCCGATGGCAGGGGTCACTGCGTTGCAGAGTTTGCGTGATAAAGGGAAGATTCGCCGTGGGCAAAAGGTTTTAATTAATGGGGCGTCCGGCGGTGTCGGAACGTTTGCGGTCCAAATCGCAAAATCTTTTGGTGCAGAGGTTACCGGGGTGTGCAGCACAAGGAATATAGAAAGAGTACGGGCCATTGGAGCAGACCATGCCATTGATTACACAAAAGAGAATTTTACAAAAGGGACGGTGCGCTATGACTTGATTATTGGCGCCAATGGAAACCACCCGGTTAGTGCATACAAGCGTAATTTGAATCCAAACGGTATCTTTGTCCATGTTGGCGGCGCTGGGGCGCAAATGGCGCAGACCATGTTGCTTGGCCCCTGGATTTCGATGGCCGGCAGCAGAAAAATCGTAAGTTTCCTGCAGCGCCCAAACCAAAAAGACCTGTTTTTTATGAAAGAGTTGCTGGAAACAGGCAAGGTAAGGCCCGTTATTGACAGGCACTATACCCTGGATGAAATTTCAGATGCCTTTAGCTATTTTGCCGAAGGCCATGCGCAAGGGAAAGTGGTCATTACAATGTAGGCTTGAAGGCATGGCACTTTTAACCGGATTGATAAAATTGGCCAATCTAGGAGGCTGGTAAGTTGGAAATCAACCGACAAATCCAAGTGTTTGATAAACAGGTTAAGAGGTATGCGAAGCCACTAAAAGAAAATTCGTCTGAGTACCGTTTAAGGAAAAATCTATTAGGCTCTGCGAATGGAGACATCCTTGAACTTTCAGTGGGAGCGGGAACGAACTTCATATTTTATCCAAGGAATGCGAAAATCACTGCGGTTGACTTCAGCCCATCCATGATTGAACAAGCGAGGTTAAAGGCATCTCAGGAAAGGCTCACAGTGGAGTTTATAACCGCCAATGTCGAAGAAGCTGAGCTAGAGGCCAACCGATATGATACGGTCATTTCCACCTTATCGTTATGCTCCTACCCGAATCCGGAAAAGGTGCTTGAACGGATGGCTCACTGGGTAAGCCGGGTGGCCAAATTCTTTTAATGGAGCATGGGCTTAGCACGAATCCCGTATATGCCTGGCTGCAGAATAAAGCCAATCCCTTTCTTTTTAAAAAATTCGGGTGCTATCATAACCGGGATATAGTAAAACTGGTGGAGGCATCCCCAGTGGGGGTTAAAAAGGCCGAGAGTTTTTGGCTGAATTCGCTTCACCTGATTTGGGCAAGCCCCAGAAACAAATAAGTAGGGAAGGTTCCAGGTTAATGGGCCTTCCTTTTTTTATTCTGGCAAAATAGCCCGTTCAACCAAAATTCTTCTTGAAAAAATCAAGCTCCATAACGGTTGAAATTTTTTTGAAACCAAGCTTTTTGTATAGATGCTTTGCTGGGTTACCCGCGAAAACGTTGAGCTGGACCGTGGCAATGCCGTGGCCTTTAAGCTCCTGGATGGCAGCTCACATCAGGTTTTTCCCGATGCCTAAGTTTCTGTATTGCGGAAACACATATAAATGGAGAAGGTGTCCGGTCGCTTTGCCGATTAGCTGATTCCATTCAGACCCAATCAGAATCCAGCCCCTTATCTCGCGGTTACGGCCGTCAATAAGGTAATAGGCCCCGTTTTTCACGAGGGGATAAAACATGTTATAGCCATTTTCCCAATTGTTGTTGGCGTATCCCATCGTGCTTTCTTCGAATACATGTCCAGACACCCTCAATATATACTCGGTCTCCGATTTATTTGCTTTTCGAATTGTCATTGAGCACCTCAAAGAAAAATTAGTTGGAATACTATATCCCCTTTCCACCCTTTCCGTGCTTATCCGTACTGTTGCTATGGGAAAAGGCTGTCCATTCTTATTCCATTAAGGAAAGTTCCTGCCCTCAAGGACCAAATAATTGATTCTTCCCGTGTTTCACTGCTATATCCTGTCATGAATTTTGGTGGACGGGCATATAAATAGTCAGAGATTGTTCGGGAGGTGCGTGGATGGAGGAAAAGCTGTCATTAAAAGAAGCTGCCTCGGTTTTAAGGAAGTGGCTGTGGCTGATCGCGGTTTTGTCGCTTTCAACAGCGCTTGTGGCAGGAATATTAAGTTTCTTTGTCCTGGAACCCCACTATGAGTACAGCTCGCAATTTCTTGTCAATCAAAAAAGCTCGGATCCCCGCGGGGTAACGGGGGAAGATATCCGGACCAATGTCGAATTGATTAACACATATAAAGGAATCATCCACAGCCCAATTATTTTGGATGATGTCTCCAAAGAAATGAACCTTAGTTTGCCTGCTGAAAAACTAAGAAAAAAAATAACAATATTGAGTGAGGAAAGCTCCCAGCTTGTAACAGTCAAAGCAACCGATTCGGATCCGGAGCGGGCCGCTGCGATAGCGAATTGGACAGTCCGAATTTTTCAAAAAAAAGTCCCTCAGCTTATGAATGTCGATAACGTAAAAATTTTGTCTGAAGCAAAAGTTGAGGTAAATCCAAGCCCTGTCTCACCCAATAAGGCTTTGAATATCGCCATTGGAATCATCATTGGCGCGATGGCGGGGGCGGGTATCGCCTATATGTTCGAATATGTGAACAATACAATAAAAACGGAAGCAGATATTTCCGGAAAACTGCATGTTCCTGTCCTTGGAGTGATTCCGCATATAAAAGAAGAGGATATTGCATCAGGGAGAACGTTGCGTGCTGCACATGAAAAGGGGAGGCGGAACGCAATTGATGCATCGTAAAATCGATATATGGAACAATGCCCAAAAGAATCTGCTTGCAAATTTGAACCCGAAATCGGCAATATCCGAACAGTATCGGACTGTTAGGACAAATATTCAATTTGCGTCTGTAGATAAAATGATTCAGGTAATCGTGGTGACTTCTGCATCCCCTTCGGAAGGAAAATCGATGAGCGCTGTTAACCTTGCCGTCGTCTATGCCCAGCAAGGGAAAAAGGTTCTCCTTATAGATGCGGACCTCAGGAAACCAACCGTACATTATACGTTTTCATTGGATAACTTTAAGGGCCTAAGCTCAACATTGGCCGGAAAAACAGAATTGGAAGAGGCAATTGTTGCAAGCGGAATTGATAATCTAGATATCCTTTCATCTGGCCCTATCCCGCCGAATCCATCGGAGTTGCTTGCATCCAATAAAATGCTTGAACTATTGAAAGCAATCAGGGATGTGTATGACATTATTCTCTTTGATACCCCGCCTTTGCTGGCTGTCACAGACCCGCAAATTATTGCCTCGCTGGGAGATGGAACCGTCCTCGTAATCCGCAGCAAGAAGACCGAAATTGAAGATGCGAGAAAAGCAATCAACATGATTCATTCCGCCAATGGAAGCTTGATCGGGACCATTTTGAATGATGCCCGTATAAAAGAAGGGCATTACTACTATATTTAAAGAGATTAGCGCCATGAAGGCTTCGATTTACAAGTTAAAATCGGGGCCTTTTTTCTGTTTGTTATTTTGTTTTGTTCGTCTGATTATCCAGGGTGGTGCGGGCCAAAGGAAAAATGCCCAGAAAAAACCCTGTAATAATCAGCCAGCAACCCCCATAAACTGAAATGAATTCCCAGTACGGCCTGCCGCTGACAAAAGCTCACTTCTTTGTACGGCAACAACTGAGAGAAAGGAGTACATACCAACAGACGAGCTGGACAGGATGTGCAGATGTTCGATATCAAAGACAACTTAGATGGTGGGTGATAGCTTAATGATGCGAACGGATAGTAATGGAATGAAATCAATGGCGTCACTTGTATCAGCCGAAAAAGAGATACCGGTTTCAGTTCTTTACTTATTTGGGAAGCGGTTACTGGATATTGCCGGGGCGCTTTTTAGTTTAATCCTTGCGATTCCTCTTTTCGCCATCCTCCGCATCCTCTATTGCTTTGGCGAAAATAAAGGGCCGCTTCTTTTTAGGCAGAAGAGGTATGGAAAGGATGAAAGGATTTTTTGTATTTATAAATTTAGATCGATGATTGTAAACGCTGATGAGTTTCTAAAACTGAACCCCGCGCTTTATCAAAAGTATTTGGAAAACAATTATAAGCTTGAACAAGATGAAGATCCAAGGATTACAAAGCTGGGCAGGTTTTTGCGGAGAACGAGCCTGGATGAAGTTCCCCAATTACTCAACGTTTTAAAGGGGGATATGAGCCTGGTCGGACCGCGCCCGGTCGTTGAAGAAGAGTTACAGGAATACAAACATAAAAAACATCATTTACTTGCGGTAAAGCCAGGGATGACAGGTTACTGGCAAGTATCCGGCAGAAGCAATGTCGGATACCCGGAGCGGGTGGCCCTCGAACTTCATTATGTGTATAACAGGTCAATGGCTTTTGATATGAAAATACTTTTTTTGACCATTCTCGTTGTTTTTCTAAAAAAAGGCGCCTATTAAACTATATAGGTTGAACTTAAATAATTTCCCCCTTCACCTGAAGGGCCGAAGCGACCACGAGGGGCTAGGCGCTACAGCCCGACAAGCAGGCGCTAGCGACGAGAAGGCTCCTAACTGCTCCTGCACCAAAAAATATTCGAAGATGTTGTCTTCAGCTCTTCGCAAAGCTCTTGATGTTTTCAAGAAGCTTATTCATGGAGTAATTCCAGGCAGATGCTTTGACGCACCTTGAAATACGAAATGCCCGGAGCGGAAATCAACCACCTCGTTCATATTTATTTCAACCTATATAGTTCCCCTAAAAGGAGGCTTGGATGAACAGGATAGCTGTTTTAATACCTGTCTTTAATAATCAGGAAGGCATATCACTTACCATTGCTTCATTTGTCAATGAGAAAAAAGAGCCGGTTGACATTTATGTGATCGATGATGGAAGCAACCCTGCCATTACTTGCCTGGAGAAAATAAACCAGCATACTGTCCATGTTGTCAGAATGGCTCATAATGCGGGAATTGAACATGCGCTGAACTATGGCCTGGACAGAATCCGTGAAGGGGAATATGTGTATGTTGCCAGGATAGATGCTGGTGACAGGGTAGTGGAAAACCGCTTCAGTAAACAGGCATCCTTTATGGATGAAAATAAAGAAATTGCATTGGCAGGTTCCTATTCGGACTTTAAAACGAGTGAAGGAACCTTGCATTTTACGTACAAACCGCCAACAACCCATGAGGCAATCAAAAGAAAAATGCATTTGAATTCCTGCTTCAGCCACCCGGCTGTCATGTTTCGGGCCGTCATTGTCGATAAGGTTGGCCCGTATTCGCTAATGTACAAAAGTGCTGAGGACTACGAGTTTTTCTTTCGGATTGTCAAAAGATATCCAACGGCAAATCTCAATGAAGTTTTGCTCGAGGAGGAATTCAACCATACTGGAATTTCAGCGACAAGGAGAAGGCAACAGCTTATCAGCAGGCTGAAGGTGCAGATGAAGTATTTTGATTTCACTGAAGCCTACAGTTATCTAGGCATTTTTCAAACGATTACCCTGCTCTTCATTCCGAGAAGCTTCATAGAGCGATTAAAATCCGTGGGTTCACTGCCAGTTCATTCCACAAATGAGGGAAAGCCATGAAGAAGAAGGTGCTGCTCGTTTGCGAGGCATTAAGCGGAGGGGTGCGCAAACACATTGTTATGGTCCTTCAGAATCTTTCTTTGGAAAAATTCAATATTGCCGTAGCTTACGGAGAGACGAGGGCCGACTCGATATTTTTGGAATTTGTAAGAGAAAACAGCGATACGTATTCGTTTTTTCCGATCTCCAATTTTGTGAGGGAAATAAGCATCGTCGAGGATGTAAAGGCAATTTTCCAATTGAGAAAAATCATCAAGGAGTTCCAGCCGGATATCATCCATTGCCATAGTTCCAAGGCAGGCGGGGCAGGGAGGTTAGCAGCCCTGTTTAGCAATTCCCCAAAAGTTTTTTATACTCCGCACGGCTATATAATGCAATATCCATACATCAGCAGCAACAAGAGGAGGCTGTATGGCTTCATTGAGAGAAATCTCGGCAGGATAACGGACTGTACAATCAATGTATCGAAAGGGGAGCATGAGGCCGGTCGGCGCTACAATCTTTTCCGCTATCAAAAGAGTGAGGTAATCTACAACGGGGTTGAAGATAGAGGCTTTTCCAGTCGGAAAAAAAGTAACGGAAAGCTCGTTGTCGGGACATTGGCTCGATTTGATCAATCGAAAGATCCTATAGGCTTTCTGAAAATAGCCAAAGCGGTTGCCAGCCTTAACCCGGATATCGAGTTTTGGTATGCAGGCAGCGGCGATTATGCCAAGGATGAATTTCTTCATTCAATAAAAGAGTGCCCAAATATAAAATATTGCGGATTCGTAAGCTCCATTGAGGATTATTTAGACGAGGTGGATATTTACTTGTCGACCTCCCTGCACGAAGCCCTGCCTTATTCGGTCATTGAAGCAATGGCTAAGGGAAAGCCAATCATTGCAACAAATGTGGAAGGGAATAATGAGCTCGTCATCCACGGCTATAACGGATATTTATACAATCAGGGAAACATTGATGAAGCTGTTTTTTATATCAGGAAACTTGTCCAGGATGAACTGGGCATCGGGAAATGCCAGTTGAACAGCTACACGCTGTTTAAAGAACATTTTCACATCCGGACAATGATTCAAAGATTGGAAGAGGCCTATGAACAGTAAATTTTCGCGCACTGTCCATCGCAACCCCGGGATGGAAGCCCTTTTTGCCGTTGAAATAATCGGAGGTCCGCCATAATGAAATTGCTCGTAATGTTGAAAAACACATTCGTTCATAACCCTTTTATGAAAAGCATCTCAATCCTCGCAGCTGGAACGGCTATCTCGCATTTATTCATTTTTTTGACAACCCCCATATTGACCCATTTGTATTCACCGGAGCAATTTGGGGTTTTTTCAATTTATTTATCCCTTCTTTACAGTGTTTCAGTCATCGCTTCCCTTATGTATGACCAGGCGATTCCGCTGCCAAAGGATGACCAGGACGGCTGGGACGCGCTTGCCTTGTCTTTGATAATCGCAGTAGGAATTAGCATCATCGTTTTTGTTTGTGCGTTTCTTTTGCCAATTGGGAAATGGGTTGGGGCTCCCGAATTGGACCGGTATGCCTGGCTGCTTGCAATAAGCGTCTTTGGGATTGGCTGGTTTCAGGCCTTCAATTCATGGAGCATTCGGGTTCGGGACTTCCCATCGATTTCGAGGTCTAAAATCAATATGAACAGCGGGCAAATGATCTCGCAAATTACTTTTGGGTTTTTCCATGCTGGCATTTTTGGGCTGCTGGCCGGTGAAGTAATTGGGAGGATTTCTGGCTTTCTAACCTTTTTAAAGTATCTTTTTAAAAATAAGCCAAGAGTCAAGTTCTTTTCCTTTCGAGGGATTAAGCGAGCTGCCATTCGCTACAAAAACTTCCCGCTCATTTCAAGCTGGTCCGCCTTCATCAATATATCCGGCGCGCGGATTCCGGCTATTTTCCTGGCTGCCCACTATGGTCCCGCAGTCGCAGGCTGGTATTTACTCGCTGAAAAGATTCTGACCGTTCCCGAAGCTTTGCTTGGGTATTCGGTAAAGCAGGTGTATATGTCGGAGTCGTCCAGGCTTCATGCAAAGGGTGAGGAATTCAGCTCCCTTTTTTGGATGACTGTCAAGAAGATGTCCATCATTGGCGGGGKTGTAATCGGCATAATCGCACTCGCCATACCGCCTTTCATCCCCCTGCTTTTTGGCCATGAGTGGAAGGAAGCCGGTCCCTACTTGCAAATGATTTCATTCTTATTCTTTATGAGAATGGTCGTAAACCCAATCGCCATGAATTTTTATGTATTGGAATCGCAGGCCCTTCAAATTATCAGTGAAGTAATCAGGTTTTCAATGATTTGCCTTTCAATGATTCTAGCTTATTTTTATATTGAAAGAGCCGATTTGGCCATCCTTGTTATCAGCTTGCTTTCTTCATTGGGCTATTTAACATACGGAATTGCATCCTGGTATATCGTGAAAATTCATTTTCGGAAGGCGGAATCATCTGCCTCCGCTGAACGGATCGGGAGCTGAGTTGCTAAGTTTATTCTAATCTTGCGGGTTTTCGCTATAAGGGAGTGACCAGGGTGTTATCCATTTCCAGGAAAAGATGGGGTATTGAAATTCAGCAAATCTATTTTCCAAAAGAAACAAACTTTCCGATTCGTTCTTCGACAGACCTCGTTGGAATTACCCAATCAATTGTTCCAATTGAAGGGTTGAAGCCAATCGAGACGTTGCAAAAGGATTTAACGAAAAGTGAAGAAGCATTGTTAATGGAAATATCCAAATCAACAAGAAAGCAGATTAAGCAGGCGCAAAAGAATCCCAATCTTCGGGCTTCCATAAATCCCAACCCTTCGGATGAAGACATCCTCGTTTTTCAGGAATTCTATAATATAGCAGCCGAAAGCAAACATACCGACCGCTGTACGGACTTCCATGTAGAAAAATTAAAGCTGCTTAGGAACCAAAAGGCCCTCGTCATGGCGAAAATGGAAGGGGAGGGCAAGCAGCCTCTTTGTTACAGGGTGTATGCCGCAGACGGGGAACGGGCAATGCCTTTTTACTCGGCCTCCCACTTCAGGCTGACAGATGACAATCAATTTAGGAAGCTTCTCGGCAAAGCGCATCGCCTGCTTAAATGGGGGGACATTCTCTGGTTTAAAAGCCAGGGATACGCGATTTATGATTCCGGGGGTTTAACGCCTGATAAAAACGTCCGGAATTTCAAGCTTGAATTCGGGGGCAATATTACAACAGAGTATTCTGGCTACCTGCCCTATTCAACGGCTGGAAAACTGGTATTGAAGGTACGGAAAATGAAGAGCCATTGGTAAAGGGAAAGTGAACCTTCATCAGCGGGGATGTTTCCACCGATTCCTCTATTCCAATTAATGGGGTTGAAGCCGTGTATACAGTAAAGCATATTTTCAAAAGAGCGATTTTGATCGGGCTGCTGGCTTTGCTTCTGGGATGGATGGCGATTGCGTTCCCGCAGGCCATGAACGGAACGGCAAACTTCGGATTTTTCTTTTTTATGTTTGCGGGCGTTGTTGGTATTTTTGTGGCGGCTTTCTTGTTAATGCTGAAATGGGAGCATCTCCTGTTCGTTTTTGCGCTGAGCGCCGGTTTTCAGCTGTATGATCCTTCCCCTTATGAACTAATGTTTTTCATCTTGGTAATCAGTGTTTTTTTTAAGCGCGTTCAGCTGAACGGGGACTTGTTTAAAAATGTTTTAGCACTCTTGCTCTACATCTTTCTGTTTTTTGGCACGTTTTCATTATTCTTTTCGGAAAATTTCTCTAAATCAGCTGCCTGGCATGGAATAACGGTGTTCCTTGTTTGCAGCGGGCTATTTTTAGTCTTGGCGATAAAAAATGATAAGCATCTCAAGTATTTCCTGAAAGGATATATTACAGGGGCGGTTGCCAACAGCGTTATTGGCATAGCGGGTTATGTGACCAATAAAAATTTGGGTAACAGCACCCGACTGGAAGGGTTCTTCCAGGACCCGAATATCTTTAGCCCGTATATAATAATTGCGCTCCTGCTTGTCCTTGAGGATAGCCTGAATCCGAAATTATTTTCGTCAAGGGCGTTTAAATACCTGTCGATTGCCTTATTGGCGGGCGCAGTTGTGCTGGCGATGTCCCGTGCAGGCTGGATCAATCTTGCCGGTTCACTCGTGGTCTACCTGGCCATTAAAGTGCTGAAGGGGGAGCTAAAGCCCGGCTTTGTTTTCAAGTCGTTCCTAATTCCTTCATCCTTGTTAGTGTCCGTCTATATTTTTTTTCCCGCCATAACCGACCAGTTCATTAAACTGCTGGTTGAAAGGACAACGCTCCAAAACTATGACACTGAACGGTTCAATGCGCAGCATTTTGCATTGAAAGTGTTGAAAACCAATTTTTTTGGCATAGGGCCTGGGGAGATGACATCCATTTATTATATGGATCCCCATAATACGTATCTGCGCTTGTTTGCCGAATATGGATGGATTGCGGGCATCTCCCTTTTGCTCCTTCTTTTGCTACAGGCCGGCATCCTGTTCAGGAGGAGTATGTTATGCCGTAAAAACAAGTTCAATTTTCATCTCGTGCTCCTGTGCGCTTTGCTCGGCTCGTTTGTGAACATACTTGTTGTGGATGCCCTTCACTGGAGGCATTTGTGGATTTTATTCGGATTGTGCTGCTATGCAATTCTATATCGTGAGGATAACCAGGGTGCAAAGATCGGAGCTGAACCTGGTGGTCCGGTGCAGAAATCGGCTTCAAAGAGGGAAGTCTGAAATTTTCCAAAGCAAAGGGGTTGAAGCATTTGGCGAGCAATGCATGTGGAACCTTCATCATTTCCCTGGATTTCGAACTTTTCTGGGGAGTCCATGATGTTTATGCAAAGAAAGACTATGAAGAAAACGTCCGTGGAGCGCATACGGTCGTTGTCTCACTGCTGGATTTGTTCTCTCGCTATAAGATTCATGCCACCTGGGCGATTGTTGGCATGATTTATTTCGAAAATATGGAACAGCTGAAAAAGATGATTCCTGCCATGAAACCGTCCTATAACCAAAGAAGGCTATCTTCGTATGATTACATGGGGAAACATCCAATTGAAGATATCGATTTGGATTTGTTTTTTGCCCCCCATCTCGTTGAACAAATTGCTTCTACTCCAGGGCAAGAGGTGGCAACCCATACTTTTTCGCATTATTACTGTTTGGAAGAAGGACAAACATTGGAGCAGTTTTCTTGTGATTTGCGGCTGGCTCAGGAGCTGAACCGGAAGCAGGGGCGGGAAATCAAATCGATAGTGTTTCCGCGTAATCAGGTTAACAAGGAGTATTTAAAAGAATGCAAGCGGCTCGGCCTCGCCGCCTACCGTGGAAATGAGGACAGTTGGGCATACCGGATGGAATCCTCGGAAAGAACGCGATATGTGAAGCGCGCTTTCCGGCTAATGGACCGGTATATTAACCTGTTTGGCCATCATACATTTGAACTGGCTGCCGGGGATGACAGTTCACTCCCCATCAATATAAGATCAAGCCGTTATTTGGCGAAGGTTTCGGAGCGGCTGAAATGGCTGGAGGGCATGCGCCTGAAACGGATCAAGAGTGAAATGTCCCACGCTGCGCAATACGGCAAGGCTTATCATCTATGGTGGCACCCGCATGATTTTGGGAGGAATATCGAAAATAATCTGGGTTTTCTGGAAGAGTTACTAAAGCATTTTGAGTATTTACGGCGTACGTACGGTTTCAGGAGCAACAATATGATTGAGCTTGTGAAGGGACTGGACCCCGGGGAGGAGCTAGAGGATGTATATCCGATGGAAGAAGCAACTATTTGAGATAAACGAAATCTACGGGCCGAGCGAAGAAAGCACTGCCCATCCCTCTGCGGACATGTTCGCCTACTTTCAGCAAAATGCACCGGTAGCGCCTAGCCATTGGAATGCCATCCACAAACAAGCGCTGACTCTCTGTATTGATCTGAAAAAAAGTGAAGAGCAGCTAAAGTCAGAACTAAATAAATCGACCCGCTACCAGATAAACAAGGCGGGAAGGGATGAACTAGCTGTCCAAATCATCGATGACCCAGGAAAGGGAGACTTAGAAACTTTCAAATTGTTTTTTAATCCCTATGCCAAAGAGAAAGGAATTGAACCGTTTCAGGACGAACGGATTGAAAGCATACAAGCTAAGGGCATGGTGACGATTACATACGTCTACCATAAAAACGGACAGAGACTTGCCGGCCATTTGTATTTTGCCGATGGTGCTAGGGCAAGGATGTTTTATTCATGTTCGGAAAGGTTCGCGGACAACGGCGTTCCGAAAAATGAAATCGGCCGGGCCAACCGCTATCTTCATTGGATGGATATCCTTTATTTTAAAAAGAAAAATTACGAGGTGTACGACTTTTTCGGCCTTTCCCTTGATGAACGAAATAGTGACCAGCAGAATATCAACCAATTCAAAAAGAGTTTTGGCGGGGAAGAGATTATTGAATACCGCAGTTTCATTCCCAAAAGCCTAAAAGGAAACCTCCTCATCCTCCTCCTCAAACTAAAATGGCGCAACCAGCCCGAGCTTATTCGAAAGTGAAGCGGAAAATTCCTTTTGTTTACCTTTCAAGCTGGACCATAGCCCAGTTTCACTGATTTAAATACCCGTAACCAAAACAGGCTGCCGGGAATAGGTTGTAATTGTAGTGAATTAGAGGAGGTAGGCAAATGCAGCAAAACAGCACCCCGAATGCTTTTGATTTTCAGAGGGACCATAAGGATTTTCATGAGAAGTGCAAGAAGCATTTGTATCAATTTATCCAGGTGGAGATGAAGGATGGGGCGGTCTACCAAGGCATCCTTCATAGCTATGACAAGGAGAAGATGTACATCATCATGCCGAATATGCACCATCCAGGCATGCATACCGAGTCGAGTGATGAGAGCAGGCTTTTTCCTTTCTTCGGCCCATTCGGGCTATTCGGGTTCCCGTTTTTTGGGATACGGGCATTCGGGCCATTTTTTCCATTTTTCATTTAACCGTGACAAAAAAAGGCTTGCAGCAGAAACATCCGCTGCAAGCCTTTTTCATAACGTACTTCTTCTATTTTCCGTCATTTCGTACAGGCGAGTATCCGATAATCGAGAATGTTCTGGTATTTCAGCATAATCGCATAATGCTGGGTGAACACCTCGAAAAGCTTCGGTTCAATCACATCCGAATAATGGAATTCCGGCATGGATTGGGTTTGGAAGATGGGTTGGCTATTTCTGCTGATGGCAATATTTTTAAAACCCGCCTGCTCGAGTAAAACTGCCCAATCCGATTCCACTGGAAGGGAATCGAACCCATAAAATGATTTTATTTCTTCCTCATCCTTTGGCTGGGGCTGCTTATTAATCGTCAATTCATTGGCAATAAACCTGCCTCCGTCCCGCAAAACCCGGTGAATTTCCCGCAGCGCCTTTTTTTTGTCTACAAAAGAAATGACCGATTCGGATAGGATAAAGTCAAAACTTTTGTCCTTCAACGGAATATCCTCGATTGATCCTTGAATAATCTCTACGGGAAGCTTGTAGGTGGCCATCCTATTTTTTGCTTTTTCGACCATAATCGGATTGATGTCCATCCCGGTTATGTTCGCCCCGTATTGCAGTGCGAGAAAGGCGGCTGTTTGCCCTGTGCCACAGCCAACATCCAAAATTGTGGTTGTTTCGTTGATTTGCTCTCCCTTAAGCATTTCCTTGGTAAGGTTTAAGCCTCCTGGATGGGCACCGCCAATCCCAAATTTGGACAAAAAGTCTAGATACAATGAAGCCCCAATTGGAAACACCCTCTTCAATTCAGCTTATTTGTATCATATGAAAGGAAATCGGGATGGTTCACCCTAATTTCATCCAATCATAGGATACATGCTAAATTGTGAATAGGCAGGTGCCAGTAATGAATTTTGGCAAATTAACTTATTGCCACTTCGGTTTCCATGAAAGCTTCTACCTCTTCCTTTGTCGGCATTCCTTTTTGCGCCCCGAGCTTCATGGTTGAAAGCGCGCCGACAGCGTTTCCGTATTTGCACGCTTCCTCAAGAGATAGGCCATTTCCAAGTGCAAAGGCTAGTCCCCCGTTAAAAGAATCCCCCGCGCCCGTCGTGTCGACTGTTTTTACTTTGTACGCCGGGATTTCAAGTTGAACACCTTGCTGGAAAAAGGCAACGCCCTTGCTACCTCTCGTCAAAATTACTTTTCCTTGTATCGCTTTTTCGCCCATGTTTTTAGCCAGGCTTGCGTATTCATGTTCGTTTGGTGTCAAATAAGTAACCTGCTCGAGGATTTCATCCGGCAAATCGCAAATCGGGGCAGGGTTTAAAATGGTTTTTACGCCATTTTCCGTGGCAATTTCAATGGCCTTTTTAACGCCTTCCAGTGGAATCTCCAGCTGGAGGATTACAATATCACTATCGGCAATAATGTTTCTTTTCGATTCTACAAAATCAGCCGTAACATGCAAATTGGCTCCTGGTACGACAATAATGCTATTATCATTGTCCGAAACGACAATCGTGGCTGTACCGGTTGAACCTGTAACCGGTTTCACATTGGTTATATCAACGCCTTCTTTATGCAAGTGCTGGGTGAGGCTTTCAGCAAAGCTGTCATCGCCAACGCATCCAATCATCCGGACCTTGGCTCCAAGCCTGGCGGCGGCAACTGCCTGATTGGCGCCTTTGCCCCCCGGGTTCATAAAAAACTGCTGGCCGATTAAAGTTTCGCCTTTTTGAGGTATTTGGTCGGTTATCGAAACCAGGTCCATATTAATACTGCCAATAACCGTTATTCTTGGCCTTTTCTCCATCCCCATCTTCCTTCCTGTAAAAAAATCGTGTGAATCACGGCAACCAGTTAATAATTATAATAAACATGATGTTTCAGAATGTTTGGGTCAAAACCGGTTCATTCAAGGATAAGTAACCGGTTACACATCTCAAAGTTTATATCGGATTCACTTTTAAGTCAAATGAAAATTGGCAATTGGAAAGAAATAGGCAAAGGGTTTAAAGGGTATGGGGATTTCTAAAAAAAGACATGCAAAATGAGAGAGGGAACGAGGCAGGGTGTTTTCATTATCAATTCCTAAACTGGGAGTTTTATACGTAAAGCAAAGGGACGTTTCTCCTGCTTCATTCGAAAACCGAAAGAAGTCCTGGATTCGTCCCCTGCTCCATAAACTATTATTTTCCGATAAACTCCTGTGTCCAGTAGTTGCCTTGGGCGATGTACCCTACTCCGATGTGCGTGAAGTTGGGGTTAAGAATATTTTTGCGGTGCCCTTCGCTGTTCATCCAGGCAGTGACAACTTCCTGTGGTGTGCGTTGGCCCATGGCGATGTTCTCGCCGGCAGATGAGTAGGTAATGCCATATTTCTTCATCATATCGAAAGGAGATCCGTATGTTGGGCTGTTATGGTCAAAATAGCCATTCGCGGACATATCCCTGGATTTTTCACGGGCCATTTTGCTTAAATTGGCATCTGCTTTAAGCGCGGCCAGTCCAGCTTTTGCGCGCTCCTGATTTGTAAGCGTGACGACCTGCTGCTCATAAGCGCTCAATGCTCCCGCTTGCTGCTGGGCAGGGGTGGATTGTTTAGACGGTGCTGGTGTTGATGGTTTAGCTGGTGCCTTCACCGCTGATGATGGTTGGGCAGGATTTGGGCTTGCCGGTGCTGCCGGTGCCTTCGGAGCTGGCGCAGCCTGCTTTGCAGGGGCGTAGACCGGTTTTTGGAAATGCTTTAAATAATCTCCCAATCCAAGGCGCTGAAGCGTTTCTTCTATAAATCTATTCATCTCATTCATATTGAAATTTTGGCTATGATACACATAAACATGTTCATGGGCCGCCGGGGTGAGGGACGATGCTTCCGTTTTGTCTGGCATTTGCCCCGCCATCCACAGTGCTGAAGCGACTGCAAAAGATAGTATGACCTTTTTCTTCTTCATCTTCCATACCTCCTGTTTGTAAAAAAATGATTGTTTGGTTGCTTGTTGCCGCAAGCACGTTAATCGTAGCATACGTTTTTTGTCATATTTATGGTTAACCCTGCCATCGGTTGCCCAGGGCTAGTCCGCCTAAACACTGAATTGCATCTCAATCGTTGATATAAAAGGCATTCGGAGAGCAAGAAAGCGGCCAGGCAGATTACCCAGTTTCCTTAAAATATAGCAGGATTTCCAAATATTTAGGGGTTTAAAGGGTTGACAGCCTTGTAGATTCGGGATTTATGTTACAGTTTCATTAGAATTATGTAACAAACAGGAGGGAAGCTCGGTATCCATATTTCTTAAATGAAAATCAATAGCCGTTTTGGACAGGGAACCCTGTTAAATGTCGTTCTCTGTCCAAATCAATAGCCGTTTTGGACAAAGAATCCTATAAAATGCAGGTACCTGTCCAATAAGGAAACGCCTCCTGCTTCACTGTTGCAACCCTGAAAAATATCCTAGGAGAGGGGAATGGATTTGGCATTCAAGGCAAAAGGAAAAAAGTATGTTGCTTATGCGATTATATTATTCGCCCATATGATGGGGTTAATTGCGATAGGGGAGATGATTAAGGAGCGCGATCCTTCCATGCTCGTGATGTATATGCTGTTTGGATTGCTTCCATTTCTCGGAGGATTCATACTCATGAGGGGAAGACAGATTTTTTATCGTTATTCAAAGGGAAAATATATTTTTACGATAAAAAACCTATACAGCCCAAATCTCCGGGTCTATTTGTTCTTTACGATTGCCATCCCGTTTTTTCTGGCCCTGTTTGAGTTCTACAACCTTAATAAATATCAAAAGCTTGCAAACATTAAGGATATCTGGCTGGCTCCAGCATCCTATATGTGGCTTGACTATTTCCTGATTATTATCGGGCTTCTTTCCTTTATGTTTGCAGGGCGTATATTTGTTGTTGGGTTGAAAGAGGTGGAAAGATCTTCGATTGCGATTTTTGCTTTTTCGTTCTTGTTAACCGCAACAATTGTCCTTTTAACAAACAATGATTTTGAGGAGGTAAGAAAAGATGGGATTGTTACAAAGAAACTGGGCAAAATGGATAGTATCCCCTGGACGGACGTTAAGCATGTTGATATAAATGGGTACCTATCAAAGGATGGAATTTCCTCCACAGCTTCCAATAGTTTTAAATGGGAATTCATTTTTTACCTGAAGGATGGGAAGCAAAAGATTATTGGCCCGTTCCGTTATGGAAACAAGCATTTGGATGCATCTCTTGATATTAAAACCTTGATTATCAGCAAAAGGATTCCGATGTCGACCGATATGATTTCAAAAAAGGAATGGGGTTTTATCGAGGTTGATATGGAGTATGATGTAGGGAGTCCAGAAGACTTTTATAAAGTATTCCAATACGATCCGGTTAGCAAAGAATATTATGATATTCCGTATGAATGAGCTGTCCGTTGAGTGGGGCAGCCTTTTTGTTAACAGGACACAAATTTGCTTGAAAAGGCCTGGCCAGGCAGATATTTTTATTAAGCAAATTTAATAAGCGGCAAGGATTCACCGAGAAGTGTTTCACAAGTCCATTTGAGCGACAAAGATTGGCCGAAAACCATAAAAAGTATCGCGTAACCCACGTTGATGGGCAAATTCCCGCCAAGAGCCGAATAAGTTGTTACTCACTTACAGATAAGTTAGAATGAATGGTCAAATTCCGGAAAAGGTGTTTCAGGATGTTTGGCTAAGGCCAGGACGTATTTTTAAAAAATGTGACGCTTGAAAACCGGGTCCAAAGCCACTGAAATGAAATCTGCACATTTGCTGAAGGCAGGCTCACCTAATTATTATTATTATCTAAAGGGGGTGAGGTGGTTGTTTCGTGTAAAACAAACGCTTCTTTTTTTCGTCCAGTTGTTTTTTATTTGTGCCATTTATGGCGTGTCGGTGTTTGTAACAGGCTTCTTTCATTTGCCTGTCCCGGCAAGCGTTCTTGGAATGATTGTATTATTTTTGCTCCTGGCGTCCGGAATTGTAAAGTTTCGCTATGTAGAGCTGGCAGGTTCTTTTTTGAACAGGCACCTTGGCTTCTTTTTTGTTCCAATAACGGTCGGATTAATGGACTTTGGCGGGCTCTTAAAGGCGAGTGGCCTGCAAATTTTCGTGATGATTGCCGGCAGTACCGTGGTGGGGTTATTGGTTACAGGGGGACTGGCCCATTATTTTTCAAAAGGAGAACAGAACGAGCATGAACGGCATAACACTCTTTAGCATTCTCTTTACAATTGCGGTCTATTGCGCTGCCCTGGTTCTTTCCAGGAAGGTTCCATCTCCGTTCACATCACCTATCATAACTTCGACGGCGGTAATCATACTCGTTCTTTCATTCATGGACATTGATTACAAGGAATATACGCCTGCAAAGGATTGGATGACGCTTTTACTGGGCCCGGCGACAGTGGCGCTTGCCTTGCCTTTATATCATACAAGGAAGGTTCTAATGGAAAGATTCAAATCTGCCATGACGGGGCTTGCGATTGGGACGCTGGCTACAATCCTTTCGGCAGTCTGGCTCACAAAAGCGCTTGGGCTTTCTAAAGACCTCCAGGCCGCCGCAGCTGTTAAGGCGGTAACGTCCCCGGTGGCAATCGAAGTTGCGCTCCTGGTTGGTGCGAATCCTGCAATCGCTGTGGCATTCGTGATGATTGCCGGAGTTCTTGGCGCGGTCTTTGGGCCTGTGATTTTATCGTGGGCGAAAATTACAGACCCATTTGCCCGCGGCCTCGGAATTGGAACGGTCTCCCACGGAATGGGCACGAGCCAAATCATGAAGGAAGGCTACCTGCAAGGGGCCGCTTCCAGCATTGCCATGGGGGTAGCCGCCATCATAACATCCCTCATTTTACCGTGGCTTTACCCGCTTATTAAATGAAACGTAAAGCAGGGGACGTACCTTTTGCTTCATTCGGCAACCGAAAGAAGCGCTGGGTACGTCCCCTCTTCATTTTGATTTGTCTAGGAAATTATAGAATTGAACCTGGTGGATAACTCGAATTAAGTTATTGTAATCCAGCTCCAGCGCCTAGCCCCTCGAGGTCATAAGCCGGTTCCCTCCGGAGGGCAGGCCCATCCTGCGGGACCCGTCTTATGCTGGTCGGGGCTGACCAAGGCGCTTGCGCATTTTGTTCTTACATATTGGCCATGAGCCTTTTGAGGATGCGCTCGTAATCGTCGCGGTCGATGCCTGGGGCAAATTGCTCGGGCTTTTCCTCGAAATCCGGGACGGGGGCACCTTCAGGCATTCCATCAATAACTCGAAGCGGCTCGCCAGTCTCGGGGTTCGGACCTTTCCAAATACGGTCGATGTCCCGGTATTCCGGTTCTCCCCACGTGTACAGAACATTATAGAGACCTTGCGCCATGAATTTTTTCGCATAATCGAATTTATTATTATCCAGGCTCGGCACCGGGAGCATTTTGCCGACTTCCACACCGGTTGCGACCTCCAGGGCTTTGGCATAAGCGATAATATGTGTGCCTCCCCGGACAAGCAGGTATCCGATCATTTCCCTCGCAACAGGATTGGTTGTCATCTCATAAACTCGCATTTTATGTGTCCGTGCGCCGATTTCAAGTAAGTAATTATGGAGAAGATCTGCAACGAGGCTGCCGCTATTGGTGACAAATTCCCCGTTCCATGGGCGTCCCATTCCGTCACCCGGATAGGCCGTTTGGGCAGTCGTAGTAAAATGAAGAGAGTATCGTGCATCCTTACCGTTCATAAGCGGAGCCACATCCGGATCGGCCTCAAATGTATTGCCAAAAGAGAGCAGGTTAATTGTATTGGCAACGAGCTCGACATGGCCAAATTCCTCGGCTGTGATGCTTGCGATCAAATCATAGAAAGGCTTGAACTTCTTTTTCCCGCGAAAGTTAAAGGATTGGAACATATAGTTGTTTAATGTAGACATTTCGCCGAATTTGCCACCCATCAATTCCTGGACCGCGGCTGCTGCATTGGGATCACCGTGTTCGGGCCTCGGCAGTTCTATGGCAATTCGGTTCACACGTTTCATCATATGGGGCACCCCCAAAAAGGTATTTTAATGCGGTTTGTTCTGATTAAGCCAGAAGATGTTTCCGCCGCTTTATCCACAAATGAAGCAATAGTTTTCCCTTGACTCACTCCATAACCAAATCAGGGTTTGGGACAATCCAGATGATTTGGGCTGTCCGTATGAAGAAGGAGTTTCGGCCCAGTTCCACAACAATATGATCAGGCTGAACATTCGCCAGCCTGCCCCGGACGGCACCTCTGCACGTTTCAACCGCCACGTTCGAGCCAATGATTCCTGAAAGAGTCTGATAAACAAACGGATCGCTAATTTTCCATTCGATATTGTCCATCATTTTTCCCTCCTACATGCTTTTCTTTGGAAGTATATGATTTGAATTTGCGAATTATCGATAAAAGCCGAAATTACAAAATTACCCGCTAAATCTAATGTGCCAACCAATCATCAGGTGAACAGCAGAAATAGAAAATATGTCTCTGCTTCACTTAAATAGCTTTTCTTAAGGTTAAAAAAGTATAGACGATATTAAAAGAATGCTAATGATAGCGCTTTCAAAGGCATGTTTTTTATTGAATAATTGAATTACAGGCATAAATGCCACTTTAAAAGGAGGATTATGATGAAGGGAAACTGGAAAGTCATTTCGTTGATTATTGCGGTTATGATCTTCATGGTTATTGCGACAGGCTGTAACAAAAGTACGAGCGGAAACAGTGGAAAGGTAAGTGTGGGCATCGTCTTGCCGACGAAAGATGAACCAAGATGGGTCCAGGATGAGCAAAGATTTAAAGATGCGCTGAAAGGCACAAAATATACCACTGAAATCCTGTTCAGCCAAGGATCCTCTGCCAAGGAAAAAGAAAATGTTGAAACTTTATTGAATAAAGGAATCCAAGTCCTTATTATTTGCCCTCATGATGGGGATGCAGCGGCAGCGGCGGTTGAAGCGGCGAAAAAGGACGGCGTGAAAGTTATTTCTTATGACCGCTTAATAACAAATACGAATGCGGTCGATTATTATGTAACATTCGACAGCCTTGCGGTAGGTGCAGCGCAGGCCCAATACCTGATTGATCATGCGAATGGATCAGACGTTCCTTTGTATCTATATGCAGGGGCGGCTTCCGACAATAACGCATTCCTTTTCTTCCAGGGTGCATGGAGCGTGCTTCAGCCAAAAATTGCAGATGGAACGTTCAAAATCGCCAACTCAAGCGAAGCAAACAACTTGAAGGATACTGCCGAACTTTCTCGTGACCAGCTTAGCAAGATTATCGGACAAGTTACAACGAACTGGGATCCAAATGAGGCAAAGAATAAGGCCCAAACCCATTTGACCGCAGCCGCGCCCGACATGAAGGGCGATGTGGCAGTACTTGCACCAAACGATGGAACAGCCCGTTCAATCGCTGATGTTTTTGCGACAGACGATGAGATTACAAGCTATGTTGTAACAGGCCAGGATGCTGAAAAGGCGTCCATCCAATATATTATTGACGGTAAACAATCGATGACGGTTTTCAAGGATGTCCGTACACTAGTTAAAGATGCAATGGGAATGGCGGTTGACATCCTTGATAAAAAGGACCCTGAAACTACCGGTTCCTACAACAACGGCAGCATCGATGTAAAAGCGAAGCAAACCGATGTCATTGTTGTTAATAAGGATAACGTTAAAAAAGAACTGATTGATTCCGAATACTACGAAGCAAAAGACTTCACAGGATTGTAAAGAAAAAAGCATAGCACGTTGCGGAATAGTGATAGATGCGTCTATCACTTTTTCGCCATTGCCACAGTTGTTCGTTTAAGGGAGGGATTGGATTGAGCGAATACATTTTGGAAATGAACGATATTTCCAAAGAATTCACAGGTGTCAAAGCACTCACAAACGTCAATTTCAAGGTGAAAAAAGGTGAAATCCACTGCCTTATAGGCGAGAACGGAGCGGGCAAGTCAACGCTTATGAAAGTACTGAGCGGGGTGCATCCCTATGGCACATATGAAGGGGATATCGTCTTTGAGGGGAACGTCCAGCAATTCAAAAAAATCAGTGACAGTGTTAAGGCCGGAATTGTCATTATTTATCAAGAGCTTGCGCTGTTCCCGGATCTTACTGTCTATGAAAATATTTTTGCGGGGAATGAAGTAAAGCGAGGATCGGTCGTGGATTGGAACAAAACAATTGTCAAGGCGAAAGAAATGCTTCGAAAAGTAAAGCTTGACGTAAACCCGGAAGCACTTGTAAAAGACTTAAGCGTCGGCAAACAGCAGCTTGTTGAAATTGCAAAAGCACTAAGCAAGGATGTAAAGCTGCTGATTCTTGATGAGCCGACAGCCGCGCTTAACGAGGACGACAGCGAAAACCTACTGAAACTGCTCGGTGAGTTAAAAGAACAGGGAATTACGTGCATTATGATTTCCCATAAGCTAAAGGAAGTCATCTCCATTTCCGACCAGGCAACGGTTCTCCGTGATGGGCGAACCATTTGCACATTGGATGCCTTAAAAGGGGAAATTTCCGAAAATGTCATTATTAAAAACATGGTTGGCCGTGAAATTGATGACATTTATCCAAAAAGGCAAATGAAGAAGTTCGGGGATAAAGTACTGGAGCTTCGCGATTGGTCGGCATATTCCCCTCAGTTAGGAAGGCATTTAGTTAAAAGAGTAAATCTTCATGTGAAAAAAGGCGAGATTGTAGGGATAGCCGGGCTAATGGGTTCGGGGCGCACGGAACTGGCACTGAGCATTTTTGGGAACCCAAAGGCGTATAAACTTCAGGGGGAAATGCTGGTAGATAGTTCCAAAAAGTCGTTCCGGCATCCGAGTGATGCAATTAAAGCGGGTATCGCCTACGTCACGGAGGATCGGAAGGGGGATGGACTGTTTTTAATTCAGGATATAAGAAACAATATCTCCGCGGCACAACTGAAAAAGGTAGCCGAGAAAGGCATCATAAATGAAAACGAAGAAGTAAAGCAGGTAACGGAATTCAAAAATAATTTATACATTAAGGCCCATTCCCTGGAACAGGTTGTCGGCAATTTGAGCGGCGGCAACCAGCAGAAGGTTTCGCTTGGGAAATGGCTGTTTGTCAGTCCCAGGCTGCTGATTTTGGACGAACCGACGCGCGGGATTGATGTTGGCGCCAAATTTGAAATTTACACAATCATGAACCAGCTGATCAGCGAAGGCATGAGCATCATCATGATTTCTTCGGAACTGGGGGAAGTGCTCGGGATGAGCGACCGGGTGTATGTCATGGCGGAAGGCGAAATTAAGGGCGAGCTGCCAATTGAGGAAGCGAACCAGGAAAACATCATGCAGCTTGCAACGCAATAGGAGGAGAAACCTGTGAATTTTTATACTGAAGCGAAAACACTGGTCAAAGAGAATATACGGGACTATGGCATGTATATTGCCCTGCTCTTCATCATGCTGACCTTCTCGTTCATGACGGATGGATTGTTCATGTCGTCCCGAAATATTAGCAATCTACTGGACTCAACCGGCTATATTGCGGTTTTGGCAGTAGGGATGACGCTTGTGATCGTCATCCGCCACATCGACCTTTCCGTCGGATTCGCAGCCGGATTCCTCGGCGCCATCACCGCAATCCTCCTTACAAAAGCAGGGCTTCCAATGTATATTACGATTCCAATTATCCTCTTAATTGGAATTGTTATCGGCCTCTTTAATGGTATTCTTATTGCCTGGTTCGGGATTCCCGCTTTTGTCGCGACGCTTGCCGGGATGCTCATTTTCCGGGGTGCGCTTTTGCAGGTAACCGAACAAACAGGGACAATCATTATTAAGGATAAAGCCTTTAACGCAATTGGAAACGGTTTTATTCCCTCAATTATTGAAGTGAACGGGCTGCACCTGCTATCGCTGATTTTGGGGGCTTTGTTTATTCTGTTTTACATCTACAGTGAATTGTCGACGCGAAGGAATAAAATCAAATACCAGTTTGAAGTGGTTCCCAAGGGGATTTTCACCGTGAAACTCGTATTTGTTTCTTCCATTATTGCTTATATTACCTGGATATTGGCGGGGKATAATGGGKTTTCATGGACGGTTATCATTATGCTCCTTGTTGTTGCCATCTATCATTTCCTTACAAAGAAAACCGTACTTGGACGGCATATTTATGCAGTAGGGAGCAACCCGGAAGCCGCGCATCTGAGCGGAATTAACGTAAATAAAATTACCTACATTGTGTTTGGTTCGATGGGAATGCTGGCGGCCCTTTCAGGGATCTTGTTTACATCCCGACTTCAATCCGCTACAACGACCGCTGGGACGCTATTCGAACTTGACGCGATTGCTGCAGCTTATGTCGGCGGGGKATCCTCGGCCGGAGGCGTCGGAAAGGTTACGGGTGCTATTATCGGCGCGATTGTCATGGCCTCCCTCTCGAGCGGGATGAACCTTCTCGGGGTCGGAATCTCCTATCAATACATGATTCGGGGAGGCGTCCTTGCCATAGCGGTTATTTTTGACGTCATGACCCGGAAAAAACGCGGTTAATGCGTGTGGCCTAAGACAAATTTATTCATGTTGTGTAAGAGGCACCCGCTGTGTGGGTGCCTCTTGTTCCTGATTCATCAACTTAACATCGGAGCCGGATTTCCGGTTATTAAGCGATATGTTAACCAAACTGCCGATCCGGAAAAAAACCTCCAATCGCCACATAAACCTCTTGTTACTACTATTGAGAAAATGCAGGTAGATGATATGATGAAATTAGTTGATTACTGGAAAAAGGAGACTCCGCCCTTGCGAAAGGCAGGCATTGCAGTACTTTGTTTGGCTGGCATCATCCTATGTTACTTTACATTCCAGTCTGTTGAAAAAGTGTTTCAATTTGAATGGAATCTTCCCGTTGCTTATGAATCGAAAAAGGGGCAATACAGGCTTGTTTTAATAACAAAAGAGCTCGAAACCCCATTTTGGGACAAGGTTGGCCTTGGTGCATTGAATGAGGCGAAAAAGGAAGGGGCGAGCCTTGAAGTTTGGGGGAGTTATGGCGGCAACCAGGAAGAATTTTTAAAAAAGGTTGAAATTGCGATTCAGTCAAAGATGGATGGCATTATTGTCCAGGGGCTGGATACGGATGAATTTAAGAAATTAACAAAAGTGAAAGCTGCTTTTTATGGAATTCCAATCATAACGGTTGCGAATGATGTGCCGAAAGCGGAAAGCCTTAGAAGGACGTATGTCGGTTCCGACCAGGTTTTGGCAGGGAAAATGATTGCCGAACAGCTGGTTGAAGATATGGGAGTCTCCGGGAGCGTCATCCTGATGTATGACAGCCACCATGAGTATTATCAGGAGCAGCGGCTGGCTGGGATTCGCGAAGTTTTGGATGCCTACCCAGCTATACGGACCATTCACGCTGATACAATAGGTACGAGGGAGCAAATTATTTCCACTACCCAAAACATCCTGAACAGGCATCCTGATGTGGACGGCTTTATCGCTGTAAATGCAAATATTGCCGGCCCGATGATTCAGGAAATCAAAAAGCGATCGAAAGTGGAGCCTTTTCATATTTATACGTTTGATGATGGCTCCGAATCCCTATCGCTGCTTATGAAGGGTAAACTTGATGGGATGATTGAACAATCCCCCGAGGTGATGGGAAAGATGAGTGTTGATTTGCTGGTAAACTGGCTGGATGGAAAGGCTGTTCCACTTGATGTGGATGGGTACCTTACAGAAATACGGGTTCTGAAGGCGATAGGCAACGATGAATAGAATCCAGAAGAAAATATGGCTGCTTGCTGCTGTCGTCCTGTTTATCATGGCTGCAATTTGGATAGCGCTTACATATTATAACCAGAAAACACAAATGAAATACAATGATGTACTCCAGCGGTATTTGCGGATGAACGAAGTGACAGTCACAAGCCAGCGGTTGATAGGCGACTTGAATAACTACTTGCTCATACCAACCCCGGCCAACCTTGAAAATTTGAATAAAAGCAAGGAAGCATTCAAGGAAGCGAAATATGGAGTTGCGATTCTTCGCAACTCAGAAAATGAATTTACATTGACAAACTATAAGAATCTCATAGATAGCCTGATAGAAACGACGGACCGGTCCCTTGTATACCGTGCCGAGAACGATCCGGAGGCCTCGGCGCGGGAATTTGCTGAAGCAACAAGGATTTCGAAATATATATCGGAAGTGACCCTTACACTAATTGATAAAGAGCTTAAGACGTATGACCAATTCTACCGGCTTATCATCGAGCAATCATCCGCCTTGAAACAGCTTGGGGTCTGGCTTCTTCTATTAATTACATTTCTATTGCTCCTTTTGACATACTGGTTCTCACTTAGCATTACAAGGCCGGTTAAACAATTGACGAGCGCGGCCAACGAATTGTCAAAAGGCCGCTTTGACCTGGAGATAAAGGTGAGTTCAAACGATGAAATTTCCTTCCTGGCTGAAACATTCAATCGGATGAGAATGAACATTAATAACCTGATCTCCGAAATTCAGCAAAAGGCGCAGCTCGAACATGAACTTCAGCAAAGCAAGCTTTTACTGAAAGAAAGCCAACTCCGCGGGCTGCAAAGCCAAATTAACCCACATTTTTTGTTTAATACGTTAAATACATTGTCGAAAAAAGCGTATCTTGATGGATCCGAAGAAACGAGCGATTTACTTGTAAGCGTGGCCGGGCTGCTGCGCTACAACCTGAAGGGGATGGACAGGCCAGTCACGCTCTATGAAGAGATGGAAGTCCTGCGCCAGTACATGGAAATTCAAAAAGCCAGGTTCACCGAACGGCTTCAACTTCATATGGAGATAGATGAATCATGCCTCGATATCCGGATTCCCGCCCTGACGCTTCAGCCAATCATCGAGAATGCAGTCATCCATGGAGTTGAACCAAGGGAGGAAGGCGGGAATGTCATGGTCGGGATAATAGATCATGGTGACAGGGTAAGGATTGAAATTAAAGATGATGGGCCTGGCATTCCCTACGGCAAAATCAGGCAAATTCTTGAGGAAGCTGACTTTGAAAACGATAGCCAATCAACCGGCATCGGCTTTACGAATGTAGTGAAAAGGCTACGGCTTTATTATAACAGGGAAGATGTCATTGAAATCGAAAGCAGCCCCGGGTCGGGTTCCAAGGTAATCCTGAATTTGCCGAAAACAAGGAGGGTGGAGAAGCTTGATCAAACTCCTCATTGTGGATGACGAGCAGGTTGAAAGGGAAGGACTTGAGGCCATTTTGAAAAAAGCATTTCCTGGGCTCGCCATCAGGCAGGCGAAGAATGGAAAAGCCGCGGTGCGCGTGGCAGGGGAATTCATGCCAGATATAATCCTTATGGATATTAAGATGCCTGGAATGAGCGGCCTGGAAGCGGTGGAACAAATAAGTACAGCCTTTCCGGAAACGAAATTTGTGATGGTAACTGCCTATGACACATTTGAATATGCGCGCCAGGCAATTAAACTGGGCGTTAAGGATTATTTGTTAAAACCAAGCAAGGCGAGTGAAATTATCGCAACAGTCGGGAACGTGCTTGCCCAGATTCAGGAGGAGTGGAAGGAAACAAGCCATCAGCAGGCAACATTGCGAAAAGCGCTAGCCCTTGCCGAAACGGATATCGTCACACAACTGTTATTCGATCATGTGCATGAAGTCCATTTGGATATGCTTGTTGAAATGCTCGGCATACGGTCAACGGATGAACAGTTTGTCATGAGCGTCCTGCTCCCGGCTGGGGGAGAGGGAAATTATGCAGCAATCAAGGAAAAGGTTCGAATAACCTCTAGTTGCTGGGTCGGAGCATTGTATGGCCGCCAGTTGCCGATTATCGTTTTCAGAGACCAGGAGATAAAATTTCGCTCCCAGGCCGTATCGCTGGCCAATGAAATTCTATCCCTTGCGAAATCAGGAGATTCGCCAGGTTGGTTTGTCGGAATCGGAAATCCATGCCGCTCTCTAAATCAAACGAGGCAATCATACCAGGAATCATTGATTGCGACGATGGATCCGAATCAGCCCAGGAGATTCCGTTTTTATTCGGACGTACCAGTTTTGGACGCCACTGCTGATTATTCAGTAGCAAAGCAACGGGAAAAACAATTCTTTGATCAAATCCGGCTCGGGAAGTGGGATGAACTATATACAGACTTTATGGAATTGATTAGAAGGTATGAAAATGAGTCCGCCGATTTGGTTCAAATCCAGCAGCGCATGCTTGAATTGCTTTGGATAGCTTCGAGGATTATGAGCGAAATTGGAGTGGAAGCAGAATTTCCGCTGTATTCTTTCCAGGCAAGCGATTACCGCCAGCTCCGGGCCGAGACGGGCCACCTCCTTGAACGGATGAGGCAATCCTATCTAAAACACTACAATCGACTTGAAGCTGACACGATTCAAACAATCAAGAAGTATATCGTTGACCACTCGCATAAGGATATCTCCCTTGAATACTTGGGAAAGAAAGTCGGCTTGAGCCCAATTTACATTAGTAAAATGTTCAAGGAAAAACTCGGGATCAATTATATTGATTTTCTGACCGAGTGCAGAATGGAAAAGGCAAAAAAATTAATGGTCGACCCGGAAAAAAGCTTGAAAGAGATTACCTTTGAGGTTGGCTATCATGAGCCGAACTACTTTAGCAAGGTATTTAAGAAAATGTACGGCCTTTCACCGACGGAGTATAGAAGGACGCTCCTTTGGAAAAAAGGGTGATGGGGAAAGGAGGTGGCCTCATGGGAAACACTGTTCGTCCTATTAAACTATTGCTGCTTTTTCTCGTTTTCTGTGTGGCTGCCGGTGGGTGTGAACAATGGGATAAGCGCAAAACCGGACCAAGCCGGCCGCAACCGCAAAAAACCGTTCAATCCGGGGGAAGGGAACTATTGCAAGATAAGCTGAAAATAGGCTTTTCCATGGATACGCTTCTGGAGGAACGTTGGATGAAGGACCGGGATTTATTTCAGAGAGCTGTCGAATCGCTAGGCGCGGAAGTTGAAATTCTTGCGGCGAACGGCGATGATGCCCTTCAAATCGTCCAGGCTGAAATGTTAATTAGCAAGGGCGTCGACATCCTCGTTATGGTTCCGCATAATGCCGAGGCGACCGCCACAATTGTCAACAAGGCGCACAAGGCAGGAATCAAGGTGATTGCGTACGACCGGCTTATTAAAAATGCAAATATCGATTTATATGTATCCTTTGATAACGAACAGGTTGGGGAGCTGCAGGCAAAAGCAATTACGAAACTGGTGCCAAAGGGAAATTATGTATACATAGGGGGGGCAAGTACTGACAATAACGCACATCTGTTAAAAAAAGGTGTGTTCAACGTCCTTCAGCCGCTCATTGACAGGGGGGACATCAAGGTTGTATTCGACCAATGGAGCAAGGATTGGACCCCGGTAAACGCCCAGGCCAACATGGAGGCTGCCCTTGAAGCGAATGACAATCGTATTGACGCAGTTATCGCCGCAAATGATGCAACGGCAGGAGGGGTCATCAATGCGCTTGCCAAACAAGGTCTGGCAGGAAAAATCCCTGTAGCCGGGCAGGATGCGGAGCTTGCTGGAATCCAGCGGATTGTTGAAGGAAACCAGACGATGACTGTCTACAAACCAATAAAGTCGTTGACCGAAAAAGCAGCCGAACTGGCGGTATTACTCGCAAAAGGGGGGCATACGCAAGCGGACAGGAAAATTAACAACGGAAAAATCGGTGTTCCCTCCGTTTTGCTAACTCCAATCGCCGTCGACAAGAATAATATTGAAGAAACAATTATTGCCGACGGATTCCATTCAAGAGAGGATGTCTACCGGTAAGAGAGATATGTGATACTCGGCACCTCGCAGTTATGAATATTTATTATCCGAAGGAAAGAACAACTCTCCATTCTCAAGAACAGGAAAGCCTGGACAACTGTCCAGGCTATTCATGATTCTTAACCCATTAAGTCTTGCCTCAAATTGCCAGTGTTTCCTTTTCTTTTTGGTGTTAAAATTAATTGCCGGTTTAGGTAATTTTATCAATTTGCGAGGAAGGGACATCGATGAAACACAGAATCATAGTCATTATGATGACAATTTTCTTTTTTACCGGTACTGTCGGAGCAATCCCGGGAATGGCGAAAACGTATACGCCGGAGCAGCTTGTTGGGATTTCCGAATCGTACATAAAGCAGGTTTCACCTCTCATTAACTATGAAAAAAGCAAAACGGTGAAAGCTGTGCCATCAAAGCTGATGGCCAGTACAAAAACAAGCCTGGCCAATGCCGCCGCGGCTGTGAAAAAACTGAAAAGCGGAGCGACCCGCCGAAAGCTTGAGGCGCGGATTACGGCAGCTGAAGGCACCTATGCCCGGGCAATTGCCTATAACAACACAATCGGCGTCGGCGAGCGGATGAAGCTCATGTCGCAAAACCTTCTGACAGCCTATGGGAAGAATCCGTCCAGTGACGGGACTTTTACGGCCTATAATTCCCTGAAATTCGAGCTTGGCAAATTTGCAAGATCACTAGGGCTTGTATATGGAAAATCGACAAGGGAAGCTCTTTCAAAAAAATACAAACCAGTACCCGAAGGAAGCCTGAGCCAAACCAGGACGGCAGCCGTTTTAAAAGGGGAACTGAACCTGCTTGCAAAAGTTATGGATTCCGGAAAAAACGATACCATTTTCAGCCAGGTTGAAAAAATGAATAACCAGCTAGGTACTGTTTGGGGCAATTCGGCCCTCTACCGTCCGTTTGCGGAATCCTATGAGCTTCTTTTAAAACAAAAGGGGCTGTCCGCGAATGGGCTGCCAACGATCATCATGAAAAAAATTATCGCCAGTGAGAACAGTATTGTTTATCTGGAGGTTTACGATGAAAATGATGAACCGCTTAGCCAGGGCAGCGGTTTCATAGTAGGAAAAAGCACGATCCTAACGAACTTTCATGTAGTTGAAGGCGGTTACCGTGTCACAGCCTTTACGAATGATGGAAAAGAAATCAGGATTCGCGGTGTTGTAAAATACGATGCCGATAATGACTTAGCCCTGCTAGGGACAGCCAATGACATGGTACTGCCGGGATTGCAGCTAGGGAACGTCGATTACCTGGAAAAAGGCGATCCCATTATAGCAATAGGGAGTCCCGAGGGATTGATGAACACGGTCTCGGCGGGGATTATCAGTAATCTTCATAAAATAGCATACGAAGGCATTACGACAAATCTTATTCAATTTACAGCGCCAATCACGCATGGAAGCTCAGGCGGGGCCCTTTTCAATAAATATGGGGAAGTTATCGGGGTTACAGCTGCCGCTTTCGAAAGCGGGGATCTGAACTTTGCTGTTGGAATCAACCATGCCACATCATGGATCCAGGCGTTTAAAAACCAGCCGGCTTCAAAGCTAGCCATCATTCCCTATGATGCGCTGCCTCGATATGCGGACGAGGAAACGGAAGAGGCTCCGCCTGCAAATCCTGGTACGCACCCTCCGCCATCAACGGCACCGCAAGGTACATTCCCTGCCAGCCTGGAGAAAATTGCACCCGGATTACAGCTGCGCGAAATTGCAATGAACCCTGAAAAGCCAATCTTGTACGCCCTTGCGGAAGGCAAGGACGTCATCGAAATCAACCTTGAAACGAAACAGGCTAGGAAAATTACACTTAATCTTGCCCCGGAACGGCTCTTTTTTGCAAATAATGAGTTGTATGTAACCCTGCCGAAGGGCCAGCACAGCTCCTACTGGTGGGAAGAGAATCAGGAGGGAGCCTTTGCCGTTATCAATGCGGAAACAATGACGCTCATTGACCAGGTCGATATTCCCTTGGATCCATTTGATATTGTAGCAGACTCAGAATCTATCTACATCATAAGCGGCTCGGGCCAATGGACGAATATGAAGGTGTTTTCCAGGAAGACGCTCCTGGAAACAGCCAATGTTACTGGCGTCCGGGAAAGGTCGTTCCTAGAGATGCATCCAGAAGGGAATAAGGTATATTCGATCACGACCGAGTCCTCCCCGAGGGATGTTGAATCGTATCAATTTACTAGCGGAAAGAGTTCCGGCAAATATGATTCTCCGTACCATGGCGACTACCCACTGGATACGAACATGACTGTATCACCGGACGGAAAGTATTTGTTCAATGGATCGGGGGTCGTGTTGAATGCCTCGGTTGCAAGGAGCACGGACTTGACGTATTTGGCAAAACTGCCTCAAACGTATAAACAAATTGCTTTCAATCTTGCCAATAACCGTTTTTATACAAGCTCGAAAAACAGGATTGATGTGTACGATTACTCCACTTTCCAAAAGCTTGGCCAATTTACATTGCAATTTGATGTGGAGCAAATGTTTGTCCGTGATAGGCAGCTTGTCGTTGTTTACAAGGACACCACGAGCACACTGCCAAAGCAATTGATTAAAACCTATCCATTAACACCTGAAGGCCTCTTGACTATGCCTTCAGCAGAAACGAAGGAGCCTGCCGAGCAAGCTGTAACTATCGTGAATACAGGGCTGGCGTTGCCAAAGATCCCTGTGTCTTTCGACAAGGCTATCATGCCGAGTGATATGAATGAAGAAATTCTTCATCCGGCGAAGCCAGTCCTTTATGGATTGAACGGGAAAGACCTGTTGGAATACAATCTTGATACGAAGCAAACACGAAAGCTTACGTTCACATATCCGCTTGGCCAGCTTTTCTTTGCCAATAATGAGATATACGTAACACTCAAAAAACAGCAAGGCTATGTATATGGCGAGGTACCCGATGGTGCATTCGCGGTTGTTGATGCAGATAGCTTCACCTTGGTAAGGCAGCTTGATATTCCAATGGACCCGGCCGATATTGTCGCCGACGATCAATATATTTATATTTCCAATAACGGAGGCTACAGCTGGACTGACTTAAGGGCCTATTCGCGCAGTACGTTTGAAGAAACCGGGAAATTCACTTCGGTTCTCAGGGGTTCCACCCTGGTAATCGTCCCGGCCGGGGGAAAATTATATGCGACCGATAGCGGAACTAGCCCGCGTGATATCCAGATGTACCAGTTCAATGATGGAAAGGAAGCTGCCACCTACGATTCCCCGTATCATGGGCACTATTCCCTCAAGGTAAATATGGAGGTCTCCCCCGATGGGAACTATATTTTCAATGGATCCGGCGTTGTCCTGCAAACCGGCCCCAGGTACGGTGAAGATATGAAATATGCGGGCAGCCTGTATAGCCCTTTTAAAAAAATCGCATTTGACCTGAAAAGCAACAGGATTTATGCAAGCTCCGGTAAAGGGCTCGACATCTATGATTACTCAACATTTGAAAGAATCAAGCATTATGAACTGAATCATGAAATTGATTACCTGGCAGTAACAAACGGCAGTCTGCTTGTCACCTTTAAAGAGGCGGCTGCAGGAACGCTCCTTCCTAAAAAAAATGTCATGAAATACCTCCTTTCAGCTGACGGCGCGCTGGCTATGAAGGCCCAATAGTACACTAACCAATCACTCGGTCATATCGATCGGGTGATTTTTTTTGTAAAAAAGAAAACCAGGGCAAACTACGCCCTGGCCTTCCTGAAAATGAGAGGATATTTAGAAACGGCAGTGATGTTTGCAGCGGTAATCAACCATTATTAAATACCTCGGCACAGGCAGCGTCGAACTGCACGGCAAAATCTGCTCCTTCTAATAGGTCGTCTCCTGAAATCTTCTTCGTCAAAAATACCTGCTACATCTTCAAAATCACATTCATCCTCAAAAGCMCCTGCCACATTTTCAAAATCAAATTCTTCTTCAAAGTTTCTCCTGTGGCATTTGTTTCTGTGACCTGAAAAATTGCGTCCCATATTTTTCCCTCCCTCCATCGTTTGTTGGAATATACTATGCATCTTTTGTACAAGCTGTATGGGGCATGTACCTTTTTTATTTAAAATGGGCGCCCATTTCTCCTGAATATAAATTAAAAGGAATAATTGGCTTTACCATTGGAGTAACCTTTCATAAAGGGCAATGAGGGGGAGGATGATGATAAAATGGATTTACCTTTTGGCAGCCTTGAATTTTCTGGACGGTATCGCGACATATGCAGGTATGAAAGCACTCCTGTTTAATGAAGCTAACCCATTGTTAGCGGGGATGCCTCCCGGGGCTATCCTATTCTTGAAGCTGGCGTTAAGCCTGGCCATTCTCTTACTGGTGAGGAAGGCCAATGTGACCAAGCCAATCTTTAAAATTTTCGTTGCGGTTGGAAATGGAGTGTATCTTCTAATTGCAGCTATGCATCTCTATTGGCTTTCAATCCTTATCGTATGAAAAAGAACTGCCGGGAATAGCGAGCAATTCAATTTTTAGCCATTCGAAAATAGGAGAAACTTACTCTTTCCTACTACTATAGAAGGGAGTCGTTTTAGATGGGTTGTCAGAGAAAGCTTCCCGAAAGAAGGATCAAGCATGTATCCCGTTATAGAAGCATAACAACGGAGCATATATTAAAACTATAAAAATTTATTAGCTTACTATGGTCAATGGAAGAATGTGAAGAAGGGGCATGTGTCTGGCTTGCTAATTTCGCTTGCGTGTAAGTAGAAATTATTAGAAATAAAGGTTTGAGGTTCGTAAAATTGCAGGGTGCAGGTAGGATTATAATGGCAGGAATTATTACAGCCAAAAAATATAGTGATGAAATACTGATTAACCACCGATGCTTACCGGCATTAGGTGGTTTTTAATTGGATTGTTTAGTTATATTCCCCAATTCGGGTAATTTAATTGAAGCTTGCCATTTGGCTGATTGCAGCCAAAAGTGCTTAACAGCTTAAAACTAAATCCAACAAATTAACAATTGTTAAAAAATTGTGGATGCAAAAACTAGAAATTCCGTTAGAAATTCATGGCTGGAGAGATAGGGAAAAAGATTCAGAGGAAAAAGGTGCTTCAATTTCATTTAGGACGAGAATAAAAATTCTTCCACCTTTAAGTGCCTAATTAAAGCTCCCTTTAACGAGAATAGCCAAAGAAGCTGCATGGTTCAAATAACGGAGAGGTTCTTTTGTACTATATTAACCTTCGACAGTAAAAGTAACTTTTTCCTAATTAACTTTTTAATAACTTCCTGTATTTAATTACAAACCTTCTTATTTCAATCCCTTTGATAATAGAACTAACTAAATAGCTCGGAAGTAAAAATTTATGGCGAAAGAGGAAGAATTTCTTTCAGGGAAAAATAGAATTCAAATTCCTGTAACTGTAACAATTGAGGGTAATTTTTCCTATTTTTATTACTTAACTTTAAAATTAAAAGTAGATTTTAAGAGGTTATTTTTTCTGTTATCTCTGAAATATCAGAAAAAAGCAACATTTTTGTTAGAATTTCGTTAAACCTTGGTGGAATTATTATGTTGACTGCAGCTAATTTTTCAAAAAAACATAGTTTTTAATAGGAATATCACTTATAACTAGCTGTTCAACTATAAAAATCAGAGTCTTTCGTTATTCGAATATGTTTGATAATTGTTAATCTTTTTTTAGCGAAACGAGAGTATTTTCCAAGGGAATATATGTTATAAATACTATAGAAGTATCGCAATTTTCCAATAAGTACAAAAAATGTTAAAAAGGAGGGCTCGTAACTTTAACCGAAAACACTATCAAGATAAAGAAAAAGATATTCAAGAGAGGGGAAACCACAAAATGAATTTTAAGAAGTTGCTTGTAGTCGGAGCGTTATCCTGCTCCCTGGTCTTACCTAGCTTCGCAGTAGTGAACAATGCCTACGCAGTGGAATTTGCCGATACGTCGGGTTCCCAGAGCGAAACATCCATTAACAAGTTAGTTTCCCTGGGAGTCATGAAAAACCCTGGTGATGTATTTGATGCAGAAGGTGAGCTGACAAGGCTCGATTTCGCATACATGGTCAACCAGGTCATGTCTTTGGGCACCGGCAAGAAAGTTGCTTTCAAGGATTTGTCTTCAAAGAACTCCAATTATACGAATACTCTTAAATTGGTAAATAACGGCTACCTATCCGTAAGCAATGGGAACGTTCACCCGCAAAATGGTGTTACATATGCGGAAATGAGCAAAGCATTGGCACAGGGCTTGGGCTTGAAAAAGGGCTGGACAAACCGCCCGATCGATTTCTTATTCTACCTGGTCCGCAAAGATGTCCTTGATATCGATGTCGACCTTGATGAAGTAGTAACAAGGGAAGCAGCCGCGGTTGCGTTTGACAAGTTCATCACTCTTAAAGGAAACTTCGAGACTGATAATGGCGTAGTCGTAGCTGTTACGGACAAAGGCTTCTCGTTGAATAACGGTTCCGACACAACTGACTACACATTTGCGTCAAACGCTTCTTTGTTTGTAGGTGACCAGGCTGTGACAGCAGAGGATGTCCAAATTGGAAGCCCAGCTACAGTCATCCTCAACAAAAAAGGCCAGGCTGCCTTCTATGGCGGTGAAATCCTTGATGCTGAAGAAGGCGCGCTGAAGCTGACAAATGCAAAGTGGAACCTTGGTTCATTCACAAAAGATGTAAACCTTAATGCATTTGTTGCATCCCTGCCAAACAGCCCTACTCAGGAATTCTCCATCAAGTTAATCGATGAGTACCTGAAGAATGGTGCGGAATTCGGTGCACAGGCATTCTTTACGAAGGATGATGAAGTAACAGCGATCTACCCTTACATTACAAAGGTGAATAAGAAAGATATCACAGTAGACGGAAAGAAGTTGACGGTCGTTCTAAATGCTTCCTATAAAGAAACATTAACGATCAACGACGAAGTAAAAGTTACCCTTGACGGCAAGGAAGCAAAGCTTGAAGACCTGAAAGGAAAACTGGAAGCAACTATCACTGCTGAAAAGTTTGGTTCAGTATTAACGATTGACGCAACGACGAAAAAATAATTGAGGGGGAATCAACTTGTTCAAGAAGTTTAAAACACTATTTCTATCAGGAATAGCTTTGATCCTGATCTTGTCGACATTTGCGGCGCCTGCCGATGCGGCAGCCCGTAAAGGCTTCGATCCGAAGAAAGTCGGGGGCAAACTTGTATTCAGTACATTCGCTGATGCGACACGCCTGACACCTGGAACGACTAGCGACGCTGTATCCAACCGCCTACAAGGCATGATGTTTGATGGACTGGTATCTGCTGACATCAAAAACAATATCATCCCTAGCCTTGCAACAAGCTGGAAAGTCGAAAACAATACGAAGAAATACACTTTCAACCTGCGCAAGGATGTTAAGTTCCATGATGGCAAGCCATTGACTGCGGATGACGTTGTATTCACATATCAAATGCTGATGCATAAAGATTCCATCAACCCATACAAGGGTACTATTTCCATGATTGACAAGGTTTCGGCAAAAGACAAATACACAGTTGTATTTGATTTGAAGGATCCTTCACCGTTGTTCCTATATGCAATTAGCTTTTCTATTATTCCGAAGCATAAATTCCCTAATGGAGTTAAGAGCTTTAACGACTCAAGCTTCCACCGCAACCCTGTTGGTTCCGGACCGTTCAAATTCAAAGAGTGGAAAACAGCCCAGCGCGTTGTACTTGTTGCAAACAAGGACTACTGGGATGGCCGCCCTTATATGGATCAGGTCACAATGAAAATCCTTCCGGATGCGAACGTTGAAGTTGTTAACCTTCTGAAGTATCAGGTAGATTTCGTTGAATCAGTCAACCCGAAAAGTGTTGCAACGGTCCAAAAGAACAAAAACCTGAAAATTGTTAAGTATGACCAGGGCCGTTACGACTACATCGGCTTGAACCAGAAAGATCCATTGTTTGCTGATATGAAAGTACGCCAGGCGTTGTCTTTTGGCCTTAACCGCCAGGCAATCGTCAACACAGTTCTATTGAAGAATGCCCAGCTTGCTAGTGGGCCAATCCATCCGATGGAAGCACAATACAACAAAAATATTAAACCACTTGCTTACGATGTAAAGAAAGCGAATGACCTTCTCGATGATGCCGGCTGGAAAATGGGTTCAAGCGGTTTCCGCGAAAAGGGCGGCAAGGTTATGGAAATTACCCTGACTTACAACAACGGTAACAAAGTCCGTGAAGACATCGCCAAGATGGCCCAGCAGGATTGGAAGAAGATTGGCGTAAAAACGACTATCCGTTCTTACGACTTCTCAATCTGGCTCGAGAAAATCGACTCAGGCGAAGTAACTGCACACGTTAGCGCATGGAATCTTGGAAATAACCCTGACAAGTATGGCCTATGGCATTCAGGCCAAATCCCGTCCAACAACAACCAAGGCGTTAAAGATGCGCGCGTTGACAAAATCTTGGAAGATTTCCGTAAAGAGCCTAATGCCGCAAAGCGTAACACCCTTTACCATGAGCTGCACAAAATCCTGAACGACAACGCACACAGCCTGTGGCTGCACCATCCAAAAGGATTCGCGGGCATGCACAAAGACTTGGCTGGCGTTAAATTCTCACTTTATTCCCGTTACTTCAATATAGAAGACTGGTACTGGAATGATCCTAAGAAGAGGAAATAGTAAAGTACTTGGCCAACAGCCAATTGGCACCAATTGAAATTTAAGCATAATAACTAGAAATGACCTGACATAAGCAGCCGTAGGTGACAGTCTAGTCCCTACGGCTCTTATTCTTAAAAGGTTAAATAAATCACCATTCGTGCAATGGAAAGTGGGGGAAGTTTAAATGTGGAAGTATATCATACGGCGTAGTCTCCAAGCTATTCCTCTATTAATCATCATCTCAATAATCTCATTCCTTTTGATGACATTGGCTCCAGGAAGCCCTCTCGATGTATATAGAAGCAGTGAAGGCGCGGATGCCGTCGATACATCAGCGATTGAAGAAAGATTAGGCTTAGACAAACCGATTTACATACAGTATCTTATGTGGCTGAAGCTGCTTGTGGTCGACGGGGATCTAGGTTATTCATTCGAGGATGGCCGCCCTGTAATGGAAAAAATCCTTGAAAGGATACCCGCAACCATGCTCCTGATGGGGGTTGCAATTGTATTTTCGGTTATTCTTGCGGTTCCAATCGGGGTTTATTCGGCTGTGAAAAAATATTCTCTCTTCGATAACTTTTTCACCTCATTCACCTATGTGGGGATTGCAGTGCCTTCGTTTTATCTGTCTTTGATGGCAATACTACTTTTTTCTCTAAAACTTGATTTATTTCCTCCGAGTGACATGATGTCTGTCTATGATCGCTTCGATTTCCTGGACCGCCTGAAGCATCTCATTTTGCCAGCATCCGTACTGTGCTTCGGTTTGATAGCCAGCAAGTCCCGTTACATGCGTTCAAGTATGTTGGAAGTCATTAAACAGGACTATGTTAGGACGGCAAGAGCAAAAGGAGTATCGGAAAACAAGGTTATTTATAAGCACGCATTAAGGAATGCCCTTCTTCCGCTCATTACAATTTTGGGACTTCAGCTGCCTGCCCTATTTGGCGGAGCATTGTTTGTCGAGCAAATATTTGCATGGCCGGGAATGGGCCGCTTGGCGGTAAATGCCATTTTTATCCGGGACTACCAAATAATCATGGGGACAACAATGTTTGCGGGAGTAATGGTTGTTCTGGGGAACCTGCTTGCCGACATCCTTTACGCAATCGTGGACCCACGCATCCAATATGGAAAGAACTAGAGGAGGTAGCCTAAGATGAGCGTCCCAAAATTGGCAGATAATCAAGCAATATTGACCGAGTGGCAGGAGCAGGGAAAAATTGAGACCCGCTCAGCTGCCGTCTGGAAAAGATTCAAAAAGAATAAATTGGCTGTTATCGGCCTAATCGTTTTTAGCTGTTTAATTTTGATGGCGATACTTGCACCATTAATTGCTCCGCATGATCCATACACCAATGTTTATGAAGAAGCGAATCTATCCCCAAGCCTGAAACATCCGTTTGGAACCGATAGCCTTGGCGGGGATGTATTCAGCCGGGCTGTATATGGGACAAGGGTATCGTTGACAGTTGCGTTGGCTGCAATGGTGTTCACACTGTTAATTGGCATAACATATGGAGCGGTTGCAGGATATTTTGGCGGTGCGGTTGATAACGTCATGATGAGGATTGTTGATGCCATTCAGTCAATTCCTTCACTATTTTTGCTGCTTATCATCGCGTCAATTATGGTCCCATCCATCTGGACGACTGTATTTGTTTTAAGTATCGTTGGCTGGACAGGCATGTCGCGTATTGTCCGCGGCGAAATCCTGACGTTGAAGCAACGGGATTTTGTTGAAGCTGCCCGGGCCACTGGCGAAGTAAAGCCTAGCATTATTTTCTATCATATCCTGCCAAATGCGATTGCGCCGATTACGGTAATTGCTACTTTGGACATTGCGGGGAATATCCTGGCTGAAGCTAGCCTTAGCTTCCTTGGGCTCGGAATCCAGGCGCCAACACCAAGCTGGGGCAATATGCTTACCCAGGCTCAGGACTTGTCGACCTTGATGTTTTATCCATGGGTAGCGATTTTCCCTGGTTTATTAATACTAATATCAGTAATGTCTGTTAACTTTGTCGGAGACGGTTTACGCGACGCTTTGGATCCGCGTAACAAGAACTAGGGGGGAGGACAAGCATGAGTACAACAGTAACAGAGAAAAAAACTCTTTTGGAAATCAAAAATTTAAAAACCCATTATTTCACTGAAGATGGGGTTGTCCCAGCAGTGGATGGCGTTGATTTTAAAATTAAAAAAGGTGAAACACTGGCGATAGTCGGCGAATCCGGTTCCGGAAAAAGCCAGACTTCATTGTCCATTATCCGCCTTATCCCTTCCCCTCCGGGTAAAATCGTTGCCGGCGAAATCAATTATGACGGGGAAAACCTTTTGGAAAAAAACGAGCACGAGATGCGCGAAATCAGGGGAAATAAAATTTCAATGATTTTCCAGGAACCAATGACATCGTTGAACCCGGTTTTCCGCGTTGGCGACCAGATTTCCGAGTCTCTTGTTTTGCACCAGGGAATGACCCCGAAACAGGCTATGGAACAATCTATTAAACTATTGAAATTGGTTGGGATTCCCGAGGCTGAACGCCGTGTCCAGGCATTCCCTCATGAACTGAGCGGCGGGATGAGGCAGCGTGTCATGATTGCGATAGCGCTTGCCTGCAATCCGGAGTTATTAATAGCGGATGAGCCAACAACAGCATTGGATGTTACAATCCAAAATCAGATTTTGGAACTGATGAAAGACCTTAAAGCGAAGCTGGATACTTCCATTATGCTCATCACGCATGACCTAGGGGTAGTAGCGGAAATGGCCGATCGTGTTGTCGTTATGTATTCCGGTCAAATTGTTGAACAAGGCGATGTGTTCACTATTTTTGAAAACCCGAAACATCCTTATACCGAAGGCCTTCTGAAATCAATGCCGACCCCGGAAAAGAAGCAAGGCCAACTGTATGCGATTGACGGTGTCGTGCCGAATCCATTGAATCTTCCGCCAGGGTGCCGTTTTGCACCGCGTTGTGAATATGCAAGGGATTTATGCCGTGCGGAGATGCCGGAAACGGTCGTCATTTCGGAAGAAGAACAAGTACGCTGCTGGAAATATACTAATCGCTGGGAGGCATAAGAAGCATGCTGAATACTATGTTGGAGCAGGAACAAGACACAAATAAAGAGTCTTCAGTCATTCTGAGCGCCCGGGGCGTTACAAAACATTTTCCTATTAAAGGCGGCCTGCTTGGACGGGTCCAGGGATATGTAAAGGCTGTTGACGGTGTAAGCCTGGATATTTATCGTGGGGAAACACTGGGACTTGTAGGAGAAAGCGGATGTGGCAAGTCGACTATTGGCCGGGTTATGCTGAATTTGCTCGAACCTACTGCCGGCAGCGTTGAATTTGAAGGCCAAAATATTTTCGACTTATCAAGTGATAAAATGCGCCAGACCCGTAAGGATCTGCAACTTATTTTCCAGGATCCGTACTCCTCACTCAACCCAAGGCTGAGCGTAGGTGATACAATCGGGCGCGTCCTTAAAATCCACGGCATGAAAGATCCGGGAGAAAGAGAAAAGCGCGTACAGGAATTGATGGGGATTGTTGGCTTAAGCCCTTACCATATCAGGAGATATCCGCATGAATTCAGCGGCGGCCAAAGGCAGAGGATCGGCATTGCAAGGGCACTTGCATTAAACCCGAAATTCCTAGTCCTTGATGAAGCGGTTTCCGCCCTGGACGTTTCAATCCAGGCGCAAATCATCAATCTTCTGGAAGAGCTCCAAAAAGAAATGGACCTTACATATTTATTCGTTTCCCATGGATTGAATGTGGTAAGGCATATTAGTAAACGTGTTGGGGTAATGTATTTAGGTAAACTGGTAGAATTGGCGGACGTTGATGAGCTTTTTGATAATCCCAAGCATCCGTATTCTCTAGCATTGATTTCAGCAAACCCTGTTACGAATCCAAGATTAAGAGATCAGAAGAATAGAATTGTCCTTGAAGGGGATGTGCCAAGCCCGATCAACCCACCTTCAGGCTGTTATTTCCATACCAGATGCCCATTTGCCCAGGCCAAATGCCGGGAAGAAGCACCAGCGTTTGCTAAAGTGGATAACGATCATTTTGTTGCTTGCCATTATCCATTGTCGTAGGTAATATTTACCGCCATCAAAGCAACTGCTATAATAATAAAAAGGCCAATCTGCCTTTAGTGCTGTTTGGGGGCGTACTAAATGGAAAAGAAGATATTAATAATAGAAGAAGATAGTCAGAGATGCGCAAAGCTTTTGCAATTTTTCGGATCTTACTTCTCAGTCACCTCCTATAACAACGGTTTGCAGGGTTTAATTAGTGCGATTGAGTGGAGGCCAAACGTCGTTATTATCAATCATTCATTAATAGATGTGAATAGTATTGAACTTTGCCGTCAAATTCGCCAAAAGTTTCAAACAATCATCATCATTCTTGGCAAGCCCTTACCTGAAGACCAAATTATCAAGTACTTTGAAGCCGGTGCGGACGACGTAGTCCTGAATCCAATCAGTTATCCGGTCCTTTTATGCAAAATCAAAGTCCTGCTTGACCTTGTTTCCATGAAACGAAGCGGCGAGGAAGAAGTAATCCAATTTGGCAAGCTTAAGATGAACCGGAATAACTATAAGGTGTACCATGGGAAAAAGGAATTGAATTTTACGAAAAAGGAATTCGCCATCCTATGGATTCTTGCGAAGAAACAGGATGTTGTCGTGACAAGAGAAGAACTTCTTAAAGTTGTCTGGAGTTACGAGCACCTGGAGGATGACCGGATGATCGATACGCATCTAAACAGGATCCGCAAAAAACTTAAGCAAAACGAAGTTAACCTGACAATCAAAACGGTTTGGGGTATAGGATATAAACTGCAAAACGAGGAAGTGGATGTAGTAGAATCCATTGGAATACCAGCTGAATCACAAAAGTGAAACCCCTGAAAACAGGGGTTTTAGACTGTAGGAAACTCCGACATGATCGGGTTTTCCTACAGTCTTTTTATTTTTCCGAGTCTGGTGCCGCTCAATGCCCCGATACTGTAATACCCGCCCGCGGGGTCTCTCAAACCACTTTTAATAAAAAAATATTATTTTTTTATTAAAGCCAATCCTTTCTTTCTCATTAAGTATTGAAGGGCAGATTTAAATGTGGAAAAGGTTTGCAATTCCTTGATGAATTGCAATTGTGATTTGGCCAGTTCCTGGGCAAAACGCGGCGCAATGCCGACAACCAAAACCTGAGATCCGACAAGTCTAAGTGAAGAAGTGATATTGATTAGGTAGTGGCCAAGAATTTTCAAATCATCCAAACCCTCTACACTAATAGCGGTAAAGTCAAGAACAGCCGTGTCAATTTCCTCTGAGCCTGCATGTTCCAACAGTTCCGGTATAATTAGGTCGAATTTGGAGGCTGATACTTCGCCAGCAAGGGGTATAAGCAATACCCCGGGAATAATTGAGGGGATTATGGGAGTGGAAACAGACCTGACCAAGCCTTCCAATTCAGAAACCCTATCTTTCAGCTTTTTAGTTTCTTCGCGAAGAAATTGGAGTTCATTTTTATTCTCAGTCATAGGAACCTCTCGCTCAAATTTATTTATTCAATGATTCTAGTATATACCGTTTTGGTAAATTAGGAAAATTAAAGACTGAAATCCAAAGGGTTGCAAACGGTTTCAAACTGGTTTATGATTCAATTATCAAGGAACCAAAACGTTTCGGAGGATTTTATGGGTACGACGATTAAGGATATTGCTAAAACTGCCGGAGTTTCGGTCACAACGGTTTCCAGGGCGTTAAATGGCTATTCCGATGTAAGTGAAAAGACGAGAAAAAGAATCATGGATATTGCCAAGGAACTGAATTACAGCCCGAACACTTTGGCGAGAGGGCTCGTGATGAATGTTTCTAAAACAATTGGGCTTCTCGTTTCAGGTTTGAACAGGGAAAGTGAAAAGGATCAAATCATTCTTTCAATCCTATCAGGTGTAAATGAATCAGTATCGGAAAAGGAATACGATTTAATTTTATTTAATACAAATACATCAAAGCAGCGTGAAAAAACTTACTCCCAGCTATGCAGGGAGAGGAGGGTGGACGGAGTAATCATTCAGGGGATTAAAAAGGATGATCCATATTTAAAGGAAGTAGTGGAAAGTGACATTCCCTGTGTCCTTATTGATATTCCAGTCCACACTGAAAATGTTGGCTACGTCACTACCGATAATGTTTCTGGCGCAAGAAAAGCTGTGGAGCATTTAATTAACCTTGGGCACCAAAACATTGCCATGGTCAATGGGCATGAACAGGCCTTTGTAAGCCAAAAAAGGATCGAGGGGTATATGGAAGCCCTAAAAGAACATGGTTTGCCTGTTAATCCGGAATGGGTTTGCAACGGCCAATTTAAGGAAGAAACAGCATTTAAGGAAGCGAGGAACCTTTTGCTCCAGCATCCAAACATAACCGCCATTTTTTGCGCGAGTGACATCATGGCCCTTGGCGTACTGAAGGCGGCAAAGTCCCTTGGTCTAAAGGTACCGGAAGATGTATCGGTTATTGGTTATGATGATATCATTCTTGCATCCTACTCAAATCCTCCGTTAACTACAGTATCCCAGAACTTTTTTGAATTGGGATACCAGGCCGCACACCTTTTGTTAAATATGCTCGAAGGCAAGTCCGAACCGCAAATTGTAACGATGCAGACAAAACTTGTGATAAGAGATTCGGCCGCAAAGAACAGGAGGGTTTAGTCTGTCGTTAACTTGATCCGAAACGTTTAAGTTAACAGCACAATCATATAAATTTTAACAATGATCCTTTTAAAATAAAATCCGAAACGTTTCGGAAAAATGGTTTGCAGGAGGCGCTTATGGACTATCGTGTAATTAAAGAAGATGACTTATTCCTATTGACGGATAATAAAGGAGACATTCCAGTCGGCCATCCTTACGGCTTGGGCCTTTATACAAAGGATACCCGTTTTTTGAGTAAACTGAGCCTGTACATTAACGGGGAAGAGCCAATCCTATTATCTTCTGATGCTGCTGAGAATTATATGGCAAAAATCCTCCTTACGAATCCACATATGGAAAATAGCGAGGGAGTGATTTTATGGAGGGAATCCGTAGAAATTGAGAGGACCCGATTCATAACAAACAATGTTCTCTACGAAACAATCAAAGTAAAAAGCTATTACCCAAAACAAGTGTCGTTTGATATTACGCTTGAAATGGATGTTGATTTCAAAGATATGTTCATAATAAGGGGCTTCCAGAGCGGAAAAATTGGAAACAGGACTGGCCAGAGGATTAATGGGAATTCTATCGCATTCGGCTATGTTGGTTCGGACAATATAACACGAGAAACAGTCATTGGCTGGGACAGGGATGCTAAAGCTGTAGAAGATACAGGGCATGTTACATTCGGCTTCATGCTTAACCATGGAGAGGAAGATAGCGTAACTTTTTCCATCAAGCCGCAGATAGGCGAGTGCAGTGGCCAAAATCCAGTTCCGGTAAAAACGGCGTTAGCCCAACTCCAGGAATCTTATGACAGGTGGAACAGGGAAACAACCATGGTCAAAACGGATTATGCTCCTTTGCAAACTCTTGTAGAAAGAGGCATCGACGACTTAAGGGTCCTGCTGACTGACGTGGGTTTTGGCCCGTTCCCGGTTGCGGGGCTTCCGTGGTTCGGCGTTCCATTTGGCAGGGACAGCATTATAGCGGCATTGCAAATGCTTGCATTTAATCCGAATATAGCAAAAGGCACCATTTTGACAATGGCTAATTATCAGGGGAAAAAGCTTGATCCATGGCGAGATGAACAGCCCGGAAAGATTATGCATGAAATCCGCTATGGTGAATTGGCGAGCACAGGGCAGATTCCATTTACCCCATATTACGGCACAATTGATGCAACGCCGCTTTTTCTAATCCTTGTGAAGGAATATATCAACTGGACGGGGGACTTTGATATTTTGGCTGACATTGAACCACATATAGAAAATGCTCTAAATTGGATTGATCTGTACGGTGACCGGGATGGGGATCTGTTCGTTGAATACCACCAGGAAGCGAGCAAGGGGATAGCAAACCAAGGCTGGAAGGATTCCGGTGATTCAATCGTCCACCGGAATGGGGATTATGCCAAATCGCCAATCGCCTTATCTGAAGTGCAAGGCTATGTGTACCAGGCGAAAACAGGCATCGCTGATTTGTATGAGCAAATAGGGAAAACCGAACAGGCAAAAAAGCTCCGGATAAGCGCACAAATGTTAATGAATAAATTTAATGAAGCATTCTGGATGGAGGAGTGCGAGTACTACGCAATCGCCCTGGATGCTGAGAAGAATCGGGTAGGGACAATCACCTCGAACCCGGGACATCTTCTCTATTCGGGCATTTTAAATCAGACGAGGGCAGAAGCGGTAAGCAATATGCTTTTATCTCCGAAAATGTTTTCCGGTTACGGAATTCGGACAATGGGTGAAGGAGAAGCGGGCTATAATCCGATGAGCTACCATGACGGAAGCATCTGGCCCCATGACAACAGCCTGATCCTGTTAGGGTTGAGCAAAACAGGGCGCCAGGATATGGCGAATAAAGTGATTGCCGGCCTGATAAAAGCTTCGAGTTTCTTTGAATATAATCGCTTGCCTGAATTGTTCTGCGGTTATGGCGATTCGCTTGGAAAGGCTGTAAAGTATCCGGTGGCGTGTTCACCACAGGCTTGGGCCGCAGGGACTCCACTCGTTTTTGTCCAGACAATTCTCGGGTTGTTCACGGACAGCACAAAAAAGGAATTGTCGCTTTCACCGGTGCTGCTGCCGGAAATGAATGAGCTTTCCGTCTATAATATGCGAATTGGCAAAGGCAGTTTGTCACTTGAAGCTATACGTACAGATGAGGGAGTTAATGTAAATATCATAGAAAACTCGACTGGCTACAAAATCCTCAAGCAATAGATTTACCAGTTTAGCAACCATAGTCTCTAGAGATGAATTCTCTTAAGATATCAAAAAAAGAATTGAAAGGGGCTTTGATAATGAAAATGAGAAAGTGGCTTTCAACAGTGGGAGTAGCATCAGTTCTAATGGCAGGTATCCTTGCCGGCTGCAGCGGAAGCAAAGAATCATCCAGCAAAGACAATGAGGGGTCAAAAGAAAGTGGAAAGCCAGTCCAAGTTACGCTTGCCGGCTGGGGTGGCAACCCAACCGAAGAAAAACTATTGAAGCAGGTAATTGAGGACTTTGAATCGAAACATAAAGATATCAAGGTAAAATACGAAGTCATTTCCGAGCAGTACATGGATGTCATTAAAACCAGGCTTATTGGCGGGGAAGGTCCGGATGTTTTCTATCTTGATGCATTTGAAGCGCCGGCCTTGATCGAAACGGGTGTCCTTGAGCCGCTTGATGAGTATGTAACAGATGATTTCGATGTTGATGATTTTGAAAAGCCTCTGGCTGAAGCCTTTATTCAGGACGGAAAAACATACGGCTTCCCTAAGGATTACTCAACCCTTGCATTGTTTTATAACAAAAAGATGTTGAGCGATGCCGGCGTTGAAGTTCCGAAAACATTTGAAGAATTCCGTGAAGCTGCAAAGAAACTGACCAAGGATGGAGTGTATGGGTTTGGCGTTGCTCCTGAGCTTGCCCGCATGTTCTGGCTTGGCGAGTCCACTGGCGGAGATATCGTAAAAGAGGATAAGGCGAACTTTGCTTCACAAGAAGTCGTTAGTGCCCTCCAACCTGTTATTGACATGCACAATGTGGACAAATCAGCGATTGAGCCAAAGGAAGTAGGAACGAACTGGGGCGGAGAAATCTTTGGACAGGGCAAAGCGGCAATGGTCATTGAAGGAAACTGGGCGATTCCATTTCTTGCAGATACATTCCCTGATATTGAGTATGGGACCGCAGAGTTGCCGACAGTAAATGGAAAACATTCAACTATGGCTTACTCAGTTGCCTACGTGATGAATGCGGCATCGGAAAAGAAAGAAGCCTCCTGGAAGCTAATCTCTTATCTGACAGGCAAGGAAGGCATGGAAACGTGGACGAGCAAAGGGTATGCCTTGCCAACACGAAAGTCGGTTGCGGAAAAGCTTGGCTATGACAAGGATGAGCTGCGTGCAGCCCTTGTTGCCGGCGCATCGTACGCGACAGTTTGGTCTGAAGGAACGAACCTTCCAATCATTATGAACAATTTCAATAACCAGTTCTTGAGTGCGTTCCTCGGCAAACGTCCGCTTGATGAAGCCCTTAAAGAAGCGGAAAAACAGGCGAATTCGGAAATTGATTCAAAGTAATGGAAAAGTACGGGGGGAATGGGCAATCTCCTTTCCCCCTCCTTTTATTCTGCAGGACTGTTTGTGCCGAAGTCGTCCGACTTCGACAGAAACAGTCCTGGCAGCAAATTGGGGCGGCCATAATTCTTATTAAAGGAGATGCAGAAAAATGAAAATCTCATTTTCCCGGAGGAACCTGCGAGAAGCCGGCCAGGGGTATACCTTTATTTCGCCCGCATTAGTGGTATTGCTTGTTTTTATTGTTGGGCCGATTTTTTATACTTTATTCCTTTCGTTCCATAAAGTTCAGTTGCTTGGAACAGCCACTTTTGATTTCATCGGGTTTGGCAACTTTGAAAGGATATTGAATGATACGAGGGCAAAAATCGCTTTATGGAACACGTTCAAGTATGTCGTGATTGTAGTCCCATGCCAAACGATGCTTGCGCTCATCCTCGCGGCTACATTGAATGCCGGAATTAAGGGGCAAAATTTCTTCCGGATTGTTTACTTTCTCCCGACTTTGACGTCATCAGCCGTATTAACGCTGATTTTTATGTGGATGTATAACAAGGAAGGGCTAATAAATAATGTTCTCGAGTCTATCGGACTTCCAACCTATAATTTTCTTGGCGACCCGAATATTGCTTTAAATGCAATCATGTTTATGAATATTTGGTCAACAGCGCCGTTTTTTATGGTCATTTACCTGGCCGCCCTTCAGGACATTCCGGATTCACTATATGAAGCGGCTGAGCTTGATGGTGCGAATGCCATCCAGAAGTTCTTTAATATTACTGTGCCGCATTTAAGGCCTGTTACGTCCTTTGTCGTCATTATGGGCCTCATTGGAACCTTCCAATTGTTTGATCAATCATACATATTTTCAGGCGGGTCCGGCGGGCCGGACAACTCCACCTTAACAATTGTTCTTCTTGTTTATCAATATGCGTTTAAAAATTTGGGAACGATGGGCTATGCATCCGCACTCGCATTTTTATTGGCCGTCGTCATCCTTATCGCAACGCTTGTACAGCGTAAATTTTCCAAGGAAGAATCTTTGTACTAAAGGGGGGTATACAAAAATGAATGGAAAACTAGGTGTTGGAAAAGTATTTCTTTATATTGTCCTTGGGGCTTATGCCGTGACAACGCTCGTGCCATTCTTGTGGGCCTTGTCATCATCGTTTAAGCCACTCTCGGAGATTGTCAGTGGTTCAATGAGCTTCATCCCGAAAAATTTTACGCTCGATAACTATAAACAGATTTTCGTAGAGCAGGAGCATTTTCCGCGCTGGATGTTCAATAGCCTCTTTATTGCATGTGTTGGAACAGTGCTGAATCTGATTTTTAACTCTATGGCGGGCTATTCCCTCGCGCGCCTGAATTTTCCTGGTAGAAAGCCCATCTTCATCCTAATCCTGGCAGTCTTAATGATCCCGGCCCAAGTAACAATGATCCCGAACTACTTGATTTTAAAACAGCTTGGCTGGCTCAATTCCTACCAGGGCATGATTGTCCCGGGAATGATTAATGCAACGTATATCTTCATGATGCGACAATTCTTCATCAACTTCCCGAAGGAATTGGAGGAAGCAGCCGAGATGGATGGACTGAGCCGGTTCGGGACTTTCTTTCGAATCGTGCTCCCTTTGGCTAAACCGGCGCTTGCTGCCCAGGCAATCTTTATTTTCATGGGATTCTGGAATGATTTTATGCGCCCATTAATCGTTATGACAGATATCGAAATGTTTACACTCCCACTTGGCTTGAATACGTTCAAGGGACAATTCGTCAGCTATTGGAATTATATTATGGCTGCTTCAATGGTATTTACATTGCCAGTGTTATTGATTTACGCATTCTTTAACCGATATTTTATTAAAGGAATTTCGTTCACAGGCGGTAAGTAAGAAGATAGTTGCCCTAATCCTTGTTTTGCGCGGGGATTGGGGTTTTTATCTATACAGTCGAAACGGGGGATTGAATTGAATAACAAATGGTGGAAGGAAAGCGTTGTTTATCAAGTGTATTGGCGGAGCTTTTACGATACAAATGGGGACGGTTATGGCGACCTGCGCGGTGTCATTGAAAAGTTGGACTACATTAAGAGCCTTGGCGTCGATGTTATCTGGCTCAATCCATTTTATGCATCGCCTGATAAGGATAATGGATATGATATTTCCGATTACTATTCCATTATGCCTAAGGCCGGGACGATGCGAGATTTTGAAGAACTGCTTGAAGGGGCGCATAGCCGCGGTTTAAAGATTATTATGGATTTAGTTGTCAACCATACATCGGATGAGCATCCATGGTTCATTGAGTCGAGGTCCGGAAAGGATAACCCGAAGCGGGATTGGTATATTTGGCGGGAAGGGGTAGACGGGAAGCCCCCGAACAATTGGCGCTCCTATTTTTGTCCATCCGCATGGGAATATGACCCGGCAACGAAGCAATATTATTTTCATTCCTTTGCTGTTGAACAGCCGGATTTGAATTGGGAAAACGAAGAGCTGCGGAAGGAAATCTACAAAATGATGCATTTCTGGCTGCAGAAGGGCATAGACGGATTCCGCCTCGATGCCATCGCCCTTTTGGCCAAACAGGAGGGGTTTCCAAACTCTGGCCATCCGGAGGACATTAGCTATCTTACAAATAACCCCGGTGTTCATGGTTATATACAGGAAATGAACAGGGAGGTATTCAGCCAATATGATATCCTGACGGTTGGCGAGGTTGCGTTTGTTTCTCCGGATGAGGGACTGCTTTATGTTGATGAGCGAAGGAATGAATTGAATACGTTGTTTCACTTTGAAGTATGCGATGAAATGCCGACATGGGATTTGAAAAGGTTTAAGGAAATCCAAAAGCGCTGGTATGAAGGATTATGGGGACGAGGCTGGAACTCACAATTCTTGAATAACCATGACCATACAAGGCTAGTCACGAGATACGGGGATGATCGGGAATACAGGGTGCAATCGGCGAAGCTTTTTGCCGCGATGCTCCATTCGTTGCCTGGCATTCCGTATATTTATCAAGGTGAGGAAATCGGCATGACCGGGGCACGTTTTGACTCGATTGATGACTATAACGATATCGCGATGAAAAATAAATACCGGGAATTGGCGGATGCAGGGATGAGCCCGGAACAGGCGCTTGCTGCTCTGCAGCCATTAAGCAGGGATAACAGCAGGACGCCGATGCAGTGGGACTTCAGCCCAAATGCGGGATTCACTTCCGGGGGCCCTTGGATAAAAGTCAACCCGAATTATAAAGAAATCAATGTGGACGCCGCTTTAAAGGATCCCGATTCGATTTTTTACTTTTATAAAAAATTGATAGAGTTAAGGAAGGCTCATAAAGTGTTTATATATGGTGATTATCAGCCGATACTAGAAGGGGAGGAGCAACTGTACGCTTTTACAAGGACGTATGGCACGGAAACATTGCTATTCGTTGCGAACTTCCAGAAAAGCGGCCATTCCGCCGTACTTCCTGAAGGCTATTGTTCGCCGGAGAGACGCTTGTTGATTGGTAATTATGAACCCGCTGTGGATAAAAGCGAAACTGCATTGCAGCTGAGGCCGTATGAGGCGAGAATTTATTTGTTTGCTGAAAATTAGGAGCGCAATTGGTTGGATTATCGTTCTATTAAAAGGGGTAATGTTCCTGTAACCTTTCATAAGGAGGGCTTACCTTGAAAATAGAAGTGAAATGCAATGTGGAAAATTGTAAGTATTGGGCAGAAGGTGATGAGTGTGTCGCCGATTCAATCTTTGTCATTGGCCAAAATGGCAGGGAGGCTGCCGATGTAGAAGAAACAGCCTGCAAAACCTTTGAAAAGCGAAAATGAAACATGAAAACCGGACGAAGTTTCGTCCGGTTTTCATGTTGTCGTTTTGGCAAAGGGGGTTGTTTCGATATCCTGGTAAAAAAATTATTAAATTTAAAAGAAGTGAAACAGGAAATGGAAGGATTTTGGAGAATTTAGAGTAATATGTAGAAACATGCAATAAAATATTGTTTAAGGAGAACGGCCCATGCTTGCGAATATCGGACATGTTTTAAACCAGGTACTAGTTGTCCTTTTCCCGATATGGTTCTACCATTTGTTTTTGCATAAAAACGGAAACAAGGAAAACGGCTTGAAGCCAAGACTCCTGATTGTGCTTTCCCTCTCGCTCGTCATGACTCTTACTTTCTCTGTTACCTATTCCGATAAGCTCATTTACGATTTGAAGTTGATTCCAATCATCATTGCGTTTTTGTATGGAAACCCGTTAACCGGCTCGATTCTTCTGATAATTGCAATGGGCTACAAGATTCTATTCCAGAATGGTGCGCCTCTCGTAACCGTTATTAATTTTGCGATAGCAGGTGGTCTGCTTGCGGTAATTGCGAGAAAATTCAGGGACCACTCTTTAAGGTTTAAGGTTATTGCCATCAGTGCTGTACACTGGATCATTACAATTACGCGTGAAATCTGGCTTATAGCAGGCAAGCATACAGAGGAAATAGGAATCGTTTTTATTTTTTCGGTTATTGCCTGGCTTACGCTCATGTCCGTCGTTTTCATTTTCGAAAACCTGAAAAAGCAAGTTGAATTGGAAGAAAAGGTCCAGCGGGCTGAACGGTACAATGTGATTGGCCAGCTGGCCGCCTCGGTGGCGCATGAGGTCCGCAACCCGATGACTGCTGTCAGGGGATTCCTGCAATTAATGAAAAAAGATGAGAATTTGACTGATTCGCAAAGGAGATATATAGATATCTCGATAGAAGAATTAAATCATTCCCAAGCAATCCTGTCGGAGTACCTCTCCCTGGCCAAACCGGCAAATACCGATTTGGGAGTTCTTGATTTGCAGTATGAACTTCATAAGATTATAGAACTAATGAAATCGTATACCAACCTCCAGGCCATTACCATTACATCCGCACTTGAAGACGGCTTGTTCATTAAAGCTGACAGTTCCGAGATGAAGCAGGTTTTTGTGAATCTGATAAAAAACAGCATTGAAGCAATTGGGTCAAAAGGGGAAATTTCCGTCAAAGCTTGGAAAAAAGGGGCGAATATCTTTGTCGTCATTGAAGATAATGGCGCCGGCATGTCCAAGGAGCAGTTAAGGTATCTCGGAACACCATTTTATTCAACCAAGGATAAAGGAACAGGGGTTGGCCTGTCTGTATCCTATAAGATTATCAACTCGATTAAGGGGTCTATTAAAGTAGAGAGCGAACAGGGAAAAGGGACGAAATTCATCATCCAAATGCCCGGATATCGCTCAGACCAGCTTTAAATGCTGCCGACCAGGCAGTATTTTTGTTTTACCAGGCTTTTCATGTTATCTGAGATGTGGCGGGCTGCAGAAGGATTTAAAGGGCAACTGGGAGGAAAAATCCAGTCTGGAATGGTACAATTGAAACGGCTGCCGGACTGGCAGGATGTGGTTTTGGAACTTATGGAACAAATGATAGATACATATGTGAAAAGAGGGATAGCGCAAATGCAGCAAACGAATTGGTGGAAAAAAAGCGTAGTCTATCAAATCTACCCAAGAAGCTTTTATGATTCGAACGGGGACGGGATCGGCGATATCGCCGGAATTACGCAAAAGCTCGATTACCTGAAAGAGCTTGGAGCCGATGTCATTTGGTTAAGCCCGATCTATGATTCCCCTAATGATGACAACGGCTATGACATTCGTGATTACTACAAAATCATGGAAGAGTTTGGGACGATGGATGATTTTGACGCCCTTTTGTCCGAGGCTCACAATCGGGGGCTTAAGATTATCATGGATCTTGTCGTTAATCATACATCTGATGAGCATGAATGGTTTGTCCAGTCGAGAAGCGGGCGGGATAATCCGTATCGTGACTTCTATTATTGGCAGGATGGAAAGGACGGCAGTGAACCGAATAATTGGGGATCCGTGTTCAGCGGGCCTGCTTGGGAATACGATGAGGAGTCCGGACAATATTACTTGCACATCTTTTCCAGGAAGCAGCCGGACCTGAACTGGGAAAACCCTGAATTACGCAAAGAAGTATACAAGATGATGAAGTTTTGGCTTGATAAGGGAATTGATGGATTTCGGATGGATGTTATCAATTTCATCTCAAAAGTGGATGGACTTCCGGATGGTACCGTGGAGGAAGGGGCTCTTTACGGGAATGGAAGCCCGTTTTTCATGAATGGCCCTAGAATTCATGAATTCCTCCGGGAAATGAACAATGAAGTACTCTCTAAGTATGATATTTTAACAGTCGGCGAGATGCCAGGGGTGAGGGTGGAGCACGCGAAGGAATACACGGCTCCGGAAAACAATGAAGTGAATATGATCTTTACCTTTGAACATATGGGCCTGGACAGCGGTGCAGGGGAAAAGTGGAACTTAAAGAGCCTGAACCTTGTTGACCTGAAGGAGAATTTTGAGAAATGGCAAAAAGGCCTTCATGGGGTAGGGTGGAACAGCCTTTACTGGAACAACCATGACCAGCCGCGGATTGTCTCCAGGTTCGGGAATGACAGGGAATATCGGGTCCTTTCCGCCAAAATGCTTGCGACCTGCCTCCATATGCTTCAAGGAACTCCGTATATTTATCAAGGGGAGGAAATCGGGATGACCAACGTCCGGTTTGAATCCATTGACGAGTATAAGGATGTTGAGACGATTAACATGTACAACGAAAAGCGGGGCATGGGTATACCGCATGAAACGATTATGGAGTCAATTTATGTAAAAGGACGCGACAATGCGAGGACTCCGATGCAGTGGAATGGCGGGCCGAACGGGGGATTCACAGACGGAACCCCTTGGATTGGAATGAACCCGCGCTATACGGAAATCAATGTGGAAGAAGCATTAAAAGATAAGGAGTCTATTTTTTATCATTACAAGCACTTAATTGAATTACGAAAGAGTTTCGACATCATTACAACCGGTGACTTCAACTTGCTCTACCGTGAACATCCCGCGTTGTTTGCCTATGAGCGCAGGTCCGGCGACGAAAAGCTTATTGTGCTCTGCAACTTCAGCGAGGAGGAGATAGAACTGGACGATCCGGTTCTTATAGGCGAGGTTACCGGATTGGAAGTGATTATCCAGAACTACAAAGATATTCAACTGGGGAAATCAAGGCTTGTATTAAGGCCTTATGAAGCGATCGTTTTTCTGAAAAAATAATATGAAAAAGGCAGCTGCCCATTAACCCGGCCGCTGCCTTCTTTTTTATTTCGTCAGCTTGTCGACAACTTTTAACATGAACCGAATCCCTTTTTGTCCATAGGTCATTTCATTCAATCCGCCAATTACATAGGACTCTGTTGAGGGATGATAAAACAGGAATGTGCCGGTTGAGCCGGCGTTCCCCCATGCATTGTATTTTTTCGGCATGAGGATGGGAATCGTTTTAAAATTCATCATGCCATACCCATAATCAATCCCGAAAAAAAACTTTGCCCAATCTTTCATTTGCTCCCTCGTTTCGCTGCTTATGAGCTCTCCGTTCACAAGGGCTTTCATGAATTTAAGCTGGTCGTTTGTTGTGGATATTATGGCACCGCCGGCAAACATCAAAGTCAGGCAGCGGTATTTGGACACATCCATATTCCTTCCGTACAAGTTGGCTAAAGGATGCTCCGGCTTCACCTTTGGCTCCGAATAATTCGCAAAAGAGGAGTGGTCCATGCCGCACGGTTCAAAGATATAGGCAGTAAGGGCTTCATGGTATGGCATGCCTGAAACCTTCTCAATGATCAATCCCAGCAAATGATAGCCGGTATCCGAGTAATGAAATCCTTTACCCGGAGGAAAGTGGGATGTTAGATTATTTTTAGCCCATTCCAAAACGCTTCGCGGTGTCCAAGTACGGTCAGGCTCCTCGAAAATTAATTCTCTCATTCCCTTGGCATTCTTTGGCGTATCCTCCAAAATGTCATGCAATCCCGAAGTATGGTTCAGCAAATGCCTGATTTTCACTTCATGAATATAATCCCTGCCGTCTATGATATGCATGCCGGATAAAAGTTCAGCGTCAAGATGCGATGTGATGTAATCCTCAAAAGAGAGCTTACCTTGCTCAACGAAAATCGCCGTTAAAACAGCGGCAAATAATTTGCTTACACTTGCTATGAAATAAGGCTGGTTAGGATTTGAAGGCTTTCCGTCAGTCAGGCCCTCGGCCACGTTCATGTTTATGCCTAGTTTTTCGGAATGGACCATTAAAAAGGCATTATGGATTTTGTCGTCCTTCTTTACTCTCTTTCTGAACAAATCCTCGATGCTCGCCTCTATTTGACCGCTTTTCATTCCCCATCTCTCCCATACATCTTTTATTTATTTTTACGAAGGCGGGCGGCTTCAATGATATCCTCGCCTGTTCTCTGAAGAATGCGAACCAGGTCCTCTTCCTCCATCCCTTTTGGAAGCATCCCGTTGACGTCCATAACAGATAGCCCGAGTTGGAAAACCCGCATTTTAAATGAAATCCCTGACAATTCCTCTTGTGTAAATTCCATTAGCTTTTCGCTTTTTTGCATACGGCCAAGGATACTGCCAATATCGGGCTGAACCCGTTCCAACCGGGTTTTATTGTTCAGAATTAAATCCTTGAACAAAACGCTGTACTCCCTGGCAAATTTGAGGCTGGCAATTCCAATATTAAGAAAGGGGTCATCTGAATAATTTGTTTTTAGCATCTTCAGGGAAATGTCATGCATTTTCCCTAAAACCGCATTTTTCACCTCTTCCACATCATTGAAATTCACATAAATTGGCGCAATTGAGCTACCCATTCTTTGTGCGATTTTCCGGATAGTTATTCCATCAAGGCCTTCATCCCGTGCAATATCAAATGCTGCATCAATGATTTGTTCCCTTGAGAACTTTTTCTTAGGTGGCATAATCTTCGACTCCTGTTTCTCATGAGTTTCAATTGATATATATCATATGATATTTATATCAAATATAGGTCGTTTTTACAATATTAACCTGTAAAATATTTCAAAAGGGCATAATCCCTAACCGGATTTTAAAAATTAAGAAGTGATCGGAAAAAGGGAGGATGAGCCGGATTGGGCAAAGGAGCCATGGCGAAGGCTCCACTTTTTGTGGGAATAATCATTGGAGTGTTATTATTTTAAAAAGATATCGTTTAAATAATGGGGGTTCTTTATGAAAAGCAAATTGAATGAGATTCATATAAGGGAAGGTATGGCAGGCGAACTTCGCCGTATATACGGACTTCTTCAACGTGATTTTGCCCCTGAAGAACTAAAGGAATACAGCCAGCTTGAAAGCCTGATTGCAAAGGAAAAATATAAGATTCTTCTTGCTAACCATATAGAATTGGACTCGTTAATTGGGTATGCGTGCATATATGAAATTGAAGAAATCAATGCCCTTTGGCTTGATTATCTAGCGGTGGATGTGCAATTCCGAAATTTAGGCTATGGATCGGCTCTTTTCCATTCAATTGCAGGGTACAAGAAAGGGGAAGGTTCCCTTGGCGTCTTTCTCGAGGTTGAAATTCCGGGGGAAGAGGTAGGGACGAATCAGGAAATTCAAAAAAGGAGAATACGCTTTTACGAGAAGAACGGTGCAACGAGGCTTCCCGTCGATTACCAGCTCCCGACAAAAGAAGGCTCCCTCCCTATGTACCTCTACTTCAAGCCAGCGGGAAATCCAAACACGCTTCCTGACACTAAAATAAAGCAAGCCATCACATCCGCCCTGGCCTACATTCACACTGACATCCCCCATACAGGCGAAATAATAAGAAAAGTAGCTCGGTCCATATAGTAGGGTGTCCAATAAACGTATCCGCATTTCTGAATGGATAATCTTTGCCTCTTGGAGGAAAAGCGCAACCTATCTCGAACTATTTTAAATAGATGGTGCGCAATGTAATGGTGCCAGGCATCATAAAGGGATCACTAAGGGAAAAGGAGAGGGTTTTTATGGCGAGGAAAGTGTATGAGTCGAAGGATGCAAAGGCGGTCGGGCCTTATTCACATGCGGTGGATGCAGGTGAGCTGGTTTATTTATCCGGACAAACGCCGATTGATTCAATGACAGGGGAATTGGTGAGCGGCGGCATTGGCGAGCAGACGAAGCAATGTTTTGCGAATCTGTTCGCCGTCCTTGAAGCAGCCGGACTCACCCCTGATGATGTTATCAAGGTAAATGTCTATTTGACTGATATGAATAGTTTTTCGGAAATGAATGAGGTTTATAAAACACAGTTTTCCGAACCTTTTCCGGCAAGGACAACGGTAGCTGTTTTGGGGTTGCCGCTTGGGGCTGAGGTGGAAATTGAGATGATTGCAAAGAGGCGATAAAACTTACGAAAGAAAGAAAAATCCAGGGGAAGCATTTACCCCTGGATTTTTCTTTACACATTCATCCCGCCAAGCGTTTTGAGGCTGAAATACTCCAATGCCTCATTCACTTGATGGATGTCATAAATGCCCTTTTCAATGCAAAATTGAATGACGAGGTCGGATGTATCGCTGTCCGACAGGGAATAGCCAGCCGAGCTTAATAGCTTGCCGGTCTCTTTTTTATCTAGTTCTAGGGCTAGCGCAAGGGCAATTACCGTATTTTTACCCGGGCGGTAGCTTGGATTGGAACGGATTTTTGAAAAGTGGCGGCGGTCAACTAGAGCTTTCTTATAAATCTCCGAATCGGTCACCCCTTTTCTATCAATAATGTTGAAAAGGACTTCCCTAAGGACCGGCTTCCGTTTGTCTTCAATAAACTCCTTAATCTCGATTGGCGAGATGCTTTCCAAAATCACATCCCGTTTAAAGCTTTCATGAAAGCTCCTGGATTCTTCTAAAATCAGTACCTCAAGGTGGGCATTTATATATATCTGCAATTCCGTAAAGAACTTTTTATCGAGCATCCTGGGTGACCCCCTATTTGTCGCCCCTCAGGCGACCAAATGATTGGCTTATCAAGTTACTATTATATCAACTAAACCAAAGGAGTTGACGTGAAAAATGAATAAAGATTTAACAGAAATTATAGTTCTCCTTGACCGAAGTGGCTCTATGGCCGGGCTCGAGCAGGATACGATTGGCGGGTTCAATTCCTTTTTGAAAAGGCAAACCAGCCTTGAAGGGGAAACGCTTGTCACGGCAGTCCTGTTTGACGATAAGTATCAAATCCTCTGGAACGGGGTTAAAGCTGAAAACGCGGAACTCACCGACAAGGAATATTTTGTGAGGGGGTCGACTGCCCTCCTGGACGCGGTAGGAAGGACCATTGTTGATGTTGGCTGCAGATTATCCAAAACAGAGGAAGAGCGGAGACCGGGAAAAGTCATCTTTGTTATTACCACGGATGGGATGGAAAATGCGAGCAGGGAATTCACGTATGAAAAAGTAAAGGAACTTATCCGGCATCAACAGGAAAGATACAGCTGGGAATTCATTTTTATGGGGGCGAATATCGATGCCGCCCAGGAAGCAGGGAATCTCGGCATCGCACAAAAGCATTCATACCATTTTGAGGCATCACATACAGGGGTTGAAAAGATGTATGAAATGGTCACGGAAGCTGTTTCGGAAGTTAGGAAAAGACAATAGGGGGAAATGTAATCGAATGGGCAAATAAGCTTGCCGAGAGTATATAAGTGCAAGGGGAACCTGTCATTTAGCGTACACTAATTGTCTGGGGGACATAAACCCTATCATACTAAGATTTTCCGAAACAACACAAACAGGACTGTAAAAAGGAGGAAGGGAAGCGATTCCCTTCCTGTCATGGCTATTCCTTTTCGAGTTTTATTTTTTGGATAAATTCCGTTGGTGAGAAGCCAGTATACTTTTTAAAAACACTATTATATTGTTTGTAATCATTAAAACCAGCTAACTCGGCGATTTCATAAATCATATAATTATTCGATAGCAAAAGGGGAATGGATTTGCGAATTCTTTCTTGATTAAGGTAATGGTGGAAGGTACCGTTCGTGTCCTTCTTAAAAACCCTGCTTAAATAGCTGGGGCTTACCCCCATTTCGGCAGCAAGCTCTTCCAAGCTAATTTTTTCGGAATACCGCTCTTTGATGCTCTCAATCAGCCTTCTCGTATAAGGAGTGTAGTCCGATATGCTGTCCTGATTCGGAAAGAACATGGCTGCCAAAGTTTCGACGTCCACTCTGTTTGTGAGCAAACTTTGCCTTTTTCTCTTTTCCAACCTGTCATAGAGGGAGAACATGACTTCCTTCAAAGCGTCTTCGTCAACGGGTTTTAACAAATAGTCAAAAACCTGCAGCTGGATGCTTTTCTTGGTATATTCGAAATCGCTGTAGCTGGAAAGGATGATGGTTTCAAAATCGTGGTGGTTCAAGGCCTGCTCAACCATTTCTATGCCACTCATGATTGGCATTTTAATATCTGTAATGACAACATCCGGCTTTAGGCCGATAATTTTCTCGAGTCCCTCTTTCCCATTGGAGGCTTCGCCAATGATTTCAGTCCGCATGCCTTTCCAGTCCATCGTATAAATTAATCCTTTGCGGATGATTTGCTCATCTTCTACGATTAATGCGCTGATCATAGGATTTCATTCCTCCTTTATTTTAGGGATCCTGATTATTACCAGTGTTCCGGAGCCTTCCTCGCTAAAAATCCTAAGACCGTATCGTGGACCGTACAGCAGCTTGATCCTCCTGTTTACATTGTGAATTCCTATATGGTTTGTATTGTTTTCATCATGCTTAAGAAATGACTGCAATTCCTTAAGCCGGCTTTTTTCAATCCCTTCCCCATTGTCCCGGATCATGAGATAAAGCGCTTTTCTTGTGCTTTTAATTATGGTTTCTATTTTTAAAGTTGTTTTTGTTTTGAAGCCATATTTTATCGCGTTTTCAATCACCGGCTGAATAATAAGTTTTGGAATACTACAGCTTCCAACCCCTTCTTCGGCTTCAATATGATATTGAAGAGAATCCCCGAACCGGATTTGCTGGAGGGTAAGGTAGCTTTTGAGGTAGCGGATATCCTCATCGACACTGTTATATTGGGTTCGATTGTTTATACTGTAACGAAGCAGGCTGGACAATATCAAGATGAGCTTCTCCGCTTTTTCCGGTTCCATCCGGGTTACATACCTGATGTTTTCAAGCGTATTAAAAAGGAAGTGGGGGTCTATCTGCATTTCGAGTTGTTTTATTTCGGCTCTGGCGCTTCTTTCGATATATTCCTTGTTTTCCCGCATCAATGTATCTATATCCTTTAAAAGCTGCTGTAAGTATTCACCGATTACCTGAAATTCATCTTCTTTTTCAAACGTAGTCCTTTGATTGAAATCTCCAACCTTGGCCCGATTAATAATAGATAAAAGTTTATCAATCGATTTCATTTTTCTTCGCGAAGAATCGTTGGCAAAAATAATGGTTCCTGCAGTAATCAATAAAAAGAAGGCAATCAATGTAATAAGGCCGATTTTATAAATCTTTTTAAAAAGTCCGGTATACGAGATGGAATAGACGGAAATTGTTCCATCTAAAATCTCCTTTTTGTTTAAAATATAGCTGTTCTTCTCCACGGTTGCTATTTTTCCTGCTTTTGTTACCAGCATTTCGTTCGTTGATAAAATGCTATTATCGTATCGATCCGCTACAATTATGTCGGTATAATTAACATTATTCATTAGCTGCCTGAATTGGTTTTCGAGCAGGTTGAAGATGATATAGCCTTTAACGGCTCCATTCCGGTCGAAAATGGGATTAACAATGTTATAGAATATCCTGTCATTTCTTAGGCTTTGGCGATTTGGATACATTAGGCTTTTTTGGGCGGGGGCATTTTTCAGGCGTTTGCTAATATACCAGGCAGTATTCCTTCGGTTATCATCCACGGTTTCAGTCCAGTTGGTTGCAAGGATATTACCATCGGCATCAATGACAGAAAAAAGGCTTCGAAGGTCTTGTTTATTGGCGGCGCCGTACAGCTTTCCATACATTTCAGCCCTGTAGGAGACGGAAGATTCAAGAAGGCCGAGATCAAGTTCATTTGCGAGGCGTTGGCTTTCTTCGGAAATTTGCGAGAACTTGGCCAGGATCCTGCCTGTGATCCTGTCATTTTCCTCCATATTATTTTCTTTCACCAGGTGGAGGCCGATTAAGAAAAACAGGTTATAGAATAGTAGGGTGATAATAGAAACAGGGACAACCCCAAAACTGATAAGCGACCTTTTCAATTCCTTCCTGTATAAGCTTGAAACCTTTCTAGCTGAATCCATTTCTTTCACCTGCTTCGATGAGGATTGGCCGGAATGAAGAAAAGACAACCCCTATTGGGAGTTGCCCATCTTATAAAATTATAGGCTTACTTCTTTTGAGCCGGTTGCTTTAAAGAAAATCAATAATGATATAACTGTCGTAACAGTCAAAATGGTAGACAATGCTGCAGCCGTACCATAGCTAGCCCTTATAACTTCTGAATAAATCGCGACCGACATTGTTCTGGTTTTACCGGTAAATAATATGATCGATGAACTTAATTCGTTAATTACAGTTATCCAGCTCAAAAGCGCTCCCGCAAGTACGCCTGGCATCATTAACCGCGCCGTTACATTCAGGAATGTCCTGAAAGGAGAGTAGCCGAGGCTGATGGAAGCCTCTTCCATGCTCGGGCTGAGCTGATAAATAATCGCCGCGCTTGACCGCATCGTATAAGGAAGGCGACGGATGATGAACGAAATTATCATAATCGCCGCTGTTCCGCTAAGCAACAGAGGCGATTTGTTAAATGCAAGCAAGAGTGTAATACCAAGAACGGAACCAGGGACAATGTATGGGAACATCGCTACTGTATCAAGGAAGGCCGTTAAGGCATTTTTTCTTCTAACGGATGCGTACGAAATAAGCATGCCGAGCACAATGATGATTGCCAATGCAATAATACCATAAATGTAGGTGTTCAGAATCGAATCACCCATCCGTTCAAGAACTCTTCGGTAGCTGTCGAGTGTATAGCCTTCAATAAACATCGCACCGCGCGTCTTTAGGAATGATGTGTAAATGACCGTCACCTGCGGGATGCTGGCCAGTCCAACAACAACGTAAATAAAGGCATGGGCAAAAAAGTTTTTCAATCCTTTTGCCTGCTCCGGCTGGATTGGTCGCAGCGAACTCATTTCATAGGATTTTTTATTAACAATGTACTTTTGCGCTATAAAGATAACAGTCGTGATCAAAATCATGATTGTTGCAAGAGCTGCCGCAAAATGGGCGTTTCCTCCAACCTCGCTGATAAATTCAGAATAGATGAGGACAGGCATAGTTGAAAATCCTTCCCCAATCAGCATCGGAGTACCAAAGTCGGCAAGCGAATTCATGAATACAAGCATGGCTCCAGCGAGTACTGTAGGGAGAATCAGTGGCAGAATGAGCGTTACCATTTTCCGCACTCCGGTTGTCCCGAGGCTCTCCGCGGCTTCGCTTAAGGAAGAATCCATTTTCTTCAATGCTCCCGACACATACAAATAAATATAAGGGAAAAGCTTCAGCGTGAAAACGAGCAATATTCCTCCGAATCCATATATACTGGGCGATGTGACACCAAAATGTTCCATGAAGAACTTGGAAACAACCCCACTACGCCCCAGCAGCAGAATCCATGAATAGGCCCCGATAAAAGGAGGGGACAGGACGGAAATGATGATTAAAATCTCAATGATACCTTTTCCCTTTATTTTCAAAGTTGACATTAAGTATGCAAGAGGGACCCCGATCGCGATTGACAAAATCGTGACAGAAATTGTAACCGACAGGCTGTTCAGCAAGGATTGATAGTAATATTTCCGTTCAAAAAAAGTTATGAAATGTTTCATTGTAAAGGATCCATCATTAGCCTGGAAGCTGCTCAACAAAAGGGAGCCCAATGGATATATCAAGAATACCGCAAAGAAGATAAATACAACAATGGTAGATAAATTCCAGAAATCGAGTTTTAGTTTATTCCGCATAACGGACCACTCCATCTATCAGGCTTTCTTCGCCGTCCGCTGTAAAAACGTTAATCTTTTCCGCAATCGCCTCAAGATAAACAATGTCCCCTTCTTCGATAAAACGATTTTTAAGGTTTGTATCCTGGGTGAACTCAACACTCGATCCATTATCCAGAACAAGTTCGTAATTAATATACTTGCCAAGGAAGTTCCGGTGTTTTACCCTCGCGCGGATGCCTTGCACATTGCTGGACAGTGTGAACTCCTCCGGCCGGATTGCCACCATAACTTTTTCTTTATCCTGGACAGAACCATGGATATTACTCATTTCAACTCGGTAGCCGTCCATAATAGAAACGAAGGTCTTCCCGCCGTCTTTTTCTACATACCCTTCGAATAAATTAGAATGCCCGATGAATGAAGCAACAAATGTATTGATTGGTCGCAGATAAATGGTATCAGGAAACCCAACCTGCTGAATTACTCCATCTTTCATTACAGCGATCCTGTCTGAGATGGCAAGTGCTTCTTCCTGGTCATGAGTGACATAAACGGTCGTAATATCAATGGTTTTCTGTATTTCACTTATCGCCCGGCGCATGTCAATCCTTAGTTTCGCATCGAGGTTCGACAGCGGTTCATCCATGAGAAGGACCTTTGGATGGATAACGATGGCCCTTGCAAGGGCGACGCGCTGCTGCTGGCCGCCGGATAGTCGATTCGGCAGGCGGTCCTTATATTCGGTGATTTTGACTGTTTCTATGATATCATCCAGCCGTTTAATCATTTCGGCCTTACTGATTTTTTTGTTGTTCAAACCATATTTTACGTTATTGTAGACTGTCATATGGGGGAAAATGGCGTAGTTTTGGAAAACCATCCCGATATTTCGTTTATGGGCAGGGATATCGTTTAAAGCCTGGCCATCAAAAGAAATGGTTCCACCGTCAATGCTATGGAAACCGGCAATCATCCGGAGCAAAGTTGTTTTTCCACAGCCTGAGGGCCCAAGCAAAGTAAATAATTCGCCTGGTTTAATCGTCAGGTTCAGGTCGGGGATAACAGTTTTTTTCTCATAATCCTTGCGTACGTGTTCGAAGGTAATCGCTGTACTCAAAATAAGTCCTCCTCTTGCTTTGAAAGCTGATTCTTGCTGAAAATGATAGAGTATGAGCAGGCTTCCACTCATACTCTATTGATGATTATTAATTGCTGGTAAACATATCCTTGAATTTGTTCAGGATTGCTTCCTTGTTTTTGTTGGACCATTCCTGGTCGTCCTGAATTAATTTAATCTCGGAAAGAGACTTCATGCCGTTGTTGTCCTTGATTTTTACTGTTGAAAGGACTGGGCGGCGATTCAACTCATTTGCGACCATTGTTTGTGATTCTTCATTTGTAATGAAATCAACGAATTTCTTGGCATTTTCTATATTTTTTGCGCCTTTAATGATAGCGACCCCATCCGGCTTTACAATTGTTCCTTCTTTTGGATAAACAACCTCAACAGGAGCGCCGTCATTCATGTAATTGATGACCGGCTCTTCAAAAGTCAATCCGACAGAGTATTCGCCATCAGCCACACCTTTGTAGGTAGCGGAAGAACCGCTCAGCAGTTTTTGGTCAAGGTTTTTAATCAGCTTGCCGACGTAATCCCATCCTTTTTCAGGATCGCCGTTACCCATTGCATAAAGCTGGTTGATGACCTGTTCAAAGGAGGAGGAAGACTTGGAAGGATCGGCGAAAGCAATTTTCCCTTTCAGGCTCTTGTCCAATAAGTCTTCATAGCCTTCAATTTTCATATTGCCGACAAGGTTTTTATTTACCATGATGACACTCGGAACAAGGGAGAATCTTGTGATTTTGCCGTCCTTGTTTTTGAATTCATCAGGAACATTGCCTTCGTTTTTGGATTTGTATGATTCAAATCTTTCAGTATACGGCTCTAGTGAAGAGAGGGAGCCGCCCCACATAACATCACCCAGTGGATTATCCCCTTCGGATTCAATGCGTTTTAGGAGTTCGCCCGCTCCTGCGGAAATAACTTCAACCTTGATTCCAGTTTCGTCCTCGAATTCCTTTACAAGAGGTTCATTGAACTCAATTGGGTTCGGGGAATAAACGACTAGTTCTTTGCTCTCTTCTTTTTTTGTTGTTGAGCTTTCCTTACTGTCCGAAGAGCAGCCGGCAAGAAGTCCTGAAATCCCTAGTGCCGCCACAAGTGCCGCAGACAACAGCTTTTTCTTTTTCATTCTCCAATCTCTCCTGTTCGTAACTGAATATGAAGCGCTTTCATAACTTACTCTAAATATTAAACTCTTTCATTTTTTGGAACAATCCAAAAAAATGACCAATATATCCGAAAAAATGAACAAAGGATTAGTCGAATTAAATTCGACAAACTTCGGTTGGTTCCTGGCACTGTTCGTGTTTTTATTTCGGTTTCCGAAAAAAATATTGGAAAAGAGGTTTATAGTGTTGTGGTTTCTCCTCGGTTTGGCATATAATCACAAGAAGAGCAGGGGGGATATACAGAAATGATACGTCGCTTTTTTACTTATTATCGGCCTCACAGAAGGCTATTTATTATTGATTTCGGCAGTGCTGTCATTGTGGCGGCACTTGAGCTGGCTTTTCCGCTTGCGGTAAGTTGGTTCATTGATAAATTGCTGCCCAGCGGCGACTGGAATGCAATCATTGGGGTCAGTATCGGACTTCTTCTATTATATATCGTGAGTACGATGCTCCAATTTATTGTCAACTACTGGGGACACAAGCTCGGGATCAATATCGAAACCGATATGAGGCAGGAACTGTTTCAGCATGTCCAAAAGCAATCATTCCGCTTTTTTGACAATACGAAAACCGGCCACATCATGAGCAGGATTACCAATGATTTATTCGATCTTGGGGAGCTCGCACACCATGGCCCGGAGGATTTGTTCATTGCCGCGATGACATTTGTTGGGGCCTTTTGGATTATGCTGACAATCAATGTCAAGCTTGCGCTGACAGCAATGATTATTGCTCCATTTCTCGTTTGGCTGATTTCCTATGCAAACAAAAAAATGAATGCTGCATGGAAAAACATGTACAGCGATATCGCCGACGTGAATGCCCGGGTCGAGGACAGTGTTTCCGGCATCCGCGTCGTTCAGTCTTTTACGAATGAAGATTTCGAAATTGAGCGGTTTACGAAAAATAACCGGAAGTTCCGCAAGGCGAAACTTGCTGCCTACAAGGTGATGTCGTTCAGCTCTTCAGGCATTTATATGTCGACAAGGCTGATGGTTCTTGTTGTACTCGTATATGGCGCCTGGCTCAGCTTCACAGGAAGCTTGAGCTATGGTGAACTGGTCGGATTTGTCCTGTATATCAACGTCTTGTTCAAGCCGATCGACAAAATCAGTGCCATTCTTGAGCTGTATCCAAAAGGCATGGCCGGCTTCAAGCGGTTCACCGAGCTGATGGACCAGAGCCCGGATGTCGTTGATGCCCCGGATGCAATCACTGTACCATATTTAAGGGGAGACATCACTTTCAGGGACGTTACGTTCAGCTATGACAATAATAAGCCTGTCCTCGAGGGGATTAATCTCGATATCCATCATGGCGAGACGGTCGCCTTCGTTGGTCCGTCAGGTGCTGGAAAAACAACAATTTGTTCATTGATTCCGCGTTTCTATGATGTTAATAGCGGAAGCATCTCCATTGATGGGATTGACATCCGTGATATGGCGAAAAAATCTCTCCGTTCGCAAATCGGCATCGTCCAGCAGGATGTGTTCCTGTTCACAGGGACACTCCGCGAGAATATTGCGTACGGCTCGCTCGGGGCATCACAGGCAGATATTGAAGATGCCGCGAGAAAAGCCCATCTTGAGGAGTTCATTGCATCACTCCCAGATGGCTATGAAACGCAAATTGGTGAACGCGGCCTTAAGCTATCGGGCGGCCAAAAGCAGCGAATCGCGATTGCCCGTATGTTCCTGAAAAATCCGCCAATCCTGATTCTGGACGAGGCAACATCCGCTCTTGACACAGAGACAGAGCGAATCATCCAAAAAGCTCTCACAGAATTGGCGAAGGATCGGACCACACTAGTCATTGCCCATAGGCTCGCTACAATACGCAATGCCGACAGGATTGTAGTCGTGACAGAAGATGGCATCGCCGAAGAAGGCAGCCACGAAGAACTGATTGAGCAAGGCGGAATTTTTGCGAATCTCCATAAAGTACAGTTTGAAACATCCGTAACAAACTAAATGCACGGCCCACTGGATTAGCCTGTTGAGGGGTTTATTCAGTGGGCTTTTTTTAACTCAACAATTAAAGGACCCGTGGTTCGGAAGAAATGTTATTTTTAAAAAAGAATAGACACCAACTGGGAAATGCTCTAGAGTAGGGAGGTTGCGTAATAAAACCGCACGTGAAGAAGTTTTTAAAAGAAGGTGGAAGACATGGCAGAAGCGGCCAAAAAAAACAGCTTCATAGAACCTGGATTATTTGCTTTAACATGGCCAATTTTCATTGAGTCATTTTTGCATATGCTAATGGGCAGCACGGATACGTTCATGCTTTCCTATGTGTCTGACGAAGCGGTGGCAGCCGTTGGAGTTGCCAATCAGCTTGTATTTTTTACGATTCTAATCTTTGGATTCGTGGCAACAGGGACAACAGTGCTTGTCTCGCAGAATTTGGGTGCAGGCCTAGTCAAGGACGCCAGAAGGATATCGGGAATATCCATATCTCTCAATCTTATTTTTGGGGTTGCAATCAGCGCGCTTGTCGTTCTGTTCAAAGGGAGTTTTCTAACCCTTTTTGGCCTAACTCCGGAAATCCACAGGCTTGCTGAACAATACCTTGCGATTGTAGGGGCCACCTTGTTTACCCAGGCCCTTCTCGTCACAGCCTCATCGATTCTGCGCGCGAACGGTTTTTCAAAGGAAGCTATGATGATTTCAATCCTGATGAATATCATCCACCTGGCAGGAAACAGCGTGTTGATTTATGGCCTGTTCGGGATGCCTCAGATGGGAATCCAGGGAGTCGCAATTTCCACCGCCGTCAGCCGGGCCATCGCCGTCATAATGATCTTCTGGCTGCTGTATAAGCGACTGCCGGTAAAAATCAAAAAAGAAGACTATACGAATTTCAGTCCGGTATTTATTAAAAAAATCCTGAAAATCGGGATTCCGTCAGCCGGGGAAAACCTCGTCTACAATACAAGCCAGATGGCCATAACAGCCATCATCGCCCTGCTTGGGGCAATGGCTCTGACAACAAGAGTGTATACGTGGAATATCATGGCATTCATGATGCTCTTCGCAATCGCACTCGGGCAGGGGACGCAAATACTGGTTGGTTACCGAGTTGGGGCGGGCGACTATAACGGTGCCTATCACCGCCTTCTGAAAAGCCTTAAGTGGAGTTTGGTGATGACGATTGCCGTCGTCATCCCGATGGTCATTTTCAGGGAATCGCTTCTTGGCATTTTTACGGACAACAACAAGATTATTACGGAAGGGGCAAAGCTTCTATTACTAGGGCTTATCCTGGAGCCCGGGAGGACATTCAATATCGTTATCATCGCGGCACTCAGGGCGGCCGGCGATGCCAACTTCCCCGTGAAAATGGCTTTTGTGTCGATGTGGGGAATCGGGGTGCCTGTTGCCTATTTACTCGGTATTACGATGGGAATGGGCCTCGTCGGAATTTGGATTGCCTTTATAGCCGATGAATGGTTCAGGGGAATCATCATGTATTACAGGTGGAAAAGCCGTGTGTGGGAAAGCAAGTCCCTCGTCGAGAAAAATATCCAGCCGGTTTAAAGCTGTAAAAGCAATACCTTTAGCTTTCATAACATGAACAGAAAAAAGCATTCAAGGATTTCGGTCCCTGAATGCTTTTTAGTTTTCTGCATGAATTTTTTTTACCCGGCCGACCTGGCCATCCGTGAGCCTGACTTTAATGCCGTGGGGATGGTTTGGGGATTTTGTGAGAATATCTTTTACGATCCCCCTTGTCAGCTTGCCTGTACGTTGATCCGCTTTCAGGACAATATCGACTGTTATTCCTGGTGTGATGTCCTTCCTGTTTTGTCCGTCCATTTTAAGAGCCCATTTTCCTGCGTGTGTTGCTTGGCTTTTTCGTCATCTGGCTCTTCATTTTTTTCGTGGAAGTATCTGTGCCGCCCATACCCTTTGCTGCTGCCGCCTGGTTTTTCTTATTGGCAAGCTGTTGCTTCATTGCCTCCTGCAGGCTGATCTTCTTTTTCTCGGTTCCTGGATTCGTGTTCTCTTCCATAGGAAAGTCTCCTTTTTAAATAGATGCTAGTCTATAAAGTATAATCTATTTTTTGTTGTTTGGGAAATAGAGACCAAGGAAAATATCTAAAAATTACCTATTGCTTTTACATCAACGAAAGAATTGCTGTTTATAAAAACCGCCCGCAGAAGGAAATCAAGTTAAAGTATGTTTAGGAAAAGATTTTAGAAAAGAGAAAGCCAACTTATCGCAATAATAAGTTGGCTTTCTACTATATATCTGACCACGGCTCACGCCAAACAGGATAAGATTCCGCCTTGGGCCAGTTGTTGAATGAATCCCAGCCTGGAGACATCCATGTTGCCGCCGCTGACGATAATTCCGCAGTTTTTGGAGCGGATGGTGCTTCGGTTGGCGAGGAGGGCAGCAAAAGCTGCCGCCCCTGCGCCTTCGACTAATGTTTTTTTCCTTTCTAGCATGTAAACAATGGCAGTGGCGATATCGCTCTCGCTTACAGTAATCATATCGTCTACATAATGCCGGATAATAGGAAGGGTCAACTTTCCAGGTTCCTTGACGGCAATGCCTTCCGCAATGGTGCCGGCAAACCGGCTGCCTGGTACTGGATGGTTATGAAAAGAATCATACATAACCTTTGCTCCTTCAGCCTGGACGCCGATGATTCGTATGTTCGGCTGTATATGCTTTGCGGCAACCGCCACCCCGCTAATCAGGCCGCCGCCTCCAACCGGGACAATCAGCGTATCAAGAAAGGGTTGCTGCATCAGCATTTCAACCGCTATCGTTGCCTGGCCAGCCATGACATCGTAGTCATCGAATGGATGGAGAAAGAAACTTCCCGTCCTTTTCTGCTCACTGCACGCTGCCTGATAAGCTTCCTGAAAAGAGGCCCCTGTAATGACGGCCCTTGCTCCGTAATATTCCGTTGCATTGATTTTTGCCTGAGGCGTATTTTCCGGCATGTAGATTTTGGCTGCAATCCCTCTCTTTGAAGCGGCGAATGCGACACCTTGGGCATGGTTGCCCGCCGATGCAGCTATAACGCCTTTTTGCATTTCCTTCTCTGTCAGGCATGACATTTTATAGCTGGCCCCGCGAATTTTAAAAGCCCCGGTCTTTTGCTGATTTTCCATTTTAAAAAAGACATTCTTCCCGGCCAGGCTATTCAGAAATGCAGAGGTCGTTAGTGGAGTACGATAAACGGTTTTTGCCAATTGTTCCATCGCTTCGGAAATCATTTTAGTCGTTAAAGAATCCCCAAGGGGTTCACGCTCCTTCATTTTTCATAAGTTTTATCAATTAAAGACTTCTTTCAAACTGTGAAATTTTTTCTTCATATAAAAGAGTAATGCCTATTTCATCCAAGCCATTATAGAGCATTTCCTTTGAATACTCCCCGATGTCAAAATGATACGAGAACCCTTCCCCATCCTGGACTGTTTGGGCAGAGAGGTCCACCGTTAACGAATAGCTTTCCGCTTCTGCTTTTTCCATAAGCTGTTGGACTTGCTCATAAGGCATTTCGATGGCCAGGATCCCGTTTTTTACACAATTGTTTTTAAAAATATCGGCGTAACTCGGGGCGATGATAATCTTGAAGCCATAGTCGAGAAGAGCCCAGGGGGCATGTTCCCGGGAAGAGCCACAGCCGAAGTTGTCGCCTGCAAGGAGGATGGACGCACCCTCATATTTTTTATCATGAAGAGGGAATTCCTCAATCGGCTTGCCCGATTGGTCGAACCGCCAGTTATAAAACAGGAACTGGCCGAATCCCTGGCGCTCGATCCGTTTTAAAAATTGTTTCGGGATAATCTGGTCTGTGTCCACATTGCTTCGGTCAAGCGGAAACACAAGCCCGGTATGGATTGTGATTGGTTCCATTTACAGCACCTCCACTGCGGCGAATTGGCGAATGTCCACGAATCGGCCTTCAACTGCAGCTGCGGCTGCCATTTCAGGGCTGACAAGATGTGTGCGCGCGCCGGTTCCCTGGCGCCCTTCAAAGTTTCGGTTAGAAGTCGATGCACAGCGTTCGCCTGGCGGAACGACATCATCGTTCATCGCGAGGCACATGCTGCAGCCCGCGTCACGCCATTCAAAACCCGCGTTTTTAAAAATAACATCAAGGCCTTCCTGTTCGGCTGCGGCTTTCACGCTTTTCGAACCCGGAACAACGATTGCTTTTACTCCAGGATTAACATGGCGCCCCTCGATAACGGAAGCGGCCCTGCGCAAATCGCTCAGCCTTGAATTTGTACACGAGCCAATAAACACATGCTCGATTGTGACAGAGGTAATTGGCTGCCCGGCTTCAAGGCCCATATAGTCAAGGGCACGCTCAATCTCCTGTTTTTCACTTTCTGAAGCCGCGGATTCCGGAGCCGGAATCATGGCATCAACAGGGATGCACATTCCGGGGTTCGTGCCCCAGGTAACCTGCGGTGCGATTTCGGAGGCATCAATTTCGATTGTTTTGTCGTACACGGCGCCTTCGTCCGTTGCAAGCATGCGCCAATTCTCAATCGCCTTATCAAATTCGGCGCCCTGAGGAACGAACCTTCTGCCGCGGAGATAGTTGAATGTTGTTTCGTCAGGGGTGATCAAGCCTGCGCGTGCACCCGCCTCGATTGACATGTTGCAGACGGTCATCCTTTCCTCCATTGAAAGGGAGCGGATGGCTTCACCTGTAAATTCAATCACATGTCCTGTACCGAACTGGACCCCATTCTCGGCAATGATTGCCAAAATCAAGTCCTTTGCAGTCACACCGAATCCAAGCTTGCCGTTTACCTTGATGTTCAATGTTTTCGGGCGCTGCTGCCAAAGGGTTTGCGTTGCAAGTACATGCTCGACTTCGCTTGTCCCGATACCGAAGGCAAGCGCACCGAACGCGCCGTGCGTAGATGTATGGCTGTCCCCGCAAACAATCGTCTTGCCTGGCTGGGTAAGGCCAAGCTCCGGGCCGATTACGTGGACAATCCCATTATCGGGGTGGGTAATATCCGCGAGCGGAATATTAAATTCGCGGCAGTTATCAATCAGCGTTTCAATCTGCTTCTTCGAAATTAAATCCTTAATGACAGACTGATCCTTTGTCGGAATATTATGGTCCATTGTTGCAAAAGTTAAATCCGGCCTGCGGACAGTGCGTCCATTCATCCTCAATCCTTCAAAAGCCTGAGGAGAGGTTACTTCGTGTACCAGATGTAAATCAATATACAAAAGGTCCGGCCTGCCATCTTCCCGATGGACAACGTGCTGTTCCCATATTTTATCAATGATTGTCTTTGGTGAATGCATGGTTATCCCCCTTCTTTAGGCGTAGCAGTCCATAATGCAGTTGGCTGCGTTTCTGGTTTTAATTGTTTCAATAATCTTTTTTGTCATCTCTTCCGTTCCAACCTTTTGCCCGCTGCCAGCTTTAATGTCCGCAGTATGGAACCCGTCATTCAGGATGGATTCCACTGTTTCTTCTATCACATCTGCTTCTTCATTCAGCCCAAAAGAATGCCTCAGCATCATCGCCGCCGAAAGAATCATTGCAACCGGATTGGCGATTCCTTTTCCGGCGATATCGGGAGCCGACCCATGGACAGGCTCATAAAGGCCGAATCCATCTTCCCTTAGGCTTGCGGACGGAAGCATTCCAAGCGATCCTGTTAAAACTGAGGCTTCATCGCTAAGAATATCGCCAAACATGTTCTCGGTTACGATGACATCGAACTGAGAGGGGTTCGTGATTAATTTCATCGCCGCCGCATCGACAAGGACATGTTCAACAGTAACATCCGGGTACTGCTGTTTCTTTTCCTCGACCACTTCCCGCCAAAGCTTGCTCGATTCAAGCACATTGGCTTTGTCTACTGAAGTAAGATGGCCGCGGCGCTGCTGGGCGCATTGGAAAGCCTTTTCTACGATTCTTTCAATCTCGGAGCGAGTATAGAAGAGAGTGTCCACAGCTGCCTGGCCATTGTCGCGCCGCTCGCTTGGAGTTCCGAAATAGAGTCCGCCGGTAAGTTCCCTGACGATAAGGAGGTCGCTTCCCTTTACAACATCCTCCTTAAGGGGGGATGCATGAAGCAGCTTTTCAAATCCTTTGATCGGCCTAAGGTTTGCAAAGAGCCCAAGTTCCTTTCTGATTCCCAACAAACCTCTTTCAGGCCTTAAATGGGAAGGGTTCGTATCCCATTTTGGCCCGCCGACCGCTCCAAGGAGGACAGCATCAGCCTTCTTGCAGGCGGTGGATGTTTCTGCCGGTAATGGGGTGCCATGGCGGTCAATCGCAATTCCGCCAATGTCGTGGCTTTCAAAGGTGAATGAATGGTTGAACTCCTCGGCGATTGTGTTTAACACCATTTGGGCAGAGGCCATCACTTCCTGGCCTATCCCATCTCCGGGCAGCATAACAATATGTTTTTTCATGGATTTGGCCTCCTCTATCATCGTTTTTTCGTCCCTGCCCTTAGCTATTCGCTGTTTGCAGGACTTTCGTAGTTTGGCCGTAAAAGACCCGGTTGACAGCATTTAAAAATGCTTTAGCCGATGCTTCGAGTACATCCTGGGAAGAGCCGCGTCCGCTTACCGGCATCTCATTTACGATCATTTTCACATGAACCTCAGCCAAAGCATCGCGTCCTTGGCCGACGGAGCTTAATTGGTATTTTGTTAAATGAATTTCTTCTTTTATCAGTGCTTCAAGCGTGTTGTATAAAGCTTCGACTGGGCCTTTTCCAGTCCGTGCAGTTTCGGTACGTATCCCTTCCGGCGTTGTCAAGGCAACGGTCGCGGTCGGGAGGTTGATGGAACCGGACTGGACCTGGTAGGCAAGCAGCTCATATTTTTTCACATCGGACACAGCAGTCTGGATGTCCGTAAGAATCGTGAACAAATCTTCGTCGGTCACTTCTTTTTTCCGGTCTGTCAGCGATTTGAATTGCCTGAAAGCCTCTTCTGACTTTTCCACGGTTAGCGAGAAGCCAAGCTTTTCAATTTTCTCCTTGAAGGCATGGCGTCCGGAGTGTTTTCCGAGTACAAGCTCATTCGATTCGATACCAACCATTGATGGATTGATAATTTCATAGGTCTCCGGGTGTTTCAGCACTCCATCCTGGTGGATGCCCGATTCATGGGCGAAGGCATTCTGCCCGACGACTGCCTTGTTAGGGGCTATCGGCATCCCGGTAAGCTTCCGGACCAGATCGCTCGTCCGTTTGATTTCTTTTAAGTTCAATCCTGTGGAAAAAGGAAACTGGTCATTGCGGATGCCTAGCGCTACGGCAAATTCCTCGAGTGCCGCATTCCCGGCGCGTTCACCAATTCCGTTGATCGTTCCTTCAACCTGGGTTGCTCCGTTTTGAATGGCGGCCAGGGAATTGGCGATGGCCAGCCCGAGGTCATCATGGCAATGCGCCGATAAAATTGCTTTATCAATATTTCGTACATTTTCCTTCACGTAACGGAACATCCGGCCATATTCAGCGGGGGTCGCATATCCGACAGTGTCAGGCAAATTGATGACAGTCGCTCCGGCATCGATAACCTTTTCAATGATTTGGACAAGGAAGTCAAGGTCGGAGCGCGAGGCATCCTCTGCGGACCATTCAATCTGCGGGAATTTGGCTTTCGCGTAACGGACCATATCGACAGCCAGCTGTATAACCTGTTCCGGCGATTTTTTCAGCTTGTATGTCATATGGATGGGAGAGGTGGCGAGGAACATATGAAGGCGCGGGGCTTCTGCTTCCTTCAGTGCCTCCCAGCTAATATCAATGTCGCTTTTCGTCGCCCTTGAAAGGCCTGCAATTGATGCATTCCTGACGGTTCTGGCAATCGTCCGTACGGCTTCAAAATCCCCTTGTGAAGAAGCGGGAAACCCGGCTTCCATTACATTCACGCCAAACCGTTCTAGCTGCCTGGCAATCTCCAGTTTTTCAAGCTGATTCAAATTGACTCCGGGAGATTGCTCCCCGTCGCGCAAGGTCGTATCAAATATGTGAATGTTCTGCACCACTAGAATTCCCTTCCTTCTTTGTTAGGTATGGCCCCTTGCCGTAAATAGCAGGGAAGGGGCCTTGGTTTCAATAAAACTATATAGGTTGCATCATAGGTTTTATATTCTACTTTAACCTTGCTGTTGATTTCCTCTCCTGGCACTTCGCTTTCCGCGGGGCGCCAGTGGAGCCTCCTCGGCGCTTGCGCCTGTGGGGTCTCCACATGCCGCTGCATCCCGCTGGAGTCTACGTGCCTTCCGCTCCAATCAACTTACACCCTACTATTTTTTGACAAAAAACATTTAACGCGACATTGCCTTTTGCTTTGGTTTTACAAACGGCATCAGCTCGCGGAGTTCGCGGCCGACTGTTTCAATCGGGTGGCTGTTTTCCCGTGCATTGATGGCGTTGAACTGCGGGCGGTTCACTTGGTTTTCAAGGATCCAGCCTTTTGCAAATTCGCCAGTCTGGATGTCGTGAAGGACTTCCTTCATGCGAGCCTTAGTTTCTTCGTTCACAACACGTGGGCCGGAAACAAAATCTCCCCATTGCGCTGTATCTGAGATGGAGTAGCGCATGTTTTCAAGTCCGCCTTCGTACATGAGATCCACAATCAGCTTCAGTTCATGAAGGCACTCGAAGTAAGCAACTTCTGGCTGATAGCCGGCTTCTGTCAACGTTTCGAAGCCTGCTTTAACAAGGCTGGTCAACCCACCGCAGAGGACAGCCTGCTCACCGAATAAATCGGTTTCGGTCTCTTCCTGGAATGTAGTTTCCAATACGCCGGCACGGGCGGAACCAATTCCTTTTGCATAGGCAAGCGCAATTTCCCTAGCCTGGCCGGAGTAATCCTGGTGGACTGCAAACAGGGCAGGGACCCCGGCGCCTTCCTGGTAGGTACGGCGGACAAGATGGCCAGGGCCTTTAGGTGCGACAAGGAACACGTCCACATTTGCAGGTGGGACAATCTGATTGAAATGGACATTGAACCCATGCGCGAAAACGAGCGCTGCTCCGGGCTTGAGGTTATTTTTAATGCTCTCCTCGTATACTTGTGGCTGCTTTTCATCAGGAAGGAGAACCATTACAACATCCGCCTGTGCAGTTGCTTCAGCAACGGAACAAACCGCTACGCCATCCTCGGCGGCTTTGTCCCAAGACTTTCCTCCGCGAAGCCCGACAACGACATCATATCCGCTTTCCTTCAGGTTCAAAGCGTGAGCATGGCCCTGGGAACCATAACCGATTACTGCGATTTTTTTCGATTTCAATACCTCTTCAAAAATGTCCTGATTATAAAGTACTTTTGCCATTTGTTATCATCCTTTCGAGTATGTTTGAATGTATATTTTAAATTCTTACCTCTGAAGCGAATAAGAAGGTAATTCGGATACTTGCGGCTGGCTTCCGCGCAAGAGGGCGGTAATGCCGGTTCTCGCAATTTCTTTAATTCCGTATGGCCTGAGCAGTTCAATTAATGCTTCGACTTTTTCAGGTTTCCCGGTCACCTGGACGGCAAGGCTATCCTTGCAGACATCAATGACGGCCGCGCGGAATGGATCAATGATTTCTTTGATTTCCCTGCGGAGCTGGCCGCTGCTTGCAACCCTGATCAAGGCAAGCTCGCGGGAAACAACCGCCTTATCGGTAATATCGGAAACTTTTAAAACATCAATCTGTTTATGAAGCTGCTTCGTCAGCTGTTCAATTTTTTGGCTGTCCTCAACCTCAACAACAAGGGTCATTTTTGAGATGCCGTCAATTTCTGTTGGCCCGACCGAAATGCTCTCAATATTGAACTGCCGCCGCTGAAGGAGGCCGGTAACACGGTTAAGGACGCCGCTTTTGTTTTGGACGGTGGCTGTAATGATCCGCTTCATGGTTTCACTCCTATCATTTCGTGCAATCCCTTGCCCGGTGCAATCATCGGGTAGACATTTTCTTGAAGGACAACCCTGCAATCAAGGACGACCGGGCCGTCATAGGCAAGCGCTTCGGGCAGGATGCGCATAAGCTCTTCCTCGTTTTGGATCTTGGCGCCTTTGATTGAATAGCTCTCGGCCAATTTGACAAAGTCTGGCTGGACGGGCATAAGCGATTCAGAATAACGTTCCTCGTAAAATTCCTCCTGCCATTGGCGGACCATTCCAAGAGCCCCGTTATTGACAATGATGACTTTTACAGGAAGTTTCAGCTCCTGCAGGACGCCGAGCTCCTGAAGTGTCATCTGGAACCCGCCGTCGCCGACGAATGCGATGACCGTTTTATCAGGTGCGGCAAGCTGGGCGCCAATTGCAGCAGGGAAACCGAAGCCCATCGTACCAAGCCCGCCGGATGTTACCCATTTGTCCGGGTTGTCCAATGTGTAATGCTGGGCCGCCCACATTTGGTGCTGTCCTACGTCAGTCGTGACAATCGCTTCACCTCTTGACGCTTCATATACCGCTTGTATAACTTGTTGTGCGCTTAACCTCCCGTTATAGTCGGTATACCAAAGCGGATACTTGCCCTTGTTATCAGCGAGCTTGCTTAGCCATTCCATATGGTTTTCCATCCCGAAATCGTTTTTCATCAATTCGTTCAGCGCTTCTTTCGAGTCAGCGACAATCGGAATGCTTGTCGGCACATTTTTGCCAATTTCGGCAGGGTCGATGTCAATATGGGCTACCTTCGCTTTCGGTGCGAAATGCTTCAGGTTTCCTGTTAGGCGGTCATCGAATCTTGCGCCGATATTGAGAAGCAGGTCGCATTCATATAGGGCCATATTGGCTGTATAGGTCCCGTGCATTCCGGCCATTCCAAGCGACAGCTCATGGGTGCCGGGGAAGCTACCCAGCCCGAGAAGTGTTGTTGTGACCGGAATCCTGTATTTCTCGGCCAGCGCCTTTAATTCCGCGGTTGCCTTCCCGTGGAGGATACCAGCCCCCGCAAGGATGACAGGCTTCTTTGCTTTTGATAAGGCATCGGCCAGCTTGTTGATTTGCAGCGGATTCGGCCTTGTTGTCGGCTGATAGCCCGGCAGATGAAAGTCCGTTTCCAAGTTACTTTCGTAAACAAGATCAGCTGAAATATCCTTTGGCATATCAATGACAACTGGTCCCGGCCTGCCAGTTGAAGCAATGTGGATGGCCTCTTTAATAATTCTCGGCAAATCCGCGATCGACCGGACCTGGTAATTATGCTTTGTAATAGGGGTCGTGATCCCGATGATATCCGCTTCCTGGAAAGCATCTGTTCCAATTACGCTGGTTGCGACCTGGCCCGTAAAAACAATGAGCGGCAAAGAGTCCATCATTGCATCTGCAATTCCTGTAATTAGGTTGGTTGCGCCCGGGCCGGATGTTGCTAGGACGACGCCGGGCTTACCGGTAATGCGGGCATATCCTTCGGCAGCATGGATGGAGCCCTGTTCGTGGCGAAACAATAAATGCTTAATTTGGCCTCGGGCGCGGTAGATTGCATCGTAAATTGGCAATACAGCTCCCCCAGGATAGCCGAATATCGTATCGACCCCCTCATTCACCAATGATTCAATCAGGACATCGGCACCCGTTTTTGGTGCAACAGCCTGTTCCATGGCTGGCATTGTCTCCACTTTCACGTGAAATCCCTCCAGTTTTTAAAATAAGAGATAAATAGTAGCCAGTTTGGCATAATTCGTGACCCATTTTTCCAATAAAAAAACCTTTCCTCCCGCGAACAACCCGCCGTTTTAAAAACAGCAGGATATTCGGGGAGAAAAGGCCTATGTCTTTCCTCGGTACCACCCGGATTCACGGCAGTCTTGCAACTGCCGCCTCATGCAGCGGAAAAAAGATCCGCTCCGTTTTAATAACGAGTGCCGAAAACACCCGATTAAGCCTAGTGGGAAGGACCGTTCAGCTTAATACTCAGGGACGATGTCAGAATAAGTAGTATTGCCGGCTTCCAGCTGCCCCGGCTCTCTGTAAATACTAGGTTCTTATTCCTTTGTTCCCGTCAACGTTTTACCGCTATGATTCTTTTAAAATTTCATGATGCCGCCAGTGCTTGCTGATGTGACAAGCTTGGCATATTTGGCCAAGTATCCGGTTTTGATTTTTGGTTCCGGTTTTACCCAGTTTTTCTGTCTATCCTCTAAAACGTCCCGGTCGACAATCAGGTTGATTGAGCGGGCTTCAAGGTCAATCATGATGAGGTCGCCGTCTTCAACGAAGGCAATCGGGCCGCCCTCGGCTGCTTCCGGGGAAATATGGCCGATTGATATGCCGCGGCTTGCGCCGGAAAAGCGGCCATCCGTAATCAACGCGACGTCCTTGTCAAGCCCCCGGCCGGCAATCGCGGCGGTAGGAGCGAGCATTTCAGGCATTCCAGGTCCGCCTTTTGGCCCTTCATAGCGGATGACCACAACATGGCCAGGCTTTACTGCTCCGCTATCGATTCCTGCCTGCGCTTCTTCCTGTGATTCGAAAACAATCGCCTCACCGGTAAATCTCTTTATCGTTGGATCAACAGCCCCGACTTTGATGACGCCGCCATCAGGAGCTAGGTTGCCGAACAGGATGGACAATCCGCCAACAGGGCTATAAGGATTATCCTTTCTCCTGATGACCTCGTCGTTTGTGATTTCGGCGTCCTTTACATTTTCATAAAGGGTTTTTCCCGTAATTGTGATGGCGTCCTTGTTAATCACTCCGTCCAGTTTGCACAATTCGTGAATAATCGCACTCACTCCGCCAGCATAATGCACATCCTGCATGGAATAGTCTGAAGCAGGGCTTATTTTTGAAAGATAAGGCACTTTTTCCGCAATCCGGTTGATTTCATGAAGGTCATAATCAATACCTGCCTCATGGGCGATTGCCAATGTATGCAATACCGTGTTGGTGGAGCCCCCCATTGCCATATCGAGTGCGAAGGCATTGTCAAACGCTTCTTTTGTCATAATATCGCGTGGCTTAATATCTTTTTTAACAAGGTCGATTAAGTGCTTCGCAGCCTTCTTGATCAGCTCGTGCCTTGTATTGGAAGTTGCAACAATGGTTCCGTTGCCCGGGACTGTCATACCGAGCATTTCCATAAGGCAATTCATTGAATTTGCGGTGAACATGCCTGAGCAGGAGCCGCAGGTAGGGCACGCGTTCGTTTCGATATCGAGCAATTCCTGCTGGGTGATGGTGCCCTTGTTGTAGGCGCCGACCCCTTCAAAAACGGAAGCGAGGGAGAGCTGCTTTCCAGTCGAGGAAACGCCTGCTTCCATCGGCCCACCCGAAACAAAAACGGAAGGGACATTCGTTCTTGCCGCCGCCATCAGCATCCCTGGGGTAATCTTGTCGCAGTTCGGGATGTAAAAGACCCCGTCGAACCAATGGGCGTTGATGACCGTTTCGGCACTGTCAGCAATGATTTCCCGGCTTGGGAGTGAATAGCGCATCCCGATATGGCCCATTGCAATCCCGTCGTCAACGCCGATTGTGTTGAATTCGAACGGCACGCCGCCCGCTTCCCGAATCGCTTCTTTCACCACTTCGGCAAAAACATTCAAGTGCTTGTGCCCAGGGATGATGTCGATATAGGAATTGCAGACGCCAATGAAGGGCTTTTCCAGGTCGCTTGTTTTAACGCCGGTTGCATAAAGCAGGCTCCGATGCGGTGCCCGGTCAAATCCTTTTTTGATCATATCGCTTCGCATAATTGCCCTCCTTTAACCTACGACTGCTTTCGTTTTGGTTTCCGGATAGCACTTGACTCCATCCTCGGTAACGAGCTTCCTGAATTCAGCGAGGAGATGGTTTGTGATTGGCCCCGGTTTGCCGTCGCCAATCTTTCTTGTATCCACATCGATGACCGCGATGACCTCTACCGCCGTTCCTGTAAGGAACACTTCATCAGCGATATAAACATCATGTCTAGTGAATGGCTGTTCCTTCACTTCGTAGCCGTCTTGTTTCGCCAGATCGATAATTGCGTTGCGGGTGATCCCTTCCAAGGCGCCAAGGTAGACTGGAGGAGTGTAGATAACGCCGTTCTTCACAATGAAAATGTTGTCGGCGGACCCTTCTGTCACATAGCCTTGGTCATTCAGCATCAGGGCCTCATCGACACCGGCCTGGTTTGCTTCAAGTTTCACAAGAATATTGTTTAAATAGTTGAGTGATTTGATTTGCGGGCTAAGGACATCAGGCCGGTTTCGCCTCGTAGCGACCGAGCCGACCTTCAGGCCGCGTTCATACAACTCTTTTGGAAACAGAGCGAGTGGTTCCGCGATGACGATGACCCTTGGATTGGAGCAGGATGCCGGATCAAGGCCGAGATTTCCTTTTCCCCTTGAAACAACCACGCGTATGTAGGCGCTCGATAATTCATTTTTGCGTACCGTTTCAACGATGATTTGCGTCATTTCCTCAAACGTATAAGGGATTTCCAGCATGATGGAGTGGGCTGATTCGTAAAGCCTTTTCAAGTGTGCATCCAGCCTGAAGACGTTGCCGCTGTAAACCCGGATGCCTTCAAATACCCCGTCGCCGTAGAGGAAGCCGTGGTCATAAACCGAAACAACCGCATCCTCTTTTTTCACAAACTCGCCGCCAAGAAAAATATACTGGCTTTCCAAAAAACATCACTCCTCCTAAGCAGTTGCTCTGTTTTAAAAATCTCTATCGAAAGAAAAAAATTAAATAGGGTTGATCCCGAAAAGCCTCATTTTTTATTTCAAAAAAATAGTTCGTGAAATAAAATGCGAACTTTTCTGAGATTTCCGTTAATGATACTCCCGTTCTTTTAAATGTTCAAGGGAAAATATTTAAAAATCTGACAAATTTAAATATTCTGTTCCTTTGGTAGCGTTTACAATGTTGATAATACAAGGATAATAATTTTTTGAAAAATTTTTTTAAAACCGGTAAATGGAAACTCGCTAAAGGAAGATGTTTACAACTATTTCCTTTAAACGGAAGACGAGGAATCATGTGCTCCAAAAAGGGCCCGGAAGCGGGCAAATCGTTGTTTCACTTAAAATGGCGTATACTAATTCAAGTGAATCTTTTTGAACGTAGGGAGGTACTTGCTCCAGAAAGTGTTTTCCGGGGTAAAAGAAGTTGATGGACAAACATGAACGAACATCGAGAGAACTAATATTGGAAACATTTAAAAACGCGTTTACGGACAGGAAAAACCCTTTTCCTTGGGGAAAGGCTTTTTGCGCGGGGCTGGCGGCATCTTTGCCAATCGTGATTGGGTTGCTCCTTGGGAATTTTCACTATGGCATCGCTGCAGGGATGGGAGGATTCACCTATTTGTACGTGTTCAACCAGCCTTATGCGCAGCGGGCAAAATTGATCTTTTCTGTTGCGGTAGGCCTCGCTATGTCCATGTTCCTTGGCATCGTTCTTTCCCCGTATCCTCTTGGCGTGGCCATTGGGATGGGGACGATTGGAGCAATTGGGACGTTTGTATTTGGAGCACTCAGGATTACGGGCCCATCGGCGATCTTTTTTGTACTTTGTTTTTCAATTGCAACGGGGATTCCGATTGATCCTGCTGATGCCCCTCTTCGTGGCGGGCTCGTTTTATTGGGCGGCGTTCTTGCCTGGCTGATCAGTATGCTTGGCTGGTTTTTCAATCCGCACGGGCCGGAAACAACGGCTGTCAAAAAGGTATACGACCAACTGGCCGCCTTTGCCGACTCTGCCGGGGGAGAAGAGATGAATAATGCCCGGCATAAAACAGTCGCTGTTCTAAAGGAAGCCGAGGAAGTTCTATTGGCTGGCTATTCCCGGTGGACAGAAACGGACTCCTTTAAAAGGCTGTACCTGCTGAATGACCATGCAAATCGCCTGTTCATTGCGATCCTTGAGTTAGCGGAGAAAAGGAGGAATGGGTTTCCCCCTGAGCTTGGCAAATCATTGCGTGCATTGGCCAAGACAATCGGCTCAACCAACAAGAACGAGGAAAAAATTCTTCAGCCTGAAACAGATGATGTAAAAATTGCCGATTTATTCAGGGAAATTTATGACGCGGATGCAATCGTGAACGAACCGGCCGGGAAAATCCAGCGCAATGTAAAGATGGCGAGGCCCTCACTCCGATCCAAACTGTTGGGGGCGTTTGATAAAAACTCGATTGTTTTTCTTACAGCTGCCCGCTTTGGGATTATCCTGATGGCAGCATCCATGATTGCATATGTTTTTCCGTTTGAAAGGTCCTACTGGGTCCCGCTTTCGTGCGCATCGGTTATGCTTGGATCGACAATCATCTCCACTTTTCACCGGGCAATCCAGCGGACGATCGGTACATTGGTCGGACTTTTGATTGCCGGGCTATTATTGATGAATATCCATAACGGCTTTGTGGTGGCTTTGCTGATTTTATCCCTTTCCTTCCTGACGGAGCTTTTCATCGTCCGGAATTATGCGCTTGCCGTTCTGTTCATTACTCCTTCCGCTTTAATTATTGCGGAATATTCCACTGAGATACATAACTTTCACTTCTTTGCCGCAGCGAGGGCGACAGATATCATTGCCGGAAGCATCATCGGACTTCTTGGGGTTTTGCTGTTTGGGCGCAGGACAGCCTCGGGGATGCTGAACCATTACATTGTGAAAACTCTCCGCAGCCAAGGCCAGTATGTCCTTGCACTGTTTTCGGACAACAATGGGAAGATGGAGTTTAACGAGAGCAGGGAACGGAGGAAGATGCACACAAACCTTGTTAACCTCTCAACTGTGTATACAACAGCTTTGGGAGAATTGTCGGGTAACAAGAAAAAGGTAGAATCGTTCTGGCCGGTTATTTTCTCGATTGAGCAGCTCGGTTTTTACCTGGATGCGGCGTTAAAATATGAAAAAAGGCCCGTTCTTAATGACGAAGAGCTTTCCGGGCTTCTGTATATTTTCGAAACGATGGCGAGGGCTGTCGAGCAGAACAGGCCGCCAACTGAAAGAGCCGTGCCGGAGTTGCCAGGTTTCAAGAAAATACGGAATGAAATCATCGACCTTCAGGTTTCGCTTCGTTTTGGGGAGTCCCGCTAAATATGGTGCGTAGGATGCTTGATTAGGCAATCATGTGCGTAGGCATGCCCGGCGGTTAGCCGGGCATTTTTCCGAAAAGAGTGGTTTGGGGAAGTTCGGTTCATACTAATACGGGTGATGAAGATGTTGTGTGAGTCGAATGAGGAGTTGAATGCGCTAGTGGAGGAGGCGCGGCCTTTTACGAAACAGGGGAGGGTCGCGGATTATATTCCGGCGCTTGGGAAGGCGAATCCGGCTGAGTTGTCGATTGCGATCCATTATCCGAATGGTGATTGTGTTGCGGCGGGGGAGGTTGAAAGGAAGATTACGCTGCAAAGTATTTCGAAGGTGATTAGCCTGGCGCTGGTGCTGATGGACCGGGGGTACGATTATGTGTTTGAGCGGGTCGGGATGGAGCCGACGGGCGATCCGTTCAATTCGATTGCAAAATTGGAGTCAATGGGTGTGGCAAAGCCGTTGAATCCGATGATTAATGCGGGTGCGCTTGTGGTGACGCATATGATCAAGGGCGGCTCGGTTGAGGAGCGGCTCGGGCGGCTGTTGGCGTTTATACGGGATCTTTCGGACAATGAGACGGTTGGGTTTAATGAGTCGGTGGCCCATTCGGAGTTTGAGACGGCCCATTTGAACCGGGCTTTGTGTTATTTTTTGAAGCAACATGGGGTGATTACGGAGGATGTCGACCAGCTGATTGAGTTGTATTCGCAGCAATGCGCGATCGAGATGGATTGCCGGGATTTGGCGGATGTTGGGCTGGTGTTTGCGATGGACGGGGTTCACCCGCTGACGGGCAAACGGGTCATGCCGCATGATGTCGCACGGATTTGCAAAACGTTCATGGTGACGTGCGGTATGTACAATGCATCCGGTGAGTTTGCGATAAAAATTGGCATTCCGGCAAAAAGCGGCGTGTCGGGCGGGATTATGGGATCGGTGCCAGGCAAAGTAGGCATCGGCATTTTCGGCCCGGCCCTCGATGAGAAGGGAAACAGCATCGGTGGCATCAAACTGCTCGAGCTGTTGGCGGAAAAGTACTCGTTGAGTATGTTTTAAAATGCTAACAGTGCCTGTCACGCCCCGAAAATTCTTGTTTCACAAGGTGTTTCACAGGGGGAATGGACTGAATTCTGCTTTGGCCTGAAAAGGTCCGCGTTTGCGCCTATAGAGATATTTATAAAAATTAACCGTTTGGTAACATGACCGGGCGGTTTTTTTATTTGAATAAAAGAGCGTTGTTTTTAAATCGATTAGCTGGTGGCGGCCATTTCATTTTAACGTTTTTTCTATCAAAGGTGGGGTAGAAGGGGAGTGGGGTACCAATTTAGTGAGGAGGATGATGAATGGTAAAGGAGAATCGCGATCCGAATATGAGTAAAAAGCAGGAACAGCTTGAACAGTTCAAGGTTGATGACCATGGGAAGAAGCTGACAACGAATCAAGGCTTGAAGGTGTCGGAGGATGAGTTTTCCCTGAAAGCCGGTGTGCGTGGGCCTACATTGATGGAAGATTTTCATTTCCGTGAGAAGATGACTCATTTTGACCATGAGCGGATTCCGGAAAGGGTTGTCCATGCCCGCGGGTTTGCGGCTCATGGGGAGTTCCAGGTGTACGAGTCGATGCAGGAGTATACGATGGCGAAGTTTCTCCACGACCCATCGAAGAAGACTCCGGTATTTGTCCGCTTCTCAACAGTTCAAGGTTCGAAGGGGTCGGCGGAGACGGTCCGTGACGTCCGCGGGTTTGCGACAAAGTTTTATACGGAAGAAGGGAATTATGATCTGGTAGGGAACAACATTCCGGTGTTCTTTATTCAGGATGCGATCAAGTTTCCGGACTTTGTGCACGCGGTGAAGCCTGAACCGCATAACGAAATGCCGCAGGGTGCGTCCGCCCATGATACGTTCTATGACTTCATCGCCAATAATCAGGAATCGGCGCATATGTTGTTATGGCAAATGTCGGACCGGGCTATACCACGCAGTTTCCGCATGATGGAAGGCTTTGGCGTACATACGTTCAGATTCGTGAACGACCAGGGTAAGGCCCATTTTGTCAAATTTCACTGGAAACCGGTGCTTGGCGTCCACTCACTTGTATGGGACGAGGCACAAAAAATTGCCGGAAAGGACCCGGACTTCCATCGCCGCGATTTGTATGAATCAATTGAAAGCGGAAATTATCCGGAGTTTGAGCTTGGCGTCCAGATGATTCCTGAGGAAGAAGAGTTCCGGTTTGATTTTGATATCCTTGATCCAACAAAGTTATGGCCAGAGGAAGAGGTGCCGGTCAAGATTATCGGGAAGATGACATTGAACCGAAATGTAGACAACGTGTTTGCCGAGACTGAACAGGTCGCATTCCATCCTGGCCATGTTGTGCCTGGGATTGATTTCTCGAATGACCCGCTGCTGCAGGGCAGGTTATTCTCCTATACGGATACGCAGTTGCTGCGCCTTGGCGGGCCAAACTTCCACGAGTTGCCGATCAACCGCCCAGTTTGCCCGTTCCACAATAACCAGCGCGACGGGTTTGGGCGCCAGACGATCAATATCGGCCAGGTGAGCTACCATAAGAATTCCCTTGCGCAAAATACGCCTGCACCAGCGTCTCCCGAGGAAGGTGGATATGTCCATTATCAGGAGAAGGTCGATGGCCGTAAAATCCAGGCCCGCAGTGACAGCTTTAAGGATCATTTCTCCCAGGCGTCCATGTTCTGGAATAGCATGACTCCGCCTGAAAAGCAGCACATCATTGAGGCATTGACCTTTGAACTTGGAAAGGTGAAGTCACCGGATGTACGCCAGCAGGTTGTCGATATGCTCGCCAATGTGAGCATGGAACTGGTCACCCCGGTTGCCGAGGCGATTGGAGCCAAGGTGCCGGAATCGAGGGAGCCTGCATCTTTAAAGTCATCCCCAGCGCTTAGCATGGCGAACACTGTGAAAACAGCGGAAACGCGAAAGGTTGGCGTGCTCGTGGGAGATGGTTTCAGCGGCAATGAAGTTAAAGCGATAATAGATGAACTTAAGGCGGAAGGGGCGATCCTGGAATTCATTAGCGAAAAACTGGGATCGGTACCAGGAAGTGACAATTTCGAACTGCCAGTCCATCATTCGTTCCTGACGGCCGATCCTGTCCTCTTTGATGCAATCTATGTGGTGGGAGGGGCGGAAAGCACCCCGAAATTCAAAAAGGCTGCCCTCTACTTCCTCCAGGAAGCATTCGAGCATTACAAGCCGATTGGCGCTACCCATGCAGGGGCCGAGTTAGCTGAACAAGCCGGTATCGTCGGTCAACCGGGCGTTGTAGTTTCCAGCGATCCAGAGGAGTTTGCCGGGCAATTTGTTCAAGCCATCGCAGCGCACCGCCACTGGGACAGGCAGGKTCAGTAATTTTTGAAGTTTATGGATAAATAAAATTTTTTTTAATTAGAAATCCGCTGGTGCGTCAAAACCGGCGGATTTCTTGTTGTCTAGGAAATTACAGAATTGAACCTTGTGGATAACTCGAATTAAGTTATTGTAATCCAGCTCCAGCGCCTAGCCCCTCGAGGTCATAAGCCGGTTCCCTCCGGAGGGCAGGCCCATCCTGCGGGACCCGTCTTATGCTTGTCGGGGCTGACCAAGGCGCTTGCGCATTTTGTTCTTGTTAGAAGTACAGCGCAATTTTAAATATACGAATCCACTCATTTGTTAGTAAAAATTTATTTGTGAGGTTCTGTGTTTTCAACGGACCAGCTTACTTTCCTTTATTAGAAATCGGGTCTGTTAGCCTCTTTTGTTAGGATCGATATTTTTTATAAAAATATATTGACAATAAAAATATAATTATGATATTATAGGGGATTTGATTAAAAAGTGAATCCGTGTTACCATTAAGGGGTTAGCATTTATGGAGGTGGATTAGATGTTTCAAGTTGGCGATAACATTATTTATCCAATGCACGGTGCAGGTAGAATTGAAGCCATAGAAGAAAGAGAATTCTCTGGGGAAAGTCAAGAGTATTATGTCATAAAAATGGCAGTCACTAATATGAAAGTGATGATTCCAACACGTAAAATTCTGAGTTCAAAAATACGGCCCGTTACTGATATACTAGCATTGAAACACATCCTGGACAGTTTTCGGCATGGGGAATCAGATCGTTCACTGCCATGGAAACAAAGGTATAAAGTAAATACAGAAAAAATAAGAACGGGTGAAATGAAACAAGGTGCTGAAGTTGTACGTGATTTAATGCGTATGAAGAAAGAAAAAGCCCTTAATTCAAGCGAAAAGAAAATGTTGAATGATGCATATGAATTTTTAATTAGTGAATTGCACTTAATTGAAGGTATTACTGAAAAACAAATAGCGAGTTTCAGTGTATCCTGATTTTCTCAAGAGGCATTTTATTTCAAAGGGCAGTCTACCACGTTAACTTACTTTTTGAACCATACCCCTCTCCATGTGATCTCCACCATTTATCCATTTTTCAAAAACTCACTACAGCCATTTGATAAAACTTGCATTCTTTATCGATGGTGCTAAAAAAGCAGCCATAAAAAACCAAAAGGTATAACACCTCATGAGCTGAGGGAGTTATACCTTTTTTGCTATAAAAGTCTTGAACTGATGGATTTTTTGGCATAAATTATTGGCACGCTTCTTGCACCGTAATAGGGTGTGTGAGTGGATCGGACTCACTTCCACAAATAGATTTGGGGGTGTGAAAAGTGAATAAGGTAATTTCGAAAGAAGAAGCTGCTTCATTTTTCCGGGACGGGATGACTGTGATGGCGGGAGGCTTTATGGGTGTTGGGACGCCGCAAGACCTTGTTGACGTAATGCTTGAAAAAAATATTAAGGATATCACACTAATTGCCAATGACACTGCTTTTATCGAAACCGGGGTTGGCCCATTGATTGTCAATCATCGTGTCAAAAAGGTAATCGCATCCCACATTGGGACGAATCTGGAAACAGGCAGGCAAATGATTGCCGGAGAAATGGAAGTTGAGCTTGTTCCGCAGGGGACGCTCGCCGAACGCGTCCGGGCAGGCGGTTCTGGACTTGGCGGGGTGCTGACGCCCACAGGAATTGGGACGGTTGTCGAGGAAGGAAAGGAGAAGATTACGGTTGATGGCCGTGAATTCCTGCTTGAAAAACCGCTCCGTGCCGAAGTGGCGATCCTTAAGGCGTATAAAGCCGATAAGGCCGGCAATCTTGTCTATCACCGTTCGGCGCGTAACTTCAACCCTTTAATGGCAATCGCAGCCGATGTTGTCATCGCCCAGGTTGAAAAAGTCGTCGAAGTCGGGGAAATCGACCCGGATGATGTTATGACCCCGGGCATCCTCGTTGATAAAATTTTGGTGCAAGGAGGCTGTAATTAATGGCGATAACACTAGTTAACCCGAAACAGCTGATTGCTTCGCGTGTCGCAAAGGAATTGAGGGATGGAGATGTCGTGAACCTGGGAATCGGGCTTCCGACTATGGTCCCCAATTATTTGCCCCAAGATGTGAATGTCATCCTCCAATCTGAAAATGGATATGTAGGGCTGAAGCCTCTTGAAGGTGAGATTGATCCCGACCTCGTAAATGCCGGCGGCCAGCCAGCCGGAATCATTCCGGGCGGAGCGTTTTTTGATAGTTTGTTTTCTTTTGAACTGATTCGCGGGGGTCATATCGATGTTACGGTGCTTGGTGGCCTTGAGGTGGACGAAAAAGGAAACCTTGCGAACTGGATGGTTCCCGGCAAAATGGTCCCTGGGATGGGCGGTGCAATGGATTTGGTAACCGGAGCGAAAAAAGTTATCGTGGCAATGGAGCATTGCGCAAAAAGTGGGTCTTCCAAAATCCTTAAGGAATGCCGCCTGCCTCTTACCGGCAGAGGTGTTGTAGACATGGTCGTGACCGAGCTTGCTGTTTTTCGAGTAACAGCTAAAGGACTTGTCCTGGAGGAACTTCAAGAGGGGGCGACATTGGAACTGGTCCATGAGAAAACGGAAGCAGCGTTTAGGGTGAACCTTTTAAAATGAAACTAGTCTGAGGATGGAATATCCCGGGCATCCAGCCAAATTTCAAATCACAAATAACAGAACATTCCGTAATTACGGAATAACTATATTCGGGTTTCCGGAATTTCGGAAAAACGTCGGATTAGTAAGTGTCAAAAAAGGGTAAAGGGATAAGTGTTTATTCAAAATTATCAGAAAAATAATTGTTGGCACAAAACTTGCATTCTTAATAGATTGTAAGCTTTGTTTTGTAAACGCTTTCCAAAGGGGATGGAATGGGGCTTACAAAAAATCAAAGGGGGATTTATATGGAGTTATTCGGTATTCTTTTGGCGCTGGGCCTTCTGATGTTCGTGGCCTATCGCGGCTTTTCTGTCATCCTTTTTGCACCAATCTGCGCACTTTTGGCTGTTGTCCTGATTGATCCAAGCCATGTGCTGCCATTCTTTTCAGGGGTCTTCATGGAAAAGATGGTCGGATTCATTAAATCTTATTTTCCTGTCTTTTTGCTCGGTGCAATTTTCGGAAAAGTAGTTGAAATGTCGGGGATTGCAGAGTCGATTGCCAAGACGATTGTAGGCTGGCTCGGTGCCAAGCGGGCAATTTTAACAATTGTCTTGCTCGGCGCAATTCTTACTTACAGCGGGGTAAGTCTGTTTGTTGCAGTTTTCGCGATTTATCCATTTGCCGCCCAAATGTTCAGGCAGTCGAATATTCCTAAACGGCTTATTCCAGGAACGATCGCATTGGGTGCATTTACGTTCACGATGGATGCATTGCCGGGCACGCCGCAAATTCAGAACGTTATCCCGGCTCCATTCTTTAAGACGAACATTTATGCCGCCCCGACACTGGGGATCATTGGAGCCATTTTCGTTTTTGCATTGGGGATGCTTTACCTGGAGTGGAGGAGGAGGAAGTCTGCAGAAGCGGGTGAAGGCTACTACGGCTTTGATTCGGAAAATGCCGCGGCCCTGGAACAGGCTGAAGCGGAGAAAAATGCCGCCGTTCCAAATATGTCACTTGAGCAATCAAGAGCAAAACAACTATTGGCATTCGTCCCGCTTATCCTTGTTGGCGTTACGAATAAGCTGTTTATTACCCTGATTCCAAAATGGTATCCGGAAGGCTTTGATTTTGCGAAAATTGGGCTGAATGCCTATACGGTCGATGTTTCAGCGGTCATGGCCATCTGGGCAGTTGAAATGGCGCTCGTAGTCGGGATTATTGCCACGCTTGCCTATGACTGGAATCGGGTAACACTTAATTTCAAGGAAGGCCTGAACCTTAGCATTGCCGGCGCGCTTCTTGCCACAATGAATACAGGTGCCGAGTATGGATTCGGCGGAGTCATCGCCGCTCTTCCGGGTTTTGCGAAAATAAGCGATGGCATTTCGAGCACATTCACAAATCCGCTTGTAAACGGAGCTGTAACAACGACCACCCTGGCCGGGATTACCGGTTCCGCTTCCGGCGGTATGGGGATTGCGCTTAGTGCGATGGCTGATAAATATAACGCAGCAATCGCCGCGGCAAATATTCCGCCAGAAGTCATGCACCGTGTCGTATCCATGGCTTCCGGAGGCATGGATACCCTGCCTCACAACGGGGCGGTTATCACTTTGCTGGCTGTTACTGGCTTGACCCATAAACAGTCCTACCGTGACATTTTTGCCATAACGATCATCAAGACAGTTGCCGTATTCGTCATCATTGGCACCTACTCATTGTTTGGATGGGTTTAAAAAAGAGAAGCTGTAATCCAATAGGGAGGCTATTCTATGAAACAATTGGAAGGAAAAACAGCGTTTATTACAGGGTCTGCAAGCGGTATAGGACTGGAAATCGCCAAGACATTTGCTGAAGAAGGGGCAAGTGTTGTGATCTCGGATTTAAATCGGGAAAAGTGTGATCAGGTGGCAGAAACGCTGCGGGACGAAGGGTTTGAAGCTTTATCAGCCCCTTGCGACGTAACGAATGAAGAAGCTTATAAAAATGCGCTTGGGCTTGCGGCAGAAAAATTCGGGAAAATCGATATCCTGATCAACAATGCCGGGCTTCAGTATGTATCACCTATTGAGGAATTCCCGACAGAAAAATTCGAGCTGCTTGTAAAGGTCATGCTGACCGCACCGTTCATTGGCATTAAGAATGTTTTTCCAATGATGAAAAAGCAGGGATTCGGGCGTATTATCAATATGGCTTCAATTAACGGGGTCATTGGGTTTGCCGGAAAGGCCGCATACAATAGCGCCAAGCACGGCGTAATCGGCCTAACAAAGGTTGCTGCCCTTGAAGGTGCCGCTGATGGAATTACTGTTAATGCCCTTTGCCCGGGCTATGTCGATACCCCGCTAGTCAGAGGCCAGCTTGGCGACTTGGCCAAGACGAGAAATGTACCTTTGGAAAGCGTGTTGGAAGAGGTCATTTATCCGCTTGTTCCGCAAAAAAGGCTTTTATCGGTAACGGAGATTGCCGATTACGCAGTCTTTTTGGCAAGCGACAAAGGCAGGGGGATTACCGGACAGGCTGTCATCCTGGATGGAGGCTATACTGTGCAGTAAAGCGCCTTTTTAAAATAAGACGAGAAGTCCTGCCTTTTTACTCGGCAGGGCTTTTTCTTAGTTGAGATTAGTCAGAAATCTCAGTACATTTAAAGCCGATTACTGATATAATTATCTTTACTAGTCTGAAAAGGTGGGGAAATGGTGAACGCGCGAATCGATGATATTCCTGTAAACTGGCTCGAGGAAATATTGAACCTGTCTGCCGAGCGGATTGTTGTCACCGACCGTGACGGCATCATCATTTATATCAACGAAGCTTATTGTGAATTTCTTGGCACCACTGTGGAAAAGGCGATGAAAAGGCCTGTCCAGGAGGTGATTGAAAATACGAGGATGCACATTGTCTCCCGAACCGGGCAGGCGGAAATTGCCGCTGTCCACCACATCAACGGGAGTGAAATGATTGCCAACAGGTTTCCTCTCATTGTGTCGGGAGAACTAGTCGGGGCAGTGGGAACAGTCATGTTCAAGGATCCTGAGGAGCTGCATTTGTATAAAAGCAAAATCCAGAATCTCGTTGAAGAGTTGAAATACTATAAAACGAGAGAAGGAAGTGAATTTACAAGCAAGTATAGCTTTTCGGACCTGATTGGGACGAGCCGGTCTTTTATGGATGCAAAAGCGCTTGCGGAAAGGATTTCAGTCAGCCGCTCTGCTGTACTCCTGCTGGGTGAATCGGGAACCGGGAAGGAGCTGTTTGCCCATTCAATTCATGCCAATAGCCTCCGTTCTGCGTATCCGTTTGTACCGATAAACTGCGCATCAATTCCGGAACATCTACTGGAATCCGAGTTGTTTGGCTATGAGGATGGGGCATTCACAGGGGCGAAAAAGGGAGGAAAGAAGGGTCACTTCCAGCTTGCCAACAGGGGGACCATCTTCCTGGATGAAATAGGCGATATGYCGCTTGCCATGCAAAGCAAATTGCTCCGTGTATTGCAGGACAAGGAAATCCAGCCCGTCGGCGGACAAAAATCAGTCTCGGTTGATGTAAGGGTCATTACGGCCACCAATCGCAACCTTGAAAAGATGGTAGCCGAAGGGAAATTCCGCCAGGACCTTTATTACCGGCTGAATGTCATAAAAATAGAAATCCCGCCGCTCCGGGAAAGAAAGGACGATATCGAGCAAATTGCCCTTAACCTCGTGGAAAAGCTCGAAAAGAGGTTCCACCGGAAATCCGTGCGGCTGTCCCAGGAAGTCATCCGTTTGCTGAAACGGCACTCCTGGCCGGGCAATATACGCGAACTCGAAAATGTCCTTGAACGGTGCATCAATGTTCTGGATGGGAATGTAGTTAAGCCTAACCACCTTCCGCTATATTTACGGGACCAGGAGGCACTGCCATTTGATGCCGCCGCTCAACCGGAAAACCCAGCCGGAACAACGGTAAAGCCGTTAAGGGAAGCAATAGCTGAAGCCGAAAAGCAGGCCATCCTCACAGCCCTCGCCGCTGCCGGCGGAAACCGCCAGGAAGCAGCCAAACTCCTCGACATCGGCAAAACAAGCCTTTACGAAAAATGCAGGATTTACGCTATTAAATAAAAAAGCCAGGCTTAACAAATTTGAGTGCCTGGCACCTTTTTTTGTCAAGCCTGAACTTTAGTTTTCTGTTAGCTCGGGGATAGGTTTTCCTTCAACAAAGTCGGGTATATCGATTTTCATTAATTTATACAAGGTGGGCGCAATGTCCAATGTGGTGATTTCTGATTCAATCTTTCCCCGGGTTATTCCTTCCCCGGCTGCCATAAAGACCGGAATCAGCTCTTTTCGGGATGGATCGCCCCCATGGTTGCCAAGTTCATTGACCATCATTACTTTGTTGCCATCGCCCTGCGCCATATAGTAGCCTTTTTGGGCAACTAAAAGAACATCTCCTGTGTTCTCGTGGCTGTTTTGGATTTTGATGACTTTTTCATATGGTGAAATTAGTTGTATCGAGGGAAACAGCAGCTTTATGGCCCTTACTGGATTGGAAAAATCACCATTAAACTCGGTGTTGTTGTTCGATAGTTGGGCGGATACGAAGGATAAATAATTTTTGAGTTTGATTTTCTTTTTTTCAACTTTCGCATTCTCGAAAATCTCAGCTATCCTTTTTTGGAGAGAGTCGTAATCCCTTTGTTCGACAATCCCCTTTTTTTCCCGCCCTTTTAAGTTAATGTAAATATGTGCAATCTCCCCGCTGGCGACAGCAAACGCCTTTGATTTTTCGTAATTGATCTTCCCGTTTCCATCCTTCACCAATAACCCTTCCTTCTCCAATTCCTCATTTGGCGAAAGTCGGGAATGGACTGGCTCCATCCCGTGATCGGATACAAGATAAATGCGGTCATTTTTATTTAACTTTGAAAGGACCTGGCCCAGCATTTCATCAGCCAAGCGGTAAGACCAGCGAATATAGTTGAGATAACGTTCCGACTTTTCCCTTGAATAACCGGGCTGCCTTGGGTCGACAAGGAGGTAGTTATGCGATTCATGGTCGATTTGTGGATAATAGAAGAACATAATGTCCGGTTTGTAACGTTCCTTGATATATAATGATACATCTGTTGTCCATTGTGCGAAGCGCGTACTAATCTCCTCATATTCCTTCCGGGTAATCCATTTATTCGCCAAAGCTTCATCGTCATCCTGAACAGGGAAGTAGCCGAACTTTGAATTAATGTCATTTTTAAAATCCCCAGGCCCTTCAATATTTCCTGATGTCACTGCTGTCCGGTACAGTTTGGCATCGGAGAGGTCTGCCTTATTTGTTTTAATTTTAAAAGAAAAGCCCGCCAAGTCTTTGTCTTTTGTCATGAATGAGAGAGAGCCCCATTCGTTCGCACGTACAGTCTCTGCATCTTTCATAGTTGGATCCAATGAAACTTGGAAGGTATCGTAAAATTTCTCCGTCCCCTTTTTTGATTTGGCGGCAAGCAGATGGATATAACGTGTATCCCCTTTACTAATCTTCAATGGAAAAACGGCTTTTTTATTTTTAGAATTTGTTTTACGGAAATCAAGGTCGACTAAATCACTGCCAGCCCAAGTCTCTCCGTAATAAATTGCGTAATCTGCGTGATTTTTAAACTTTGGATTAGAACCTGGAAAGAGGATCGTCGCAGTCGTTTTTCCTTTTTTACGAGCGACAGACCATACGGGTTCGGAATCAAGCGGTGAAAAAAATGCGCTATCCATGTTCGTCAATTTTTTATCCGGTTTATGGATTTCGTTGCTGACCATTCCGGATTTATTTGGCGTTGTTCCCGTGGCGATGGCAGCATGGGAAGCTGACGTCAAGGAAGGAAATATCGTTTGGATGTTCTCTGCATACATCCCTTTATCAGCAACATCTTTAAAATTCGGCATGATCCCCTGCTTCATGTAAGCTTCCAACAAGTCCTGGCGCATCCCATCATACGAAATAACTACTTCAGTAGATTTGCTGTTTCCGCTCCCGAAAGCAGGGAAAGGAATGCTTGCCATAAGTAAAACTGAAATACAAATAACCAATTTTCTCATATTATTCACACCTTATTTCTTTAAAGCCTTTGTGGTGATATTCCCTTTAGGAGCCTTGGTAAAACGAAGGGTAAGTAAACTGGCTGAAACAATGGCAAAGCCCGATCGAAACCTAACCTGCACGTACTACAAAAAGGACCTCAAGCATATACAAGTAATAGCCTAAATGCGGGGAGGGTCCCATTTGAGGAAAATCAAGAGAAGTTATCGCAGGCGGGGACCACTGCCATTAAGATATGTACTTTTAATTTCACTAGTAGCATTTGTATTTGTCACGTATCAAAGTTTAACTATTATCAATAAACAAATTGAACCTAGGTTAATTAAAATTGCCGAAACAAAGGCGAGAGAATTTGCGTCTCAGGCAGTAAACAAAGCCATATCGCAATATGTATTGGATAATATAGAAGTCAAAGAAATTATTGTCGTCCATAATAATTCGGGTGAGATTGGTTACAGCTTTAACCAAAGAGTATATACACAGGTGATATCAGACATAACAACAAGGATTCAACAATATTTAAACCTTCTTGAGTCAGGCAAAATTGAAGAACTTGAAGCTTTTAAGGAATTTAATGCTAGTGACTCTAAAAAACACCAGGGATTAATATATGAAATCCCGATTGGAATGGCAACAAATAATTCATTGTTTTCCAACCTTGGTCCAAAAGTACCGGTACGGTTCGAAATATTAGGGGATGTTACAGCTAATATTGAGACAAAAATAAGAGAAACCGGGATAAATAACACATACCTGGAGATTTATGCAAAAACTCATGTTCAAATGAGCGTTATTATACCTTTGATTAAAAAAGAAATAAATGTGTCAAACTCAATATTAATTGGCGACCTATTTTTACCAGGGAAGGTGCCTCAATACTACAATGGCGGTGGAAGAGGAGGGAGTGATGTTAATCCAATTGTCATTCCGGATGGAGACGGTGTTAACCCGTAGGGCTTAACTATCCTGCGGGTTTTTTACATATGGCCGACCCAGAAGGGCACCCTAAGGATGGAGGTGCCAAATGAAAAAGCTATTGATAATAACTGGATTGTTTTTGAGTTTTATTTTGCCCGCGGAGGAAACATCCGCAAAACAAAGCCCCGACTGCAAGGTGCTCGAACAAATTTTTAAAACAAAAGTCAAGGAAGCGGATGGAGTATGCAAGGTTGAGATAACCCGAAAAAACCTGGAAGTCACGCATTTTGGAAATAAGGTATCCCCAGAATTAATTGAACTCGGATTCGGGTTTAATTTCAAAAAAACTGACGGGCAGACAGCACTAATAGGTGAAATGGCCTTGCTTGAGGAAGAGGTCAATCCAGTCATTGATGCACTAAGAAAAGGTGGATTGGAGGTAACCGCTCTCCATAATCATCTAATGTACGAGCGTCCGAGGATCATGTATCTCCATTTACAGGGTAAAGGTGACATGATTAAGCAAGCAAATACTTTAATCAACGCAATCGCTGCGACAAAAGAGTTAAAAGAGTATCAGCAATCAACAGGGCCTCATCACTAAGAGGCTCTTTACATTGACAGATGAAAAAATTCATGATAAATTTATCTCAAATTAAAGATATTTTTATTAAGAGTAAATCTCCAGCAAATGGGGAAAAAATAAATCAAGCACCTTTATAGGAGGTTTTTATATTGAATCGTTTAAAAGGTATACACCATGTGACCGCTATTACAAGCAGCGCCGAAAAGAATTATGAGTTTTTTACGTATGTGCTTGGCATGCGGCTCGTCAAAAAAACAGTCAACCAGGATGATATCCAAACATACCATTTGTTTTTCGCGGACGATGTTGGCAGCCCGGGAACGGATATGACCTTTTTTGACTTTCCTGGTATTCCTAAGGGGAGCCATGGCACGAATGAAATTTATAAAACATCTTTCCGTGTGCCAAGTGATGCAGCTCTTGATTACTGGGTAAAGCGTTTTGACAGGATGGGGGTCAGCCATACCGGAATCAAGGAGCAGTTTGGCAGAAAAACACTGCCGTTTGTCGATTTTGATGACCAGCACTACCAGTTGATTTCGGACGAAAACGTAAAAGGGGTTTTGCCGGGTACCCCATGGCAAAAAGGGCCGATCCCGCTTGAATATGCCATCACCGGCCTTGGGCCAATATATGTACGCACCGCCCATTATGATTACTTTATACAGGTTGTTGAAAAGGTAATGGAATTCACAAAAGTGGCGGAGGAAGGATCCCTCCACTTATTCGAAGGCGGKGAAGGCGGAAACGGCGCGGGGATCGTGGTCGAAGCAAATACAGTGCTCCCGCAGGCGTTGCAGGGGTTTGGAACAGTCCACCATGCAGCGTTTAGAGTGGACGATAGTTCGGCGCTGGAATATTGGATGAAACGGATGGAAAGCTTCGGTTTCCAGACATCCGGCCTGATCGACCGTTTCTTTTTCAAATCGCTCTATGTAAGGGTCGCCCCGCAGATTCTTTTTGAATTTGCGACAGACGGGCCGGGGTTCATGGGTGATGAGCCGTACGAAACCCTGGGGGAAAAATTATCACTTCCGCCATTTCTTGAACCAAAACGGGAACAAATTGAAGCAAAGGTTCGTCCAATAGATACAGTAAGAAGTACCATAGAATTTTCCAAGGAATAATTCGAAAAATGCAGGGGCCAAATTATAGGTCCCTGTTTTCTATTGCCTAAAAAATGATATCAGTTTATCTCCTTAAAGCATTTTTTTATAAATGGGTAATCATGCTTTTTGGAAAAAGGATTTTTGAGGTGAGGGAGGGAGCCAAATGAAAAGAATATACAGGCTGGCCGCGGCAGCCGCTATCATTTTTGCGTTGTTGGCAGGAGCGGGCTATTCGACGTTTTACATAAAGGGTCCTATTGTTAATGCCAGGGCTGCGATTTTAATCGACTCGGAAACAAAGGATGTTCTGTTTGCGCAAAATGAGGACATGCCTTTTCCCGCCGCGAGCATGACCAAGCTAATGACGGCTTATCTCATTCTGGAGAAAATCCAGGCGGGGAAGTTCGGCTGGAACGATGGGGTGAAAATATCCGAGAGTGCGGTTGGCAGTGAAGGGGTTTCCCTCCCTGTGAAACTGGGAGATACGCTTACCGTACGGGATTTATTCATGGCGATGGAAATCGCATCGGCCAACAATGCAGCTGTCGCCTTGGCAGAAAAAGCAGCGGGAACGGAAGCTGAATTCACGGCATGGATGAACCAGAAAGCAAGGGATATAGGGCTCTCGGAGCATACCCAGTTTATAAACGCGACCGGACTGGCAAATCGTAACGGACAAGAATCTATGATGACAGCTGCCGACGTTGCCGCTCTAGCAACAAGACTGATAGAAGATTACCCTGAGATACTTGCCATTTCAAGCCTGCTGGAATACAGATTACAATATGATGGATTGGTTATTCTTACAACAAATGCCATGCTAAGTAATCCGGATTTTGCCTTTAAAGGCGTTGATGGCCTTAAGACCGGTTTTACGGATGCTGCCGGCTATTGCTTCGCCGGTACAGCAAAAGTTGGCAGGAAGAGGCTGATCAGCGTTGTTATGGGGACGGACGGCAAAGAAGCGCGATTTTCCGAAACAAAAAAGCTTTTCGCCTACGGTTTTAAAAAGCCTTATTTTCCGCCGGTAAAACAAGCTGTTGCTAAAGAAATAAGCAGGTTTGGGCTATAGACTGGCAGCTTAGACGAATCTTTTAATTACCACAGTGTAAATGGTAAAAAAAGCTATTGTAGAAAAATTTTAATTAAATTAAATTTGATAATTTTGAAAAGAGGCATGCTATAATAGAGGAAAACAGCAAGGAGCAAAAGGGATGCTTAGAGACTTTTTCATTGGGCTTTCTAAAAACCAATTTCTGAACACTGCAGCCAAAAATTACGGCTTGAAACTCGGCGCGCAAAACGTTGTCGCAGGGACAACTATTGAGGAAACAATTGAAAGCATTAAAGAGCTTAATAGACACGGAATTTCTGCAACCGTTGACAACCTTGGCGAATTCGTCTTCCAAGAGGAAGAGGCGATTGAAGCCAAAGAGCAGATTCTAAAGGTCATTCAGGCAATCCATGACCATAAGGTCGATGCACATATTTCCATCAAGCCTACCCAGGTTGGCCTTGACATTGGCTTTGAGTTCTGTGTGCAAAATGTAAGGGAAATCGTCGCGAAAGCAAATGAGTATGGCATTTTTGTCAACATCGATATGGAAGATTCGGGCCATCTCGCGGCGACCCTTGAACTCGTGGACATTCTTTCCGCTGACTACGAAAACATCGGTACCGTTATCCAGTCTTATCTCCACGATGCCCAGGAACAAGTTGAGAAGTATAAAAACATGCGGATCCGCCTCGTAAAAGGCGCCTACAAAGAGCCTGCGGAAATCGCCTATCAGGACAAAAAGGACATCGACGCGAACTATGTCCGCATTATCGAGTGGCACCTGCTGAACGGTAAATTCACATCCATTGCAACCCATGACCACAACATCATCAACTATGTCAAGCAATTTGTGAAGGAAAACAATATCCCGAATGACAAATTCGAATTCCAGATGCTTTACGGATTCCGCCGGGACCTTCAGCTTCAACTTGCGAAGGAAGGCTACAATTTCTGCACATACGTACCATTCGGAAAAGACTGGTACGGCTACTTTATGCGCCGCCTCGCCGAAAGGCCGCAGAACCTGAACCTTGTATTCAAGCAAGTGTTCAACAAAAAGACGAATACCATCCTTGGAGTGGCTGTTGGAGCTTTCTTGGCGGGCAGGCTGTCAAAAGGTAAAGATAAAAAGAATAAAAGATAAATAGGAAAAGGCCAGGTCTCCTTTAACGAAGAGACCTGGCCTTTTTTATATTGAACCTGATGCATGGCAACACAGGGAGACAAAAAATGTCCCGGAAAAAACAAGGTTTAGATTGGGTCTTTTTGGAAAACACTTTAATAGGCTGTAATACACCACAAAGGGTGGTTTTAACGAATGAATTGATAACAGGACCATCTGCCGATTATGCGAAAAATATAAGAAAAGCCCTATAAAGAGTACCGCCCTCTATAAAAAATAAACAAGTTTGCTAACCAGATGGCAGGACTGAAACCTCCTGAAATTCTTTCGGACAATAAAGGAAGATTTAGCGCCCGAACAGCGGTAGATAGCACCTCCTTCGGGCTCTAAAGGAAGATTTAGCGCCCGAACAGCGGTTGATAGCGCCTCCTTCGGGCTCTAAAGGAAGTTTTAACGCCCGAACAGCGATGGACAGCACCTCCCTTGGGCTCTAAAGGAAGATTTAGCGCCCGAACAACGGTAGATAGCACCTCCTTCGGGCAATATTAGAGGAATAAACCACTCCTTTTGGTGAAGAACCAAATAGGCTGTTTTTTTTGCTTAATAAAATTCAACCTAATTTTCGGTAAAGGATTCTGATTTGCGGAGAGCCTTTTTCAAATCTAAAATGTATAGTGGATTTTCTGGCCAACGGGCTACCACAAGGAGTATTTCGGTCACCTTAAGCCTGGATGCAAGATATTAACTTATTGAGAGTCAACAGCTCATATGGCGCTTTTTTGTAAAGGATGTGTATGGAATGAATGCGGTTTACGGCCTTTTATGGCTTGCGGCGCTTTTTAAATGGGGAGATTTGAAAAACTGGAAGAAGTATTATTCTACCATCTTGTTTTTTGCACTCGGTGATCTTTTGTATCTTTACTTGCTCTCCGACCGTTATCCAATGTGGAGATATACCCCGCAGGGAATCGACTTGGAGAAAGGTTTGACGAGCGCACATATTTCCTTGTCCATCATCTTAGTAAAATACCCCGCGACAATCCTTATTTACCTCTCGAAATTTCCAAAGAAAAAGGGAGTCACCCAGCTTTTTTATATTATGTGCTGGGTCCTTCTGTATTCGCTGAATGAACTTAGCGATATAAAGTTAAACTTAATAAAGTATTACAACGGCTGGAATTTTTATTGGTCAATCTTTTTCAATGCGGTTATGTTTTCAATGCTGAAAGTCCACTACTCAAGGCCAATATTGGCATGGCTGCTCTCCATTCTTTTTATCGTATTATTATGGAATGTTTTTGATGTTCCAAAAGGCGTTTTTCGATAATAGGTTTACTTTGAGGGCAAACTAGCAAAAAACCATCTATTCATAGAAAGCAGGGGCGAAAAGCTTGCTTATTTTACTTATCGTTTCCATCATCTCGATAGTATGTGTCCTCGTTATCCCAAAGCGGCTTTCAGTGCTGGAGATGTACACCACTTCCTTGTTCGCATCCTTGTTTGGTGTCGTTACTGACTTATACTTGGGCGTAAAGCTTAACTTGTACGGGTTTTTGGATAAAAGGATAAATTGGGAATATATCCTTATATTGTTGTTTGTATATCCAGCAGCAAACATCCTTTACCTTAATTTCTACCCCCATTCAGGAGGGTTTTTTAAAAAAACATTCTACATTATCTTCTGTACATGCCTTGTAGGAGGAGCCGAGTATATTTCGATTCACACTCATACTTTTTATTACCGGGGATGGGAGATTTGGTACTCCCTCCTCGCATACCCCCTTATCTTCAGTATTCTCGCATTAAATCTTAAATTGGCGAGAAAGATGTCAAAGAGGGATGCCAGCCCCATCAAGGCTGGTTAGACCGGCCTTTTTTAAAAAGTTTTTTTCGAATAAGGCTAACGAGAAAAATAAACGGAATGTAGCCATAAATAAAGGAGATGATTACATACATGCCAGCTTTATTAATATTCTGCCCGAACAAGATATCCTCAAAGCCGATATTTAATATGAAATAGGCTGTCATGATTCCCAACAGCGACCTGGAAGGTTTAAAGTTAAAAGTGATTTTCAGTGTCCGCGTACACGACCATACAAAGATGCATACTGTCGAAACAATCACAATAAAAAATACAAAAATAAAGATAAACTCGAAACTCTCCACGACTGAAAAAGAAATGACTTTAATCATTGTAAGTGTCGGCCATTGAGTATGGAGAAGCTTTCCCTGGGTGTAGTACAAAAATGTTACGATCGTTATAGTGAAATACAACAATGTCGTCATCAATAGGCCCAAATAAGCCCATTTGGTTGATTTGTTGCCATTTTTAATAAAGGGGAGGTAAATAAATACACACTCAAAGCCCGTAAAAATAATTGTGCTGTGTTTGGCCGATTGCAGATAATCACTAAATCCATGAGCGAAGATCGGCATGATGTTTCTTATCTGGAAGTATTGAAAAAGCATGATGAAGGGGAGTGAAATGAGAAGTGGGATGAGTACTCCCCAAAAAGCAAGGCCAGTAACAATCCGGAATCCACCGAGAACGATATAATAAACGACAATACAAATCCCAAGAGATAGTTCCCAGAGAGGAATTCTGTCAAAAGCAAAGGTTTGGAGAACGTCAATATAGTTATAGATGGTCAGGAAACCGCCCAGCAACAAATAAAAAACAAGCCCTGTATTCGCCAGCTTCCCGAAGAAATTTCCGAATGCCTCCAGCTGGAAAGAGGCCAAATCCCCTCCTGAACTTGTTTTTATTGCACTAAAGCCCATTGCCAATACAATGCTAATGCTCGCTCCAACCGCGAGGACTGATATCCAGGCATCCTGGCCGGCTGCTTGGGCGATTTTTGTTTGAAAGTTTAACAACCCGAAGCCAACCTGCGAGGAATGGAGCAGGAAGAATAGAAGAAACGGTGAAACTTTATTTTTTTCCTGGACTGCTACCATCATTTCACCCCAATTCCGTCATCTCATGATTCCAGCCTGAATGATCGTTGTTTTAACTTCAATCGCGACTTTTAGTTTTTTATATTGTTCCTTATAAAACTTTTTTTCTTCCCAATTCCGGTCGTGTGCCCTAAATCTGTCGCCAAACCCAAGAGGATCTACCTCATTTTCCTTAAGAGTTTCGATTAACTTGGAAAGTTCAGACTTGAAATTTTTTTCAATTGCTTTTTCAAGCAAATGAATGTCTTTTCGATTGTGCAAGTTGATCCAGTAGGGGTATTCCCGAATATAGACAAAGACACTAAGAGACAACTTTACCGAAGGCTCCGTACCTGGTTTAATATCCAGCCATTCAGGTTTATTCTTCATCGTGCGCACGACAATGGTATCTTTTCTGGATCCGTCTTTAATAGGTATCTCCAGTAGTCCCATATGTTTGTATTCATCCAGCATTCCAAGAAAAAAGGACTGTTTATCATTTAGGGAGAGTGTGTATTGATCATTTTTGAAAATTGCCATCCCGTTTATGTAAACATTTTGTTCAGTCCCTAGCTTCACAATTGGCATGTATGGATCCCGTCCACGGCCATAATAATTATTTAAAAAAATATGTAGATTGGACCGGGGGAAGGAGGCAGTTGTATAGTTCTGGACAATGGTATCTGATAGTGAAAGTGCGCCTTTTTTTTTGACCTCTTCCAAATATTTTCTGGCAGTAGGAATAACGACAGCCATCTGTATGTCAGTGGCAATCATCGGATTGTTAAATACCGTGTCAATAATATGTCCTATACCCTTCCTCGCAAACTCCTCCCCGAATACAATGACCTGTATTTTGGATAATTCAATTGGATTTTTTGTTTGTTCATTTGTCCGGTGGAGCAGCATACCTGAGGTTTTGCCACGTGTTTTCCTGATCTGGATATTCTCCTGGCTTTTGCTTTTCGTATAATCGGGATAAAGGGAAGTAGCCATTAGCCCGTCCTCCCCATAGGTGTCATAGCCAATCGTATTGATGATAGTCAATTGGTCGACAATCTTCGTTCTCTCGCAAGCCGCTATTAGCAGCGAAAGAAGGCTTATAGCAACGAGCGCTTTTCGATTCATATGTCCCCGCCTTTTCTTATTCCGTATTGATATCCTTTTCCCTATCATTTTTTCCCGAGGGTGAAAACCGGTTTTCCTTCAGCGCCCGTAAATAACTTGGGCGCTTGTTTGCTTTATAATAAGGAAACCGTATAAAGGCATCCCCCATACTCGCTGGCCTGAATGGAAACAACGGAATCATATAAGGGATTCCAAGCGATTTAAGCCGGAAAAGATGGCCGAGAAGCAGGACTGCCCCTACGGCAAGCCCATACCCGCCCCAGATTGCGGCGATAAATATAAATGGGAATCGTAGAAGTCTAACCGTATTCGACATTTTGTAAATGGGCGTTGTAAAGGATGACAAAGCGGCTAGCGCGACAATAATGAGCAGAATATTGCTAGTAAGGGCCGCTTGCACAGTTGCCTGCCCGATGACAATCCCGCCGACAATTCCAAGTGTTTGGCCGATTTTACTTGGCAGCCTTGCCCCCGCTTCCCTGAGGAGTTCAATTGTTATTTCCAGAAAGAGTACTTCCAGGAATGGCGGGAAAGGAACGTTTGCCCTGGAAAAAATAATTGGGCCAAGCAAGTTTTCCGGGATAATTTCAAAATGGTACGTTAGGACAGCTATATAAATCGGAGTGGCGAAGACAGAAAAAGATACCCCGAAAAAGCGGATCAACCTGAAAAAAGACCCCTGAACCCATGAAGCATAATAATCTTCGGGAGAGTTGAAGAAGTCCAGTATCGAAACTGGAGCGGTAATCGCATAACAGGAGCCCTCAGCCAAAATAACAATTTGGCCAAGCTTCAGAGCGTAGGCAGCCTTGTCCGCTCTTTCGGTTGACAAGAATGGCGGAAACGGTGTTGTGGAATTGTCCGATAGCAGTTGCTCGACAATCGTATTATCATGGATAACATCAAAATCAGCATTCTTGATCCGTTCCCTTGCGGTCTGGATAAACTCTTGGTTGGTTATCCCGTTTAGATAAAGGATGGCAACCCGAGTTTTCGAAATATGTCCCACTTCGTGTTCTTCAACTATCAGATCTGTCGTAACAAGCTGTCTCCGTAACAAATGCAAATTTGTATCCAGGTTTTCGATAAATCCGATTTTTGGGCCAATTACACTAAACTCATTATCCGTTTCATTGTTTTGGCGCAAGCCTTTCGTCGGATTGGCGATATTGACCAGTGCGAACTTTTTGCCATCCTTTAACTGGAGGATAGCATGGCCCTGGTTGAGTTTTTTCTCAGCGGAACTCGTATCTTCGGTAACTTCAATTCCTTCCAATGGAATGATGTTTTTCAAATCGGTAAGGTCGATGAGCATGTCCGAATGGCTCTGGATGGCTGGAAGCAGCACGCGGCGCAACAGCTTCTCATCTATTAATGGCGCATAGCAGCTTATTGTAAGCCGGTTATTATCCAGAGGGGAGAACGATTGGAAATCGGCTGAACGTTTGGCGGCTTCAAGAATGTCATCGAGCTTCTTTTGGCTATTTTCCTGTTTCTTTTGTGAATTGCTTCGCTTCCATTTGAACATAGTGCCCACCATATTCCTTGTTAGGTAATCTCGTTATTCCCTTATTATGTATTTTTGCCAGATAAGTATGTATGCGGACTGGAAAGTGCAGTATTTTAGTGTTTGTGAAAATGGAGATAAAAAAAGCTTCCGGACAGGATCCGAAAGCAATCTTCAGGTTTAATGGTCACGTGCGGAGGAATGTGAAAGGATAAGGGATGCAAGTCCTTCGAGTTTTTCGAGCCCGGCCTGGTAGGCTTGAGCCTTTTCATCCGGTGCGGCAGCCTTCAGGGAGTTTAACACACTTTCAATCAGGAACCCCCGGGGCACCTTGGAATGGAGGAGTTCTTCCTCCATAAAATCCAATAGTTCGTACAGTTTTTGATAATCTGTTCCATGCAGTGCTTTTTTCATTTTGACAATTGCCTGATGGAGATGTTGCTGGAATTCAATGTTTTTCTTCGCGCATCCTGGTAGCCATTGGTCCAATATGGACGGATCGAGCAAGCGGTCATCCGCTTCTGAAACTTCATGGACAATTTTCACGATTCGGTCCACGCTGTAACGGACGATTTCGTGCATCCCCAGCCTAGAGCCGGGCGACATCGAATTGAATTTCAAGTTTTGTTGAAGCATGCCAATGAACATGATGGCACAATCAAGAAGATAAGGCTTTTTTTCATCGCCAAAAATGTCTGTGAACCTTTGAAAAACCCAATGCACATTTCTAAGATGGTTCTTCTTCAGGAATTCTTTCAGGCCTGAATCGTTTGCGATCATGACTTCTTCGTACAGGGAAAGCAGCTTATTCGCTCTGTTCGTTTTCAAATGCAGCTCTACTTGTTTAATGAAGATGCCAATATCCGAGCGTTTTTGCCCAATCAGCAAATCATTTCGGTCAATTTCAAGCTGTTTGTTAATCGATTTAATTAACTCGATTAACAGTTCGTTTTTTGAGGAAAAGTAATTATAAAATGTTCCTTTTGAGATGCCGCTATAATCAAGGATATCCTGGATGGAAGTGGACTGGAATCCTTTTTCAATAAACAGTTGGTGCGCGGTTGTAATAACATGTTGTTTTCTGTCGTTCATTTTAATCACCCGGCCTTATTATACTGCCTGTATAAAAAGTATACTATACTTTTTAAAAATAGTGAAAAACCCAATAATGGAGCAGGAATTTTATGTTGAATATTTTAGACCGATGGTTTATGATAAAGTGCGTGTGTAACGATGGTCTACAATAATGAACCGCAAGTATACAGGAGGAACAACAATGGAACAAACAATAAATAAGCACGGCAGGCCGCCTTATGGAATAATAGCCGTTTTGATGATTGGCGCCTTTATCGCCTTTTTGAATAATACATTGCTCAATATCGCGCTTCCTTCCATTATGAGGGATTTAAAGGTTGAGCCTTCAACAGTACAGTGGCTGACCACAGGGTTTATGCTTGTGAACGGCATACTCATTCCGGCCACAGCCTACCTCATTCAGAAGTATTCGGTCAGACGCTTGTTTCTGGCGGCGATGACCTTGTTCGCAATCGGGACCATTGTCGCTGGGACCGCGCATGTTTTCCCGGTTTTGCTGGCGGGAAGGATGCTGCAGGCTTCGGGTTCGGCAATCCTTATGCCTCTGTTAATGAATGTAATGCTTGTCAGTTTTCCGATTGAAAAACGCGGGACCGCCATGGGGGTTTTTGGTTTAATCCTCATGTTTGCCCCCGCAATCGGGCCTACTTTATCAGGCTGGATTATTGAACATTACGACTGGCGGATGCTTTTTCATTTTGTAACGCCAATTGCGATTGTCATAATCCTAATTGGCTTTTTCCTTCTTAGGGATAAGAAAGAAAGGGTCGATATCCGGCTTGAAACACTTTCGCTCGTATTATCAAGTATTGGATTTGGGGGCCTCCTGTACGGGTTCAGCTCAGCAGGAAGCAAAGGCTGGGATAGCCCTTATGTTTATGGGACAATCGCAATAGGAGTCGTATCCCTAATCATATTTATCTTGCGCCAGCTCAAGCTTGAAAAACCATTTCTTAACTTCCGTGTTTACCGCTATCCTGCGTTTGCCCTTGCGTCTGTCATTTCGATGGTTGTGAACATGGCGCTCTTTTCCGGGATGATCCTTCTCCCTATCTATGTACAGAATTTAAGAGGCATTTCCCCGATGGATGCAGGTTTGCTGCTCATGCCGGGCGCGATTCTGATGGCGATTATGTCGCCTATTACCGGCCGCCTTTTTGATAAAGTCGGCGGAAGGCTGTTGGCAATTATCGGACTGTCCATTATCGTCATTACAACATATGACTTCAGCAGGCTTACACTGGAAACATCCTATACGCATCTCATCATCCTGTATTCGGTGCGGATGCTTGGGATGTCGATGGTTATGATGCCTGTTTCCACAAACGGCCTGAACCAGCTGCCAACCCGCCTGTATCCGCATGGAACCGCGATGAACAATACAATGAACCAGGTTTCCGGTGCAATTGGTACAGCACTGCTGGTCACGATTATGACGAACCGGACCGAGTCACAGGCAAAGGAACTTGGCCAGGAAGCGATGAAGAAATTGACCGAGCAGCCAACCCCTGAAGTGCTTGCCCAGATGAAGCAGCAGGTATTGACGGAGGCGATGCTCCACGGCATTAACTTTTCGTTCCTGATTGCAACCTTCATTGCCGCTGTCGCACTTGTCCTCGCGTTTTTCATTAAACGTGCCACACAGGCGGAAGATCATCTTCATGAAGGGGCAGATGGAAGGTAGATTGCAAACAATTCATAACAACTTGGAAGCAGCCAAATCAGGCTGCTTTATTTGTTTTTTTGAAAAAAAAGCTACGTGAATAAAGAAAATAAACTAGTAGGATATTTTTTGCCGTGCAAACTAGTTGTTTACAAAGAGAAGGGGAAGACGAAAATTGGTATGCCGAGGCCGTCAGCCCTTATAAGCATGCTGGAGAATGAACAATTGAAGAAATTTGCTGAGGATATTGAAAACCGGCTCGCAGTCTGTATCGACAAAAGTGTATAATGCCTACATTTCAAAAAACAAGCGGCTTTATGGACGCTTGTTTTTTTGATTTCAAGATTCTTATTAATAAGGGTTGACAATATACCTGTGGGGGTATATTATGAGTGATGTAATCAGCACCACAAAACGTATATGGAGGCTCCGGAATGATGTTACTTGCAGGTTCGGTGCTTGCTCTTTTTCTTCTCTTATTGATATATAGAAGGTATATGCCGGTTTACGGGATTCCTCTCAAAATTATTGAAGAGGAAACAATCGGAAATGATATAATAGTGGATATACGTGATTATGCTGCTTCATCAAAAAATCCGATTAAGGGGTCTTTGCCCATCCCGGCGGCCTATCTGGCCAGGTATGCCTCGGAAATCCCTGGTGAAAAGGTACTGATCATTGCGTCGGACCACCTCGAAAAAAATTGGGGCATAAGGGAATTGAGGAAAAAAGGCATTAAAGTCGTGGCTTACACGCTGGCTGGCAAAGAGGAGGGTATGTAAATATGAAATACGATGATCAAATGAAACACCGTGTCAAACGGATAGAAGGACAAATTCGCGGTATTCTCAGAATGATGGAAGAAGACAAGGATTGCAAGGATGTCATAACACAGTTATCCGCAGTCCGTTCAGCCGTAGACCGGACAATTGGCGTCATTGTAAGCTCCAATCTTGTTGAGTGTGTGCTTGATGCAGAGAAAAATGGACAAAAGACGGACGAAATAATTAAGGAAGCGGTAAACCTGCTAGTGAAAAGCCGGTAATCCGCCTATACAATATAGATTTAAAAGTGAAGCAAGAGGTACGTCCCTGCTTTACAAATAAAGGGGTGGAAACCCTCTTTTATTTACAAAATTAAATACCTATACGGGTATGTGTATAAGATAAAAGGAGGAAACAATAATGGAACCAGTAAAAGTTTTGGATGCAAAAGGGCTCGCATGCCCAATGCCAATTGTGAAAACGAGGAAGGAAATGAAGGAGCTTGAGTCCGGGCAAGTGCTTGAGGTTCATGCAACTGATAAAGGCTCAAAAGCGGACATCGCAGCATGGGCTTCTTCAACAGGAAATGAGCTGATTAAACAGGAAGAAGTAAACGGGACCTTTAAATTCTGGATTAAAAAAGCATAATTTTTTTACCACAAATTATACCCCTTGGGGTAATGTGAATGAGGAGGCAGAAATGGAAAAGAAGAAAACGACAATTATCCTTTTTAGCGGGGATTATGATAAAGCAATGGCGGCCTACATTATTGCGAATGGCGCGGCGGCTTACGACCATGAGGTGACAATCTTTCACACCTTCTGGGGATTGAATGCCCTGCGGAAAGATGAACCGATTCAAGCGAAAAAAAGTTTTATGGAAAAGATGTTTGGCTGGATGATGCCGAGGGGCGCAGATAAATTGGGGTTATCCAAAATGAATTTTGCCGGTATGGGCCCGAAAATGATAAAGGAAGTCATTAAGAAGCATAACGCAATGCCCCTTCCACAGCTTATTGAGATGGCTCGTGAACAGGATATAAAACTGATTGCATGCACAATGACAATGGATTTGCTTGGCCTTAAGGAAGAAGAGCTGCTGGACAATATTGAATACGCGGGTGTTGCCGCATACCTTGCCGATGCCGAAGACGGGAATGTCAATTTGTTCATTTAATGAATAAGGGGAGGCAATTCAATGGAATATGCAAACTGGCTAATAATCGGATTGGCAGGATTACTACTGTTAAAACAGCTCCTCCCAGTAAAAGGTGTCCGTACCATCGGAACCGAAGACTTGAAATCTATGCTGAAGAATAAAAGCATTCAATTTATCGATGTAAGAACACCGGGGGAATTTGGGGCACGCCATATCCGCGAGTTCAAAAACATTCCACTAAACCAGCTCGGACAAAAAGCGCCACAGCTGGATAAGGAGAAAGAAGTGGTAGTTATTTGCCAAAGCGGAATGAGAAGCAACAAAGCTGCAAAACAGTTAAAAAAGCTTGGCTTTAAAAAAATCACCAATATCAAGGGCGGCATGAATGCCTAGTTTTAACGGGAGGATCAAGACAATGAAACAAATTACACCAAATGAAATTGAACAACGATTGGCTGGTGGCAAGTCACTTAATATCATAGATGTCCGGGAAACGGAAGAAGTTGCCGAGGGCAAAATTCCGGGCGCAGTAAATATCCCGCTTGGCCTGATAGAATTCAGGATGCATGAGCTTGATAAAAACAAGGAATATGTAATGGTTTGCCGTTCAGGCGGACGAAGCGGGCAGGCATGCCAATTTCTTGATAGCCACGGCTTCAAAACAATAAATATGGCAGGTGGCATGCTTGCCTGGGAAGGAAAAACTGAATAACTATTTTACCCTTTAGGGKATAGAGGAGAGTGTATCTATGATCAAGGCGGATAATCAATTGGATGCGAAGGGCCTTGCTTGCCCGATGCCGATTGTAAAAACAAAAAAAGCGATGGCCGCAATGGAGGCCGGCCGAGTCCTGGAAGTGGAAGCAACCGACAAAGGATCAAAGGCAGATTTGAAGGCCTGGGCCGAAAGCAATGGCCACCAATATCTCGGAACTGTTGAAGAAGGAAATGTGCTGAGGCATTACTTGCGTAAAACTTCCACAGAAGAAAAGGCGGAAATGAGTTTTCAGGATGTTATCAGCAATGAAGAGTTGGAGCAATTGATAAAAGGGAACAAAGGATTTGTGCTCCTGGATGTAAGGGAAGAGGCCGAATTTGCATTCAGCCATATCCCGGACGCGAAGAACATTCCGCTTGGTGAACTGGAAGAGCGGCTTGGAGAGCTAAACAAGGACGATCGGATTTTAGTCGTATGCAGGACTGGAAGCAGAAGTGACCTTGCTGCACAAAAACTGGCTGAAAAGGGTTTTGAGAACGTAAAGAATGTCGTTCCTGGAATGAGCCAATGGCAAGGTGAAACAGAGAGCATGTAAATGAGGTTATCCAATGGATTCCTCACTATTTTTTACAAAAAATAATACCATAGGGGGTATATAAAGATGGCCGTTAAGCCAATGACATCAAAAGAAGTAACAAAGAAAATCGTTAATAAAGATTCGTTATTTATTCTTGATGTACGCAATAAAGAGGATTTTAGAGATTGGAAAATTGAAGGCGAAAATTTTGTCCATTTAAATATTCCGTACTTTGAACTTCTTGACGGGGTCGAGGAGATTCTAGGCCAAATTCCTGAAGACATGGATGTACTCGTTGTTTGCGCAAAAGAAGGTTCATCCATCATGGTGGCGGATATGCTATCCGAAGCTGGTAGGGAAGTCTCGTATCTTGAAGGCGGGATGAAAGCCTGGAGCGAGCATCTCGAGCCGGTAAAGGTTGGTGATTTGAAGGATGGCGGGGAACTGTACCAGTTCGTCAGGATTGGAAAGGGATGCCTATCCTACATGGCGGTTTCAAATGGCGAAGCGGCCTTGATTGATGCTGCAAGGATGACGGATGTGTATCTAGATTTCGCATCCAAAATCGGTGCCAGAATCACCCATGTGTTTGATACGCATCTGCATGCCGACCATATTTCCGGAGGACGGGCGATAGCAGAAGCGACAGGGGCTGTTTACTGGCTTCCACCAAAGGATGCCGCTGAAGTGACATTTTCCTATGAACCGCTTGAGGACGGCAATGAAGTGAAGATTGGGAATACGAGCATCAGCATCCATGCCCTCTATTCACCTGGCCACACAATTGGGTCAACATCATTTGTTATCGATGGAAGCTATCTATTATCAGGAGATATTCTGTTTATTGATTCAATCGGAAGGCCGGACCTTGCCGGAATGGCGGAGGACTGGGTTGGGGATTTAAGGGAATCACTTTACACGCGGTACCGGAAATTGCCTGATGATTTGCTAGTCCTTCCAGCCCATTTCATGATTATTGAAGAACTGAATGAAGATGGATCTGTAGGCAAAAAGCTTGGGGTTCTATTTGCTGAAAATCATGGGCTGAATATTGAAGATGAGCAGGAATTCCGGAAGCTTGTTACAGAGAACCTTCCGCCACAGCCAAATTCCTACCAGGAAATCCGCCAGACAAATATGGGGAAAATATCCCCGGATAGCGAGCAGCAGCGGCAAATGGAAATAGGCCCTAACCGCTGTGCGATACGCTAGAGGTGGGGAGTATGGATATTTCCTTTATTATAACCATATTTCTGATCGGCTTTATCGGCTCGTATATTTCCGGAATGCTCGGAATAGGCGGTTCGATTATTAAATATCCGATGCTGCTGTACATCCCGCCGCTTTTTGGGCTTGCGGCATTTAGCGCCCATGAAGTATCAGGTATATCCGCGGTTCAGGTACTGTTCGCGACCATCGGCGGGGTTTGGGCATACCGGAAGGGCGGATACCTGAATAAGTCATTGATTCTTTACATGGGTGGAAGCATTCTCATTGGCAGCTTCATCGGAGGCTATGGATCGAGAATCATGTCGGAGGACGGGATTAATATTGTTTATGGAATCCTCGCCTTAATCGCCGCGGTGATGATGTTTGTACCGAAAAAGGGAATTGACGATGTTCCCCTTGGCCAGGTGAAATTCAATAAGTGGCTGGCAGCCGGCCTAGCTTTCGTGGTCGGGATTGGTTCCGGGATTGTCGGTGCCGCAGGGGCGTTCCTGCTCGTCCCGATCATGCTTGTCGTCCTGAAAATTCCGACCCGGATGACGATAGCATCTTCCCTTGCGATTACGTTTATTTCTTCGATTGGCGCGACAATTGGAAAGGTCACAACCGGGCAAGTCGATTATTTTCCAGCTTTAATCATGGTTGTTGCCAGCCTGATCGCTTCGCCGCTCGGAGCGATAGCGGGCAAGAAAATGAATGTGAAGCTGCTTCAGGGCATTTTGGCGGTCCTCATCTCTGCGACCGCGGTTAAAATCTGGCTTGATTTTCTATAAGTACAGTGAGGGCATTTTTCATCCCCAACTAATTGGTAATGCAAACTCTTAAGGTCCCTGGGCAAGGTAATCGAAGAAACCTGTTTTTTCATTTGATTAGACAACAGTCGCTTGAATTGCCAGCAGACCAGGGAATCAGAAATAAATCACATTGAAAGGCCAGCCTTATAACCAGGGCTGGCTATTTTGTTTTTCGCAATTCTCCCATTAATTGAAACTTTAGGGGGATTCGGTGAATGATTGCTGGAAATATGCTACAATGAGTGAGATTTTTAATTTAGCTGTTTCTAAACTATAAGGTTGAAATAGATTTTTACACCCTTTTTTCAAGAATGTAAGTTGATTGGAGCGTAGGGCACCGACTCCAGCGGGATGCAGCGGCAAGGTGGAGACCCCACGGCGCTTGCGCCGAGGAGGCTCCACTGACGCCCCGCGGAAAGCGTGTGCCTGAAGTGGAAATTAACCCCAAGGTTCTATTAGTTTACAATTTTTGATTCAACCTATATAGATATATACTATTTTCTTTATTCCGAGGTGTGGAAATGAGCAAAAAATGGTGGAAAGAGAGCGTCGCGTACCAGGTGTATCCACGCAGCTTCATGGACAGCAATGGAGATGGGATTGGCGACCTGAAAGGGGTTACCCTGAAGCTTGATTACTTGAAAGAGCTGGGGATTGATGTCATTTGGCTTTCCCCAATGTATAAATCGCCGAATGATGATAACGGATATGACATCTCCGGTTACCAGGATATTATGGAAGAGTTCGGCACGATGGATGACTTTGATGAATTGCTTGAGGAAGTACATAAGCGGGGAATGAAGCTGATTCTTGATTTGGTCATCAATCATACAAGTGATGAGCATCCATGGTTCATTGAATCCCGTTCCTCAAAGAATAATCCAAAGCGCGACTGGTATATTTGGCGCGATGGAAAAGACGGGAAAGTGCCGAACAATTGGGAATCGATTTTCAGCGGCTCCGCCTGGAAATATGATGGGGAAACCGGACAATATTTCATGCATCTTTTCTCCGAACGGCAGCCTGACCTGAATTGGGAAAATCCCGATGTCAGGGAAGCGCTGTACAGCATGGTGAATTGGTGGCTGGATAAAGGGATTGACGGCTTCCGGGTCGATGCAATCTCCCATATTAAAAAACAGCCCGGCCTCCCGGATATGCCGAATCCGGACAATCTCGACTATGTGCCGTGCTTCGACTATATGATGAACGTGAATGGAATCGATGAGCTTCTATCTGAATTTTCGGCTAGGACAATCAAGAATTATGACATTATGACAGTAGGCGAGGCAAACGGGGTAAGTCTTGTAGACGCCGATAAATGGGTCGGTGAGGAAAAGGGCCATTTCAATATGATCTTCCAATTTGAGTTCCTTGACCTTTGGGACAAAAAAGCAAAGGATTCAGTCGATGTGAAGGCGCTAAAGCGCGTCCTGACAAAATGGCAAAAAGGGCTTGAGGGAAGGGGCTGGAACGCTCTCTTCATTGAAAACCATGACCAGCCGCGCCGGGTGTCAACGTGGGGGGATGACGGAAAGTATTGGAAGGAAAGCGCCAAAATGATGGCCGCCATGTATTTCCTTATGAAAGGGACACCTTTTATTTATCAGGGCCAGGAAATTGGCATGACAAACGTCAAGTTTCCTAGCATCCACGACTATGACGATGTTGGCATGATCAATTTTTACAAACTGGAAACAGCGAAAGGCCGCCCGCACGAAGAAATAATGGAGATTATCTGGAAACGCGGACGTGACAATGCGAGAACCCCGATGCAATGGGATGATTCCCACATGGCGGGATTCACGTCAGGGCCCAAAACCTGGCTTGGGTTAAACCCGAATTATAAGGATATCAACGTTGCAAGCCAGCTTTCCGATCAAGATTCGATTCTTTCTTTTTATAAAAAGCTCATCCGGCTCCGTAAAGAAAACCCGCTATTTATTTACGGAAAATATGAGCTGTATCATCCAAACCATCCAAAGCTGTTCGTTTACACGCGTACATTGGGCTGGAAAAAGGCTGTCGTTATCTGCAATTTCCACGGAACGCCGACCCGGTTCAAAATGCCTTCTTCAATCCAGTATAAAACGAGCAGGCTGGCATTAAGCAATTATGCTATTCCTGAAAGCAAGTTAAAGAAAGAGTTTACGCTAAAGCCGTTTGAGGCGAGGGTTTACTTTTTAGATTAAAATCGCCCCATTGGGGGAGGAGGAACAGGAATGGAACATGGAGTGCGGACAATTTACTGGGAAATTCTTGAGCATGAATCTTTGACTTTGCTGCTCGCGGCCTCGGAAAAGGGATTGTGCTATGCCGGGTCACCGGGTAATGATGATAGGGCATGCGAGGCGCTTATCCAAAAAAGGTACCCTGGCGTGACGCTAATCAAGAAGAAAGAACCTCTGGAGCCGTATAAAACAGAGTTTTCCGAGTATCTTGAGGGGCGGAAAAACGTTTTTGCCATGCCGCTGGATAGCAGTGGGACGGCCTTCCAGGAAAGTGTCTGGGAAGCACTGAGGCAAATCCCTTATGGTGAAACCGTCTGTTACAGCGATATCGCTAACCGAATTGGCAAGCCAACCGCCGTCCGCGCAGTCGGTTCCGCAATTGGCGCCAACCCGGTGCTGATTGTTGTTCCCTGCCACCGGGTGGTTGGAAAGGACGGAAGCATGACCGGTTTCCGTGAAGGCCTTGATATGAAGAGATTTTTGCTCGATTTGGAAAAGAAGAATACTTTGGCGACTACATGAAGAGGGATGCAGGAACTTTGCGGAGTTCCTGCTTTTTTATTGCCAGGAATTTATAAAATTGAACATTGTGGATAACTCTAAACAAGTTATTGAAAACCAGCTCCACCAGGAAAGCTACGGCAGCATAACCTCGTCTAAAGGTCCAGCCTGTTTAAAATGCAGTTGCCCTGTTTCGAAGAGAGTGCTTTTAAAAAACCGGCAGTTAGTTCACCTGTTGCCATCATGGCGGGATGATTAACCGGGGAGCTTGGAATTGTAAATGTGGCAGAAAAGTGACAGTTTTCGATAACTGTGCTGAAATTTTCGATAAGTACAAAAAAGTGGGGGATAAAATCAAAAAATTTTCGATAAGTGGCCCGAAACTTTCGATATCTTTTCCCGGGCCAAAAAACTGCAAAAATATTTCTTAAGTTGGCCGTCAATTTGGAACGTATTTACAAAATACATTAGATTAGGAACAGAAAAAAGGGGGAAATGATTTCGATTGCATTGGATAGAGCAATTCCGCTTATCATTTATGGGTTCTACTATTCGTTTGCAGGACATCCATTGCTTTTAAAACGAAATTATGAACCCAGATACCAACTTTTTCACATGTATTCCCCAAGCCCAAAAGCCGAACCCGGCTAAGACCTAGCCGTATAGAAAAATATGGCACGAGGCCGTATGCGAAACCCAACAACTATATTATTATGAAACTATAAACAGTGGTTGGGGGAATTTGGATGAAAAAGTTATTGGTTGTTTTACTAATTGCAACCGTACTCGGTTTTACGGCAAAGTACGCAATGGGAGCCATTTTTGGCGGAGGCAGTAAAAAGGATTTAGTTGTGGAAAAAGATAAGGCGGAAAGCCTCGATGTTGAAATGAACTTGGGGGTTGGCAAGCTTCAAGTAACCGGAGGCGCGGATGAATGGCTTGAAGGAACAGTTGTTGAAAACAAAAAGTTTAAGCCTGAGCTTTCCTACCATCTTTCAGGGAAAAGGGGAAAGGCAGTCATTGAGCAACAAAAGAATGGATTCTGGAATTTCAGCTTTGGCAAGGCGGAAAACAAATGGAAGATTGCCTTGACAGATGAGATTCCGATCGATTTGCGGGTAAATGCGGGTGTGTCCAGTACGGAACTTGATTTGCGCGGAGTTGAATTGTCCAATCTCGAGGTTGACGGCGGAATCGGAGATATAGAAATAAACCTTGGCGGCAAGCGGGAAAAAGGATTCCATACAATTTTAAACCTCGGCGTTGGCAAAACGACAATCATTTTGCCTAAGGATGTTGGAGTGAAAATCACGACAGATAAAGGAATTGGCCAAGTGGGCATGGATGGCTTTACAAAGAAGGGCAAAAATGTTTACGTGAACGAGGCGTTTGAGGATTCTGATGATGTGATTATTATCGATTCGAATCTGGGGGTTGGCGAGGTCAATTTTAAAGAGGAATAATGGGAGGGCAGGCCATCAACAAGGCCTGCCTTTTTGCCATTAAAAAAGTTACTATAAGAGCGATTCCGCGCCGTCGATATAAATCTCGGTCCCGGTAATGTGGTCGGAGAGGGAGGAAGCTAGGAAGTATACAAGATCGGCAACCTGTTCCGGCTTCCCGGGGCCATTTTCAAGTGGCTGGCTCCCTTCCGGGTATTCGACCGGAATTTTGATTTCCTCCAGCTCGTCTTCGGCGGGAAATGTGTTTTCATCAATATTCGTTTCAATGGCTCCCGGACAAATGGTGTTTACGCGTATTTTGTATTTCGCGAGTTCAAGGGCTGCCATCCTCCCAAATCCGGCCTGGCCGATTTTCGAGGTGCTATAGGCGGAAAACCCAAAATTTTTATAAATCCGGTTCCCATTTATGGAACTGGTAATGATGATGCTTCCGCCCTGTTCCTTCAAATAAGGGATCGAGTATTTGACTGTCAGGAAGGTGCCTTTCAGATTCGTTGTAATCGTCTCGTCCCAATCCTCGGGCGCGAGTGTCTCGATTGGAGCAATTACGCCATTGATGCCTGCATTGGCAAAAACGATATCAATCCTTCCGAACTCATCCAATGCTTTTTTGTACGCGGCTTCAACATCTTCCGGCTTTGAGACATCACACTCTACTGTAATGGCGCTGCCCCCTTTTTTCTCGATGATGCCTTTGACCTCTTCACCGTTTTCCGCTTTCAAGTCTACCAGGGCGACCCGTGCCCCTTCTTCGGCGAGCTTGATTGCGGCGGCTCTCCCTATACCCGAGCTGGCTCCCGTAATAAAAGCGACTTTGTCATCCAATAATCCCATTTTTGCCCCTCCTTCAAAAATTGCTACCCTTTTTCTTATCCCCATCTAACTGAAAAAGAAACATTGGCCGTCTGCTTAATGAGGAAGCCAAAGAATCAAGTCCCCGCTTCATTCAAGGTCACGCAGGAGGAGGAAACAGGTCCGCTGGCATGGAAGAGCGTCCTTTTAAGCAGTAATTTTATTTTGTTTGCCCGAGTATACTTTTAAAGCAGCACGTACAGACAGGGAGAAATTGTGTACGGCATTCGGGGCAAAGGGTGGGGAGTATGGCTGAGTTTGGAAAGAGGGATGGTCTTCTTTTTTATTTCATTTTTTCACTGTTATTCATGGAATTCGCTTTTAGGGAAGGGGTTTTTCAGAAAATCCTGCTTAGGGATTATATACTGGCGGCAATTTTCTTGCTCGGAATATCCTTGTTTCTCTATTTCATTACCGGCTTTATGGAAGGCAAGGCAGGGTTTACGGTTTCGTGCATTTTGATTGGGCTTGTTTCCACTTTGTACGTATCGCAATTTATTTACTTTAAGTTTTTTAAAACCTTTTATACAGTCTATTCGGCAGGAAATGGAGGACAGGTTGCCGAGTTTTGGAGAGATATTGGAACCCTTGCATGGCAGAATGCTATTTGGCTGGCTCTACTGCTGTTGCCAACAGTGAGTTTTCTTTTTTTCGGCCATTACCTATCCTTTCAAAAGCAGGACAAGTTGAATAGACTCACCCTTATTGTATGCATCATATTCGTCCAAATAGCTGGGATGGGAACTTTGAAGGCCAGCGGGAAAGGGATAAATTCAGCATACGACCTCTATTACCAAAGCAGCATGCCTCTCCTTTCGGTTGATCGGCTTGGGCTGCTCACCACAATGAGGATTGACATGCAGAGGCAGCTGTCAGGCTGGGAACCCAAGCTTGCCGCTTCAATCAAAAAGCCATCAGGAGATTTAGGGAACACCCCTCCTTCAAAACGTTCATCCGGGGAACAAAATGGACGTGGATACAATGTAATGAATATAAATCTGGAACAACTCGCGGGTAAGGAAAAGGACCGTAATCTGAAAGAAATGTATACGTATTTCAGCACGGTAGAGCCGACTGAAAAAAACCGTTATACAGGAAAATTCAAGGGTTATAATTTAATTTTTTTAACCGCTGAGAGTTTTTCTCCGTACGCTGTAAACAGGGAAATTACCCCGACTTTGTATAAGCTTGTCCATGAGGGCTATCATTTCACAAACTTTTATAATCCGGTATGGGGAGTAAGCACCTCCGATGGGGAGTATGTTGCCTGCACAGGGCTTATTCCGAAAAGCGGCATCTGGAGCTTTAAGGCATCCGGCCGGAACTATATGCCCTTTACGATGGGAAACCAGCTGAAAATGCTTGGCTACGAAACAAGGGCATACCATAACCATACCTATTCCTATTACGGAAGGGATGTATCACATCCGAATATGGGGTATGACTATAAAGCCGTCGGCAAGGGGCTCGAGGTGAAGAAAACCTGGCCGGAATCGGATATTGAAATGATTGAAAAGACCGTGCCAGACTTTATTGGGCAGCAGCCGTTCCACACGTATTACATGACAGTGAGCGGGCATATGCAGTACAACTTTACCGGGAATTATATCGCCTGGAAAAATAAAAAAGCCGTCGATGGGCTTCCTTTGTCGACCGAGGCAAGGGCTTATTTAGCCACACAAGTTGAACTGGACCGGGCACTTGCGCAATTGCTCGAAAGACTGGAAGAGAATGGGGTGGCAGACCGCACCTTGATTGCGTTGAGCGCGGACCACTATCCATATGGCCTTTCAGTTGAGGCGATTGATGAATTGGCCGGGCACAAAGTTGATAAAACGTTTGAACTGTACAAAAGCCCCTTCATTCTTTATGCAAAAGGAATGAGGCCTGAAAAAATCGATAAGCCTGCCTCCAGCCTTGATATCATTCCAACTTTATCAAACCTCCTCGGGCTTGAATACGATTCGCGCCTGCTGATGGGAAGGGACATTTTTTCGAACTCGGAGCCGCTCGTCATGTTTGTCGATAAAAGCTTCATTACAGACCGGGGAAAATACAATTCCGTTACAAGGGAATTTACTTCTTCGGGGAAAGCAACTGTTGATAAGAAGTATATTGACATGGTTTCGGACATAGTGAATGCGAAATTCCATTATTCCGCTAAAATACTAGAAACGGATTTTTACAGAAAGGTGTTCCAAAAGTAAGCTGGATACTGCTCCATTCTGCCATCAAAAGTCCAGGATGTGAGCAAGGCGGCGACCATCCTTTCCTATCACCATAATTTGTTCCGCGACAATTTTTATTATCTTTGATGGACGGGAGCTGCCGGCAACTTTCAAACAAATGATGAGGAGAAATGCCAAAGAAGCGCGCACATGCTTTTTCGGCATTTTTTTATTTGGGAATCTTTTATCGACAAGATGGCTTGATATTAAGTAAAATGGAAGTAAAATGAATGATTTGTCAATGAATTCTTTTTAAAACAGAACCTGGAATGAAGTTCTTCCACATTTGATTGTCGGCCACAAGTTTTAAAATTAGGAGGCAAGAACCATGTCCAAAAGCTACCCTATTTTCGGTTATAAGGCCGGAATGATGGATATCGATTCGGAAAAATTGGCTGACCTGTTTTTCACCTGCACCCCGGATGGCTTTGTCATTTTGGACATGGATAACCGTTTTATACGGGTAAATCCGATGTACACGGCCATTTTTGGGTATGAGGAACGTGAACTGCTCGGGAAGAATTTTGATGAATTTGGCTACCCGGAAAGGGATGGCGAAATTCTGGAACAGGTCAAGCAGGGGTTAACGTTCACCAATCTGAAAACGGAAGGCTACCACAAAAATGGCAACCTTCTTGATATTGCCGCCTCCTTCTCCCCTTTTAAGGATTCTAACGGAAATGTTGCGGCTGTGATTGGAATTTTCCGTGATATTACCGAATCGAAAAAACTTGAAAGGGAATTGAAGAAAAGCAGGGAACTTTACAGGCTCATTACTGAAAATACGACCGACCTAATCAGCATTTTTACAAACACGCGGCATAAAACCTTCCTGTTTGCTTCTCCTTCGCATGAAAAATGGTTTGGAAAGACGCCGGAACAAATTGTGGGAAGGAGCCTTTATGATTTTATTACGGAAGAGGAAGCGGCTTCCTTCAAGATTCTTCTTGAGGAGTATGAAAGGACCGGAGAGCCCATTTTTTTCGAAAAAGAAATGAGGACGATCAAGGGCGATACAATCTACCTCGAATACAATGTTTCGCCAATTTATAATGAAAGCAATGAGATTGAAACCTTCCTGGCAATCGCCAGGAATATTACGGATCGTGTCCGCAATGAAGCGGCGCTGCGGAATCTTGACCGGCTTTCCATCATCGGCCAGCTTGCCGCCGGGGTTGCCCATGAAATCAGGAATCCACTTACCTCACTGAAGGGCTTTTCGAAACTCCTTCACGGAGGAACTTCAGCGGAAAAACAGGAACAATATTTGGAAATTATCCAGAATGAGCTAGAACGGATTGATATCATTGTGAATGAGTTCATGTCGCTGGCAAAGCCCCAGGCAATCGAGTTTAAAAGGGCGCAACTTTACTCGATCATTGAAAGTACCATCAACATCCTCCAACCGCAGGCCTTGCTTCATAATGTCCAGATTAAGACAAATTATCCTGCTAAAAACATTGAGTTGATGTGCAGCCCAAACCAGCTGAAACAGGTATTTGTAAATTTCCTTAAAAATGCCATTGAAGCCATGCCGGATGGGGGAAATGTGTATATCATAGTGCAACTAATTAAAAACAGCCGGGTCCTGATCCAGTTCAAGGACGAGGGCATCGGCATTGACCCTGAAATTATTGGCTATCTCGGTACACCTTTTTATACAACGAAGGACAAAGGAATCGGGCTAGGCCTTACGGTGAGCAATAAAATCCTCCAGGAGCATGGCGGGGAAATGAAAATTGACAGCCAGGCGGGGATTGGCACAACAGTCAGCATTGAACTGGAATGCTTGTAATCCAAAAAAAGGGCAATAATTATAGGCGCATGGGACAAGTCCCGTGCGCCTTCATTGATTTTATATTATACTCTTTCGTTTTCCTCGTAGGACTTTTCAAGCTCATCAATCAGGGTACCAACATAAGCGACGGCATCCTTGATTGGCTGAGGCGTGGACATGTCGACGCCCGCATGTTTCATCAATTCAAGCGGCTTCATCGTTCCGCCAGCTCGGAGGACCTCAAGCCAGCGGTCAACCGCAGGCTGCCCTTCCTCTTTTATCAGCTTTGCGACGGCTGTTGAAGCGGTCAGCCCGGCGGAATACGTGTACGGATAAAGTCCCATATAGTAATGCGGCTGGCGCATCCAGGTCAGGCTGGCGCCTTCATCTAGGACAACGCTGTCTCCCCAGAATTCAGAGAGGACGTCTCCCTTGATCTCTGTCAGCTTTTTCGCGGTCAGCGCGCCGCCCTTTTCTGCGAACGCATATACTCGGCGCTGGTATTCGCCTTCAAGAAGATGCGTCACGAAGTTATGGTAGTACGTACCGAGCAATTGCAGTACAACCCAGCGGCGCATCCGCGTATCCTCGGTTTTGTCCATCAGGTGCTGGGCGAGAAGCATCTCGTTCATCGTGGACGGCGCTTCGACAAAATACATCGATGGCCGGGTGTTCATGATGCGCTGCTCCTTGTTTGCAAGGTAGAAATGGCCCGCGTGCCCGAACTCATGGGCAAGCGTGAACGCACCGCGCATATTGTTCTGCCAGGTAATCAGGATGTAAGGGTGGGCGCCATAAGGGCTTGAACAGAACGCCCCGGTTGATTTCCCGACATTATCGGCGAGATCGACCCATCTTTCTTCAAAGCCGCGCTTTATAATTTCGCTGTATTCCGGCCCCATCACTTTAAGGGATTCCATGATAATCTCGCTTGCCTCTTCATAGGTCGTTTCCGGATTGAACTCAGGGTCGAAAGGAGCCTTCAGGTCGCAAAATCTCAGCTCATCCAGGCCCAGGACCTCCTTTTTCAATTTTGCGTATCGGCGCATATGCGGCGCCAACTCTTTGAAAATGATGTCCAGCTGGTTGTTGTACATTTCAATTGTCACTTTTTGCGGCTCAAGGAGCATATGGGTAACGGATTCGTAGTTCCGGAGACGGGCGAGAGTAACCTGTTTTTTTACTTCGGTAGCGTAGGTTCCGGCGATTGTATTCCTATACTGCTTCAATGTTTTTACAAAAGAATCATAAGCCTTCCTGCGAAGGTCGGTATCTGCGGAGAACTCATACCTGTTTTCAAATAAGGCAAATGAAACAGGCAATTCATTCCCGTCCTTATCCTGGATAGGCGAAAATTCCATATCGGCAAGCTTGCTCAAGTTATAAATTGTATAAGGTGCGGAATGGACCTCCCCGAGGGCAGCAAGCGTTTCCTCGGTTTCAGGGGAAAGCCTATGCTTCTTTGTATCAATGAGTTCAAAAAGGTTTTTGCGGAAGGCTTCAAGGCCCGGTTCCTCGTTTATGTACGCTTCGATGGCACCATCCGGGAGGGAAAGAATTTCTGAATCAATAAACGATAGTGCGGCGTTCGCTTCCGTCCTTACCTGGGCGGCCCGGGCGGAATTTGCCTGGTTGAGCGGATCTGTTCCGTCGGCTGACTGGTTCAGGCTAGCATAGGTCATGACTTTGATTAGCTTCATTGCAAGGCGTTCCTGCGCGGAAAGGCATTCCAAAAGAACAGATGCGCCGGCTCCCAGCCTACCTTTATAAATATCAAAACCTTTAAGATCTTCCCTTACGCTTTCCAGTTCAGCTTCCCAGGCATCAATGCCTGAAAAAAGGCTGGACAAATCCCAAGTTAATTCCTCGGAAACCTCGGAACGGGTAAGGCGTTTTTCAATTGTTTTGTTCATAATACTATCCCTCCAGTTTATTTCGTGCCTCTAAACATATCTTATAATATGTGAAAGTTCTGTCAACTATTATTTGCCTTTTTAGGTGACAAAAAAATAGGCATATTTTTTCAACTAAGGGAGTTGACCTTTACGTAGCGTTAAGGTGTACAGTAATAGCAAGGAGGTGCCGGAATGGAATACACGGTTCAAAAGCTGGCAATGATGGCCGGCGTAAGTTCAAGGACTTTAAGGTATTACGATGAAATTGGCCTCCTGAAGCCGGCAAGGATTAATTCATCCGGATACCGGATTTATGGGGAGGCGGAAGTAAATAAGCTGCAGCAAATCCTGTTTTACCGAGAGCTTGATGTTTCCCTTGAGGCTATAAATGAAATTCTGCAATCGCCTGGGTTTGACAGTGTCGCAGCGCTTAAGGAACACCGGGAAAAGCTCCTAGAGAGAAGGAGGCAGTTGGATCTTTTGCTGGCAAATGTGGATAAAACAATCAAAATGACAGAAGGAGGTACGAAAATGAATGACAAGGAAAAGTTCGAAGGCTTCAAACAAAAAATGATAGAAGAGAATGAACAAAAATATGGAACGGAAATTCGTGAAAAATATGGTGCCGAAGCGGTGGAACAGTCGTACGCGAAGGTCAGGGGGATGACAGAGGAACAGCATCGCGAGGCGGAAAGGCTAGCTGAACAAATCATGCTACACATATCGAAAGCCATTGCGACAGGCAGGGATCCATCTGGCGAACTTGCACAACAAGCGGCAGAACTGCATAAAAAATGGCTGATGCACTACTGGGGCAGCTATAGCCCCGAAGCCCATGCAAACCTTGCCCAAATGTATGTCGACGATGAACGGTTCCGTAACTATTATGACAAGGGTCAGCCCGGTACGGCTGAATTCCTTCGCGATGCAATTCATATTTACACCGGACAGAAAAAGTGAGAGCTGTGTTGCATGTTCGTCATTCTAATCCTACAGGTGCTAAAAGAAGATTAGAGCCTGAAGGGATGTAGCCAGCGGATCCTTCGGGCGTTAAAAGCAGATTTAAAGCCCGAGTGGCTTTGGCCGGCCGTTCCTTCGGGCGTTAAAGTAAGATTGATCCCCTTCCTCATTCAAAACCGCTTGTTTCAAAAAAATCCCTTGAAAATTCTGAAAGGTTAAGAGAACATGAACCTATACAGAGGTTAAAAGGGGGAAGCAACAGGTGAAAGCGGAACAATTGGCTATGCCGCACGTCCGGGGGAAGGGAATTGCCCTTGTGCTTATCGGTGCGACACTATGGGGAATATCAGGAACCGTTGCCCAATATTTATTTCAAAGGCAGGGCTTCAGTCCGGCTTGGCTTGTTGATATCAGGCTTCTTCTCGCTGGTTCGATTTTGCTGGCCATCGGTGGCGTGAAGGATCCAGCCGGAATAATGGGCATATGGAAAAACAGGCGCGATGCCGGAGCCCTCCTGTTATTCAGCATTCTCGGAATGCTCGCAGTGCAGTATACCTACTTCGCGGCAATTGACCATTCTAATGCGGCTGCGGCGACGGTCCTGCAATATCTTGCGCCAACGATGATTGCCGGGTATTTGGCGATTAAGGGAAAAAAGCTCCCTAACAAATGGGAAATTTCGGCGATAATACTCGCTCTAGCAGGAACACTTCTCCTTGTGACGAAGGGGAATATCGGGACATTGTCGATTTCAGGGCTTGCCGTCTTTTGGGGAATTGCATCCGCGGTCGCGCTTGCCTTTTATACACTTCAGCCAAGGAACCTTCTTGCGAAATGGGGTTCGGTCAACGTAACAGGCTGGGGGATGGTCACCGGCGGATTATGTTTCAGTTTCATTAATCCACCCTGGATGTTTAAAGGTTCTGTTTCGCCGGAATCCTTGCTTGCGGTAGTGTTTGTCGTCATTTTCGGGACGCTGATTGCATTTTACTGTTATTTGGAAAGCCTGAAATACATCAGCGCTTCCGAAACGAGCCTGCTCGCTTCTGTTGAGCCCCTGTCCGCGGCCTTTGTATCTGTCTTATGGTTGAGCGTCCCGTTTGGCGTGGAAGAATGGCTTGGAACTTTTTGCATTATCAGCACAATTGTCATTTTGGCAAAAAAGCGCGCTTAAGTAATGGCCATATCCATTTTCAAAATAAAGAAAGGGCGGCACAAACCATGCCGCCCGCCCTATTTTACCTTCCGAAAACTCCCCGCATTGTCCCTGTAAAGTCGTTAAACAGGCCGCCGCGGTTCCTGCCATCATTTATATCATTGGCATAGCCGTTCATTGTGTCATAGAAGTCAGGGTTGAAGGAAATGTAGACCTTGTGGATGTCCCTGTCAGCCTTCCGGACCTGGTCCGCTATCTTCTGTTCGAACTTCGTATTTACACTTGTGTAATTCGGGTCGCTGATGATATCCCGGTTGTCGTTTCCATAGCCCGTTACTGTGCCCCGATTGTTACCAAACCCGTTGTTATCTCCAAATCGTCCATCCATTCCATCGCCGTTCCCGAAGCCGACTGTTCCTCCAGGGCCATATCCTGCATCACGGTTTCCATCATTCCTGTTGTTCAATATGCCGTCATTGCCGTTCCGGTTTTTGTTTCCGGCGTCGCCTTTGCCATTGATGATGCCGTCATTGCCATGCTGATTAATCCGGCCATTGTCGAGCATATTCCCATCGTTGCCATCATTGCGATTTCCATTGTTGAACGTGCCAGCGCCATTACGTCCATTATTGTCATTCATACGCACTGCGACATAGGCGTTGTTGTTGGAAATGATAACGTGCGCCCTGTCGACATCTTTCAGCCGTTCAACAGCACGTGCCGCCCGGTCGGATACCCGAAGCTGCTGGTTATCGTTAAGCGTGTTGATTCTGGCCCCGTTGGACTGGATCCTGTTTTTTCCGTTATCGTTATTGTTAGTGCCGCAGCCAGCCAGTCCGAGAAGCAATAAAGCTGAAAGCAATACCTTGGAACTCTTTTTCACAAAACTCACTCCTTTTATTGTTGTTCGGAAGTTAGTTTGTGTGATTGGGGTTTTGCGTATTCACTTCAGCCTTTTGGAAAAAAAAGCCTTCATGTGAGTGGAAGGCTTTTAAAAATATTTTAATCCGGTGCTTACCGCTATTTAAGGTTAAACGCGGCGCTTACCGCCTTTTCTAAACTTAACCCGCCTGGTGTTCCTTCTGGCTTACGGTTGCTACCATGTTCCTTCTTGAAGGCCAGAATGCCCACTTTCCTAAAAGAACCGTGATGGCCGGAACCAGGAATGGCCTGACAATGAATGTATCGAGCAGGATGCCTATCGCTGTAATCGTCCCAAAATGGACAAGGATCTGGATAGGCAAAGTAGTCAGGACTATGAATGTGCCGGCAAGGATCAATCCCGCTGATGTAATGACAGCCCCCGATTCGGCGACTCCTTCTTTTACAGCACGCCACAAAGGCATTTCCTTGCTTTTCCGCCAAATGCCCGAAACCATGAAAATATTGTAGTCCTCACCAAGCGCGACGATGAACACAAAAGCATACAGCGGAATGAACCCCTGGATGGCCTCGACTCCAAACCCATAATGGAGGACAATCCAGCCAAGCCCAAGCGCGCTGAAGAAGGACAGGACAACCGTACCAATTAAATAGGCTGTAGCTGTTATGGATCGCAGATAGCCAAAAAGGAGTATCGCAATCAAGGCAAGAATGACGGGTATGATAACATTGCTGTCCTTAACAGTAATTTCCCTCGTGTCATACTGTTCAGCCGTTAAGCCGCCAATCCAAACCTTGTCGGGAGCATTGTCAATTGCTGCCCCTTCAAGCGCTGAGACTATTTTATCGCGGATGTCGGGAATATGATCTATCGCTTCGTTGGAATAAGGATTTTTGGCGAGTTTTACTTCATAAAGCTCCATTTCGGAATTGTTTTTCCCTGTCTCGGGATTCGATACATTTGCCACAAAGGGCAGGCTTTCAAGCACTTCCTTTATTCCTGTCTGTTTTCCCTCCGTATCGGCAATCACATGCACCGGCGCAAGGTCGCCAGGGCTATAGTGGTCGGCAATCAATGCAAATCCTTCACGCGAAGGCATATTTTTCGGGAAGGAGGAAAGCGTGTCGTACGTATAGTCTATCTTTGTGGAAAAGAACGCGAATCCCGCAAGGATCAGTGTGGTTGCCAATACAACCGTCCACGGCCTCTTTCCAATCAGCCCACCGACTTTTAGCCCTAGCCCCTCTTTCTTTTCTGAAGGAGAATAGGGCTTTCCTTTCCGTGCGGCCCGCTCCTTCTTCATTGCCGGGGTCCATGGAATAAAAGGATAGAAGGAAACGCGGCCGAGAATGCTAAGGATGGCCGGAACGAGTGTCAGGCTTGCCGCCATCATAATCAGGTTTACAAACTGAATGGAATGGCGAACCGATGAATCGAACCGTATTTCGCAAGCAGCAGGGCCAGCAAAGAGAAGACGACCGTCAATCCGCTCATTGCGATTGCTCCTGATGAACTGCTGATGGCGAGGCGCATCGCTGTGAATTTATCTTTCTCTTTTTCAAGATGGCTTCTATAGCTTGAGATGAGGAACAAGCAATAATCCGTTCCGGCACCGAAAAGCAGGACGGTCATAATCGAAAGGCCCTGGCTATCGAATTCCGCCCAGCCATTCTCGCCGACCCAGCCAAGTACCGGGCTGATAATCCCGTAAGCAATGCCGACGCCGATAAGCGGGACAAGCGCAAGAATCGGGGACCTGTAGATAACAAGCAAAAGGATAAGCACAATGGCAACAGTGCCAAATAACAGGCTCAAGTCGCCCTGGGAAAAAAGCTTATTGGCATCCAGGGAAATACCGGCCGGCCCTGTTATCCTAGCAAGTAGTTCATTCTCCGTTCCTGCTTTTACTTCCAATGGATTTTTTACAAAGTTGCCCTTTATTGTTCTTTCTATTTCCCCAATTCCTTTTTCAAGATCTTCCGGCCCTGCATCTTCCTGAAAGGAGACAGGAATGATGAGGGTCGTCCCATCCTGTGAAACCATTCCTCTTAAAGCCTCGGGGGGCAACTGGTGAAAGGGGGGGATGCTCTCCTGGTAGCTTGCCGGATGGTCGCTGAGTTTTTTTACAACGGTCTGGATGGCGTGCAAATCGTTCGTCTCCAGTCCGCTTCCCCGGTGCCATGCGAGCAAGGCGGGAATTCCTTTGTCAGCAGGGAACTCTGAATCCGCAATTGCCTTTGCCAGCTGGGAGGGGGCGTCTTTCCCCAAATCACCGGCTGTCTCTGTTTTTTGCGAGTTCGCCTGCGGAAAAGCGAGATTCAGGATTGCCAGAAGAGCAATCCAACTAAACAAAGTTATCCACCTTCCGTATTTCCCTCCTGGATAATGCCACAATTTTTCCTTCATAGTTTCCCTCCTGTTTCTGTGTAACTTTCCAAGAGAATCAATCCATCCTAACCTAACATGCAAATCCTATTTTCCCATCCTATATTATAGCGTGGATTATGTTGGGAAAATTTTTTGGTGTTTGACAAATTTAGACACAAATAAGAAAATTTAAGTGTCATAATAGTTTATAAATTTAGTATAATCCCAATATTCTATTAATAATACATAGTTAAGGCGGGGGCGGCAAAATGGCAAAAGAGGCGATATTAAAAATAAATCAGTTAAAAGTGTCCTTCCAAACCGGTAAAAGGCTGCTTCCTGCAGTAGACGGTATTAGCTTTGAAGTGAAAAAGGGAGAAATACTCGGAATTGTCGGCGAGTCCGGGAGCGGAAAGAGTGTAACTTCCCTTGCAGCTATGGGATTGATTCCTTCCCCGCCAGGCAAAATTGAGCATGGGGAAATTCTTTTTGAAGGAAGGAACCTGGCCGGCCTGCCCGAGAAAGAGTGGAGGAAAATCCGCGGCAATCAAATCTCGATGATTTTCCAGGAACCTATGACCTCATTAAACCCCTTATTCACAATCGGAAACCAGTTGTCCGAAGCAATTCGCCTACACACAAACCTTTCAAAGGCGGAAACGAAAGTGCGCTGCCTGCAATTGCTGCAATTAGTAGGAATACCTAGAGCGGAAGGCATCTTGAAGGAGTATCCGCACCAGCTTTCGGGAGGAATGCGCCAGCGCGTCATGATTGCGATGGCAATGGCCTGCAACCCGAAAGTTTTAATAGCGGATGAACCTACTACGGCGCTGGATGTGACGATTCAGGCCCAGATTCTTGCCTTGATGAAGGATTTAAACGAAAAAACGGATACAACCGTTATTCTCATTACCCACGACCTCGGCGTTGTGGCGGAAATTTGCGAGCGAGTCATCGTCATGTATTCGGGACAGATTGTGGAGGAAGGCGACGTCAGGACAATTTTAAAAAACCCGAAACACCCGTATACGCGGGGACTCCTAAAGTCGGTTCCTGACTTGCGATTAAAAAAAGATCGGCTGTACAGCATTCCCGGCAATGTGCCAAGGCCAGGGACAATTGTGAATGGTTGCAGATTCGCCCCGCGGTGCGCGGAGGTGTTCGGGAGATGCATGGAAGAGACGCCCGATTTGTATAAAATGGGACAGCCAGGGCATGAAGTCCGCTGCTTTTTATATGAAACGAGCGAGAGGAGCGGGGAAAATGCAAGAGTTACTTCTTGAAGTGAACGGCCTGAAAAAATATTTCCCAATAGCCGGCGGCCTGTTCGGAAGGAAGGTCGGCGAGGTAAAAGCGGTCGATGATGTGTCCTTTTATGTGAGGAAGGGAGAGACGCTCGGCATTGTCGGGGAAAGCGGCTGCGGAAAATCAACAACAGGCCGCCTGCTTATGCGATTGATCGAGGCGAGTTACGGGTCGATTCTTTTTGAAGATAAAGAGATTACGAGAATGTCGCAGGCAGAACTGAGAAAAGTGCGCCGGGACATACAGATGGTATTCCAGGATCCGTACGCATCGTTGAACCCCCGCCATTCAGTCGAAGAAATCTTGGAGGAGCCTTTGATTGTCCATGGAATCGGCTCGAAGGAGGAACGGAGGAAACTGGTGAAGGAAATGCTCGAGGTCGTTGGGCTGAGCAGTTTTCACGCCAGGCGCTATCCCCACCAGTTCAGCGGGGGGCAAAGGCAGCGGATCGGTATTGCCAAGGCATTGATGACAAAACCAAAACTCATTATTGCCGATGAACCCGTTTCCGCCTTGGATGTTTCAATCCAGGCGCAGGTATTGAATTTAATGAAGGATATTCAAAAGGAATTCCACCTTACATATATTTTTATCGCACACGATCTGGGAGTCGTCCGCCATATTAGTGATAGGGTTGGGGTTATGTACCTCGGCCGCCTTATTGAATTGGCAGGAAGCGAGGAATTGTATGAAAATCCTAAGCACCCATATACAAAGGCGCTTTTGTCCGCCGTACCGGTTCCCGACCCTGATTTAAAGAAAGAAACCATTTTGATTGAGGGGGAGCTGCCGAGCCCCGCCAATCCTCCGTCTGGCTGCGCGTTCCATACAAGGTGTTCTGCATGCATGGAAGTTTGCACCAAAGTCCGGCCTGAAGGTATTACGAATGATGGTCATTACGTCGCATGCCACCTTTATGGCTGAGGAAATGCGGCGGGATTGATAAATTAGAAAACGGGGGKAAAAAGGCTATGAAAAAAAATCTTAAGGTGCTCTTGATTGCGCTGCTGGCGGTAGGCTTGTTGCTGGCTGGGTGCAACAGCGGGGGCGGCACAAAGAAGTCCTCAACCGGGAAAGAACAATCCTCCGGGGATACGACGCCGAAACAGGATACGCTTGTTTATGCGCGTGGCGGAGACTCGGTAACACTTGACCCAATTACAACGACGGAAGGCGAAACGTTCAAGGTAACTGAAAATATTTATGATACCCTGGTCAGCTTCGGTGATAGCGATACATCCACCCAGCCAGGATTGGCTGCAAGCTGGGAATTGTCGGATGATTCCCTCACCTATACATTCAAACTGCAAAAAGGCGTTAAGTTCCATGATGGCACCGATTTCAATGCCGAAGCGGTCAAATACAATTTTGAGCGATGGGCAGGCGGCGATGAAGAAAAATTCCCTTACTACACCATGTTCGGCGGCTATAAGGGAGACGAAGGGCATGTCATCCAGGAAGTAAAGGTTGTCGATGAGCATACAATCCAGTTTATCCTGAAACGGCCCCAGGCAACTTTCCTGGTAAACCTTGCTATGTCATGCTTCGGAATCTCAAGCCCCGCAGCCCTTGAAAAGTACGGCGAAGCATACCGCAAAAACCCGGTTGGAACCGGTCCGTTCAAGTTTGTCGAATGGAAAGAGAATGACACCATCACTCTTGAAAAAAATGAAAATTACTGGCAGAAAGGCTTCCCTAAATTGAACAAAGTCATTTTCCGGGTCATCCCTGAAAATACTGCTCGCCTCAATGCACTTGCCAATGGAGAAATCGATATGATGGATGGCCTCAACTATTCAGAAGTAGCCCAGGTTGAAGGGAATGATAAGCTTCAGTTGATTGAGCGCCCGTCCATGAACGTGGGCTACCTTGGCTTTACGACAACGAGAAAGCCGTTCGACAATAAACTTGTCAGGCAGGCTCTAAACCATGCGATTGACAAGGAATCCATTATCGAGGCTTTCTATGCCGGTATGGCTAAACCAGCAATCAATCCGATGCCGCCGTCAATCCAAGGGTACAACGAAGAAATCGAAGCATATCCATATGATTTGGAGAAAGCAAAGGAATTGCTGAAGGAAGCTGGTTTTGAAAAAGGCTTTAAAATGGACCTCTGGGCTATGCCTGTAGCGCGCCTTTATATGCCTGAAGGGCTAAAGGTCGCCGAAATCATCCAGGAAAGCTTCAGTAAAATTGGCGTTCAGGCGGAAATCAAGCAAGTTGACTGGCCGACGTATCTCGATAAAGCGAAAAAAGGCGAATTTGATGCATTCATGCTTGGCTGGACAGGAGATAATGGCGATGCCGACAACTTCCTTTATACACTCCTGGATAAGGACAGCATCGGAGGAAGCAACTATTCCCGTTATGTGAATGAGGAGCTTCACAATATTTTGATCCAGGCCCAGTCGGAGACGGATGAAGAAAAGCGGGCGGAACTTTACAAGCAGGCTCAGGTTATCATTCACGATGACGCCCCGTGGGTGCCGCTTGTCCACTCAAGGCCGCTTTCCGCAGCTGTTAAAGAAATTACCGGCTATGTTCCACACCCAACAGGATCCGAATCTCTCATGAAAGTCGAGTTTAAATAAGTTGCCGGCTGAAAGGGGAGCTTGCTCCCCTTTTGGCCTTAAATGGCGCGTAAAGAGGTTTTTCATAATGTCGATGTTATTTTCAAGACCGATATAAATCAGGTGAAAGAAACGACATAAACCTTTTGGGAAAACACAAAAAAGAGGAGGTGCGGGAAGGATGATGACATACTCCATAAGGCGAATCCTATCACTCATTCCTGTCCTAATCGGAATGACCCTCATCGTTTTTGCAATCATACATGCGATTCCCGGCGACCCTGCCCAGGTCATCCTTGGGCAAAGGGCGACAAAGGAATCAATTGAAGCGCTGACAGCCCAACTTGGATTGGACCGTCCATGGTACATACAGTATTTTGACTACCTTAAATCCCTTCTTCAAGGGGATCTCGGAACTTCTTTGAGGACAAGAGGCCCAATAAGCGAGGAAGTTTGGCCATATCTGGCCGCTACAGCAGAGCTGGCGTTTGCGGCCATGGTCATCGCTGTCATCATTGGTGTAAACGCGGGGATTATTTCCGCCTGGTTTTCGAATTCATGGTTTGATTATGTGGCCATGGTCATCGCGCTTGTCGGGGTGTCGATGCCAATTTTTTGGCTTGGCTTGATGGGTCAATATTTATTTTCGATTGAACTGGGTTGGCTTCCTACAACCGGCAGGGAAAATGTAAGGGACCCAATAACGGCGATAACGAATTTATATTTGCTCGACACATTGCTCCAGGGGCGGTTCGACCAATTTGTTGTGGCGGCAAGGCATCTTATTTTGCCGAGCATGGCGCTTGCGACTATCCCGATGGCTATTATAGCGCGAATGACCAGGTCTTCAATGCTTGAGGTTATGAAATCAGATTATATCCGGACGGCGAGGGCAAAAGGATTGCCAATGTTCTGGGTCGTCTTTAAGCATTCATTGAAAAATGCCGTCATTCCGGTTATGACGATTATCGGGCTTCAGACAGGCCTTTTGCTTGGCGGAGCGATCCTGACAGAAACGATATTCGGCTGGCCGGGAATCGGGCGCTATTTATACGATGCAATCAGTTATCGCGATTACCCTGTCATCCAATCCGGGATTTTAATTATCGCGGGAATTTTTGTATTGATTAATCTAATCGTCGATCTTTTATATGCATTCGTGGATCCGCGCATCAAATACAATTGAGGATGGGAGGGAAAGAACGTGGCAGAACTGGCAAAACATACAGGCAATATGCCGGTCAATTCCGTTGAGGAGGATGCGGTATCCCCTTGGAAGGAAGCATGGCACTCATTTCGCAAAAACAGGCTCGCGCTCATTGGCCTCTTTATCGTACTATTCTTTATTTTCATTGCGGCTATAGCCCCTTATATTGCTCCATACAGTTTTCGTGACCAGGTTCTGGCGGACAGGTTTTTGCCTCCATCCGAGAAACATTGGTTCGGAACGGATGATTTTGGTAGGGATATCTTTTCGAGGATTCTTTATGGTGCCCGGATCTCCTTATGGGTCGGATTTTTCTCTGTATTGGCTTCATCGATAATTGGAACTTTTTTAGGAATCATCGCCGGTTATTATGGGCGCTGGGTAGATGGGCTCATATCCCGCTTATTTGATATCATGCTTGCGTTTCCGAGTATCCTCCTGGCGATTGCGATTGTCGCGATCCTTGGCCCGTCGCTCCGGAATGCTTTAATTGCAATTGCAGTCATCAATATTCCTAATTTCGGGAGGCTTGTCCGGTCGAAGGTTCTAAGTGTAAAGCAGGAGGAGTATATTATGTCCGCAAAGGCGGTCGGGATGAAGGATAGCCGCATCCTGTTCAGGCATATCCTGCCGAACAGCATAACGCCTGTCATCGTCCAGGCGACTCTTGCGATTGCAACTGCGATTATTGAAGCGGCTGCGCTTGGCTTCCTCGGAATGGGGGCGCGGCCGCCAGAACCGGAATGGGGAAGGATGCTTGCAGATTCGAAAAACTATTTAATGCAGGCGCCGTGGACGTTATTTTTCCCAGGCATGGCGATCATGCTGACGGTGCTCGGCTTTAACCTGATGGGAGACGGGCTTCGCGATGTGCTTGATCCAAAAATGAAAAATTAATGCGGGAGGCCATTTAAAGCCCTCCTTTTTTTGGTTTAGGAAGCTCTGCTGCGAATGGGAGAGTTTTTTCTAACAGGGGTTCTAGTTCACTAAGGGATTATACGCGGGTTGCCGAAAAGCGGTCCAGGTGAATAGGCAGTTGCCTTGTTTTTAGGAGAGTGCTTTTATAAAACCGGCAGTTCGTTCACCTGTTGCCACCTCGGCGGTATGGTTAACTTGGGGAAGGGGAGCTATAATTGTGGCGGAAATGTTACAGTTTTGGCTATCGAGTTGGAAGTCCCGGATATAATTAAAAAGTTAAGGAAGGTATCAATAAAAAGGAGCCCCTTTAGCCTAGAGGATGGCTCCTTCGTTTTTGTTGAAGTGCGGTTCGGCCTTCTTGGCAAACGCCACATCAAGTTCAATTATCTCCGAGCGGCTCCCAAGCCTTAGGGGCGGACCCCAAAAGCCAAATCCCGATGAGACAATAGTATGCATGTCTCCTTTTTTCAAATGGCCCCAATCAATTTCAAATAATTTTCTCGTTATCAGATGGTTCGGCGCCATCTGCCCCCGGTGTGTATGGCCGCATAAAAGCAGGTCGACGCCATTTTCCGCCGCAATCGAGACCTCGGCGGGCTGGTGGTCCATCATAATAATCGGCATGGACGGGTCCGCGGCGGCCAAAAGGTCATTCACTACTTGGCGAAATTTATCGGTTTTGTCCTTCCTGCCAGCAAGGAAGAATGATTCATCGATTTCCACTACCTCATCCTGAAGGATTTGAATGCCGGCCTTGTTCATTTCCCGCACAAACTCCGGGATGGCTCCGCCGTAATATTCATGGTTGCCAAGCACCCCGTAAACGCCAAGCGGCGCGGACAATTCCTTTATTACATCACCCATTTTTTTACGGATAAACGGTTCAGGGTCATCCTCAATAATGTCACCGGGCAAAAGAATAATATCTGGCTGGAGCCCGTTTGTTTTTTCAACAAGCCTGCGGAGATGGGCAAGTCCGGATAAATTGCCAAAATGCATATCCGAAGCCATCGCGATTTTCAGCTTTTCGCGTTCGCCCGCTTGTTTTGGAATCGTAATCGAATATTTTTTAATCACAGGGGTGTAGGCATTATAGGTCCCAACGACGAAAATGACTGCAAAGACCGCAAGTACAAGCAGGCCCGTCCAAAAAATAACATGACCAGAGGGAAGACCCGTTTCTATCAGAATATATCCTGCAAGGTCCGCAAGCGGTAGCAGGAGAAGCGCATATTGCAATAAGCCAAACCAGTAAGAACCGATTATAGTGAATACCGGCATCCTGAATTTGGCTCTTCCCAATAGATAGGAGAAGGCCAATATGAAAACAATAGCACCATACAGCGGGACGGGAGGCATTGGAGCCCCGGCTGATTCAAGCCAGATCCAGCCATTCCAGCCTATATATGAAACAAGCAAGGAATAAATAATGAAAAAGATTGTAAAACCGGAAATCATCCTGAACTTCATGATTCGGCTCCTTTCCTGGCGGGAAACTTTAAAACTAGTATAAACATTATTGCCTTAAAAAGCTTTCTGAAACGTGGCCCGAAATACATCTATGCAGAAGTAGCGTTTAGGTATATAATTGGTGAAATCAATTTGGAAGAATTAACCGAATGGGTGGGTATGAAAGGAAGCGAGTCGCATGGATCCTATTTTAAAAGAGTTTCCCAGCGAATTTGAGACTGAGAGATTACTGATCAGGATGCCGAAACCTGGTGATGGAAAAGCAGTATTTGAAGCGATCCAGGCCTCACTTCAGGAATTAAAGCCATGGATGCCGTTCGCCAATATCGAACAAACCGAAGAGGATGTGGAAGCAAACATCCGGGAGGCCTATGCTAAGTTCATCAAACGGGAAGACCTCCGGCTGCTCGTGTTCGACAAGCAATCGGGAATGCTAATCGGCTCATCCGGTCTTCACAGGATTAATTGGAGCATTCCGAAATTCGAAATTGGCTATTGGATTGACAGCCGCCACAGCAGAAAAGGTTTTATGACGGAAGCTGTCCGGGGAATTGTTGATTTTGCCATTTCCGAACTTTCCGCCAAAAGAATTGAAATTCGCTGTGATTCCCGGAATGTGAAAAGCAGGGCGATACCTGAACGGTTGGGTTTTCAATTGGAAGGAATCCTGAGAAACGATGAGCTTTCCGTTGACGGGGAATTGCGCGATACATGCGTTTTTTCAAAAATATTCTAGCATGCTTTCAACTGCAAAACCCATATGCTATACTGCTTGAGAACCATGCACAATTTAGGAGGTTACAAAAATATGCGAAGCGCAAGCCCATATGTTCTAGTAGATAACTGCCAGGAGGCAATCGAGTACTACCAGGGGATACTTGGCGGTGAAGTAAAAGTCCTGAATGAACATGCAGGAAATCTACTCCACGCCGAGCTTCATTTCGGCAACGGCTCCTACATCCATTTTGCATTCAAATTCAAGCAGGAACCGGTTCCTGGCGATATGGTCAAGATTATCCTTACGTTCGATACAGAGGATGAAATGAGGAACGCCTATACTTCCCTTAGCGAGGAAGGCAAAGTAACAGTCGAGATCCAGGATACATTCTTTGGCGCGCTCCATGCCCAGGTAACCGATAAATACGGGGTCAACTGGGTAATGAACTACTTTAAACAGCAGCAGGCATAAGATTGGGGAGGCATTGTCCGGTTGGAGGGCAATGTCTTTTTTTACTAAGGGGGGAATGCTTATGAAGAAGCGCAAAATCGTGAGGCGGATAGCTGTTTTCTTGGCAGTGCTAGCCGTTTTTATTTTTTTGAACAATACATCCATCTTCGGCAAAGATTCCGGGCACCCTAAGATTCTTGCCCACAGGGGAGTAGCCCAGACGTTTAACATGTCAAGCATCACGAATGAAACGTGCACGGCAGAACGGATTTATCCGCCGGAGCATGGCTACCTGGAAAACACAATTCCGTCGATGGAAGCTGCCTTTAAAGCCGGGGCGGATGTTGTTGAATTGGATATCCATCCAACGAAGGATGGGCAGTTTGCAGTGTTCCATGACTGGGAACTGAACTGCAGGACGAACGGGTCGGGCGTTACAAGGGATTATACGATGGCGGACTTAAAGAAGCTGGATATTGGCTATGGCTATACGGCTGACAACGGAAAAAATTTTCCACTCAGAGGGAAGGGCATTGGGCTGATGCCCACGCTCGATGAAGTGTTAAAACGGTTTCCTGATAAAGATTTGCTGATTCATATAAAGAGCAACGATCCCGAGGAAGGGAAAATGCTAGCGGACTATCTACGAGGTTTTTCAAAGGAGAGGCTTGGACAGCTTACGGTATATGGAGGGGACGAGCCGATTGCTTCCCTTAAAGAGGAGCTGCCGGATTTAAGGGCCATGTCAAAGGCGACTCTGAAAAGCTGTCTCCTCCCCTATATGGCTGTTGGATGGACGGGCTATGTGCCAAAGACATGCGAGCAGACACAGGTCCACGTCCCGGAAAAAATAGCGCCGTGGCTATGGGGCTGGCCCGGGAAATTTGCGGGCCGAATGGAAGATGCCGGAACGAGGGTAGTCCTTGTAGCCGGCGATGGGGGTTTTTCAGAGGGATTTGATTCCAAAGAGGATATACAAAGGCTTCCAGAAAATTTTTCGGGCTGGGTGTGGACAAACAGGGTTGATACGGTTACAAAGTTTTTGAAATAGCGAAATTTTAAAAGGAACAGGCTACGGATTGCGGCCTGTTTTTTGGTGTCGGCTTACTGGCTAAAAGTTAAATGATATTGATTGAATAATTTTTTTACACAATTAGTTGGTATGAAAGTTGATTGGAGCGGAGGGCACCGACTCCTCGAAAACGCTACCGCGTTTCCTTCGTGCGTGGGCAAGTTCGAGGATGATCTTCAGTGTCCTGCGGGATGCAGCGGCAAGGTGGAGACCCCACAGGCGCTTGCGCCGAGGAGACTCCACTGACGCCCCGCGGAAAGCGTGTGCCCGTAGCGGAAATCAACCGCAAGGTTCAATTTGAATACACTTGTATTCTTCAACTTATATAAATTTTTATACAGTAAAGTGCATAGTACTTATCCTTCATAACAGATTTTTAGGGTTAAATGAGCGTTTATCAGAAAGATTTAAATTTTTTCAAAAGATTACTTGCATAATTATTAATATGTATCTATAATAATTCAATATTGGAGGGATGAAGTGTGAAAGCAGCGATTATTGGTGGAACGGGATACAGTGCACTTGAATTGATTCGGCTCATAAATAAACATCCGCACCTGGAATTGGGGCCAATCATATCCAGTTCAACTGCAGGAACTGTGTTCAGCGAAGTTTTTCCGCATGCGGCAGGAACAATTGACAACGAAATGGTAAGTTTTGATGCGGAAAAGATTAGCAAGGAAGCAGAAATTGTCTTTCTTGCCGTCCCATCAGGCATCAGCAAAACACTCGTTCCCGAACTTGCGGAATACGGCGTCCGGTGCATTGATTTATCTGGGGACCTCAGGCTTACTTCACCGGAAGCCTATGAAAAGTGGTACGGCCACTCACCAGCAGATGAGCAAATTATCAGCCAGGCGGTTTATGGATTAAGCGAAATCTATGCTGACAATATAAAGAATTCGAGAATCATAGCAAACCCGGGCTGTTATCCGACGGCTTCCATCTTGGGGCTGCTGCCTATTATAAAAAGTGGGCTTGCGGACTTGCAATCTATCATTATTGATGCCAAATCGGGTGTTTCAGGAGCGGGACGGGGCGTATCCCTTGGTACACACTTCTCCGAGGTGAACGAAAATTTTAAAGCTTACAAGCTGGGTTCCCACCAGCATATTCCTGAAATTGAGCAAATTCTTTCGAAAGAGGCAGGCAAGCCGGTACTGGTAACATTCACCGCCCACCTCGCCCCGATGACGAGAGGCATCCTTGCTACTATATATGTTAACTTGACGGAATCAATCTCATTGGAAGAAGTCAGGAAGCTTTATCGCGAGTACTACGGCGGCCATCCTTTTGTAAGAATAAGGCCTGAAGGGAATCTTCCGGCGACAAAGGAAGTGGCCGGGAGCAATTACTGTGATGTCGGGCTTTATGTAGATGAAAGGACAAACAGGCTGACGATTGTATCCGCAATCGACAATCTCATGAAAGGGGCGGCCGGCCAGGCCATTCAAAATGCAAACCTGATGAATGGCTGGGATGTCCGGGCAGGCCTTGAAAATATTCCGGTTTATCCTTAATTGAAAAGTAAATTTTTATAAAAATTCATTCCGAATGGAAAGAGGAGGAACAGCACGTGCAGGCAATAGTGAGTGGGAAAGTTGATTCGGAAGGGAAGAGCGTTTTTATTTTGCCGAAGGGATTTAAGGCAGGAGGGCTGCACTGCGGCATCAAGAGGAAGCGCCATGATTTAGGCTATATCGTATCGGAGGTTCCTGCTGTTGCGGCCGGCGTATATACAACGAACAGCTTTCAGGCTGCGCCTCTGGTAGTTACTCAAAAGAGCATTGCAGTTGAAAATAAAATTCAGGCTCTGGTTGTTAATTCCGGCAACGCCAATGCCTGCACAGGCGATCAGGGAATCCAGGATGCTTATGAAATGCAACAGCTGTTCGCGGGGATGCTCGGAATCGGCAGCCACCTCGTCGCTGTTACCTCAACAGGCGTCATCGGGGAACTGCTACCGATGGATTGCATCCGCAAGGGTATATCCACAATTCTTAATCCTGAATTTGAGGGACCGGAGGAGTTTCAAAAAGCAATTTTAACGACAGACACTTGCGTGAAAAGCGCTGCTGTCGAAATCAATATAAACGGAAAAACCGTTACAATCAGCGGGGCGGGAAAGGGCTCGGGGATGGTTCATCCGAATATGGCCACAATGCTCGCCTTTGTCACAACGGATGCCAACATTGAACAGGCAGCTTTGCTTTTAGCTTTGAAGGATACAACGAATAAAACCTTTAATATGATTACGGTCGATGGGGACTCAAGCACGAATGACATGGTCCTCGTCATGGCAAACGGTCTTGCCGGGAACGAAACCCTTAATGCAGAACACCCAGACTGGCAGGCATTTGCGGACGGCCTTAAAGAGGTTTGTGAATCTCTCGCAAAACAAATCGCCCGCGATGGCGAGGGTGCGACAAAGCTTGTCGAGGTAAAAGTGGTTGGCGCAAAGAGCCTTGAAGATGCCAGGGCAGTGGGCAAAACAATCATCTCTTCGAACCTTGTAAAGACGGCGATTTACGGCCAGGATGCAAACTGGGGCCGGATTGTCGCGGCAATCGGCTATAGCGGCGTTCCTGTCGTCCCGGAAAAAGTTGCAGTCTCAATCGGTTCCTGTCCTGTTTTTGCGAACGGCTTGCCGCTTCCTTTTTCTGAAGATGAGGCAAAGGAATATCTCGCCGGAACCGAAGTCGATATTTTGGTTGATCTGAACGAGGGGGATGCGGAAGCGTCGGCGTGGGGATGCGACCTCACGTATGATTATGTGAAAATTAACGCATCATACCGGACCTGATTTTCAAACGGGACTTTGCCAAAACGAGTGGGGGAAAAAGGATGGGCTTCTTGGTAATCAAGTGTGGCGGAAGCATTATGGATGAAATGCCGCATTCATTATATGAGGATATTGTCGCATTAAAGCAGTCGGGTGAATGGTCGCCAATTATTGTGCATGGCGGCGGCCCGCTGATTACGTCTCTTCTTGCAAAATTGGATATCAAAACTGAATTTGCCGGGGGCTTAAGGATTACGAACCACGAAGTGCTGGATGTAGCCGAAATGGCGCTGAGCGGATTGGCCAATAAACAATTGGTGAGGAACCTTGGAATCGCAGGCGGCAGGGCAATCGGAATCAGCGGTACGGACGGAGGGCTCCTGGAAGCAAGGCCGGCAGAAAATGCGGGAATGCTCGGCTTTGTCGGTGAGGTATCCACCGTAAAAACATCGATTATCGAGCACCTTGTCGACGGCGGCTTCATCCCGGTCATTTCCCCAATCGGAATGGATGGAACCGGGCAGAGATACAACATTAATGGTGATACAGCCGCAGCGGCGGTTGCAGCCTCCCTTGGAGGAAAGCTTTGTTTTATCAGCGACATCCCTGGCATCCTTGTTGAAAAAGAAGGGCAAAAAACTAAACTGGATGCTGCCACCCCAGCCGAAATTGATGGATTGATTGAATCAGGCCAGATTTGGGGCGGGATGATTCCAAAAGTGCGGGCGGCGGTAAATGCGTTGACCCTCGGAGTCAAAGAAGCGGCAATCATTAATGGCCTCGAGCCGGGTAGCCTGCTTTCATACGCCAGCGGGGAAACGGCGGGAACGAAAATTATCCTTGAACAGGAGGCCATCCATGGCAACTCATAGTACAGCCGAACAAGTTTCGGCGCTCATGCAAACATATAGCCGATTCCCGATTTCCCTTGCCAAAGGGAAGGGTAGCCATGTTTGGGATACAGACGGGAACGAATACCTTGATTTCACATCGGGAATTGCAGTATGCAATCTCGGCCATGTCCCCGACCAGGTAAAAAACGAGGTTCAAAAGCAGCTGGATGAATTATGGCATTGCTCGAACCTTTACCATATTCCAGCCCAGGAAGAGCTGGCCGCGCTTCTTGTTGAAAATAGCTTTGGGAACCAGGTGTTTTTTTGCAACAGCGGGGCTGAAGCGAATGAAGCTGCGATCAAATTGGCAAGAAGGTACGCTCGGAAAGTAAAAGGGAACAATTCACCTGAAATTATTACATTCAAACAGTCTTTCCATGGGAGGACGATGGCGACGCTGACCGCAACCGGACAGGAAAAAATTCAAGATGGATTCAGCCCGCTTCTCTCTGGCTTCCGCTACCTGCAATTCAATGACATGGCTTCACTCGGCGAAATTAAGGGGAGCAATGCCTGCGCGGTTTTGCTGGAGCTTGTCCAGGGTGAGGGAGGAGTCATTCCTGCAGACCCGGCCTGGGTGAAGGAACTTGAAGCGATTTGCCGGGAAAAGGGGATCCTGCTCATGATTGATGAAGTCCAGACGGGGATTGGGCGGACAGGGACATTGTTCGCTTACGAACAATATGGAATCGTGCCCGATGTCATCTCGATTGCAAAAGGGCTGGGCTCCGGTTTCCCAATCGGGGCGATTATCGCCGGAAGTGAAGCCGCGAAGGGATTTGAACCGGGAAGCCACGGCAGTACATTCGGCGGCAATCCACTTGCGGCAACAGCAGGCCTGGCAACGGTAAAGGCATTGCTTGATGGCGGCGTTTTGGAGAAAGCAGCTGGACTGGCAAGCTACCTGGAAAAAGGCCTGGAGGAACTGAAAGCCCGGAATTCGGTTGTAAAGGAAATCCGCGGGCTGGGACTTCTTATAGGAATAAAGGTTGAATCGAATGCCCTCGATATTGTGAAAAAGGCAATTGAAGAGAGGCTGCTTATTCTGACGGCCGGACCTGATGTAGTCAGGATCCTCCCGCCGCTCACTGCTTCAAAGGAAGAAACGGACCAGTTCCTGGCAACTTTAGATAGAGTTTTAAACAAGTTCTAAGCGTTTTGCAAAAGTAATTTTGCCAAAGAGGTATGGATATAGACGAAATCGACCGGTTAAAGCTATTCACGCCGAAATGACCGGGAGGGTTTTTAAAACGGAGGGGAACAACATGCTCAATGCAATCAGAAAGGGAGAATCATTCGTACCAAATTTAAAAGGGAAGGATTTCTTGCGGCTGGCGGACTTTTCGCAGGAAGAAATCGGCTGGCTGCTTGAGACGGCTGTCCAGCTTAAAAAAGCGCAAAAGCAGGGGAAACCGCAGCCATTCCTGAGCGGAAAGGTGCTCGGAATGATTTTTGAAAAGTCCTCGACCCGGACGCGCGTATCATTCGAAGTGGGAATGATGCAGCTTGGGGGCCAGGCCATCTTTTTAAGCACAAAGGACCTTCAGCTCGGACGCGGCGAAACGATTGCCGATACCGCAAAAGTCCTTTCCCGTTATGTCGATGCGGTGATGATCCGTACTTTTGGGCATGGGCGGATTGAAGAATTTGCCGAGCATGCGTCCGTTCCGGTCATCAACGGGCTGACCGACCTCCACCATCCAGCCCAGGTAATGGCCGACCTTTTAACGATTTACGAAAACAAAGGCTATCTTGAAGGCCTGAAACTCTGCTACATCGGTGACGGCAATAACAATATGGCCCATTCCCTCCTTGAGGGAGCCGTAAAAATGGGTATGAATATTAGCATTGCCAGCCCAGCAGGCTATGAGCCGAACAGCTCCATTGTGAGCCAGGTGGAAAAAGAGGCAAACTTGACGGGAAGCAGTGTTTTGTTGACCGGTGATCCCCGCGAAGCGATTACCGGCGCCGATGTGGTCGTCACGGACGTTTGGACGAGCATGGGACAGGAAGAGGAAGCAAAGGAACGCCTGTCAACATTCGCCCCTTTCCAGGTGAATGAGGAACTGTGCAGCCTCGCAAACAAGGATTATCTCTTCCTGCACTGCCTGCCCGCCCATCGCGGCGAGGAAGTCACAACTGAAATCATCGACGGTCCTCACTCCGTTGTGTTCGACGAAGCCGAAAACAGGCTCCACGCCCAGAAAGCGATTCTTAAGGCGTTGCTCGTGGGATAACAGTGCGTTAGCTACAAGTTATTTTTTTAAAAAAGAATTGAAAATAAATACTCAAAAAAAACAACTAAAGAGGTGCAGAAATGGCGAAAGAAAAAATTGTTTTGGCATATTCGGGTGGATTGGACACGTCCGTCTCCGTTAAATGGATTCAGGAGAAATACGGGTACGATGTAATTGCGCTCGGGCTCGATGTCGGGGAAGGCAAGGATTTGGAAGCCATCCGCACGAAAGCGCTGAATGTTGGCGCAATCAAGGCTTACATGATCGACGCGAAAGAGCTTTTAGCAAAAGAATATATTGTCCCTGCCCTGAAGGCGAACTGCCTGTATGAAGGGAAATATCCATTATCTTCGGCATTGTCGAGACCGCTAATCTCAAAACTGCTCGTTGAGGTTGCGGAAAAAGAAGGCGCGACCGCGGTGGCCCATGGCTGTACCGGAAAAGGGAACGACCAGGTGCGTTTCGAGGTGTCCATCCAGGCGCTCAATCCTGATTTGAAGGTAGTCGCTCCTGTACGTGAGTGGGGCATGACAAGGGATGAGGAAATTGAGTATGCCCAGGAAAAAGGGATTCCTATTCCAGTAGGCCTCGACAACCCGTTCTCGATTGATGCGAATATTTGGGGGCGCGCCTGTGAGGCCGGGGTCCTTGAAGATCCATGGGCTGAGGCGCCAGAAGCTGCATTCGACTGGACGAATCCAATTGAACTCACTCCGGATGACCCGGAATATATTGAAATCGATTTTGTAAAGGGCGTGCCAACCGGGCTTAATGGTGAGCAGCTGCCGCTTGTCGAGCTAATTGAAAAATTGAATGAACTTGGCGGAAAGCATGGCATCGGCCGTATTGACCATATCGAAAACCGACTTGTCGGCATCAAGTCGAGGGAAGTGTACGAAAACCCTGCCGCTCTAATCCTGATCCAGGCGCACAAGGAGCTTGAATTCCTGACACTTCCGCGTGAGGTAACCCAGTTCAAGACGCAGGTTGACCAGCAGATGGCGAAAATCGTTTATGAAGGCCTATGGTACTCGCCGCTGAAAGCCGCGCTGGATGCGTTTGTTGACCAGACACAGGAAGTCGTGACCGGAACAATCCGCGTCAAGCTCCACAAGGGGACGCATATGACTGTTGGCCGCAAATCTCCATACAGCCTTTATAACGAAGAGCTTGCAACTTATTCGAAGGGCGACGCGTTCGACCATCTTGCGGCAGAAGGCTTCATCAAAATCTGGGGTTTGCCGACAAAGGTTTATTCCCAGGTGAATAACAAGCAGTCCGTCCTGAAATAGGCTTTGTGCAGGCTGGACGATTCCAAATAAACAACAATCCAAACTAACATGCGGCTTCCTCTGAAAAATGGGGAAGCCTGCATGAATCATCAGGAGGCAGGCTTATGTCAAAATTATGGGGCGGCCGCTTTACAAAAGAAACAAATAAATTGGTTGAAGAGTTTACCGCTTCAATTTCTTTTGATAAAAAGCTGGTCAAGGAAGACATCGAAGGAAGCCTGGCCCACGCAAAAATGCTGGGCGAGTGCGGAATCATCCCAATGGAGGACGTCGAGAAAATCATTGGCGGGCTCCAGAAAATCAGTGAGATGGCCGAAAAAAACGAGATTGAGTTTTTAATAGAAGATGAAGATATCCATATGAATATTGAAAAAAAGCTTATTGAACTAATCGGCCCGGTTGGCGGGAAGCTGCATACGGGCAGAAGCAGGAACGACCAGGTGGCAACCGATATGCATCTGTATCTCAGGACTAAGACCAATGAACTGATTGGCCTGGTTGAAAATGTCCAGGAAGCGATTGTTGAAAAGGCGAATCAGCATATCGATACGCTGATTCCCGGCTATACCCATCTCCAGCGCGCCCAGCCAGTTTCGTTCGCGCATCATTTAATGGCGTACTTCTGGATGTTTGAGCGGGACAAGGAAAGGCTCAAGGACAGCCTGAAACGTGTGAACTGGATGCCGCTTGGCGCAGGGGCCCTGGCCGGGACAACCTTCCCAATCGACAGGGAACTGACGGCCGGACTGCTTGATTTTGAAACAATTTACCCGAACAGCATGGATGCGGTAAGCGASAGGGATTTCATTCTTGAGTTTCTATCGATTGGATCAATTATTATTACCCATATATCCAGGCTTTCCGAAGAGCTGATTATCTGGTCGAGCCAGGAATTCCGATTTATTGAACTCGATGACTCTTTCTGCACTGGCTCAAGCATCATGCCGCAAAAGAAGAATCCGGATGTCCCGGAGCTTTTACGCGGAAAAACAGGCAGGGTATACGGGAACCTTATCGGCCTCTTGACCGTCTTGAAAGGCTTGCCGCTTGCGTATAACAAGGACCTGCAGGAAGACAAGGAAGGCATGTTTGATACGGTTGAAACGCTCGAAGGCTCGTTAAAGCTGCTCGCACCAATGATCGAAACGATGAAGGTGAACGGCGAAGTCATGCGCCAGGCACTGAACGAGGACTTCTCGAATGCGACTGATATTGCGGATTATCTCGCAGCAAAAGGAATGCCGTTCCGCGAAGCGCACGAGGTGATCGGCAAAATCGTCCTTTACTGCATCCAAAACAACAAATACCTGCTTGAACTGACTATGGACGAATACAGGTCCTTCAGCGAACACTTCCAGGGTGACATCTACAAAATCCTCACACCAGAACACGTCGCCGGAGCGCGCAACAGCTACGGAGGAACCGCACCGGACCAAGTCCAAAAACAAATCCAGCTTGCCAAAACCCTTCTCGCCTAGTATACAGACTTGTGGGTGCCAGGCACCGCTGTGGGACATTTTTTGTCCCACTATGGTGCCTGGCACCCTTTTGGTTCTTTTTGGAGCAAAACGGTATCGGTTTTGCTCGTAATAAGGGATAATATAGGAAATCAATTTTTGGATAGGGGGAAGTGGTCCTATGAAGTTAAGGGTTTCTGCGGTTCAGTATCATCTTCATACGATTTCGTCTTTTGAGGAGTTTGCGGCTCAGTGCGAGCATTACATAAAAACGGCTGAGGAGTTTGGGTCGGAGTTTGTTCTTTTTCCGGAATTTTTCACCACCCAGCTGCTTTCAATCGGCGACGGTACGGGTAAGGCGCTGACAATCAACGACCTGCCGGGTTTCACTGAACAATACCGAGAGCTGTTTGCTTCATTCGCGAAACAAACAGGGATGCACATTATTGGCGGCACCCATGTCATTGAAAGGGGAGGCAAGCTCTATAATACAGCCCATTTATTTTACCCGGATGGAAGAATAGAGGAGCAGGCCAAACTGCACATCACCCCAACCGAGGTTCACGAATGGAATATGGAGAAGGGCGACAGCTTCCGTATTTTTGACACGGAAAAAGGCAAGATTGCGATTCTTACCTGCTATGATATCGAATTCCCTGAAATCGTCCGAATGGCCAAGGCAAAAGGAGCCGATGTGATTTTCTGCCCATCGTGCACCGATGATCGCCACGGCTTCCATCGCGTCCGTTACACAAGCCACGCAAGGGCAATTGAAAACCAGGTGTACGTTGTCTTGACGGGGACAGTCGGCGCACTTCCGACAGTCGATTTCATGCGCCTGAATTTTGGCCAGGCTGCCGTCATTACGCCAAACGACATTCCATTCCCTCCTAAAGGGCTAATGGTTGAAGGTGAAATCAATGACGATATGATTGTGACGGCCGACTTGGATCTTGAACTATTATATGAGGTCCGCGAACGCGGATCTGTAACAACATGGCGTGACCGGAGGACCGATTTGTACGTGGATTGGGAAAAAAATGAATCGGAAGGATGAGGAGCATGTACAAAAGCGAGTTTTTTGTATACGAGCAAGGGAAGCCGTATTCCGTTTGCATAAGGAATTATACGCAAGATGATTTTGACGGGCTTATTGAAATCCAGTCCGAATGTTTCCCGCCGCCATTCCCTTCAGACCTATGGTGGAACAAGGAGCAGCTCGCTAACCACGTAGAACTTTTTCCTGAAGGAGCGCTCTGCGTGTCGGTTGATGGGAACCTGGCCGGATCGCTTACCGGGCTCCGCGTCAACTTTGATCCGGCGCAGCCTGACCACACTTGGGAAGAAATAACGGATAATGGCTATATCCGTAACCACTTGCCAGACGGGAACTCGCTATATATTGTCGACATCAGTGTCAGGCCGAAGTACCGGAAGCTCGGGCTTGGAAAATTGATGATGCAGGCAATGTACCATGTTGTCATAGAACAAGGAATCGACAGGCTGGTTGGCGGAAGCAGGATGCCGGGCTACCACAAGGTTGCTTCGTCGATGGCCCCTCAGCAATATCTTGAAAAGGTAATGGCGGGCGAACTGAAGGACCCGGTCATAACCTTCCTGCTCCGATGCGGCCGGGTGCCGGTTGCTGTCGCGGAAAATTACCTTGACGATGAAGAATCAAAGAACCATGCCGTTATTATGGAATGGAAAAACCCGTTTAAGAACGAAGGAGTGCCTGGAAATGGAATATAAGCGCATAACAAGCATTGAAGACCCGAATTTTAGAAAACTGCACAATCTAATGGGCGAAATTTTCCCTCCGGAGGAAGTGCTTGAATATGATTTATGGAAGGAACCGCTCGAAGACCCGGGCATCCGTGTGTTTGTCGCTGTGGATGGAGACGATGTGGTCGGCGCGACCGAATACCGCTATTATGAAAATTGGAACATCGCCATGACCGATTTCACGATAATCGGCCAGCCTGGAAAAGGCATCGGCCGTTTCCTCGCTGTTAACCGGATGAAGGACCTGAAGGAGCTTGCCGGCAAAAACGGCAAGGAGCAGCTGTACGGCATGTTTGCTGAAATCTATGACCCTTACCGTGTAGCAGATTACGAGTTTGGCGGTGTCAAAGTAATGGACCCCTACGTACGCCGCGAAGTGCTTTCCCATCTCGGCTACAAGCGCCTTGACCTTGAGTACGTCCATCCATCATGGGAGAACAATGGGGAAGCCGTTTCCGGATTGGACCTGGGCTTCATGCCGGGAGATGAGGGCCAGGATACGATCGAAGCCTCACTCGTCGTTGATTTCCTGACAACCTATTACTCCGTCTTGTCAAACAAGCCAAAGGAATGGCTGGATATGATTGAATCACTCCGGTCAAAAGAAACGATTGCCTTACTGCCATTGTAGGCATAAACGAACCGCGCCGCCCTCTTTCGTTGATGGGCGGCGCGTTTTTTGTTTTGTGCGTACGTGGAATTTGAATTAACTGGATTCAGTTAACATAAAGGCCAGCGGATTGGCTGCTAATCCCTGTTAGGCAGAATTAATCTCTTTTTTGGCATTAATGATGCGTCATTTGGCATTAATAATGATTCGTTTGGCATTAATAAGTCCTGATTCAGCATTATTATTGCCCAATCCGGCATTAATGCCAAACATAACAATAAACATAGGTTTCATTTTAACCATGTTCTTCCTCAGTCCGCCTCTTAAACGCCACCAATCTATCAGATAAAGCCAGTTCGACAAGGATGTTCCGAAAAGCCAGCACAGATTCAATTTCCACGTATTCCTCATCACCGTGCCAATCCCCGCCAGCGGGGCCGAATTCGATGGCCGGTATTCCGTATTTAGCAAAGAAGACAGTATCCGCACTGCCATGCTGGCCGAAGTAATGGGCAGGCAGAGCAGTATAACGTTGAACAACATCGCCCAGCAATTGCAGGAAAGGATGGTTTCGGTCTGTATCAATCGGTTTCGAAAACATCCCTGGAATAAGCTGGACATCGTCAATCCCGCTAATTTGGCGGAGAATTTCATCCTTGTCCTGGCCAGGGAGATAGCGGATATCGAACCCCATCATGCATTGATCTGGCACAACGTTATAGGCGCCGCCTGCATTTATTTTTGCCAAATTGATCGATGGTTTTTCATAATAATCGCTGCTTTCGCAAGCAAAAGGAAGGTTGAGAATTTCACGATAAACACCGTAAGCCTTTTCTATCGCATTAACCCCTTCCCATGGGCGGCTTCCATGTGCCGGCTTTCCGGTTGCAAGTATATCCGTGCGTAAAACGCCCTTCGCCTGGTTGGCGATACCAAGCCCCGTCGGCTCGCCGCAAATGGCGAAATCACCTCGATAGCCGTTTTCAACTAGGTAGCCAGTGCAATTGAATCCGCCAATTTCTTCGTCTGAAACAATCTGCAACTGGACCTTAATTCTGAGCTCCCTGCCATTTAAACGGGCAAGAGCGGACATCATCGCTGCGACTCCGGCCTTCATATCAGCCGAGCCCCTTCCGAAAATCTTTCCGTCCCGCTCATAAGGGATGAATTGGGCCGCCTTGGCGGCAACCACATCGACATGGCCATTCAGGACAAGGGTAAAATCACCACTTCCAATCTCGGAAACAAGCATCCTGTAGCCATTGTTTTCAAAAAAAGAAACCGGAAGCCCGTTTTCGCGCAGCCAGTCGCCACAAAATCGTACTGCTTCATTTGCACCGTCAACCGAGCTGCTGTCTATGGAAATTAAATCGTTAAGCAATTTTAGTACCAAACAAGCCATCTCCCTTCGCAGTAAAAGTGACCCATCCCAGTTTAAGGTGAACAGAACAGGGAATGTAGAGAGAAAGTATCACATTCCCGTACTCATCCCCATTTAAACCCATTTTAGCGAAACATTCAGTTATTCAGTAAGATATCCACAATAAAATCGTTATTTTAACAATCATCCACAGACTTATCCACTTTATCCACAGAAATACCCCCAAAAGTTATGCACAAAGGTTGGTTTCTACACACCTTTTATTTTGTTATATTCATAAATATTATCCACAATATCCCCGATATCCACATTTGTTCACATTTTATACTATAAATATAGTGAAATACATATTGATAGTTCTTAATCGGGGGAGTAAAGTAAGGATGTAGACAATAAGTGAAAACATTCACAAACTTAAATCCTAAATAAAAGAACTTATCCAAATAAATTTTTTTCATTAAGTATGTGAATAATTTCACAAGTTACAACAAAACAAAAATAGGAGTTGGTTAAAATGAAAAAGTGGTATCAGACACCTCAGGCTGCAACAGTATGGACAATCGTCAGGATTTGGCTAGGCATTCAATGGCTCGAAGCAGGCTGGCACAAGATTACAGGTGGATTCGATGCTGGCGGATTCCTTAAAGGCGCCATTGCAAAGGCAGGCGGAGACCACCCGGCCGTCCAAGGCTGGTATGCTGATTTCCTTCAAAGCGTAGCAGTTCCGAATGTCGACCTCTTTAACGTCCTAATTCCTTTGGGTGAAACACTTGTTGGCCTGGGACTGATTCTCGGAGCAGCAACAATCCCTGCTTTAATTGCGGGTGCCTTCATGAACTTGAATTTCTTGCTTGCAGGTACGACAAGCACTAACCCAATTCTTTACACAGTAACATTCGTCCTCCTGTTCGCTGGCAGCGGCGCAACCTACTGGGGCGTTGACCGATTCGCGGTGCCTTATCTAAAAGCGGCAATCAATAAAAAGGCTGTTGCAAATAAAGCGTAACTTAAAAAGGAGCAGGGTCGCCCTGCTTCTTTTTTCGGCTGTTTTGGTGAAATGGAATAATTAAAAAACGAGCATTCGCCTTAACTCTTCCAGGCGAATGCTCGTTTTCCTAATGATTATTTCCGCCTGCTTTTCGCCCTTTGGTCGGCGGCTTTTGACCTGGCCATTGCCTCGAGGTCGTCGTGGTCGGCAAGGTCGCGGTCAAATTCGACGTCGCGCCCATCGGTAATTTTCAGGTTCTTTGGAGTTTGTGGCAGGGAAGCTGTGTTTTTGTCACGATTCCTGTGTCCGCGTGAACGGGCCATCACGAAAAACCCCTTTCGGAAATAAAATTGCGGAGTAACCCGCAGTATTATCGTTTCCGACGCAGCCCCAGCCATAAGTGGGAAATTTTTCAGAAAGCCTCATCATGTTAAAATTACAAGAAAAAACCGTTATCCTTGCCTTACCGTTTCCTCCGTTTCGGCCCTTCAAACCCCGCCGCTCTGTCAGCCGCTTTAAATTCCCGCTGATAAAGGACTTCCTGCGTGGCCGTCAGCGTAACCCTCGCCTTATCCTTTTTGGGTTTTTCCATATGTGATCCCTTCCTTCAAGAAAAGTATGCTGCTATTCCAATCCTTTCCTTAACGAGGGGGAATGATTCAACTTTTGTATATATTTTTAAGTGCCGATCCGAGTTCCGGAAAGCGGAAGTTGTAACCGGCATCGAGCAATTTTTTCGGCATGACCCTTTGTCCTTCGAGTACGAGCGAGCTCATTTCACCAAGCAAAAGCTTCAGCGCGAAACCTGGAACAGGCAGCCAGTGCGGGCGCCCGAGCACTTTCCCAACCGTCTTTCCAAAATCCTTCATTGGAACAGGTTCGGGCGCCGTGAAATTCACCGGGCCTTTAACGCCTTCATTTTCAATGGCAAAAAGAATTCCGGAGACGGCATCATCGAGGTGGATCCACGACACCCACTGCCGCCCCGAGCCGACCGTGCCGCCGCCGAACAATTTGTAGGGGAGAGCAATCCTTGGCAACGCGCCTTCTTTGCTATCAAGGATGATTCCGAACCTGCACAGTACGGTCCGGATGCCAAAATCCATGGCTTGCATGCTCGCATCTTCCCAGCGTTTGACCACATCCGCAAGAAAATCGTTCCCGGGAGGGCTGCCTTCAACAAACGTTTTACTTTCCGAAGTGCCGTAAAATCCAACCGCGCTTGCGGCAATATGGACTTTCGGCTTTTCTGCCATCGCGGCCATGATCCGGACGGCTTCGTTGGCCGCAGAAAGCCTGCTCGTCAACAGCCGTTTTTTCCTCTCCGGCGTCCAGCGTCCGCTGTTCAGCGATTCGCCGGCGAGGTTAACAAGGGCATCCACTCCTGCTAGTTCATGCTCCGGGCGGCTTCCCTCAGAAAGCCATTGTACATATGAAAGCCCAGCCCTGCCGCTTTCTTTTTTCTTTCTCGTTAAAATAAACACCTCATGTCCCTTCTCGAGCAAAGCTTCTGCAAGGGCGCTGCCCAAAAAGCCGCTGCCCCCAGCAATTGCGATCTTCATACCAAATCCTCCCTTCTGAAAAATCTGTTACCTCCATTCTAGCTTCTTCCCATATGAAAGGCACTCTTAGAGTATGGTAAAGTGGAGAAGAGGTGAGGAAAATGGCAACCATTACGAAAATCACCACTCAGAAGCGTGATACAGGAAGATACAATATTTATATGGATTTCGGCAAAGGGGAAGAATTCGCTTTCAGTGCCGATGAAGCCGTAGTTATTAAGTTTAAATTGAAAAAGGGTATGGAGCTCGATGGGTTTGCGCTTGCGGAAGTCGGCTACCATGATGAAATCCGCAAAGCGTACAACAATGCCATCAACTACCTGTCCCATAAAATGAGGTCGGAAAAAGAAGTCCGCCAGCACCTTAAGGAGAAGAAGCTGGAAGAAGCGGCCATCAATGAAGTCATTCATAGGCTGCTTGAACAAGGGTACCTGAATGACGCCGAATATGCCGACGCATATGTAAGGACGCAAATCAGCACAACCGATAAAGGGGCTTACGTTGTCAGGATGGAACTGAAGGAAAGAGGCATCGCCGACCCGCTGATTGAGGAAGCGCTAAAGCAATACACTCCCGAGGACCAATTTGAAAAAGCAAAGGCGCTTGCCGAAAAATATGCGCGCAAGTACTCCTCAGAGTCAGAGCGGGTACTCAAACAAAAGCTTGATGCGATGCTTCGCCGGAAGGGGTACCAGACCGATGCTATCCAATTCGCATTGAATGAAGCCGATTTTGGCAGGGAAGAAAGGGATGAACTTGAAGCAATCCGCCTGCAGGGCGAAAAGGCCCACCGGAAGCACGCCAAGCTGACGGGCTACGCCTATGAGCGAAAAATGAAAGAAACCCTATTTCGCAAAGGGTTTCCGATCGAGCTGATTGAACGCTATCTTGAAGCACGCGGTGAAGATTAATGTCCCGCGTGCTATTTTTTCCGTTCGATGATGATTTCCTTCTCACCCAAGCCTTCAACTATTTTCCGGGCAACATCAAGCGGCGGCATGAGGTTTGAAGGGTCGGCCACATGTGTGCTCCCTTCCCAAAAAGGCGTATCCATCCCGCCCATATAAACGGCGCTAAAGGTTATTCTGCTTCCTTCATATTCTTTTTGAAGGCTTTCGGTAAAGCCGCGGACCGCAAATTTGCTAGCTGCATATACAGCTTCATTCACTTTGCCGCGCAGGCCGGCGGTTGAAATGATGTTTACGACCTGGCCGGAGCCCGCCTGTTCAAGATAGGGGAGGACCGCTTTTGTCATAAAGATGGTCCCGAGTGCGTTCGCATTGAATAGTTCGGAAATTTGTGCGTTGTCCATTTTTCCAAAAGGCCCGAAATGCCCGATTCCGGCGTTGTTGACGAGGCCGCGGACGGTTTTGCCTTCGAGTGCAGTGGCGAGCTTTTCCGGCAGGCTTTCCGGCTCGGCTACATCAAGTTCGAGGGCAGTTGCGGATCCGCCGGAAGCCTCGATTTCTTCTTTCATGCGGAGGAGCTTGTCCAGCGTTCTTCCTGCGAGCAAAACATGCCATCCTTCTTTCGCCAATAGCAGGGCGATTTCACGGCCGAGCCCCGAACCCGCGCCTGTTACAATAAACGAATTCATGGTGTATTCCTCCTATTCCCAATAAGCACTATCCTTTTAAAACTCCCTATAATTTACTATACTGAAGCTATAATAACAATGAAGGTGGCTTTATGGATGGAACGGGAAAAACGGTACAGTGCCATGACCGAGTACGAATTGAGGAGTGAGATTGCCGCTCTCAATGAAAAGGCGAGGAAGGCTGAACAGATGGGGATGGTGAATGAATTTGCCGTCCTTGAGCGGAAGGCTATGATGGCAAAAGCATATTTGCTTGACCCGAAAATCTTTAAGCCTGGGGAAATGTACGAAATAGAAGGCGACCCTGGTTCTTATTTTAAAATTGATTACCTGAATGGGGTTTTTGCTTGGGGGTACCGGCTTGGCGGTACAGGACAGGAAGAGGCATTGCCAATTTCAATGTTGATCCAGAAGGGCTGAAGCCAGGCACCGCTTGGTGATGCCTGGTTTCGGCCGGGTGGGGACAGAAAGTTAATATGATTTAATTTCGTCCGGGTCTCTTTGCGAAGAGGCTTTCATTCGTTCCTGAGGATGGGTATTGATTGTGCCATCCGCCCTCGTTGAAGCATATTCTGCTTTTGCGCGCGGTTCTCCTTCGAACTTGTTGTCATTTCCGTACGGGAAGCCCTTTGCCTTGTTTCTCATTGCTCCTGCCTCCATCCGTCACATTTTTTGCCGCAGAGCGGAAATGTTCTGCGTATGAATAGTATTTGTTCATTTTTTATCAATATGTAGCTGATTTTCTACCAGGGGGTGACAAGATGAACGACTATCATGAAAGGCTGACGAAGGTTTTGCTCGATAAAAATGATTATTTGTCCTATGGGCAGGCGCGGACCTGGGTTGAGCTTCTGTGGGAGGATTTCGAAACGACCTATGCGAAGGCGGGCAGGGAGTATCAGGGCAGTGAAATGACTGAAAAAGTGGTCCGCCAGTGGATTGAGAATTATGGTGAGAGCCTCCATGAATTTGCCGCGCAGAATCCGAAATACGCGCATTATTTGAAACAGGATAAAAATAAATTGCATTGATAAAGAAAAACGGCAGCCCGCTGATGGCTGCCGTTATGTTTTGTTTTTTTATCCTGGCAGGATGGCCAGTTTCTTTCGCAATTTCTCCTCGCTGAAAATCCAGCCTGTATAGGAATTGAGTACATTCAGGTCGGGATCGAGGTGGGCGACGGCGACGAATGGGTAGTGGCCGTTGCTTCGGTAGCGGAGGTCGATGAACCTGACCTCGTAGTAATCGTCGAATTCCTTTACCTCCCATCTGTAGACGGGGGAGAAGGATAGGAATGCGGAAATGTTCGTGTCTTTTTTCGCCGCATTGATAACAGGCGTGTCCGGCACGGGAACGCGCTTGAATTTATCGAGGATTCGTACGTTTGCTCCCTGGGCTCTCCCGACGAAAAATTCGTTTTCGTTCATGACAGCTACCTTCCAGTGGTTGAATTTCATTGTTGGGGCGACGACAATCTGGGTCGCGTCCGGCACCATCTGTTTGACGGCGTTCACTACCTCACGTTTAACGGAAAACCTCAGCAAATAATACACAATGAGGATTCCGTACACGACGAGGAATGTATATCCGGGATCCGCGCCCATGATCCAGACGACAAGGCCGGCGACATGGACGCCAAATATGAATGGGTCGAACGTATTAATAACGCCTAGTGCCACCCATTTGCATGAAAACGGCCTTAGTGCCTGGGTTCCGTAGGCGTTGAAAATATCGACAAATACGTGCAGGAATACCGCGATTTGCGTCCATAACCACAGATGGAATAGATTCACATCCGGGGTAAAGAAAAAGATGATGCCTGTAATTAAAAGCGGCCACAGGAATACTGCCGGAACTGAATGGGTGATTCCCCGGTGGTTCCGTATATATACCGCGTTGCTTCTAAGCTTTAAAACCGTATCTATATCCGGGATTTGCGATCCGATAATTGTCCCGATCATAACACTGCTGGCTGTTGCTGTATGTGGTGCAACGGCCGGGTCAAGAGTGGCCAAGCCTCCCAGGGCAAGCCCCATTACGACATGTGTGCCAGTATCCAAGGTGCCGGTTCCTCCTTTTTCGGGAACGATTTCCCTTTTAAAATTTCTTGCCAATGGCTAATTCGTATTTTACGTTAGTATATGGCGGCAAGTTTGCCCTTGTTGAAATAATACTATTATATTCCCACTTTACTCTGTTTTTTAACATAGGGGAGGATAAATCTCAAGATGAATCATTTGGAAAATATTGAAAAGATAGATATAAAGCAATTTCAATCAGACCTTATTTCCTGGTTCCGCTCGGAGCAACGGAACCTTCCATGGCGGGAAGACAAGGATCCTTACAAAGTGTGGGTATCGGAAATTATGCTTCAGCAGACGCGGGTCGACACTGTCATCCCTTATTTCCGAAGGTTCATGGAGCAATTTCCGTCGATTGAAGCCTTGGCCGATGCAGAAGAGGATAAAGTTTTAAAGGCGTGGGAGGGCCTAGGATATTACTCGAGGGCAAGGAATCTCCAGGCGGCGGTCCGCGAAGTGAAGGAAAAATACAATGGCGTTGTCCCTGATTCCCCTAAGGAGATCGCCACTCTGAAAGGGGTCGGCCCGTATACAGCGGGGGCAATTTTAAGTATTGCATACGGCATTCCCGAGCCAGCTGTCGATGGGAACGTCATGAGGGTCTTGTCGCGGATTTTGCTCATCCGTGAAGATATCGCAAAGCCGTCCGCGCGGAAGATTTTTGAGGAAGCGGTCAGAAAGTTGATTTCCCACGAGGCGCCATCCGACTTCAACCAGGCGCTGATGGAGCTTGGCGCCCTCATTTGCACCCCAACCTCGCCGTCATGCTTGTTATGCCCGGTCCGGGAGCATTGCCAGGCTTTTCATGAAGGTGAACAAAATGCCCTTCCCATCAAGGCGAAAAAGAAAAAGCCGAAACAAGTACGCCTTGCAGCCGCCGTTGCTGTGGACGGAAACGGGAGAATCCTGATCAGGAAGCGCCCGGCGGAAGGGCTTCTGGCTAATTTGTGGGAGCTTCCATCAGTTGAGGTTCACCCTCCGATTGGAAATGCCCCCGAGGAATTGGAGCGTTTTTACAAGGATGCCCTTGATGTGAAAATAATGACTGGCGAGGCCATTGGCCAGGTCCAGCATGTATTTTCCCATCTTGTCTGGGACGTCACAGTCTATGTGGCGCGGCTGGAGGGCCCAGTCGCTGAAAATGAAAATCTGCGCCTCGTCCCTTTGGCAGGGCTGTCTGATTTCGCGTTTCCAGTACCGCATCAAAAAATGCTCGCGCTTTATGCGGCACGCAGTGAGGGGTAGATGAAATAAAAAAACAGCCGGAAAACCGGCCGAATGGATTCTAGCAATTAATCATAGTTCACTTTTGTTCCATGGGTATAATCGGCTTCGCCCCGGTTCAGGCCGCCGCGCCGTTCGATTTCTTCAACGATTTCCCGGTGGATGGCCACGCCTTCTTCATTTAGATAAGGAACTACCTGCTGAAGGGAATGGTGGAAAAACGCGAGTTCGCTGTTTTCCCATTCACTTTTCGGTTTCATTGTCAGTTCGGTCATGTCCCGTCCGACATACATGGCAATTCTCCTTTCCAAAGGATCAGTCATGGTTAGTGTTTGGATTCAATTGTCTTCTATACCCGGAAACGCTAAAATAAAAACAAATCGAGCAGGAAAGGAATTACGTCAATGTCACAAAAAGTTGCACTTGTTACAGGAAGCAGCAGGGGAATCGGCAAGGCTGCCGCAATCCGGCTTGCGAAAGAAGGATACGATATTGCGATTAATTATGCGCGTAGCAAAAGCGCCGCGCTTGAAACGGCCGCCGAAATTGAGGCTCTTGGCCGGAAAGCAGTCATCATTCGGGCCAATGTCGGGGATGTTGAAAAAATTCGTACGATGTTTGCCACGGTTGAAGAAGAATTCGGCCGGCTTGATGTATTCGTCAATAATGCCGCGTCGGGTGTGCTCCGTCCTGTTATGGAGCTTGAAGAGTCACACTGGGACTGGACAATGAATATCAATAGCAAGGCGCTCCTGTTTTGCGCGCAGGAAGCTGCAAGGCTGATGGAGAAGAATGAAGGCGGAAAAATCGTCAGCATCAGCTCCATTGGATCGATCCGCTACTTGGAAAATTACACAACAGTTGGGGTATCGAAAGCCGCCCTTGAGGCGCTTACCCGCTATTTGGCGGTTGAACTCGCACCGAAAAACATTGTCGTAAATGCCGTTTCCGGAGGAGCGGTCGATACAGAAGCACTAAAGCATTTCCCGAACAGGGAGGAGCTTTTAGAGGAAGCAAGGAAAAAAACGCCAGCGGGCAGGATGGTTGAAATTGATGACCTCGTCGATACCATCATGTTCCTAGTCTCCGAACAATCGAAAATGATTTGCGGACAGACCATCATCGTCGATGGTGGGATCTCATTGCTCGTTTAACAAAAAGCATGTGCCCTAATTGGAAAAATGTTTTAAAAATTTTACCTGCGAAATATTTAGGATAGACCCTCACCTTCATGGACAAATTAATAACCGTGGAGGTGATTACAATGGCAAAATTCAACCAACAAGCTGGCAGGACTTCTTCTGGAACAAACATCCAGGAAGTAAGGCAGCAAAATGCTCAAGCTGGCCAAGGCCAATTCGGCACTGAATTCGCGAGCGAAACAAACGCTCAAGAAGTAAGGCGCCAAAACCAGCAAGCTGCACAAGGCCAACAAGGCCAACAAGGACAATTTGGCACTGAATTCGCGAGCGAAACGAACGCTCAGGAAGTAAGACGCCAAAACCAGCAAGCTGAAAGCCGTAAAAACCAAAACAGCTAATTGAATGTACGATAAGGCGCCCTTAACGGGGTGCCTTTTCCTTTTTAATTTGGTTTTTCACAGCAGTGGACAGCCGTTCATTCGGGAAAATTGACTAAGAGCCCGAACAGCAGTTGGCCGTGGTTCATTCGGGCTCTAAAGGATGACTTAGAGCCTGAACAGCAGTTGGCCGTGGTTCATTCGGGCCCTAAAGGATGACTTAGAGCCCGAACAGCAGCAGGCTGTAGGTCATTCGGGCTCTAAAGGATGACTTAGAGCCCGAACAGCAGTAGAAGGGCATCATTTTGGCAGGTGTGCAAGCCTGGCAGACCAATCAAATCAAGCATTAAATTGGGGCAAGCAGAATCCTCCCTGTAAATATTTTGCAGTAACTAAACATTAAAGGAGGTCAGACCTTTCATTATTTTACTTATTTAGGCGTTTAATGGATAATCTACTTCTAATAATAAAGAGTTTTTTTATAAACCCCATTCCCCTTCGACAAAACTTCCTGCGATGCAACAGAACTAGTCAAAGGAGATAAAGTGATTTTCAAGAATACATAAGGGAACAACTAAAGCGGGGCGGTGGTAGAATGAAAACATTTAGCCAAATGGTTTCCGAACAAATGAAAACGATGGAGAAACTCCTTTATTTGCAGGCTGAACTAGAACGGTGCCAGGAGATAGAGGGCGAGCTGCAAATGCTCCAAAATGAAACCGAGCTTGAATCCATCCAGAATGAAATCAGAGGGATGAAGGCTGAACTGAGGGATATTCAAAAAAAATTCGAGGAACAAACCGAGGAAGTCATTCGGTCGTACCAACTTGGGAATAATGATATGAAAGAGGTAACCGGTTAATGAAGAAATTGAATTTTTTTAAGGGCCATTTTGCTTCTGATAATGGCTCTTTTGTTTTAAAATAGCTATCTAACCGTTATAATAGGAGAAAACAGGAATAGCCTTTTGTTGCCTTTTGTCGTTTTTTTGATTTATTATAGGTTGCAAAGCGTTCGGGAAATGAAAGTAGGGGAGATTCATGGGTTTACCCATTGAAGGAGAACCAATGCAAATACACAGCTATAAACATAATGGGCATATCCATCGCATATGGGAAGAAACCACCATTCTGAAGGGAACTCAAAACCTTGTGATTGGCGGCAACGACAGGACAGTTGTCACGGAATCCGACGGACGGACATGGGTAACGCGGGAGCCGGCCATTTGCTATTTCCATTCGGAATGCTGGTTCAATGTGATTGGGATGATTCGCGAGGACGGGATCCATTATTACTGTAATATTAGTTCGCCGTTTATTTTTGACGGGGAATCATTGAAGTATATCGATTATGACCTTGATATCAAAGTGTTTCCGGATATGACTTTCAATTTGCTTGATGAGGACGAATATGAGCGGCACCGCCGGGAAATGAATTATCCGGATGTCATCGACCAAATCCTGAAGAGGAACGTTGAGAAGCTGATCAGGTGGATCCGCCAGCGCAAAGGGCCGTTCGCGCCTGATTTCATTGATACATGGTATGAACGCTATCTCTCATTGAGGAAATAGGCAGTCATGAGCCCTGTTGATTACATCAACAGGTTTTTGTTTGCCGTCTAGATTATCATAAAAGTAATCCTTGTGGTATAACTCGAAATAAGTTATTGTAATCCAGCTCCAGCGCCTAGCCCCTCGAGGTCATAAGCCGGTTCCCTCCGGAGGGCAGGCCCGTCCTGCGGGACCCATCTTATGCTGGTCGGGGCTGCCCAAGGCGCTTACGCATTTTGTTCAAAAAGGGGGAGGAAACAGTTTGGGCAGCATCAGGAGATACCTTCATTATGTTAAACCATATAAATGGCAAATCATCGGGACCATCCTTATCGGAATTATCAAGTTTGCCATTCCGCTTATTATCCCGATGCTTATAAAATACGTCGTCGATGATATCGTTGGCGGTACCATGCCAAAAGCCGAAAAGCTGGACAAGCTATTTTGGATCATGGGAATCATGCTTGTCATTTTTGTTGTTTTGCGGCCGCCTGTCGAGTATTACCGGCAGTATTTCGCCCAATGGACCTCCAGCAAAATCCTGTACGATATTAGGGATAAACTGTATACCCACATGCAAAAACTGAGCTTCAAATATTACTCCAATACAAAAGCCGGCGAAGTTATTTCCCGGGTTATCAATGATGTCGAGCAGACGAAGGCATTCGTCATTTCAGGTCTAATGAACCTGTGGCTTGATGTCGCGACCATCCTGATTGCTATTGCCGTTATGTTTACGATGAATGTGAAGCTGACAATCGTGTCGCTTATCCTGTTCCCGCTTTATGCCATTTCGGTAAAGTTTTTCTTCGGGAATTTAAGGAGCCTTACCCGGAACCGCTCACAGGCACTTGCGGAAGTCCAAAGCTACCTGCATGAACGTGTCCAGGGAATGGCCGTGATTAAAAGTTTCGCAATCGAAGAACATGAGCAGAAGCAATTTGATAGGACAAACAAGAATTTTTTGAAAAGAGCGCTTGAACATACGAGCTGGAACGCCAAAGCATTCGCGGTGGTCAATACGATTACGGACATCGCCCCGCTTCTCGTTATCGGTTACTCAGGCTATCTCGTAATTGAGGGCCAGCTGACTGTCGGGACGATGATTGCCTTTATCGCCTATATTGACAGGCTTTACAATCCGCTCAGGAGGCTCGTCAACTCATCGACGACGATTACCCAGTCATTCGCTTCCATGGACCGAGTGTTTGAATTCGCCGATGAAAAATACGATATCGTCGATGAACCCGGGGCCATTGACTGCACATCCGTGAAAGGGCATATTTCTTTTGAAAACGTCAGCTTTTCATATGGCGAGAGCGAAGAGATGGTCCTTAAGAATATCAACCTTGAAGCGAACAAAGGCGAAACGATTGCCCTCGTCGGGATGAGTGGAGGAGGGAAATCCTCGCTCGTCAGCCTGATTCCAAGGTTTTATGACGTAACGGAAGGCCGAATTTTGCTCGATGGAACGGATATCCGGAAATTCAAGGTTCAGACCCTCCGTGATAAGATCGGGGTCGTATTTCAGGACAATATCCTTTTCAGCGACTCGGTCCGGTCGAATATCCTTCTTGGGAAGCCGGGTGCGAGTGACGAGGAAGTCGAAGCGGCGGCTCAGGCAGCCAACGCGACGGAATTTATCGCGAATTTGCCGGAAGGATATGAAACGAAGGTCGGCGAGCGCGGGGTCAAGCTTTCCGGCGGCCAGAAGCAGCGGGTGGCGATTGCCCGCGTCTTCCTGAAAAATCCGCCAATCCTAATACTAGATGAAGCAACGTCGGCACTCGACCTTGAAAGTGAGCATCAGATTCAGGAAGCGCTTGAAATGCTCGCGAAGGACCGAACAACGTTCATCGTCGCCCACCGCCTGTCTACGATTACCCATTCCGATAAAATCGTCCTCATCGAACATGGCCGGATTGTCGAAATCGGCACGCATGAGGAATTGATGGAAAAGCAAGGCGGCTACTACCGTCTTTTCCAAGTCCAGCAACTCGAACAAAAAACCGGGACGGAGTAATTGCTTCGAACCGGTTTTTTTGCGTGGCGGGAAAATCAATCGAATTTAATTGGTTCAATATTGTGAGTGGTGCAAATTAACCAAAATAGTTCATGAATTTCAAATCATTCAAGGTGTTTCCTGCTTAGGCAAAGTTATTCTATGATGAAAAACGGTGTCCAATTGAAGCTGGGATTCGGACAGCAAAAGGATGTTTAGCCGTCCGAATGAGGATATTTGCAAAAATAATTTACACTTCCTACCCGATAAATTTCTAAACAAAAAGCACCAGTTTAACCTGGTGCCTCACTAAACCTATTCCAAAGCCTGTTCCTCAATCTCGACTTCGTTCTCGCCTTGATGGTAGGACAGGAAGCTTGTGACAAGTGTATCAAGATGCTCGACATGCTCGCCGTAGTCAAGGATGGCCGAGATGATTTGCATCGTATGGTAAAGGTGGTTATCATCCTCTTCCTCGTATTCCTTTTGCCTGGCAATGAAAAGCCGGAAAACTTCGCGCTTATCAAGGCATTGGACAGGGTTTTCCTGCGATGCTTCCTGGCGCACTTTCCCGATATATTTCAGCATGATTTGCTCATGGACGGTAATCAGGCAGTCAAGCTGTTCCTGAATCGATTGCCTGTAATGTTCCGGAAGAAAATTGTATTCATTCTCGAAACGATGCAGGCGGTTCAACGTCTCCAGAGCCTTTCCCGAGGTGGAAAGCATATGCCTGTAGATAACAAGCTTGCGAGCTTTTACCGCGTCTTCCCGTTTGAAGTACTTTCTCTCTTCTTTATACATCGTATAAGTGACATCTGCCTTGGAAAGGATATCCCGCAATTTTTCAATTTCGTTCTTAATCAGATTATGGTCGGATGCATTCCGGGCAGTCAGCCTGATCCAGCGGATAATATCCTCGGTCGTACCGGATATTTTATGATACAACCTGTTCTCATACCGGGGTGGAAGGAAAACAAGGTTCACAACGAATGCCGAAAAAACGCCGAGCATAATCGTCGAAAACCGGATAGCCGCAAATTCAAGGAACTGGTCGCCAGGCGATTCCATAATCGATATAAGCGTCACAAGCGAAAGGCCGATCGTATTTTCAAGCTTTAACCGAAGATTAATTGTAATGACGATAATGACAGCAATCCCAATTACAACAATATGGTTACCTAGAAGCATGACAAAGGTTGTCGCGAATATAGCTCCAATCAAATTTCCCTGTACCTGCTCAAGAATGGACTGGTAAGACCTATAAATGGTTGGCTGTACAGCGAAAATAGCGGCAATCCCGGCCATGACCGGCGACGGCACATTCAGCAGCTTGCAAAGCAAAAGCGCCAGCATAATGGCGATTCCCGTCTTTAAAATTCGCGCACCTAACTTCATTGAAAAAATTCCCTTCAATTCATTTCTCTAATAAAGCAAGTATAGCCCAAAATAAATAACTGTCCAGCACTGTGCAAAAATCCAAAGGCTTTTCATTACTTTTTACTCATTTCCGGCCACGGTTAAACAATTCAGTACTATACAATGAATAACAAAGCAAAGCAAGGGTATTTTTTGTGAAAAAATCCAGGGCAGCTGTTGGCCCTGGATTTTAATTGGGGACTATTCATTCATAAGTGAATAAAACGCATTGTCAACCGCATGGAGTGTTGCCTCGATATCCTCTTCCGAATGGGCGATGGTGACAAACCATGCTTCATATTTCGAAGGAGCCAGATTGATGCCCTGGTGGAGCATCAGCTTAAAGAACCGAGCGAACATTTCGCCGTCCGTATTTTCCGCCTGCTCGTAGTTTTCAACCTTTTCTTTTGTAAAATAAATCGTCAACGCACCCTTGAGGCGATTAATCGTAATTGGCACGCCATGCTTGCCTGCCGATTCGAGTATGCCTTTTTCAAGCATTTCGCCCAGTCGGTCAAGGTTTTCATACACGCCATCCTGTTTAAGTACTTCCAAACAAGCAATCCCGGAGAGCATTGAAGCCGGGTTTCCTGCCATCGTCCCGGCCTGGTATGCCGGCCCGAGCGGGGCAACCTTTTCCATGATTTCCTGTTTGCCGCCGTAGGCGCCGATCGGCAATCCGCCGCCGATAATTTTTCCGAGCGCGGTCAAATCAGGCGTGATGCCAAGAAGGTCCTGCGCGCCTCCGTACATAAACCGGAATGCGGTGATTACTTCATCAAAAATAAGCAGCGCGCCCGCATCGTGTGTAAGCTCTTTTACCTGCTCGAGGAATCCGGGCTTCGGTTCGACAATGCCGAAGTTGCCGACAATTGGTTCAATCATGACGGCTGCGACCTGGCTTCCCCATTTTTTAAGCGCATCCTTTAAAGGTTCGATTTCGTTAAATGGAACTGTGATCACTTCCTGGGCGATGCTCTTTGGAACGCCAGCGGAATCAGGAGTCCCAAGAGTGGCTGGGCCGGATCCTGCTGCGACAAGAACAAGGTCGGAATGCCCGTGGTAGCAGCCCGCAAACTTAATGATTTTATCCCGGCCGGTATAGGCTCGAGCGACCCGGATCGTCGTCATGACCGCTTCCGTTCCCGAATTGACGAAGCGGACCTTGTCCATTCCCGGCATCGCTTCCTTCAGCATTTTTGCAAGCGTAATTTCATGGGGCGTAGGCGTTCCGTACAGGACGCCGCTCTCAGCCGCTTTTTTGATCGCTTTCGTAATATGCGGGTGGGCGTGCCCCGTGATGATTGGCCCGTATGCGGCAAGATAATCGATGTACTGGTTTCCATCAACATCCCAGAAGTACGCTCCCGCCGCGCGTTCCATCACAACCGGCGAGCCGCCGCCAACCGCCTTGTAGGAACGGGAAGGGCTGTTCACCCCGCCGACAATATGTTCAAGTGCTTCCTTATGTAATTTTTCGGAATTGGAAAAGTTCATTGTAAAAGCCTCCTCATTATTTCTTTCCTATAATAGCATTGTTTGTTTCGCATCGCTGAATTTTCAACCGGATTTTATTTAGGCAACATATAGCTCCCTATATTCATTCTATAACCCTATTGGACGAAATAATGCGGGAAAGTTGTACTGGGGACCAGGATTGGATAAACTGTTTTGTTAGAGTGCAGCATTTTGGAGGATGAAACATGAACCAACTGAACGCTATCGAGGTTAAGGGATTGCGGAAGGAATTCAAATCGCACATGAGCCGGCCAGGCCTTTCGGGTGCATTCCGTGATCTGTTTACGCGAAATTATAAAATCGTTCCCGCTGTTAATGATATAAACTTTAATGTGAAGCAGGGGGAAATGGTCGGCTACATCGGCGAAAATGGCGCGGGAAAATCGACGACAATCAAGATGCTTACAGGCATCCTGACGCCTACTTCAGGAAAAATCATCGTCAATGGTATGGACCCGCATAAGGAACGGGAGCGGTTTGTTCAGACAATCGGCGTCGTTTTCGGTCAGCGCTCCCAGCTCTGGTGGGATATCGCCGTCCAGGAATCGTTCCGGCTTTTAAAAAAGGTCTATAAAGTCTCCGATGCGGATTACAATTCGCATATGGACCACGTCATCAAAACGCTTGATATTGAGCCGCTGCTCGACAAGCCGGTCCGGAAGCTTTCTCTCGGACAAAGGATGCGCTGCGAGCTGGCCGCGGCATTGATTCATAATCCGCCGCTATTGTTTTTGGACGAGCCGACGATTGGCCTTGATGTGCTCGTCAAGCTTCGCATCCGCGACTTTTTGAAAGAAATCAATGAAAAATACAACACGACAATTTTGCTGACGACACATGACCTTTCGGATATTGAAGCGCTTTGCGAGCGGGTCATCATGCTTGATGAAGGGAGCATTATTTATGACGGTCCGCTAAACGATCTGAAAGAAAAATGGGCGGAAGGAAAGCAGCTTCAATTCGAATTTCTCGAAAAAGTCGATTTGGCGGCACTACAGCATGCAACCTTGGGGATGCCGGTGAAGTGGGAAACGGATGAGAAAGGCCAGGTGTTCACCGCCCACATCGAAGACATTGAAGAAGTGATTTCGCAAGTCATCTCGAGGGTCGTTTCTTCTTTTAAAATAAGGGACATTAAAATCAATGAAACATCCACGGAAGAAATCATCCGTAATATTTACGAAAAAGGTTCGGCATAGGGAGGCTGCAGATGGACAAGTATCTGGAAATGGTCCGGATCCGGTTTTTGATGATGCTCGCCTACCGGACAAATTATTATACTGGAATACTTATTTACAGCATTAACATTGGCGCCTATTATTTCCTTTGGAGTGCCATTTATAGTGGAAAGGAAAGCATTCAGGGGTTATCCGTAACCCAGATGACAACCTATGTGGCGATTGCCTGGATGGCGAGGGCGTTTTATTTTAACAACCTGGACCGTGAAATGGCGCTTGAAATCATGGAAGGGAAAGTGGCAATCGAATTGATCCGTCCCTACAGCTACCTCGGAATGAAAACAATGCAGGGGCTTGGGGAAGGGATTTTCCGGCTGCTGTTTTTCTCTGTTCCGGGAATGGTAATCGTTTCGCTCATCTTTCCTGTAAAACTGATTTGGGACCCTGCTGTATGGGGGCTGTTTGCAATCTCAATCTTCTTCAGCTTCCTGATCAACACGCAGATCAATCTATTGACAGGGATTACAACATTTTTCCTGTATAATAATGCGGGGCTGATTCGGGCGAAACGGGTCGTCATTGATTTGTTTTCGGGACTGCTTTTGCCGATGAGCTTTTTTCCTGGCTGGGCGCAGGAAATTATGAAGTATTTGCCGTTTCAGGGCATCAGCTATATCCCGAGCATGATTGTCACAAAAGGTTTTTCCCACGGGCAGGCGCTTGAGGCGATTCTCCAGCAGGCTGTCTGGGTGCTCATCCTGCTTGTTCCAATCTTTATTCTTTGGCAGCTGGCCAAGAAACAGCTTGTTATTCAGGGGGGCTGACCGTGTTTTATGCATCGATGTTTTTCCAATATGCCGGGCAGTATATGAAAACAAGGCTCCAGTACAGGGCCGACCTCCTCGTTGAGATTTTCTCCGACCTGCTGTCCCAGGCTGTCAACTTCATCTTCATCCTTGTCGTCTTCGGGCACACATCGTTGCTTAACGGCTGGAGCAGGGATGAAATTATCTTTATTTATGGATTTTTCCTTGTGCCTTACGCAGTTTTTTCGGCATTCTTCAATATTTGGGATTTCAATGAACGCTATATTGTCAAAGGGGAAATGGACAGGATTTTGACAAGGCCAATCCATAGCCTTTTTCAAATTATCCTTGAGCGGCTTGAACTTGAAGGGCTTTTTGGAGCGGTCACAGGAATTGCGGTCATGCTTTACGCGGGCCATAACCTCGGCCTTCAATGGTCATGGGCCGACCCGCTCATCTTCCTGCTGTTTGTCGCAGGCGGCTCGCTCATTTACGGCGGTGTGTTTGTCATGCTCGCCTGCATCAGCTTTTGGGCCGACGCCCGGACGTCGATTATGCCGATGATGTACAACATCGGGAATTACGGGCGCTATCCAGTCGACATCTACAACAAGGTGATCCGATTTGTACTAACCTGGATTTTGCCATTCGCATTCGTCGGCGTCTACCCCGCCGCCTTTTTCCTCGGAAGGGAAGAGTGGTACGGCTTCGCATTCCTCACACCGATCATGGGCATTCTTTTCTTTACGGCTTCCGTGTTCCTGTGGAACCAGGGAGTCAAGCAATATAGGGGAGCGGGGAACTAGAATTGACAAGTTGGATGAATTTTTCATGAAAAAACCGCCTTCCGATCTCAAAATTCGGAAGGCGGTTTTCTTATTTTAAAAAAGTAAATCTATTGCCTCAGGATGACGATTGTCACCCTGCGGTTGGCCTGGCGGTGTACATCCGTATCGTTTGGATATATCGGATGGTATTCGCCAAATCCGGAAAACTGGAGCCGGCTCGGCTTTACGTTTTTCGATTCGAAATAATGGAGCACGCTGGCCGCCCTCGCAGCGGAAAGCTCCCAGTTCGTCCTGTAAATCGTATTGGTGGCCGGTACATTGTCAGTATGCCCTTCAATGCTGACCGGATTCGGAACGGTGTTGATTAGGCCAACCATCCCATCCAAAGTGTTAAAGGAACGCGGCTTTAATTCAGCTCTGCCCGAGTCGAAAAGGATGACATCCTTCAGGGACACTTCAATTCCTTTTTTTGACTCCTGGAGGGAGACGACGGCCTCCAATTTATTATTCTTTATATAATTTTCGAGCTTTATTTTCAAACCATCAAGCTCTGTATCTTTTTTGTCTTCCTTCGGCGGTTCCACAACCGGAGTTTCCGGCTTTGGCAAGTGAGGTGAAAGCCCCGCGTTCTTATCAGGAATCTTCGTCCCGGTCAGTTCCGACTTGAACGATTCCATAAGGTACTGGTACTTGGCGGCATCAATCGTACTTGCCGCATATAGGACGATAAACAAAGCGAGCAACAACGTCAAGAGGTCGGCATACGGGATCAGCCATGTTTCATCGATATGCCCGTCATCGCCATGATCAAAATTCCTTCTGCGCTTCTTCATGCTGATTTCTCCTCAAGGAGTGCTCCCTTGTCCAGGTTTTCATACTCTTTCCGTTCCGCCATAGGAAGATGGACCGTCAGCTTTTTCTCCAATGCCCCTGGAACAATTCCTTCGTAAATGGCAAGCAGGCCTTCGATGATGATCAGCTTTGAATCCTGTTCGCGCTTGGAAATGCGCTTCAATTTGTTTGCGAGCGGGTGCCAAAGGACATACCCTGAAAAAATACCAAGGAGTGTCGCAATGAATGCTGCTGCGATGGAATGGCCGATTTTTTCAATTTCCGACAGGGAGCCAAGCGCCGCGATTAGGCCGACTACCGCCCCAAGTACTCCGAGGGTCGGGGCGTATGTTCCAGCCTGGGTAAAAATAAGAGCTCCCGCCTGGTGGCGTTTTTGGATTGCCTCCACTTCCTCGAACAAAACTTCCTCGATAAATTCAGCTTCGTATCCGTCGATGATCATTTCCAGCCCTTTTTTGAAAAAAGGATCCGTTGTCGATTCGGCAATTCCCTCCAGCGCGAGAAAACCTTCTTTTTTGGCGATCTCAGCGCAAGCGATCAATTTCGCTATTGTTTCCGCATTGGAAGGGAGCTTTGGTTCGAACAACGCAATTTTTAATAATTTAGGGAACTTATTCATTTCCCTGAATGGAAATGCGACAAACAGTGCTGCCGCCGTCCCTCCGAAAATAATCAAATATGCGGCGGGATTATTCAGCGATGCCAGTGGCGCGCCCTTTAAAATCATCCCGAAACCAATAGCCAGCAATGCCAATAATATTCCAAAAATACTAGACATGAATTTCTCCTTTGGTTTATCTTTAATTTAGCTTGATACTTGCCATTGTAAAGGACAAGGCAAAATTCGACAATTGAATTTTTTTAAAAATATTCGACACCGGCGTGACGGAGGAGGCCCGAATTGAAGATACAACAAAGCCACGGAATCGGCCACGAACGCTTTTTGGCGGTAAGGGAAAGGGGCAAGGAAACGCACTCCTTCCAGCAAATTTTCCAAGACAGCCAGGTTGGATTGAGCCAGGAACGGCTTCAGTCACTGTTGACCCAATTGGACAGAAATGGTAACCGACTTGCCGTTTCCAGGACGATTCAGGATTTATTGGCGTACAAGCAGACGATCAGGGAATTTCTTCAGGAAGTTGTTCAAAATGGTTTTTCCCTTGAGGAACACCGCAGCTTCCAGCATAACGGCCGCGAGAAGAAATTAATTTTAATAAAACAGGTGGACAGCCACTTGCTCGAATTATCCGATCAGGTTTTTGACAAGCAAACGACAACTGTTAGCTTGCTTGACAAACTTGGCGAGATTAAAGGACTATTGGTAAATCTGTACATGTAGAAAAGGGGGAGACGATATGCTTAGAGGCATTCATTCGGCGGCATCGGGAATGATTGCGCTGCAGCGAAAGCAGGATGCGCTGACGAATAACCTGGCTAATGCGGAAACGCCTGGCTTCAAACAGGATGCGAGCCCGCTCCGCTCATTTCCAGAGGTATTGCTTGAGCAAATCCGCGGCAAGGAAAGCGGGGCCCAGGCAAGGATGGGGACGTTATCGATGGGCGTTTACAACCAGGAAACGCTGCCATTGTTTTTACAGGGGACGCTTACGGAAACGAACATGCCGTTTGATTTCGCGATAAGCGACCAGGGATTGGCACCGATCCAGGTGAACGGCCGCACTGTGAAGCCGGCAGCATTCTTTGCGGTCCAGATAGCGGATGGCGCTATGCGGCTGACCCGGAACGGACGTTTTTCGGTTAACGAAAACGGCGAGCTTGTAACTGCAACAGGGGATTTTGTTCTAGGGAAAAACGGAAACAGGATTACCGGGCTGGACCCGCTCTTAAAAGATGTCACGATTTCCGGGAACGGCGAACTCATTGCTTTTCCAAATGATCCGCAACGGACAAGGACTGTCGGGTCAATTGGGATGGTGATTGTTGAAAATCCAAACGGGCTGATCAAAAGGGACAATGGACAGTTCGAGCTTGAAAGGCCGGGAATGGCGATGGTCACCGGAGATCTGCCTGCCGGGCTGCAGCTGCACCATAAAACGCTGGAGCAGTCGAATGTTGATCTATCTCAGACGATTACCGACATGATGGCCAACATCCGCCTGTATGAGGCGAACCAGAAAGTTCTTCAGGCCTATGACAAATCTTTAGAGCAATTGAATACGATTGGAAGGGTTTAAAGACTATGAGTTCATCTCTTTTTATCGCAACGACGGGAATTAAGGCATACCAGGGGAAACTTGATACGATTGCCAACAACATCGCGAATGTTGAATCAGCTGGTTATAAACGCAGGGAAGCGGCTTTTTCCGAAAATCTTGCCGCATCGATCCGGCAGCAGCCGGAAGCGGAAAAAGAAGTTGGGCGCCTCTCGCCGGACGGGCTTAGGGTTTCGTATGGTTCGCGGATTGCGGCAACCCCTTTGGATTTGACCCAGGGGGCCCCGAAGCAAACGGACCAGCCATTCGATTTCATGATTGAGGGCGAGGGCTATTTCCTGGTTCGGCGTGCTACCGGGACAGGTACGGAAATTCTCTACACAAGGAACGGGGCCTTTCAAAAATCGCCTGTAGGGCCGGGGCGGTTCCAGCTTGTCAACGCCCAGGGAGATGTCTTGCTCGGCCGTAACGGCAACCCGATTGAACTGAATGAAAATGGCACCTTCACTGTAACGGGTGACGGCACCATTGAAGGGACCGGCCAGCAAATCGGTCTCGTTGGTTTTACAAATGCGCAGCTCCTTAAGGACGAGGGTGGAGTTTACCGATTGACCGGCGGAAATGTGTTCACGGCTCCTGGTGACTCTTATCAAATTAGGCAGGGTTTCCTGGAAAGCTCGAATGTCAGCCTTAACCAGGAAATGACTGACATGATCAAGGCGCAGCGCGGTTTCCAGGCAAATTCCAGGGCACTTAGCTACGCGGACCAGATGATGGGCATCGCGAATGGAATCATGAGGACATAGCATCAACGATACGGCGTCGCACTAAAGATTAGTGCCCGCCGTATTTTATTATTTTTATCACAAAAAATAGTGATTTTCCCCTAGTCGGTTGATGCATCCCGGCCGATACATGAAGTAAGAGAAGTTTGAAAGGAGCGGGCCGTTATGAAAATCAATCCAATTAATCGAATCGATGCTGCCTATCAGGCTTATCGGAAAAATCAGCCCAGCCGTTCTGAAGGAACGAAGAAAGAGAAGGTTGATACAGTAGAATTATCAAGCGAAGCACAACTTCAAATTCAAAAAGATAAAGAATTAAGAATACAGCAATTAAAATCGCAAATTGAAAATGGCACATACAAAGTGGACAGCGAGAAAATCGCCGACAAGCTGATTTCACTGTGGAAGTCCGGAGCAAAGTTCGATGAATAAGCTCCTTGAAGTACTTCAGCTATTGGCGGATTTGCACAACAAGCTACTGGAAACAGCGAAAAAGAAACAGGAAATTTTGATTTCAGGGGACGTACAGCAGCTTCTCCCATTGATTTCCGAGGAGTCCAAGCTTCTCAAGCGAATCAAACAGGCAGAGGAAGAGCGCACAAAAGCGCTTGGCGAGGATGTAAACCTGTCATTTTCAAGGCTGATCGAGCAGCAGCCCGAGGGCGACCTGAAGGAAAAATTAAAATCAATTTTGAACATTCTTCAGCAGCGTTTCGAGGAAATCGGCCGGGTCAACCATCTGAACCAGCAGCTCCTCGAACAATCGCTCACATACACCCAATTCATGATTAATCAAATCCTGCCAGCATCTGAAGGGCCAGGCCTTTACAGCGCAGGGGCAAACCCGAAGGAAATGAATGAATCCGTTCGGCTGTTTGACGCAAAAGCATAGGGGAGAACGATATGTATTCTACCTTTCACGGTTTGGAAATAGGGAAAAGGGCCATCCTTTCACAGCAAACGGCCCTTAGTGTCACAGGTCACAATATCGCTAACGCGAATACAAAAGGGTACACAAGGCAGGAAGCAGTCCTTAATGCAACGCCGCCGCTTTCCTCGCCAGCCATGCAAAATGGCAAGCTTCCGATGCAGCTTGGAACAGGAGTTGAAGTTTCTGAGTTTCGGAGGATCAGGGAAGGTTTCCTGGATAAGCAATTTCAAAACGTACAGCAGGAGGCTGGCCGCTGGGATGCAAAGGCGGGAAGCCTCTCCGCACTCGAAAGCATTTTCGATGATTTGTCGGACGGAGGATTGGACGGTTCCATCCAGCGTTTTTGGCAAAGTCTCCAGGAGCTGGCGAAACGGCCGGATGATATATCGGTAAGAGTTGTCGCGGTAGCATCCGGGAAGGAAGTTGCCGACCGGTTAAACCAAATCCATTCGGATATCGGGATGATTGAAACAAGCATTGCCGACCAGCTTAATGTGAAGGCAAACGAAATCAACTCAACGGCGAATGAAATTGCCTCGCTTAATCTGAAAATCGCGCAAGTTGTCGCGGGAGGAAATCAGCCGAATGATTTGCTAGACAGGCGTGACATGCTTTTGGATAGGCTTTCAAGGCTTGTTGATATTGAAACTTCACTTGGGCAGAGTGGCAAGATTGAAGTGAAGGTCGGTGGGGAAGAGCTCATTAAAGGCTCTAGCGCAAAGGATTTTACCATCAGTCCTCTCACAGGGGAAGCAGCCGTTGATGGGGTTTCCGTTACTTTGAAAGGCGGCGAAGTCCAGGGTCTTCTTGAAACCAAGGGTTATACAACGGGTGGAACGACAACCGGCACAATTCCAGATTTAAAGGCAAAACTGGATACGCTAGCGAAGGCAATTGCGGACAACATTAACGGAATCCATGCGAGTGATGACGCGCGGAGCCTTGAGTATTTTGAGAAAAAGAAAACCGACCCAACAGTACAGCCAGACAAGCTGTTGTTCTTTGTTGATAAAAACTATCCGACACAGCCACCATCAAGCGCGGCTAGCATCATGGTGAACCCGCTTCTCAAGGATTCCCCGGCGAAGATTGCCGCGGCAGCCATAGAAAGTATTGGTGATGGCTCGAATGCAAGGAAGATGAGCGAAGTTCTGCAAGGAAAACTATCAATTGGCGGGACTACCGCTTCAGTTGGAGATTTTTATAAAACAATTATTGGCGAACTTGGTACCGACATACAGGCGGCCAACAATTGGAGCGATAATGCCAATGCTATGGTGCAGCAGGTCGAGAACCAGAGGCAGTCTGTCTCCGGGGTTTCCATTGACGAAGAATTGACGAATATGGTCCGGTTCCAGCAGGCATACAATGCCGCGGCCCGCTATGTTTCCGCGGTCAACGAAATGCTGAATGTGCTAATAAACGGGATGAAGTAAAAGCTGGACGGAAAGGAGGATCATGATGCGCGTAACACAAATAATGATTAACAATCAATTCATGAAAAATATTCATAAAAATAACCGCGCGGTCGAGTCGTTGCAAGGGCAAATAGCATCAGGGAAAGTATTTGATAAGATTTCTTCAAACCCTGGAGCCGCTTTAAAAAGCCTTTCGCACAAATCCGATTTGGCGAAACTCGAACAATATCAGAAAAATGCACAGGACGGAATCGACTGGAGCCTTGCAATGGACGATGCGCTTGATGATGTGACCGGAGTCATGCAGCGTGTCCGAGAACTTGCCGTCCAGGGAAGCAATGATTCATTCAGCCCGACGGACCGGAAGAACATCGCAATCGAAATGCGTTCATTTCTCAATCAAGCGGGAACAATTGCGAACACCCGGTTTGGAGACGGCTATTTGTTTTCGGGGACTGATATTGAAAGCCAGCCATTTTCGAGTGGTGCTTTGCAGCCTGTAAGCCAAGACGGCATGAAATGGCAGATTGGCAAAGGAATGCATGCTGAAGTGAAGGTAAGCGCCGGATCGGTTTTCGGCCATACGGAAAGCGGTAGGGACCTTTTCCAAACTCTTACCGCGTTGGCTGAAAAGTTGGAGGATGGAGAAAACCCAAGTGGCTTCCTGGCAGAAATTGATGGGCATATGGATAATGTCCTGGCTCAGCGGGCAGTCGTCGGCTCCAGCCAAAAACTTCTGGAGCAAGCCTCAAACCGGCTGGAACAGACTCATTTTTTAACAGAAAAAATGCTGACGGAATTGGAAGGAACAGATATCGCCAAAGCGTTCACTGAGCTATCTTTACAGGAATCGGCCATCAAAGCCTCGCTTTCAGCCGGTGCGAAAATGATGCAGCTAAGCCTTGCTGATTTCCTTCGTTAGACTAATCAATCGGCAGAGCGGGCAGGTACAGGGAATACGGTTTAATAGTTTGAGCATCCCCATCCAGCCAACAGGAGATGGGGATGTTTTATGTTAAGGTTACCTAATAGGGAGAGTGCGGGGGCATGCAGGATCAACAGCTAATCATACTAGGAGCTTTAGTAGTTATATTCCTCATTTCGGCAATTTTTTTCTTTTCAAAAAATAAAAAGAATGCTAGCCAAAACCAGAGAAAGAACGAGGAAAAGGCCGACAATAAGAGAGAGAATTTTAGAGTCCATGTCGATATCGATGAAACGGTTTTGCAGGTTAAAAAAATTGGTACAGTCGACATGGATCAGGCATATACGTGCAAAATGGTGGATATCAGCGCCGGCGGGGCGGGCGTCATGTGTGAGGAGGATTTTACCCTTAAGGATAAAATATTTGTTACAATCCATTTTTGCATGAACAAGGAACAGTTCACCTTCAATGGCAGGATTGTCCGGAAAATCGAAAACCTTGGCAGGAAACACTCACTCTACGGGATCCAGTTTCTCGACATGCCCGTAGCGGATGAAAACAGGCTCATAAAAGAAATCATCGCCATCGAAAACAACAGAAGAAAAATATCAATAAAATAAAAAAAATTATCGAAAACCCTCTACACTTTTAAAAACAGTGTCGATACATAGAAGTACAGAGGGAAAATATTTCCTCAATAAAAGGAGGGTATATAAATGATTATCAACAATAACATTGGAGCTCTGAACACTCATCGCCAACTGTCTCTTAACAGTGCAAACCAGGCAAAAAGCATGGAGAAACTTTCTTCCGGTCTAAGGATTAACCGTGCAGCTGATGATGCAGCTGGCCTTTCAATCTCTGAAAAAATGCGCGCTCAAATCCGCGGTTTGGACCAAGCACAACGTAACGCTCAAGACGGTATCTCACTTATCCAGACTGCGGATGGTGCATTGAATGAATCTCATGCAGTACTTCAACGTATGAGGGAACTAATTGTACAAGGGGGAAGCGATACTTTAGACCAAAATGATCTGGATGCGATTGATGCAGAACTAACTGAACTTAATTCACAGTTGGATGATATAGCTAATCGAACTGATTTTAATGGTTCTAAATTACTTGACGGAACTTTTAGTACTGGTAAAACTTTGCAAGTTGGGGCCAATAATGGTGAAACTCTAACAATAACTATTGCACAGTTGGATTCATCGACACTTGGAGATGGTACGGATTTCGTAGCTGCTGCAAAAGCTGGTAGCAATGACTTCACAAAAAGTTTAGCAGCAATAGATGGGGCAATTTCAATGGTTTCTACAACCCGTGCTACACTTGGTGCACAACAAAACCGTTTGGAATTCACATCTAATAACCTAGCATCAACTTCCAACAACCTCACAGCTGCTGAATCCCGTATCCGTGACGTTGATATGGCGAAGGAAGTTGTTGAGAACAGCAAGAACGGTATCCTTGCTCAAGCTTCTCAAGCGATGCTTGCTCAAGCTAACCAACAGCCACAGAGCGTTCTTCAGTTGCTTCGTTAATTTTAATTTAAAATGGCCATTGGATTATACCGATGGCCGTTTTTTATACTCTTTTTTACATAAATTTAGAATTAGGTGTATAAAAAACACGAAAATAAACCAAGTTTTTTTACGAAAGGCAGGCCATGGCCATGGGAAAAAAAAGATCCAAAATCCCGGCATTTTTACTAACATTGATACTACTCTACCAACTTGTTTTGCCGTTTGGGAATGCCTCTGCTTTTGCTTCAGCCAGCATGCTTCCGCCAAGCAATCTGGCATATCAATCTATTACTCCAGATGACGGAAAACTTACCTGGAATCCAGTATTTAGCGCGACTGGCTACAAAGTCTATGAAATTAAGGATGGCCAAATCGTTTCTCTTGGCACAACGTCTTCAACAAGCTACAGCTTGAACGACCAGGCGGAAGGGTTATACCGATATGTCGTTTCAACGTTAACGAGTGAAGGGGAATCGGGTCCTTCCGCGCCGGTAAGTGTCGAGATTGTATACCCGAATATGGCGGCGCCGGCCAAGGTGACCACTACCATCCGGAATGGCAATGATATTCTCATTAGCTGGGATGTATCCCAATATGCAACTAGTTATAATGTTTATCGGTTTGATGAAGCAGGCGAGAAAAACTTACTTACTACTACGTCTGCCAGGACTTATACAATAGCAAAGGCAGAAGAGGGCAAATATGTTTTTGCTGTTTCAGCATCCCATAACCTTTACGGGGAATCACCGATATCTGATCCTGTTAATGTTGATCTTGCATATCCTGTAATGGAGGCTCCTACCAATTTGTCATTTACGATAAGCAATGGAACTGACGTTACACTAAAATGGCAGGCTTCAACTTATGCGGTGAACTACAGGGTCTACGAAGTTCTTGATGGACAAAAACAATTGGTTAATACCGTTACCGGGACTTCGGTTACACTAAAAAACGTCGCTTCAGGGGATCATAGCTATTTTGTTCATTCCTATAGCGACAGATTCGGGGAATCAGCTGAAGGCAGCCAGGTAGCACTGACGGTCAGCACAATCGTGATGCAGGCTCCGGGCAGTCCGTCAGTAAAAATCCAAAACTTAAATGACGCAGCCATCAGCTGGCCATCGGCGGCATATGCGACAGCTTATAAAGTGTACCAAATTGTTGATGGAGAAAGGATCCTGAAAAGTACCGTGACGGGAACTGCTGTTACGTATACCAAGCTTCCGGCCGGCAGCTACCAGTACGAAGTCTACTCTTTTAGCGACAAATTTGGCGAGTCGGAAACAGGAGCCTCAGTATCGTTCACAATTGATGCGGTCCAAATCCAGCCTCCGGCAGAACTAGCCTATAAAGTACAAAACGGCAATGATATTGTGCTGAATTGGACTGCATCCGCCAATGCTGAAACTTACAATGTCTATAAGATTGCCGATGAAAAAAGGACTTTACTGCGGACGGTTACTGGAATTACCACTACCCTTTCAAACCAGCCGGCAGGTGAGTATGTCATAACTGTAACTGCGAGCAGCAGCCGTTTCGGCGAATCTGCTGAAGGAACAACCACTTCCTTTACATTGGATCAGATAAATCTTCAAGCGCCGCAGAACTTGACCTATGAAATCCGGAATGTGAATGATGTTTATTTCACTTGGACTTCAGTGGAGTTTGCTACGAACTATAAGGTCTACCAAATTATCGATGGCCAGAAAATTTTAAAATCGACGGTTTCAAGCACTTCCGCCACTCTGGCAAACTTGCCTGAAGGAGTGCATGATTACAGGATTTATGCGTACAGCCCCCGTTTTGGTGACTCGGGTGAAGGGGCATCTGCCTCCGTTCCAATTAATTACCCTGTAATGGCGTCTCCCGTGAACCCGGTTGTAACAATGACAAGCCCTACTTCATTTACATTGGGTTGGGATCTAGTCGACTATGCGACGAGCTATAAAGTTTATCAAATCGCAAATGGACAGAAAGTGCTGAAAAGTACTGTAACGGGTAAAACTGTTTCATTTAGCAACATGGCTCCGGGAACATACAGCTATGAAGTTTATTCGTATTCTACAAGGTTCGGAGAATCGAAGACCGGTACTTCGTATCAAGTCAAAGTGGAAGATCAGGCACTTCCGGCACCAGAAACGATTTCTTTTTCGGTAATAAACGGAAATGATATTACGATTAAATGGTCGTCCGTCCCATATGCGACCGGCTATAAGGTCTACCAGGTTGCGGGTGGAAAAGAAACCTTGATTCGCACGCTAACCGGGACATCAGTCAGTCTGACGAATCTGCCTGAAGGAGAATTCACTTACCTTGTCAGGGCGTATTCGACACTGCTCGGTGATTCTCCGTATAGCGCGGAAGCTAAAGGTACAATTATCTTTCCGGTAATGGAAAAGCCGTCAAATGTTACAGCGTCACTATCAAACGGCAACGATATTACAATTAAGTGGAATTCAGCCACTTACGCGAATTCTTATAAAGTTTACCAGGTTGCGGATGGTGGAAAGGTTTTGATCCGGACAGTTACTGGAAACACTCTGACACTGACAAACCTGCCTGAGGGGGAGTATAGCTATGTTGTTCACTCTGTTAGTGATCGCTTCGGCGAGTCCCTGGAAGGTAGCGCGGTAAATAGTAAAATCATTTTCCCGGTCATGCAAGCACCGGCGAATTTCACCCAATCAATTTCAAATGGAAATGATATAGTGCTCCGCTGGAATTCATCGACTTATGCGAAGGATTATAGAATTTACCAAGTACAAAACGGCGAAAAGAGTTTAGTTCGAACCGTGACTGGGACGTCTACGAGCTTCACAAATATGCCTGAGGGCGATTATACCTACGTCGTCCATTCATACAGTGACCGTTTCGGTGAGTCTCCGATAGGAAGTTCCATCGCGTTTAACTTGACTTGGCCGGTAGTCCAAGCCCCTAAATTGAATGGAACTGTGTTTGATGCGAACAACATCACCCTTTCGTGGCCAGCTGCTACATGGGCGAACGAATACAGGGTCTATAAGGTAAATGGCGATAACAAAGAGCTTATTTACAAAGGGCCAGCGCTAACTTATAAGGTTTATAACCTGAAAGAGGAAACACATTTCTTTGAAGTAACGGCTTACAGCACGCGATTTGGGGAATCGGTTCCTTCTAACCGCTTTGAGCAGAAAATTGTGTATCCGATCATGGGCGTTCCAACCGCATCCCTTAAGCTGCTAAGTCAAACAAGCGCACAAATTTCTTGGGATTTCGTAACTTACGCAAACGGCTACAATATTTATGAGTTAATTGGAGAAGAACGAGTGCTTGTTGCCGGAAAAATAAACAATCTGAGCTATACGCTGCAAAACCTGACATATGCCAACCATGAATACGTTGTGACGTCGTACAGCAATTCGTTTGGAGAATCGGAGCCGTCGGAAATTTTGCTTGCAAAGCTTATCGTTGACACAACTCCTCCGGTAACTGTTTTTGATGGGCCAGATGGCTGGTCAACCGAAAGCGTAACGGTAACACTTCATCCAGACGATGATGAAACTGGCGTAAAAAACACTTTCTACTCCTTGAATGACGGGCCGATTACGGAAGGAAAGTCAATTTTAGTCACAATGGAAGGCTACAATAAAATTTCCTATCACTCTGTGGACAATGCCGGGAATATGGAAAAGGTAAAGACGGCGTATGTCTGGATTGATAAAACTGCTCCCGAAACAGCGATCAATTCGATTCCAGACTATTCTCAAAGCGTAACAATTGAGTTAAAAGGATTTGACCGCCTCAGCAAAATCGGCCATACTTTCTATTCATTTAACGGTTCCGATTTCATCGAAGGAACTTCTTTTACAGTAGAGAAAGAGGGAGTCAATAAGATTAAGTACTTCTCAGTCGATCAGGCGGGGAATAGGGAAGAGGCAAAAACTACTGAAGTAAAAATTGATAGAACCGCGCCAACAACTGAAACTTCCATCCCAGGTTCCTGGATGAATGAGCCTGTCACTGTTATCCTAAAACCGGTTGACGAAGCGAGCGGCATTAAAGCGACTTTCTATTCCGTTAACGGTTCTGATTTCATGGAAGGTACTTCTTTTACAGTAGAGAAAGAGGGAGTCAATAAGATTGAGTATTACTCAGTCGACCAAGCAGGGAACAGGGAAGAAGCAAAAACTGCGGAAGTCAAAATCGATAAAACGCCGCCTGTTACTACAGCAACTCTTCCTTCCGGCTGGGTTAAAGAAGATGTCCTAGTGACATTATCTTCCGATGACAACAACAGCAAAGATGTGAAGACGTACTACTCAATCGACGGTTCCGATTTTGTGGAAGGGAATTCTTTTAAAATTAGCAAAGAAGGAATTACGAAAGTAGCTTATTACTCTGTTGATGAAGCCAAAAATGCGGAAGAAATCAAAACAGCAGAAGTGAAAATTGATAAATCCGCTCCAGAAGCGGCGATTATCGCAGAAACTGAATACGAACTTGGTTCTGTACTAACGCTGGATTTTAAGGCTTTTGATAGAATTTCGAAAGTAGCCTCAAACGAGCTGAAGGTTAACGGGAAAACTTATTCCAAGGGTGACCGCCTAGTTCTTGAACAGCCTGGGGAAAATAAAATCCAGCTTTCGGTGACCGATGCCGCCGGATGGACAACCACCCAGGAAAAAACATTCACAGTGTTTATTCCGGTTTCCATTGAAGTACTTCCGAAAGTAATCACAGGGAATAAAGGAGTCTTTACAGTGAAAGCTGACTTGCCGAAAGAGTTCCAGTCTCTCTCCTTTGATGTCAAAACGGTCACCTTGAATGGCGTTTTTGCCAAAGCGGATAACAACGGTTTGCAGAAACAAGCAGAAAAAGGCCACTTCAAGTTTGAACGGGAAGATTTCAAGTGGGAAAAGGGCGATTCAACCGTGGAAATACGCGGGTATCTCGAAAATAACTATTTGGTCGTAGCAAAAACCACTATAAAAGTTAAATAATCTTTGGGTCCCGGGAAACATTCCGGGACTCTTCTTTTGTTAAAAAATCCCCATCGAAATTATTTTCAATTTTCCTCTCTACTTTTTGTTGAATTATGCCGATACAGGTAGTTAAAAGACACTTTGTGCGAGGTGAAGGTGGATGTATACATCCTCTGTTACGAGAATTACAGGGCTTGCATCCGGATTGGATACGGAATCAATTGTGAAAAAACTGATGGATGTAGAAAGGATTCCGCTTAACCAGCTAAAGCAGAAACAGCAGAAGCAGACATGGCTACTTGACTCCTACCGCCAATTGAATTCAGATTTTCTTGCCTTCCGAAATTCAACACTGTTCAATATGAAACTCTCAAGCTCCTACAATACATTTGAAGTGGCCTCCAGCCTATCGAATGCCATTACCGGTACGGGGACTGGAAGTGCCATCCAGGGAACTTACTCAATCGGAGTAGAACGATTGGCCAGCCAGGCGGCTTTCACGGGTAATGTCAATCTGGATCCAACAAAAACACTTGAGGAACTAGGTAGGATTACAGAGGCAACTACCTTTTCCATAAGCGTTACCGACCCGGCCACTTTAACTGAAGGAATGGCTTCTATAGAAGTTTTACCTACTGATAAAATAGGTGATGTCGTTTCGAAGATTAATAGCGCTATCGATCCAACCTCTAAAAAAAGCCTCGGTCTCCAAGCTTTTTACGATGCTAATCTACAGCAGTTCACTATTCGGACAAAAGCGACCGGAGATAAGGCAAAAATTGATCTTAGCAAAAATACACAGGATAGGCTTGATTTCCTGAAAGATACCTTTGGATTAGATACTTCAACTCCTGTTGCAGAAGGGAAGAATGCGCGGATCATTTTTGACGGAAAAGTTATAGATAATCTGTCAACGAACAATGCGACGATTATGGGCATAAACTTCAGTTTCAAGAGCACGACCGTCGGCAGCAGTACGGTTACTGTTACCCGCAGCGTAGAAGCAGAAGTAAAGAATATAAAAGATTTTGTAGAAAAATATAATTCCCTGATTGATCGCCTGAACAAGCTTGTAACCGAACCCGTTTATAGAGATTATCAACCGCTTCTCGACGACCAAAAGACAGACATGTCGGAAAAGCAAATTGAGAAATGGGAAGAAAAAGCGAAGAGCGGGCTTTTGCGGAATGACAGCATCCTGACTGGCATCCTCAACAAAATGCGCGGGATTATGAACTCAACTGTCAGCACGGGAAGTTCCAATAATTCATTGAGTTCCATCGGGATTGGTTCCAAAAGCTATCAGGACAGAGGCAAGCTTTATATCGACGAAGCGAAATTAACCGCCGCCATCCAGGCGGACCCGGATGCAGTTCAAAAGCTTTTTTCACAGGTAGGCGATACAGGGGCAGGCAAAAACGGGCTAGTCAACCAACTATCAGATGAGATGCAAACGGCCATTTCCCAACTGACAAAAAAAGCGGGAGTGACGGGAAATTCGCAAATGGACCAGAGTAATGTCGGCAGGCTGTTGGCCAGAATCCAAAACGATATTAACCGACAGACCGACAGGCTGTTCAGGAAAGAAGACCAATACTACAGGCAGTTTACCGAAATGGAAAAAGCAATGGCCAAATTTAACTCGCAAAGCTCCTGGCTGTACCAACAATCAGGCGGTATGTAAGAACAAAAAAAAGACCGATTTTATGCAAAATCGGTCTCTGCTGTAAGAGTGGCAAACTGCTTGTTAACGCCTTTCACCCAGTGATTATTCAGGTTTGTTGGATCATTGGCAGCTCCGATTGGGGCATATTTCGCGCCAATTTGCGAAATCGTCAATTTTCCTTTATCAAGATAATTTTGACGAAGGTTCCTCGCCATATCGAAAATGCTGTCTTTGATGGAAGGGTAGGTTTTTAAGCCATCCTTGCCCATCATCCCGGCCACATTAAATTTAAACCGGGCAGCATTCGAAGTTCCATTCCCGGTTTCATGGATGGAAATGGCGGCTAGCAATGCAGGGCTTATCTGATATTTTCGGCCGGCTTCAACAAAGAATTCGCCTGAATTTCCGAGTACCCCTCCGAGCCTTTGATTCAAAGTGGAGGAATCAATATTTGTACTTGTAATACTGGTTTGTTGGCCGGTTGACGTGGTTAAAGCTGATAATGCCTCTTGAGTGGAAGGCGCTATAGAAGCAAAGTTGTCCACAAAAGAAGTTGGTTTATCTGAAATTTCCAAGGCTTGTTGGCCGTTTTCGGCTTTGAGAAGAGCCTGTTCCAAAAGGAGCTGGAACGAGCTGTTTGATAATCCGAATGGGCCAAGGCGGCTGCTTTGTCCCAAAAGGGCTGTGTCCATAAGTGTTTTATATAAAAACCAATTGCTGGATATAGGTCCAACAGTCATGATCTACGCTCCTTCATGTAAGTCTGCTATTATTTTAACTTGTTTTCTTCCAAAATCAACAGACCCTAAGAAAAAAATACTGTATTGTAATATTTTGTGAAGTCGATTACTATTTCTAGTATCCTTGTTGCAGCCTTTGGAATTTCAATTAGTAGGTGAAAAGAATGATACAGCCAACTATGTTGGGAAATGTAAATAAAGCTGCTCCCGGGAAGGGGCAGGGGACCGAATCATCCACCGTGACGTCCTTCGATCTCCTTCTTCAGATGGCAAGCGGGGAAGCGAATGGTGAACAAAAAGCTTCTGAAGAACCAGACGGTATGGAAGTTCAACAAAACCCATTTCTCCTGACAAACCAGTTAGCGAATTTGACGGAACAGGAAGGTCCATCGCCAATTCAATCGGAGACCCAAGGGCAGGATGGAATAGAACCCGATCATCTAAGGCTCCGTCAAAAAGAGGATATGGCCCCGCAAATTGGAAAACAGTGGAACCTATCGATTTTGCACAAACTCACAAACGCAACTGGGCTAAACAACAATAGCCCCTTAATGCAGGAGCTGCAAAAAATGCTGGGTGAAAAAGTGGATGAGGGCTTAGATGGCGTTCAGATATCAGATGACTCACCAATCACGTTAGGTATGAAAGAGGGAGAGCAGAATCCGATTATTCTAGGTGACCTGCCAAGAGAGGCAGCCCATAACTCAGGAAATCCGCTTAAATCGGTACTGGTGCCGAGCAGCCTTCATGATTCTGGCGGAACCGGAAAAGAAACAGCTCTTACAACACCAGATACTGAATCGGCTTTAAAGCTAACGGATAGTGAAACAACTTTCAAGCCAACGGATACTAAAGTTGCTGCCGATGCTGATACCAAGATACCAACCAATGAATCCCGCCCGGCCCATCCGCTGCAGCCAGTTATCGCTGGCGATGTTCCTGTCCTAAGGGCTAATAACTTCGAGCAGGACATTAAGCAGTTTTTCCAATCCGTCCTCCAGCCGCAACCCGCAATGGAAGGAAAGGAAGGAATGAAGCCGGTAGTCAGTTTCCAAAGATTTGTGGATGGAACTGAAGCAATTATCAAACTTTCGCCTGAGCATCTTGGGGATGTTGAAGTAAAGGTGAAAATCCAGGATGGACAGGTTAAAGCAGAATTTCTGGCCAGCACCCATCAAGGGAAAGACCTCCTTGAAACCCAGTTGCATGCTTTGCGTTCCGCCCTCGAAGTACAAGGGCTTCAGGTTGGAAAAATTGATATTACGCTCCAATCAAGCAACAGCTTCATGGGAGCCTTCTCCCAAAGAGGGGATACAAATCCTAGGCAAGGAAATCAGGAATCAAGAAAGCGCGGCGAAGACAAAATTTCCGCTGAAGAAAATTACCACGATTACGGATTTGATACAGCAACTCATTCGCAAATAAATACTACAGCCTAAGGGAGGGAAAAGCTTGTCGTCAATTCAATCGATTAACTCCTACTCAGCGCCACAAGCGGGAAACACAACTAAACAGGAGCTTGGTAAAGAGGCTTTCCTGAAAATATTGGTTACCCAGCTTCAGCACCAGGACCCGACCCAGCCGCAGAATGACGGCGAGTTCATCGGGCAAATGGCCCAGCTGAGCGTCCTTGAGCAGCTATCAAATTTAAACAAGTCACTTACAGCCTATCTGGAATCATCGAATAACATTAGCCAATACTCATACGTCATGGGAAATAAAGTAACCTGGACAAACCCGGAAACGAACGCGCAGGAAAGTGGAGTTGTCACAGGAGTTCACTATAGAGACAATCTTGTCTATTTCAAAGTCGGGGATCAGGAGATCTTGTCAAGTGCCATCACTTCCATGGAATTGGAAAAATAACAGGGGGAAAACATTATGCTACGCTCACTAAACTCGGGAGTTTCAGGTCTCAAAGCCTTCCAAACCAAGCTAGATGTCATTGGTAACAATATCGCAAACGTCAACACAGTCGGTTTCAAAAAAAGCAGAGTCGTATTCGAGGACATTTTTAGCCAGACAGTCAAAAACGCTTCCGGCCCTAATGCCAATACTGGTGGCACAAACCCAATCCAAGTCGGTCTCGGAACGAAAGTGGGAAGCATTGATACAATGCACACGCCGGGAAGCCCAACCACAACAAATGTAGGGACAGATTTATATTTGGATGGCGATGGATTTTTTGTCGTTCATAGTGTGGACAATACGGGTACTAAAAATTATTTTTTAACTAAAGCAGGGAACTTTACTTTTGACCAAAAAAACCAACTGGTGAATCAAAACGGGATGTTTGTAACAGATACTACTGGGAACAATATTACGGTAACGCCTGGAACTTATGTTTCTATATCTGTTGATTCTGATGGCTCAATAAAGGGGGTTAAGCCGGATGGCACTAGTGCGACAATCGGAAAAATCGGGACTGTTACAGTAAACAACCCTGCAGGTTTGAAAAAAGAAGGAGGTTCACTCTATTCTTTAACCCAAAATGCGGACAATAGGACTATTCCCGCACTGCTAGGCACTGCCAATAATAATCAAATTGTCTCCGGCGCCCTCGAAATGTCCAACGTTGACCTTTCAGAAGAAATGACGGATATGATCACAGCCCAACGCGGCTTCCAGGCAAATGCAAAAATCATTACCGTTTCGGATTCGGTTCTTGAAGAATTGGTTAATCTCAAACGTTAATAGTTTCTGAGTAAAAGGGTGGATACCTAAAAACTGGTATTCACCCTTTTTGTGAGTATTTACTCAAAAAAAGTCAAAAATATGTATACTATTCGATTCATTTCGTGTTTTTATGACCGTTTTTTTAAAATCGCCATTGAAATATTTTTTTCCAGGTGTTATATTTCAGTTAAATTACAATAAAAAAAGTTGTAAAAAGTTCAAAAAAGTTCTAAAAAGTTCTAAAAAGTTCAAAAAAAATTCGAAAATAGCAAACCTGGGGAAATCCAGCGACGCAAAGCTACAGGGGCTAAATTGTGTAAATAACAATATGCCAGCCAGTTGCCGAAAATTAGGTTAGTCCTGAAAAATTAGAAGGGCGAGACTATTCTTCGGGATAGCCTTGCCTTTTTTGATGCGAAAATTTGTATTTTTTGAAGTTAGGAGGTTGATCAAGTGGGGGTTAGAACTTCCAAGTCGCACGAAGGCGTCAACATGGATAAAACAGCATCCATTAAAGTATACGACTTCAAAAAAGCTTTGCGCTTTTCCATGGAGCAGGTAAGAGTGTTAACGAGAATCCACGAAAATTTTGCCTATCAGCTTGCATCTTTCATTTCGGCTGAGCTTCGTTCCATTGTCCAGGTCGAAGTGGGCGCGGTTGAACAAATGCTTTATGAGGAATTTATTAATGAATTGCCTGACACAACGATTATGAGTGTGTTTGAAGCGAAGGAACAGGAAATCCGCATGGTCCTTAACATGAATCCGGAAATGGCATACGGAATGATTGACCGGATGCTGGGAGGAAAGGGCGCTGTAAAGGAAATTGAAAGAGCCGCCTTGACGCCGATTGAAACAAATGTTTTAAAACACCTTTTGGAAGGGGTTGTCAAAACCCTCCAGAAAGCATGGAACGACATCATCACCTTGCAGCTAAGATTATTGAACCTCGAAACGAACCCGCAATTTTTACAACTAGCGATACCTACAGAGACAGTTATTGTTGTCACTTTTCAAATAACCATTGGAAACAGGATTGAATCAATGCGGCTTTGCATTCCATACATATTGCTGGAGCCGTTTATCCCAAAGCTGTCATCCCATAACTGGTATGGGCACAACAAATGGGTGAAAAACAAGGAAGAGAGCGAGTTTTTACAGGAACGGATTGAGCATTTGGCAGTACCGCTCATTGTTGAATTGGGAAGGGCAACCATTACGATGGAAGAGCTTTTGGGACTTTCGGAAAATGATGTTCTCCAGCTGAACCAGCCGGTCGATGAGCCCCTCCATGTAAAGGTGAATGAGGAAACGAAATTCCTCGCTCATCCAGGAATTAGGAAATCACGTGTCGCCGCGAAAATTGAGAAGGTGATAGAAGGAGATACGCAAAATGGAAAATGGGAAATTGACACAAGATGAAATAGATGCCCTTCTGGGAGAGACGAGCGGGGAGGTGTTCCATTTTAGCGAGCTTGAACCAGATGTAGTTGGCCGTGCTTACGAAGACAGCATGAATATGGACCTTCTTCTCGATATTCCGCTCGAAGTCGTTGTCGAATTGGGAAGGACGAAGAAAAAAATAAGCGAAGTACTGGAGCTGACAAGCGGCTCGATAGTTGAACTTGAAAAAATGGCCGGCGAGCCGGTTGACGTTTATGTGAACAATAAATTGATTGCCATCGGCGAGGTTGTCGTTATTGATGAACACTTTGGGGTACGGATCAAGGAAATCATGCGCTCACCCGTAAAAGAAGTTGGTACCAGGTGATTGGCGCACTTGAGGAAAAGCTCGCGCAGTTAAAGCGGTTTGGCGCGATTTCGGATAAACTGCTCGACGCGCTGCAAAATGGCAGAAATGAAGAGATAGATTCATTGCTCGAAGAAAGGGAAACGTGCATTTCTTCAATCGGCCTAGTCGAAAAAGAAGCTGGCTCGCCGCTCATAGATTACCGGATCAAAGCACTCTTGTCTGAGTTGGCGGCAAAGGAAAAACAATTGGATGATAGATTCAAAGAAATCTTGCAAAAGATGACCAAAAGCATCAGGGATGTTAGACGGGAGCAATATGTTACACGGCAATACGATGATTGGTTGCCTGTAACCGAAGGCTATTTTTACGATAAGAAAAGTTGAGGAGGCACTACATTGTTGAACCCAAGCGAGATTTACCAGCGGAATCAGGTTACTACCGCGCGGGCGGAGGAACTGACACTTATGCTTTATAACGGGGGGATAAAATTCCTTCAGCAGGCGAAGGCCGCGATTGAAAAAAAGGACGTCGCCCAAGCGCATTCCCATATCACCAGGGTGCAGGATATCGTAACTGAACTGATGGTGACGCTGAACATGGATTATGAAATCTCAAAAACTCTACTACCTTTATACGAATATATGAAACGCAGGCTAATTGAAGCAAACATCGGAAAAGATTCTGAGATGCTCACCGAGGTAGAAGGCATGTTTCAAGAGCTCCGCACCACTTGGGCGCAGGCAATGAAGCAGGCAAAATCGGTATAAGCCGGTATCGGCAACCCATAAAAAGGATGGCAGGTGAAAGAGTTGAATACGATAGGCCTTCTAACAAGCGCGCTTGATGCTTCCGCCTTAAGGCAAAAGGCGATATCCAATAACATTGCCAACGTGGATACCCCAAATTATCGGGCTTCAAGGGTCGCCTTTGAAGAAATTCTTCAGAAGGAAATGAACAGCAGATTCACCGGAAAGCGTACAGACGAAAGGCATTTCGCGATTGGCGCTCAGGGCGGTATCCCAGCGGCGAAGCTGAAACAGGAAAACAATGTTTTCCAGAATAGCGGCAATGGTGTCGACATCGACTACGAAATGTCGCAGCTTAGCCAAAACACCATCTGGTATCAATCACTGACATACGGCATCAATGAAGAGTTCAATCTCATTAAAACCGCAATCAGGGGAAGGAGCTAATCTGTAAATGTCTATTTTCCAATCTTTGTCCATTAGCGGATCGGCACTGACAACCCAGCGTTTAAGGCTCGATGTGATTTCCTCCAATATTGCGAACGCGAATACAACCAGAGGTGAGTTCATCAACGGGGAATGGGTACCCTACCGCAGGAAAATGGTCGAGGTAAGCCAGGGGAATCCCCCTTCTTTTGCCAACGTTTTGCAAAAAGAACTTACGGGCGTCCGGGCAACGAGGATTGTCGAGGACCAGACCCCATTCAAGGCCGTATACGACCCAACCAATCCAGACAGCAATGAGCAAGGTTATGTATTCATGCCGAATGTGGACATCACAAAAGAAATGGTGGACATGATGTCCGCCTCACGTGCATACGAGGCGAACGTGACAGCATTCAATGCCGGCAAGGCAATGCTTGTCAAAGCGCTTGAGATAGGCCGATAAGGAGGATTTTAACCAATGAATATTTCCAGCATCCAACCATACAATTCCAATTTCCTGACGATAAACAAACAGCAAGGTGCCTCCAATGATAGCTCATTCGGGACGATGCTGAACCAATATATCCAGGATGCCAATCTGGCGGTCAAGGATTTTGAAGGGAAAACCGCTGCTCTTGCAAGGGGCGAGGCCGTGAATCTCCATGATGTAACGATTGCTGCCCAAAAGGCGAACATCGCGGTAACCCTGACAACCCAGGTTCGCGACAGGGCCGTTGAAGCATATCAGGAAATCATGAGGATGCAAATCTAATCATGGGAATATGTAGTATAGTGGAGCGGCCATGAATCAACAATTACTGCAATTTAAAACAAAATATCAGGGATATTGGAATTCGATCGGCAAAAAACAAAAATATTTATTTATCGGTTCTTTTATTGGAATTATTGCGGTCCTTTCCTTGACGATTTACTTTCTGACAAGGACGGATTATGTACCTTTATACAGCAATGAAATGAGCCAAAAAGAAATCGGCGATATAAAAGCCGCCCTTGATAAGGAAGGCTTCACTGATTACAAACTAGACTCCAGCGGCACACGGATCATGGTCCCGCGGGAAAAAGCACCGGACCTCCAGGTGTCGATGGCCGCAAAAGGCCTTCCGAAGACAGGGTCAATCAGTTTTTTCGACATGACCAAAGACCTGCAGTTTGGTGCAACCGACCGCCAGCTTGATGCAATGGAACGCGAGGCGCTCCAAAGCGAAGTTGCTGATTTACTAAGGCATGTTGAAGGCGTCAAAAACGCGGCTGTTGTCATTTCCACGCCACAGGACAGCCTGTTCGTCCGAGAAGACAATAAAAAGGCCGCATCGGCATCAGTTGTCATTGAAATGGAACCGGGCTATCAGCTTGAACAGCAGCAAATCCAGGTGCTTTACCACCTTGTTTCAAAAAGCGTACCCAACCTTACGAAAGAAAATATCGTCATGACTGACCAGGATGGCCGGGGTTTGAATGTCCAGAATGAATCAACAAAAGTTCTCGACAATTATGAAATGCAAAGAAAAATCCAAAAGGATATTGAAACGGATATCCAATCAAGCCTGCAGCAAATGCTTGGCACGATTATCGGCCATAATAAAGTTTTGATCCAGACATATGTACGTTTAAATTTTGACCAGGTAAAGACAAAGGAAGATCTTGTCCAGCCAGCCAATGCCGCATCCAGTGAAGGCATAGCCATCAGCGTTGAAGAAATTTCGAAAAAATATAACGGAAGAGACGCTGCACCGGCAACAACCGGAACCGGACAGACAGACATTCCGGGATACGCCACACCCGGCGGCGGGCAGGAAAACAGTTCCGAAGAATTGGAAAAGCGTGTCAACTATGAAGTGAACAGGATTTCCAATGAAATCGTCCAAAGCCCTTATAAAATTGAAGATATTACAATCAATGTCGGCGTTGAACCGCCGGATCCGAAAAATCCTGATTCACTGACGCTTGTCACGCAACGGAGCATCCAGCAAATTCTCGGTAACGTTGTCCGGACGGCATTAAGCGATAATCCTACCTTGCTGGAGGAGGATGTTGAGTCCAGGATTACTGTCTTCGCAAGGGAATTCAGCGGAAAAGCGGAATTGCCGCAAACCGAAGAAACAGGAAGCCCATTCCCATCCTGGGCAATTTACGCCCTTGTCGGCGTGGTCGTATTGATGGTCCTCCTTGTTATATACCTCGCCAGGAGAAAGAATAAACATGATTTTGAAGAAAATGATCCATTTCCTGAAATTGAAGCGGCCAGATTGGAAGCAGCCGTTGCCGTTGAAGATGAAAAAGTTGTCATTAGGAGACAAATCGAGGAGATGGCCAAGAAGCAGCCGGATGAATTTGTCGGCCTGCTAAGGAATTGGCTTTCCGGTGACTAAGGGGCGATAAGATGGAAAAGTACACAAATACACAGAAGGCAGCCATCTTACTGCTTTCTGTAGGGCCGGATGTCTCGGCCGGAATTATGAAAAACCTCGATGAAAAAGAGATAGAGGCGATTACAAAGGAAATTACGAGCCTACGCAAGGTGACATCCAACGTAAAGGACGAGATTATAAAAGAATTCCACCAGCTTGCAGTAGATGCGAATCTTGTGTCCTACGGAGGAATCGATATTGCGACGGACTTGCTCAAACGAACGTTTGGGCCTGATAAGGCGGCCGGATTCTTGAAGCGGATGGACGGCAGCGCTGATGATAAGCCATTCAAATTCATCCAAAATGTCGAACAAACGCAGATTTTCAATTTGCTGCAATATGAAAATCCGCAGACAATTGCGCTCGTCCTGTCTTATCTGGATCCGGAAAAAGCCGCTGCGACGCTTTCGGCTTTCCCGTCCGAGCGCCAGATTGAAATTGCAATGCGGATTGCGATGATGGACACGGCTTCCCCGAATATTGTCCAGCAAGTCGAACGGGTTCTGGAGGAGAAGCTGAACATGACCAGTTCGCAAAAGCATGACGCGCAAAATGGAATCGACTCCATTGTGAGCATTCTAAGCAGCGTTGACCGTGGCACGGAGAAGAACATTCTTGACACATTGCAGGAGGAAGAACCCGAGCTTGCAAATGAGATTAAGCAACGGATGTTTGTGTTTGAAGATATTGCCTATCTTGATAACCGTTCGATCCAGCGTATCCTTATGGATGTCCAGAACCAGGATCTTCCGCTCGCGCTCCGTACTGCGTCGCAGGGAGTCAAAGATGCCATCTTCCGGAATATTTCCAAACGCCGCGAAGAGAGCCTCCAGGAAGAACTTTCTTCGACCGAACCGGTGCGCGTGAAAGATGTTGAAGATGCGCAGGGCCGGGTTGTGTCTGTCATAAGGAAACTGGAAGAGGAAGGAACAATCATCATTTCTCGAAATGGGGCAAAAGACCTTGTCTTCTAGACTTCTTAAATCATTCAATGTCAAAACGGAAACCGGCCGGGTTGTAGTTGGTGTTCCGGTACCGGCACCTGTACGGGATGCTTTGGAAATGGATTCGCCGGTAATTCTTGACCCCGTTTCTAATGATATCGAGCATGAACTTGAAAAGCAGAGGGAAGCCGCCCGGATTGAATTGGAAGATTGGCGGAACAGGGAGCAGGAACAGTTCCTAATTCAGCTTGAGGAAGAGAAAAGGCGCGGCTATCAGGAAGGCTACCTGCTTGGAATAGAGGATGGAAGGAATGATGCGAAGGCGCAGTACGCATCCGAACTTCAAAAGGCGGCTTCGATTTTGGAACTTGCCTATCAGGAGAAAGCGGAATTGATCCGGGAAGCGGAGCCATTCGTACTCGAACTGGCGATTGCTATAGCGAAAAAGGTGCTGCAGCAGGAACTCCAAACAGCTCCAGATGCGCTGATCACGCTTATCAAACAAACGCTATCTGATGTTTACGAAACAGATTCCCTTTCCATTGGGGTTTCGCCGGAGGACTTCCCCTTCGTCCAAAAACAAAGAAAGCAGCTTTTGGCTGTCGACAATGGGCAGGTTGAAGTTAAAATCTTTCCCGATTACTCGGTCGAGCAAGGGGGCTGCATCATCCGGACATCATCCGGAAGCATTGACGCCCGCCTTGATATGCAGCTGAGCGAGATAAAGAAAGCACTCCATACCTTTCAACAGGAGGTTCGGGCAAGTGAGTAGATGGGACATTAAAGCATATCGGGATGTACTTGAAACAATTAACCCGATTAAAATGAACGGCAAAGTGACCCAGGTCATCGGACTGACTGTCGAATCGCAGGGCCCTGATGTCAAACTGGGCGACATTTGCCATATTTACTCGCCCCAGCAAAATAGGCCAATTAAAGCGGAAGTTGTCGGTTTCCGTGACCATAAGGTTTTGTTGATGCCGCTTGATGTCCTGCACTCAATCGCCCCTGGCTGCGATGTCGTATCGACGGGGAAGCCGTTGACTGTAAAGGTCGGAATGGACCTCCTCGGAAAAGTGCTCGACGGCCTCGGCAACCCGATGGACGGCAGCGGCCTTCCAGCCGGCCTGCTTGAAGCGGGTGCGGACAACCTGCCGCCAAATCCTTTGGCCAGGCCTAGAATCTCAGATCCGCTAAGTGTCGGAATCCGCTCCATCGACGGCCTGATGACTGTAGGAAAGGGACAAAGGGTCGGGGTTTTTGCCGGGAGCGGGGTAGGAAAAAGCACGCTGCTAGGTATGATTGCAAGAAATACGGAAGCAGATGTGAATGTGATCGGGCTTATTGGCGAGAGGGGAAGGGAAGTGCTCGATTTCATCGAACGCGACCTTGGCGAAGAAGGGCTGAAAAGGTCTGTCGTAATCGTCGCAACCTCTGACCAGCCAGCGCTGATCCGGATTAAAGGAGCAATGATCGCTACAGCTGTCGCTGAATTTTTCCGCGACCAGGGAATGAATGTAAACCTTATGCTCGACTCTGTCACGAGATTCGCAATGGCACAGCGTGAAATCGGGCTTGCGATTGGCGAGCCTCCGACAACAAAGGGTTATACCCCTTCTGTATTCGCGATGCTCCCTCGCCTTCTCGAACGGGCCGGCACAAATGCCAACGGCAGCATTACTGCATTTTATACCGTCCTTGTTGATGGGGATGACATGAATGAGCCGATTGCGGATACAGTCAGGGGAATTTTGGATGGACATATTGTCCTCGACAGGAAAATCGCCCAAAAGGGGATTTACCCGGCGATTGATATCCTTTCGAGCATCAGCCGGGTCATGAAGGACATCGTCGACCCCGGGCACCTGAATGCGGCGGAAACGTTGAAAAAGCACATGAGCGTTTACCGGAAGGCGGAAGATTTAATCCAGATTGGCGCCTATAAACGCGGAACGGACCGCGATATTGATAAAGCCATGGATGTAAAAGGCTGGATTGACGATTTCGTAAAACAGGGCACCAATGAAAATTCCAGCATGGATTTGACAGTCAGTCAGCTACTAGATCAATTCGGAGGAATTAGCCAATGACGTTTCAATTTCCGTACGAACATATCCTTTCCCTAAAAGAAAGGGAGAAGGACCTTTCCCTTTCCGAGATGGGTTTGTTGATGATGAAAAAGGAAAACATCGAGAAGGAATTGGACTCCCTTGTCCGAAAACGCCACGATTGTATCTCTCAATGGGAGCAACTGGAGGGCGGCACATTCATTTCCGATATCCTCCAGCAAAATGAATACCTTGATTACCTTGATGTGAAAATTTCCCGGATGGAACAAGAACGAATGGAAATCGAACAGGAAATCGCCGGGAAAAAAGAGGAACTTCTATTAAAGCAAAAGGAAGAAAAAACTTGGCATCTCCTCAAGGAAAAGTCTTTGGATGCATATATGGAGCAACAGAAGAAAATCGAACAGGATAACCTTGATGAAATAGCCGCAATCCGGCACTATCACCAAAGAGTATCCTTATAGGAAAAATGGGCCGCCTGATGCATGCCGGGCAAGGTCCATGGCAGAAAGGGGCAAAGGTTCAGGATGGAAAAAAGAAAAAGCCAATATGGCTCTGTTCAATCAGTTCAGTTTTCGCCAATCACAGAACAGCCACAAGCGGCAGCGGGAAATAATGAAATCAATATGCTGACCGATGTTTCGCTTCAATTGGGGTTCGAGTTGGGAAGGGCAACGAAAACGGTAAGGGAAATACTCGAGCTAAAAAAGGGCTCGGTCGTCGGCCTGAACAAGCTGGCCGGGGAATATGTCGATGTATTAGTGAACAATCAGCGAATCGCCACTGGCGAAGTCGTCGTCATGGATGACAAATTCGCTGTTAGGATAACCGAAGTCATGTCAGAACGTGAAAAAGAGAAAAAGATCAGGTGAGAGGGTCTGGACTTGTGAGTTGGAGAAAAACTATTTTATTGCTGGCAGCGAGCCTGCTCTTCGTGCTTGTGCCGTTAAACCAAGCATCAGCCAAGGAAAAAAGCATTTATGATGTTTTGGAGAAAAAATCCAAAAACGAAAATAATGAAAGTGTTCAAATAAATGAGCCGGAAGATACATCCGTGCTCCCATATGCAATAAAATTTATCTTTTCCTTCCTATTAATAATAGGCCTACTTTACGCAGTATTAAGATACCTATCCAAAAAGGGGAATCCCCTGAACAAGGGTGGCCTCTTTCATGGAATCGGAGGGCATTCACTCGGCAACAACCGCTCAGTCCAGTTATTGATGGTTGGCGATACACTCTACATTCTTGGTGTGGGAGAATCTATCAATCTATTAAGGATGGTACCACCTGGTGAGGAACAAACTCGCCTTTTGGAAATGGTTGCCGAAAAGCAGGGCGACCCGATTGCGGATTGGGGAGCGAAGCTGAAAAAGACATCACAGGAAAAGTGGAATGAACTTCTCCTTAAACAGCTGAAGGATGGCAAGCCAAAATCAGGCAAGGAGAACGGCGAACAATGAAAACAATAAGTATCAGCAAAAAAGCAGCCATTCTCCTTCCGTTCCTGTTTTTCTTGGTTCAGCACACAGCTTTTGCACAGACCCCGATACCCGGAATCAATTTGCAGATTGGCGGGACAGGGGCCGAGGATGGCGCCGCTAATTCCATAAAGCTTCTGCTCATGCTTACGGTTCTATCGGTGGCGCCGAGCATTCTGTTGCTGATGACGTCTTTTACGAGGATTGCGATTGTCCTGTCATTCGTCAGGACGGCGATTGGCACGCAGACAATGCCGCCTGCCCAGGTCATCATGGGCCTGAGCATGATTTTGACCTTTTTCATCATGGGACCGACTTTCCAGGAAATCAACAAGGTAGCTTTCCAGCCTTTTTTGGCCGGGGATATGCCACAGGAAGAAGCGTTCGAAAAAGCAAGCGGCCCAATAAAAGTTTTTATGGCAAAGCAAACGCGGGAGAGCGACCTAAAGCTTTTCCTTGAATACAGGGATAGTGGGAAGATTGACAGCATTGAGGATATCCCCCTTACAGCCCTTGTCCCGGCATTTGCGATAAGCGAATTGAAAACGGCTTTCCAGATGGGTTTTTTAATTTTTATTCCTTTTATCATAATCGATATGATTGTTGCCAGCGTTTTAATGGCGATGGGGATGATGATGGTTCCGCCATCACTGATTTCCCTCCCGTTTAAAATCCTGCTCTTTATCCTTGTCGATGGGTGGAATCTGATCGTTAAATCATTGTTTGTTAGTTTCAGTTAAGGAGAATTGCTATGACACCAGACAGCATCATGGGGCTTGCGCAAAGCTCGATATACCTGACACTGATGATTTTGGCACCCGTTTTAGGGGTGGCCCTGATTATCGGATTGGCAGTCAGTATCTTTCAGGCGGTTACCCAAATCCAGGAGCAGACTCTCGCCTTTACACCGAAAATCGTTGCCGTATTTGTAAGCCTCCTTTTCTTTGGGCCATGGATGCTGACCCATTTGGTGGATTTTACGAGGAATATTCTGTCCAACCTGACAAGTTATATAGGGTAGTGGGCTGATATGATCACTTACTTGCCCTTTTGGCTTCTGGTATTTGTCCGGCTGGCCAGTTTCTTCCTGGCGGCGCCGGTCTGGAGGGACCGGCAAATTCCGCCCCAGTTTAAAATCGGGTTTGCATTTTTTGTTACCGTCATGGTTGCAGGAGTGGTCGAGCCTGTTCCTATTCCCGAAATGGATTCCGTCTATCTTCTGCTTGTATTGAAGGAAACTGTGGTTGGAGTATCCCTTGGAATGCTAACTGCGTTCCTGCTTTACGCGGTCCAGCTCGCGGGAAACTTTGTCGACATGCAGAGCGGCCTTGCGATGTCCACACTGTTTAACCCGCAGACAGGGGTTCAGGAGAATATTACTGGCCGCTTCTATTATGCGCTCGCTATCTTGTTCTTTTTGGCGGTCGATGGCCACCATATTCTTTTAAAAGGCGCGGTGGCAAGCTTCCAGTGGATTCCCGCCGAACTTTGGCTGCCGGCGGGAGCGGCGGGCAGCATCGCCCAGCTTTCCGTTTCCATAACCAAAAACATGTTTTGGATTGCAATCCTGATTGCTTCCCCGATAATGGGGACCATTTTCATGGTCGATATCGCACTTGGGATGCTTTCGAAAATGGTACCACAGATGAATCTGTTTGTGGTCGGAATCCCGGTGAAACTCATTGTCCACTATATTGTATTATTCATTACCATGCCCGTTTTCTTTTTTGTCATGGGAAAGCTCGTCCGAACTATGACCCATTCAATTGAAAGTATATTGAAGATTCTGGGGACCTAAAGGAAGATCATCATGCTCCTACGGCTCGATTTGCAGTATTTTGCCGAAAAAACCGAAAAAGCCACGCCCCGCAAAAAACAGGAGGCGAGGAAAAAAGGCCAGGTTGCCAAGAGTACCGACTTATCGAATGCCTTGGTCCTATTGGGTTCCTTCTCTTTCCTATCCTTTTACGGGGAACTGGCCGGACCGAGGATACTTAGGCTTTTCACGAGCGGACTTTCAGATGGGCTATTGTGGGATTTAACGGAAGAATCAACCGTCCTTCTTTTTAAAAACATGCTGATTGACGCGGTGTTGATTGCGGCGCCGATTCTGTTTATTGCGTGGCTTGCCGCCATTGTTTCAACGATATCCCAGGTCGGTTTTTTGATTACTGGTGAATCCATTAAGCTGGACTTGAAAAAAATCGACCCCATTGCCGGGGCGAAGCGGATTTTTTCGATGAGAAGCCTTGTCGAGTTGTTGAAATCCATTCTAAAAGTTATTTTGATCGCTACTGTAGCCGGTTTGTACCTCTGGAACCAGCGGGGAGTCGTGCTGAAGCTCCCGCAAATGGATCCGTTTTTGATTGTATCAACACTTGCCGCACTGACCTTCAAGATGGGAATGATTGTTTCGGCCGTTTATCTCGTACTGGCGGTGGCGGACCTCGTTTACCAAAGGTATGATCATGCGAAGAAACTGAGAATGTCAAAGCAGGACATTAAGGATGAACATAAGAAATCTGAAGGCGATCCGCTAATTAAACAGAAAATCAAAGAAAAACAACGCCAGATAGCGAGCGCGAGGATGATGCAGGATGTTCCGAAAGCGCAGGTAGTTGTGACGAATCCAACCCACTACGCGGTTGCGATTGCCTATGAAGCTGGAAAAATGGCCGTTCCGGTCGTCGTTGCCAAAGGTACCGACTTCCTGGCCTTGAAAATAAGGGAAATTGCGAAAGAACATCGTGTCATTATTATGGAAAACAAGCCGCTTGCTAGGACGCTCTATGCGGGGGTCGAAGTAGGCGAAGAAATCCCGGAAGATTTGTTCAAGGCTGTAGCGGAAGTATTGGCCTATGTGTACCGGGTTAAAGGAACTTTAAGCAAGTAGAGGGTGACGGAAATGACGATGAAAAACCTGGGTGTCCTGGTGGCTGTTATATTGATTGTTGTAATGATGGTTATCCCGATACCGACAGTTATGCTTGATGTATTGCTCATATTGAATCTTTCGATGGCCATCATGATTCTTTTGATTACGATGAACACGAAGGAACCGCTCGACTTTTCCATTTTCCCATCCATTCTCTTGCTGACCACTTTATTCCGTCTCGCCTTGAACGTATCAAGTACGAGGTCGATTCTCGATAAGGCCCATGCAGGGAAGGTAATTGAAGCATTCGGGAACTTCGTCATCGGCGGAAAACCCGCTGTCGGATTCATAGTCTTCCTTATCCTTGTCATTATTCAATTCATCGTTATAACAAAAGGATCCGAACGTGTCGCCGAGGTAGCGGCCCGGTTTACGCTGGATGCGATGCCAGGGAAGCAAATGAGCATCGATGCTGACTTGAACACTGGGATGATTAATGACCAGGAAGCGAGGACACGCCGAAAAAAAGTTGAACAGGAAGCGGATTTCTACGGTTCGATGGACGGGGCGAGCAAGTTTGTAAAAGGGGACGCCATTGCCGGGATCGTCATCCTGATTATTAATATTACCGCTGGATTTGCAATCGGAATGACAACCCACGGAATGGACCTATCGGAAGCTGCTAGCACCTATACACTCCTCTCGGTTGGGGATGGACTCGTCAGTCAGATTCCTGCTTTGCTTATCTCAACAGCGATGGGAATCATGGTCACTAGGGCTGCATCCGATGGAAGCCTTGGCGACGACTTGGCGAAGCAAATGTTTTCCTACCCATTTCTTCTTTATATAGTCGCGGGAGTCATCGCCCTTCTCGGAGTGCTGACGCCAATCGGGATTATCCTTACATGGGGAATGGCCGGGCTGCTTGCGTTCGCCGGTTATCAAATCCAGAAACGCCAAGCAAACGGGGAATCTGCGCTTGAAGACCATGAAGTTGAAAAGGAACTTGAAGAAGTGCGAAAACCGGAAAATGTCTTTAATCTTCTTCGCGAGGACCCAATTGAATTCGAATTTGGAATTGGACTGATTATGCTGGCCGATGCCAATCAGGGCGGAGATTTGCTTGACCGGGTAGTTGCCATCCGCAGGCAGATTGCGATGGAGCTTGGCCTCGTTGTCCCTGTAATCCGCATTCGCGATAATATCCAGCTCCAGCACAATGAATATGTCATAAAGATTAAAGGCAATCAGGTCGCAAGCGGTGAAATCTTCCTCGACCATTTCCTCATGCTGAACCCGGCTGACGAGGAACATGGAATCGAAGGGGTTGAAACAACCGAGCCAACATTTGGGCTGCCTGCCTTATGGATTACGGAAGATCAGAAGGAAGAGGCTGAATTGTTCGGCTATACGGTCATTGACCCATCTTCCGTCATTAGCACCCACTTGTCCGAAACGATTAAAAAATATGCCCATGAAATCCTCGGACGGGAAGAAACAAGCCAGCTGATCAACCATGTGAGGGAAACACATCCTTCGCTAGTTGAAGAGCTTATCCCAAATGTCCTAAGCATCGGGGATGTCCAAAAAGTACTCCAGAAGCTCCTGAAGGAAACCGTATCAATCAAAAGCCTGTCAGTCATTTTCGAAGCGCTGGCCGAGTATGCGTCCTATACGAAAAATCCCGATATCCTGACCGAATATGTCAGGCAATCGCTTTCCCGCCAACTGACGTATCAGCACGTACAAAATGGCGTAATCCATGCAATCCAGGTAGGGGCCGCAATCGAGAAAAAGCTGGCGGAATCGATTCAACGGACCGAGCAGGGAGACATTCTGGCAATCGATCCAGATTCAGCAAATCAGTTGATTGGAACATTCACGGAATCAATCCAGCACATGGCCGAAATGGGCATCCGACCGGTCATTTTATCCTCATCGGGAATCAGGATGTACGTTAGGCAACTGCTTGAGCGTGCATTCAATGATATTCCGATCCTATCTTATAATGAGCTGGAGCCGACTGTTGAAGTGAAAAGTGTTGGAGTGGTGAAGGTATGAAAATAAAAACATATATCGTCGACAATCTGAATGAGGCTTACCCGCTGATTTTCAAAGACCTTGGGACAAGCGCCTTTATCCTGAATTCAAAGGAAATCAAGGTGGGCGGAATCCTTGGATTGTTTGGAAGAAAGCGTGTCGAGGTGGTCGCTGCCGCCGACATTTCGAAAGAAAGCCCTGTTAAAGAGGAGAGGCGGGAGCCGGAACCGCTTCAGTTGGAGTCCATTATGGCAGAAGCCGGCACCCCGGAAATTTTTTCAGAAAAGGAAGTTCTCAAGGAGATTTCCGAGGTGAAGGGCCTGATTCATTCGATGCTAAAAAGCGGCACCGAAGAGAAGAAGGTTCCGGGGCCGCTCGATAAGTGGGTGGAACATCTTGAGGACCAGGAAGTGGATCAAGAGGTTATCCAGTATATTGTGAAAAAAGCGGAACAGACGGGAAAAAGGGCTGGCGAGGACGAAATGGGAAGGCTCGTTCTGAAAATTGTTACGGAGCTTTTCCGCGATGGCGTGGCATCTGAACCTGAGAAGAGCGTACCCGCGGGGCCTCCGTCCTTGATTACCCTGGTTGGCCCGACTGGTGTGGGAAAAACAACGACCATAGCCAAGCTGGCCGCGGCCCGGGCCTTCCAGAAAAAACAGAAGGTCGGCCTGTTGACGTCGGATACATTCAGGATTGCGGCAGTGGAGCAGCTTTTGACGTATGCGGATATCCTGAATATCCCACTTGAGGTTGTCATGAAGGAAGAAGAGCTTGAAACCGCGATGAAAGCGATGAAAGGCCGCCATGTTGTGTTCATGGACACCGCCGGAAGGAACTATCTAGAACGACATTATATTAAGGAAGTAAACCAGTTTTTGCGTTACGATTCCCGCCAGGAAAATTACTTGGTTTTAAGCATGACATCAAGGTGGAGAGATATGAAGAAAATCGTTGAACAAATGAAAGCCGTTCCCATCGACAAGCTTATTTTAACAAAATGGGATGAAACGACCTGTTACGGGGCAGCCCTCAATATGGTATACCATTATCCGTTCCCCCTGGCCTTTATATGTACGGGGCAGGAAGTTCCGCAGGACATAATGCCCGCCAAAGCTGAGTATATGGCAAAAAAATTGTTGGGGGTAGAGGAGAATGCTGCAGGATCAGGCCTATCATTTAAGGCGATTGTCTAATACCCTCACGCCGGGAGAACAGAAACCTTCCAGGGTCGTAACGATAGCGAGTGGAAAAGGTGGAGTCGGAAAGTCCAATTTTACGTTGAATTTCGCCCTGTGCCTGATGGAACTTGGCCAAAAGGTTGTCGTCATCGACCTGGATATTGGAATGGCGAATATTGATATTTTAATGGGCACCGCGCCAGAGTCCAATCTGATGGACATGATCAGGGAGCGGAAAAGCATTTGGTCTGTGCTGGAAAAGGGTCCGCTCGGCCTTGAATACATGGCGGGAGGCTCCGGTTTTCATAGCCTTTTCCAGATGACGGGGGAAGAAAGGGACTTCTTTTTCGAAGAACTTGGAAAACTTCATGGCTACGCGGATATCATTTTAATTGATACCGGGGCGGGGCTGACGGTCGAAGCGCAGCGCTGCCATCTGGCGGCAGACGATATCATCCTCCTAACAACTCCTGAGCCGACATCCATGGCGGATGCCTATTCTGTTGTAAAAATTTTGCATAGCCAAAAGAAATCGTTATCCTTCCACCTACTTGTGAACCGTGTTTCCCACCAGAGGGAAGGGATGGAGGCGGCCGGGAAGTTCAAGATGGCTGTCCAGTCATTTTTAAATAAAGAGCTAAAAATCTTCGGCGCTATCCCGGATGACGCTAATGTCACAAAGTCGGTTTTGAAGCAAGTGCCCTTTTATCTCGAATACCCCCGCTCCCCTGCTTCGGAAATGATAAAAAAGCTCGCCAGCCGGTTTGTAAACGGAGTCCCGGCCCAGCAGGAAAGCGGCGGCATTAAAGGCTTTATCCGAAGCCTTTCAAAATTGCTGCAATCATGATGGCTAAACAAGCACTCTCGGAATCAATGGAAAGGGGGTAACGTATATTGACTTGGAATGCAGAAAAGGAATTAAATCAATATATTCCATTGGTTCATATGGTTGTATCCCAGATGAAAAGGAAGTTGTCGGACAAGGCGGATGAAAATGAGCTATTTTCCTTTGGGATGACAGGGCTTTGGGATGCGGGCCTGAAATACAACCCCGGGCAGGGCGTGAAGTTTGAAACGTATGCCGTTCAGCGAATAAGAGGAGAAATCCTTGATGGGCTGCGGCAGACGGACCATGTTTCCCGGACCCTTCGATCAAAAGAAAAAAAGATTCGCAAGGCGGTTGAGGATTTGGAGCAGGCACATCTGCGCAGGCCGACACCAATGGAGGTCAGCGAGTATCTTGGGATCAGCATGCAGGAATATGAACAAACCCAAATGCAGCTTTCCTTCATCAACCAGGAGTCATTGGACGAGCCGGCCGACCGGGACGAGGACTCCCCGCTCAGGCAGGTTGAAGACCAAACAATGGTCAGGCAGGAAGAATGGGTTGAGACGAGGGAACGGAAAATGGCCCTTGCTTCCATGATCGATTCCCTGCCAGAAAGGGAAAAGCTTACCCTCGCACTCGTTTATTATGAAAATCTGAGCCTGACGGATGTGAGCGTCATTCTTGGCGTACATAAATCCAGGGCTTCCCAGCTGCATCAGCAGGCAATCAAACGCCTCCGCAAGCAAATGGAACAGCAAGGATTTGATTGGTAAATAATACGGCCTGTTTTCGCTACCTGCGGAAGCAGGCTTTTTGTGTCGAAGGAGGTCCTTCGGTCGTTAAAAGAGGATTTAAAGCGCGAACACCATTGGTTAGAGGGTCCTTCAGTCGTTAAAGGAGGATTGTGCTCGAATAATAGTGGGCAGCTGGCTTTCGCTACCTTCCCTATTAATATGCATTTCTTCCACCTCCAAAATTCAACAAGCGCATTAAATCAATTACTGCTCTAATCGTGGACAAGTTTGCATAGTATAGACTGGCTGAAGAATTTCTGGGTGGTGGACGGATTGTATTTTGCTTTGATGATTGGTACGGGGTTATGCCTGTTTATGAGCCTGCGGACTTTGTTCGTCCCAAACAGAATGAGGGGGAGCATCCTGTCATTGGAAAACTTCCTCTATCTTGGGATGGTTTATTTTACAGTCCTTGTCGGCTTCGGAATGGTGTACCTGCTGTTTGGCCTTTATTCCGAACCGGTGCTGGCGGAAACAGGAGGTTCGGATGGCGGAAGCTTTTTTAGAAAAGCGGGCACTGCCGTGTACTTTAGTGCCATGACGCTCTTTTCCGTTGGCCATGGGGATGTAGTGCCGCTTGGTATAGGGCGGTTTGTGGCAATTCTCGAGGCACTTATTGGATATACAATTCCCGCTGCCTTTGTAGCAAGGGCCGTAATGGATCGGGATTAGGGGGCTTCTTGTTGATAGCGAATCTCAAAAGTTGTACAAACTCATCTGTTTGGTTAGTCTAAAGGCAGAATCATTTTGAATGGAGTGAATGTGATGACTGTCCAGACAGGAGCAGCAGCACCGGATTTCAGCCTTCCTTCAGTGGATGGCAGCCAGGTAAAATTATCGGATTTCAGGGGAAAGAATGTCGTCCTTTATTTTTACCCAAAGGATATGACGCCTGGATGCACAACGCAGGCTTGTGATTTCCGTGATCACCACAAAAGCTTTGAAGATGTAAATGCAGTCGTCATCGGCATTAGCCCTGACCCGGTAGAACGGCATAAAAAGTTCATCGACAAATACGAGTTGCCATTCATGCTATTAGCCGATACGGACCACAGTGTCGCAGAGGCGTACGGTGTGTGGAAGCTTAAGAAGAATTTCGGCAAGGAATATATGGGGATTGAAAGAAGCACGTTTGTTATCGACAGGGAAGGAAAGATTGCCAGAGAGTGGCGCGGCGTCAAGGTGAAAGGGCATGTGGAGGAAGCGCTCGAATTTGTCAGGGCAAACGCCTGAGGCCTATTTTTACAGGAAAAGGCTACTGTCCATGCAAATTGCTATGGAGCGAATACGTTATAGTAGGGCATACCTCCTCAGATTATTAGAATTAGGGCCGGATTTTCCGGCTCTCTTTTTTTGTCTAAAAAGGGTTTTGAATATTACAAGAAATCTCTTTGGAATGGTATGATTGAGGAAAAAACAGGGGTGTTTTTATGAATATATTGTTTACATTCGTTCCGGCGGAAAACGTGCAGGACACTATTCGCAACGAGTATCCGGATATCTCGTTCCACTTCAGCCGGATTGGTTCGGCGGCCGATTACCTGCCGGAAGCGGAAATCATTGTTACATACGGGGAAGATTTAAACGAGGATTATATTCAAAAAGCCGAAAAGCTTAAATGGATCATGATTATGTCAGCCGGGATGGAAAAAATGCCATTCGAAGCCTGCGCAAAGCGGGAAATTCTCGTCACGAACGCAAGGGGCATCCACAAAATCCCGATGGCGGAGTTTACAATCGGGACAATGCTGCAGCATGTAAAGCAGTTCCCGGCAATCCGCCGGAACGAAGAGCTCGAGGAATGGGACAGGAAAGTCAAGATTGGCGAGCTTGCCGGAAAGCATCTCCTCGTCCTTGGCATTGGCGCCATCGGAGGGGAAACGGCCAGGCTGGCAAAGGCGTTCAGGATGAAGGTGACAGGGATAAACAGAAGCGGCAAGCCTCATCCGGATGCGGACCAAACCGATACATTTGCAACTATTAAAGCCTATTTGCCGGACGCCGACTTCATCGTATCCGTTTTGCCAAGCACGGATGAAACATACCATTTATTAAAAGAAGAGCATTTCCGGCTGATGAAGGATACGGCGGTCTTCATCAATATTGGCAGGGGAGATCTTGTAGAAGAAGAAATTCTCCTCAAGATCATGCAGGAACGGGTTATCGCCCATGCCTATCTCGATGTTTTTCAAACCGAGCCGCTGCCTAAAGGGCATCCTTTTTGGAAAATGGACAATGTAACGGTTACGCCGCATATAACAAGCGTGACAGCAAACTACCTGCCGCGGTCGCTTGAAATTTTCAGGCATAATCTCGAAGTGTACCGGAAAAACTCTGGAAATTATCTAAATGTAATTGATTTGGAGAGGGGGTATTAAAGTGAAGATTTATACGAAGTCAGGGGATAAAGGAACAACCTCCCTCATCTATGGAAGCCGGGTCCCGAAGGATGATGCCCGGGTAGAAGCATATGGAACGTGTGATGAAACAAATTCCGCGATTGGCCTTGCCCTCTCGCTGTTGAAAAATGAATTTTTTGACGGCAAGGATACAATTGATGCTGTGTACCATAGGATTCAGACACAGCTTTTTCACGTCGGTGCGGAACTTGCGACGCCTGAAGGGAAAGAAGTAAAATGGTCCATTTCGGGAAAAGATATTGAGGAGATGGAAAAGCAAATAGATGAATGGGATGCAAAATTGCCTCAGTTAACGAATTTTATCCTCCCGGGTGGACATCCCGCTGGCGCAGCCTTCCATGTTGCCCGGACTGTCTCCAGGCGCGCAGAGCGGGCAGCGGTATCCTTGGGTGAGTCGTTGAACCCGCTGGTGCTCTCCTATTTAAACAGGCTGTCCGATCTTCTTTTTGTGACGGCCAGATATGTGAACATGAAGCTAGGGGCAGAGGAAAAAAACCTGCACCAATCGTAAGGCCCAATGAGCAGGCATATTGACAAACGCGCCCTTTTTCTTATAAGCTAATTATAACAATTATAATTTAAGAATATTTGTATAGAAGAGAGGTGCATGTCGGTGCCGCAACATCTGAAGGAAGCATTGGAAGTGTTAAAAGAATCTGGGGTAAGAATGACTCCGCAGCGCCATGCAATACTGGAATATTTAATCCAATCCATGTCGCACCCGACTGCAGATGACATTTATAAAGCCCTTGAAGGGAAGTTTCCGAACATGAGTGTCGCGACGGTTTACAATAACCTCCGCGTCTTTAAGGAAGTAGGGCTCGTCAAGGAACTGACATATGGTGACGCCTCAAGCAGGTTTGATTTTAAGACATCCGACCATTACCACATCATTTGTGAAAAATGCAATAAAATTGTCGACTTTTTTTATCCGGGACTGGACGAGGTTGAGCATCTCGCATCCCATGTGACAGGCTTCAAAGTCGCACACCATCGGATGGAGATTTATGGGGAGTGCCCCGAATGCTCTGCGAAGGAAGCACACTAATCCAAATCAAAACGCCCGGATAAGCATCCGGGCGTTCATTGTTACTGTTTCTTTTTATTATAGGACTCGTCGAATTCTTTGCCTTCGAGATTAGGATCAAGTGTAAGCGGTTCGTTGCAGTACATACACATGTCGACCCTGCCGAGCATTTTCGTTTGCTTTCCGCAATTCGGGCATTCAACCTGAACCGTCCTTGTCGAAAGCATGCCTATCCAGAAGTAAACAACCGTACTCGCGATAATGAACAAAAACCCGACGAGCATGAAAATTGTCATTAAAACCGGTGATGTCCGGAAAAAAATGCCGCCATACATGACGATAAATCCAATAAAAATTAGGCTCAGCGCAAACGTGCGGATTTTATTAATTTTACTCGAATACTTCCCCATGCAATTCCCTCCCGATTCTTAACTATATCATATATGCGGATTTGGTGGAACTTGGGCTAGCTTTTTTGAGAAGAAGGAAAAATGGTTTCTATTTAAGGAAGGAAAAAAAGAAATTATTGTCGAAACTATAGCTATCAATGTTTTGGAGGAACGACCATGGAAGATATCCTTCGCCCGATATACCAGGAAAGGGCCAGCCAATCGAATACCTTGGGGATTCTATTGGTTGAAAAAAAAGAAAAATACAGCCCAGCCACGGATTTTTTTGATGCAATTCTCGTGGTGATTGTCAATGAAGCCGATGAGCCAATCGCGATAAAACATTATACCTATGGCGACGAAAAAGCCGCCCTCCATACTATAACCGAGGCTAAATTAAGGGAGTGGATGCTCCTTGGCACGAACCGAAAAATTTTCGAATGGCTTTATGGTGCAAAAGTTGTTTTCGATAGGAATGAGTACATAAAGAATTTGCTAACAGAATTCAGGGACTTCCCTTTTTATGGCCGAAAAATAAAGATGGGCATTGAGTTTGCAAAATTAATCCGCCGTTATTTGGACGGCAAGGCTTTTTTTGAAAATGGCCAATACCTGGATGCCTATAACCATGTTGTCCATTCACTTCATCATTTAGCGCGGCTTGCGGTCATCGAAAGCGGCTTCCATCCCGAATTGACTGTATGGAACCAGGTAAAGCAAATTGATCCGGAGCTGTTCAAGCTTTATGAGGAGCTCGTTACAAGCGAAGAGGCTTTGGAAAAAAGGCTTGAACTTTTGTTCCTCGCCAGTGAATTCCTGATTTATTCACGGACACGGGTAGGGGCGGGCCATCTTCTAAGTGTTCTTAAAAAGAAAGACACATGGACAATTGGGGAAATAATGAAGGATGAAGAACTTGTTCATTATTCGGTTGATTTAAGCGTCCTTCTCGAGTATCTAGCTGAAAAGCATATGATCGAGACTGTCCCGGTTGAAACAAAAAGCCCTGGTCTCTACCATAGGTATTACAGGGTTTGTTAACGAAGTGATAAATATTATTTTAAAAAAGTAAAAAGGTATTGACCTTTAGTATTATTCTTGTTATATTTATATCCGTCGCTGCGATACGAACCATTCAACAGTTCGTAAGCGGCGGATGAAAAAAAGTTATTGACACAGCATGCGAGGTTATGATATATTAAAAAAGTCGCCTCAACGCGACACGGTGAGTTTCTTGAGAAACTGGAACTCGCGGTGATGAGCAGCATTGTTCCTTGAAAACTAAACAAACAAGCGTCAACAAACAATAATTATAGTGATCTTCGGATCACTAGCCAACGTAACATTTTGAGCATGACTCAACTCTTTTTGGAGAGTTTGATCCTGGCTCAGGACGAACGCTGGCGGCGTGCCTAATACATGCAAGTCGAGCGGA
>NZ_LIGI01000001.1:735250-1910425 GCF_001273955.1 Bacillus sp. FJAT-27245
GGAGGATTAGCTCAGCTGGGAGAGCATCTGCCTTACAAGCAGAGGGTCGGCGGTTCGATCCCGTCATCCTCCACCATAAGTTTTTGTTTTTATCGTCGCGGGGTGGAGCAGTCCGGTAGCTCGTCGGGCTCATAACCCGAAGGTCGCAGGTTCAAATCCTGCCCCCGCAATATGGTCTGGTAGTTCAGTTGGTTAGAATGCCTGCCTGTCACGCAGGAGGTCGCGGGTTCGAGTCCCGTCCAGACCGCCATTTATGGCTCAGTAGCTCAGTCGGTAGAGCAAAGGACTGAAAATCCTTGTGTCGGCGGTTCGATTCCGTCCTGAGCCATATTTATCATGCCGGTTTAGCTCAATTGGTAGAGCAACTGACTTGTAATCAGTAGGTTGGGGGTTCAAGTCCTCTAGCCGGCACCATTTTCACGGTGGGGTAGCGAAGTGGCTAAACGCGGCGGACTGTAAATCCGCTCCCTCAGGGTTCGGCGGTTCGAATCCGTCCCCCACCACCATTTATACAGGGGTATAGTTTAAAGGTAGAACGAAGGTCTCCAAAACCTTTGGTGTGGGTTCGATTCCTACTACCCCTGCCAATTTTTCTAATAATGGCGGTCGTGGCGAAGTGGTTAACGCACCAGATTGTGGCTCTGGCACTCGGGGGTTCGATTCCCCTCGATCGCCCCATTTATGTTAAAATAATTATATTGGGCTATAGCCAAGCGGTAAGGCAACGGACTTTGACTCCGTCATTCGTTGGTTCGAATCCAGCTAGCCCAGCCATTTCGCGGAAGTAGTTCAGTGGTAGAACACCACCTTGCCAAGGTGGGGGTCGCGGGTTCGAATCCCGTCTTCCGCTCCATATATATCGGCGGCATAGCCAAGTGGTAAGGCAAAGGTCTGCAAAACCTTTATTCACCGGTTCAAATCCGGTTGCCGCCTCCATAATACAAAGTCCAATTCATTTTATTATGCCGGTGTGGCGGAATTGGCAGACGCGCACGACTCAAAATCGTGTTCCGTGAGGAGTGCCGGTTCGACCCCGGCCACCGGTATCAAAAATGCTTAATTCCAAGACTCTAACTTAATGTTAGGGTCTTTTCTCTTTTTTCCGGAGTCACTCCAAAAATAATCATTGTGTGGTAGGACCTTCTAAAGTAAATGGTTAAACGTATGGAGAAGAAAAAAATAAAATAACCGGACAAAAAGTATTTGAAAAAACCATTAACGGATAGATCCAAACGCTACCTCTATTGTCCCCATGCTCTCGCTCCCTTTTAGGAGGCTCATTGCTAGTATTTGTCGAAAATTAAAGATGAAAAGTAGTTGCCAGCAAAATGGGTGTGTCGGATAATGCTATAGTATAGTAAATATATGGGAGTGATTTCCTTGGAGCGGAATTACCGAGGCTTAGAAAGAAATTTATTTGTTTATAGCAGCAACTATAAAGATTGTTTGTAATGCCAAATTGAAATGCAGTTGAATTAAGTCAAAAGGCAATCTCTTTGATATTCGAAAAGAATAAGCGGGAAAATTATATACCCATTAGGAGGAGCAGCGCGGAAATGAAAAAGTGGATGGGGATTGCTGGGATAGTGGCTGTTGCCGCTATAGGAGTAGGAAGTTATTTCGCATATGACAATTCTGAAAAGCACGAAGCCAGGAGAACTAATCCAACTATAGAAAGTAAAGTGGGGGCAACTGGAATAACCACAACAGTCAATGAACCTGTAGATGAATTTGCACCGGCGTTCCTGTTTAAAGAAGTGCTGACAAAACAGCAGATTGAGAAAAAATATCCACTCGATATGGCAGAAAAATCAATGCAGAAAACTTTGCATGAAATGACCCATCAGAAAATTAAAGCTGATCAAAAGTGGGGCTTAACCCCAATAACTCCAGAACGAATTAAGCGATTGTTACAGGTAGTGGAAGCGAATAAAAGTGCATATGAGAAGGAGGATGCCTACCTAGACATGCTGAATAATTGGATTGTCGGAAATTTTGATGGGATTGATTTGCAACACGATACTATATGGGCATTTCAAGAAGGAACTGTTGGTCAGGCATTCGGGGTATTTACACCGGCGGAAGAAGAAGCGTTCATAAAGGAGAATTATGAGGTTTTAGCGAAAGGCGCCGATTAATCGGTGTTTTTTATATACCTTTTAGGAAGGGGCCTAATTTTAGTAAAATGGAAGAATCCTCCCTCAATGTGCCTAAATAATGATAAGCTTTCCATTACGTAATTTTGAAAATGCGACTTCTATTTGTTCCCTGATTAAACTCTTAATAAATTTTCGAAGAATTCCCCTGTTTTTCGTCAGTTTTTTTACCCCTAATTTACAATTTTAACCCAATAACATTATAGGTTTGACTAAATTCGTTATATTTCGATTACTAAATTCAATATATGAAGCTGATATTGGCGATTTGATTCTAAAGACCTACGACTTTTTTCGCTAGTACCAAAAATAGGATTCTAGTATAGTAACAATATACTGAAAATTTAATGTTTTCAGTTGGAAACTACAGAAGGAGGATATCTATTGTATTTTTCAAAAAAGACTAGGGGGAAGGACATGCGGAAAAGAATTACTGCGATATTATTTATTTTCTTATTAGCATTTGGCAACAGTGGGTTTGCCTCTATAGGCAATATCACACCGGAACAATTAGATTTACATAAACCGACACTATCAAAAACAAATCTCACAGCAACTGACCAACAAAGCGTTGATCCGGACAAAGAGGTTCGCGTTATTGTTGAATTGGATGGCAGCCCACCTGTTGAAACGGCAACAAAGAAAGGTGTAAAGTACGATAAGCTGGCCAAAGCCGAGCGTAAGCAGCTGGAAAAAGCTGCAAAAGACAAACAAAAGGCTGCAAAGGATAGCATCAACGGAAAAAAACTTGGCATTAAATACGAACAGGAATTCAATGCCGTCGTTAACGGCTTTAGCGCGAAAGTAAAATACGGTGATATTGAAAAAATCAAGGAAGTGCCAGAGGTAAAAGGAGTATACCTCGCAAACGAGTATAAACTTCCAACTGAAAAGCCGGATATGAAGTACAGCAAAGAACTGGTTGAGGCACAGAAAGCATGGCGTGACTTTGGATACAACGGGGAAGGAATGGTTGTCGGGATCATCGACTCTGGAACCGATCCATCTCATAAAGACTTCCTTTTGACTGATTCTTCAAAAGCTAAATTATCACAAGGCACAGTACAGAACGAAATTGCCGAGTCAAGCCTTCCAGGCAAGTATTTTAATGACAAGGTCCCTTATGGCTGGAACTACATGGACAATAACGATAACATTCTTGATGGCAATGCCGTTACGGGAATGCACGGAATGCACGTGGCTGGGACCGTAGCCGCCAATGGTGACGAAGAAAATGGCGGCATTAAAGGCGTTGCTCCAGAAGCTCAATTGTTGGCTTTACGTGTATTTGGCGAAGAGCAGGCATCTACATGGGGCGATATTTATATTAAAGCGATTGACGATGCAATTAAGCTTGGCGCGGACGTATTGAATATGAGCCTCGGTTCGACTGCTGGGTTCGTAGATGCGAAATCACCTGAACAACAGGCGATTACACGCGCTGTGGACAATGGAGTGGTAATGTCCATTTCTGCTGGTAACTCAACTTACTTTGCGAATGGCTATTTCCATCCATACGCTTCAAATCCTGATTATGGGGTAGTTGGTTCACCGAGCGTATCCAAGGATTCCATTTCCGTCGCATCATACGAAAACACTCACATGGATGTAGATGCGGCTAATGTTTCAATTGACGGCGGCAATGCTGAAAGTGTAATGTTCCTATCAGCCGGCCAGACCGCACCGACAGCTGGAACAAGCTTTGAATTGGTTTATGGAGGATTAGGACAACTTGATGATCTTAAAGACAAAGATTTAAAAGGAAAGTTTGCATTAATCCAGCGCGGAGTAATCGGCTTTGTTGACAAGGCAAAAAATGCACAAGCCGCTGGAGCTGCAGGAGTAATTATTTACAACAATGCGGATGGAACCGTTAATATGGCGACCGAAGCAGCGATTACAATTCCACAATTGTTCATGTTAAAGAAAGATGGAGATCGCTTTGCAGCAGCACTTCAAGCTGGGAAAACAGTTACTGTAAACTTCGCTGGTGGTAAGATGACCGTACCAAACAGTAATGCAGGCAAGATGAGCGACTTCACTTCATGGGGCATCACGCCTAGCCTTGATTTCAAACCGGAAATCACCGCCCCAGGCGGACAAATCTACTCTACTGCGGACCATAACGAATACCAGATTATGAGCGGTACATCAATGGCTGCGCCACACGTATCCGGTGGTTCTGCATTGGTTCTTGAAAGAGTGGATAATGAATTCGGACTTCAAGGCGCGAATCGATCCAAGCTTGCGAAGAAATTCTTATTAAATACCGCTAAACCAGTAAATTTCAGTGGTGCACCTGTATCTCCACGCCGCCAGGGGGCTGGCCTCATGCAGCTTCATGCGGCATTGTCAACGCCGGTAACGGTAACTGACTCTAAAACAGGTGAAGCAAAGGTTGCCCTGAAAGAAGTAAAGAACAATGCTGTAACATTCACCTTAACCGCGGAAAATCACTCTGACAACGTAGTAGCATATGATGTCAGTGCAAGTGCTCAAACAGATAGGCCTGTTAATGGAGGCGGGATATTTGTATCAGTACCGAACCAATTTGGTGCACTGGATTTAGGAGCAGTTGCGACAGTCAATGGAAAGGCAGTCAACTCAATTGAAGTTCCTGCCAAAGGCAAAACAACATTTGAAGTTTCTGTAGATATCAGTGGCTGGGATGCAACGTTAAAATCCTATTTTACGAATGGCTACTGGCTGGAAGGCTTTGTTAAACTAACAGACCCAACTGATACAAACCCTGATTTGGTCGTCCCATATGTCGGCTTTAAAGGCGACTGGAATGCGGCACCAATCCTTGATACTCCTGCTTGGGACCCAATGTCCTACTATGGATACACAGGCGTTGTGACGCGTGCCGAAAACGGCTATGATTACCTGGGTACAGACCAGGCAACAGGCGATCTCAACCCTAATTTGATTGCCATTTCGCCAAATGGTGACGGTAAAAACGATAGTGCAACTATGATTCTTTCACTGCTACGCAATGCAAAACAATTCAATATAAATGTATTGAATGCTGACGGCAAGGTAGTAAAAGAAATTGCATCCGATGAATATGTACGTAAAAATTACTATGACGGCGGCCGAGGAGCAATGTACTACCTATTCTCCGACTGGACATGGGATGGTACAATGCATAACGGCAAGGTGGCTCCGGAAGGACAATATTACCTGCAGGTGAAAGCAACACTGGATTATGAAGGCGCCACCCCGCAAACAGTTTCATTACCAGTGAAGCTTGACGTTACAACGCCAAAGCTAAAAACCACACTTGGGAAAGACGGAAAAACAGTTACAGTCGATGTTTCCGACAAAACAAGTGGAGTGGCCTACTGGTATGCAAAAGTTGACGGTGAAATTGCTACGGCAAAACCATTCGTAAACGGGGAAACATCCTTCGTACTTCAGCAGCCATTGAAAAATGGCCAAATTGTTGAAGTCATCGCCGTGGACAATGCAGGCAACGCATCGTCCCATACAGTAAAAGTTGGCAGCACCGGCAACAACGGAAATGCAGGGGGTAAAAAATAATTTTTAAAGGAGGCAAGCAACCATTCAGGCTGCTTGCCTTTTGAAATTTTTAAAAAGAGTTTCCTATCCGCCTAGAACATCCCGTTTTCATTCGGAGAATCCTCGGGAATGGCTTGGCCAACATCCCACAGCTCTGCGATATGGTTGTCTTCAAAACGAAAAATATGGACAACAGCTGCTCCAAGATGATTTGGGTTTTGCCTAACATGGGAGTAAACAATGACCTTATCTCCGTCCTGGACGGCTAGTTTGACTTCCAGGGATTTTTGAGGGCTTTGGGCAGCATTTTCCTCCATGGCTTTCATGAGCGAATCAGCATCCCCACGGAAATAGGGGTTATGGTGGCGAAAGTCTGAGGCTATGTAATTTTGATAGGCTTCACGTACTTTTCCAGACGCGACAAGCTGAAGGAAAGAGACAGCTATATCTTTAAGTGAGAGGTTGAAGGATTGTTCCATACTCATTTAAACTTCCTTTCTTCATTGTATTGAATTATTACAAGCTTAAGGTAAGTACTTTTCCAAAGTCAATCAAGGTAATAGTTAGGAGCATTCGTTTTGATGTAAAAAAAATCCCCAAGGACCAAAAAAGTACTGGCCATACCTTGTTGTTCCTTGATTCATCGCTAGCCGGGATGCTAGGATTAATGGAAAGATGTAGATGATTGTCTATCCAGGCTAAATGGCAGTAGAAAAATATAGATAAGGGTTTGCAAGTAAGATTATTTAGCCTGTTAGTAAATAGAACTAAGGAGCTCTATCATGACCATTATTAACAAATTGAGACTGGACAAGTATACGAATATGGCCGTTCTTCATCAGCCTGCTGATTATGATGTATTTGAGGGCTATAAAATAGAAGTAACAGGCGATCATGATGCCATTTTCATATTTGTAGAAACGATTGAGGAAATGGTTAAACATACCCAAAGCATTATTAAAGAACAGCAATTACTTGAAAAAGGCTATTTGTTTTTCGCGTATCCGAAAAAAGGGAATAAAAAGTATGAAACCTACGTTCACCGGGATGAAATTTTCCCGGCATTGAAAGTAGATGAAGAGGGGTATGTGGACGACAGCGATCTAAAGTTTTCGCGAATGGTAAGCATGGATGATGTTTTTACTGTTGTAGGACTGAAGCGTGAAAAAAAGAAAGTTCAAAAGTCTTCAGCGGCAAGCCAATGTGTAGGCGATTATGAGGACAATGTAAAAGATATAGAAGGGTTATTGGCTGACTCTCCTAATGAATTAGCGTTCTTTAAGGGTTTAACCCCTGGCTATCAAAGGGATTGGGCTCGTTTCATTTTTTCCGCCAAGCAACAGAAAACGCGTGAAAAACGGCAGGAGCAAATGGTTGAAATCATATCACAAGGGTATAAATCAGTCGATTTATTTCGGCAGAAAAAGAAATAAATCCACAAAAGTGCAGCCTAACATAAATTCTATTCGTTCTATTCTTAAGAGGCCATTTAATCATGCAAAATGGAACTGGTTCAAATAATTAGTACTGCCTGCAGCCCATTGGAAAGGGTGAAATCCAATGGGTTTTTTGTTTTATTATGTCTTGTAAAAACACCAAACCCTTTATTGTTTTTCACAGTGTAAAACTTTATAATTCTAAAGGAAGAACAAAATGTTCTTTAAATTAGAAGAATGTGAGGGATTTTTTACATGGCTAAAAAACGAAAAAGTTTAGTCCGTATCCTGGTCCTGTCTTCTGTCTTTACCTTTTCAACAGCTGCCGTTGCTTCTGCCCATTTTTGCTATGTTGAAAACAAGCCTAATGGTGCTGGAGCTGTAACTTTCGATGATATTAAAGAGGCCGGAAAAACTGGAAAGTTGGTTGCGCCAGGCGCTTTCCTTGATGTACCCGAGGAAGGTTTTAAAGATGTTTTTATCCGCGGAGGAGAGAAGGATGGCGATTTTATAGTTGGTGGAGGATCAATGCATAATTCTCCTGCCACAGTAAAGGGGAGCCCGAAGAATGGAGTTCAGAAATATCATTTTGAAGAATAAAGGCACCGTAAAAATACTTATTACTTAAAAATAGAAACCCATCAGAAGGCCTTTTCACATCTGATGGGTTTTTTTGTAAACTTTTTCGCTTGCTTACGATAGCTTCTCCGAACGAAATTCTTCTGTAATCTGTATGAAGATTCCAAGCTTAAATCTAATTTTGTAACAGTATAAACAGAATCTGCAATCCACATAAAATTTTCATGAAATAGTATTGACACTTCTGTGAACAAGGAGTAATATAAGTAATGTCATTTCGACAAAATCCGCTAAGATTCTACTTCGCGGGTGTAGTTTAATGGTAAAACTCCAGCCTTCCAAGCTGATGTCGTGGGTTCGATTCCCATCACCCGCTCCAACTTTGTTTACTAACGCAGTGTTTCGCATTAGACGAGGCATTGCGTTTTTTAATTATTCCTGTATGGGGAAACTTGCTAAATGTTCATAAGGAATTCCCGCTTCAATATAGCTTCTGGCAAGCCTCCAATTGCCGTCGCCAAATTTCCTGAACGTCTGGAAAAATAAATGCCCGGAATCAAGAGCCACGCCTCCAAGCAGCATTGAAGCGGAAAGGACAACCAAGTGTTCATTGTCCCTTAGCGGGAAAACAGAATGCTCGGTAATGACCCATTGGGCTTGATTTTTCAAAGCAAAATCAAACCCCTGACGCCATCCTTCGATTGATTCATCATATCCGAAATCAACAATTTCCCCGCCCGTGATTTCCCTCGCCTGATAATCCAGTGAGAGCATGTTTTCAAACTTGGGTATGGAAGATGCCCGCCATGCATCTAAATAGGCATCCAAAAATGTGCGGAATGAATGTTCCATACTCTACTCCTTAAACGATTTAGTTTTTACTTCCTATAACCTTAAAGGAACCATCACCGCCGTGAACTTGGATGAACATGTCCATTAATGATTTCGTCAGTTCTCCTGCCTCTTCGCTGGCCATTGAAGGACGGTGGTAAACGATTTGCAGAGCGTTCAGGGTTTCCGTTGTGACGGGTGCCCTGTCGGAATCGACAAACGGGCTTCCGAATGGCCCTTTTGCGTCAGAGGAGACAATCAAGTTTTCAAGGGAGTTCGGCCTACCGTTCAGTCCATGGTACTCTTCGCCAGCCCCGCCAATCCTGACTTCAATGTTGCCGCTAAGCTTATCGGCATCATATATGCCAATCGGCACCTGATACTGGAGCGAAAAGAAATTATTCAAATCAATCGCACTTTGCACGGAAGTAAGATAATTTTGCTTTTGGACCCTGCGGTAGAGCGCTTCGGCCGAGTGCCTGTAACGGTTCGGGTCCTTGCCGGTTTTTTTGAAAATAGCCCGCCATTCCTCTATCCCTTCAAGATCGGTTACATTCTTATCCTCCAAATCGAAGAAAAGGGATTCCTGGAAAAGCTGTAGCCTTCCTTTTACCATTTGCGGCGAGTCCCCGACCGTGATGTCCTTATATTGGATAACCCCGAGCTTAAAACCGGGAATGAGTTCGGAAAGCTCTGTTGAAATGCTGATTTCCAAGTAATACACCTCCAAATTTGCCTAAAAATAGTTTATCATAGAATGATGTACCCATTGAATTTAACGAACTTACTATAAAATAAACCAGACAGGAAGGAGGTTTGAACATGGACTACCGCCAGTTGAAGGAAGACCTAATTACCTATAGCAAAGAGATCGGGATTGATAAAATCGGCTTTACGACAGCCGATCCATTTGATGAGCTGAAGAACAGGCTGATTCGCCAGCAGGAGCTTGGCTATCAGTCAGGCTTTGAAGAGCCTGATATCGAAAAGAGGACAAATCCAGCTTTACTGCTTGAAAAGCCCCGATCGATTATAGCTATCGCGCTAGCCTACCCTTCGAAAATGTCCGTCAGGGTTGAAAGTAAAAGGGGTGCGCGGCGAGGTATTTTCTGCCGGGCGTCTTGGGGCCTTGATTACCACTATATTCTCCGTGACAAATTGGCAAAGCTTGAATCGTTCCTTTCCGAAAGGGTACCTGGAGTGCAGCTGAAGTCAATGGTCGATACGGGTGAGCTAGCAGATCGCGCTGTTGCGGAACGGGCGGGTATCGGCTGGAGTGGKAAAAACTGTTCAATTATTACTCCCGAATTTGGTTCCTATGTGTATCTTGGCGAGATGATTACAAGCATTCCATTCGAGCCGGACAAACCGATAGAGGATAAATGTGGTTCCTGTACGAAATGCCTGGATGCCTGTCCGACCGGCGCGCTTGTCCAGGGTGGCCAGCTTAACGCCCAGCGCTGCATTGCCTTTTTAACACAGACGAAAGGGTTTATCCCTGAGGAATTCCGTGACAAAATCGGGAATCGGGTGTATGGCTGTGATTCTTGCCAGACCGCTTGCCCGGAAAATAAAGGCCGGGACTACCACTTCCATCCGGAAATGGAGCCCGATCCGGAGACGGCCAAGCCGCTGTTGAGGCCAATCCTTACAATCAGCAACCGGGAATTCAAGGAGCGGTTCGGAAAGGTTGCTGGTTCATGGCGAGGCAAAAAGCCGATTCAGCGGAACGCGATTATTGCGCTTGCCCACTTCAAAGATGAAACCGCTGTGGAGGATTTGAAAGAGGTTATGGCAAAGGATCCGCGTCCTGTCATGAGGGGGACTGCGGCTTGGGCGCTTGGGAAAATCGGCAGTATGGAAGCTTCGCTTATTTTGGAAAAAGCAAAGGCATTTGAAAAGGATCCTGAAGTGCTTAATGAAATTGAAAAAGGAATCAATATGATAGAGAAATAAGGTTGGCCATGGCGCCGTCCTTTTTTATATGGTGCGGGCAGGCTAAACTCCCCCCTCGCTTCATAAGTATGGTAGGAAGGGGGGCGAGGTTATGCGGGATGCGCTTCAAGCATTGCTTGAAAAAAGGATTAAGGAGTTTGTCGCGGAAAAGGCGGAACGGCTAATGGACGAAAAGGATGAACGGAAAATCCAGGCATGCGCCGACCGGAACGCGGCGATAGTAAAAACATACGCACGGGGAAAAATACTTAGGCAGCAGTTCAGCGGGGAAAGGCAAGCCGTTTTGTATGAAGTCCAGTTCCAGCACCTGATCAAGCAAAAGGAACACTTGTACCTCGAGGAGGAAGTCGAGGTCAGGGAGGCAAACTTTCAACGGGGAGTCCTTGAGGATGATTGCGAGGTAGTCCCAGAGCGAATTGAAGCGGCTTTTTCTGGTGATGTTTCGGTTCTTGAAATAGATAGCGGGGAGCGTTCATCCTACGCTTATGATCGAAGGAAGGCCGTCCAATACGCGGAGCGCTGGTGGAACTCGTACAATCCCGCTTTTAAAAAGTTCGACGTTGATTGCACCAATTATATTTCGCAATGCCTTTACGCGGGCGGGGCGCCAATGCGGGGCTATCCGAACCGCGGCCAGGGATGGTGGATGCGCAGTAACAATTATAGCTATAGCTGGGCTGTGGCAAATTCACTGCGGTGGTATTTGGCAGGCTCAAAAGCAGGCCTGAGAGCAAGGGAAGTCGGAAGTCCCGATGAACTCATACCGGGTGATGTGATTTGCTATGATTTCCAGGGGGATGGCCGCTTCGACCACAATACGATTGTAGTCGCAAAAGACGCCTATGGAATGCCGCTTGTGAACGCCCATACGTACAACAGCCGGATGCGGTATTGGGAGTACACGGATTCTTCCGCCTATACTCCAAAAATAAAGTATAAATTTTATACGATTGTCGATGACAGCCGCGAATGGTTGTAAGGAAAAGGCTGAGTGGTATAATAACGGAGTGGAATGTATGTCTGGGGAACCGGCCGCCGCATGATGGCGTCCGTTACATAAAGTATGGGGTGAAACATTTTGGCAGTGCATATTGTATTATATCAGCCGCTTATTCCGGCGAATACCGGGAATATTTCAAGGACTTGCGCCGGAACGGGTGCCTGGCTCCATTTAATCCGGCCGCTAGGCTTTTCGACGGATGATAAGCAGCTTAAACGGGCTGGGCTCGACTATTGGGAGCATGTAAAGCTTGTCTATCACGACTCACTTGATGATTTCTACCGTGCAGCCGATGGCGGGGAATTCTACTATATAACGAAGTTCGGTGAGAAGCCGTTTTCTTCCTTTGATTTCAGTGATTTGGAAAAGGATTATTATTTTATTTTTGGAAAAGAAACAACAGGCCTTCCAGAGGAAGTAATTGAAGCCAATCGGGAGAGATGCCTGCGTATTCCAATGAACGGGCATATTCGCTCGCTCAATCTGTCCAATACGGCGGCAATTCTCGTTTACGAGGCATTAAGGCAGCAAAACTATCCCGGATTGATGTAGGGCCTGCCTGGCAGGCCCCTTTCTGCCCGGCTTTCAAGGAACGCTCCGGTACACTCCGGGGTTAGCGGGCATTGCAGTTATTTTTAACAATCCCATCTTTACCACTATTCGCAGCAGGGGAGTGTTTGCCATGAATGAAATGATTTCAACGATTCTTGGCCATAGGTCAATCAGAAAATTCGAGGACAAGCCATTAACAGATGAACAAATCAGAACGATTGTCGAATGTGCGCAGGCGGCCTCGACGTCCAGCTTCATCCAGGCGTATTCGATTATCGGGGTAAAGGACCCGGAGAAGAAGCGCAGGCTTTCGGAGGTTGCGGGAAACCAGGCGTATGTTGAGCAGAACGGGCACTTTTTTGTCTTTTGCGCGGATTTGTACAGGCATAGCCTTATCGGCGAAAAGGAAGGCAGGAAAGTGCTTGATTCGATAGAGAGCACTGAAAAATTCATGGTCGCTGTCATTGACGCGGCCCTGGCGGCGCAAAACGCAGCTGTTGCCGCAGAATCGTTGGGCCTGGGAATTTGCTATATTGGCGGACTACGCAACAATTTGGATGAAGTGCAAAAAATCTTAGCGACGCCGGAACGCGTTATCCCGCTATTTGGCTTGGCTGTCGGCTATCCTGCCCAGGATCCGGGGAAAAAGCCGCGTCTCCCATTCGGGCATGTGTACCATGAAGACCGCTATGAGCAGGATCTTGATATTTATATGGAGGAGCTAGAAAAATACGACAGGGAGATTGCCGCCTATTATGAGGAACGTACTTCCGGGAAGCGAAGCGATACGTGGAGCGGCCAAATCGCCGGCATGCTTGAAAAGAAGAGCAGAATGTATATGAAGGAATTCGTCAACAAAAACAAAATGGATTTAAAATAATGTAAAAAAGCTGCCGTGCAGGCAGCTTTTTGTTTGCGATTATTTACTGTTCGAACCCGGCTTATCGTTGTATCCGGACGCGAAGATGGCTGCGAGAAATGCAGCGCTGACACCCAATATTAAAAGCAGTCGCATGTTATGTAAGCCCCCTTTGTCCTGGAAAATCAAAACGAATTGACATGCACATCCATTATAGCCTAACTCGGCCGTTCTGGAAACGAATAACCTTGTTTTTTCTAATGCGCCGTCCAGATTTTTCCTCGAAGCCCATTTGCATGTTCAAATCGGTGCCCGCATAGAGTATAGTAATCGTCTCTGATTTTAGCGACAGGGGGAGGACTTTACTTTATGGATATTTTAAGAAAAATCGAGATGTACAGAGAAGAGGAAGAAAAACTGCGTTGGGAAGGCACATTTGCCGAGTACCTGCAGCTTTTAAAAGAAAAGCCATGGGTAGCCCAATCCGCCCATTCCCGTGTTTATAATATGATTAAAGATGCCGGGATAACGAAGGAAAAGGGCAAAAAGACATATGAATTTTTCAATCAGCAGCTCTTTGGCCTTGAAGAGGCGCTTGATAGGCTGGTAGAGGAATACTTCCMCCCCGCCGCGAAACGGCTTGATGTCCGCAAGCGGATATTACTGTTAATGGGGCCGGTCAGCGGCGGCAAATCGACGCTTGTGACCATGCTGAAGCGGGGGCTTGAAGCCTATTCCCATACCGACAACGGCGCTGTTTTTGCCATAAAGGGCTGCCCGATGCACGAAGATCCGCTTCATCTTATCCCTCATTATTTACGGAAGGATTTTTACGAGGAATATGGAATCCGGATTGAAGGGAATCTATCACCTCTTAACATGATGAGGCTCGAACAGGAATACGGCGGCCGAATTGAGGACGTCCAGGTTGAGCGGATTTTCTTTTCCGAAGACAGGAGGATCGGGATTGGCACCTTCAGCCCGTCCGATCCGAAATCGCAGGATATTGCCGACTTGACCGGCAGCATTGATTTCTCAACGATTGCCGAGTACGGCTCGGAATCCGATCCGCGCGCCTACCGGTTTGATGGCGAACTGAACAAGGCGAACCGGGGGATGATGGAATTCCAGGAAATGCTGAAGTGTGATGAAAAATTCCTCTGGCACCTGCTTTCATTGACCCAGGAAGGAAACTTTAAGGCGGGCCGTTTTGCGCTCATCTCGGCTGACGAGCTAATCGTCGCGCATACGAACGAAACGGAATACCGTTCGTTCATCTCTAACAAGAAAAATGAGGCGCTCCATTCAAGGATTATTGTCATGCCGATTCCTTACAACCTTAAAGTTTCCCAGGAAGAGCGCATTTACGAAAAAATGATCAGGGAAAGCGATGTTTCCGATGTGCATATTGCGCCACACACGTTGAGGGTTGCCGCGATGTTCACGATTCTGACAAGGCTGAAGGAACCGAAAAAGGGCGACATCGATCTTGTGAAAAAAATGAGGCTCTATGACGGTGAAAATGTTGAAGGCTACAATAAGGCCGATGTAGACGAATTGAAGAAGGAATATCAGGATGAAGGCATGAGCGGCATTGATCCGCGGTATGTCATTAACCGGATATCGTCGACGATTATTCGGAAAGAAGTGGCGTCAATCAATGCTCTCGATGTGCTGAGGTCACTAAAGGACGGGTTGGATCAGCACCCTTCCATTACCGCCGAACTGCGCGAGAAGTACATGAATTACATTTCGCTTGCGCGGAAAGAGTATGACACCATCGCTAAAAAAGAAGTCCAGAAGGCGTTTGTCTACTCATATGAGGAGTCGGCAAAAACGCTGATGGACAATTATCTTGATAATGTAGAAGCTTATTGCAATAAGGCAAAATTGCGCGATCCGCTGACAGGTGAAGAAATCTCGCCTGATGAAAAGCTGATGAGATCGATTGAAGAACAGATCGGCATTTCGGAAAATGCGAAAAAGGCGTTCCGTGAAGAAGTCCTAATCCGGATTTCGGCGTATGCAAGGAAAGGGAAACGGTTTGATTACAATTCGCATGACCGTCTTCGGGAAGCAATTCAGAAGAAGCTGTTTGCCGACCTGAAGGACGTCGTCAAAATCACAACCTCCTCAAAAACGCCTGACGAGCAGCAGCTGAAGAAAATAAATGATGTTGTGGCGCGCCTCATTGATGAGCATGGCTATAATTCTACCTCGGCAAACGAACTGCTCAGGTATGTCGGAAGCCTCCTGAACCGTTAGATATCATAATTACAAAGAGCCGGATACTTTTTCCGGCTCTTAGTTTATGAAAAATAGATTCGGGGAAAAAGAACGGTAGAGGTGAAACCGATGGAAAAAAAGGATAAAAAAGTAGGGCTGGATAAAGACTACCAGCCGGATAATGGGTCAATGGCGTCCGACATGGAAGAGATTAAAAATCTCGGGAAACAGATGGAGAACCGCAGAACAGGCAAGGAACTTAAGGAAGACTATGGAAAAAAGCCAGATCCGATCCAACATGTGAAGAAAGACGATTTCCTCCGCTAAAATGGCGGGGGAATTTTATTTTTCCGAGCCTGGAATAATCAAACTGTCAATAGATTCCTCCAAAATCTTCCGGGGACAATTTTCGAAATAATTTGTAAATTATCCACAAGTATGGCATAGGATAGAGTAACCAATATTACTGAAGTGTTTTGGAGCCAATGGTTAGAAGTTTGCAGGCTTTGCGGAACAAACTGAATAAGGAGGGGTTTGGAATGATCGATGAGAACAATCACCATTTTGTGATCTCAAAGGAAGATTGGTCCCTCCACCGAAAAGGCCAAGATGACCAGCAACGGCATCAGGAAAAAGTCCAGGAGGCGATTCGCAATAATCTTCCAGACTTGATTACCGAGGAAAGCATTATTATGTCAAATGGCCGCGATGTTGTAAAAATACCGATTCGTTCATTGGATGAATACAAAATTCGCTATAACTATGATAAAAATAAGCATGTCGGCCAGGGAAATGGAAAGTCCAAGGTAGGCGATGTCGTTGCCCGTGACGGTTCGGGCGACAAGAAAGGGCCCGGAAAAGGCCAAGGTGCAGGCGACCAGGCGGGKGAAGACTATTTTGAGGCGGAAGTATCAATGATGGAGCTCGAGGAAGCCCTGTTCAAGCAGCTCGAATTGCCCAACCTGAAAAGGAAGGAACAGGAAGAGCATGTTGTTGAGCATATCGAATTCAATGATATTAGAAAGACAGGGCTGATGGGGAATATTGATAAAAAAAGGACGATGATGTCGGCGTTTAAACGAAATGCGATGCAGGGCAAGCCGGCGTTCCATCCAATTTACAACGAAGACCTGAAATTCAAGACTTGGAATGAAATCATCAAGCCTGATTCAAAGGCCGTTGTTCTCGCGATGATGGACACGAGCGGATCGATGGGGTTATGGGAAAAGTATATGGCGAGGAGCTTCTTCTTCTGGATGACCCGCTTTCTCAGGACGAAATACGAGACGGTTGAGATCGAATTCATTGCACACCATACGGAGGCTAAGGTTGTATCAGAGGAAGATTTCTTTTCAAAAGGAGAAAGCGGCGGGACGATTTGTTCTTCCGCATACCGCAAGGCACTCGAACTTATCCAGAAAAAATATGATCCTATAAAATTCAACATCTACCCATTTCATTTCTCGGATGGGGATAACCTTACTTCAGACAATGCCCGCTGTGTGAAACTTGTCGAGGAATTGATGAATGTCTCGAATATGTTCGGCTACGGCGAGGTCAACCAGTATAACCGCCACTCGACATTGATGACTGCCTATAAAAACATTAAAAATGAGAAGTTCAGGCATTATATCCTTAAACAAAAAGCGGATGTCTTTAATGCGATGAAAAGCTTCTTTTCAAATGAGGAAGAAAAGAAATATGCGTAATATAGAAAAGCGGAAGCGCACGTTTAGCGCCGTATGGCCTGGAGGGCCCCGATGTTGACTTATCGTAGCGAGGGGAGCGAAGTACACTAGGCGCTGGGCGCTAGAGTTAGACAAATTTTATACATTCATATGTTTTCAAAAAGCCAGCAAACGCTGGCTTTTTCCACGGTTAACCTTTCCTGATTTTAGTACGTACACCGGACCAAATGCCGACAGCGAGGCCGCCGAGGGTGTCTGCAATCAGGTCTGTCATCGTATCCTTGTTGCCGCCTCCCTGAAGATCCATCCCAAATAGCTCGTCGGAACTGAATTCGTAGATTTCCCAGACGACTCCTCCGAATACGGCAAAGGTAAAGACGAATAGGAAGACGAACCAGGGCGAAATCAGGCTTCCTGCATCCCGATGAATCATCCGTTCATAAAGCGCGACACCGGCAAAGCCGAGAATTGCCCCGCTAATCGCATGAAGGAAAGTGTCCCACCAGCCAAGGCCGTACCATCCCTTAATCGAGCCAAGGTATTGGGAGCCGAAGAGGAAGACAAGGTAGGACAGGACGAGCGGGAGATTGAATTTCCATTTGATAAAAAAGCCAAGGATAAGCGGAACCGCGCCACAGCCAATTCCCGCGGCCGCCACGGAAAACCTGAATGAATCGTTCGCGGCATGGTAGCGGAAAGCGAGCCAGGCCATGAACACCATATAAATAAGACTGAAAATAATTACAAGCTTGCGGCCCATTCAACCGCCTCCTCTATAAATGTACCTTCCTCGCTGCGGCATAAATTCCCGCCAGAAGGCCGCCGCCCGTTCCGGCAAGCAAGTCGAACATCGTGTCCTTGTTGCCGCCGAGCTGCATTGTATGGGTAAAAAACTGGTCCCCTGTAAATTCATATATTTCCCAAAGTACACTTGATGAAACCGCCAGCGAAAATGTAAATAAAAAAACGATTGGCCTTGACACGGCATGCCTGGCGCTGTCGGGGACCCATAGTTTATAGAGGGCAATTCCAATAAAGCCGACGAGGATGCCTTTATAAAAATGGATTGTCGAATCCCACCACCTATGTTTTAAGTAAAACGAGGCAATTGAACCGAGATAGGTTGTGCAGAAAATGGCTATATAGTAGCCAACAATTAAGGGAAGATTGAACGGGTTTCTTTTGGCGAAGAGAAGGAGCAGCGGCGGGGCGCTTACGCCTATCCCTCCTAAGGCTACCTGCCATCTGGAGTTGTCCCCTTTTTTAAAATAGTAAATAAACAAAATGGCCATGAATACGATAAAAAGGGTGCTTAGCCCGATAATCCATCTTCGCTTCATCTGTTTTCACCTCATAAGGGTCAGTATGGCTTAGTATTGCCTATTCGAGCTAAAACATGATACATTCGTTTCCAAAATGGGATACTATTGGTGTAAGAGACTGGAGGGGGGCGAATGGGGTGTGCCTCATTTTGTTTGCGTATAAAGCCCATCCGCGGTACAGGCTGATTGTGGCGGCGAACCGGGATGAGAGCTATGCGAGGCCCACGGCATCGGCGGATTTTTGGGAGGATGAGCCGAAAATCCTTGCGGGGCGGGACCTTGAAAAGATGGGGACGTGGATGGGAGTTAGCACGGATGGGCGGTTTGCCGCGCTGACGAATTACCGTGACCCTGGCCAAATGAATGCCGCTGGAAAGCTGTCGCGGGGAGAGCTTGTGGCCGGTTTTTTAAAAGGCGGGATGGCATCAGGTGACTATATGTCTGGCCTTGCGGCAACGGGAGATTTGTATCCCGGCTATAATTTGCTTGCGGACGACGGGAAAAGCCTTCATTACTTTTCAAATATGGAGGGGGTGGCGCGGGAAGTGGGGCCGGGTATACATGGGGTCAGCAACCACCTGCTCAATACGCCGTGGCCAAAGGTCATCCGGGGTAAAAAAGGGCTTGGAGAGCTGCTTAAGCTGGATGCCGATGGATTGGAGCAGGCATTGTTTGGACTTTTGCGACACGCTGACCCGGCCCCGGATGTGGACTTGCCGGACACGGGTATCGGGCTTGAATGGGAGCGGATTCTTTCACCGCTTTTTATTAGGAGTGAAGGATATGGGACGAGGTGTTCCACAGTCCTGCTGCTGGGAGATGAAGAATTATCGTACACCGAGAGGGTTTATGACGGGGAAGAATATACCGAAAATAGGTTTAAACTGCCTTTAAGTTTACAAAGGAGGGATTCGTGATGGGATTTTTGGACGGATTAATGGGCAATGCTTCTGAGGTGAGCCTTCCGGAGGTGCAAAAGGAGTATGCGAAGGTTCTGGCTCCGGGAGAGTCGATCGAGAAAGCGTACCGGCTTGTGAGGGATATGTTTATTTTCACAAACAGGAGGCTCATTCTTGTCGATAAGCAAGGAATTACCGGGAAGAAGACGGAGTACCACTCGATACCTTACCGGAGTATCACTCATTTCAGCATTGAAACGGCCGGCAGTTTTGACTTGGATGCGGAGTTGAAAATCTGGGTTTCCGGAAGCCCGATGCCGTTGCAGAAGCAATTTAACAAAAGCTTGAACATCTATGAGCTCCAAAGCGTGCTAGCGGCGTATGTGCTGAAATAAATTTTAGGGGGAATGGAAGATGGCCTTTTTACCGGTAGCCTTTTCTATTGGAATTGTTGTCATTGTTGTGATTGCGTTCTATAAGGCTTTTTTCAAAAGGAAAAACATCAAGCCGGCTTATACCCCATTTGATGAAATTACCGGGCAATCGCCGACCGCTTTTCCAGAAAATAGTGTGGAAATCGTTTTGGATGAACGCTCGGGGGACGGTAAGGGGATTGGTTAATGGGTAAATGGTTTGCAGCCCTGTACGATGCGGGGATGAAAGGTTTGGAGAAGGGAACGTTTAAAGAGATTAGGAAAGGCTTGCTGGAGAAAGCAGAGGGAAGGGTGCTCGAAATCGGCTCCGGCTCAGGGATCAACTTCCCCCTTTATGCGAAAGCGGACAGGGTTGATGCTATTGAGCCGGATTTCCATATGATTGATAGGGCTGACCGCCGGATTAGCGAGGCGAAAGTTCCTATTGTTGTCCATCAGCAATCGGCGGAGCGGCTTGAATTTCCGGATCATACATTCGACGCGGCCGTGGCGACGCTTGTGTTCTGCACAATCCCGGATCCCCAACAGGCGCTTAAGGAAATCAAAAGGGTTTTAAAACCGGGTGCGCCGATTCTGTTTTTCGAGCATGTGAAAATGCCGCAGAGGCCGCTAGCAAAAATGCAGTCCCTCCTTAACCCGGTTTGGCGAAGGATATGCGGCGGCTGCAACCTTAACCGGGACACGGTTTCGGAATTAAGGAGGGCCAATATACATATCAAAAGCACGAAGACATACTATAAAGGCCTTTTTCTTACGATTGAGTGCAGGAACACCGAGGAAATGTGTGAAACGGCCGGTATTCGGGAATGGTAGAGGGAGACTTTTTTGCCGCTAAAGGAATTAATAAAATCGAACATTGGTGCAACTCGAAATAAGTTATTGTAATCCAGCTTCAGCGCCTAGCCCCTCGAGGTCTTAAGCCGGTTCCCTCCGGAGAGCAGGCCCGTCCTGCGGGCCCCGTCTTAAGCTTGTCGGGGCTGACCACTAAGGAAAGCTCCTTAGAATAATCATCGCAGGGACAAGCGGTTTTTGCTTGTCGCGAAGGCGCTTGCGCATTTTGTCAGGGAGTGTTTTGGGATGTTTGTCTACTATATTCATATAGCGGTTCCAATTGTGAAGCCGGGAAATACATACTTGGCTGGTTGGGAGAAATTGGACCAAGAGCCATTCATGTTTGATCAGGCGGGCAGGTTCCGCGTTTACCGTCGGCCGGGCGAAACCGTTTTGCAGCTTGCCGAAGATGACTGCGGCAATTGGTATTTTATGACGTTTTTCACCTCGAAAAGTTTGTCTGGCTTGAAATGGGCGAGACAGTCAGCCAGGCCCGCATATGTGGAGGAAGGGGCAATCCTGCCGCTTGTGGACCTGCTTGAAGAGGAAGGGCTGCTGCCAAAGAATGAAGGGTTTGATAAGGCGTACGCCCATACGAGTGTGCTGGTGAAAAATCTGAGTGGATTTCCGGCAGAAGAACAGGCCCGGCTTGCAAATGCGGATGGCGAGGACGATCCTACTGTAGTTGGGAACATCCATTTTGTGAAAAATGTTTTTGAAGGGAAAGAAACGCGCTACATCGCCGGGGCGGAAACGCGTTCATTTGCGACTGCCACCGAAAATGAGCCGTATTTCACGGACATCCATCTTAAAACGAATGCATTCCTGTACCTGCTGTATTTCGTATACTTTCAGCAAAACAATCAGCTGCCATCAAATCAAATGGTTCCAAGGCTACTTGGCAATCTATGGGCCTCAAAGCAGTCGTTGCATTCAGGCTGGAATCCGACTTTGTTTGAGACTGAACAGCTGTAAAAGTAAATTTCCTTAAAGGAGCTACCGATTATGAAAGTGAAAATCAATCGCAATGCCGCGAAAGTACTGAAGGAGATGCTAAAAACTGCCGAAGAAGGCCAAATGTTCCGGGTAATCATCACACATATGCACGGAGATCATGCCCACTATGACCTGGTGCTTGATACTCCCAAAGAGCATGATGAGGTCGTTCACACAGACAAGGATATCGACATCATCCTCGATTCGCGCGAGGACTATTTGGACGGGGTCTGGATTCAGTATTTCTACGTCCCACGCGAGGAGTTTGTCATTACGAATCCATCGAAAGGAGCCCATCACCATCACTAATTAGTGGCGAAGCACATCTTTCGCCCTAAATCTGGTAATGGGAATTGACTTTCCTGCAGGAATGCGCTAAGGTAGATGAAATTGCATATTTCTTATCAAGAGAGGTGGAGGGAACGGCCCTATGATACCTCGGCAACAGGCCTTTCGGGGTACTGTGCCAATTCCTGCGGGCAATAGCCTGAAAGATAAGAAGAGACGGACCCGACCCTCTTTTTATCGAGAAGGGTTTTTTTAGTAGCCGAGAAAAAACTGAATACCGTTCTTATCAAGAGAGGTGGAGGGAATGGCCCTTTGAAGCCTCGGCAACAGGCCTATCGGTACTGTGCCAATTCCAGCAGGGATTCCCTGAGAGATAAGGAGAGATACGCACCCAAACAAGCAAGCCTCTTCCTTATCGGGAGAGGTTTTTTCATAAACTTTAATGGAAAGGAGAAGGAAGGAAAGTGGCAAGATTATCAGAGTTGGTCGAGAAGAGGAAAGAAAAGCTGATCGAAGCACTGCTATCTAGAAATGTGTACAAAACATCCGATGAAAAGCATTTATACGACGCCCCTCTAAAAACACTTGAAAACGAATACATGCTAGTTTTAAAAAAAGAAGCCGGGCGCTAACGTGATAGCGCCCGGCCTTTTTCTACTCCCATTTCAGCGTCGAAATGATTTGGTTTTTAAAAAGCTGGAGGAGAAATTCATTGTAGTATTCCTGCTTCAGGGAGACCTTTACCTCTTTATCAAGGCTCGTATAAAAATATGCATCTGTCAGGTCGTCATTTCCGTAAAAATAGTCGCGGACGGCATTAAATTGTTTCTCAAGGGAGTGGTCCGCGAATTTCAACGTGAATTCGATATCGGTGCCATCGGTTTTTTCCGCAATTTCCAACCGGTGTTTGTCGTACAAGTAAACCAATTTCATCACAGCTTCCCCCTTTATAGTAAATACCTTACATAAACATAGACCGTACAAATGGCTATTGTCAGCAACATAAGCGGGAATGAGATAAGAAGGAATTTCACAAAGGAAATTGGATGTTTTTCCTTAGCTGCCATTCCAGCGACAATGACGTTGGCGCTCGCGCCGATCAAGGTTCCGTTTCCGCCAAGGCATGCACCGAGCGCAAGGCTCCACCACAGCGGTTCTAGGTTGGTAATTCCCATCGATCCCATGTCTTTAATCATCGGAATCATCGTAGCGACAAATGGGATATTGTCAATGAATGCGGATGCGATGGCGCTTACCCAAAGAATGAGCAGCGATGTCGCGGTAATATCCCCACCGGTGAGCTCCATTGATTTTTCGGCGAGCAGTGAAATAACGCCTGTTTCCATCAAGCCCCCGACGAGGACGAAAAGGCCGATAAAGAAAAAGATTGTCAGCCATTCGACTTTTTTCATTGATTCCTCAAGATAATGTTCCCCTGTCAAAAGAAGAAGCAGGAATGCGCCGGCTAAAGCGATCGTCGCATTTTCGACTTGGATGAATTGGTGGATAAAAAAGCCGAAAATTGTTACCGCGAGAGCAAACAGCGATTTCTTAAGCAGGACCGTATCGGTGATTTCAGCTTTTTCGTCAAGGTTCATAATCCCTGCTTTAAGCTCTTCTGTCGTATGAAGCGATTTTCTGTAAAGGAAGCCAAGGATCACGATATTAACGATTAGGGCGATAATCGCAATCGGAGCCAGGTTTACGATGAATGCTGAAAAGGTAAGCTCCTTGACCGCGCTGCCAATCATAATGTTCGGGGGATCGCCAATCAGGGTTGCCGTTCCTCCGATATTCGAGGCAATAATTTGCGTTATCAAATAAGGCATCGGGTTTACTTTTAGCTGCCGCGTAATGCTGAACGTGACGGGAACGATTAGCAGTACGGTCGTAACATTATCCAAAAAGGCCGAGGCCACCGCGGTAATAAGCCCGAGGACAATTAGAAGCTTTAACGGGTCACCCTTCACTTTCTTCGCCGACCAGATAGCCAAATAGCGGAATAATCCAGTTTCAGCCGTGATAGCGACGATTAGCATCATTCCTGTCAACAGCCCGAGAGTGTTAAAGTCAATGTGTTGAAGCGCTGTTTCCTGATTCAGAATGCCAAGGAGGACCATGGCGATGCCCCCTGCCATCGCGATGATTGTCCTGTGGATTTTCTCGGTTACGATAAATGCGTAGGCAACCAGGAAAATTCCAATGGCAAGCAATGCTTGATTTGTCAAAATCCCCATCTCCCAATGTCAAAAGTGTAATGATAGCTGTTTAAATTTTTTAATAATGCTTTTCTAAAATTATATTTAAATAAAATAAAAAACACAATAGCCGGAATACAAGTCTGGAAGAAACTATCAGTTTGCCCTCTGTGTTAGACAGGGAAATAGAGTTGAAGGCTTTGCCGCGATTTGCGGAGGCTTACCAACTGAGAGGGGAGCGGTACTATGGACATCAATGGCCGGCCATCTTGGAAAAGATGGTTAGTTCCCGTGCTTGCGGGAATGGCTGCCGGAATCCTGCTTAGCCTGCTGCTTGTAAAAACTTTACCCGCGGGGCAAATGGATACAGCTTCTCCTGTCCGGATATCATCAACGGCGCATGCTGATGATGATAACCGTGAAACGGAAGTGACAGCGGCGGTCAAAAAGGCGAAAGACGCGGTAGTCAGTGTGACGAATTTCCAGGGAGGAAGTATGTTGGATGGAACCTCCCCGGCAAAAGCCGGATCGGGTTCAGGTGTAATTTATAAAAAAGAAGGTTCAAAGGCTTTTATTGTGACGAATCACCATGTTGTTGATAAAGCAACCCAGCTGGAGGTTACCCTCACAAATAGCAAAAAACTGAAGGCGAAATTGCTTGGCTCCGACCCGATGACAGATTTGGCGGTCATGACTGTCGATGGGGACGAGGTTAAGGATGTTATTGAAATTGGCAATTCAAAAGATTTGCAGCCAGGGGCTTCCGCCATCGCAATTGGAAACCCACTTGGCTTTTTGGAAGGAACGGTAACAAAAGGGGTCATCAGTGCTGCCGCACGGACGATGCCTGTGGACGTTGACCAAAATGGGACGGTTGATTGGCAGACAGAAGTCATTCAAACGGATGCCGCCATTAATCCGGGAAACAGTGGCGGGGCTCTGATTGACATTAACGGCCAGCTGATTGGCATCAACTCGGCGAAAATCGCTATGGAAGAAGTTGAAGGGATTGGATTTGCCATCCCGGTACATGCCGCTTCCCCTGTCATTGAAAGCCTTGAAAGCCATGGAGAGGTACGGCGCCCATTCCTAGGGATTGGCCCGGTATCACTCCAGGATATTCCGTCCCAGTATTGGAAGGATCCTCTTCATCTTCCGCAGCATGTGACAAAAGGCGTCGTGGTCATGGAAGTGAGCCCTGATTCACCAGCTGAAAGGGCAGGGCTTGAAAAATATGATGTTATCACTTCATTGGACGGGAAAAAAATTCATTCGGTACTGGATCTACGCAGCTTCCTCTTTAAGGATGCGAAAGAGGGGGACGTGGTTTCCGCGACCTATTACAGAGGTGGGAAAAAGCAGAAAACGACAATAGAATTGGAGAACGGTGCTCCCTAAGCACGTTAACAGTTGAAGCCGTCCAGGTTCGTTCCTGGACGGCTTTTTCCATGCATACGTATTGCAAAGAACAGCCAGTAATCGACAACTTTATGAATTTTTGGCAAACCGCGGGCTTTGGCTGCTGCTGCCATTATAAAATATTGGTAAAGGACTTATGTCATTATGCCATTTTTACGGACATGGAAATTCCACTTATTCTAACACTGACAGTTCAATATCTGGGGAAGAAGCATGGGGGAACTTGAACTGGGAAGGGCAGCGGGATGGAGACGATCGAGAAAATCAAAGCGGATTATCTGGCACTACTTAAGCGTGTGGAAGAGTTGGAAGAAAAAGAGCAGGACCTTTCAAAAAAACTCAGGATTAGCGAGTCGATGAAACTGAACGTACTCAATTCTTTGCCAATCAATATTTTTTTGGAGGACAGGGCGGGGAGGACGCTGTTTGCGAACGCTGAGGTTCTGAGAGTACACGGTATGGCACTGGATGATTTGATTGGAAAGACAGTGTATGATTTTTTTCCGAAGCATATTGCCGAAATCAACAGGGCAGATGACCTCGAGGTTTGGCGGCAGCGGAAACTGATCGCCAAGGAAGTTCCTGTCGGCTTCCAGGGTGAGGAAAGGGTCATGTATACCGGGAAAACAATTATCCAGACGGAGAACGAGGATTTCTTGCTTGGATTTGGCCTCGATATAACCGATCGGGTAAATACGGAGCAGAAACTAAGGGAGAGCGAGGAGAAATTCAGGAATGTGGTCGACCAGGCCGCGGACTGTTTTTTTCTTATCGGGCTAGACGGTGGCTTTTTAAATGTGAATTCGGCGGCCATGGAGCTGCTTGCGTATCGAGAGGATCAATTGCTCACCAAGAATGTCAGGCATATTTTCGGGATTCTTCCCGCTAAGATGAGCGAGCTTCAGGAAAMCCCCGAGAAAAACCGTTCCTGCCATTTCGAGGACAGAATGGCTGCCAGTGATGGAACGGAAATTCCCGTCGACATTAATTTCCGCCTCATCCATATCGGAGGGAAGCAAGTATACCTTGCACTTTGCCGGGATATCCGGGACAGGAAAAAATCAGAAGAGGCCATCAATCATATGGCCTTCCACGACGCTTTGACAGGCCTTCCAAACAGATGGTACCTCGAGTCATTTTTGAAAGATTATTTCCATGGGGCAACCGATAAAAAGCTTGGGATCCTGCTTTTGGATTTGGATCATTTTAAAGTAATCAATGACAGCATGGGGCACCAGGCGGGGGATAAATTGCTTAAGGAGGTCGCCGCGAGGCTCCGTTCGGTTTGTTCCCAGGGAATTATTGTCGCCCGGTTCGGGGGTGACGAATTTGTCGTGCTCATGCCTGAATTGGAGGAGGATGAAGAAACGGCCGTTGCCAGTGAAAAAATCATCCAAATCATGAAACAGCCCTTCCAAATTAATGGGCGCGGGATTATGATCACGACAAGTATAGGAATCAGCATCAGCCCCAGGCATGGTAATGAAATGAATATGCTGCTTAGGAATGCGGATTTGGCGATGTACAAATCGAAAGAAAATGGCCGAAATGGGTATCGCCTTTTTGATCCGACAATGGATACGCGGGCCATGGAAAGGATGGAAACGGAAATAAAGCTCCGCCAAGCATTGGAAACGAAAAGCTTCATCCTGCATTACCAGCCAAAGCTGAATTTGAAATCAAATGATGTGTATGGCTTTGAAGCGCTCGTACGGTGGAACTGGGGAGGAAATATCCTCTATCCCGGCGAGTTCATCGATGTCGCGGAAGAAACAGGGCTTATCGTTCCGATTGGGGAATGGGTGCTCCGGGAAGCGTGCATGCAGTGCAAAAAGTGGCATAACCTTGGTTATGACCATCTTTCAATCAGCGTAAATTTGTCTCCGTTACAGTTCCGGCGGCAAAACCTCGAAAAGCTTATTGGGGGAATTCTCGAGGAAACCGGCCTGCCACCTTGCGCGCTGGAGCTGGAGCTTACCGAAGGAATTGTTATGCATGATCCTGAACGGGCGGCCGAAGTATTGTGCAATTTGAAATCGCTAGGGGTTACGATCGCGATTGATGATTTCGGGACAGGATTTTCCTCGTTAAGCTATTTGAAGCATTTTCCGATTGATGTATTAAAAATAGACCGCTCTTTCATTATGAATCTTGAACGGGATACTACCGACGCATCAATCGCATCCGCGATTATCAATCTAGCCCATAGCCTAAGGCTTAAGGTAGTTGCGGAAGGGGTGGAAACTGCCGAGCAGCTCGGCTTTCTTGAGGGCAGCACCTGCAACTATACACAAGGTTATTTTATAAGCAGGCCATTGGAGGCGGATAGGGCATTTTCCTTTTTGAAAAACTCCCAATTGCTTGTTTGATTGATAAAAATAGATCCGTGTTTTCTTTAACTATTCAGGGTGGTTTTCCGTATTGTGAACAATCGTTTTCAAAAAAAACAGTTTAAACCATCGTGCTGGTTTGTTATCTGTTTTGTGGGTGAAGGCTCAAAATCAATTCAAGGAATTATTTTTCAACAAAAACGAAAAATAGTGAAAGTGAATGGGAGAGGAAGCCACTCGTTAATTTCTGCAAAACTGACAGAATTTCGCCACAAACATATGAAGATTATTCGAATTTCCTTTTCGAAGGAAAACAACACGGTGGAGTTCTTTTATAATGGACTTATACAAAAGCGGAGGTGCGGAAAATGAATATTACCACAATTATTGAACTCGAAAACACGGAAGTTGAGAATAGGGCTGGCGGCAAGCTTGTCTTCGCGGAGGAGCGGATCAATGAAAATATCGTTGAAACGTGTGTGGATTGCTTCCAGGAAAATGGAACAAATGAGAAGATTGATACGGATGACGCTATGCAGCGGGTATTCGACCGACTCAAGGAAGAAGGAATCATTCCTGAGGAAGTCGAAGAATTTTCATATGAAATGCCTTCCTGCGGCCAATTGAGGAAAAAGTCAGAGACGGCTCCTGAAATCCCGCAAAAAGTCATCCTTTCCTTCATGAGCTAAAAGAATATGTGCAAATTAAAAGCGGTCTTTTTTATGAAAAAGGGCCGCTTTATCTATTAGAAGGATAATATGAATCCTGCTCCTTCCAAGGTGTGACAAAGGTCAAAGCCAAACTGCAAAAATGTGATTTATAATGGCAGTGGCAGGATAATCGAAAAATCCTATGTAAGCGTTTACAAGTTAGGGGAGTGGGGCTAGAGATGAGGATGGATGCCAGGATCACCATTTTGGCAGGGCATTTTGGGAGTGGGAAGACAGAGCTTGCCCTTAATTTGGCGCTCCGTGAACGGAAGGTGCATCAGAAGGTTGCGATTGCCGATTTGGATGTGATTAATCCGTATTTCAGGTCAAGGGATGCGGTTTCGGTTTTAAAAGAGAACGGCATCGAACTTATCGGTCCGTCCGCAAGGCTTGCATCTTCGGATTTGCCGGTTGTATCAGGGGAAATCTACCGCGTTATCCATGACCCTTCTTACCGTGTCATCATTGATGCTGGTGGGGAAAAGGACGGTGCGACTGTGCTAGGCCAATATTTTCACGAGTGGAAGGATATGGGAGCAAAGCTTATATTTGTCCTTAATGCGAACCGGCCATATGTCAGCACGGTCGATGGGATTATTGAGACGATAAAAGGGATTGAGAAAGCGGCGAGGCTCCCGGTAGCCGGGATTATAAACAACACGAATCTCGGCGGGGAAACCGTGCCTGAAGATATTTTAAAAGGGGAATGCCTTGCAAACGCGGCCGCTGAACGGCTAGCCATTCCGGTTTTGGCGACCGCTGTTTCGAGAGGCATGGAGGGAATCGGAGTTTTTGCCAATAGGGAAGATTGCTTATTCATCGACCGATTTATGAAATTGCCATGGGAATAAGGGGGAAACAAGATGGAGGAAAGAGTTGTATTTAACGAAGCGTATTGCAAATCCTGCGGCCTTTGTGTAAACGTTTGTCCGGAAACGATTATCTTCCTGGCAGATTATCTGAATGGAAAAGGCTATCGACCCGCAACAGTCACGGATCAGGAAAAGTGCATAAGTTGTGCGAAATGCGGCCAGATATGCCCGGATGGGGTCATAACCGTCTACCGCCCTGAGAAAAAGAGGCAAACCATATAGGGCACGCGCCGGAAAAAGTTAATAAAATTGAAGAACGAACATTTCCTATCTGTCAGAAAAGGGGAAAAAATTATGGCAAAAGTACTGATGAAAGGCAATGAAGTTATTGCGGAAGCGGCGGTCCATGCCGGGTGCAAGTATTTCTTCGGCTATCCGATAACACCCCAAAGCGAGCTTGTTGCCTATATGGCAAGGCGATTGCCCGAAGTAGGCGGCCTGTTTCTCCAGGCCGAAAGCGAGGTGGCGGCAATCAATATGGTCTATGGTGCCGCATGTACCGGAGTCAGGGTGATGACCTCGTCGTCAAGCCCGGGATTCAGCCTTAAGCAGGAGGGAATCTCTTATCTTGTTGGGGCGGAGCTTCCAGCGGTTGTCGTGAACGTTGTACGGGGAGGCCCGGGATTAGGGAATATCCAGCCGGCCCAATCCGACTATTTTCAGGTAACGAAGGGAGGCGGGCATGGGGATTATTATACACCGGTCCTTGCACCTTCAAGCCTCCAGGAAATTGTTGATTTGACTCAGGATGCCTTCGATATGGCAGAACGGTACCGGACCCCGGTAATTTTATTGGGGGATGGAATGCTCGGGCAGATGATGGAGCCGGTGGAATTTGGCGATTTAGCAGAACGGGCGCAAGTTCCCAAGAAATGGGCGACGACTGGAACTCGCGGTGACGGCGAACGGAGGGTCATCTCTTCGCTTGACCTCGATGCTGATGCCCTTGAGGCACGCAATATCAAGCTCCAGAAAAAGTTTGCCGAAATCAAGGAGAATGAAGTCCGATACGAGACATATTTAATAGAGGACGCCGAATTTATCGTGGCTGCCTTTGGTACGGTCGCCCGGATTGCAATGAATGCGATTAACAGGGCGCGCCAGCAAGGAATCAAAGTGGGCATGATTCGCCCAATTTCGTTATGGCCATTCCCGGAACAGCCATTTCATGAAACAAGGGACCGTGTAAAAGCGTATCTATCTGTCGAAATGAGCGCTGGACAAATGGTGGAGGACGTCCGCCTCTCGGTGGAAGGGCGCGCGTCTGTGGAGTTTTACGGAAGGAATGGCGGGGTTGTGCCGACCCAGGAAGAGATTTTTGCGAAAATTGCCGAGCTAGCGGGGAGGGTTGCCGTATGAGCATGAAAACTGTTTTTGAAAAAACAACTGGGCTGACTGAAAACCCGACCCATTATTGCCCGGGCTGCACCCACGGAATCATCCACAGGCTTGTCGGTGAAGTGCTTGAGGAAATGGGGATTCTTGAAGATACGGTGGGGGTTGCGTCCGTCGGCTGTTCCGTCCTATCCTATGAATATTTTAATTGTGACATGACCCAGGCGGCGCACGGCCGGGCACCCGCAGTCGCTACCGGAATCAAGAGAGTCCTGCCCGACCGGTTTGTATTTACGTACCAAGGAGACGGCGACCTTGCATCAATTGGAATCAGCGAAGTCATTCACGCAGCCGCACGCGGGGAGAACATTACAGTTATTTTTGTGAACAATGCGATTTACGGAATGACCGGTGGCCAAATGGCGCCCACAACGCTCATTGGCCAGAAAACAGCTACGAGCCCATTTGGACGTGATCAGCGTCTTCAGGGGTCGCCAATTCGGGTGAGTGAACTGATTGCAACTTTGGACGGCGCGGCATATATCGAACGCGTTTCCTCCCATGATGTCCCGAATATTATAAAAGCCAAAAAGGCAATCAGGCGCGCTTTTGAAACACAGAAAAAAGGACTCGGGTTTTCGATGGTGGAAGTTCTGTCGACGTGCCCGACCAACTGGGGCCTTGACCCACATGAATCGCTCGATTGGGTGAAGGATAGCATGGTCCCTGTTTATCCTCTAGGTATTTATAAAGGAGGGAATTAGGGATGCTTGAAGAAATCATCATTGCGGGCTTTGGCGGCCAGGGCATCATGTCGATGGGCCAATTGCTTGCCTATGCCGGCCTGCATGAAGGGAAAAATGTATCCTGGCTTCCATCCTATGGACCCGAACAGCGGGGAGGGACTGCGAATTGCGCAATCGTCATCAGTGACGAACCGGTTGGCTCCCCTTTAGTCAGTTCACCGTCCGCGGCAATTGTCCTGAACATTCCCTCGTTCGAAAAATTCGAGCCAAAGGTAAGGGCGGGCGGGGTGCTAATAACGAATCGCTCGCTTGTCCCAGCCAAGTCGGCCCGCAGCGACATTCGGTCAATTGAAATAGATGCGACCGGCATTGCAAATGGGCTCGGGAATGGCAGGGTAGCCAATATGGTACTGCTAGGGGCGTTTATCGAAGCGACCGGAATCCTTTCGTATAACTCACTCATTGAATCTTTGAAAAAAGTTCTATCCGCCGACAAACACCACTTGATCGACCTTAACAGGCAGGCGTTGGCCAAGGGGGCAGCCATTGTCCAGGAAGCCGCCATGAAGTAATCAGAATAGCCGGAGCCGGCATACAGGCTCCGGCTTTTTAAATGGAACGTGTGGCATCTTTGGACACGCATCCTGTGGAAATTCACATTGCTGTCCAAACATCGGTCATCTTTGGACACACAGCCCCCGGAAATTCACATTGCTGTCCAAACATCAGTCATCTTTGGACACGCACCACCCAGAAAATTCACTTTTCCATCCAAACGAAACGTCATGTATAGCAGTTTCTGTGTCCAATATAAAGCCTGGTTCCGTTGAAAAAAAGCATTTACGGAAAGTTTTCCATCAAGCGTGATTCACCTCACTTAATTGAAAATCATTTTCAACTATACTAAAAATAGAACGACAAAACTCTCAGGAGGCGTATTAAAATGGAAAAGCATTCACTGGTAGAATACATGGAATATAGCGATGATAAATTAACGAAACGGGTCATTTTTAAAAAAGGTGATAGCACCGCGTTTGTCTTGAACTTTGCCCCGGGGCAGCAGCTTCCGCCTCATAGGCATCCGGGAACAGAAGTGTTCCTGCTCGTAGTGTGCGGTTCGGGGGCATTCATGATCGATGGAAGGGAACTTCAGGTTGCCGCAAACGATGCGGTCCATTGCAGCGGAGAAGAAATGCTTGCCTTTAGCAACAGTGGAAGCGAACCTGCCAGCCTGTATGTTGTTTTAACCAAAGTTCCGTCACCTGAGTATGCGAAAGATTTTTGATGCGTCAAAGTGCCTTGCCCTTGTTACGGTGCCAGGCACCCAAACAAGGCACCCAAAGATGATAAACGACAAAGGCGGCCCGGAGAGCGGACCGCCATTTTTTATCGTATGTTCATTACGCCTTTCCACCACTCGGCGCCTTCTTTCCTTTTCCAAAGAACCACCAATTCCAATCGCCTAGAAGTTTCATCAGGGAAGGGACCAATACCATTCGGATGAGGGTGGCGTCGATAAAGATGGCAATCGCAATCCCGACGCCAAGCTGTTTCACAGGCATGACGCCGGTAAAAGCAAAAGCGCCGGTTACGACAATCATGATTGCCGCGGCGGACGTGATAATTTTGCTAGTTGTTGTAAGGCCGAGGATTGTCGCCTTACTGTTGTCGCCTGTTTCCAAATAGTATTCCTGGATACGGGAAATAAGGAAAACCTCATAGTCCATCGACAGGCCAAAGACGAGTGAGAAAACAAACACTGGCAAAATCAAGGCAATATCGGCCGGATCTGCCCCCAAATGGCCCTCCTGGAAAATATATACGACAATCCCGAAGGTTGCCCCCAAGCTCAGCATATTCATAAGAATTGCTTTTATCGGAATGAGCACCGAACGGAATGCCGCCATCAGGATAATGAAAGTAGAAACAATGATGAGGACCAGACCGTACGGCGCTTTCTCGTAAATTTCATCAAAGTTTTCCTGCTCGAACTTGATGCTACCGCCAAAATAGGTTTTCAATCCATAGTCCTTTTTGGCCCAATCCCGGACCCATTCCCGGGCCTTATCCGAATGCTCGCCGGTTTTTAAATACACTTTTACGAGCATCCTGCCGCCTTTAATAAAGTGGCCTTCTAGCTGCTGGAGCTGGGCAAGCCGGCCTGGGTCGGCCTGCAAAAGCATTTTCGTACCGGCATACTCCTTGCCGGTGGCTACCCCCGCAGCGGAAAAGAGCGATTCCACTGAATTGACAAGCTTGCTTTCCGCTAACTTTGCAATGGCATTGCTTGCCGCATCAAGATTAGATTCCTCCGCCATGCTCCCATCCGATTCAAGGATGACTGTGACTGTTTGATAGTCCCGCTTTCCTTCGGGCTGGAACTCTTTTCGGAACGTCTCGTAAGCTGCGCGTGATTCGTAGTTTTTCGGAAGCGAATTCGTTCCCGGGATCGTCAAATGCATATCCTTAACGGGAATAAGCCCCGCAAGCAAGATCACTAGGGCGGCAAGCATCATTAGGACAGGATGCTTCATAACCGTACTCGCAAACTTATGCCAGCCGCTCTTCCGGTTGCCCTGCGGCTTTAAAACGGTAAACTTGTTGATCCTTGGGCCAAGAATGGAAAGGAAGGCTGGCAGGAAGGTGATGGCGCATAGTGCCGAAACAAAGACAACAATCATTCCGCCGAGGGCAACGTTTTGGAAAATATCAATCTGGATGAAAAGCAATGCTGAAAGGCCGATAAACACGCACAGCGCTGAAAATACAATCGACCTGCCTGCGGTTGCGACAGTCACCTCAATGCTTTCCGAAACCGATTTGGTCTGCAGCTCCTCCTTGTACCGGTTAATGATCAAAAGGGCGAAGTCGATGCTCAGTGCAAGCCCAATCATTGGAACAATATTTAATATGAAAATGGACAGATTCGTTGTATGGCTGAAGAAATAGACGATTCCCATCGTCATCAGAATGGAAACAATCCCGATTATCAATGGGACCGATGCGGCGACCAGGCCGCCAAAAGCAAGGACGAGGACAACGAGGGCGATAGGCAGGCCAATCATTTCGGCACGGGCCAAGTCCTTTTGGCTCGCCTCATTTAGATCCCTTACGATAACCGGTTCGCCGGTCATTTTTACACTTAAACCTTTTTTATCTTTTAGAAATGGCTCAAGCTCACCGATTTCATCCGCCAGGCTGCCGGCATCCCTATTGAATGTGATAACCCCATAAGCATAATTTCCTTTCATCATGCCGTCCGTTTCAAAAGGGGATATGAGTCCTGAAGCCGGTTTATACTTTTCAAGGCTTGTAAACGTATCATTAATAAAGGCATGCCACTTTTCAGTTGAAACTCGATGCTTTTTTTCAAAGAGGAGGATGATGGTCGATTTGGGCTGGCCAAAATCCTTCTCAAGAATGTGTCTTGTCTGTTTGTATTCCCCATCGTATTCAAAGCCGTTGCCGCTTAAAACGGATGGGAGCTTGAACGCGAAAATGGCGAAAAACACAATTGCCGCCACCCAGATCGCCAGCACCACATACTTATATTTGTCCGCAAATCTTCCTAGCCGTCCCACTGGCTTACCTCCTGTTCTTCCTCCGATTACTTGCATTGTGCCACAAATTTACAATGAAGTTTGATATGTATGGCTATTTTTCATAAAATCGTATAGATTTTTACAAAGACCTATATCCTTCGCGGGGACATGCAAAACCATCGGATGGCACACCCTCTGTTAATTGACTGTTTTTTTGGTAAAATTAAACCATGATACAGGATGTAGGTGATGTGTGTGGATAAAGACAAATTGTATAAAATAATAGAAGCGGCCAAGCTTTATTATCTTCTTGACTACAATCAACATGATATCGCAAAAGTGCTTGGTGTTTCCAGGCCGACTGTCTCAAGGCTTCTGCAGGCTGCAAAGTCCGAAGGCATTGTCCAGATAACGATTAAAGATCCGATGGAAAATGTAGAGAGCCTGGCTGAGGAGCTGGAAAGGAAGTTCGGCCTGAAAAAGGCAATCGTTGTCTCCATTCCACAATATGAAGAGACAATCATCAAAACATTTCTTGGCGAAGCGGCGGCGGCCTATCTCGATGAAATCGTTAAAGATGGCGATATTATCGGGGTGACCTGGGGGACGACTGTTTACCATGCTGCGGTAGAATTAAAGCAAAAAGCAGTGAACAATGTGAAAGTTGTGCAACTGAAGGGAGGAGTCAGCCATTCGGAAACGAACACATACGCGTCCGAAATTCTCTATCTGTTTGGCAAAGCATTCAATACAGCACCGCACAATTTACCGCTACCGGCAATTGTCGACCATCCTGTTGTGAAGCAGGCAATGGAGGCTGACAGGCATATTAAAAGGATTCTTGAACTTGGCAAGCAGGCAAACATCGCGATGTTTGCAGTTGGCACGGTAAAAGAGGAATCGCTCCTCTTCCAGTTGGGCTATTTTTCGCAAAGTGATTTGGATTCCCTGTATGGGAAGGCTGTTGGGGATATATGCTCCAGATTTTTTGACAGGGACGGGAAGATCTGCAATGAAAGCCTGAATGATCGGACGCTTGGCATCGATCTTGAGGAGTTGAAGAGGAAGGAGCACTCCATCCTGGTGGCTGGCGGGCAGAACAGAATAGAAGGAATTTACGGGGCGCTAAAAGGGCGCTACGCAAATATCCTGGTGACCGATCACTTTACCGCGCAATTCCTCCTTGAAAAAGTCGAACACGAATGACGAAAAATCTTTTACATTTGTTCATAATTGTTTTTACAAATGTTCCTTGAATTTGGTATAGTTAAAGTGTAAAAAAAGGAGGAATTGCTATGTCTCAAAATATTGCAGGCATGATTGACCATACATTATTGAAAGCAAATGCAACGAAAGCGGAAATTACAAAGCTGGCCGAGGAAGCAAGGGAATATAAATTCGCTTCAGTTTGCGTAAACCCGACATGGGTAAAAACGGCCGCTGAGCTGCTCGCGGAGACGCCCGAGGTGAAAGTTTGCACGGTCATCGGCTTCCCGCTTGGGGCAAATACCCCTGAAACTAAGGCATTCGAAACGAAGAATGCGATTGAAAATGGCGCTACTGAAGTTGATATGGTTATTAACATCGGTGCCCTGAAAGATGGGGACCATGAATTGGTCGAGCGTGACATCCGGGCTGTCGTCGAGGCGGCAAAAGGAAAGGCGCTCACAAAGGTTATCATTGAGACAGCGCTTTTGACTGACGAAGAAAAAGAAAGAGCTTGCGAGCTTGCAGTAAAAGCGGGTGCGGATTTCGTTAAAACATCCACTGGTTTTTCAACAGGGGGCGCAACTGAAGCGGATATCCGGCTAATGCGCGCCGCTGTTGGACCTGAACTCGGCGTCAAGGCCTCCGGAGGTGTCCGGAGCAGGGAAGACGCCCTTAAGCTCATTGATGCTGGAGCCACGAGAATTGGCGCAAGCTCAGGCGTTGCGATTGTAAAAGGTGAAACTTCCAATAGCGCCTATTAAAATTGAATGAATACGAGGGAATGCGATGAAAGAAATCCTAATGGCATTGGCAGGGGGCATACTGGTTGGGCTTCTCTTTAAATTCATCAAGCTGCCTTTGCCCGCTCCGCCAGTGTTCTCAGCTGTAGTAGGAGTGTTTGGTGTTTATTTTGGCGGAGTCGTTTATGAATGGTTAATAAGGTTTTTCCAAAGCTAAGCTCAAGGGGAGTGGACAGGATGAATGAAAAGGAGTTAATCCAGGAAGCGATTAAGGCGAGGGAGCTTGCGTATGTCCCTTATTCCAAATTCTCGGTTGGCGCCGCGCTGCTGTCAAAGGACGGCCAAGTATTCCGCGGCTGCAATATTGAAAATGCGGCCTACCCGATGACGAACTGCGCTGAGCGGACAGCGATATTCAAGGCGGTGTCCGAAGGGGTTACGGAGTTTTCGGCAATTGCCGTTGTCGCCGATACAGACAGGCCTTGTTCGCCATGCGGTGCCTGCCGCCAGGTAATTGCGGAGCTGTGCGGGCCGGAAGTCGATATTATCCTTACGAATTTGAAGGGAGAAGTATTGCGTGTCCGTTCGGAGGATATTTTGCCAGGGGCATTCCTTCCAAAAGACCTCGAATAATAGTAATCCAAAAAGCCGGCTGCCTGCCGGCTTTTTGACATTTAATCGATTATTTTGAAACAAACGGGTTCCCGGTTATCCAGAACCGCCATGGATAGTCCTTTGCTTCCCCGGAATTGCCGATTCCAATCCTCGTCCCTGTTGAAATGGAGTCGGGGACTATTCCCCTGGCAATGAAAAGTGGTGGTTCCGTCACCTTTCGCCCATAATCCTCCATAGTAATACCAAGTGCTTTCGTCAGTTTGCCTGGACCACTTGTCAGTTTAATGGTCTGGTCCACACCCCTCCGTTCATACATGAGCGCCTCCCCGCAAACAGGCTCCACTGCCCTGATTAGCACCGCCTCCGGATTGCCCTCACCCCCGCTAACAACATTGAAAAGGCAATGGGTATGCATGACATACGTATAGGCCCTTCCGGATTCCCCGAACATCACCTCTGTCCGCTTAGTCCGCCTGTTCCTATAGCTATGCGCCGCCCGGTCGCCAGGGCCGATATAGGCTTCAGTTTCAACTATATATCCGGCGGCCAGCCCCTCCGCCGTTTCCTTTGCCAGAATGCATCCGAGCAGGGAACGGGCGAGGTCGAGTGTCGGTTGGTCGTAAAATTCCCGCTCAAGCGGAACCAGATACGGCCCTTCTTTTCCATTGTCAATAATCTCCATGAAAACCTCCAACTTAGGCCTTTTTTAAAACGCTTCCCCTCTCTTGCATGTTTTAACCCGGAAAAAAAGGAAATTAGGACAAAAGTACAAATAAACTTCAAATTAGTGGAATTCACTTCTGGGAATCACCGGCTTTATGCCGTTGTTTCCAATCTGTACAACTACTAAACTAGGATATGAATGTTCAGCGGTAATTACCGGCCTATTTTGGTTAAATTACCCATATTGGCTTTTGTTGGAGTTGATGAAATGGGAATGGAAAAATTCGAAAAAATGCTGCTTGATAAAATAAAAAACCAATTATCGGACTGGTTTGATGTACAAGGAGCTAATATGCCGAGCGACGCCGAACTGTTCCGGTTCCTTCATTCGATTAAAGGGACGGCAGGGTCAGTCGGCTTTATAGCTTTTACGGAATTGGCAGAAAACCTGATGGTGCAATTAGATGAGGATGGTTCAAGGCAATGGAAACAGAACGACCTAAAGAATTTTATGCACGGCCTAATTAGCCTTACATATGAATATGAGAACGATTCCCGCATCAAAAACATTGATGCTAATTTGCCTGTTATTCAAATTATCAGCGAGGATATTTCCGGAATTGTGCTTGTCAAAGACGCCCTCGAGGAAAATGGCTGGATAGTTATGCCTTACACGACTCCCGAGAAAGTGTTCCGAAGCAATTATGATTTCAAGCCGGATCTCATCATCGTGGATAGCAGAAGAACGTTTGGAACAGGCATACTGGAAGACTTTGAAAGGCATTATGGCAATTCCTTTATCCCAGTGCTGGTAATTGGCAATGTGAGCAGCTGGAAGGAAAGGGCGGAAGCCTATAAGCGAGGCGCGGATGATTTTGTTGAAATACCGTTTGAGATGGAAGAACTTATTGCTAGGGCCGGTCGGCTATTAAAGAGGAAAGAACTGTTTAACCAGATTGCCCTTTTGGATGAACTGACCGGTCTTTATAATCGGAGATTTCTGAAAGATATTTTCAAAAGAAATATTGCTTCACTGTCGAGGACGAATAAGGTATTTTGCCTCGCGATACTTGATATCGACCACTTCAAGGAAATTAATGATGAGTTTGGCCATCTGACAGGAGACCGCGTATTATCATTTATCGCTTCCCAAATTAAAGAAAGAACAAGGGGGACGGACAGTTCGTTCCGTTTTGGAGGGGAAGAATTTGCGATTATCCTGCCTGGAACGGGCATTCAGGAAGCGGAGGCCATCCTGAACAGGCTTCTTAATGAAATCAGGAATCATGTATTTTCGGAGAACGGAAAGTCATTCTCAGTCACCTTTTCCGCGGGGATTTATTTAGTCAACAATGACCAGGTAACATTGGAAGACGCAATAGGGGGAGCCGACCGCTGCCTTTATATGGCCAAAGAAAATGGAAGGTCCCAAGTGGCAACAAAATGCGGGGGCGGCGGAGAACCCTTTACGAAGAAGCTCCATGTATCCATAATCGATGACGATGCCATCATCAGGTCAATGCTTTCCAAAATAATTAGGGGGATGGAAGTTCCGGGAGTTCACATCCACGTTGAAGCCTTTGAAAATGGCCGATTATTTTTTGATTCAAATCAGCTGACACTCGAGGGAGAGCATTTCCTGATTCTAGATGGGGTCATGCCGGTAATGGATGGGCTTGAAGTACTCCAGAAGGTTAGGAAAGAATCGGAAGGCACATCAGTAAAAATCCTCATGCTGACTGCACGGAAGAACGAGTACGATATAGCCAGGGCACTTAAGCTTGGTGCAGATGATTATGTCACAAAGCCGTTTAGTTTAACGGAGCTTGAAGCAAGAATTAAAGTTTTGATCCAGAGGCCGAATAATGGAAGCTGAACTGTACGCGCTTTCAATCTTGGCTGCAGTGTTCATAGGCATCCTTTTCCTGCTCTTGCTTTATCTCGCCATCAGGAAGACTGTGGCGAACAAGAAAAGGGCCCAGGTTAATGAATACAAAGAAAAATACAATCCATATCTATTTGAGTATATAACGGAAGGCGCCGTCTCCAGAAAGCTTGTTCCAAGGAGCCGAGTCGAAAAAAAGGCCGTGGAGGAGCTTCTCGCTAAATACGCGGAAATCCTTGAAGAGGGTGAAGAACGGAAGAACCTGACAGATTTGGCTGTCCTGCACCTTACGGATTATTACCGCCACAAATTGAAAAGCCGCAAATGGAGTTCAAGGATGAATGCCCTCTACTCTATCGAAAATTTTAAAATGGGCACCCTCCTGAAAGACTTGTTTACGATGCTTGGGCAAAAACGGACTTCAAGGGATGAACTAATCCATATTTTGCGCATCCTTGCCAATTTCCAGTTTATCAATCTTTATGAATATTTGAACAGGAGATTTTCATTATTATCGGAATTTGAATGCCGCAATATTCTAATCAGGCTTGAGGATGGACATTTTGACCAATTCACAATTGGCTTCCACCAAGCCAGGCTAGAACTGCGGCATGCCGTATTGGACGTGATAGGAGTAAAGAAGGACATCCGCTACTTGCCTTTTCTCGAATCTATTTTCCAAGCGTACAGCGGGGAAACAAGATTGCGGGCACTGAAGGCAATCGCTTCGATCGGCTACGTTAGCAATCTTGGCGATTACCTGCCGCTCACAACATCAGGCAGCTGGGAAGAAAGGATGCTTACCGCAAGAATCATAGGCTCGATGAGGGATGAAAAAGGGATTCCGCGTCTCGTAGAGTTGATCCATGATCCAACGTGGTGGGTCCGTTCCCAAGCAGGGCAAGCGCTTGCCAAATTTCCTGGCGGAAGTGCCATCCTCCAGGAAATAGTTAATACAACGAAGGATGAGTTTGCCAGGGATATGGCCCTAGAGTGGATCAATAAAGGAGTTTAACGATGGCAAATCTTGAGTGGCTTGATATTATGACGTTTTTTGGCTGGTTTATTGCCATCTATATGTGTGGAGTTATTATTTTTTATTGGATCATTTTATTTATTTCTGTTGCCCAGCTTCGAAAAGAATTGCAGCTCGACAGGAAACAGGCATACATGGAGTATACAAACGAGATTTATACAAAGCCGGTATCAATCATAGTCCCGGCATATAACGAGGAGGCAGGGGTCGTTCCAAGCGTCCGTTCCCTCCTGTCCTTGAATTACCCTCTTTTCGAAGTCATCGTTGTAAATGATGGTTCAAAGGATCAAACACTAAAAAAAATGATTGATCATTATGAGATGAAGGAAATCAGCAAAGTTATCCGGAAGCAGCTCGTTTCAAAACCGATCAGGGGAATCTATCAATCGTCGCTTCTCCCCAACCTTTATATGATTGACAAGGAAAATGGCGGTAAAGCGGATGCATTGAATGCCGGGCTGAATTTTTCCAACTATCCTTATATTTGCTCCCTTGATGGGGACTCTGTCCTTGAACACGATGCTTTTCAGAAGGTTATGAAGCCAATTATTGATTCAGATGAGGAAGTCATTGCGTCAGGGGGAAGCGTCCGGATTGCGAACGGCTGTAAAATTCGGGATGGCCATATATTAAAAATCGGGATTTCGAGCCATCCTCTTGTTGTTATGCAAATCATTGAGTATTTGCGGGCGTTTTTGCTGGGAAGGATTGGCCTGAGCCGGCACAATCTGCTGCTTATCGTCTCCGGGGCGTTCGGAGTTTTCTCGAAACGCTGGGTTGTAGAAGCTGGCGGCTACAAGACGGATACGGTCGGGGAAGATATGGAACTCGTTGTCCGAATGCACCGCCTTATTAAGGAAAAGGGCCTGAAGAAAAAGGTTGTCTATGTCCCCGATCCCGTGTGCTGGACGGAAGTGCCTGAGGACATGACCACATTGCGCCGGCAGCGGAGCAGGTGGCATCGTGGACTGTTTGAAAGCCTTTGGGCCCACCGGAAATTGACCTTCAATCCGAAATACGGATCAATTGGCTTTATTGCCTTCCCTTATTTCTGGTTAGTCGAGTTTCTAGGACCGATTTTTGAATTGTCTGGATATATCTTTATCATCCTGTCTCTGTTTTTAGGGGGAACGTATCTTGAATTTGGGACACTTATATTCCTGTTGTCGTTGCTTTATGGTTCGATTATTTCCATGGCGGCTGTCGTGTTGGAAGAATGGTCTTTAACAAAATATCCTCAGGTTCGGGATATTGTGAAGCTCTTTTTGTACTCCCTGACCGAGACGATTTGGTACAGGCCACTAACCGTCCTTTGGCGCTGCGAAGGGATATGGAAATTAATTAAAAGGGATAAGAGTTGGGGAGAAATGAAAAGAAAAGGGGTGTCCCAATGATGCAAAATAAAAAAAGGTTTTCTTATCAATCTGCTTAAATCGATGTTTTTGGCGTTGCTATCAGATATGAGATATAAAAAACAGCAAGCACGAAAGGGGAATCGTGATGAAACGGATTTTGCTGGCGGAAGACGAAGAAATTTTACGGATGCTCATAATGGATACGCTTGAGGACAGTGGTTTTGAGATCGATGAAGCCGCCGATGGCCAGGAAGCGCTCGACCTGATCAAACAGAATACGTATGATCTAATCATTCTCGATTATATGATGCCCGTGTATACTGGCCTTGAACTTATTGGGATGATTCGTGGAAAGGCGAGGAGCGAAGGGACGAAAATTGTGATGCTGTCAGCGAAAAGCCAGCAGTACGAGCAGGAGAAGGTCCTAAATGCGGGTGCGGACTATTTCATATCGAAGCCTTTCAGCCCGGCCCAGCTTTTGGGGAAGGTAGAGGAAATACTGAATGGAAATGATTAGAAACTACCTGAGAAAAAGCCTTGCACGGCGATTTGGCGTGATGATGGGCGGATTCCTGCTCTTTTTTCTCGTGGGAACCGGCATTCTGCTCTTAATCCTGAACGAAATTAGCGATTCCTATACAGAAGAAAGGACTACCCTAAAGAAAAAGGCATTGACAGCCCAGAAAATAAGTGAAGCTTATAACGAGGCCTTCTTTGACGCAAGGGGCTATTTTGCTTTCGGAAATGACAATATGAGGGACAGTACAATTGAAAAGGAGGAAGTAATTAGAAGGCTTAGTGATGATTTTGGACAGAAGGCTTCATCAGAAAAGGATCTAGTGTTCCTTCAGGAAGTTGACAGTTTTTCCGACTACTATTTTGGTGAAGTCACTACCCGGCTATTCTCTGCATTTGAAAATGGGGTAAAGGGCCCCGAGCTTGCGAAAGCCAATCCTGAAGTCACCAAGAGGGTTAAGGACTTTAGAAGTTTTCTTAGCTCGTATCTAGCCGGGCTTGAGGATGAACTGGACGACCGGTATAGCAAGCTGATTCGAAAGCAAACAATTGTGACGCTTACATTTATCTTATTTATTATTGGAATCCTTCTAACAGTACTAGTACTAATAAGGTTGATGCTAAGACAGGTTGGCAAACCCCTTTCCGAGCTTTCCGCCGCCGCAAACGACATTGCCGATGGCAAAACTGCCTACCTTCCAAAGGCTGAAAACAGGGAAGATGAGATAGGGGTCCTTTCACTTGCCTTCCGAATCATGGCAGAAAACGTGTTGGAAAAGGAACAGGATTTGCTTAAGCAGAACACTACACTCATTGACCAAAAGGAGGAACTCCATGCCCAGCAGGAGGAGCTTGAAAAAACGCTTCTCGAATTGAAAAACAATGAAAGGAAACTTGGCAGCCGGAACGAATTGATCAACAGGATGTCCAGTTCCCTGAACAAACAGGAAGTGCTTGGCAGCGTCATTTCGAATATGAGAAGAATCTTGCGAGCGGACAAGGGAATTATCGTCCTTTTATCCGATGAGTCATTTGCCGCTGAAGGGGTTTCAAGCGAGGGAAGCAGGAACTTTATCGAGCACTTAAAGGAAGGAATGGTTGGAAGAATTGTTGCGGAACAAGGTCCCATTTTAATTGAAAGGCGCACACAGTCCGGAGAAGAAGGGTTGCACGATGAGAGTTTCTTTTGCCAGGACCTTTATATTCCGGTTTTTACAGCGGAAAGGGATATCGCCGCGGTCATGTGTTTTACGAGGCTGGGAAAACCATTCGTGCAAGAGGATTATGAAGACTGGCTAATCTTATCAAAAAATATAGGCATAGCTGTAGATAAAATTTCTATTTTTGAACTATCGGAAAAGGAAAGGAAGCTCAATCAAAGTATACTCGATTCAATCAAGGAAGGAGTCCAGCTCGTTAATCAGGAAGGCACCATCCTGCAGTTGAATAGGAAATTTTGCGAAATGTTCGGGTTAAATGATGGCCATCCAATAGGAATAGGCCGAGAGCAATGGACTACCATGCTGGATTCCTTTATTGATGAAAATGATGAGTTTCTTGTCTACTTAACTGAAGCCTTTTTGGGTGAAGAGAATGGTGAATCTCATACGTTTACGTATACTAAAAAGGATACTGGCCAGGTTATCAAGGTTTATAGCGAGGCTGTTTGCCACGCAGGGAAACGGCTTGGAACGGTTTTTGTCCACAGGGATATTACGAAGGAATTTGAAGTCGACCAAATGAAATCGGAGTTTGTCAGCACCGTAAGCCATGAATTAAGGACGCCCCTGGCAAGTATTCTCGGTTTTAGCGAGCTTATGCTGAACCGGAATCTAAAGCCGGAGAGGCAGAAAAAGTATACGACGACAATTTTAAGTGAGGCGAAGCGTTTGACAAGCCTGATTAATGACTTCCTTGATGTCCAAAAGATGGAAGCCGGAAAAATGGAGTACGATAAAAAACCAATCAACCTAAACGAAGTCGTCCAACAAGTGGTTGACCTTTATAAAGATACAACTACGAAACATGAAATCCACTTTGTCGTAGCGGATAGTCCGGCCACTATGATTGGAGACGAGGAAAAGATAGGACAAGTATTCAGGAATCTCCTCAGCAATGCGATTAAATATTCTCCTGAAGGCGGGACGATTACCATTACTGTTTTTGGGGACAACGGCAATCTGAATGTTGAGGTTTCGGACCCTGGAATCGGCATTCCGGAAGAGGCGATGGGCAAGCTGTTCTCAAAATTCTACCGCGTCGATAATTCGGACCTGCGGAAAATAGGCGGGACAGGGTTGGGGCTCGCAATTGTACAGGAAATTATTAAAGAGCACGGAGGAGATATAAAAGTCAGCTCGGTTCCTGATTTAGGCTCTACTTTTACCGTAACATTCCCCGCCTATCTGAAAAAAATTGAGGAGAAGGCCGACATAGAAGAGGGCAACGGCTCTGGTTACCGGGTGATGGTGGTTGAGGATGATTCCAGCCTTAGGGAACTAATTGTTCAGGAATTACGGGAAAATGGTTTTCGAGTCACCTATTTTTCCAATGGGGAAGCCGCACTCGAAGCAATGGCAAAACGGCCCCCAGACGCCCTGGTCCTTGATATTGTCTTAGGGGGAGGAGAATTGGACGGATGGGAAATAATGAACAGAATGAAGAAAAGTAAAGACTTGAAAAACCTTCCGATTATCATTTCCAGTGCCCTGGATGAAAAAATACGGGGGCTTGGCCTTGGAGCGCAGGACTATCTCGTAAAACCATACAAACCGAGCCAACTGTCGAAAACAATTATGCAAACTCTTTTGAATTTGGGGAAGTCTGGACAAATCTTCGTTCCGGGCCAAGGCGACAACTTTTAAAAAGCCAAATCAATTTCCCCATTTTAAAAAGGGGGCGAAATGTCATTGAATCTTCCTGATTTTCTTACCTTATTTAAGGTATAATAAATGTGTTTAGGGATTTAAGATGGGAAGGGACTTGCGAAGGGGCGGAAAAAATGGACATAAAGAAAGAATACCGGATCGAAAAAGACTTCCTCGGGGAAAAGGAAGTCCCAAATGAAGCCTATTATGGGGTTCAAACAATGCGGGCGGTTGAAAATTTCCCGATTACTGGCTACACGATTGATTCAAGCCTAATCAAATCGATGGCGGTTGTAAAGAAGTCGGCGGCCATGGCCAGCAGGGATACAGGCCAGCTTGATGGCAAAATCGCTAACGCGATCATTGCTGCCGCAGATGAAGTGATTGAAGGAAAATGGCATGACCAGTTTATCGTTGACCCAATCCAGGGCGGCGCGGGTACATCGGTAAATATGAATGCAAACGAGGTAATTGCTAACCGGGCCCTTGAACTGCTTGGAAAGCCAAAAGGCAGTTATCAATACATCAGCCCGAATACGCATGTAAATATGGCGCAATCGACAAATGATGCATTTCCGACTGCAATTCATATCGCCGTGCTTTCTTCGCTTGAAGGCCTTTTGAAAAATATGGAGGCCCTTAATCATGCGTTTGCTGAAAAGGCGAAGAAATTTGACGATGTGATCAAAATGGGCAGGACCCACTTGCAGGATGCGGTTCCAATCAGGCTTGGCCAGGAATTCCAGGCGTATGCGAGAGTGCTCTGGCGGGATATTGAAAGAGTCAGGAACTCAAGGATGCATCTTTATGAGGTGAATATGGGCGCGACGGCTGTCGGAACCGGTTTGAATGCCGATCCGGCCTATATCGAAAGTGTCGTCGGCTACCTTGCCCAAAACAGCGGTTTTCCGCTTGTAAAGGCGGAGCATCTCGTCGATGCAACCCAAAATACGGATTGCTATCTCGAAGTTTCGGCTGCGCTTAAAGTGTGCATGATGAATATGTCGAAGGTTGCGAACGACCTGAGGATGATGGCATCGGGACCTAGGGCGGGACTCGCTGAAATTATGCTGCCGCCGCGCCAGCCGGGATCGTCCATTATGCCGGGCAAAGTAAATCCAGTCATGGCCGAAGTGTTGAACCAGGTGGCATTCCAGGTCATCGGCAACGACCATACGATTTGCCTCGCCTCTGAAGCGGGCCAATTCGAGTTGAATGTCATGGAACCAGTCCTCGTATTCAACCTGTTGCAGTCGATTAAGATCATGACAAATGTCTTTGAGGTTTTCCGTAAGTATTGCCTTGAGGGAATAGAGGCAAACCGCGAAAGGCTTGAGGAGTATGTCAATAACAGTGTCGGCATCATTACCGCAATCAACCCGCATGTGGGATACGAAACGGCTGCCGCCATTGCAAAAGAGGCCATTGAGACCGGAAAATCGGTCCGTGAGCTATGCTTGGAAAAACAAGTTTTGACTGAGGCTGAGCTAGACGCCATCCTCCATCCGTTTGAAATGACCGATCCAGGCATTGCGGGAAAAGAGCTTTTAAAGAAGAAAGTATTGGTTGAGGCATAAGCAAATGACAGGAGGCATCTTCAAATAAATGAAGATGCCTCCTGCTTTTTTAGATAAGATAACTATACAATCAATATGTATTTGCAAATTTAGTATAGCCTTATCCTAGTACGAAAAGGGCCTTCACTAATCGGAAGGCCCATTTTTTTTATAGGAAAAGGTTCAAAATATAATAGAAACCTGCCGCCATCGCCGCTGAAATTGGCAAGGTGATGACCCATGTGATCAGCATCCTTTGCGCCGTTCCCCATTTTACGCCCTTGAGGCGGTGGGAGGCACCCACACCGAGGATACCAGAGGAGATGACATGGGTTGTGCTGACCGGGAGATGGATGTATGTCGCACCGAATATGATCGCTGCTCCAGTTAAATCGGCGGCAACGCCATTGATCGGGCGGATTTTCATGATTTTTCCGCCGACAGTCTTAATGATTTTCCAGCCTCCGACAGATGTTCCTAGACCCATTGCTGTCGCACAGGCAAACTGTACCCAGAATGGAATGTCCGAAGTTGTTACATACCCATTGGCAATAAGGGCCATTGTGATAATCCCCATTGCCTTTTGAGCATCGTTGGTACCGTGTGTATAAGATTGCAAGGCTGCTGTTCCAATTTGGATTAACCGAAAGTTGCGGTTTGTTTTAGTCAAATTGGCATCCTTAAAAATGATTTTAAAAATCGAATAAACGATAAAACCTACGACAAAAGCCAAAATTGGCGAGAAAATCAAGGCTTGAAGAATTTTCAGGAAGCCCTGATATTCGATTGTGCTAAACCCTGAGGAAGCAATCGCTGCTCCAGCAATCGAACCGATTAGAGTATGGGAGGAACTGCTTGGGATGCCAAAATACCAGGTGAGCAGGTTCCAGGTAATTCCCGACAAAAGCGCCGCCAAAATGACCACTGTCCCGTTCTGGAGAGTAAAGGGGTCAACTATATCCTTCGTAATCGTCTTTGCAACCCCGGTAAACGTCATCGCACCCACGAAGTTCATAACGGCAGCCAAAACAATTGCATGCCGCGGTTTTAATGCCTTGGTCGATACGGAGGTGGCAATCGCATTCGCCGTATCATGGAAACCGTTAATGAAGTCAAACGCAAGAGCGAAAATAACAATCGCTACGGTAAATATAAATACAGAATCCATAGTTAAAGCTCCTTACGCGTTTTTCATGATTATGGTTTCAAGCGTGTTAGCCACTCCCTGGCAGCTGTCAGCAATGTCTTCAAGTGTTTCGTAAATCTCTTTATATTGGATTATCCGGATTGGATCCTTTTCAACGGAGAAGAGATGTTTGATCGACTGTCTCAGGATTCCATCGCATTTTGATTCGTAATCCTTGATGGAAATTGCGTGTTCACGGATTTGGAGCAGTTTCTTCGTTGCAAGAAGTGTTACCGCTTTTTCAATTTCAATTACACTGCTTTGGATAGCGTCGGTGAACTGAAGCATAAAGTCGTCCGCGTCCGTAATTGAATACATTTCGAATAAAGCCGCGCAATGCTCAAGGCCATCAAGGACATCATCCATGCTGTTGGCAAGATGCAGGATATCCTCCCGCTCAATCGGGGTAATGAAAGCGTCATTTAATTCCTTAATAACCGAATGAACATACGTATCGCCCTTGGATTCATATTCTTTCATGCTCTCGGAAAATGTTTTAAGATCACTGACATTTTTGAGTTTATAGTCTGTGAAATAATTGGCGCTTTCTTTTAGGTTTGCAGCAATTTCACCAAGAAGGGTGGTGAACTTGTCATTCTTTTTAAAAGCCATTCGAATACCCCCATTTTTTATTGCGTTTAAAAAACGTGCCAAACGAAACTATTGTAAATGAAATTTGTCGAAAAAGAAAAGTAATTTACGTTGAATTTACAAAAACTTAACATTAGGACGGATCGAATTTAAGGTTTTTCAACGTTATAAAGATTGCCACTAAAAACAAATTCTTTCTATATATATCCTATAGAAATGCAATAAAACCGCCCGGGGAAAAGTTTCTTCCTTATATTGTGCATCTTCCCGGCATAAAATGTAGAATTTGTATAAGGAGGCTGATGAAGATGAAGTCAATAACTGAAACTGCGAGACTGGATAACGGAGTAGAGATTCCTTATTTTGGCCTTGGAGTTTATAAGGTGGAGGAGGGAACTGAAGTTGAAGCAACTGTAGCGGAGGCGCTTAGGCTTGGCTACCGGTTGATTGATACGGCGGCACTCTACCAAAATGAAGAGGGAGTTGGCCGGGCAGTGCGCAAAAGCGGCATTCCCCGTAAAGAAATTTTTATAACGACAAAAGTGTGGAACAGCGACCAGGGGTACGATTCAACCTTGAAGGCTTTTGAAACAAGCCTTGGCAAACTTGGGCTCGACTACATAGACCTTTATTTAATCCATTGGCCTGTGAAAGGCAAATACGTTGAAACGTGGAAAGCGCTCGAGCGACTGTATGAGGAAGGCAAGGTACGGGCCATTGGGGTGAGCAATTTCAATATTCACCATCTGGAGGACGTGATGGGCCAAAGCATGTTAAAGCCGGCGGTCAACCAGGTCGAACTTCATCCCGCACTCGCCCAAAAGGAGCTGAGGGAGTTTTGTGTGAAAAATGACATCCTTGTCCAGGCATGGTCTCCCCTTGCGAGAGGAAGGATCCTTGCTGATCCAGTCCTTACCGCACTCGCTGAAAAAAATGGAAAAACACCAGCGCAGGTCATTCTCCGCTGGCATCTCCAAAACGGCGTTGCAGTCATCCCAAAGTCGATAACACCAACGAGGCTTAGGGAAAATGCGGATTTGTTTGACTTTGAATTATCGGCGGAAGATATGGAATTGATTAATAGCCTGGATGCGGGTACCCGTTTTGGGGCGGATCCGGATAATTTTGATTTTTAATGTGATTAATATGTGAAGCCTGCCGCATTAGCGCAGGCTTTTTAGTTTAGCGGGACGATGAAATGTCCAATTTCTTTATCGGTGACAAGTAGGGCAAAGTCCAGGAAGAATGGCACGCAAACCCGTTTTATATACTCGGTTTTTGATTGTCGCTCAAATTGGCCAGGTCTTCCAATGAGTGTGCATAGTTTAAAACCACGGTATACAAGTTTCTGGCATTTTTGTGAAGAATATCTCTCTTCCTAATAAAATGGAGAATAATTGATTGTGTTTATTTTAATAAAATGGGGGTATTTTATAGGTACAAACAGTTAGGGAAAAACAAGAGACGGCATCGCCGTCCCGCTTGTTACACCGTCACTGTTTGTGGCTGCAGCAGCCGGAACAAAAGGCGCATTTTTTAACAAAACAACTACTATTCAAGGAGTGAATTTACATGAGTTTTCTATGGGCATTAATTATTGGAGGTATCATCGGTTGGTTAGCAGGAATGATCGTTGGCAGGGATGTACCAGGCGGAATTATAGGTAATATTATTGCAGGTTTTGTAGGTGCATGGTTGGGTACAGCGATTTTGGGTGACTGGGGTCCTGTCGTAGCTGACTTTGCGATAATTCCGGCCATTATTGGCGCAGTAATCCTTGTCTTCCTGCTAAGCTTGATTATGAAATCGTTCAGAAGGTCAAATCATTAATAATTATTAGGGCCTCCCACTTTTGGGAGGCCTATTTTAATGCCAAGGAAAAAACGAAACGCCTCATATCTTTTCCACATCAATTCCTTCAAATATCTGCGGTTCGTCCTGAAACGGCGCGTGTACACTAATCTGTTCCATCGTTATGGGATGTGAAAATTCAATTTTTGCTGAGTGGAGGGCCTGCCGTTTAAAGATAGGTTTCCCGCCATATAGCAAGTCGCCTGCCAGCGGATGCCCAATATGGCTGAAATGGACCCGGATTTGGTGCGTCCGGCCTGTCTCGAGCCAGCAGGAGACCCATGACACGCCTTTCGTAATGTCGGTTTTTAAAMCCCGGTAGTGAGTTACAGCGTCCTGGCCTGTTTTGGAAACCCGCCTCCGGGTTGCGTGGTGGCGGTCTCTTCCGATTGGTTCCTTAATTGTCCCTTTTTTCCTAAGCGCTGTCCCCTGTACCCCGGCGATGTACGTTCTTTTGATTGCCCTCTCCTCGAGCATCCTATCAAGAATGGCGCCGGCAAGGGGATGCTTTGCGAACACGATCGCACCTGTGGTATCCCGGTCGAGACGATGGATTTGCTGGACAATCCCGCCATTTCCGGACGACTGGAGATAGGCTGTAATTGCATTCACGAGCGTTTCGTTATCGCCTGGGGAGTTTGGGTGGGTATTTATAAAGGGTGGCTTATTCACTATCAGCAAATGGCTGTCCTCATAGAGAATGTCCAAATCCATGTAAAATGGCTCAACTTGCGGCTCCGTGTTTTCGTAAAGCAAAACATGGATTTTTGTTCCGGCAGGCAGCGGCATTTCCCAATCTACCCTTTTACCCTTCATAAGAACTTTCCCTTCCATTCTGAACTGGTGGGTAAGTTTTTTCGGAACCCCCCATTTTTCCGTGAAAATCTGCGCTGTTTTTATGCCTTCCCATGAATCGGGAATCGCCAATTCCAGAAAGTTTCCTGTTTTTTTGGTATTCAGCACCTTACCGCTCCTTTCCACTCCCATTTCTGGTTGTATGTGGTTGAAATTACCATCCAATTTACAGTTCTAGATGTGCTATTCTAATGATATATTACGTCAGTATTACAAATGTAACAAAGGTGGTTTTTCCGTGAAAATCGTTTTTGCCTCGACCCCTGGCCAGGATGAAGAAATCGGTGACTTAATTCAGCATTTTTATACAGGCATTTTTCCAAGGTATTTCTCGGACAAGGAAATCAAAAAATTTGAAAGGCTTGGAGTGTTACATAACGGGAACAGCCAGGACGCATACGGGACGTTACGGGATGCTTTTTATGTTATGGCAAGCCTGCAAACGCTTATTTCCATCCTTGAATCGCCTAAACCGAGTGACCATCACAAGGCGCTTTTTATGAAGAATGCCGAAAATCTGCGTTACTATGGCCTACTCTTTCCGTTCGAGTATGATTCTTTCCTGCCATCGCGAAAACGCGCCGATTCCTTTTTCAGTGTGTTTACACCCGCGGCCAATCAGCTTCTTGTTTAATCCGTCCCAAAGCAAAAACGCCTGCCGGCAGCAGGCGTTTTTGTTATTCCGCGGATTTTTCCAATGCGTTTTTCTTTAGCCATTCCTGTAATTGCTCCTTATTCCTTTCACCGACGATTCTAGCTGTCTCAACGCCATTTTCAAAATGGATCAAGGTTGGGGTTCCGTCAATTTTGTAAACGTCCCAGGCGGAATCATATTCAAGCACATTGAGTTGCAGAATATCAACGTCCATTTCCTTGGCGAGCGGCATCAGGATTGGCGTCACTTTTTGGCAGTGCGGGCAAGTCGGGCTATAAAAATAAACGGTCAAATCCCCGTGGTTGGCGAGCTTTTTTTCAAGATTTTCGAGAGTGACGATATTTTGGTAATTTGGGTCATCCAACTGGGCAATTGTTTCAGGAGCGAGTTTTTTGTCTCCATACGGGTTGTTCCCGCTTGTTTTATTTTCATTCTGTTTATTTGTCAGATAGGCCGTGCCAATGAAGAGCAGGACAACGACTCCGAGAAATATTAGTACTTTCTTCACGATACATGTTCCCCCTTGTTTCTTTTCAAAATAATCATGCTGCATACAAAAATGAGAGTAAACGCCGTTAGGGCGAGAAATGGGATGGTGATGAAGCCGAGCCAGTTAATGTATTGGCCGGTGCATGGCACCCTACCGCACACTGGGGCTGCTTCTGCCATGAATGGGAGCTTCTGCAGGGAGTAATGATAGGCGGAAACGCTCATGCCGATTGCTGACACCCACGCACTGTACAGCGCAAACCGGTAATCCTTTTTCACAGTGGCAATGCCAAGCTGGAGCGCTAGTGGGTACATGAGGATACGCTGATACCAGCACAGTTCGCACGGTTCGTATTTTCGGATTTCCGAAAAATAAAGGCTCCCGAACATCGCCAAAATGGATACGGCCCATGCGAAAAATAAAATGTTCTCCCGGCTGTCCTTTTTCACTATTGTTCACCTCTTTTTCAATATCTTAAGGGAAAAATTTAATTTTGTACAATCCCAGGCCGGGTCGAAAATTGACGATTGTGGAAAATCGCTGGGTAACCCTTTAGAATAGAGATGATATAAGAAGACAGCGGTCTTTTTGCTATAGGCAAATAGAAAATAGGTTTTGAGAAGCGGAGGAATTACAATGGACTGGAGAAAGAAAGCATCCAAATGGATGGAATTCACAGGGCTGGATTCCGAATTAAAGTCTGAATTGGAAGCGATGAAGGATAATGACAAACTTCTTGAGGATTCTTTTTATAAGAACCTGGAGTTTGGCACCGGGGGAATGCGTGGGGAAATCGGCGTGGGTACGAACCGGATGAATGTCTATACCATCCGTAAGGCATCCAACGGCCTTGCTTCTTACATAGAAGGAAAAGGTGAGGATGCGAAAAGGCGCGGCGTCGCCATCGCGTATGACTCCCGCCACAAGTCCCCGGAGTTCGCAATGGAGGCTGCAAGGACGCTTGCGACAAGGGGGATTAAAGCTTATGTATTCGATGAGCTGCGTCCAACACCTGAGCTTTCATTCGCGGTCCGGTACTTGAACGCGGCAGCTGGAATCGTTATTACGGCAAGCCACAATCCGCCTGAGTACAATGGCTATAAGGTGTATGGGGAAGACGGCGGCCAATTGCCTCCTGCCGCGGCGGATGAAGTGATTGCCAAGGTAAATCAAATCGATAATGAATTGCTCATTGACGTAAAAAGTGAGGCAGAACTGCGAGAAGCTGGCCTTATTGAAACAATTGGAAATGAAATAGACAACGCCTATATTAATAAGCTGGCTACAATTTCGGAAAATCGATCAATTGCCGAGAAGTCGCCAATCGAGATTGTCTTTACTCCGCTCCATGGGACGGCGAACAAACCTGTCAGGGCGGCTTTGGAAGCGCTCGGTTATAAAAACGTCCACATCGTTCGTGAACAGGAACGTCCGGATCCGAATTTTTCAACAGTAAAAAGCCCAAATCCGGAGGAACATGCGGCATTCGAACTGGCCATTCGCGACGGAAAGACGGTTGGCGCGGATATCCTAATTGCCACCGACCCGGATGCGGATAGGCTCGGCATCGCCGTTAAGAACCATGCCGGTGAATATGAAGTTCTGACAGGAAACCAGACTGGGGCTATCCTTCTTGATTATATTCTTGATCAGAAAAAAGCAAAAGGAACCCTTCCGGAAAACGGGGTCGTCCTGAAGACGATTGTCACGTCCGAAATTGGCCGGAGGATTGCCGAGGCCTATGGACTGGAGACAATCGATGTCCTGACAGGATTCAAATTCATCGCCGAGAAAATCAAGGAATATGAAGCGGCCGGTGACAAGGTTTTCCTTTTTGGTTATGAGGAAAGTTATGGTTACCTGATTGGCGATTTTGCCCGTGACAAGGATGCAGTTCAAGCCGCGCTCATGTCAGCCGAGGTTTGCGCGCATTACAAGAAAAAGGGATTGAGCCTTTATGACGGCCTTATGAATGTGTTTGAGAAATATGGTTACTTCCAGGAAGGACTCCAATCAATGACGATGAAGGGAAAGGATGGGGCCGAGCTAATCGCAAAAATCATGGCGGGCTTCCGTTCCAATCCGCCTTCAGCACTTGCCGGCATGTCGGTCGTTACTTCGGAGGATTATCTTGAAAGTGTCAGGATTTCTTCAGCAGGAATTGAAAAGATCCAGTTGCCAAAATCAAATGTCTTGAAATATTTCTTTGAGGACGGCTCCTGGGTTTGCCTAAGGCCATCGGGAACCGAACCGAAAATCAAATTTTACTTCGGGGTAAATGACAAGAGCCTTGAAGCAAGCAGGAAGAAACTAAAGCAGATTGAAGCCGAGTTCATGGAACTGGTAAATACAAAACTATAATGGATTCGCCCGGGAACCTGAATGGATTCCCGGGTTTTTCGTATTTCCGGATAATGTACTTCAACCGCTGCTTTTTTTTAAAAAAACTCAGGCTTAGGTCGTAGCCATTCCCATTCAATTGGCTAAGGCAAACTTTTCAGAAAAATGTATAATGAAAGAAAACATAGGTGGGGGAAATCGGATGGAGGCGGAGTCAAGATTGCAGGAGCTTGGCATCTTAAAGGAAATTGCCGAGCTGCTGAATAAAGGTACGGAGACGGATGAACTTCTCTCGGATGTTTTGGAAAAATTACTCAGTGTTACCGGTCTAAAAACGGGCTGGATTTTTCTGCTTGATGAAGAAGGCTCCTACAGGCTCGCGGCACGGACAAACCTTCCCGAAGCTTTGTCCCGCTCGGACTTTGCTCCCATGTGTGCCGGGGAATGCTGGTGTATCGAAAAGTACAGAAATGGCAGGCTAGCGAAGGCAACAAACATCATGGAATGCAAAAGGCTGGAAGATGCGATCCTGAACAATCTTGGCGACACCGGAGAGCTGACGCATCATGCAACGGTTCCGTTAAGAGCGGGTGATGAAAAGTTTGGGATATTGAATGTCGGCTCCCCGCATAAAACCCATTTTAACAAAGAGGAATTGGCGCTCCTTGAATCGGTGGCCCTTCAAATTGGCACATCCCTAAAGCGAATCAAACTTGGCCAGCGTGAACAGGAGCTTGCCCTTACCGAAGAACGGAACAGGCTTGCCAGGGATTTGCATGATTCTGTTAACCAATTGCTGTTTTCTGTGAGCCTGACGGCCAAGGGAGGGGTTTCAATGGCGGAAAATGCCGAAGTGAAAGAGACTTTCACCTATATTCAGGAACTCGCCCAGGAAGCGTTGAATGAAATGAGGGCGCTGATTTGGCAATTACGCCCCCAAGGCCTTGAGAATGGCATCGTCAGCGCTCTTCGTGGCTACGCGCAAATGCTTGGCCTCGAGCTGGACATCCTTGTTAAAGGGGTGCTGAACCTGCCGGGAAAAATTGAAGAAGGAATTTGGCGGATTGGCCAGGAATCAATGGCCAATTGCAAAAAGCATTCCGGGCAAACAAAAATTACAATAAAAATAGAGGTTGAAAGAAATTGGCTGTCACTGGATATCACCGACCCAGGCTGCGGGTTCCAATATGTTGGCGGAAATGAGCTGCCCTCCCTAGGGCTGAAGGGCATGAAGGAGCGGGCGGAAAGGCTTGGCGGCTCTTTCCGTATCGAAAGCGAGGAAGGCCAGGGGACAAAGTTATCAGCCCAAATTCCGGTTTGAAAAGGGGARAGAAAATGGGCATTCGAATTTTAATCGCCGACGATCATAATGTCGTCCGCAGGGGCCTGGCGTTCTTTTTAAAAACACAAGAGGATTTTGAGATAATCGGGGAGGCGAAAAATGGCGAGGAAGCAGTGGCTATGGCGGCGGAATTGAATCCAGATATAGTCTTAATGGATCTTGATATGCCGGTCATGGATGGAATTAGTGCGACGGCAGCAATAAAGAAAAACCAGCCGAATATGAGAATAATGATCTTGACAAGTTTTTCCGACCAAAACCATGTCATTCCGGCGATTGAAGCAGGCGCGACAGGTTATCAGCTGAAGGATATTGAACCGGATGAGCTCGCGGCATCCATCCGCAGGCTTTGCTCCGGCGAAAACCAGCTCCATCCGAAAGCGACCTCCCATTTGCTGTCGCAATTTTCAGGGAGCAAAAGGGATGCGCGGAAACAGCTTGATGAACTGACAAAGAGGGAAGTGGAAGTGCTAAAGGAAATTGCCAGCGGAAAGAGCAATAAGGAAATTTCGACCTCCCTTTTCATAACGGAAAAAACAGTAAAAACCCATGTGTCAAGCATCCTTGCAAAGCTTGAACTTGCCGACAGGACCCAGGCTGCCTTGTATGCTGTCAAAAATGGGCTTGTAAACGATTGAACGGTTTTGGGAGGATTCATTCTAAAAAGAGCACGGCCATTTTGGCCGTGCTTTTTAGCATATTGTGGTGGAATTCACCCTGAACGTATCAGGATAAGCTGTAAGCCGGCAGCTGTTGTGGAGCATTTTCGGGCATCTCTGCTGCATGGTCTAGATAGCGTAGCAGGGAGTAGAGCTTTTTCTCAAGAACCGCGTAATCATGCTCGAAATGGTACGCATGGAGAAAATGCTCGATTTTTTTTGAAAGAAAATGGTCCCGTGTCCGAACCATGAGGATCAGAAGATTGTCCCATTGGGAGCGGTGTACATAATAAAGCGCCCTGTCATAATCCAGTTTATTCATTTTTTCTCCTCCTTGTTAGGAGTTGAAATTAGTGTATGGAGTTCGTGTGGAAAGTTACGCTGAAAATGTTGGAGATGCCTGTTTGAAAGGCTTTGTAACAACTGCCAGGACTAGAAACCATCCATGGTGCATAGGAAATTTTCGCCGAGCCACACTATACAATGAGAAAACAGGAAAGGACTGTTGGGGATGAAAAAACTGGTTGCTGTACTTATTGCCGTCCTGGCATTTATGGCGATACAGCCAAACAACATTGAGGCGCAAAATCCTGACTATGAAAAGTATGGAAGAATGGCCATAACGGTGGTTAGTGCCGACTATCCAGGCGAGCCAATCAGGGACTATGAATACCTTGGCCGCTCAAAAATAAATGAATCGGATGTTGCCGATACGTTCCGATTCAAAGTAGAGGAAAACGGCAAAACATTTTTCGTCCGGGTCATTATTACACATCGTTTAACGTCGGAAAAACTACTCTCGATGAAGGTTGAGCCTGAAAAATAGGCAGGAGCCTGGTGGGCAGGCCCAATGGCCGTTGTAGCGGCCAGGCTAGTCAATAGAACTGCAGGTCATGGAACCGTTTGAGACGGTCCCTAGGCCTTTGTAAAGACCGTTTCAAGTGGGGAAGCCATTTGAAATGGTCTTTAGTGCATTTATAAAGTCCGCTTCATCAACATTCACAAGCCGCAGAGCAAAGAACGCTGCGACCTTTCTTAAAACATCAGCCTCCGTATATAAAAAGTAATGCTTATCCTCCTGCCCATTAAGACATTCCCCAGGCAAAAAGGCTCATTGAAAAAACTTTGACACCGATTAAGAGTTTCAATTATATTCATGTAGTCAGTAAATTTAATGGACTTTTTTGCCATCTTAATCAAAGGTTACTTTATGTGGGGAAGGCGGTAGATGTATGGCGGCAAAGGATAAAAATCTTAAACTCGTCGTTACCGGGCTATTGCTCGGAATATTAATGGCCGCGATGGATAATACGATTGTCGTGACGGCAATGGGGACAATTGTTGCCGACCTGGGAGGGTTTGACAGGTTTGTGTGGGTCACAGCTTCTTATATGGTCGCAGTTATGGCTGGAATGCCGATTTACGGAAAATTGTCCGATATGTATGGACGGAAAAGGTTTTTTATTTTTGGGCTGATTGTATTCTTGTTGGGTTCCTGTCTGTGCGGTCTCGCGCAAACAATGGATCAGCTGATTCTTTTCCGTGCAATCCAGGGAATTGGTGGCGGAGCGCTTCTTCCGATTTCCTTTACGATTGTCTTTGATATTTTCCCGCCGGAAAACAGGGGGAAGATGACTGGGCTGTTAGGGGCGGTTTTCGGTTTATCCAGTGTCCTCGGGCCGTTACTAGGCGCATTCATTACTGATTCAGTCGGCTGGAATTGGGTATTCTACATAAACGTCCCAATCGGAATCGTTTCATTGGCTCTTATTTCTTTGTTTTACAAAGAATCGCTCGAACACAAAAAGCAAAAGGTTGACTGGTGGGGAGCCATTACGCTTGTGGTGGCAGTTGTGTCGCTTATGTTCGCATTGGAGCTCGGTGGAAAGGAATACGAGTGGAACTCTACGCAAATTATTGGCTTGTTCACGGTTTTTGCTGTATTCTTCATCGCCTTTTTTATGATTGAACGGAAAGCGGAAGAGCCAATTATTTCATTCTGGATGTTTAAAAACCGCCTATTCGCCACTTCGCAAATCCTTGCTTTCCTTTACGGCGGGACATTCATCATTCTTGCGGTTTTCATTCCAATCTTTGTTCAGGCGGTGTATGGCGGTTCGGCCACGAATGCCGGATTCATCCTGACGCCAATGATGCTTGGGTCAGTTGCGGGAAGCATGATCGGCGGTATTTTCCAAACGAAAACGAGTTTCAGAAACCTGATGTTCATTTCAATCATTGCTTATGGGGCCGGGATGATTTTATTAAGCACGCTGACGCCAGAGACCTCCCGGGTTCTTTTGACAATCTATATGGTTATTGTCGGATTTGGGACAGGGTTTTCGTTTTCGCTACTTCCGGCTGCTTCCATTAATAATCTTGATTTTAAATACCGGGGCTCGGCTAACTCAACGAACTCGTTTCTCCGTTCGTTTGGCATGACACTAGGGGTTACAATTTTCGGAACGATACAAACAAAAGTTTTTACGAATAAGCTGGAGAAGGCGTTTTCCGATTTTCCTGGTGCAGGCGCCGGTAATCCAATGAATATTAGTGATCCGCGGCAAATTTTCAGCGGGGAAGGAAGGGCAAGGATACCAGAAAATATCCTTGAAATTATCGTAAATGCCATGTCAGACTCGATTACGTATATTTTCCTGCTTACACTAATTCCGATTGCGGTTGCCGCGATCACAATCTTTTTTATGGGCAACGCCCGAGTTGAAATAAACAAGGAAAAGAACACAGCCAGGTAATATATGCAAAAGTGTGAAAAGCATTCGCTTTCGCACTTTTTTTCTGGGATTTTTTAAAAAAGAATACAACTATCCCCCCATTCTGTTCATACATTGTTGTAAGAGGAAAAGGGGGAATAGCTTTATGAACAGCGAGGACAGGAAGGAGCTGGAGCGCGCGATTGGCGAGATTACGGAAATCGCGAGCGGCTTCGGCCTTGATTTTTACCCGATGAGGTACGAAATTTGCCCGGCAGACATCATTTATACGTTTGGCGCTTACGGAATGCCGACCCGGTTTTCGCACTGGAGCTTCGGCAAGCAGTTTTATAAGATGAAGCTTCAGTATGACCTTGGCCTCAGCAAAATTTATGAATTGGTCATCAATTCAAACCCCTGTTACGCTTTTCTTCTCGACAGCAACAGCCTGATCCAGAATAAGTTGATTGTTGCCCATGTCCTGGCACACTGTGATTTTTTCAAAAACAATGTCCGTTTCCAAAACACAAAGCGGGATATGGTCGAAAGCATGGCTGCGACTGCCGAGCGGGTCCACCAATATGAAATCACGTACGGGAAAAAGGAAGTCGAAACATTTCTGGATGCCGTCCTGGCAATTGATGAACACATCGACCCATCTTTAATGAGGCCGAAGCTTTCCTGGTCCATAGGCGATGAGGAGGAGGAGAGCCCCGACCGTCCTCCGAGCCCGTATGATGATCTTTGGAAATTGGATGAAAAACCGTCGAGCAAACAGAAGGGAAAAAAGAGAGCCAGGAAATTTCCGCCGAAACCGGAAAAGGACCTTCTCTTATTCATTGAAACGTACAGCAGGGAACTTGAACCATGGCAGCGCGACATCCTGACGATGATGAGGGAGGAAATGCTGTATTTCTGGCCGCAGCTTGAGACGAAAATCATGAACGAAGGCTGGGCTTCCTACTGGCACCAGCGGATAATCCGTGAGATGGACTTGACGAGTTCGGAGGCGATTGAATTCGCGAAGCTGAATGCCGGCGTCGTCCAGCCGTCGAAAACTGGGATTAATCCTTATTACCTGGGAATCAAGATATTTGAGGATATTGAAGAAAGGTACAACAAACCGACAGAGGAGATGAAACGGCGGGGAGTCAAGCCGGGTTCCGGGCGTGAGAAGATGTTCGAAGTTAGGGAAATGGATTCGGATATTTCTTTCCTTAGGAACTACCTGACCAAGGAACTCGTCATGCGGGAAGACATGTACCTGTTCCAGAAGCAGGGGAAGGAGTACAAGATTGTCGATAAGGAGTGGGAGAAGGTACGCGACCGGCTTGTCAGCATGCGCGTCAACGGAGGCTTCCCTTACATTACAGTGAATGACGGGGACTATTTGAAGAATGGCGAGCTGTACCTGAAACACTGGTATGAGGGAATTGAGCTCGATGTTAAGTACCTTGAAAAGGTACTTCCATACATTTATCAGCTTTGGGGAAGGACTGTCCACATCGAAACAACGATTGAAGAGCGAAACATGCTGTTCACGTATGACGGGAAAGGCGTGCATCGGAAGTATTTATAAAGAGAGGGCAGCACCTGTTTGGGGCTGCCTTATTTTTATGTTGAACATATAAGCAAATAGTTATATTCTAATTAAGGGAAAGGAGGAGTACTTATGCAACAAACTAAGATCGAGGTTGAACAAGCATCTCTTGTCCTAAAGCTTCTTGGTGACAGGACGAGGCTGACAATCATGGCTCTTCTCAAAATGAGGGAACTATGCGTATGTGAACTGCTTGAGGTTTTCGACATGAGCCAGCCAGCCATCAGCCAGCACCTGCGCAAACTAAAGGACGCAGGCCTTGTAATAGAGGAGCGGAAAGGCCAGTGGATTTATTATTCGCTTAATAAAAACAACATTGCTTCCCCGCTTGTGGAAACTGTCCTGGAGTTCGTACCTGGACAACACGAAAAAATGGAACAAATCATTGAAAGCAACCCGACAATGAGGTGCGGTTGCTAAACTGTTATTTTTGGAGGTTTGAGCTTGGTGTCATCAATATTGGCATTACTTATTTTTTTGGCAACATTAATCCTGGTTATTTGGCAGCCTAGAAATCTATCCATCGGCTGGTCTGCATGCGGAGGAGCTGTCCTTGCCCTGCTTGTGGGGGTCGTTGATTTAACCGATGTAATGGATGTGACGCAAATTGTCTGGAATGCCACATTCTCTTTTATTGCCATTATAATCATATCCCTCATATTAGATGAAATAGGCTTCTTTGAATGGGCCGCACTCCATATGGCGAGGGCCGCTAAAGGGAACGGCATTAAAATGTATGTTTACATTTGTATTTTAGGTGCCCTGGTGGCAGCCTTGTTCGCAAATGATGGAGCCGCTCTAATCCTGACGCCAATTGTCCTGGCGATGGTAAGAAACTTGAAGTTTGAAGAGAAGATGATCTTCCCATTCATCATCGCAAGCGGCTTTGTCCCCGATACAACTTCACTTCCGCTTTTAGTCAGCAACCTGGTAAACATCGTATCGGCTGACTTCTTTGATATAGGTTTCAATGAGTTTGCCTCAAGGATGTTCGTTCCAAATCTTTTTTCTTTACTCAGCAGCATTTTCGTTCTGTTTCTTTATTTCAGAAAGATTTTACCCCGGAAGTACGAAGTGACTGATTTAAAAAAGCCTGTTGAGGCGATAAAGGACAAAAGAATGTTCCGGCTTTCCTGGATTGTCCTTGCACTGTTGCTTTCCGGGTACTTCATCAGCGAGTTTTTCCGCATCCCAGTGTCAATCATTGCTGGAACGGTCGCACTATTCTTCCTGTTCATGGGGAGGAGAAGCCCGGCTTTTGATACAAAAACCGTAGTAAAGGGTGCTCCGTGGGCAATTGTGTTTTTCTCAATCGGAATGTATGTGGTCGTATATGGTTTGCGAAACGCTGGGTTGACGGGCCTTTTGGCCGGGATGATTCAATGGACAGCGGACCATGGATTATTCGCAGCTACTATCGGAATGGGATTCATCGCGGCCGTTCTCTCGTCCATAATGAATAACATGCCTACCGTCATGATTGATGCACTTGCCATCGCCGATACAAATACAACAGGAGTTTTGAGAGAGGCCTTGATTTATGCGAATGTAATCGGGTCTGACCTGGGCCCGAAAATTACGCCTATTGGGTCCCTTGCAACCTTGTTATGGTTGCACGTACTCTCCCTAAAAGGAGTCAAAATCTCGTGGGGGACCTACTTCAAAACTGGGATCGTGTTAACCATCCCTGTCCTCTTTATCACACTGGCAGGGCTCTATATATGGCTGGCCATTATTTCGTAGCGAATTTTTTTCAAAAAGGAGCAATCAAAAATGTCAAAGAAAACGATTTACTTCTTGTGTACAGGAAATTCATGCCGCAGCCAAATGGCTGAAGGATGGGCCAAAAAATACTTAAGCAACGAGGAGTGGGAAGTTAAAAGCGCGGGTCTTGAAGCACATGGATTGAATCCTAACGCAGTAAAAGCAATGAAGGAAGCAGGAATTGATATCTCCAACCAGACTTCCGATGTGATAGACCCCAACATCTTGAATAACGCAAATTTAATTGTCACATTGTGCGGCCATGCGGCTGACCATTGTCCTGTAACCCCTCCACATGTAAAAAAAGAACATTGGGGATTTGATGACCCGGCGAAAGCGGAGGGAAAGGATGAAGAAAAATGGGCTTTCTTCCAGCGTGTTCGTGATGAAATTGGCGATAGGATCAAGACATTCGCCGATACAGGAAAGTAGACAATAAGCAGAGGCAGACTATGGACTCGGCAATAGTTTGCCCCGCAGGCGTGGTCTCTGCTTGTTACAGGAACAAAATTTAGCAATTTCCTTTTATGCTTGCCGTAATTTTCCGTGGCCCCGCCAATCTTGAGTACCGGCACATGAGTTTGGTATACTTTTAACAAAAATGAATGTAAGAGGTACATACTTTGTCCAAATCCAAATTGCAGTACTGGCTGATTCAAATTTTGCTCATTGTAACGATTATTTTCGTCGCGACAAAAATTTCATTTATATTCAAACCGATTGGGATTTTTTTCTCGACCGTTTTCTTTCCCATCCTGATTACCGGGTTTCTTTATTTCCTATTGAATCCGGTAGTGAACTTCCTGGAACGAAAGAAACTTCCGAGGACAGCATCTATATTAATCATCTATGCCGTGTTTACTGGCCTGCTCGTTTTGGTTATCGTCAATTTGGTTCCTGCAGTTTCAAAGCAGGCGTCTGAGCTGGCCAATGAACTTCCTGTCCTGGCCAATAAGACGAGTGATTTTTTTTATGACGTAGTCCAGTCTTCCGAGTTTGAAAGTTTTAAGAAAGAACAGCAGGAAATGATTGAGACGGGTAAGCAGCGTCTGATTGAGTTTGCCAATACACTCCCTAACAGGCTTACAAACGGGCTTAAAGGATTTTTTGGCATCCTCACGAATATCGTAATCATCCTTGTGACGGTTCCGTTTTTATTGTTTTACATGTTTAAGGATGGACAAAAGTTCCCAAAAGCAGTATCAAAGTTTATTCCGTTAGATTACCGGGACGAGGGATTAAAAATCCTGCGGGAAACTGGTGAAACACTGTCCGCTTATATCCAAGGACAGGTTATTGTGGCCTTATCGGTAGGGACATTGGCATTCATCGGCTACTTGATCATCGACTTGCGTTATGCGTTAATCATGGCATTAATCGTCGCCCTTACAAACATTATCCCGTATGTTGGGCCGATTATTGGGGGAACCCCGGCTGTCTTGGTAGCTTTTTTCGATTCCCCGACAAAAGCTTTGCTGGTAATCATTGTTATTCTTATCGCACAGCAAATTGAAGGCAATCTCCTTTCCCCGATGATTTTGGGGAAAACATTGGATACACACCCGGCTACGATCATCATGATATTATTGGCTGCGGGCAATCTCGCTGGGGTATTGGGGATGGTGCTGGCGGTTCCAACATATGCCGTCACAAAAACCATCGTACTGAACCTGGTGAGATTTTTAAAAGCAAGAAAAAGAGAGAGCATTGCAAAGGCAGGAACCTAAGCCATTGGCTAGGTTCCTTTTTTAAAATATATATAGGTTGAAATAAATTTTTACACACTATTTATTTGAAATGTAAGTTGATTGTAGAGGAAGGCACCGGCTCCTCGAAAATGCTACGCATTTCCTTCGTGCGTGGGCAATTTCGAGGATGCCATTCAGTGTCCTGCGGGGTACAGCGGCAAGGTGGAGACCCCACAGGCGCTAGCGCCGAGGAGGCTCCACTGACGCCCCGCGGAAAGCGTGTGCCTGGAGCGGAAATCAACCGCAAGGTTCCATTTGAATATAAATTTTTGGTTCAACCTTTAAAGGTTAAATACTTCGTTCTTTGTCATCCCATTCTCTTCAAATTGGAATTGCCATTCAGCAAAAGATGATCGACCAGATGATATCTTTTTACTATTCCATGCTGAAAAAGGAGAAGTCCCGATGCGTATTTTTCCAAGCGGTTGACATACTAAAAATAAGATGATATTATTATCTCGAATTAAAGATATTTAAATATATGATTTTCAGCTAACTCTTAATGTGCTTGCAAAGGCAAAGCACTTTGGGCGTTTATATTTTTCAATAAAATCTTTAATTAAGAATTGTTTAGTTAAAGATAATTAAGGGAAGATTTCTTATAAAGAAACAGGACAAAATAGTCATATCTCACGAGGGAGTGAAAAAATGGGCAAAAAAACTACGGGAATCCACCATATAACAGCTATTGTCGGCCATCCACAAGAAAACGTTGATTTCTATGCAGGAGTTTTGGGATTTCGCCTCGTTAAGCAAACTGTCAATTTTGATGATCCTGGTACGTATCATCTTTATTTTGGCAACGAAGGAGGGGAACCTGGAACAATCATTACTTTCTTCCCATGGGCAGGTGCCTATCAAGGAAGGATCGGTGATGGGCAGGTAGGGGTAACTTCTTACGCGGTCCCTTCAGGGGCAATGGAATTCTGGGAAAAAAGACTTGGAAAGTTTCGTATTCCATTCACGAAAACAGAGCGATTCGGTGAGAAGTATCTCCAATTCGAGGATACCCATGGCTTGCGTCTTGAGATTGTTGAAAGAGAACAAGGGGAATTGAACCAGTGGACATTTGGCGACGTTACTCCGAAAGTGGCCATAAAAGGGTTTGGAGGGGCAACTCTCTTTTCCGCTCAGCCTGATAAAACGGCAGATTTGCTAGAAAGGGTTATGGGCCTTGAATTCGTTGGAAGTGAAGAAGGCTTCCTCCGCTTCCGTTCTTCTGCCGATATAGGAAATGTCATTGATTTAAAAACAACTCCAACTGGACGAGGCAAAATGGGCGTAGGAACTGTCCATCATATTGCTTGGAGGGCAATCGATGATGCGGATCAATTGGACTGGCAAAAATACGTTGCTTCAAATGGGTACGGCGTAACACCTGTCCAGGACAGGAACTATTTCAATGCCATTTATTTCAGGGAACACGGAGAAATCCTGTTTGAAATCGCGACTGACCCTCCCGGTTTTGCCCATGATGAATCACAGGAGACCATGGGTGAAAAGTTGATGCTTCCTTCACAGTATGAACAGTTAAGGGAGCGAATTGAACGGCAGCTTATACCTTTTGAGGTCAGGAATTTAGACTGATTAAAGGGGAGAATACGATTGCTTTCTATAGATCCGTCCAAGAATACCGAAAGAGAAAATTACAAGTTCCTAATCGGGAGCATCATACCCAGGCCGATTGCTTTCGTTACTACCTTATCAAAAGACGACGTCCTGAATGGTGCACCCTTCAGTTACTTTAACATTGTTTCTTCCAATCCCCCAATGATATCCCTATCGATTCAAAGGCAAGGAGGGAGACAAAAGGATACTGCGAGGAACATCATTGAATACAAGGAATTTGTCGTCCACATCGTGGATGAGCAGAACGTTGAAAAAATAAATCAAACTGCTGCAAGACTTCCGCCTGACCAAAGTGAAATCGAGGCGGCAAATTTAACCCCGGTTGATAGTATGAAAATTTCAGTTCCTGGAGTAAAGGAAGCCAAGATTAGGATGGAATGTAGATTGGAAAAACATTTGGAACTCGGTGATGAAGATTCGATAGGATGCGACTTGATTATAGGGAGAGTTGTTCAATTCCATATTGAACCTGACATTTACGAAAATGGGCGAATAAATCCAACGGGGTTGGCTGCCGTCAGCAGGTTGGCTGGGAGCAATTATGCAAAAATAGGTGAGATATTTTCAATTGAGCGGCCTGAATAGGTTCCATTACAAACTCTGGATTGGAAGCAGCCGAGCGGGGTATACTTTTTAAGAGATGAAAGAAGCCTTGCCACATGTGGTGGTTCGCGTTTTGGAGGGAGAAAAACATGAAACATATATTTAACAGGGGATCAAATGTAACAAAACCTACTTTACTCTTGCTTCATGGCACAGGAGGGAATGAATTGGACCTTCTTCCGCTTGCGGGAAGAATTGACGATGAGGCTTCTGTTTTGAGTGTCCGCGGAAATGTACTGGAAAACGGAATGCCGCGTTTCTTCAGAAGATTGGCGGAAGGTGTGTTCGATGAAAAGGACCTTGTATTCCGAACGAAGGAACTGAATGAATTCCTTGATGAGGCGGCTAAAAACTATGGATTTGACCGTGATAACATTGTTGCCATTGGTTACTCGAATGGGGCCAATATAGCTGCAAGTTTATTATTCCATTATCAAAACGCGTTGAAGGGGGCAATCCTCCATCATCCAATGGTACCATTGCGGGGCTTAGAACTGCCTGATTTGTCAGGAAAGTCGGTGTTTATCGCCGCGGGGACAAATGATCCAATCTGCTCACCAACAGAATCGACTGAACTCCAAACTTTATTGGAGAAGGCGAATGCGAACGTTGAGATTCATTGGGAAAATCATGGGCATCAGCTGACTTTGTCAGAAGTTGAGGCGGCCGCTGATTGGTATGGTAATGGAATCGGAATACAAAAGAATAGTTAGGGTAATATATAAAAGGGTGATAAGAGTATGGGATTTTTATCCAAGTTGTTTGGAAAAACAAAAAAGAGGGAGGAAGAAAATTTGTCAAACGTCAAACTAGCAGTCATTTTTTACAGCATGGGCGGTACAAATTTCCAACTTGCGAAGTGGGCTGAGGAAGGTGCCAAAGAAGCCGGTGCCGAGGTAAAAGTATTCAAAGTACAGGAATTGGCTCCTGAATCCGTTGTACAGGGAAATGAAGTGTGGAAACGCACAACGGAAGCAACAAAGGATATTCCGGTTGTTACCTCTGAAGATCTTGAATGGGCCGATGCCATCATCTTCAGCGTTCCTACAAGATTCGGGAATATGCCTTCCCAAATGAAGCAGTTCCTTGATACTCAAGGGGGATTATGGGCATCTGGAAAAACAGTTAACAAAGTTGTCAGTGCGATGACTTCCGCACAAAATCCTCATGGCGGCCAGGAGGCAACAATACTTTCCTTATATACTTCAATGATGCACTGGGGAGCTATCATTGTACCGCCTGGCTACACAGACCCAGTTTTATTCGGAGCGGGCGGAAATCCGTATGGAACGAGTGTCACTGTCGGTGAAGATGGAAAAATGAAGGATGCTTCCCAAGCAGAACCAGCCGTTAAACACCAGGCAAAACGGACTGTCCAAGTTGCAGAGTGGGTTAAAAAAGCAAATCAATAATGCAGGTTGGAGCTAATCAAATGATGTTTGATTAGCTCTTTTGCTATGGAATTCATTAAAAGGGGGGGGAGTTTTTGAATGAAAAAAAGGCTGTTGGAGAAAAAGCTGCAGAATTTGTAAAGGAAGGCATGGTAGTTGGACTGGGAACGGGCTCAACAGTTTATTATACTTTACAATTGCTTGGAAAACTTGTTCAGCAAGGGTTTTCCATAAAAGGAATTCCAACTTCACGCCAAACTGAAAAATTAGCAAACGAATTAAACATTCCCTTAACCTCCTTCGATGACATAAACCAGGTTGATATAGCTATTGATGGGGCTGATGAAGTAAGCAGCAATTTAGATTTAATTAAGGGCGGCGGTGGTGCATTATTGCGTGAAAAAATAGTGGCTAAAGCCGCAAGGAAATTAATCATTGTAGCAGATTCCAGTAAATTGGCTGATCAGTTGGGTTCCTTTCCATTGCCGGTTGAAATTGTCCCTTTTGGGTTGGAAGCGACAAGAAGGCATATTCAGAAACTCGGAATCCATCCAGAATTAAGAATGGTTAATGGGACTCCTTTTATTACAGACAACGGCAACTATATCCTCGACTGTGCTTGCAGAAGAATAATCGCGCCCCATGAATTGGAGAACAACTTAAATATCATTCCAGGCGTAGTTGATAATGGGCTTTTTATAGGGATGGCTGACCTTGTTATAACAGTCGATGAAAATAAGGAAGTAATAATGAAGAAGCGGGAGCAAAAGGCAAGTGACGATATTCTCCAATAAAAAAAGCCAACCTCCAGTGTTGGCTTTTTACATTGGTTAATAAGAATCAGGTGAATTCATCACTTGCATCACTTTTCAGCTGATTGGCTTTTACAGAAATCTTCTTCAACCTCTTTAATTTCCACAGAGCAGCAATCAGATTTTGGATTCTGTCCAAGAATATTCTTAATGAAGTCAAACATTCAAGTCACCCCCCTTAGTTAATCAAGTATTTTTGATTAATAATCCGGTTTAAACGAGAAAAAATATGAAACCAGAAATCGTGCTCATCGTAATGACAGAAAGTACAAACGCAATCACAAGCTGCTTGCGGAAGATGGATTTTAAAAGGACTACCTCCGGAAGGCTTGCACCGGCGGATGAAATCATGAGCGCCATAACAGGGCCAAGAGCCATACCTTTTGCAATCAAGATCTGGGAGATTGGAATCATGCTTGATAATCGAATATACAAAGGAATTCCGATGATGGCCGCAATTGGGATTAGCCACCATCTGTCCTGTCCGAACCATTCAGCGATAAAGTGTGTCGGAACCAGCCCATGGATTGCTGCCCCGATAAACGCTCCAATGAGCAGATATGGGTAGACGCTTTTCATGAGGGAAAGTGTTTCGGCCAGCGCGTACCTCCAATTGAATTTCCTCGTTGATTGTTCATATCCCTTCATCACAACATTTTTCACATGCCGTTCAAACCCTAGTTTATCTAGTGCAAAACCGATGGCAATTGAGAGGATGGAAGTGATTAACGTATAGAGAGCCGTTACTTTCCAGCCCATGACAACCCCCATGATTGTCAGGATCGTCGGGTCCAGGACCGGCGAAGCAAATAGGAAGACCATTGTGATTGAAAATGGAATCTTGTTCTTCAGCATGTTGACGACAACCGGTATCGTGGAGCAAGAACAGAATGGCGTGATAAAAGCGAACACGATGGCAATGATGCTTGCAATGAACTTATTGCTGCCAGTCAGCTTTCTTTCTATTTTCTCATAAGGTATATAGCCTTGCAGCAGGCTGATGGCAAAGCTGATGATAATGAACAGGATGGTCAATTCAACCGCGATTCCGAGAAAACTTTTTAAAAAATCCATCATAACTTAGCCTCCTATGCCTCGCACAAGCATTGGCAATCGGAAACCTTTGCTTTTGGGGCGTTCCTTTTGAAAAAACCGAAAAAGTTTCTTTCTTCCATAGGGGGAGAGTGTTTCCAGGCGTCTTTAGCATTCTCTTCAATTTCCCGCTGTTTTAATTCAACCATCAGTTCGATATCGTAAATTGTCATTGCAATTTCCTCCTTAATCAAATAAAGTTGTTTTATTAATCAAAAAAAATTGATTTAATATCCAGCCTAAAGGCCTAACAGGAAGCAGGCCTGAATAAGCAGCATAGCTCGTTTGACAGCAAGTGGTTGATTTCCTTTTGGTTAATTGCGTAATAGCTCCATGTCCCTTTCGCTTCCTTTAAAATCAAATTGGCTTCTAGGAGAATTTTTAGATGGTACGATAGCTTGGATTGCTGCATGTCGATCATGTCGGCTAAATCGCAAACACAGATGGAATCTTGCTGGCAGAGAAGGTTTAAGATCTGGAGCCGTTTTTGGTCCGCAAGTGCTTTGAATTTTTGCTCATAGGATGCAAAAGTATCCTGCAGGGAAACATCTGTCAGCGGAATTGTCTTTTCCATTCGGCAACTTCCTTTCATCAAATTTTATTGATTAATTGTATTATAGTACCAGTATATCCAAATTGCAACACTTAAAACAAATTTTTTTGATTAAAAGTTTCCAGGTATTATTATCTGTTTTTCATTAGTTGACAAAGGTGACAAATGCCCAGAAGTGTCTCTGAGCTTTTTTCTTTGTAGAACATGAAAAACTTCTCTGGATTCAACCTGGGCCAACAGGGTTGGCAGGCAACTTTTTGAAAAATGAAGGATAGAGTAAGAGCCTCATTAAAGTGGTTCCACATGGACATGGACATCGTACACGCCGTGGTCTTCCATCATAATGTTTTCGACGAGGGTCGCAATATCATGGGCCTCCTTGATTCCAAGCTTGGAATTTACAAGTATCACGCAATCAATGACCTCATTATTGCCGTAATTTCGTCCTTTGATTTCCTTTATGCCTTTTACATCCTTAACGTTTAAAATGATTTCCTTATAGAATTCAAGCTTTGTTTCATCAAAACCATCCGATAGTTCATGTGAAGCCTGTCTAAAAATAACCCAGGCTGTTTTGCAAATTAATAAACCTACGACAATGGCCGTAACTGTGTCTAGCCAAGGCATGTTCAGTTGTGATCCGAAGATACCGATGGCCGTACCAATACTTACCCAGGCATCCGAAAGGTTATCTTTTGCCGCGGCCGAAACGGAACTGCTATTAATTTTCATCGCAAGCTTATTGTTGTACCGGTAGACAAAATACATGGCCAGCGCGGAAATAAGTGCAACATAAGCGGCGATAATATCAGGGGACTCTTTCCCGCTATGGAACATGGAAGTGAATCCTTCTATTAGTACTTGGACTCCCACAGCAGCCATAATGAACGAAGCTACCATCGATGCGATGGTTTCGCTTTTCCAGTGCCCGTATTTATGGTTTTCATCGGCCGGCTTTTGGGAAATTTTCAGCCCAATCAGTACAGCAATAGAGGCTATGATATCGGTTGTATTATTTAGCCCGTCCGCTTTTAGGGCGGCAGAATCGCTCATATATCCAATTATCAGCTTCAAACAGGAGAGTGCGAGATAGGCAACTATGCTAATGATGGCACCGCGTTCCCCTAGTTTTAGATCTTTGTATTTTTGTTCTGCCATAGAAACCATCCCCTCCAAAAAAACTCCTCCATAACCATACCATCCGGCATCCGTGTGGGTCTAGGGCAAGACTTTTGTGTATTTTTAACTAAATAAGGCATGGTGAAGAAAGTTAACCTGGAGAAAATAGACGGTGTTACGCTTAAAGCGGCAAACAAAGCCTGACAGGACAGCAAATCTGCTCGAAAGGCTTATGTAGCTTGAATCCATTACCCTTATAAAATGAAAAAAGCCAACTAAATTGTTGGCTTTAAAATATTTTTTTACATCCGTTGTTCGGCCGCTTTCTTGGCATTCAGCCTTTGCTCCAATATATGAATCATAAAGAGGAAGTGGTCGGCTTCGCGGATAACGTGGTCTGCCAGTAAAGGGTTAATGACATTCTGGATTTGGCACGCCTGGATGAAGTCCAATCCTGCTTTCTTGAAAGCCCTTAATTCAGTGGTCGCACTTTCGCTGTCTTTATTCAATTTACCGATAATCGGATAGGTTGGCTGTTTTCGGTATAACATTGACTCAACATCTTTTGCCTGGTTAAGCAAAACCTCAAAATCATCCCCGAATTTCCGCGCGGCATTAACAAGATTTCGTTCAGATTGATCGAGCAAAGAAGCGATAAAGCGTGAATGTTCCATCATTATTTTTAGCCAAAAGACATTCTCGCTGATAATCGCATCCTGAATAGGGTCCAGGATTCCATCATTGAATTTTTTTAGCGTCCTCATAAAATATTCGGCTTCCCGTGCGATATGGTCAACGAGCAGAGGGAAGTTAAAGCCATGTACCTTGCAGTTGATGATCAGAATGAGAAGGTTTCTTTTAAAATTTCGGAACCCATTGACCAGTTCAATGCTTTCTTCGTTCAATTTTCTCACAAGTGACACGTTATTCGGGACTTGATAAGCTTTCCGTTCCTGCTGCTCAAAATACGTATGGAACCGGTCTGCTTGTTGTATGAGCTGGGTATCGTTGCGGCTAAATCCTTCTCCAAGGAACAAAGCGTGTTCCTTCATGATTCTGAGCCAAAACCTGTTTTCCGTTATCGAGCGTTCAACAAACATTTGCTCTGTGAGTGACTCCGGCCTGGCAGCAAATGATTCTGGCGGCACCAGCATTTGGCTGAACTGGCCGCTGCTCACATGTCCGGGTAATTGCGGCTGGTTTTGCATGCTCTCCCCCCCTCGTATTCCAATTCACTATTCATCATATTGAATTGAAATGTTGAATATGTGTTTATACGGGGGGATAGTCAGCTTTTTGTATAATAATTGCCGCCGAGGAGGAAAATCTGGCCGGGAGAATGTCTCGCTTTGAAAAAGCGCGGTAGTTTCCGCGCTTTTTACAATGCTTTATGTTTCGCACCCCAAGCGTTTAAGCATGCTCTCCACAAACAGGCGGCAGCGGGGGAGGTCGGTGTCCTGGGGCGCCAGTTCAATCTTCAATGTCGCGGCCAATGTTGTCCGGACGAAAAGCATGTCCCTGAAAGCATCTACCGCACCGCAAAAGTGTGGGTAGAAGCTATCTCCGGTTCCGGCAATCCCTGTAATAATGTGTTTTGTACCCAACAGTTCAAAGGTTTCATAAATCGGAATCATGCTAGATGGTATTTCCCCCTTCCCCCATGTGTAGGTTACGATGGCGATTGCATCGAAGCCCTTCAGTGTTTCGAGTGGAAATGCGCTTGATTGAAACAGGGAAGGGAAAATACCGTATTGCTGAAAAAAGGATTTTATATGTTCCGCTAAAACTTTAGTATTTCCGGTTACTGAGGCGTAAACAATTGCTACCCTCGCTTCATAGTTCGTCAAAGCCATTCGACTGGGTAACCTTCGTATACGTCCGTGATTTTTGTTCGAAAAAATCGGACTTCGTCTCATTGATCATTTCATCACTGAAAACATGGATCCATGGCATCGGGTTATCCCTGTCTTCATAAAGGTTTTTTAACCCTAGCTGCCGTAGCCGCTTATTGGCCAAATACTCAACATAGCCTTTGAATTCAGCCAAGTTAATTCCTTCGATTTCCGACAGGATTGCGGCTGCCCATTCATTTTCCAAATCGACTGCCTTACCGATTGCCTCGTAAATATACTGGATATTCCTTTCTGTATTTAGTCCAGGATTTTCGGAGAGGAGAATCCGGATGAATTGGGAAATAAAATAGGCATGCTGCATTTCATCCCGTTGGATATAGCTAATCATCGTGCTCGTCTTCAACATTTTTTGCTGGCGGGCGAGATTATAGAAAAATGCAAATCCCGCGTAAAAATAAATCCCCTCCAAAATAATTGAATTGACGCCTAGCTCAAATAGATGCTGTGGCGAAGGAGTTTGCCGAAATTGTTCATAGGCATCCAAAATCAGCTTGTTTCTTCTTTGTACAATGGAGTCAGCCTTTGCTTCATTGAATCTCTTATTCTGCTCACTTAAAGGGACCAACGAGCTTAACACATAGGAATACGATTCGTTATGGACCGCTTCCTGCTGGGAAATAACCGCAAAAATCGCTTTGAAGCTGGAATCCGTTACATAATCCATCACTTGGCTCATTGTCGGGGTTTGCAGGCTGTCGAGGGAGGCAAGCTGAGTGTTGACCCGAAGAAAAATATCTTTTTCCACGGTGCTTAAAGAATCCCATTGCTTGATGTCGTCCTGCATATTAATTTCCTGGGCCTTCCAGAAGTTGGACAGCAGTGTTTGGTATAGGTCATACATTTGCGGATAGGCAATATCATTCCAATTGAGCAGTCCCGATGACTGGCCGTTAATGATTCCTGTCGAGCGGTTCGGCTCATCGTGGTTTAATAGGTTGCTCTTTTTCAATGGTGCAAATATCTCCATTTATGGTTCTCCTTTCAATGAAAAAGAATGAATAAAATTTGTCTGGCTCCACTAGGAACGCTGCGGCCGCAAAACTGCAAGGAAGTAACTCAAAGTGGTTGCTTCCCTCCAGTCCTGTCGAGCGCTAAACAGGCGCTTTCGCTTTTCTGCTTAGCTATGGCACGCTTCACATTCCTGGATTTCCTCTTGGGACGTGCTCCGTACATAATAGGTGGTCTTTAGGCCTTGTTTCCAAGCCTCCAAATGAAGGTTCAACAGCTCTATAGCTTTAATGTCGTGCCGGACGTAGAGATTGAAGCTGATCGACTGGTCAATATGGCGCTGCCGTTTTGCGTTTTGGCGGATGCTCCAAGTTTGGTCGAGTTCATGCCGCGCGCGCCGGTAGAAATTATAGGTAATATGGTTAAGGTCAGGCGCTGTTACCTTGAATTTGAAATTTTTCTTTTCCTCTGCGTATTCAACAGAATAAAGAGGATCAATTCCGTCCGTCGAGCCGCCGATTTTGGCTGTCGAGGAGTTTGGTGCGACTGCCATCAGCCAGCCATTGCGGACACCATATTTCTGAACCTCTTCCTTCAGTTCCCTCCAGCGGTTTGATGAGTAATTCCTCCGCTCGAAATATTTGCCTGTTTCCCATTCGGATCCGGGGAATTTGCTGTAAGGTCCCTTTTCCTTTGCAAGTTCCATGGAGGAGCGAATTGTGTGGTAAGCAATGTCTTCATAGAGCTTATCGGCATAGTCAACCGCATCGTCGCTTTCCCAGTGGATTCCCCTGAGGGCGAGGAGATGGTGCCACCCGAATGTTCCGAGCCCAACCGCCCTGAATTTTTTGTTCGTCTGCTGCGCCTGCCCGACAGGGATTGTATTTAGGTCAATCACATTATCAAGCATTCTTACCTGAATAGTGATCAGCCTATCTAAGACTTCCGCCGGAACAGCTTTTGAAAGATTGATGGATGATAGGTTACAGACGACAAAATCACCGGGCCTGCGGACAATCACGATGTCTCCATCTTTGTTCAAGTATTCTTTAACAATCGTGGTTGGGGACATATTCTGCGCAATTTCCGTGCATAGATTGCTGCAATATATCGAAGTCCTGCATTCGGCGGCAAGGTGCTTATTCGGGTTTTGCCTGTTCACTTCATCCCTGTAAAACATATAGGGTGTACCTGTCTCAAGTTGTGCGACCATGATCCTTGCCATAATATCCATCGCCCGGTATGTTTTCCGCGGCAAAAGCGGATTGTTAACCGCTTCGTAGTATTTCTCCGTGAATAGTCTCCTGTCTTTTTCATCATAAAAGTCCTCGAGGCCAAGCGGACGCCCTTCCTCGTCGCGCCAGCCCATAAGCTGCTTCACCTGGTGAGGGCAGAAGGTATGCCATTCGCCAATGCTCCTCCCGTTTTCATCGGTCTCAAGCAGTTTTTCCATGAAAAGGTCCGGGATGGCGACCCCTGTAAAGATATCGTGGGCCTTCCGCCTTTCATCGCCGTTGTTCGTTTTTAAATCGAGGAATCCATTCATGATGTCCTTATGGAAAATATCAAGGTAGATGGCGATTGCGCCCTGCCTTTGGCCAAGCTGGTCGACGCTAACGGCAGTATCATTGATTAGCCTTATCCACGGCACGACACCGGAAGACATGCCTTTAAAACCTTTTATATCCGAACCGAGGGCACGTACCTTCCCAAAATAAATGCCGATTCCGCCGCCATCCTTGCTTAGGCGGGCGATATCCCAATTGTTCAAGTAGATGCCATCAAGCGAGTCCTCAACCGTATCAATAAAACAGGATGAAAGCTGTCCGTAGCTTTTTCCGGCATTTGAAAGGGTAGGGGTGGCAACGGTCATATACAGGTTGCTCATCGCCCAATAGGCCTCTTTGACAAGTTCGAGCCTTTTTGCTCTGTCTTCTTGCATCATTAGCGTCATCGCGATGACCATAAACCGTTCCTGCGGGAGCTCGTAAAGGTTGCGCATGTAATCCCTGGCAAGGTACCGGTCGGCCATTAAAAACAAACCTATGTATGTAAAGAGCCGGTCTCTTTCCGGGGCAATCGCCCTAGCCAGTTCGTTTATTTCTTCTTTTGAATAAGAGTTTAGGAGTGCGGGGGAATAGATTTTGTGTTCAGTAAGTGTTGAAATCAGATTAAAGAGGCAGCCGTATTTTAAGTGGCGGCTATAACCTCGGTTTTCGGCCGCTTCATTGTACAATTGCTCAAGGTAAAGGCGTGCGGCGACGAAAGTCCAGTCGGGCTCATCGATGGCAATATTGTTCAATGCGTAAAATAGGGCCTGCTGGTTTGCTTCCTGCTCCGGAACATCCAATACCTCCAGCTTCGTTACTAACTTCGAGCAATCCAAGCTGTATTCTTCGGCTACGGCTTTTACTATTTCCATGATGCCTGAATATCTTTCCTTCATCTGTCTGCTCAACGATTATCCCTCCAAAAATGAAATAAAAAAATCCGCTCATGAATTGAGCGGATGAAACGATCACATCAAAAGGGGGAGCAAACGATACCTTTCCTTCTGATTGCCATCGTTTCATCTTCCCAATCCCCGAGGAAGTGAAACAGCTTAAGAGAGGACAGGTCTCCTGACTCATGCGTCAACCTACTTTGGACCCTTCCCTTACAGGCACCTTTTTAAAAGCACGATGTAAAGTGGTTCGTCCATTTCGTCTGCATTTACAGTTGCGGGGGCAGTTCCGGAATTTAACCGGATTCCCTATTAAGCCTAACGGCATCCTATCTCAAGGCAATACAATATATAGTTGTTTCCAACAGGTTATTATCAATATATTGAATATGGTCTCTATACTAATAGATTCAATTTTGATTGGCAAGCAAAAACATTTTCTTTTTACCTTAAGTCTCCAAACCTACTTTTCCAACATTGTCGGATTAGGAAGATATTCTTTTCCTGAAAAGCGCAGTCCAAAGGCCGTTTACGCCAAAAACCCCTTCATGCTCATTCACATGCTTCATGTTCCTTAATTCAACAGCCTCAAAATCTCTGAATATATGCCTCAATTTCTCCTCTGTAAATCCAAGCCCGCCTTGCATTGTCCGGAACTTGTATACTTCTAGGTCGGAGAGGGAGGATCCGCCCAGTTCGCCGCCTTCAATAAAGCAGGTAAGGCCAAAATATCCTCCCGCTTTCAACGCTTTTGCGACAAGCTCAAGATAATTCATCCTACGATGCGGGGGAATGTGATGAAAACATCCCGAATCATAAACGAAATCATAGCTTTCAGTTGCCAAATTTAACCCGAAGATGTTGCTATGGATGAAATTCACATCAGATCCGTGGTGCCTGGCCCTCTCAATTCCCCAATCCAATGCTTCGCGCGAAGAATCAACCGCATCTACTTTGTACCCATTTTTGGCGAGAAAAAGAGCGTTCCGTCCAGGGCCGCAGCCCAGCTCAAGAGCAGTTCCGGAAGTTAAAAGCCCTTTATTAAAATAGCCGGCCAGGTTTTCATCCGGAAGATCCCTGAAAAAGGGAACATTTCGGTCACGTTTCTGATAAAAGTCGTCCCAGTTGAACGTTGATTCCTCCTTTAAAAGCTCATCGAGCATGGAAAGAAGGTCTTCGCCGCTGCGTATTGTTTTTCCCACCATCATCACCACTTTCTAAAACGTATCTTCTTTATTCTACCTTTTTATCCGTGTATATCCGTTACAGGTTTATTAAGTAAATGTTAATTCAGCAGGGAGGTGGAGGGGATAGTGGACGGCTAATCAAGGGTTATTAGGAAGGCAGGGCCTTATATTGGGGGTCAAAAAGGCAGTTTAATACTAAGGGGTTAAGCGGAAATATTGATGGCGAATGAAGGCTGAAAATAGCCTTGGCAGAGTGTCGGGATCAGTGGAACCTAGAAAAATGTAACGATTATTACAAATATTACAGGCGAATCAAAAAAGGACAGCATTTGCTGTCCCCGTTATCCACTTTATTCCTCTTGTACGCCCCCGCCATCCTCGCTGAATCTGTCCAGCATTGTGATTGTATCGACAAGGTGATTATTAAAAATTTGCCTCGCGACTGCGAGCAATTCAATTATCAGGGGATCGCGCAGCGAATAAATGACACGATTCCCTTCCTTTCTCCCCGTAACAATATTTTTCGTCCTTAAGACCATTAGCTGCTGAGAAACGGCAGAGCCCTCACTCCCGACAAGGCTTTGTATTTCATTAACACTTTTGTCTCCATCCCCAAGCAGTTCGAGTATCCTGATTCTCAAAGGATGCGCCAAAGCTTTGAAAAACTCGGCTTTAAACTTTTGCATTTCCAAATCCAATACGTTTCCTCCCTTTTTGCCCTTTCCTAACCAGCGAACAACTAAGTGCCATGGGCATCATTGTATGTTGATTCGCTTTACCCCCTGGAATGTACAAGGGCTTGTCCTGGTTCGCCTGCCTTTTGTTTAATGGCTGATAATGTGGCGCATTCCCTAAAGGCGAAATGTTTGCATCCCAGACATTTGTCTTTATCTAGTTCTTTTAGCGCAAAATTAATCGCATCGCCCGTATGGCTGAAAAAATGTTCTCTGCCAATAAAATCATATAAGCCCGTTTTCTTCAGAAGTTCCAGCGGCCCAGGTTTAAGCCCGGTTATTAAAACCCTTCCCTGGGCGGAGAAATCTTTAACGATACTTGAAAGGTGCGATTCACCAGTCGTATCCATGAAGGGGACCTTGCCAAGCCTTAAGATTAGGATCTTCGGTTTATAGTTTATTGTATTTAGTATAGTTTGTTCAAATGTTTGCGCGGCCCCGAAGAAAAGGGGGCCTTCAACCGTGTAAATACTGATTTGGGGACAGTCATGTGAATTGCCCGCCGCTGACTGCAGATTCACGGCTTGCAGCTTATGATTGTCGTTGGGCAGAACTTTTGCCGTCACCAGGGCGTCACCCATCCTCTTTGTGAAAATAATGACAGCGAGGAGCAGCCCTACCTGTACGGCCACTGTAAGGTTGACAAAAACGGTAAGGAAGAAGGTGACAACCAGTATGAGTGAATCAAGTGTTTTTGTTTTAAGAACGCTGTAAAAAACTGTTTTCTCGCTCATATTCCACGCAACCACCATCAAGATTGGCGCCATGCTGGCAAGAGGAATTTTTGAAGCGTGGGGTGCAAACAGGACAAGTACTAGGAGGACAACAAGTCCATGGATGATTCCCGACAATGGGGAAACGGCTCCATTTTTAATATTGGTGGCGGTCCTGGCAAGCGCCCCTGTTGCGGGAATCCCCCCGAATAATGGGGCAATCATGTTGGCCGCACCCTGGCCCATTAATTCCCGGTTGCTATTATGCCTTGTGCCGCTCATCCCATCGGCCACGACTGCTGATAATAAAGATTCAATCGCCCCAAGGATTGCAATGATAAAAGCCGGCTTAAGTAGAAAGCGGATTTTTTCGAACGTTATTTCGGGAAAATGGAATTCTGGCATCTTGCCTGGTATCTCCCCGTAAGTGGAGCCGATTGTCGCCACTTGCCCCGGAAACAAATATGTGGCAACCAGCGTTGAAATCATTAACCCGATTAGGGGGCCAGGCACCTTAGGGAAGAGTTTTGGCGTGAACAGAACAGTTACTAGGCAAAGTGCTGCCGTGGCAACGCTGTACAGGTTCACGCTTGGAAAGTGAATTATAATTTCCTTTACATTGTCAAAGAAATATTCATGCCGTTCAACTCTTGTGAGACCAAGGAAATTAGGGATTTGCCCTACAAAAATAATAACGGCGATTCCAGCTGTAAATCCTATTGTCACAGGCCGCGGAATGAATTTTATTAATGCGCCGAGGCGGAAAATCCCCATTAAAAAGAGAATGATTCCCGCCAGGAAGCCTGCAATCAGGAGATTCTCGAATCCATAGGTCATGACAATTCCGAACAGGATTGGTATAAATGCGCCAGTCGGGCCGCCAATCTGATACTTTGAGCCGCCCAGCAATGAAATAAGAATTCCCGCAATAATGGTCGTATAGATTCCATTTTCCGGCTTCACCCCTGAAGCAATCGCGAATGCCATCCCAAGAGGAATCGCAATAATGCCCACAACCAAGCCCGAAATAAGATCTTTTTGAAAGGAGTGAAGAGAATAATTCTTATATCTTCCGTCAAAAGCCAACTTGTGCAGCACACTTACACTTCCTTGTTTTTAATATTTGTATATTTGATTATTTGAATATACAACATAAATATTACGCTATTTGCTTGGCAAGTCAATGATTTTGTTTTGTAAAAAATGATATTTTCTATTTTGGATGATATTCTGCATAGAGGAGGGATTTAGTGTGCTGATCGAATATATTGCAACAACCCTGGAAGATGCGTTACTAATCGAAGAGTCCGGGGCGGACAGGATTGAACTGGTTTCCGCACTGACAGAGGGAGGATTAACGCCAAGTTATGCGATGGTTGAGGCGGTTGTTAAGTATACTGAAATTCCGGTAAATGTTATGATCCGGCCGCATAGCCAGTCGTTTGTCTATTCAGAAGCTGACCTGGAGATTATGAGGAAAGATATTGCTATCGCGGGCTCATTGGGTGCGAACGGAGTGGTTTTTGGCGTTCTTACCGAGGAAAACGAAATAAATCGTGAAGCTCTGGAAAGTTTACTAGGAGAATGCAGCGGCTTGGAGGTGACGTTCCACCGGGCGATTGATTCGACAAGCAATCCAGTTCTTTCGGCACAGTTTCTGTCCCAATATAAGGAGATAAACAGCATCTTAACCTCTGGCGGGATTGGAAGCCTCACCAGCCGGCTAAAAACAATCAATGATATGAAAATTGCTTCAGGCCACATTTCCATACTGGTAGGAGGCGGGTTAACGAGGGAAAATGTTCTCTCCGTTCATTCTGCCACAAACACTTGCCACTACCATTTTGGGACAGCTATACGGAAAAATAATAGCCCGGTAAGAGCCATTGACCTGGATGAGGCAAAATCGATTGTCCGGATTTTAAAAGGATGAGAAAAGGGGCCTTGTTTCCCTGGCCCCTTACTTTGCAAAAAAATAATGAATGCAATTTTCTTGTGGTTCTTTCTTCTTAACGAGGCATGGATCGTTCTTGCCAAGTTTTTGGCCAATCATTTTATCCAGGCGTTCACTTACCTTATGGTTAACAGGGCTGGCATACACGGCCATACCGAGCACGAAAAAAGAGGCGGTGATTAGAATGGCGATGAGCAGGCGTTTCATTTTCGTTTTCCCCCAGTGGTATCGAATATCCTACTATGAGTTTAACAGCATTTCAACGTTAAAAAATTCTGGGATTTGTCAAAAAAAGCAATTATTGTCCGGAGAGAAAAGGACAAAACGAAAAGGGAGGCAAAGTTTCAGTCACCAAACGGCTCCATTTTCCTCCCCGGTAAGTAATCTTTTAGAAGAGAAAAGATGTTAGTGTCTCCTCCTCAAATTCTTGTTGAAAATTCTTACTTGCGAAACATCATTTTCAGCTTCCTTTGTAAAAAGGAAGTCTTTTTTGCGGGTAAGGCCTTCCAGCCTCCTCACCGCCTCATCAAATTCCTCATTATTCATTTGTTTGGTTGCAAGCAAAGAACATAATAGAGCGAATGCAATCGCTGTAGTTTCTACTTTCACTTCAACCTGTATATCCACATCTGAATTTCCGCTCTGGCCTATGCTGTTTATCGTTTCATTGTTTATTTTTACTATGTCTTCAACTGCTGAGACGGCCTCGGCTTCATTCGTGTTTTCCAAAAAGGTTTCTTCCGATTTATTGATACGCACATTTTCCCGCCCATCACGAGTACGGCGCAATCTGTTTCTCCCCTTGTTTTCTTCCATGGTTTCACCTCATCTTTGAAAAGGGTGGGGCCGAATGAACCCCACCCTCATTTGAAATTAAATATCAATATCTACATCGACATCTTGATCCTGGTCATTATCCTGATCCTGCTCGGATCGTACCCTGGCGTTGCTCCGGCTATTAAGGGTAATATCAACCCTTGAATTACCTGAGTTCGTGACAAAAGACCGGGAAATGTTCGTATTTCTGTCAACGTTTCGAACATCCGCTTCCGCTTCGGCCTCTGACCTAGTTCGGATATCATTTTCAATGTCATTTTCGAAGTTTACATCAACTTCGGTATTCGTATTGTTTCCTCGGTTCCTTTCAAACCTTTCTCTTTCAAAGCGTTCCCTATTAATACGGCGGCGCCTTCTTTTTCGTCCCATTTTACTGCCTCCTGAATTTTGTTTTTTATAAAAACTAAGAAAATAAAATTTTACTTGTTCCCGTACAGGATTGAATTTTGATGTATTGCTGTTTCCCTATCCCGGGAACAGAGGTCCAATCTACTTGCGGTTATACAGATTAAAAGTCAGCATCAATATCGATATCCTGCTCCTGGTCATTATCCTGGTCCTGTTCAGAAACCACCCGGGAGTTGCTCCTGCTGTTCAACCTGATATCAACCCTCGAATTACCCGAGTTTGTTACCGTTGCCCGGGCAATATTTGTGTTCTTGTCTGTATTGCGGACATCTGCTTCCGCTGCGGACTCGGCGTTGCTGCGGACGGTGTTGTCGAGTTCGGTATCAAAGTCAACATTTACATCCACGTTCGTATTGCCCCGCCGGTTGTTGCGGAACAAGTTTTGATTGCCAAAATCATCAAATTCCCTATGAGACATTCTTTCCACTCCTTTCCCTCATGCTTACTAGCTAGCTTATTCATAGTGATGAAAGCGGACTAGACGTATGAAGGAGGACAAATACCCGTTTTTATCCCACTCATGGCGGACAGTGGGAGGGTACTGCATTTTGCAGGAAACCAGTGATATAAGGTTTCTTTCCAAAAGCTTAACAGCCAGCCAAATTATCTTTTTTTGGAAAAATGGATTATTGTTTGACAGTCAAATGTACATTTGAATATCATATAATCAAATGGTTGTTTGAATGAGGTGGGAGTATGGCCCGGCAAGATATATGTGAAGTTGTTTCAGTCAATAAAGATAAAGTGGATCAAGTTAAGGAGATGCTCCAACATCAAAGTACTGGTGGGGTGGCGAAAATTTTCAAAGCCCTGTCCGATGATACGAGGTTGAAAATTGCTTACGCCTTGGCGATAGAAGAGGAGCTTTGCGTCTGTGATGTAGCGACTATCGTTGGATCTTCCGTTGCGACGGCCTCCCATCATTTACGGACCCTCCGCAACCTTGGCTTAGCAAAATTCAGGAAGGAAGGCAAGCTCGTCTTTTATTCGCTGGATGACGACCATGTGAAACAGCTTATCGAGATTGCCTTTGAACATCATGAGGAGGTGGCTGGGCGTGGCCGAAACTAAACAGATTTTTCGTATTGAGGGGCTTTCCTGAGCGAGCTGCGCGGCGAAGTTCGAAAAGAACGTCAAGCACCTGGATGGTGTTTCTAACGCAGCTATCAATTTTGGCGCTTCAAAAATAACCGTGTACGGAACAGCAACAATTGAGGAAATCGAAGAAGCGGGCGCCTTTGACCGGCTGAAAATTTTCCCGGAGAGAGCTGCTGCTTCCGAAACGGTACAAGAGCCTTTTTTCAAAAAATACGCCAGGGTAATCATTTCATTGGCTTTCGTCCTGATGGGATACGCTTCGCACTGGTTTAATGGGGAGGCTTCTGCCGCATTTTTGCCATTCCTTGCTGCCATTTTGATTGGTGGATATCCATTATTTAAAACCGGCCTGAAAAACTTGGTCCGGCTTGAATTCGACATGAGGACCTTAATGACGATTGCCATCATAGGGGCGGCAATCATCGGAGAGTGGAGCGAGGGAGCGGTCGTTGTCATCCTGTTCGCGATAAGCGAAGAACTCGAGAAATTTTCGATGGATAAAGCGAGGGCCTCCATCCGGTCGCTTATGGATATTGCCCCTAAAGAAGCCTTGATCCGCAGGAATGGCGATACACTGGTAATTCCGGCTGATGAAATCGAAATCGGCGACATCATGATTGTGAAGCCAGGGCAAAAACTGGCGATGGATGGAATTGTAACGAAAGGGCATTCAACGGTTAACCAGGCTGCCATTACAGGGGAATCCGTTCCGGTTGAAAAAAAGGAGCGCGATGATGTGTATGCCGGTACCTTAAATGAAGAAGGAATCTTGGAAGTAGAGGTAACAAAGCTTGTCGCGGACACGGCAATCGCAAAAATTATCCACCTGGTCGAGGAAGCACAGGCGGAAAAAGCGCCCGCACAGGCTTTCATTGACCGCTTCGCCAAATATTATACGCCGATAATCATGGCAATTGCCGCACTGGTCGCAATTGTTCCGCCGCTTCTATTCGGAGCGGGCTGGAATGAATGGATTTACCAAGGCCTATCGGTATTGGTTGTTGGCTGTCCATGCGCATTGGTCATTTCAACGCCGGTTTCCATTGTCACGGCAATTGGAAATGCCGCCCGGAACGGAGTTCTAATTAAGGGTGGCATCCACTTGGAGGAAACCGGAGCACTAAATGCCATTGCCTTTGATAAAACCGGTACGCTGACAAAAGGCGTTCCGGCCGTAACGGACATTATTGCCTTAAAAGGAAAGGATGAAAAAGAGATTCTGTCCGTTTTGGCGGCTCTCGAATACGGGTCCCAACACCCGCTCGCTTCGGCAATTTTAAAAAAGGCTGAAGATCTCTCCATTCCCTTTAAAGATGTATTCGTTGAAGATGCATCTTCCGTAACCGGGAAGGGAATTAAAGGCAGGATTAACGGAACATCTTTTTTCGCCGGAAGCCCGGCCTTTATGGCGGACGTTTGCCGGGAAAAAGCGATCCGTCCTCTTCAGGCGCAAATTGAATCGCTACAAAAGGAAGGAAAGACAGTTATGGCCCTTTTTAGCGAAAAAGATATACTAGCCCTCGTTGGCGTTGCGGATGAGGTACGGGAAAGCAGCCGTGAAGTCATCGACAGGCTGCATGGCATGGGCATTAAGAGGACGGTTATGCTGACAGGGGACAATGCGGGAACCGCACGGGCAATTGGGGCACAAACCGGAGTAACCGATATCCGGGCGGAGCTTCTCCCTGAAGATAAATTGTCAATAATAAAGGAGCTTAGGAAGGATTATGGGAAGGTGGCGATGGTTGGGGATGGAATAAATGACGCCCCGGCACTTGCCGCTGCAACGATCGGAATCGCGATGGGCGGCGCGGGAACGGACACGGCCCTTGAAACCGCCGATCTAGCCCTGATGGGTGACGATCTCAGAAAGCTGCCATTCGCTATAAAGTTAAGCAGGAAAGCTCTGGCGATTATTAAGCAGAACATCACTTTCTCGCTCGCGCTAAAGCTTGTGGCGCTCCTTTTGGTCATCCCTGGGTGGCTGACATTGTGGATTGCAATTTTTGCCGATATGGGAGCGACCCTTCTCGTCACGCTTAATGGATTAAGATTATTGAAGGTAAAGTAAAAAGGGCAACCTTGTGCGGTTTCTTTCGGGGGAGTGGGATGAATAGCAACTGGAACAAAATCATTTATAAATTTTGGCCGCCGGTCTATGATGTGTTCTTCAATAAAGGGCCATTTTTAAAAGCGCGGAAGGAACTATTTTCATCCATTCCCTTTTTGAAAAGCGAGCGGATCCTATTTGTCGGAGTCGGGACAGGGGCGGACCTTATGCAGATTCCTCTGTCCGACCTCAACGTAACCGCGATTGACTTTTCAAAGGAGATGCTTGAAAAGGCAAAAAGGAAAGCGAATGGAAAAAAGGTTGAATTTCTCGTAATGGATGCGCAGGAATTGTCCTTTCCTGATGAGTCTTTTGATTGGGTTATTGGGAGCCTGATTCTCTCAGTTGTACCTGACGGGGAAAAAGCGTTCCAGGAGATGGCCAGGGTTGTGAAGAAGGGAGGCGGCATTGTGATATTTGACAAATTTGCTCCCCGCGGTAGAGACTTGGGCCGATTGAAGAAACTAGTCAGGCCGCTCATCCGCCTTCTCGGTACGGATATCGGAATTTCTTTTGAAAAGGTCATTAGCAGCTCCGAAAACAGGGTAAAGATAAAGGAAGACAGGGGGATCCTGTTAGGCGGGATGTACCGGAAGATTGTCCTGGAAAGGACAGACGGCGGAAAAATATAACTACTTCGGTGTCGGCTTACTATCCGTCCGGCCCGGAGCGTAACTTGGGAGGATTTTTACATGGGGCATCATCATCATCATTCCCATTCACATGGCCATGGCCACGGCCATCACCACCATACAGGCAACAAAAAGGCGCTGCTTTGGGCATTTGTGCTAATCGCTTCGTTTATGTTCGTGGAAGTGGCGGGCGGCCTGATCACGAACAGCCTGGCGCTGCTTTCGGATGCCGGCCATATGCTTAGCGATGCGGCCGCCTTGGGGCTAAGCTATTTTGCGATTAAGCTTGGGGAACGGAAATCCACCCCTGGGAAAACCTTTGGCTACAAGCGATTTGAAATTATTGCGGCAGCCTTGAATGGCCTTACGTTGATGGCCATTTCAATCTATATTTTCATTGAGGCATTTCAAAGGTTCAGGAACCCGCCCGAGGTACAGAGCCTTGGGATGCTGACAATTTCTGCTATTGGGCTACTTGTGAACATTGCAGCCGCCTTTATCCTGATGAGAGGCGATAAAGACGGTAACCTCAATGTTAGGAGCGCGTTCCTCCATGTTTTAGGCGACATGCTCGGCTCGGCTGGTGCCATCGTTGCCGCTTTATTGATTTTCTTCTTTGATTGGGGCGTGGCGGACCCGATTGCGAGTGTCGCCGTCGCGGTATTGATTATCATCTCCGGCTGGAGGGTGACGAAGGAATCCTTCCATATTCTGATGGAGGGTGCTCCACACCATATTGATACGGGAAAACTGCGTGCTGCTTTATCGAATATCCGATGTGTAAACGATGTCCATGACCTCCATATTTGGTCAGTAACGAGCGGGATGCCGATGCTGAGCTGCCATATCGCAATTTCCTGTGAGGGGGATCATGATTCTATCCTTCACGAAGCCCAAAGCCTTCTTCACGACCAGTTTGGCATCGACCATAGTACAATTCAGGTTGAAAGGGAAGTTGAGGGCTGTCCGAGCAGCCATGGAGTCTGCAATTAAAAGATTTACTGTGCGGAGGCGCCGTGTTTTGTAAAACACGGCGTTTTTTTGTGTGCGAAAAAGACACCTTCGTTTGCTATCCAAATTTCCGCTTCATTTGGACACTGAATCTGGGGAATCTCCATTCGCTTTCCAAATCCTTGATTTATTTGGTCAACAGGTGGCCTCCAGTGAAGTGGAACGAGTAATTGAATGGTACAATCCGGCACTTTGTGATTAAATTTCACAACTTGGGGAAGTTAATATGGAAAAGCTGGCCTGGTTCAGTTTTATTTTTCCATCCAGTACATACTCACAGAGACGGAGCGCAAAATCCAAAAGTTAACCTTGCTGTTGTTCAGGAGTAATGGACTGTTCCTTTTGCCGCAGGGTAATTAACAAAAATAATGGCTTTAACGCATGCTACCGGCGGCTGGTTTCCCCATTTTGGGTCAGCAGCAATAAGAAGCGTTTAGTTAGACATGGGATTAATAAAGAGGTAAAGTATTTACAGATTAAAAGAACGAACGGGGATAACCCACTGAATAAAAAGTAACCTTCCATTAGCAGGGGGCTTCCCCGCTGATGGTTAGCTGAACCAATCGGACCTTTTACAAGCAATTGATTCCTACCTATTTTCCTTGATTTCAACGGTACCTTGAGGTGGGGGTCTTCCTGCCTGTTGAGAATGGATAAAGAGGGGAGCAGTCTAAAATTATGGAAAAATTAACTCCCAAGCAGGAAATCAATGTAGGCGGCCTGGACTTTAAATGGAATATTGGGAATGGCCAATTCTTATTTGAAGGAGAAGATGCTGTCCTTTTTTGGATTACTTCCGCAATGAGAACCTTTTTTGATACGATTGAAGAAGTTTCCGGAGAGGAAGCCGGTGCTCTTGTGCTTGAGACAACCGGATTTCGGCAGGGGTTGGTCGTAAGTGAGTATTTTGTGAAAAATAAAGTTTCACCGGAGGAAGCTTCAAAAAGGATTCCTTATACATATGCTTCCGCAGGCTGGGGGAAAGCGGAAATCAAGCATCTGGATCTTGATGATAAAACACTTATAATTGAAATTAAGGACAGTTGGGAATATAAAATCAACAAGGTGCAAGGAAAAAACGCAAGCGGAAAATATTTGCCAGCCCATTATGCTGGAATTTTTACCGGGCTATTGGGGACCAACATTTGGTACAGGGTAGTGAAGGACCAGATGGATGGAAACGAATGTACAGTTGTCGAATATTTCCCGTCGGAAATCACGGTCTCAAGCAATATTCATCAGCTGGCGAGGAAAAAAGAGTCTGAAAAAATCCGGGAGCTGGAACTGCTCGTAGAGGAGAAAACGAAGGACCTTCAGGAGCTTGTAAAACAAATTTCGTCTCCAATCATTCCTGTCCTTGATGGCATTGTTGTTGTTCCGCTTATCGGAAAATACGATGAAAGCCGCGCCGAAGACCTTCTTGTGAAAACACTTTTCAACCTGCCAAAATACAATGCTTCTTATCTGATTCTTGACCTTACAGGGCTCGATCATGACCATGATATGAGTGAATACGGATTTGAATTTATCCAGAAGCTTGGCTCGGCGGCATCTTTAATTGGGATTGAAACAATACTCGTTGGCATTTCTGCGGAGCTAGGGGCAATGGTAACCAAATCGCAAATCAACCTGTCCAAATTCCAGTGCTTTCAAACGCTGCAGCACGGCATTTATTATGCGCTGTCTCAGAGCGGGAAGAGAATTATATAGGTGCCTATTAAGCAATGCCAATTATAATAATGGTGTTGCTTTTTTGTTGGCAAGCAAAAAAAAGGCCGTTTCCGGCCTTTAATCATTGGATGGAATACTCCGTATTATTTCAACCTCGAAGTGGAGGAGTCTGTAAAGTTCAGCCGATATACCAACTCACTTAGTGCGATGGTTACCAGGTCACGCTCTGTATAGTCAAATGTATCCAGAGGAGAGATATGGTTTCGCTCAGCCAGCTTTTCTTTAATCTGCTGGCACATCCAAAGATGATAATCTGAAAGTTCTACCTGCTTAAACAATAATCAATCCCTCCTTTCTGATACTTCCGGGGCAAATACCAGATTGGATTCCTGAGTGCCTTTTGATTGTATGAAATCCTATATGATTCATCTGTTTTCCAGCAACGGAAAATGGTTCAATTTCTCCCACCCTCATGGAAGTTTTCATATTAATTATTCCCCATAATAAAAGCCCAACAAACATTCAGAAGCCTTATAACGCTCATTTTTTAACAGGAAATAAAAGGGAATTATTGCGCTTTACTCAGATGACTTGGTTGGGTTAATAAAGCTTATGCGACATCGTGTGGCTTCCTAGTAAGTTTTACCCCGGTTTTTTGACAGGTTCCTTATGTGAGACCAGCCCATCGCAATCCGTTATATAAAATTGGATTTTTGGCAGCTCCTTTAAATAATGGTCCTGGAGAAGCTGATAATAATTAMCCCGCCTGCTTGGGTCGAAAGGAAGCATTGGATACTCGCGCTTTTCCTTTACGTAAAGGTCGACCGCTCTTTGCACCTTATCCATTTCTACAGGAATATCCTTTTCCATTTCTTCAAATAAATCGTAAGTTTCTTTAGACATATAAAAATTTTTTGAAGGGATGCCTCCGAGAATATATGCAAGTTGGCTAAAATCAATGCTGTTGTCCTCGTTGACGAGTATGGTCCTGTAAACTCCTTTGGGAAGTCCGTCTGAAAATTTCCTGACTGCCCTCCTTACTTCCACTATGTCAACTTCGATTACCGGCCAGTCCTTAGTGGCCTTTATTATGGTATCAATCGGCTTTTTATACTTTCCACCATTCCTAAAATACTTCAATGCTAATGAATAAGCTGAAATAACGCCAAGTGCCAGGCCAACAGCTGAACCAATCAAGGTGAAAAGTGGATAAAGGCCAAAATAGCTGTCCAAAAAGTCCCCGGATTTATAGCCGATGTATCCTGAACTAGCAAATAGGAGTGCAAGTATCCCATAGTATGGTAGCGCTTTCGCAAGGAAGCTTGCCAAATAATTTTTCGGAAAGGTCCTTTTCATAAAAATCATGCCCCCTATTATGGTATTGGGTGAACAGGTCATCCAGGCCTCTTCCTTATGTTTGGTTAATGTGCCTTGCATATGCACGATTGCAGGCAGAAAGCCATTTCCACACGTGCATAAAAACATTCCGTTACTGCCAGAAAATCGATTATTAAACGTAGTCCAAATGCATAGTTGTATAAAATTGCTCAAGGATAGGAAAGGGAGAGGCGGTTTTGAATGGCTTGATGAAACTTAGGGAATATGCGTGAGACCGCGCATGCGGATATCAAAGAAGTGGATATATGCAAAAATATGAGTGTTTGTCTTTTGCTGAAAAATACGTTCCCTTCTATAATTAATTGTATCATTATTTACAGAATTTTTGTGAAAATAGACTCGGTTAATTGCTGCTCAATTCCTTTTAGAGCCCGATTGGCCTCCTGCCCAATGGTGTTCGGGCAAGTCGTTTTTAGTACCCGAAAGATTGAAAGTAGGTCCAATTTCGGCGGTCGAACCCTGCTCCTCTTATGAGTATTTTGCGAGAGCATTAATTGTGTTTTGAGTAGGTGTTATGGTCCGATTTTTTGAAAAACTTTGTGGATGGTTCGGTGCCAATCCAATCGTTAAAACACTATTGTAGTGGGGAGGAACCTATTATAAAAAATAAAAACCCGGAATGGGCTTGTGCCTCCGGGTTGAATGGGGTCAATTGCTTAACGTTGTTTCCTCTTCATACCTGACCGCAAGTTCCTTAACTGCCTCATCGTAGAAAAGGAATGTCTTCGTATCCTCGAAAAACCATAGGTCGCTAGCTTCAATGTAAAAGGTCAGGCCGTTCAATTTCGCCGCATAACTCGGATGGGACGCGGGTTCGGCGGAGAAAGCCAGGCTGTACCCTTTGTGCTTAATGCCAAATCCATCGTATTGCGGGAAAAGCCGGATGCTGATTGGTGATGTTATTCCGAATTCATCGGTAAACCAGGAAAGCGCCTTATCATCGATTGCAAGATGCATTATAACCACCAGCCTTTACAGGAGTATTTGTAATAGAATCATTGTCTTTCTCATTTAAGCTTACTTCGGATATGAATTGGCAACTATGATATAGTTCACACCGCCAGGGTAGAATAGCGACAGTTCAAGAATCGTTCATGATTTTCTCTATTTTGTAACATCCTTATAGTGGATAAGGTGATAAAATAGGAAAAAAGCAGAAGGAGCTTACTTAAAATGGACGACAACACAAACAAGATAGAAAATACGGTAAATGATATAAAAAACCTGATTGACTCATTCGGTGCCACGCTCGAAAAAATTGAAAAGCGGCTTGCCAGGCTAGAGAAAATGGACAGCATCGAACACCGTGTCGCCGTCAATCAAATTGACCTGTCGGATATAAAGGAATCGCTGCAGCGGATCGAGGAGCGGCAGACAGATGGAATTGTGAAGGTGGTAGAGGAAATCAGGGAATCGGCGGGTGGGCCGGCCCGTGAGGAAATCAGGCATATAAACCGGAGGCTCGATTCGCATCTGGTCAAGCTTGCCAAAGCGGAAGAAGAACTGATTATTTTAAAAACCAACAGGTAGTCAACCATTCATTGGAAGGGGATGTGTTACCGTCCCTATACTTAATGTAGAGCCTCCTTTTTAATAGCCAAAAAAGAAAGGCACTTCCCTTAAAGGGAGGTGCCTTTGTCGTATCTGAATTAAGAAAGGATGCCGGGATTTGCGAGTGGTACTTGTGGCATGGCCGGCTCCGCTTCTTCAACCAGCTTTGTAACTTCGATATAGCGGATGTGGTGATCTTCCATTTCAATGATTTTAAATGCGAAGGAATCGCGGGCAATAATGTCTCCCTCGCGCGCTTCGAAGTTTTCCGTCAGAATCCAGCCGCCAATCGTATCAACGTCTTCTTCCTGGATTTCCAGGCCAAGCAGGTCATTGACTTCGCTGACGAGCACCTTGGAATCAATGATATAATGCTCGTCATTGACTTTTCGAATCATTGGTACTTCATCCATGTCAAATTCATCGCGGATATCGCCGACAATTTCCTCGAGAATGTCCTCAGCGGTTACAAGCCCTGAAGTCCCGCCATATTCATCCATCAGGATGGCCATGTGAATCCGTTCCTTTTGCATTTTGACAAGCAGGTCATGGATAGGGATTGTATCTATGACGCGGATAATTGGCCTTGAGTAGCTCTCAATTGTTTTATCCGGTATTTTCCCTTCTCCTATCAGGTCTGTCAAAATTTCCTTAATATTGATTTGCCCGATAATATGGTCCTTATCGCCATCAATTACCGGGTAGCGTGTGAATTTTTCCTCTTTTATTGTTGCGAGGATGCTTTCAAGCGTGTCATCCTTGGAGAGGGAAACAATTTCTGTCCTTGGTACCATGATCTCTTTGGCGATCCGGTTGTCGAATTCAAAAATCTTGTTCACATACTTAAACTCTGATTGGTTTATTTCACCACTTTTATAGCTCTCGGACAGGATAATCCGAAGTTCTTCTTCCGTATGGGCCAGTTCGTTTTCCGTGGCGGGTTTTAAGCCGAAAGATCTGACGATTATCTGCGCAGACCCATTTAAAGCCCAAATGAAAGGATACATCAGCTTGTAAAAGAAGATAAGCGGCCTTGCTGTTAAAAGTGCGATTGCCTCCGCCTTTTGTATGGCAAGTGTTTTTGGGGCAAGTTCGCCAACTACCACATGCAGGAACGTAATCACCGCAAAGGCAATCGTGAACGTTAGAATGCTTGAAACACCTGTCGAAACATTCATTCCATGCAAAATTGGTTTGAGAATCCTTTCCATCGTCGGTTCGGCAATCCATCCAAGGGCAAGCGCCGTGATGGTGATGCCAAGCTGGCATGCTGAAAGGTATTCATCCAGATTGATAATCACTCTTTTTGCTGCAGCTGCGCTGGAACTTCCTTCTTCAATCAACTGGTCAATCCTTGAACTCCTAACCCTGATAATCGCAAATTCCGATGCGACAAAAAAGGCTGTTAAAGCAATAAAAATGGCTATTAAAACCAAGTTTAATATGTCCAATAAATTTCCTTATCCCGCATATGCGGTTAAAGGAGTCACCTCCTGGTAATGTAGAAACTCAACTTGTCAATTCTTTCAGGGACTGTAGCAGGGCATTGCCCTCATCGTTCAGGTTTTTTGAAACCAAATCCCTCTTGTGGGTATCCAGTTTTTGAATGAGCGGCAGCAGGGCGGTTAAATCATCCTGCAGCTGCTTCATTTGCTGGGCAACTGAATAGGCCTGGTCCTCGACTTCCGATTCACAGATTTTTCCGGCTTTCCTGATTTCCAGCTTTCTCTTAATCTCTTCAAGCGGAAAATGCATATTCTTGCATTCTTCGATATATTTAAGGTCTCCGAGTGCTTCCTCGTCATAAAGCCGGTAGTTGGATCGGGTCCGTTCCGCGTTCAGGAGTCCGATGGAAGTATAGTAATCAATCGTCCTCTTGGAAACGCCGGCCCGGTTTGCTAGTTCGCCAATACGATAGATAACCCCATCATACCACCTCGACATATAAAATTAAGAATAATTATAAATGAAAACAAACTGTACAGTCAAACGTTCCAGTTGGAATGTACTTCGGCCGATGCATCCTGGCGCTCTGCCAACCCAATTCTATACCAGTTTATTTTTGGGAGGAAGCCAGTATGAACAAAAACATAGCAATCTTTTAAAAAGGGGATGCGCCGCGGTTATTCCAGTCCTTGGCCAGCATGCCATAGATGATTAAATCATGGAATTTATTATACAGCATTTCTCCTTCCCTGATTTTCCCTTCAATTGTAAATCCAAGCCGCTCCGGAATTGCCCTGCTTTTTAAATTGTATTCTCCACAGCGGATTTCAACACGGTTCAAGCCTAAATCATGAAAGGCATGATTCAGAAGAGCCCGTACGGAACGGGTCATAATGCCTCTTCCTTCAGCATTTTGTGCAAGGTAATAGCCAATAGCGGTATGACTGTTTCGCCAGTCAATATAATGGAAACCCACGGAGCCCACCAATTCGCCCCGGTAGCGAATGCCTGTGTTGAAGCCGTTATTTTCCGCGAACTGTTTCAGCCACATCGGGATAATCGTTTCATACTGATAAGGGCTTGTCATATCATCCACCCAACCAAGCCAACTTCTTAAATGGTTGCGGTTCATATCGACCATCCTGTATAATTCCTTGCAATCTTTTAGTTGAAATAATTGTAATTCTATTTCCTCATCCACTTTAAACGTAAACATTCCATTTCCCCCACATTTCATTTTTATGATAATATTTCTTTTGTGTTGTTTCCATCTAAGAAACACACTATCCAAGAGATGCCAAAATGGCAACCTCTTGCTCCCTCATCCTTGCCGAACCCGGCTTTCCTTCCCCCTATTCAATCGACTTAAGGGAAATCAATTCGGCGCCAATACCAAGGGTGTATATATTTTGCGTCACAATCCCAAAATATGCCTGTTTGTTCCCTTTTCCCGGAGGGTAATAATCTTTAAATTATTTTTGTGTAAAAGCAAGATGCCAAAACACTGTATGCAATCTTTGAGTATAGAGAGAAAGGTACTGGCATTCATTGCTCATCAAAATATTCCGATTATTTTCATTTGGAGGTTAAGGTATGAAGCTGACGACGAAAATTATTATCGGCCTTCTAGCGGGGGCGATAACAGGACTTTTATTGAATTTATTCGCACCTGATGCATTCGGCATCCTCAACAAATTCGTGTTTACCCCCGCGGGAAGGATTTTTATTAGCCTGATTACTATGCTTGTTGTCCCAATCGTCTTGTTTTCCATCATTCTCGGTGTTGCGGGATTAGGAGACCCCAAGAAGCTTGGCAGAATGGGAGTTAAGACGATTGTTTATTTCCTCATCACGACAGCCATTGCGATTGTAATTGGCCTTGTTTTGGCCATGACCATACAACCGGGCAAGATGGGCACATTTGATACAAAATCCGCCGAATTTAGTGCCGAAAAAGCACCGCCAGTCAGTGATACGCTGCTGAACATCATTCCGAAGAATCCGATTGATGCCCTTGCAAGCGGAAATATGCTTCAGGTTATCGTTTTTGCAATTTTTATTGGCCTTGCACTAACAGCACTGGGCGAGAAGACGAATGTATTTTACCGGTTTGTTGAGCAGGGTAACGAAATTATGATGTATCTTGTTAATATTGTAATGAAATTTGCCCCATATGGCACGTTTGGCCTGATTGCTTCAGCTATCGGCAGCCAGGGCTTCAGCGCGATCAAGTCGATGGGCGTTTACATGATTGTCGTTCTGCTTGGTTTGTTTATCCACGCCCTTGTAACCTATGGAAGTGCGGTTTACTTCCTCGGCAATATGAACCCGGTCAGATTTTTCAAGGGCTTTTCCCCGGCAATGGGGGTTGCATTCAGTACATCCAGCAGTAATGCCACGCTGCCCCTATCTATGGAAACAGCCCGGAAAAACCTTAAGGTTCCGGAAAGCATCTCTAGTTTTGTCCAACCGCTTGGGGCCACGATCAATATGGATGGAACAGCCATCATGCAGGGGGTGGCGACAGTCTTCATTGCACAGGTTTACAATGTGGATTTGAGTATGACCCAGCTGTTGACCGTCATTTTAACCGCAGTTTTAGCCAGTATCGGAACGGCGGGCGTACCGGGAGTCGGGCTGATTATGCTGGCGATGGTCCTGCAGTCGGTCAATCTCCCGGTTGAAGGAATTGGACTTATTCTTGGGATTGACAGGCTCCTTGATATGGTTAGGACGGTTGTGAACATTACCGGCGATGCTTCGTGCGCGGTTGTTGTCGCGGAAGGGGAACGCCGCCGCCAGGAAAAGGAGTGCTTGAGGGATGAGCGTGAGGGAAGTCATTCAAACCAAACACCTTCCTTCATACAGGACAAGCAATAAGCAGATAGGCAAAACATAAAAACCCGTACTTCCTTGGAAGTACGGGTTTTGCTTGCCTTAATGGCGTCCGCGATTTATTCTTTCTTAAAATATGGTTCCACATGAATGATCGCATAGCGGACTCCATGCTTTGACTTCAAGCCTTTTTCTACTGCTTCGGTTATGGCATGGCCCTCAATGATTGTAAGGCGTGGGTCAACAAGGATCGTTGATTCAATTAAAGTCTGGTTGCCATGGGTACGCGCCTTGATTTCCGTTACTCCTTTTACTCCAGGTGTCCCGTTAATTGTTTGCTCCAGGCCTGGAATCCTGCTGACATCGAATCCGTCGGTAAGCGCGTGGGATGCTTCACGAAAAATTTCCCAGGCCGTTTTGCAAATAATAATTCCGACAATGACCGCCGCCAGCATATCAAGCCATACAATACCTATTTTTGAGCCGATGATTCCAACCAGTGCCCCGATGCTTACAAGGGCATCCGAGCGGTTGTCCTGCGCGACCGCATGGATTGCCGCGCTATTGATTTTTTTGGCGAGGCGTTTATTGTATGAGTAAACCCCAAGCATGACCGCGGCCGACCCAAGAGCCGTCCATGCGGTTAGCCAATTCGGTATAGGCTTATCACCCTCGAAGAACGATTGGATTCCATTTACCAAAACCTCAATGCCCACCCCAAGCATGATGAATGCCGCTACAAGAGATGCAATCGTTTCAGCCCGGTAGTGGCCATAATGATGGTCCTTGTCCGGCGGTTTTCTGGATATTTTCAACCCAATCAATATTGCGATGGAGGCAACCACATCTGTCATATTATTCAGGCCGTCCGCCATTAAACCTTCCGAGTTCCCGAATTTCCCTGCCGCCAGTTTGCAGGATGAAAGAAAAATATAAGCGATAATGCTAACCCAGGCGCCGGTTTCTCCCGCCTTTAATTGGCTATTTCTCTCCATTGGCTGTCCTCCCGTAACATGGTACTTGCCCAATCAACAATGAAGCGGTTGATGGATTTGCTTTTTTATTTTGTGCGAGCCTTCCTACAATTCCATACCCCATACCCTGGCCATTAACCTCAACCTGACAGTGATTAGTGTTGTCAAAAGTAGGCCGGAATAGTATAGTAAAGATGGATATCAATTGAATACTTCCACAAGGGGAGCTGCCCGGGCGGCTGAGAGTGAATGTTTTGAATTCTGACCCTTTGAACCTGTTAGTTAACGCTAGCGTAGGGATGTGGCATGCCGATAAATGGCAATACAAAACCCCTTAAAATGCGTTTTTGTATTGCTTTTTTTATTTGGCCAAAACGCCTCCAAGGCACAACCATATCGAAAAGGAAGGTTTCAAACGGATACCCGGACAAATATGGATGGAAGCCTAGTTTTCATCCGGACAAACAAGGGGGAAACGTTAATGGAACAAAAAAGGAAAACTTTATTTTTGGTAGAAGTGGCAGTATTTACAGCACTCGCGTTTTTGCTGGATATGGCGGCAAATTTTCTTTCTCTGAAAATTTGGGCGCAAGGCGGATCGCTGTCGATTGCGATGGTCCCGATCTTCTTAATGGCTTACCGCTGGGGCCTTAAGGGAGGCCTGCTTAGTGGATTTCTTCTTGGGCTACTGCAAATTGTCCTTGGGCAGGCATATATCATACATCCGGTCCAGGGGGCGCTTGATTATTTGGTCGCCTTTACAGTCGTGGGAGCGGCGGGTATTTTTGCAGCTGCCATCAGAAAAGCGAAAGCTGAAAATAATAGAACAAAATGGCTCACATACATGAGTACTGGTGTCCTGCTCGGCAGCGTGTTAAGGTTCATGGCGCATTTTATTGGAGGGATTGTGTTTTTTGCGACTTCCGCTCCCAAGGGTATGCCGGCGGCCCTTTTCTCGTTTTTATATAACGGCTCCTATATGCTCCCGAATGCAATTTTCTCCGCGATTCTCGTGGGGCTTGTCTTTGGTGCTTCACCGCGGCTCGTTGCGGCCCCGGGAAAATCAGTTCATAATATGAATATGAAATAGAAAAAAGGAAGGGGAGACCCTTCCTTTTTGGTTCTCTGGAAATTATACAATGGAACCTTGTGGCGACTACCCCACAACCGTTTCGGGAGGGCGTCCATCTAGAGGATTCCTTCCAGCTTCAGATTTGATATGTACCCTCGGGACGCGCTTGCCGATTGAGCAAACAACTTCATAAGGGATTGTCCCGATCAGGCTGGACAGGCCATCGACTGGGTGGTGGCACTCCCCATCCCGCCCGAATACTGTCACGATATCGCCTATATTACAATTTTTTATTCCGGTTACATCGATGATGGTCTGGTCCATACAAATCCGGCCCGCTATAGGTGCATATTGTCCGTTTACCAATACTTTGCCGCGGTTGGAAAGAAGCCTTGAAATCCCATCCGCATAGCCGGCCGGGATGGTTGCGAGAACTGTTTCATGCGGGCAAACCCACGTACAGCCGTAGCTTGCGGGCTGGTTTGGAAGGACCTTTTTGATTGCGGAGATTCTCGTCTTAAAGGCCATTGCCGGAACAAGGCGGATTGTGTGCCCTTTTAATGATGGGTCGGGATATAGCCCATACATCGCGATTCCAATCCGGACCATATCGAGATGCATATTCGGAAAATTCATCGTAGCGGCACTGTTGCAGCAGTGCCGTATTGGAATCGTGACCCCCTTAAGCTCAATACTGTCCAGCACTTCCTTGAACCTTGAATACTGTAAACTTGTATAGGAAGATTGGCAATCGTCCGCATTTGCAAAGTGGGTGAAAATACCTTCCAGATGGATGTCTTTTGCCGAATGCGCCAACATGGCAGCTTCGACAGCTTCATCAATCGAAGTGAAGCCGATTCGCGACATACCTGTATCGATTTTCAGATGGATGGCGGCTGGTTTTTTCAAACGGCTGGCTTTCGAGATAATGCTATGAAGTGTTTCCGAACTGGAAACGGTTAGTGTTATATCTTGTTGAATGGCCGCGCCGATTGACCTCTCCGGAGTATAGCCAAGGACAAGGATAGGCTCCCTGATGCCTGCTTGCCTCAACTCCATGGCTTCATCTAAAATGGCCACCCCCAGATAGCTTGCACCCGCGGAAATAGCCGCTTGTGCCGCCTGTACCGCGCCGTGTCCGTATCCATCTGCCTTGACGACCGCCATCAGTTTTGTGGTGCCGCCGATAAATTCGCGGAATTGCCGCAAATTGCTTTTAAGATGATCCAGTGAAACTTCTGCCCATGTGTCCCTAAAACTTGTAAAACCCACCCAATTAATCCCCCTTATTTGAAACTTGTTGTCGGCTGATTGTGGATACCACCATTTCGCTCCGGTATTGGAGAATTTTAAAAACAGCCCTTCACGCATGCTGAAGGGCTGTTTGGTTTAAAGGTGAATGCATTTAAATCATTGAGAATTCTTTTTCAAGAGCGGTTTCCACCGGTACATAGACGTATCCCAGGTCTTTGGCGACAGCTTCGTACGTTACCTCTCCATTGGCAGTGTTAACGCCAAGTTTCAAATGCTGGTTGTTGGTAATCGCTTTTATTACCCCTTTGTTTGCGATTTGCAGTGCATAAGGGACGGTTACGTTTGTCAACGCGATGGTTGACGTCCTTGGAACCGCGCCAGGCATATTGGCTACAGAATAATGGACAACTCCATGTTTCTCATAAACAGGATTATCATGGGTTGTCACATGGTCGCTCGTTTCGACGACCCCGCCCTGGTCAATGGCTACATCGACAATGACCGAACCTGGTTTCATTTTCTTAACCATTTCCTCGGTTACAAGCTTTGGCGCTTTTGCACCTGGAATAAGTACAGCCCCAATCAGAAGATCCGCTTCAGCAACCGCTTCTGCGATATTGAATGGATTGGACATAAGTGTTTTAATCTGTGAGCCGAAAATATCATCAAGCTGGCGCAGGCGGTCCGCGTTCAGGTCAATGATTGTGACATCGGCGCCAAGGCCAATCGCCATTTTTGCAGCGTTTGTGCCGACAATACCGCCGCCAATAATAGTTACCTTGCCGCGGTTTACCCCTGGAACCCCGGATAACAGAATCCCAAGGCCTCCATTCGTCTTTTGTAAAAATTGGGCGCCGATTTGAGATGCCATCCTGCCCGCTACCTCGCTCATTGGAGTAAGAAGAGGGAGTGTCCGATTTACTTCCACTGTTTCATAGGCGATGGCAATGACCTTTTTATCGGTGAGCGCTTTCGCAAGCGATGGCTCAGCTGCAAGATGGAGATAGGTAAATAGGATTAGGCCGGGCCTAAAATAGCCATATTCGCTTTCAAGCGGCTCTTTTACCTTCATAATCATCTCGGCACCAGCCCATACAGAGGAAGCGTTTTCAATTATTACCGCGCCAGCTTCAGCGTAAGCTTCATCCGTGAACCCGCTTCCAAGCCCGGCACCTTTCTCGATAAGCACCTTATGGCCTGCAACAACAAATGAAACGACCCCCGCCGGCGTTAGCGCCACCCGGTTTTCATTGTTTTTAATTTCCTTTGGAATTCCAATAATCATTGTTGTTACCTCCCCTTTGTTAACCATACAATTTGGTTTGTGATAAGTATAAAATGTTTCGACTATAATTTCATTGTAAAGAAAGGAAAAAGAAAACGCTTCCTTTTGTGGAAAACCACAAAAGGAAAATCAGTCAAATTTCCTGAGCTTCAGATCCAAGTAAAGAAGCATCTTCTGGTTAGGGTCCTTAAAATTGATTCCGCCAATTTCGGAAATTCTCTTTAGCCTATAGTTAAGTGTATTGGCATGGACGTTCAGCCCCCTGGCGGCATCGTTTGTGCTGGTGTCTTTTGTAAGAAATACTTCAAGTGTTTCGACAAGGTTAGTGTTATTCTTTTCGTCATATTCGGCCAATCGCATGATGGCACGGTTTTCGTAGCTGCTGTTTTTCCGTTTCTCAAGGACGATGTCCATCAGCTGGTAAATGCCCAGCTTGGAATAACTATGGATTTTTCCCGTTTCCTCGGGGAATTTATCTTTGATTTCCAAAACAGATAGCGCTTCCTGATAAGCTCTGGCTAACTGGCTGTATTCGTAATGGACACTGCTGAACGCCGGACGGATAGGAATTGACCTTCCAAGATGGCTGGCAAGTTTTCCGGCAAAAGATCCATAAAAACGCTCCGCCTTATCCGGCTGCCCGATCTCGTCACTGATTCCAATGAGGAGAATCAACAGGCTGCAGTCGATTGTGTGCAGCATCGGCTTCAGCTCTTGGTACGTATACAGTAAATAGGAAATTCGTTTTTCTTCCTGGCTCGAAATGTTTTGGCCAAAGTCAAAAGCCGCCACAACAAAGGCGGGGGTAGGGCAAAGCTGCAATTGATTAAAATTCTCCTTTATTTCACAGCTATCATTCAGATGGCCAGTTAACAGCTTCCAAAAGAACTCCTGCTTCCGGTCCTCTTTTCTGTTTTTTCGGATTTGCAGCTGAAGGAGTTTATTTTTTGCCGCTTCTGCTGCACTTTTTAACAGGGTGAAATCATCCTCATCAAGAGTCCTGTCAACTTCCAGTGCCCAGATGAACCCGAGCAGCTCATCCTGATTGCGGATTGCGATGGCAACTCTATTGCCAAGCCCGATTTCATGATTGCAGCTTACGCGTACCGGGTCGCTGCTTTTCAAAAGGGTAGGAAGCGTTCCATCCTTCCAGAGCTGGTTGACAACTTTTTCAGGTACCCGCCTGCTAATAATGGTGGAGATCCTGGCAGGGTCTGTTCTGTCATCGTGGCTGCTGTAAGCAAGGAGCCGATGGTTGGCATCTTCTATTGTAATTGGGCATAGAAGGGCTGAACTGGTCGTTTCTGCAAATTCTTCAAGGCTATCGAAGGTGGTTTTGAACAAGTCTTTTACATGTGTTGGCAATGCTGACACCTCCATGAGATGAGTAATTTTCGAGTGTCTTTTGGTGAATTCAACAAAAGCCGAAGAAAATTTTTATGTTTTTCCACAATAGCTTTCTTTTTTGGACATGTTACAATCTTTCCAGGAAAGTTGTCAAACAATATGAAAGCGCTGCCAAATTGTGGGAGGGGAGGAGATAGTGAATTTCCATACTGTTCACTTCTTCGGCTGATTGGGGGATTGGCCGTATAGTAAAGAGTATAGCAAAAACTGTTATGTAATTGCATCGGTGCAAAGCCGGGCAATTTCGTCTATTTTCTTACGATTTATCTTATGGGAAAAAGAGAGAACTAAAGGGAGCAGGAAAACAGGACTACAGTCCTCTTTTCCAGGGTAAATGAGAAGGTTGCAAACTCTCCGGCGTGAGCCGGTACTAAACGGGGGGAAGCAGATGAGCAAGACAACAGACGGAAAAACTTTGCAGCGGGGGCTTGAACAAAGGCATATAACACTTATGTCCCTGGGAGCGGCAATAGGTGTAGGTTTGTTTTTGGGATCTGCAACAGCAATTAAAATGGCGGGGCCCGGTATTCTTTTCGGCTATGCATTTGCAGGGCTGATTATGTTTTTCATTATGCGGGCCCTGGGCGAAATGGCAATCCAGAAACCAGTTGCGGGTTCTTTTAGCCAGTACGCGAGGGATTACCTTGGTCCTCTTGCAGGATACATAACCGGCTGGAATTACTGGTTCCTTTGGGTCGTGACCTGCATGGCGGAAATAACCGCGGTAGGGATTTACATGACATACTGGTTCCCGGATTCCCAGCAATGGCTTTGGGCGCTTGCGGCGCTTGTTATCATGGCCTCAATCAATTTCCTGGCGGTCAAGGCTTATGGTGAATTGGAATTTTGGTTCGCTCTTATAAAAATAGTTACCATCATTGCCATGATCATAATCGGAGTGGGAATGATCGCTTTTGGGCTTGGCAATGGCGGAATTGCAACAGGTATCAGCAATCTTTGGAACAACGGAGGCCTTTTCCCGAACGGGGCAAAAGGAGTGCTTCTATCGCTCCAGATGGTCCTGTTCGCATACCTTGGCATTGAAATGATTGGCGTAACTGCGGGGGAAGTCAAAAACCCCGAAAAATCGCTGGCTCGTGCCATCGATACGGTATTTTGGCGTATCCTAATCTTTTATGTCGGTGCATTGTTTGTCATCATGTCCATTTATCCATGGGAAGAAATTGGGACTAAGGGTAGCCCGTTCGTCCTGACTTTCGAACAGATAGGCATTCCGGCTGCTGCGGGCATCATCAACTTTGTTGTTTTGACCGCCGCGCTCTCGTCCTGCAACAGCGGTATTTTCAGTACAGCCAGAATGCTTTATAACCTGGCGGGCCATGGAGAGGCTCCGAAGAAATTCAGTAAGGTTACAAAGAACGGCGTTCCGGGTGTGGCGGTTATTGCTTCTGCCTCCGCCTTGCTTATAGGAGTTGTGCTTAACTATTTAGTACCTGCAAAGGTTTTTACCATCGTTACAAGTGTGGCGACATTCGGTGCAATCTGGACGTGGGGAGTCATCCTCCTTTCCCAGATTAAATACAGGAAGATTCTGAGCAGCGAGGAAACGCTCAGGCTGAAGTACAAGGTACCGCTTTTTCCGTATACATCCTATATCGCGCTCGCGTTTCTTGCATTTGTCGTGTGCATCATGGCGTACAGCGCCGATACGAGGATTGCAGTCATCGTCGGCCCGCTATGGCTCGGCCTTTTAACCGCACTGTATTTCCTTAAAGGATTCCATAAACGGACTAATGTCCAGGGAAATATTAAAAATGGCAGTTATTCGGACGAGAGGGCCGGATAAAATTCCAACCATATTTGCAACGATTCAGCCGCCGGGATTTTTCCGGCGGTTTTTAATATTTCCGGACTTAAATTGGCGGTCAGAACAAAATGCGGATTTTTGCCTATAAAAAACTGCTCCGTGAAATTGATAACAGACTTTCCGAATGGGAAAGCCCACTTCTTAAGCCGTGGGAGTATCAGTTTTAACACAATAGTCACAAACAGTATGCCGATTACCACCATGGCGAATGGTAAAATAAATGTATAAGAAAGAGAATCATTCTCATTTAAAATCGTTAGGGTGATACTGCATGCTGGCACAGTTGAAAGCAGGGGAAAAAGCGACGATAAAAGATATCTCAACGGTTGACAAGCTGGTCCGGAGACGGCTTCTAGACCTTGGCATAACGGAAGGAAGCGAAGTGTGCATAAAGTGTGTCCTTCCTTTCGGGGGGCCGATTATGATTGAATCATGCGGGCAGTGTATTGGAATAAGGCGCAAGGAAGCGAAATGCATCGAACTGGAGAGGGTATAAATGGAGATCGCGCTGATTGGCAATCCCAATACCGGGAAAACATCATTATTTAATAATCTGACTGGCTCTTACGAATACGTCGGCAACTGGAGCGGTGTTACGGTTGAGAAAAAGGTCGGGGTTTTCCGGAACAAACGGGACCGCCTTATCGATCTGCCGGGTATTTATACTCTCAATCCGCTATCAAAGGATGAAGGGGTTGTCACAAACTTCTTTCTGGATGGCCCGGTCGACCGTTTGCTTAATATTCTTGATGCTTCACAAATTGAACGGAATCTCCATTTGACCCTCCAGTTGATTGAATTCGGAAAACCGATTGTAATTGGCTTAAATATGATTGACGTTGCCAATAACAGGGGAATCCACATAGATGCCGAAAAGCTTTCTTCACTTCTTGGAATCCCGGTTGTACCTGTGGTCGCCCGCAGCGGAAAAGGCTGTGATACGCTCCAGGCCATGGCAGCTGGAGGGAACACCCATCCTCCAGCAAAAAATCTTGTCTATTACGGGAAGGAAATAGAAGAAGCGATTTCGGAAATCGAATCAGCGGTCCAAGGAAAAACGGAGCATTCACCACGGTGGCTGGCCCTCCAGTTATTTGAGGGCAACGGGTATGTTGCCGAGTATTTGTCGCATATCACGGATGGAACCCGTATTCGCGCCATTATGGAAAGGCTCCAGGAAAAAGTATCAGCACATCACGGGAAGGGTACCCTTGTCCAATTCATCTATGAAAAAAGGAAACTGGTAATCTCGAAAGTGGCCGAGGAATCAGTCAGGAGAAAGGGAGCGGCAATCCCACTGACCGAGCGCATTGACGCCATTGTTACAAACAAGTTCCTGGGCATGCCGATCTTCCTGTTGCTAATGTACATGATGTTCATGCTGACGTTTGATTGGCTCGGCTTGCCGCTATCCGATTTGCTTGATGGCTTTATTACAGGACCGCTAGCATCCTGGGCGGACCAGGCACTGACGGCGGTTGGGGCGTCGGCGTTCCTCCATGCTCTCGTCAGCCAGGGGTTGATAGCGGGGGTAGGCGGAGTACTTGTTTTTGTCCCACAGATTTTTATTCTGTTCTTCTTTATTTCACTTCTTGAGGATTCGGGATACATGGCCAGGGTGGCGCTTGTCATGGACAGGGTTATGGAATCTGTCGGCTTGAATGGCAAGGCATTCATACCAATGATGATTGGCTTTGGATGCAATGTTCCCGGGATCATGGCAGCAAGGACAATTGAAACACCGAGGGAGCGGCTATTAACAGTCCTTCTTACACCGTTAATGTCCTGCTCGGCCCGGCTGCCGGTCTACGCATTGTTTGTCGGCGCCTTTTTCGCAGCTAATGGCGCAGCTGTTGTATTGAGCCTGTATGTTCTTGGCATTTTGATCACCCTCATTTTGGCAAAAATATTTTCGCGCACGGTACTTAAATCGGAAGCTTCACTGTTTGTCATTGAACTCCCGCCCTATCGCCTGCCGCAATTCAAGGCATTATGGAGAAGTACGTGGGACAAGGGAAAAGGATTTGTCCGTAAAGCTGGTACATTCATTTTCGCTGGCTCCGTGTTTGTCTGGCTTTTATCCTATGCAGGGCCAAGTGGGATCAATGTCGAAATGGACCACAGTTTCCTGGCGAAGATTGGCGGACTTCTGGCTCCCATCTTCGAGCCGATTGGCTTTGGGACCTGGCAGGCCGGGGCATCCCTGTTGACGGGCTTTTTGGCAAAGGAAGCCATCGTCTCAACCATGAACATCATTTATTTCGCTCCGACCGAAGCAAAGCTCCAGGGCTTGATGGCAGGCTATTTTTCACCACTTTCGGCATACAGTTTCATGGCCTTCATCCTGCTTTATATCCCATGCCTTGCCACAGTTGCGACAATCTATAAAGAAACAGGCTCAAGGAAATGGACAGCTTTTTCCATCGGATACGCATTGGCAATCGCCTATGTACTATGCCTTGTCATCTACCAGGGCGGAAAATTATTAGGCCTGGCTTAAATACCAGGAAGGAGATGAGCATGATGGTTATAAACATCATCTTGGGTGGCGCAATTTTTGGCTATGCGGGCTGGGCGCTTGTCCGGTTCATTAACCGCTCCAAAAAAGGAAAATGCGCGGCCTGTGAAATCCAGGACACCTGTGCGGGCGGTTGCGAGCCTTCCGGAAAATAGTTCGGTACCTTTATATTAGTGTGATAAAAACTGCTGTTATCCGACAGCAGTTTTTAAATTGGATATAATAAAAAAAACGTTTGCCAGGAGTGAAAATAAAAAGCCAATGCTATAAACATGAATTGTAAGAACTGTTGCTTTTAATTTGGTGTTTTATTGTGTAAAATTACACTTAAGAATGATGAAGGAAGGTTTTTTTGTGACAAGGGATGACATAATTGAAATGGTTTCCGAAAAGCTTCGCCTCATCCGGACCGAAGCGGGATATACCCAGGACAAAATGGCTGATATCATCGGAGTTTCCAAAAAGACACTTGTCCAAATAGAAAAGGGAAGAGTCCTGGCAGGCTGGTCGACGGTTGTTGCGGTTTGTGCCCTGTTTCGCGAGACGGAGACAGTCCAGTTCCTGTTTGGAAGTGAACCACTTGAAGTGCTTGAAACTGTCGCCCGGGAAGGGGTGGACTACCGCCGCGGCAAAACATTTGGCGGGAAAATCTGGTGGCGGGAAGTGGTTAGGAAAAATGGCTATATCCTGCAGCAAAATATTTTAAGCAAGCATTTCCGCATCCTTGATGAGCAGCATTACCGTATTTATAGTTCATTTGACGAAGGAAACGCCAAGCACCGTTTCAGGGAGCTTGCTGAAGGAATATAAGCCGGGATGCCCCGGCTTATTCATTTGGCGATTAATACATGGCATGGTGCGAGCTTGGAAACTTTTTCGGTGATATTCCCGATCAGCAGCCCGGTAATGCCGCCCTTGCCAGAGCTTCCAATAATGATTAGATCAGCTCCTATTTCTTCCGCATACGCGCAAATGCTTTCGGCGGGGTTTCCTTCGAGAATTTGGAATTTGGCGTTTCTGTGGCCAAGCCTCGTTTTTGCTTCATAGAAAATCTGGTCGACGCTGTTGCTGATGATGGCCTGGGTTGATGCCTGCGACTGGCTGTATCCGAGGGATGAAGGTGGAGCCGGAATTCCTTCAATCAGGTAGCCATGGAGTGCAAGGCGTGATTCCCCCGCGATATCTACTCTCCTGTTTTCAATTTTTTCGTCATAGACAGTCACAACCGTCAACTCCGTATCCGCATCGCCTTTAGCCAAAGCAGAAGCGAGGTTCAAAGCTTTATCACTACCTTCGCTGCCATCATACGCCAAAATTATTTTCAGGAACTGAGCTGTCATATGGAATCCTCCTTTATGGCGCAGTTTGTTTTCTGAAGTTTCTGTCTATTTTATTTACCCATTTCACGTTAGTCTTATTCCATTTTGATAATTTTTCTCGAGAATAGTAGATTCCCATTTTTTACCCCCATAAACCCCTCATCCTCGTCGAATTTTTTTGCAAAAGGGGAATGAGGTGATTTGCAATGGGATTACAGGTCCATCCAACCATTAGGAAATGCCTACAACATCTAGACATCATTGAAGCGGACGATAAAGTAAAACAAATTGTGTACATGTATATGCAATCCCTTTATAAAGAGATGAACACCCAAAATCAGGAGAATGTGCCGAAGACAGGACTTTCCGGGTAAAAAGCAGACGATGAATCGGATGCTTTTTATTTTTTTTTGGCTTTGATAGAGGAATTGTGTTAGGTTGATTGAGGCAAAGGGCATATGCTTTAGCATATTGATGTGGAAGTGGAGATTCCAATTACGGTATTATCGCCGAGGTGATATGATCCACTTTACCCGGAGAAAGCGTGTGCCTGCAATTGAAACCAAGAGCATATAGTAGGTGTAGAGTAATAGGGTCATGGGTAAAAGATACTAAGCAAATTTGGCATGATGCCTAAGTACAACACTATGAATCTTGGCCAAACATCCAGAAGGTTTTCATACAGGAGGACAATATGAGAAGGCTTTTATTCAGCGGACTATACGAAAATTGGAAAAAGTGGCATATGAACCAGATTATCATCCTATCATTATTAACGATCGTATTGGGATTGCTTGGTTCTTATCTCTTTTTCTCAAAAGATGCCGATATATCCGCATTGAAAACTGAATTAAACCAGGCGACCGTCATATATGACGTCCATGAAAAGGTAGCCAGTAAGGTAACCGCCAATAAGAGTGAAGGAATCCCGATTAAAGATGTTCCGGAGAATATGAAGAACGCGGTAATCTCCATTGAAGACCACCGTTTTTACAAGCATAACGGGGTTGACCTGATTGGCATCTCCAGGGCCTTTTTCCGCAACTTGATTGCTGGAGGCGTCGTTGAAGGAGGAAGTACGATTACCCAGCAGTTGACCAAAAACGCAATCCTGGATGACGAGAAGACGTATAGCCGGAAGCTAAAGGAAGCTTTCCTTGCAAGGGAAATTGAAAAGGAGTATTCAAAAGATGAAATCCTTCAAATGTACCTGAATACGATTTATTTTGGCGACGGTGCATGGGGCATTAACCGTGCGGCCAAAAAATATTTTGGCAAGGAAGCAAAGGATTTGACGCTGGCGGAATCGGCGATGCTTGCCGGGCTTATTAAGGCTCCATCAGCGCTTAATCCGTACAAGCATTTGGACAAAGCGCTTGATCGGCGGAATGTCGTCCTTGGTATGATGGCAAAGCACGGATTTATTACGAATGAAGAGGCAGATAAGGCAAAACAGGAAAAGGTGACCCTCGTGGATAAGAGTGTCGATCCATTCAATGGAAAGTATCCTTATTATGTAGACGCGGTCTTTGAGGAAGCAATTAATACGTATGGTTTTACACAGGACGAACTCCTGACAAGCGGCTACAAAATTTATACCGAGTTGGATCCGAAAATGCAGGCTGCGGTAGAAAAAACCTATGAGGATGATTCCCTATTTCCGGCTGGGAAGGATCAGCTTGTCCAAAGCGGTGCCGTGCTGGTCGATGCGAAAACAGGAGGAATCAGGGCGCTCGTTGGCGGCCGTGGCCAGCATGTGTTCAGGGGTTATAACCGTGCGACCCAGTTAAAAAGGCAGCCTGGTTCCGCGATCAAGCCGATTGTTCCATACACGCCTGCTCTGGAGGAAGGCTGGAAAATAACGGATTTGGTTAAAGACGAAAAGATGAAGTTTGGCGATTATGAACCAAACAATTACAACGGCCGGGTTGACGGCGAAATCCCGATGTATGAAGCTGTGAAGGATTCAAAAAATATCCCGGCAGTGTGGCTGTTGAACGAGATTGGTATTGAAAAAGGGTTAGAATCGGTTAAAAAATTCGGCCTTCCGCTTGATAAAGAGGACCGCAACCTTGCCATCGCGCTAGGCGGGCTCCACACCGGGGTATCCCCGAAAAATATGGCGGAGGCGTTTTCCGTTTTTGCCAACCGGGGCGAAAAGTCCGAGGCCCATACCATTGTCAAGATTGTCGATGCAGCCGGGAACGTCGTGGCGGAACGGAAGAAAAAGAAAACGAAGGTGATTAAGCCTGAAGTGGCTGACAAGATGAATACAATGCTTCTTGGGGTTGTCGATCGTGGAACAGGAAAAGCGGCGCAAGTTGAAGGCAGGGAAATTGCCGGTAAAACAGGCTCGACCCAGGTTGACATCCCTGGAATTGATGGCGTAAAAGATCAGTGGTTTGTCGGGTATACCCCGGATTTGGTCGGAGCCGTATGGGTCGGCTATGACAAGACGGACAAAAATCATTATTTAACGACGACAAGCAGTGAAGGCGCAGCCGTTATTTTCCGAAAGTTCATGGCTGGCGCGCTTGAAGGAACACCGCCTTCAAGCTTCAACGTCCAGCACATTGATGAATTGATTGCCCAAAGGAAAAGCGCAGAGGAAGCGAAGAAAAGAAACGCATTGTGGAACGAGCTTAACAGCGGTGCAAAAAAATGGGAAGAACGAGTGAAAAAAGAACGTGAGAAATGGGAAAAGAAAATGAAGAACAATGGGAAGGGGAAAGACAAGGACAAGGATAAAGGCAAGGGCAAAGATAAAGGGAAAAAAGATAAGGATTGATGGAAGGCGGGGGAAACCCCGTCTTTTTTGGTTTGTTCTGGTTATAGATTTACTTGGGATTAATGTGGATGGCTTTTTGGACGAAGGAGCATGTTTTATAGGATTGAGATTACAGATAATGGTGGAATCGGGACGCAGATTTGGTATTAGGAGCAAGTTGCCTCTTGTGCGGATTTAGAAGTGGGTTTTCAGGGGATGTGTGTCCAAAGGGAGGTTCATGTTTGGACACGGAAGTGAGTTTTCATAGGTTACGAGTCCAAAGTTAGCTTGTGTTTGGACAAAGAATTGGATTTTCATAGGATATGAGTTTAAATCAAGCAGGGATTCGGACAGCAAATCGAATATTCGCAACTTCAGTGTCCAAATGAATAAAAAGCCCTAGCAGTAGCTTTTCAATAATCTGTATCGCAGAGTCGTTGAAAGAGCACGCCAAAATAAAAACAGGGCCCGCGCCCTGTTTTTAAAACTTCGGCAGTATATAGTTAATCAAAAACCAGAGGACTCCGAAAAAGATGATTAGGTATGCCGCATACTTGATGAAGGTGCTTCCCACGCGGGAGCTGTCGGAATGTTCCTCTTTCCTTACTTCGACATTGCGCCTTTCTTCCACTTCGAACACCTCGTTTCATCTAAATTAACCGAGCCAGTTAATTAACAAGTAGATTACTACAATCGCGCCAATCAGTGTTAGAATGGTCCTAATCATAAAGCCACCAGCCTAAATCTGGAACGTTTCGCTTGTATTAAGGAAACGCTTCTCGCTTTTTTGCAAAATTGAAATCTCGGATGTGCAGATTTTCTGGATGCCGTCCAAGTGCTCCTGGACGTTTTCGCCTTCCGCAATAATCTTCACAGCAGTACCCGGTTCAATCGTTAATAGGAAAGAAACGAGTTTCGGAAGATTTGCCGCATCGACCGCACGGTTTCTGCAATACAAGTAAGTGGATCCATTGAATTGCTTCGCAGCCTGGAAAATATCCAGCATCTTCTTCATCATGAATCTATTGAGGATAATAACATTTGCTGACATGATTTCTTTCATCGTTCTTTTCTCCTTTGCCTTTTGTCCTATAAGTACGTTGTGGTACTTATTTACCCACCCCGTTGTTTACTGAAACATCTCTCCTTTCCAAAGGGCGCCCATTTTTAAAAACGGTTTTACCCAATTGCGTGGCCGGGTATCTTTTAGGTATAGTAAGGAAAGCGGAGCCAACTTTTCTGGAGAGGCAGGAGAGCTATGGCGACAGCGTGCTCGAGAGGAGAGATCCAAAGTGTTAACCCTCATTAAAAACGGGGAAATTTATGCCCCCCATTATCTTGGTAAAAAAGACCTCCTTATCATTGACAGGAAAATAGGCTGCATTGCGGACCAGATCGATGTTCCGGAAAACTTCGCACCTGTAAAAGTGATTGACGCGGATGGGAAATACATTGTACCCGGCTTTATTGACGCGCATGTACATATTACTGGCGGAGGAGGCGAAGGAAGCTACCGCACCCGCACCCCGGAGTTGCAACTGACCGACGCGACACTTGCCGGAGTAACGACAATTGTCGGCGTCCTTGGAACTGATGGAACCACGAGGACAATGACCAACCTAATTGCCAAGGCGCGGGCGCTTGAGGAAGAAGGAATTACTTGCTATGTCCATACCGGCTCGTACCAGGTACCTTTAAAGACGCTCACCGGAAAAATTGAAGACGATATTATTCTGATTGACAAAGTAATAGGCGCAGGGGAAGTGGCGATTGCCGATCACCGCTCATCGCAGCCAACAGCCGAGGAAATGGCGAAAATTGCATCAGCGGCCAGGATTGGCGGATTATTATCCGGGAAATGCGGCATCGTGAATGTCCATGTTGGTGACAGCTATAACCACCTCAAAGTAATAGAAGAAGTGGTCGAGAAAACGGATATTCCAATCAGGCAGTTCTATCCGACCCATATAAACCGGAACCACCACTTGTTCGAAGAGGGGATTCGCTTTGCGAAAAAAGGCGGGTATGTCGATTTTACGACGAGCTCGATTCCGAAGTTTTTTGAGGAAGGGGAAGTTAAGCCTTCCATTGGCTTGAGAAGGATGCTTGACCAGCAAATCGATATTTCACAAATTACGTTCACATCGGACGCACAAGGCAGCCTTCCGGATTTCGATGAATTCGGTGAACTGCTCGGCTTGAAAATTGGCAAGGTTTCAACTTTGTATGATGAAGTCAGGGATGCGATTGTCCAGGAAGGAATCCCGATTGAAATTGCCTTAAGGGTCATCACACAGAATCCTGCGGCAATCCTCAAGCTTTCGTGCAAAGGGATGGTCACGGAAGGAAAGGATGCCGACCTAGTTATGCTTGATAAAGAATCCCTCGCCATTAAAGATGTTTTTGCAATGGGAAGAATGATGGTTCAAGATGGAACCGCCATCGTTAAAGGCACATTTTCTTAAAAGTAATTTTCTTTTCGGAAAATAAAACCTATTTCGGAAATTAAAATTGACAAACAACAAGTCCCAGTGTTAACCTAACAAAGTATAAAAAAGGAAAAGGAGGGGCGCGACATGCTCAGAATTGTGGATAGCCATAATACAGCTGAATATGGATGGAATTGCACCCTGCCCCTGTTTCCGCCCTTTGCCGCCCTTTAATTAGGTAAGTGGCAAAGCTGTTCAGGCAGGCTTGGTTGCGTTCCAATAGAACGCAACATGGTTTGTCTCCCAAAGTAAATGATTGTTCAGGGACATATCGCAATGCTGCGGTATGTCCTTTTTGGTGTCTTCGGAAAAATATCATTGAAATGGCACAGGGTACGGTTAACAAAGAGGAGCTGGTTTTACATGTTTTCTGTTTTGAAAAAATTGAGCTGGTTTTTTAAAGAAAATTGGAAAAGGTACGCGGTTTCAATTGTGCTCCTGGTCATCGCGGGGCTGATTGATATCCTTCCGCCAAAACTGATCGGGATGGCAATTGACGACATCCAGACAGGAGAGATGGTGAAGGAAACCATTCTTCGCTACGTTGGGATACTGTTAGTGGTAACAGTACTTTCGTATTCAATTACGTATATTTGGCACTACAAGCTGTTTGGCGGCGCATTCCTCGTCGAGAGGAAGCTCAGGAGCAATTTCATGCGCCATCTTCTCAGGATGGCACCGCCATTTTATGAAAAGAACCGCACTGGGGACTTGATGGCAAGAGCGACGAATGACATTAAGGCGATTTCAATGACTGCCGGATTCGGGATTCTAACTCTTGTCGATTCGACTGTTTGGATGCTGACAATCCTTTTAACAATGGGGTTTACGATTAGCTGGAAATTGACACTCGTGTCCATCATTCCGCTGCCGATTATGGCAATCCTGATGAACGTGTATGGAAAGAAGGTTCACGGAAGCTTTATGAAGGCGCAAAATGCGTTTGGCGAGCTGAATGACCGTGTTCTTGAGTCGATTGCCGGGATACGCGTCATCCGTGCATACGTACAGGAAACGGAAGAGCGGAAGACATTTCACAACTTGACTGAAAGCCTTTTTGAAAAAAACATAGCCGTTGCTAGAATCGACTCGCTCTTTAATCCAACGATTAAAATTCTTGTCGGGTTCAGCTATATGATCGGGCTTGGCTATGGCGCGAAGTTGGTTTTCAGCCAACAGATAACCTTAGGTGACCTCGTTTCATTCAACGTATATCTCGGGATGCTGATTTGGCCGATGTTTGCCGTGGGTGAGCTGATCAATATTATGCAGCGCGGTAACGCATCGCTGGACCGCGTCCAGGAAATCCTTGCTTACAAGGAGGATGTGAAAGACAAGGAGGAAACGGTTAGCGCCGAATCGCCTGACAGCATCCACTATGATGATGTGACATTCCGATACCCAAGCTCAAGCCATGACAATCTTGTCAATATAGATGTCCGCCTTAACCAGGGTGAAACGCTTGGCATCGTTGGAAAAACGGGCAGTGGAAAAACAACGTTCATCAAGCAGCTTTTGCGCGAGTATCCTGTGGGGGAAGGCAGGCTAGCGATTGCGGATGTACCAATCGAGGACCAGCCGCTAGAAGATGTCCGTGGCTGGATTGGCTATGTCCCTCAGGACCATGTGCTTTTTTCAAGGACAATCCGCGAGAACATTTTGTTTGGAAACCGGGAGGCTAGCGAAACTGAGCTTCAGCAGGCGATTGACTCAGCGGATTTCCGGAAAGACCTGGCCAATTTGCCGGAAGGGCTCGAAACACTTGTCGGTGAAAAGGGCGTTTCCCTATCCGGCGGGCAAAAGCAACGGATTTCAATCGCCCGCGCAATAATCAAGAAACCAGAAATTCTAATCCTTGATGACTCGCTTTCCGCGGTCGATGCGAAAACAGAGCAGCAAATCATCGAGAATATCCGCAGGGACCGCGCCGGAAAGACAAATGTCATTACGACCCATAGGATGTCGGCGGTCCAGCATGCCGACCGGATCATTGTGCTTGATAACGGGCGGATCATTGAAGAAGGTACACATGAAGAATTAATGGAAAACGGGGGCTGGTACAAGGAGCAATACGAACGCCAGCTTGCCGAAACGGCCGCGGAGGAGGGAGTGTCACTATGACGACGGGAAAAAGATTATACAAATACGCGCTTCAATTCAAAATGATTATTTTCGCCGCCCTGGCGATGCTTACCATATCTGCGGCCGCCGACCTTGCCGGGCCGTTTATCGCCAAGCGGGTCATTGATAATCATATTCTCGGCATTGAATCCACCTGGTACGAAACCTCGATGGGAAGCGAAGCGGTCGAGTTTGACGGCCGCTATTACAAAAGGGATATTTATTTTAACAAAGATGAAGAAAGGGGGAAGGCCGCCCAAATTCTCCAGGCGGGTTCGAAATTTGTCCTCGTAAGAGAGGCGGTAAAAGCGGATGGAAAACGAACCTTTAAAGATGGGGTCCTGAAAATCGAAAAGGATGGCCGGACTGAAAGATATCGTGCAACCGTCCTGACAGCGAAAGACGTAATGAAGTTTTCGACGCCGGAATTACCGCACATCTTCCGCCTCTTGGCAATGTATTTCGGCCTGCTGCTCGTATCGGCATTCTTCCAATACTGGCAGAGGTTCACGCTGCAAAAATCCGCCAATCGGATCATCCAGAAAATGCGCGAGGACGTTTTCGCGCATATCCAGAAGCTTCCTGTCCGCTTCTTTGATAATTTGCCGGCCGGAAAAGTTGTAGCAAGGATTACGAACGACACAGAGGCTGTACGGGAGCTTTATGTGACCGTACTGTCGACTTTCTTTACAAGCACAATCTATATCGGGGGCATTTATATCGCCCTGTTCATCCTTAGCCCAAAGCTTGCGGCGGTCTGCCTGCTGTTATTGCCAATCCTGTATGCGTGGATTATTGTATACCGGAAGTTCGCTTCGAAATACAACCATATCATCCGGTCGCGTAACAGTGAAATCAATGCAACGGTCAACGAGTCCATCCAGGGAATGAACATTATCCAGGCATTCGGCAGGGAAAAAGAAACCGTGGCAGATTTTGAAAAATTGAATAATGACCATTTCAGGAACCAGAACAAGCTCTTGAACCTGAATTCCCTCACTTCCCATAATCTTGTAAATGTACTTCGGAACATTGTTTTCGTCGCGTTCATCTGGTACTTTGGCGGGGAAGCGCTGAATGCGGAGGCGGCAATATCGCTCGGTATGCTGTATGCGTTCGTTGATTATATCAACCGCCTGTTCGAGCCGATTGTTGGTGTCGTCAACCAGCTGGCGAACCTGGAGCAGGCCCTCGTCGCCGGCGAGAGGGTGTTCACGCTGTTGGATGAATCCGAAGAGGAGGACAATGGAGCCAACCTTCCGGATTACAAAGGGAATGTCCGTTTTGACAACGTGTCTTTTGCCTACAAGGAAAACGAGTGGGTGCTGAAAAACATCGATTTTGAGGCGCGTCCAGGAGAAACGGTTGCCCTTGTCGGCCACACTGGCTCCGGCAAAAGCTCGATTATGAATCTGCTCTTCCGGTTCTATGATTGCCAAAAGGGTTCCATCACGATTGACGGCGTTGATGTCAAAACGATTACCCGTAACGCGCTGCGCCGCCAAATGGGCATTGTGCTCCAGGATCCGTACCTGTTCACAGGCACAATCGCTTCGAATGTCAGCCTCGGTGACCCTTCAATTTCAAGGGAACGGGTTGAAAAAGCACTTCGCGATGTCGGTGCGGAGGAAATCTTCAAGCATCTTGAAAAAGGCTATGACGAGCCGGTCACCGAAAAAGGGGCGACTTTTTCAAGCGGCCAGCGCCAATTGATTTCATTTGCGAGGGCGCTCGCGTTCGACCCGGCCATCTTGATACTTGACGAAGCGACTTCCAGCATCGACAGCGAGACGGAAGCCGTCATCCAGGAGGCGATGGAGGTCCTGAAAAAAGGGAGGACTACGTTCATCATCGCCCACAGGCTATCGACCATCCGCAATGCCGACCAGATTCTCGTCCTCGATAAAGGTGAAATCGTCGAAAAAGGAAGTCATGATGAATTGATGGAACAAAAAGGCCGCTACTATCAGATGTACCAGCTTCAGTTTGGGAAAGGGAACCTGGCGGGCTAAATATTGGAACTAAAAAAGGATTCACGGCGTGGCAAGCGCGCTGTGAATCCTTTTTCTATTAGGGGCGGKATTTTAGTACGTCAGTCCCGCCCGGCAGTGGAGATATTCGGCACTCCCCAGCTGGCTGAACGCGAAGTCACCTGTGTCAAAAATGGAAATGGAGGTCGGGTTTTCGGGCAGCACGTCACGGCCGACCCGGTATGTGCCCAGCCGTTCGCCCACTGGCAAATACGTCGGGCAGACAGCGGTCCAATCCAGGCCAGAATTCTTAAGGATAAGCCAGGCCTTTAAATGTTCTTCCGCATCCTTCGTGCTTGTTCTCCGTGACTCCGAGGATTGGAAACGGTAAAGCTCAGGTGCTGTCCGGGCCTGGGTAATGCCGGCTGTGCTAACCAAGACAATTCGCCTCAATCCGTTTTCCTTCATGGCGGAAACAATATGCGGCATTGAATCTGAAAGGACGGTTGATCCACCGGTGTTCAGCGAGCTTATTACCGCATCACAGCCTTTCATCGCGGTTCGTACATCGTCAGTGTTTGTGGCATCTCCGTTAAAAATTTTTAGTCCGGGGCCGTTATGCTTCAGTTTTCCTGGATTTCGCACAAGAGCGTGGACTCCATTACCGGCGTTCAGGCAGTTTTCGAGGATGACCGAGCCGACCCTTCCGGTTGCGCCAAACAGGCATATGTTCATGAAAAATTCACCTTTCTGTCACTGGATTGTGATTTTGCCCCTTACCATTCATGGTATTTTAGGAATGGAAGAAACTTTTTTTAACAGGGGTGCTGTAAAATGTTTTCGGTAACGCTTACGATCGGCAGTCTAATGATCCTTGTCTATTATATCGGATATATGATTGCAAAACCCTGATTCTGCAGACGGCTGTCTGCAGTTTTTTTGTCCAGCTTCGGATGCTTGGGTCTTTCTTATATCTGGGAGCCCAAGGTGAGGAATTCCTCGGCATCCCTGGCACATAACTGGAGCCCCTTTTCCCAGAAGCCGGATTTGGTAATATCCTCGCTCAAATACTTCATCACCAATTCTTCTACCGCCATTTTCCCTGAATCCCGTAACAGAGTGATATAACTCTTCTCAAAGTTAGGTCCTTTCGTTTTGGCGGCCGCATAGATGCTTTGAGAGAATAAATAGCCAAACGTATAAGGGAAATTGTAGAAGGGTGATCTTGTCAGGTAAAAATGCGGCGTCCAAATCCATGAGCGGAAGGAAGGGCTGTCGATTGAACCCATATATGCCTCATCCATTGCTTCCTGCATCAGCCTATTCAACCGATTAGCCGGTACATAGCCTCTTTTCCGTTCCTTGTAAAATCGTTCTTCAAAAAGGAAACGCGCGTGGATGTTCATGAAGTTCATGACACTCCGCTTTAATTTTTCATCAAGGATAAATCGTTTATCTTCTCTGTTATCGGTCTTTTCGTAGGCAGCATTTAGTATTGCGAGTTCCGAAAAAGTGGATGCAGTTTCGGCCAAGCTCAATGGATAATACCGATTAAGCCCGTGCACCGGTTTCAAGGCATGATTATGGAAAGCATGTCCAAGTTCGTGGGCGAGGGTCAATACATTTGTAATCCTGCCGCCGTAGGTAAGAAATATTCGGGACTCGCCAGACAATGGAAACCCTGCGCAAAATGCGTAACTTCCTTTTCCGGAGCGTTCTTCGGCTTCAGTCCATCCATTCTCAAAAGCGTTGCGCGCGAAGCTTTGTATTTCCGTACCAAAAGCGCCGAAATGTTCAATGATGAAATCCGCTGCCTCATCAAAGGAAATGTCCTGATAAGCCGAATTGACCGGAGCCCAAAAATCATAGGATTGCAGTTTTTCGCTGCCAAACAGCTTTGCTTTATGGTCCAAATATTCGGTGAAAACTGCTTTATATTTCGTAACGGAGCTCCACATGGCGTTGAGGGTATTCTTTGTAATACGGTTTTCGTACAACGGAATCTCCAAAACGTCTTCAATGCCCTGTCTTTTATACATCTCGAGCCGGAAACCGGCAATGTGGTTGAGTATTTTCGCGAAAAGCTCCTCTTTTTCCTCCAGGGCACTTTCCAGGGCATCATGCGCCATTTTTCTCACAAATCGGTCCGGGTGGGAGCGCAAATTGATGGCCTGGCCAACAGACATTACATTTTCCGTTCCATCCAGTGGAATTGAAATTTTAATACTGCTCATTAAGGTCTGGTAAAACTGGGCCCATGCATGGTACCCGTCGATACTTAAATCTGCAAACAGCTTTTCTTCTTTTTCAGAGAGCTGCCATTTAGCTTTTTTACGCCATTGATTTAAAAGGAATCCGTAATCATCCAACTCTTTTGATGAAAGCAGCTGCTCCCAGGCCTCGTTGGTTAAGGTTATCATTTTGCTCTGGACAAGTTTTTCCGATTTATCGTAAAAGCCATTCAAAGCGGCGGCTTTTCCCTGGAGGGATAATGCATCCGGGTCTTTTGGATTTTGTGCGATTAGGCATGTAGTAAACGAAGCTGCCTGGGAGAGGTGGATGCGGATGTCCCCAAGGGAATCCAACAGTTTCTTAGTTTCAAAGGGATCCTCTATATTTGCCGAGTCCATTTCAGCTTCCAAACTGTCAATCATGTTTTCTGTACAAGCGATGTGTTCTGCAAGTTCTCCGGATGTTTTAAAGATGCTGTTCAAATCCCAGTTTTGTATGTACTTATGTTTTTGCATCGGCTATCCTCCATGACGTTTGTTACGAACATATATTCTTGTAATAATCATCTCCTATATAGAAGTTTTTTGCAAAAATTAGAGGTGGTATGATGGAATTGAGGAAGGGAGAGGGTTATATGGACATTTCAATCAGGCAGGAGAAAGAAGCGGATTATCAAGCTGTGGAAGAAGTAATCGAGAGGGCATTCTCCGATGTGGCAATCAGTGATAAGACAGAGCATCACCTCGTTAAAAGGTTACGTAGCTCTATGGCGTTCATCCCGGAACTTTCGCTTGTAGCGGTTCATGAAGCGACTGGCGAATGGGTTGGACACATTCTTTTTACAAAAGCACGGATTGGGGATGCTGAGACGCTGGCTCTCGCGCCGGTATCTGTCCTGCCGGAATACCAGAATCGTGGAATTGGCGGACTACTTATCAATAAAGGATTGGAGAAGGCAAAGGAGCAAGGCTATGAATCGGCAATTGTACTCGGCCACCCTGGCTATTACCGGAAATTCGGCTTTAAAAAAGCATCCCTGTGGGGAATCAAAGCGCCGTGGAATGTCCCGGATGAAGTCTTCATGGCACTGGAACTTCGCGCGAAATCTCTTGATGGGGTATCCGGAACTGTTGAATACGCTGACGCGTTCAATCAATAATATAGAGAGTGAGTCTCTATGCGGACTGGTTTATTGTTTATTATCAGAAAAAGAACCCTTTCCACTGTCCGGAAAGGGTTCTGGTTTTGTAAGCCGTCCAAATAAACAACTCACTTCTTGCTAATGATTTTATCGATAATCCCGTACTCCAAGGCTTCCTGTGCACTCATGAAAAAATCGCGGTCCGTGTCCTTGGCGACTTTTTCAACGGGCTGGCCTGTGCGTTCGGAAATGATGCCGTTGACATGCTCGCGCAGCTTCAGGATGCGGCGCGCTGAAATTTCGATTTCGGTGGCCTGGCCCCGGGCACCGCCAAGCGGCTGATGAATCATGATTTCGCTGTTTGGCAGGGCATATCGCTTTCCTTTCGTCCCGGCAAGGAGCAGCATCGCACCGAATGAAGCGGCCATCCCGATGCAAATCGTGCTGATTTCCGGCTTGATGAGCTCCATCGTGTCAAAAATCGCAAACCCTGCGGTTGTCGAACCGCCCGGGCTATTGATGTAAATGGAGATGTCTTTTTCCGGATTATCAGCCTCCAGGAACAGCAGCTGGGCAATGACGCTATTCGCGACCTGGTCGTTGATTTCGTCCCCGATAATGACAATCCGGTCCTTCAGAAGGCGTGAATAAATGTCATAGGACCGCTCCCCGCGGCTAGATTGTTCAATTACATATGGGATTGCTGCCAAATGAATTCCTCCCTGATTGCGTCCGGCCAGCCTGAATGGTTACGCCGCCACGCAGTAAAATTCGAGAGATGAACGGGAGTGCTTTTGTGGTGCCGGTTTCCGGACTTCCGCCAGCGATGCGATTTTAGGAAGATTTTTTATTAGGATGGCCGGATCGCCCTGGTGAAGCGCCTCCAAAAATAATTCCTCCATGAAGTCCTTGCTTTCATCCGGCTGCAGCGGGGCGAAGGCATGGAGAGAGCGTCCCTTTTCCAGCCTGTTTTTTGCCCGATGGAGAAGGGACTTTACAGCCATTTCCGTCGTATCGAGTAAATCCGCGATTTCGACCGCCTTATAGCGGAAGCCTTCTTTTAAAAAGAACATGACCGCTTGCTTCGGAGTCAGTTTCTCAAGCAATAGCTTCACAGCGTCCAGCCTGTCATTGGGCTTCTGTTCCTTTTCAGGCGTTTCTGCAGGAACCCCGACAACCTCATGCCGCCCCTTCCTTGCAAGGTCAATCCAGTGATGGTAGGCGATTTTTTTCACAAGGGGAGCAGTTAACTGGCTAGGCGGGTAATGCTCGATTCCTTTCAGGACTGCAGATTGAAAAAGTTCATCAGCCTCCCATTGATCCCTGGCAAGAAAGCGGCAATACTTCTGCAGGGAAGCGCACAGCCCTTGAAGCCATTCGTCTTCAATGTTCGCAATGATATTCTCCTCAGCTGGTATGTTCTTGCTGGCAACCATACAACGTCACTCCTTTTTGCCTCTCTGCCCTCTATAACGAAGGAAGTTTTCAAAAAGATACGGGCAAGTAAAGTTATTTTACTTTATTTTAGCATTTGCCTTTTGGATACCTGAAATTTCACTAAGCGTTTCTTTTTATAAAAAGAAAACCCCTTATTTGGCTTTTAAAAAGAAAAACGGGGAAAATGGAATAGGGAATGCAAACACATTTTGATATTGGAAACAGCCTTTGCGAAAAATAAGGGCCGTATACAACGGCGAGAAATGGGAGGAGAAAAATGGATTACCGTATTGAAAAAGACACACTTGGCGAAGTGAAGGTCCCGGCTGACAAGCATTGGGGCGCGCAGACGCAAAGAAGCCTGGAGAATTTTAAAATCAGCACGGAAAAAATGCCACTCGACCTCATTTACAGCCTGGCTACTGTCAAGCTTGCGGCGGCAGTCGTGAATAACGCGGCGGGAAGGCTTTCAGATGAAAAGAAGGACGCCATTGTCCACGTATGTGCAGAAATTCTTGAAGGGAAGTACGACAGCCATTTCCCGCTTGCGGTTTGGCAGACAGGCAGCGGCACCCAAACGAACATGAACGTCAACGAAGTCATCTCGAACCGGGCAAACGCGCTGCTTGAGAGTGAAGGCAGCAGTACAAGAATCCATCCGAATGACGTTGTGAACATGTCGCAAAGCTCGAACGATACCTTCCCGACAGCGATGCACATCGCGGCGTACGGAAAAGTTGTTTCGTCACTTTTGCCTGCGGTTGAAAGGCTTGCCGAAACCTTCCGGCAAAAGGAAAAGGATTACGAAAACCTGATTAAAATCGGTCGCACTCATCTCCAGGATGCGACCCCGCTAACATTGGGCCAGGAAATCAGCGGCTGGCGGGCGATGCTTGAAAAAAGCGCGGCAATGATCAAGGAAGCGAGCAAGAGCCTGCTTGATTTGGCAATCGGCGGGACTGCGGTCGGGACAGGCATTAATGCGGCACCAGACTTTGGGGATCAGGTAGCCGAGGTAATTTCAGGGGTTACCGGCCATCCGTTCCGTTCATCCGCGAACAAGTTCCATGCTCTGACAAGCCATGATGAGATCGTATATGTTCATGGCGCGATGAAAGGACTTGCTGCGGATTTGATGAAAATCGCCAACGATATTAGGTGGCTTGCGAGCGGTCCAAGGAGCGGAATCGGCGAAATAACGATCCCGGCAAATGAACCAGGCAGCTCCATCATGCCTGGAAAGGTGAATCCGACCCAGAGCGAGGCGCTGACGATGGCGATTTGCCAGGTATTCGGGAACGACGCAACAATCGGCTTTGCCGCCAGCCAGGGGAATTTCGAACTGAATGTATTCAAGCCGGTCATCATCGATAATTTCTTACAATCCGTTCGGCTCCTCGCCGATGGAATGGATTCATTCAATAACAATTGCGCGGTGGGCATTACAGCGAATGAAACAGCCATCAAGGCGCAAATGGAACGCTCGCTCATGCTCGTCACGGCGCTCAATCCGCACATCGGATACGAGAAAGCCGCCCAGATCGCCAAGCTTGCCTTCAACGAAAACCTTGGCCTGAAAGAGGCAGCCCTCAAGACCGGCTACCTGACCGAAAAGGAATTCGACGAATGGGTACGTCCGGAGAATATGGTGTAAATAAGATTGCGAAGGGCTTTGGAAGAGGAGTGTTCACGGGTGTCATTTTAGAACCTTTTGAAAGCAAAATGCCCCCTCGATATAAGGAGGCATTTTGCTATTGGCTGGGCTGGCCGGAGTCGCACCGGCTCGCCAGGACAAACGGAGTAGCCTGGCACTGGAACCCATCGATAAAAGGCAGAAAATACGAACATTGCTTGCACAACCCGAAAAATCTTGTTTAACAGGATGTTTCACGGGCGAAGATGAATGCACCATCCAATTCTTTGAATCCTATATAAATTGGATGGTGGCCTGCCGCATTATCTAGTTTGGACATTCGCGGCTGCTTTATTCTAGGCCAGTCAGGAAAATTTCGCATAGAAACAAGAGTGCCGTAAACACTAACCAAAAAGGGAGGGGATTGGACATGGGAGTCTGCCCGGTCTGCAATGGACTAAAGAAAGTGGATATCAACTGCGAAAACTGCACGAACCTAATGGAAGAAAAGGGACGCTACATGGACTACTTCGACGACTACAGCCCCTACATGCCCATCGACCAAATGAAACTTGAGGACGGCATMCCCGATGACCATAGAAACCGCCAATGCCCCCACCTCTACCGCTGTCCAGCCTGCGGGACAGATAGTGTGATTCTCATAGGAGAATAGACAGTGATTTCGCTCACGATAAATTATTTTTATGGGGGTTGAAAATATGAACAATGCCTGTCATTCCCCGAATTTTCTTGTTTCACAGGAGAGTTTCACATCGTTTTGAAGCTGCGGAATGTAAAGCAATGTCATCAAGGACTCCTTTAACGGTTATTCCTACGTTGTCACTAAGCGCATCAATACTAATTTTTTTCTATAAACATTTCCGTCGATGCTCGTTTCATATCAAAGGGATATCGCGTTTATCTAATAATGCGTTAAGGTTGGTCTTGATACGGTTGATTCCCACGTCCTTAAATGCCAGGAGAAAACGGTTGTTAAAATTCAGAAGAGAAACAAGGACGGTATAGGACTTTTTATTATGTGGACAAATGTTGAAATCCGGAATGTGCAGGAAGAGAACAAATAAAACGAGGGAAAATGGTTGTTCTTGTCTTCTGGCTTTGATTATTGCAAGTATCTTCCTAAGTCCGATAATCTTCTACCATAAAAAAAGGGCCTCCCATTTTCGGAGGCTCTTTTCACTGCGATGAGGACCAGGAATTCAAAAACTTTTTTGCGCCTTTCTGACTTTCTCCTCATCGACTTCATCAGTGTGTGGGTGATAGATGAACTCAATCTTTTATGCCAATCTGCTCACCTCAACCTACTGTATAAGGCAGCAGGGATGTCTTTGACACACTTTGTTTACAGCAGGAATGAAATATTTAGCAGTAAGGAATACTGGGAAATATCAGGAATATTGATAATATAAAACTTTTGATGTGGGTGTGATGATATGTATTATAAATATCTAACCAAAGGAGAACGGGTAAAAATTTCTGAAATTGAACAAAAAATTAAAAGTGCTAAAAGCGTATTAGAAGTTCAGCTTTACAAGGAACAAATTGGCCTTATTCTAGAAAGAATAATTTTAAGAAAAACAATTGAAAAAGAAAAAAATCAATCAGAAAAATGACATTTTATGTTATCCTTTAGCTAGAGAGGGGTATATAGAATGTTTTTTTTACTGGAGAATGGGAAATGTACATAACGAGTGCTTTGAATTGTTTGTCGGTTGAAACTCAATATTTTGAAAACGATTACGGAATTATAAATCAGGTTATTTTGCCATTGCTTTTTGGTGCACTTGGCTGCTGGGTTAGATTAATCGTATCAACAATAAATTTGGAAAACTTTTCTAAACAGAATCCGAAGCACGTTAATCTTAAAAAAAATCATCGCCATGAAATTTTAAAATCTTATTCTTGGATTTTTATAATCTCCGGAGCTTTAGCAGGGTTTGCTGCAGTTAATTTGATTAATCCCCAGGGGACATTTGCACAGATTACTACATTGTCTTTTATTGCGGGATTAAGTGGCATCACGTTCCTGTTGAGAAGTTCCCTAGTAGAGGGGGTAGTTGAAGATAAGATATTAAATGGTATAAAAAATGAAACATTGGAAGATCACTATTCAGCTAAAGAAGAAGTAAAAAATGATAATGAATTAACGATTGAAGAACTTGCTTCTCTAATTAACGAGACCTATAATATAGATACAACTTTAATTGAAGACTATGAGTCTGAGATTGATTTTGGTGATTTGGAACCACCAGAAACACCGGGAGAAGTTGATTTAAATCCCGAGAATATGGATAATGGAAATTCAGACTCGACTAAACCCAAGGAGTGATGAGACATGTCAAAAAATAGTTATTGGAACTTATTAACTCCTCGTGAAAAAGACTTAATTGAAATCTATGAAAAGAAACTAGAAAACGCGACTTCTATCGAGGAAGTTGAACGGTATAAAATTCAAATAGGAATAATAATGGTTCAGATTATAAAAAGAGCAAAAACAGTCCAAAAAGGTAAAAATCTTAAAAGCAATAATACAAAGAAGGATTTAGTTCCCAGTTAAAAGACAGTCGATATTCTATGACTGTCTTTTTTAAATGAAAAACACGCAATGCTGCTTGCCTCATACCAGATTATCAACCTGCTTTGTCTTTAACATAACCTTGTAGCCATCATCCCTTCTTTTTGTGAAAATAAGTAACAAACTGGGCTTACAATAATACCTTGTTTTGTCCACCAGGAAAAGCTGAACCGGATGGGGATTCCATGTTTTGAATAATCTCAAACCAAATTTTATTATTATCTGTTCTCATTACTTAGCGAAGTACCTCTTTGGTGATTTTAAATTGACAAACTGCAATTTCTACGCTTGAGACCTCCCACTTGTTTCTGTAATAAATGAAAAATGATGGGTTAATGTCGAGGCAGTTCTCCCCTTCAATATCCCTCGGTCAAGTATTTCCATATTCTCACTCACCTGTCTGTCTTAAAATAATTATAGAACATATTTTCTCTTTAAGTAGTAAGAAAAAACCATTTTAAGCGATGGTTTCGTTCGTCGTAAACCGCTAAAAATATTTACTTTAATACATAGGTTTCTTGGTACGAGCTATCTTTACCTGGTAAAAAGGTTATTTTTATGATTTCCCCTTCGTCCATTAACTCGACCTTTTGCTTTAACCTCTCTAACCCGTTAATCTTCAGACTCCTATACTCAGATTGAATTTTTTCAATCGGTATAGCCTCACCGAATAATTCAAATCTAGCTTCAAGACCGGATTGTTCAAACAGAGCTCCTATCTCATTGTTCCTAGATTCGAATGTATCAATTATATTTATAATCGTTTGCTTGTCCCTTATCTCTGCGGTTAGATTTCGAAGAGAATTTACAATTGGTTTTTTCTTCATAACATGCTCAAGGATATCAATGGTTTCCCATTCTTCCTTGGATACTGAATCTGGTATTACGAAAGTCAAATTGAAATGTTTTTCAAGTGCATAAAGTCTTTCAATAAAGCGAAGGTCTTTTTCTAGGTTCTCCGTATTCCCTTCAAATGAGAAATTAGGGGCGACCAGAAAATCCTCATTGCTTTCAAGGTTTTTAAAAGCAAATGCCTGATGTTCTCCTGTGGCCAACTTTAAAAATCTTAACAGGATCCTATTTGAATCGACATTGTTACGAAACTCTTCTCTTATTTTTACATTGATTTTCGCTGTATTCGATTTACTCTTGTCTTTTATCGGCAATTTAAGAGAGACTAACAATTTAGATGATGATTGACGACTATTATCGATAAAAACAAAATAATTTTCACTGCCGCTAATGCTCATTTCCAGGTAATCCAATATTGTAGTTTCGGGCTGACCCTTAATATAAAACTTTAATAGGATTGGTTTAGGCAGTGGTCTTGGCGGGATTACCCATTTTCCTTCTGTTAATGTTTCATTAAGATTAGGCGTATCAACTGGCTGGTCTCCGATCCAGGCTGTTATGGATGTCATGTTTATTTCAATTTCTTGCTGATTAAAATAGGCATCTTCTATCAATTCGGAGAAGTTTTTATAGGCCTTCATTTTTTCTTTTGAAAGTGTAAAATTTCCTCTGTATGAAAGTGGGTATTTTTCAACAGCATCTGTCGTTAATGGCTCATGGGCCAAAACAGTTGTATTGCCAAACTGGACAGGCTTATATCGGTAATGGGGATAAAGTGGATGTTTTGTTCCAATTAAGTCTTTTGCTTCATTCATCAACTGAATAACTTCATCCCATTTTCCAGCCTTAGATAAACGGTTTATTTCATCAAAAATGGATACTATCACAGTTACTTCAGAGTTTTGGATTGCTAAATTGTTATTGCCCGATTGCTTGAGAGTGGTCTTATCTCCAAACATTTTATATTCACCATCATTCTTTATCTCTTTTATTGATATTGATAGACGAATCTATAAATGCGGTATTGTTATTACCTTTTTGATTGATTTCTTTTTTTGTTTTGTTTTTATTAACAATCTTATACGTTGCACCTAAAAATACTGCTGCAACAAAACTTGCGATCACCGACCAAAAAAAAGCAGATGAGTCCACAAATAACACCCCTTAGTCACTTTTTTTCAGTATAAACTAAATTGTTGAAATTTTGACGCTACTTAGCCTTTTATGGGAGATTTTTGATATGAGAAGGAATTCCGCACTCATATTTGGGTATTTGTGGTAACATTGGGTGTATGGGGGCTGGGATTATATTGAGTAAGATTTTTTAATTTCAGCAATTATTTTTCTGGTTTTTTACATCCACTGTTGCAGCGCACCAAGGAAATACAGATGCGGTTCTGAGTGTTATTCGTATAAAGGGCATTCGAAATTAATAAATGAATCCAAAGTTTTTAATAGAATATATATTTAATGGCTAGAAAAAGGAGGAGTTATTTTGATTGAGTCAATTCTAAGAATCCTTTTTCAAGTTAACAAGTACGAAAGCAGACTGCTTGATGGGATAAGAGCAAATAAAGAAGTAGAAATCGAATCAAAGCATTATGATAGCTATTGTAAGCACAAAGTAATTTGGGGAGATATTTGATGAGGTGTATTACCTTGCTAAAGACGGTACAGAGGAGTGCATAAAAAACTTAAGGAAAAACATTCGATGAAAGATGAATATGGGATTAAAGTAACAATACGGACACCAATTTTTGATGAAAGAGAGAATGAACAACGAGTAAATGAATTCTATTTGGAAGAAGTTATCGGTTTTATCATTCGTGTTAGAGAAAAAGTAAAAAAGAAATGGGGAGAGGAGTTGCGATGACGCGAAATCGAAATGGCAAGGAAGAACGAAATAAAGGTCTTAGCAGAAACAGTTAATAATATTGTAAATAAAAAAATGACAGGGAAGCATAAGTTCCTGTCATTTTTTATTTCAGCATTGTCTCTGCCTAGTACAGTTTTTTCTTGAACCCTGTTAATGATTACACTCAACAAGGTGGAAACAAAATAATTAAGCCTTCAAAAGCCGGTTTTCCATTTTATTCATGTACTCTTCTACACACTTAATTCCTAATGCTGTTAGTTCGCATTTTTTATCCCCGAACTCAATTAACCGTTCCCGATGAAGAGTGGGAAGAACAACAGTTTTAAACCGACTTGAATTCTTGTATTCAGTAAATCTAAGTAGATCATCAACATTTAATTTATTGTCGTTATGATAAAGAAGAATTAAGATTTCCTCTTTCAATGGTATTTTAGGATCCAAAACACGTTGAACCTCTCCATTATCAAAAATAAGAGGTAAATCCTTCTCCATAATTCCATCAATTATGGAATGGCATCTATCAGCAGGTAAATTAGAATTCTGTCGAATTAATTCAGCTAGCACCCAGTTACAAGAAAATACAATTAATGTTGAATCCATTAAATTTGGGCTTACCAAGGATAAATGTCCAACGCCCCTTTTGTTTCTGAGGTTGTATATTGATTTCAATATCCTTGGAATATGCAGCCGAAAAGATTCATCTCCAGTCCCCTGCTCATACCTCCTCATTTCGACGTCATTGAAGTTATTCAAATTTTTCCCAATGGGAATATGGTTTGAGAAAAGTTCAATGTCGATCAACCTTCGTACTACTTCTACAAAAAAGCCGCCCTCAAGTTCACTAGGCTTAAAGAGTCGTAATGAATAATTTCTCTTCAGTTCTATATAGGCATTTAATAGCGCATCAACCAATTCTTCTGGATATTTTTCGGATAAAATAGTTTTAATATCATTAATCATTTTTATTCGCCATGAATTAACGACTTAATTATTCGCTTTGCTTCTTCTTTTCCTGGAATAGTAAGTTTAATTTCTTTATTTTTACTCCCTTTGGAACCTTCAATTATAAAAAACGTTGGGTTCCTTTTAAAGTAAGTAGCGAAATTACTTGAATCCAAGCATGCAAATTGTTCGCACAGTTCTCTTAATGTAGACACTTCTGTTTTAGGATTACCATAATAGTCATTTGCCAGGCAGTATAATAAGGAATATCCAATCTGGCGTTCTGCAGTTGTACCCTTAATTTTATTTGTTATGATTTTAAACCCCTGTTCTTCCGTGTGAATTATCTGGTTCAGAGTTTCTTCATCTACACCAAAATGTTTATTAAACACTTCATTTACTACATTGTCTACGTATTTTGGTAAATCCGAGACATGATTTTCAACATATTCTGGAGTAGTTTCAATAGTTCTCTCATTGTAACTAACCAACAATTCAGAATATAATTTAATGCCTTCGGAAACAAAAGTCTCCGACCCTTCCAATTCAATTAGTCCATTTTTTATGTCTATTTTTGCTTTTGTTAGGACGGTCATTCCCATTCCTCCCTATTTAAATGAATATTTACCAATATTCGACAACGGGATAGGGGATTCCTTCCTAAGAGCTTTATTTTCTCGAATAAAATTTTATTATTATATTCCTTGGTTAGCTTACAAGACGGCTTTTAAGATAATCATAGAATGTAGTCCGGCTAATCTTATGGGGAAATGGTAGGCGTTAGGTACAATTACAACAAAGATGGAAGTTTACCCGAAAAGCCTAACTATCATAGAATGCCAAAAGGTGGCTTATGTTGGTTTTACACGTCTGAATCTCCCAAAGTAGATTTTGTGTCAGAAATTGAAAATCACTCTCCAATAAAGGTGATTGTGGAAGTGAATTAGGAATAATTGCAATTAAACCACAAGAAACATTACTTTTGTGGTTTTTTCATATATATTTAGCCCGTAAATTAGCCCAATAATTTTAATTAAAAATAACAAGTGTACAATGGCTATTGTCCTTATGCGAATTGATATGCTGCTTCGATTTGAATACCAATTCTACTTAAACATTGAAGTATTAATAAAATAAAGAGTCCAATTCATCAGTGAATTGGACTGCAAATTATTATCCTAAATTTATTTTCTGGATTAAAACCGAACTAACTGGACGTTTCTCTCTTTTGCAATGCTCTTATTGTTCAGCGGCTGGGCGGATGCGCAGCTCGGTTTCGACATCGAAGAAGTGAACCTTGTTCATGTCGAACGCAAGATCAATCTTGTCATTCGGATGGATATCGGAGCGGGAATCAACCCTAGCGACGAAATCCTGGCCACCCAGGCTTGAGTAAATCATTGTCTCCGCGCCGGTCAGTTCGGATACTTCAACGGTAGCGGTGATTTTTGAGCCTTCGGAAGCATCGATGAACACTGGCTCATCATGAATGTCTTCAGGGCGAACGCCGAGTACGATTGGCTTCCCGACATAACCTTGTTCGCGAAGATATTTCATTTTTCCTTCCGGAACGGCTATTTTCACATCGCCGATAACGAACTTGCCATCTTCAAGTGTGCCTCGGAAGAAGTTCATCGCCGGCGACCCGATAAAGCCGCCAACGAAAACGTTCGCAGGCTTTTCGTATACTTCTTTAGGAGAACCAACCTGCTGGATGAGGCCATCCTTCATAACTACAAGGCGGGTGGCCATTGTCATCGCTTCAGTCTGGTCGTGTGTTACATAAATTGTAGTTGTGTCGAGGCGGCGGTGAAGCTTGGCGATCTCCGCGCGCATCTGGACGCGAAGCTTGGCATCAAGGTTGGAAAGCGGCTCGTCCATCAAGAACACTTTCGCGTCACGGACAATTGCGCGGCCTAGGGCAACACGCTGGCGCTGACCACCGGAAAGAGCTTTGGGTTTACGGCTCAAATATGTTTCAAGGCCAAGGATTTTCGCGGCTTCTTTAACCTTTTTATCAATTTCAGCCTTCGGAACCTTGCGAAGCTTCAGGCCGAATGCCATATTATCATAGACTGTCATGTGCGGGTAAAGGGCATAGTTCTGGAATACCATCGCGATGTCGCGGTCTTTTGGTGCAACATCGTTGACCCGTTTGCCATCGATATAAAAATCGCCTTTCGTAATTTCCTCAAGCCCAGCAATCATCCTCAATGTCGTTGACTTTCCGCAGCCGGATGGCCCGACGAACACGATGAATTCCTTATCCTTTATGTGAAGGTTAAAATCTTCAACGGCTGTTACTTTGTTGTCGTACACTTTATAAATGTGATCGAGTATCAGTTCTGCCATGTTTTGAATCCTCCCATATAAATAATCTCTTATTTTAAGTGTACGTGAAACAGCGAAAAAACCATATGGACAGGCTGCACAAAGATAAGTGTCCCGGTTTTGGGCAATGTGCCTGGGCAACTGTTAAAAACCGGCTTCATAAAAAAAACAATCCAGAGGGTACATTTTTCCTGCAAATTGAAAAGCCTTGAAGCGAAGTCAAGGGAACGACCCCTTTGGAAAACAAAAAAGCCGCCAAACGTGCTGGCGGCCTTTAGCTTGTTCCCCGGTCCCTTTCATATAAAAGGCATGCGAGGTAAACGGTGAAGGCGGAGTGGAAATCCTTCAGGCTGACCCCTGTCTTTTCTGCGAATTTATCGACCCGGTATTGGAGCGTGTTGCGGTGGATGAACAGTTTTTTTGCGGCAAGGCTTGCATTCGACCCGTTCTCGAGAAATCCCTTTACCGTAATGAACATCTCGTCGTCACTTCTGAACGCCTCCGCGAAAACAGCGTTCAACGCTTCGGCAAGCGGCCCGGGCAGCAGTGACGCGACATAGGCAGGGAAAACCTTTTCAAAAGTGTAATACCCTTCCGGGGGAATATTTTTTTTAGCAAAATCAAAATAGTTTCGCTCCTCCCTGAATTGTCCCGGCAGTGCATCGGAAACTGTGAGCTGCCTTCCAACATACATTCTTGTTTGTATGTAAAAATCACTTTCAAACGCGTCTGCTACTAAAGCAAGGTCCCGCTCGTCAACTAAAAACGAACCAATTTCAATTGCTACAGCCCTTCCCGAACCTTCCCAAAGGATCATAATCTCTTCAGGGAAAAACCCTTTGATTGCCGTTTCAAGCTCCTCACGGTCATGGTTTTCTCCGTGGAACTCGAATTGGATGAGCCGGATGGCTTCACCTTCAAAGCCTGCAGGCGGTTCAACGCCTTCAAAAAGGKATTCCTTCCATTGCCGCGAAAGGGGAGAAAGATTTTCAGATGGCGCCTCCTCACGGACATAAATCACCCCTAGAAGGTCAAGCTCCTTTTTGCTGATCGATTCCACGGGAATAGAAATCCAATTTTTTTCGGATTCATCATAAAAAATATAGAATTTAGTTTGTGCCCTTACCGGAGGATGCTCCGTAATAAAGGCTCCAGGGTATAGCGCCAGCAGTTTTTCGAACATAACGGTTCTCCTATTTTAAAAAATCATTTAACTCAATTATAGTAATGTGGCCAAAAACGGAAAATGCCGGGCTCACCCGGCACTAGCGGTCATACACATGGAACAGCATCAACTCGTGAATCTGCTTTTCCAATTCGTTCCGTTCAAGCCCTTCCGGTGCATTCTGGCCCCATTCGATTTTTCCGTCCTGGAGGTAGTGCCCCGTCCGCTTCAGTTTTTTGAAAAAGAATGAAAACTCCCAGCCGGGTATTTCCGTATTTTTGTATAAAGGCTTGAATTGAAAATGTGTCAGCAATGCAATCCCCCCAGTCCAATTGTACCGTACAGCCACAAAACGAGCGAGGGGGAAGCACGAAGCTAACCGGCTTGCGGCCAGCCTATGTCAGCAGCCTCATGAAAAACGCGAAAATCCAAACGAGAACCGCCGTAACGGCAACCATCCAAAGAAACATTTTCACCGGTGCTTCCTTCCACTCGGAACGCAACGGAGGAAGGGCTTGGAGGACAAAGGTGGTGAGAAATACTGCAAGTGGTACCCAATCAAGAAATGACTCACGATGAGAACCATCAAGAGCATCTGAAATCATCCGCGCAAAAAAATAAAGAAACGTCCCTGCATGCACAGCACATGCCACCAAGAACGAAGGCAAGACCCGCTTATTTTTGAACATGAAAACCGGCTCCTTCAAAATAACATTTATTTTTATAGTATGTAATGAATTATACGCTGTACCCGGGAAAACAGGTTGCTTTTTCGGTATAATGAAACTATATGTCCAACTATTTATGGGGTGTAAAATGCAATTTACTACGAAGATAGAATCATTTTTAAAGACGCCGGATCCCATTCTCCTTGAATTTATCATGAATATTGTACGGGATTATCCGGGAATTCCTGAAAACTGGGCCACAACTCTGTTTGAAAGGGCTTTGGAATCGGAGGGAAATGCCAATATAATCCTGTCGAATATGGAAAAATTTCCGTTGACTGATGACTCGATTGGTATCTTGCTGAAGGGGTTGGAGCGAGGAGGTCCATCGTTAGGGTATTTTAAACAATCACTTTATGGCATAAGTACCGAAATCGCTCTTAAAAAGAAGCGTGAACTGGGGCCTTATTTGCCTGATGAAATGTGGAAGACATTTGATTTCATTGTACATGCCGAAGATGAGCATCAAATGTGGGAAGAATATGCCGGAATTTTAGCCGAGTTGGACCAGGGCGGGGGCAATAATCTCCTCTATTCTAAGGCTAAGCGGATGGCAGATGCCATGCTTGAAAGAGGCTGGATGGACGAAAGTGAAATAGAAGCTGTCTTGACCGGCAATGCGGAAAAGGATATCCAGCATACTTCTTGGGGAATGCTCGCCTCCTACATGGCGGGTAAACTCAAGTTAAAGGATTCCATTCCATTAATAGCGGAACTTTTGGCTAGTGATAATTTCAGTGTACAGGAAGAGGCTTGCGACGCCCTAATCGCGTTTCAATCGGATGAAGTTATTGAAGCGGTTGTACCTTATTTACATCACAAAGATGCCTGTATCTATGCAGTTTCAGTTTTGGCGAATCTAAAAACTGACCTGTCGTTGAAAACATTAAAAGAACACTACAAGATCGCCGATATTGGGGATAAGGAATTCTTTTTCGAAGCGCTCTGCCATTCCCTCTCCCCGGAAGCTCTTCCTGAGATTCAGGATTTCATGGAAAATGGCCCTGACGGGATGGTTGTTGAGTACGAATTGAATCTTTTTGGCTACCATGTGATGGCAGGTATCCCTTCCCCCTACGTGAATACGTGGAGAAAGCTTCTTGTAGAACGGGAGGAAGTATTTGAAAAAAAAGATAGAAATACAATGAAAAAAAGCCCGCAACAGATAGGGAAAAGTGAAAAAATCGGCCGCAATGACCCTTGTCCGTGCGGGAGCGGAAAAAAATATAAAAAGTGCTGCGGGAAGTAAAAAGGGGGTCCTAAACTGATGCTTCAAAAAGCGAACGATCTTTTAAAAACGTATTTTGGCTATCCGGCATTCAGGGAAGGACAAGAGCGGGCCATCTCTTCGGTGCTTGAAGGCAGGAACACTCTTTGTGTCATGCCGACTGGAGGCGGTAAATCGGTTTGTTACCAAATACCGGCGCTGATGCTTGAGGGGACGACGATTGTCGTTTCACCGCTTATTTCCCTGATGAAGGACCAGGTCGACGCCCTTATCGAGCTTGGAATTGATGCGGCCTACATCAACAGTTCACTATCAAGCCAGGAGGCGGCGGAACGGATGGAGGACGCTCTCGCGGGAAGGTACAAGCTATTGTATATCGCTCCAGAGCGGCTGGAATCGCCTTATTTTACCGAGCAGCTTGGAAAAATGGACATACCACTCATCGCTGTTGATGAAGCGCACTGTATTTCCCAGTGGGGCCACGATTTCCGGCCCAGCTACCGCCATATTGCAAAAATGGCGCAGGGCTTCCGCAATCGGCCGGTGATGCTTGCGCTGACGGCGACCGCGACCCCGATTGTCCGGGATGATATCTGTACCTCGCTCGGAATTGAAATTGGTAACGAGATCATTACCGGCTTTGAACGGGAGAATCTTTCGTTTTCCGTTATAAAAGGCCAGGACCGCGGCAAGTTTCTGAAACGCTTTTTACAGCAGAATGAAAAGGAAACAGGGATAATTTATGTCGCGACCCGCAAGACGGTCGACCAGTTGTATGAAAGCCTGAGAAGAGGCGGGATTTCGGTTTCCCGCTACCATGCCGGAATGAGCGACGCGGACAGGTTCGGCGAACAGGAACGTTTCCTGCGCGATGAAGCCTCCGTGATGGTTGCTACGTCCGCATTCGGGATGGGCATCGATAAAAGCAACATCCGCTATGTTATCCATTATCAGCTTCCCAGGAACATGGAGAGCTACTACCAGGAAGCGGGGCGCGCCGGCCGGGATGGCCTTCCGAGCTCGTGCATCGTCCTTTATTCACCGCAGGATATCCAGGTCCAGCGTTTCCTGATCGAACAATCGGTCGAGCGGGACCGGACCGCATCGGAATTGGAAAAACTTCAGGGCATGGCGGACTATTGCCACACTGAAAGCTGCCTCCAGGAATACATTCTCCGATATTTCGGGGAAACGGACACAGAACCGTGCGGGCGCTGCGGCAACTGCACCGATTCGCGGGAAAGCGAGGATGTTACAAAAGAAGCGCAAATGGCCCTATCCTGCATCATACGCATGGGGCAACGCTTCGGCAAGGCGCTCACCGCCCAGGTTTTGACCGGTTCGCAAAACAAAAAGATCGCTGAATTTGGCTTTGATAAACTCTCAACATACGGAATTATGGAGGAGTGGACCGCGAAGGATGCGGCCAGCTTTATCGAGTTTTTGATTTCCGAGGACTTGATCGGGGTGGAACACGGTACCTATCCGACTATTTATGTTTCGCCCAAGGGGAAGGAAGTTTTGCAGGGAAGGCAGCGGGTTTCACGGAAAGTCGCCGTCCGATCCGCGGAAATATCGGTGGAAGACCCGCTTTTCGAAGAACTGAGGGCTATAAGGAAGCAGCTTGCCGACGCCGCGAATGTCCCGCCGTTCGTCGTTTTCTCGGATGCTTCGCTGAAGGATATGTGCCTGAAGCTGCCGCAATCGGATGAGGATTTCCTTGAGGTAAACGGGGTAGGAGCGAATAAGCTTGAAAAGTACGGTGAACCGTTCATATCGGCAATTCAGAAGTTTCTGGCCTTGAATCCAGACCGGGAGCCTGTTTTTGAAGAAGAAGCAAGGACCGCGAAAAAACGCCCAGCAGCCAAGCCGACGAGCGACTCCCATCTCGAAACACACCGCCTCCACCTTGAAGGCCAATCGGTTGAAGGAATTGCCGCCCGCCGCGGGCTAGCCGCTAGCACTGTTGAAAACCATCTATTAACCTGCCACCAGCAGGGGATGCCGGTGCAATTTGAGAAATTGATTCCTGAGGAGTTTTTGCCGCTGCTGGAAAAAGCGGTCGCCGAAGCCGGGCGGGAGCGATTAAAACCAATTAAGGAGCTTCTTCCCGAAGAGGTATCTTATTTTATGATTAAAGCATTTTTAATAATGGAAAAGAGCCGCACACTATCTGAACTGCCCCCCGTCAAGTAGACAGTGGAAATAATAAAAAGGATCTAAGCGGCTTTAGCCCTGTATTCCAAGGGGCTAAGGCCGTTTAGTCGTTTTTGATATCGGTCATGATTATAGAAATGGATATATTCATTTATTGCTTTAGATAAATCTTCAAAAGTCCCATATTTATGCAAGTAATACTTCTCAGATTTTAATGTCCCCCAAAAGGATTCCATAGGTCCATTGTCAATACATCGTCCTACTCGTGACATACTTTGGATCATTTTAGCTTTATCTATCCTTCGTTTAAAGCCATGTGAGGTGTACTGGAAGCCACGGTCACTATGGATGAGTGGATGTTCTCCCTTTAGGAACTTAGTTGCCTGGTCCAGAGTCTCAAAAACAAGTTTATTGTTGTTAGATTGCCCTAATACAAAACTGATGATGGACCCATCATATAGGTCGCGAATCGCACTTAAATAAGCTTTTTTGTTTGAACCGTATTTAAATTCAGTTACATCAGTAACCCACTTTTTATTTGGGCTGTCAGCCTTGAATTCCCGATTCAAGATATTTTCGGCAACGTGTTGGGGGATAGAACGTTTATAACGTTTCTTCTTAACCCGAATGACAGAGCGTAAATGAGCCACTTTCATTAATCGATATATCCTCTTATGATTAAGCGGCACATTGAACTTTCGGTTCATGTGGAGGGTCATTTGACGATAACCAAAGGTACCATCTACTTTTTCATGGAGAGCCTTCATCTCTTTTATGATTTCTTCATTCAGTTGATCCTGGGAAGTCGGTTTTCGATTGAGCCACTTATAGTAAGCAGCTCGTGAAATACCAGCTATTTCACAAAGCGTGAGAATACTAAGTTCTTCTTTCTCATTAAGTTCCTGGATTGCCACATACCTATCTTCATATCGAATTCGACTTACTTTCGCCTCCTTTCGATCTCCTCTAACTTTTTTAAGAATAAATTCTCCGCACGTAAGCGTTCATTTTCTCTTTCTAACTTTTTCATTTGAAATTTGATTTTGTCTTCCGGAGTTAATTCGGCTTCTTCTTTCTTCTTTCCACGCTTATCTTTAAGTGCTTCATCTCCGCCAACTTCATATTTCTTAACCCATGTATAGACTTGTTGGTAAGAAACTTCATAAGTGTCAGCTGTCTTCTGATAATCCTTTCCATTCCCCAAGCAATCAAGGACAACTTGGATTCGTTCATCCCAAGTTGTTTTTCTCCCTTTAGTCATAGAGCTCGACCTTCCTTTTGATGTATCTTTAATTTCTCTATGACTATTATACTTGTTAATCCACTTCCTGAGGACCGACTCATGAGACACTTCATACTTTCTGGCAACCTCACGTAAAGAGTAATTACCAGACAGAACATCACGAACAGCCGCAAGCTTTAGTTCCTTCGTATACTTTTTCCAAGTTGAAGATTCTTTAAGGCCTTCAGTTCCATATGTATCAAATTGATATTTCCATTCCCTGATTGTAGTTTCATTTACATTATACTTTTTACCAATCTCCGCTAAGGAAAAAGAACCAATTTCCCAAGCTTTTAATACCTCAATCTTAAACTCAGGAGTGAAAGCTCTTTTAGACATAAAAATACTCCCCTTTAGTAGTCAGATTTTTATTTTTTAATCTGTCTACCTAAAGGGGAGCATATCAATCCTAGGTGCGGCTTTCGGTTCTCCGGAATTTTTATTTTGGAACATAACTCCTATGCCTTTTTAAGGTTTTTAACAAATCCACTTTTATTCATCTGGTTCTAAATGTTTATATTTTTGAGCTTCTTCTCCATTTGGAAAAGGTGAACCTTGTCTTACCTTTCCATCAAGCCGTATATATTCATAAACATGCTCAGGTTCATCCTTAAAAGTAACAAAAGCTGCATAAAGATAAGAAGCCTTTGTGGGACTAACTTCTACTTTTTGAATTTGGTCTTCATTATACTTTTTTAATAAATGCTCATAAGTATCTTTCTTTAAAGAATAAAGCTGATAGTTTATATATCCAAAAAACCCTAGAGGAACTATTACTATTAACCAAAAAATAATTGTTATTGTTATGATAAATCCTTTTTTCAAGATATTCCTCCTCATATAGTAGTAATCAGAGACCACCGGAAAGTTTGAATTTATATTTCAATACAAAATAAATATTCAACTTTAACACATTAAAACCTTCCTTGATTTTTAATGACTCTCATAAAAACTTTAGCAGAGTGAGATGACGAGACTTACATTGAGATAGATGGTGCTTCTTGTTGAACCTTTCAGTAGTGTTTTTTTTCCAAATAATAACTAGCTTATATGTTAAACTATTCCTAGATTAACAGAAATGGGTGGTCCTTATTTTACATAATGAAGAAGTCGTTCTGGCACTTAGGAACCTGCGGAAGAATTATGGGGCAAAACCGGTTCTGCAGGGAATTGACCTTACTGTTAACCGAGGGCAAATCATCGGATATATTGGAGCGAATGGAGCGGGGAAAAGTACGACGATCAAGCTGCTCCTAGGCCTTGAGGAAAACTATCAGGGAGAAATAGAGATTTTTGGGCAAAAGCTCAAGCCCGGAGATTATGAGTATAAAAGAAAAATAGGGTATGTCCCGGAAATTGCCGAGCTTTATGATAACCTGACTGCAATCGAATACTTGACCTTCACGGGTGAACTGTATGGGATGAATCCCGAAAAAGCGGAAGTGAAGGCCAAAAAGCTGATGCGCGCATTTGGCCTCGATAATGTGTTCTATAGCCGGATTTCGTCTTTTTCAAAAGGAATGAAGCAAAAGGTGATGATCATCTCAAGCCTTCTGCACGATCCTGAACTCCTGTTCCTCGATGAGCCGCTAAGCGGGCTAGATGCAAACTCGGTCATGATTTTTAAAGAAATCCTCTCCCAGCTTGCAGCCAGCGGAAAAACAATATTCTACTCCTCCCACATTATGGATGTGGTCGAAAAAATCAGCAGCCGAATCATTTTGCTTAACGGTGGAAAAATTGTCGCCGATGGAAGCTTCGAACAATTGAAGGAACAAAGTGCGGAAGGTTCCCTGGAACAGATTTTCAACCAGCTGACAGGCTTTGATGAATTCAGGGACATGGCGGATGAATTTGTTTCAATCGTCCGGGAGGTGTGATTCTTGAAGGATGTAAGGACGTTGAGGGTACTCGATAAGTTCAGATGGATGTTTGAGCGGCTTGGGGCTGACTATCCGGTTATGAGGAGTATCCTTGCGATGAAGCTTACGATGGACCAGAGAAGGGCGCCGACAATCCTTGGAGGGGCACGGAACAAGAGCGATCACAGCCATGAAGAAGAGAACCGCTTTATGAAGTCGCTTTGGATTTATTCGCTTTACGGACTCCTGCTGTTGCCGCTGATTTTGATGGGAAACCATTTTTTCTTTCAAATGACAACCTTTTTTGGCGTTTTGATGTTTCTAATCATGACGTCACTCATTTCTGACTTTTCGGCGGTACTTCTCGATTTGAGGGACCGGAATATTCTTATGGCCGGGCCTGTTGGCAGAAGGACAATCAGCCTTGCCCGTGCGGTGCATGTTACTATTTACTTGTTCTTCCTGACGGGTTCTTTGGCGGCTGCGCCGTTGCTTGCAGGGCTATTCAGGCACGGGCTGGCCTTTTTTCTTATCCTTGCGGCTGCGCTTATTTTCGCTGATTTGCTGATCATGGCGGCGACCGCTTTGGTGTATTACTTCATTCTCCGTTTTTTTGATGGAGAGAAGCTTAGGGACATTATTAACTATGTACAGATTTTCCTGACTGTTTCTCTCGCGTTAGGGTATCAGCTCGTTGGGAGAACATTTGAACTGATTGAAATGGAAAAGGCAATCGATCCAGCCTGGTGGCAGGCGATCCTTCCGCCGGTTTGGTTCGGCTCCCTGTTCGAATTTGGCATGAATGGAATTTCTTCGCCCCAATTGGCTTTGTTTGCGCTTTTGGCCGTTTTGGGGCCGGCCGCAGCCTGGGCTTTATATGTGAAAAAGATGCCGGCCTTTGAAAGCGGCATCCAAAAGCTCTCTTCTGGAAGCGGTCCGAGCAGGGTAAAGGTTCCCCCTTTAAATACGGTTGCATCAAGGCTGCTGTGCCGGGATAGGGAAGAGCGGGCTTTCTACAGGTTCGCATTGGCGATGATGAAAACCGAACGCGATTTCAGGCTAAAAGTATATCCATCAATCGGCCTTTCGCTAGTTGTCCCGCTTATTCTCCTTTTAAACCAAATCAGATGGGATTCATTCGAAAACCTTGTCCACAGCAAGTACTACTTATCAATTTACATGGCGGCGATTGTCATTCCTACATCAATCATGATGCTGCAGTATTCAGGGCGCTACAAAGGCTCCTGGCTGTTTGGAACCGCACCTTTAAAAACATTTGCTCCATTTTATAGCGGAACACTGAAAGCTTTTCTGAGCCGGCTGTTTTTTCCGGTCTACGCCATTTCCGGAATGGTTTTTTGCTGGATTTTCGGGCTTCAGGTGCTGCCGGATATAATCGGGGCTCTTCTTGCCGCAATCATCTATACGGTGTTTTGCACGTATTTGCTTAAAGGGTCTTTGCCGTTTTCGGAATCATTCGAGGCAAGCCAGGAAAGCGAAGGCTGGAAAATCATTCTTTACCTCATTCCAATGTTCGGTTTCATGGGCGTCCATTATTTGTTTACCTTCATCCCATATGGCAATTATCTTTACGTCCTCATCATGCTCGTCGCAGCTTCCGTGTCCTGGAGGATGGCCAGCCGCAGGATTTGGGTCTGACAAAGGGGGTAGTGAAGCTGGGGACGTACCTTTTGATTCATACCAAACTTATTTCAATGAAACAGGGGACGATCCCTTCGCCTCAAAATGAGGCACTGGATCCGTCCCCTGCTTCATTTGCCTAACATTATGGCTTTGGATTCGTTCCTTTTCATATTATCTGTATATTTCCTCCGGCGCCCTGACGGATTTTTCGGCTAGATGTATGGCGTAGTCGATTGGCAGCTTTCTTGTTAAATATTCGTATTTGCGCATCCCGCGGTGGTGGAAAATTGACCTGCCGGGCTTGGAATTTACTTCGAACAGCCAAATAATGCCATCCCGGTCGATGCCAAAGTCAAAGCCAAATTCCCCGGCGATTCCCTCTAGCCGCTCCTCAAGGATTTCGCTAAGTTCCAACGCAGCCCTCGATAGTTTCCGCTCGTATTCCACCGCACCTTTTTCACCGAAAAGTTCCTTCAGCGTATGGACGTCCCCGCCATTTCTCACATGGGTCGTAATGCTGCCGAATCCCGCTTTTTTTCCGGCAATCGCCGAAATCTGCCACTTGCCTTTTCCGTCCTTATTCGTATGGACCCTGAAATCGACAGGCCTTCCGTCCACTTTTAAGAGGAGAATCCTTTGTTGGATCAAAAGGTTTTTAAGTCCGCGTTTGCCGAACATCTTGGAAATAAGCGCGTACAGACTGGAGAACTTCAATAGTTTATTGTTACCATTTTGATCCCTGAAGCGGCAATAACAAGTGGAACCCGGAAATTCGGCAATCACCTGGCGGATGCCAAGCCCAAGCGTACCATTAACCGGTTTCAAGTAGATGGAGCCGTGCTTATCGAGCAGCCGCCTGGTTTCGGCAATCGAAGTGTACAGGTGGGTCTCCGGCAAGTATTTTTGCGCTTCACGATGGTCATTGAGAAGCTCATATATATCCAATTTATTGAAGAATCCGGGGTTGAACCATGGAATTAAATAGTCGTGCTGAAGCCTTTCTTTTGCAAGTTTGCATTCCGGCCTGCTTTCGCTTTTTCTTGTCGGCAGCCGGTCATAGACGACATTTGGAAAAGGCACAAGCCGAGTCTCCCAGGTTCCTTCGTTATAAAAGTAGCCTTTAATTAAATTTTTCTCCCAATCAATTGCCTGCCCGGTAAAGAGAAAACCTGAAGCACCTGAGGAACTGCATGTCTCGAGCATTTTTGAAAACGAATTGGTCCGTTCCCCAGCCGGCTTTTCGCTAGATTCAATTAGCCCAGATGTAAAAATGCCGACCAGCGGGCCTAAAAACAAGGTGTCATCATTTGAAAAGATGCCGAGCTTCACGACATTTTCAGGAATATGAAGTGCATCAAGAACCATCTTGCTGATCCCGAGACTGTCCTCGCCATCGGGTTGGGGCAGGACGGCGGCATCCATGGACGCGGAACCGAATGCCGCTCTTCGAACCGACGGCATTGGCCCAAGGCGGGCAGGATAATAAACAATGGGCTTGTCATGCTCGATCGTTTCAACGGAATAAAACTTAACCATAATACTCACGTCCTTAGCTTTAAAAGGATGGAAGATTTTGCGTGAAAATGGTTTGGAACCAACTTCACGCAAAACCGTATGAATGTCAGGAAGGCGTGTGCCCCGTATCAGGCACAAACCGCCTGTACTTGCGCTCTTACCCACATGAAGCTTTCCGAGAAGAGAAATCAAAACTCAAAGTTAATAAAAAAGGGTGAGCCGTTGCGATTTTGGGGTAAAGATGGGCGAAAACTGTTATAGTATCGTATGTACAGGACAAACAAAAAGTTCGTGCTATTTTTCGGAAAGGTTGATTCAACATGAATATGTTTATAACAATCTTGTTTATGGTCGTTATTGGCGCGCTTATCGGCGGATTTACGAACCATCTCGCGATTAAAATGCTATTCCGTCCGTATAAACCGATTTATATTGGCAAATGGAGGCTCCCCTTCACCCCGGGCCTGATTCCAAAGAGGAGGGATGAGCTCGCGCGGCAAATGGGGCGAATGGTCGTCGAGCATTTGGTTACGCCCGAAAGCATCCGTTCTAAATTTATGGATAAAGATTTTCAGCATGACATGACCGAGCTAGTCAAAAAAGAACTTCGCACACTTCTTGAATCAGATATGACAATAAAGGGACTTCTTGAAAAAGCGGGAATTGAAAACGGCACGGAACGGATTGAAAACCGGATTGGCCGGTTTGTTGAAGGCGTGTATGAAAAGGCAATGGGAAAATACCGCGGGCAGCCAATCGCAAACGTCCTTCCCCAGCCTCTCCTGGATGGTGCGGAGCGGAAGATTCCGGAAATCACCGCGTATATCCTTGGGAAAGGGGAAGATTACTTCTCAAGTTACGAGGGGAAAGTGCGGATTCAGGCGATGTTTGACGAATTTTTCAAGGATAAAGGCATGATTGGCAATATGATTCAAATGGTGCTTGGCAATGTAAGCATCGCTGATAAAATCCAGCCTGAAATCATTAAGTTTTTTAAAAGCGATGGGGCACATCTCCTAATCACGAGCATACTCAAAAAGGAATGGACAAAACTGCTTGAACGGGATGCCGCCGAGCTGGAAGAGATGGCCGGCAGGGAAAAAATTGTATCCACCCTGAAAGACTATGCAATCAATCTGGCCGGGACGGAGCAGTTATTGTCGGCTCCCGCTTCTCAATTGCTAGCCACCTATAAAGAGACGATTCTCGAAAGGATGGCGCCAAACCTCGTTGTCATGCTCGGGGACTGGCTGACCTCAAGGATTGATATGATGATGGAAAAACTTCATCTGCAGGAACTTGTCCGCGCCCAGGTAGCAACCTTTTCGCTTGAGCGGCTTGAGGATATGGTCCTTGGCATCACAAGGAGCGAACTGAAGATGATTACGTATCTCGGCGCGCTGCTTGGAGGCCTGATTGGTGTTTTTCAAGGTATATTCGCCATCCTTTTTTCATAGGATATACCGTTATGGCGTTTTTCGCGGGGCATTTCCTTCACGCCCCCCGTTTGGTATAGTGGACAGGAATGCCACATTTCATAAGGGAGTGTTACCATGTCAGTAAATTTATATGATGCCGCCTATGAGCTCGAAAAAGCGATTAGGCAGAGCGATGAATTCAAACGGCTAAAGCAGATGTATGACAATGTCAATGCCGACGAATCAGCGCGGAGGATGTTCGAAAATTTCCGCAATATTCAGATGAACCTGCAGCAGAAGCAGATGATGGGCCAGGAAATCAGCCATGAAGAAGTTGACCAGGCGCAGAAATCTGTTGCACTAGTCCAGCAGCATCCCGTTATTTCCAAGCTGATGGAGGCGGAGCAGAGGATGGGTATGGTCATCGGAGAATTGAACCAGCTCATCATGAAGCCGCTCGAAGAATTATACGGAAATCCGAACAGGTAATGTAACGGGTCTTGGCCGCTTCGGACTCATTACACAGTTCAAACAATTGAAACATCCCGGCAATCAATGTTTGCCGGGATGTTTTCCGTTAAAGATTTTCTATTCGTCAGCCAGGCGGTACTTGTTGCTTTTAAAATCGAAAGCACGTTCATTTCTGACGATTTCAGAAATGTAGTTCATTGTAATCGAAGCCGCTTCGTCAGGATTGTAGTCCCTCCGGTTGTTGAGGATATTGGTGAGCATACCCTGCCAAACAAGGATGGTCATTTCATTGATCGAATCGACATTTTCCTCGTGGATGTACCCCTCCCTGAGTGCCGCTTCCAAATACGATCTCCCTCTCTTGGTCGTGTTTCGTTCAAACAGGATCGGTTTCAAGTCTTCGGGGATTTTAATCAACTCATTCGGATACAGTTCATAATACCGCTGAAGCAGTTTATCCGGCTGGCTGCCAAGGTCCATGATGAAAACGGCATGAAAAATTTGCGGATTTCGGAAAGAGTGCTTGCAAAAGCATTCCCACGCAAGTAGGAACTTTTCAAGCGGATGGGCTCCCTTTTCCAAATAAACGGGAACTTCGTCGGTGTACGGCTTCAGAAACTTCATCGACGCGAAAAAGATTAAATGCGAGATTTCCGAAAAATAATTATAAATAGTCGCGCTGTTATAGCCGGCCTTGTCGGCGACCTTCCGGATTGTGACTTTGTCCATACCCTCTTCTTCAATAATCTCCGCTGTCGCTTCCACAAAATATTTCCACATCCGGCTCATCTGGATTTTCTTCTTGTCCACGCCTAACCTCCTCATCTACCGAAAAATATTTTTAGAAAATTTGTATTGTTTTAAATTTATATGTTAATATAATCATACTTTAAAAGGTAATCATGATTATTATCTAATCAATCTTATCACGATTGGAGGCTTTTGGAAATTGTTTTGCTGTAAATTAACAACTTAGAAGAGGTGAAACAATGGGGAAGGTAAAAATTGATCCGATTGTATTTTGGTCATCATTGATTGTAATTGTTGCTGCAACGCTTATGCTCGTTTTGAACCGGGAAACGGCTGAACCTGTGCTGAACAGTTTAATGACATCGATTACATTTAAACTGGATTGGGCTTTTCAATTATTAACCGCCGGATTGTTTGTCCTTCTTATCTGGCTTATTTTTGGAAAATACGGAAGCGTCAAGCTTGGGGAAGGGAAACCGGAGTTTTCCAACTTCAGCTGGGGGGCGATGCTTTTCTGCGCCGGCATGGGAACGAGCATTATGTTCTGGTCCATCATGGAACCAATCTACTATTATACGGGGCCTCCGTTCGGGATTAAGCCAAATTCGCCAGAAGCGGCAGAATGGGCTGTTACATACGGCATGTTCCATTGGGGCATATCCGCCTGGTCGCTATATGCTCTGCCGACCGTCACGATTGCCTATTCATTTTTTGTAAAAAAACATTCTTCATTGAAAATCAGTACTGCCTGCCGCGGGGTGTTGGGTAAGCATGCGGATGGCTGGGTCGGAAAAATAATCGACATCCTCGTCATCTGGAGCCTTGTTGGGGGACTGGGGACATCCCTTGGTCTTGGTGTCCCTATGATATCGGCTGTCATTGGCGAAATTTTGGGACTGAAGCAGTCGCTCATGTTAAGTGTAATCATCATTGCAATTTGGACAATCATATACTGTTCAAGCGCCTATATGGGCCTTTATAAAGGAATCAGGAAACTGAGTGATTTCAATGTGTATCTTGCCCTGGCGCTCGCCATTTTTGTTTTATTGGCCGGGCCGACATTGTTCATTCTTTCCTACTTTACCAACAGCTTCGGTTTGATGCTCCAGAATATTGTCAAAATGAGTTTTTACACGGATCCTGTTTCAAAAGGAGGATTCCCCCAAGGATGGACCGTCTTTTACTGGGCCTGGTTTGCCGCAACAGCTCCGTTCATGGGCCTGTTCGTAGCGCGAATTTCAAAGGGAAGAACGATAAAGGAACTAATCAGTTATGTACTGCTTTGGGGATCTCTTGGAAGCTGGCTTTATTTTGCGGTGTTCGGTGGATATGCGATGCATCTCCAATTGAATGACATCCTTCCTATTTCGCAAATTCTTGAGGACAAGGGCGGGCCGGCAGCTATCGTCGAGGTGCTTAAGACTCTTCCTTTCAGCAAGCTGGTCTTAATCTTTTTTGTTGTCCTTGGTTTCATTTTTCTCGCTACTTCTCTCGACTCGGCGACCTATATCCTTTCAGCGATCGCTACAAAGAAATTGGAAGGGCAACAGGAACCCGCGCGCTGGCATCGGCTGCTCTGGGGTGGCGTCCTTGCTGTCATGGCAGTTGCCTTACTGATGATCGGCGGCTTGAAGGTCATTCAAACATCGGCAGTCATCGTATCGGCACCGGTCATTCTCATTTATTTGCTCCTCACAATCTCGCTGGTTAGATGGCTTAAGCAGGATTATGGGACGCCAGCTGCAGGGGAAGAAGATGTTGGCTTCGAAGAAAAGGCAGGTTAAAGACTAAATCTTATATACGATAGGCTAAAAGTTTTCCCCGCTTGTAATGGGAGTGGAAATCAACCACCCCGTTCACATTTGGAAACCAATCTTTATTTCAACCTATATAGTCGAAAAGTTTTAGAGAAGGGCGCGATGGGCATCAACATGTCCACCGTGCCCCATTTCATGTCAACGATAAACCTTATAAAAATAAAGCGCCTGGAGGATAACCAATGGTTTTTAACGTGCGTGATTCACAATTAACAATCAAAACAGAGTTCCCGCGGAACATCCGCGAAATTGAGCATGTCTGGATTCCGATGTCGGATGGGACGCGACTTGCAGCCCGCATCTGGCTCCCCGAGGATGCCGAGAAAAACCCTGTACCCGCGATCCTGGAGTATATCCCATACCGGAAAAATGACTTTACGGCACTAAGGGACTCAATCCGCCACCCTTACTTTGCAGGACATGGCTATGCGTGCATTCGCGTCGATTTACGCGGTTCCGGCGATTCGGACGGTATCCTGTATGATGAATATTTGCCTCAGGAACAGGACGATGCCCTTGAAGTCCTGAGCTGGATTGCTGAACAGCCCTGGTCCACGGGTGCTGTAGGCATGATTGGAAAGTCATGGGGAGGATTTAATGGGCTTCAGGTCGCTGCAAGGCGACATCCCGCGCTAAAGTCGATCATTACCCTTTGCTCCACGGATGACCGCTATGCGGATGACGTCCACTACATGGGCGGGGCCCTGCTCGCATCCGATATGCTTTGGTGGGCTTCGACGATGCTTGTCTACAACGGGCGCCCAGCGGACCCAGAGGTGGTTGGAGAGGCCTGGCGCGAATCCTGGCTTGAACGGCTTGAAAAAMCCCCGCCATTTGCCGAGGAATGGGTACGGCATCAGCGCCGTGACGCCTATTGGAAGCACGGTTCAGTCTGTGAGGACTATTCGGATATTACCATCCCGGTTTTTGCCGTCGGCGGCTGGGCAGATGGATATACAAATGCAATATTCCGGCTTCTTGAAGGGCTTCCCGGCCCAAGGAAAGGCTTGATTGGCCCTTGGGCGCATGAGTACCCGGAAGTAGCGGTGCCTGGTCCTGCCATCGGTTTTCTGCAGGAATGCCTGCGCTGGTGGGATTATTGGCTGAAAGGCATTGACACCGGGATCATGGAGGAACCAATGCTAAGAGCCTGGATGCAGGAAAATGTGCCGCCAAAGGTGGACTATGACGAACGGCCTGGACGTTGGGTGGCTGAGGCTTCCTGGCCATCCCGGAACATTAATCCCGAAGAATTCTGGCTATCCGGAGATGGGCTATGTGAGTCCGTTCCTGCCAAAGCAGAGGAAGTAATGGTTTCAAGCGTCCAGCAGCACGGGCTTTATGCAGGGGTCTGGTGCCCGTTCGGACAGCCCGGCGATCTTGCCTCCGACCAAAGGCTTGAAGACGGCCTGGCAGTCTGCTTTACTTCAGAACCTTTAAAGGAGCCGATGGAAATCCTTGGTTTCCCGGAGGTCGAGGTAGAGTTATCTTCCGACCGTCCCAATGCACTCCTCACGGTCCGGCTATGCGATGTATCCCCATCGGGTGAATCGACTCTCGTTAGCTGGGGAATGCTTAATTTGACCCATAGGGAGAGCCACGAATTTCCAATAGCGCTTGTACCGGGTGAAAAGTATAATGTAAAGGTCCGCCTGAATGCGATTGGCCACGTCCTTCCAGCCGGGCACCGCTGGCGTATTGCACTGTCACCAACCTATTGGCCGCATGCGTGGCCATCACCGGAGCAGGCTACATTAACTGTTTTTACAGGAGAAAACACAAAACTCGCGCTTCCGGTTAGGCCGCCCCACGAGCTGGATAAAATTCTTCATGAATTTGGTCCGCCGGAAACCGCCGCTGTAGCGGAACGGGAAATTTTGCGGGCTGAAAGCCGGAGCCGCCAAGTCCATTACGATTTGATCAGCGGGGTCTGGGTGCTTGAGGATTATTCCGACGAAGGAGCCAGGCGCCTGCCGCATAACGGCTTGGAATACGGAAGCACGAATCGGAACGTTTATACAATTAAAGAAAACGATCCACTTTCCGCCGAGGTCCGTTGTGAATGGACGCTGGATGTCGGCCGTGAAGATTGGCAGACCAGCCTAAAGAGCGTAAGCACGATGACGGCGGATGCCGAACACTTTTATCTTAGTAACGAACTTACCGCCTTTGAAGGCAGGGAGCAGGCATTTACTAAGACTTGGAAAACAAAGATTCCCCGCGATTTTGTTTAACAAAGCTGTATTGTGTTATAGAATTAAGGAATGCCGTTTTCAATTTGGCGAAACCGGCCAGATAAGAAATTTTGTGGAACTGGATTCAAGGGTCCCCGATTCGAGGGTGCTGGAAGACTAGGGAAACATTTCTTTTTAACTAATAATCGGGGTGAACACAATGCCGTCTATCATTCTCACCATCATTGGAATTAATATTTTGTATGTTTCCCTGTTTACTTTAAGGATGATGATCGTCATCAAAGGATACAGGGCACTTGCATCCATTTTGTCGATGGGCGAGGTCTTTGTCTATCTGATGGGCTTGACGATTGTCCTTGATAATCTTGACAAGCCTCTTAATATTGCCGCCTACTGTTTCGGGTGGGGCCTCGGGGTTTTTATTGGCAGTAAAATCGAAGGGTATCTGGCTCTTGGATATGTTGTCATGGAAGTGATTGTGGATTCGTCGGATTTAACCATCCCGACAAAAATCCGGGAGAAAGGGTATGGCGTCACTTCATGGCTGGCCGATGGGAAGGATGGTAAACGCCTCGTAATGAAGGTGCTCGCAAAGCGGAAGAATGAGCAAAAGCTAAAAAAACTGATTCTCTCATTTTCCCCAAAAGCCTTCATGATTTCGTACGAGCCTACTCATTTTAATGGCGGATTCATGCTGGGGCGGCTTCGTTAACGGTATTAATGATTTTCATAGGAGCGCTGGCCAAATTGGCTGGCGTTTTATTTTTTGCTATGCCTGTTCTATTGAAAACCTTTCATTCATACAAGTGAAATAAGGATGATTCCATGAGGACAGGGGGCACCACGATGATTTACCGAATGCTTGCTCTGAATATCGACGGAACGCTTCTCGAAAGCAGCGGGAAACTTCATAAAACAACAAAGGAAGCAATCCGGTATGCGCAACAAAAGGGGGTATATATCACTCTCCTTACTTCACGCAACTTTGCTTCCGCGAAAAAGGTTGCGCGCACCTTGAAGCTGAAAGGGCTATTCGCCTCCCATCACGGAGCTTATATATCGACCGCCCATGACAAGCCGGAATTCGTAAAAAGGATTAGCGAGGACGTTACCTATGAGATTGTCCGGTTCCTTGAAAGTTTCCAATGCCAGATCCGGCTGGTTCATGAGAGGTTTTCACTCGCAAACAAGCTCAACTTGAACAATAATCTTCTAGCTAAAGCTATTTTTACTTCCGGGGACCCGATTGCGTATTCGCACCAGTTTGTTACCGATTTAAGTGACTCGCTTGTCGATACGCCTGTGGCTCCGCCTAAAATTGAAGCATATTTTGAATCCGAACAGGACCTCGAAGATGCGCGCAAGGCATTGGGGACGATGTTCAAGGAGGTTGAGGCGGCATGCAGCGCCCCGGGCAAGCTGGATATTGTTCCGGCAGGCGTCTCCAAGCTATCGGGCCTGATATACATTTGTGACCGTCTAGGCATCAGTTTGAAGGAAGTGGTGGCGATTGGCGACGGAACGGACGACATCCCGTTTATCCAGGCCGCGGGGCTTGGGGTGGCCATGGGCAATGCCCCGTACGAAGTAAAACGCGCCGCTGACTGGATAACCCGTTCGGAAAACGAGCATGGCGTCGCCTATATGGTCAGGGAACATTTCAGAAGGCAGCACCCCATCGCCTTCCTGCAGAAGATGAACATTCTTAAAAGATAATAAAAGGGCGGCGAAGGAACTGTTCCTGCCGCCTTTTCCTATTGGCAGATTTTCCAGTATATTGACCTTGCTTACCCGATTCTGTACACTAAAGTAAGCAAAATTGTAAAGGTGGATTGAATGTGCGAATTTCCATTACAGGCCTCCCGGATGCCAGGTTCGAGCGGCCGCTGCAGCTTATCGCCAACCTGTTTTTCGAGGAAACCGAAATCCATTTAAATAGATTTGAAGAAGCAGATTTTTTCATAAAATTCACGCTTGAACAGAATGGAGGCGCCCTTCATGTTTCGGCTATTTTGGAAAAGGGCGGAGAAGACCGGATTAATAAAGAACACCAGGCTGAAGTTGACACATCCCTTTCCGAAAAGGACCAATTCAGGACTATCAAAAATGCCGTGGCGCATGTGTACCTGAAACTGCTTCAGGATTTGACCGGCATCACCCAGAAGTGGGGCATCCTAACCGGCGTTAGGCCGACAAAGCTTCTCCACAGGAAGTTAAGGGACGGAACAAGACCTGAAACCGCCCATAAGGAGCTTGCCGATGAGTATTTGATTACTCCGGAAAAAGCTACGCTCATGCAAAAAATAGTAGACCGCCAGCTTGCGGCGGTTCCTGACCTGTATGATTTGAAAAAAGAAGTCAGCATTTATATCGGGATTCCGTTTTGTCCGACAAAATGCGCATACTGCACGTTCCCTGCTTATGCAATTAACGGGCGGCAAGGATCGGTCAATTCCTTCCTTGGCGGCCTTCACCACGAGATGAGGGCAATCGGCAGCTGGCTAAAGGAAAAAGGCATCAGAATTACGACCGTTTATTATGGCGGCGGGACTCCGACAAGCATTACCGCGGAAGAAATGGACATGCTCTATGAAGAAATGTATGAATCATTCCCGGATGCTCGTGAAATCAGGGAAATAACGGTTGAAGCGGGCCGCCCGGATACGATAACCCCTGAGAAGCTGGACGTTTTGAAAAAGTGGAATATCCATCGCATCAGCGTTAATCCTCAGTCATATATCCAGGAAACATTGAAAGCGATTGGCCGCCATCACACCGTTGAGGAAACCGTTGAAAAATTCAACCTTGCCCGGGAAATGGGCATGGACAATATCAACATGGACCTAATCATTGGCCTCCCGGGGGAAGGGACGAAAGAGTTTACCCATACGCTGGGCGAAACCGAAAAGTTGATGCCGGAATCGCTGACCGTCCATACTCTATCGTTTAAACGGGCGTCGGAAATGACAAAGAACCGTGACCGGTACAAAGTAGTGGACCGCGATGAAGTGGAACGGATGATGGGCCTTGCCGAAGAATGGACAAAGAGCCATGGCTATGAACCTTACTACTTGTACCGCCAAAAAAACATTCTCGGAAATCTTGAAAACGTAGGCTACTCGATTCCCGGCCAGGAAAGCATCTACAATATCATCATTATGGAAGAAATGCAGACGATTATTGGGCTTGGATGCGGGGCATCAAGCAAATTTGTGCACCCGGGAACAGGGGCGATTACCCATTTTGCCAATCCGAAAGACCCGAAATCATATAATGACAGCTTCGAACATTATACAAATGAAAAACTGAAAATACTTGATGGACTTTTTGCTGAAAAAAATGAGCCAGCATCGCTATGATGCGGCTCATTTTTTACTTTTTTCAGATGGGCATCTCCATAGGAACGGAATATATCTTTTTTAAACAGGAAAATTATACCTTGTTGGTTGAACAAACTCTATAATGGAATTGAGGGAAAAAAGGAGGAGGCGTTGAAGTTGCCATTCAATTTTGTTACCGAAAAAGTCGATGTCAAGATCGACGGACGGGTTGCAACAGTCAAAATGAACCGGCCCGATGCTTTAAACGCACTTGATAAGGAAATGATTAAGGGGCTTGTTTCGAGACTAAAGGAAATCAGTGTTTCCGATGACATTGACATCGTCGTCCTGACCGGCACGGAAAAAGCATTTTCGGCGGGAGGGGATATTAAGGCGATGCTCTCCCTTGACGATGAATATGAATTCCTTTCAATCATGGATTGCATCAACGAACTTGTCATTACCTTGTACAGCCTTCCAAAGATAACAATCAGTGCAATTGCAGGTCCGGCAGCGGGACTTGGCTTTAGCCTTGCGTTGGCAACGGATCATATTATTGCAGACCAAAACGCCAAGCTTGCCATGAATTTCATTGGCATCGGGCTGATTCCCGATGGCGGTGCCCACTTTTTCCTGGCAAAAAACCTAGGGGAAAGGAAAGCAAAGCAACTGATTTGGGAGGGGAAGACAATGTCCGCAGAAGAAGCGCTCAGTAAAGGGCTTGTCCATGAAGTGGCCGCTGATTTGAACTTAGCTTTGATAGAAAGGGTAGCCGGCTATCTTAAAAACCCCATCCAGGCAATGATAAAAACGAAGAAGATATTCGCGGAGGTAAACCGTCCCCACCTGTTGAAAGTGCTTGAGCTTGAAAAATACGCCCAACGGAAGATGAGGGAAACCGAGGACCATAAGGAAGGAATCCGTGCTTTTGCCGAAAAAAGAAAACCAAGATTTGTCGGGAGATAGCCGATGGATTTAGGCCTCATGATAAAAATAGGTTAATAAAAATAATGTGGTTAACCCGTTTTTCATTTAGCCCCCGGACGAAAAAAAAGAAGCCGTGATTCCGGCTTCCTGTGTGTGCCAATTTTGTTGAAAAACTCATGAATGGAAAAGGAGCAGCTTACCGGCCGGGGATGTACAGCGATGGGACTTTTCCATAAGCCCTTTGTCCTCCAGAGCTTTCCGGCCGATTTCCTTGGCGGCATTATCATTTTCTGCCTGGAATGTTTCATCGAGCAGCTTTTCGCCATCCCGCTCAAATGCAGTCAATTTATAGGTTTTCAACATGTTCCCCCCGATCATTCAATTAGTTCCATTTTTGCATATCCTTAAAAATTCCGCAAAGTTTCCGCCCGAAAAGAGCAAAGCATTCTCCTTTGAAACAGAACGTGCATTCGTATTTTTAAGATGATAGAATAGAAGAAAGAATAGCCCGGATGCAGACCGGAATAAGGCATGGGCTTTGAAAGGAATGGTTTTTATGAAAAAAGTGAGTTTCATCCATGCAGCCGACCTTCATCTTGACAGCCCGATGGCCGGGTTGAGAAATTTGCCGCAGCCGATCTTGAAAAGGCTGCGTGAAAGCACATTTGCAGCTTTAAAGAAGATTGTCGATGCAGCCATCGCGAATGAGGTGGACTTTGTGGTCCTTGCCGGGGATTTGTATGACGGGGACGACCGGAGCCTTAAGGCACAATCAAGATTCAGGAGCGAAATGGAACGGTTGTCTGAAAAAAACATTGCTGTCTATGCGATTCATGGAAACCATGACCATCTTGGAGGGGCATGGGTGAAAATCGCGATGCCGGACAACGTACATGTATTTGGGGCCGAAACGGAGGCTGTCCTTCATAAGGGAAAGTCCGGGGCTGACGTTTGGATTTACGGATTCAGCTACCCAACTAGGCATGTCATGGATAGAAGGGTACAAACATATGAAAAAAGGGCCGGGGGTGATTTCCATATTGGGATTCTCCACGGAAATGATGGTTCAAGTTCAGAGCATGGAAGCTATTGCCCGTTTACGGTCGGGGAACTGATTGATAGGCAATTCGACTACTGGGCGCTTGGGCATATCCATAAACGGGCTGTCCTTTCAGAGAGCCCGCCTGTTATTTATCCGGGAAATATACAAGGGAGGAACCGAAAGGAAACAGGAGAAAAAGGCTGTTATCTTGTCCAGCTTGGGGAGAATGGGGCTAATTTGGAATTCATCGAATCACATGATGTCATCTGGAAAGAAATCGACATCAGTACAAAGGGGGCCCTGGATTTTGATTCAATCCTGCGGCTTTGTCTCGATCGGAAGGAAAAGCTGCGCAGGAACGGACTGGGTACCTTGCTGACTCTGACACTAAAGGATGTAAGCCTTGAGGATAGAAGTGAAGTGGATAGCCTTCACAGCAGCCTCACTGAGCTTCTTCAGGATGGCGAGGAAGAGGAATGCTCATTCGTGTGGGTCAATAGAATTTCAATTGAAGAGGAAACTTCCTGGAAAAGGGAAGAACTCGCGGCGGAGGCCGATTTTTACAAGGAGCTTTTTCAAATGTCGGAGGAATTTGGCGGTCTCGATGATGTACTCGAACCCCTTTATGGAAGGCTGCCGGGGAGAAAATACCTTTCACGGCTTGAAAAAGAAGAGGAAACCCGTGTCCTAAAAGATGCGGAGGATTTGCTCGTGCATCTTCTGAGGGAAAAGGGATAGGGGGGAGATTGTCTATGAAAATTGAAGAATTGCATATCTATGGCTATGGAAAGCTTGAGAATTTGGTTATTTCAAATCTCGGCGGCTTCCAGGTGTTTTACGGCGAAAATGAAGCGGGCAAGTCAACCATCATGTCTTTTATCCACGGTATCCTGTTTGGCTTCCCAACGAAGCAGCAGCAGGAACTTCGCTATGAACCGAAGGGAGGAGGCAGGTACGGCGGGAAACTGGCTTTGCGCCACCCGGATTATGGGCTTGTAGTCGTTGAAAGGGTTAAAGGAAAGGCGGCGGGTGACGTTACCGTTTTTCTTGAAGATGGGAGCTCCGGCGGGGAAGAGTTGTTAAAGCTCCTGCTCGGCAATTTCGATAAAAGTCTATACCAGGCCGTTTTTTCTTTTAACCTCCACGGCCTGCAAAATGTCCATCAAATGAAAGATGAAGATATCGGGCGTTTTTTATTTTCCGCGGGAACGCTTGGGACAGACAGGCTGGCAAAGGCGGAGAGCGAATTGCAAAAGGAGCTTGAAGCACGGTTCAAGCCATCCGGCAAAAAACCGGCGCTAAATGCGAAGCTGGCAAGCCTTCGCGCGCTTGAGACGGAGGTTGGGAAAGCGGCAGAGAAGAATACCTTATACGGGGAGCTAACCAAGGAACGGGATGCAATCATAAACGAAATTCGGTCACTTGGGGAAGAAATCCCAGTCCTTGCCGGGGAAGCTGATAAGCTGAAGGAATGGGAACGGATCGAGGGGATTGCCCGTGAGGAAGCGGCGCTGGCCGATGAACTTGGCCGCGTTGAGAAAGAGAACTTTCCTGCACGGGGGATCGAAAGACTCGAAACCTGCAAACAGATGCTGACTCCCTACTCGCTGCAAATAGAAGGCATTAAAGAACGGATGGAATTGCTTCAAAAAGAAGTTGAGTCCACCATTCTTCATAAGGAACTGCTGGAAAACGAGGCCGAAGCAGGTGCGCTTGCCGAGCTGGTGCCAGTCTATGACCAATCAAGAAGGGAATGTGCCCAACTCGAAGAAAGGCTTTCCCAGCTTGAAGAGCGTATTGGAATGGCGAAAGGAAAATTGCACCTTGGCATTGATGAGGAAGAGATTGCTGCAATCAATACGGATATTTATCTGGAGCAGCAGGCGGAGGAAGCGGATGAACGGCGAAAAAGGGCGGCCGCCCTAAAGGTTCAGCTAGAGGCTGATTTTCAGGAAGAAAAGATTGGGCTGGAACAAGCTGAAAAGGAATTGAAGGACGCAAGGGCGCAACTTTTACCCAAGGATAAGAGAAGCCAGTTTGAGAAGCTTGCCCAAGCGGGAAACAAGGATATTGTCCGTGGGCAGCTAGAGGCATGCAAGGAAAGGATTGTGATCCTCGAAGAAGCTGAGAAAAGGGAAGAAGCCTATAGGAGCAGGTCCCGCATGTCAGGGTTGGCAATGACAATCGGGGGGCTTGTCCTCGCTATTTATGGTTTCATGGCTGCTGACTGGCTGCTGCTTGGAGTGGGGCTCATTTTTGCCTGCATCGCTGCGCTCGTTATTGGAAAAGGAATCATACCTTCAAAATCAGCCAAACCGTCGGCAGAGTTGGACCGGCAAAAGGCGAAGGCAAAACAGCTTGAAGAGGAGCTTCTTTCGATTAGGCCTGGGAATGTGGAAGCCGCGGCATCCCAGCTTGAGCAGGATGACATACAGAGGCTGAAGGTGAACAGCCTGATGGCGCGCGTTGAGCAGCAGACTGTCCAGTATGAAAAAGTCCTTGCGCGGTTTGACCATTTGGAAAAAGAAGAAGCCTTGCTCAGAGAACAGGTGGACCTGCTTAGCAGGGAACTAAGAATTAGCAGCACAATTGGCAAGCATATGCCGGCAGAGGCATTTAGGATAATGGAAGAATGTAAAAACGCCATTCTTGAAAAGAAACGGATTGAAGCGAAAATCAGATTGTTGAAAGAGGGGCAGGCGGAAATTGAAGCGCGGGTTGAAAGGCTTGGCCGTCTTTTTCCGGAAACAGCGGGGAAAGATATCCACCTTGTTGCCCATACCGCCAGGACAGCCCTGGAAGAGGAGAAAAAGAAGGCTATCCTCCTTGAGGAGAAGTCGCGGAAGCTCGAAGAAATGGAATTTGATTTGGCAAAGCTTGAAAAAGAACAGGCAATCCATGAACAGGCCATTCAGGAACTTTTTGCCCAAGCCGGGGTTGAGAATGAGGAAGAGTACCATGCGGCTGCAGAACTGGCCATGGCATTGGAAGAGAAACAGGCTAGGCTGAATAAACTGCGAACTGAGCTATCTTTTTCAATGCTTGGAAAAGGGGAAATCGAAGCACTTCTGCCTATCCGGAATGCCTCCGGACTGTTGCAGGAGGCAAATGGAAAAATCGAGGCCGCGAAACAGGAAATCGACAGACTGCAAGAGCGGCTTGCCAAGGTTCGGTATGAGATACAGGTGCTTGAGGAAGGCGGCACCTATTCGGAACTGCTTCATTCTTTCAGGATGGCCAAATCAGAATTTGAAGAGGAAGCGAAGGAATGGGCCGTGTATAAAGTTGCGAGTGAACTTTTGCGAAGAACTACCGGCAGGTTCAAGGAATACCATTTGCCGCGGCTGCTGAAACGGGCTGGGGACTACCTTGGCTTCCTTACAGGCGGGGCTTATCGCAGACTATTCCTCGCCCCATCCGGCACTGGCTTTTTGATAGAGCGGTCGGACAACACAAGATTCGAAGCGAATGAGCTTAGCCAGGCGACAACCGAGCAGGTGTATGTATCACTTAGGCTCGCGCTTGCCGAAACAATCTATGAGAAATTTTCGTTCCCGTTTATCATTGATGACAGTTTTGTCAATTTTGACGGCGAGCGGACTGCCAGGATGATTGAGCTCCTGAAAGGCCTTGATGGGCGCCAGGTACTGTTTTTCACATGCCACCCCCATCTACTTGGGCATTTCGGGGGAAGTCATGTCCACCATCTTGCAAGAAGCCAAGTAAAGGTTCGGGGATAAGTGGCTTTTGGCTGTATGGTATAGTGATAATATGGGAAGGAGCGACTGTGACGATGGGGAAAAAAATACTCGAACATGAGACAGGCGAACAGGTCGAACAATTTTTGCTAATAAAAAACTCGGTAAAAGGGATAGCCAGTAACGGGAAACCGTTCCTGACACTGATCCTCCAGGACAAAAGCGGCGAGATTGAAGCCAAGCTTTGGGATGCCGGGGAGGATGACGAGAGGAATTATTGCGCGCAAAACATCGTAAAAGTAGCGGGGGAAATTCAGAATTATAGAGGGAAGAACCAGCTGAAAATCCGGCAGATCCGACCGGCTGGCCCGCATGAAGGGGTCAAGATTGATGATTTTCTGGAGACAGCGCCGGTGAGCCGGGACGAAATGGCCGGAAAGCTGACCCAGTATATTTTTGAAATGAAAAACCCGAACATCCAGCGGATTACTCGCCATTTGCTTAAGAAGCACCAGCGCGCATTCATGGAATATCCTGCTGCGACAAAGAACCACCACGAGTTTGTCTCAGGACTTGCTTACCATGTCGTCAGTATGCTGGACCTTGCCAAGGTGATATCGAACCTGTATCCGAGCCTTGACCGGGATTTGCTTTATGCGGGTATTATCCTTCATGATATGGGAAAGGTGCTCGAATTATCAGGGCCAATTTCAGCGACGTATACAGTCGAGGGAAATTTGCTTGGCCATATTACCATCATGGTCAATGAAATCGGGAAGACCGCGGAAGAGCTGGGCATAGCAGGGGAAGAAGTGATAATCCTGCAGCACATGGTTCTTTCCCACCATGGAAAAGCGGAATGGGGCAGCCCAAAACCGCCGTTGATCAAGGAAGCGGAGATTCTCCATTATATCGATAACCTTGATGCAAAAATGAATATGCTCGACGGGGCGCTTGAGCGTGTGAAGCCCGGCGAGTTTTCCGAGCGGGTGTACGCGCTTGATAACCGTTCATTTTATAAGCCTGTTTTCCACAAATAAAGCCTGGAAACGGGCTTTTTTCTTTGGATACTAGTTTAGTAGGCATGAGTGGCAGGATTGGGAGAAACTGGGGCTGGCCACTAAAATCAAAAATGATAACTTGGGATGCATTTTATATTTGAACAATTCCAGTTTACAAGAATCTGGTTTTTATCCGGTTTTCCCGCACCCTGCGGGAATATTCCGCCCCGGCCTGAAATATGAATACAGTAGCGGACAACCATTAACCATAACAGGGAAAGGAGCAGCGACTATGACTATACCACTTTGGATTTATGCAATCCTCGCAGGCATCGCGGTAAGCGCAGGAATGGCAGTTAAAACCGGCAAGGAGGACCGCAAGCTTGAACACGAAATAATAGAAAGAGAGGGCGAAATCTACATGAAACGCCTGGAGCTAGAAAAAGAGCGGCGGGGACTTTCAAGCTAATTAAGCCTCTGAAAAAAATAGAATGGAAAAGCCTTGTATTTGTGCTATAAATATAAGGCTCTTTCGCTTTAGCAAAAATTCAATAAAAAAACCGATTGACACATTAGCAAAATAATTATAAACTACGTGTAACCGGTTACAGTAAAAGGGGGAATTTCAACTTAAGAAATACTATCTTTTAGGCCATCAACAAGAATAGATGTGGAAGCTATGTGTAATCGGTTACACAACAAAAGTATACCTTGGGAAAAAAGCTGCTCACTTATTGGCCGTTTTTTTTTCTAAGTATATGAAACCGGTTACTTAAAAGGGCTGGCCAATTGAATTTCATCGCCAGCAAGAATGGAAGAACAAAAATAAAAAAATTAAACAACATTGGGGTGTAGCAAAATGAATATTTTATGGGGCTTAATGGGCTGTTCCATTATCTTTAGCATTGCCTATCTCGTGTCGGGAAACCGGAAGGCAATCAATTTTCGGACAGTAGGGCTTGGTTTTCTTTTGCAGCTTGTCTTTGGGTATATTGTGTTAAAATCACAGCTTGGACGTGAGGTGCTGCAGGCGGCCTCGAATGGTGTCAATAAAGTTATCCACTATGGCGACGTCGGCCTGGCATTTGTGTTCGGAAGCCTGGCGGATAAAACCGGGCCGGCCGGATCAGTATTCGCGGTCAGGGTATTGGCGATCGTAATCTTCTTATCAGCTTTAATTTCACTATTGTACTATCTTGGCATTATGCAATTTTTTGTTAAAATCATTGGCGGGTTCATCTCAAGAATCTTAAAAGTTAGCAAAACGGAATCAATGTCGGCAACAGCCAATATTTTCGTTGGGATGTCGGAAGCGCCGCTTGTTATCAAGCCGTACCTTCCCCATATGACAAAGTCACAAATATTTGCCGTTATGGTAGGTGGCCTCGCGTCTGTATCAGGGGCCGTCATGATTGGCTTGGCGGCAATGGGCGTCTCCATTGAATATTTAATTGCTGCATCCTTCATGTCCGCTCCGGCAGGGCTCGTTATGGCAAAAATGCTTATGCCTGAAACTGAGGACAATACAGAAATTAATTTAAAAGCCGCTGCTGGTGCATCGGAAGAAACAAAGAAAAGAAGAAACATTTTGGAAGTAATCATGGATGGGGCGAATGATGGGGCAAAAATTGCATTCGGTGTTGCGGTCATGCTCGTTGCCATCATCGGCCTTGTTGCCCTTGTCAATGGGCTGCTTGGCGGAATTGGGAGTTTAATCGGGTTTGACAAGCTTTCCCTGCAATTGATCTTTGGTTATCTATTCTCACCAATTGCCTTTATTATCGGTATTCCTTGGAATGAAGCAGTGATGGCAGGGAACCTGATTGGCCAAAAACTCGTATTCAATGAATTTGTTGCCTTTACTTCCTATGCAGGGCAAATGGGCGAATTTTCAGCAAAAGCGCAGGCAGTCATTACGTTCACGCTTTGCGGATTCGCGAATCTTGGTTCAATTGGGATTCTGGTTGGAGCACTCTCTTCCATGGCCCCTAATAAGAAAAGTGTAATTCAGAGCATGGCTTTCCGGGCTTTAATGGCCGGTTCGCTTGCAAACCTAATGAGCGGAGCTATTGCGGGAATCTATTTCTAAAAGAACAAATGGAGGAAATATAGATATGAAAAAGGTCATCTTTGATGTTGATACTGGGGTGGATGATGCCCTGGCCCTGATTTATGCGGCGAACAGCGGACAAGCTGATATTCTCGGAATTACCACGGTTTCCGGAAATGTACCGCTTGAGCAGGTGGCAGTCAACACAAACCGCCTGTTAAAATTTATGGGGCTTGAGAATAATATAAATGTTTACAAAGGGGCATCCGCTCCGCTTATCAGGCAGCCGTATCATGAATTTCGCGTCCACGGGAATGATGGAATTGGCGGGGCGCTCAACCATATTCACGCTGATGTGCCTGATAACGATTTGTTTGCACCCGATTTTATCATCGAGCAGGCGAAGAAACATAAAGGAGAGTTGACCCTCGTCATGGTAGGGCCGCTCACAAACCTGGCCCTGGCTTTAAGGAAAGAGCCAAGAATCGCAGAGTGGATCGGCAAAGCCGTTATCATGGGCGGGTTAGTACAATCTGCCGGAAGAGGAAACACGCTTCCGACATCGGAATTCAATATTTACGCAGATGCGGAGGCAGCCCGGATCGTTTTCCATTCAGGCTTGGATATTACCCTCGTAAGTTTGGATGTAACGCGGCAGGTTCTGTTGATGGAAGAGCATATTGAAGAATTAAAAGGGACGAAGTATTATGACTTTGTCCGGACAAGCACCGAGGTATACAGGAATTTTTCCGCAGGGCTGTACGGCATTAACGGATGCGCCTTGCATGACCCGCTTGCTGCCGGCGTAGCTTTCGACCCTGGCTACGTAAAGACGGAAAAGGTTTATGTCGATGTTGAAACAAAAAGTGAATTGAGCTATGGCCAGACGATTGCAGATTTCAGGAATATCCTTAAGAAAGAGCCGAATGTCAGCATTTGTGTTGAAGTCGACCATGAACGGTTCCTTAACGACTTTATCGGCTATTTGAAAAAATAATTCTCCCCTTAATGCATCCCGCCGGTTCCAATCGGTTGCGGCGGGATCCCCTAACGATATTTTAGAAGGTGCATCTATGTTAAAATCAATCAAATATCCGCTTTTTGTCTTTATTGGAGCATGCAGTTACGGGGTGATTGCCGCGATAATCAAGCTAGCTTACCAGGATGGATTTACGGTTGGCCAGGTCATCACCAGCCAGTATTTTTTTGGCTGGTTTTTCTTATTGCTCCTATACCTTTTGGTTTCGAGGAAACGGGTCCCCTTAAAAAAAATCGGAATATTAATCCTGGCAGGAACGAGCAGCAGCCTGACCGGAATCTTTTATGGCATATCGCTGCAAACCATTCCAGCCTCAATAGCCATCGTCCTGTTATTTCAATTTACCTGGATTGGGATTGTGCTTGAAGCATTGATCGACAGGCGATTCCCTAGCAGGGAAAAGATTATCTCTGTTGCCGTTCTATTGATTGGGACACTGCTCGCCAGCGGAATGTTAGGTGAGGGCGCCCAGGATTTTGAAGTAAAAGGGATTGTATTTGGATTATTATCGGCCGTCACGTTTTCTTTCTTTATTTTTATAAGCGGTAGGCTGGGGACTGATGTGCCATTTTTATTAAAAGGACTATGCATGTCCGCCGGTGCAACGTTGCTATTAATTTTTTGTTATTCCCCGGGATTTATTTATGATGGTTCGCTTGGAGAGGGACTTTTGAAATATGGAATCATGCTAGGCGTATTGGGTGTAGCAATCCCGATAACTTTCTTTTCCATCGGTTCGCCGAAAACAGGCCCTGGCCTCGCGACAATCCTTGGCGGCGCTGAGCTGCCTGCTGCCATCATCGTTTCCATTTTTGTTTTAAAAGAACAAGTTTCAACTTTACAATGGCTCGGTGTCATCCTGATCCTTTTTGGGATTTCAGTACCTCCACTAAAGCAGCTCATGGAAGGCAGAGGGGCGGTTCGGAAAATGGAACCAAAAAAACCTGTGCAGTAATTTTGCACAGGTTTTTTTAATGGGGCTTGTCCCGTATATCGCTTTTGGATTATTGTTGCGTCCCGGTTTCAAAGGTGTCTTTCAGATCTTTGTCCTTGATTTTTACGTTTGCATCCTTGAGCTCACGCTGCATCGCTTCGTTAATCATTTCCGGGGTAACCTTCGCAGATTTCACTTCGTACTCGATGTCTTTTTTCATATCTTCATAAGATTTCTTTTCTTTAATGTCTGTAACCTGGATGATGTGGTAGCCAAATTCGGATTTAACAGGTTCGCTGATTTCACCCTTCTTTAGCTTCGCAGCCGCGGTATCGAATTCCTCGACCATTTTGCCAGTGCCAGGCCTGAACCAGCCAAGGTCGCCGCCTTGAGCTGCGGAACCGGTGTCAGTTGAGTATTCTTTTGCCAAGTCCTCGAACTTTGCACCTTTATCAAGCTTTTCTTTCACTGTCTTTGCGGTTGCTTCATCCTTAACCAGGATGTGGCGCGCCTTGATTTCAGGCTTGTAATTGTCGTAGTAATCCTTCATTTCCTTCTCAGTCACTTTTACGTCCTTCAGGGCCGCTTTTTCCTGGAGAAGGCCAATCCTGAATGTTTCTTTCAGGTCTTCCTCGCTTTTATATCCGTATTGGGCAATTGCTGCTTCGAAATTCGGGCCGAGATCCCTCTTCAATTCGTCAATCTTTTTATTCACTTCTTCATCGGTCACTTTGTATTTATCAGAGAGAACTTTTTCATAAACAAGCTGCTGAAGTGCCTGTTGTCCAGCCTTGTCCTTCATAAGGTTATACATATCATCTTTAGTGACATTGCCGGCTTTCGTTTCGGCAACAGTTTCTCCGCTGTTTCCATTCGCTGCATTATTGCAAGCGCCAAGGGTCATAACCCCGCCAGTGAGAGCAAGGGCAAGCATCCATTTTTTCATGATGTATCTCTCCTAAAAAGTAAATTTCTAGCAGGTTTTTAACCCACATCCATTACTATATCATAAATGGCCATGAGTGCCAAAAATCTGCGGGGAAAAATAAATTGCCGGCCGGATGGCGGTTATGATTTGAAAGAGCCGGAATGCTGTGGGAAATTAAAGAAATGCATGTGGACGGTTGCCTATTTCGAAAGGAGAAGGAAAGGAATAGTATATGGTAGCTTTCGGTAAGGGAGGTGCCGTTATGGGCCATGGAGGATTCGGTGGGGGCTTTGCTTTAATTGTCGTCCTATTCATTCTATTGATTATTGTAGGGGCTGCCTGGCTATAAACAAGTGGGACATGGAGGCAGGTAAGCCCCATGTTCCATTATGTTTAATCGCGCCGACCAGCTTTTTATGAAAAAAGTACTTCTACATAAGATGAAATCAACAGGATTGTCACCAGTATGTTGATGGTCCTAAAAACCCTTTGCTGGTTCTCTTCGGGTATTTCCTTTTGGATACAAAGGGAGGTTGTCAACCTATTGACCGAATATAGGATAAAAAATGCAAAAATAATAAAAATGTAGTTCACCAAGACTCCCCCCTTGTATATGTCGTGCTAATTTACAATATCAAAAAATTTTTAAAAAGGAAAGTTCCAAATTCCTTCCTGCCACAAGGCAATCCTATTACTTTAAGGTTTACCTTAAACGTGAAAAGGTGAATAATAGAAGGGGAGAAGGAAGGGGAAATGAGGGTTTGGAATGGATCTAAAAGAAATTGACGAAAAAATTCGGACACTCGAGTATCATCTTCGGATCATGGCCGAGGTGCTTGGCGGCACAAAATACCAATTTACGAAACTAGTGGTCGAAAGCAATTTATCCGAACGAGAAACAAACGAGTTTTTCTTATTGTGTGAGGAAATGAACAAACGGTTGGAAGAACAAAAAGCGGAAGGGTTTTTGAATTTTCATCCGCTTTTTCAGGAATTCCTATCGTTATTATCTCCAAAGCTAAATCCCAGGGACGTTGTCCATGCGTGCTTAGAGCAAAAATTGTATCTTTCGTTAATGAGTGAATTGAAGAAGTATGTTTAATTAGACGACTTCCCTTGATTTGCCGTTTTTACGAAGCTTGCCATCTTCTTCGGTAAATTCACACTCAATGTTATGGAACGATTTCTCAAAAATCTCCATAAAATCATCACCATAAATATTGCGGACAATGGCCATCATTTCAATGATATCCGGGAATTTTCCGTATAGCTCCCTTAAGGGCATCGCTCCCGAAAAGACCGAATTGCTGCCGGGGTCGTACGCTTCCATTAGTTCAAGCAAAATTGATTCGCCCATCTCGGTCAGTTTAATATACGTATTGCGCTTATCATTTTCCTTTTTGGAAAATTGCAGCAGACCTCGTTCTTCTAGCTTTTTGGAAAAATTAAAAGCTGTTGAAACATGCATGACACCGAATTTGGCCACATCGGAAATGGACGCGCCGTTCAGGTGATAGGCAATCCATAAAATGTGGTGTTCATTAATGTTGAGATCGTAAGGTTTAATCCACTGCTGCCAATCCTTCTCAACCGATTTCCATAAGGCTTTGCTTAACTGGGCAATTCGCTGGCTAAAGAGCATCGCTTCTTTCATGCTATATTGTTTTTCAGCCATTTTTTTCTCACCTCTTAAAAAATGTAGTTGACGAGGCTCCCGGGCGAAACCATGGGACACTGTCCTTAAAGCCGTCAGTAAAACTTAGGGCAGGAGGGGCATATTTGCCAAAACATTCTTATTTTCTATATTATCATTATGCCAATAAAATAAAAATTAATAAAGATATAAATTTACTAAATTTTTAGAAATTGATATATTTTTCCGTAAAAAGCAAATTTTTTAAAAAAATCCTTCCTCTGCAGTGGGCAGAAGAAGGACTTTTTTCAGTGGTGGGCGCTTTTTTCTGGTTGGTGAGAAGCCAATTCGGTTTCGAGCTGGCTGATCGCCGCCTCAATTTCACCCAGTTCCTTTTGGATTTCAATCTGCTGTGGCAATGTTTCGGCCTTCCATTTTCCGATTGCCGTATTTACTTCCTGAATGAAATGGGAGACATGGACACGGCCTTCCTTGGTGGCATGTGCCGATGCTTCCTTTACATCCATAATGCTTGCTTTCAAGTCCTTCAATTGGCTGACAAACAGGTCTTTATTCGTTTTTATGGCTTCCCTGGTTTCCCTGCCCGACTGTGGCGCCGAGAACAGCGTGGCCAGACCGGCGGCAGCGCTTCCAAGAAGGAATCCATACAAAAATCGTTTTGCTCCCATTTTATACACCTCACTAAATGAATTGCCTTCCCTATATTTTACCCAATTTGAGAATAGGATGACAAATCCAGCCATAGTCTTTAATAGCACAAAACGAAAATATTAAACCTCCGCGCCGCCCGTTAAACTCGTTGGCAGGCGAATATTTGATAAAAAGCCAAAGGAGGCTTTTAAAATGAAGGCTGCCGCATTTCTATTCTTTTTGGCAGGGGCCTTGCTTGCGGTTGCTGCCCTGTACCAAGTTGCGCTTTACACAAGGCCAGGAATGTATCCGCCAAAACAGCTTTTGAAAGCACGGGCAGCCGCCCTTGCTGCAGGTGCGGTACTTTTTTTCATATTTGGCATGTTGATTGTTTTTTTGGGATAATGGAGGGGTTTGGAAAAAATGCAAATGCCGAAAAATGCGGGTAAATGTTTAATAAAAAAAAAGAACCCGGTGCAGTCCGGGCTCTTTGCGTTCTATAAATTATTTCTGTTCCTGGATAGCAGCATTTGTTGGCACATAGCCGCTCCGTTTCATAATCGATTGGACAATTGGATAAACAATCGCAATGATAATTGTGTTGAGTACCGTTGTTGGAATGACAATGCCAACAAACAGCGCGGTGAATGTCATCGACCCTGGAAGGCCCGCGAGATATTGGGCTGTGCCAAGGAAGATGGCTCCTGAAATAATCGTCCCAACGGCGGTCAATGCGCCAGCCCCAACAAGCGTTTGGCTGAATTTCTTAAGCGCAAGGAACAGCAGGTAAAACACAAATGCGGTAACAAACTTGTCAATGATGTTCGGGAATAAACCGCCAGGGAATGTGGTGGTCAAACCAGACAATACGCCTGTGACGATCCCGACCAGGAGGACATTCCTTTTATCAGGAAAAAGCATAATCCCAAGGAACATCATCGTTAGCATCATATCCGGCTTCATGCCGTTCCCGATTCCGGGGATGACAGCGTGGAGCACTGCCCCGATACCAATCAATAGGGACAGGATTACAAGGTTCTTCGTATTCATTTCTCATCTCTCCTCTGCTTATCTAAGCTAATTTGTTTCGTTCCTCCTGCAGTGCGCTCGTTGCCTGCAGCGAAAAACTTGTTGTCATTATAGCATAAAAGAACCGCTGGCGAAAAGGATTAATTTTCAAAAAATCAGGCAAAATCAGCCAGGTTAACGAATATGTGAGGCGATTGCCTTGGCCATGGCTTGCAAATCTTCACCTGTATAGCCGCTCTCGTTTGTTTTCCAAACCGCGCCAAACCCATCGCCCTGCCCGTATCTCGGAAGGAGGTGAAGATGGAAATGGAACACGGACTGGCCGGCTTTTTCACCATTATTGTTCAGTGTGTTCAAACCGATTGGCGAATACTCTTCCTTTAGCGCGCTGGCGATTGCCGGAACGGCTTTGTAAAGGTTCGCGGCAATTTCGGGGGTAAGCTCGTAAATGTTTTCTTTATGTACTTTTGGAATCACAAGAGTATGCCCCTTTGTCACCTGGCTAATGTCAAGGAATGCGAAGACATGTTCATCCTCGTACACCTTTGCCGACGGAATATCACCCTTGATAATTTTACAAAAAATGCAGTTATCCATCCATACCACACCCTTCAATGTTTTCCCGTATTTTAGCATAAAAATGCAAGCTGAAAAACCATTATGGCCGGCTAAGTGGAAGGTCGTCCGAAAAGGACGGGATCCGCGTGGAATCCCGCCCTCGTGAAGGGGAAATCTTCTTTGTTTCGTCCAATCAGGAAGTTTCTTTGACAAACACCTCATTTGGCAATGAAATGTACAGGCTTAAACGGATTCGTCCAAGATGACCATCTCCAAACTCTTATAAGTTGTCTTCAACGTATAAGGCTGTTTGATGTTCTTTGGCAAACACCTCATTTTTTTAAAATGCCGCCTGCGAGTCAGGCAGTCCGGTGCCGTTATTGGTCGAAAGGCCTGTGCAAGACAACCATCCCCTCGGTTTGAACGTTGTGGAAGCAGCTTATCTTGAATCGAAACTGTCTTTGACAGACACCCCTCTTCAATCTGGTGTAAGCTTGTTCCCCTTCATCAATAGAATGGCCAAAAAGGGAGTGGACTATAGGTGGAATCGATTTCCATAGTTCTTTTTAAAAAAGGGTCCATATTTCGCAAGAAGGGGAATTTTTGCTAAAATAGAAGGTATTAAGCGAGGAAGGGCGTTTACTATGTCTTTATTATCAATTGACGGATTTACAGGCGGCTATACGAAAAATCCTGTATTGAAGGATGTCACCTTCGAGGTCGGTGCAGGGGAGCTCGTCGGGCTGATTGGCCTGAACGGAGCCGGGAAAAGTACGACCATTAAGCATATCATCGGCCTGATGGAGCCTCACAAGGGCGAAATCAGGATAAACGGCAAATCCTTTAAGGAGAATAAGGAAGAGTACCGAAAACAATTTACCTTTATCCCCGAGACGCCAATCCTTTATGAAGAACTGACACTTGAGGAGCATCTTGAACTGACGGCAATGGCGTACGGGCTCGATCGGGCTCAGTATAAGGAACGAATGCCGCTCCTTCTGAAGGAGTTCAGGATGGAGAAAAGGTTTAAATGGTTCCCTGCCCATTTTTCGAAGGGGATGAAGCAAAAGGCAATGATCCTTTGCGCGTTCCTGGTCCAGCCGTCCCTCTATATCGTGGACGAGCCGTTTGTGGGCCTTGATCCATTGGGCATTCAGTCGCTGTTGGACTTGATGAATAAAATGAAACAGAATGGTGCCGGCATCCTGATGTCGACGCACATCCTGGCAACCGCAGAACGGTATTGCGATAAATTTGTCATTCTCCATGAAGGAAAAATCCGGGCAAAAGGGACACTTGAAGAGCTGAGGCGTGAATTCTCAATGCCGGGCGCGACCCTTGATGACATCTATATCCAGCTGACGAAGGAAGAAAGCCATGTTTGACGGGAATAAGATGTGGAGTGAACGAGCCGGCAAAACGATGAAAGAGCTTGGCCGGTACCTGAAATATATTTTTAACGGCCACCTGGTCATTGTGCTCTTTTTCCTGTTGGGGACTGCCGCATACTATTACCAAGGCTGGCTGAACACAGTCGACCCGGGCTTCCCGACGGAAATCATCATGGGCATTGTTTTTGGGGTGGCGCTCACGTTCAGCCCTGTCTACAATTTTTTGAAAGAACCTGATAAAGTATTCCTCCTGCCGGTTGAAGACAGGCTTCAGGGCTATTTTCTCCGTTCGGCTGTTGCCAGCGGCGGTTTGCAAGGGTATGTGCTTTTGATGCTGCTGGCGCTGTTCATGCCTTTGGTTGCCAGGACGACAGAAGCGGGATTCGGGAACTTTTTGCCGATTCTGCTGATCCTGCTTGCTTTGAAGGCCTGGAACATCGCCGTGGAGTGGAAGGTTGCGTTTTTGGTCGATACTTCAAAAAGGGCGTCCGACAAGGTGATTCGATTTGTAGTGAATGTGGCCTTCAGTTATTTCCTATTTAGCTGGAATGGCCTTCTGATCCTGGTCCCGTTTGTAGGAATCCTGTTTGCTTATCTGGGCTATTGCCTTTCAGCTGCGCGAGGGAAAGGCTTGAAATGGGAAGCCCTAATCGCGGGGGAAGAACGGCGGATGATGGCCTTCTACAGGCTGGCGAACATGTTCACGGATGTCCCGCATTTGAAGGAAAGTGTGAAAAGGCGGCGCTGGCTCGATTTTTTGCTCGCGAGAATCCAGTTTGGCAGAAGGCATGCCTCCCTTTATCTGCTTTCACGGACATTTTTGCGTTCAGGCGATTACCTTGGCCTTTCCATCAGGCTTGGGGTTATGGGGGCGCTTGCCATCGGGCTTATCTCTTATTGGCCTGGACAAGTGTTTTTCGCCCTGCTCTTTCTATATTTAACCGGGTTTCAGCTAATGCCGCTTGCTTCGCATCATGAAAACAGCTTATGGGAAAATATCTACCCAATCCCGGATGGCGCCAAAAAGGCCGCGTTCCAGCACATGCTTGGTCTGGTGCTGGCCGTTCAGGCGGTCGTTTTTTCCACCGCGATCGCTTTCAGGGGTGAATTGGCCCCCGCACTAGGTTCGCTAGCTCTAGGCGCACTGTTCACGTTCGTTTTTGTCCGGTATTACAGCATACGAAAACTCAAAAATTGATCCCTTTCCATTTGGAAAGGGGTTTTTTGAAAAAAGTATTTGAAAATCCAGGGGATTATGTGAAGAATGGTATTTGAAACTGGCAGGGGATTTTTTCGTATAATAGCCACCTTAGGAATAAATACTGGTAATCCACACGGGCCAGCCCCGTCAGAAAAGAGGTTTTTCTCCAAATGAACGAGTATGAATTGAAAGTATATGAGGAAGTTGTTGAATGGAAGCGAAAATTATCGGCCCGGTCGGGTATGTTTAACCGGCTATCGAAAAAGGCGCAAACAAAAATAAATGGGCTTATTCCCGAAAAAGTGCATCAGGCCTTGACGGAAGGAATAAAGGGAATGGTCAAGGCGACACTGGCCGGGTCCAATTTCACAACAAAAAAGCCGGTGAAACCAAGGCCTGCCCTTCAGGCAATGGATGAAGAGGCGAGGAAGAAAATCAATGTTTTTCAAAAAACCGCTATGATTGAAGGGGCAGAAACGGGGGCTGGAGGAATTTTGCTTGGCCTTGCCGACTTTCCCTTGCTATTAACTATAAAAATGAAATTTCTTTTTGAAGTCGCATCTGTATACGGTTTTAATACGGAGGAGTATGAAGAAAGGCTGTTTATCCTTCATGTATTCCAATTGGCCTTTTCAAGCGATGAAACGAGGTTTGAAACGCTCGATACAATCGAGAATTGGGAGGAGAGGAAAAGGACGCTCGCCGATATGGACTGGCGCGAGTTCCAGCAGGAATACCGGGACTATATCGACCTTGCGAAAATGCTTCAGCTCGTCCCTGGCATAGGGGCTGTTGTCGGGGCATATGCCAACAACAAGCTGCTCGGCCATTTGGGTGAAACAGCGATGAATGCGTATCGGCTAAGGGTGCTGGATGGGGACCAAACCCCAAGGCTTGATTATTAGGGGGATAGTTTTTTGAAAAGGAAAAAAATGCTGCCAGTATTCATGGCGTTCTCAGTTATGGTTCTATTGCTTATCCTGCCTGGAGTATTGCAGGGGAGGGAACTGCTTGTCGACAGGGTTGTCAAGGGGATGTTTAGTGGGGTTCCTGATTCCCTTGACCCGATTTTTATTGGGATTACCCATCTTGGAGATAAAAAGGGCGTTGGGATAACAGCGCTGATCATGCTGGTTTGGCTTTTGTTCAAGCGCAGGGATTATTTTGCAATGGGCATTTTTGCGCTTGCGGTTGCGTTTGGCAACGAGTTGAACAAGTTTTTGAAAGTTTTGATTGGGCGGGAAAGGCCTTTGCTTGAGCATCTGGTTCATGTGAAAAGCCTTAGTTTTCCGAGCGGCCATGCGATGATGGGGTCAATCCTTTATATACTGATTGCGTACTTTTTGCTGAAGGAGTACAAAAACCCTGTAGCGCGAACGAGTATAATTGTTCTTTCGGCTGCAGCTGTTCTTTTAATCGGGGCCAGCCGAATTATATTGAACGTCCACTATCCATCGGATATTATCGGCGGTTATGCTTTTGGGTTTCTATGGTCTGCGCTGTTCATAGCAGTTTATGAAAGAATGCGCGATGCTTATCCTTTTATGAAGACAGAAAGAGAAAGAAAGTAAAAAACAGCCGCGGGGCTGTTTTTTTCCGTATGAGGATAGTGATGTTATTTAGGGATGAAAGCAATTTTGGGTGTTACGCCGGCTTGAAAGTGTCTTCATAACCCCGATGAAGACGGTTTCGGGGGCGGAATTCAGCTGAAAGTGTCTTCATAACACCGATGAGGACAGTTTCGGGGGTTGAATCGAGGTGAAAGAGTCTTCATAACCTTGATGAAGACTCTTTCGAACCCCGAATTGCTCTGAAAATGTCTTAATATATCAAACTTAAATGAGAAACATCGCAGCGATGGTTGTAACGGCAAGGCCGATCAGTACAGGAACGAGATTCCTTCTCGCAAGTTCAAATGGGTCAACATTGCAAATGGCTGCAGCTGGGATGAGCGCCCATGGAACGAGGGTTCCGCCGCCTACCCAGATTGCGGCAATCTGACCAAGCGCAGTCAAAGTGGCTGCGCCTTTGCCAATCGAGACCGCAAATAATGCTGCGACCGAACCGGCAAGGGAAATGCCCGAAAATCCGGATCCATCCAGTCCAGTAATGGCACCGACTACAGTCAGGGTAACCGCCGCGACTTCCTTGCTGAGCGGGACGAGGCCGGCTAGGGCTGCGCCGAGATCATTAACAATACCATGCGACGAGTCGGGGAGGTAATCTCCGATGATTTTTCCAAAACCCGCATCGCCAAGATAGAAGAAAGCCGCAATCGGGATGACGGGCCCGAATACTTTGAAGCCAAATTGAAAGCCTTCAACCAAATAGGAAGTAGTCTTTTCAAGTCCTTTGTTCCTATAGGCGGTAAGAGTGATGACGAGAAGGATGAAAATTGATGTACCGCCAATCAACGCTGTTGCATCGCCGCCTTGAAGCTTCAACAGGAACATCGCTGCGACATCCAGTATGAACAGCAAGGGGACAAGGATGGCAAAGAAACGTTTTTTGCCAAGCGATAATAGCAAAGCGCCTGCCTTTGTTGCATGAGTGGTACCGCCGGGGACAACGCCCGTTGAGGATGTCAACTTGCCGTTTTTTAGATCCCTTTTTAAAAAATAGAAGGCTGCAACCGTTGTGACAGTGCCCATTATGAAAACAAGCGGAATGCTTGCGCTTAGTACTTCATTAACTGATAGTCCAGCTGCATCGGCTGTCAGCTTCGGAGCAGCCTGGATAACAAAATCACCGGAAAGCGCGATTCCGTGACCGAAAAGGTTCATCGCCATGGCGACGCCAAGTGCGGGCAGGCCGGCTCTAAGGGCAACCGGCAAGAGAACGGCTCCGAGTAGCGCGACTGCCGGCGATGGCCAGAAGAACCAGGAAATGACCATCATCAGGATGCCGATCGTCCAGTAGGCAAGTGTAGAGTTCCGTATGAGCTTCGAAAATGGGGATATCATGACATCGTTGATTCCTGTCGCGGTTAGCGTTTTGCTCATCGCAACAATAATGGAGATGACGAGAATCGTCGACAGCAGTTCCGTGATAGCATATATGAAGCTGTTAAAAACACTGCTGACCGAGCCGCTCAGGGAACCCGTCGCGGTAATGGCGATTATGAAGATGCCTGTGATGCATACAAGCGTTGTATCCCTCCTCATAACCATAAAACCGATGATAAGGCCGATAAAAACAACATAAATCCAGTGGAGAGCCGTAAGCTCCGCAACCATGGAAAAATCCTCCCTTCATTCACCGGGAAATAGACCACTCCAACCGCCCATGCCCGATGTAATACAGAATATGAAAAAGGAAGGAAGGGGTGCGGGGAAGGGTGCAAAAAACCGAACAGTGCCAGGCACCACCCGGAATTTGTCGAAAACCGAACAGTGCCAAGCACCACCCGAAGTTTGTCGAAAACAAAAAAGACGAGGCGGCTGCCTCGTCCTTTCCTATTCTTCGGAGATTGTATATTTGGTGATGTATGGTTGGCCGGAGAAGATGCTTGGCCCAGGCTCGGGTTTGCTTTGGCCGTGGGACTTTCCGAAGTCGTTTGATTCTTTCCAGCGCTGGAAGGCGAGTTCATCTTCCCATGCAGTTAAAATGACATATGTGTTTGACTTGATCGGCCTAAGGACGCGGATGGCTTGGAAGCCGGGGGTATTTTCGATTTTCCCGGCCCGGATTTTGAACCGGTATTCGAAGACTGGCCTGCCTTCATCAGTGACAGGAATGTTGTTCATGACGACTAAGCCTGGATGGCCAAGATTCCCGACTGCTTCGAGCACTTCAAACTTCCTCGGAGATGCGAAGACGGTTTTCCCCTCCGTTTCATGGATAAGAAGGGCGCCGTCATCTCCCGACATAATTACCATTTTCTCTCCCTCATGTTTTTTCGCAAGCTTTTCCAAAAAATCATACGTTCCAGAGGTCATAAACAAGTTCATCATATCAACTCCAACTATTATTTTTTCCCCGCACAATGTCAACCCAATTAGATTTTTCCTTTTATTACAGACCTGCAAACACAAAAACGACTTTTTTTTGACAGTTGCCGGCTGTACCTATACACTCCCAACATTAACAGATATAGTGAAAACAGTATAAAGATGTGAAAGGTTTCTATTTTTACTGTGAATATATTAGAATGTTAAATGAGAAGTTGCGAAAGGTGGAAAATGAGATGAGACAAATCAACGAAACGTTCTTGAAGGCAGCGAGGGGTGAGAAAACAGGCCATGTTCCAGTATGGTATATGCGCCAGGCGGGACGGTCCCAGCCTGAATACCGTGCCATCAAAGAGAAGTATTCACTGTTTGAAATTACCCACCAGCCTGAATTGTGTGCGTACGTTACCCGCCTTCCGGTTGAACAATACAATGTCGATGCGGCAATTTTATATAAAGATATCATGACCCCGCTACCGGCGCTTGGAGTAGACGTGGACATCAAGGCAGGAATCGGTCCGGTCATTTCCAATCCGATCAAATCGGTCGCGGATGTTGAAAAACTTGGGGAACTCAACCCGGAGGAAGATGTTCCATACGTATTGGAAACAATTAAAATCCTGACAGAAGAGCAGCTTTCGGTTCCGCTCATCGGGTTTTCCGGGGCGCCATTCACACTTGCAAGCTATATGATCGAAGGCGGCCCTTCCAAGAATTATAACAAAACAAAGGCATTCATGTATGCCGAACCAAAAGCATGGTTCGCCCTGATGGACAAACTTGCCGATACAGCCATTGCATATGTGAAGGCGCAAATTAAAGCAGGGGCGAAAGCAATTCAGATTTTCGATTCATGGGTAGGCGCACTGAATGTCGCGGACTACCGTTACTATATCAAGCCTGTAATGGAGCGGATTTTTTCCGAGCTTAGGGAAGAAAATGTACCGCTCATCATGTTCGGCGTCGGTGCAAGCCATCTTGCCGTCGAATGGAATGATCTGCCTCTTGATGTCGTCGGGCTGGACTGGAGGCTTCCAATCAGTGAAGCACGTAAACTCGGCGTTACCAAGCCGGTCCAGGGAAACCTCGATCCGGCCATCCTTCTAGCGCCATGGGAACTCATTGAGGAGCGTGCAAAGGCAATCCTCGATCAGGGAATGGAGCAGCCTGGTTATATTTTCAACCTTGGCCATGGCGTTTTCCCATCCGTAAATCCGGATGTCCTGAAGAGGCTGACTGCGTTCGTCCATGAGTATTCCGCTTCCAAACTGGGCCGCTAAGCAAGAATTGCTATGTGTAAAAAATAAATGATGGCAAACACGCTATTTATTTGGCAAAATAAAAAGGGCCTTCCATCAGGGGAGGATTTAGAACCTACTGATGAAAAGTCCCATACTTCTGCCTTTTCCAATGAACAATGAGGTGAATAAAAAGGCGGAAGCATATGGCTCAAGCTCAAATCGGCAGGGAGAAATCCCTGCCGTTCATGGTTGAACAACCGAAAGAATAGATAAAGCAATCAGAGGTGTGGAACATGGCAAAAAAGACAATGGGCCTCCTGGTTATGGCTTACGGCACACCGTATACCCTTGATGACCTTGAGCGCTACTATACCCATATCCGGCATGGCAGGAAGCCTTCCGAGGAAATGATTGAGGAATTAAGGGGCCGTTACGAGGCGATCGGCGGTATTTCACCGCTTTCCCACATTACGGAAGAGCAGGCGAAAGGCCTGGAAGACAGGCTGAATGAAGTTCAGGAAGAAATCGAGTTTAAAATGTATCTAGGCTTGAAACATATCAATCCGTTTATCGAGGATGCTGTCAAACAAATGCATGAAGACGGGATAGAGGAAGCGGTCAGTATCGTGCTTGCCCCCCATTTTTCAACTTTCAGCGTCAAATCGTATAATGGAAGGGCGAAAGAAGAAGCGGAAAAGCTTGGCGGCCCAAAAATAGTTTCAGTCGAAAGCTGGTACGATGAGCCTAAATTTATTTCGCACTGGGCCAAAAAGGTCAAGGACGTTTTTGAAAAAATGCCTTCCGGCGAAAAGGAAAAGGCAGTGCTTATCGTTTCGGCGCACAGCCTTCCTGAACGGATTCTCCAATCTGGTGACCCGTATCCGGATCAGCTGAAGGAAACGGCCGATTTAATTGCAGCCGAGGCGGGTATTAGCCAATATGCAGTTGGGTGGCAAAGCGCCGGGCAAACTCCGGAGCCATGGCTTGGGCCGGATGTTCAGGATCTGACCAGGGAACTGCACGAAAAGCACGGTTACAAGGCATTCGTGTATGTGCCCGTTGGTTTCGTGTCAGACCATCTAGAAGTGCTTTATGACAATGATTATGAATGCAAGGTTGTTACAGACGAAATTGGTGCGGCGTATTACCGGCCGCAAATGCCGAATAGCCAGGCCGATTTTATTGACGCCATGGCAACCGTCATCCTGAAAACACTCGGGAAAGGCGAATAGACTAAGGAAAAAGAAGAGGCGATAGATGTGGAAGGGAAGAAACGAATCGTAATCATAGGAGGAGGGATGGCTGGGCTTTCATCAGCCTACTACCTTCAGAAAGCTGCACGCGAAAGGAATCTCCCTGTTGAAGTGGTCCTCGTGGAAGCTTCCCACCGCCTCGGCGGAAAAATGCAAACCGTTGTCAAAGATGGATTTATCATTGAGCGGGGCCCTGATTCCTTTTTGGCCAGGAAAACAAGCATGTCCCGGCTTGCGGCTGAAGTGGGGATGGCAGACGAGCTTGTAAGCAATTCCACAGGGAAGTCTTACGTTCTCGTCAATCAAAGGCTCCATCCAATGCCAGGAGGCTCAATCATGGGAATCCCGACCGAGGTTGCCCCGTTCATTACAACCGGCCTATTTTCAATCCCTGGTAAAATTCGGGCAGCGGCAGACTTCATCCTTCCGAAATCTCCTGCTGGAAAGGACCAGGCACTTGGCCACTTTTTCAGGAGAAGGCTTGGTAATGAAGTTGTTGAGAATTTGATTGAGCCGCTTCTTTCAGGTATTTACGCAGGGGATATTGACAAAATGAGCCTGATGTCGACGTTCCCGCAATTTTACCAGGTTGAGCAAAAATACCGCAGCCTCATTCTTGGCATGAAAAAAACAACACCATCAGCTGCCAGGCAGCCGGCCGCTCCGGCGAAGAGCAAAGGCGGTGGTTTTCTTACTTTCCGGACGGGCCTGCAATCCTTTGTCGATGCAATTGAGAGCAAGCTCGAGCCGAATTCTGTTTTAAAAGGATTTAAGGTAACAAACATTGTAAAAGAAGACGGTTTTTACGAAATAAACCTGGCGAACGGGGAACCTATTATTGCGGACTGTGTAATTTCGGCCGTCCCGCATCACGTTGCCCAATCGGTTTTTTCGGAGTATCCGTTTTTTGAACCACTGAAGAGTATACCCTCCACATCAGTGGCGACCGTCGCAATGGCGTTTCCGGAAAGCGCGATTAAAAAAGACATTGAGGGGACCGGGTTCGTCGTATCAAGGAACGCCGATTACACGATTACTGCGTGTACCTGGACGCATAAAAAGTGGGCGCACGCCGCTCCGCCCGGGAAGGCGTTGCTCCGCTGTTATGTTGGAAGGGCTGGTGACGATACGGTAGTTGACCTGTCCGACGATAAAATTGTCAGGATTGTCCTTGAAGACTTAAACAAAACGATGGAAATTACCGAAAAACCGGAATTTGTCGTGATTTCGCGCTGGAAGGACTCGATGCCGCAATATACGGTCGGGCACAGGCAACGCCTTGAAACGTTGAGAAGGCATGTATCGGAGGAACTGCCAGGCGTCTACCTCGCCGGAGCCTCCTATGAAGGAGTCGGACTTCCCGACTGCATTGACCAGGGGGAAGCCGCTGTCCGCGATGTATTGGAATATCTTAAATTATCATAGACTTTTTAGACGCGCGGGAGCGATCCCACGCGTTTTTTTGTGGAAATGCGAACAATTCACTGGCACGCCCCGAATTTTCTTGTTTCACAAAGTGTTCAGCAGCTGATAGCACGACCTACCACACAATACTCGCGCTTTTCGCATGCCATCTTCGGCTACGGAGAGAACGTTTACGGATAAATGTCCATTTCACCGAATAGGATGAATAAAACGATATCCAGGTGGTGGCGATATGAATAAGAAAGACGACCTTGCAATCCGGCAGCTCCTCTTTACTCCGTACAGGATGGAAACCGGCGTCCCGATGGGGGCTCTCCCTGTTTATGCGGCATCAACGCCTCCGGTCCCTCCATTTTTGCTAAATCGAAAGATAGGAAGGTTCGCTATGGATCCCCCGATAGGCCAGCAGGAAATCCTTTTAAAAAGCTATGTAAAAGGCAGGGGGTAACAGGATGGGCTGGGATTCTTCCAGGGTGGATATGAACATTTACTCACAGGGGAAAATTGACCGCCTTGTCTATTCAACATGCAATCTATGCTCGAATGGCTGCGGGTGCTTCATCGCCGTAAAGGATGAAAAGATTGTCGGCATCGTAGGCAATGAACAGTACCCAGTAAACCGGGGGAGGCTCGGTCCGAAAGGAGAAAACCAATGGTGGGCGAATAACAGTGTTGACAGACTCGCGGCCCCGCTTATCCGCCACAACGGAAAATTGCTGTCCGCCAGCTGGGAGGATGCCTACTCGCTCTTAACCGGCAAAGTAAAAGAGGTTCTGGCTAAAAAAGGACCCGGCGGGCTGGCGATGTACCATACGGGACAGGCTTTCCTCGAGGACTATTACACAATTGCGAAAATCACCCGGGCAGGCTTGGGAATGCATCAAGTTGATGCCAATACAAGGCTCTGCACCGCGACGGCAGAGTGGGCCCTGATCGAAAGCTTTGGCTCAGACGGCCCGCCCGCTTGTGAGGAGGATGTCGACCTAGCCGACGTGATTGTTTTTATCGGCCGCAATTCAAATGAAACGAATACGGTTTTATGGGAAAGGGTCCTACGCGCGAGGCAGCGGAATGGCACGAAAATTATCGAGATCGACCCGCGGAGCGACCTGAGCGACAAAATGGCCGACCTTTCCCTGCAGCCAAAAAGCGGCACAAACGTGGCAATATTAAATGGCCTGATTCACCTTATCATCAAAAACGGCTGGATTGACCAGGGGTATATTACAAGGCATACGATTGGTTATGAAGAGCTTGAAAGGACTGCCGCAAAATACACACCTTCGCTTGTTGAAGACATAACCGGAGTCCCAAAGGAAAAGCTGATTCAATGCGCAGAGTGGATTGGCCGATCAGGGAAAACGCTGACCATTCTGCTTCAGGGAGTGTATCAAAGCATGGATGCAACCGCCGCGGGGACGCTGGTGAATTCCATGCATTTGATTATGGGCAAAATCGGCAAGCCAGGATCGGGACCGTTCCAGCATGCCGGCCAGCCGAGCGCGATGTCGAACCGGGAGGCCGGCGGGGCTGGCTTTTATCCCGGATATAGGAACAATGACAATCCGGAACATATCCGTGAAATCGCCGGGCTTTGGAAAGTTGAACCCGAGCGGCTTCCGGTAGGGCCGCAAACCTACATTATGGAAATCATGAACTTGATTGAACATGGGAAAATCGAATTGTTTTGGGTCATGTATACGAATCCGGCAGTATCACTTCCCCACCGGAACAAAATGGTTGAAACACTAAAGAAGCCATTCCTTGTTGTCCAGGATCCTTTCCTGAGTGAAACGGCGGAACTAGCCGATCTAGTCCTGCCATCGGCGATGTGGGGAGAAAAGGAAGGCACGATGACCAACCTTGAGCGGCGCGTCAATGTCCTCCGCAAGGCCGTCGACCCGCCATTCGGCCTGCCTTCGGATTTTGAAATCCTGCTCGAATTCTCAAAAAGGATGGGTTTCAAGGATAAAAACGGGCGGCCGCTCATCTCTTACAAGACTCCTGAAGAGGCTTTTAATGAATGGAAACGGGTTTCTGCTGGCCGTCCATGCGATATGTCGGGGATGACATACGAAAAAATGGAAAGGCTCGGAGGCATCCAGTGGCCCTGCAACGACCAGTACCCGAATGGGAAGGAAAGGCTGTATACGGACGGGGCATTCCCCACCCACCCGGATTACGCGGAATCGTACGGCAGGCACCTCAAGACAGGAAGGGCGAGGACGAAGGGGGAATTCGAACGACTGAATGCCAATGGACGGGCAATCCTCTATGGTTTTGATTGGTCGCCGCCGGTTGAAGTCCCGGGGGAAAAGTATCCGTTTGAACTGAATACAGGTCGGAATGTTTTTCACTGGCACACTAGAACAAAGACGGGCAGGGCGCCGATGCTCCATCTTGCTTCACCTGAGGCCTATGCGGAAATCAATCCCGCTGACGCCGGAGAGCTGGACCTCGAAATGGGCGAAATGGTCTTGATTACGACGAAAAGGGGAACGGTCCGTGTTCCGGCGAGGATTACTGATGCGGTGCGGCCAAAGTCAATTTTTATCCCCTTTCATTTTGGGGCCCTGTCCAGTCAGGAAGCAGCCAATAATCTGACATTGGAAGCATGGGACCAGGTTTCCAAGCAGCCCCATTTTAAAAATGGCGCCTGCAAGGTGGAAAAAATCCATGAACGGAGCTGAGAGCGATGATTCCTTATGCAAATGAGATTATCGAGGCTTCCGGCCAGATTGAAGCGAAAGCCAGGAAAAAGGCGCGCGAGGAAATCAATCCGCTACTTTCTAGAATTGGGATTACCCTTCATGAAATAACGGAAACGATACAGAGGCTTTCAGTTGTAAAAAACGGGACCGAGGAAGCAAAGGACTTGTGGGGAATTTTATACAGGGCGGGAGACATTCTCGATGAAGAGTTTATTATGCTGAAAAACTCAACCCCAATCTCCATTCAAAATGAGGTTGAGTTCATTAAGCAATGCCTTGTTTTTTTTACAAAAATGGTCGTGGATGGCTATGGAAAGCGGGAGGCCCTGTTTATCATCACGCCGAAGTTTCAGGTGCTTGCCCGCTTGTGGTAAAATTTTGAGGCTGCCCCTTGTAATCCTGGATTCCGTTTGTTATACTACTTTTTGTACAAAATGACCGAAATGTTCATTTGGTCATACCTATAAAAAGTCGGGAATGGGGTGGAGGTTTGGCAGTTGACCGCAGGCAACAAATCATTGAAGCCGCAACGAAATCGTTCTCTTTATTTGGGTATAAGGCGACCACGATAGATCAGGTAGCCAAGCTTGCCAATGTCGGAAAGGGCACGATTTATACTTTTTTTAAAAATAAGGAAGAGCTTTTCGATGAAATCATCACCTCATTGATTAAGGAAATGAAGGCAGCGGCGGACGGAGTCTTTGATCCGTCACTCTCCTTTCAGGAAAATGTTCACCGTTCTCTTTATAAAATGCTGGAATTCCGGAAAGAGCACCAGCTGACGATAAAGCTTTTCCAGGAAGAAAAGGAAATGGGGACTCCTGCAGTCATGGAGGTCATGGCCAAGATTGAAAAGGCGATTATCACCTATATAAAGGAAAGGGTAGCAGCCGCTGTCGAGGCAGGCGAAATAAAGGAGTGCGACCCAGAAGTGACGGCTTTTATCATCCTTAAGCTGTATATCGCGCTTATTTTTGATTGGGAAAAGAACCATAAGCCGCTCGAAAAGGCTGAAATTGCAAACCTATTTGAACTATACATTTTCCAAGGATTATCAAACTGACGATAATCCTTCCTTTTATTCGTCGTGTGACCAAATGAACAAAATAGTCACTTATTTTTGGGAGGCATCAATTGTGAAGAACAACATGATGAAACAGGAACTTCTTGCTGTTTTTAAAAACCGCAAACTGCTAATTCCGCTCATTGCCGTCATGTTCATTCCTGTTTTATATTCGGGGATGTTCCTGTGGGCATTCTGGGATCCTTATGACAAGCTGCCTGAACTGCCGGTCGCTGTCGTCAATAGTGACAAGGGAGCCGAGTTCAACGGCGACCAGCTTCAACTTGGCAACGACCTCGTTGAAAAGCTGAGGGACAGCAAGGAATTTAATTTCAAGATCGTTGGCAAAAAAGAAGGGTACAGGCAGCTCGAAAACCAGAACTATTATATGCTAATCGAGATTCCCGAGAACTTTTCCGAAAATGCAACAACCTTGCTGGAGGATAATCCGGAAAAACTCAGCTTGATATATGTTCCAAACGAAAGCTATAACTTCCTTTCCGCGCAAATCGGGGGCACGGCCATTGAGAAAATTAAAGCCTCGCTTTCCGAAAAAATCACGGAAACCTATGCGGAAACGATGTTTAATAAAATTGGCGACCTTGCTTCGGGTGTTGAAAAAGCGAGCGAAGGAGCCGGAAAGTTAAATAACGGGGCGGTGGAGCTGAAGAATGGCTCCGATGAACTGAATAAAGGCCTGCAAACACTCGCTTCAAAAGCAGTCGAGTTCTCCGAAGGGGTGAACAAGGTAAATGCGGGAGCAGGCAAACTAAGCGAGGGAACGAAACAGTTAGCAACGGGGCTTTCCGGGCTACAGGCCGGCCATAAAAAAATTACTGCCGGTACCGAACAGTTGAAGAGTGGTGCGGACCAGCTTGCCGCAGGAGCTTCGCAATCAAGGCAGGGGCTTGAAACACTAAATGGCAAAATGCCTGAGCTCGTTAATGGGACTGCCAAGCTTCAAAAGGGGGCGAATGAACTTGCTGCGAAAACAGGCGAATGGCAAAAAGGCTCACAGGATGCAGCTGCAGGGGCAGCGGTACTTGACGAGAGTATCGGCGCCATGGTCCAACAGCTTCAGCCATTGATGGCCGGCCTTCCGGAAGAACAGCAAAAAGTATTCAATGCCAAGCTACAGGCGCTTAAAGCCGGAAGCGCGCAGCTAGCCGCCGCTACAGGACAGCTTAGTGATGGAGCCGGAAAAATCCAATCCGGCGCCGGGGCGCTTGCCAGCGGGCTTGGCGAGCTGAAGCAGGGTGAAATACAGGCCCAGCAAGGAATTGGTGCACTTGCAAAAGGAAGCGCCGAGCTTGAAGCAGGTGCGAAAAAACTTGCTCAGGGACAGGGAGATGTCCTTTCCGGCCTGAAAACGTATGAAGCGGAATTTGCAAAGGCCAAGGCGGGCGCCGATGAGCTTGCAGCGGGAGCATCTGCGCTATCGGGCGGTACCGGCCAGCTTGCATCCGGTACAGGCGCTCTTCAATCGGGTTCCGGGCAGCTCGCCGCCGGTTCGGAAAAGCTGGCACAAGGGACAACTGCCCTCGCAGATGGTTCCAAAGAGCTTGCCGATAAGCTATCCGATGGGGCCAAAGCAGCTTCCGGCGTCAAAGCGGATGATAAAACGTACAACATGATGGCCGACCCGGTCAAGGTCGATAATCAGAGGATTAACACCGTACCGAACTATGGCACTGGCTTCGCGCCATACTTCCTGTCACTTGGGCTGTTTGTTGGTGCGCTGCTCCTGTCAATTGTGTTCCCATTAAGGGAGCCGGCTGGAGTGCCAAAGAGCGGCATCAGCTGGTTCCTCGGGAAGTTCGGGATTCTTGCGGGAACAGGCATTATCCAGGCGCTGCTTGCCGATGCAATCCTTTTGGGCGCGCTGGGCATTCACGTCAAGAGTATTCCGTTATTCATCGGATTCTCAATCGTAACGAGCCTGACCTTTATCGCGCTCATCCAGTTCCTTGTTACAACAATGGGAGACCCTGGACGCTTCATCGCGATCATCATTTTGATTCTGCAGCTGACAACAAGCGCAGGGACATTCCCGCTCGAATTGATTCCGGACTTCCTGCAGAAATTTAACGCCTTCCTGCCAATGACGTATTCGGTTGCGGGCTTCAAGGCTGTCATCTCAAGCGGTGACTTCGCCTTCATGTCGCATAACATGCTTGTATTGTTTGGCTTCATGGCCGCGTTCGTCCTGGGAACGCTGGGGTATTTCACAACCATCCATAAGAAAAAATTCGCCGCCATGGCGAATTAGAATCTGGCAGCCGCCCTATCTTAGTGGGCGGCTGTTTTTTATGATTTTTTCATAGTTTGTGTAAGATTCATAATCAGAATAATTCTATTCAAAAGATAGATTTAATTTTTCTTAAACAAAACCTTTATAATTCCTTTTCTTATTAAAAAGAATAGGGAAATAATCAAAAGCATTCTACTGATAGCAGGAATAACTGTGAATACTATGTCTGAGAAAAAGTCTATTAAAGTACTTTGGAAGCCTGCAGCATTAACAGATAGAATGAATATAAATGTATAAATCGGGGCAATTGCTATTATTGCGGAAAATATTGACCACTTTATTTTTTTAAGCAAAATAAAATTTATAGTGGCGCTAACTGCTAAAATAAAATCCCATGATGCACTTCCGATTCCGAACATGATCTAACCTCCGTCAATGTTAATTATCAGAGGGCTTAATATTTAGTAGAGTTATTTATAATCATCTATGAGACTAATTATATAAATATTTTTAACAAGAAATATATTTTTGAAGTTTCCAAGTACCAGTTTCCTGTTTTAAAGGTAGGGTAACTTTTATATGGCATATGGGGTACATATTAGCAGGTTCTGTTGAGAGAATCTCATAAGGAATCCCAGGAAGGGTACAATGTGAAAATCTAAACAAGATACATGAAAAAGTTTGCTTTTTTGAGTATAGTAAATACTAGGAAAATCAGCGATAATGAGGTGGAATAAATGAAATTGACGGTTATTGGCTTCTGGGGCGGCTACCCTAAGAAAAATGGAGCGAGCACCGGCTATTTGCTAGAGCATGACGGCTTTAAGCTGCTTATTGATTGCGGCAGCGGTGTTTTGGCGAAGCTGCAGAATGTAGTCCAGCCCGAGGAATTGGACGCGGTCATCCTTTCACACTATCATCCGGACCATATTGCCGATATCGGTGTTTTATACCATGCGAGGCTGATTCAGGGATTTCTCAAAGGAAAACTCCCTGCGCTCCCGATTTATGGCCATACACAGGACGAGGCTGAATTCAAAAAGCTAACCCATGATGGCGTGACGAAGGGTATTGCCTACAAACCGAATGCGGGACTCAAGCTTGGGCCTTTCGACATTTCTTTTCTAAAAACAGTCCATCCTGTCCCATGCTATGCGATGCGGTTCGAAGCGGGCGGAAAATCCGTTGTGTACACCGCGGACACAGCATTCAAGGAGGAGTTTATTCCGTTCAGCAAAAATGCGGATTTGCTGCTGTGCGAATGCAATTTTTACGCAAATCAGTCCGGCCAGGGCGCGGGCCATATGACGAGCACCGAAGCAGGCCGCCTTGCGGAAAATGCCGGGGTTGGCGAATTGATCCTGACCCATTTGCCGCATTACGGAAATGTTGAACAGCTCGTGGATGAGGCGTCAAAGGAATTCCGAGGCAAAGTCCGCCTCGCCGAAGAGTTCATGGAAATCGAATTGTAATGACCTTAGGGGGTTAATTTTTTGGCTGCCATTTAAAAGCCGCCAGACAAATAGAGAAAAGGGGAATGGATTATGCTGTTCATTGACAATAAAGGAATTACCGACCCGCGCATCAATTTGGCAATCGAGGAATATGCACTGAAAAACCTTGATATCGACCAGACTTATTTGCTTTTTTACATAAACGAGCCGTCCATCATCATCGGCAAAAATCAGAATACGATTGAGGAAATCAACACGGATTATGTCGAGGAGAACGGTATCCATGTTGTCCGCAGGCTCTCAGGCGGCGGCGCGGTTTACCACGATCTTGGCAACCTGAATTTCAGCTTTATTACGAAGGATGACGGAGAAAGCTTCCATAACTTCAGGAAATTTACGGAGCCGGTTGTTGCCGCACTCGCAAGGCTAGGCGTGAATGCTGAATTGAGCGGCAGGAACGATATTGTAGCCGAGGGGCGGAAAATATCCGGCAACGCCCAATTTTCAACGAGGGGCAGAATGTTCAGCCACGGTACACTGCTTCTCGATTCCGAAATTGATGCTGTCGTTTCGGCACTGAAGGTGAAACAGGACAAGATTGAATCAAAAGGAATCAAGTCGATCCGCAGCCGGGTTGCTAATATTTCCGAGTTCCTGGACCGGAAAATCAGCATGGAGGAATTCCGTTCCCTGCTTCTGAAGTATATCTTCGATGGAGTAGAGGATATTCCCGAATACGTCCTTACAGAAAGCGACTGGGAAAAAATCCACGAGCTCTCGAAGGAACGTTACCAGAACTGGGATTGGAATTATGGGAAATCGCCGAAATTCAATCTGCACCGTACACGCCGTTTCCCAATCGGGTCCATTGATGTAAGGCTTGAAGTGGAAAAGGGGATTATTGAAAACTGCAAGATTTATGGTGACTTTTTCGGGGTCGGCGAGGTAGGAGAAATTGAGGAAAAATTAAAAGGGATCCGCTATGACCGATCGGAAATCGATCGTGCGCTTGAGGGCATTGACATCAAGCACTATTTTGGGAATGTCACGAAAGAAGAGTTCCTCGAGCTGGTTTATTAATTGGAAAAATAGCCTCCGCCTGGCTTGTGGTGGAGGTTTTTGTCGTTTTTAAGTAGGACGAACGCCGCAGTAAAACTTGAAGATAGAACCCCTCATTCTCTATAATGAATTTAGAATATTTTTAATTTTACAGGCGGTTGAATGGTAGGCCGATTCACGCCTGAAGGGGGAGAGGGAGTTGAACTTATCGTCCAAGCTTCACGAAACGGCGCAAGCAATACCCGAAAAACCAGCCTATTATTTTATGGGAAGCGAAACATCCTATGGGGAACTGGATGCCGCGATTACGAAGTTTGCATCGGGGCTTGAACAGCTGGGAATCAAAAAAGGGGACCATATCGCCCTTCTTCTAGGAAACTCACCGTACTTTATCATTAGCCTGTACGGCGCAATAAGGATGGGTGCCACGGTCATACCTGTCAATCCAATCTACAGTGCGGACGAAATTGGCTATATCCTGAATAACGGGGATGTTAAGGCGGTTGTCTCGCTCGATCTGCTGCTCCCCCTAGCCGAAAAATCCCACCATCTGCTCCCTAAGATCGAACATTATATTATCTGTGATTCCAATCAGCCTGAAGCTGCCGGGATTAACAAAGAAGAACTTTCACTATATCCAAAAATGAAGGCGTTTACAAACGTGCTGGCTGCCGGACGGCTTGATTATAGCGGGCCGGAATTGCAGGAAGATGAGACTGCTGTCATCCTCTATACGTCGGGTACTACCGGAAAGCCGAAGGGCGCGATGCTCACCCATAAGAACCTGTACAGCAATGCCATTGATATTGGCACGTATTTAAAAATGGATGAGAATGACCGGATTATCACAGTCCTGCCAATGTTCCATGTTTTCTGCCTGACGGTTGCTTTAAACGCTCCGCTAATGGTTGGCGCGACGATGCTGATTGCACCGAAATTTAGCCCGAAGGATGTTTTTGATATGGCCAGGGACCAAGGAGCAACGATTTTTGCCGGGGTTCCGACGATGTACAATTTCCTTTATCAATATGATGCCGGTAATCCGGATGATTTCAGGAAGATGAGGGTTTGTGTATCCGGGGGGGCCTCCATGCCTGTCGCCCTGCTTCTTAATTTCGAGGAAAAATTCAATGTCCGGGTTTCTGAAGGGTATGGACTGTCCGAAGCCTCCCCGGTTACGTGCTTCAATCCGCTCGAACGGGAGCGTAAGCCTGGATCAATCGGCCTGTCGATTGTGAATGTGGAAAACAAGGTTGTCGACGAGCTGGGCGAGGAAGTTCCGCCAGGGCAGGTTGGCGAGCTGATTGTCCGGGGGCCGAACGTCATGAAAGGCTATTACAAAATGCCTGAGGAAACTGCCGCAACGATACGTGACGGATGGCTCTATACAGGGGACCTGGCGAGGATGGATGACGAGGGGTATTTTTACATCGTCGACAGGAAAAAGGATATGGTCATCGTGGGCGGTTACAATGTGTATCCGCGCGAAGTCGAGGAAGTGCTGTATGACCATGCGGACATTATTGAGGCCGCAGTCGTCGGCATTCCAGACCCGGATTTCGGGGAAGCTGTCGTTGCCTACGCGGTTTCGAAAAACCAGGAATTAACGGAAAGGGAATTGCTTGACTATTGCGATGAACGGCTTGCAAAATATAAGGTGCCATCAAGGATTGAATTCCTTGAAGAATTGCCTAAGAATACGACTGGTAAAATTTTGCGTAGGGCGCTCAGATCGCAGGTTATTGAAGCTGCGAAGCGGTAGATTTATAGCCCTAAAAGGAAGATTAAGAGATTAAAGTTTTCATAGCAGGAAAGGGTTTTAACATATAGGGTAAGGGGCAGGCTGCCAGTGTCTGCCCCTTGCCAATGCCAACTCGGAGGGAATGTGGATGATGGATCAGATTTTATTTGAACAAAAAGGGCATATCGGAATCATCACGATCAACCGCCCGGAAGCGATGAATGCTTTCAATTATGATACGCTGGTCAGGCTTCAGGAAGTTGTTGAGGAAGTGAGCGAGAACAACGATGTACGGGTTGTGATTTTCACTGGTGCCGGCGAAAAGGCATTCAGTGTCGGGGCGGATCTTAAGGAAAGAAAGACGTTGACGATTGAACAGGTACTTCGGAATGTAGGGAAAATCAGTGAGGTATTCAATCTTGTCGACCTGATGCCGCAGCCGACCATCGCTGCCATCAATGGATTCTGTTTCGGAGGCGGGATGGAGCTTGCTCTCGCTTGCGATTTCCGGATTGCCGAGGAAGGCATCCAGCTTGGCCTAACCGAAACAAGCCTGGCTATCATTCCGGGTGCAGGCGGGACGCAGCGGCTGCCAAGGCTGATTGGCCAAGCGAAAGCTTTGGAACTGATCCTTGGCGCGCATAGGCTGACTGCCGGGGAAGCGAACAAGTATGGATTATTGACGCGGATAGCCGGTGAGGGGAGGGCGATGGAGCTAAGCCTTGAATTTGCCGCCAAGCTATTGAACAACGGACCGATTGCCCTTCGCCAGGCTAAGCTTGCGATCAAAAAGGGAATGGATACCGATTTGCAAACAGGATTGAAAATCGAGCGGCAGGCATATGAAGGACTGATCCATACGGAAGACCGGGTGGAGGCGCTTGTGGCATTCAGCGAAAAAAGGAAGCCAAATTTCCAGGGGAAGTAAGTGGATAAGTAGTATAAAGCATTGGCAGCGGCTTGCCTTGGGATATCAAGACCGTTTCGCTAAGCTACGGGAGTCAAAACGGTCATGACAGAGGTTCTCAAGACCGTTTCGCTAAGCTACGGGAGTCAAAACGGTCATGACAGAGGTTCTCAAGACCGTTTCACTGAGCTATGGGAGTCAAAACGGTCATGACAGGAGTTCTCAAGACCGTTTCGCTAAGCAACGGGGGGCAAAACGGTCATGACAGAGGTCCTCAAGACCGTTTCGCTAAGTTGTGGGAGTCAAAACGGTCATGACAGAGGTTCTCAAGACCGTTTCGCCAAGCTTGGGAGCCAAAACGGTCTTGACCATTGTGAAAAAGGACCAACAACTCGAGTTTTACAGACAAAGAGCCAGCGCCGAATCCCGGACAGCTGGCTTTTTACTATTTTCAAAGGGTCAATCCCCTTAAACCCACCTCAGCATGAATTTGCATCCGCCTTTGATGAACGGAAGCAGGGGGAGATCTTCTTCAATCATTCTTCCAACGACGTTGACTTTTTCATCTGCGGGCAGGTCTGTTTTCGTAATTTGCACTTCGCCCTGGTAGCGGCCGTAACGTTCATTGTCAATTGTAATCGAGCCTGTTACACGCTCAACCGTATTGAGTGGCGGCACGTTCTTGCTGCCAATGAGTGCATACATCCGGGATTCCATTGAACGGATGACATCCCGGGCGCTGTCCTGGCGGTTTGACTGGGTGGCCGCGAGCGTTTCAAGGAGATTTTGGTCTCCTGTAAATGGGCGGGCGCGGAGATAAAAAACGCCATCCCTAAACGCGGAAAATTGCTGAAGCACCGTGTCGGACACGCCCGGGTCGCCGATGAGGATTTTATCGACGCCTTCATTTTCCTTTAGGTCCAAATAGGCAGCGAAAGGCGACGAAAACCTGTGGTCCTCCAATGTCGGAAGCCCCTGGTATAAAGGGCCGCGCCTTGTTCCGTCTCCCGGAACGAACGCCATGACCGTAATTCCCTCATTCCGAAGCAGGCGATTTTTCTCTCTGAAACTTTCCCTCCCAAGACCTGTTTCAGGCCTTGGGTAAAAATTGTGCCATGCTTCTACGGAATCCGTTTTTAGTCCGTGGGCTTTCAGCGCACTGATTTCCTCAGAAGTTAGCGTGCTCGCATTCAGGGCTACCTTCATTTTTTGTGAGAGGAGGGCGATGGTTTCGGGCTCGACCCCATAATCGACGCGAAGCCCGCTGAGCCCCCAGCCAAGCAGAGTATCGGCGGTTTCCCATGTACAGCCGAGGTGGCGAAGTGAATTCGGTGATATATCCGGGATCAATTCCATATCAAGTTCCCGGGCAAGTTTGCCTAGATCCATCAGTTGTTTGCGGTAAACGGCAGGATTATCTTCGGGGATATGGAGGGATGTGAAAATCGAGTTGAAGCCATGCTCCTTCATTTTTCGGATATAGGCTTCCTGGCTGGCAACAGGCTCTGATAAATAGACGGAAATTCCTAGCATACTCAAAAACTCCTTTCCTTTCAGAAAAAAAGACCTGGCACCCTGGTGAAGAGTGCCAAGCCACATTATATTGTTCCTCTTTTAAATATTATCGGCCATTTCCTCTTTGAAACCAAACAGGTAGGTGAAAATAAAGCCGAAAGCGTAGGCAAGCAGGATGCCGAGCAAGTAAAGCAGATATTTGTTATCAACAATTAGCGGAGTCAGGGAAAGCCCTGATACGCCGATGCCGCCCGCGCCAGTCTTCATGACCGCCTGGAATGCACCGCCTACCGCGCCGCCCATACAAGCCGTAATGAACGGGCGTCCAAGCGGAAGCGTTACCCCGTAAAGGAGCGGTTCGCCGATTCCAAGGAATCCGACAGGAAGACCACCCTTGATTACGTTGCGCAATCTCTTATTCTTTGTTTTTACGAAAATCGCAATCGCAGCACCAACCTGTCCAGCTCCAGCCATTGCGAGAACCGGAAGCAACGGTGTGTTTCCAAGCGAATTGATCAATTCCAGATGGATTGGAGTCAAGCCGTGATGCAAACCGACAATAACGAGCGGCAGGAAGAAGCCGGCAAGAATCGCACCCGCGACAACACCGCCAACATCAAGGATTGCTTTCAGGCCGGTCGTGATTCCGTCAGCAAGGACTCCCGCGACTGGCATGATAACGAATAGTGAAAAGAACCCTACAATTAAAACCGTAATAAGGGATGTAAAAATAATATCAATTGAACTCGGAACAACTTTTCTAACACGTTTTTCAACGACCGTCATTAGCCAGGCAGCAAATATTACGCCAAACAATCCACCGCGGCCCGGTATGAGCGCTTCACCAAACAACTTGATTTCTGCAAGCCCGGGGCTGAACAGGACAATACCGGCAATCGCACCGAGCACCGGGGTTCCGCCAAATTCCCTTGCTGTGTTCCAGCCGACAAGGACAGCCAGGGATCCGAATACGGCGCCGCCAAGGACAAGCAGGATTTGCATCCATGTCTGGGTCGGGTCAACGCCCGCGTTTTTCGCGAAGTTGGCTGCCCCGTTGATGATACCGGAAGCAACAAGGCCTGGAATGAGCGGGATGAAAATGCTCCCAATCCGGCGGAGCAGGTTCTTGAATGGCGTGCTGTTTTTCTTTTTGATAGCCGATTGATTCAGGGCCGCCCTTTCTTCAAGGGTTAAATCTTCCGGATCCGCTTCTTCGCCAACAACCAATCCGGTTGACTGGCTCATTTCAGCGGCGACCTTGTTGACCGTGCCTGGGCCGACAACGATTTGCAGGTTGTCATCCTCGATAACGCCCATGACGCCGTCGACTTTTTTCAAAGCCTGGATGTCGGCCTTGGAATCATCCTTCAGGTCTAGGCGAAGGCGGGTCATACAGTGGGCCAGTCTCCTAACGTTGTCCTTGCCGCCGATATGCTGAAGGATATCATTGGCCATACGTTGTTCTTTTTTCACGTTTACTCCTCCTATTTTGTCTTTCTAATAAAACCGTTGGATTGGCCAAGTTTCTCCGCGGCTTCCTCATACGAACAGCCCAGGAGAATCATAACGATTGCCGCCTTTACATTTTCATTTGCCTTTTCGTAAAATTGGGCGGCGGTTTCATAATCTGTTTCGGTAGCCTGCATGATAATCCGCTTTGAACGTTCAACCAACTTTTTGTTTGTTGGCTGGACATCTACCATCAGATTTTTATACACCTTGCCGATCCCGATCATGGATGCGGTGGAAATCATATTCAGGACAAGCTTTTGCGCTGTCCCGGCCTTCAGCCTTGTCGATCCGGTCAGGATTTCTGGCCCTGTTTCGACCTCTATGGCGATGTCGGCGTACTTGCTGATTTCACTGTTTTTATTGCAGCTGAGGCTGACGGTAGTCGCCCCTTTTGCTTTGGCATGCTTCAACGCGCCGATTACATAAGGCGTGCGGCCGCTTGCGGCAATGCCAATGACCGTGTCACTCTCGTTGACGGAAATGTTGTCCAAATCTTCGATACCAAGCGTCTCGTTGTCCTCTGCGCCCTCGACCGCTTTTGTGAACGCTTTCATTCCGCCGGCGATTAAGCCCTGGACCATCTCGGGCGGGGAACCGAATGTTGGAACGCATTCAACCGCGTCAAGCACTCCAAGCCTCCCGCTTGTGCCAGCGCCCAAGTAAATCAGTCGTCCGCCTTTTCGGAAGGAAGAAATAGTCTTCTGCACGGCCTCCTCAATCCGGGGAATTTCACTTGCCACAGATTGGGGAACGGTCAGGTCTTCCTTGTTCATTGTTTCAAGGATTTCCTTTACCGACATAAGGTCAAGGTCCATTGTCTTCGCGTTCCTTTTTTCTGTTGTCAACTTATCAAGCATGGAATCATCCTTCTTCTTATAAATGCGTACACCTCTATTTTATTCCAGTGAAATTTAAAGTCAATATAATTAATAATTTTAAAGAACTGTAATTTCAAATAATTAAATTTTTAAAAAATAAAAAACGCCTGCCATATAGAATGGCAAGCACCTGTTTTAGAATGAGTATTTTTTAAAAAGCAAAGAATTTCCCTGCTGGTTTAAACGCTTCGAATCATCACCGCCTTAGCTTTATAACCTCGTTCCGCGCTTCGTGGTAATGTTCGACGACTTTTTCGCCGACAAGGTTGAACACGCTTAAGTAAAGTGCATCAATAATATTCAGCTGCGTCATCCTCGAAGAAATGGTTCCAATCCGGAAATCCTGTTCAACCGCTGGTGTGCAGAGCCGGATATCAGCCAGTTTATATAAAGGGGATTTATCCAAATTTGTGAGTGCGATGACGATAGCACCTTTCTTTTTGGCGAATTCGGCAAGCTCGAGGACATCCTTGGTTTTTCCAGACATCGAGATGGCCACGAAGATGTCATTCGGTGACATGTAGGGAATAAGGGACAGCAGGTAATGGAAATCATGCGCCATGACCGAATGGTATCCCAGTTTGGAAAATTTATAGTGTGCATCCAACGCCGCGGTTGCCGAGCCGCCGACTCCGAAGAAAATCAGTTTTGATGCGTGGGATACTGCCTCGACCGCCCGCTCAAGCTCCTTCCTGTCAAGGGAAGCGAGCGATGATTCGATTGCCGATTTATTCGTATATGTAATTCTGTGGAACAGGTCGTACGGAGAATCCTTTTGCTGCAGGATTGAAAAATCGGTCAAGCTCGTGCCGGACAGAGCATTGTGTTTCGCCAGTTCCAACTTGAACGCCTTAAAGCTCCCAATCCCAATCGACTTGCAAAACCGGACGACACTCGATTCACTGACCCCGGTCTTTTGTGACAAATCCTTTGTAGTCATGTTCGGGACAAATTCTGGATGGCCGATAATATATTTGCCGATCATTCGCTCGGCTTCCGATAATTTCTCCAGTTCCCGCTCTATCCTAGCCAACAGAGTATTCACATTTTCCAGCTCCCAGTTTTTAATTAGCTATTACCATCATAGGGTGAAAGGTGCCTCGGCGCAATATTCATGGGGAAAGCCTTCCAGTGAAAATTTCGGGCTGTCCATTTCCTGAAAATTTGATAAAATGTATTTTTAAATAATGGTTATTCATGCATACAAGAAACGGGGGATTGGAAATGGCGGAAACAACGGCGGGGAGAATTTCTCCTTATTCCGATTTTAAAGCCGGCTCACAGGCCGGGGTCAGCATCGCAATCGGCTATTTTCCGATAGCCCTGACATTCGGGCTTTTGGCTAAAACTGCAGGACTATCAATTGGGGAAACCTTTCTTATGAGCCTTGTGGTGTTCGCGGGGGCATCCCAGTATATTTCATTAAGCCTGCTTACCCTTGGGACTGGCATCTTTGAAATCGTCCTGACAACCTTCATCGTCAATATCAGACATTTCCTGATGGCAACTTCACTGAACGAGAAGGCTCCGGAAGGGGATATCGCCGCAAAAGCTGTTTATTCTTTCGGCTTGACCGATGAAACCTTTTCGGTTGCCGCGACGAAGGAAGGTGAGGTCCGAAAAGGGTATATGTTCGGACTTGTGCTCATCTCGTATTCAAGCTGGGTCATTTTTTCCGGAGTCGGCCATTTGATTGGCGCGAACCTACCGAAAACCCTTCAGGAGAGCATGGCGGTCGCCCTGTACGCGATGTTCATCGGGCTGCTCGTCCCTTCGATGAAAAAAAGTGTAAAAGCCATTTACCTTGCAGCGATGGCGGCTTGCTTCAACACGATTTTTACAATGGGGAAAATCCTTGAACCGGGCTGGGCCATTGTCATTGCAACCCTTTTGGCCGCAATCATCGCTGAAACTGTTGTTTACCTGAAAGGAAGGAAGGTACCTGGCCATGAAGAGTGAGATTGTCTGGATGATTATCGGCATGGGGATTGTCACGTATGTCCCGCGGATGCTCCCGTTTGTCCTTTTTAAAGGAAAGGAATTGCCTCCTTTTTTGCAGGGCATTTTAAAAAATGTTCCATACGCAACGCTCGGCGCGCTTATCTTTCCGGGTATACTTTTCATTCATGAAGACATAAGGTACGGGCTGATTGGCGCGGCAGCCGCTTTCATCGCCGCCATCCTCGGTGCGAATGTCATTGTCGTCGTCCTCGGCTCGATTGCCGTTTTAACCGTCTTTTCGGGAATGCTATAAGAAACGCCGGTTCCACGCGGGCCGGTTTTTCTTTTGGAGAACATATAAAACAAGGACAAACTGTTCTAAACACATCCTTTTTTACTAAACTAATAAGAGATAGGCTGTACAAAAAGGAGGACAATTTATGGCAAGGAAGATGGGGGTCTTCTCAATCCTGGCTTTTGTGCTTTATGGACTTTTTTTTTATTGGTACCTGTTCCATTTCTCAAGTTCCTCCCTGCCGTTTGAATACCAGGGGACGAGCGCCGACCCCGTCACATTCATGAATGGACGGGAGCTTGTGCTTACCGAAGAATACTCGAAAATAAGAAATTTGCTGTTCTTTCTGTCATCCCCGTGGGAATGGCTGTTTTACATTCTCATATTGCTGACAGGGCTGAACAATTGCTTTAAACGCTGGGCTGAGGAGGCGACAAAGCGGAAATTCCTTAAACTGCCGATTTATTTGTTCTGGCTTTCGTTTGTAGGTTACCTTGCCGCCCTTCCGCTGGGATATATCAGCTATTCCCTTTCCAAAACGTACAATATATCGACCCAAACGTTCCCATCCTGGATGAAGGATGAACTGATTGATTTCTGGCTCAATTACGGCATGCTGCTGATTATCGTGCCTGTTTTGTACTTTCTTTTAAAAAAGAGCCCAAAGCGCTGGTGGTTGTTCGCCTGGCTGCTGTCAGTCCCGTTCACATTGTTCATGATGTTCCTGCAGCCTGTTATCATTGATCCGCTGTACAATGACTTTTATCCTTTGAAAAATAAAGAACTTGAAGCGAAAATCCTCGACTTTGCCGCCAAAGCCCATATACCGGCAGAGCATGTGTACGAGGTTAATATGGCTGAGAAAACAAACGCGATGAACGCCTATGTGTCAGGAATCGGCTCCAATTCCCGAATCGTCCTTTGGGACACGACGCTGAACAAACTCACAGATGACCAAATCCTGTTCATCATGGCACACGAAATGGGGCATTACGTGGAGAAGCATTTGTACATTGGCATTGCGGGATATTTGCTGTTGTCGCTCCTCGGCCTTTATTTAGTGCATACACTCATGCATCAAGTGCTGGCCAAATGGGGGAGGGAGACAAAAATCCCGTCTACTTCTGATTACCGGAGCCTCCCGTTGATTTTGCTGCTCCTGTCGATGCTCATGTTCATCTCAAGCCCATTGTCGAATGCGGTGTCACGCTACCAGGAAGCAAGGGCCGATACGTATGCGATTAATATGACAAAGAATCCGCGTGCGGCCATTGGAAGCTTCCAAGAATTGACCCGGGCGGGACTGAGCCAGGTGAATCCGCCCTTCCTTGTGAAAATATTCCGTTACGGCCATCCTACGATGCTTGAAAGGATATCCATGCTTGAAGAGTATGAAGTGAAGCACCGCGAGGATTAATTTGAAAAAATAAAGAATATGGTGGGGCCGGTAACTCCGGCCCTTTTTTTGTCGTCTAGATATAAATATGGAATAGATTTTTCAGGCCTTCTTCTAAATATGAAGCTGAATTTGTAAGAATAGTATTAGGCCTTATATATGGCTTCCAAGAATGTATACTCGGCTTTTTAATTTTATAATATGATGATTTAACAGAAGGAGGCGGGAAGAGTGAACCGATTTGTTTATTTTGGAGTTATGGGTTTGATTATTATTGCAGGATTGGTCTTCTTTTGGAATCAAGCAAAAGAAAAAGAAAAAGAAACAACTTTCGGGGAAGCAATTTCAACTGAATTCGAAAAAAATTCAATCAATAAAATAGAAATCGACAGGTACATTAAAGATAAAAAGGGTGGTCTTACGCAAAAAAAAGTAACGATAACTAATAAAGATACGATTTTAACGTTACTTGAAGAACCTTCTTCTATGAAATTAAAAGAAATCGATGCGACTCCTGGGATTGACTATGCGTTGACTGTCTACACTGATAATAAAGTGGAAGTTGATTCTATTATTTTTGGTGATGGATTGATTAATATAGCAGATAGTTATTTTGTAATAACGGACGCTGAGAACAAACTTGAAAAAGTAATCAAAAAGTTAGATCTTGACTGGGAAACGAAGAAGTAAAAGAGGTAAGTTTGCTGAAGCATTCCTTTGTGCTCGTAATTCCTTCGGGCATGGGCGAACTAAGGGAAAGTCATTCAGTGTCCTGCGAGTCCTTATTTTTCCTTGCCGGGATTGCCCTAGGCGCTTGCGCATTTTGTTCTGCCCCAACTAATATCGTGTCTTCATAGCCCTCGGGATAAAGAGCCATTCCACTTCATATAGTTACCTGAGTGATTGTTTAAATGGGGGGCGAAGCGGGATGGAGGTTACGGTAAGGAGAGGGGATTCTTTCTGGTATTACAGCCAGCTGTATAAAATTCCCCTCCAGCTCATAACGCATTCAAATCGGAATATTAATCCAGCGGCGCTTTCGATTGGCCAGAGGGTGCAAATCCCCGGATTTGTCGCAACCGGATATCAAATAAAGGCGGGAGATACATTGTGGGGGATTGCCAGAAGCCGGAATCTTCAGCTTGATGTGCTTCTATTGGCCAATCCAGGAATCAACCCAAATCGGCTCCGAATTGGACAGATGGTTCGCCTTCCAACAAGGATAACCTGGAGGCTCGTTCAGGGGAGGCGGAATTATGACCACGGGGCAATGGTGAATGATTTAGGCAGGCTGCAGAATGTGTATCCTTTTCTCAAGGTGGCATCAATCGGGGATACCGTAGCCGGAAGGACTATTCCTGAAGCCCTCGTCGGCAGGGGAGGAAAAAGGGTTCACTATAATGGGTCCTTTCATGCGAATGAATGGATTACTACCCCAGTCCTAATGACGTTCCTGAATGATTATCTTTTAGCCTTAACCAACCAGACAGGCATTAGGGGAAGGGCGGCTTTGCCGTTATACCGGCAGTCCACGCTATCGATTGTCCCCATGGTAAATCCCGACGGAGTCCATTTGGTCCTGAACGGGCTCCCTGCAAATGATCCATGGAGGAGTAGGGTGATTGCCTGGAACAGGGGTAGCACAAACTTTTCAGGCTGGAAGGCAAATATTCGGGGAGTCGACTTAAACGACCAGTTTCCTGCTAAATGGGAGCTTGAACGCGCACGAAATCCTAAAGTGCCTGGCCCCCGGGATTACGGTGGAGAAAGGCCGTTGTCGGAGCCTGAAGCGATTGCCATGGCCAATTTGACAAGAAGGCGCGATTTTTCCAGAGTAATCGCTTTTCATACCCAGGGACAGGTTATTTATTGGGGGTTTGAAAATCGTGAACCGCCGGAATCTGCCGCGCTTGTCAGGGAATTTGCCAGGGTGAGCGGCTATGAACCGGTGAAGACAATCGAAAGCTATGCGGGGTACAAGGACTGGTTTATCCAGGATTGGCGACGGCCTGGTTTTACAGTTGAATTGGGGAGGGGGACAAACCCACTGCCGATTTCCCAATTTAACCAAATTTATGAGGAAGCGCTTGGCATTTTATTGGCAGGCCTGTACGTCTGACATTTTTTTGAAATAGGACTGGTTGAAATTTTTCTCGCTCTACCAAAAACGCTGTGGCAGCATACTATCGGAACGGTTCCTTTTGCCGTCTGTTCATGCTAAAATTTTGGCAACATGAACGGAGGCTGATGGGCATGTGTGGTAGATTTTCGTTGATTACAGATGTATATGCATTGATGCGGCACTATCAGTTCGAGTTTGAAGGTGAGCTTGAGCCGCGCTACAATATCGCTCCAGGAACGGATATCCTGGCGATTGCCTCCTATGGGGGAAAGCGGCTTGGGGGCGAGTTGCGCTGGGGGCTGATTCCTTTTTGGGCTGACAATGAAAAAATCGGCTACAAAATGATCAACGCCCGCGCCGAGACGGTACATGAAAAAGCCAGCTTCCGGAACCCCCTTAAATCAAGGCGCTGCCTTATTCCAGCGGACGGGTATTTCGAATGGAAAAGGGAAGGAAAAATCAAGCAACCATACCGGTTCATTAATAAGGATAATAGCCCTTTCATGTTTGCTGGGCTTTACGACCGATGGGACAAAGGGGGAACGCCGGTTTTTTCCTGCACGATTATAACAACGGCGGCGAATGAAAAAACGGCAGAGATTCATGATCGGATGCCGGCCATTCTCACCCCTGATGAGCAGGATATCTGGCTTGACCCGGCGGTGAGTGATACCATGGCGCTTACCTCTCTTTTAAAACCTTATCCTTCCGAAAAAATGGCCTTCTATGAGGTTTCGACATTGGTCAATTCGGCCAGGAACGAAGACAAGGAAATCATTGTTCCGTTGAACAGCAAATAATAAGGTACAGCGAAGGAGCCAGATAATCTACAAAAAAATCCGTCCCGGCATGAGGGACGGATTTTTGGGCTAAGCCCCATATCTCTTTTTTAATTTGGCCAAGGAACGGGTCAGTTTCATAAATGCCGGTTTGTCGCCCTGATCAAGTGCTTCGTCGATTGTACGCAACAATTTTTCCTTTTCAATGTTCAACTGGATTTCATGCAGCAGCATCTCAATGTATAGCTCCTGAAGCGACGATTGTTTTGCCTTCTCCCTTTTCATGGCGCCGATTTTCATCAGCTCAGTGTAGGACTTCTCATTCATTTATAATCCCCCCTGCTGCTTTTTTTAATTATATTGCCATCGGGGACCAAAATCAACCAAGTTTTTATAATTTTCAGATAAATTTTTAACGTTTTGTGCTTATATTTATGAATAAATTCGTAACATTTTCATAACACTGAGAAATTATGGGAGAATAATGGTATGATATTTCCGTATATTAACATATTCTATTAGGAGTGAGGAAATGAGGCAAAGACAAATCGAAGAATATGAAATCAATCCATGCACCATGTTCATTAAGCCGTTCGTGTATGGAACGAAGGTTTACTCGCAGATAGTCGAAGTCAGTGATGAGTACCTTTCGCCGTTCAAACCCATCGAGATTATTAAAAAGAGCTGCGAATATTTCGGGAGCTCTTTTGAGGGGCGCAAAGAAGGGACAAAGCAGCTCATCGGAATTACCCATAAGGTTCCCATTGCCATTGACCCCACGAACTTCATCTATTTTTTCCCCACCACCTCGCCAAACCGGCCAGAGTGCATTTGGATTTCCCATGAACATGTATTGCACCACAACCGGACATCTACCGAAGACACGCTCGTCACTTTCCAAAATAAACATTCCTACCCGTTTCCTGTTTCATATAGTTCTTTTGAAAATCAATTGCTGCGCACGGCATTGTTGCGGACAAAATTAATGCAACGAATAGAACATATGGAGAGAAAGTCCTTTTATCTCCAAAAGTCAAAAATGATGGAAGCATCCGAAAACCATCGTGAATATGGACAGTTTATTGATTACCGGAACAGGAGTTAGCGGATGAATTCGCCCGGACGGGACAGATGCCTGCCAAACAAATAATACCCCATCAGCTCCTGGACTTTGTTCCGGATACGTGGATTAAAGTAGTTATGGTATTCCTCATACCCTTTATAAAGGAACAGGAACATTGTAAAAGCATCGTCCCGTTTCGTTTCCATCACTTTCAATTGATGGGCTTTCATATACGCTTTCACCTCCGCAAGTTCCTTCTGGACCACCTTCATTGTCTCCTCAACCAATTCCAGGTAGGGTTTCCTGAGCTTGAACGGACTCGCTTGAATGACGGAAAGATCCCGGTTCAGGACAGTCAGCACCATTGGCAGATAAATGGCCTGCTCCATCACATCCCGGTCTTTTTCAGGTATTCTTGTCATCGTCCCACGGCTCCCTTCATCAAAAACGGAACATTTGTTCGTATTTATCATACAAAATCTGTTTGCAATTCGCAATAGCGGGGAAGCGGGCCCGGATCTTTTTTATCGAAAGAGTTTTGAAAATCCTTTTCTTTTTGAAAAATTCCGCGCTTTCCAATTGGGTAGTATTCCTCTTATTCCGGCATTTTATTGAAAATGAAAAGAATTTTTCCTATTTTAAAAAAATAAGAAGGAAAAAGTATTTCTGTTATCGAAATACTTACTTACTACATAAAGAAGGTGGGAAAATAATGGGCGAGACAGGAATCAAAGCGGAGCATTTATATGAATTGAAATCGGCTGCAGACCCGAGGCTTTCACCTGATGGAAAGGTTTGCGCCTATACGGAAACAAGCATTTGCGAGGAAAAGGGAGATTACTTTTCAAATATTTTCACAGTGGGTGCAGACGGCGGCAAGCAGCCGGTGCAATGGACTTATGGAAAAAATAAAAACCATTCGCCGCGCTGGTCCCCGGATGGCGCGAAGCTTGCGTTCGTATCCAACCGTACCGGTAAAAATCAAATTTATGTCATCGGTGCGGACGGCGGGGAAGCGAAGCAGCTGACCGACCTTCCGAACGGGGCGGGCTCACCCGTATGGTCCCCGGACGGCAAGCAAATCGCTTTCCAGGTGTCGGTGGAACTTGGGAAAAAGCTGACTGATAAAGAAGAAGAAAAGAAGGACAAAGACAAGAAAAAGCTTGAGCCGCTTGAAGTCACCAGGATGAAATATAAATCGGATGCGGAAGGTTTTTGGAAAGGAAAGTACAAGCAAATCGCGGCTGTCGATGTGGAAACAGGCGAAGTCAGCCAGCTGACGGACGGGCCGAACGATCATTATCTGTTTTGCTGGGCTCCTGATGGAAAGCGGCTTGCCGTTGGCGCGGACTATAGCGAAGACAAGGATAATTCGTTCAGGCTGGATCTGTACTTCCTTCAGCTGGAATCAGGCGAGCTTAAGAAGGTTGAGTCGGGTGAATTGTCCTTCTCGAATGCTTCCTGGTCGCCGGATGGAAGGACGATCGCCCTTTCAGGCCATAACATGGAGTATAAAAATGCAACATTGTCGAGGGTTTGGCTGTACGATGTTGAATCGGAAACCTTTACTTGCGTAACCGGCGATCTTGATGCGACGGTCGCTCCCGTACTCGGAGGCGATTTCCTCCAGGGGACGGTTTCACCGGGAATCCTTTGGGCGGATGACAGCAAGAGCTTTTATTTTATCGTCAGCGACCTTGGAAACACGGTTGTTTACTTCGGGAACGTGGATGGGGAACTATACCCTGCCCTTCTTGACAATCAGTATGTATACGGGATGTCGCTTGACGGCAAAAACCAGCGCGCGGCGGTCGCCATCAGCAGGCCTGATGAGCCGGGCGACATATACATGCTCGAGATTACTAGCGGCGAATTGACAAGGCTAACAGAGATCAATGAAGAATTTTTGAAAACAAAAACCCTCTCCGTGCCGGAAGCAATCAGCTTCGAGGCGGAAGATGGCGTCGAGCTTCATGGCTGGATCATGAAGCCGGCTGGATTCGAAGAAGGGAAGAAATATCCGCTCATCCTTGAGATTCACGGCGGCCCGCACACGATGTACGGAAATACGTACATGAATGAATTCCAGATCCTTGCCTCAAGGGGATATGCCGTTCTTTACATCAATCCGCGCGGAAGCCACGGCTACGGCCAGGAGTTTGTCGACGCAGTCCGGTCCGATTACGGCGGTGGTGATTACAGGGATTTGATGAGGGCGGTCGATTATGCCCTTGAAACGTATGATTTTATTGATGAAAACCGCCTCGGGGTTACGGGTGGAAGCTACGGCGGGTTCATGACCAACTGGATCGTCGGCCACACGAACCGTTTCAAGGCGGCTGTTACCCAGCGTTCGATTTCGAACTGGGTCAGCTTCTATGGGGTTAGCGATATCGGCTATTATTTTACAGAATGGCAGATTGGCTCAGGCCTTGAGGATATTGAGAGGCTGTGGAAGCATTCGCCGCTCGCCTATGTAGAAAACATTGAAACACCGCTGCTGATCCTCCACAGCGAGAAGGATTACCGCTGCCCAATCGAGCAGGCGGAGCAGCTGTACATCGCCTTGAAGCGCCAGAAAAAGGAGACGAAGTTCATCCGCTTCCCGGAGGAAAACCATGAGCTTTCAAGGAGCGGCAGGCCGAATCTGCGGATTGCCCGCCTGAATTATATTGTCGACTGGTTTGATGAGTATTTGAGTAAGTAAGCAGATTTGCTTGCTTGCGGTAAAAGCAAATGGGATGTCCTGATAGTATCGAATATGATTTATATGAAAAGCCGTCCGTTTTTGCGGGCGGCTTTTTGGGTTTCGGACAGCAATCCACGTTTTGGGCGGGAGTGTGTTCGAATCGAATGAGTGAGCAAGTCCAGTCCGGGGCATTTCTTGAATAATCGACTTTTTTCATCATCAAATTAGGAATACGGAGAAAAAATTGATAAGATAAATCCATCTAATCATGCCGTATCAGCTTTATCAGACAATGCACGACACCAATGTCGAATTTATAAGATTGGACGGGATTAACATGAGATATGAACAGAGGCGTAAAAGAAAAAAGAGCGTTTGGAAACGAATTCTCGGCATCATTGCCCTTCTTGTTTTGAGCATAGGGGCTTACTCGTATTTTCAATATATGCAAGGCGTTAAGCAGTCTGAAAAAGTAATCGGCGATAAGAAAAAAGTTGAATACACATTTTCGGGAAAAAAGGACCAGTATGGCGGCACCAATATCCTGCTCCTTGGCATCGATAAGGACGGCGGCAGAAACTCGCGGTCCGATTCAATCATGATTGCCCATTACAATGAAGCAAAAGGCACATACAAATTGACATCGATCATGCGTGATTCGTATGTGGACATTCCGGGTCATGGGAAGCATAAAATCAACGCTGCTTTCGCAATTGGCGGGCCTGAGCTTTTAAGGAAAACCATCAAGGAAAATTTTGATTTGGACATTCAATATTATGCAATCATCGATTTTCAGGGCTTCGTCCAACTGATTGACGAAGCTTTCCCTCAAGGTGTTGAAATCGATGTGGAAAAAAGGATGAGCGAATACATTGGCGTGAAGCTCGAGCCGGGGCTTCAGCGCCTGGACGGAAAGCATCTACTGGGCTACGCGCGCTTCCGCCACGATGCAGTCGGGGATTTTGGCAGAGTTGAGCGACAGCAAAAGGTGGTCGGCAAGGTTGCCAGTGATTTGTCCAGCTTTGAAATGTTGCCAAAGCTTCCGAAGCTGGTCGGCATTGTCGTCCCGTTTATCAACACGAACATGGACAAGGGCAACATGCTTTTCATGGCGAAAGGCTTCATTGGAAAAGGGAAAGAGGATATTGAGACATTCCGTATCCCTATAAAAAACGGCTATACAGATGACCGCGTGCGCGGGGAAGGTGCTATCCTTCGGATTGATGTGCAAAAAAACCGCGACGCGCTTCACCAGTTTATTACAGAATGATGATATTTTGCCCCCGATAGATTAAAAAAGAAACAAAAGGGATATAAAAAAAGAAGCTGGCTATAAGGAGTTTCAAATGGATGTCGAACTATTGAAATCATGGTTTACGCTCGAAAATATTATGGATCTTATCGGGGAGTACAGGTCGTTCGGTCCAATCCCCGGAATCCTTTTGCCAATGCTTGAAGCGTTTCTGCCATTCCTGCCGTTATTCCTGTTCGTGATGGCGAATGCGAGCGCATTCGGCCTTTGGTTTGGATTCCTTTATTCATGGGTGGGTGCCTGTACGGGAGCCATGCTCGTTTTTATCCTATTCCGGCGCTATGGCCAAAGGCGTTTTCTTGCCTTTTTGCAAAAGCACCCTGCAGTCAGGAAGCTGATGAACTGGGTCGAACGCCACGGATTCGGGCCGCTGTTTCTCATGCTGTGCTTCCCGTTTACTCCTTCCGCGGTCGTAAACATTGTTGCCGGCCTGTCAAAAATCAGCATTAAGCAGTATATGCTGGCTGTCCTTGCGGGTAAGATGGTAATGATTTTCACCATTAGCTTCATTGGCTACGATATCCGTTCGCTCTTTACCCAGCCAATCAGGACGCTGGCTGTAGCCGCCATCATCTTTATTCTCTGGCTTGCCGGCAAGCAGATTGAAAGAAGGTTGAACATGGCAACTAGAAAGCGCGAATGAAATTTTGCGGGGGCGGTACGTTTTGGCACGATGGAAAAAGGAAGCATTCGAGTGGGTAAAGGCCTTATTCGTTGGCATCATTATTTTTGCTTTAATCCGGTCATTCCTTTTCGCGAATTATGTGGTGCAAGGGGAATCGATGATGCCGACCTTGAAGGATGGAAATAAACTTGTCGTGAATAAGCTTGGCTACCAGTTTGGAGCACTGCACAGGTTTGATGTCATTGTCTTCCATGCAAACAAGCGAGAAGATTACGTGAAACGAATCATTGGTTTACCGGGAGACTTAATTGAATACAAAGGCGACCGCCTTTACGTTAACGGAAAGGAGTTCGATGAGCCTTTTCTGGAACCGTACAGGAAGGATGTCAGTGGGGCCATGCTGACCGGCGACTTTACCCTTAAGGAGCTTACCGGAACAATGAAAGTTCCCGAGGGAAAATTGTTCGTCATGGGCGACAACAGGCTTGAAAGCTGGGACAGCCGGCACTTTGGATTCATTCCCGTAAAGAATGTCGTCGGGAAAGTGAACTTCTTATACTGGCCTATCAAGGACGTAGCCATTTCTTTGTAAAAACCCTGCGCAGCGGGGTTTTTTGCATGGAGAAGGCCTTCCTCCAAATGGCAACTCCTGGGCAAACATTTGTGCCCCTAATATGTTAAAATGTAGGTATGCTGATAAAGGACGGAGGGGACTTGGATGTCTCTAAGAATGCTGATTGGAAGAGCCGGTAGCGGCAAGACGCTTACTTGCCTTGAAGAAATAAAAAGCCGTCTTGCCGAAAGCCCTGAAGGCCCGGCAATCATCTACCTCGTACCGGAGCAAATGACGTTCCTGTCTGAATACAGGCTTGCGGCCGATGAAACGATAGGAGGAATGATTCGTGCGCAGGTTTACAGCTTTACACGGCTTGCATGGCGGGTTCTTCAGGAGACAGGCGGTTCAAGCAGGTATCATTTGAGCAATGTCGGCTTGAATATGCTGATTAGAAAAATCATTGAAGAGCAGAAGGACCAGCTTCGCCTCTTTAAGCGGGCGGCCGATAAAAACGGCTTCATCCAGCAGGTTGAGGAAATGCTCATTGAATTTAAGCGTTATTGCGTTGAACCCGAAAAGCTTGCCGAGGGCAGGGCAAGGATTGGAATCGAAGGCAGGGTGGACAAATCGCTCGCCGACAAGATGCACGATTTGGAAGTCATTTTTAAACACTTTGAAGAAACCACTTCGGGGAAATATATTGATTCGGAGGACTACTTCCGCCTTCTGGCAGAAAAAACAGGAAGTTCGGATTATCTGAAGGACGCCGAAGTTTACATTGATGGATTTTACAGCTTCACCCCTCAGGAATACCGGATTATCGGGGAGCTTTTGAAAGTATGCAAAAGGGTAACCGTCACGCTCACTCTCGACAAGCCGTGCCCTGATAAGGCACCGGATGAACTGAACTTGTTCAGGATGTCCGGAGAAACGTGTAAAAATCTTTTTGAGCTAGCCCGAAATGAGAGGGCCGAAATGGAAGGCCCAGTCATCCTGGGGGAGCAAATGCGCTGGGAAAATAGTGCGCTTCGGCATCTGGAAGCCCATTTTGACTCCAGGCCGGCAAGACCTTTTGAAGGGGAATCCGGGGTAACGATTATCCAGGCGGTCAACCGGAGGTCCGAGGTTGAAGGGATTGCCAGGGAAATCAGGAGGCTTGTTAGGGAAGAAGGCTACCGTTACCGAGATATTGCGCTCCTTTTGCGGAATGGGCGCGATTACCATGAAACGATTGAACCGGTTTTTTATGATTATGAGATTCCTTTTTTCATAGACCAAAAGAGGACGATGCTTAACCATCCGCTTGTCGAGCTGATCCGTTCCTCACTTGAGACCGTCAACGGGCATTGGGGTTATGAGGCGGTTTTCCGGGCCGTGAAGACAGAGCTTTTGTTCCCTCCCGGCGGAAATGTGGCCAGGATGAGAAGGCAGATGGATAAGCTCGAAAATTATGTCCTATCCCACGGGATACAGGGGAGAAAGTGGACAGGCAAGGAACGCTGGAGGTACAGGAGGATTCGCGGGCTGGACTTTGCATCATCGGTCCAGACAAATGAAGAAATCAGGATGGAGCAGGAGCTTAACGAACTTCGCCTGATTATATCCACTCCACTGATGAGGCTGTCAAGAAGGCTGAAAAGGGCTCAGAATGGCCGAAAAATGTGCGAGGCTGTCTATCTTCTCCTCGAAGAACTCGATATCCCGGCAAAGCTTGAAGGCTGGAAAGCGGAGGCGGAAGTGGAAGGCAACCTTATCAAGGGCCGGGAACATGATCAAGTATGGAACGCTATAATTGATTTACTGGACCAATACGTGGAAATGCTTGGCGATGAGCCTGTTTCGCCACGCCAATTCGCTTCCATACTCGATGCCGGGCTCGAGTCGCTGGAATTTTCACTAGTTCCCCCGGCAATTGACCAGGTAATGGTGGCGAATCTTGACAAATCCCGGCTTGCTGAAATCAAAGTCGTCTTTGTTCTTGGCTTGAATGAAGGAGTCCTTCCAGCGAAAATTTCCGATGATGGGATTCTTGGGGATTCGGAAAGGGAAATGCTCGCGCTGGCTGGGGTAAAGATTGGCCCCGGCAGTACCGAGCGCCTTCTTGATGAAAATTTTATCGCCTATAAAGCATTCGTCACCCCTGCAGACAAGCTATACATCAGCTATCCGCTAGCCAATTCCGAGGGGAAGTCGCTCGTTCCATCTTCATATATTAAAAGAATGGAAGATTTGTTCCCTGGCAGCGAGAAATGGATATTGGCGGCAGACCCCGCGGACCTGAGCGAGGAAGAACAGCTTGCGTTTGTCAGCAGCAAAGAAACGGCGCTTGCCTATTTGACGTCCCAGCTGCAGCTGAAACAAAGGAATTATCCAATCCATACCTTTTGGTGGGACGTGTACAATTATTTTGCGGAAAGCCCGGTCCTTAGGGAAAAGGCGCGGATGGTTCTATCAAGCCTATTCTATACGAACAGGACCGTAAAGCTTCCTTCCGATCTTGCCGTTGAACTTTATGGGGAGGACATTCAGGGAAGCGTATCGAGAATGGAGCTGTTCAATAGTTGCCCGTTCTCCCATTATATACAGCATGGACTAAAGCTCCGCGACCGCCAAATTTACAAGCTGGATGCCCCGGACATTGGCGAATTGTTCCACGCGGCCCTGAAATATATCGCCGATACAGTAAACGAGCAGAACATCTCCTGGGCGGACCTTTCAAGGGAGCAATGCGAGAGCCTTGCCAAAAGCGCCGTCGCAGCGATTGCGCCACGCCTTCAAAATGAAATTCTGCTAAGCTCGGAAAGGCATCACTATATTAAGAGGAAGCTCGAACAAATCATTACAAGGGCATCCGTCGTGTTAAGTGAGCACTCCAAATTGAGTGAATTCCAACCAATTGGCCTTGAGGTTGGATTTGGGCGTGGGGGGAAACTGCCGCCGCTTGGATTCACACTTAAAAATGGCAGCAAAATGGAGCTTGCCGGGAGAATTGACCGAATTGACAGCGGCCAAGGAAAAAATGGCGAACTGTATTTAAGGGTCATTGATTATAAATCGAGCAGCAGAGGCCTTAATTTGTCGGAAGTTTATTACGGGATCGCCCTCCAGGTGCTCACTTATCTTGATATCGCTATATCAAATTCTGCGGTTTTGGTTGAAAAAGAAGCGGAGCCGGCCGGTGTGTTCTACTTCCATGTCCACAACCCGATGGTCAATACGACACGGCGCCTGTCCGAAGAAGAAATCGAACAGGAAATTTTAAAGAAGTTCAAGATGAGCGGCCTCGTCCTTGAAGACGAAGAAGTAATCCGCCTGATGGACAAGAGCCTAGAGAGCGGAGAATCGCAAATCATTTCCGCTGGCTTTAAAAAGGACGGAACACTGACGAAAGCATCCAAAACAGCGACTGCCGAGGATATTGAAGACCTCCGCAAATTTGTGCGGAAGGTATACAGGGATACAGGCAACGCAATCATCAGCGGTGAAGTCGGAATCGATCCATTCAGGTTGAAGGATAAAAGTCCGTGCACATTTTGTTCCTTTAAGCCGGTTTGCCAATTTGACGAATCAATCGAAGGAAGCAAATACCGGAGGCTCGTACCGCAAAATGACAAAGAAGCGCTTGAACTGATCAGGAAGGAGGTTAAGGAACATGAGTAAAGTATCGATACCGCCGATGCCGGCAGGACTGAAATGGACGAATGACCAGTGGAAGGCAATCAAGGCGAAGGATACCGATATCCTTGTCGCCGCGGCGGCGGGTTCCGGAAAGACAGCCGTCCTGGTCGAACGGATCATTCAAAAAATTTTATCGCCGGAAGATCCCGTTGATGTCGACCAGCTGCTCGTCGTAACGTTCACAAATGCCTCCGCAGCGGAAATGCGGCACCGGATTGGGGAAGCGCTCGAGAAAGCCATTAACGAAAGCCCGGATTCAAGGCATTTGCGCAGACAATTTAGCCTTCTGAACAAGGCTTCAATTTCCACGTTACACTCCTTTTGCCTCGATGTGGTAAGGAAATACTATTACTTGATTGATGTCGATCCGGGCTTCAGGATTGCAGATGAAACGGAAGCGCTGCTTCTCCGTGATGAGGTACTTGATGACCTGTTTGAAGAGGAATATGGAACGAAGGATAACGAGCCTTTTTTCCGCCTCGTCGATACCTTTACATCAGACAGAACGGATGATGCCCTGCAGGACATTGTCGGGGCGATTTTCAACTTTGCCCGTTCCAATCCGGATCCGGACCTTTACTTGGATCGAATTGTTTCCATGTATGATACTGCGCAAATTTCGAAGGTTGAAGAGCTCCCGTTTATCGGCGCGCTTCTTTTCGATATTGAACTCCAGCTGAAAGGTGCGCGGCAATTTGCGGAAAAGGCAATGGCAGTTGCGATGCTTCCTGGCGGTCCGGCTCCTTATGGGGATGCCCTGGCGGACGATATCCGGCTGATTGATTCACTGCTTGCCGTCAGCGATTCCTGGGAAGCACTGTATGCGGCAATACAAACAGTGGAATTTTCAAAAGCGAAGCCAATCAAAAAGGGGACCGCGGATGAAGACTTAAAGAAAAAGGCCGCAAAGTTCAGGGATAAAGCCAAAAAAATGGTGACGGGACTTAGGGATGAATTGTTTTCAAGAAGGCCTGAAAGCTTCCTGCGCGATATGGATGAAATGAAACCCGTCATTGAGACGCTGACAGGTATAGTAAGGAAATTTTCCGAAAGGTTCGAAGCTGCCAAAAGGGAAAGGGGCATCGTCGATTTTTCCGACCTGGAGCATTATTGCCTCGACATCCTTACCATGAAAGAGGACGAAGGGGAGCGGCTAGCTCCATCCGCCGCGGCGCTTTCTTACCGGAACCAGTTCCGTGAAGTGCTTGTGGATGAATACCAGGATACGAATATGGTGCAGGAAACGATCCTGAAGCTTGTTTCGGGGGGGCATGGCGAGAGCGGAAACCTGTTCATGGTCGGGGACGTCAAGCAGTCGATTTACCGTTTCCGGCTGGCTGAGCCGAACTTGTTCCTTGGAAAATACAACCTCTTTACGAAAGATGGCGTGACTGGCGGATTAAGGATTGACCTGGCAAAAAACTTCCGGAGCAGGCAGGAAGTACTCGACGCGACAAACTATTTGTTCAGGCAAATCATGGGCGTAAAAGTGGGCGAAATTGAATACGGAGAGGATGCGGAGCTGAAGCTTGGAGCGGCTTATCCTGACGAACCATACCCTGCCGAGGTGCTTGTCATTGACCAGGGCGCGAAAAATGGCAGCAGTGGTGAAGACGATGTTGAGCTGGATGGCGAGATGCTTGAAGCGGAAGAACTGGAACAATCGCAGCTTGAAGCGAGGGTGATGGCGGCGCGGATAAAGGAAATGATTGCTTCGGGCAAGCCGGTTTATGAAGCCAAAACACAAACAACGAGGCCGATCCGCTACCGTGATATCGTTATCCTGCTCCGATCAATGACGTGGGCACCGCAAATCATGGAAGAGTTCAAGCAGCAGGGATTGCCAATTTATGCAGATCTGTCAACAGGTTACTTCCAGGCCACCGAGGTTGCGATTATGATGTCCCTCCTCCGGGTCATTGACAATCCGTATCAGGATGTTCCGCTCGCCGCGGTCCTGAGGTCGCCAATCTTCGGGCTGAATGAAGCCGAACTCGCTTTTATAAAAATTCATGATAAACGGGGCTCGTTCTGGGACAGTGTCATCGCGTTTTGCGCATCGAACCCTCCAGCGGAACATGAAGGCCTCCATGAGAAAATCCATCGTTTCAGAGAACAGCTGGAAGGATGGAGATCGCTCGCAAGGCAGGGATCTTTGTCTGAGCTTATTTGGCAGCTATACAGGGATACCGGATTTTATGATTTTGCCGGAGGCCTGCCGGGCGGGAAACAGCGCCAGGCCAATCTCCGCGCTCTATATGATAGGGGAAGGCAGTATGAGGAAACATCGTTCAGGGGATTGTTCAGATTTCTCCGCTTTATTGAACGGATGGTGGACAGGGGCGATGACCTCGGCGCTGCGAGGGCGCTCGGGGAACAGGAGGATGTCGTCCGAATCATGACCATCCACTCAAGCAAAGGGCTTGAGTTCCCGGTTGTGTTTATGGCCGGGCTCGCCAGGAGCTTCAATATGATGGACATTCGAAGCTCCTATATGCTTGATAAGGAGTTCGGGTTTGCCTCGAAATATATTAATCCTGAAAAGCGGATTGCCTATCCTTCTCTTCCGCAGCTTGCATTCAAGCGTAAGAAGCGGATGGAAATGCTCGCCGAGGAGATGCGCGTCCTCTATGTCGCAATGACCCGGGCAAAAGAAAAGCTGTTTATGATCGCCACCTTAAAGGACGCCGAAAAGAAATTAAACCAGTGGGAAGATATCGCTTTCTATCCGGATTGGCTTCTTGAGGATGCCGACAGGGCCTCGGCGACAGGGTATTTCGACTGGATAGGGCCGGCGCTTGTCCGCCACAGGGATTGCGGCTTGCTTCGCCTCTCGGAAACGGGCCCGGGGGTTCCGGAATCGATATCGCACGATGGCTCGAAATGGACTGTAACATTGCTTGACGCCGAAGATATTGGAAGCGCCGATGAGCAGGCTGAACCGGACGGAGATGGTTTATTGGCGCGCGTCCGTGACCTTCAGCCGGTGACGGAATCGTCCAGCCGTGAAACGGAAGTCAGGGAAAGGCTTACATGGGACTATCGCTTCCAGGATGCCGCTGCCCACAGGGCAAAGCAGACAGTGTCCGATATGAAGCGGAACCGTGAACTGGCGGATGAGCAAAGCGGCACAGACCTTCTGAGGAAGGCGAGAAAAACAATTCTTGACCGCCCGCGATTTATGCAGGAGAAATCGCTTAGCGCTGCCGAACGTGGAACCGCCTTGCATAGTATCATGCAGCATGTGAGGTTGGACCAGCCAATAACCGAGGATTCCATCGCATTGCTGGCAAGCCAAATGGTTGAGGCGGAACTGTTGACAGAAGAACAGCGCGAGGTAATCGAACCCGCTTTGATAGTTAAATTTTTTGAATCTGGCCTTGGCCAAAGGCTTCTTTCGGCAAAAAAAGTCTACCGGGAAGTGCCGTTTACCGCTTCGATTGCGGCCAAAGAAGTTTATCCTGATTGGAAGGATGAAAATGAACCAATATTTATCCAGGGAATCATCGACTGCCTATTTGAGGACAGCGAAGGCCTCGTCATGATCGACTTCAAATCTGATCGGATTACTGGCCGGTTCCGCACCGGGTTTTCAGGGGCGGCGCCGATTCTAGCCGACCGCTACCGTCTCCAAATTGACCTGTATACAAGGGCGCTCGAAAAAATCTGGAAGCGCCGGGTAGATGAGCGCTACCTCTTCTTCTTTGATGGAGCCCATCTCCTCAAACTTGAAAGGGAAAACGAAAATGCATGAAAAAAATGACATGAACCGCTAACAGGTTCATGTCATTTTATTTATTCCCAGTCATCGGCTGGTCAACCAGCTTCGTATCAAGGACGTTCGTTCCGCTGACCGCGCTTCCGGTCGCTACGAAGATGCCTATATTCGAACTTCCCGCGCCTTCAAAGGTCTTGGAAGTACTTTTGGGGGAAATGTTGAAAGCATCGCCAAAATTAACAGTCCCGCCACTAAGATTTTGGATACTCACCGGTCCGATAAGTGCCGGCATAAATTAACACGCCTTTCATCTGAAAATCTGACTGCTTATTGTGTATTTCCCCTTTCAAGCAGCTGCCTGATATGATGGATTCGGGATTCCATGCCTATATACGGAGTGCTTCCAATCTGTATAATTGATGCCGCCGAAAGCCCCTTTACATCAATCGTGCCAACCTTGATGACCGGATTCACCGGAAAGGTGTCCATGGCTATCGGTTCATAAATCGGAGGAAGTGGGAGCGGCGCGGAAAATACTTTGTATTGGGCAAAGTCTCCTTCTTCATCAAAAAAGATTTCCGCTTCCCTCTGGACGGCAAGTGCCCGGGAGTTCCCGAAGATTCTCATCGCATCACCGAGTAAGATTGTTGATGAGAAAAGAGCTGATTTTACAAAAAGGGAATCGACTTTTGATATCCTTTGAAGCATCTTGCTACGAACCCCCGCTCAAAGGCACAAATGGACCGATAATCAGTGATTCCGCCGGCGTATCAAAGGCTGATGCAAGCTGGATGGTTTGTGCATCACCAACGAGAAGCAGGGAAGAGCTGGAGACCCCGATAATCCTTATGCTGCCGACGGACAGTTCCCTGTTGTACGTTTGAAAAATCATGGCTGTTCTCCTTCTTTCATATTTGCGGGCAAATGATTGAAAAACGCCAATACCCCAGTTTCAATTTCTTTTTTCAGCGCTTCGGCGGTGCTAGCGATTGACGCGTCATCCGGACCGGCTGCCCCGGCTTTCCTTAAATGGGCTTCAATCCTGCCGGGAAGCTGTTTTTTTATGTCATTTTGAATGAAGGAAAGGTAGGAACCGGCATGTTGCATACCATACTTTTCTTCGACGGAAGCGACGAATCCAGGCAGTTCCGATTCGATGTAATGATTGATTTCTTCTTCAACTTTCATTCCCCGCTTCATCATTTCCATTGGAGGGAGGGGCATCCCGGGCTGGCCGTTCTGGATGGCAAAATCCTCGATCCCTTGCAAATCCTGGGGATTAAGGCCAATGCTAAGCGTACCCTCCAATGTTTCCACCTTCAGTTGGTCAAACTTGTATTGAATTGTCCCTACATGGATCGGGGGTTTTTCCTTCAACTGCCTTATGTCATCTTCGGCACACCTGAGGGAGTTTTCAAGCGCTGCAATTCTCCGTTCATAAAGCTGGAGCTGTCCTTGCACCCATTGAAAAAGTTGATAGAAATCCACGGCGCACACCTCTCTTCCTCGATTTGACAAGGACGCCCTTTTTAAAGGGGAACCGAAGGAGTTTGAATCAATGGAAGTTTACCTGCTTCGCCAGGGGCCGGTGCCGGAATGGTAAAAGGCTTTTGCGCAATCGGGGCAGGGCCCGTGAAACCTCCAGTATTCGCTAGATAGGAAGCAGGCTTGATTATCCCGGCACTCCCGATTTGAAAAACAGAGGAATTCGATATCCCGCCGATTTTGATAAAATTGATTTGGATCGTTTGCTGGATATAAAAGTTCATTTCCGGCCACCTCACTAAATATTGAATGCGATAGGCTGGTCGATTCCATCCGTGTCATACACATTCGTCGAACTTACGCTATTAAGGTTGCTTATCGCTTCCCCGGTATTAAAGGATCCGGCCCCTGAAAACGTTTTTGCGGAGGAGATGGGGGATAGGTTGAGAACATCGCCAATGTTCATAACGGCGCTCGTACCCAAAGAAAGGACCTGAACAATACCTACGATGGCTGGCATGGGCTACCCCCTTTGAAATTATTCTTCTATTATCGTATGTATAGAGCCCGGGAATGTGAGCGGCGTGAAAGAAAAACAGAATTGGAAAAGAAAACAAGTGCGCAGTGGCAAAATCTACTATATAATTACGGAATGCCGCCGTGAATCAGATGGCGGGGGATTTTTTAAAAAACATAACGATGTGAATTGGACGGGGGAGTGCGGAGTGGACGTTAAACTGGCGCCGACAGTTGAAGGGAAACGCATTGTTTCATTGGATATAATAAGAGGGTTTGCGATACTTGGGATTTATCTTGTCAATATGCTTAGTTTCCACTCCCCGTATGTATTCATCGCACCGCTCGAATGGTGGAATAAAGGCATTGACCGCATTGCCTTTATATTTATTGATGTATTTGCCCAGGCGAGCTTTTATCCCTTGTTTTCGATGCTTTTTGGTTATGGGCTCATGCTCATGAGGGACAGGGCGATAGGGCGCAGGGTAAATTTTACTGTATTCGCCGCGAGAAGGCAGTCCTTTCTTCTTGCTGTGGGGATGGTTCACGCCTTTCTCATTTGGCCGGGGGATATTTTGATTACGTATGCGTGCATCGGCTTCATTGCCTTGCTTTGCCTTCGGTTAAACGGTAAGGCTCTTCTCGTCACAGCCTTGGCTATATACATCGTTCCAAGCTTGCTTTTGGGCTTGCTCCTGTTGGTTGCTGACGTGGCAGGGCCGATTGAAAACCTATGGGAGCCGTACAAGGCCGATGCACAGCGAGCGCTTGATGTATATGGAAATGGGACATTTCGGGAGATTACTGAAATGAGGATATACGAATGGAACTTCTCCAACAGCCCTGAAACGTTCCCAATCACGTTATTCACGATATTGCCGCTCTTTTTGTTCGGCGCTGCGGTTGCGAAGTTCAAATGGCTTGAGGATCCAGGGAGGCATTTGAGAAAATTCAAGGGGGCCGCTTTTGGGCTGCTGCTGCCTGCGATGGCTCTTAAAACGTTGCCGTATTACGGGTGGGAAGGCTACAGCGCGGAATTTTTCCAGGACTTTTTCGGAGGCCCGCTTCTGGCCCTATGCTATGCGGGAATCATTGTACTTGCAGCGGGAAAACTTGGGGCAGTCGCTGGCGGGCTTGCCAATGTCGGAAGAATGTCGATGACAAATTACTTGTTCCAGTCCGTTTTGTCGACAATCATTTTTTATGGATATGGTTTCGGCCTTTATGGAAAGGTCTCCGCCGCATACGGAACGCTTTTGGTTTTCGCCGTTTTCCTTATTCAAATCGCAGTTAGCAGCATGTGGCTTAAAAAATMCCGGTACGGGCCGATGGAATGGATGTGGCGCAGTTTCACGTATTTCAAACTCCAAAAAATGCAAAGGGGGGAAAAAGCGTGAAGAAGATTGCCATAATTGGAAGCGGAGGGGCCGGAAAAAGCACATTTGCAAGGGAACTTGGCAAAAAACTTGGTATCAAAGTTTATCATTTGGACGCCCTCTTTTGGCAACCGGGCTGGGTTCCGATGGACCGGACCGAATTTATCCGCTTGCAAAATGGCATCATAGGTGGCGGGGAATGGATCCTTGACGGAAACTTCGGTTCAACGATGGACGCCAGATTGGAAAGAGCCGATACGGTTATATTCCTCCATTATTCAACCATTCGCTGCCTCTATCGGGTAGTAAAACGAAGGATTCAATACCAAGGAAGGACAAGGCCCGATATGGGAGATGGATGTCCAGAAAAACTGGATTGGCAATTCATCACCTGGGTCGCCGGATATAACCGAAAAAATGCTCCATACATACTCGAAAAACTAAATAAATTACAAGATAAGCAAACTTATATTTTTACCCGACCTTCGGAGGCTGAAACATTTTTAAGGGGGTTAAATGAAAAAATAACACAAAAGAACTAGTTGTTTTTCAATAAAATAATTCTTTTGTACTATATTCATCCATTTATAAACAATTTATGATGTGAGTAAGAGAACAGTCGACAAGATATGCGCGCTGTATCTCGATAAAGGCAAAACTGATGAAAATCAGTGACGCAAAGCTAAAGGGGCTAAGGCACATTTGTGCTATGCCAGCCAGTTACCGAAAGATCAGGGTGCATCATAGGTGTGTTTATTTACCAATGACCCCCCTTTCGGTAAAGGCGGGGKCATTTTATTTTACAGGAGGTGACGAAGGTTGAAGGTCGTGAATCTGTCGAACGGGACGGAAATTGCAGATACGGTAGGCAGCGCCGACAGTTTTTTCAAAAGGCTGAAGGGCCTGATGTTTACAAAGGATCTGCCCGCGGGTCACGGCCTGCTTATACAACCCTGCCAATCCATCCACACATTCTTCATGAACTATCCAATCGATGTTGTGTATTTGGACGGAAACAGCATCGTCGTGGGCATTGACGAAAATATGGCGCCCTCAAAGATTGGAAAGGTCCGCCGGAAAGCCCGCTCAGTACTAGAATTGCCGGCGGGAACCATACAGAATACGGACTTGAAAGTGGGACATTGTTTATCCATTAAATAAAAAATAAAAATTAAAAGGAGTTTTACAATCATGATGAATAAAATGAAAGCATTACTAACTGAAGAACAAGGACAAGGTATGACTGAGTACGGTTTGGTTTTGGGCGTAATCGCGATTGGGGTAGTTGGAGTACTAGTCACATTTAAGGGGAAAATCCTTGAATTATTTAATAATGCAACAAAGGAAATTGGTGATGCAACTACTAAAACTACACCTTAATCGAATTTGTTTGATTTCTAACGTTAATGAATTTTAGTTTTAATTTTTATTGTTAGTAGCAGTCAAAAGCCTTGCGTTCAGGAGTAAACGTGGGGCTTTTTTCAATCAGAGATTCGCCCGGAAAAGAGGTTTTTAGAATGATAAACGCCATTTTACTGTTTCTGCTGCTGGCCATTTGTACGGTCACGGATGTACGGGAGCGGAAAATATACAATAAGGTTTTGCTGCCTTTCCTGATTGTGTCGCTCGTGGTAAATGGGCTGGCAGGCGGGCTTGAAGGAGTGACGAATTCGATGCTCGGGCTCCTCGCAGGTTTCGGGATCCTGCTTATTCCATATCTTCTGGGTGGAATGGGAGCGGGGGACGTGAAACTCCTTGCCGTAATCGGGGCTCTAATGGGGGCGAAATTTGTCGCGCTATCGGCGATTTATATGGCGCTTGCCGGAGGGGTTTTCGCTTTATTCCTCATCGTGTCCCGCAAGAGTGCAAAACAATTGTTAAAAGGGATTTTTTATTCACTTTGCGGTTTAATGAACGGTTTGAAAATTCCCCTCATGTACGATAAAGAAGCGATGAAACAGACATATCCATATGGAGTTGCAATCGCGGTTGGCGCCGCCATTCAATTTTTCCGGGCCGGAATGATTTTATGATAAAGAATGAATCCGGCCAATCACTGGTGGAGACTGCCCTTGTCCTGCCCCTTTTATTGTTATTGGTCATCGGGATACTGGATTTTGGCAGAGTCACATATTCGTATGCACACCTCCACATGGCCGCCCAGGAAACAGTCCGAAAAGGCGGATTGGGGAAGTCCGATACGGAAATCACTACTTTTGCTAAAAATTATGTCCACCTTGGGGATTCGAGTAAATTAATTGTCGAAATCACTCCGCCCGGCTCAATAAGAAGATCCGGTGATTATGTGAAGGTGAAATTGAAATATCCAATAAAACTGTACACCCCGTTTTTATCAAGCCTCTTTCCGTCCCCGCTTTATGCCCAGACTGATTCCACAATACGAGTTGAGTAAGGAGGGACGGAGCATGGGGAATTTTTTAAAAGAAGAAAAGGGAGTCGCCATCATCTATGTCGCACTTGCCATGGTGGCATTGCTTTGCATCACGGGTCTTGCCATTGATGGCGGCCTGCTTTACATGACAAAAAGCAAACTTCAAAAGGCGGCGAACGCGGCAGTCCTTTCCGGCGCGCAGGAGCTTACAAATTCGCAAGAACAAGTCAATAAGGTGGTAAGCAGAATCCTTGCCGACCATGGTGAATCGGGATCAAAGGAAAGCCTGCTCATCGTGAAGGACAAAAAGGTAAGAGTGGGCCTGACAAAAAAGGTGAAGCCGGCATTTATGGGGTTGTTCGGGTTTGAGATAGTCGATGTCAGGGCAGCCGCTACCGCCTCAATTGCACCAATGGGAAGGGCGAAAGGAGTTGCGCCTCTTGGGGTCCATGAGGATACTCCATTAAATTATGGCGCGGTTGTAAAATTAAAAACAGATTCAACTGGCTCGGTCAGCGGGGTGTTCGGCGTTTTGGCCCTAAATGGACCAGGTGCGAAGACGTATGAAGAAAATCTGCGCTACGGATATCAGCAGGAAATTAAGGTGGGGGAAATTATCCCAACCGAGACAGGTAATATCGCCGGAAAGACGAGGACGGTTGTCCAGGAATTGATAAACGGATGTACGTCTGCTATCGGCGATTTATCCGACAGGGATTGCTCTAGGATTATCCTGATCCCCGTTTATAAACCGTATCAATTCGATACCAACCAGTTGAAAACGATCAAAGTAACCGGGTTTGCCTATTTTTATATAACAGAACCGATGAGCAGCAATGATACGGCAATCACCGGGATGTTCATTAAATGGCCGGGAACCGGTTTTTACGAAGAAGGCAGTATTGACCGGGGAGCCTATGCCATCCGGTTGACAGAGTAGGTGGAAAAATGAAATCAAAAATGGTATTAGTGCTTGCCCTCGCGATGGGGGTGATGACGACAGCATTGTTTTATCAATACATGGCGAAGTTTGACAAAAAGGAAACGGCATCCGCGCCAATGGCGGAAATCGTCGTGGCGAAAGAAAGAATCGATAGGAACGAAGTGATTTCGGCTGATAAACTTGCGGTAATCCAGGTGGCTGAAGAAAGGGCTCTTCCACAGGCGCTTACCTCCATTTCGCAGGCAGAAGGTAAGATTGCCGATGCAATGATTGAAAAAGGTGAACCGATTCTCAGCCACAGGCTCGTTTCGCAAAGAGAAGAAACCGTGTATGTTTCACGTAAGGTGAGGGAGGGGTATCGGGGGGTTTCCGTTTCCTTGAACCTGCCACAATCGGTCACAAATCTGATCGAGCCTGAAGATGAGGTGGACGTGATTTTTGCGAAAGAAGATAAAAAAGCGGCTGACGTACCCGATTTCAGGACAAATATTTTACTTGAAAAAGCAAGGGTATTGGCTGTCGGCAGGAAAATTACCCTGCCGGAAGATACGAAGGAACCCTATGTCGAATATACGGCGGTTACGCTAGAAMTTAAGCCGGCAGATGCGGTAAAACTTATCAAGGCATCACAGGAAGGAATCGTCCATTTAATGGTGCATACGAGGCCAGTCATGAAGGCGGAAGCTATTCCTGCGGAAGGAAAATGAGAGTTAATTGATGGAAGGTGATGGAGATGGCGGGGTTTGATGAAAAGACAACGATAGAGGGCGGTGCTCCGGCAACCCGGGGTAGAATGATTGCTGTCTGCAGCGCCAAAGGCGGGATTGGCCGTACAATCCTCTCCGTCAATCTGGCTGTCTCATTATCCAAAAGGAACCACTCCGTCGCTGTTCTGGATGGGGATTTTCAATTCGGGGATGTTTCATTGGCAATGGATTTGCAGCACACGTTCACCATTAAGGAAGCGATGGACGGCATCGGTTCGCTTGATGAACATCGCCTAGAGGAGTATTTAAGCGTCCATGGCAGCGGCGTCCGCGTCCTGCCCGCGCCGGAGCGGCCGGAACACGCGGATCTTCTTACTAAAGAAGCCGTTTCGAAAATGGTCGATTTTCTGCTGATGAAACATGATTTTGTTGTTTGCGATACTGGCGCTGGATTGAATGAGCAGACGCTTAACCTAATCGAAAAAGCCGATGAAATTCTTGTTATTGCAACTCTTGAGATGGCCGCAATGAAAAACACGAAGCTGTTGCTGGAGACGCTCGATATCCTCGGTCTCCGGGAAAAAGTCCGCGTGGTTTTGAACCGAGCCAACATGGAAAGTGTCATCAAAGCCGAGGATGGGGCAAGGATTCTTGGAGAAGAGGCGCCCATTTATATCCCGAATGATTTCCAAACATGTTCAAGGTCGCTGAATATGGGCAGCCCATTTGTACAAGCGAATTCAAAATCGGAAATTGCCAAAGCCGTTTTTAAAATGGCGGAACTGATTGCATCCAACCAGGCGGGGGAAGGGATTGGGAAGAAGAAGGCAAAGCCTTTGTCACTGTTCCCCTGGAAACGCAAGAAAGGGGGAATATAAATGAAGCTGCTTGACCGCATCAATGAGAAAAACAAAACAGAATCACCTATTCCCGAGCAGCCTAAAGTGGTGCAGTCCATACCGGAAAAAGACTTGCAGAAGGCGGAAACAATTGATACTCCCAAAGTAAAAGAATCTCCAAGGGAGCAGCCAATCGAGCCGATCCGCCAAAAACAATTTGATAAACAGCAGGAATTGAAAAACATCCTGCATAAAAAAATCCTCCATGAGCTTAAGGATGAAGAAGTGGAGGCCATCATTCCGAAGCTGGATTCAATGGCAATGGAAGTGATTAAGGAAGATGAATCGTTCCGTGGAATCGTCGACCGGAAACTTGTTGTAGCTGAACTGGCGAATGATCTGACAGGCTATGGCCCAATCAATCCATTGCTTCTTGATGAAGAAGTTTCCGAGGTGATGGTTAATGGGCCGAAGCAGGTGTATTGCGAGCGAAAAGGAAAGCTCGTCCTGACGGATATCACGTTCCGGGATAACGAGCATGTAATGAACGTCATTGAAAAAATTGTCGCGCCGATTGGCAGAAGGATTGATGAAAGCTCGCCAATGGTCGATGCCAGGCTTCCGGACGGATCAAGGGTAAATGCGATTATCCCTCCCCTTGCGCTAAATGGGCCTACCATCACTATCCGGAAATTTTCCAAGGATCCTTTTCAAATAGAAGATTTAATCAACTTCGGCACGGTTACGAAAGAAATGGCTATCTTCCTTGATGCATGTGTCAAAGCGAGGCTGAACATATTCGTCAGCGGCGGAACGGGTTCAGGGAAAACTACTACCCTGAACGTGTTATCCAACTTCATCCCTAACGACGAACGGATTGTCACGATTGAGGATGCCGCGGAGCTTCAGCTTGGCCAGGACCATGTTGTTTCGCTCGAATCAAGGCCGCCGAATATTGAAGGGAAGGGCGCGATTACAATCCGCGACCTGGTGAGAAACTCGCTGCGGATGAGACCGGACCGAGTCGTCATTGGCGAGGTGCGCGGCGCGGAAGCCCTTGATATGCTTCAGGCCATGAATACGGGGCATGACGGGTCGCTCGCGACGGGCCACTCCAACTCTCCAAGGGACATGATTTCAAGGCTGGAGACGATGGTTCTCCTGGGCGGGGTTGAGCTCCCGATTAAAGCAATCCGCGAGCAGATTTCCGGGGCGCTTGACGTGATCATCCAACAATCAAGGCTGAAGGATGGCTCGAGAAAAATAACGAATATCACCGAGGTCCAGGGCATGGAAGGCGATGTCATCGTCCTTCAGGATATTTTTGTGTACCAACAGACCGGAGTGGATGCTTCGGGAAAATATATCGGCAAACTCGTCCCGACAGGGGTTCGGCCAAAGTTTTACGAACGGCTTGAGAATTCTGGCATTCATATCCCACCAAACGTATTCATTGAAAGGGAGGGGTAGCATGAAAGCAATTCTCCTGCTGCTTATTCTCCTTTCTTCCTTTCTTTTATTCTATGGGATGTTCCAGTTTTTCTTTTTCCGCAACCAGAGGATAGAAAAAAGGATGGAGAGGTATTTGTCCTCTTCGGGGGAAGTTGAAATCAGCAATAATGACCTAGATTTGTTTGCCAGGTACACGGCGGCGAGGAAAAATCTTACCAAAAAGCTTCTGACAAAGCAGAAAAACAATAAGCTTGAAACGATGCTTGCCAGGTCTGGAGTACCCTTGAAGCCGGACGAATTTATTACGTTTCAATGGATTGCGGCTGGATTGTCCGGAATGCTTCTCATCCTCTTTTTCAGCCACTGGCTATTGTTTTTCCCGGGATTCTTAATCGGGTATATGATCCCTGGAGTAATTTTAAAAAAGAAAGAAAAAGAGCGGATTGATAAATTTAACGAGGGCCTTGCCGACATGATTACGACCATTATTGGCTCCCTGAGGGCTGGCTTTAGTTTTCCACAGGCATTGAAATCTGTTGCCGATGAATCGGACTCGCCGATTAAAGAGGAAGTTGAATCGGTCATTAAGTCGATGCAATATGGAAGCAGCATTGAGGATGCGCTCCATGAGCTGAAAGAACGGATGCCGAGCGAAGACCTTGATTTAATGATTCAGGCCATCCTGATTCAGCGGCAGGTCGGAGGAAACCTTGCAACGGTGCTGGAGAAGATTGTCGAAACCATTAGGGATCGGACAAGGATCCAGCGGCAAATCAAAACCCTTACGGCACAGGGGCGGATGTCCGGGATTGTCATTGCCTTGCTCCCGTTATTTCTCGGGGTGGCCCTTTATTTCATCCAGCCCGATTTTATGAAACCGATGTTCACCCATCCAATCGGAATCGGTATGATTGCGATTGGGGCGGTATCCTGCATGATTGGTTTCCTGTTCATTAAAAAAATCACGAATATTGAGGTGTAGGGTTTGGTCTACCTCACTTTTTTTCTGGCTGTTACACTGTTTGCCTATGGAATCATGACTTTTGGAACGAAGACAAAGGAACATTTGGATAAGCGGGTATCCGTTTATATCACTGGCGGGCACGAGACAAAAGAATCGGGCGAGGAAAAAGGCGAGCAGCTTTCCTTTTACGAGCGATTCTTTAAATCTGCGGTGAATGATTTTAAAAAGAGCTTCAAAAAAAGGATGCCCGGCGAAAAGGAAGCGAAAATCGAGAGGAAGCTTGAACGTGCCGGCTTTCCTTTCGGGATGACGCCGGTTGATTTCCGGCTTTTGCAGGCGGCGGCAAGCATCGTTTTGCCAATCATTTTTGCCGGTTACAGCTTCCTGATCAACCTTGGTTCATCCGCGGTATTCTTTGGAGCCATGGCGGGATTGGCTATTGGGAATATGCTTCCGCATTTTTATTTAAAGCAAAAGACAAAATACCGTGAGAAGATGGCCCTTAAGGAACTTCCCGACACGCTCGACCTTTTGACGGTGAGCCTTGAAGCAGGACTGGGATTCGATGCCGCAGTAAGCAAGCTCGTATCCAAAAAGGAAGGGATCCTCGCCGAGGAATTCCAGCGCTCCCTTGAGGAAATGAGGCTTGGCAAGCTCCGTAGGGAAGCATTGGGCGGTGTGAGGGACAGGCTAGAAGGAGTGGACCCTGTAAAAAACTTCATCAGCAGCATCCTCCAGGCCGAAAAGCTTGGGATTGGGATGGTCCAGGTTCTCCGGGCCCAGTCGATTGAAGTGAGGGAACAACGAAGGCAGCGTGCAGAGGAGGCCGCAATGAAGGCTCCGATCAAGATGCTGTTCCCGCTTGTCTTGTTTATCTTTCCAAGCCTGTTCATCGTCCTACTCGGCCCCGTCGTCATGCAGTTTATTAAAGGGTTTTAAGAGATTGAACCCGTTGCGGAAAGCGTGCGCCCGCAGCGGAAAACAACGAAGTATTGAAAAAATGAAAGATTCCGAAACCTTCCCCTAAAATGGAAGGTTTTTTTGATATACTAAAAGAAAATGACCCAATAAGGAGCGCTCACTATGAGACTAGCAACTGTCCTGTATAATAAAGAATCAATTCCGGTTCTCGTAAACAATGATGGACAATCCTTCCTCCCGCTTACTGCTGCAGCCGAAAGGCTTACAGGCGAAGGAAATAGAATCCCTGATACCATTCTTGAGATTATTGAGGACGGCGAGCCGCTTAATGAATACATAAAGGAAATTTTGGATTGGGCGAGTGAAGAGAAGGAAGGCCGGGACATGTGGATTCCTTTGGATGAGGCTAAATTATTGGCCCCGATTCCGCGGCCGTTAAAAAATGTGTTCTGTGTCGGAAAAAACTATGCCGACCACGCAATCGAAATGGGCGGGCCGGAAGATATACCGGAACACATCATGGTCTTTACAAAGCCGCCAACCGCGGTTATCGCTGATAAAGACGAAGTTCCCTGCCATCGCGGCGTTACCGGGCAGCTGGATTATGAAGGAGAGCTTGCGATTATCATAGGAAAAGCGGGAAAGGCCATATCAAAAACGGAAGCCCTCGATTATGTGTATGGCTATACAATTGTAAATGATATTACGGCCCGCGACCTCCAAAAGCGCCACAAGCAGTTTTTCATCGGGAAAAGCCTGGATGGAACATGCCCGATGGGCCCATGGATTGTGACGGCAGATGAGGTGGGGGATGCGGGGAAGCTTGACATCCAAACGCGTGTGAACGGGGAAGTAAGGCAGGATTCGAATACAAGCCATTTTATTTTTTCAATAGAGCAAATTATCTCTGACCTTTCAAAAGGAATGACCCTCGAGCCTGGGGATATTATCGCGACTGGAACGCCTGCCGGAGTCGGCAAAGGCTTTCATCCTCCGAAATTTTTGAATCCAGGGGACACAATTGAAATCAAAATAGAGAAAATCGGCATGCTCCGAAATACTATCTCGGAATAGTCAGTCGTTTCCACTTTTTCCATCATATATTTAGGATTTTCATAGTGCCTATGGTATGATAGTAGCGAAAAATATAAAGGAGGCAAAGTGGATGACACACGCCCATATTACAGCCTGGGTATTAGGTGCGATTTTATTTTTCGTCGCCCATTCCATGTATAAAGGCGGCAACCAGAAAGGCGCGAAAATTACCCATATGATTTTAAGGGTTGTTTACCTGCTTATTTTGGCGACCGGCTTCATGATGCTTTTTTCCGGGATCAATATTAATTTGCTTTACATTTTGAAAGCGGCGGTCGGCCTTTGGGTGATTGCCCTAATGGAATTTATCCTTATGAAGACTGGCAAAAAGGAACAAACAAAAGTCCTTTGGATTCAATTTGCCATTGCATTCATTCTTGTCCTGCTCCTTGGCTTTAGCCTGCCGATGGGCTTCGACTGGTTGTAAAAAGCTGCCAATTGGCGGCTTTTTCAATTTAATGAATCAAATGCTCCCGGAGATTGGCTGGCGGAGCACTTGCAATTTTAATAAAAGCTTGCCCCCATTGGTTATTGCCTAAGAGGAGGCCAGCTTCTCGATAATCAGGCGTTTTCCGGTATTCAATGTAAATTCAAATCGGTCGCTTTCCTTTTCGTAATAGCAGAAATGGTGCTGGACACTGCAAATTTCTTCCTGGTTATCGAAAATCATAAAGTTAACGCCGCTTTTTGGTGAATGCTCGCTTAGGAAATTAAGGTGGTTGTAGCAGTAAAGGCAATCGTAAATGGAAAACCTTAGTGAATTCAGTGTTGTGATAAATTGGAAAAAGGCGTCAGGATGGAGCCGTTCCAGAAGCCTCTCAAGGGAATAAACGAGATGCTTCCTCACCCGCACCTTGTCATGGTCGCGGAGATACAGGCTTTCATCCCCGAAAGAAATTTTTCCCACCTCCACAAGAATGCCTTTTCGCCAACGATTTAGCCTGAATAATTCAATTTCCTGGAGAAGGTGCTCCTCAAGCAATGAAGCTTCATCCGTTTCTTTTTCAAAAAATACCCATTGTTCATTAATATACTCTATTGAACCTTCTGTATAAGCCCTTTCCTGGGTTTCATACATTTTGTCGCGCTGCTGTCGATTCATCACTTTACCTCCGTGAACGGTGCTACTTCTTTTTTAGACATAAACCTCTGGATTTATAACCTTTCGTGAACAATCCGGAAATATGCCAATTCCGAAAGCACAAAAACAATCTTTTCTTTCATGGAAAGGCTTGCTTAGGAAGTTACAGACTCTATCACAGAAAAGCACTTCATACTATCGTATTCTTCCGCCGGACAATCCGATACCGGGCGAAAACCGCAATTTTTAAAGGAATCCATACATATAAAAGCCAGCCCGGGACTGCGGCTGGCTTCATCCTTATAACTATTTCTCCAACTCGATTATCGCAGTGCCCCTTCCGCTAAGCGTAACGGTAAATTCACTGGATTGTTGTACGGTTGTTTTTTCCCCGGCTAGCAGGTCCCTGGCACGGTATCCCGAATATTGGCTCGGTAGCGTGTATTCGACCGAATTGCCGGAGGTGTTTAAAACAATGGCAACCATTTTTTCGCTGCCTGTTCTCACGTACGCCAGGCAAGGCTCATCTTCGGAGTGAGGAAGGAAGAACAGTTCCCCGCTATTCGCGAGGATTGGGATTTCTTTTCGAAGTGAGATTAGTTTTTTTATGTGCTCCGCCAATTCACGGTTTTGGCGAACCGGGTTCCACTCCATGCATTTTCGGCATCCGGGATCAAGTTCACCTTCAAGGCCGATTTCATCGCCGTAATAAATACACGGCGTGCCGGTAAAAGTTAGCATCAAGGTGAAGATTTGTTTCACTTTATCGATGTCCCCGCCGCATTCTGTCAGAACCCTTGGCGTATCATGGCTACCCACTAGATTGAACATGACAGAATTTACATTCGCGGGGTACATATGCAGCACCTTCGTCATTTCCTCGGCAAATGATTTGGGAGACATGGCTTCTTTTGCGAATAGGTTCAGGACATTCGTTGTAAAAGGATAATTCATGACCGCGTCGAACTGGTCGCCCCTGAGCCAAGGCATGGAGTCGTGCCAAATCTCGCCGAGGATATATAAATCCGGTTTAATGGCCTTTAGTTCAGCGTGGAACCTTCGCCAAAAAGCGGGGCTCACTTCGTTGGCGACATCAAGCCTCCAGCCGTCGATATTGAATTCTTCAAGCCAATAGCGGCCCACTTTAATTAAATAATCGGCTACTTCGGGATTATCGGTGTTGAACTTTGGCATTGACGGGAAAAAACCGAATGTATCGTAATTTGGCTTCGGCTTCGTGACGACAGGGAAATCCCAAATATGGAACCAGTCTTTATACCTTGATTCCGTGCCTTTTTCCAAAACATCCTGGAACTGGGGAAAGTAATAGCCGCTGTGGTTAAAAACGGCATCCAGCATGACCCGGATTCCATTCTTATGGCAAGCTTCCACAAGCTCCTTCAATGTTTCTTTCGTCCCGAAGGAGGGATCGATTTCAAAATAGTCAATCGTGTCATATTTATGGTTCGAGTATGCTTTGAAAATAGGGGTGAGGTAGATTCCGTTAATGCCGAGTTCTTTTAAGTAATCGATCTTCTCGATAATCCCCTGAAGGTCACCGCCGAAAAAGTTATCAACATCAGGTTCAGCGCTTCCCCATTCGAGCGTTTCCTCTGGGTCGTTTCCTTTATCGCCATTGGCAAACCGCTCCGGGAAAATCTGGTACCAAATCGTATCCTTCACCCAACCCGGAGGTTCAAATAGCGCGGAATCGTGAAGATACGGTATCGCAAAATAAAACGCGGCATTTTCGGGAACTTTGTACGAAAATCCTTGCTCCCCATAGATGAGCGTTTCCTGGCCATCACTGATTTCGAATCCATACCTGAGCCTCCTGTATGGAGGTGAAACAGCCGCGGACCAATAGTCAAATAAGGAGTCGGTCCCTGTTTTGTTCATCTTTGTTTCCGCATATTGCCAAACCCCATCTTCAATTTCATATGGATCGCCATGCAGGAGAACGACAGTGGAGGCATCCTGCTTCTTCGTCCTCAGCCGGATATGGAGCTCACCATTTCCGGATGGATATGCGAAATGGTCTGTCGGCCGGTGGAAAATGGCTTCCTTCATCATATTGTTCAACCCCTTTTGATTCTCGGTACCGTATGTAGTTACCCGAATGCTGAAAAGTCAAACTATTCTACGCGCCCCGCCTGAAAGGGATGACATATGGTACAATACAATGTGGAAATAGGGATCGAAAAAAATTATGGCGGGAGTGTGTGCCTGCCACTAGGGGGATGGATTGCATGAAGGCCAAACTGGCGGCATGCTTCCTGGTTTCGTTCCTGCTTTTCGGCGTATTGCCCGTACATGCGCTTGAAAAGGATGGACGGAGCTGGCAGGACGAAACAGTATACTTTTTGATGGTTGACCGCTTCAACAACGGCAGCCAAAAAAATGATAAAAAAGTCGATGCGAATGATCCATTGGCATACAATGGCGGAGACTTCCAGGGAATCATCGACAAGCTGGACCATATAAAGGACATGGGTTTTTCGGCCATTATGCTGACGCCTGTTTTCGATAATGTGGATGGCGGCTACCACGGCTACTGGGTGAATGATTTTTACAAAACGGAAGAGCATTTCGGGACAATGAAGGAGTTCAAGGCGCTTGTGAAAAAGGCGCATGATGAAGGGCTCAAGGTGCTGATTGACTTCCCTGCCAACAATGTTGGGCCGGCCAGCAAGCTTTTGACGGAAAAAGGGCCTGAATGGTTCCATGAGAAAAACACGGCTGGGGCTGGTTCGGACAGGGATGCACAACTGAATGGGTGGGTTGATGAGCTTCCCGATTTCAACCATGAAAATCCGGAAGTGCGCGCCTATCTCATTGATGCGGCAAAATGGTGGATCAAGGAAACAAATATCGACGGCTACCGCCTTGACTCTGCGAACCATGTCCCGGCTGAATTCTGGACGGAATTTTCCAAAGCTGTAAAGGCACAAAAGAGCGGTTTCCATCTCATTGGCGACTTGGGGCGTGAGAGTGAATCCCTATACGATGAATACAAGAATGCAGGATTTGATAGCATTAATGATTATCCGCTAATGGAGGAACTTCGCTCAGGGCTCGTAAAACCTGACAGGAGCATGTCAGGGATTTTGGACCGCTGGGGGAAAAATAAGGGCGTTGCCCCAAATCCATATGAAATGGCTGTTTTTTTTGACGACCAAAAACTGCCCAGGTTTACGAGGGACATGGTCAATGTGAAGCAGTTCCCGGGCAGCCAGTGGAAGCAGGCGCTTACCTTTATGTATACAACTCCGGGAATTCCGGTTGTCTATTATGGAACGGAGATTGCGGTCGACGGCGGCGAGCCGCCTGATAATAGCAGGCTGATGAATTTCAGGACCGAAAAAGAGCTGATTGACCATATCGGAAAACTGAGTAAGCTAAGGAAGATGCTTCCTTCCCTGACAAGGGGAACGATGGAGACGCTGTATGAAAAGAATGGCATGGCCGTGTACAAGCGTGTTTATCGGGGAGAAACAGCCATCATCGCCATTAACAATACGAGCAAGACCCAATATGTGTCCTTGTCCCCGGATCAGGCTGACCCGAAAGGACATGAACTGAGGGGGCTTCTCATTAATGAGAAAGCGGCAGGGGAAGAGGACGGATTTACGATTGTCCTTGACCGTGATGAGAGTGAAATTTATGTCCTCAGCCAAAAACTGGGGCTGAACTATCCGTTCATCGCGATGATTGCGGGAATTTGGATATTCTTTATTTGTTTCTTTATATTCCTGGCGCGGCGCGGTAAAAAGCGTCGGCAAGCGGCAAAAACAGAATAGCATGAAAAGCCGGACCCAGTGACACTAGTGGGTCCGGCTTTTATTTGTTGTCTATGAAATTATACAATTGAACCTTGTGGATAACTCGAATTAAGTTATTGTAATCCAGCTCCAGCGCCTAGCCCCTCGAGGTCATAAGCCGGTTCCCTCCGGAGGGCAGGCCCATCCTGCGGGACCCGTCTTATGCTGGTCGGGGCTGACCAAGGCGCTTGCGCATTTTGTTCTTGGGTGTGTTCAGCGAAAGGCTTACCCGTTCACGATCGTGCCGCCATTCACATGGATCATCTGGCCGCTGACGTACGATGATTCATCGGAAGCGAGGTAAACATAAGCCGGTGCAAGCTCAAATGGCTGGCCTGCGCGCCCCATCGGCGAATCCGCACCGAACTTTGCGACCTTCTCGGCATCAAACGTTGACGGAATGAGCGGCGTCCAAATCGGACCTGGCGCAACACCGTTTACCCGGATGCCATCCTTTGCTAGCGACATCGACAGTGAGCGGGTGAAGGAGACGATTGCCCCCTTCGTAGAAGAGTAGTCGATGAGCGTTTCATTTCCGGCATACGCTGTAATGGAAGCCGTGTTAATGATGGATGCCCCTTTTTTCAAATGCGGAAGTGCAGCTTTTGTCAAATGGAACATGGAGAAGATATTCGTCCGGAACGTCTTCTCGAGTTGTTCGGAACTAATATCAAGCAGGCTTTTCTGCGGATGCTGCTCCGCGGCATTGTTAACGAGCACATCTAGTTTTCCGAACTTGTCTATCGTTTTTTCAATAGCGGATTGACAGAACGCCTCATCGCCGACGTCGCCCGGGATGAGCAGGCATTTCCTGCCTTCATCCTCGATCTGCCTTCTTGTATCGTCCGCATCCGAATCCTCATCAAGGTAGACGATCGCCACATCGGCGCCTTCCTTGGCAAAATAAATGGCCGTTGCCTTCCCGATTCCGCTGTCTCCTCCGGTAATCAGGGCTACCTTATTGGAGAGCCTGCCGCTGCCTTTATAATTTGGATCGACATGAATCGGTTCGGGGTCCATTTTGCTTGTCAGGCCCGGCTGTTCATCCTGATGCTGCGGCGGGAATCCGCCTTTTGGCAATTCTTTTTCATTCATTGTATCTGCCTCCTTCTATTTGGTCCTATTTCACATAATTCCTTCTTTTGGACTGAAACTAACATGGGAAAAAATAGAAAGGTGGCGTGGAGTAGCGGAAGGCTTGCGTTTTCCGAGTGATGTTTGGAGGAAGGGCTTCGGGGTTTTGGGGCTTGGAGTATGAAGACAGTTTTGAAGGGTTTTGCGTGTTGGAAGTGTCTTCATCGAGTGGATGAAGACAGTTTTGAAGGGCTTGGGGTGGTGGAAGTGTCTTCATTGAGGGAATGAAGACAGTTTTAGTGGGTTTAACGTGGTGAAAGTGTCTTCATCGGGGGAATGAAGACAGTTTTGAAGGGGGTGGCGGGATGAACTTGTCTTCACTAAGTATGAGGACGGTTCGGCGGTGGGAAAGTGCCTTCCTCAGAAACAAGAAGACAGTTTGGAACCTGTACAGGCCCGAAACTGTCTTCGTTTTGGTGATGGCTGTTTTTAAAAAGACTTGCCGTCCCGGCTTAACGGTAATTCATGAATTGAACATCAACGGTTAAATCAGCGTCCTTTACCGCGGCGATAATGCGCTGCAGGTCATCGCGGCTTTTGGCGGTCACGCGGATTTGGTCATCCTGAATCTGGCTTTTTACTTTCAAGCCGCTGTTTTTAATAATCGTGTTGATTTTCTTTGCATTATCTTTATCGATTCCCTGGACAAGCTTCGCACGCTGGCGGACGGTGCCGCCGGATGCGCCTTCCAGTTTGCCGTAGTCAAGGTTCTTGATCGGAACGCCGCGCTTGATCAATTTTCCTAGGAGAACATCCTTTAGCTGCCCAAGCTTGTATTCGTCATCCGACACAAGAACGAGCTCCTCCTTGTCAAGAGTAACCTGGCTTTTGGATCCTTTGAAATCATAACGGGTCTGGATTTCTTTCATTGTGGCCGTAACGGCGTTTGTTACTTCGGAAAAATCAACTTTGGATACAATATCGAATGAGCTATCTTTTGACATATAGAACCTCCCGAACTGTTTTTCATTATTGCTTCCATTATAGTAGAATATAGAAAGTGAAACAACAGATGGCAACAGTGAGCTGTTTTGGAAAAATTCAAACTATAACGAAGGTGTTTAATGCGCCTAATTCATGATATGAACGGAGGAAGAAAGAGTGGCATTACTTGAACTAGCAGGGCAAAAGGTTACATTGGAAATTGCCCGGAAGGCAGCGTATGGCTATTTTTTAACAGATGGGGAGGAAGATGTGCTCCTTCACAGCAATGAAGCGGCAGCGGAGTATGAGGAAGGGGAAAAGGTGGAGGTTTTCCTTTATCCAGATGCGCATGGCCGCGTTGCAGCGACATCGAAAATGCCGGTAATTACCGCTGGCGAATATGCGTGGCTGAAAGTTGTAGATACAAAGGCCGGGGTCGGAGTTTTCCTCGATATCGGCATTCAGAAGGACATCCTGCTTGGGGAAGAAGATTTGCCAGTACATAAGGCGATTTGGCCGGCTGTGGGAGATATGGTTTATGCGACGATTAGGGTGAACCGGCAGTACCGGCTTTATGCAAAGCTTGCGACGGACCCGGTCATCCAATCCATTTCGTCACAAGCAACACGGAAGGATTTTAACAAAAATGTCCAGGGCCATATTTACCGGACGGCGAAAGTAGGAAGCTGGATTTATACGTTAGAAGGTTTCCGTGGGTTCATCCACGAATCCCAGCGGGCGGAAGAGCCTCGCCTCGGGCAAAAGGTCGAGGGGCGGGTCATCGATGTGAAAGAGGATGGAACGGTGAATGTTTCGCTTTTGGCGCGAAAACAGGATGCTGTCGAGGACGATGCCGCTTCCATCTATGACTATCTGCTCTCCCGGAACGGCGCGATGCCTTACAGCGACAAAAGCATGCCTGAGGATATCCAGGAGCGGTTCGGCTTGAGCAAGGGAGCATTCAAACGCGCCCTCGGAAAGCTGATGAAGGATGGAAAAGTGTATCAGGAAGGGACCTGGACGTATAAGAAGGAACAGTAATCCCGAGTTGGCGGTTTTTCGCGTTTTGATTAGAGGAGCCGGGTATTTGCAAATCAGCAAAGATTGAAAAAGGGCCCTATGGCGGGCCCTTATAAATGGTCGGTCTTTTTCGAATAGGAATTCTTGCCGGCTTCCCTGTTCTTTTCACGCATCATATTTTTTTCATGGCGGAGGGCGTTATTGTCCTTCGCTTTTTTGTCATTATCCGATGTACGAGGCATATGGAAAACTCCTTTCCCGAAGATACAGGTGTAGTTTCTGTAGTCCGGAAAAGGAGTATGCGAGTAGGCATATTGTAATTTTTACAAAACCGTTTTGGGTAAGATTAGCGCGTAATTCCGTTAAATAGTGTAAGCCTGGAATCAGCCTAACTACTTCGGCAGTTCGTTCAAAAAGAAAATCGCGATTGTGCCAGGGCCTGTATGGGCGCCAATTACAGCGCCGATTTCCGTAATATATACGTCACGCGGCGAAAATTCGCTGACAATCAATTGCTTCATTTCCTCTGCGGTTTCCAGGTCATCGGCATGGCTGATCCCAATCACCTGCGAGCCGAGATCATTCCCGCGTTCCTTCATAACCTCGACGACCCGGCGCAAAAGCTTCTTCTTGCCGCGGATCTTTTCAAGGGGAACGAGCTTCCCATCTTCAACATTCAGGAGCGGCTTAATATTCAGCAGGCCGCCAAGAAAAGCAGAGGCTTTTGAGACCCGGCCTCCTTTTGCCAAATAATCGAGGTCTTCAACGGTAAACAAATGCTCCATATGGCTGCTTCTGAACTCGACATCCTTGAGGATTTCTTCCTTCGATGCGCCGGATGCCGCCAGTTTGGCCGCTTCCTTGACAACAAGGCCATAGCCAAGCGAAGCACATTTCGTATTAACAATTGTCAGGTTGAAATCCGGGTATGATTCCTTTACTTGATCAAGAATCATTACCGCTGTTTGATAGGTGCCTGACAGCTCAGAGGAAAACGCTATGTAGATGCCGTCTTCTTTCTTCTCGGCCATTTCGGTGAACGTTTTTTCAAAACCGAGCGGAGACGCCTGTGACGTTTTCGGAACCTTCCCGCCACGGATGGCGCTGTAGATTGTTTGTGGGGAAATGTCCTTTAAATCCTCGTACTCCCGATCATCCACGTGAACCTTCAACGGGAAAAGCCCGACATTGTTCTCCTCATAAAATGCAAGCGGCAAATCGCATGCGCTGTCGGCAAATAGTCTCAATGCCAATACACTCACCCTGCCTTCAATATCTTCTCTTTTTCCTCAGTTTATCGGTTTCACCTTAAAAATACAATGATGTTAGGACATAATTGAAAAAAAAGGGGAATTATAGAAGTAGGCAGTGGCAAGGAGCCGGCGGCGGGAAAATACGAACAACGGGAAAAATACGAATAGTGCCTGTCACCACCCGTAGTTTGTCAAATTATTGAGGGTGGGGGAAGGGGAGGATTGGATGGTTTGGCTGCATGTAAAGAAGCTTGTGATCGTTTTGGTTGGGGCGTTGTTGAACGCGATTGCGTTTAATCTGTTTCTTATCCCTGCTGATGTGTATGCAGGCGGGTTTGCCGGTGCCGCCCAGCTTCTCTCGAGGGTTCTGACGGAGGCTACGCCGCTTATGGTATCGACCGGTTTTTTGCTGTTTCTGTTGAACATTCCGGTTACGATTCTTGGCTGGATGAAAGTAGGAAAGTCGTTCACCATTTACAGTTTTATCAGTGTGGCGTCGATGTCCCTATTCCTTGAACTTATCCCTATCAGCCATATATCGGGCGACATTCTCCTGAATGCTGTCTTTGGAGGGGTAATTTCGGCGATAGGGGTGGGCATAACCTTGAAGTGGGGCGCATCGACTGGCGGGCTCGATATTATAGCAATGATTCTGTCGAGGATGAAAGACAAACCGGTCGGGACGTATTTTTTCGCGCTGAATTCCATTATCACGCTTTCTGCAGGGTATTTGTTCGGATGGGAAAAAGCGCTGTATACGATGGTGAATTTGTACGCTTCGACCCGGGTCATCGATGCAATTCATACACGTGCCCAAAAGCTGACCGCGTTGATTGTTTCAAAAAATGCGCCTGAGTTGAAAAAAGAGATTCAAACGAAGCTTGTCAGGGGCATGACAGCTGTTCAGGCAAAGGGCGCCTTTACAAACGAGGACAAGGAAATCCTGATGGTTGTGATTACCCGGTATGAGCTGTTCGATTTGGAAAGGATAATCAGAAAGACAGATCCGGAGGCATTTACAAATATTGTTCCGACAACCGGTGTCATTGGGTTCTTCAGGAAGGATTGACGAAAGATGCCCGGATCTTCAAAGGGATTATCAGTTGATGGCCAAACTTTACGAAACATGAACCATGAGGACTCATATGAAAATTTGGAGGGATGGCAATGTATTTAACAATTGCGTCATGGCTTCTTTTCTCGTTTTGGCTTCCCATTGCGCAAAATGGCCAAGGGCTTCCGGAAGGGCTTAAGCTGAGTGTCCAGGCAGAAGCGGGTAAGGACGGGGCGGTATTCCGGATACAGCTCGCAAACAGCGGACCGGCAACAGCACGGCTCCAGTTTCCGACATCGCAATTTTATGAAATTACCGTGCTGGATGAAAATGGGGGAGAAGTCTTTTTGTTTTCAAAAGGGAGGGCTTTCCTGCAGGCATTTCAGACAGTGACTGTCCCTGCTGGCGGGATGAAGGAATGGAAAGAAAAATGGAACTACTCGGAAGACGGAATCCGTGTACCGGCGGGAACCTACAAAGTGATTGTGGAGCTGCTGCCGGCTAGTGTCGACGGAAAGGCTCCCGTCCAGCTTGCCCTAAATGCCGAAACGGCAGTCGCCGTTCCGCCTCCCGGGCAGGAAGGAACGCGCACCGAAGATCCTGATGAGCTAACCATTTTCATGGATGTGGGGGCAGAGGGGAAAAACGGCAGCTACAAAGTTACAGGCAAGGCGCGCCCGCATTCTGGGGAGTTCTTTTATACAGTGGAGGATGGGCATAGCCAGCTTGTTCCTGAAACGAAGATTTCGAGCGGTACATCGTATCCCGAATGGGCGGAATTTGAAATACCGATTACTGTACAGACTGGGAAGCTCCCGAAAAACGGCGCCCTCGTCCTGAATCTCTATGAGAGAAAAGGCGGGTCGATAACGGGCCAGCCGCTGGCAGTCATTCTTGAACAATTCCGGGGGACAGAATAGCTGGCCAGCCTCCGTGGATCGTTGGGAACGTAAACGTGCAGTGGGACAAACAAGGGTGGAGCACAAATCGGGATACAGGCAGCGGAAGCCCAATTCCTTCACAGTTGCATTGAAAAAGCCCTAATGCGCCTAAAAAATGAAAAGGCCGGAACCCTTGAAGGTGCCGGCCTTTTCATTGCTCATTACGTCCGTTTTGGTTTAAGCTGGTCGCCCGGTTTAAAAGGCAGGGTTTGGCGCTCCAAAGAAAGTTGCGGCGCTAGCCGCCGGCCTGTCAAGCTGCTCTAACATTTCTGCTAGCCGCCGAGCGTGTCGAGTTGCTCCTGCAACTCGGCCAGTTGCCTTTGCTCGGCAAAGGTTGAGTTGGCGTAGGCAGAGCTGAGCGCGTTTTTCGCTTTGGCGACAGCGTCCGGCCTTCCTTCAGGAGATGATTCCATTGCAAGTGCAGTGTACTTCCTGGCTTGTTGGAAAAGCTGGTTGGCCATAGCTAAATCCCTCCATAAGAGGATTCCCTGTCATCCTCGAGCTTCCGGGCTTCCGCTTCCGCATAGGTCGTATGGTACGGGATGCGCTGGCTGTGTCTCGCAACTGCGTCTGCGCCCTGCTTGACAAAGCGTTTCGATTTGGTTCGTCTGCCCATTCGAAATCCCTCCACTTTATGAGCTTTTATCCGAAACAGCGTGGCTGCTTCATTGTTTAGTATGCTCGTATCGGAAGGAGGATAAAATGGAAAACCCTTCCTTGCGCGGCGGCCCCGAAGGGAATTTTTCCAAAAAGGCGCTTAAAAAGCCTAGTAAATGCGCTTTTTCAAGTTGAGCGTTTCTTCAAGGTAGACGGCGATTCCGTCTTGTTCGTTGGTGAGGGTGATGTCGTTGGCGATGGTTTTGAGCTGGCTGATGGCGTTGCCCATTGCGATGCCGCGGCCTGCGTATTCGATCATTTCGAGATCATTGTCTTCGTCGCCGAAAGCGATGACGCGCTCTGCGGGAATTCCGTAGTAATCGGCGACGCGTTTGAGGCCGACTGCTTTGTTCATTCCGGTTTTGACGATTTCGATGACGTGCCATGGGTCTGCCCAGCGCCTGTGGTCGATGACTTCGGCGTGGACGTCGCTGAGGTGCTTCCTGATTGTTTTGACATGTTCCTCATCGGTGTGGATGAGCATGGCTGTTGGCGAGTCCTCGAGGTATTCGGCAAGGTCGCCGGAGGTTATCCGGGGGTTGCCGAAGCTAAAGATGTCGAGGAGCTTTTCGTCATGGTAATGGAAGTACACATCGTCGATGACTTCCGCGATGATGTTGTGGAATGTGAACGAGCGGCATGCTTCGACAATGTCTTTTGCGACTCTGATATCAAGCGGCGTGTGATACGTGCCCCATGTCTTGTCCATTGGGTGGTGGACGAACGCGCCGTTAAAGTTGACGATGGGGGTGTCGAGCTGCAATTCATGATAGTATGGCTCGCTTGAGCGATATGGCCTACCGGTTGAAATCATGACGATATGGCCTTGTTCTTTGGCTGTCATTAAGGTTTGTTTCGTTTTTTCGGTAATGGTTTTGTCGTCTGTCAGAAGTGTCCCGTCCAAATCAAGTGCGATGAGGTGTTTATTAGCCATGGTATCTCCTTTTTGTCCGTTAATTCCTTGTCGCCAAGGTTTACTTTTATGAATGCCGCCGCAAAAATGGTAAACTAATACTGCGATCATTTTTGCGGTTCCCATAGTCACTATGTTACCAATTATACAGCGTGCCTGTAAAAAAAATCACATTGCCGTTTTGTTCGATGCGGTAAACTAACTTTGAGGTTTGGAGGTTTCATCTTTGGTCGTTATCCGTAAAGAGTCTGTAAACAGTATTCCCGTTCTCGAGGTTGTCCAGGAGAAGAAGCTGAGTGAAAAGCTGCCATTGGCGATTTTTGTCCATGGCTTTACGAGCGCCAAGGAAAATAACCTTCACATTGCTTATCTTTTGGCTGAACGGGGTTTCCGGGCGGTGCTCCCGGACGCTCCTTATCATGGCGAGCGGGATCAGGGGCTTGGCGAGGAAGAGTTGTCGGGAAGGTTTTGGGATATTGTAATAAAAACCATCCATGAAGTAAATGCCATTAAGGATTTTTATGTGGCGGGCGGCCTTGCATCCCCGGGAGCAATTGGGTTGGCCGGAACGTCGATGGGCGGGATTGTCACTCTAGGCGCCATGACCCAATACGATTGGATTGGTGCGGCCGTCAGTTTGATGGGTTCGCCAAGCTACCGTGAAATGGCGGGCTGGCAGGTGGACGAATTGCGGAAGAGGGGATATCAGCTTCCGTTTTCGGACGAGGAACTGGCTGGGCAGATCGATGCCCTTGGAAGGTACGACTTAAGTCTGCAGCCGGAGAAGGTTGGCGGGCGGCCGCTGCTGTTCTGGCATGGGGAAGCCGATACGGTAGTGCCCCACAGGTATGCGTGGGAATTTTACCAAAAGCTGTTGAAGGAATCGGGCGGTGAGGCGGAAATTGCGTTTGTGTCCGAGAAGCATGCCGGGCATAAGGTTACCCGGAAAGGGACGTACGCTCTTGTGGACTGGTTTGCCGAACATCTTGGCAGCGCCCGGGAATTGGCGGTCCAGGTGGAAGCCACGGTTGAACTGTCCAATAGTTGACATCGCAGTAAAATGAATTTTTTCATTTTAAAAATAGATTAAGGAGAGATTTAAGATGGATCAGGAATTAAAAGATAATATTATGGGAGCCCTGGAACTGGTTATTGACCCGGAGCTGGGAGTTGACATTGTCAATCTTGGGCTTGTTTATGACGTTGAAATGGATGACGAAGGAAAAGCGACTGTCACAATGACGCTTACGTCGATGGGCTGCCCGCTAGCTGGCACGATTGTCGACCAGGTAAAGCGCGCCCTTGAGGAAATTCCAGAAGTAAAGGACGTTGATGTCAACATCGTGTTTAACCCGCCGTGGTCAAAGGATATGATGTCCCGCTACGCGAAAATTGCACTGGGCATCAGGTAGGTCGTGAAGATTTTGGCCAGGGATATGTCAAGGAGGAGAGCTTTTTGAAAAATAAAGTGATTTTGGTAACCTCTACCCAGCTTGGCAGGGGAGACGGGCAGCTTGGCGAAAGTGTCCTGGAAACTTTTTTTACGCTTCTTAAGCAGAGGGATGAGTTGCCGCGGGCGGTATTTTGCATGAACTCGGGTGTTTCCTTGATGACGGATGATTCATTCGTGTCTGTCCACCTTAAGGAGCTTGAGGAGAAAGGTGTTGACATCCTCGCGTGCAAAACATGTGTGGAGCACTATGGCCTTGAGGAAAAGATTACTGTAGGAAAAATAAGTACAATGGGCGATTTTATTAGCCTGGCCTCGGAATACGAAGTGCTAACAATATCGTAATTACGAAAAGCAACCGGAAATCTGGTTGCTTTTTTTTTGTGGGTTTTCCTGTACTGCATTCAAATGAAACAGGGGACGTACCTTTTATTTCAAGTTTGGGATGATGCACGGGGTACGTCCCCTGCTTCATTGCTTCAGTTCTGTTTCAGTTTAGAATGAAACAGTAGATCCGTCCCTGCCTCACTCTGCCTCACTGCCTCACAGAAAAGTGTAGTGTCTAATGTTGTTCACCACGCCTTCACAAAGATGCCATATTATTGGGGTTTGGTGTGAGGGATATCACTTTTTGGTTATGAGGGCGATTTTATAATACTAGTAATAAGGCTAGTGGGAGCCAGCCGTTTAGGAGGCGTTATTCATGGCTTTTAACCCGGAAATGATGATGAAGAAGAATCCGTATGCGAGGGATTTCAATGAGAACCCGTTTATTGTGATTTGGGAGCTGACGCGTGCATGCCAGCTGAAGTGCCTGCACTGCCGGGCCGAGGCGCAGTATATGCGCGATCCGCGTGAGCTGACATTTGAAGAGGGAAAGCACCTGATTGACCAAATATATGATATGCAAAATCCTTTGCTTGTTTTTACAGGCGGTGATCCGTTGATGCGCAAGGACGTGTTTGATATCGCGAAGTACGCCGTCGAGAGGGGCGTCCGTGTGTCGATGACTCCGAGCGCCACCCCGAATGTGACGAAGGAAGCGATTGAAAAGGCGAAGGAGGTTGGCCTTTCCCGATGGGCGTTCAGCCTTGATGGGCCAACAGCCGAAATTCATGATTATTTCCGTGGAACGGCTGGCTCGTTTGATTTGACGATTGAACGGATCAAGTATTTGCATGAGCTTGAAATTCCTATCCAAATTAATACTGTTATTTCCCGTTACAATATTGACCACCTTGATGAAATGGCGGCATTGATGGAAGAACTGGAGTGCGTCCTGTGGAGCGTGTTTTTCCTTGTGCCGACAGGCCGGGGGCAGGAGAGCGACATGATTTCCCCGGTCCAGCATGAGCATGTGTTCCGTTGGCTTTATGACTTGAGCAAACGGGTCAAATTCGATATAAAAACGACGGCCGGGCAGCATTACCGCCGTGTGGTCATCCAACAAAAAATGCGCGAGGCGAAGGAGCAGCAGGGTGAGATCGAATACTTGAACGCCTTGACAGCACATGGCCTGACCGGTTCAATCGACGGCCTAGGCCGGGCGCCGATGGGCGTGAACGATGGCAACGGCTTTGTGTTCATTTCCCATATCGGCGATGTGTACCCGAGCGGGCTGTTGCCGATCAAGGCGGGGAATGTCAGGGAAACTCCGCTCGCCGAAATTTATCGTGAATCGCCGATTTTCAAATCGCTTCGCAATCCGGATGAATACAAAGGGAAGTGCGGCGTTTGCGAATTCCGCCATGTGTGCGGGGGATCGCGTTCGCGTGCGTTTGCGATGACAGGCGATTACCTTGAGAGTGAGCCATTCTGTGTTTATATCCCGAAAGCGCTGCGGGAAAAGCAGGCGCGCTAGCCTTTGCCTTAGCCCTATTCCTGAAAAGGGAATTCCTGATTAATGCGAACTCTTTATTTAAAAAGTGCAGGAGCCCGGCGCAACGGGCTATCTGTTCGCATAAAAGCAGTGGCCGGGACGAGATTCGCTCCGGCTGTCTCTTTGGCGGGAGTGGTGTCGGATAATAGTAAGGAGGCGCCTTGCGTGGTGCCTGGCACCAAAGCTAACGGGGTGGGGGCAGCATGTTTGCATATGCTTGCGCCTGGGCCGATTTTCATAAAAGGGCAAAAGAAAAAAGGATGGGAGTCCATCCTTTTTATTCGATGCTGCAGTAGACCGCGGGGCAGTTTTCGCAACCGATTTCAAGTTTGAGGTAGTCGAGGTCATGAATGGTAATTTTGCCTTTTTTGACGGAGATGAGGCCGTCGCGCTTCAGTTCGCTGAGGATCCTGTTGGTGCTTTCGCGGGATGTGCCGCAGAAGTTGGCAAGGTCCTGGTTAGTGAGCGGCAGGTCGATTAGGATGCCGTCCGGTTTGTGGATGCCGTAGCTGTTTGTCATCCGGATGAGTGTCGAGAATAGGGCGCCGCGTTTTCCATTCAAAACGAGGTCACGGAATTTTGTCTGGGTTTTGCGGAAGTGGTCGCTCATCCACTTCATGAATTCGAATGCGAGTGTGCTGTTTTGGAAGATTTCCGTTTCAATGACGTCTTTGCGGATGGCGGCGATTTCGCCTTCCTCCAGGACTTTGGCGCTCAGAAGGTATTTAGGGTTGGATGTGAACAGGGTCAGTTCACCGCAAATATCATTTTCTCCGCAAATTCGGAGTGAGAGCTCCCGTCCGTCGGAAGTGATCTTGCTGATTTGGATTTTGCCGGAGAGGACGATGTACAGTTCTTCGGCTTCCATTCCTTCCTGGAAAAGGTATGTGCCCCGTTCGGAACGGAATTTCCGGTCTGCGAATCGCAACAGTTCTTTTATTTCGATGGAGTGGGTTGGTTTCATTGCCTTTACAGCTTCCATAGGTGCCACCTCTTTACGATTTTATTTGGCCACGTATTGTCTGTGATTTTTGTTACTTTCATTGTATATCAGTTTCATTCACTAGGAAGTTGATAACAATGACAATATAGTGAAAACTGGAAGAGGGATTTCCAACACAGTGTTTTCCGGGAAAAAGTGAACTTTATTTGAATTCTTCCTTTAAAAGGCTGCTCTTTTACCAAAAGAGGGTAAAGATGTGCTAGAATGTATAAATAATATAGTTAACAATATGTATATGTGGATTATTGGTATGTACATTTCTGGAAAAGGCGTCCTTCCGGGTCAATGGGGCACTTCCTGCGGGGCGGTCCGGAATGCTGATTGTTTCCTTAGAGCCAAGGAAGCGGTGTTGGCTATCCTGAATATTGGAGTTGATAAAATGGGAAAATCCATTATTAAAGATAAGTTGAACAGGCCGCTGAGAGATTTAAGGATTTCGGTTATCGACCGCTGTAATTTCCGCTGCCAGTATTGCATGCCCGCGGATAAGTTCGGTCCGGACTTTGTTTTTTTGCCTAAAAGCGCGCTGTTGACATATGAAGAGCTAGAGAGGCTTGCGAAGATTTTCGTCGGGCTCGGGGTGGAAAAGATCCGCCTGACCGGCGGGGAGCCGCTTCTCCGCAAAGATTTGCCAATCCTGGTTGAAAAGCTTTCGAAAATAGAAGGGTTGAGCGATATTGGCCTGACCACGAACGGGGTGCTGCTTCCGAAGTTTGCGGAACAGTTGAAGGCGGCGGGGCTGATCCGGGTGAACGTTTCCCTTGATAGCCTGAACGACAAGCTGTTCGGGGAGATTAACGGCCGGAATGTTGGCACGAAGCCGGTGCTTGATGGTATTGCCGCTGCGAGGAAGGCCGGCCTTGGCGTTAAGGTGAATATGGTTGTGAAAAGAGGCCTGAATGACCAGGAGATTCTTCCGATGGCTGAATACTGCAAGGAAAATGGGCTGCAGCTCCGTTATATTGAATATATGGACGTTGGCAGTACGAATGGCTGGAAGATGGATGATGTCGTTACGAAGAAACAGATTTATGAGGTTTTAAAAGGAAAGTTCGAGCTTGAGGCGCTGGAGCCGGCTTATTTTGGCGAAGTGGCCAAGCTTTACCGTTACAAAGGGACCGATACCGATGTAGGATTTATTACGTCTGTGTCCGAATCATTCTGCAGTAGCTGTACACGCTCGCGGTTATCGGCGAACGGCCAGCTATTTACCTGCCTGTTTAACGGAAACGGGCATGATATCCGTAATTTCCTGCGGAACGGGGCCACTGATGAGGAGCTTTGTGAGAGGATTACGGCGATTTGGGAAGGGCGCGGGGACCGTTATTCGGATGAGCGGACAGAGGAAACGGCCGCAAACCGGAAGAAAATCGAAATGTCCTATATTGGAGGATAAAGTTGGGAGGCTGAACCTTGCTGATGAGCAGGGTCGGCCTTTCTTTTTTTATAGGGTGTGGTTTGAAGGCGTTCTTTATTAATGCCAAGTAACCCGTTATTAATGCCAATTAACCCGATAATAATGCCGGACAAGCCGATAATAATGCCGATTAACTAAATATTAATGCCAAATAACCCGTTATTAATGCCCAGCGCTGGAATATTAATGAATGATTTGGCCTGAACACCAATGCCCAACGCTGGACTATAAATGAAAAAAACTGGACCTAAACACCAATTTCGGCTAGTAACCATATTGGATTTATTGAACACAAAAAAGCCTGCCGGCTATTGGATAGTCCGGCAGGCTATTATTTTCCGAAAAGCTTAAAAATACCTTGGGAATAGGATGTTGTTTTCCAAATGGACATGCATGAACGTTTGCCCTTCCAGCATTTCGAGCCGCTTGTAGACGAGGCGGTACGTGCCGCATGCATCCGCAGGAGGGGTGAAATCAGAAGTGACTTCGCGCAGCTCCTTCAAAATCGCGCCAGCATGGTCATGTTCTTTTTCGAGCTCCTTAATGTAGTCCAGGGCCTGTTCCCGGTTCTCCACTGTATTGGCATCGAGCTTTCTAATCAATGGAAAGACGGTTTCTTCTTCTTTGGCGACATGCTCAAGCATTTCTTTTTTCAGCTCGTAATAAAGTTCATACACTTTCAAAAGTTCCGGGCGGTGGCCGCCGTGGACGCGGGAAACCTTTGTGACATATGGGCTTAGGTTCAAAAATTCTTCGCGGAGCGGGTTATGGTAGTCTGCGATGATATGGTCAATGATTGTATCAGAATCGGAATCTACCCAAACCTTCAAGTCAGTTTCTGTTCCGTTGCTTTTTTCAATTGTTTCCGCGAGGTCTGCCATCAGGGTGCCAAGGTCTATGCCGCCGGCCGTAGCCGCTTCAGCAATTGGAGTAGCCCCGCCACAACAGAAATCGATCCGGACGCGTTTGAATACATCGGCTGTTTTTGGAAAATCATTGACGAGGTCACGTACAAGGGTTTGTTCTGAGTATGTTGTAAGCATTCTATTATATCCTCCTTGATAAAGGTTATGGTTGTTTTCTAAATTAAGGATACTTCATAAAAAAATGAAACATGGTGACCTGCATCACACTCACACTTTTTTTTCAAAAGAGCTGGCATTTTGCCAAAAAACGTTCACATTCCTTATTTGCCATCGATTGGGGTTTCGGCTACCCTTATAAGGGAGATGAATATATTGTAAAGGTGCAGGAGATGATGGCATGGTTGAAATGAGGAGGCCGATCGCAATCGGCGAGGCTGTGAAGCGTATTATGGATTGCAGGCAATCGGGTCAAACCGAATTCATATCAATTAATGAAAGCTATGGGCGTTTCCTCTCGGAAGATTTGGTGGCTACGAGCGATGTCCCCCATTTTACAAGAGCGCCGTATGACGGGTTTGCGGTCCGGTCAGTCGATACACAGGAAGCTGGGCTTGACAATCCGGTTGAATTCGAGGTAATCGACCATATCGGCGCTGGACAGACGACTTCTAAAGTTCTCGGCGAAAAACAGGCTGTCAGGATTATGACCGGGGCGATGATGCCTGAAGGGGCCGATGCTGTCATGATGCTCGAGCTCGTTAAAACGGCCGAGCGCGGCGGCAAAAACTATATGACCATTAAGCGGAAAATCAAAAAGGGCGAAAATGTCTCCTTTCAGGGAGAGGATGCAAAAGAAGGGGAAGTGCTTGTAAAAAAGGGCACGCTCATTAATCCCGGTATTCAGGCAATGCTTGCGACATTTGGCTATTCGAACGTGCCGGTTGCAAAAAAACCTGTTGTCGGCCTTTATGCAACCGGCACTGAGCTTTTAGGCGTTGACGAGCCGTTGGTTCCAGGGAAAATTCGGAACAGCAATTCGTATATGATTGCTGCACAAATTGAACGGACTGGCGGAAAAGTGGAGTATTTCGGCAGCCTTCCGGATGATTTCGATACGTGTTTTGAGGCGGTTAAAAACTCGCTTGATCAAGTCGACATGCTTGTGACAACGGGCGGCGTTTCGGTCGGGGATTACGATTACCTGCCGGCCATTTATGAAAAGCTAGGTGCGGAAGTTTTGTTCAACAAAGTGGCGATGCGGCCGGGGAGCGTTACAACGGTTGCTGTGTATAACGGCAAGCTTCTGTTCGGGCTATCCGGGAACCCTTCCGCCTGCTATGTTGGGTTCGAGCTGTTTACGAGGCCGGTCATCAGGACAATGCTTTGCTCAGAAAAACCTCATTTGCGCAAGGAATTGGCGGTGCTTGACACTGATTTTCCAAAAGCGAACCCGTTTTCCCGATTTGTCCGCAGCACTGTTTATTTCAAGGAAGGCCGGCTGGCCGCAACGCCGAGCGGCCTTGATAAATCAAATATTGTTATGAGCCTTGCCGGTGCGAATTCGCTGATGATTCTGCCAGGGGGGACGAGAGGGTTTGAAGCGGGCATGGAAGTTGACGTGCTTCTGCTTGAAGACCAGGAAGGAAGCGAATGGCCATGGTAAGGCCATTCGTTTTTCAGGTCGCGGGGTACCAAAACAGCGGGAAAACAACGCTTGTGGAAGCATTGATCCGGCTTCTTAAAGAAGCGGGGGTTGCTGTTGCCTCAATCAAGCACCATGGGCACGGGGGAAAACCCGACATTGCGGCAGGGAAGGATTCCAGCAGGCATATCGCCGCCGGTGCCTCGGCGTCAATAGTCGAAGGAGGTGGCCGGCTTGTCCTTCATTCCGAGAGGGAATCATGGCAACTTGAAGAACAAGTTAAAATTCTTGCTGCTTTCAATCCGGATGTGATTTTAATTGAAGGGCATAAAAACGCCACTTATCCGAAAATCGTCCTCCTTAGGAGCGGGGAAGATGAAAAAAGTTTGCGCAAACTGAAAAACATCATCGCTGCAGCATACTGGGATACCAAGCCAACTGCAATGGCGGATTACCCGTATTACCCTATCCTGGACAAACAAACCCCAGATCTCCTGGCGAAATTAATCCTAAAAAAAATCGAGTGCCAGACACCGCAGAAAAACTGATGGTGCCTGGCACCTTTTTTTGTCAAGAGAATTTTTTTTGACAAGAGTTACTTAAGTCACTGAATTGTCACGTATTCTTCGTTAGAATGGGAGTTGGTTGTGGATTTAAGGGGAGTGATGGGATGGGGTTGTTGCATTGGGTTGTATGGCTGGTCTATCCTTATACGGTGGCTGCTGTTTTGGGAATGGGGATTGTTTGGCAATACGATACCCCCGATCAATTCGAGAGCATGCAGCGGAAGTCGGGGCTGGTCCTGAACAGGATTGTAAAGGTGCTCTGGCTATTAACAACGCTGACAGGCATCGGCTTGATAGCATTTTATCAAGCGACGGACGAATTGGCGGCTATGGCAGGGKGGCTGATTGGCCTTTTGCACTTTAGGCCTGATATGGAGATTTTGCAGCACGCCTCCTTGTTGCTGCGAATCCATGTGATCTTGCTATTTACTTTCTTGCTTTTTTTCTCATTCACAAAATATGTCTCAATTGTTTCTAAACCAATCCTTTTATTGAAAACGCTTTCCTTGGGAAAAGAAAAACAGGCCGATCATGCCAGTTACCGCAGGGTCTGACTTACTCCACGTGGCTAGCCCTCGGGGTTTTACGGGAAAGCTCTATAACCCATGTTGCCATTTTTGACACTTTTACACATAAATATGTGATGCATTTCACTTTGTGGTAAAATCCTTTGCCTTATAGTGAAGGTAAGATGCTAAGCAAGAGGTGTTGAAAATGAAACTATTTATGCCAAAGCAGCATGGCGCCTGGGCGATGCTTATCATTCCATTTTGGCTTGGGGCTGCCTCGGGAGGCTTTTTATGGGAGCACATACCTTTCTTCTTCGGGTGGCTGCTTTTGTATTTGTCAACGTATCCAATGCTTCTCCTCTTCAAGAGGAAGAAACTCCGCTTTTATGCAAAGTGGTCGCTGATTTATCTAGCGCCGGCTATTTTGCTGCTGATGTTTCCGCTGGTTGAGCGGCCGTCTGTTGCATGGTTTGGCGTGATGATGATTCCGTTTTTCGCAATTAATGCCTTCTTTTCGTCGAAAAGTAACGACAGGGCCCTACTGAACGACTTTAGCGCCGTTTTTGCTTTCTCCCTTGCCGGAATTGCAAGTGCGTATCTAAATACCGGAAACGTGACCGAAGAAGCGTTCCTCGTTTTTGCAGTTTCTTCGCTTTTCTTTATTGGCAGCACGTTTTTTGTAAAGACGATGATCAGGGAAAAACGAAACATCCATTACAAGTGGATTTCCTGGTGCTATCATACCCTTGTTGTTGCGGCATGGCTCGTCTTTGGGCAATGGCTAGTCGCACTGGCTTTTCTTCCGAGCTTAGTGCGCGCCATCGGTTTTTATGGGAAAACCCTCACGCCAAAACAAATCGGCATTTATGAAATCATAAACTCGGTGATTTTCTTCTCGGTAATCGCCAGCTGGCTGGTTTTAACATAAGCCGAGAAAACGAATACGAAACGAAAAGCCTGCCGGAGCAATCGTACCCGGCAGGCTTTTTGTCCAGTTCCAGCGCCTAAAAAGCGGGCGCTTCTGCATTTCTTAATCTATATTGCAAATTTCCTTCGGGCAGTTCTCACAGTCAATTTCCTTTTTTAAATAAGCAAGCTGATGGATGGTGATGATTCCTTTATTGATTGAAATGACGCCTTTTTTCCGCAGCTCGCTGAGAAGCCGGTTTACAACCTCACGGGAAGTTCCGCAAAAGTTGGCGACTTCCTGGTTTGTTAGAAGTAGGTCAATCATAATCCCGTTGCCCGTCTTGACGCCATAGCTGTTCGCCATTCGAATCAATGTTGAATAGAGGGCGCCTTTTTTTCCATGAAGGACAAGATCGCGGAACTTGGTCTGCGTTTTCCTGTAATGCTGGCTCATCCATTGCATATATTCCATTGCGAGCGAGTGTTCACTGGCAAGCTTTGCTTCAAGGGTATCTTTCATAATAACGGCGACTTCTCCGCTTTCGGCCACTTTGGCACTTAATAAATTTTTTGAAGTCGAGCAAAATATATTCAATTCCCCGATTAAATCGCCTTCGGAGCAAATCCTTAGCGTCAACTCTCTTCCATCGGGAATAATTTTGCTGATTTGCACAAAACCGCTTAAAAGAACGTAAATTTCTTTTGACGGTGAGCCTTCCTGAAAAAGAAAATGCCCTTTTTCAATTTTTTGAACATGATGAGTATATTTGAGCAATTCGGTCAGTTTCGCGGGCGCTCCTGCATAGGATTGCATGTTGGCCACCTACCTTCTACACAAATTCTGCTATTTTCATATGGCAATTGTAATTTATTACTATAATTATATTGCTAACCAAGGAAAAAAACTATAGACCCGAATGAAGGTTCATACAATAGTCATATTCGACAATTATTTCTCGGGAAATACTGACAAAAAATCTCCTTAATCACCGACGAATGCCTTGGAATACTAAAAGGTAAGGGGGTACCCCCAAACTGGAAAGGAGGATCAATTATATGGGACAAAACCACCAATTCAAACCTGGCCAAAAAGCACCCAACAATGGAACTTATATTGAAATTGGCGATAGTGGCAGCCAGGTGATGAATCCGAGGAAAATTTATCTTAAAAAAGGGCAGCCATTCCCGGAAGGTTCAAATCACGAAAGGATTTGGGCGTACACAAGGAAACCATAATCCACAATAAATAGAAAAAGCCATCCGTTATGGGTGGCTTTTACAGCTTTAGGAGCATTTACAATATTTTTCGTACTGCTGGGTTGAACGGCAACCATCCCGGGTATGGAAAGGTAGTGGACAAATCCCGATAAACAGCAAATATAGCCGTTCCTGCAGCATCAGACTGAAGAAACCCCGAATAAACAATGAAAAAGGTCATCCTGTTCGGGATGGCCTTCAACGTTTTTAATGGTTGTCCACTGGTTCATTTGGAATAATTGATGGTACAACTAGGATTAAAATGGTCGTCAGCACACCAAGTACCGCGGCAATTTTAAAATCAAACGCAACACCGACCATTGACGTTACCACATAAGCAAGCATTTCCACTAAAAGCAGAACCCAAAACAGTGTCCAGAAGTATCTCATACCGTCACCTCATAGCGTATTATCTTTCTCATCTTACCATATAGGGAAAAAAGAAGAAACGCAAATAGATAAAAACGAAAAGAAATTGGCCGAATGGAAATGAGGAAAGTCCCCATTTCATTCTTTGCTGGTTTACATACACTAATACTGGAAAATGGCAGAAGGAGTTTTTCGTATGGATAACAGAAGTTTTCAACTTGGGAATCAATGGAGCTGCGTCTACTACCCTGTAAAGCCGTCCGGCTTTGGAGTGATAATCCTTGGCGATGAAAGGCATTTTGTGGATGAGGAGACAAGCTTTTGGAACCAAAATGCAGGTAAACGGGAAATTCTCTCCAGCCTTAGGGAAGCGGGGTACACGCTATTTACATCAAATCTTTACGGAAAGCACTGGGGCTCGGCAAAAGCTGTCCTGCTAGCTGCCATGCTTTATGAAATTGTGATGAAAAATGAGATCCTCAATCCAAAAATCCACATACTCGCAGAGGGGATGGGAGCGCTGGCGGCACTGAAGCTGGCCCGGGAATTAAAGGGAAAGGTCAGGTCGATTGTGCTCATCAACCCAATCTTGTCACTCAAACATCACCTGGAACAGGAAGAGGAACATAAATTTTTTTACAAAAAGGTCCTTGGGGAATTAGCCGAAGCCCATGAGGTGGAAAGAGGAAGGATGGAACGTGAAATAAAGGAGGAACCCGTTCCTGATTTTGATTTCGGTGCCCCAATCCGGATTTTTCATATCCTGACTGGCGGGAGGGCCTACAAGAATGCGAGGGKGTGCAAAAATCTTCTGTCTAGCCTCGAGCCGAAACCTCCAGTTGCTGAAACGTATATGCTTCCGGAAAAGGCGGGCCAACTAGGAATGGAAATAGCAAGATTCTTTTCGAGGAATGAAAAGGTTCTGTAAACGTCAAATCATATGTTTTTTTTCTGAAACAGACCGTAAGGCGATAAGCTGGGCCCAATGGTAAATTTTCAGCCCCGCCTGCATAGGATACAATGAGGCCGGGCAGGAAGGAGGGAGATTGATGGGAGGGGCTTTGATCATTGGGGTATTTGAGCGGCTTGGCTTTCACCTGTGCAAAAAGTTGCTAGAGATGGGCTATGAAGTAGGCGGGATTTCCCTTAATCCCGCACCGGATGTAACAGAAGAAGACATGGAACTAGAGATCGGAAGGAACAGCAATTTTGTAAAAGTGCCCTTGGACGGCGACGATCTTCATTTAGAGAAGGATAAAGCAATTATTTTTTCCCTTTACGACCTTTATACCGAAGGAAAAACCCCGCAAACCGGTACGGAACGCCTTGGCGAAAAATTGGAAGCGCTTGTTCGCTTGAATTATCATTGGAAATCAGTAGTGCTTCTGCTGCCCAATGGGCTTGGCCGCGGCAACCGGGAAGCGGGCAGCATTGAAGCAATACGAAAAGCGGCCGATCTTGCGGAGTCCACAGCGGAAAAGGTGTTGCATGTATTTTTACCGGTGCCAGGCACTCCCCGGACAATTTTGGTGCAACCCGGCAACAATAATACTTCTGAAACAGCCGGCCGGCCGTGTGGCACCGGGGATGGCGTGCCGGATTGGGAGGAGGCCGCTGATCACATTGCATTGCTAATTGACAAAGGCGAAACGGGGATCCGTACACTCGAAGGGATTTACCCTACTCTTAATGGCCGGTGATGCTGCCCCAGCTAATAAAGGTGTCATGACAAATACAGCTGCGAAGACGAATCCAATTAAAGAAACCTCCACTAACTATCTAACGGCGGGGTGGCCTTTTCGTGCGAAGTTTCACCCCACCAACCAGCACCGTGGATGGGAGGTTCATATAAAAAAAGGAATCCCGGCTAAATTAAAAGAAGCAGCTGCCATCAATGGCAGCTACTTCTTTTTCCAGAACTGCTGGATGTAAGGATAAATATCGGCAAATACCGGCTTAAGCTGGTCGGCCAGGCCGACCATCCCATCAATAACCTCCATGAGCTGCAAATAATTGATGGGCACTCCACCAGGCTGAGGCTGCAAGGAAGACTCTTTTCCCTCCAAGCCGTTGGATAATCCTCCATTCTCCCAATCCGGACCGAACATCATCCGGGAGAAAGGATCTGCTTGCCGGCCTCCCTGTTTCACTTGATTCCCGTCCATTTTTCCTCTCCTTCCAAAAACCATCTTCACTTCCACTATATGATTGGAAATTGTAAAGGGAAAGCCCGCTGAATGGGCTATCCGGCAAATAACTGTTGCAAAGAGGCGTTTTTATTTGTTAAAATTAGTACCAAGTCATAATAATTGATAACAAGCTAAAATGATTATTTCATATTATAAGGAGATGGCCACGATGCGAGCTGGCATAGTTGGTTTAGGAAAATATGTCCCTGAAAATGTTGTAACGAATTTTGACCTCGAAAAGAGGATGGATACGTCCGATGAATGGATTCGGACGAGGACCGGGATTGAGGAAAGAAGAATCGCCGGGGATAATGAGGATACATCCGATATGGCCTATAATGCTGCGCGGATGGCGATTGAGGAAGCGGGAATAGCCCCATCCGAAATTGATATGATCCTCGTTGCGACCGTAACCCCGGATAGGCCGTTCCCATCAGTATCCTGTATGCTCCAGGAGAGGCTTGGAGCAGTAAATGCGGCCGCGATGGATGTGAGCGCTGCATGCGCCGGATTCATGTACGGCATTGTGACAGGAAAACAGTTCATTGAAACAGGTGTGTATAAACACGTTCTCGTTGTCGGGGTAGAGAAATTATCGAAAATCGTCGATTGGGAAGACCGGAATACGGCTGTTCTTTTCGGTGATGGCGCGGGCGCGGTTATGCTTGGCCCTGTGTCGGGTGACCGGGGCGTTCTCTCGTTTGAACTTGGCGCAGATGGAACAGGCGGGAAGCATCTTTACCAGGATGAAGCCCTTATCATGAATGGCCGCGAAGTCTTTAAGTTCGCAGTCCGGCAAATGGGGGAAAGCAGTGTCAACGTCCTTCATAAAGCCGGCCTTGAAAAGGATGATGTGGACTTCCTCGTTCCCCATCAGGCAAATATCCGGATTATTGAAGCCGCTCGGCAGAGGCTGGAATTGCCGGTTGAAAAAGTATCCTATACAATTAGTAAATACGGGAACACATCGGCGGCGTCGATTCCAATCTCGCTCGTTGATGAAGTCAAGGCAGGAAAAATTAAGGATGGCGATGTAATCGTCATGGTAGGATTCGGCGCCGGGCTCACATGGGGGGCCATCGCAATCCGCTGGGGAAAATAATTATTGCAATGAACATAAATAGTACGGTAAAGGAGATGGCTTTTCGTGACGAAACGAAGGGTAGTTATAACAGGGATAGGGGCAGTAACCCCGCTCGGCCTTGATGCCGATACAACCTGGAAGAATATCGTTGCAGGCAAATCAGGGATAGGGCCGCTGACAAGGATTAACGCGGATGATTTCCCGGCAAAAGTAGCGGCGCAGATCAATGATTTTAATCCGGAAGAATATATTGAGAAAAAAGAAGCAAGGAAAATGGACCGGTTCACCCAATATGCAGTGGCGGCTTCTTTGATGGCCGTTAAGGATTCGGGGCTTGCAATCGTGGACGAAAATGCCCATCGGGTAGGTGTCTGGATTGGTTCCGGAATCGGCGGTATGGAAACATTTGAACAGCAGTTCGAAGTTTTTCAAAATAGGGGCTACAGAAGGGTCAGCCCATTCTTCGTCCCTATGATGATTCCCGATATGGCAGCGGGCCAGGTTTCCATTATGCTCGGTGCGAAAGGATTCAATTCCTGCACCGTAACTGCGTGTGCCACAGGGACGAATTCGATTGGCGATGCGTTCAAGGTCATCCAGCGCGGCGACGCGGATGCGATGGTTACGGGAGGTACAGAGGCGCCAATTACAAAAATGGCCGTCGCTGGTTTCTGCGCGAACACGGCGCTATCGACCAACCCGGATCCGGCAACCGCAAGCAGGCCTTTTGATAAAAACAGGGATGGCTTTGTCATGGGCGAAGGCGCTGGCATCGTTGTTCTTGAGGAATTGGAGCATGCGAAAGCCCGCGGGGCAAAGATATATGCGGAAATAGTAGGATATGCCGCTACAGGCGATGCCTACCATATCACCGCTCCGGCACCAGGTGGAGAAGGCGGCGTACGCGCCATGAAGATGGCCATTGAAGATGGCGGCCTTAAACCGGAAGACATTGATTATATCAATGCCCACGGTACGAGCACCGACTATAATGACAGGTTCGAAACAAATGCCATTAAAGAAGTGTTTGGCGAACATGCATACAAGCTAGCCGTCAGCTCGACCAAGTCGATGACAGGCCACCTGCTTGGCGCTGCCGGCGGAGTCGAAGCAATTTTCACTGCCCTGGCAATCAGGGATTCGATCATGCCACCGACAATCAATTATGAAACACCGGATCCTGAATGCGATCTGGATTATGTCGTGAATCAATCGAGGCCAAAAGAGATCAGGGCTGCGATCAGCAACTCGCTCGGTTTCGGCGGCCACAATGCAACACTTGCCTTCAAAAAATACGAATAGGCTTTAGCGGCTAAAGCAAAATAATCAAAATCAACCAGTCTGTATTTTCACATACAGACTGGTTTTTTTGTACCCTGGATGGCGAATTTTCTCCATTGGTCCCCATAGGATAGAAAGAGGTGCATTCATGGGAGGGAAAACCAGGATGGCAATTATCCAGACGGACCAATGGCTTGAAAAAGGCTGGCAGCGGCCCGAAGCACTATGCGAGCGGCTTGAACCTTATTTTCCAGGAAGGAAGCCACGGGACATATACAAGGAATTAGCGGCTTTCGGGATGTATCGGCCGTCTGCGGCAATCGGTAAGGAGGTACAGCTCCTTATTGAGAGCGGCGCATGGGAGACAATGGGGAGGATTTTTAAAAAGTACCGGGCGAAATGGAATGGATCCGATATCCCCATTTTTATTTTCCCCGCTGCCAAAAGAACATCCTTCCTCCGTAAGGCGCCACCGCAAAAATCCGGTGTCTCCTATCCTGATAAACTATTTCTGTTCCTTCCCCATATGGAGGACATAAAAGAATGGGAAGCGCTGTTCGTCCACGAATACCATCATACGTGCAGAATCAATGCAATTGGGAAAGATGTCCGGGAAAATACCCTGCGTGAATCCATGATCATGGAAGGGCTGGCGGAATATGCGGTATTAAAGGAATGCGGCGAGCCGTACCAGGCCGATTGGTGCACGATGTACGGACCAAGAGAGCTTGAAGGTTTTTACAATAAGCTATTGCACGATAATCTAAATTTAAAGAGGACCGATAAGGAGCATGATCGGCTTCTCTTTGGCGGAAACGGAATTCCAAGACTTTTGGGCTACTGTTATGGGTACTATTTAGTAAGGAATTATTACCAAAGTCACAGGTTTTCTGTAGAAAGTTCTTTCCAAATTAAAGAAACTTCTTTCTTTTTTTAAACAATTTTCATATTTTCGAATAGGAAAAGCCTGTAAAGACGGGCTTTTCCTTATTTTCCAACATCTTGATAAAAAATAACGAAAAATCCTTGCAATTGTAACAAATTTGTAATAGTATTTTATTTAAATATAGCGAATTCACAGAAAATTTTTGAGTAAGAAGGTGTCGTATGAGCACAAAAAAAATCCAGCAAAGCGGAACACCATTACTGGAAGTCAAAAACCTGGAAACCGCATTCGATATTGATGGGACGTTTTATAACGCTGTTGACAATGTTTCATTTTCAGTTAAACCCCGCCAGATTGTCGGGGTAGTGGGGGAATCCGGCTGCGGGAAGTCTGTCATGAGCCTGTCAATCATGCAGCTTCTTCCTAAAGGGATTGGCAAAATCAAATCAGGCGAGATTGTCTTCGATGGCATCCATATAGAAAAACTGGACGAGAACCAAGTTAATAAAATTCGCGGCAAGGATATCTCGATGATTTTCCAGGAACCAATGACGTCATTGAATCCTGTATTCACAATTGGATCGCAAATACAGGAAGTTCTATTGAACCACCAGAAAATCACAAAACAAGAAGCCCGCCAAAAAGCGATCGCACTTTTGAAGAGTGTTGGGATTTCCAGGCCGGAAAAAATTGTTGATGAGTATCCTCACCAGTTGTCCGGCGGGATGAGGCAGCGTGTCATGATTGCCATCGCGATTGCCTGCCAGCCAAAACTTCTGATCGCCGACGAGCCGACTACAGCTTTGGACGTAACAGTACAAGCCCAGATTCTGGAGCTTCTAAAGGAAATCCAGGAAGTCAATGACATGTCCATCATCCTCATTACCCACGACCTTGGCGTCGTCGCGGAGATGTGTGATGAAGTCATTGTCATGTATGCCGGAAGAATCGTCGAACAAACCGACGTTGAAACGCTTTTCTACAAACCGAAACATCCATATACAACGCTTCTGCTTGGCGCGATTCCAAAAATGGAAGAAGAGGCGGACCGGCTCAGCTCGATCCAGGGAATCGTCCCATCGATTACAAACATGAAAAAGACAGGCTGCAGGTTTGTCAACCGCTGCCCAATGGCTATGCCGGAGTGCGAAACTGTAACGCCGCTTCTTGCGGATAACGGCGACGGCCACAAGGTTGCCTGCCTGCTCTTTGAAACAAGCAGGCCAAAGGAAGGAGCGATCAGCCAGTGAGCGGTACAGCAACAGAAGCAAGCAAAAAGACTACCGGTTCCGGCAAGGAGAATTTGCTCGAAATCCGGAATCTTAAAACCTACTATCCTGTCAAAGGTGGATTCTTCAAAAGGACAGTCGGGAATGTCAAAGCTGTCGATGATATTTCCTTTGAAATCAAAAAAGGCGAAACGCTTGGCCTTGTTGGCGAGTCCGGTTGCGGAAAGTCGACTGCGGGACGGACAATCCTTCGTCTCCTGAAGCCTACCGGAGGACAAATCATTTTTGAAGGACGGGATATCACGAATATTAGCGGCAGGACACTCCGTGAAATCCGCCAAGACATGCAGATGGTCTTTCAGGATCCGTATGCGTCGCTTAATCCGATGCAAATGGTTGGCGATATTATTGCCGAGCCAATCTATAACTATATGAATAAACCAAAGGAAGAACTGAAAAGGGAAGTCATGGACCTTCTTCAAAAGGTCGGCCTTCCTGAGGATGCCTATTACAAATACGCCCATGAATTCTCGGGCGGCCAAAGGCAAAGGGTTGGAATCGCGCGGGCGCTTGCTTTAAGGCCGAAGCTGATTATCGCTGATGAGCCGGTATCCGCCCTCGATGTTTCTGTCCAATCCCAGGTTTTGAACCTGCTGAAGGATTTGCAGGAGGAATTCGATCTGACGTTTTTGTTCATCGCCCACGATCTGAGCGTCGTCAAGCATATGAGCGACCGGATCGGGGTTATGTACCTTGGCAACATGGTGGAAATCGCGGAAAAGGACAGCCTTTATGCCGAACCGCTCCATCCGTACACCCAGGCGCTCATATCCGCCATTCCTTCACCTGATCCAAAGAAAAAGAAGGAGCGGATCATCCTGACTGGGGATGTGCCAAGCCCATTGAATCCGCCATCCGGCTGCCCATTCCATCCGCGGTGCCCGATGGCCATGGAGCAATGTTCCGTTACAAAGCCGGAATTAAAGGAGGTGAAGCCCTCTCACAGAGTCGCTTGCCACCTTTATTAAAAACACGGCGAATGCAACATGAGGCGTGTTTTATAAAAGTGCCCAAATTACCTTTCTGGGCGCTTGCACTACCAATACTTATATGGGGGGACCACAATGAAGAAAAGTTGGTTATGGCTGTCAGCGCTTGTACTGGTTTTATCCATGTTCCTAGCGGCATGCAGCGGAGGAGAAAAGTCCAGCACGAAGAAAAAGGGAGACGATGGCGATAATGCATCCGAACAGCCGAAAGACGGCGGAACGCTTGTTTACTCGCTTGACTCCGCACCAGAAGGAAAGTTCAACCCGAACTTCTATGGAACTGCAACTGATGCAGAAGTTATTGATTTCTTTGACGAAAACCTGATTGACTATGATAAGAACCTGAAAGCCCAGCCTTATATCGCTTCATGGGAAACAGACGATAACAAGGTTTACAAGTTCAAGATTAAAGAAGGCGTAAAATGGCACAATGGCGAAGAGCTTACTGTGCAGGACTGGGAATTCGCGATCAAAGTCCTTGCTGACAAAGATTATGACGGCCCGCGTTACGTCAACGTCCAAGACGTAGTGGGCGTTCCTGAGTACAAGGACGGCAAGGCAGATTCCATCTCCGGAATCAAAATCATCAATGACTACGAAATGGAAGTAACGTTTGATAAAGCGCGCGTAAACAACCTTGAAAACTTCTGGACATACGCAATGTCCCGTAAGGCATTCGAAGGCGTGGCAGTAAAAGACATGATGGCTTCCGAGCAGGTTCGTACAAAGCCGGTCGGCCTTGGTCCATTCAAGGTTTCAAAAATCGTCCCTGGCGAATCAATCGAGCTTGAGCGTTTCGATGAGTATTTCGGAGGAAAGCCTCATATTGAAAAAGTAGTTATGAAAGTAATCGACCCGTCTCTTACAGTGGGTGAATTGCAGAACGGTACACTTGATATGACTGGGTTCCACCCAAGCATCATCGAGCAGGTTGAAGCACTCGATAATATCAATGTTGTGAAATACCCTGGCCTTTCCTACTATTATGTAGGCTTCAAGCTTGGCAACTGGGATGGCAAGAAAAACGTTATGAATGAGCCTAAGTACCAGGATAAAGAACTTCGCAAGGCTATGTACCATGCTATTAACCGTGAGGAGTGGGTACAAGCTTTCTTCTTCGGAGTAGGTAAGCCGGTTAACCGCCCTGTTCCTACAAACCACTGGATCGCGGCTGACAATAAAGAACTTGAGCAATATGACTTTGATCCTGAAAAAGCGAAGCAAATCCTTGAGGATGCAGGCTGGAAGGATGTTGACGGAGACGGATTCCGTGAAGATCCAAATGGCAAGCCATTCGTTGTTAACTTTGCGCACTATGCAACACAAAACCCAACGTTCGAAGCCCGTGCGAAACAATTGACTCAGTACTGGGAAGATATTGGCCTGAAATCCAAGCTGACAATGACAGACGCCGGCCTATACTATGACATGCTTGAAAAGTCCGACAAGAAGATGGAAGTATTCTTCGGCGGCTGGTCTACTGGAACAGATCCGGATCCATCCGGCCTGTGGAAATCCGATGCACTTTGGAACTACCCACGCTGGGTAAGCGAGAAGAGCGACAAGTTGCTTGATGACGCTCTTGATATGGAAGTGGTTGGTACTGACTCCGATAAGCGTAAGGAACTTTACGTTGAATGGCAGAAACACTTCATGGATGAGCTTCCTGCGCTTCCAATCGCGGAACTTGAAGAAATCGTTGCCCTTAGCAAGCGCGTTAAAGGCGTGAAATACGATGTATCCGGTTCAAACCGCCCGAACGAATGGTGGCTTGAGCAGTAAGATGACTTTTCCATCAGCGGACAACAATGCCCGCTGATGGGAATCTCGTTTTACTATCCAACCGCAAATGTATGTTTGATAAAAACCAGTTGGTTATAGCTAACCGCGGATCACCGCCGCGGTTAGTTTAATTACAGACGCCAACCGGTTAAATGGGGCAGCTGGCCCTACCCAAAACTTGAGATTGCTGTACCACTGTTTTGAGGTGGGGCATTGCTGTTGTAAGTTGAACGGCAGCCAAGACGCAGCAAAGGTAAGGAGAATGCATATGTTGAAATATTCGCTCCGAAGAATATTGGGGATGATCCCAATGTTGCTCCTTATCTCCATTGTGGTTTTCACTTTGGCAAAATTAATGCCGGGTGACGGACTGAGTGGAGAAATAGACCCGAATAATACAGATCCCCAATATATTGAAGAAATGCGGCAGAAGCTGGGCTATTACGATCCGCTTCCAGTACAATATTTCAACTGGATTTCCGGCTTTGTACAGGGAGACTTCGGCAAATCGACACGATTCAAGATAGATGTTGCTGATGTAATTGTAGAAAAGTTGCCTAATACCCTCATGCTGGGTGCGACGTCCATCCTGATTACATACATCCTTGCATTTATTATGGGGACCTATGCAGGCAGAAAGCCTTACACGCTTCAAGATAATTTAATCGGGGGTTTCAACTATCTGGGACTGTCGATCCCTTCATTTATTGCCGGGGTTTTCGCTATTTATATATTCTCGTTTAAATTGAACCTGTTTCCTTCAAATGGATCGGTTGATATTACGATAACGGACGGCACGTTTGAATGGTATTTGAGTAAGCTCCATCACGTTATACTACCGGCCCTTGTGCTTGGCATGCTTAGTACGGCAAGCTATACGCAATTCCTGCGAAACGATATTATTGAAAACAGCCGCAAGGATTTCGTAAGGACTGCGAGGGCGAAAGGTACACCGGAAAAGCGTATTTACAAGGTCCATATTTTACGGAATTCCATTATTCCGCTCATTACCTTCCTTGGCTTTGATATTGTCGCGATCATTAGCGGCGCAATCATTACAGAAACGATCTTCACCTATCCCGGAATCGGACAGCTTTTCTTACAATCAGTGCGCACCAATGATTATCCAGTGATGATGGCTCTGACCATGATGTTTTCGTTCTTGACTCTGATCGGAAACCTTGTAGCAGATATTCTATATGGTGTAGTCGATCCGCGGATCAGGCTGGATTAGGAGGAGAGAATAATGGAAATCGCAACTCAAAAAGACACGAATTTGAATACGGAGCCGCCAAAGAGAAGCTTGTCTCCAATGGCGCTTGCCCGTAAAAAATTCCTGAAAAACAAATTGGCGATGGTCAGCCTTATTTTTCTAACCATTGTTGCAATTTTGTCTTTCTTGGCACCATATATTACAACTGCGGATGTGACAAGGATTAATATAGGGCAAATGTCGTTAAAACCATCAGCGGACCACTGGCTCGGTACGGACAAAAGCGGCCGGGATGTTTTTACAAGGCTGCTTTACGGCGGCCGGATTTCATTGTTGGTCGGGATTTCCTGTACATTCTTTGTCATCTTTCTCGGAACGCTTGTCGGCTCAATCGCTGGCTACTTTGGGGGAACTGTCGATAGCCTTCTAATGAGGTTCACTGACTTTATCCTTAACTTTCCTTTTCTCGTATTCGTTATTGTCCTTAATGCAATCCTGTTCGGAATTGTATCGGGGGTTTCGGTACTGATCGGAACAATCAGCATGTTGAGTTGGGGAGGCGTGGCAAGGATTGTCAGAAGTAAAATTCTGGCTGAGAAAGAAAACGAGTATATAGTTGCAGCGGTATCGATTGGATGTTCGCCATTCAAGATAATCACGAAACATCTTTTGCCCAATGTGGCGTCCACGATTATTGTCCAGGCAACCATATTGTTCGCGGGTATGATTGTTGCAGAAACCGGACTAAGCTTTCTTGGTTTCGGAGTACCACAGGAAATACCTAGCTGGGGAAACATGCTTTCTTCCGCAAATGAGCCTGACGTTCTGCAAGCCAAACCATGGATATGGGTTCCGCCAGCTATGGTCATAACAATTACAATCCTGTCGATCAACTTCATCGGAGAGGGCTTGAAAGATGCTTTCAACCCTAAATCACGCAGATAAAATCTACCATCCCAAAATGGTAGATTTTTTTGTGGGAAAAATGCGAGCCAGGCGATGGTTGTTCATAACCTCGAGCATTCAATCATACATATGAGGTAAGAAAGCGGACATGCAGGGGGGACGGCATGGACAGGAGAAGCCGGGACTATGGCGGTTAGGATCTTTTTCTTGTTGACGGGTTTTGGCATTTCGGTTTCCGGGGGAATTAGTTTAGTCGCTTATCTGAACGTATTTGCCGCAGGAATGGGTTACTTGGACTATCTTCAATTTGTATTGAAAAGGCCTGAATGTTATCTTCTTCCCGTTGGCATGGCCATTGTCGCTTTAAGCATTTTTCTGCCCGGAGGAATAGAAGATGAATGAGTGGATTCATCGTGCAAAGAAGGAATAATTTAACTTGACGCTGCCTATACTGATTGACAAATGGATTCTTGAAGTGAGGGGTCGGTCAATGTTATATCTTCATGATGTCTGGGTGAACTGGTTTGAAGGAGAAGAAAATGGCTACAATGTGTGCCATTTTCACGAGTGGAGAAAAGATGATGGCGTTGAATTGCTTGACCAGGTGCCGCTCTTAAAGATTGAGCCAATCTTGTTCCGTTACATTGAAAATGACTTGGCGCCACTGCCTCAGCAGCTTCTTGATGATATTTATCAAAAGGCCTATTTGCGAAAAAACCATGAACGTATTCAATTGGAATATTGCTTTATTGTTAGTGACGGCGTCGACATACTGGCAGTTGACACAATTGGCTACAATATTCCGGTTAGAAAAAGCCGGCTCATTCCGAGGCAGGAACAGCTTGTGTATGAAATGCTCGAAAACCAGGATTCCTCGGTTTACAAATTCAGGCCAGAACCTGATTCAAAAGAGTTCCATATTCTTTCCCCTGAACCAGAATTAATGACCGGGTTAACCAGGAAGGAAAGGCAGTTGAAGCAGCTTTTATTCATGGCTCTCGACCAGCTGCAATCATCAGGGAATGAAGCTGAAATCCGTTATTGGTATACAGAATGGTCGCCGGAAAATTATGAAGCAATCCAGAAAATGAATTTCGATGAAGCGTGGAAGCAGCTTTTTACAAATGTAAAGCCCGGATGGAGCAGGAAGCATGAGCATTTCTGTGAAAACCTAATTAAAGGGCAACCGTTTTTTGAAAAACTGTGGGAAATGGAGCACGGGCCAAAAGTTAATTAATCATCTATTTGGCCAGGAGATGAAGAGTTTTCCTTAACTGGCTAGTGGATTTTTTTGAAAAAAATCATAAGTATCCGAGTTTCTTCTATATATATGATGTATGGAGTTTTATGGATATGCTTGTAGTCAGTAGACGGGAAAGTTTTTTAAAATAATAAAGAGAGGTGCCCTAAACGAGCTGCCTCTCTTATTTACTGTTTGTCGTTGTTTTATTTTCGTCGTTTTCTGCCAAGCCCCATTGCATTTTCCATTTTCTTCAGCATTTTTGATGCCGCCCTGCTTGCTTTTTCCGCGCCATTGTCCAGGATATCATCGAGTTCTGTGGACTCCATCAATTCATGGTATCTATCCTGGATTGGTTTCAGCGAATGTATGACCACCTCGGCCAAATCTGCTTTAAACTCTCCATACCCTTTTCCTTCGTAAGATTTTTCGATTTCAGGAATCGATTTTCCAGCGAGAATCGAATAAATGGTCAAAAGGTTCGAAACTCCCGGCTTGTTTTCCTTGTCGTATTTCACGATACCGTCGGAATCGGTAACTGCACTTTTTATTTTCTTTTCAATCAGTTTTGGCTCGTCAAGTATGGAAATAAACGATTTTGTATTCGGATCGGACTTGCTCATTTTCTTCATCGGTTCCTGTAGTGACATGATCCTGGCGCCGACTTCCGGAATCCGCACTTCCGGTATGGTGAAAATTTCCCGATACTTTTTATTGAATCTTTCCGCGAGGTCCCTCGTCAGTTCAAGATGCTGCTTCTGGTCCTCGCCGACCGGGACAAGATCTGTGCTGTAAAGGAGAATATCCGCGACCATTAGCGGCGGATAGGTTAAAAGTCCTGCGGAGACGGCATCTTTTCCCGCTGATTTATCCTTGAATTGGGTCATTCTTTCAAGTTCCCCGATATAGGAGACGCACTGCATCATCCATCCGGCCTGGGCGTGGGCGGGAACTTCGGACTGGATGAAAAGGGTTGCCCGTTCTGGATCCAGGCCAACAGCCAAATAAAGTGCGGCGAGGCTGCGGATATTTTTCCTCAATTGAACGGGATCCTGAGGTACGGTAATGGCATGCTGGTCGACTATGCAGAAATAGCAGTTATATTCCTCCTGAAGCTCGACGAACTGCTTTAAGGCGCCGATGTAATTTCCAAGTGTAATCGTGCCGCTTGGCTGTATGCCTGAAAAAATTGTTTTCATGGAAGTTTCCTCCTTTTTATTTTTAAAAAATAATAAAAAAAGACCATTCGTCCCCATCATGATAGGGACGAATGGTCCGCGGTGCCACCCTAATTGCTTAAAAGCCACTTTACCCCCTTTGGAGGGGAAGCCATGGTAACGCCTGGCACGCGCCGGAATATACTTCAGTTCCATTCCGGGGCTCAAAAGCCCATTCCTGGCAGCCGGTTGTTTGTTCGCACCATCCACAAACTCTCTGTTAAACCAATTGCTGGCAGTACTATTCTTTCTCAAAGCCGTCGTATTTAATGTAGTATTAAAATACATCAAATTCCATAGAAAATCAAGTGAATCAGGGAGAAAAGGGCAGTGAAAGAGGGAATTTTCCAGGGAAATCTTTGCTCGTTTTCCAGCGCCATACTGTAACATTATTCCGGAATAGTAGCATGTGTCCCAATTACCGCTTGCATTCAAGATTTAAACTATTTATAATAAACGTAACAAACGGACAATTTTACGATTTTGTCTCATTTATTACATTTGTGTGCTTAATAGCCGGAGCATAAAAAAAGCCGGTTTATAACTTCTGGAGATTCATGAATCTGCAAAGCTATAAATTCGCTTTTTTTATTGGTTTAAAGGGTGGTTCTTTCTTTTCTTTTAAATTATCAGACTATTAAATCAATATTTCCCGGGCATACAAATGTAGCGTGGCTGAGAGACGGAGCGGGATCCCGTTTGCGGAATTTAAAAAACTAGGGGGGTAAGACCGTGAAGAAAAGATTTGCTATCTTTTTCAGCATGCTACTCATAATGAGCATGTTCCTTGCTGCCTGCAGCGGCGGTGACAGCGCGAGCGGCGACAAGGACAAGAAGAAAAAAGATGTACCACAGGAAATGAAAGTTAACATCAGAACCGAGCCATTCTCCCTGCATCCTGGATTGGCTAACGACGCAACATCCGGCGGCGTATTGCTGCAAACATTCGAAGGCTTGACCCGTATCGACAAGGACGGAAAGCCGCAGCCTGCGATGGCTGAAGATATCCAGGTTTCAGATGACCTGACCCAGTACACTTTCAAGCTACGCGATGCAAAGTGGACAAACGGCGATCCTGTAACAGCCAATGATTTCGTTTATGCCTGGAGATGGGCAGTTGACCCAGCAAACCAGTCACAGTATGCATACCAGCTATATTATGTTAAAGGCGGCCAGGCAATCAATGATGGAAAGGCTAAGCCTGAAACCCTTGGGGTAGAAGCGAAGGATGATAAGACACTCGTTGTTACGCTTGAGAACCCGACTCCATACTTCCTGGAGCTTACTGCGTTCTACACTTATTTCCCTGTAAACGAGAATGTAGCAACAGCAAATGACAAGTGGTACACAGATGCAGGCGATTCCTATGTATCCAACGGTCCTTTCAAGATGACCGAATGGGCGCACCAGGACAAAATCGTCATTGAGAAGAACGAAAACTACTGGGATGCTGATGCTGTCAGCCTGAAAAAAGTTGAAATGTACATGATTAACGATGATAGCACCGAACTTTCCATGTTCGAAAACGGCGAGCTTGACTGGGCTGGTTCTCCATTCGGAACACTACCGACAGACGCGCTTAAGCAGTTGAAGGACGAGGGCAACCTGAACATTAAGCCAATTGCTGGTACGTACTGGTATAAGTTCCAGACTGAAAAGCCGCCATTGAACAACAAAAACATCCGTAAAGCGCTTGCCTACGCGATTAACCGTACGGCAGTCGTTGAAAATATCACTCAGGGCGGACAGGTACCTGCGATGGCAATCGTACCGCCTTCCATGATCGAGGACAATAAGAAAGGCTATTTCAAGGACCACGATGTTGCAAAAGCAAAGGAATTCCTTGAAGAAGGATTGAAGGAACTTGGTTATAAAGATGTTTCCGAGCTTCCTACTATCACTCTTTCCTATAACACTTCCGAAACACACCAAAAGATTGCCCAGGCAATCCAGGATATGTGGAAGAAGGACCTTGGGGTTGATGTAACACTCGACAATGCGGAGTGGGCTGTCTACATCGACAAGATGCATAAGGGAGATTACATGGTAGGCCGTATGGGCTGGCTGGGCGACTTTAACGACCCAATCAACTTCCTTGAGATTTACCGTGACAAACTTGGCGGCAACAACGATACTTTCTGGGAAAATGCAGAATATAAACAGCTTCTGATCGATTCCCAAAAAGAAGGCGATGCCAACAAGCGCCTTGACATGCTGAAACAAGCCGAAGCAATCTTCATGGATGAAATGCCGGCTGCCCCAATCTACTTCTACACAAACGTTTGGGTTAAGAAAGACAACCTGAAGGGTGTAGTTGTATCCGGCCTTGGCGATGTCCAGCTGAAGTGGGCTAAGTTCGAATAAGCAAAGCTGAATATGGTTTACAACTTAGGTAGGTATATGGGTGTATTGTTCCCATATACCTTCCTTTCTGATATAGGGTATATTAGAGGAATATTCTGAAGTATAGAAAAATTAGCATTCCTTTAGGACTTGGCGTATGAATGCCAAGTTTTTCTAAGCTTTCAGAGTATTTCTGGAAATAAACAGATTCTGGCAGACTCTTTATCTTTTGGAATTTTAAAAAGGTAAAGGGCAAACAATGGAGGTGGGCACTTTTGGTTAGATACATCTTTAGAAGATTGATTTTTATGCTGCTTTCCCTTTACCTGATCATTACGGCCACGTTTTTTTTAATGAGGCTGGCACCGGGCAATCCGTTTACATCTGAGAAAAAATTGCCTCCAGAAATAGAAAAAGCTTTGAATGAGCATTACGGCTTGGACCAACCATGGTATGTCCAATATGGAGAATATTTGGGACGGATCGCCCAGTGGGACTTTGGCCCATCATTTAAATACAAGTCAAGGACAGTAAACGACCTGATTGAAACAGGGTTTCCGGTTTCGCTTACCCTTGGGCTTGAAGCCATTTTTATTGCCGTGTCGCTTGGTGTGCTTTTGGGAATTATTGCCGCGTTAAGACACAATAAATGGCAGGATTATGGCGCGATGATCTTTGCGGTCATGGGTATTTCTGTTCCATCCTTTATCATGGCATCGTTCCTTCAATACATTTTTGCCATCAAGCTGCAAGTTCTGCCGGTGGCACGCTGGGATTCTTTTGCCCATACGATTCTTCCGGCCGTGGCGCTCGCGTCGACACCAATGGCGTTTATCGCCAGGCTAACCCGATCGAGCATGCTGGAGGTTATGTCCAATGACTATATCCGTACCGCAAAGGCGAAAGGGCTTAGCGAAAGGGCAATTACAGTGAAGCATGCAATCAGGAATGCCCTTCTGCCTGTTGTTACGTATTTGGGACCACTTTCCGCAGGAGTTATCACAGGAAGCTTTGTTATCGAAAAGATCTTTGGCATTCCTGGACTGGGATCCCACTTTGTAACATCAATCACCAACCGCGATTACACAGTTATCATGGGTGTTACAGTGTTCTTCAGTATCATTTTGCTGTTGGCCATTCTCCTCGTCGACATCGCGTATGGCTTGATTGATCCACGGATTAAACTGGCTGGCGGAAAGAAAGGAGAATAACAATGCAGATATCAAAAGAAAAATTCCAGATAGTCGGTTCAAAGGCATCCGAAGCGGAAAGGATTTCGAAACCGAGCCTTTCTTTCTGGAAGGACGTTTCCATCCGCTTCCGTAAAAATAAACTTGCTATGTTCGGTGTTGTTCTCCTGATCCTTTTGATTTTTATGGCAATCTTTGGGCCGTTTATGACTGACCATGATTACCGATCAAACAATTTGATGAATACGAATAAGGCGCCAAGCAGTGAGCATTGGTTTGGTACGGACGATTTGGGCCGCGATGTGTTCGCGCGCACCTGGTATGGGGCAAGGATTTCATTGTTCATCGGTGTTGCGGCTGCCCTCGTTGACTTTTTCATCGGTGTATTCTACGGCGGCCTTGCCGGCTATAAGGGCGGACGCGTCGACGATATGATGATGCGGATTGCCGATATTCTTTGGGGCATTCCGTATTTGCTGTTGGTTATCCTATTGATGGTTGTTCTTGGACAAGGAGTCGGAACGATGATCCTGGCTATGACGATAACGGGCTGGATCAATATGTCGCGAATTGTCCGGGGGCAGGTGCTCTCTCTGAAAAACCAGGAGTTCGTCCTTGCTTCAAGGACACTGGGAGCGGATTTACCGAGGATTATGGGGAGGCACCTTATTCCAAATACAATGGGGCCAATCCTCGTCACAATGACTTTATCGGTTCCATCCGCTATTTTTACGGAATCCTTCCTGAGTTATCTGGGGCTTGGACTGACGCCTCCGCTTGCGAGCTGGGGAACGATGGCTTCAGAAGGCCTGCCAGCTCTTAAATATTATCCTTGGCGCCTCTTCTTCCCGGCTACGTTCATCTGTTTAACCATTTTTGCATTCAACGTAATCGGTGATGGATTGCGCGACGCATTGGATCCAAGACTACGGAAATAAGGGGGAATGAGAAATGACGAAGTTGCTAGAAGTAAAGAATCTGGAAGTCTCATTCCAGACTTATGGCGGAGAAGTCAAGGCTGTCCGCGGCGTAAGCTTTGACCTGAAAAAAGGTGAAACCCTTGCGATTGTAGGAGAATCGGGCTCGGGAAAAAGTGTTACGGCACAAACGATCATGAAGCTGATTCCAATGCCTCCAGGTAAAATTACAGGCGGGCAAATCCTTTTCAATGGGGAAGACATCGTTCCAAAAAAGGAAAAGCAAATGGAGAAAATCCGGGGAAAAGAAATAAGCATGATTTTCCAGGATCCGATGACTTCCCTGAATCCAACGATGAAAATTGGACGCCAAATCATGGAGGGGCTAATTAAGCATCAAAATATGAGCCAGGCAGCGGCCAAGGAACGGGCGGTTGAAATGCTTCGCCTTGTTGGGATTCCGATGCCTGAACGGCGCGTCAACCAATACCCGCACGAGTTTTCCGGCGGAATGAGGCAGCGTGCGATGATTGCGATTGCCCTTGCTGCGAATCCGCAGCTCCTGATTGCCGATGAGCCGACGACAGCGCTTGACGTGACAATCCAGGCGCAAATCCTCGACCTTATGAATGATCTGCAAAGCAAGATGGATACTTCCATCATTTTCATTACGCACGACCTCGGTGTTGTGGCGAACGTTGCAGATAGGGTAGTCGTTATGTATGCCGGCCAAATCGTTGAAATGGGGACAGTGGATGAAATCTTCTATGATCCGCGCCACCCTTATACTTGGGGACTGCTCGCGTCCATGCCGAGCTTGGACAGTGACGATAAATCCGATCTTGCCGCAATTCCAGGAACGCCGCCCGACTTGACAAATCCACCAATAGGCGATGCGTTCGCGGCAAGGAACCCGTATGCTATGGCAATTGATTTTGAACAAGAACCGCCAATGTTCCAAATTTCGGAAACACACTTTGCAAAAACATGGCTCCTCCATCCGGATGCACCAAAGGTCGAGCCGCCTGATGCAGTAAAGAAACGGATGAGGAAGCTGGCCTCTGCGTTCGATGAGCCAAGGCTTGTCAAGGGGGGAAAATAGATGGCTGAAAAATTGGTTGAAATAAAAAACCTGAAGCAGTACTTCAATGTCGGCCGCCCAAATATGGTCAAGGCTGTCGACGGTATATCATTCGATATTTACAAAGGTGAAACCCTTGGCCTTGTAGGGGAGTCCGGATGCGGAAAGTCAACAACCGGCAGGACGATCATCCGCCTTTATGACGCGACTGATGGCCAAGTGCTTTTTAATGGCGAAGATGTCCACGGCCATAAATCGACTAAGAAACTAAAAGAATTCAACCGGAAAATGCAGATGATTTTCCAGGACCCGTATGCGTCCCTAAATCCACGGATGACGGTGGCTGATATCATAGCCGAAGGAATCGACATCCACGGCCTTGCCAAGAACAGGAAGGCGAGGATGGAGAGGGTATATGAATTGCTCGAGACAGTCGGCTTGAACAAGGAACACGCAAACCGGTACCCGCACGAATTTTCCGGAGGCCAAAGGCAGCGTATCGGGATTGCGCGCGCACTTGCCGTGGAGCCGGACTTTATCATCGCGGATGAACCGATTTCAGCGCTTGACGTTTCCATTCAGGCACAGGTTGTCAACCTGATGAAAAAACTGCAGAGGGAAAAGGGTCTGACGTACCTGTTCATCGCTCACGATCTCTCTATGGTCAAGTACATCAGTGACAGGATAGGCGTTATGTATTTCGGAAAGCTGGTTGAACTTGCTCCTGCCGAGGAATTGTATAAAAACCCGTTGCACCCGTATACGAGATCGCTCCTCTCGGCAATCCCACTTCCGGATCCGGATAGTGAACGGACAAGGAAGAGGATTCCTTATGACCCAGGTGTCCACAAGTATGAAGAAAATGAAGAGCTTGAGATGAGGGAAGTTGCTCCCGGCCACTTCGTTTATTGTTCCAAAAAGGAATTTGAGCAATATAAGGCTCAGTATAAATAACATTCATCGGCTTGATTCCCTCAGCAAAACAGGGGAATCCGCTTAGGAAACTTTCGAATTAACAAATAAAACGGCCCAATGAGGGTCGTTTTTCTTTTTTTTCTGGATCATTTTAGGGTGGGGGACTTCCTTTGGCTTACATGTAAGTAAAAGCGAGGATGAGTGACATTGATGGGGTAAGATCCAGTATAGTTGTCATGATAAGCCTTATCCAACACAATTAAAAAACTGCGGCACCAATCAGGTTCCGCAGCCTCTCTTAACCTATTTTCTCCCGCCGACTTCCTTCCAGCCGGTAACAAATTTTGAAGCCTGGTCAGTGAACTCGGTGCGGTTGTTTCTTCCGAAAATATTTTCCCCGATGCTGTTGGTGATGACTCCCATTAAAGCGGTAATCCCAACAATCAAAACAGTGACAATAGCAAAATCAGTTAAATATGCTGCCATGTATGCTTCTCCTGCCCCTCTCTTCAGAAACGCTTATTATCTTGCCTTATATATCTATTTTAAAAGAAAGAGACAGAGATTAAAAGGAAAAGAATCGACATTCTGGCAAACAATCGGAAGTGATTGTGTTTTTTCATTTGTGAAAAATTAAATGAGAATCAAATTTTTAAAAAAACATGTTTAACTAGTCTCGGGGAGGGGTATAAGTTTATATGTTTTAATTTTTTCCAAATTACCTACATAAATATCTAACCACACACGAAAATTATAATAGGTTTAGGAGGATGAGTAATCATAAAAATAAATTATTTTATAAAATTCGTGAAACTTTTTCCTTCCTGATTCGTCTTATATTACGTAGCACCGCAAAGAGCCCTTTTTTTAACAAGATATTATTTTCAAAAAATGATACCCCTTTTGGCCATACTACTGTATAATTAATAATAGATATTCCTTAATTATAGTTATTTTAATTTATTATCATTGCAATCGTAAATTCCCATTTAAACCATATAGATGGCCTTTATTTTAGAAGGAGTGTGAAAACTATGGTAACGCTATACACTTCACCAAGCTGCACATCTTGCAGAAAAGCTAAAGCATGGTTGGAGGAGCATGAAATTCCATACACAGAAAGGAATATCTTTTCCGAACCGCTTTCCATTGATGAAATCAAGGAAATCCTGAGGATGACCGAGGATGGGACAGATGAAATTATTTCGACCCGCTCAAAGACGTTCCAGAAGCTTGAGGTAAATTTGGAATCCATGCCATTGCAAAATCTATTTGAACTAATTAAGGATAATCCCGGACTATTGCGCCGCCCAATCATCCTGGATGAGAAGAGGCTGCAGGTCGGCTACAATGAGGATGAGATCCGCCGTTTCCTTCCAAGGAAGGTACGTACATTCCAGCTTCGCGAAGCACAACGCATGGTCAACTAAAACTACTATCAGGGACCTCCAGGCTTTGGGGGTCCTTTACAATTCCTTGCTGCAACTCCCCTGTTACCCGCCTTTGTTTTTCCCAGTAAAAAAAGATTGTTAACTGGACGGGCCTTTGTTAGACTATAATGTAACCCTTCATTTGGATTTGGGTATCCGGTTCTGGTTTTCAAATACTTTGTGGCCCACCACGCATGTGAAAATCAGCATGAGGCATTTGCTCATTTTTTTGAAAATGGCATGTTTTGTTTCCCTAAATGCCTGATTTATCATAAAATAAAGGTACAAGGCGCCAGCCGGAATAAACAGCCTGGATAAGGGTAATAGATAAGTAATATCATCTGCATGGGGGTAATCAGTCCCTTCACTCTTGCTGCCGGAAGGGAGAGTTAAAGATGGAGATAGAACGGATTAATGAGAATACTGTTAAGTTTTACATCTCGTATATTGATATAGAAGAAAGAGGCTTTGACCGGGAAGAAATCTGGTATAACCGTGAACGAAGCGAAGAGCTTTTCTGGGAAATGATGGACGAAATCCATCAGGAAGAGGAATTCACGGTGGAAGGGCCGCTTTGGATTCAGGTGCAGGCGCTCGACAAAGGGCTCGAGGTTCTTGTAACAAAAGCGCAGTTGTCAAAGGATGGGCAGAAATTCGAGCTGCCAATTCCAAACGATAAGCTGAAGGACCTTCCAGTTGATGAGCAAATTGAAGATATGCTCGACCACCATTTTGGGCATGGAATTGAGGAAACAGAAGAGGATGATGAGATACTTGATTTCCTTCTTTCCTTCAATGATTTCGAGGACCTGATCCAGCTTTCGAAGCGTGGTGGACTTGACGGGATAGCGACAAGGCTGTTCCATTTTGAAAATAAATATTATCTCTATACCGAGTTTCCTGAAGACCAGTTCAATGAGGACCAAATCGATGACTTGCTAAGCATCCTCCTTGAATACGGAAATGAGAGCCAGGCCACCATCCATCGCCTGGAGGAGTACGGAAAGGAAATCCTTTCTCATGACGTCTTTTCCGAACTTAGGAAACACTTTTAATAAACAAGCCGATTTCAAATCAAACACGATTCTGAAATCGGCTTTTTATTTGCCGGGAGGCTGGCAGAAAGCGTCATTACTAGGAAACACCCGGGTTTTATGGCATGATGGAGGGGAAGCTTACTCATAGCCAACCGGAAGCCTTAAATGAGGAAAAGCGGTCCGGTCATTTCTTGTATTGTAGGACATTGGCAGGTGAATTGGTTGAAAAACACGGTGAGGGTTTTAATTTTTTTATTGATTTTGGCTGGGGTTATTTTTCTTTTTCGGGAAAACCTTGAGTCGGAATTATTTCGGATTTTCAGCTTGTTAATTACATTTTCCGTATTCTTTATAAGTCTCGTCATCTTCCTTGAAAACAGGCATCCAACCCAGACAATTACCTGGCTTGTTGTACTTGGGAGCTTTCCGCTTCTCGGGTTTATTTTTTACATATTATTCGGTAGGAATTATAAAAAAGAGCGGATTTTCCGAAAGAAGTACTTTCTTGATAAGCAGACGTTTTCGAGTATTGAGGGTGATGGAAACGACCTGCCGAGAAATTATGAGGGCATGCAAAAGCTTGTGACGCTAGCACAGCGGCTTGGGAACAGCCCGATTTCATTTTCAACGGAAACAAAAACGCTGACGAATGGTTTGGAAACGTTCGAGCACATTCTCCACGAACTGAAAAAGGCTAAACATCATATTCATCTTGAATACTATATTGTCAGGGATGATGGGATTGGGCGGGAAATCAAAACACTTCTTGCCAAAAAGGCGCGGGAAGGCGTACAGGTCCGATTTTTGTATGATGCGGTTGGTTCGTGGCAGCTTTCAAAAAAGTATATAGCGGACTTGAGGAAGGCAGGCGTCGAGGCGGTGCCGTTCGGGCCGGTTAAGCTGCCTTTCCTGAATAATAAATTCAACTTCCGCAACCATCGGAAAATCATCGTAATTGATGGAACTATCGGCTTTGTTGGGGGCTTGAACATCGGGGACGAATATTTGGGCAGGAGCAAGAAAATCGGCTTTTGGCGCGACACCCATTTGATGCTTAAGGGCGAGGCTGTCCGGTCGCTTCAGCTGATCTTTTTGCAGGATTGGTATTATATGACCAATAACAGCCTGTTGACAGGGGAGTACTTGCAGAATCCGCAGCCCGGTAGGTACCAGGGCGGGGTCCAGTTAATCGCCGGAGGCCCTGACAATGAATGGACAGCAATCAAAAACATCTTTTTTGCGATGATTACCTCGGCTGAAAAGTCGGTTTGGATCGCATCGCCGTACTTCATCCCGGATGAAGACATTTTCTCTGCAATCAAGGTTGCGGCGCTAAGCGGCATCGATGTAAGGCTTCTAGTGCCGGATAAGCCGGACAAACGGATTGTGTTCCATGCGTCCCGTTCGTATTTCCCCGACCTGCTCGAAGCAGGGGTGAAAATATATGAGTACCATCGGGGGTTCATGCACAGCAAAATCGTTATCGTCGATGGCCAGCTCGCATCGATTGGAACATCGAATATGGATATGAGGAGCTTCCATCTTAATTTCGAGGTAAACGCGTTCCTATACAGGACCGAAAGCACGAGGAAGCTTGTGAAGGAATATGTGAATGATCTAAAACATGCGAAAAAACTGGAGCTTGAGAGCTTCAGTAGGCGCCACTTTGGCTACCGGCTCCTCGAATCCACTTCACGGCTCATGTCGCCGCTTCTCTAATCGTTAATCCGGCCCGGATTCCCAGGCCGGTTTTTTTTTCGGGAAAATATAGGCATCGGACGAAGTTTGCAAAGCATCCTACTTTGATTAAATAAAATGGGGTCGGATGAAGGAGTTCTCCTCCCGCTGGGAGAATGTATTCTATTGAACAAAGTGGTTAAAAAAATGCCTAAAAAAATGAGATGGAGGAGATTGCACGTGTTAACTGCCACAACGAAAAATGGCGGTCGGGTTTGCCTTGCGGATGGTTATAGCCGCCAGGCACTGGAAAGCTGGCGAAGCAGCGAAGAATTCTTTTGCCCGATTTGCAAGGGGAAGCTAATCCTGAAACTCGGCGAGAGGAAGATATTCCATTTTGCCCACCTGAAGGACGCCTGTGAAGAAAGCAATTTTGAAAGGGAGTCGGATTACCACCTTTCCGGGAAGCTGGCCCTTTTCCATTGGCTGAAGCGCCAGGGAATTCAGCCTGGTTTGGAATATTATGACCCTTCCATTCGCCAGCGCCCCGATATAGCCTTCGAGTTTCAAGGACGCCGTTATGCGCTTGAATTCCAGTGCAGCGCCATTCCCGACCGTTTATTCATGAAAAGAACAGAAGCTTACATCTACGCTGGTTATACACCGCTTTGGATTCTCGGGGCAAGCCATATCTCCCGTAAACCGGGCAGCTCGATTGCGTTATCCGGCTTTGAATACCTCTTTTTACGAACTTCACCGGGACATCCCGGTTTCATCCCTTATTTTTGCCCCGTCCAGGGCATATTCCACATTGTCCATTCCATTATTCCTTATTCACCTTCAAGGGCATTTGCCCGGATCGAAGCAAAGAAGCAGGAGGCCTTTAACATTGATGGCCTCGTGGCCCCTGCGCCACCGTCCGTGCCTTGTCTCCCACTTTGGCAGGATAGGCTTCTACGCAGTAAGCTTTCCATTGGAGCCCATCCGAAAACCCCTTATATGCGGTTTTTAAAAGAATTATACGAGGCAGGGTTGAATRTATTTCTTTTCCCGCCGGAAATCGGCCTTCCTGGGCTTAAAGCGGCCGCAATCTCTATGTTTCCCTTCATATGGCAAGCGTATATTGTTCTCGATGTCCTTTTGGATAGGGAAGCGGGAAGCTTTGTGACAGTAAGGGAGGCAGCGGCCAGCCTTGCCTGGCGGGCCGGGAGGGGGGAGATAAAGACGAGGCCCCTTCCATTGGCTTCGGAAATGACACTTGAGAGCGCGGCATCCGAATATTTGTATTTGCTTTCCCTAAGCGGAGTGCTTATCCAAAAGGGTGATGGGGTATTCCTGATAGGGAGGGGGTTGGACATTCCAAAGACAATTGCGGAGCAGATGGAATGTGAGGAGCTTTTCTACAAGGCATTTCCGGATCCTCCTAAATGAAATTATTTTATTGGGTAAATGGGCATTTTTGTGTGGAAAAGGGAAGGCTATATTGAAAGGTTTTTTCGGAATAGGAAGGAATTTTTGCACAAAAGGAGAATAGTATTAAAGGTATTGCTTCGTAAATCGAAATGTCGAATGGAGGATGAAAATGGCGAACGAAACTGCAGTAAAAAAGTTGCCTGCGAGAAATGAGGTGCCTGTTGAAGAGACATGGCGCCTGGAAGATATTTTTGCGACAGATGATGACTGGGAGAAGGAATTCCAGGAAGTGAAAGGGCTTATTCCTGGTATGGAAAGCCACCGTGGAAAGCTTGGCGATAGCGCCGAAAGCCTTTACACCGCACTTCAGGAGCAGGACCAGCTGCTTGAGCGGATTGGCCGGCTGTATACATATTCCCATATGAGGTATGACCAGGATACGGGGAATTCCTTTTACCAAGGGCTTGACAGCCGGATGAAGGCACTTTATTCCCAAGCAGCAAGCCAGCTCGCCTTTATCGTACCGGAAATCCTTTCAATCGATGAGGAGAAGATTAAAGGATTTTTGGAGGAAAAGCCGGAGCTGAAGCTGTATGAGCACGCCCTCGATGAAATCAACCTGCAAAGGCCGCACGTTTTATCAGCGGAGCAGGAAGCACTCCTAGCCGAAGCGGGCGAAGTGATGGCTGCTTCTTCAACGACATTCGGGATGCTGAATAACGCGGACCTTGAGTTCCCTTCCATCAAGGATGAAAATGGCGAAGAAGTCGAAGTTACCCACGGGCGCTATTCGAGATTCCTGGAGAGCGAGGATCCGCGGGTCCGCCATGACGCATTTCAGGCTGTTTATGATACGTATGGCAAATTCAAAAATACGTTTGCCAGCACCCTTGGCGGCCAGGTAAAAAAGGACAACTTCAATGCCCGCGTGCGGAACTACAAGTCGGCTCGCGAAGCTGCGCTTGCTGCAAACAACATTCCGGAAAGCGTGTATGACAACCTAGTCAATACGGTTAACAATAACCTGGACCTGCTGCACCGTTACGTTAAGCTGCGCAAGAAAGTGCTTGGCCTTAACGAGCTTCATATGTACGACCTTTACGCGCCGCTTGTAAAGGATGTAAAAATGGAAGTATCGTATGACGAAGCCCGTGAACTGGTCCTGAAGGGCCTCGCGCCGCTTGGGGAAGAATACCAGGGCATCCTGAAGGAAGGCTTTGAAAACCGCTGGGTGGACGTGCATGAAAACAAAGGGAAACGGAGCGGGGCATATTCATCAGGCGCATACGGCACAAATCCGTATATCCTGATGAACTGGCAGAACAACGTCAACAACCTGTTCACGCTTGCCCATGAATTCGGCCACTCCGTCCATAGCTATTACACCCGGAAAACGCAGCCATACCCTTATGGCAGCTATAGTATTTTCGTTGCCGAAGTCGCCTCGACATGCAATGAAGCATTGTTGAATGACTATTTGCTAAAAACAATTGACGACGAACAAAAGCGCCTTTACTTGCTCAACCATTTCCTTGAAGGTTTCAGGGCGACAGTTTTCCGCCAGACGATGTTCGCGGAGTTCGAGCACCAAATCCACGTGAAGGGGCAGAACAACGAGCCGCTTACGGCGGAATCGCTCACAAAGGACTATTATGAGCTGAACAAAAAATATTTTGGCGGCAAGGATATCACCATCGATGAGGAAATTGGGCTTGAGTGGTCAAGGATTCCGCATTTCTACTACAACTACTATGTGTACCAATATGCGACAGGCTACAGCGCCGCTACCGCTCTGAGCAGGCAAATCCTCGAGGAAGGCCAGCCGGCGGTCAGCCGTTACATCGACTTCCTGAAGTCCGGAAGCTCCGATTATCCAATCGAAGTTCTTAAAAAAGCAGGCGTCGACATGACCAGCCCGCAACCAGTCGAGAACGCATGCAAAGCATTCGAACAGGCACTGAATGAAATTGAACAAATTTTAAGCTAATCAAATGGGGCCAGGCACCATCCTACTAAGGAAGGTGCCTGGCCCCATTCAGTTGGGAGTAATTAGAACCCCCTAAAGCGGTTTCGCTGATTGAGCGAGGAAAAAATGAGAAATATGGATAGGAATAAAAGGGGAGAGCTAAAGATGAGAGGGAATATTTTCATTAGACCAAGCAAATTTAGAAAGAATGAGAAGAGGAGAAGCAGGGCAAGGATCGGAAACTGTGCACTTTTCATTTTTTCGCCTCCTGGGTTAGATAAACTTTAGTATCAGTTTATTTTTGAGGGAATGCATTCATGAATGGCTATTCCACTTTTCAGAAGAATGCTGATAATAAAGGTTAACGCATGGCAAAAAAAACATATATGACAATATTGTGAAATAAAGCACAAAGTAGTTGAAATGTAGTTCAAAACCATGTTATATTCTATACGTGAAGTTGTTCACAACAAACATATACCCCTTTGTTTGAAACCGTGAAAAATTTCTCCCATCCCCTTTGTTCGTTTTTATAGGAAAATGCCCCGCCGGAACGGGGCATTTTTCATTTTCACGGTTAATAATATACACCCCTTTTCCGTCCAGTAAAAACAAATAAAATCGTCCTCAGAATTATTAACAAATCCAACATAACAAAAATGGTATTCTTGAATAATTAAAAGAGAAAAATCTATTGGCAATTGTCGAAATAATTAGCTTGAGTAAATAGACTATAATACATAGAATTAAGATGTATATAGAAACTCTGTATAATTCAACGTTTTTTTCAAAGGGGGAGAAACCAATTGAAAACAAAGCTAAAAAAGATCGGAAAATTAATTGCCGTTACCGTTGCAATATTGTTTTTCCTTTCGTTATTAAGTCCCTATAATCTCCTCCATAAGCTCACAGAAGAAAATATTGTACATGACCAGGGAATTGCCGCTTTGTTAAACATAGAGGAAATCGTAAATGTAAACTACGCAGGAAGCCAGACTTATATCATTACAACATTTGATAGGCAATTTGTGGCTGTAAAGAAATACTATTCATTAATGAACTATAAATGGTATCTATATGAAAAAACAAGAGAATGGGGATAACCCCCCAGCATATAAAAAGCCACTCCGGCAGTTCGGAGTGGCTTAATGGATTAATTGATATATTTCCAAAAAGTCCCGTATTTCGCAGGAATTTGCTCGACTTTTTGCTTTAAGAGAAGTTTTTTCATCTCCCGGTTTACCTGGGGAATGGAAAGGTCATAAACGACCGCGATTTCTTTTGAAGCGACAAGCTGGAAAAATTTCAGGAATGCCTCAAGTGAAGGAGGCGACGATTGCTTAGGTTCCATTGGAAGCATTTCCTGGAGAACCTGGATATACACCTCGTAAGGATAATAGCCTGCGATCTTGATACCTTCTTCTTCCGCGTTCTCGTTGAAAAAAACGAGAGTCGGAATTTCATCGACTTCCATTTCGGCTGTTATTTTCAAATCCTGCTGAAACGCTTTGGCGGCTGTTTCCGAATGAATATCAGTAATGAATTCCTCGACATCAAGTCCGACAGCCCTGGCGCATTCCTTCAGCACTTCAAAATTTGAGATGTTCTTCTTTTCCAAAAAGAGCATTTCCTGCAGGCGCCTCAGAAAGCGCGTTCCCCGTTTCCTGCCCTGAAGTTCGGCGGCCTTAACAGCAATTGAAGCAATGTAGGGGGAGGTGACCGGGTTTTCCTCCCATAGGGTTGCATCGCACGACATCCCCGACCGGCTGGCCGTCTTTTCCCACATTTCGGCGATATTCTCAAACCGCTTCTTTTTTCCCATATTGAGCATCGTCAGCTTGCCGCTTAATACCGGCTTCATCGAAAAATAACGCCCGTATTCAATCTGCAGCTTTTTCATGATCGGCTCAAGGGCCCAGCATTCCGGACAAAGCGGATCGATGAAGATGTAAATTTCAATCGGTTTCTTCTCGGTGCCGTGGCAATGATGCGCAAACAGCCTCTTTTCCTGCTCCATCATTCGTCTTCACCCGTGAAATCGCCGTCGTCCGGCGTATTGACCATATGCTGGGCGGTCAGGTGGAGCCTTGCGAAAAATTCATCCCGCAGAGGCCCTTCAAGACCGACTGTATCCATCGCCTTGCTCATGCAGGAAAGCCAAGCTTTTGCCCGGGAAGGCGTAATCGGGAAGGGAAGATGCCTCGCGCGCATCATCGGGTGGCCGTGCTCCTCTGTGTAAAGGGGAGGACCGCCAAGATATTGGGTAAGAAATTGCTTTTGCTTTTTGGCAATTTCGGAAAAATCATTTGGAAAAAGGGGAGAAAGTTCAGGATGCTGTCCAACCAGTCCATAAAACGCATCGACGAGCCGATGCAATGTATCTTTCCCGAGGGCCTCATAAGGTGTAGGCATTTTCCCGGTCATGTTGACAACTCCTTTAAGTGTATTGGTTTTATTTTAGCAATGCACTATTTATATCTCAAATAAATCGCCTTGTGAAAGGAAATGCCTCCACTCGGTTCGCCTCGTCCATCGTCCCGGATATTTTGCGCAAAAAAGCGCCCGCCATACTAGTAGGGGTTCCCGGCCCGTGCAATCTGAAGCTTCCGCTTGTAAAACCGGTGGATTTTGTTTGGCGTTTCCCGTACAGGAATTTCAAGCCTCTCGAGGAGGGAGCGGAATGCCTTCTGCCCTTCATCAAATTCGTCGGCTTCAAACTCCAGTTCGAAATCCTCGGTATCAAGATAGCTGCTGTGGTCGAGCACAAGCAGGCCGTTATGGTAATGGGCCTCCGCCCTCAAGGTGGCCAGGGTTCCAAAATAAACAAGCTCATTGATTCGAATCCCCATCTTCTCCACTTCGCCGGCGACCCCGCCAAGTGGGAGGGCCCCATTGCCAATTGCAGTTTCTGCATCTTCCGCGGATATTCTCTGGTCCGTTTCGAGCAGGCCGACTCCCTGTGGCTGTTTCAGCGTCAGCACATAGTTTCCTCCCTTTTCACGGATGCGGAGGGCGGCTCCTTTTTCCTTCAGGGAAAACAATGGTGTATCAAAATAATGGTTCACCTGGCGCCGGAATATGTCCGGGCCGAGGGCGAACTCCTTTGCAATCCGCTCAAACTCTTCTCTTTTTAAAAGGTTCTTAAATTCAATTTCAAGGTTTTGTTCCAATGGTGCACCAACTTCCGTTTTCTAATGAATCCATTATCCTTTGTTTTGTTTTGCGTTGCAATTTTTGGGGGAAAAGGCCCTCATATGCTAAAATAGGTAAGTGAATGCGGGAGGTTGATTCAATGAAAAAGAAACTGCTTGTAACCGGCTCGGCCATACAGGACGGCCAGCTTATTTTAACAACAGAGGAACCGGTTGGCGGTCTGGAGCCTAAAGGCCAGATGCTTGTCGACTCTGATAATCTTTCTTTTGTGTACTTGATGGAAAAGGAAGAGGAATATACATATGTACTGTTGCCCGATTTTGTGTGGGCGGATTTAAAGAAGGGGCTGGATGAAAGCTTGCCTGTGTATTTGGTGGCTGATGGAGGAAAAGTAGAGCTGACCGGTTTCCATGGTGAACTTGAATACCTCGCCGAGAATATTAAAGGCAACGGAAACTATGGGGAAACCATGGTTTCCAAGGTGGAAAGCATTTTTTAAAAAAGACACTAAATTACGAATTGTTTAGCTGCTACTGCCAGTCCCAGAATCGTTTTTCGGTGCGAATGCCGAAAAGCGCCATCGGTTCCCGTTCCAAAAGGGCAATGCCGGGGCTGGAACGAGCACTTACGCTTTTCCAATTGGCCGGGGGTGTACAAATACAATGAAGAATTGGGATCAATTTCTCGCACCGTACAGACAGGCGGTCGAAGAATTGAAAGTGAAATTAAAAGGGATGAGGGGCCAGTTTGAACTGGATTCAAGCCCTTCCCCGATTGAATTTGTAACAGGAAGGGTTAAGCCGATTCCAAGTATTTTGGACAAAGCCCAGCACAAAGGAATTCCGCTCGACAGGCTTGAGGAAGAAATGCAGGATATCGCCGGGCTTAGGCTAATGTGCCAGTTTGTCGATGATATAAGGAAAGTCGTCAAGCTGCTGAGGAACCGGAATGATTTTGAAATCGTGGAAGAGCGCGATTACATATCGCATAAAAAGACAAGCGGCTACCGGTCGTACCATGTTGTGATCCGCTATCCTGTCCAGACAATTCACGGGGAAAAGAACATCCTCGCCGAAATCCAGATCAGGACGCTGGCTATGAATTTCTGGGCAACGATTGAACACTCGCTTAACTATAAATATAAGGGACAGTTTCCGGAAGCCATCAAAACACGCCTGCAGCGCGCGGCTGAAGCAGCGTTCCGCCTGGATGAGGAAATGTCGACTATCCGGCATGAAATCCAGGAGGCGCAGGCCTTTTTTACAAGAAAGAAGGAAACGAACCAGGATCGGGAGTAACTCAAAATGAATGGCATGAGGAACATGGGAGGAGTGCGGCCTATGAAATTTTCGATTACAACCAAAGGCGACCAAAAATCGAATACGCTGATGCATAAGATGAGGACGTATCTTCTGGATTTTGATCTCGTTTATGATGAAGACCGTCCGGATATAGTTATTTCGATAGGCGGTGACGGAACGCTGCTGTATGCGTTTCACCGTTACAGCAGCCGCCTGGACAAAACTGCGTTCGTAGGCGTCCATACAGGGCACCTCGGGTTTTATGCGGACTGGGTGCCGGAGGAAATTGAGAAATTGGTCATCGCGATTGCGAAAACGCCATACCAGGTGATTGAATACCCGCTCCTTGAAGTGATCATCCGTTACCAGCATGCTGGGAAGGAATCACGTTACCTGGCGCTTAACGAATCGACTGTGAAGGGGCTTGAGGGAACTCTCGTCATGGATGTCGATATCCGCGGCCAGCACTTCGAGCGCTTCCGCGGCGACGGGCTGTGTGTTTCGACTCCTTCCGGGAGCACCGCGTACAATAAGGCGCTTGGAGGGGCAATCATCCATCCGTCCATCGAGGCCATCCAGCTTGCTGAAATGGCATCGATCAACAACCGGGTATTCAGGACAGTCGGTTCTCCGCTCATCCTACCTTCCCATCATACATGTATGCTAAGGCCGGTCAACCGGACTGATTTCCAGGTGACGATCGACCATTTGACAATGCTCCATAAGGAAGTGAAGTCAATCCAGTTCCGGGTGCCGGACGAGAAGGTCAGGTTTGCGCGGTTCAGGCCATTTCCGTTCTGGAAAAGGGTCCATGATTCCTTTATCTCGGATTCGGATTGATTGGGTGGCGTATTGCGCTCATTTTGTGAGGGAAGCGCGTTGAGCTGATAAATTGCTTTGGTTTCGCAGCTGGCAAGTTGAATAGTAGGCCTTTCAGTCATTCCGGTTAAGTTTCCACCGCCAAAAAGGGATTCGGAATGACTGTACATAAGTGAGAATTGGACTAAAGAAAAATGAGGTTTTGCACATGGCTTCAATGAGGTATCACCATGGTGGCTTCTAGCCGTTTTACATTACAGTGGAAAGCCGGCGCTTCCGATTCCGGCAAATTGCTGCGGGAGTTTCTGAAGGAAAAGGAAATCAGCTCGACTGCGCTGACCGATATTAAATTTAAAGGCGGGAGCATTGAGGCGAATGGCCGTGATGTAACCGTGCGCTATTGCTTATCGGAAGGGGACCTTGTCTCGGTCGCTTTCCCCCCGGAGGAACCATCGGAAGGGATAAGAGCGGAGGGCATCCCGCTTGTTATTGTCTATGAGGATGACTATTTGATTGTCCTCAACAAACCTGCGGCTATGAGCACCATCCCTTCACGTGAGCATCCATCCGGCAGCCTGGCGAACGGACTGGTCGGTTACTATGAAAAAATCGGCCTCAGGGCAACTGCCCATATTGTCACCCGCCTTGACCGCGATACATCGGGGCTTGTACTGGTCGCAAAGCACCGCCATGTCCACCATCTGTTAAGCAAACAGCAAAAATCTTGCGAGGTAAAGCGTGAATACGAGGCGTTTGCTGAAGGGGAGTTCAAGGAGCAATCGGGAACGATTGAACAGCCTATTGGCAGAAAATCGGACAGCATCATTGAGCGGGAAGTGCGCCCGGATGGACAGTATGCCTGTACACGATATCAGGTGATGGGGGAGTGCGGACGGTTGTTTTCCCGTGTCAGGCTCCGCCTTGAAACAGGAAGGACCCATCAAATCCGCGTCCACCTAGCGTACATCGGCCATCCTTTGCTCGGCGATGACTTGTACGGTGGGGATGTTGCCCTTATTCGGCGCCAGGCTCTCCATTGCCGATGGATCAGCTTTTACCATCCATTCCTTTTGAAGGAAATGTCTTTCGAGGCGCCGCTCCCCGGAGATATGGCGGCCCTTTTGAAGGAACATTGTTTTTGATAAGGTGACGTGGGAAACTCATCAAGACCGTTTCCAGTAGGATTGCCGAGGGAAACGGTCTTTAGACCGCGCATCAAGACCGTTTCGGGTAGGATTGCCGAGGGAAACGGTCTTTAGAACCCACATCAAGACCGTTTTGGGTAGGATTGCCGAGGGAAACGGTCTTTAGAACCTACGTCAAGACTGTTTCGGGTAGGATTACCGATGTAAACGGTCTTTAGAACCCACGTCAAGACCGTTTCGGGTAGGATTACCGATGTAAACGGTCTTTAGAACCCACATCAAGACCGTTTCGGGTAGGATTGCCGAGGGAAACGGTCTTTAGAACCCACTCCAGACCGTTTCGAGCAGGATCTACCGAGGGAAACGGTCTTTAAATCCTCAATGAAAATACTTTTAACCTTCCACATGCTTTGAAAGTGTCTTTCTAACCCCGATGAAGACACATTCAGACCTTCATATGTTTCGAAACCGTATGCATAACCCGATGAACCCTCTTACGGAAACTTCCGAAATTTTTCCTCCAAATACGGCATTGATGAAGGAACGGAAACGAGTTCTATTTCCGGATAACGAAGAGCGGTCAGTTTACCGCCAAAGACGGCGCCTGTGTCGATATTATAGGTGTTATTCACAACTCTTGGCTCCTTAACAGGCGTGTGTCCATACACAATGATTGGCTTCCCTGGATGCTGCAGAGCCCAATCCCTTCTGACAGGGGTGCCGTCCGGGTTCGTCTTGCCTGTTATGTCACCATAGAGGACAAAGGTTTTTACCTTTGAAGAATATTCGCCAATATAATCCTTCCTAATGCCGGCGTGCGCAATGGCAAGTGCGCCGCCATCATGAATCTGATAGAGGGGGGCCCGCTCATAAAGCTGTATGAATCGTTCTTTTACTAGAAGCTGTCCTGACTGATCGAGTGCTTCATATTCCGCGACTGTCGTTTCAAGGCCATGCGAAATTTGCACCTTATTTCCAATAAAATATCTGTATAGCTTATTGCAATGATTACCCGGAGAATAAAAGGCGAGGTTCCATTTGACGACGAGCTCCCAGACAACATGGATTGTCCTTAACGAGCCAGGCCCACGGTCAGTCAAATCGCCAAGGAAGGCAAGCCTCCTGCCAGCAGGGTGAATGGGTATGCCCTTTTCCCAATCGTAGCCAAGTTCTTTTGTGAGGTTTTCAAATTCGCTAAAGCATCCGTGGATATCGCCAATAATATCAAGTTTCATTCCAGTCCTCCGAAATAAGCGAAATTTCAAAAATAATAAGATCAAGGGAAAGAGCTCATGGAAAACCCGCCAAAATGCACCTTTCCTCCCTTTATACCATGCTCTTAACTAGTTTAGCTGACTTTGTCTTATTAATCCGTAAATGGGCAAAATAAGGACGCTGGGTTTTGCACTGCAGGAATAGTGTATATGACACTTGTCATGTACAATGCTTTTCTTTTAAAATGAAATAGTGTACAATTAGTACCAACTACTAATAACTTGTATTAAACAGGGGGATCTCACTTATGAGCTTTTCTTTAAAAGGTAAAACATTTGTTGTCATGGGAGTTGCAAATAAACGTAGCATTGCCTGGGGGATTGCAAGGTCACTCCACACAGCGGGCGCGCGCCTTATTTTTACATACGCGGGCGAGCGTTTGGGGGATTCGGTCCGTGAACTGGCGGCCTCACTTGAAGCGGAAGACACCATCGTCCTTCCATGCGATATTTCATCAGATGAAGAAATTAAGGAGTGTTTCTCCAAGATTAAAGAAGCAGCCGGCACCATTCATGGCGTCGCCCACTGCATTGCGTTTGCGAATAAAGAGGAACTAAGCGGCGAATACATGAATACGACCCGTGAAGGTTTCCTTCTCGCCCACAACATCTCCTCCTATTCACTGACCGCGGTCGCGAAAGAAGCACGCGGCTTAATGACTGAAGGAGGCAGCATCGTCACGATGACGTATCTTGGCGGCGAGCGCGCAATCCCGAATTACAACGTTATGGGCGTTGCGAAAGCTTCCCTTGACGCGAGCGTCCGTTACCTGGCTGCTGACCTGGGCAAGGATAACATCCGCGTTAACTCAATCTCTGCCGGACCGATCCGTACGCTATCCGCAAAGGGCGTCAGCGATTTCAACGACATTCTTAAGGTTATCGAAGAAAAAGCACCACTCCGCCGCGCGACGACGACCGAGGAAGTTGGGGATACAGCGGTATTCCTTTTCAGCGACATGTCCCGCGGTATTACAGGCGAAAACATCCACGTTGATTCCGGATACCACATTCTTTAATTACACAGTAATCCCGTTTTCTGAGGAAGGCGGGATTTTCTTTGCCAAATTTCCCTGCAATGCAGACTGGGCTTTACATTCTTAACCACTTCTCCCACACATGCATACTAATAGTAAATAAAGATTGCTTTTAAAGTGAAATGAGGGATGAGGATGGATAAACAAAAAAATGCCCCGAAACCAACGCTCTATATTGTTAATCCTGAAGTGAGCAATGGTCCGCCAATGCAGGATTACTTCATTTGGCGAAAGAAGAAGGAGAAACCGCAAACCGGGGGCAACAGTGAATTTTTTCAAGAAAAAGAGATGCGGGAAAGTAGCCCGGAAAACCGGATGGATGGTTCAGTGAATGCCACAATGGAAACCGAGGCGTTAGGTGGCCCGGGCCTTTCAAAAGAAGTCGAACCAATCTCGGATAGCTATGCAGAAGTAACCGAACCAATCTCCGGTAACCATGCCGACGTAACCAAAACGGTTGCCGAAAGCCTGGCAATAGAAACGGAAGCATTTGTGGAAGTTGATATCTTCAGTAAAACTCCAACGGACTCGCATGCAGCGTCTCTTGATGATTTGGAGGATTTAGCCGAAGCCGCTGAGGGCTCAACTCCGATTGAAGCAAACGCGGGAGAAGTCCAGCATGAGCCGATAGCCAAAAAAGAGGAGCAACCGATGAATCAACGCAATGCTGCCAAGCAGTCGGCACTCGTTCAACACTTCATGCAGCAATTGAAAGAAAAAATTATTCCGCCGGCTAACCCGAACGGCTCAACATTCGGTGAACTAGAGGACTCCTCCAAAGAACATGCTGACCTTCCGGAACCAAATGAGAATACCGAGAAAATATGGCGCATGGTCACGACACTTGCCAGGTACCCGAAATTCCTTGATCCGCCCCTTGTCACTGCGGTCGTGAACGGCGTACCGCTCACATTCCAAATTGACAGCAAACGGGGAGACAAACTCCGGATCAAAATTGAAAACGAAATGAAAATCATTAAAATCAAGGATATCTCGGAAATAAAAATCCTATAAAGATGCAATAAAGGAACTCTCTGGCGACAGGAAGTTCCTTTTGTTTTTATGAGAAGAAACTAAAAATGGGGATTCATTCTTTTGGTAAAAATACATTGCCGGCTGCATATGTATGAAACGAGGCACCGAAATACAAAAGGGGTCGCCAATCTTTCCGAAACCCACACCCACGATAAAAGAAGCACAAAAAAAGACTGTTTCAGGTTTAATGAAACAGTCTGCCAGTTCATCAGAGCAAGTTTTGTGGGAATATGCAGGAAACGCCGCAGAAGCAATTAAGGTCGACAGTGATGCATACGCCGGAGCGAACAAGGGCTGTTGCCTCATTGAGGTTATTTACACAGGCAAACCCGGTAGATTCGCACAGTGTGAAATCCGGATTTTGGCTTCCGCCACGCCTGATGCCTAGAATTTCCAGAGTGGCGCAGCATGTTTCCGGATCCACATCCACTACCCGGAACACGCAGCCGCAAACAACTTCAAACGGGGTTGTCGGAGTTTGTGTATCCCTTCTTACGCCAGTTGCCTGGAACGGCGCACATGTACTTTTGCAAATCAGAATGACCGGTATAGTATCGTTACCCGTCGCAGTAGTACCGCCGACCAGCTCCTGGATTGCCCTGCTGCAGCCAAATGTACACTCATCCGTAATTGGGTTTATCTTATCCTGGGCTTCCACGATTGCGAGCAAAGTATCACATACGCAGTTGCTCGTGAAGAATTCTGAACCACAACTCATGGATTCTCCTCCTTTTAGGTGAATAGTATTTGCATTATCAGACTATGTTTGGAAAGAGAAGGTGGGATGGGCAAACCGCCCATTTTTAGTTATTTTCATCAAAGATACAAGCCTACTTTTTTAAAAAGACAGGAGTGGCGCAAATGGAAAATTTCCCAATCGGGCTTTTGGCACTCATCGGCCTCGCATCCTTCAGGCTGACCCGCGTAATCGTTTATGACAAAATTACTGAATTTATCCGCGCTCCCTTCCATGAAGAACGAATTGAAGATGGGGAAGTATACATTGTCCCTAAAGGAAAGGGAATCCGAAAATGGATCGGTGAACTGATCAGCTGCTACTGGTGCACAGGCGTCTGGGTAAGTGCGGGGCTCCTCGCCGCATATGCCTATTTTCCGAAAATCGGCATCCCCGCCATCCTCCTATTCGCTGTAGCCGCAATCGCCAGCATCATTGAAACAATAATCGGGCGGCTCCTGGGCGACTGAAGTGAACATGCTCCTTCCCGGCACCATATACTAAAGGGCAGGGAATCAGATAGAAAGGAGCATGGGAATGGAGAAGAAACAGAAACGTCCCGTATACAAACCCAAGGCCCAGCCTGGCGCAAAGCCCGAAACCCCCAAGAAGAAAAAAGGCTGCGGCTGCGGCGGATCCAAGAAACGCAATTATTATGATTAAAAGCTGCCTTTCGAGGGACAGCTTTTTTGTTTTGTTTTTTTTGAAAAAGGGGCCCATACGGCAGGCCGGCGCCCCAAGCCCATACACAACGCATAGCGGATACAAATTCAACACAAAAGGCATAAAAACACAATCCTTGCGAAAAATAAACATCAAATGGATTCAGGCAGGGAGGGTTGTATTTTGAGAAAAACGTTAGCAGTGGCTACAATAATGCTCGCGATGCTCGCGGGAACCGCTTGCCAGGGCAGGGATGACACAAGCAGCACGAGGCTTGCCCTTATGAAAACCACCAATCCCGAGCCTGTACGAACCCAAGACAGCAACACGGATGCATCGGAGCAGGACGTCAAAAAGGATGTCGCCTCCATGCCGGAACTTTATGATGTTGCGGTTATAAAAGGGAAAAAGGATATCCTGGTAGCCTACAAGGTTAAACACATGTACCGCTTCAGGATGAAGGCGATCGAGTCAAAGCTGACAAAAAAGCTGGAGAAAAAATACCCGGACGCCAATTTCACTGTTTCCAGCGATTATAAAATATTCCTCGAAGCCTCAAGGTTAAGGGATGGGATAAAGCGCGGAAAATTGTCCGGAAAAAAAGCGGAGGACCGCCTTCAGCAAATTATTTCATTGCAGCAGGAGAAAACATAAGGAGGCTAGGACGATGGGCGGCTCAAATCAAAAAACTGCCGAGCAGGAAAAATATGAACAACTTCAAAAGAAACATGAACTGAAGCGGCCAGTGGCAAAAAATTGCCTAAGGGCTTTTTGGGTAGGCGGGGCAATCTGCCTTGTAGGGCAGGCCATCAGCTACTTTTACATTTATTTTTTTAATTTTACCGAACAGACAGCGGGAAATCCGACAGTCGCGACGATGGTTTTTTTATCGATGCTTCTGACCGGCTTCGGCGTTTACGACCATCTAGGGCAATATGGGGGCGCAGGGAGCGGGGTTCCGGTTACAGGCTTCGGAAACGCGGTCATATCGGCCGCAATCGAGCACAGGACAGAGGGATTTGTTCTTGGGGTTGGCGGGAATATGTTCAAGCTTGCCGGATCGGTCATTCTTTTTGGGGTGTTTTCAGCGTTTGTCGTTGCCCTTATTAAAACTTTGCTGGTTATGTGGGGGGTCATTTAATGCTAAAGGGCAGCCAGACATGGATTTTCGACAACCGGCCGGAAATCCTGTCCACCGGCGTAACCGTCGGCCCCCTTGAGGCGGCCGGCAATCTTGCGGACGATTTTGACGTCCTTCACGATGATTTGTGGATGGGGGAGGACACGTATGAGAAAGCGCACAGGCTCCTCATTGATAAAGCAGTCGATGCGGCCCTGAAGAAGGGGGGCGTAACGGGGAAGGAAGTCCAATTTTTTTTGGCGGGKGATTTGATCAACCAGATTACCCCTACAAGCTTCGCTGCCAGAAAGGCGCAAATTCCCTATTTTGGTTTGTTTGGTGCCTGTTCAACATCAATGGAAGGACTGGCTTTATCAGCATTTATCCTAAATAACGGGGGCGCGCGTTACATCCTGACAGGTGCATCGAGCCACAATGCCGCTGTCGAAAAGCAGTTCAGGTATCCGACCGAGTATGGCGGGCAGAAGCCGCCGACGGCTCAGTGGACCGCAACAGGCGCCGGGGTGGCACTTTTGCAGACAAACAGCGGGTCAGGGACGCTTCCCTACATAACGTCGGCGACAATTGGCAAAGTAATCGACATGGGGCTATCCGACCCGTTCAATATGGGTGGAGCGATGGCACCCGCAGCAGCTGATACAATTTCGGCCCATTTCAGCGATACCGGCCTCGATCCATCGTATTACGATTTAATTGTGACGGGCGACCTTGCAAAGGTAGGCAGCAGCGTCGCTTATGAGCTTCTTAATAATAAAGGCCTAAAAATTCGGCAAGACCAGTTCCGAGATTGCGGGATGATGCTTTTCAAAGACAGCCAGCCCGTCCAGGCGGGCGCAAGCGGTGCCGGGTGCTCTGCCATTGTCCTTTATGGGCATTTGCTGAATGAACTGAAAAAAGGGACGTACCGGCGCATCCTTGTTGTGGCAACCGGAGCGCTTCTGTCCCCGCTCACGTTCCAGCAGGGTGAAAGCATTCCTTGTATCGCTCATGCGGTCTCAATTGAAATGGACGGGAGGCAATAAAATGCTGGCAATGTTTTTTTGGGCGTTCGTCACCGGCGGGCTGATATGCGTGGTTGGCCAGCTCCTCCTTGATGTCGGCAAGCTGACTCCGGGCCATATGCTGAGCCTGCTCGTCGTTATTGGGGCCATTCTCGATGGCCTTGGCCTTTATGAGCCGCTCATGGATTTCGCCGGGGCGGGAGCAACTGTACCGATCACAAGCTTCGGCAACTCGCTCGTCCACGGCGCGCTCCAGGAAGCCGAACAGCACGGGCTTGTCGGCGTTTTGACCGGGATGTTCGAAGTAACGAGCTCGGGTATTTCGGCGGCAATCATTTTCGGCTTCATCGGGGCGCTAATCTTTAAGCCAAAGGGATGACGCTTCAATGCCTGTGATTTATCAGGATTCACCAAACTATGCCCTTCACCCTGTGGGTGATGAGTATAAAATTTTTTCAAAATGAATCACAAAGCGGATGGGATGAGGCCTATACACTTTGTCTGCACTTCACATACTGTAGTAGTGAAAGTAGAAAAGTGAGGTGACTATCTATGTGCTTCGGATTCGGTGGCTGCGGATACGGCTATGGCGGTTATGGCTACGGCGGCGGCTATGGTTATGGTTCCACATTTGTTTTGATTGTGGTGTTGTTCATCCTGTTGATTATTGTAGGCGCCAGCCTCTACTAATACAGGAATAAAGCCCTGCCGGACATCCAGCAGGGCTTTTATTTCCGCGTTTCTTTATTATGGGGAACACTTTCCTATCACATTATCGCGCGGCCTTCATACTATAAAGTAGCCTATGAAGGAGCGTGACGACAGACATGGATAACGGCTTTTTCAAGAACATTGAAAAAAAGACCGGTGTCAATATGAAGGATATCTTTGATCTTGCCGCGTCTTTGCAAAATGCGAATTTTAAAGATGAACAGACCGTACGGGGCGTCATTCAGCGGGTGTCCCAGATTGCGCGGAAACCAGTTGCTAAGGACATGGAGGATAAAATTGTCCAGTCCATTATCAATGATGGAAAATCGCTTGATTTTAACACGATCGCGAATATGCTGAACAAAAAATAATAAAAGTCCGGCCGTTTCACCATTTGGCCGGACTTTTATTCTTGTTAGGATGAGGTTTGCCACGCCAGTCTTTTAGGACGCTATTCAGTCCTCGCTTCAGCTTGGTTTTCCTTTTCATAGGCAATGACTACAAGATTTTTATTGGCCTGGCCGCTCAGGGACTTTTCAAAGGATTTGATTTCGTTAACCAATTGTTCGGACAAATCCGCGGCAGAATAAGTTTTTTCTTCCATCACATTCACCTCTCCCTTATCATTGGCAGTACAGGAGCCGAATATTCAAGGGAGGGGAGTGGGGATGGACATTGCCATTAGGCGGCCAAACAGCGCCGATGCCGAAGAACTGCACCGTTTTTTTCGGACAGTCATTTCGGATACATACATGAGGGAAGGCATTGGAGATCTTGTGGACGATATGAAAGATGAGATCCAAACAAAAGAAGCTTACCTTCGAAAAGACTTATCGAGCGATGGAGGGCAACGGTACTTTTTAATCGCGGAGACGGGGGGAAGGATCGTCGGCACCATTGAATTTGGTCCAGCCAGCAGCCTCATCCGGGAATGCACGGATGGCCAGTTAAGTGGCCTGCTGGAGGTCGGGACTGTCTTCGTCCATCCTGAATTCCAGAAGCAGGGGATTGGCAATCTGCTGTTGGCGTCGATATTTGGGGTGCTTAAGAGTCGGGGGATTGGGGGTTGCTGCCTTGACAGCGGATACCGGAACGCCCAGCAAATCTGGAAGAAGAAGTTTGGCGAACCCGATTTCGTATTAAAGGATTATTGGGGCGAAGGGTTTGACCATATGATTTGGAAGGTCGAAATCCGGTAAACTCCGGGCAAACATAAGACAGGGCACTCTGCCAAAATCGGCGGGGTGCCCTGTTTTTTTATAGAAAAATACCATTAACGCTTTAAATCCTTCCTCACTGGGGTGAGGAACCTCGTCGGATTGGCTGCCCGGTTGCGGCGCATTGACGGGACGGAAATGTACAGCCGTTGCATTGCCCTTGTGATCGCGACATAAAAGAGCCGGCGTTCCTCCTCGAGTGGGGCCGAGTCCCCGCTCCGCAGGCTTTCAAGCGCATAATCATGCGGCAGGCTGCCATCGACAGCACCGAGGATATAAACGGTCTTGTATTCGAGGCCTTTCGCGCGGTGAATTGTACTAAGGGTAATGGCGGTTGTAAAATGCTTGCTGAGATTCTTGATTTCTTTGTTCATCGCTGCCATGTGCGAAGCATGCTCAAGGAGCGCCGGAATAGAATCGAATGGCTTCGCTGCAACCTTTAGATCCTTTACATCATCCGAGCCTTTCTCAAGCTTATTCCCCTCACTGCCGCGCTTCTTCAAATAATCCAGAAATCCAAGCTCTTTTTCGATTTTCTCTATCGCGGCATACGGTGCCAGGCACCTCATCGACTTTAGTGCCTCGACAGCTGACTTCAGCTTTTTCTGCTGGAAGGCATGGGCGGTTTTTACTTTGCCGAGTGCCTCGAGGGCGGTGCAGTCGTCAAGGATTGTGGCGGCTTTTATATCCGAAAGGACTTCCTGTTTTAAAAATAATGCCGGAAGGATGGAGGAGACGGCCTGGATGTCATCCTCGTCAACAGCTAGCTTCAGGAATCCTAGGACCGTTTTCACCGTCCGGCGCTCGTAAAATGATTCGGCATCCTGTTCGATTCTAAAGGGGAGATTCGACGAGGCAAGCCGTTCGAAAACCGCCCTTGAGCCGGCATGGGTCCGGTAAAGGATGGCGAAGTCTCCTGGATCGGCGCCAGCCGCGATCTTTTCCTGGATGTCGGTCACGACCATTGTCGCCTCTTCCTCTTCGTCATACGGAAAAAACACAACCGGGGGAATGCCTGCTATCGATTGCGCGGCCATTTCCTTCCTGCGCCTTTTTTTGTTAAATGAAATAATCCGGTTCGCGGCAGCGACAATTTCTGTTGTGGACCGGTAATTCTGGCTTAACAAAACAAGCTGGGCATTTGGAAAATCATGCTCAAAATTCAGCAGGAACTCCGGCGAACTGCCGCGGAATGAATAAATCGTCTGGTCGTCATCTCCGACGGCGCAGACATTTTTTGTTTTTGCCGACAGCATTTTGATCAATTCATACTGGACCTTGTTAATATCCTGGAATTCGTCGATAAGGAAATAACGGAACCGGTCCTGGTACATTTCAAGAGTGTCCGGAGAAGAACGGAACAGATCGTGGCAGCCGGTCAGCATATCGTCAAAGTCAAACAGGCCCTGCCGTTGTTTATATGCTTCATAACGCTCATAGAGGAGGAGCGCGGTTTCCTCCCATTCGGAGTCCGGCCTGACATCCGGGGGAGACAGGAGTGAATTTTTCCAAAAACCGATCTGCTGGAGGGAAAGGTCAAATGGAAACTCCTTTTCGGACAAACCGAGCTCCCTGGCCGCATCCTTGATGATCCGTTCGCGCTGCCACTCTTTTTTCAACAGCTTGTCCCCATTCCATTTGTCGTGGTCCGCATGCATCAGAATCCGGTAGAAAATGCTGTGGAACGTCCCGGACACAAGCTTTGAAAGAAGCTGGCTTTTCATATTCGGATAGCGGAGAAGACGGGACTTCATTTCCTGGGCGGCCTTAGTTGTAAACGTGACAAGCATAATTTCAGATGGGGCAATGCCGCGCACATCAATCATGTAAGCCGTCCTTGCCGTGAGCACGCGCGTTTTGCCGCTTCCGGCACCGGCAAGGACAAGGATTGGACCTTCTGTTTCTGTCACGGCCGCTGCCTGGTTGCCGTCGAGCGTAAACCCTTCCGCCTCCAGCAGTTTCAAATAATCGTGCGGGTCTTCCGGTACAGGTAGCACAGCGGTGGCTGCCCCTCCCTGAATCGCAAGCTCCTGGGCCGCCTGGAAGGATTCACCGACCGGTTTGGCTGTAGGGACGCGGAAGCCTCCGATTTCACGTGTTTCCCGGATTGTATCTGCCGCATCGGGGCACTTTTTATTAGAATCATAAAGATGGAAAAAATGAGGTTCCTGGTCAATCCCCAAATAAAGGCGGACTGGCTCAAGGCAGGCGGGGCATGACAGTTCCCCATTCCGGCCTGCCAAATAAATCTTTTGAAACCGCTCGCGGCTCAATGTATGTAAATGGATTGTTCCGTTTTGAAAAATTGCTGATTTCATTTTACTATCCCCATATCTAACAGTGATAACACGAACTCTATGATAACAGACATTCAGTGTCCCCGGAAGTTTCGATTGTCACGTTTTTTTATAAACAGCTTTCGGTTGATGGTTTAAAGAGTTCGAGTATCGGGTAAAGGAGAGTCGATGCAGATTATGATGAAACGAGGCGCGGCAATGAAAAATACCGTCGTATACAGCCTGGTCATGCTGATGGGCACGGCAATCGCCAGTATTTTGCTTGAATATTACAGATTGGGCTCCCTGTTGGGATTTCTGTTCATCGCTGCATCCGTCTCGGCCGGCCTTAAGTTTTCGGCGGTAAACCAGGATTTCGGAGCGGAAGAGATTACAGGTGACTCATACTTATAAAAAAGCTCTTGCCAATTATTCCGGCAAGAGCTTTTCTGCTTATATGGATTTCACCATTGTCTTGTGCGGGATTCCCGCATCCAGGAATTCATCCGAAACAACTTCGTAACCAAGTCCTGCATAGAAGGGAATCGCGTGGACCTGGGCATTCAGTTTCAGCTTTTTTGCTCCCTGCTCCTTCGCGTATTCCTCGATTTTGTTCATGATTGCCTTGCCGGCGCCGGTGCCACGGCTTTCTCTCAGGACGCAGATACGTTCCACCTTCCCGTATCCATCGACAAAGCGGTATCGGCCCGCGCCCTGCGCCTCCGTCCCATTATAAAGGACAAAATGGGCGCAATCATCCTCGTATTGGTCAATTTCTTCTTCCTCCGGCACTTGCTGCTCGTCAACAAATACCGTTCTTCTGACAGAAAAGGCGTCTTGTATTTCTCTCTCGGTTGTGGCTAAAACGACATCCATAAATTACTCGGCTTCCTTCCCAAGTCGGAATGTTTCATAAACCGTCCACTGGCCATTTTCCAGCTGATAGAGGAAGTGGAAGCGGTCGATTTCTTCTTCATGTTCGATTCCTTGCATCTTGAGTGTCCCGTATACGTCGAAATGTTCGTCGTTGGACAGCTTCTGGCCAATCGTAATATGAGGGACGAATTTGTAATCTTGGCCAGGGGTGTTTATGATGTCATTCAACTCTTTATGAAGGGCTGTAATCTCCTCATTTGGTTCGACCTTCAGGTAGATCACATTGTTTACAGGATGAAAGGAGCTAATCTTGGATGTCCTTAATTTGAAAGGTTCGTGTTTTTCTGCTGCATCACGCAGCTTTTTTGCAATTGTCTCAGCTTCTTCTTCAGATGTGTCAAACGCGTTGACAAGCGTAAGGTGCGGGGCGATCAGGGCATAATGTGGATCATACCGTTTTCGGTAAGAATTCACCCAGTCCTGAAGCTGTTTTGATGGGAAAAGCGCAACTCCGAATCTCATACGACCTACCTCCAAGATTCCAAATTTGCTGTATGTGATTATACAGCTTATGGTTTTTATCCTTCTGAATATTATAGCAAATTTGTTTTCTAAAATATATTGTTGTCAAGGAAAATAGAAAAAATAGATAAAAAGTCTGTCGAATTAAGGGATATAAGTACTGTTTTAAATTTTAAAATAAGGAAAAAGCTTTATTGGTAAAAGGAATTTAATACCAACGGGCTTACCTAGCCCTGATGGAGGTTCTAAAATAATGCTTTCAGTGCGCCGCGCAGATCGGGCTGCCAATGGGTCCAGGCATGTCCGCCTTCAAATTCCCGGTACTGATAGCTGATCGGCATTTTTGCAAATAGGGAGCTCAGTTCCCTGTTTGGCGAGAGGAAATCCACGATTTTCCCATTTGTGAGCTCAGCCGCATCCTCTTTGTTCCCAACTGAATGGTACACATGAAGTGGTGGATTCGCATTGTATTTTTTTACGGCGTCCAGAATGGCATCATTGACAAAAGGGGACTGTGCCAGCACTTTCCCGAAAGTATGCGGATACGTAAGCGCCGCATGCAGCGAAACAGTCGCGGCCAGCGAATCTCCGGCAAGCGCGCGGGTCGACCCCATCTGGTATGTCGGGTATTCCCTGTCAAGCCACGGAACGAGTTCGTGGGCGAGGAAACGGATGTACGCTTCATGCTTTTCTCCATCAGGATGATACTTGCTCCGTCGGTCGTCCGTGTCCTTATATGGGATACCAACAATAATCACATTTTCAATTTCCTTTTTTTCTAAAAGTTCATCGGCAAGCGTTCCGATCCGGCCTAGCCTAAAGTAATCGTGTCCATCCTGGGCGACCATGATGGAATATTTATAAAGAGGCGAGAAAGTTGCGGGCAGGTGGACCAATAATTCGACTGCCTCACCCAAGGCAACGCTTTCAAATTGTACTTCCTGGATAGTTCCACGCGGGTATTCCATTGCAGTTCCTCCGGCTCATAAGATATTCAAAAAGAGTTTATCATAACAGGGGCGGAAAAGCTTTTCGGAAGAGAAACGGAGAGGTTGTTAAATGAAGTAATTGTCAAAATTGTGAAAGGTTAGGGAATCTGCGGAGCAAGGGGACGCATCGGTGAATAATTTCCGGATAAAAGGGGAAAATTTCCGGATAAACAAGGAAAATCTCCGGGAATCGATAGTAGACTGCTAGCATAATGATAGCAGAGGCTTTGAATGCTTTACTAACGAGACAATAGTCTCTTTTCTTGTAAATGAAAAGAAGAAAGAGGTTGATTTTACAAAATTGCCGGAAGCCGACTGCGGGAAGGAGACTTTTAAAAGGGAAGAATGAAGACCGGCTTATCCGGGCGCGGCCCAGTCATCAAGAGGGAGGAGAAGTGCTCTATCAATAAAGCATAGAGAAATGGAAGCGGTATGTGAAAATTAAAAACGGAATGATAAAGTATAGAAAATCAACTCTATAGTTATTGCATAAAATTGCCAGCCGAATTATAATAAATCCAACCTAACTGAATACAGGCGTTGAAGAGGAAAAGTAGAATGATGTGATTTTTCACAGAGAGCTTCGGGTGCTGAAAAGAAGCAAAAATACCCATTTGAACAATGGCCTCGGAGCCCCGTACCGAAAGCGTGGAAATTGCGCAAGTAGGCTGCGGCGAGTGCGGGCCCTCGTTATCAAAGCCACGGTATAAGAGCAGTCTGGCTGCTCCGTACTTGCAGAGACTGGCTGTGCGAGCAGCCGGTGAATTAAGGTGGAACCACGAGACTGTAGCCTCGTCCTTATCTATTTTTTAGATGAGGGCGGGGCTTTTTTGTTTTTAAAATAAGGAGGAGATTGGAATGGCAGTTTTTATTGGTGGGGCGTGGCCGTATGCGAACGGTTCGCTGCATCTTGGGCACATCGCGAGCCTGCTCCCAGGCGATATTCTGGCTCGTTATTACCGGCAGAAAGGGGAAAAGGTGCTCTATGTTTCAGGGAGTGACTGCAACGGGACGCCAATTACGATAAGGGCGAAACAGGAAGGGATAACTCCCGACGTGGTGGCTGACCGCTATCACAAAGAGTTTGAGGAAACGTTTAAGAAACTTGGCTTTTCATACGATTGCTACACGCGGACGGACTCACGGCACCACCACGAAACCGTCCAGCAAATTTTTCTGAAGCTTTTGGAGAAAGGCCATATTTATAAAAAAGAAATCGAGCAAACGTACTGCGAAACGTGTGCACAGTTTCTTCCCGACCGATATGTTGAGGGAAATTGCCCTCACTGCGGGCAGCATTCCCGCGGCGACCAGTGCGACCATTGCTCAGCAATACTTGATCCGCTCGATTTGCTGGATCGGAAATGCAAACTGTGCGGCAGCCCGCCGTCTGTCAGGAGCACCGAACACTTTTATTTTTCCCTGTCGGATTTCCAGAAGCGAATCGGCAAATATGTGGCTGAGGCGAAAAATTCGTCGGCCTGGCGGGAAAATGCCATTCAGTTAAGTGAGCGGTATTTGAAAGAGGGACTACAGGATAGGGCGGTATCAAGGGATATGGACAGGGGCATCAGCATTCCTGTGAAGGGTTACGAGGCGAAGAAGATTTATGTTTGGATTGAAGCTGTGTCCGGCTATTACTCAGCGGGGAAACTGTGGGCGGAGCAAACGGGTGCCGACGATTCGGAGTTTTGGAACGAAGGGACGAAGGCGTACTATGTGCACGGGAAGGACAACATTCCGTTCCACAGTATTATCTGGCCCGCAATCCTCATGGGTGCGGGAACTCCGTCCTTGCCGACCCATATTGTTTCGAATGAGTACCTCACTCTTGAAAAAAGAAAGATTTCGACTGGCCGAAACTGGGCCGTATGGCTTCCGGATATTTCGAAGGACTACGATCCGGATTCGATCCGTTATTTTCTCACCATTAACGCTCCGGAAAGCCGGGATACGGATTTCTCGTGGCGGGAGTTCATCTACAGCCACAATTCCGAGCTGCTTGGCGGATATGGAAATCTTGTGAACCGGACACTGAAGTTTATTGAAAAATATTATGGCGGAGAGGTGCCTGAGGCAAAGCTGGACTCTCGGATAGAGAAGGAGATTAATCTTATTTACCAGTCAGTGGGGCGGCATATTGAAGGAGGCCATTTTAAGAAGCCGCTGGAGGAAATCTTCGCGCTTGTAAGGCTTGCGAATAAATACTTCGATGACCAAAAGCCTTGGAAGCAGGTAGTGGAAGACCAGGCTGGGTGCCACAGGACGCTGTTTAATTGTGTAGTTGTGGTTGCGAATCTGGCGAGGCTCCTAGCGCCATTCCTACCTTATTCAAGCGGGAAGCTGAATGCGATGCTGGGGATTGAGGAGGCTACCTGGGAACCCGTTTTGAATTTTTCCGGGGGGATAGAAAGGGTGGAACCCCTATTTGAAAGGATAGACATAAAGAAGATAGATGAAGAGGTTGAGAAATTAAAGGGACGGGCGAAGTAGGGGAGATTGGATGAGTTTGTGGATATACGGATATAGTAGGCAAACCGAACTTCCGGATAAACCAGAAAAACTTCCGGATAAACAAGGAAAATCTCCGGGAATCGATAGCAAAGTGCTATCAATGAGCTAGCTATCCCCCCAAAAAAGGTGGCTGAGTGATTCAGCCACCTTCCTATTCGGCAAGAACTTCCCGGTACTCCTCTTTCCTTTCAAGAACTCTTTTCGCAAAGGAACATGCGGGTATAATCAGCTTCTGCTCCTCCTTCGCATAATCCCCGATCCGGTAAACTAGCTTTTTGCCAAGCCCGCGGCCATTCTGGTCCTCATCGACGAGTGTGTGGGTGACGGTGATGATTTCTTTGCCATCCTTGCCGGTGCCGCTTGGGACATATTGAATCCGGCCGATTACTTTGCCATTTTCCTCAATATAAAATTCATTGTTGCCGTGTTTAATTTCCGCCATCTAATCAGCTCCCATCCAGTTCAATCATCCTACTCATCATTTTCCCCAAAAAGAAGCGATTAATCGATAAGGTGAAAAAATTGATTATTCATGTACAATAGATGGTAAAAAATGTTGCGGGGGAAGTGCAAGAAAATGAGAATCAGAAAGTTGGAACGCAGGGAGCGGCCGCCGATGGAATTATTGCTGTTGGCGGACCCGTCGGAGGAGCTTGTAAAAGAGTATGTTAGCAAAGGGAATTGCTTTGTCGCGGAAGCGGAAGGTGAAACGATTGGTGCGTATGTACTTCTGAAGGCAGGAGCAGGGACTGTCGAGTTGAAAAACATTGCTGTCGCCGAACATTTGCATAGCAGGGGAATTGGGAAGGCGCTCGTCCTCGATGCCATTCGTACGGCAAAATCGCTGGGTTTTAAAAGTATTGAAGTCGGGACTGGAAATTCGAGCATTGGGCAGCTGGCGCTTTATCAAAAATGTGGCTTCCGCATCGAGCGAGTTGTCAGGGATCATTTTGTTGAAAATTACAAGGAAGAAATTTTTGAAAACGGTATCCGCTGCATGGATATGATCCGCCTGTCCCAAACGCTTTAAAAAGAAAAGAACCATTCATGCAAAACGGTTCTTTTTCCATATATATTAACTTACACGCTTTGGCTTGTCTGGCCTTGCCGAGAGGATGTTTTCTAGCTTGAACGTGCGCATTTTGTTCCGGAGCAGGCAAAACGCATAGACATCGTTTCCCTTTACGCTGCGGATAATCATTTTGCGCTGGGAAATTTCATTTTTCCTGGACAAATAAATCACTTCAAGAGGCATGTTTTCTTCCATTGAACGGTGTAGCATTCCATTCATCTCAACACCTTCTTTCTATTCTTATTATACACGAACATCTGTTCTTTATTCATAGTATTTGCCTGGAAATTAAGTTTTTTTATAGAAAAATCTAGTGGCGTTTCGGACGGATAATTGTAAAATTATGCCAGCTCGGATAGGGTAGCCGATATATATTGGGGCTGAATAATGTTGGAACCACAACCGGTATTATAATGGAGGGGCTTAAAACGGCGGTTGCTAATGATTTTCAGGAGGAGAATTCATGCTAAATAACCAGGGGTTTGATTTATGGGCTGATGGCTACGACCAGTCCGTCAAGCTAAGCGAGGAAAGCGATTCATATCCTTTTGCCGGCTACAAGGCCGTATTGGGGACGATTTTCAATGAAGTGATGCAAAAGAAGGAAGCAAAAGTGCTGGATATCGGATTCGGAACCGGGGTGCTGACGGCCAAGCTCTATGAAAATGGCCACAGGATTGACGGGGTGGATTTTTCAAAAAAGATGATTGAAATCGCCCAGGAAAAGATGCCCGCCGCGAATTTGGTCGAATGGGATATTTCAAAGGGACTTCCCGATTTTGTAAAAGAAAAGACGTATGACTTTATCATAAGCACGTATACGCTGCACCACTTGGCTGATGATGAGAAAATTCTCTTTATAAAGGAATTGCTCACGTGCGTTGCTGGTGATGGGAAAACACTGATTGGCGATATCGCGTTTGGCACAGAGGATCAGCTCGAAGCGTGCAGGGAGAAAAGCCGGGAGTATTGGGATGAAGATGAGTATTATTTTGTCAGTGATAAAATCTCCAGAGAGTTAAATGGCTTTTGTAAGTGCGAATTTTTTCCGAAGTCGCATTGCGGCGGAGTTTTTGTCGTTTCAAAGTGAATATTTTGTGCATATTTTGTATTGTTTTGCCACTGCCCGCTGTTTGTGTGGGCGGTTTTTTTTATAAAAAAAGGGGTTGGATTGTACTTAGAAAGAGGGAAAATAATTTAGTTATTTCATCCTATTGCGCTGAGGCGACCCCCACAATTAGAATGGAAATGTTCGTATATTTATACGAAATGCTTATTCCTATATACATATTGGGGAGGGATATTGAGTGAAGAAGAAAAGGTTGGTTTCGGGATTTTTGGCAGTGGGGATGCTTGCGGCGCTGCCTTGGCCGGCGGCGATGGCGAGCCCGGTGAAGTGGGTGAATGTGAATGTGAACGAGGAGCAGGATGGGAGCCTGTTCAATAGTGAAAACTATGAGTTTATGAAGTTTTCACAGATTGGCAAAAAGCTTGAGGAAATCAGCAAGCAGTCGAACCGGGTGAAGGTTGAGGTGAAGGGGACTTCGTCGAAGGGGTATCCGCTTTACGTGGTGACGATTGCCGATCCGGAAGCACAGGGGAAGTTCGGGAAGTTCCAGGCGCTGAGGAAGCAGATGTTCAAAAATCCTCAGAAGGCGCAGGATTTTATTGCGGCGAATCCTGATTTCAAGGTGCCAGTGATGATTAATGGTTCCATTCATGGGACCGAGTTTATCGGAAGTGATGCCGTCATGCAGCTGATTGAGCGGTTTGCGACTGGGAACGATGAAACAACGAAGGAAATTTTGAATAATAATATTCTTATCTTCAACGTTGTCCAGAACCCGGATGGGCGTGTCGATGCGACGCGTTTCAACGGCGAAGGGATCGACTTGAACCGGGATTTCATCACCCAGTCCCAGCCGGAAACACGGGAAACGGTGGCGCTTTTGAAAGAGTGGAATCCGATGGTGTTCCTGGATACGCATGGCTATGTGAAAAATTACGGTCCTAACTTGCAGGGGCTGATTGAGCCGTGTACGCCTCCACATAACCCGAACTATGAGTATGATTTGTACAATAAGTGGGCTTTTGGGCAGGCGGAAGCAATGGAAGCTGAAATCATGGGCAACAAGTCCGCCTATGAAGGACAGCTATATAAGGATATGAAGGGTACGTATATCCCGCAACGGAATGATGCGGACGGTTGGGATGATTATCCGCCGATTTTCACGCCGATGTACGCGATGTACCATGGCGCTTACGGGCATACGCTTGAAGCCCCGACGAACAATGAAGACGGGGTGCGCTGGATGTACGACGCAATCATGGGGGCTTTGAAGTTCGCGACTAAGAATAAGGAAACGATGATTAAGGACCAAATTGAGATTTTCAAGCGCGGCATCAATTTCGAGCATCCGACCCATAAGGAAGGGCATTTCCCTGAGGCTTATATTTTACCGGTGGATGAAAAAGATCCGACTGTCGTGGAGAAAGCAGTCAACCATTTGATCAACAATGACATAGAGGTCGTGCAGGCGGCTAAGCCGTTTACCGCGGGCGGCAAGCCGTATGCAAAAGGGACGTATATCGTGAAAATGGACCAGGCGAAGGCCGGCCTCGCCAACACGATGCTTTGGGATGGGGAAGACATCTCGAATGATACCGCGGCGATGTATGACATCTCGGCATGGAGCCTTCCAGAGCTGTGGGGCTTTGAAGCGGACCAGGTTCATGAAAAGCTTGATGTTGTTGCATCCAAGGTGAACAGTGTCAGCGGCCAGGGATCTGTGTATGGCAAAGGGCCATTCCTCATTCCGAACAGCTCCGTTAAGGCGGTGAAGCTGGTGAATGACCTGCTGGCAAAAGGTGTTGCTGTAAAGCGAGATGCTTCAGGCAACTTCTACGCCGAAGCGGCGGCGAATGAAATTTTCGCCGCGGTGAAGGAGAGCGGACTGCAAATTGGCACTGCCAAAGTACCGGCTGGCGCCGAGGCTGTTAAAAACGTAAAGGTCGCGATTTTGAAGGATGGCGGTATGGGGAAGGTCCAATCGCATTCAGGAACAAAGCTTGCGCTTAAGCGCCTTGGATTTAATGTAAGTGAGGTAACGCCTGTTGATGTTGCTGTGAAGGGGCTTGGCGGAGTTGATGTATTCGTGTATAGCGGGACGGAAAGCCTCATTTCGACGAATCTAAGCGCGGCGAATAAGGAGTTTGGCTTCCAGAACGCTGGCCAGCTTGATGCATTTAAGTCGAACTTGAATAACTTCCTTGCGAATGGTGGCAAATACATCGCTGTCGGCGCCGGTGCTTCACGGGCAACGAAAACGCTGGGATTGACGGATAACACCATCAACTCGGGCGGCAGCAATAGCAATGGCATCGTGAAGGTTGATTACAGCGGAACGGGGCTTGCGGCTGGATACGGGCAGGACGACATCGGCTTCGTCTACCGCCCGGCATGGTACACGGTCGTTGGCAATGACACGGTTGCCGCAACGTTTGACAACAGCCAGGACTATTTCCTTGCCGGCCATTGGAGAGGGCGCCCGAACGTGGCATCCCAGCCGGTGATTGTAAAAGAAGATACGAAGGATGTAACGTTGATCGGGCTTGAAGCCGGATTCCGCGACCATACGGATTACCTGTTCAGGCTCCTGTCGAACGCGATTTTTACGAAGTAAGATGTGTAAGGGATTCACATAATAAATATCCAGGAAAACGCATTGAATTGATTGTTGGATTCAATGCGTTTTTTGTGTGTAACGCGTTTTTTACCGCAAATAGTGGTTTTAACGAATGAGCTGATACAGGACCATCCGCGAATATCCGAAAAATACAAGAAGAAAAGCCCCACAAAAAGTAAGAGTACTGCCCTCTCAAAAAAGTAGCATAAAACAGGGTTGCTAGCTGGATGGCAGAACTGGAACCTCCCGGCATTCTTTCGAGTACTAAAGGCTAGCTTTCGCCATGGAAATCGGTATGGCGTTCTAAACGCCCGAATAGTGTTGGCTAGCCCCTCCTTCGGGCAATTAAGGAAGGTGTAACGCCCGAACAGCTGTGGAGAGCCCCTCCTGCGGGCAAAAAGAGGAATTAACCCTCCTCCTTATGGTGAAGAGTTAAGTCCTTTGGAAAATAATAACTGGGATAATAGGGGAATTTTGCTCTGTTTTTATATTTGTCAAGCTTGCTGAGTACCTAAATGAAATGTTAAAAAAAATCGCAAGTAGGACTTAAGGTAGGGCTGCCAGGAGGGTAGTTTTACCTAGAATATTTAATATCTTTTTTACATTTGAATTTTTATTCAAAAAAACTGTATGAGAAAGGCCTATTTTTGTTTTTGACCCCCATACTAAACTTATCGGAAATTTTCCTTTTCTTTTCTTTTACGTAGTTATTTTTTCATGCGTTTCTTCCATAAGTTTTAAAAAACAGGTTGTTTTACCTAGGCATGTAAAGAACGTAACATAATTTTAATGTTTACCCCTACTTTATCCCCGAAACTGAAACTTCGAGAATTTCCCTTTGGTATGAAATAATCCCTTATTCACTTTTAACGAATAAAAAACTAGGATTCAATTAAGAGGTAGGCAAAATTCGTCACATATCAGCAAATTTTTCATTTTTTAAATGTCGGAACAAGTGGAGGAATTATGGAAGAAACGATTAGCTTGAAACAATTGCTGCAAACGTTAAAGAAACATCTCATCCTCATTTTATCGCTCGCCATTCTGGCAGTAGTGATAACGGGGGTTGTTAGTTATTCATTTTTAACCCCAGTGTATCAGTCATCTACGCAAATCCTTGTAAACCAGGCAAAGGATCAGAAGGCAGTTTACAGTACAGCGGATGTGCAAACCAATCTACAGCTCATCAATACATATAATGTCATTATTAAAAGCCCGGCTATCCTGGATCTGGTTATAAAGCAGCTGGATTTGGAACAAACCTTTCAGCAGTTAAATGAAAAAATCCGCGTGGCGAGCGAAAAAGACTCGCAAGTTGTAACAATTTCGGTGCAGGATGAGAATCCGGAAATGGCGGCCAAAATTGCGAATACGATCGCCGCGGTTTTCCAACAGGAAATTGCTGCAATTATGAATGTCGACAATGTCAGCATTTTGGCAAAGGCGGAAGTGACGGAAGGGCAGGCGCCCGTTCAACCAAAGCCACTTTTAAATATGGTGGCTGCCCTTGTTGTCGGCTTGATGGCGGGTGTGGGTTTGGCGTTTCTCCTCGAGTATTTTGATAACACAATCAAGACGGAAAAAGATGTTGAAAGAGTCCTTGGCCTGCCAGTCCTTGGCATCATTCCTGTGATTGAAGATGTGAAATTTCGGACAAAGAAAGCGCCCAACTCAGTGAAAACGTTGGAGACGAGGGGTGAAACAGTTGGTTCTTAAGAAAAAAAAGAAGGCAAGCCTATCTAATCGAAGGAAGCTTGTTGCTTCACTTGATCCGAAATCGGTCGTTTCCGAGCAATATCGGACAATCAGGACGAATATCCAGTTTTCCTCGGTAGACGAAGATATACAGGCAATGATGGTGACTTCCGCCGGGCCGGGGGAAGGAAAATCGACGACGGCGGCTAATTTGGCGGTTGTCATGGCCCAACAGGAAAAAAAGGTGCTTCTGGTCGATGCGGATCTCCGCAAGCCGACGGTTCACTATACGTTTGATTTAGTGAATCAGTATGGACTTACAAGCGTACTTGCAAAAAGCAAATCGCTGGACCAGGCAATACGCTCAACTGACATCCCTTTTCTATCCGTTTTAACAAGCGGGCCAATCCCTCCAAATCCCGCTGAACTTTTGGGTTCAAAATCAATGAAGGAAATGCTGGAGGAAGCAAAAAAGCAGTTTGATGTGATTATTTTTGATACACCGCCAACACTCGCTGTGACAGATGCCCAAATCCTGGCCAACCTTTGTGACGGTGTTCTCCTAATCCTGTACAGCGGGAAATCAGAGATTGAGCAGGCAACGAAAGCAAAAGACCTGTTAGTAGCTGCTAATGGGAAGATTCTTGGCGTCGTTCTTAACCAGAAAAAAATAAAGAACGACACTTATTCTTATTACTATGGGACTTAGTCGGTAGGTTGGTTTAGTCGAAAGTAGGGAATTCACTCATGATCGATATTCACTGTCATATACTTCCCGGCGTTGATGACGGGGCAAAATCGATGGAGGAAAGCGTTGAAATGGCGCGGGAAGCTGTAAAGGAAGGGATACAGGCAATCATCGCAACGCCCCATCGTAATCGTTTTTACGAAAATCCGAAAGAGGCTGTTATTCAGAAGGCCGCTGAATTGAACCGCAGGCTTAGGGAGGAGGATGTCCCGCTTTCCATCTTGCCTGGGCAGGAGCCGGCTATTACCGGGGACTTTCTCGAAGATTTTCAGAGAGGGAATATCTTGGCGCTGAATAACACTCAATATGTTTTTATCGAACTACCGTCGGGCCATGTACCTAGATATACCTCACATATTTTATACGAGCTGCAAAATTCCGGCGCCATTCCGATAATTGTCCATCCTGAGCGGAACCAGGGAATTCTTGAGCAACCGGAAATCCTTTATGGGCTAATACGAAATGGGGCATTGGCGCAGCTGACCGCATCCAGCCTTTGTGGCGTGTTCGGAAAGAATATAAAGAGGTTTTCCCGGCAGCTTATTGAAGCAAACCTTGTCCATTTTATCGCTTCGGATGCGCACAATACAAAACGCCGCACGTTTCATATGCAGAGGGCTTTTGATGAATTAAAAACCAGGTACGGCAGCGATGTTTCCTACTTTTTTATGGAGAATGCCGAACGGTTGGTTGAAGGGAAAAACGTCTATAAAGATGAGCCGCAAAAGGTGAAAAGAAAAAAGCTTCTTGGGATCTTCTGAAGAACGCTTGGCAAATGGCTGTTTTTATTCACAAAACTAAGTTAGCCAATAGGACTAATCGAATTAAATATTGTTAAAAATAATTTCCCAATTCTTCGGAGGAACCAAGCCAGCGGGCAACGCTTAGCGTTTAGAACTTTTTTAAAAAGGAGGATTTTGATGAGTTACCAAAAACGTTTTCTGTTATTGGCAGTTCTGGACTCGGTATTGGTGTTGGCCGCAGCGGTTATCAGCTATATCCAATTTCATCCGCTACTGAGATCAGTCCCTGATGAAGAGCTCTTGTTAAATTCTCTTATCTTGCTAATTAGCTATTATATTTTCGCAAACAGTTTTCATTTGTATAACAAATCATGGGAATATGCCAGTGTCATGGAGCTGAAAAGCATTTTCAAAGCCGTCACACTTACAATCGTTACGACAGCAGCTTTCCAGCTGTTAACATTGTCGAATTTTTACCCAAGGATGCTGCTTTCCGTATGGATGATGACAATGTTTTTCGTAGGTGGCTCGCGGTTTTCCTGGCGCTTGTATCTGGACCATTGCCTTAAGCCGAAACAAGGCATGAAAAAAGTGCTTATCATAGGCGCCGGCCAGGCGGGAACCCTCGTGGCACGGCAGCTCATAAACAATCCTGAATTGAGGCTTGTACCTGCCGCTTTTATTGATGATGACCCGGGGAAATTGAAATTGCATATATTGGGCATACCGGTAGCCGGGACAACGAATGACATTGTTGAAACCGTAGAGAAATTTGGAATCAATAAAATCGTCATCGCCATCCCTTCATTAAAGAAATTTGAGATGAACAAAATTTATCTCGAATGTTCAAAGGCGAAAGTGAAGACGCAGGTGATGCCGAAGATTGAGGATGTCATGCTCGGAAAGGTCGCCGTCAGCCAGTTTCGGGATGTGGGAGTAGAGGATTTGCTGGGCCGCGAACCGGTAGAGCTTGATATTGAAGGCATCTCTGAATACATATCCGGGAAAACAGTCCTTGTAACAGGCGCGGGAGGTTCAATTGGGTCGGAGATTTGCCGGCAAATTTGTAAATTCTCACCCGAAAAAATTGTATTGCTTGGCCATGGAGAAAACAGTATTTATCTGGTTGACATGGAACTTCGCAATAAGTATGGGGATACAGTGGAAATTGTCCCGGCGATTGGCGATATCCAGGATCGGGAACGGATGATGGAAATAATGGCGGAGCATCAACCGGATGTCGTCTACCATGCAGCCGCGCATAAGCATGTTCCGCTCATGGAATATAACCCAAGGGAAGCTGTGAAGAACAATGTCCTCGGAACAAAAAATGTCGCAGAAGCAGCCCACCAAAACCATGTCGGCACGTTTGTTCTCATCTCTTCCGATAAAGCGGTCAACCCGACGAATGTAATGGGGGCGACGAAAAGAATAGCGGAAATGGTCATCCAGCACCTTGACCAGCGAAGCGCGACCAAGTTTGTTGCCGTCCGCTTCGGGAATGTGCTTGGCAGCAGGGGCAGTGTGATTCCCCTTTTTAAAAAGCAAATCAAGGCTGGCGGGCCAGTGACAGTTACCCATCCTGAAATGACCCGTTACTTCATGACCATTCCGGAGGCATCGAGGCTTGTTATTCAGGCCGGTTCCCTTGCCAGGGGCGGGGAAGTATTTGTCCTCGATATGGGCGAGCCGGTCAAGATTGTTGATTTGGCTAAAAACCTTATTGAACTTTCCGGTTTTTCACTCGATGAAATCAACATTAAATACTCCGGCATTCGTCCTGGGGAAAAGATGTTTGAAGAGCTTCTAAATGAAAATGAAGTGAATGATGTGCCGATCTATCCGAAGATCCTTGTCGGCAAAGCTTCGCTAAGCAATTATGAGATGATATCGAATCTAATCCAAAACTACTATTCATTCAATGAACGTGAGCTTAAAGACTATGTTTTGAATCTTGTTAACAAAAAAGAAAAGCAACTGTCGGTGATTAAGTGAGCCAGAAAACCAACAAAATGGCATGCGCTGCCCAGGGAGGCGTTCCTTTTATGAATTTTGCAATGATCGGCTGTGGATTTATGGCACGGAAACATGCAACGGCAATCGAGCGGATTCCCGAAGCAAGATTGGCCGCCGTCTGCGATATCGACGAATCAGCCATGGAGCCGTATGTGAAAGAGTACGGGGCGCGGGCTCATCAAAATTACGATGCGATACTGGCGGATGCAGCGGTTGATGCGGTTTGCATCTGTACTCCAGCCAGTTCTTACGCATTCATGGCCGAGCAGGCAGCCATGGCAAAGAAACATATCGTCCTAGACCAGCCGATGGCGATGACGCTTGATGAAGCGGAACGGATTGTGGAGGTTTGCCGGGAGAATGGTGTGAAGCTTACAGTTGTCCATCCACACCGATTCCGCCCTGTCGTCATGGAACTGAGGAAGATCATTGACGCAGGAATGCTCGGAAAAATCAGCCACGCGAGCGCGAGGATCAACTTGAACAGAAACATGGATTTCTGCGACGAGGCTTTGTGGCGGGTAGCGAAACTGCGTGAGGCTGGAGGACTAATGGGCCAGGCAATTGATTATCTGGATTTGCTCCTATCGTTCATGGGACAGCCGGAGCAGGTGTTCAGCATGGCGACGGGATTTGGAAACATGGACACGGAAGAGGTTTCCGCCGGGCTGATCCGGTTTGAATCAGGGGCGCTTGGAATGGTCGAAACATCGACATCCGTTTATTACCGCAATTTCGAGGAGTCAATCACCATCTTTGGAGAAAAAGGAACGGTTAAGATCGGCGGCCAAAACGCCCTTTCGTTCGAACATTTTGATGTTCAGAGCTTGTCTGAAACGGAAACGGAACAGATTATGGAAAAAGTTAAAGCAGACCCATTGGGAATTCCGGGTCATGAGCAGGCGATTTCCGATCTCATTCTAGCCGTAAAGGAACACCGCGAGCCCCTTGTAACAGGCGAGGATGGCAAAAGGGCGCTCGAACTGGTGCTGGCATTTTATGAAACAGCAAGAACTAACTCGCCAATCGGAATGAGAAGAGGAGTTTTACTATGATGACTGAAGTGAAAGAAAACAAATTGGCCGAAGAACTGATAAACAAGCTTCACACGAAAACAGCGACCATCGGTGTAGTCGGGCTTGGCTATGTCGGTTTGCCGCTCGCGGTTGAAAAAGCGAAAGCTGGTTTTCATGTCATTGGTTTTGATGTACAGGAGGAAAAAGTCCGCGCTGTAAACAAAGGACAAAATTATATCGGGGATGTAATCCCGGCTGACCTGGAAGCGCTCGTTGCGGAAGGGAAGCTGATGGCGACCTCCGATTACAATTTTATTGGCGAAGTGGACGCGGTTGCGATTTGCGTGCCGACACCATTGGACATTTATAAGCAGCCTAATATGAAGTATGTTGAAAGCTCTGCAAAAGCAATTTCCGAGCACCTTACGAAAGGAACGCTCGTTGTTCTCGAAAGTACAACATATCCGGGGACAACTGAGGAATTGATCAAGCCAATCCTGGAGCAATCCGGCCTTGTTTGTGGCGAAGACTTTTTCCTCGCCTATTCACCAGAGAGGGTGGATCCGGGAAACAAACAGTTTAATACAAAAAATACCCCAAAGGTAGTCGGCGGCATGACACCGGCCTGTACAAAAGTAGCGGCGGCCATGTACCGCTCTGTGCTCGAAGGGGAAGTACATGAGGTTTCAAGCCCGGCCGTAGCTGAAATGGAAAAAATCCTTGAAAACACATTCCGTAATATCAATATCGCCTTAGCAAACGAAATGGCGATCCTTTGCAACAAAATGGGCATCGATGTGTGGGAAGTCATCGATGCGGCGGCAACGAAGCCATACGGATTCATGCCTTTCTATCCGGGCCCTGGCCTTGGCGGGCACTGCATCCCAATCGATCCGTGGTACCTGACCTGGAAAGCGCGCGAATATAACTATCATACGCGGCTGATTGAAACGGCCGGCGAAATCAATGACAGCATGCCTGATTTTGTTGTGCAGCGCTGCGCTGAAATGCTGAATGATCAAGGCAAAGCAATCAACGGTTCCAAAATCGTTGTCCTTGGCGTTGCTTACAAAAAAGACATCGAGGACTACCGCGAATCTCCGGCATTGCCAATATTGGAAAGACTGACAAAGGCGGGAGCCGATTGGGTGGCAGTTGATCCGTATGTGAAGGAATTCACCCTCAACGGGGAGCAAGTTGCGTGTAAGGAGTTGGACCAGGACCTGCTGAGCAAGGCAGATCTTGTATTAATTACGACGAATCACAGCTGCTTTGACCATGAAATGCTGCAAAACAATGCAAAGCTTATTCTGGACACACGGAATACATTTGAACCAAGCAAAGAATTCTCGGGAATCTACCAAAAAATCTAAATTAGGTTTCTTCACCATAAATGCTGGTTTATTAATGAATTTTGTAGTAGACGATTGGAGCGGAAGGCGCGAAGACTCCAGCGGGATGCACGGGACTGGTGAGACCCCACAGGCGCTTACGCCGAGGAGGCTCACCGAAAGGCCCGCGGAAAGCGAAGCGCCTGGAGCGTAAATCAACAAATTTAACAAAACCACTCCTCGTGGCGAGGAGCCTAAATTCGAAACAGTGATGGAGTGCCAAGCTTGTCAACTAAAAAAATATCATTTAACCGGTCAGTATTCATTGTACTGGGCGGGAACGTACTGTCACAGGGGCTGATTTTCGCATCATCCCCTCTTCTTACAAGGCTGTATTCTCCAGAAGTTTTTGGCCAACTGGCTGTATTCATCTCGGTCGTGGCGATGATTAATGTGTTTACAAGCCTGAAATATGAACTTGCCTTGCCCCTTGAACGGGACCAACAGAAGTTCTTGAACCTGGTTGTGCTGTGCCTTGGTATCCTGGGCGGCACAACAATTATTTGCACGGCGGCGGTTTTCATACTCGGTTTCTTTTTCTTTGAAAAACAGTTTGCCGAGTTTCTTTTTTGGCTGCTGCCGCTTGCTTTTTTAGGAGAAGGAATTACTGCGATAACAAATTATTACGGGATTCATAAAAGCAAGTACAAGGATTTGGCTATCCTGAAGGTCAACAAGTCGCTTTTTACGGTCGGAGGACAGGCGGGGCTGTATTCCCTTCAGTCGGTAGGATTGGTTGCCGGTGATGTGATGGGCCGAATCCTCGGCGGCTTTAAGCTGATGATGAAAATGTTCAGGGAAATCAGGAAATCCGCCAATTTAATCAGCTTAAATGAAATAAGGGAAGTTGCCGGGAAATACCGGAAATTCCCGCTTATTTCAAGTTATTCGTCATTTATAAACAGCGCAGGCCTTCAGTTGGCCCCAATCCTGCTTAGTGCGATGTACAGCCAGGCGGAGGTAGGGCTGTTCGCGCTCGCCCAGCGGGTTATTGTTTCACCCCTGTCCATTATTGGGCGGGCGGTCGCTGATGTTTTCTACGGGACGGCGGCGAAAATCGAAACTCCCGGCGAACTGCAACGGATGTTTATAAAGACGTCTTTTAAATTGCTTCTCGTCGGGATGATTCCAATCGGCATTCTTTATTTTGCCGGAGAGAGCCTGTTCGGGCTCATTTTCGGCAATGCCTGGAAGGAAACGGGAACAATCATTCAAATCCTGTCCCTGATGTATCTTGCCCAGTTTATCGTCAGCCCTCTGTCCCAGACATTGAATATTTTAAACAGGCAGGATTTGCAGCTTATCTGGGATATTGTACGGCTCATCCTGACAGTAGTGCCATTTCTGGCCGGCTTCTTATTCGAATATGATTTCTATCAGCTGATCAGGCTTTTTGGAATATGTTCAGTCGCAAGCTATGCCCTATTGTACGGGATGATCTTCAGGGTGCTGAAAAAACAAAGGTAGGAGCAGTAAACAGCATGGGCAATAAAAAAAACTATACACTTATTCTCTTATTGGCTTTTCTTTACAAGTTCATTCTCGATTATGCGTATAAGACATTTCTGGTCGGGAATTTTGCCTATTCGGGATTTGTCATTAAGGAAAATTACATTAAATACGGTGAGTCGTGGCTTTTGTTATTCCTGTTAATCTCCGGGGTTGTTATGTATACAAAGGAAATGGAGAAGCCGAGCAAAGTGATCCTGTACATCATCTTGCTTAATCTTCTGGTCCCTCTCTTAACCTTTTATTCAATGCAGGACGGAGCAAGGCTGTATTTGTACAGCATTCTGTTTGGATTCATGCTCACAGTTTGGATTGTTAAAAGATTGAAAGACTTTCGCGTCATCATGATTGAAGACAGTGTCAAGCCGGTCTTTTTCCTCCTTGCCGTAATCACCCTCTATGTATACGCCTATTTAATCGCAACTGGGGGGCTTTCGCGGCTGAGCTTCAACCTGCTTGCAGTTTATGACGTCCGGAGCGTGTACCAGCAAAATAATTCCGGCCTGATGAATTATCTTGTTACCTGGCAGGCCTATGCCATCAATATGTCGATGCTCATTTATGCGCTGGAGGGCCGGAAGAAACCGCTATTTTGCCTTTTCCTGTTCCTGCAGCTGCTGCTTTTTGGCATGACAGGCTTAAAAAGCTTCCTGTTCTCGCCAGTCGTCGTGATTGGTTTGTACTATGTCTTGAAAAACATCAGATTAAGAAATCTTGTTCTTGAAATGATGACTGTCGGCGTGCTCTTCATCGTTTCATTGTCGGTGCTGCTTTACAGCGTCTTTGACAATATCAATACAGCATCCATTTTTGTCAGGCGATTGCTGCTCGTACCAGCCCAACTGCATTTTGTCTATTTCGATTTCTTTTCCACACATGAAACGATGAAACTGTCACATTCCTTTTTATCCTTTTTATTTGAAAATCCCTATAACAGCCCAACTCCGGTAGATGTTATTGCCAGTGTGGTCTTTAACAATGAAAACTTCAGCCCGAATGTCGGCTATTTGGGTGATGCCTTTTCCAACTTCGGAATCATGGGGATTATTGTCTACTCGATTACTCTCGGAGTGGTGTTGAAAATGCTGGACAGTGTCGCAAGGAATGTGCCGATTTATTTTTCGGCGCCATTGATCGTCATTCCGTCAATGGCACTTATCAATTCAGCGCTGCCGACAAGCTTGGTGACCCACGGCATCCTGTTTGAGATTACGGCTATTTGGCTGTTTTCTCAAATCTTTAAGAAAACTAAAGCAGAAGGAGTACCATCGTGAAAATATGTCATTTGACATCTGTGCACCCTTACACCGATATAAGAATCAACCTGAAGCAATGTGTATCCCTTGCCAGGGCTGGGCATGAGGTGTATTTACTCGCACCGGATGCCCCCGAGAAAACAATAAACGGGGTGCATCTCCGACGGCTTAGGGTTCATAATAAAAACCGTTTCGAAAGAATTGTGAAAAATAAACGATATATTTTGGCCCAGGTAAAAGCAATCGATGCGGATGTATACCACTTCCATGATCCCGAATTGATTTTTGTTGGCAGGGAGCTAAAAAAGCTCGGCAAGAAAGTGGTCTATGACGTCCATGAAGATTTGCCGATGCAAATTTACCGGAAACCATACATCCCTAATTTCCTGAAAAAGCCAATGTCGCTAGGCATTCAGATTGTGGAGAAGAATGCCTCCAGGAAGTTTGATCTCATATGCGCGGCGACTCCGCATATTAGCGAAAAGTTCGAAAAATACAACCCGCGAAGAATTGATGTGAAGAACTATCCAAAACTGGGAAAACAGCCTGCGGTTTTGAACCCGGTCTCCCAGGCAGAAAAGTATGTTTGCTATATAGGCGGATTGGCAGGGGACAGGGGCTTATATGTAATGGAAGAAGCCATCCGCCTGTCCAACTGCAACCTGTATCTGGCAGGCAATTTCCACAATCCTGCTGACAAAGCCAGAATTGAAAAGATGAAAAACGAAAAAGTAAACTATGTTGGCTTTTTGGACAAGGAGGGCGTTGCCGGTTTACTGGGAAATTCATTGGCAGGCCTTGTCGTCCTTGAGGAAAATGAACCTTTTAAATATTCGCTTCCTGTCAAAATGTTTGAATATATGTCCGCTGGTATTCCCGTTATCTGCTCCGATTTTCCCTTATGGCGCGAAATCGTTGAAAAACATAATTGTGGCATTTGCGTCAACCCCGCTAATCCGAACGAGCTAAGCGAGGCGATTGGTTTCCTTCAGGAAAATCCCGCTTTGGCAAAACAGATGGGTGAGAACGGGCGCAGGGCTGTGGAAACCGAGTATAACTGGGAATCGGAGAGCAAAAAGCTCATTGACGCCTATGAACAACTGATTAACGAAAATTTTTCAAAAGAGGTATATGTCCATGAAAATTCAAATGCTAGATCTATCTGAACAATATCAATCAATGAGAGAAGAAATCCTTCAGACGATTGATGAAGTCATGTCTTCTTCCCGTTTTATTCTAGGAGAAAATGTTAAGAAACTTGAGGGGGATGTAGCCAGGTACAGCGCTGCAGGCTACGGGATCGGGGTCGGAAACGGCAGCGATGCGATCCATATTGCCCTCCAGGCAGCCGGAGTCAAAGAAGGGGATGAGGTCATCACGACCGCGTTTACGTTCTTCGCGACAGGCGGGGCAATTGTCCGTGCCGGCGCAACCCCGGTTTATGTCGATATTGACCCGGTTACCTTTAACATCGATCCTTCCGAAATCGAAGCGGCGATTACCGCTAAAACAAAAGCAATCATCCCGGTTCATTTGTATGGACAAATGGCCGATATGGACAAAATCAAGGAAATAGCGGACAGGCATCAATTGGCGGTAATTGAAGATGCGGCCCAGGCAATTGGAGCAAGATACAAGGGCTATAATGTTGGCGAACTTGGGACAGCGGCTACGTACAGCTTTTTCCCGACAAAGAATCTTGGAGCCTATGGGGACGGCGGCATGATTATTACGAGCAATGAGGACCTCGCTGAAAAAGCGCGTGTCATCCGTGTCCATGGAAGCAAGCCGAAATATTACCACCATGTACTGGGCTACAACAGCCGGCTTGATGAAATGCAGGCAGCAATCCTGAATGTGAAATTCCCGCATCTTGATAAGTGGTCGGAAGCCCGCCGTGCAAGGGCAGCCTATTATACCGAAAAGCTGAACGAACAATTGGCCGACGTCATTCAAACGCCAACTGAAAAAGAAGGAAATTATCACGTTTTCCACCAGTACACACTAAGGGTTCCGCATAGGGACGAACTGCAGAACTACCTGAAAGAGGCGGGCATTGCAACAATGATTTATTATCCGCTGCCATTGCATGTCCAGCCAGTATTCAAAAATCTTGGCTACAAGGAAGGCGACCTGCCGGAAACGGAAAAAGCCGCAAAAGAAGCCTTATCACTCCCAATGTATCCTGAATTGGAGCGGGAAGCACAAGATTATGTGATTAAAAAAATCGTAGAATTCTATACGAAACACCAGAATGATAACCAGCAAGAGGAACTTAAAGCGATTGGCCAGTAGAAAGAAGAGAAGAAATGAGGTGCCTGAGTGAACATCTGGATATTTAACCATTATGCAACCGCTCCTACTCATGTAGGTGGAACGAGGCACTACGATTTAGCCAAGCATCTCACCGATAAAGGATACAATGTTACAATCTTTGCTTCCTCCTTTAATCACTTTTCAAAAAAAGAGATGGTTTTCCAAGGAGAGAAAAGCGAATACAAATCAGAAATGATTGATGGAGTAAAGTATGTTTGGATTCATACTCCTCCATATGAAAGTATCGTGGGAAGAGTCAAAAATATCATGAGCTACACGTGGAAAAGCCATAAAATTGGGAGAGCGGCTTGCGGCAAAAGCAAGCCCGACATCGTGATCGGCTCGAGCGTCCACCCGCTCGCAGCTATCGTAGGATACCTGATTGCCAGGAAAGCCGGGTGCAAATTCTATTTTGAAGAGCGGGACTTATGGCCCCAAACGTTCGTCGACTTTGGAAAGCTGTCGCCGGGAAATCCGGTGGCAGTCGCCCTGTACCGGCTGGAAAGCTTTTTATATAAAAAGGCGGACCGCATCATCGTCCTGTTTGATAAAGCAAAGTACTACATACAAGCGAGAGGCGTTAACCCGAACAAGGTTATATACTTGCCAAATGGCGTGGATCTCTCAAAATACGACCAATTGGAAAAATCAGTCGAGACTGACATCCTGTTCAGTAAGCTAAAAGACAAGTTTGTTGTTGTCTATGCCGGCTCCCATGGTATTGCCAATGACCTGGAGCCAGTCATCGAGTTATTTTCACGCTTAAAAAACAATCCGGATTTGCATCTGCTCCTTATCGGCAATGGGCCGGAAAAAGGCAGGCTTATGGAAAAAGCTGAGCGGGAAGGGATCCGAAATATCACGTTTCACGATGCCATTCCGAAAACGGAAATTCCTTACCTGTTGAGCAAGGCGCAGATGGGAATCCTCTCGATCATGGATTCGCCTCTTTATTATTGGGGTTTCAGCATGAACAAGATATATGACTATATGGCAGCGGGCCTCCCGATTATCATGATTACTGACCCGGGCTTAATCGGGTCATTAAGCAGCCAAAGCGGCATCTATGCAAACAACGATATAGAAGAAACTGCACACTGGCTCGAGGAGCATTACCGGAACCCTAAGCTATTGGAGCGGGAAGGAAACCAGCTCAAAAAATACGCTGAACAAAATTATTGTTGGGGAAAGCTCGCCGACAGCCTTGAAACGTTCATCGTAAATGATGTTAGTGGTGTGAAATAACATGAAACGATTAGTTGATTTTACTTGTGCACTCATTGGATTAGCCTTCCTTTGGCCAGTTCTATTACTGACAGCCTTCCTTGTAAGGATAAAACTCGGCTCCCCGGTTCTTTTTAAACAGCAGCGCCCCGGCCTGCATGGCAAACCGTTTCATGTGTATAAGTTCCGGACCATGACAGATGAGCGGGGGGAAGACGGGGAACTGCTCCCGGATGATGTGCGTCTGACGGGATTTGGCAAGATGCTGCGAAAATTGAGCCTCGATGAATTGCCGCAGCTGCTGAACGTATTGAAGGGCGATTTAAGCCTTGTCGGGCCACGCCCATTATTGATGGAATACCTTGAACTCTATACAGAGGAGCAGGCGCGCCGACATGAGGTTCGCCCGGGAATCACTGGCTGGGCCCAGGTAAATGGGCGTAATGATATTTCCTGGGAAGAAAAGTTCGCGCTTGATGTGTGGTATGTCGATAACCGGTCTTTTTGGCTCGATATGAAAATTTTATTCATGACATTTTACAAGGTCGTTAAATCCGAAGGGATTAGCCAGCAGGGCATTGCTACCGTTGAAAAATTCAAGGGATCATCGGAACGGGGGTAAATCATGATAAAACTATGCATCATTGGCCAGGGCGGCCACAGCAAAGTAGTCGAAGATATTGTTCTCTCGTCGAATGAATATAAAATAGCAGCACGCCTTGATAACAAATTTAATTATGTCGAGCAAAAAGATGGGATAGTGTATGGCCCGGTTTTCCTGGCGAAGGAACTTTCGCAAACCGACAAGAGTATGAAGTTTGTACTTGCCATAGGAGATAATGAAGCCCGGAAAAAGATTTCCGGGGAGCTTTCATTGCCGCTGGACCGTTATGCTGTCCTTGCACATCCAACTGCTGTAGTCAGCATGTCGGCAAGGATTGGCAACGGGACGGTCATCATGCCCAACTGCATCGTGAATGCAGCTGCTACAGTTGGTAATCATGCAATCCTAAATACCGGTTCCGTGATTGAACACGATACGATTCTGGAAGATTACACTCATGTGAGTCCGAATGCCGCTTTAACAGGCGGGGTTCGAGTTGGGGAAGGAACGCAGATTGGGGTCGGCGCAACTGTCATACCAGGCATCCAAATTGGCGACTGGTGCATGGTAGGGGCCGGAGCAACTGTCATCAATCCTGTAAATCACTTTGAAACCGTAGCAGGAACACCGGCAAAACCAATTACTAAGGTAAGGGTGTGATACTGAATGATCGTTAAACAAAAACAAAAAAGAATTTACCTATCTTCCCCACACATGAGCGGACGGGAGCAATCTTATATCCAGGAGGCTTTTGAAACAAACTGGATTGCCCCATTGGGCCCGAATGTCAATGCGTTTGAAGAGGAAATTGCCGCTTATGCCGGTGTGAATGGCGCGGCAGCGGTCAGTTCGGGAACTGCTGCAATCCACCTGGCACTGGAACTTTTGGAGATTGGCAGGGGTGACCGGGTGTTTTGTTCGTCGTTAACCTTTATGGCCAGTGCAAACCCGATTCTCTATCAGGGAGGGGAGCCTGTTTTTATTGACTCGGAGCCCGACACCTGGAATATGTGCCCAAAGGCATTGAAACGGGCGTTTAAAATAGCCGCCAAAACAAATAAGCTCCCAAAAGCCGTAATTGTCGTCAACCTTTATGGGCAAAGCGCCAAGATGGATGAAATTTCGGCCATCTGCAATGAATACGAAGTACCGTTCATTGAAGATGCGGCTGAATCGCTTGGGTCTGAATATAAAGGAAGAAAAAGTGGCAGCTTTGGGAAATTTGGCATCTTTTCGTTTAATGGAAATAAAATCATCACCACGTCAGGAGGGGGCATGCTTATCTCCGATGATATAGCTGCTTTGGAAAGAGCGAGGTTTTTAGCTACGCAGGCGCGTGACCCCGCTCCTCACTATCAGCATAGCACGGTAGGGTTTAACTATCGGATGAGCAATATCCTCGCTGGAGTCGGGCGTGCCCAGCTCGAGGTCCTTGATGCACGGGTTGAGGCAAGAAGGGCCGTTTTCAACAGGTATGCTGAAGCACTTAGGGGCATCCGTGGGCTCAAATTTATGCCTGAACTGGAAGGAACCATGTCAAATCGGTGGCTCACGACATTTACACTTGACCAAAGCGTTTCTGGCGTTTCTCCGATGGAGCTCATCAACAGTCTTGCTGAAGAAAATATTGAAGCCCGCCCGGTTTGGAAACCGCTCCATTTGCAGCCGGTTTTCGATGGAGTCGACTATTACCCGCATGAGCCAGGGAATTGTGTGTCATCGGCTTTATTCAGGAACGGTGTTTGCCTGCCTTCGGGCTCGAATATGACATTGGATGAACAGGAACGGGTCATAGAAGCGGTAAAGGATGCGTTTAACTGATCCATTAAAATAAGGAGGCCGTAGACAGGCCTCCTCTTTGCATTTTAAACTACGATTCTATCAACATCCAAGATGGTTTAAATGGACCTCTTGTTTGTTTGGCCGGTTCAAAGAAAAAGCCATGCCCCTAGGTGTCCATGGGCATGGCTTTTATAAAAATAGCTTTTGAGGTTTTCCGTGAGATTCAATTAGCTTCAGCGCTTGCGGTTTTCTTGCTCGATTCAATATTCAAATGTTCATTGAGCATCAGTGAGAGCTTTTGCCGCTCTTCATTAGGTACATCATAATAATAGACTCCGTTTTTATTCATATCGTTTCCGCTTATCTGGATGCGATCAAGGTTTTTTCTCGCCTTGGAATAGTTTTTTTGGATATTCTTCATCTCATTGAAGGTTAAATTTGTTTTCAGGTTATCGCCAATAACCTCTAAAATATTTCGGTAATTTGTGAGTGTTTTTACGTTTGCAGCTTCCTTAATAAACGCCTGGATGACTTTTTGCTGCCGTTCCTGGCGGCCGAAATCCCCTTTTGGATCGAGATGGCGCATTTGCGTGAATTTAAGGGCTTCCTCTCCATTCAAATGCAGCTTCCCTACAGGAAAGTGAAACTTGCCGTATGAAAAATCGAGTGTGTTATTCACCGTTACACCGCCTACAGCATCGACCAGGTCCTCGAAACCATTGGTGTTAACCGCGATGAAGTAATCGATTGGGACATCGAGGAAATTTTCAATTGTTTTAATGCTCATATCCACTCCACCGTATGTATAGGCATGGTTGATTTTATCCTCTACCCCTTTTCCGATAATTTTCGCATATGTATCACGGGGAATGCTGACCAATTTAATCGATTCCTCATCGGGGTTAATTGTGAGCAGCATGAGCGAATCCGGGCGTCCACGGTCTCCTTCACGCTGGTCAACCCCTAATAATAAGACCGAGAAGGGATCCCGTTTTGTTAAATCAATCTGGCGGTGGGCATTTTTTCCCCTATTCAGGGGTTCATGTGTTTGTTTTAGTGTGGTGGCTATCGAATGATAGACAGAGTAACCGTACACAGCTGCCCCTGCGAATAAAAGCAGGATGAGGGCGAGCGTAATTCGAAAACCTTTTTTTCGTTTGTTCGTTTTTGGTGACTTGTTTTCTTTTTCCATTATTACACTTCCTTTGATGCACTCTAGGTTAATTGTATCATTCGGGACAGCTTAACGTTATTCGACGAAATGACTAGTAAAACCCCAATATTCCGGAAAAATCACTATCACTAGGGAAAAATCCCTGGGAGAGAGGTCCTTTTTATCATTAAAAATTTTTCCGCTATATTAATGGCTTGTTAACTATATGTTACGAAAGAGTGATTCTTTTTGAAAAACCGGCCTTTGGATCGAGTAAATGGTGTTTTTAGGGAATGGAATTCTGATGGGATAAGGGATATCAAGGGTTATGCTACATAAGTACCAGGAGCGTGATTTCAACAGATAAATGTGGTTCGTTTATAGTTCCTTTTGCTGAGATGCACGAACGGCGTTTTTCAAAATGAATAAATAAGCATATATCAAACAATCGAACCTCAGTGGTACGGTTGATATGGCTATAAAGGAAATAGAAGACTCAAACATGCCAAAATTCCTTCAAAATTGAAGAACAGATTTATTTTGGAAAATGTTTAGGAATCTTCCATAAGTAGGCCCTATAAAAGAGTGGGGCAAAATGACTCGAGGCAGGTAAATAAATGAAGAAACGATTTCAATTCAAAAGGGATAAAAGTAGGAACATGGATGTAACGGGTGAACGTGGCGATAAGGATTTCATTTTTGAAAGTGAATCAAGTAAACGCTGGAATGTGATGGTCTTTTTCTGTGCTTCCTTTGCCGCACTGTTCGCGCTTGCGATCTTTTTTTCCGGCCTAGGCCTTTATTTTAATCCTGTGATGCCAAAACTGGAAATGAAGGTAGCCGATGAATTTAACGTTATTGCACCATCGGAGTCGCGGGCGGCCGCACTGCCTGATCCATCCGAACAGGATGTCAGTTTTTTTCAAAAAAAAGTCACGTATAACAAGGATGTTTATGCTTTTTATGTGAATTGGGACAGCAACAGTGAACAGTCGCTTAAGGAGCATAGTGATGAAATTGATGTGCTGGTTCCGCAATGGCTGCGCCTGAATGAGGACCTTGGGGTAGAGAGCGAGATCGATCCGGACATCGTAAAGTTTGCGAACGAGAAGGGGATGAAGATTACCCCTTTGCTACATAACATACAGGATGGCAAGTGGAGCCGGGAAAGGGTAAGTGCCTTGTTGAATTCGCCAGGGGAACGGGCGAAGTTGATAAGTAATCTGCATGCTCTTATTAAAAAAAATGGCTTTGATGGAATCAATATTGACTTTGAAAATCTGGACAGGTCCGACCGGGATGAATTGACGCAGTTTATGAGGGAATTGTATGGGGTGTTCCATGCGGATGGGCTTACCGTCTCGATGGATGTCGCCGCTGCAAATCCTGCGTATGATTATCGGCAGCTGGAAAAGCATGTGGACCGGTTGATTGTGATGGCCTACGATGAGAATGTCGACTCACCGGGTCCGATTGCTTCGAACGCCTGGTTTAAAAGTATTCTGGAGAAATTGCCTAAGGATAAGCTTATCGTGGCCCTGGGGAATTACGGCTATGATTGGGAGTGGGAAAGCCAGGAGCCGGGGGAGGCCGTTTCTTTTGATGATATTACGAGGCTTGCCGGAAAAGCAGGCTTGAACATCCAGTGGGATGATATTAGCCAAAACCCATATGTGAAATATACGAAAAACGGTGAAGTGCATGAAGTGTGGTTTCTTGACAGTGCAACTTTCTACAATCAGCTGAAACTTTCCGAAGAGGCCGGTGCGAAAGGGATTGCCCTCTGGCGCCTTGGAGCAGAGGACCCCTCGGTGTGGGATATCTTGAAGGGGAATAAGCTTGAAAATATGCAAACGGTCAAAAATGGCGGGAACATTTTCAGCAAGGGGCAAGGGAATATTTACAGGGCCTCGGAAAGCAGGGAGGAAGGAAGGCGCAGCTTTTCGTTCGATAAGCAAGGCTTCATTACGAATGAATCGTATATTTCCAATCCTAGGGCATATGAGTTTGAGCGGTTAAGCAAAGCGAATGGGAAGGAAATTGTTTTGACGTTTGATGATGGGCCAACCCCCGAATATACGGAAAAAATCTTGAAAATCCTGAAAGAACAAGGAATACCTGCGACGTTCTTTTTGATTGGGAAAAATGCGGCCCTCCATCAGGACATCGTGAAACAGATGGTTAAGGATGGCCATGAGGTTGGCAGCCATACGTTTACACATCCGAATACAAAGAATCTGTCCAAGGAAAAGTTGAAGTTCGAGTTGAATGGTGCCCAGCGAGTGATTCAGGGGATTACCGGCCATACTACTTTGCTCTATCGTTCTCCTTTGGGAGATGAAGAGGCAAAATATTTTCCGGAGCATTTCGAACGGATGAAGAATGTGACGGAAATGGGTTATATAACTGTAAACTATGATGTTGATTCTAGGGACTGGGAGCTTCGTGACAAGGATGCGATTGTGGATAAAGTCCTGAAACAGGCTTCCGGCGGAGATATTATTTTGCTTCATGACGGCGGCGGGGACAGGCAGGCAACGGTTGAAGCCCTGCCAATCATCATTGAACAATTAAAGAGCAAGGGATATACATTTACGACTGTCGGTGAGCTGATAGGCCAAAATAAGAACAATGTCATGCCCGCTGTGGCCGATGTGGAAAAACCGATTGTCCATAGTTCGAAACTCGTTCTTTGGGGGGCCGCGCATTTTAAAACAATAACCGTGGGGTTGCTGATCGGTTTCATGCTTGTTCTCGCTCTTCGGCTTTTGGTCCTAGGCTTTTTGGCTATAAAGCATAAAAAGCAAGTTGTGCGGCGGCAGGTTAGCCAGGGAGAGAGTTTTACTCCTTTAGTCAGTGTTGTCATTCCTGCGTACAATGAAGAAAGAGTGATAAAAAAGACGATTGAGTCGATCATGGATAGCGACTATCCGAATCTTGAAATCATCGTCGTCGATGACGGCTCGAAGGATGGGACTTCCCTTACAGTGGAGGGGAATTTCTCAGAACACGATAATGTCCGGCTAGTGCGTAAAAAAAATGGCGGAAAAGCGTCTGCACTCAATGAAGGAACGAAAAAGGCGAATGGGGAAATCCTCGTCGTTGTGGATGCCGATACAAGTGTCACCCGTGAAACAATTTCTATGTTAGTGGGCCACTTCGAGGACGGAGCGATGGCGGCGGTTTCAGGGAATGTCCGTGTTGGAAACAGGCGGAACCTGCTAACGGTTTGGCAGCACATTGAGTATGTGACCGGTTTTAATATCGAAAAACGTGCTTTTGCCACGCAAAACTGCCTTACGGTTGTACCCGGAGCGATTGGTGCCTGGAGGAAACAGGTCGTTGAGAAGCTCGGCTATTTTTCCGATGATACCCTGGCTGAAGATACGGACATGACCTTGAAGATCCTTCGTGGAGGCTATAAAGTAACGATTGAAGAAAAAGCGTTGGCCTATACCGAGGCGCCTAAAACCTTGCGTGATTTCCTTAAACAGCGTTTCAGGTGGACATTCGGGACGTTGCAATGCTTCTGGAAGCATAAGCAAGCATTCGCTGGAAGGGAACATAAAACACTCGGATTCCTGGCGATGCCGAATATGCTGCTGTTCCAGTTCGTTGTGCCATTTTTTGCGCCGGTTATTGACGTGTTGTTTATCTGGAAGCTCGCAACTGGCGAAGTAGGCACATCCTTGCTTATTTTCGGGACGTATTTCCTAATCGATTTGATTGTCAGCCTGGTTGCCTTCAGGTTTGAAAAGTTAAGTGTGAAACCGCTGATGACGGTGATTCTGCAAAGAATTGTTTATCGCTACTTGCTGCTGTGGGTTACCTGGAAATCGTTGATGGTCGCGCTTAAGGGAACCCGGGTTGGCTGGGGGAAATTAAAGCGGAGCGGAGATTTGGCACCGGAACGGGGGTTTTTCGGGTAGAAGATTTTAGGCCCTATGATTTGGGGAGCTTTTATTAATAGTTTGCAGGATAAGACCGTTTCGCTTTGAAAAAGTGAAGCGGTCTTGTTCTGTTTAGAGAGGTGTTCTATTGAAGTATTTGCGGATACATCCGGTAAACTTTTGGATAAACGAGTTTTTCATAATCCTAAGGATAAAAAGTAAAAATCTCTGGATAAGAAGTAAAAAAGAATCTCTGGATAAGTAGTGAAAATCCCAGATAAAAGTAAAAAAATTCAGGGAATCGATAGCAAAATGCTAGCAATGTGCTATCAGAATCCAGATAAAGAAACTTTCGAGTAAGAAGGGAATCAGCTAAAATCACTTTTTTGCTTCCAGAAGACCATTACAAGGAGGTTTTCAGGCGAATTGGCCAATAGAGGAACGCAAAGACCGGTTCGCCTGGAAATGAAAGGCGAACCGGTCTTTAAAATATATTTGGTCCTATTTATGTTGAAACGGGTTGTTGTATTTCATTAATAGTTTGGAGAATAATTCCTTCTCTTCATCAGTCCATTCCGCAAGGGCTTGATCGAGGGCGGCGAAACGCAATCTCTGGTGTTCAAGAAATTCCTTTTTGCCAAGCTCGGTGATCTGGAGTGTGTAGGCCCTGCGGTCAATCGGGTCTGGAATTCTTTCAACGTATCCTTTTTGTTCAAGGGAGGCGGTCTGCCGGCTTATCGTGGAAATATCGAGGTGCGATTCCTCGGCGAGTGCCTTTACTCCCGCGGGTCCTTCAGAAAGAATCCGATATAGAATCAGATAGGCGGAGCGGTCGAGATGGCCGATTTTCCTGCTTGTAGAGGTAACGCGGCGAATCAGGCGGGCGAGCTCCATATCTATAATTTTTATACTACTATCCTTCATCGTTTTGCCTCACTTTTTCTATCTTCCTTCCATTATCTTACCATACAGGCCACATTTTTAACATTCGCGCTTCTGTGAAACATAACTGTGGAACAGGATTATTCGGGTGGTGCCAGGCACTGTTCGTGTTCTTGACATAAAACATAATAGTTGTATAATGCAATTATGTAGTTTTATTATACAACTATAAAATTTGGCTATAAAGCAAAAAATAGAGGAATGAATTAGAGGAGGGAATGGAATGCGGGATATAAATGAATTTCCGGATACGGATGGAACTTCGAGAGAAGCGGAATCTGTGTCCACTATTGGAACATCGGGGACTGCGGAATCTGTGGTGGCAAGAGGAACTTCGCCAATAGCAGAATCAGTGGTGGCCGCAGGAACCGAGCCTTTAACAGGATCTGTGATGGCAGACGGAACTGTGCCTTTGGCGGAATCTGGGTCCCCAGTTGGAACAGCGGGAGTGGCAGGGGCTTTGGCGGCGGATGAAATTGCTCGGGGAACGGAAGGGGCGGCCGGAACCGGGCGGAAATCAAAAGGCGGATTGTTAAACCAGCCGAAATCGGTATGGGCAGTCTTTTTTGCCAGCATTATTGCCTTTATGGGCCTTGGCCTTGTTGATCCGATCCTTGTCGCAATTGGACAGCAGCTTCACGCGACACCGAGCCAGGTGACGCTTCTATTCACAAGCTACAATGCTGTCATGGCTGTGGCAATGCTGGTGACGGGAATGATTTCTTCACGGCTGGGAATAAAGTGGACGCTTCTTGCCGGAATCGTCATTATCGCAGTATTTTCCGGTCTTGGCGGCCTTTCGAACAATATTTGGGCGCTGGTCGGCCTGCGTGGCGGCTGGGGCCTAGGCAATGCGTTGTTTGTTGCAACCGCGCTTGCGGCGATGGTGTCACTGTCGAGGGGCGGGACCGCAAAAGCGATTATCCTGTATGAAGCGGCAATCGGCCTCGGGATTTCCGTCGGGCCGCTGCTTGGTGGATGGCTTGGGAGCATGTCGTGGAGGGGGCCGTTCTTTGGTGTTGCTGCCCTAATGGTGATTGCTTTTATCGGACTTATTACGTTAATGCCCCAGGCAAAACAACAGGCTGGTGCATCCCGGGCAAAGTCTTCAATCAAGGATCCATTCCGTGCGCTTAAACACCGCGCGCTGCTTGTTTTCGGAATCGGTGCGGCTTTGTACAATTTCGGCTTTTTTACACTGCTTGCGTTCGCGCCCTTTGTTATGGGGCTTGATGAGCATGGCATCGGATATGTCTTCCTTGGCTGGGGGCTGCTGCTGGCGGTAACGTCTGTGTTCACGGCGCCGTATTTGCAAAAATGGTTCGGGACGGTCAAGGCGATGTGCGCCATGTTGACTCTGTTTGCGCTCGTCCTCGCCGCAATGGGGATATGGACGTCGACGCAGTGGGTTATTATTGTGTCTGTCATTATTGCGGGCGCGCTTCTTGGCAACAACAATACACTCATTACGACGGCTGTCATGAATTCAGCGCCGGTTGAGCGCGCCACCGCTTCAGCGGCATACAGCTTCCTCCGGTTCATTGGGGGGGCGATTGCGCCTTTCCTTGCCGGAAAGCTTGCCGAATGGTTTAATCCAAGCATGCCTTTCTTCGTTGGCGCGGCGTTTGTGATGCTGTCTGTTGTGTTTATTGCAGTGAACCATGTGCACGTGAAACACGTCGATGATGCCTATGCCGGCCATTGATGTGGACGAGGGTCTGCGGAAAGCAGGCCCTTTTTTAAAAAGAGAGGGTTGAACGTAAAAATGGTCCAAGTTTCATTTGTCATTTGGGGAACGGGTGTGCAAAAATAAGGGAAAGACATTGATTTTGGGAGCTGAACGAATGGACAGACAGACTGCGGATTATTGGATTTCCCGGTTGGGGCTTGAGGCGCATGCGGAGGGCGGCTATTTTAAGCAGGCGTACCGGTCGGAGGAGGATGTGCCGGGGAAGGAGCGGGCGCTTTATACGAGCATTTATTTTTTGCTTCGTTCCGGGGAGGTGTCGCATTTTCATCGGCTGAAGTCGGATGAGCTGTGGTATTTTCATGCGGGGGATTCGCTTTCGGTGCATATGATCCATGAGAATGGCGAGTATGAGGAAGTGCTGCTCGGGCTGGATTTGGATAAGGGGGAGGTTCCCCAGGTTCTTGTGCCGAAGAATACGATTTTTGGGTCGTCTGTTTCGGGGGATGGCACGTATGCGCTTGTTGGCTGCATGGTGTCTCCTGGTTTTGAATATGTGGATTTCGAGCTTTTTACCCAGGAGGAATTGAAAAACGAGTATCCCCAGCATCGGGAGATTATTGGGAAAATGGCGTATGAAACGCTTCCTGAATAGGAACCGCCCTGTTTTTGTGGCTTGATTTATTTGGCGAAATGTGCCTTTGATTGGTAAAAAAACTGCCATGGCTAACGTGAGAGGATGAAGAGAATGGTGAATAGCAGGGAAGAAATGCTTGGATGGGGAAAAGCCATTGTGATTGCGATTCTGTTAGCTTTTTTGATAAGGAATTTTCTCCTTACGCCGATTGAGGTTGAGGGTGCTTCGATGGAACCGACCTTGCAGACCCATGAACGGATGATTGTCACGAAGATTGGCGAGCTGAAGCGGTTTGATATTGTGGTTTTCCATGCGAATGAGCGGGAGGATTACATAAAGCGGATCATTGGGCTGCCGGGGGACCGGGTCGAGTACAAGGATGATACGCTCTATGTGAATGGCAAGGCGTATGATGAGCCGTACCTTGACGAATTTAAAAAGGAGATTCCGGGTGGTACGCTGACGGATTCGTTTAAGCTGGAGGATACGGCTGTTGGCGAGTCTGTTGTTCCGAAGGGCCATTTGTTCGTGATGGGTGATAACAGGAGAAACAGCAAGGATAGCCGCCATATCGGGGCAATTCCGATTGAAAATGTGGTCGGGACGACAAAGGTTGTGTACTGGCCATTGAAGGAAATGAGGATTATTAAAGAATAATTGCGTGCGAAAAGCTGCCGGTTTGGCAGCTTTTTTTGTTGTGATTTGGCGGGAAGGTTTGTCTGCCTTACATTTTAATGTAGAGTGTTGGATGGCCCTTGCTTCCCTTTTTTTGTGAAATATTGGCGTATCCCGGCTTCACTCCGAGGTTGGGAAAATTTTTGGCGGGTTGGGTGTTTGCTCTATTGCCGAAGAAAAAAATCTTTTTAAAATTTTCGGAAAAATGGTATTATGGGGGAAATTGGAAGGAGAAGGGTGAGCGAATGGGTTCTTGGAAAAATCCGATTCTGTTGTTGACGGGGATAGGCATTTCGTATTTGGGCAGCTGGCTGTATCTTGTCGCGCTGAACATATCCATCCTCGATTTAACGGGATCGGCCGCAGCAGTCGCTGGCTTGTATATTATCAGGCCAATTGCGGTATTGATTACGAATACATGGTCGGGAACTGTCATCGACCGGGCAAATAAACGAAAGCTTATGATTGCGACCGATGTCATTCGGGGCTTGCTTGTCTTTGTTATTCCTTTTACAGACTCGCTTTGGCTGATTTATTTTATGATGCTTTTGATCAATATTGCTGGGGCGTTCTTCGGCCCTAGTTCAACTGTGTATATTACAAAATTGGTACCTGAAGAAAACCGGAAGCGGTTCAATTCAATTATGAGCATGACCGCTTCGGGGGCGTTTTTGCTCGGGCCGGCCATCGCGGGTGCGCTTATTATGGTGGCGGGGACGGATATTTGCATCATCATCAACGCAATTTCGTTCATTGTGTGCGCATTCTTTATCTACCTGCTCCCGGATGTCGATGAGGCAAAAGCGGAAGGCAGGGAGCCGATCCGACTGAAAACATTAGTGGAGGATTGGAAGGCGGTCCGGAATTTCGTAGTCGGTGCCAAGTTCTTTATTGTCGTCTATTTGTTGTACCAGGGTGCGGTCCTGATTGGGTTCGCCCTTGATCCTCAGGAAGTGACGTTTATTAAAAAAATCCTGGGCTTGTCGACCAGGGATTACGGGTTAATTGTGAGCATTACAGGAATCGGGGCGCTGGCAGGTTCGTCTGTCGCTGCGATGGTGTCGAAGAAAATCCCTCTGAAATTTTATCTCGGCGGGGGTATGCTGCTGACATCGGTAGGCTATTTGGCATTTTATTCGTCGTTTAATTTCCTGACCGCTACGGCGGCGTTTGTTTTCCTTGGATTTTTCATGGCATTCGCGACAACCGGCTATGCAACATTTTTCCAGAACAAGGTGCCGGTCGAGTTGATGGGGCGTTTTGCAAGCGTGGCGGAAATGGCGCAGGGGGTCATCCAGATTGGGTTGACACTATTGGTCGGCTTCTTTGCGGAATGGTTCAGCCTCCAGTTTATTTGCATCGCGTTCTCGGTTGCAGGGCTTTTCTTATCTGCAAGCCTGTTTGCGGCAATCATCATGCCGTCAAGGGCGGGGTATTTTAAAGAAAAGGCCCAGGGTGTTACAAGTTAGGGAGCCATTTTTTATAAAAATGGGCCGAGTTGAAAAAGTAGTGCGTTGCCAAGCTGGCAGGCACTACTTTTTCGAGTTTAAAGGGATAAGCCTTTATCCCTGTGAAAATGATGTGCGACATCTGCGGCTTTGACGTTTTGAAAGATATTGATGACGAAGAACAGGACGGCGAGGACGAGGACGTTAGGGAAGATTTGCAGCAGGAGCATGAGTGATTCGTTTCCAAGGAGAAGGAAAGACAGGCCAAGCATGAATAACGGTAATGAGATGTTATAAAGCCAGAAGTGAAGCTTTGCCAGCAGTGTCTCGCCGGCTTTTGGAAAAAGGACATAGATGACGCCGAACAAACCCATGGATGCCCAGCCAACGAGGTTGATATGGGCATGTGCCCCCATCAGACGGTGGTCGCCGATAATCTCCATCGTCAGCCCCATTCCCACGCCAATCAAAAAGTAAAGAGCGGCGAGTTTCAGGAAGAGAGTGCCGATTTTCACGAAAATCACCTCCTTAGTAGGAATTGTTTACAGACTTTCCTAACGGGAAAGCCCACTCCTTCAGGGGTGGGATGGGAGTGAGGCCAGATACGGGGTGCCGTAAACCAACAGCTTTTAGGCACCTCAAGTATCTGGAAGCCGGAATTAGCATCATGATTGTTTTGCATTAATAATAGAGGCCATTTCTTGTATCCTCGCTTCAGCTATAGTATAATCAAAATGAGGGAACATACGTTTGTTTTTTGGGGGTTTTTGATATGGCCATTCCACGCTCGCCCAGCTTTGTCCTCACCCTGGAGCTTGACAGCCATCCCAGGCGTTGTCCGCTGCCGACAAAGAATTGGAAATCCTCCGTGTCATCTACAACACTGTCCTTGGCAACTACCTGAAGCGGGAAAACCAGATGAAACGGCTGAAGGAATACAAAAGAAGCATACGGCAGCTACATGGACTCAAGAGAAAATTAGCAATTGATGAAGGGAACCCCTGCCTGCTAAACGAGCTGGAATGCCTCCGGGAAAGGCTCAAGGACTTAAGGGAACAATACCAGCTGACCGAATATGCCTCCCACGCTGAGTAAAGAGCATCCGTAAGCATTTTGGGGACAGGCTAAACGCAGCCGTCGCCCAGAAAACAGCTTCCTGCGCCTGGCTTGCCTTCAGGAAGAAACTGTTCGGAAAGGCAAAGAAGGTCGTGTTCCTACAAAAAGGGGAAATGGCGAGCTTCGAAGGGAAAACCAACACGACAGGCTGGCGGTATAACAATAAGCATCTCGTCTATAAGGACATGTCCACCCCGCTGAAGTGGAAGAAGCATGACGGCTATGTATCCGAAATCCTCTCCCATCTTGAAAAGAAAACCCCATTCACCTATTCCACCAAGAAAAAAGGGGAAACCCAAGCCATCACCGATTTTTATCATGTCAAATATGTCCGAATTGTAAGGAAAGCCATCCGCGGGAAGGTAAAGCGAAACGCAATGCATGCATGGAAACCTTTCCACGATTCAGGAACCTACACGACCAAGAAATCCATATAATCAAAAAAGAAAAAAGGAAGATCCTCAACTCCGGGATTCTCCTGTAATGGAAAAATACAATACATTAGGCGGTGTGATGCCACCGGGCTTGCGAAAGCCAAAAGATGCGGCCGCTAATGGCAGCGGGGGCTGCTTTGGCCGTGAAAGTCCTGAATGTAGTTGTCCCAGTGTCCTGGCCCTAGATGCCGAGCGTATCAAGATGCGGACTGTGGCTGCCGGCCAGGAAGAAGGCAATGGATTCAGAACCCCACGGGTTTAGCCGTGGGAGTATCAGAGTAAAGTATACAAGGCGAAGGTGGTAAATATGAAGGCTGTGTTTAAATAATATAACTGTGTAATGTGCCGATTTGATAAAGTGAAATGGGATCCTCCACCATTTATATGGATGGAACCTAGCAAGGCGAATTGAGTAAGGGAGCCATTCGGTAGACCAAGGGGTTCGGTTTTTAATAAAGCGGTCCAGATAGATGGGTGAACTTCTGACTCGATTTGAGCGAAATTCTGAAAAGCTGTCGGAAGTAGCAGGGGCTTCTGATTCGATTGGGTCGAAATCCTGAATAGCTATCGGAACGCTAATATGGATTCCGTTTCGACTTGGTTGAGATCCCACGGCTTTTTTAAAAGAAACGCCCGCTACTTAGGCGGGCGTTGGTCTTCACTGATTGAAGAGGTTAAGCAGCCAGCTTTCCGTTCCAGGCTTGCGGGGGGCCTGTTTGCTTTCGCGGGCGAGCTGGAGGGCCCGGTTCACATCGATCAATCCGTTTCCGTATTGTGCGTCTCTGCCGGGGATGCCAAGGTCGGCTGATGATCTTTTGATAATCCGGGTGACTTGCCTGTTTGTCAGGTTTGGGTTTTCCGAGCGGACTAGCCCGGCAAGTCCGGCAACATGCGGCGAAGCCATCGAGGTGCCGGACAATGCCGCATACTGATTTTTGAAATACGTACTTGGAATATAAACACCCGGCGCGGCGACGTCCACGTATGTTCCATGGTTGGAAAATTCCGCGAGCATTCCATCCTGGCCGACGGCAGAAACAGCCATGACTTCCGGATAGGAGGCAGGGTAGGTTGGCTGCCGTGAATGGTCATTTCCAGCTGCGGCCACGAGCACAACGTCACGTTTGTAGGCATAATCGATCGCTTCCTTCAGTACCCGTGACGGCTGATAGTTGCCTAGGCTTAAATTTATTACCTTCGCTCCGTGGTCGACGGCCCAATAAATGCCCTTTGCTATATCGGAAGTGGTTCCGTACCCTTTTTTGCCCATCGCTTTTACAGGCATGATTTTGTTGAACCAGGTTATTCCGGCAACCCCGCGGCCGTTGTTCGTCTCCGATGCGATGATGCCGGCGACGTGGGTGCCGTGGCCGTTGTCATCATCGGGATTGTTATTACCGGCGAGGACATTATAGCCGGTAACAAGCCTGTTTTTTAAATCCGGATGGTCCAAATCAACTCCGGTATCGACAAGGGCAATCGTGACTTTTTTCGAACCCCGCGAAATCACCCACCCGCCTTCAGTCCCGATTTCAGGGAGATTCCATTGGTAATGCTCGCGGTAAAAAATATCGTTTGGAATAGGGACTGCATTTTGCATGAGGATATAATGATGCTCCGCGAACTCGACATCTTTTCTTTTTCCAAAAAAAGCAATTAGCTTTTCGGCGTTCAAAGTTTTTGACTTGAAAATATAGGTTGAATTGAATTTTTTCACAAGTTCGCCGTTAATTTCCGCATTGATCCGTGTTATTTCCGCGGGCGCCGGGTGGCCGGCAAAGTCGACGACCACTTCGTTTTCCACAAAATGGCTTGTGTCACGGTCATTATGATAAATTTTCTGGATGGAAGGATGTGTGTCCAGGTAGCGTTTCGTTTCCCCGCCATTCCAGACGTTGTCATATTCGGTAATCCGCAGCCTGTGGCCGTCGCGCTGCTGAATTTCCTGGAGTCCCTGGCTTAACTGAACCCGGGATGTCCCTTGGCGGTTCGTCTCGCCTTTATCGAGGAAAAGGACGCCGCCTGCAAGCACCGCGACCGCGACGATGCCGCCCGCAAGAAGATATTTATTAATCATGGCAAAAATCACCCCAATTTTCTTGTATATGTATAGGGTGCAATCAACTGCTCAATTTAACGAAGGGAATTAGTGGGTTTTTTGAAAAAATGAGATGTATGTTTTGCAGCCATCGGGTATGATGGGGACAAGATAAGGGGGAAGTTATATGTTTCCAGTACTTGAGACAAACAGGCTAATTTTGCGTGAGATCGGAAAAGAAGATGCGGCGGCCATTTTCGCCTGCTTTTCTAATGAGGATGTGGTCCGTTTTTATGGACAGGAGCGCCTTGAAACAATTGAACAGGCAGAAGGATTCGTGGAGTTTTTTTCGAAAAACTTTCACGAAAAAAGGGGCATCCGCTGGGGAATTGAACTAAAAGGGGAAAAAGGGTTGATTGGGACCATTGGCTTCAACGCCTGGAGCCCAAAGCATAAACGCGCCGAAATTGGCTATGAACTCCATCCAGGCCACTGGCGAAAGGGGATTGTATCAGAGGCGTTGGAGAGAGTCATTTCGTATGGTTTTGAAGAATTGGGGTTGAACCGCATTGGTGCGGTCGTTTTCCTCGAAAATGAAGCATCAAGCAACCTTCTTCTGAAAGCCGGCTTTCAAAAGGAAGGGATACTGCGTGATTATATGGTCCAGGATGGGGCGGTTCATGATACATATGTGTATTCACTGTTGAAGAAGGATTTCGGGGAGGAAGAAAATAACAGGAAATAGTTGACAGAACTTTCGGCGAGCAGTAAGATAATTGAAAGTTTTCAATAAAAAAACGCAATGATGAGGAGCAGTAGGGGATTTCTTATTGTCAGAGAGCTGCTGGCTGGTGAAAAGCAGTCAATACCATTTCTGAACTCGCCTTTGAGGGGCCAGGCTGAGCTGAACTGATTAGGCCTGGACGGTTAACTCCCGTAATCGAGTCTTGAGATGGTTTGCTTATTCATTTTGCAGACCAAGAAGAGTGGTACCACGGAAGCAAAAGCTTGTCGTCTCTTTATGGGGCGGCAGGCTTTTTTATTTTCAAAAAGGGGGAAGTGTGGATGTCGGAGGAATGCTTTATTTGCAAAAAGCATAAAGGATTGATTCAAACAGCAGGGGAATTGATTTATGAAGACGACTATGTGTACGTGGGCCATATCGAGAGCGGCGGCAAGCCGAATTATCTTGGCCATGTCATGATCGATCTAAAAAGGCATGCACCAACGCTTGCTGACATGGAGCCGGAAGAAGCGAAGGCATTTGGCTTGATTATGTCCAGGGTAAGCAAGGGCTTGAAGGAATGTGAAGGGGGCGAGCACATTTATGCTGTTGTCTCGGGAAATGCCGTGCCGCATCTTCATATGCACCTGGTGCCAAGGTATCCGGGCACACCGGAAGAGTTTTGGGGGCCATTTGCCGTTTATGACTCGCCAAACGCGCGGATGGGGACAAACAACGAAGTAATCCAGGTTTGCCGGCGCATCCGGTCGTTTCTTGAGGCGGATGGAAAAAGTGAAAGGTGAAATCAGCTGGGTTGGAAGCGAGAAAGATTTTGTAGATGAAATCAGCGTTGAAATGGTGGGCCCGATAGTCCTCGGCTGGTTTGGCGGGAATTCTTCTGCGGGCCAGCATAAAAATGAGGATGGCTGCATCGTTTGGACGGATTTGGACAATCGGTATGAATTTGCAGTCCTTCTCGATTCGCACAGTACAGCCGACAGTGCGGAATTGGTTGTGAGCGAATTTGAAAAATGGAATAAAGAAATACAGGAGATTCTACGGATGCCGATGAATATATGCTTTAAGGAATTGGAAAAGCGAATACGAATGAAGAAGGGGTAAGAAAGCTGTTGAAAGTGGTAAAGGAAAGAAATGTTCGCGACAGTACGACAATTCTTTCCTGGTAGATTGAAAATGGAAAAGCGGCAAGCCAGCCAAGCGATTCAGCTGGCAGAAAGGATGATTAAAAATGAAAGCGATTATTTTTGATTTTGACGGAACCATCGCCGATACATTGCCTATTTGCTATTTTGCCTTTCAGTCGGTTTTTAAAGAATATGACGGCTTGGATTTAACACCTGAGCAGATTAAGGCAATGTTCGGCCCTTCCGAAACTGGCATTATCCGAGAAAATTTACTGCACAATAGCCATGACGAGGTGATTGAGTTATTTTATGAAACATACAGCGAAAAACATGGAGAATTGGTCGAAAAAAATGAGGAAATAATCAGCCTGCTGAAGCAGTTGAAAAGCGAAGGCTATAAAATGGGTATCGTGACTGGAAAGGCAAAGAGGAGCCTTGATATTTCGCTTCAGTGCCTTGGGATGGAAGGAATGTTCGATGTTGAGGTTACAGGGGATGATGTGGAGTTCCCGAAGCCCCATCCAGAAGGGATTCACAACGCGCTTTCTGAGCTCGGGGTTTCGGAGAACGACACAATTTTCCTCGGGGACAGCGATGCGGACATCCTTGCCGGGAAGCAGGCGAACGTTCATACAATCGGGGTCCAATGGCTCCCTAACTACCAATCGCTTGAGTTTACGGTAGAACCGGATGAGGTGTTCACAAGCTTTGGGGAATTGGTGGAAATGTTGAAAAAGCCTTGAGGACTCAGTTTTCTGTATGATATTAATAAAAACACTTTATAATATCGAAGGAGACTAAATATGAAAAAAGTCTTTATCTTATCTACCTTGTTGGTTTTAGCTTTAGTTGGTTGCACTAAAGAAACATCTTCAGTTAATGAAAAAAACAAGGCTACACAAGAAAAGGCTGTCTCAACAACTTCAGCTGAAAGTGAAAACAAATTAGGAAAAGCGGACCCTGATCAAACTACTTCAACATCGCCTGGAACGGATGGGAAATGGGTTCAATTGGGACATAGGCTGTACTATGTACAAGGGATTGTTGAGAGTATTCAAAAGAATAAAGACGGAAAAGATGTTTTAAATCTGCTTGTCGAGAAAACATACCAAAGCGAGGCGGATGGTGTCGTTAGTCCTTATAAGAACGGCAATATTTACCCATTTGTTATAAAAAATGATTTGCCTGATATGGAACTGAACAAGCAAAGAGTAATAATATATGGTGGCCAGGTGACTTCAAATGGCCAGGATAATTTTATTGGGGGGATGGTTTTATATTATCAACAAAAAGATCAGTTTATTGATTTTAATGGAAAGCCAGCTTCAATTCCACCAAATGACTATCCATATGAATTTTAGATGCAAAAAGAGCACCAGGCTAGGTGCTCTTTTTAATACATGAAATTGGTTATCCCTTAGTTAACTCTGAATTTGATGTTCCTTCTTTGTTGCAGCCTTGCGGATGAAAGGAAGCACGTAGCGGTCAAGGCCGTATTTGCCAGCGTTGACGCCTGCGACAAGGATGATGAAGCCCATCAAGATGTCAGTTGGGTTGTGGCTAACTGTACCGGCAAGCATGAAGCTGAAGTTCATCACAAGGCCGAAGAACATTGCTGCAGTAGTCAGGCAGCCAAGAATCAGGCCAAGGCCAACCAGGAATTCGCCCCAAGGGATCAGGACGTTGAATAGCTCGGCATTTGGGATAGCGAAAGCTTTAAGGAAGCTGACATACCAGCCGTAGACGATTCCATTCGGGCCAGCGACCGGGTTTGCGGCAGCGCCTTTCAGGAATCCTGTTGCATCGAAGCCTCCAGTGATTTTGCCCCAGCCGGCAGTGAGCCAGGCGTAGCCAAGATAGATACGTAACACAGTGAGAAGAGCGGCGGCGATTTTGTTTTCCCTTAAGAAATTGTTAAACATGGATAATTCCCCTTTTCGTTATTAATTTAAATAAGTTGTTTACACTGTTATCATAATCCGGTTTTCAACATATCGATAGGGGGTTTCCAGTTTATTCAACAATTAGACAAAGCTTCTTGACGAAGGTGTGACAATGGTCACAATTGTTGCCAGGGAGGCGGGAAATAGACCTTTTCTGGTTGGTGGACGTTTATCCAACTTCCTCTTTGCAACCTAAGCTTCAACTGCCACCTTCTTTATTTTATATATTACAGTAATGACCGCCGCGGCCCAGAGGATGGCTAGCCCAACAAAAGTGTACTGCGCAACGGACTGGGAAACATGCAAAGCACCGAACAGAGTCCGGATGTTCGTCAAGATAATGATGCCGCCGACGAGAGTGCCGAGCAGGTTTGTAGGAATGATTTTTACAAGCCATGCAGCAATTGGAGCCGCGATGACTCCGCCTATCATCAAGGCGAGGACCCATTGGACATTGACCGTCGACCAGCCCAGTGTCAAAAGGAATCCAATTGTGGAGGATACTGCGATCGCAAATTCGCTTGTATCTACTGATCCAATAACTTTCCTTGGCTCCATGCGGTTGCTGGTAAGAAGGACTGGAGTGGCGATTGGGCCCCAGCCTCCGCCGCCGGTCGCGTCAAAAAAGCCGGCGATGAAACCGAGCGGGATGAAAAACTTTTTGCCGAACTTCCTTTCAGCAGGCTTTTTTGAAGGATTGAACTTAAATAAGAAACGATAAAGGACAAACACGCCCAGCATAAGTAAAAAAACAGAGATATACGGCTTGATTAGATGGCCTGGGATACTCCCCAGAAAGCATGCGCCAATGAATGCGCCAATGGAACCCGGGATGATCAGCCGTTTAACAACCAGCTTATCAACATTTCCAAAGCGTATATGAGAAACGCCGGAAGCCGCGGTCGTGACGACTTCAGCCATGTGGACGGATGCGGATGCGACAGCTGGCGCAATTCCGAACATCAGCAGCAAAGAGGTCGAAGTTACCCCATATGCCATTCCCAGTGAACCGTCTACTAGCTGGGCGGCCAATCCAATCAGTGCCAGAACAATTAGCCTCCTCAAAAAAATCTCTCCTTTTTAAAAAAGTCCTGAATAGACTATGAAAAAGGGCATTCTCTAATTGTCGACTAATCTAATCAGGTTTGTAACCTACTGTATGTACGGACAAAATTGGTGGTTCTAACCAATTGGGAAAAATAGTCCGAATGCCCAGAAGGAGCGTGCCGCAATGAAGCTGTCGAGCAGGGGAGAATATGCGCTGCGGGCACTCATCTGTTTAGGGGGAAATGATCATAAACTCGTTCCTATTGGCGAGATTTCCGAAAGGACTCTCGTACCAATCAATTATTTGGAGCAGCTCCTTTTGCAGTTGAAACGAAATGGTTACGTTCAAAGCAAAAGAGGGGTAAATGGAGGATACAAACTAAGCAAAAAGCCCAGTGAAATTGTAATTGGGCATGTCATACGGAACCTGGAAGGTCCGCTGGCGCCGATGGGTTGTGTCAGCATTACGTCATACGAAAGCTGCCCGCTTGAAGAAGGCTGCCTGCTGAAACCATTATGGGCTCTTGTCCGGGATACGGTTGCGGAATTGCTGGATAGGACAACTTTGAAAGATTTACTGGATGGAAAGGTAGTACCGAAGCTTCCGGATTGCGGTAAATGAAATAGCCTGCCCTTTGCCATTAATTCGGAGGGATTCTTGCGGGTTTATTAGGGATATCCGAAAAAAGTTTAACTTCAATTGGTGATTTTGGTGATTAATTATGAAACGAATTCCACATTTTGTATAATGGAGTAGAGAATATACGAGGGGGGAGTTTTATGAAAAAAATACTTGGCATAGTTTTCGTCTTCATTATTGGTGTAATTGCCGCTGCTTGCAGTAATCACACAATCAAAACAGAAGATGTAGAAAAGTTTGTGAAGGAATACAAAGCTGAACAATATAACCTCACAGATTCTACTAAACCTCCATCAGAGATTGAAATTGGAAATAAGGTGAAAAAATACCTATCAAAAGGTGCATTCGATAAATTAAATGCAAATCGAGTTTTCCAAATTGCACCTAATTTCGTGATGAGTACCAACAAAACGATTGAATTAGAGGATGTTATTCTTGAAAAAGAAGAAGAAAATGATGATGGAACAATAGATTATAAATACACATTAAAATTAAAGATATCGGATGAACAATCAAGTAAGGTAATTGAAAAGAATGGACAATTAACAGTTTTGAAGGATGGAGATATAAAAATTACACGCGATTGGGAAAATAAAGTTTTAATAGAAGGTGTACCAATTTAAAGAAGACGAAAAGGAGTACCATTTTGGCACTCCCTGTTTGTTAAGATATTTTTCTATTAAATATACTTTTTTCTTCCGAAAGAGAACCTGTTACTCTTGAAGCCGGGCATCTTTTTTGAAAACAGTCTTGTTGATGAAAGGAAGCACATAGCGATCAAGGCCGTATTTGCCTGCGTTGGCGCCAGCGACAAGGATGATGAAGCCCATCAGGATGTCAGTTGGGTTGTGGCTGACTGTTCCAGCAAGCATGAAGCTGAAGTTCATTACAAGTCCGAAGAACATTGCCGCAGTAGTCAGGCAGCCAAGGATGAGGCCAAGGCCGACAAGGAATTCACCCCAAGGAATCAGGACGTTGAACAGTTCAGCGTTTGGAATGGCGAAAGCGTTCAGGAAGTCGACATACCAGCCGTAGACGATTCCGTTAGGGCCAGCGACAGGATTTGCGGCTGCGCCTTTCAGGAATCCTGTTGCATCGAAGCCTCCAGTGATTTTGCCCCAGCCGGCAGTGAGCCAGGCGTAGCCAAGATAGATACGTAACACAGCGAGAAGAGCGGCGGCGATTTTGTTTTCCCTTAAGAAATTGTTAAACATGGATAATTCCCCTTTTCGTTATTAATTTAAATATGTTGTTTACACTGTTATCATAATCCGGTTTTCAACCTATCGGTAGGGGGTTTCCAGTTTATTCAACAAATAGACAAAGCTTCTTGACGAAGGTGTGACAAAGGTCACAAAACGAGAAGGGGAAGTCCTATGCAAACGAAATCACTGCATACAAAAAGGCCGCAATCCACGAATGGATTGCGGCCACAGTCTATTTAAAAAACAATGAAAAAAGCCTCTACCGGCTCTGGTACAGGCTTTCTCCATTCCCCAGATTGGGGAATTTGAGGAGTGAGACTTGCCCTATTCAGCAGTCAAACCCTGCCCCAATTTAGCAGCTACTGCTAAATATACCGTTGGCGCATACTTGCCATCGCCAGAGAAAGCAAATCTTTCTCCAAAGTAGGCAATCACAACAACAGTATGATAACCGATCCACATTAACATTCGTCAATGTTCTGTTACCATCAACCTTCACATTCCCGGTTATCCCTGTCCTGCGACGCTACATTAGTTCTCTACCCGGGAGGAAACCGTTTTAAACCCATTTTTTTAAAAAACATTTAATCGGTGAAATTTTTGCATTAGAGTTTGCCCCATGCATAAGTAAGCAGATTCGCTTTTCCACCTGCGACCTCAATCATATTTTCATCAATGTGCCTGGCACCGAGTGATTCGTAAAACCTGCATGCTGAATTGTCTTCAAGCACTTTAACAATAGCGCTCGTAAAGCCTTGCTGCCTGAACCCGTCAAGAAGGCGGTTCAGGAGCTGTTTTCCGTACCCTTTTCCCTGATGTTCTTCATAAAAATAAATCGACGTGACATCGCCGTCATATCCCGGGTACTCGCCTTCCTTTACAGGCGACCCATCCGCGAAACCGATAATTTCGCAATCCAATTCGGCAACCAGGACGATGCTCCCTTCACGTGGAATGTTATTTAGCCACAATTCCTTCCGCTTGTCCACACTCAGCCTTCTTAGAAAGCCTTCATCCATAATGCCCTTATAGGTTGTTTGCCAGCTCGCAACGTGAACTTTGGCGATAGCCCCGGCATCCTCTAGAGTCGCTTTTCGAATTGTGATTTCCATGTGTATCCCCCAATGTGAAGTATATTTTTTATACTATCATGCAGCTATATATAAAGAAAATTTTGACTATTAATTTCGTAAATACCCTATAATAGGCTTAATAAGGTGCCATGGATTAAAGAAGTATCGGAAAGGTGGCGGGTATTGTTGGGAAATGCTATTAATAGAATTCGCATTATTGGCTCTGTCGGAAGCGGCAAGACGACATTGGCGCGCAAGCTTTCCGATGAGTGGAATATACCTTATTTTGAACTGGACAATGTTGTCTGGCAAAGGAACCCTGCTGGGGATAGGAGAAGGACAGAGGAAGAGCGAGCGGAATACTTGGATTCTATTTTAAAGTCAGAGGCTTGGATTATTGAAGGGGTCCATAATGAAGAATGGACAGAGGGGAGCTTCAGGGAGGCGGACGCCATTGTTTTTCTCGATCCCGCTTATTCCGTCAGGACTTTCCGGATTATAAAGCGATTCATATTACAAAAGCTCGGCCGCGAAAAGGCCCACTATAAAGTTACATATGAGATTTTAATCAAGATGTTCAAATGGAATATGTATTTCGAGCAGAACGGAAAGCCGAATTTCTTTAAAAACTACTCTCTCTACACGGATAAAATCATAATATTGAAGAATAACAGACAGCTGAAAAAGTTTATGGATAAATGAAGACAGTCTTAAGCTAATCCGCAGTGAAAGTGCCTCCTTGGACACGCACCCTTAGAAAAATCACTATGCTGTCCAAGCATGAGGCACCTTTTGGACACGTACCCATTTATAAAAACTACTCCAGCATTTCGAGAAGCTGGTCTTTATGTACGCAAGACAATTTCAGCAATGGAAAGCTGCCATTGGCGAGCTGCTGCTTGATAAATTTTGCTTCCGTCCAGGCCATATCGTATTGAGTTTGATTAATAATTCCTTTCGCCAGGGCTTCATCAAGCTCTTCGGCATCCTTTAAAATTACATCGCCGGATGGAAAAGCAATAAGGTCCAAATATAGGTCATCGTAAAAAGGAATGCCGTTTTCGACAGCATTTTGGAGGCAGATGTCTATGTACCATTGGACAACTTCACCGGTGCAATCGAACATCGTGGTAACGGAATGGTTCTTTCCCTCTGGAAACTGTTGAAGCCAGAAGTAGCCACTGTCCACGATGCATACCTTCCTCGTTTTATAGTCGACGACCAGGGGTGCGGCTGCCTCCACTGTATGAAGCAGTGTGACATAGCCTTTAAACTCCGGCGTATCCAAATAAGATTGGGCATATCTTCTCTTGGTGATCCGTTTCCATCCAGGCCGATTTCCGAACACTCGTTTTTGCATCTTATCCCCCTAAAAAGTTTTACCTAATTATAGCATTGCAATGGTATTATTATAGATATATTTTCCAATTCGTAAAATTCTAATTTAAGAGCTTCAAATCAAAGAGGGGGGAGTAATCGATGGTGATCCGAAAAATGAGTCCGGAAGATACGAAACAGGTTCAGCATGTTGCCAAAACGAGCTGGAATGCGACATACGAGGGGATTATTCCCTATGAGGTCCAGGAACGATTTTTAAATTCCGCGTACAATGACGAAATAATGAAACGGCGGATGGAGCGTTCATTGATGCTAGTTGCTGAAGCGGATGGGGGAATTGCCGGTTTTGCAAATTTTTCCCCTGTTAGGGATGGAGGAAAGGTGGAGCTTTATGCGATATACCTACTGCCGGAGGTTCAGGGAAAGGGAATCGGAACCGCTCTGTTAAACGAAGGAATTGCAAAGTCGGACGGGGTGAAGGAAATTTACCTAAGTGTCAATCGCGACAACTCGATTGGGAAGGCTTTTTATGAAGCGAAAGGTTTTAAGATGTTACAGGAAATGGAAGAAGATTTCGAAGGCCATATTTTGAAAACAATCAGGATGGTGCTGGAAGTTTAATAGGGGGAAGCAATGTTTTTAAAAAATGTTGAAATAAAGGATGAAACGTTATGCTATTGGATGGGAAATAATTTTCCCAAAAATGATCTGTTCTTCTTCACCGAAGAAGATGAATCATTGATTGAAGCATTGGGACCGAATGTGATGGCCATCCCGGTAAAAGAGTTTTTCCCGGACTCGTTCTTTAATGATTTTAACACCTTGAATAGTTATCAGTTGTGGCAAATCGATCGGCAGGAGGCGGCATTTGTATGCGTCGTACACCCTGGGGCAATCTCCTCGGTCGATGCCTCTCTCCGGAAAAGAATTTTTCAGATTCAGAAAAAGCTGAATAGGGGGATGCTTTTTGAATGGGAAATGATTGAGCCGTTCGTAGCCCAACACGGAATGGAACCGCTGCTAGAAATGCTGGCTCCATTTGTTTTTGGCTATGAGTCAAAACAATACCTTGCCCTGCAGGCAGGATTATGGGCGCAGCTATCCACTGAATTTAAGCAGGCGTTTCTAGTAGGAATGGCTGGTCAATTCATCGATGATGTAGACATAAGTGAGTCCCAATTAACTGAGTTTCGAATGGAATATCCTTATATCGCCCCATTTATGAATACATTTTCGGCTGCCAACGGGGCAAACTGCCTAGCCGCAGTCCTCGCCGCAATCGCTGGCAGATCCGCCGATACGGAATGGCTGATTTCAAAATGGGTCGGTGGTTATGTTTTTGAAAATGGCCTTAAAGCAAATCATTATTTTTACGAAGAGGAAGGCAGTGAAAAGCTGCTGCCGGGAGACGTCCTTGTCTGGAAAAACTCAAACGGCATCCAGCATGCAGCCTTCCATTTAAGGGACGGGTTTTTCTTTAACAAACACGGCCAGACGTTCATGAATCCGTGGCAAATCATCACTAAGGAAAAGCTTTTTGAGGCCTGGGGAAAACAATTTGTGGTGTACAGGAAATCCGTTCAAGAAGTCTTATAAAACAAAAATAGAAAGCAGGCGCCCCTGCTTTCTATTTTTCAATTAAATTATGGAGCTTTGTAAAATCTGTATCTTGATAATAGCTATTTTTCACCAGTATATTTGGTCCGAGGCAGGCCACAGCAGGGCAATGGCAGCTTAGCTCTTTTGCAAGCGCGGTTCCCTGCCATTTATCATAAGCGTCCGGGAGGCTTGTCGTCTGGATATTGCCAAGTGGAGGCGTATCGCCAAAATCCGTAACAATGATGTCTCCGTTGAAAATATTTACATTCAGGTGGGAACGTCCATCAGGATCATTCCGGACCGTAACGTTCCTGCTGCCATACAGCCTCTTCAACAGCTTCTGGTCATCGGGATTATGGCTGCAGGCGTAGAAAGGTAGCGTCCCGAACAGCATCCAGACATTTTCATCACGTATATCAAGCAAATGGTGGATGGCTTGCCGAATTTCCTCAAGGGTCAACACCTCAAGATTGCTCGCAAAGTCACTCGGGTACATAGGGTGCACCTCATGCCTCTGGCAAAGCATGCCGTTGACAATTTGCTTATGTATTTTTTCGAGATAAGGCAGTGTGCGTTTGTTGAGCATCGTTTCCGCCGACACCATGACTCCGGCCTTCACAAGCGCCCTGCTGTTTTCAATCATTCTTTCAAAATATTTCTCCCTTTGCCGATAGTCCGGCTTTCTTTCCATCCGGGCGAAACCGCCTTCGACAAAATCATCGGTCGTTCCCCAGTTGTGGGAAATGTGAAGAACATCGAGGTAGGGGATAATCAGTTCATAGCGGGACAAGTCAAGAGTCAAATTAGAGTTGATTTGCGTTCTTACTCCTCGTTCATGGGCATATTTTAAAATCGGAACAACATAATTTTTCACAGACGACAGCGAAAGCATCGGCTCTCCGCCCGTTATGCTTAATGACCTCAATGTTGGAATTTCATCCAGCCGTCCGAGAAGTAAATCTAGTGGAAGCGCATCGGGATCCTTTGGTTGAAGCGTATAGCCAACCGCACAGTGTTCGCAGCGCATATTGCAAAGCGTTGTCGTCGTAAATTCAATATTGGTAAGCATGGGCTTGCCATACTGTTCAATGTCCAGGTAAGCCTCCCACGGGTCAAACTGCGGGGTCATTTTTTGTTTTGTTAACATGATAAACTCCTTACAAGCTTTTTGAAAAACTATTCTATTATATCACTGTTTGGGTTCCTATTGTAACCATACTATTCAACTTAATAGTTCATTAGCATTATATTGTCCGGTTCCTGAGGAAATTCCGGAGGTACTTTTAAAATGTATTGGAGATGAAAAATAGAATGGATACTCTGAAACCAATTGAAGATGCCAAGAATTTCATAAACGCCAAGTTCCCGAATTGCCAAGCTGCATTGCTTGCGGGCAGTGTGGTCCGCGGGGAAGCAACCGATACGTCAGACCTTGATATCATCTTATTTGATGGAAATCTCTACGCTTGCTACCGGGAATCTTTAATAGACAACGGCTGGCCGATCGAACTGTTTGTCCATAACCTCACCTCATATAAGGAGTTCTTCAAGTCGGACATAGAGCGGGGAGTTCCGTCTTTAGTAAGAATGGTTTCCGAGGGCATCGTCCTAAAGGGTGCCGACATTATCGGCCCCATAAAAGAAGAAGCGAACAAGCTTTTGGAAAAAGGGCCAGAAGAGTGGCCAGATGATCTGATCATAACAAAACGCTACTTTTTAACCGACGTATTGGATGATTTCATTGGCAGCTCTAACAGGGCGGAATCCCTCTTCATCGCAATGACTCTAGCAAATTTGGCGAGTGAATTTGTTTTGCGGGTAAACCGGAAATGGCTTGGCAAATCAAAATGGATTTTTCGTTCCCTTAGGGAATATGATGAAAAATTTGCGGAACACTTCACCGAGGCGTTTGACTGTTTTTACAAAACCGGTCAGAAAGATAAGATTATTGAACTCGTTGACGGGATTATGGAACCGTATGGCGGGCGGTTATTTGACGGTTTTAGCCTTGGGAAAATTCCAGGGCTTATGTAGAGGGAGCGTTGTGGTTTGGGCAGGATAGGGTTGATTCGAAAGGCAGAGTAGATTTATCGAATTTAAAAAAAGATGCCTCTCAGCATCTAAAAAGTCTATTTCGCCGCCCAGGCTTCGATTTCGACCTTGATTTCCGGCCGGGCCAAAGCGGATACATACGCGAGGGTCGTCGCGGGTGGCGATTGATTGTGGATGGCGCTCCATTTTTCCAAATAGAATTCCCTGTCAATTTTCTCAGTTAGCCAAAAGTTGATTTTGAAAACATTGCTGAGTTCGACGCCTTCGCTTTTTAAAATGGCTTTAATATTCTCCAATGCATTTGCGAATTGGCTCTCAATGTCATCGGGCAAATTGCCTTCCTTGTCGCTGCCAATTTGGCCGGATAAAACAACCAGGTCGGCATCCCGGGGAATGACCGTTACATGATGGTACGCGGCGATTGGCGGCGCAACGTTTTCGGGATTTGACTTTTGAATCTTCATGCTTTGCCTCCTGCAAAAGGATTTTTCCTAATTATAGCAAACAGCACGAAACACGGCTATTTTGGCTGAATAGACTAAAATGAAAAGGGGGCATCCAATTGAATGCCCCATTTCAATGTATGATTTTACTGGTCCGTTTTTCTGAACTGCTTTGCCGATAGCCTGCGCTCTCGCCGTTCTAGTGATTGTTTATACAGTTCCTTTTCCTCATCCGTTTCAGGGATGACTCCGGGAACCGGGATTGGCTTGCCGGAGCTGTCAACGGCGACCATCGTCAGGAATGAATCTGTGGTCAGCCTGCGCTCGCCGGTATCGGGATGCTCGCACACCACTTTCACGTACACTTCCATCGAAGTCCTTCCGGTTGAAATCACAAATCCCTCAAACGTGAGGATGTCGCCTACTTTTACAGTGGACAGGAAGTTGACTTTGTCTATCGAGGCAGTCACCACTTCTGCCTTGCTGTGCCTCATGGCTGCGATTCCTGCGATTTCATCGATCAAGGCGAGGATTTTCCCGCCAAAAATCGTTCCCATATGGTTCGTATCCGGCGGCAGGACAAGTTTTGTTTGAATTGTCCTGGACACATTGGTAGATAGGTTTTTTTTCATTGCAACGTCCTTCTTTCGATATTTTATGTAAAAAACCCATCATATTAGATTGATGGACCGGGTTATCCCTATATTAAGTTTTAAAACAATAAAAAACCAACTCGACGTATATATTTAATGTAGTATACAATTTCTAGTATGCCAACAGTATGATTTTTTTACCACTATTGGGTTGGTTCGCCTTTTTGGGGCTTGCATTCAAACATTTTGGGGGAGGGATAGGCGTGTTAAAGGACTGGACCTTGTTTGAGAAAGTATGGCTGGTTGTTTTTACAGCGGTGAATATCTTTTTGTATTATGCGTGGAAGGACACGCTGATCGGGCTGATCAGTTCGATTTCCGGCATGCTTTGTGTCGTGTTGGTCGCGAAAGGAAAGATTAGCAACTATTATTTCGGTATCATCCAGACTGCTACATATGCGTATATCTCCTATGGCTATGGCTTGTACGGGGAGGCCATGCTGAACGCCGCGTTCTATTTCCCGCTCCAGTTTATCGGCATTTATTTTTGGAAAAAGAATCAGATTGGCGAGGGGACGATCGGTGAGGATGTCGAAGTCAAGCGCCTGAACAAAAAGCAGTGGGTTTGGCTGAGCGCCATCACGGTCGCTTCGTCCGCGCTGTACGCCGAACTCCTCCATTTGATAGGTGGCCAGCAGGTCCGGCTCGACTCTGTGGCTGTCGTAGTGTCCATCATTGCGCAAATCTTAATGGTCAAGCGCTTTGCCGAACAGTGGGCCCTCTGGATTCTTGTTAACGTTCTGTCAATCGCGCTCTGGGCAATTACCCTTTATAAAACCGGTGGCAATGATTATAACATGCTCGTCATGTGGACCGCATTCCTCATTAACAGCATTTACGGCTACATCAACTGGATCAGAATGTCCAAGATGCAGGGGACTGCAAACAAATTAGGAAAGCAGCTATAAGCTCGATAATTAAACGGAGGATTTCAAATGGAGTATTCTATCATTGAAGATTTTGATTTTCACCGGCTGGTTGAGGTCCACGAGTTATTTCAAAATGAATGGTGGACACGCAATCGGAGTTTTGAGGATGTTAAGGAACTTATATCCCAAAGCGGGGTTGCGGTCGGGTTAGTATGCAGCCAGTCCAGCAAATTGGTTGGCTTCGCCCGCGCCATGACCGATACGCTATACAGGGCATTCATTTTCGATGTAATCGTCGCTGAGGATGTCAGAGGAAAAGGAGCCGGTTCCATTTTAATGAATGCAATTTTAAGCCACCCAAAGATAAAGGATGTTGAAAGGGTGGAACTTTATTGCCCCGAGCGACTGCTGCCCTATTATAAACGATTCGGCTTCTCAACGGAAGTCAACGGCAGCACATTGATGAGGTTGAACAGGTAAAGGAGCAGGCAGCTGCTCCTTTTTGGCATTATCAGGTTTTCCTTATTGTAATCATTGGGAAAAAAATTAAAGACATTGTAGCTCCTTCGGGACAGAGGTTAATAAAGTTCTTCTGCATGATTGGAAATTGAATTGGATGATTATGGTATAATGGAGAAAATGCTGCGGGCGGGTGTTAGCCTATGTACGTGATTGTTGATTTTTTTAAGAACCTCTTTTTGGATATTTGGGCGATGATTAAGGGATTTGTTTATGGGTTTATTTTGTTTTCGGCATTCGTTTTACTGGGCGGCGCATTGCTGTATGGATTTTTCTATCTAAAAAACGTGGTGTTTTAAGAATGGCTGGCAGTGTGTTCACTTTGAAAGGGTTAGGTTTTCCCCGTTGAATATATGAAGACAGTTTGGAAGCGGCCGGAAGGTTGAAAGTGTCTTCATTGAATTTATGAAGACCGTTTTGAGGGGGCTGGAAGGCTAAAAATGTCTTCATTGAGTTTATGAAGACCGTTTGGGAGAAGTGGCAAGACTGAAAGTGTCTTCATTGAGTTTATGAAGACTGTTTGGGAGCGGTTGGAAGGCTGAAAATGTCTTCATCGAGGTCATCAAGACCGTTTGGGGTTGAGAATTGAATGGAAACGGTCTTGATGAGGGTTCTGAAGACCGTTTGTCGTGATGATTTTCCCTGAAACGGTCTTGATGGCGGTTATGAAGACCGTTTGCACCGGAGATTTTCCGTAAAACGGTTTTGAGATCAACATTATGAACCCCGATCTTAAATGAGAGGTAAAAGGTACTATACATGACGACAGAAATCATACGAATTTTTGATGCTGATATGAATTGCATTGGTGAGAAGGCGAGGGAAGAAGTTCACAGGACAGGCGACTGGCATGAGACCTTCCATTGCTGGTTCACACTTGGAGAGGATGTACTATTTCAGAAACGATCCAGGACGAAAAAGGATTATCCCGGCCTCTTCGATATAACCTCCGCCGGCCATTTAATGGCGGATGAAACGATTGAGGACGGAATCAGGGAGATTGAGGAAGAACTTGGGGTCAAACTCCAATTCAATGACCTGATTTCCCTGGGCGTTTTAAAAGAAGAGATTAAACTTGAGACGATATACGATCGGGAATTTTGCCATGTTTTTCTGTATGAGTGCCGCGAAATGCCGACATTTACACTTCAAGAAGAAGAAGTGGAAAGCATCCATAAAATAAGGCTTGAAGACGCGCTGAATCTTTTCAAAGGCGTTTCGCAAACGGTTGAAGTAACTACGCTTGATGGCGAAGAAAGCCAAATCGTTGCAACAGACAGCTTTGTCGGCCACGGTTCCTATTACGTTAAGGTTTTAAAGAGGATAAGAGAACAAATGAATGAGCCGCTCTAAAAAAGGACCGGAAATTCCGGTCCTTACAGATTAAATCTCTCTTTAATCAAACGGGCAGCTTCCACTGCACTTATATTCGTGTTGTTCAATCTTAAATAATTCTCCCTGGTAATTTCCCCATCATAGGAATTCAAACGGTATTTTTCCAATGACTTCAGTAAATTCGCTTCTGACCAAGCGAGGTCCCTTTTGCCCGGCTTCTGCTCCAGCCGAAGCGGCGTTTTATTCCGCTGGAGTCTTTCCTCCAGGTCGGCCTCCAGTTCGACGATATAAACGGCAGCACCCCTCGATTCGAAAAGGGAGCAGATGCGGTCGACATAATCCCAATCCGCCTGAAGGTTGAATGCCCACACATAGGTGAAAATCAGCCCGTCCAGATTGCTCTTTGACACTTCTTCAAAAATTTCCTGGCGAAAGAGGCCCACCAATCTTTTCCCTTCCGGGGTGCTGTAATCAAAGAACTGACTGACGAGGTCGATTGTCATGTGATTATGGAAAAGCTTAAGACCAGTTAAGTTAGCAAGTTCGATGCCGACTGTCATTTTCCCTACAGCCTGAGGCCCGACAATCAAGACGAATTTCATAAATCCTCCTTTTTTACGAAAAAAGCGCGACACATCTCTCGTAAATTATTTCCTTTTTATATCATTATAGTAAATCATTCACTTAAAAGCTTCATTTTTTAAAGGGGGGCCTTTATGGATCCGAAATCAGTGGTTGAAATTATCGCATCTGGTGTTTTTATCATTGTCCTTTTTGCAAGTGTGTTTCTTTTGCCATTAAGAAGAAGGATATATGGATTCACAGTTGTCTTGCTCCTTACCGCGGCTATCATTGTCTTTTTTACTTTTCGACCCTTTTGGTATGATTTTCAGTATGTTAAAAAGAGTGCCATTTTACACTCATACCTGGATTCCCAATACCCGGGTGAGGAATGGGAAATCTTTAGGGGCACCGGCAGGCATGAGAATCAGAACATATTTAAGGTTACATTCAATAATGAAATGGACTGGACGTATATGTATTTTGTGGGTAACGATAAAAAGATTTGCCAAACCGGCTGGATTCCGCCGGAGGGGAAACTTCCGGGGGATGGAGACCATTATGAAAAAAGGCCCTGCAAGTAAGGGCTCTTTTTGGTCAAAGCAGTAATATCTTTCCGAACAGCCTAGTGAATGATGCTGGAGAGGTTTCCCACACCTTCCCAGATTTCAGCGCGCTCAAAAACGCCATGCTTTTCAAAATCGCTGATAATATCCGGGGCAAGCATCGCTTTAACTTCATCCTTGTCCGCCCAGCAGAAATCGGAATGTTCCGCAGATAGCAGGACTGCATCAGATTCAGCACGGCATAGATAAGTTAGAATGGCGACCTGTCTGACGGGACTCGTGAGGATGGTTGTCGCGAAAAGCAATTCCCCGACCGCAACTTCAAGTCCGGTTTCCTCCACAATTTCCCGTGCTAACGCAAATTGGAGTGTCTCCCCGAAATCCAGCTTTCCGCCAGTGCATTCCCATGTGCCGCCGCCCGTCTCGTCATCCGATGAGCGTTTCACAATCAGCATCCTGCCGTCTCTTACCACAACCCCTTTTACAGCCACTACAATACTCTTATCCATGACGAAAACACCTTTCTTGAAAAAAATGATAGAGTTGATTTTCCTGAAATCTATTCCTTAATCAATCTAAGGGCTTTTAATAAATCCTCATCGATTTGATTGCTGACGCCTTCGTAAGTCCTTGTAACAGGTACATCTGGTTCGATGCCGGTATGAAATATCTTGTTTCCATCCAATCCAATTGTTTGGGAGCCGCTCAGTTTTCCGAGGATAGAAGGGACAACCTGATAGGACTGGGTTTTCCCGTAGCTTCCTCCAGTCAGACGGCCGACAATCGTCCCAAGTTTATGATCTTTAACATAACGAAGGAAATATTCGGACTGGCCAACTGTTCCGGCATTTGCGAGAAATATAATTTTTCCTTTGAGCTTGGGCTGGGCTGGCTCAATCATGTCCTGCATTTCTGAAAAAGTGGCCTTTTCCTTGTGGGGGTAAATAACCTGTATCACCTGTTCGGCTGGGCCTGAGATGGCTTGGTCGGTTAAGTGCCCGATTATATCCCTATACAGTAAATCGTCGGATTTCATTGTGCGCATATCAAAAATAATGCCCTTTGCCTTTTCAAGAAGGTTCAGATATGCATTCCATGTCTGTTTTATGTCCTTGGACAGGTTGAAGTAATAGATGCCGTCTTCGATTTCCCAGACATCGTCCATGCGGTTGAACTCATCAACATTGGCATTTTCCCAGCTTGTTAGGGTAGCTGTTTTCTCCTCTCCGTCCTGTGTATAGACGATTTCCGCCCGATCGGAATCAAGGAGCGAATCAATCGCCATCCATGTTGTGAATTGCCGTGATCCCGGAAGGCTTTGGGAAAGGCGTTCTACATACCCGCGGGCCTCCACGCCATTTATCGATTTGATGATATCTCCAGCCTTAAAATTTGGGGAATCTTTGGAGCCGGTCACAACGACCTTGCCTTCGACGACATCCATCATGATTGGCAGCCGCTTGTTGTCTTTCATCGATTCCCTAAAGGATAAAATCGCCTGTCCATCATCGGTTTTCTTCATTAAAGCGGTTAGAGTCCTGAAATAATCTTCCGGATTTTTGTCATCCGCGGCATCTTCAAGCGCTGCCCGCAGCTCCTGATTTGGATTAATGGAGAAACTTATCGCAGCTGGGTGGAAGTGGACAAGGATATTCCAGGCTGAAATGATGCCGGTATACCGGTAATTCTCATTCTCCGATTTCACCTCTTCGTCCAATTGGTCGAGTTCAGTCTTGAGTTTTTTAAAGTTTTCCCAGCTTTTTTTCGTGGTGCCAACCGTGTTGCCATTGTCCACGAAGAGGACGAGGGGGAACTGGAAGTTGATTGAATCCGCCAGCTCGCCTTCGTACCGTTCCACAACTTTCGGATAGTTGGGAAACAATTGCCCGTCTTCGAATGCCAAGTTGCCGTCCACAATTGTAGCCTCGACACGCTTGCTTTTATAAAAAGAACTTTGAAGTCCGGGTGGACCGTAGTGCTGCCAGGCAACAACCTTTCCAGCAGGCGTTCCTTTTTTCGGCGCTGGGGGCTTTTCTTCTTTTAAAAATAACGTGAGGGTGGGAGCAATCGGCAAAAACAGTTCTTCTAACGCAGCCTTCAATTCCTTATCATTCTTTGCATCCTTCACTTTGCTTGCTCCATAAATCCCGAATCGGTTCCAATCAAGCTTGGTGGCTTCATCGCTCGGGTGAAAATAGCGGATGTAGCCATAAAGCCGTCCGAACGCCTCCAAATTGGTATAAAGGCGATCAGGAGTTTTCTTTTTCACCTTGACTGAAGCCTGTTCCTCAGGGAGGAAATTCAGCCCCACAACTGCCATACAGACAATGAAAATAAACCCAATGACTCGCAGCTTTGACCTCTCCATCGCAGCCCCCTTTTGGAAAACTTATTTCCCTTCAATCACTTCAATCGCTTTTTCAATGTATTCGTCAACGCCATTCCGAACGCCGTTCATTGTCCTTGAAACTTGCACATCGGGTTCGATTCCGAACTTATAGGTCGATTTCCCGGCAGCATTGTACGTTTCTGTACCGGTCATCACACCTCTCAGGTTCCCGTTGATTGGGTACATTTGCAAATATCCATGTGCACCAGCAGTTCTTTGTCCGACAATTGTCCCTAGAGCGTTATCTTTTACATAGCAAATAAGGGTTTCAGTCCTCGCTTTTGTACCGCTGTAAGCAAGGAAAACGGCTTTTCCTTTGAATTCCGGCTCTTCTGGCGTTAGTTCCTCCTGGATTTCGTTGTATGTTGCTTTCCACTGATACGGATAGACTGTTTGCGTTATTCTTAAAACCGGCCCCTTTACAGGCTTATCCAGCAGCTGTGTAATAATTTTTTCAGTGAAATCCACATCGTATTCAGGATTACGGAGGTCAAAAACGATCCCTTTTGCTTTGCTGAGTGCGTCCATATTTCTTACAAACGCGCCCCGGGCATCAAGCGCCATATTCAGATAGTAAATTCCATCTCCGAGTTCTTTAAAAGTATCCTTTCGGTTGAATTCATCCATAAATCCATAGCGGCTCTTATCGACCGTGATGTCACTCGAAAGGCCTTCCCGCATAATCCGGAGCTTGATTTCATCCTTATAGATGAGCGAATTGATTGCCCGCCAGCCCTTGTATTGCCCGGAACCCGGAATCTTACTGGCCTGTTTTTCCAAAAAATCATTCCAGCTAACACCGTTCACCTTTTCAACGATGTCGCCAACATTCACATATGCTATTTGGTCTGCGGCCGTCACGACCAGCTTGCCTTCCACAATATCCAGAGCGAAGGGGAGGCGCTCCCAAATTGAGTAATCCTGATTGAATGTATTTTCCGCCATGCCGTCACCTGTTTTTTCCAAAAGAAAGGTTATCGTTTCCATATACTCTTCCCGTGTCCGATCATCGGCGGCAGACTTCAGAGCAGACGCAAGGCTTGCCTTTAATTCACTTGGGTTGGGAGCGGAAGGATGAAAGTGGGCAAGGAGATTCCAGGTAGTAATCACCCCTGCAAACCGGACATCCTCATCCTCGCTCGTCAGATTCGGGTCCATACTTGCGAGTTCTTCTTTCAGCTTTTCAAACCTGTTCCAGCTTTTCTTCGTGGCGCCAAGTGTTTTGCCGTTCTCGACATATAGGGTAAGCGGCATGGAAACACGAAGCGTCCCACTCAACGTCTCATTGTGTTTTTGGTCAAGATTCGGATAATTTGAAAATAACATTCTGTCATCGAATGAATATGCACCATCAATTAGGTAGGCGTGGACCCGGCTGCTTTTGAAAAACTGAGTGTCCGTCCCGGGCGGACCATAATGCTGCCAGGCGACTACCTCCGAGCTCTTTTGTGGTTCTGGTAGTTTAGGAGCCTTTTTTTCTTTTTCCGTAATCACCAGTGAAGGTGCGACTGGCAAAAATATCTCCTCGAGCGCTTTCTTTAACTCTTCGTCATCGGCGGCATCCTTGACCCGGCTTGCCCCGTAAACTGCAAATCGATCCCAGTTAAGGCTCGCCGATTCATCGCTCGGGTGAAAATACCGCACATATCCATACAGTCTGCCAAACGCCTCAAGATTCGCAACTCGGCGCTCTATGTTTTGTTTCTTTACCGTCGTTCCAGCTTCGTCGTCAGGCACGAAATTAAGTCCCGCTACGGCCAAGCCAATAATCAAGATGAATCCAATGATGCGCAGTTTCTTTCTGTCCATTTTTAAAATATCCCCCTGGTTATCCATTTCCTTAACTTCCATTATAGTCCAGTTGGAAGAGTCTGAGAAAAATTTTATAAATTTTCCTAGAAAAAAGTTGCATGGACATGCATAGGATGAAAAGGCCAAACTCTTAAACTTTCCCAATCTGGCTTTTTTAAAAAAAGGCCAACAATCTTGTAACGCCAGAACAGCAGTGATAAAATCAACTTTCTGAGAGAGGAGAATTCACTTGAACAATAAAGATGTCAGCACCKTACGGAAGCAATTCAAAATAGACAATGACCGATTAAATATTTCAGAGATTTTCAATGTATATGTAAAAAAGGAAACGTCGGAAATCTATCATATGGAAAGCCAACCATTCGGGATGCTGGAGCAGTTCCAACAAGAGTTGTTTATGGATAACTTTAAGAAGGTTGTGGCGGGGCAGCTGGATTCAAAGCTGTTTGATTTGAAATTCAGGCGCGGGGAGGAAGGGAGCACTCAGACCATTCTGTTCGACAGCCTGCATTACGCTGACACCGAGGCCTGGCAGGAAGCGATGCTCGCAATTGTAGCCAAATTGTTCGACGGGCTGTTTTATGAAATGGATACGGTTGTCACGTTTATCCGCGGTGAATTCAGGATTCCAACGAGCAAAAGGAGTGCGGATTCCGAAGAGGGCGGGGACGATGAAGTATATGCTCAAAAGTTCATCCTCTGTAGCCTGAACCGGACCGACCAGCCAAAATCAGCGCTCATCTTCGATTATATTGAGAAGGCATTCAAGGCAAGCAGCGCGGTTGATCCGATCATCAACTTGTCGGCACCGATGTTCGGCTTCCTTTTCCCGACATTCAACCAGGGGGCGGCGGATGTGAACCACATCCTTTATTCCGCTGGCAAGCCTAACCAGCCTTCGCCGCATTTTGTTGAACATGTCTTGTCATGCGAGCCAATCAATACGGCAAAAGAAGAGAAGGAAAATTTCGAGCAAGTCCTGCAGACGCTGATTGGCGAGAAGGTTGAAACGGACATTCTCTCGAACATCTACAGCGAAATCAATAAAGTAGTAGAGGAAGCAGAGGAGACGGAAGCGCCGTTGCTGGACTACCACGATGTTGAACGGATCCTAGCCGATAGCGGCGTGAAGGACGTTACATCGGAAAAAGTCGAATTCGCTTTTAAAAATGTCCTCGACAATGAGAAAAAAGAAATCAAGGCAACCAGCCTCGTTCCAAAAACGATAAAAATCAATACGAAGGTTGCAACCGTGACAATCAGCCCCGAAGACTTGAGCAACGTCCGCTACGTAACCATCAACGGAAAACGCTGCCTGCTGCTTGAAGTCGAAGAAGACGCGGTAGTAGAAGGATTCCAGCTGGAGAATGTGTCCTTGTAGTTTCGGATAAAGGGTTTTGTTTTCAAGTTCAAGAACTTAATTAGCACGCAAAAAAACAGTCCAATTCGCAACTGAATTGGACTGCTTTTTATTGTGGATGTATTTAGGTTTTCCGTGCCTTTAATGGCCTTTTAACATTCGAATTTGCACCCCTTTTAGCAGACTGACAAAAATTATTGTCAACATGCGAATTAGAATGCGATTTGGTGTGCTGAAGATGATAAGTTGGTTTTTGGGTATTTATGTTAAAATGATAGGAAAGCTATTCAACATAAGGGGGGATTAGACATGATATACATAATAAGACATGGGCAAACAAACTTGAATAAAGAACATAAAATGCAGGGAAGAATGGGCTTACCATTAAACGAGCACGGAATAGAACAAGCCAAGGCTTTAAGAGAGAGATTAAAGAATATAGATTTTGATTTTGTATATTCTTCCCCACAAGAGAGAGCGGTACAAACAGCAGAAATTGTTAGTGGGAAACGAGCTAATTTGGATGATAGATTGGATGTTTTTGATTTAGGAGAAGCGGATAGGCTACATATTAATGAAGTAAAAATGACTGGTCCATTACCTGATTCTTCGGTCTATCAAGGGGTAGAAGACCCAAATAGATTTGTTAAAAGAGTGTTTAGCTTTATGGAAGAACTTGAAAGCCAATATGGAAAGGAAGAACTTAATATTCTTATATCTGGTCACAGATGTACCACTGGTTGTATAGGTGCTTATTTTGAAGGAATACCGACAGATGGAAATTTGCTTAAATTTTCCTCTGATACAGGGGATTATAAAACATTCAATTTTAAGTAAGGTCTGGTCTGTGTGAAGAAGTATACATTAACAAACGGGTGGGTTGTCTAGCAGGATTCCCCCCTTTTTTGTTGAATTCCTTATTAAGCAACGGGGTTAATTCCCATTCCAGGAGGTCATAATGGGGTTTTATAACTTTAACAAAGACCACGGTAAAAAGATTTCAAAATTCAATTCGGATTTTATTATGTCTCGTATTATCCAAACAAATAAGGAAACTAACATTGGATGTATGCACTTAGATAAAAATGGAATAGTTGGCTATCATCAAGCAGTAGTATCCCAGCTTCTTTTAATTTTGAACGGCGAGGGTTATGTCCGTAATGAACAAGACGAATATATTAAAGTTGAGCCAGGGGATGCTGTTTTTTGGAAAAAAGGTGAGTGGCACGAAACTAAAACGTATGCAGGATTAACTGCTATTGTCATTGAAAGTGAGGAATTGACTCCTGCATCCTTTATGCCGTTAAAGAATTAGGTTGTTATTAAACTAACAAAGCAGAATTGTTAGATAAGGAAGGATTATATAATTATTAGTATGATATCAAAAGGGGTGAAATAAAAGATGAATATAAAATATGAAATTATACCAATTGAAAAAGCTTACTATTGTAAAGAGTTGTGCAATGAACTTATGGCTTTTCAAAAATCAAAGGCAAAAATTGCACCTGAACTGTTTGATGACATGAATTTTGAGACAAGGATGCTTCCTTCTATAAAAAGTGCAATAGACAATCAAATCGTGGTTGTGAGAGATGGTGACAAAATTGTTGGTTATGTTTATTCAAATATCTCTCCTAAAGAAGCCTACTCAAATGATTTTGCAACTTTTTTTGACCCTTCTTCAGTGAATGGTAACAATGTAGGGTGTTTATCACAGTTTTATATAAAAGAAGAATATAGACGATATGGGATTGGTTCAGTGCTCTTTGATATTTCAATAAAATGGTTGAACGAATTTGATGATATAGAGGATTATTTTATTTTTGTTTCAAATGGTAATGATGCATTAGAATTTTATAAACGTAAAGGTTTTGCTGTAAGCCATAATATTTTGAATGGGTTTATAACTGTTTTACGAAACAAAAGATTATCAGATAGATAATTGTGAATGAGGAGAATTACACTTAAAGAGTGCTGTTTTTAAATAAGAGCATGAAAAAGGCTTAGGGGGATCTAAGCCTTTTTTACCTATGATGTATTTTGCGAAACTTTTGTTATTTGGCAAGTAACCCGCAAGCTTTTTTCTTATGTATTTATTTTACGAAATATTGATGTTACAAACGCAGTTTTATCGTCCGCATATTGGTGCTTATCATGTTTGTTTTTACCAGAAAGCCGGATCTTTAAGTTTTCATACTCAATACGGGCGGCTTCATTTTTTCGCAAGTAGTCCCTGAATTGGAGCTGTTCGATCAAATACTTGTTTCCCTTTTCGTACATATGAATCTGGTGGGTCCTCGGTTCGCCTTTGTTAAAATAATGCCGGTCAGGCAACACGTTTGTTCCTCTATACCGATAACCCAAAGCTTCCAAAGCGTGAACGCAATACAAGCCATCGCCGAAATGCTCAAGTTCAACTGCGATATCAAGGATTGGTTTCGCGCTTAAATGGTGTACCGCCGTGCTCCCGATATGATGGACCGCCACAATGTATTGGCCAATTTTTTCTTCAATCAGGACTTTCTCTTTTAAAAACTCTTCTTCCCATTCAAATGACCAGGGAACGAGGAACACCTCTCCGCGCGGCAAGCCTAGCATTCAATCCATCTCCCTCTTGTCTTTTTAAAAAGGTCAGTAATCCATTAACAAATCCTTTTCCTCGTCGAACGGGGGATAAATGCCAGGATGCAGGATGTGGGCGATTTGCGCCAAGCCGTTCAGCAATAGGGGAGACGGCCTGCAATACAGCGGCTCATCGAGTATGTACAACTGATTGTTTTTGATTGCCGTGATTTCTTCCCAGCCTGGCCGTTTCAGGATGACCTTTGGATTGACCTTCTTTTTGTGGACGCCGACCCAGACAACACAAATGACGTCCGGATTCCGTTCCTTTACATCATCCCAATCGGTTTGCACACTCGCTTCAGGTCTGTCCTCAAAAACGTTCCGTCCCCCAGCAAGCCTGCTGATTTCAGTCAGCCAGTTAGCTGCGCCCGGTGTGAAAATCGGCTTTGCCCACCACTCCCAGTAAAGGGTTTTCGGTGTTTCTACCTGCATGCTTAAGGACTCATAGAATACGAGAACTCGGTTGAATTTTTCAAAAAGCTGTTCAGCCTTATCGTATGTCTTCGTAACTTGGCCGACGAAAAGTAGACAGTCGCCGACTTCCTTCAATGTTTTCGGATTTGGAACAATCACATACGGAATGTTTCGTTTCTCGAGTTCCTCAATGTTTCGTTCCATTCCTGGGACGGACAGGGAGGCCAAAACCAGATCCGGCTGCAGGGCTTCAATCTTATCCATGTCGATATTCAAATCAGGTCCAAGACGGGGCAGCCCATTGATTTCCGCTGGCCAATCGGAAAAGTCATCCACACCAATAAGCGAAGGCGCTAACCCCAAGTAAGCGGCCAGCTCGGTATTGCTCGGACAAATGGAAATCAGTTTCATAGAAATTGGCTCCTCCCAAGTTCCTTCGTTACCCCTATTATAGTAAAATCGTTAGCTTGAAGCTAAAGGTAATTATTTTTACAGGAAAAACAAACGGTTTAGTCGAAAATAACCTAATAAGTAAAAACCAACATAATCACCTGTTTTATTTGAGCACGGAAGAACAGGAGTGGACGAGTCACAGCTGATAGACTGTGTTTAAGAGGAGGGGGTTGCGCATGGAGGGCCTTCAAAGAATGCTGGCCAGCATTGACTATATGGAACGGAATTTGGACAACAATCTTATGATTGAAGACATAGCGGCAGTAGCTTGTATGTCTAAGTTTCACTTTCAACGGATGTTCAGTATGCTGACTGGATATACCGTAAGTGAATATATCCGAAACCGGCGTCTTACTTTAGCCGCGCAGGAGCTGGTTAACTCGAAGACCAAGGTAATTGATGTTGCCATGAAATACGGATACGAAAGCCCGGAATCGTTTACAAAAGCTTTTCGGCGCATTCATGGAATCAGCCCGTCGGATGCCAAGAAAATCAGCCAAACCTTGAAGGCGTACCCAAGGCTCTCTTTTCAAATTCAGTTGAAGGGTGATGTGGAAATGGATTACAGGATTGTGGAAAAAGAAGCGTTTACGGTTGTTGGGAAAAGTATTCGGACATCCACCATTGGAGGAGAAAACAGACGGAATATTCCTGCATTCTGGGTTGAATCGAATCGGGACGGATTGGTCAAGGAGCTTGCGAAAAATTGCGGTCCGCTTGGGTTAATCGGAGCCTGCGTGGAGTTTGATAAAGATCAAGAAAACCTAACCTACATGATCGGGGCGGAAAAAAATATTAGCCAGCTTCCGGAAGATTGGGAGGAAAGGGAAATACCTGCAGCAACGTGGGCGGTTTTTCCGGTACACGGCGCCATGCCTGCTGCAATCCAAAAGGTTTGGGGCAGGATTTATTCAGAATGGTTTCCAGCAACCGGGTACGAGCATGCGGGCGGTATGGAGATGGAGGTTTACTGCAGCCCGGCTGACCCTTACTCCGAGGATTATTATAGCGAGATTTGGATTCCTATTAAGAAATAATAGATAGTGGTAACGAGGTGGTTTTATGGACGGAAAAAATATCTTAGCTGATATAACCAATCGTTTAAAGCACATTTCAGGCATCTCCGCCATCGTCCTAGGGGGCTCTCGGGCTAAAGGGACGCATATCTCAAATTCGGATATTGATATTGGCCTTTATTATGAATCTGCGAAAGACCTTGATATTGAGGGATTGCAAAAAATAGCGAGAGAAATTGATGATGGCCACCGTGAAAATATCATGACGGAAGTGAACGAATGGGGAAACTGGGTGAATGGCGGAGGCTGGCTTAAAGTTCAAAACGTCGCAGTTGATCTTCTCTACCGTGACCTAAACCTTGTTTCCCGAACGATCGATGCCTGTCTTGATGGAAACATAACCATCGATTATTATCCGGGACATCCCCACGGATTTGTGAATAGCATCTATTTAGGCGAAATAGCTTCCTGTAAAATTTTGTGGGAGTCTAAAAATATCATTACCGGATTAAAAGAAAGAACAAGCCCCTTCTCTGGAAAATTTAAAAAGGCAACGATTCAGAAATTTTTATGGGAGGCTTCCTTTTCCCTTGAAGCAGCAAAGAAAGCTGTCGCCAGGGAAGACATAGCGTACGTTGCCGGGTGTTTCTTTCGGAGTGTTTCTTGTTTGAACCAAGTGATATTTGCGATTAACGAACGCTATTGCACGAATGAAAAAGGAGCTGTCGAATTCATCAGTTCATTTGAGGTGAAGCCTCCTCATTATAAGGAAAGGGTCAATGATATTTTTGAAATGATTGCACCCAACCAAGCCCAATTAACCGAGGCAATTCATAGGCTTAAGAAGATCATTGAAGAAACTGATGAACTTTGTATGAATGCGAACGTCTAGTGGATCAAATAAAAACCCTTTAAGGAAAATGGACCTTAAAGGGTTTTTTACACAGGAAAATGGTTAAAACCAATGGCTATTTAAACTTATAATTTCACAGTGGCATACCGGTCTTCTTTGGCTGCCTTTTCCTTTTCCAGCAATTCCACAAGGGACTCAACTGTTTTCATGATTGTTTCATGCGTTACATCGCGACCTAAAATTGCACTGGCCCTCTCGATTAATTCATCTTTATTAACGTTCATACTTTCTACCTTCCCATTCATGTGAAATAACCCATGACTGCCAACAATATCTTTTTTTAAAAATTGCTTCCTTCAAGGCTCAGAATGATTGCAGGTGGTCTCCTGCTTGAAAACCATTCCCTGTCAGTATTATTTAGGATTTTTATAAATAAATCAAGATACATTACGACTATTTTCGACTTTTTTCTTCAAAAAGAGGAGTATTCTGGCGCTTTTTTAGCCATACATGGACAAAATTTTTTCAAGGTCAACCATTAATTGCCGCAGTTCGTCCGGATTTAAGCGAATTGGCATTTGGTCATTAAGGGTTATGATTTGCCCATCCGCTTCGTGCTCATGCTTTTTTAAATAGTTGTAGATGCTCATTAATTGGCTTTCCTTCAGGATAGATTCGGTGTTAAGATTTTTCACTTTTTGCAAGGAGAATTCATTCATTGATTGATCAAATTCTCCTGAAATAATGGAACCTTCAATAATCATTGTTTCCGCCCCTTTTTTGGTTTGGGTTAGTTTTACCAGCCGGAGCATGCGCCATGCTTATTGTGTGGAAATCTTATAGTTCGTACAGGCATATTTTGTGTAAAATAAAGACCCAACCCCTATACTAATAGGAAAGATTGGAGGGATTCATGTGCAGATTGAAATGTGGACAGATTTCGCCTGACCATTCTGCTATATTGGCAAAAAGCGTCTGGAGGACGCTATTCAGAAGATTGGCCAACAGATCGATGTGACATATCGATGCTTCGAACTGGACCCAAATGCGGGCCGTGATATCAAAGAGAACATGTATGAAGTTTTGGCGAAAAAATACGGGATGAGCATTGCCCAGGCAGAAGCAAATTGCGACAATGTGGAGCGGATGGCGAAGGAAGTTGGGCTTGAGTACCATTTGGATTCAGTCATTTTGACCAACACCTTTGACGCGCACCGTTTGACGATGTTCGCGAAAACGAAGGGCCTTGCGAAGGAAATAACGGAAAGAATTCTCCGTGCCTATTTTACGGAGTCCAAACATATTGGCGACCATGAAACATTGACGGAATTGGCGGTTGAAGTCGGACTCGACCGGGAAGAAGTGGCAAAAATGCTTGCCGGCGATGACATGGCCGATGCTGTCCATACCGATGAACAAACAGCGCGGCAGTATGGGATTTCCGGAGTTCCATTCTTCCTTATTAATAAAAAATACGCTATTTCCGGTGCGCAGCCGACCGAAGCATTCGTCCAGGCGTTGGAAAAAGTACTCGCCGAGGACCAAATCGTCGTCTTAAACAACCTGGATGGAGATATGTGTGACGAAGACGGATGCGAAATTCCAAAAAAGTAGGGAAACCTCTTTTCTGGACGGCTAAACATCTTTCTTATATAGTAATAGTGACAATTGAAGGTTTGGAAATGTAGGGGAGCCGGTGTGGCCGGCTGAGATAGTATCCAGAGATGCTGACCCTTTTACCTGATCTGGTTCGTACCAGCGTAGGGAACATCTTCTAGTAGACGTATAAACGCCTATTATGGATTTTTTTGCGCTCGGGACATCCCGGGCGCTTTTTATTTGGCTATCCTTGGCAAGTTGATGAACGCCTCTATCAGCTTGGCAGCAAAAAACGAGCTAGCCCTAATTTACATACCCGCCATCTTTTCCGCTTCAATGTCAAAAAAATCAGGATGTGAGGGAAAAGTATGAAAAAGCTGCTTATCGTATTATCTGCAGTATTACTGGCAATTGGCCTGACTGCTTGTTCAGCGGACAAAAAGGAGCCAGACAATGCAAAATCGTTGAAGAAGGTCAAGGTCGTCCTTGATTGGGCGCCGAATACGAACCATACAGGGATTTATGTGGCGAAAGAGAAGGGCTATTTTAAAAAACACGGCCTTGATGTCGACATTATTCTTCCTGGCGAGGCAGGTGCCGACCAGCTGGTTGCGTCCGGTAAATCAGAATTCGGGGTTAGCTACCAGGAATCGATTACCCAAGCGAGAATCCAGGGTGTACCGCTTGTGTCGATAGCGGCTGTCATCCAGCACAACACGTCCGGGTTTGCTTCACCAAAAGTGAAAAACATCACTTCACCAAAAGAATTTGAAGGTAAAACATACGGCGGCTGGGGATCGCCAGTTGAAAAAGCGGTTCTGAGCCTGTTGATGAAACAGGAAAATGCTGATGTGGACAAAGTGAAAATCGTTAACATGGGCGACTCTGATTTCTTTACGGCTGTGAAGCGGGACATTGATTTCGCATGGATTTACTATGCATGGACTGGGATTGAAGCGGAGCTGCGGAATGAACCGATCAACATGGTATACCTGACCGACTATTCCAAAAAACTCGACTATTACACGCCTGTCATTGCCACGAATGAAAAAATGATAAAGAACGACCCGGAGACAGTGAAGGCGTTCGTTGCAGCAGTTTCCGAGGGGTACCAATTTACGATTAAGAACCCATCCGAGAGCGCTGATATTTTACTAAAAGCGGTCCCTGACCTTGATCCCGCGCTTGTGAAAAAAAGCCAGGAGTGGCTCTCGCCAAAGTATCAGGACGATGCAAAGCGATGGGGCGAACAAAAACTTGAAATATGGGAAAATTACAGCCAATGGATGTTCGAAAACGGCCTTCTCGAAAAGGAACTCGAAGCCGAAAAAGCTTTTACGAATGAATTTTTACCTGAATAAGGAGGAATTGAAAATGGCGAACGCGCTAGTGAGTATCCAAATCATACCGAAAGCCGCGACAAGCGAGGAGACGATCAAATTGGTCGATGCCGCGATTGAGGTAATTGACCAGGCAGGTGTGAAGTACGAGGTCCATCCTCTTGAAACAACGCTGGAAGGCGAACTTAGCGAGCTGCTTGGCGTCATTGAAAAGATGAATGAAAGAATGATTGAACTGGGGACGCCGAACGTCATTTCTCAGGTGAAAATCCTCTATCAGCCGGATGGCATTACGATGGACCGGTTAACGGAGAAGTACCGCTGATGAAAAAGTACGGGAACAAAGGGTGGAGCCCGATTGCGGTGCTCCTCCTTTTCTTCGTTGTTTGGGAAGGGGCTGCCAAGCTATTTGAAATTCCAGCCTGGCTTCTGCCTACCCCGAGCGCGATTTTAAAAGAAGCCTTCGCCAATTACCAGCTATTTTTGCCGGATGTGGGGGCAACGGTGATGCTAGCTGCTTCAGGGCTTCTACTCGGAGCATTAATCGGCTTCATCATCGCGACGGTGCTGCACCTCGTACCGCCGTTGCGAACAACGATGTACCCCTTTTTAATCATCTCGCAAAATGTCCCAATCATCGTCCTTGCGCCGCTGTTGGTCATCTGGTTTGGCTTCGGCTACCTGCCAAAGCTGATTATCATAACGCTTGTCTGCTTCTTCCCAATAACAATCGCACTGTTGGACGGCTTCAGGAGTGCGCCAAGAGAGCTCGTCCATTACATGAAAATGTCCGGTGCGACAGCTTTCCAGCTGTTTTCGAAAGTCCAGTTTCCCAATGCGCTGCCTCCGTTTTTCTCAGGCTTGAAGATATCCGCAACATACAGTGTCATGGGGGCGGTCATCTCCGAGTGGCTCGGCGCGGAAAAGGGGATTGGCGTTTTTATGACCCTTTCGTCCTCAGCATTTCGTACCGATCGCGTTTTTATTGCCATTTTCATTATTGTAATCTTTAGTATGCTGTTTTATAGCCTTATTACTATGCTTGAAAAAACAGTCATCAAATGGGCAAGGGAGGGAGTGCAGTGATGGACGTGAAAATCAGGCTTGAAAATATAACCCATTCATTTAACGAAACCGGCCTTGTCCTTGACGGAATCTCGCTCCATGTAAACGATGGTGAATTTGTTTCAATTATAGGCCCGTCAGGAAGCGGGAAAAGCACTATTTTTCAAACGATTGGCGGTTTGCTGAAGCCAGAAGGGGGAGACATTTTTCTGGAGGGGCGAAGGATTAACGGGGAAACGGGGAACATTGCCTACATGCCCCAGCAGTCCTCGCTGCTTCCGTGGCGGACTGTTTTAAAAAATGTCCTCCTCGCCCAGGAGCTTGCTGGCAAGACGGATGAAGCTGAAGCGCGAACGTGGCTTGCCAAGGTTGGCCTTTCGGGCTATGAAAATGCCTACCCGCACCAGCTCTCAGGCGGAATGAAGCAGCGCGTTGCGTTCATTCGGGCTCTCCTCTGTCCGCAGCCCGTCATGCTGCTCGATGAACCTTTTTCCGCACTAGACGAATTTACACGGTTCGATATGCAAAAATGGCTCCTATCCATATGGGAAGAAAAGCGGAAATGGGTCCTGTTCATCACCCACAATATCGAAGAGGCACTGTTTTTATCAGACCGGATTGTACTTCTGTCGCAGCGCCCGGCGAAAGTAATAAGAGAATTTAAGGTACCGTTCAATCGACCGAGGACGGACCGCCTGCTGCTGGAGGATCACTTTTTACACCTGAAACGCGAGATTTACTCTGCCATGAAGGAAGGCGAGATGCTTGAAAGTCATTGATGCACATATCCATTTGGACAAATATCCGGAGGCGGAACAAAAGCTGATCATCAATAGTTTAGGGGAAAATCAGGTTAAGGCTTTGATCTCCGTTTCGATGGACCTGCCTTCCTGCAAGGAAAACCTGAAGCTTGCTGAAAGCTGCTCACGGATCCATCCCGCATTCGGTTACCACCCGGAGCAGCCGCTTCCTTCCGATGCTGAGCTCTCTACACTGTTCAACTGGATCAGTGGCAACAAGGAAAAAATGATTGCGATTGGCGAGGTCGGCTTTCCGTATTATATGCGTGCCGAGTCCAAGAACGCCGCATTCCCTTATGAAGGGTATGTCGAGCTGCTCGAGCAGTTCATCCTATTGGCAAAAAAGTTCAACAAGCCAGTCATACTGCATGCCGTTTACGACGACGCACCAATTGCCTGCGGGTTGTTGGAAAAGCACAACATCGAGAACGCGCACTTCCATTGGTTCAAAGGCGACAGGAATACAGTTGAGCGGATGATTGAAAATGGGTATCATGTTTCGTTCACCCCGGACATCCTGTATGAAAAAGAGACGAGGGAGGTTGCCAAACAGTATCCTTTGCAGCTAATGATGGCGGAAACAGACGGACCTTGGCCGTTTGAAGGAAAGTTTTCCGGAAAAATGACTCATCCCGCCATGGCCCATGACGTTGTGAAAGAGCTGGCGATGATCAAGGGAATGCCTGTTGAAGAAGTTTCCTCCATTCTTTATGCGAATACGAAGCGATTTTACAAGCTTAAGGATACCAAGTAAAAAAGAGACACCGATTTAAAAAATCTGTGTCTCCAAATGCACTAGTTCAGTTGAGAAGGATTTACGCCAATTTGTTGGAATATGTCCAACGTATTGAAAACAACCCGGTTCAATTTAATCCTTCCTTGCTCCAGTTCAAATAGGGAGATGCCTTGTATCTCAACATATTTATTCGTTGGCGGCAATCCCATCAATGAAGCCGTGTTTTTTCCTTTTCCTTTCCAGTGAAGATAAACGGCATCTCCATCTTCTGCGAGGTGCAGCGTTTCAAATATCAAATCAGGAAATCCCCCTTGGAAGACCCCCATATACTGCCTAAATGACTCCATTCCTTCAGATGCAGGGCTGTTGTTTGAGTAAAAAACAAAATGTGGTGAAACGAACTCACCGGTGTTCTCGTACTTTCTTTCGTTTAACACCTCGTCATGGAAACGCTGAACAATTTCTTTATTGGACATAGTATCTCCCCCCTTCATTTTTATGATATATGCATTTAAATGCAATTTATGATAGTGGGGCCATTTTTTAAATAAAGACAACTATCTTTATGAGGCTTCGGAGACTCTGTAGCAGGGTCCTGCTCTATTATTTTTCATAAACATGCTGTTTCGGCTAAAATAGAGGAAGATAAACAGAGAACGGAGTGCGCCGCCATGATTGTTCAGCTGGAGATTACTCATATCCCGAAAATCCTTCACGCTCAAAAAGAGCTGTATAGCATGAACTTCAGGAACATGGTGTTCAACAAGGAGTTTTACGATATGATTCTTTCCTGGTACCAAGTTGCACTGGAAAACCAGGATTGGAAGGCATTCGTCCTGCTTGTAGATGAAGAGGTTTCCGGGTTCTACTTGGCCCAATACCTGGAAGGGGCAGGCTACTTATCGCAGATGTTCGTTTCCGGAAAGCTGCGGGGGAAGGGGTACGGGAAAGTGCTCCTCAACCATTTCGAGCAGGGATTGGAGGAACCTGGCTATTATATCCTTCAGGCTAGCGGGATGAACGAAGAAGCCGTCGCCTTCTATGAACGGAACGGCTACGAAATCATCAGGCCGTACGAAGACGAAAACGGCGACCCAAGGTATTTGATGATTAAATACAATTTTTAAGTGAAATCACTCTTTTCCAAATTGGAAAGGGTGATTTTTTAATTTGCTGATGTGCGGGTATAAAGAACGATATTAGGAAAAAATGAATCGTTACAATACGAAAACGAAACGATAACATTAAAAATGAATCGAACTATTCACTGAAGGCAATGGCCTGAATTCGGTATAAAGTTTGGTTCCTTAAATTAATTAAAATTACGGAAATTCAGGATTGACATTTTTTAGTCCAACAACATAAAAAAAGTTCTCCTAAGGAAACATTTTGTCAAACAGTAAAGAGAGTGAGATGGGATAAAGATGGGCGTACATCAAGAGAATACAGCAAGAAAGTGGAATAAAGGCCTGCAAATGAGTGCGGCTAAGTCGCTGTCGGGAAACGCCAATGGAATTAGGGGGCTGCTGCCGTTCCTCGGACCTGCATTCATCGCAGCGGTCGCCTATATCGACCCGGGAAACTATGCCACGAACATAGCGGCCGGCTCGCAATATGGCTATAAATTGCTCTGGGTCATCCTCGCTTCAAATTTAATGGCGGTGCTGATCCAGGTCATGTCGGCAAAACTTGGCATTGCGACGGGGAAAAACCTTCCGGAAGTTTGCCGGGACCAATTTTCCAAAAAAACGTCGATACTGTTATGGATCCAGGCTGAGCTCGTTGTTATGGCGACCGACCTGGCCGAATTTATCGGGGCCGCGTTGGGTTTATATTTGCTGTTCGACATACCTATGATCATGGCTGCGCTCCTCGCGGCGGTCGGGTCATTCGCAATCCTGGAACTGCAAAGGCGGGGAGTCAGGCCGCTCGAAGCAATCATTACGGGAATGATTTTCGTAGTGGTCATCGCATTCGGCATCCAGGTTTTCGACGCCAAGCCCGAAGCCGGACCAATGCTGGCAGGTATGTTTGTACCAAGATTCGAAGGGGTCAACAGTGTGCTGCTCGCGGCCGGGATGCTCGGGGCGACCGTCATGCCGCATGCGATTTACCTCCATTCTGCCTTAACGCAGAAACGGATTGTTGGAAAAGATGAGCGCGAGAAAAAACGGATTTTTAAATTTGAAACCATTGATGTCATCATTGCGATGGTCATCGCTGGTGGAATTAACGCGAGCATGCTGATTGTTGCCGCGGCACTTTTTCATAAAACAGGCCTGAAGGTTGAGGATTTTGATGTAGCGTATAACCAATTCGGCCAATTACTCGGCCAGCATTCCGCGATATGCTTTGGCATCGGTTTGCTGCTCGCGGGACTTTCAAGTTCCTCGGTCGGAACAATGTCGGGCGACGTCATCATGCAGGGATTTATCAGGAGGAGGATTCCGGTTTACTTAAGGCGCTTCATTACGATGCTGCCGCCGCTCACCATAATTGTCCTCGGCATCAATCCGACAAAGGCGCTCGTCCTCAGCCAGGTCGTCCTGTCATTTGGGATTGCGTTCGCCCTGATCCCGCTCATCATGTTCACCAGCAACAAAAAGATTATGGCAGGGCTCGTCAACAAGAAGATTACCACCACCATTGCCTGGATCATCGCGGTCATCATTATCGCCCTGAACCTGTTCCTGCTGGGGGAGACTTTCCTGGGGTAAACCCTAGAAATCGAAACAAATCGCTCAAGGTAAAACTTTGAGCGATTTTGAATTATGAGATGAGGCAATATTCATTTTTATATAGTTCCAAGTCAATAAGGCGATAAGCAACATATTTAGGCCAATTGAAAATCGAAAAAGCATCTTTCTTCTTTTACTCAAATTCCAGCCCCCGTTATCACAATTTATCTTTTATTTGTTCTAGTAACCCAATTATTTCTTCATTTTGTTTATGCCCTTTCCTGAGCAGGCCTTCAATAGATAGTAGAGCTAGCATAATGAGAACAAAACCAACAAACGCCCACATATTGAACGTGCCCCCTTCCTCTGTGGTAAATTAAGGTTTCATATTTATCTAACTGGTGATTTTTTAGATTTAGTATTTTTCCATATTACTCCGACTGCAATGAGTACAATGGCTGTTAGGAAATAGGCGTTAGAGAGTACATTCATTATGTGAAAAGGTGCTCTATGGACATAAACAGCCTTTACCCATTGGTTATTTTCTTTTACAGCAATGGCAGTGGAAGTTGATGTCCCTTTTATTTCATAATAGTTTGTGCCTTTTGGATAATAGTTTGAAGCATCTCCGTAGTAATTCCCCGTCATCTCATTGGGTTTGGTCTTAACTTTTCCAATGACTTCGCCAATCTCGCTGGCAGCGATTATCTCTTCCCGTTTCACCTCATAGACCTTCCCTTTCCAGACAACAAAAGGATAAGCCCATGATAAGGCCTGGACTGAGGAAGAAAACAAAATTATCAGCATTAGAGAAAACATTGCAGTTCTTTTCATACGTACCTCCAGCAGTTAACCAGATTACTTTGTCGTTTTGAAAATTTCTTGGAATCAAAATAACAATTATTTAGAAACAGCCATTTGAAAAATTCTATTGCGAGCCAAATTGCTTAACCATCCTGCAAATTCATATACTTCTCATAAATCTCATCCGTTTCCTGGGTTGTTAAATCAGTTAGCGAGAGTCCATTTTGTAAAAGTGCTGTGATAATGTTAAGTCCGTAATAATAACCGGATTTCACAGGCAACTGGCCGCCTTCATTGGCCATGAAATACTTTTCCAGGAATGGCTGGGTCAAAGGTTGATCGAAGTCTTTCAGGATTTCATTTTCAATTTCAGTTAAATTGGTTTTGAGTAATTGGTATTTTTCTTCGGAAAGCATCAGTGCTTTTGCAAAATTGGCGTCGGTAAGATCCGCTTGATTTAGAATCAAAGGGGTTATCGTCGCGAGCCCCTCGGCAATCACTAACTGTTTTACTGTTAGACGTTCAGAACTCCCGGCCGAATTTAGTTTGTGAAAACGTACAAGATGATTGAATTCGTGGGGGATTAAGATATTCATATCGGATTCAGCAAGCCTCTCAAGGCCAAAATACAAGGACGGTTTGGAAGTAGGCGGTGCGGTTCCGTCAATATGGCCGAATCCCACTAGTAAAAATACATCAAACCCCTCATCCAATTTGAAAAACTCGGCACATCGGCGTAAGGCTTCTTTGATTTTTGAAACCGTGTGTAAAGCCAGCCCGCTTTCCGCCTTGGACAGGAGTGCATCAAAATCAAGGGAATTAATAACCGGCCTTAATGCTTCAACATCCGCCATATAAATTCTTTGGAAAATGGCGTTGAAAACTTCCTGGTACTCCTCATAATATCTGAACCAAGCCTTGTATTTTTCTTCATTAGAACGATTGCTAATTATTTCCCTAAACAGGTCTAATCCATTATAAATATTCAAGAGCCATCCCCCTAAATGAATCATCACATTGTAAATATTTAACACTGAGCTATCAAAATCCTTTAATTAGGGTGAAATGGACAGGAGGAAATAAATCTTTTATTCTTGAATTAATAAATTCAGAAAGGGGGAAGACTTGAATGATCACCGAAATCACATCCAAAATGAACATACATAAGCCTGCCAACGAAGTATTTGAAGCGATTGTAAATCCTGAAAAAATGGCGAATTACTGGTTTTCATCCGGTACTGCGAGAGTCGAAGAAGGCAAGACCATCACCTGGAGGTACGATGAGTACAACGCAGAAGGGAACATTCATGTTAATGAAACAGAAGAAAATCGGAAAATTGTTTTTTCTTGGGGCGGGGCAGGGGAAGAAACGGTTGTGGAAATCCTCCTGGAACAGCAAGAGTTCGGTGACACGATTGTCAAAGTGACTGAATCCGGCTTTAAGGAAGACGACCCTCAACTAATTAGCAAATTGCTGGGCCAGCAGCAGGGCTGGATTTACATGCTGACCTGTTTAAAAGCTTATCTGGAAAACGGAATTAATACTCTGCGTGCCTCATTGGTGCATTAGGTTAGACTTATAAGGAAGTGAAATGTTTTGAACAAACCGGTGAAGTTAAGGGAACTTATCGATGAAATGGACATTCAGTTTGACGATGAGCAAGTGTTGCTGAATAAGCAGACAGGAGAAATTGTAAGGTTGACTGCGGACGACATCCGGCTTGCCGAAGAGGAAGAAGCTGACGATGATTTACTCGATTGGCAAATCGAAGACCGTGATGCCGCGATTGAAATTTTGGAGGACGAAGAGAACTACATCCCTTTACCGAGCCAATATGATATCCACGAGTACAGCATCATGGAAAGGTTTTGCTATTCCCTCAATGACGATCGTAAACAGGACGCATTGCTAAGTGCAATTAGCGGGTAAGGAGCATTCCGGAGATTCAAGGACAAAATTATTGACCTGGGTGTCCGTGATGACTGGTTTGCTTACCGTGACAACGAACTGAAACAAATCGCCATCGAATGGTGCAAAGACCATGGAATAGAATTCATCGACAATGTTGAGGGCGGCCGCTAAAAGTGGCTGCTCTTTCTTTATGCGGTAATAAAAGATGTTTGGAGGATTTTGGCCCGGATGGCTGAATATGTATAAAGAAGGATAACGGATTAAGCAACTTTATTTTCTGGAGGATGAAGATGATCAGTAAAGCTGTGTCAGGATTAATGGGATTCTTTTTTTACCGTGCGCCTGTGCTTGATTTTTCGGAGGAAGAGCGCTTGGAGTTTGAAAAAATATACGAGGAATCCGCAGCGGGCAACATCGAAGTCAACTACTCCAGCAGATTCCCAAAACACCGCTTCATTCAGTACATCGCGTCAAGGAAGCAAGTCATTGTTCACGGTTCGAACAATCGGGAAATTGGCGAATTTGAAGCGAGAAGGCAAACACTGTACAACGGACAATTCGTCAATGCGGTATTTGGCACGAAGGACGGAATCTGGCCTTTGTTTTACGCAGTCCTTGATAAGAACAAGGTCAAAGGAGGAATCCGCAACGCCTGTTTAAAGGTGGCTGGCGGCCGTCCCCATTACTTTTTTTCCTTGAATAAAGAAACACTTGAAGGCGATCCATGGACAAGCGGGATGATATATTTCCTGCCCGGTGAAACATTCGAACGGGCAGGCAGCGGGCTCGTTTCCTTTGATGAGTGGGTCAGCAAAACCCCGGTGAAGCCGATTGCGAAAATTAGCGTCGAACCCACCGACTTTTATTTTCTAGACAAGGTTTCCTGCCACAAAGACACGGAATCTATCGTCAAATCATGGCTGCTCTATAAATTCAGGGTAAAGCGGAGAAGCGGACAGGCTCAGTAGGAAAGTTGCCGGTGAACCATTTTTGTATCGATACGCTTATCTGAAAAGGGTTTGCACCGCTTCAGGACTTCCCAAAGTTATCTTTAACCAATCCAATGAATTTATCGACCAAAGGAGGTAAGTATCTGTTTGTATCAAAAGCCAGGTAAACAGTCCTTGAGATATTTGAATCGTGTATTCGCTTAAAGTGGAAGTTGGACCTGTTTATATGCTTAACATAGTTCTCAGGTGCTACTGTAATTCCCAACCCCGCTTCCACAAGGTCGATAGCTGTTTCAAAGCGCCCGATTTCAAATTGGATTTTTGGCTTTATACCAGCTTTTCGAAAAGCATTTAAAATATCTGTCCGGGTTTGGAAGCCTTTTTTGGCAATGATTAGCTGTTCATTTTCAAGATCCTTGATAGTAATAAAACTTTTGTTTTTTAATGGATTCGAATTTGGTATAACTGCCACTAATTTCTCGTCATATAAAGGAATTAAATTGATATTATCACCGTTAATGTATTGGTTCGTAATAGCAAGATGGATTTCGAAGTTGTCCAATGCCTGCTCAACATCTTTTAAACTGAGGACTTCAAATAATCGGATAAACACATTATCGTATTCTTGCTTGAATTTGGTTAAGACTTTAGGAACCCAAAACTTTGAGGATTCGATAATTCCAATTGACAATTCTAACGGCCCCTCTTTTTTTAACCTTCCCATCTCTTCAGATACATGATCAAAGTGAATCAGGAGCTTTTTGGCTTCCTGGTACAGAATTTTCCCTTCATTTGTTAACTTTAAATCCCTTTTGCTTCTATCCAGAAGTTCAAATCCCATTTCTCTTTCCAGCTTTTTAATTGAAGTGCTTAAAGAAGGTTGGGAAATATGCAGTTTTTCGGCCGCAGCAGTAAATGTTAAGTTTTCCGTAACCATTACAAAATAATAAAGTTGCTGTAAATCCATTAATCTCTCACCTCTTATAGTTTCAAACTATAGAACCATTGTTAAGATGTATTTGTAATTATAGATTACTCTATTTACAATATAAATTAAAGTTAGAAAATTCTAAAAAGTGGCCAGGGGGTGGATTCGCTTTAAAAAAAGCAATAAGTACTCAAAATTGTAAGCGCTATCTTAACTGGCGGTTGCTAAAAGGAAGAAACTATCGAAAAAAATTCGTTACAGGAGGCATGATTATGGTTAATCAAAACATTATAGAAAAGCCGGAGATTCTTTATTCTGTCAAAGCACAACGGGGACCCGAATTGCGATGCAAGGGCTGGAGGCAGGAAACCATTCTTAGGATGCTAGAAAATAATATGGAAAATGCCGAAAAGCCAGAGGAACTTGTTGTTTACGGTGGGATTGGAAAGGCTGCCCGGAACTGGGAGTCTTACCATGCTATTATAAAGGCTTTGAAGGAATTGGAAGACAACGAGACATTGGTTGTCCAGTCCGGTATGCCCGTAGCGGTTTTTAAAACACATAAATATGCCCCTACAGTCGTTATGGCGACAACCAATATTATGAGGCCTTCCTGGGAAACTTTCTATGAATTGCAGGATAAGAACTTAACGATGTTTGCGCAGTATACTGCGGCTCCATGGCAATATATTGGAACACAAGGCGTTATTCAGGGGACATTTGAGACCCTTTCCGCTATTGCCCGGAAACATTATAATGATTCTCTCGTTGGAAGAATCATGTTGACTGCAGGCGCGGGAGGCATGGGCGGAAACCAGACTAGGGCTATGGCCATGCATGGAGGCGTTGGAATCGTTTGCGATGCAAATGTTGAAATAATCAAGCGCAGAATGGAAGTTGGCTATATTGATGTGCTCGCAGAATCGCTCGATGAAGCGATTGAGCTGGCGGAAAGGCATGCGACTGAAGGTACTCCAATAGGAATTGCAGTAGTTGGAAACTCGGCAGATCTTTTTGAAGAAGCATACGAAAAGGGATTCAAGCCAGATATACTTACTTCCATGACTCCTGCCCACGACCCTATTTCCTACCTTCCATCTGGATACTCGGTGGAAGAAGCAGCAGAATTACGGAAAAAGGATCGGCAATTATATTTGAAAAAAGCCCAGGAAACGATGATCCGAGAATTAAGAGTTACCAATAAATTTTTCGAGGATGGCGTACATGCTTTTGAATACGGAACAAGCCTGCGCAAGGAGTGCCGCGATGCAGGGATGCCTGAAGAAGAAGCAATGAAGATCCCTGGCTTTGTGGCTGAATACATTAGGCCGCTATTCTGCGAAGGACGGGGTCCTTTCCGCTGGACTTGTATGTCGGGTGACCCATCTGACTTGGAAAAAATAGATGACATGGTTCTTGAAAAGTTTAAAGATGATTTACTGGTTACCCGGTGGATCAAATTAGCCAAGCAGCATATCCCGATTGAAGGTTTGCCTGCACGTATATGCTACCTCGGCTTCGGGCAAAGAAAGGAATTTGCCTTGGAAGTCAATAAAATGGTTAAGAGCGGTGAGCTAAAGGGACCGGTAGCATTCTCTCGGGACAATCTCGATTCCGGTTCAATCGTAAACCCTACTTTCGAATCGGAAAATATGCCGGATGGCGGCGACTTGATTTCTGATTGGCCTGTCCTCAATGGCCTGCTTAATGCTGTTGGAATGTGTGATCTAATAGCTCTGCAAGCAAACTATTCAATGGGCGAGGCAGTCCATACAGGTGTCACAATGATAGCCGACGGAACTGAAGAAGCGGATATGCGCTTAGAGATTTGTATGACAGTGGATTCTGGTATCGGTGTTGTCCGCCATGCCCAAGCTGGCTATGAAACAGCCAAAGACGTTGCTAATGGACAAGGCAAACTTACAAAAGAGAGCATTAAGATCCCACTTTGGTGGACACCTACTGCAACTTTTGGGCCGGATGAAAATTAACGATCCAATAATAGAACAAGATTTAAGGGGACGGCAATGGATTCCGTACCCTTTTCTCTTAAAAGTTCATGATTCCAGGAGGTAAAGCAGTTGGTTGGAAAAAAAGAGAAAGCCGACATTATCATCGTAAATGCAAATGAACTCATTACATGTACCGGAGATACAGCAGATTCTATTGGAAGGATACGAAATGGCTGGGTAGCTATAACGGGTGAGAAAATTGCAGCAGCCGGTACAAAGGAAAAAGTATTACAGGAAGTTGACATTGAACAGGCGGAAATTATTGACGCTACAGGAAAAGTAGTGGCACCCGGTTTCGTGGATAGCCATACTCATGCGGTTTTTGGTGGCTCCCGTGTTGAAGAATATGCGGCAAAAATGACTATATCCGATCCGCTTGAACTCAAACGAAAAGGTATTGAAACAGGTGTAACGGTGTCTGTGAATAAAACCAGGAAGGCAACCAAGGAGGAACTTTATAAGTCTACTGAAAAACGAATCAAGGGCATGCTTGAGTCCGGAACAACAACGGTTGAAATAAAAAGCGGGTATGGCCTGAGTACAAAAGATGAGCTGGAAATTTTGGAGGTGGCAGCCGAGCTAAATAAAAATACTCCTATCGATATAATCAATACATTTCTTGGCGCACATGGATGGCCGGAAGACATGACCAAGGAAAGCTATATCGATTTGATTATTCATGAAATGATTCCGCGGATTAAAGAAAAGAAGCTTGCGGTTTTCCATGATGTTTGGATAGAGGATTCCCATTTTAATGTAGAAGATACAATTCGGTTATTGGATGCCGGTGAACAGGCAGGATTAAAATCGAAGGTCCATACGGATGCCTACTCGTATATTGGGGGATCTGATCTCGCAGCGGAAAGGAAGGTTGTTTCTGCTGACCATCTTAATTTTACTCCGCCAGAGGTGATGAAAAGATTGGCCGACGCGGGTGTTGTGGGAGTCCTGATGCCCTCATTGGATTTCGCGGTAGCCCACAAGCGGCCTTTTGCCGCGAGGGCAATGATTGACTCCGGCATGACCTTAGCACTTGCTACCAACCTGAATCCAGGGAACTGGACAGAATCGATGCAATTTGTCATGGTCCTTGCATGCAGGCTGTATGGTATGTCACCAGAAGAGGCCATTCGCGCTGCCACAATCAATGGTGCAAAATCTCTGGAACTGGAACACGACAGAGGCTCTATTGAAAAAGGCAAACTTGCAGACATTCAAATTTGGGATATCCCATCATATGAACATGTAATTTACCGTCTTGGCAGTAACGTGGTTGATCGTGTCTTAAAAAGAGGGAAAACCATTTTTGTGAAAAATCAACTCGGAAGGGATCGTTAAAGAATGGCTAGTAAAACGTTGATTAAAATAAACGAACACCGTTTATTGGAAAGCTTTTTGCAAATGGCAAAGGTCAATGCACCCAGTGGCAGCGAGAAACCGATGGCTGAATATCTGGTTCCGAAGCTTCAGGAATTAGGTTTTTCCATTCAGTTTGATGAGGCCCATAAAGAATTTGGCGGAAATTGCGGTAACCTTATTGCATGGTGGAATGGCACGGATCCGGATGCAGAGCCCTTATTTTTCTCAACGCATCTAGATACAGTTCTTCCTACGGAAGGCTTAAAACCGGTTATAAAGGATGGCATTATTTATTCAGATGGAACGACCATTCTTGGGGCGGACGACAGGGCCGCATTGGCTGCCTATCTGGAAGGGATAAAAGTAATCCAGGAGTCAGGGATTCCTTGCGGGCCGATTGAGTTGATTCTTACCGTCAATGAACAGCCTGGACTTGTGGGTGCCAGATATCTTGATTACTCATTAGTGCGGAGCAAAAAGGGATTTATTTTTGACAGTACCGGCGACGTTGGACAAATCATCTTGCAGGGTCCTTTCAGCTGCAGGATTTATTGCGAAATAGAAGGAAGGTCCTCCCATATTGGCCTGAATCCGGAAGATGGCATTAATGCGTTCCTTATTGCCGCGGATGCGCTGAGAGATATGGAGCTGGGGAAAGTTAATGACCAGACGCTCGCCAATATTGGCGTAATAAAAGGCGGAACCATGTCCTCCATTATCCCTGGTGAAGTTGAGTTAATAGGTGAGGTTCGAAGTTTTTCGAAAGAAGCACTGGATACCCAACTGGGAAATATGAAAGAAGCTGCTGAGAAAGCGGCCAGTAAGCATGGCGGCAGGGCTAACGTGCGATTTGAAAAGAAATATTCGGGATTTCGTATTCCGCTCGAACATGAAATAGCAAAAACGGCCATCAGAGCTGCCGATCAGATTGGCGTTAAAAAATACACAACGAAAACCCTGGGCGGTGCGGATACAAATGTCCTTAATGAAAACGGACTTGAGTGCCTGACACTGGGAAATGGATTCAAAAACCTTCATACCTTTCAGGAGCATATCAGTATTGAGAACTTAATGAATGGTGGAAGATATGTAGTCACGTTAATCAAGGATTGGTATGAATCCCATAAGAAAAACTAAATACAAAGGTCTTTGTTGAAGCTGGCTCTACTATATTACTGCCCATTCGACTAGCTGGCCGACATTTTAAAAAACATAGGGAGAGATTAATTTTGCTATCTGACCAAGTTATCCAACTAGATGGTTCTGGATTGGACCGCCATCAAATCGAACAAATTGCTTATGGAATGGCTAAAGTGGCCATATCGGAAGAAACGAAGGAGAAAATCAGAAATAGCCGGGAACGAATTGAAAGGCAGCTTAATGAAGGACAGATTGTTTATGGGGTTAACACTGGTTTCGGAAAGCTAAGTGATATTCAGATAAGGGACGAGGATATCGAGAAGTTACAGCTTAATCTTTTACGGGCGGATGCGGTAGGGGTTGGAGAACCTTTTCCAATACCGGTTGTAAGAGCAATGATGGTACTGCGTGCCAATTCCCTAGTGAAAGGTTTCTCCGGAATCAGGGAGGAAACCGTGGCTCTCCTTATGGAAATGATAAATAAGGGAGTCCACCCTATTGTTCCTTGTAAGGGTTCTGTTGGGGCGAGCGGGGATCTGGCTCCTCTTGCACATGTAGCGATTGTGTTAATTGGTGAGGGGAAGGCAGAATACCAGGGAGAAGTTCTGCCTGGGGGAGAAGCCTTGAAAAGAGCAGAATTGCGCCCTGTTACCTTAAAGGCAAAGGAAGGGCTTGCGTTGATAAATGGGACGCAGGCGATGACAAGTGTAGGGGCCATTTCCATTAATGAAGCAGAGCGCCTGGGTTTGGCAGCGGATATGTCGGCATGTTTGACAATGGAGGCCCTCAGGGGAATCATTTCCGCCTTTGATCCTGATTTATTGGCAATTCGCCCTCACCGGGAAATAGAAAATGTGGCAAACAGAATAAGGACATGGCTTGAGGGGAGTAACCGAATTACCAAACAGGGAGAAATCCGGATGCAGGATGCTTATTCGATTCGCTGTATTCCCCAGGTTCATGGTGCTTCCTGGCAAACATTCAGGCATGTTGAATCTGTGTTGAGTACGGAGTTTAATTCCACAACGGATAACCCAATTATATTGGAAGATGGCAGGGTTTTATCTGGCGGGCATTTTCACGGACAGCCGATTGCTCTCTCGATGGATCATTTGAAAATTGCCGCGGCTGAGTGGGCCAATATAGCGGAACGGCGTATTGAAAGGCTTGTAAATCCACAATTAAGCGGCCTATCGCCATTTCTTGCTAAAGATCCAGGATTGGAATGCGGGTTAATGGTTGCCCAATATACAGCTGCTTCTCTTGTTTCTGAAAATAAGGTATTGGCACACCCGTCCAGTGTTGATTCAATTCCAACATCGGCGAATCAGGAAGACCATGTAAGCATGGGAACGATCGGATCAAGGCAGGCGCGTGAAATCATCCATAACTCAGCACGGGTCATAGCAATTGAAATGATTTGTTCGTCCCAGGCTATTTACCTGGAAAATGCCGAGGATCAACTGGCTCCTGTAACAAGAGAGTATTTGAAAAAGATTCGGAGCATTTGCCCGCCACTTGAAAGTGACCGGGATATATCAGAAGAAATAGAAGCTTTGGCAACCTTCATTTTAAGGAATGAGATTATTCAATAGCTTACTAGAAACATGCTTCATTCACCAACGTTAAACAAGATTACACCATGAAAAAGTATGGCTGAGCCATACTTTTGCCTAAAGATAACTGAATCTTCAAATAATTATTAATCCTTATAAAAGGTGAGTGATAAAATGGCATTATTAAACCCTGTAGTGTTGTCTGTTTTAACGTTAACTATTTTAAGCCTGTTTCGAGTACATGTAATCTTTGCATTGGTTGTCTCGGCCTTAGTAGCTGGATTAACGGCTGGACTGCCGCTTAATGAAACGATTTCCACGCTGATTGGCGGCATGGGCGGACAGGCCGAAACAGCTTTAAGCTATATTTTACTTGGGATATTTGCTGCCATGATTGCCTTAACGGGCATTACGGACGCTCTTGTCCAATATTTGCTTAAAGTGATAAAAGAAAAGAAGTATTTTTTGCTATTCCTCATCGCTGGGCTTACATGTTTATCGGGAACCCTGATTCCAGTCCACATAGCTTTTATTCCCATATTAATTCCACCTTTGCTAATTTTATTCGATAGACTTAAAATTGACAGACGGGCGGTAGCATCAGCCCTGACATTCGGCCTAAAGACMCCCTATATGGTCCTGCCAATAGGATATGGGCTTATTTTTCACGGCATTATTGCAGCCGAGATGAAAAATAATGGGATGGCAATTAATATGTCAGATGTACCTTTTGCCATGCTGCTACCGGGAGCAGGTATGATCCTTGGACTAATTATTGCCATTTTGTTTACGTATAAAAAGCCAAGGGATTACAATTTTGCAGAACTGAAAAAAATCGATAAAAGTATAGAAGAAACGGCTGTTGGAGCGGAAAATCGGCCTAAGTTAAATGGAAATGATAAAAAGCTTTTTTTCTTTACATTACTTGCAATTGTTGCAGCTTTCGTCCTCCAGCTGGTTTTTGGATCCATGGTAGTAGGCGCTATTGGTGGAATCACCATCCTGTTTTTATCAAGAGCCATACCTCTTAATACGGGAGACAAAGTTGTCCAGGAAGGGATGGTCATGATGGGAGCGATTGCGTTTATTATGTTGATTGCTTCCGGTTATGCAAATGTTTTGAAAGAAACAGGAGCGGTCCAGGAGTTCGTGGGAAACGCCAGTTCAATCCTTGATGGCAGCAGCAAGGTTGTTGCAGCATTTGTACTCCTTTTGGTTGGACTTTTTATTACAATGGGAATCGGAACCTCGTTCGGAACAGTGCCGATTATTGCTGCGGTCTATGTTCCACTATGTGCAGTACTCGGGTTTAGTACACTGGCTACAATCGCATTAATTGGAACAGCTGGTGCCCTTGGGGATGCAGGGTCGCCCGCATCGGATAGCACCCTTGGCCCAACGGCAGGCTTGAACGCAGATGGGCAGCATGACCATATTTGGGACACATGTGTTCCAACCTTTATGCATTATAATATTCCCTTGCTGATATTCGGAACCATTGCGGCGATTGTGCTATAACTTCTTAACAAGTAATGATTCAGTAATGTCGAATCTATGACAAATAAAAAAAGTGTAACAAACCTTACAGTAGATCAGGTTATTTCAATTTATGATTGCGATAACGACTACTACTCAAAGGGAGATGCAAGGTTTTGGAAAGTAAAGAGACCCTGGAACAGAAGCATGACATCATCGGAATTGTTGACATCATTTTGTGGGGTGTATTTATGATTGGATGCCTTTCATATATCTTGAGAGCCATCCTCTAACAGGTTTTAGCCGCATAGATAATTCAATAGCATGAAATCACATCCAAAATATAGAGGGCCTCTTTTACGATAATGGAGCCCTCTTTTTTTATGCATTAGTAGTTTTAATGGCTTTTTTAGCCGTTTAAAACAAAAAAAATTATAATTGCCAATACGAGTATTTGCAGGAGGGGAGGAAGATGAGCATGAATTGTCGAAGAAGATGCTTATACCAAGTATTGTGGGAAGCTGAATTGAATGGTGCCAAGACTTCCTGTTAATAATTGCAGATATTTTTGAGCTAGCAGTACGATAAAACAAGAAGTTTGTTGTATCTATTAGAAGCTGGCTGCTAAGCGGGAGGCGGTGGTTTTATATATGACTTATAGTTGGGCTGAAAGTACCCCGGAGATAAAAGAATTTGTTTTCTCTATCCTCAATAAGACCAAAGAAATACTCTGTGATAATTTTATTGGCTTTTACCTGCATGGCTCGTTGGCAATGGGAGGCTTCAATCCTGCTAGCAGTGACATTGATATCTTGGTTGCCACTGAAAGGTCAATAGAAATTGAAACCAGGAAAAGGCTCGCTAAACTATTTTTAACCTACTCGAACAACCCCTTTCCTATTGAAATAAGCATAATAAATCGCGAACAATTAAAGAAGTTTGAGCACCCAAGCCCTTATGATTTCCATTTTAGTGAATTCTGGAGAGCCCGGTATGAAGAGGATTTGTCAGTAGGGACATGTAAGCACTTGAATAGAGAGATTCGGAGAGATCCTGATTTGGCGGCACACATAATGATAACCACCCATCGGGGAATTTGTATTGAAGGAAAATCCATTGGGGAAGTATTTCCTTCGATTCCCCACTCCTATTACATTTCCTCCATAATGGAGGATTTTAATGACTGTTTGGAAAATATATTCGAGAACCCTGTATACTGTACTCTGAATTTTATTAGAGTGTATTGGTACCTAAGCGAAGGAATTATCTCATCGAAACAGGAAGCTGGAACCTGGGGATTTTCATCATTGCCAAAAGAGATGACCCGAACACTTAAGAAGGTAAATCACAACTACTCCCACAAGTATGACTTCTATGATTTTAAAGAGGAAGAGCTCCTAGCCATAAGAGATTATATTGCCAGCAAGGTACAAAAATTAATCAACTACCACAATACGAACAGAGAAGGGGATAAGATAAATGAATGCATTAAAAAGGTTAAGAGATAAATACGTGATTTGGCATGCCAATAGTATTGATTTCCCCGATTTTAATTCGAGTATTATAGTTAGAAAAAAAGTGATCTTTTCTGGAAGAGTTCAAAAAGTAGGATTCCGTTTAGAATTATTTACTCTTGCTAAGAGACTGAAACTATCGGGATGGGTGAAAAATTTGGAAGATGGGAGCGTAGAAGCAGAATTGCAGGGGGAAGTATCGAAAGTAGATTTTTTAATAAAATCGATGAAGTCTTTGAAACGTGCATCTGTAAGGGAATGTGATGTCATAAACATTCCTATTAGTAAGACTGGGAAAGACTTTGCAATAGTAAAATAAATAAGTATATGTAGGCAAAGATTTTTATTGTATATAAGGTGAGAGAGAGAAAACATGTGGGAACGATTAATTATTGATACAGAGAGAGAGGAATTTGAAGTATTTGTATCGGTAGAGGAGAACCTTTATGTGTAACTCATTTATATAGTGCTTTTGATGAGCGTGGGAATACTTTAATAAAATTAATTTTTCTATGAAGTGGGGGTTTTATTTAGTGGAACAGAAAGAATTTTGGAGCTTAATTGAAAAGTCCAGAGATTATGATGATCAAGCGGAATGGTTAATTGAGGTACTAGCTCAAAAAGGATTAGAGAAAGTTTTAGATTTTGAATTTTTATTTCGAGAATTAATGAACTCTAGTTATAAATCTCGGTTATGGGGAGCGGCATTTGTTTTGATGGGTGGCTGTTCTGACGATGCTTTTGATTATTTTCGTGGATGGCTGATTGGACAGGGTGAAGAAATATTTAACAAGGTAATGAAAGACCCTGAATTTTTAGCAGAATACATAAATGAAGATAACCTTGATGATGAAGGGTTCCCGCAAAATGAAGAATTGCTCCTGGTTGGATGGGATGCCTATAACCTGATAAAGACAGGTACTCTTGAATGGGATGACAGTATATACGATGAGCTATTGAAGGCTCTTGGCAAAAAGGGGTTACAGCCTGTACCCGACATAGAATTTGATTGGGAAGAAGATGATTTGGAACATTTATTCCCTATTCTATGGGAAAGATTTGGAGAAGAACCACTAGGTTAAATGAAGAGAATTTTATTAATGGAATTATCTCAAAATCTCGTAATACCAGTTATCTGGAGAGTTGCAGATAGATTTGCCAACATACGAATGTGATAGATAGAAAAAGGCATCCGAGAAGCCGTTTCGGATGCCTTTTCCTATTTGTTGATAGGCAGCCATGAGCTTTGTATTAGGATTTTAGATGCAGTTTCCACAAAGGAAAGCAGGGTAAATAACCAAGTGGGTGAAAAACCCCGAAAACTAAGAGGGAGGGATAGGTTTGCGGAAGAGAGTCGGAGCCTTGCTATGCATGTTTCTTCTGGTGGCGAGTACAGTACATAGTGTTAAGGCACAATCTATTTTTCCAAAGGGTGGAAGTACGCCTATTAAGGTGATGTCGTACAACATCCATCACGGTGTGGGTATTGATAATGTCCTGGACTTAGGTCGGATTGCCGGCCTGATCGATGAAGAAGGGGCGGACATTGTGGCGCTCCAGGAAGTAGACAGGCACTTTGGCGCGCGAAGCAATTTTGAAGACCAGGCGAAAAAGCTGGCGTACCTTTTGGGCTATCATTATGTTTACGCGGCCAATCTTGATCTCAATCCACTTGAGGACGGGGCAAACCGCCGCCAATATGGAACCGCGGTATTAAGCAAATACCCGATTATCCACTCTCAAAACTACTTTTTGCCGAGTTTCGGCCAGGAGCAGCGAGGGCTTTTGGAAACGACCATTAATGTGAAGGGCAATCAAATCCGTGTTTACAATACGCATCTTGGGTTGGATGTTCCACAGCGCCTTGCACAAGTAACGGAAATCAAAAAGATTGTTGCTGCGAAAAAGACGCCGGCCATTTTAATTGGTGATCTAAATGCCGAGCCGGAAAGTGATGAAATCAGGCTGCTGCTGGAAGGATCAAACTTTATTGATGTTTTTGAAAATATCGATTCCGTAAATACGTTTCCTGTTGAAGACCCGAGGATTCGCATCGATTATATTTTTTCAAGCCTTGGGCTGAAGGTTTCCAATCAGTATGTGGTCTATTCAACCTATTCCGATCATTTGCCGGTTGTTGCGGATTTTGAATTGGAACGCACGGCTCCTTACCAAAATGGGAATTAATATATGAAAAAGGGGATGCAAGGCATGACGAATTTTAGAAAAAGGCTTGGCTTAATCCTGGTAATCTGTGCAACTCTTACTCTGCCAACAGCATATGGTTCCACAGAAACGCAGCAACCGCAGGCGACAGAAGAACCAATTATCGCTCCCATCAAGACCGATGAACCAACCGCGCAAAGAATCAAGCAGCTTGAAGAAATTGCCATGTATTATTACTGGCATGGCGGCGATCTGAAAAAAGCCGAAGAAGAAATTTTCAGAGGAATCACACTCAAAGGAAAATACGATGTTGTTGAAGCAGCCTATAAGGAAGCAACGATTCTCGACCCGCATAGTGTAGACCTGAAGCTTTCATTGGCGTCCACACAAATCATCCAAAAGAAAATCCCCGAAGCTCTCACAACTTATAGACAGATTCTAAATTTGGAACCGAATCATTTTAACGCAAATCTTCTATACGCGGTTTATTCAAAACTCAATAGGGATGATGAAGCTTATAAAAAATCCATCTCCAGATTAAGAAAAATTGACAATGATAAAACGAAAGAATACCTTGATAAGTTTGATGTTACTGAAAGCATTCTTAAAACGAAATTAAACACATCCGTTCCGGGTAACCTGCCAGCAAAGGACCACGCCATTGTCATTCTCGGGTATGCCCTTGCTGATGACGGAACGATGAGGGAACCGTTGATTGAAAGGCTGAAGGCGGGCCTTGCGGTGGCCAAGCAGTATCCGAACTCGAAAATTATTGTGACAGGCGGGGKCCCGAAGGAAGGGGTTACAGAAGCCGATGCAATGAACAAGTGGCTCATTGACAACGGGATAGCCGCCGGCCGGATCATCAAGGAAAATAAATCAACCGACACCGTCGAAAATGCCCTCTTCACAACGGCAATCCTTGAAAAAGAAGGGCTGAAGGATGTCACGCTTGTCACCAGTGCCAGCCATATGAGGCGCGCCCTGACTATCTTCCACGAAGCAACCCGCTTCTACGATGAAATGAATGCAAAAAATAGCAACCGAAATTTCACGAATATGGTTTATCTCGATAATCCATCACTAGAAAATGCGCATAAAGTAACGATGGATGAGGTTCTCGTCATCTACCGTGACCTTTTCCGGGCAAGCGGCATCTGGCAATATCCTGGCATGCAGAGGTAAAACATTTTGTAATTGAATAAGCATATAAAATGCTTGGACCAGCTCCAAGCATTTTATTTTGAGCGGGGCAGAAGGAATTTGAAAAAATAAAAAATGATTGCATCAGATAACAAATTGTCCCAAAGCCTCTTCAAAGGCTTCCCCTCTTCCGACAATTAGTTAAACAGTCGTTTTATCGATATAGCATTTTGTTAGTGTTATACACTAAATAATGGGTACCTATAAACATGTGGGGATTCAACTTTTGAAGGAGGAGATTATTGTGGACAAGCAAATGAATTATGGCAAAGATTATAAATTTATCCCAACAACTTCTCTTGCTAATGGCACTGGGGTAGAAGTATTGCCAGACCTCTTAAGCCATACAATCCAAATATCGAATATTCACTTGGTTGGCGACCCAGAGTCGAAAGACTTTGTATTAGTAGATGCGGGAATGCCGGAGTCGGCTGAGGCAATTATCTCAGTTGTTGAGAGCAGATTTGGCAAAGGCAGCCGTCCAAAGGCAGTTATTTTAACGCACGGACATTTTGACCATGTTGGGGGAATTATTGAGCTGGTAAAAAAATGGGAAGTTCCTGTCTATGCACATGAGTTGGAAATGCCTTTTCTAACAGGGCAAAAAGGTTACCCAGCACCCGATCCGACTGTCGAAGGAGGCATGATTGCAAAATTATCACCGATGTTTCCTAATGAACCCATCAATTTAGGAGATAACGTCAAACCACTGTCTTCCGATGGATCAGTACCATATATGACAGGATTCAAGTGGATCCACACTCCTGGACATTCGCCCGGCCATGTTTCTTTCTTTAGGGAAAGAGACAAGGTACTCATAGCTGGTGATGCATTTTCTACCGTTAAACAAGAATATATTGATAAGGTTTTAACACAAGAACAGGAAATCAGTGGCCCTCCAAGGTATTTGACGACCGATTGGAAAGCTGCCAAGGAATCGGTTATAAAGTTGGCTGAACTTCAACCAACTTTCGCAGTTACTGGACATGGATTACCTATGTCTGGTGCATTGTTATCAGACAGTCTGGACTTCCTGGTTAAAAACTTTGATAAAGTTGCCAAGCCTGATTACGGAAAGTACGTAAATTAGAGTATTCAACCACAGGTCAATTATAGTAACAACTCCCCCAGGCTAATGGGGGAGTTTTCGTTGAAAATAATGAATAGATTAAAGCTATAGAAGCGATTTAATTTGAGAGGGGGTTCACAAAATGGAGGCTAGTGAAAAGAGTTTTGATATAGAGGGGATTAATCATAAAGCTTTGGAACAAATGGAAGCGAAAAGAAAGGAAATCATTAAAAACCTGTCAGATTTGCCCCCTTCAAAACGGGAACTGGTCATCAAAAGTGTCGATGAAATAATCGCACTGGCGGTAAAAGGAGATTCTTCTGATTAAGCCTTTAGATACTTGGATTTATTATTTTTTACACAGTAAACTTGCAGGCTTTGTTCATTGATTTTTGGAAAACAAATCAAATTACCTCTAAATTCATAGAAACATGGCTTAAAAAATCCATCGGGACGAAGGGAAACCCATAAGCATCTGGGTTCTCTATCCTCAAGTTTGAAGGGATGATCATTTTAAAAATATAGATGAAATTACCACTGGGTATTTATGTTGAAATGAAATGAAGAAACGCTCCAAAGTATTGATGGTGTTTAGTTAAAGAAAGATGGATACTGGCTCTTAATGAGTATGTTACTGAACATTTTAAGGGGAAAGTAAGTGTTTTTATTAAGCTGGATAGTAACTGATTTTGTTGTACCTTTCTTACTAGCAGGTTTAATTATGTATTCAATGAAACCGAAGAAGACTAAGTACATATATATTCCTTCTATCATTCCATTAATTTACCTATTCATCTTGCTGTCGAGAGGTGAAAGGTCTTCTGATGGTAAATTAGCTTATGTGTTGGGAATGCATATCCTCATATACGTCGTAATGTTTATTGTTCTTTTAATTATCGCTAATTTGATTGTTAAAAAAAACGTAATAGTTAATTCGGGATAAAAAGATTGGATTAACCACATTTTTTAAATTTCAATATTGAGCGGGCAGGTTAACGAGATAAGGCTCCTAATCAACTGGGGATTTTCTGGTGAGAGATCATACTACTAGTATACGAGGTGTGAGGGAAGTGCAACCACTATTAATTGGATGTATTTTCTTAGTTGCGGGGCTTGTTTTATTTATTTTCCCCCCACGTGAAATGAATAACATTTACGGTTACAGAACCCAAAGCTCTAAGCGGAATATAGGAAATTGGAAGGCTGCAAATAAACTCGCAAGTAAACTATTAATTTTATTTGGAGCCATCATCTGTATTGTAGCTTATTTAACATCCAGTTACTTAATTACCATCATCACTATGATAATACTAGGTATTGCGATTTTCGTCATTGTGGAACTTAGATTACCATAATACTGGTAATGGAGGTGGGGTACTCAGTGTTCTGCGATAAATTTATAAACTAATGAATGGGATTAGTATGGAGAAAGTGTACAGTATGATCACCTGGAATTACTTTAAATTAATAGTGATGCTGAAAAGACTTTTAAGGCTTTTTAGAATGACATCTATCAAATCTGTGGATATGGTCTATTTGGAGAACTAGGATATGCACTATTTATTATATGTAAATATCTGAACCTAAGTTAAAGGAGTTAACTTTGAAAATCAATAAACAAGGAGAGGGAGGGTCTACAATGAGAGTTTTATTAGAATTTATACGAATCATTCTGATATTTGGACTTTTAGGAGGTGTTTTCTCTTCCGTTCTAACCCACTTTTACAAATCATTAGGCGTTACCCAATATGAGTGGTTGGGCTCCTTGGCTATTTTGTTATTGCTTTTTGTTAGGTATAGGAACAAATGGCAATTTGAAGGTTGGTACGAAGGAAAAGGTAAAGTAACGCTACCTCGAAAAACCACTAATCTTGTAGTATCTTTCTCTGTATTGTTATTAATTTTCCCACCAATTCATTATTGCTTTTTACGGTAAATTACGAAGTGTAGGGGGAAGTGATAAAAATACATTATCTTTAATCTTAATTGGGAACACTATTAAAATTTATCTGAGCCAACATAACAAAAGAGCGGGTACGAATCCCGCTCTTTGCATTTTATCGAATCGTTTTCAGTGCTCCGCTCCATGAAACAACTTCATCAAGCATGGCATTGACGTTTGTAAGGTGAAGTTCATGTGGCTTGAACTCAGATCCATTTACGAAGTCAGTGAACAGGGAAAGGGTTGGATGTGTGCGGACATCGGCGATTTTCAGCTCGCCGCAAATTCCGCGCAAATGCTCGGCAGCGCGTGCTCCGCCTGTTGAACCGTAGCTCACGATTCCCGCTGCCTTGTTGTTCCATGGTTCACGTGCGAAATCAAGGGCATTTTTTAATGCGCCGCTAATGCTGTGGTTGTATTCCTGCACGATGAACACGAATCCATCCAGGTTTGCCAGCTTTTCGTTCCAAGCTGCGATCCCCGGCTCCGTTCCATCGGTTGTTCCGAGGAATGGAAGGTTGAAATCAGCGATATCCACGATTTCATAGTTTGCATCGCCGCGCTTGTCAGCGATTGACTTTACCCATTCTCCAACTTGTGGGCTTACACGGCCTTGGCGTGTGCTTCCCAAAATAATCCCGATGTTCAATTTTTCTGTTGTCATTGCAACTTCCTCCTTAGATGTACCAAACAATTTATTGAAAAAACCCATTTTCTGCACCGCCTCAAGATGTCTAGTTTGCAACTTTTTGTTTGTTTTCCGTGTTTGTTTCCTTGCGGACAATCGGAGCGACCTGTGTTGCCAACAGCTCGATGCCTTCCGCGACCTTTTTGAATGGTTGGCCGCCGATGTCAATCTGCGCCATGAAACGCGTGTGGCCGTACAATTCGTATTGGTAAAGTATTTTTTCGATAATTTGCTGCGGGCTGCCCACGAACAACGCTGTGTCCGGATCAGCCATGCGATCGAAGTCCGACCTTCCAATGGTGCCGCCCATCCCGCGCTGGCGATTTACGTTTGACCAGTAATTTGAGTAATAAGGATAATATTCGTCCTTTGCCTGCTGGGTCGTTTTCGCAATGTAGCCATGCCCGGTAATTCCGACCTTCAGCTTTTCGGCATGGTGGCCGGCTTCGATTCCTGCTTTACGGTATAAATCGACCAGCGGCTTGAATCGTTCCGGCTTACCACCCAGGATGGCAATCGCCATTCCGACTCCAAGTCTTCCTGCGCGGGCTGCACTTTCAGGCGAGCCGCCGACTCCAACCCAGATCGGAAGCTCCTTCTGAAGGGGGCGCGGTGCAATTTCCGCATTCCGCAAAGGAGGACGGAAATGGCCGTTCCATGTGGCACGTTCGTGTTTATTCAGTCTTAAGAACAGCTCAATATGTTCAGTGAACAAGGCGTCATACTCATTCGTGTCATACCCGAACAGAGGGAAGGATTCAATAAATGCCCCCCGGCCTGCAATGATTTCAGCGCGGCCATCGGAAACGAGATCGAGAGTGGCGAAATCTTCGAATAGGCGGACTGGGTCGACTGTGCTCAAAACGGTCGTTGCGCTCGTCAGTTTGATTCGGCTGGTTGCCTCGGCAATTGCAGCAAGCACAACCGGAATCGCTGAAACCGCATAGTCCAAGCGGTGGTGCTCACCGACCCCGAATAGGTCCAGGCCTGCTTCCTCAGCGAGTTTTGCCGCTTCAATAATGTCCTTAATCCTTTGATGAGCGCTGATAGTGGCACCGCTAAAAGGCTCGGGGCAAATATCGCCCAGTGTATAAAGGCCGATTTCCATCATTGTTTTTCCCCTCCCTTCAGTTGAACTCCTTCATAGTTAAAGTACCAGGATAATCCGATTTCCGGATGGGTCCTCGGTTACGAATAGGCCATCTTCCTTTGTGACACTCGCGCCAATTGCCTTCAAATTCGCGACAACGGCAGCCCTTGACTCCTCGTCCGGCAGCACAAGTGTATATGACTCCAGTCCGGGGCTGTTTTTATCAGGCCGAGGAGCTTCGACGCCATTCCACGTATTCAACCCAATATGGTGATGGTATTTCGCTGTGGAAATAAAGAGCGCCTGGCTACCGAAACGGTTCACAACCTCAAAGCCAAGGCCTTTTGTATAAAATTCCTCGACTTTTTTTAGCTCGGCTACATGCAAATGGATATGGCCCATCACTGTTTCAGCAGGGAGGCCTTCCCATTTTGGCATGCCGCCGGAAAGTAGAGCTGAGAAGTCCAGAGGATCAACAGCCATGTCGACCTCAGTTCCGGACCAAGTCCATTCTGAAGGATCGCGGTCGATATAAATCTCGATGCCATTTCCATCAGGGTCTGATAAATACAGGGCTTCACTGACGAGATGATCGGATGAACCAATCCGCTGGCCAATATTCATAAAATGCCCCACGATACTTGCCAGGTCGGAGCGTTCTGGAAGCAAAAGGGCGAAGTGGTAAAGCCCGGTCGTCCCAGCTTGTCTCGGCCCGACGGCTTCCGGCTGCTCCAAAGTTAAGAGAACGGTCTTTCCATCAGCAGTAAGGCTTGCTTTTTGTTCAGCTTGGTTCAAAACCTTAAATCCAATTACTTCTTTATAAAAAGAAATGGCCCTCTCCAAATCCTGTACCTTCAAATGTACCTGCCCAACAAAAGTTGCAGGCTCACGGTGGAATTTCATAAACGTTACCTCCTTTGCATGTTTTGATAGTTAGTTACTTTATGTAAGTAATTATATTTTTATAATTAAATTACGTCAAGTGCCTAAGTTTGTAAAAAGTAATTTAATATTTTTTTAAAATGGGTATAATGGAGATGTAAGGAGCTGATCAAGTTGGATAAATCTATTTGCCCTAAATTCGAAAAAGCCATGGGTTTTCTGAGCCAGAGATGGACTGGATTGATCATTCACCAGCTCCTTTCGGGTCCGCAGCGGTTCTGTACCATTGAATCTTCCATCGGCGTCAGCGGGAGGGTGCTTTCCGAAAGGCTGAAGGATCTGGAGAATGAAGGAATCGTTAAACGCAAGGTTTATCCCGAAACCCCTGTCCGTATTGAATACTCGCTGACCGATAAAGGTAAGGCATTGGAACCGTTAATGAAAGAAATTGAACAATGGTCCCAAAGCTGGCTGGAAGTTTAAAACTATTTTAAAAAGGATACAAACAAGTGAGGCAGGCCGCACTGGTTTGTATCCTTTTTGTTTCCGGAACAAGTGGCTGTTTGAGCTTTACTATTCAAAAAAATATCCCGTAAAATAAGCTTTTATCAGCAGAATTTGAGTGATACCCGATTTTGCTCAATCTTGTTACTTATTTTATTTGAGCGACACCAAAACCTGAGATAGTCTTTTTTCTGTCGCTTAAAAGTTTGTGGCAATAAAAAAGTACATTCGTGTGAATGTACTAAAAATAGTTAAATCTTCGCTTGAAGGTATTTAACAGCGTTATGGAGGCTTGCAAACGTAGAGACGCCGCTCGCCTTGATGCCGAGGCTGATCATTGTCTGGGCGATTTCAGGGCGGATGCCGGTCAATATGGACTGGATGCCGAGTAATTTCAAAGCATCAACGACTTTAAAAATGTGGTTCGCAACCATCGTATCGATGATTGGAACGCCCGATAAGTCGATGATCATATGGCTCAGCCCAAAATCCGCCCCTTGTTTCAAAGCCTTTTCCATCAGTTCCTGAGACCGCTTTGTATCAATATCCCCAATTAACGGGAGAATTCCGATATGCTCGGTTATTCTTACAATCGGTATGGACAGCTCCATCGAAGTGATCTCAGCGGCCGTAATACGGGCTGCATATGTAGTGGAATACGAAACGCTGAGCCAATGCACTGCCCGGTCAACAACCGAATCGAACCGCGATATAATTTCATAGAATTCGGGGATTGTTAAGCCCGCTTTTACGGCTTCCTCTTTAAGAAACTCACCGATTGAATTGCGGTAAAAACGTACCTCTTCAACCGCCAAATCCAAAGGGAGGTTGAGGTTAACAAGGAGGTTGACACCCTCTGATCCCCAAGCTTGCAAATGGCCATATGTCTTTTCCAGACTATCAAAAATGGAATGGGCAAATATAGAAATCAAGTTTTCGCGCCACCATTTTAACGATTCATCCACCTTATTGGAATAAATGTTTTCATCAGCATCGAACCGTTGCCTGGCGAGAAATTCCTTTTGGCTTATTATGTGTTCGGCCATTTCCTGTAGGCAAACTTCCATTGTAGACCTCAAACTTTAAACCACCCTTTCAGTTTCATTTAATCTAAAAATAGTATACAAGCTCATTACTAAAATGGACATAAGACATTTTGTTATTTTTTGTCATAATTCCGCAATTTGTTTTGGGAAATTACATGGGAAAAGATGAAAGGTAAGCTAACGTACTTTTGGTGATAAGCCTTGGTGATCCCTTGTTGGAAAATATTAGTTTTTCCATAAACTTGAAGGGATAAGTATAATAAATAATGAATATAATACTGAAGTGTGTTTTTTCTGAAGTGAAAACATTTATTCGGGTTGGGGGAAACGGTTTTGATGCGTACAAGGAGTGTTACAGTATTGTTGATTAGCAGTTTCATTGGTTTGGCCGGGTGTTCGGGCCAGTCGGAAGTGGTTAAAAAAGCCGAGCCAACAGCAGTCCAAGCTGCGGACACAACGGAACCGCCAAAGGCGGAAGAGCCGGCAAGTAAACCTGTTGAAAAACCTCCGGCCGCAGTCGTTTATATAAAAGATCCAGCAATCAGCAATGCCATTTATGCGTTTATCCCAAAGGATATGGGATACGGGACGAACAACGAGCAATACAAGAAAGAGCTTGAAAAATGGGCGCGGGAACTGGCGGTAGGGAAAGAAGGCCAGCCTGGATATGATAGGCGCGGCTTGCTTGACCGGATTGATGCCAACGGGAATATCATTAAAGGGGAGCCGCGGGTCATTCTTGAAGAAGCAGAACTCGTGGAAAAGGTGCTGGAAGTTTCCGAACAAGGCGGGGATGTCGTTCTGCCAATTTTTAAAACAGAAAATACTTATGACCCTGCGGACGCCGCGCATTTAGCTGAAGAACTTGTTGCTTCATATACGACTAAATTTGATAGCAAAGTTGCCGGCAGGGCGAAAAACATCGAGCTGTCCGCGCAAGCGATCAACAACGTGATTGTCGGGGAAGGGGACATCTTTTCATTTAACACGATGGTCGGCCCTAGCGACGAGGCGCATGGCTACCAGCCTGCCAAGGAAATCGTCAACAAACAGCTCGTCATGGGAATCGGCGGAGGCATTTGCCAAACATCGTCCACGCTCTTTAACGCAGTCGACCAGTTGGGGGTCGAGTATGTAGAGAAGCACAACCATTCCTTAAGTGTTGGATATGTTCCGGCCGGAAGGGACGCGACCGTTTCCTACGGAGGCCCTGATTTCCGGTTTAAAAACACAACTGGCGCACCGTTCCTCATCAAGGCGGTTTATGGGAAGGGCACGCTGACCGTGGAAGTCCGGACTGCCGGCAAATTTAAAGGGGTTATAAAGAAGCGGGGGTAGTTCCATGAAAAATCCGCTTTCCTTTTCGGGAAAGCGGATTTTGTTGTGGGTTATTTTATAAAACAGCCAGGGTTACCGACACGTATTAACACGATTCAAATCGTATAAATCATTCACCCCGAATTGGTCAAATTTCTCGGTCAGCTCGTCAACGCCATGATCCATCTTAAATTGCATTTCCTCAAGATAGATAGGGAATACATTGTAAATATTGATCAGTTTGCCATCCCTCACTTTTAGCCGAAAAAATCCACTTTCCACAATCGTTGGCGGTATCAGCAGGGAGGCGCAGAGCTTCGTGCCATCGATAAACGGCTCAATCGGGTTTCCGTTCTGCAATGTGTGGCCGTAAGCGAGCCATGTCTTGTACTCATGCGGGAAGCGGGCCAGAAATTTCATATTCCTGATTGGCCAGTAGTTTCGATCATCCTTGAATCCTTCTTCGGTAACATCGTATTCCTTAGGCAAAAAGCAAACGAGCTCGGCGTATCTCCAATCTTCCGCACCTTCCGGGACAGCCATCGGAAGGTCGCTCATCCCGTGCGTGATCATTGTATGGAAGGGACGTTCGTCTGTAGGAGCCACATGGTACACATCTACATGGACGATATTCGATATGATTTCGTGGAACACCATATTGATTTTTCCGATATATTTTTCAATATGCTCCTCAAACAACTCCTTCGCCTCAGCGTCAAAATCCCTTATCCCCTCAAACTTCGTCTCTACCGGATCGTACTGGTACACCGGCGCCCCGGATTTCGATACCTTCTGCTTCCTTTTAAACCACACACGCTCTGCCCCCTTGGGAGAATAAATTTTATTTGTATATAGGTAGTTCTCCAGGCCTTTTCCTGAATCCTGCAATTTTGCAGGGGGAAAGGTTTTATTTTTAGCAAAAAAACTTCTTTTACAAAAATAATAAAATTTTCATATAATTCTTGCTTTTTGAAAAATGTTTTACTATAATTCTCTTTAATTTCGAAAATCGTACTAAAATCAAAAAAGACTACTTAATTATGATATTTTCGACAAAATATATTACTGAATTAGGAAGAAAAATAGGAAAATAGTATCGAAAGGGAATGGGGAGTGCGTATGAAGTATGAAGTTGATGAGCTCGACAGGGGCATAATTAAACATTTGGCAAGGGATGGCCGGATGTCGTTTACAGAAATTGCGGCTGCTTTAAATGTGACTGAAAAAACCGTTCGCCTTCGTTACAAAAACCTTCTGGATAATGGGATTATGGGGGTCGTCGGGGTCGTAAATCCAGTTGCAATCGGAGTAAAGGCCGGAGCGATTATCCAATTAAAAGTACAGCCCCAGAGGGTGGGGGAGGCTGTGGAGGCACTCAAAAAGTTCCGGGAAATCCGCTACATCACCATGACTTCAGGCCCATACTCCCTTTTGGTGCAAATCGCGGTCCCTACCCAGGATGACATAACGGAAACCCTTTTAAAAATAAATCAACTCACTTCCATCACCGAAATGAATTCCATCATTCAGCTCGAAGTCTATAAAAATTCGTACGAGTACTATTGAGGAGGCAGGGGCATTGATTGAACTGTTAAAAACACTGACAAGCTTATCCGGGCCATGCGGGTACGAGCATTCCGTATCCTATTTCCTGAAAGAATATTTGCAGGACAGGACAGACGAGGTCCAGATTGATCCAATCGGAAACGTGATTGCCAGGAAAAAAGGCACCGGACGAGGCCCGAAAGTGATCCTGACCGCCCACATTGACGAAATTGGCTTTATCGTCAAAAAAATCGAGCCGAATGGGTTGTTGAGATTTGAGAAGTTGGGTGGGAATGATGATCGGATCCTGTTGGCGCAGCCTGTCACAGTGATGGGGAATGAAGGCTTGCTATCCGGCGTCATTGGGACAATGTCCGCGCATTATGTGAAGTTCGATGATGCATCAAAAGTGAGAAGGCACAGCCAATTGTACATAGATATCGGTGCTTCTTCAAAAGAGGAAGCTGAGCAAATGGGCGTGGAAGTCGGAACGCCAATTACCTGGGGAACAGATTTCGTAGTTTTCGGGCCGGAACAATCCCCAAAAGTTCGCGCCAAATCGCTTGACGACCGGGCAGGCTGCGCAGTCCTCCTTCAGGCGCTTGAAGAAGTCCGGAACGAGGAGTTTGCGGGGGAGCTCATTTTCCTTTTTGCCGTCCAGGAAGAAGTAGGCTTAAGAGGCGCAAAGACAGCTTCGGAACATCTCCGGGCCGATGCGGCGATCGCCGTAGATACAACCGCTGTCAGCGATACTCCCGAAGAAACGATGGATCAGAGCCTGGGGCTAGGACGGGGCACCGGAATCAAGGTGATGGATTTCAGCCTTATCGTCCATAAGACAATGAAAGATACGCTTGTAAAACTAGCGAAGGAGCAGAACATTCCTTATCAGCTTGAAGTGTTCCCGGGAATCGGCACGGATGGCGGCGCCGTCAACTATGCAAACAAGGGAATTCCAACTGGCGTTCTGTCCATCCCATCACGATATGCCCACTCGCCCATAGAAGTTATTGACATGAAAGACCTCGAAGCCACAAAGGACTTGCTCAAAGCATTTATCCTTAGTCTAGAAGAAAATCAGAAATTTGAATTTTAGTAGTGAAAGAGAGCAGTGTAAAACCCTCTCTTTATCTTAAAAAAACAAAATATTCGTATTATGGGGGAATGAAAAATGAAAATCTTTATTTCAGCGGACATGGAGGGAATTTCTGGAGTAGCTACAAACCAGCAGCTGAAAACACCATCGGAATACCAGCGTTTCCGCAAACTGATGACAGCGGATGTAAATGCTGCCGTTGAAGGGGCATTTAACGGGGGAGCGACAGAGGTAGTTGTAGCGGATGGGCATGGAAACATGTCGAACATCATCATCGAGGAGCTCGACCCGCGCGCCCGCCTCGTATCAGGAAACAACAGGGTGATGTGCCAGCTGGAAGGGCTTGATGAATCATTCGATGGCATCATGTTTGTCGGCCACCACGGCCGTGAAGGCGGCTCCGATGTAACCGTGATTAGCCATACGCTCGCCGGGATTTGTGTTGAAGAAATGAAAATCAACGGAAAAGTCGTCGGCGAAACAGAAATGAATTCGTATGTGGCCGGTTCGATGGGAGTTCCGCCGTTGTTCATCAGCGGTGATGACGCGTATGTAAAGGAAGTACAGGAAACCCTGCCGGAAGTGGAAGGAGCCGTAACCAAAAGGGCTGTTGACCGCTTCGCAGCCGAGCTTCTCCATCCCGAGGTTGCGCGGAAGGAAATCCGTGAAAAAGCCGAAGCGGCTGTTAAAAAAGTGAAGCAGGCAAAGCCGCTTGTGATCGGCGAAGGCCCTGTTACATTTGATTTGAAATTCAAAGGTCCTCAGCAGGCAAAAATGACAACGACCCTGCCAACCGTCGAACTGACCGGACCAAAGAGCATCCGCTTTACATGTGATGACATGGTCACAGCCTACAAGCATATGTGGGGCTGCGTTATCATCGCGATGACAGCCACAAACGGAGTTCTTGGATCGGTGAATGCGTAAAAGTTTAATGAACTAACGCGTTAATTGGAAAGAAGAGTTGCAGTTTCGAGATAGATTAGCGGAATATACGGGGATTTTTCCCCCAACAAAAATTAAAAGCAGCGAGGTGAATGGAGATGTACATTGTCAAAAGGCTGTTAACGATGCTCTTGACGATCTGGGTCATTATCACGTTAACCTTTGTCATCATGAAATTTATACCGGGAGATCCATTCGCATCGGATGCGGATGTCCTGCCGGAGGAAGTTTTGCAAAACATCCGGGCGAAATACAATCTGGACAAGCCTCTGCCGGTCCAGTACGCCCTTTATATGAAGAATCTTGCGATGCTGGACCTCGGCCCGTCCATTAAATCACAGACCCGATCGGTGAACAGCATCATCGCTGACGGGCTTCCCGCTTCAGCAACCCTGGGAATTCAAGCACTCACCATCGCTCTGTTCTTTGGCCTTCTGCTCGGGATCATCGCGGCGCTGAACCATAATAAGCCAATCGATTTCCTGGCAATGATGATTGCCATCCTCGGCATCTCGGTGCCAAGCTTCATATTGGCGCCGTTGTTAATCAAGTATTTCGCAGTCGAATGGCGGCTGCTCCCGGTTGCTTCATGGGGAAGCTTCCAGCACAGCATCCTGCCATCTCTGGCGCTTGCAGCCTCGCCAACGGCAGTAATCGCGCGCTTTATGCGGTCGAGTATGATTGACGTCATGAACCAGAACTACATCAAGACAGCCAATGCCAAAGGCCTCTCCACACCTCGGCTAGTTATCAAGCACGGAATCAGGAATGCGATCCTGCCGGTTATTACCTTTATCGGTCCGTTGGCGGTGGCCCTAATTACAGGGACATTCGTCATCGAAAAGATTTTTGCAATTCCTGGCCTTGGAAAGTATTTCGTTGATAGCATCTTTAACCGGGATTATCCCGTTATCCTTGGGACAACAATCTTTTTCAGTACCATCCTTGTGGTCATCCTGTTCCTGATTGATATTTCCTACAGGCTTATCGACCCAAGAATCAAACTGACGAGCGGAGGGAAGTAACATGGGGGCAAAAAAAATAGAAAATGCGTTGTTTGTTCCTGTCTCCCCAGAAAAAAGAATTGTTGACCCAATCCAGCGCCCGTCCCTGAGTGTCTGGAAAGAAACCGCGATAAATATCATGAAAAACAAATTGGCTGTCCTCGGCATGTCGATTCTCGTCGTCATCTTGTTCTTTGCCATTTTCGGGCCAAAAATGGTTCCCTATAGCGCTTCGGGCCAGGACCTGACGAATGGGAACATGGCCCCCGGAAAGCATTGGTTTGGAACCGATGACCTTGGCCGGGATATGTGGGCGCGCACATGGTACGGGGCACGGGTCTCGCTCACAATCGGTTTTGTAGCAGCCTTGATTGACCTCGTACTCGGAGTCACAATCGGAGGAATTGCCGGATATATGGCCGGCCGCAGCAAGAAGGGCGACCGTGTCGACAACATTATCATGAGGGTTATCGAAGTTCTTTACGGAATTCCTTACCTTTTGATCGTTATTTTGCTGATGGTCATTATGGAGCCTGGCGTCATTTCCATTATTATCGCCCTGACCGTTACCGGATGGGTCAGCATGGCGCGGATTACGAGAGGTCAAATCCTGCAATTGAAATCACAGGAATATGTAATGGCCGCGGAAAAGCTTGGGACGAGCCATGCAAAAATCATCCTGCGGCACCTTTTGCCAAACGCGCTCGGCATCATCATTGTTAACCTGACATTTACAATCCCGCAAGCCATTTTCGCCGAATCATTCCTTAGCTTCCTCGGACTTGGCGTACAGGCGCCGTTCGCAAGCTGGGGGACGATGGCGAACGACGCGCTCGGAGTCATTTTAAGCGGACAGTGGTGGAGGCTGTTCTTCCCTGGGTTCATGATCTCCCTAACAATGTTTGCATTTAATGCATTCGGGGACGGACTGCAGGACGCCTTGGACCCAAGAAACCGGAAATAGGAGGGAGCAATTGTGAGCCATTTACTCGAAGTAAGAAACCTCGAAGTGAACTTTAAAACATACGGCGGCGAGGTAAAGGCAGTCCGCAATGTTTCCTTCCATGTGAATAAAGGCGAAATTGTCGCCATTGTGGGAGAAAGCGGAAGCGGAAAGAGCGTCACTGTCCAGACAGTCATGGGGCTCATCCCAACACCGCCTGCGATGATCAAAAATGGGGAGGTCCTTTTTCAAGGAAGAGACCTTCTAAAGCTATCAAGACGTGAAATGCAAAAAGTGAAAGGGTCAAAAATCAGCATGATCTTCCAGGACCCGATGACATCACTTAACCCAACGATGAGAATCGGCAAGCAAATTGAAGAAGGACTGATTGTGCATCAGAAGCTCGGGAAGTCGGAGGCAAAGCAGCGGGCGATCGAGATGATCCGACTCGTCGGTATCCCGAACCCGGAAGAGCGGTACAATCAGTATCCTCACGAATTCAGCGGCGGAATGAGGCAAAGGGCGATGATTGCCATCGCGCTTGCCTGCAACCCTGAACTGCTGATTGCCGATGAGCCGACAACCGCGCTTGATGTGACCATACAGGCGCAGGTTCTTGATTTGATGAGGGATTTAAAAGAAAAGACTGATACCGCCATCATTCTTATCACGCATGACCTTGGGGTTGTAGCGGAAACTGCGGAACGGGTTATCGTCATGTATGCCGGAATGATGGTAGAAAGCGGCACAGTCCGCGAACTTTTTGAAAATCCCCGCCATCCGTACACATGGGGGCTTATGGAATCCATACCAGATCATACAAGCAATGAAAAGGAGCGGCTGGTCCCGATTGAAGGAACTCCGCCGGATCTCTTTTCGCCGCCAGCGGGCTGCCCTTTTGCCCCTAGATGCAAATACGCAATGGAAGTCTGCCTTTCTGAAATGCCCCCGGCTTTCGAGACAGAAACCGGGCATTATGCAAGGTGCTGGCTAAATGACCCAAGAGCCCCGAAGGCTGAAGACCTTGTGGCAGCAGGGAGGGAAAACTAATGGCCAACTTACTCGAGGAAGCCGCGGAAAAGCAGTCCGCCGCATCCGATACGCTCCTTAAAGTCGAGAATCTGAAGAAGTATTTTACTATCAAAAACAACCAGACCGTTAAATCGGTCGATGATATTTCGATTGAAATCAAGCGAGGGGAAACGTTTGGCCTTGTCGGCGAATCAGGGAGCGGCAAGTCGACACTCGGTAAAACGATTGTCGGCCTGCAGGATCCAACAGAAGGCAGAATGTTTTACAACGGAGCTGACCTGAGCACGCTCGGACGAAAGGAAAAAGCAATTGCCAATCGGGAAATGCAGATTATTTTCCAAGACCCCCATGCTTCCCTCAATCCAAGGATGCGAGTTGGCGACATAATCGCCGAAGGCATTGACGCCCACGGCCTCGCAAAGGGAAAAGAAAGGCACGAGCGGGTCTATGATTTACTTGAACGTGTCGGCCTCCGCCCCGAGCATGCGCGAAGGTATCCGCATGAATTCAGCGGGGGGCAGCGGCAGAGGATCGGGATTGCTAGAGCGCTAGCCGTGAATCCAAAGTTCATCGTTGCGGATGAACCGATTTCAGCGCTCGATGTTTCCATCCAGGCACAGGTAATCAATCTGATGGAGGACCTGAGGGAACAGGAAGGATTAACTTACTTGTTCATCGCGCATGACCTCGGGATGGTAAAGCATATCAGCGACCGGATCGGTGTGATGTATTTAGGGAAAATGATGGAGCTCGCGACGAGCAACGATCTGTTCGCCGAGCCGCTCCATCCATACACACAGGCATTAATGTCCGCGATTCCTGTCGCGAAACCAGGCGCCGCAAAAAGGGAAAGGATTGTGCTGCAGGGGGATCCCCCGAGTCCGGTCAACCCGCCGAGCGGCTGCCGATTCCGTACGAGATGCCCGCATGCCATGTCCATTTGCGCCGAAGTGATTCCCGATTTCAGGGAAGTTCAGCCGGAGCATTGGGTGGCGTGCCATCTATATAATGAAAGATAAACACCAAAGGAGGAAGGGAAAATGAAGAAATGGTTTTGGATGCTAGCTGCCATTATGGTAATCAGCTCTGTTTTAACTGGCTGTTACGGCGGCGGAAATCAAAATTCATCCTCGGGKTCGGGGTCGAAGGATAGCACAAAGGGAGTTAAGCAGGAACTTGTCCTCAATGCGATTAATGAGCCTCCTGCATTGGATCCGGCAATGGCTACGGATACAACCTCCGGATGGATTTTGGATCACACGTTTGAAGGCTTGTACACAAAAGACAAGGATGGCAAGCCGGTTCTTGGTACAGCGAAAGACGTCAAAGTTTCCGATGACGGCAAAACGTATACGTTCACCATCCGTGACGATGCAAAATGGTCTGACGGCTCACCGGTTACCGCGCATGATTTTGAGTACAGCTGGAAACGGACGATGAACCCGGAAACAGGCGCGCAATTCGCTTTCTATATGTATTACATCAAAGGCGCTGAAGATTTTAACAAAGGAAAAGGCACAATTGATGATGTTGGACTAAAAGCAACAGATGACCATACCCTTGTCGTCGAGCTGAACAATCCACTTGGCTATTTCGAAGAGCTTTTGACGATGTGGACATTCTATCCTGTCAAAAAGGACCTTGTCGAACAGAACGAAAACTGGGCAGGGGAAGCGGACGGCTATGTCAGCAATGGCCCATTCAAAATGACACAATGGAAGCATGACAGCCAGGTTGTCGCGGAAAAGAACGAAAACTACTATGACAGCAAAAAAATCAACCTGAAAAAGGTTACCTGGAAAGTCGTTAATGACGCTACAACTTATTACCAAATGTACAAAACGGGCGAGCTTGACCTGATTCAGACGCTTCCGACAGATGTTGTCGAACAGGAAAAGAGCAACAAGGAGTTCAAAAACGTCCCTTACTTTGGAACCTATATGTACATGTTCAACGTAAGCAAAGAACCATTCACCAATGCGAAAGTACGCCGCGCATTTGCTATGGCAATTAACAGGGAACCTTTGACGAAAAACGTTACAAAAGCAGGGGAAACCCCGGCTTATGCATTTGTTCCTCAAGGAGTGGAAACATCAAAAGGCGATTTCCGTGAAGTCGGCGGTGAATATTTCAAAGAAGATAACGAAGAAGCGAAGAAACTTTTACAAGAGGGAATGGCAGAAGAAGGCTGGAGTACGCTTCCTCCTGTAACCGTAATCTACAACACGTCCGAAAACAATAAGAAAATCTCCGAGGCGGTCCAGGAAATGCTGAAGAAAAACCTAGGCATTGACGTCAAGCTGGCGAACCAGGAGTGGAAAACGTATCTCGATACAACGCTTCAGGGCAACTTCCAGATGGCGCGCATGGGATGGATTGGCACATTGCTTGATCCGGTTGTCATCCTCGATTATTACCTCGGCGACAGCCCGAACAACCGTTCACGCTGGGTAAATGAGGAATTCGATAGCCTGATGGCACAGGCAAAGGCTGAACAGGACCCGGACAAGCATTTTGAACTCCTTCACCAGGCAGAAGATATCCTGATGGAAGAGCTTCCGTTTATTCCGGTTTATCATTACACGAACACATACTTGACCTCACCCACAGTCAAGGATGTTGTGTATCCTTTCAACCGCTATCCAAACGTGAAGTGGGCGAAAAAGGTTTCTGAATAAGTAGCAATTTTGTAAATCAAGCAGGGGAAAGCGCTCTGGTCGCTTTTTCCTGCGTTGGTTAAAGGAGGGACTATGATGGCCAAAAAATGTGCAGGTTTTCTTCTGATCATTATTGCATGGCTAATTGCAAAGTTCGTGTTGTCTTTGGCTTGGATAGAGATTGTTAACAGTTCTTTTTTGGCGGGCATCAGCTTCCTCTTGGCCAGCGCGATCTTTTTGATTTTAAAAACAGGATTCCTTACCTTGTTTTTGGAAGGCTTTAATAAGCTCGGTTCATTCATCTCGCCAAAGTCCAGGGCGATGGAACGGGAAGACGAGCGGGCGAGGGAGGATGAAGGGCTTGCGGAATTCAAAGGAAGCCTGCTTCGTCACCTGATTACCTACACTTCGTTAATCGGCTTAAGTTCCGTCAGCGTTTCATTGCTTGGATTGATTTTCTACTATTAAGAACCGGCCCAATCAGGTTCAGTTAACCTGGTGGGCCGGTTTTTTTGAAAATATTACAGTTGGTTTTGGAATTTATCGGGCACTTTTTTGAATATATCCGGGAATTTTTCATTTTATCGGGCACTTTTTCGGAGATATCCGGGAATTTTTAATTATATCCGGAACTGTAACTTTTTAGACACAATTGAAATCAGGGGCCAGAAGAAGCGGGAATATGGTGGCGAAACTTTTTTATCCGGGCGATACATGGTATAACGAGATATATAGCCGGATTAAAGGAGATAATTGAACAATGCTGAAAACAAACATGGAAAAACGTTTACAGAAAAACGAGCCCTTATTTGCGGAAGAGATAGCATATGCCGAAAAGCATGGCCTAGTACAGCCAGGGGCAGTTAGCAAAAGGAACTCAGCCGAGCGCTTTCAGGAAGCCTACATCGAACTGAGTGATAAGGAAACGGAGCAAATGGTTTCAAACGACGGAACGGAATTATTGCAGCAGCCGGTTTCTTTTTTAAAAAAGAACATGAATCAATTCATATATGTAGAGTCGAAATGGTTTGAGCTGGTCGATGTTGACGCAGTGGTCATTGAAGTGGATGATGTTTTCCGGAATTATCAGGCGCTGCTCGGATTAAGACTCCAGAAGAAATACGCTGATTCCTTGAACAAGCTTTTACAGGAGAAGTTCGAATTTGCCAAAACTGACTACAGCCTCATGTTTGACGGGGGCGAAGGAATCTTTAACTTTAATTTCTCGCTTGAAGCGTTGAAAGAATTCGATGAAGGACGATCAATTGGGGAGATATTAAACCTTGTGTACGGATTTTTATTTAATCTGGCGGAAGAAGTGGAGCAGTAATCTTTGAAATTTAAGCAATGCGTTTCCTCATTGGAAATGACATTGCTTTTTTATTGGAAAAATATGTTGACATGTAAAACAGTTTGAATTATTATCAATAGTGATAATAATATCAAAAGCTTATTTTTTTTACACTAATGTTATCATTTTTGATAATGAACATCAGAGGAGTGTTATTCAGAATGGATTTTGATCGTACTAAACTTATTCTGCACCCAGTCAGGATGAAAATTCTCCAGTCACTGGTAAATGGCCGGCATCGAACAGCTTTTGAACTCCTCGAGCATATCAAGGATGTACCCCAGGCAACACTGTATCGCCATTTGAACAAACTGCTGGAAGCGGGATTTATTGAGGTGGTTCAGGAAAACCAGGTAAGGGGCACCGTTGAAAAAGTATATGGCTTAAAACAAACCGCTCCGACAAAGGTAGACAGTATAAGCAAAGAGCAGCATTTGGAGTTGTTTTTCACCTTTATGGCGCAATTAATGGGAACGTATGAGCAATATTTATCGACTGATTTCGATTTGCAAAGGGACGGCGTTACCTACCGCGTGGCCAGAATGCATCTGACAGATGAGGAATTCATGGAACTTGCCCAAAATATGGGGCGCCTGATTGGTGAGGCAATGAAGAATGAGCCATCGGCCGAACGGACACCACGAAATCTTGCGACGGTTGTCATTCCGGAAAAAAATTAAGGTAGAAATGTAATGGAGGGGATTGGAATGGAAAAAGAGGTTGAGTTTGGGGAGAAAAATCGAATGTTTGGAACATTGGCATTGCCAGCGGGTGAAGGGGTACACCCTGCCATAGTGATCATTGCGGGATCAGGGCCGCTCGACCGGGATGGAAATGTTGCAAAAAAGCTTACGACGAACCTTTATAAGGAGCTAGCCGGCTTCTTCACTGGCCTTGGATTTGTTACTCTTCGCTATGACAAGCGGGGAACAGGCAAGCGGGAAGGCGACTGGATGGCTGCCGGAATGTGGGATCTCGTGGAAGATGCCCGTACTGCGGTTGAATTCCTTCAAGCCCACCCGAATGTGGATAAGGAAAAGATCATTGTAGCCGGACATAGTGAAGGAACAATCCTTGCTACCGCTTTGGGTGCCTCAATGCCACTCGGTGGAGTTATCTTCCTATCAGGCGGGGTCGACAATTTACCTGAAGCATTAAGTAAGCAGAGGGAGCTTGGAAGCAATGAATTGCTCGCAAAGCCTGTTCTCGGGAAGCTCCTTAAGTTTTTAAATGTTGCACAAAAAAGCGAAAAGTCGGCAGCCAAGATGATGGAAAAATTCAAACAGTCCAAGGAAGACATTGTTAAAGTCCAGCTCTTCTTTAAACAGCCGGCAAAATGGTACAGAGAACATATCGCATTTAACACCCGCGAAGCGTTAAAATCCATGAACTTTCCCGTCCTAGCCATGGTCGGTGACAAGGACGCTCTGGCGGATAAAGAAGTGCTATCAGAACTTCCATCCCTCGTACAGGGGAAAGCCGATTATTCGATTATTAAGGACATGGAACACGGCTTGCGCATACAGACTGAGGAACTCAGCATTTTAAAATCAGGAAAGAGATTCAAGAAAATCCTAAAACGACCGCTTCATCCAGACGCATTGGCAAAACTTGAAGGCTGGCTGAATGAAAATTACCTGGGTAATAATCAAAAAGAGAATGTAGGATGAACTAATGTTGGCATGGGTTAAGGATAGTGGGGAGATTGTGCAGGAGTACGGGAGATTTTATTCTCCCGTATTTTTGGTGTAGATGAACATGAAATGATTGCAATAAAGTTAGGATGGCCTATTTTTTAAAAAAAGGCGGAATTCTCTGTAAATTACAGTTGACCTAATGTAAAGTTTAGTTTACATTTAGTATATAAAACTATACTTTAAGTAAAATAAATTAGACAAGAGGTGAATGTATGACGTATCAAGAAAAGAAAAGCATTGTGTCATTGATTAGCACGATCCTCATTTTTACAGCGTATTGCTTGTATATGTATCCAAGGCATCCTGGAGGGGGGTTGGAATCGTCGGAAACCTTCCACTATTGGGGTTCCTTCGTCCTTATCCTGACTTTGTTTTCAATCGTTGCTCAAATTATAATCAGTATTATTTTCTCGATCTTTTTTCGAATAACTACCAGAGAAAAGGTGCCGTCTTTTGAAGATGAGCTCGATAAACTAATTGGTTTGAAGGCATTCCGGAATGCATTTTTCGTATTTGTCCTAGGCTTCCTTTTCTCAATGGCATCTTTGGTCTATTTTCAGCCTTCACAATTGATGTTCATGATTCTGATTGCGTCAGGATTCCTTGCAGACGTCACTGGCTCCATGACAAGGCTTTATCATTACAGGAAAGGAGTGTAACCGTGGGTAAAAATCTTGTCGGCAATCATATCCGCAAATTACGATTCAACCATGATGAAATGACTCAGCAGCAGCTCGCTGACAAGGTCGGTGTCACCCGGCAGACGATTGTGGCACTTGAAAAGGGAAACTACTCCCCATCCTTGGAACTTGCTTTCCGCATCGCCCGAGCCTTTAACTTGCCGCTGGAAGAAGTATTCTTTTATGGGGAAGATCCAAACCTGTAAAATCATTTGAATCAATAGAAAGTAGGGGAGCAAATGAGTTCAGACAAGAAGGCGGCAAAAATTGTTGGGTTCCTGTTCATACTTGCGGCGGTCACGGCGGTAATTGGCCTTAAATTATATGACCCTATCCTCATAGGGCCGGATTATCTGGCAAAAGGGTCTGAGCACACCAATCGGGTCGTCCTAGGGGCAGTGATGGAATTGATGCTTGTAGTTTCAGTGGTTGGCACCGCAGCGACGATGTTCCCGATTTTAAAGAAATATAACGAGACAATTGCGCTCTGGCATGTCTGCTTCAGGTTCCTTGAAGCGATTGTCATCACCGTCGGCATAATCAGTGTGCTATCCCTGTTGACCTTGAGCAGGGAATTCGTAGCAGCAGGAGCCTCAGTCGATGCCGCTTCTTTTCACGCTTCAGGTACAGTGTTAAAATCAATCCACGATTGGACATTTATGCTTGGTCCCCTTTTCATGCTCGGCATCAATACAATGATGTACAGTTATATCTTCTACAAAACCAGGCTCGTACCCAGATTCATTTCAACCCTGGGCATTACCGGGGCAGCATCTGTTTTCATTTGTGCGTTGTTGGTCATGTTTGGAATCATTGAACAGATATCTGTTTGGGGCGGCATCCTGGCCGTACCCGTAGCAGCCAACGAAATGATACTGGCAGTATGGCTATTAACAAAAGGATTCAATCAATCAGCACCCGCATTGCTCTAAAAAGCGAACAGTGCCTGTCACTCACCGAAACATCTAGTTTCACAAGATGTTTCACGGATGAACGAGAACATCGAAAAGCCGCTTGCTGAGCAGTAGGAGGGGCTTTTTACTATTGATGTGATATTTTTAAAAGTTTGGGTTAAAATTGAGGACCTCGTAAAGGGACTTTCTATTTTTTATCAAAATCACCATTACGAGCGTTAGTTGCCAGATAAACTTTTGAAAAGGGTATAATGAACCTAGTTTTTAATTTGAAAAGGAGTAATTTTACGATGGATTTGCACTTGCATGGAAAGAATGTACTCATCACGGGCGGATCGAAAGGAATTGGAAAGGCGATTGCCAAAACATTCGTAGCAGAGGGCGCGAATGTTGCGATTTCAGCCAGGGGTAAGGAAGCGCTGGAACAGGCAAAGGAAGAACTTGGAGGCAACGTTTCTATTTTACAAGCGGATATTACCAAACCAGACGAGCGGGAAAACCTTATCACTTCCTTTGTTGAAAAATACGGAAAAATTGACGTCCTAATCAATAATGCAGGCGGAAGCAATGGCGGGAAAGCAACCGAAACAGATATGGATTTATTCTACGAAGCAATGGAGTTGAATTACTTTTCTGCTGTCCACCTAAGTAAATTGGCTGTGGAAGATATGAAAAAGAAGCAATCTGGTTCAATTGTTAATATTACATCCATTTTTGGAAGAGAGAGCGGGGGAAAGGTTACCTATAACAATGCGAAATCCGCACTGATCAGTTTTACAAAATCGCTGGCGGATGAGGTGATTTCCGATGGAATCAGGGTTAATAGCATCGCCCCAGGGAGCATATTGCACGAAACAGGCAACTGGAAAAAACGCCTTGAGGCAGACCCGGAAGGCATAAAAGGATTTGTGAAGAAGGAAATACCCTCCGGCCGTTTCGGTACCCCGGAAGAAATTGCGAATGTAGCAGTGTTTCTCGCTTCTGAAAAAGCATCCTGGATTGTTGGCGCCAGCATAAATGTAGACGGCGGGCAATCGAGAATGAATTTTTAAGGAACTTAGATAATTTTTTCCGCCTATATGGGTGAAATCATTACAGTGTACTGTAACAAAGGTAAAATAAATTTTTTGGTTATATACCGCTTTGGAGGCTCTAATGATGAAAAGAGTATATTTAGCTAGTCCGTTTTTTAATGAAAAAGAGATTGGATACTTGGAACAGGTTGAAGAAATTTTGGAAGATAAAGGCTTAAGGCTGTTCTCGCCATTTAGGCACTCTAGCGAGGCAGAGTTTGGCTCTCGCCAGTGGTCGATTGAAACATTTATGGATGATATTAAACACATAAAATGGGCTGAAGTTGTTGTCGGCATCTATCATGGAAACTATTCCGACAGCGGTACAGCCTGGGAACTTGGCTACGCGTATGCAACCGACAAGCCTGTCATTGTGGTACATGTTGGTGAAAACAGTAACCTCATGGTACATGAAGGCGCGCATGCAAATATTACTTTAGAAGAACTTAAAGAGTATGACTTCGATCAAATGGCCAGTTCTTTTTATAAAGGTGCAATGCGCTAATGGAAAAATAGATAATGGTGATTACTATTGAACAGCAAAATAGTTGTAAGGGACAATTGCGGAATGAATGAAACTAACTATATCTATACGTTTTCGAGTTATGAGGGAGAACGTTCGCTCATGTTTTTGGAGATGCGGTCGTTTTTTGGCTGCGATTCGCAAATCGGTTTTTTGGAAAGCCATGTAAAAATAGACCCAAGCCGGAGTCCGTTCATTAAAGAACGGATTTCCGTGTTGAATGAGGGAACCAGTTTAGAAGAGCTCCTTAAAGAAGTCGGGTTGCTGCCGGCTTTCGAGGAATCGTTTAAAGTCAGGTATGTGAAGAGTGCCGGGGTGGCAAAAACGTCCGATGAACGACGTGCTATTGAAAAAGAAGTTGGATTGCATATTAATGGCCGGGCGAATTTGCACACTCCGGACAGGGTATTCGGGGTCATGAATTTAACCGACGGACGATGGATACTGGGAGATTATATTAAAAGCGAGCCGATCTGGTACCATCACCAGCAGAAGCCGCACAGTTATTCGACCGCGCTCAATACGCGGGTCGCGAGGGCGGTGGTAAACATCGCGATACCAAATCCAGAAGGAATCAAGGCTATCGACCCATGCTGCGGGATAGGGACCGTATTGGTTGAAGCCTTATCAATGGGGATCGATATCGCAGGGAGCGACAGAAACCCGTTGGTCCTTGGCGGGACGAGGGAGAATATCGCGTACTTCGGGTATGCCTGTGAAGTGAAACTGAAAGATATGCTCGACATTACCGAGCACTATGACGTGGCAATTATTGATATGCCATATAATTTGTGTTCGGTCATAAGCCCCGGACAGCAGCTCGAGATGCTTCAAAGCGCCCGCAATTTTGCCAAGAAAGCCGTCATTGTCACCGTCGAACCGGTTGATGAAATCCTCATCCAGGCGGGATTTTCAATAGCGGACAGTGCAGTCGTGACGAAAGGATCATTCAAAAGGGAAGTCATAGTGTGCTTTTAAAAACTTTGGATTGAACACAAGGTGCTCTCATTGGCCTTGTGTTTTTATTTTGGAAAGTTTTATTCTCTTTGCAGTGTTTGAAATGTTTTCTTAAAATCTGTAAATTTTGTTTAACTTTATGTAAAGTTGGTTTTACATTTAGTATATAGAACTATACTTTAATTAAATTAGACAAGGATTAAATACATGACGTATCAAGAAAAGAAAAGCATCGTATCGTTGATTTGTACGATTCTCATCTTTGCTGGTAATTGCCAGTATATGTACCCTCGGCATCCGGGAGGGGGGCTCGAATCGGCGTAAACCTTTCATTACTGGGGTTCCTTCGTCCTTATCCTGACCTTGTTTTCAGTCGTTGCGCACATCATCATCAGCATTATTTTTAATATTATTTTTCGAATTACGACCAAGGAAAAGGAACCGAACTTTGAGGATGAACTCGATAAATTAATTGGTTTGAAGGCATTTCGAAATTCATTTTTCGTGTTTGTCAGCGGTTTTCTTATTTCAATGGGATCACTTGTTTTTTATGAGTCGTCACAGGCGATGTTCATCATCCTGGTCGTTTCAGGATTCCTTTCCGATGTGTTCGGCTCCATAACACGGCTTTATCATTACAGGAAAGGAGTGTAATCGTGGGTAAAAATCTTGTTGGCAATCATATTCGAAAATTACGATTCAACCATGATGAAATGACTCAGCAGCAGCTCGCTGACAAGGTCGGGGTCACCCGGCAGACAATCGTGGCACTTGAAAAGGGAAACTACTCTCCATCATTGGAACTCGCTTTCCGAATCGCCCATGCCTTTAACTTGCCGCTAGAAGAAGTATTTTTTTATGGGGATGATCCAGAGCTGTAAAATTCGTTCGAATCATTCTAAAGTAGGGGAGCAAATGAATTCAAATAAGAAGGCGGCAAAAATTGTTAGGTTCCTATTCATAACGGCTACGGTTACGGCGGTAATCGTCCTTAAGCTTTACGATCCTATCCTGATAGGGTCTGATTATCTTGCGAAAGGTTCCGAGCACGCCAACTGTATCGTGTTGGGGGCGGTTATGGAACTTATGCTTGTCGTTTCGGTGGTTGGCACTGCAACGACGATGTTCCGATATTAAGGAAGTATACCGAGACAATTGCGCTCTGGCATGTTTGCTTCAGGTTCCAATTGAAGCGATTGTCATTACGGTAGGCATAATCAGTGTTCTGTCCCTGTTGACCTTGAGCCGTGAATACGTAGCAGCAGGAGCTTCGGTCGATCCCGCTTCTATTCATGCTTCAGGTACTGTGTTAAGAGCAATCCATGAATGGATGTTTATGCTGGGTCCCCTTTTCATGCTAATACGATGATGTACAGTTATATTTTTTATAAAACTGGCTCCTAACCAAAGGATTCAATGAACCGACACAGAAAACCGAACAGTGCCTGTCACTCCCCGAGTTTTCTTGATACACAGAATGTTTCACGGATAAATCGCCACACCAAAAAGCCACTTGCTGATGATTAGCAGGTGGTTTTTACGTAAAAGGTTTATAAAATCGGTCACCATAATAAACGGTCAATGCGACCAAAAAAGTGTCCCTGCGGGCTTATCGCAGGGACATCGCCTTCATCAATCTGCCTTGGAGAATCAAGATGATTGGCCACAGGGCGCCTTCAATGTTTGTATGCATACTGGAAATAAAGGTGAAGATTTATAGTTTTGAAGCAAGGACGTTAGCCTATACTAACCAAAATATCCGGGCATATCATACAAAATAAGAAAATGTGCAAATGAAAGGCGTCGTTCAAGTATATGAAGGCCATCGTGTTTATTGAATCAACTAAGTATGGAACCAGTAAAGATGCGGTGAAGGCAGGAAAAAAGTTAGGATACTCTATCCATTTAATCTCAAATCGCAAGTCATCGCAGGAATTTCCAGAAGCCGATTATGTTCATTTAACAAAAGAACTTAAAGAGGATCTTTTAATTGTGCTAATAAAAGAAATTAGGAAAGTGTACGATGTAAAAATTATTATCAGCTTTGTTGATTCATATGTGTACCTGGCAGCTAAATTACATCATTTTTTCTGTAATCAAAACATTTCACCACATGTTATTAATATCATGCAAAACAAAGTGTTAACAAGAGAGTTTTTTCAATCTAAGCCATATTCCCCTTACTATACGATTGTCAAAAGAGAAGACCCAATCAATAAAGTTATGTATCAGATTAAACACAAATATCCTCTAATTCTAAAATCCCCTTCATCTACAGGATCAAAAGATGTTTACCTGGTTAACAGCGAAACACAAATGAAAAATCGTATACATTTTCTTAGAAACCGAAATTCAAATGAAGATTTGATTATTGAAGAATATCTGATAGGGCCGCAATATTTAGTGGAAGCCATTGTGCATGAAGGAATAATTCAAATCGTTGCAGTAATTGAACAAACGATCACCCTGCATACGAAATTTATCGTGACAGGTTATCGTATAGTACCAAAAGCAGAAGATGATATACACTCGAGTATTTCTATATTTACAAAACGTGTTCTTAATGATTTAGGAATGAAGAATGGAAATTGCCATTTAGAGGTACGTTTGGTAGATGGTGAGTGGAAAATTATCGAAATTAATCCCAGAATGTCCGGCGGGGCAATGAATAGATTGCTCTATGAAACCTATGGGTTTGATTATGCTGAACAGATTTTAAAACTATATATGGGAGAGCAGCCGTCAATAGAAAGAAAATATGAACGTTCTGTTTATTTACAATATATTACAGTAAATTCGATCGGAAAACTTCTATCCGTATCGGGTGTTGATCAGGCAAGAGGTCTGCCGGGAGTAATTGAAGTCTTAATTAATGCCAAAGAGGGTCAAGTTTTATCTCCTCCTCTTTCAATGGGACATCGCTATGGGATTGTGATAGCAAAAGGAGAGTCGTGTGATGAAGCGAAGGCTAATGCAATGCGTGCTTCAGAGAATATTACATTTGAATTGATTCCTATTTCGTAGGATAACAGGAGGGGGAATGGAAGTGGCTGATTATAACAATAAGCCGCAAAGCCCATTGTGCAATATATTAGAAATGATAATTGAAAAAAAGGAGGTCATACCCTTTTTTCTTATAACACCAAGTTGCAACATATTTAATGCAGTAATAGTTAATGACTGTTTTGGTACTGTATCCTCACCAGTTTTTACGATAAAAGAATTAAATAGGAAGTCCGGATGCCTTGTACTAACTATCCTAATACCCATCGATATGGAGGGGTGTCCCGTTGATATAGGCTCGGATTTGTATTCGCTCCTTTTAACAAGTCACCATATTACTTTGAATTTGGATGTGGTATGTGGAATTATTCCATTGCCGACTGAATTAATCAATAGATATTTACCTATAATCGAGCCGAAATGTAAATAGCCTAAGTTTCATTACCAAGTACTATTCGTTTATGAACAATTTATAAATATGAATAAATTCCTCTCCCATAAATATCCATACTGAATTGCAAGGCAGAGTCCATTTTAATGAAGAGCTTCAAAATGGATTCTTTTTTTTCAGTATAGTCCTAATAAACAATCCCCTAAGTGCGTTCTTTCCAGTTTTTCTCGTAACCCATTTTAGATTAGTAAAATTTTTTCAACATTTAAAGCGTGGTCTCTAACAAACTAAAAGATTCGCTTCAATCCATAACGCAGGGAATGTAATATGCCCCAGTCAAGTTTTAGATTAAAGAATAGGATAGTAATGGGTAAACCAGAAGAAGGCTGTGCTAGGGACTAGAGACTGCTCCCTCATTCATGTCTTAAGGACCTAGTTTCATTACTACGTTGATAATGCCGGTAACGGCGCTTCATTTGCAAGAAAACACACCATCCCTATTCACCTTTTAAAAGGAGCTGCCAATCTATGAGGACAGTTGTATTTATAGGTTTAAAAAAATCAGGCTCGTGCAGGGAGGCGGTCCGAGCTGCTGAGAAACTTGGTTATTTTACTGTAGTTTTTACAAATCAACAGAAACATCTATCCCAGAGAAATGAATTCCCAGATGTTCATAGAATGATATTGGATGATCTTAAAGATATGAAGGCGATGAAGGAGAAAATAGAAATTCTACAAACAAAGGGGTTCGTAATCGACACCATAGTAAGTTTTATTGATCCCTATGTAAGTATCGCTGCTCACCTTTGTGAACAATTATGCAGTAAAAAAATTTCAACTCCCGCCATCTCTAAAATGGAAAACAAAATAGAAACAAGGAAAGCCTTGCAGCATACGGAGTTTGGTATCAAACATGCCATATATGACAAACAGGAAGACCTAGGTGCTTTTATGGGAAAACATGCTTTGGACTACCCCGTTATTATTAAATCTCCTGGTTCAACAGGTTCAAAAGATGTATTTAAAGCTGAAGATGAATCAGAACTGAAAAGATATGTAGCGAAACTGCAAAAAAAATCTCTGGATACGCCGATTTTATTTGAGGAGTATATTGAGGGTCAACAATATCTTGTAGAAGTGCTTGTTTACAATAATCAAGCTTACATTGTTGCAGTAATTGAACAGGAAATACCCAAGAGGGAACGGTTTATTATTACAGGATATTCTTTGTTGAACCAGTTGCCTAAGGAGATACATGACAGTTTGTGCAATTCAGTCCGTTCAATTATTGATACATTACAATTTACTAATGGTTCATGCCATTTTGAATTACGCCGCCATGAAGACCGATGGAAGGTTATTGAAATTAATCCTCGTATTTCTGGAGGAGCAATAAATAAGATGATTGAAGCTGCTTATGGTTTTAACTTCGTTGAACAAATTTTGAAAGTTTGGCTTGGAGAAGAGCCATCCCTGAAGCATAAGCATGAATGCTTTGTGTTTACACAGTATATTACGGTATCTGCAAAAGGAACCCTTCAGAAGGTTACCGGGAAAGAAAAAGCTCTTAAACACAAAGGGGTAGTGGACGTTTATATAAAGCCAAGGAAAGGTGCTTATTTGCAGTCCCCTCTTTCAATGGGACACCGCTATGGTTATGTTATGGCAACTGCGTCTAACACGGAAGAAGCTAGGAAAATAGCAAAAACAGCAGCAGAGGAAATTAACTTCCACTTAAACTAACAACAGTTTGGAGGATAAAAGCCACTTATGGTCACAATTGGAATGCTACACTACCGTAAAGATCCAGAGAAGGTGAATAAAGTTTATGCCTATGCTGCTGCAGCGAAAATGGAAGGTGTTAACTTTTTCTACTTTACTCCTGGTAAAGTCAACTTGGACAAAAAGCAGATTGTAGGACTTTTTTATGAAAAGGGTAGGTGGGTTGAACGAGAAGTAGGATATCCTGATGTGATATTTAATGCAGGAGGTACGCTTACATCGAAGCAGGATGAAATTGTCGATGCACTAGAAAAAGAAATTCCGTTTACTAGCCATGCCATCGGAGATAAAATGAGCGTCTATTATCGGATAAAAAAAAGCGGGAAATTTAGTCAGTATTTAATTCCTTCAGAAAAGGTTGAAAGGATACAAACTATTTTTTTGTACCTGAATAACTATAACTCAATTATTATCAAGCCTGTTTCCGGGGCTAAAGGAGAAGGAATCATATTTGTAGAGAAGAGGGGGGAGAATTATTCCTTAAAAGCTGACGACATTGAACATAATTTTTCAAAGGAAGAATTAGATGATTGGATTGCTGAACTGCTTATCCGAGATGAAGAATACTTGGTACAGCCGTTTATCCGTTCGGAGACAAAGAGAGGATTAGCGTTTGATTTTCGCCTCCATGTACAAAAGAACGGCCAAGGAAAATGGGTGAATACAGCTATATATCCTCGCATTGCTGATACAGGAGTTGTTTCTAACATCAGCTATGGAGGATATACGAGTATTTTAGATGGATTTTTAAGAAAGCAGTTTGATGAAGAATTTTATAATGTCAAACGCTATTTGGAAAACTTCGCCATACAATTTTCAACCCACTTTGACAGTCTATATGATGAGCCGTTAGATGAATTGGGAATCGACATAGGAATGGATGAGAACCAAAAAATTTGGTTATATGAGGTCAATTGGCGCCCCGGTGCACCTGTTCTTTTCTATTTAGAAATGGATATAGCAAAAAGAGCAATAGAATATGCTGTCTATTTAGCAAAACAAAATGGGGCAGGTGAGAACAAATGAAAGCCCTGCAATTAGTGGATATAATAACCGCTATAGGAGTGAAACCGAAAAAAGTCCATGAAGGAGTTTCTATAGTAAAAGTCATTCATGACTCGAAACATGCTAATGATCATACATTGTATTTTCATATTAGGAAAAAGGATATTCTGGATGGGGATAAGCTGAAAAAATATAATCACCTTTATATCGTGACTGACTCTCCATTTGACAATATGGAAAAAATGAAGTTTGAGCAGATTATCATGGTAGAGGATATATTTAGCACGTTCTACAAGTTTACTTCCTACTACCGTCATATGTTTAACATCCCTGTTGTAGCTATTACCGGTACCTGCGGGAAAACAACGACGAAGGAAATGCTGAAACATATTCTGCAAACAAATTTTACTGTCCAGGCTACAATTGGAAATAGAAACAGCAGCTACTTTAATCTCCCTTATCTGGTGGGTATTACAGAAAAAACCGATATTGCAGTAATTGAAACAGGGGTAGCAGAACCCGGTGACATGGTAGAAGCATGTAATTATTTTTTCCCAACTATCGGGATCATGACCATGATAGATACAGATCATACGGATGAGTTCCCTTCCTTCGAGGACTATGTTGCCGAAAAAGAGAAGCTAATCCATGGACTTGATGAAAAAGGGACACTTATTATTAATATAGATGATTCCAATATTTCTTCTATGAACTTCTCAATTTTCAAAGGGAAAATTATCACCTTTGGCAAAAGCGAAGGTGCTACTTTTCAAATAAAGGAGAGTCATTTTCATAAGTCTGGTATGGAGTTTACCCTGATCCATCAAAAGAAAGAATACATCGCGTTTATACCGGGAATAGGGGAACATAATGTATACAACGCGGTAGCTGCAATAGCGGGAGCAGTAGAGGCAGGTATAGATATCACGGCCTCCATAGAAAGGCTCGCTTCTTTTCAACATTTAAGATCTCACTTTGAAATAATACAACTACCAAATCAAATCACGTTAATTGATGATACATGGAAGTCAAACCCCCCTTCCTTGGAAAATGGGCTGCGTTTACTGGGGGAAATTTCAGTACCATCTCAACGGAAAATTGCTGTCCTGGGAAGAATGGGACCGTTGGGACAATACGCGGATGAAAAATATAAAAAAGTCGGTCGCTTACTGGTTGAAATAGGGGTAAATAAACTTATTACCAAGGGTTTTATTGGAAAAGAAATTGCTAAAGCAGCTCTTTTAGCAGGCATGAGTAAGCGGGACATCCATCATTATACCGATACTCATGATGTTCAAGATTTCTTGGAAAAAATTCTTAAGCCAAATGATATTGTCTATTTTAAAATTTGGAGAGACGACTCGTTTGGGGATGTCATTAAACATTTGAAAAATAAAAATTGAAATTTTTAAGGGTGCATGACTTCAATAAATGTAGTGCATCCTTTTTTTCATTGAGGTTGGCGCAAAGCTATTAACTTTCCGAAACAACCAGTCTTTCGAAATGAACCCTAGGTAACCAAAAAAATGCCCAGTACACCCAGAAGGAACCGGACCCAATGATCAGTGTCACTCGTAGTCCATTTTCACGATTAGAGAAGTCATTGTTTGAATTTAAAAAATGTATTGCTATTATAAACGCATAGCCCATTTATCGTATAGTGCTCGAGGGTGTTGGGGGGTATTTTAATGATTTATGAAATAAATAAAAACGACTTTTATAAATGCAAAAGTTTACCAAATCAACGAGGGCAATTAGAAGTTAAAGCTGTCATTGAAGGAATGAATCCAGGCCGTATTTTTGTGGACGATCTCGCTTCTCCTACTTCCGGACTTGTATGGTTAGGCAATAATGATGGATTTATTTTTATCGGAAATGAAGAAAATGAACTGTTCACTTCCAAAATAGATCATTTTATTGACACCGTTATTAAACCTGATGCAAAGAAAGTGGGATTAAGTTGGTTTGAAGGAATGGGGAATCACCCAAAATGGAACAAGATTATTGAAAAGATGTTTGAACATCGAAAGTTAGGAAGCTGGAACCAGAAGGTTTATATGCTGCAAAACGGGGACTATAAAACTGAGAATGAACCCGTCCTTGAACAGGGATATTCTATAATAAAGATCAGTAAAGCTTTCTATGAAAATAGTGAAAAGGAAATGAACAATATTGAATTCCTGCACTCGAAAATCCTAGAATACTGGTCTTCGCCTGATAACTTCTTTCATAAGGGGACTGGTTATTGTATCGTTCATGAAAAACACATTGTGGGTGTCTGCTTTTCTGGTTTTGTCGTTGGAAATGTACATTGTGTGGACATTGAAACGTTAGAGTTTTATCGAGGAAAAAAATTAGCTCAAAAGATTGCCCACTGTTTTGTAAAAGATTGCTTGGAAAATGGTTTGGTTCCGTATTGGGATTGTATGGAAGCCAATAAGCCATCTATTGCAATTGCAGAAAATTTAGGGCTTACCAATGTATTTAACTATACAGGATATGAATTTCCGTTTGATTAATAGTGTTCCGCCTTTTTAAAATAGGCGGATTTTTTTGAAATTAAATTTCGTAAAACGAAATTTTTCTATTCAGAACATTCGCATTAAGTGGTATAGTTCTTTTTAGAAGGAGTGATTTCATTGGAATTCAACGAGGTACTTTTTGGGCACAGGTCAATACGGGAATACGAAGACCGGGAAGTGAGCCAGGAACTGCTGGATTATATTTTGGATGCGGGAATCCGAGCATCTTCCAGCGGCAATATGCAAACGTATTCAATTGTCGTCACAAGAGACAAAGAGCTTAGGAGAAAACTCTATACGGCACATATGGAGCAGTCGATGGTCGTTGATGCGCCGGTCCTGCTAACATTTTGTGCCGATTTTAATAGGATGAGAAAATGGCTCGCACTCAATGATGCACCTGTCCATTTTGATAATTTCATGAGCTTTATGATTGGAGCGATTGATGCAACCTTGGCAGCGCAAAACTGTGCCCTGGCAGCGGAGAACGCGGGGCTGGGCATCTGTTATATGGGCTCGACGCTTGCAAATTGCGACCAGATTGGCGAGCTGCTGAACCTGCCGCCGAATGTCGTCCCGGTTGTCGGGTATTCACTTGGCTATCCAGCCGAAAACCCCGCACCGCGCGATCGATTGCCAAGGCATGGACTCGTCCACTATAATACATACCGCGATTATTCAGATGAAGAGATTCTCGAAATCTACAAGGACCGAAACGAAAAGGGATGGGACCGCTACATGTCCAACCCAAGGCTTAAGGAAATGACCGAACGGCTTGGGTTGAAAAATCTTGCCCAAATCTATACGATTGCCAAGTACACGAAGGAATCCCATATCGAATTTTCGCAGACAGTCCTAAACTACCTTGAGAAGCAGAATTTTATGGAGAATGAGTGGAACGGGGAGTTGCAAGCAGAGCGCCAGTTAAAAGGGAAATAATAGTTTCTATATAGAAAAATGAAGCAAGGGACAAATCAGATAACGCTTTGGTTTTCGAGTACAAAAACTTAATTTGCACACTAATTAGCAGTCCAATTCGTAACTGAATTGGACTGCATCTTTTTATGAATATATAAGATTTCTATGCGTTTTATGGCGTATTAGCACTCGAGTTCGCACCCCTTTTAGCAGAGTGACTGAAGTTATTGTCAGCGTACGAATTCGTATGCTACTTGTTATGTAATTGGTTTGTTAAAAATAGAAAGTGGGTTTTTGGATATTTATGTTAAAATTAAAGATAAAGCATATTCAAAAAAGATGCAAAAGAACTTAATAAGATGAAACATAAAATAATTCACTTCATCTTTTAAAAGGGGATATATATGATTAAAAAACTATTGTTTTTCGTACTATTTATATCTATTAACGGTGCTTGTAGCCAACAAGAAGCTGAAGGAAATCCTACTAAAACAAGCGATATAACTTTGGAAAATGTAAAATCCGTTATAACAGAGCATGAGTTTAAATTAGAAAAAGATACGGATTTATCAAGTGACAACGTTTTTATCCAAGAATTAAACGGAATTACACCTGAAGTGTATAATTTAGAAGGTAATACATTATCAATTTATGTTTTTCCTTCGGCAAGTGATAGAGGAAAAGGAATTCAAAGGTTTGAAGAGATAACAGCAACAGCAAAATTAGTAGAACATAAAGCATATGGAATAAGGAACATATTGGTGTTATATGTAAATGATGATAAAAAGATACAAAATATATTGTTTGGAGTGTTACAAAAATTAGATATTCCAGATTAAAATTTTTCTTCAAGTAACGGAGGCATTGATCCAGGAAGGATTAGGCACTTTTTTTGTTCAATTCCTTATGAAAAACAGGGGTTAGTTTAACAAGATATTCAACCTATACATACATAATTGCCAACACAAACAAACATTCAAGGGTGGGATAACAATTGCTAACTTTGTATATAACAAGACATAGTGAGACAATATGGAATACGCAAAAAAGAATGCAAGGTTGGGGTGATTCGGAATTAACCGAGAATGGGGTAAAAAACGCAGTATCATTGGGAAGTAGGCTTAAGGATATAAAATTCGATGCAATCTACTCTAGCCCAAGTGGAAGAACTGTATCAACTGCTGAGTTGGTTAAAGGTGAAAGAAAGATTCCTATCATTCTTGATGATAATTTGAAAGAAATAAATATCGGGGAATGGGAAGGTCAAACTTTTTCTGCCATACAGGTTAAGTACCCAAATGAATTTCACTCATTCTGGAATACCCCACACCTATATAGTTCATTAAATGGAGAAAGTTTTGATGAACTTAGAAATAGAGTATTAAACTTTATTAATTCTATTCAAGATAAATATAGCGAAGGAAATATTCTAATAGTTACTCATTCAGTTGTTATTAAGACATTGTTGGCGCTCTTCAAGGATTATTCCTTAGAAAAACTATGGGAACCTCCTTTTATTCAAGATACAAGTCTATCAATAGTTGAGTTTAATGGTAAAGAGAGAAACATTGTGTTAGAGGGTGATTTATCCCATCGGAATATAGAGATCCAGAAAGAGAAGTGATAGAAATGATAAGACGAGCTGTTGGTGCAATTGTTTTTCAAGGAAATAAATTTTTAATCGTAAAAAAAACCAAAATAAATACACTTGAAGGTAAACAAACTATAAAAGGGGAGTGGGATTTTATTAAAGGTGGAGTAGAAAAAAATGATAAGGATTTATACGATGCACTAATTCGTGAATTACAAGAAGAGACGGGTTCAAAAGAATATAAGGTTGTTAAAGAATTGGATGAAAAAATTCGATTTGATTTTTCAGATAAAATTAAAGTAAATATCGGATACGATAAACAGGAAACAACAATGTTTCTTGTAGAGTTTTTAGGCGATATAAACTCGCTAAGTCCAAATGATAATGAGATTAGTAACATAAAATTTATTGAAAAAGACAAACTGGTAGGCATACTCACTCACCAAGATACAAAAGATTATTTTTTGAAGTATTTAACAGTATAATAGTTGTTCAAAAACAACTATATGTGAAGTTTTTCACTTAAAATAAAGGTGCTTATCTTAAACAACGTGCTAATATCAAAAAGCTCGAAGCAATGGCTCCGAGCTTTTTACCGAACCCGTTATAAATCAGATCCCTTGCTTCATTTTTTTAGCCAGCCATCCCCAGGCCATTTTCTATTCCTTTTAAATTACATACTGTAAAACAAAATTGCTAACAAATAGAATCGCAATCGTATAAAGTACAGGGTGAATTTCCTTCCCTTTTCCCATTAGGAGCTTTAACAGTGGGTAGAGAATAAAGCCAATGGCCATTCCATCCGCAATGCTATACGTCAATGGAATCAATACAATAATTAATAGTGCCGGAATGCTCTCTGCAAAGTCATCCATTGGGATATGAACAATGTTTTGCAACATAAGAAGTCCAATTAAAATAAGAATCGGTGAAACCGCACTGGCAGGAACGATTTTAATCACTGGTATAAACAAGATCGAAATAAGGAACATAAATCCAGTCACAATGCTCGTTAACCCAGTTCTTCCGCCAGCTGTCATGCCTGCCGCGGCTTCCACTGAGGCTACTGTGGGACTCGTACCGAAGATTCCGGATGATAAAACTGAAACAGCTGTAGCCTGAAGAGATTTTTTGCTGCTCTCAGGACGGTTTAGCATTTTTGTATGTCCATGTATCAAGCCAATATTTTCAAACACAATGACCATTGCAAAAGAGACGGATGTTAGCCAGAAAATGATATTTCCCGCTTTTGCCCAGGATATTTGACCAAACAGGCCAATGTATTCATGAAAGGATGGTAATGAAAGGGAAATGCCCTTTATGGAAGCCCCTCCAAACCAAATAGTCAAAATCGACGTAATGGCTATACTTATCAGCAGATTTCCTGGAACATTTTTAACAAATAATAAAATCGTAATAATCAAGCCAACAAATGTTATGAGGACTGTGGGGCTGCTTAAATCTCCAATTGCCAGCAGCGTGTGTTCTGATTTCGTAATAAGGCCGGCATTTTCAAAGCCGATTAAAATCAATAAGATCCCAATTCCGATGGTTATGGCTTCTTTTAATGAATTAGGAATAGAGGCAGTAATGATTTTCGCTGTTGGTGTAAAGGCAATAACAACAAAAATCAGACCTGAAACAAATACCATAGCCAGTGCTTCCTGCCAAGTAAATCCCCCGGACTGAACAATTGTATAAGTAAACATTGCATTAAGACCCATACCCGGAATGAGAATATTTGGGGTATTACTCCATAATCCGACGACTAAACAACCGAAAAAACTGGTTAAGATCGTTGCAATAATTCCTGCCTCCATCGGAATTCCTGCCTGCGCCAAAATCATCGCATTTACAATAATAATGTAGGCCACAGTTATATATGAGATAAGACCCGCAGATATTTCTTTCCCAATAGATGTATCATATTGTTTAAATTTAAAAAAACACTCCATACGTATCACCTTCCTGCTGTCACTTTCAAATGAACATGAGAGTAATCATAGCATGGAGCGAATTATTTTAAAAATATATAATAAGAATAGAAACTATACGTTTTTTAAATAGAAGGAGAAGTCTATGGACATTAAACAATTACGGTATTTCATAGCAATTGCTGAGGAAAAGAACTTAACAGCTGCGGCCGCACGGCTCCATATGACACAGCCGCCATTAAGTATTCAGTTGAAACAATTGGAAAATGAGCTCGGGGTTAAATTGTTCGAACGAAGCGGCAAAAGCATGGAATTAACCGATAAAGGAACCGTACTCTATACAAGGGCCCTCAATTTATTGAACAGCCTGGCAGAAATTAAACATGAAATCCGGGAAACCGAGGAAGGTAAAAAAGGGGAATTAACTTTAGGGATAAATACCTTATCTCTTTCGGGATTGTCGGATATCATCCAGGCTTTCCACAAAAAGTATCCGCTTGTTTCGTTAAAAATTGTGCAAAATGACTCGTTTTATTTGGCGGAAATGGTAAAAGCGAGGACAATTGAAATTGCGTTTGTTCGCCTGCCCCTTGAACAGCGTGGTTTTACTTACCAGCATATAAAAAATGAGCCATTTTACTTTGTAACAAATAAGGAAACCAACGCTCTATCAATAGAAGAAATGTCGCATATTCCTCTGATTATTCCCAGTACGGAGGGGTTGGGAATTTATAATACAATTCTTGAGGCATTCACTAAAGAAAACCTTCAGCTCAAACATATTGCGGAGTGTTCTGATATGAAATTGTTAATGGAATTGGTTAAGGGGGGGATGGGATCAACGATTATTCCGGAATCTGTTTTGGATGTTTATGGAATCGATAGCCTTTACACAATACCAATTCAAAATCCAAATATGGCCTCTTCAATAGGAGTTATTTGGCTGGAAAATCATTATGTATCTGCGCCCGCAAAGAATTTCATGTATCTAATAAATGAATACATGAAACGAGATAATTAACTTCAGAAAAATACAATATAAGTTTTCAGAAAAATTTGTTATTATTTTACTTAGAAGGATGTGTTTTCTACATAAGGAGGGATATACATGACTGGGACGATTGCAGTTATTATGATATTTGGCATACCCATTTTAGGCATTATTACTAGCCATATCGAAAAGCAGTCAAAAATACAAGCCAGTATGGTGAAAGACCAACTGGAACTGGAAAAGCTCAAACACGAAAACTATATGCTCGAGACGGAAAAAATGAGGCTCGAGCTTGAAAAATCGTTGTTGAGCAATCCAAAAGATGAGACTAAGTTCATATAATTGAACCTCGGTACTTTACCTTATAGGATGCAACAGTTGAGATTCAGAACCGGATTTGCGATAGATTCTCCAAATATATCAACTTTCAACGATTGGGCGTTATTGTTGAAGGCCATTTGTCTAATTCCTAGTAAAAATGCGGAGGAATTAGACATTTTTTTATCCCTGCGTTTTTGGGTCATTTCAACTATTTTGGGCTTATTTCAAAATAGGCCCTTAGAAAAAGAGCGATCCTAATTGAAATTTTTATTTGCTTCATACGTATATTTATATAGGTTGAAATAAATAATTACACTATCAATTTGAAATGTAAGTTGATTGGAGCGGAGGGCGCTGACTCCGGCGGGATGCAGCGGCAAGGTGGAGACCCCACAGGCGCTCGCGCCGAGGAGGCTCCACTGACGCCCCGCGGAAAGCGTGTGCCCGGAGTGGAAATCAACAGCAAGTTTAGATTAGCCAATACAATTTTTGATTCAACCTATATAGCAAGAAATATTTATAAAAGGATGTGGGTATAGTGGGACTTAAAAGGAAAAAAGGGCTTATGATCCTGATTTTATCTTTCATTCTTTTAGCTTGTGAATCTGAAGCAGATGAACCGAATACAAAAAAAATTAATAATATTGGTAAGAAACAAAATAGTAAACTAGAAGAAAAGCCTCGGTTAAGATGCAAGCCGTGTATATGGTCCCCTGATGAATGGGGCGGGCAATCGGATCAGGCTTTTCCCGAGGAAGGACAATTCTGGGCAACCGATAAACCAAGAGAATTAGAAAGGGCTGCTTTTGGGCAGTTAAAACACATCCCTCTAAATATTAATGTATCTATAAAACAGGTTAAAGTTGATACTGAACTTCCAAACATACCAAAAGAGCTCCCTGTTTATATGCAAGGCAGCTACCCATCACATCATAAAGAACTCCTTAAATCTTTTACCCAATATCACGAAGTTCTGGATTATCATCCGTCCTATTCAGGGATATACTTTGCAGGCATGGATCCACTTACTGAAAAAATTGATGATCCTCAAAAACATGATATCGAAAATAAAGCGAAAGACGTTCTTGGAAAATTATTAATGCCTGATTCACACCCATCAACAGTTCAACACAAAGACGGGAGCTGGACGGTTACTTTTTTTCGATATATTAATGGGTACAAGGTGTATGTAGACAAACCAATAAGAATCCGTTTTGATAATAAAGGAAGAGTTACTTCAATCGAAGGAAGAAGAAGGCCAATCATTGAGGAAAGTTATTATCCAACACGTTCACCAAATGAAGCAATAGAGGAATTAAAAAAGGAAAAATGGCTTCACTTGTATATATATGAATACGGTGTTCCTGAATTCGATGGCAATGTAGGCGAATTTGTAATAACACATATAGAAATAGCCTATCATGAACAACACCCCGATGCACCAAGACAAGTAATGCAGCCTTATTATGTTTTTAAAAATAAAGAAGGGCAGGCGCTGTATGTACCTGCAATTGCAGATCCATATGTAGAGGCGGTGAATTGAAATAGGCAGTCGATACTGCTTATAGCAGCAAACCAGTTGGGTGCTTTTTGTTTTAGGAAAAATAAAATAGCCCAGTTTACGCATGAAACTAAGCTATCCCCTGAATTGAATTGCATTTTGGAGTATCCTAAAGGACTGCACCCTTTCGTGACTCAATTCTGCCAAATTTCTTATGTAACCTGTCTTTACATTCATTCCAAGAAGGAATACTTTCTGCTTCCCAATTTACTAATTCTAACTTATCAGCGATATTTCGTGATATTTTCATTGCTTTTAAATGACTGCCATTATTTCTATAGACCATCATATGCTCCTTGCTTTCCCATACTGTCAAAGTCCAGTACGTGTCCCATCCTTCTTTATTAAAAGAAGAAAATACTAATCCCTCGGCTTTTCTTGACTGCATAATTGATTTAATTGTATGAAGGAAAAAACTGGGCAACTTTCGTTTCCCTTTTAAATGCAACCTAGTAACTGAAATAAACATATCGCATTCGTCCTCTCACATAAATCCTATAATTTTACTGGCAATGCAAGCGGTTGGTAAGCCATTATTCATTACAGATGTTATACTCCATCATTTCCTACTATGGTTCTAATTCTCTCATTTTTCTCCTTTTCACTAATGTACTCAAAGAAACCAAGCCGGTTTCCCCAAGGATCAGTAAATGTAGCCCATTTAACAGGTACTTCTTCCCTGGAGCAGATTTCAAACGAATCGACATCTAATTCCTTCATCATCCTATTCCGTTCAATTTCAATTGAAGAAACGCCCAGACGTAATGGGCCACTACCTTCTGATGGCGTCCCTTCGGCGACCTGTAACCAGCAGCCGGGAAGTAGTTCCCATTCGGCAAAACCTGCGTGAGGAGTATAATCAGGTTCTTTATTAAGTAATGTTGTATACCACTTTCTCCCTTTTTCAAAATCAATAACGCGAACTTGATACGTCATCTCATAGATCATTTCGTTCCCCTCCTGTAATAAATAGCCTCGTTATTAGAATATTAACAAAAAATTGCGAATTTGACTGTCCCTTGATGTGCTAACTCCGTTTTTTGTCCGCTTTTCTCTCGCTCCCAATGAACTGGTTTTCTTTAAGCTATTTTTACATGTTTTCAATAAAAGGTTAAAATTGGTTCCTTACACTATACGTTTAGTTTCAAAAACTATAGGAAGAAGGAGATAATAATGAAAAAGCGAACAATTCTAAATTAAGTTTAATATAATAAATACAATACATACAGTACATTGGATTTTGCTTAATAGAATGCCTTTTTTCTACCGTCCGAAATAATACCTTTTCAATAATAAAGCCTTTTCAATATTAATTGAAAAGGCTTTATTATTTATTTTAGTGTAATAATTGGTGAAAATATTGTTACTATACCTAGTGAAAATAAATAAATGAAGCTAATTAAAAAGATATAACTACCATCTATATATTCAATTGTCCATCCTGCGAGAATAAATGATATCGGAACAATTAATTTTAAAGCCATCGAAGTAGTTCCTGCGACTCTTCCTAACAATTCATTGGGGGTTTCCTCTTGTCTTATAGTCTTATAATGAATTAATAACTGGGATAAACTAAAATCGGCTAACAGTCGCCCGAATGCCAGCATTATCCAAGTATTTGAAATAAAAAAAATAAAACTACTCACGCACATAATAAAAATAAAAACAATAAATAATGATCCACGATTATAATATTTAATAGATTTTTTAACAAATAATGCACCAAGTAGACCACCAAGAGCTCCGAAAGAGGAAACTAAAGCTAACTCAGAAATACTTATCTTTAAATTATCTAAGGCGTAAAATATAAAAATAGCACTTGTCATAGAATTAGCTAGATTAACACTTAAGACAATCAAACTGGCTAATTTTATAGTCTTACTTGATAAAACTGCAATCCATCCCTCTTTAATATCAAAGAGGATCCCTTTTTCCCTTTTAACCTTATTTTGTGTTATTAATTGTATGTTTGTAGGTAGACGTAAATTTATGACAAAACAAAAAAGGATAGATAATCCTACCAAAGTTATAATGAGGCTATAATTGACTCCTAATTTAAGCATTATTAAACTAGCTAGTGTTGGACCAATTATATTTAAAAATGTACTCATAAAAGTCTTTGCGGAATTTGCTTGTGTAAGCTGTGTTTTTTCTATTATCAGTGGTAAAATCGCATGTGAGGTGTTACCAAATGTATACTTACTTAGATATAAAGCGAAACCAATTATGTAAAATAAATAAATACTTATTAGTGAATTAATTATTAGAAACATTAATAAAGAAATAACCAATATTTGTATAGAAATAGTCATAATCATTATTTTTTTTCTATTAACTCTGTCGACTAAAACACCTATGAACATCCCTAACAGTATAGTAGGTAAAATTTCAACTGCTCTCATAGTACTCATCGCTAATGAAGAGTTTGTTAGGTTATAAATATATATTGGTAACATAAAAGAGTATACATGAAAAGTTAAATTGCCTACGTTTGAACCTATAAACAAAAACACAAAGTCTTTGTTAGACCAAATAGATTTTGCTTTGGTATTACAATATGCTTGTAATTTTTCTTCCACAATGGGTTTCATGATCGCCCACCTTCATTTCATAACAGATTTTATCCGTAAAGACCTACTAACCTGTCTAACTTTCATGGGCTGGTAAAGGTCTATGACTAATTTTTTAGCTAAACGGGCGTTTTGAGAACAAACATCTATATACTCTTAATCCAAATGTTTTAATGGTTTTTTTACCTGATTTGCTCAATAAGGAGATTAGTAAAGGCCTTAATCCTTCTTTGATTAAAGCCTCCTATTTGCCGTCTATGAATCACAAAAATAAGCGATTCATCAAATTCTTACCAGCTTAAAGATTTCGTTTATTGTAAAGTCAAAAATAACTGTTCATTTCGTACCTTCAAAATATACTTTTTATAAACGTACTCTCTACCACCATTTTTTTTATACCAAAGGTTTACACGATCAACGTGTTTTTGATCACCTCTAACCCTGGCTTCTATTTCTTTATACTTCTCTAAACTGTCATACTCCCAAATAGCGAAAATTTCAGTGGTTTTCTTATCATTAGGTGCCATCCATCTTCCTATTAAAAGAGCACCATTTTTAATCTGATTAGGTAGATTAGTTTCATTAAAATGTTTATTGAAAGTTTCAACAAATTCATTTTCTACAATGTAAAATTTCCTTCTATAAAACAAATTTCTCGCCTGCCTCGGATTATTTTTTTCTATAAGAGATTAAATTCACTTTTTGCTACTAGAATTTCAGTACCTTGGCTTTTTATTAAATTTATATTTTCTTCCGTTGTTTCTTCATCAGTAATTATTTTGTTTAATTTATCGAGTGGATACATTCTTGAAAACATATCTACTCCAAATTTTATATGCTCAATTAAAGCAATAATCATTCTTGAGTTATCAAATACAGTTTTATGAAAAATTGATACTTCTGGTGTAGCTGTGCTTAATCCTTTTGATGAAAGTGCCCCAGCAGTTGCAAAACATAAATCGAAAGTAAATTGCCGAACGAATTCATTAGCTAAATGATCTGTTATATTCCCTGAACTCTTTACAAATCCACCAATTAAATACAGCTGTACGTTTTCTAAATCCCTTAAATAATAAGCAACTTCAACGGAATTGGTTACAACGGTATATGCAAAATCTTTCGGAAGGTATTTCAACATTACATAATGAATTGCAGCTCCCCCAATAAAAACGGTTTGGTTTTCTTTTATGAAAGTGACGGCTAACTTTGCAATAGCATTTTGATAAACGCTTCCTTCACCGTAGCGTATTGACCGAGGTTGAGGCATATTTCTAACATTTTTAATAGGAATCGCTCCACCATGCGTTCTCTTCAAAAGACCTTGTTCTTCCATAATAGATAAGTCTCGTCTTATAGAATCAATTGACATTTCAAATTTACTTGCTAAATCCTTTGCCAATACACGACCGTTTTCATTTAACATCTTTAATATCAATTGCCTTCTCTCGTCCGAAAACAAATTAATCACCTCTATAATTAAATTGGTATGATATTCCACATTATTTCACTTTTATTCCGTTATTGTCAATAAATTTTGCGTTTTTATTCTTGTTTATTAATGAATATTAAGGGTTTACCTACTGTAATACAAATATTATTTACAAATATAGGGGTTTTTCGAAATTAATCTACAAAGAACGGAACGAAAAGGGATGGAACCGCTACATGGCCAACCCAAGATTGAAGGAAATGTCTGAATGGCCCGGTCTGAAAAAAATTTCCTAAATCTATATGGTCACCAAGTGCACGAAGGATCCAAACTCCAATTTTTAAAGACAATTCTAAAATGCTTGGAAAAGCAGAATTTCAAGGAAAACGAGGAGGGGGCGGGTTTAGCACTACGCAATGCATGCGTGTTTATCCAATTCATCTTGCCCGAAAAAAGCTTAGAACTTCTGACAAGAAGTATGAAAAGCTAAGAGACAAAGAGGGGGAACCATTCGGAGTCTCTTTTTATTTGAGAAAATTAATCTGTCTTCGGTCCATAAATAATGCTATTATCAGAATATTATGTACTCAATAAAAAAGGGGAGTTTACAATGAGTGTGATTACGCGTAAGGATGTACCAGTGGAAGAAACATGGGATCTGACACCGATTTTTGCCAACGATGAAGAATGGGAAAAAGCCTACATTCAGGTTGAGGAAGACCTGGACAGGATGCTCCACCACAACGCCGACCTGGAAAGTGCGAAAAACACCCTGGATTTAATCCGAAAATACGACAGCTTAATGGAAAGGTTTAGCAGGGTATCGAGCTACGCTTTTTATAAATACTCCGAGGATGGAACAGATCCAGAGAATCAACACCGGCTCGGGCGCTCGCAAAATTTGGGCAAAAAATCCTATAACCTCAGTACGGTGATCGTCAACCAGCTCCTTCAGTTGCCGAAAGCTACCGTGCAAACGTACATGGAAGAAGAAAGTGGCCTCCATGCATTTCACCGCTTCCTTGAGAAAATCGATAACCTGCGCGACCACTCATTAAAGCCGGAAATGGAAGATTTGCTGTCTTCCCTCGGCCGCACCCTAAACGCACCAAATTCGATCTACTTAACGATCACCGCTTCCGACCTCAAGTTCGAAACGGTAAAAGATAAGGATGGAAAAGACGTGCCGGTTTCGCTTTTCATGTACATGACCCAGGTTGAAACATCACCGGATACTGTGCTGCGGCGGAATGCGTATCAGTCGCTATCAAATGGTTTGAAAAAATATCAGCATGGCCTCGTCCAAACGCTGACGAACGAAATACATAAAAATGTCGCGATTGCGAAATTGCGCCAGTATCCAACGACGATGGATTACCTGCTCCACTATGACTCGCCGGCGGACAATAATTTTTATGCTGGTGATGGCATTCCGTGCGACTATTTCGAGGATGTGCTCGACACATTCCAGAAGGAGCTTGCCCCGCATATGCAAAGGTATGCCCGCTTGAGGAAACGCCAGCTCGGCCTCGACAAGCTCCTCTTCTCGGATGTCAAAGCGCCGCTCGACCCGGATTTTGATCCGCCAATCAGCTACGAAGAAGCAGGGGAAATCATTGTGGAGGCTGTCGGGGTGCTTGGGCCTGAATACCAGGACCTCATGCGGAAGGTGTTCGCGGATCGCTGGGTATACCGTGGTGATAACGTGGGGCGAAGGATGATCGCATTCGGAGGCGGCGTCCATGGCGTTCATGGCTATTCATTTTACCCGTGGGGCGGCAATCTGTTCGATGTGATCCTTCTTGGCCACGAACTCGGCCACGCCATCCATCTCACGCTTGCCTCGCAAAACCAGAAATTCATCAACAATGGTGGGTCTCTGTTATTCATCGAGGCGCCGTCCACCTTAGTCGAACATTTAATTGTCCAGTACCTTCGTGAAAACCGAGATGACCCAAGGCTGCACCGCTGGCTCAATATGTACTTGATGATGAGCTACCACCATAATTGCGTCACCCATATCCTTGAGGCCGAACTGCTGAGAAGGCTGTACAAAATGGCAGACAAGGAGATTCCCTTGACGACAAGCATCATCAGCGACACGAAAGGCGCGATTTTATCAGAGTTCTGGGGAGACACCGTCGAAATCGACGAAGGCGCGAAACTGACGTGGATGCGCCAGCCGCATTATTACATGGGCCTGTATCCGTTCACCTATTCGATCGGCACATCCGCCTCCACCGTCATCGCGGAACGCATCAAGGAGGATGGGGTATCCGTCGGCGAGCAGTGGACAGATGTCCTAAAGCGCGGAGGCACACTGGGCGGCTTCGACCTGTACAAAATGGCCGGCCTCGATATGACCACAACCGACGTCATCAAGCAAGCCATCGCCCATATAGGTAACATCGTTGATGAGCTGGAAAACAGTTTTTAACCATCTTTTTTTAAAAAAAGGGCACACGGCCGGCGGTGAAATGGAAGCATAGCCAATTCAATATCGCCATGCACAGTAATTCAGTTTGCACCAAAAAGTGAAACCAATTCGGCACGCTGCTGTCCGAGAGAATCTCACAGAATACTGCAGGATAGAGTACTCGACCCGGTTGAAGGCCAGCCGGGTTCCTTTTTCGGTGTTACGCTGCAGGCGCCGGATTTCATAATTTCTATGGCCATTGAAATAAACAATTACAACATTTGTGAAATTCCACCCCCGACAGCCTATTATTAAGTCAAAGAGGAAAGTCGCAGCTTTTTGTCGAATCTCTTATGATACAAAAATTAGCGTGAACGGCCTCGCTAAAGGCAAGCACAACTGATGGGAAACAGGTAGCGGAATGGTGCCGTGTACCACGCCAGTTTTCAAAAAAGCAGGAGGAGAACAATTGAATATACTTATTGTGTACGCCCATCCAGAACCGAATTCCCTGAACGGTTATTTAAAAAACCTAGCAGTGGAAACACTTTCAACAGCAGGGCATGAGGTCATGGTATCCGACCTTTATGAAAAAAACTTTAAAGCAGTCGCGGACCGACATGATTTCACGGAGCTGTATAATCCCAAAAAACTGAATTATATAGTTGAACAATATCACGCTTCGAAAAACAGGACGTTTACAAAAGATATTCTCGAAGAACAGGACCATCTTCTTTGGGCGGATATCGTAATCTTTCAATTCCCGATTTGGTGGACAGAGTCCCCCGCGATTCTAAAAGGGTGGTTTGACAGGGTTTTGGCCTATAACTTCGCTTATGGGCCCGGGCATTATGATCAGGGGAACCTGCGGGGGAAAAAGGCGATGCTATCCATTACCCACGGCGCATCCAGTTTAGCGAATTACGGGAACGATGGCTTAAAAGGAGATTTAGACGAGAGGCTGTTTAATATTCAGCATGAAAAATTATTCTTTTGCGGAATGGACGTTATCAAGCCGTTTATTTTCCACTCAACAGCGAAGGACGATGTGAAAACGGACTTATTTAATGCCTATCGGCAGAGGCTGTTGAATATTTCGAATGAACCCGTCATTCCTTTCCATCCATTGGCGCATTATGAAAATGGGCAATTAAAGGATGAATACAAAACATCCATGCAGCCAGAACTCAAAATGTTCTAAGGTGAATAGTTACACAAAAACGCAAGGCATCTTTCATCGCCTTGCGTTTTTGTGTGAAGACGATTCCGGCTGAAGAGCTCAAATGAAACTCTTGCATCTGTTGTGTTTTTTTACATGGGCGAGATTTGACTCCCTCCCAAATCTAAATCTACTAGCGCTTAGGGTCAGGCTGAAACTTTGTGCGATTTCAATCTGGCCCGTTGTTACCAAAGATTACTACAAAGATTTCTTCAGGATATTTATATATAAACCTCGGCTAAATGACAGCCGGGTTATTTTTCGTCCATTTTTTTTTTCTTGACCATGTCCTTTTTTGCATCGAATCACTATATAAAGGGTGGAAGGTCAGATAAAACAATTTGGAAAAAGCATCGACTACAAAGTTGAAAACGGAGGTCTTTTGCATGAGCAAATTATTAATCCAGGAACAGCCACTAATGGTCATTCGGTCGTTGGCGATGAAAATCGGGCTGAATGAAGCGATTGTCTTGCAGCAAGTCCATTATTGGCTCACCAAAAATGTCCATATCATCGATGGCCGCAGCTGGGTTTACAACACGTACAAGGAATGGCAGGAGCAAATTCCTTTCTGGTCGGAGAGCACAATCAAACGAGTGTTTAAAACGCTTGAGGAATTAGGTCTTATCAAAACCGGCAACTTCAACAAGTATAAGATGGACCAGACGAAATGGTACACGATTGACTATGAAAAACTGAAGGAGTTCGAGATTGAAGAGGTTTTCACCGCGCTAGCTGATGGCCAAGCGAAGCCAGCAAATACTGCGGACTTGTCCATACCAGGAAAAGCTGCCAAAGAATCAATGCCGTTAAATGCCACGAACCCGTATGTACCGATAGAAGCCACGAACACATTCATGCCGGGAAAAMCCCCGAACGCGTCTGTGCCGATAAAAACAGCGGCTACGCCTGAGCCTGCCGTAGAGGAGGAACAGGAACCAGCAGAGAAGATTCCGGTTGCCGAAGTCGTGCAGTACCTGAATGAAAAGACCTATTCGTCTTTTAAAACTGAAAACAGCAGGACGCACAAGCTTATCACCGCCCGCTGGAAAGAGGGATTCCGGCTTGATGATTTTAAAAAAGTCATCGACAAAAAAGCGGCTGACTGGCTCGATCACCCGAAGTGGAGCCGCTACCTGAGGCCCCAGACGCTTTTCGGGACGAAGTTTGAATCGTATTTGAACCAAAAGCCCGCCAGAAAGAGGTTTTGGGAGGGGGATTTCCGTTTTGATGACGAAACGTGAGGTATTAACCATTTTACGGATGATCGAAAGCTATTATGATCAATTTGTTATTGATGAGGAGAAAGTCGACAATTGGCACATGGTTTTGAAAGAGAGTACGTTTGGGCACTGCGAGCAGCGCGTCCTGCAGCATGCAGCCATTTCCCCTTATCCGCCAAAAATTTGTGATTTCGCCCTTCACACTGCTGGGCGGGCAATTCCAACAAGTGCGGAAACGCTTGAGGTGATTTGGCAACCGGAAAGAACGGCAAGCGAAGAGGTTGTACAATTACACTTGGCAAGGATAAGGGAGCTCCTTGGAATAGAAAGAGGGAAACGATGATGGACGGAACCTTGAACAGCTGGAAAACTGGCGATGGACGGCTTTTTAACCAGGAGGCGGAGGAGGCATTTGTTGGCTCGTTCTTCCTGGATGGCGGGTTGATGCAAGAGTGCACAGTCAATCCAAATCAGCTGTACACGTATAAAATGAGGCGTATTTTCTCGGTTATTCAGCGCCTGTATGAAAAGGGCAAGCCGGTCGATGTCATTTCCGTCACGGAGGAAGCCGGCCCGCAGGAGCTTGAGAACATTGGCGGAATCAGTTTTATCACCGATCTCGCCGTAAGCGTCCCGACAACAGCGAATTTCCACTTTTATCAGGATACAGTCAAGGCTTACTTCCAAAAGCGCCAGACGATTGCGATTGCCGGGAAAATTAGGGACAAGGTATTTTATGAAGATATTCACGATGTCCTCATTGATGGGATTAAGCAGCTAAAACAGATTGAAGACATGCAGGGGGACGAAGATGTTGGGGAAATCCGCGACGGGCTTGTTGATTTGTATACCGATTGCGGGAAGGATTTGGGCGAAGTAACAGGGGTTCCATCCGGGTTCAAGAAGCTGGACAGGCTGACTGGCGGCTTTCAGGAATCCGACCTCGTCGTCATCGGCGCAAGACCGAGTATGGGAAAAACCGCTTTTGCCCTGAACATTGCGCTGAACGCTGCGAACCAGGACGTGACCGCTGTTTTCTCACTCGAAATGTCAAAAAAGCAGCTCTTGAAGCGGGCCGCCAGCTGTATAGGGAACATCAGCAGCGTGAAAATGAGGAATCCGAAGCACTACTTCAATCAGGAGGACTGGAACCAGCTCAATTTTGCAATGGGGGTACTGGCCAGCTTGAACATGCGGATCTTCGACAAAGCCGGGATGGACATCAGCTATATTTGGTCAAAGGTCCGGCAGCTGCGGAAGGAGGTTGGAGGGGGAAAGCGGATCCTCGTCGTGGTCGACTACCTGCAGCTGATCGGCGGAAACGTCCGGCAAAACCAGAATCGCCAGGCAGAAATAAGCGAAATCAGCCGGTCGCTCAAGCAGATGGCCCGGGAAACGAACGTCGTCATCATCGCCCTCTCCCAGCTCAGCCGCGGTGTAGAAAGCCGCCACGACAAACGCCCCATGCTCTCCGACTTGCGCGAGAGCGGACAGATTGAACAGGATGCCGATGTGATTGCGTTTCTGTACCGGGAGGAGTATTACGGGAAAAAGAAGGAGGAGGGGGCTTTGGATTTGGGGATGGATCAACTAAATGGGCAGCTGGTTGAGGTCATTGTCGCCAAACAGCGGAATGGTCCGATTGGGACGGTGGAATTGGGGTTTTTGATGGAGGTGGGGCGGTTTGGGTGAAGGAGCAGGGAGAGGCATTTGAAGTCAGCTCTATAAATATTGCAAAAACGCAAGGAGTCCCGAGTCCTTGCGTTTATTATTGTATTTAACAAAATTATGCAACAATCTAATCTTAAAAGTATTTTCTTCTTTAATTATAATAGGCTTTTCTTGTATTCTTTTTCTCTTCTTGCCTCATGTTGAGTTTTCCAATTGTTTGGTTTAGTTACTCCACTTTTTCTGGGTAATTTCCCAAAGAAGTGAAATGTGCTTTTCAAATAATAATCAAACGGAAATGTTACCCCGGCCAAAAGATTATCAAAATAAACGAGTCTTTCCGCAATCCCATTCTCACTACGTCCATCGAGTAAAGGAACTGTGTTGATTAGTCCTTTTGCAAATCCCCTAGTTAATCGTTCAGTTTCTTTCGGTGATGCTCCTTCAATTCTCCGTCGATACTCATCCATAACTTCCAAAAAGACATGATTTTGTTCATCGGTGTAAGTGGTAGCCATATAAATTCCTCCATTTCTTTTTATAAAAAAATAAAAATCTTACATCCATCTATCCACCGCATATTTAAGTTTATTAATAAAAAGTTTTCATATGTTAAATGTCTTGGAAGGAAAACATTTACCTTTAACTTACGAACGAGGAAGTATGGATTTGGAAGAAGAAAACGGTTCCCTTCCTTTTATTAAGTTTACAACCAAGTATTGGTGGAAAAGTCCAATGTGAGCACGGAATTGTTCTAAATTGTTGTTGATGATCGCAGAAATGCCGAGCAGATGTATTGAAACTAGAAGGGAGTAGAGGAGAGTCAGGCCAACGAAATAAAGAAAGTGAACATTCTCCACTTCACCCAATCAAACCATGAGGAGGAATAGGATGCGAGTTCTTGTAATCGGGACGGAAGATTTGACAGGGGAGCATGTGGTTAAGCTGCTTGCGGAGAAGCAGCATGAACCAGTTGCTTTGGCAGGCTCGGAAAACCAGGAGGAAGGATTGAAAAAACTCGGCGCGAGCGAGGTAATAAAGACGGATGATAATTATTTTTCCGTTGCTTTCAAAAACTGTGACGCGGTGATTTATTTAGGCGGCGCAAGTCCGCGGACCGGCGAGAGCAAACCCATCCTCATCGACCATCAGCTCGTTCTCGTTTCGATCAAGTCAGCCAAGGAGCATGGGGTCAAACGCTTTTTGCTGCTGAGCGCCTTGCGGGACCACGAAACAGACACGAGCGGGTCCGGTACAACCGGTGCGAAACAGATGCCGGAAGAGCTGTTGAGGCAAGAGGGGCTTACCTATACGATCATCAGGCCTAGTGAACCGGTGGACAAGCCTGGGAAGGGGAAAGTGGAAGTTGCGGAAACCTTCGCCACGGAAAAAGGGGAGATTCCGAAAGAAGATCTCGCCTCGGTGCTCGTCGAGGTACTGGAAACGGAACACGTATTTAACAAAACCATCACGGTGACTTCAGGCGAAACGCCGATTCAGCAGGCTTTGACAGAATTATAGACCCGTAGGAAAAACAATTTTCGAACGAAGGGTGATACGATGACGGAGATGAGAAAGATCCTTCCTGCAATTATAAAAGGGACCGCCGTTCTTGGAGCTGCAGCGGCAGCCGCATACGTGTACCGGAAAGACGATACACAAAAGCAGCACTCCATTCTAAGGAATTTCCCGATAGTCGGCCGAATCAGGTACATCACCGAGCAAATCGGCCCCGAGCTCAGGCAGTATTTGTTCCAGAATAACCTTGAAGGCACGCCTTTCCCTCGGAAGGAGTTCGAGGATATCGTCAAAGCGGGCAAATACAAAGAACGGCTGATCGGCTTCGGTTCGGAACGCGATTTTACCAAAAGCGGCTATTATATAAGAAACAGCATGTTCCCCCTGCAGAGGGAGGAACTGCGGATCGATAACAGCCGGAAAATCAATACAATGGTCTACAAAGTCGATGAGGAAGGCCTGATCACCCGGAGGGAACATCGGGAGGAAAAGCAGGTCGACCCGTATTACCTCCATGATGGCGATGCGGTAATACTCGGCGCGGATACATGCAGGAAACCGTTCAAGGTAAAGGGGCTTGTCGGGCAGTCGGCGATGAGTTACGGCGCGCTCGGCAAACATGCCATCACCGCGCTTTCAAAAGGCCTTGCTATTGCAGGCGGGACGTGGATGAATACCGGGGAAGGCGGGCTTTCCGACTATCATCTGGCAGGGAACCCCGATATCATCATGCAGATTGGCCCCGGGCTGTTTGGCGTCCGGACGCCGGGCGGTGAGTTTTCCTGGGAAGAATTCAAGCGGAAAAGTGAAATCGAGCAAGTCAAGGCGTTCGAATTAAAGCTTGCCCAGGGCGCGAAAATCCGAGGCGGCCACCTTGAAGGCTCGAAGGTAACCGAGGAAATCGCACGCATCCGCCTAGTCGAGCCTGGCAAAACGATCAACAGCCCAAACCGGTTCTATGAATTCAGCAACTATCACGAACTGTTTGATTTTATCGAGCGGCTAAGGGATGTCGGCGGAAAGCCCGTTGGCATGAAGATTGTTGTCGGGGACCTGGATTCGCTTGAAGAGATGGCTTCGATTATGAAGGAGACTGGAATGGGCCCTGATTTTATAACCGTTGATGGTGGGGAAGGAGGTACCGGCGCCACCTACCAGGAGCTTGCCGATGCGGTCGGGCTGCCAATCCAATCGGCTCTGCCTGTCGTTGATGAAATGTTGAAAAAGTATGGGGTGAGGGGCAGGGTGAAACTAATTGCCTCCGGGAAGCTAATTACGCCCGACAAAATCGCGATTGCACTCGCCATGGGCGCCGACCTCGTCAACATCGCACGCGGTTTCATGATCAGCGTCGGCTGCATTATGGCCGGCAGGTGCCACACGAACAGCTGCCCAGCTGGAGTCGCGACGACAGATCCGAAGCTTCAGGACGGGCTTGTCATTGAAGAAAAAATGTACCGCGTTGCCAACTATGTCATCTCGCTGCGCGAAGGCCTGTTCAATCTCGCAGCCGCGGCGGGCATCGATACCCCGGTGAAATTTGAGCGGAAGCACATCGTCTACAAGGATGAATGGGGAAGGGTAGCGTCCGTCGGCGACATCATCCTCACGCCAGAGAAAGTTGAGGAAATCAGGGACAAGGAAAGAGCGGCAAAGCAATAGATGATTGGATTCCCACCTGAAAACTGTTCTTTTAGCGCGAAAAATGGGGAAAAAGGCAGCATAGCCGTCTGCCTTTTTTTCATTTAACTCTCAATCATACCCTTTTGAAAAATCAGCTTTTCAAATTGGTTCGTATTCCTTCAAATAAATTAGCAAAGACTACAAATAACATTGGCACTGACGAAGGATATTTTGACATGAGCTGTAGGCCCAGATTCATTGTAGCCCTAATTAACCAGAAATGAAAATTATTCCAGTATATTTTAAAAGTGGAAAACGGACGGGATTTTTTATAAAAAAGCGGAAGATTGGAAAATATAAACTCCAATAACCTAAACAATAAAAGAATAAGAATAGGTTAACATTCCGACTACATGGATAATACTTTGCTTTTGTGCAATTTAAGAGCGAAAGCGTTTACAAAATTTCATTCTTTTTTCCGGAAGTTGGCTTTAATCGCCCTTTTATCAGAATCGGGGAAAAAATATCTCAATTTCCAATATAAAAACTTTATTTATGTTCAAAAAAAGCTTAATAAATGTTCAAAATACATGCTATAATTATTCCGAAATAACAATGTAAATGAAAGCGTTAACCCGATGGCCATCGGAAAAAAATGTTAGCAGCTTTACTAGATGGGAGATCACAACAATGTCTATCCTAATTGGAATTTTAGGGATTATTGCACTCATAGTAGTGGCCTGGCTCATGTCAAACGACAAGAAAAACATTAATTTCCGCGCAGTCGGAATCATGCTGGCTGTCCAGCTGTTCATCGCCTGGTTCATGCTCAATACGTCAATAGGAAAGAAAGTCCTGCATCACATTGTTGATGTCTTTAATAAAGTCCTTTCTTTCGGAAACGAAGGGATCGCTTTCGTATTCGGAGACCTTTCAGGTAAAAACTATTTCTTTGTTAACGTACTCATGATGATCATTTTCGTATCAGCCTTGCTATCAATTTTGACGTACCTAAGAATTTTGCCACTAGCCATTAAATACATCGGCGGCGCAGTGGCCAAAATAACAGGCCTTCCAAAAATTGAATCATTTGTAGCTGTTAACTCAATGATTTTCGGTGATACAACTGCAATCCTGTCAGTGAAATCACAGCTTCACAAACTAACGCCAAACCGTCTTTTTATCGTGGTCACATCCTCTCTGGTCGCTGTATCCTGTTCGATTTTAGGGGCTTACATGCAAATGATTCCGCCAGAGTTTGTCCTTGTAGCATTACCTATTAACGTATTCTCCGGCTTGATTCTTTCATCTATGGTTTGCCCAGTGTCGAAAGAGGAAGACGAAGAAATCGATATTAAAGAAATGATCCCTGAGAAATCACTGTTCGAGGCAATCGGGAACGGTGCATTAATCGGAGGAAAAACGGCACTGATTGTCGGCGCATTGCTCATTACGTACATTGGCTTGCTCGCGATGATCAACTATGCTTTAGAAAGCCTGGTAGGCATGACATTCCAGGAAATTATCGGGTATGTCTTTGCCCCAGTCGCTTACATGATGGGAATTCCAGCATCCGAGATTCTCAGGTCAGGATCCATCATGGGAACAAAAGTAGCTGCCAATGAATTCGTGGCCATGCTTGATTTCATGAAAATCATCCCTGAGATGTCCCCGAAAACTGTCGGGATTGTCTCAGCATTCCTAGTCTCTTTCGCCAACTTCTCATCTGTCGGAATTGTCCTCGGAACAGTACAAGCCATCAACGAAAAACAAGCAAGCCAACTAGCAAAAGTGTTCTTAAAAGTATTGTTAGTCGCAACACTCGGCTCAGTCCTAACTGGTACAATCGTTGGATTGTTCCTCTAATAAATGAAGAAATTCAACCCCCATCGGCAGTATTGCTGAAGGGGGTTTTTTATTTTTGTAAAAAGCCAGCCTATTCGGCTGGCGGCAACGCACAAAGCCGACATCCCACATTTCAAACGCACAACATGCAGGAGTTTCCACACAAAAGAAAAAGGGGGCCGCCAAAAGAGTCGTCGCTAAATGCTTATTTGAAAACGGTTATTTCAGTCAATAACAACTGTAATTTTTTAATAAAACAAGCCATTAAACAGAAAACCCCGCTCAAAAAGGAGCAGGGTTTTGGCATTTTATATTAGGATTTTTATTGAAGGTTAAAGAAAACCTGGCCGCCCATCATATCTTCATATCGAAGTTGAGCTTTTTCACCCGTTTTAACAAGCCCGGAAATGTAGCCTTCTTTCTCATTGCCTACATACATTTCAAAGCTAAAGTCAGGGTCAGCTGAACCAATGATATCACCGCTGTAAATATCCCCGCTTTCACTCACCATATCAAAATTGAAAATGCCGTCGATGTTAAAAGAAAGGTCCTCGGTTTCGGATTCCAAAAACTTCACTTTCGTTTTTGCAAGTACCCATTCATATCCTTCAGGAGCCGGTTCATTGAATTCGTTCATTTTTTTCAATTGTTCATACGCCTGGTCACCACGAACCACTTCAAAGACAGTCAAATCAAATTTGATTTTAAAAGCGTCGCCGTCATCATTGTATAATTCATCATCGACCGTTGCAGTCTTTTGGAAAGGGATAGGATTGGATCGGGAACCTAGTTTGGATTCCTTTTTCTCCTCTTTTGGTGTTTCCTTTTGTTCTTGGCCAGAATTATTGCTGGTGTCTTCCTTTACAGCTACATCTTTTGTGCCAGTTCCGCACGCTGCCAGAACAGAAATTGCCAGGAGCGCCATAACGAAAAGGCCGGAAAATTTCTTGAAAGTGTTTGTCATAGTTGTTCTCTCCTATTCGCTCTGGGTATCATCCATATCATCGGGATATACAATGGTTTCGAAGATTTCACCAGTGGCTTCGTCTTTGGTGTTAATCGTAACCTTCGTATTTTCTTCGTTTTCACCATTATAAAGCTGATAAATCATCCCGGACATACCCAGCCCAAATAGGCCAAAACCATCCATACTGTTATCATAAGCGGCTTTGTCCACAGTTACTGTGAATTCTTTGAAAGAATCATTATGAGTGATTTCTTTAAAGGAAACGAAATCACCGCTTGTTGTCATTTCGTTGACAGACTCGCTAATGCTCTTTGCAATTTCAGCCATCATTTCTTTATGTTTTGCCTTTGACATTTTATATGTAACAGAGCCATCAGCGTTCTTTGTGGCCTTCGAGATGCCCTCTTTCTTCGCATCCGCAATCACCTTGTCAATGTCTTCACCTTCAAACATTGATGCTGGAAGTGTAATTTCGACATTCAAAAGCCCTTTATCCACTTCAACAGATTTTTCTTCGGTTTTCTTTTCTGTTTGCTTATCCTGTTTTTCACTAGCTTTGCTCGTTTCTTCGTTTGAAGAGCAAGCAGCCAGGCCAAACAGCATGAGCACCAACAAGAAATAGATCATTTTTCTCATAGTTGTATTCCCCCTGGATGTGTCTATATTTCTCATACCCAAGTACATTACCATAGAGTTGGAGGGAATTCTAGGGAAAAATATTACATTCATATTACAGTGAGTTTGGTGTTTGTATAAGACTTTTTAACCGAAGAAGTGGAAGGGGAAGAGATTTTAATGAGGGAAAAAGGGAGGTATTGATTCGTGTCATGCAAATGCAATGGGGAAATGAACAAAACCATCCCTAAGTTATTCAATAGGGATGGTTCGCTATTTTGTGAAAATGGCCATAGAGAGAAGTCACGTCATCTCGATGTTCAGCTATAAACTGTTTCGGAATCTTCGATGATTGCCTGGATGACTTTATACGCTTCATTGGATTTCAAAGAGTCAGTGTTCTTATACTCCTCATAGGTAATTAAAGCCTTCCACAGAGCCCATCCTCTTGCCCGATTCCATGTGCCTTCATCCATCTTTAAAACATTCCTGAAAACTTTCCTGCTCTCATGATCAAAGAAGGTCCAAGCCATCGCTGCATCGCAGGAAGGATCCCCGACTCCCAGTATTCCGAAGTCGATTACGGCACTAAGCTTCCCGTTCTGTACTAATATATTACCTGGGGCGATATCTCCGTGAAGCCATACAGGCTCCCGTTCCCATTTGGATTCTAAAGCCGATTCCCACAGTTTTGTCAGAATACTTTCACCAAATATATCTCGATTACTTTGGATTGCGCTTCTCGTTTCTTGGTCATAAACAGAAGGATGAACGCCTCTGAAAAAATTATGGGCTCCAGCCAATGGGCCGCCACTTGCATCAATGGACTGCAATTCAAGTAAAAACCCGCCTAAATCGGCTGCGAATTGATGTAAATCTGCTACGTTTTCTCTCGTTACTGTTTCTCCTTGAAGCCACTTGTAAATCGACCAATGGAATGGATAGTCTTCATTCGCTGCTCCTTTTGCAACTGGGACAGGAATAGGCAATGAAAGCTTTTTTGCTAAAATCGGCAGCCACTTTTGCTCTTTTTCCACTTGCGGTACATACCCAGGGGCACTCGGCAATCTAACACTCATGTCATCCCCCAGGTGGAAAGTCCGGTTATCATGGCCACTCACTTTAACCGGTTTAATTTCTAAATGAGCCCACTCAGGAAATTGCTCTTTAATCAATTTTGCTACCAATCCAGAATCAATTTTAATCATAACTCGTTCCTTTCCCGGTATATTTCCAATTTCATTATAAGCTTTTCGTTTCATGATGGGCATGCATGGGCAGCCAAAGCTACAAATTCTGCTTCAATCATTTTCCTTAATATGGTACATTTAACTATATATTGAGCGAAAAGGGATGGAGAGGAATACCAGCTGCAAAAGGATAAATAAGTTGGTTAGCTAGAACGAACTACCCGAATGAGGTGGCCAAATGAAGGTTATTACCAATGAACAGCTTGAACTTTTTTACCATACATTCCTACCTAAGTTGGACTTATCAAATATAATAACTATCGACGATGAAGACCTAACGAAGGTACTGCATTATTTTTTAATCTTAAAGGAATTCGGCCAGGAAATAGCAGCCGGTTCTTCTTTTACCAACGAGCAAATCCTGTACAGCCAGTATTACTGGTTTGTGTATTTTAAAAATCAATACATCTCCAAGTATGGATACGATGCCGGCATGGACCAACAGGCTTTCCAGCTAATTGAACACATAGCGTACGAACTTCATGACGATGTCAACTGGGACATCCTTGAACAAATCACCAATGATTTGAAGACCGATCTAGAGTTGAAGACTGGAAACAAAATGAAAAGGGGGATATTCATGGAGCAAGAGGGGTGCGTTTCATTATGGGTAGGGGAGTTTGGCTCTTCTGAAAAGTTCAGGGACTATCTCTTCATTGAGTATGATGAAGATGGAGAAGCCATTCCTTCCAATTTTGAAAAGGATTTTTCCATTGAATACTATGACGAGGATTTCCGGGAAGTTGTATACCATCAACAACCACATTCATCCCTAAACCAATTAGTGGCTGGGGCATCATTCGAGGAAGTCATCATACCGAAATTCCAAGAGATGTTTGCCAAAAATGCGCCTGAAAAAGCAAACGCCGTTGTATTGTTATATAACTTTCATTACAATTCAACAATAAAAACTGCCCAGAGTGGTTTGGGCACGCTGCACTATATAGGGGCAGTGCAATATAAATAGATGTGAGACAACCAAAGCCACCCAACTTAAAAAGGGGTGGCTTGGCGGTCATTGTTTTTTCAACGAATTGAAAAACAAGTTTATTGGATCCCGTAGTCCTTGGCGAAGACCATTTTTGTTTCAACAAGTACATCCTCTTTGCTTTCATCCAGGTTGAATACCCGTGCACCGCGCAGCCTGTTATTTTCCCCGCCGCCAAGGCCATAGGTACCAAACCCGGTGTTACCAGCGTAGCCTAATTTGATCCCATAATAGTCTCCAACATATGTATTGATATGGTCATGGCCAGAAAATACACCTTTCACATCGCCTCTCTCGAGCATCGCCGCGAACATTCCGCTGTTAAAAGGGCCTGTGCATACACATTCATTCTTTTCACCAATGATAGAATGTTTTTCTACTGCTTTCTGATGGCTTTCGTGTGTTCTTTTGGAGGGGCTTGCGTACCACATATTTTCAAATTCCGGGAGGGGAATATGCATGAATACCAGGGAAGGAACTTTCCGTCCGGTTGTTTGCTCCAGTTTTTCCGACGTTTTATAATACCACTGAACCTGATCATTGCGGAGCCAATCCCATGTTTGGTATCCTTCAAAATCCTGTCCAGCGATTTCTTTTGGTGCATATCTGCCACTGTCAAATAGCCAAATGTTAAAAGCTGGCTCAGTATTTTTAGAGTTATGGATAACCAGGTTTGTGTTTCCGGTTCCAGTAATCCCCTTAGGTCCTGGTTTGTTTACATTATGCTCATAGGACATGTAAACCTCTAGCATATCTTCTTCGCTCATACCGGTCTTTGGCGTATGGTCTTCATCGTGATTGCCAAAAGTAACTGCCCAATGGATGCCTCTATCTTCCATTGGTTTTGCGATGTTATCGATGGCTTGTCTCACCTCTGCCGCTGTTTCCATGTCGGCATTAAGCATGTCACCATTTAAAATGGCCAAATCCGGTTTTTCCTTATCAAGAACCGTATTCATCAGTTTTATCGTTCGGGGATCGATATCCTCATCATCCTGAATATCGTTAAACTGCACAACTTTATACTTTCCATCAGAGTTGAACTGCAGCTTTTGATTCTCATTGACTTTTCCTTGAACCGAGGAACTCGTAAAGCTGGATGCAATAAAAATGGCAGTAAAAGCAATGGTGATGATTCCGGTTAAAGATTTCAATTTCACAAAATTACCCCTTTCAAACGTATGTAGTGATATTTTTGGACAGATTCCCTTTTGTTTTCTTAAACCCCCTTTCATTAGGCATGCGAACAATTATTATTATAAGAATCATCTATTAATTCATCGTTAAACTAATATAAATAATTGTAAATTAACTCAAAATTCGGAAGTGGATAATGAAAGTGTTACATGAGGAGCTCTTTTCCAAAGAGGAGATTTTAAAAAAGAAGACAAGGCTTTTTAGGGTCGTAGAAATAAAATGGCCTTTCAATTGAGGATTTACGGTATGATTCTTTCTGCAAAAACAAAAATTGATACAACCCCTTAATGTCTTAGGTATCTGTCCAAAAGGGAAGAGGTGTGGTATTTTATGGATAGGAGAATGAATTTAAAAAGAGGGGTTAATTATGGCTAGAAGGAAATCCAAAAAGGAAAAAGAACTTGAATCTTTATTTTATCTTATATTTATTGTACCTGTTTTTTTAATTTATTTTGCAACTCAATCTATACAATCAACAGTTTCAATTATGATAGTCTATTGGGTAGTTGCAGTCACTTTTCTTATATTGAGGAATAAGAGGCTAAGGAACGACTGCGGGCATCAGGAATAAACGAAATCGATAAAATGGATGGCATTAAATTTGAGCACTATCTAAAAGAGTTATATTCTGGTTTAGGTTATAGTGTTAGAGTAACTCCATCCAGTGGTGATTTCGGAGCCGATTTGATTTTAACGCAAAATGGACGGAAAATTGTGGTCCAGGCTAAGAGACATAGTAGTAATGTTGGGGTGAAAGCGGTACAAGAAATAAAAGCTGCACAATCTCACTATCATGCGGGAGAGGCATGGGTGATTACAAACAGTTATTTCACAAAAGCAGCAATTGAGCTGGCCAAGTCCAATTCCGTTAAGCTTATTAATAGGGATCAGCTTATTGAGCAAATTCTATTTATGAAGAAAACTGGATGAGTAGCATTAGCAAAGATAATATAATAAATAAAAAAGAAGATGAACTCAACATTTTAGAGATTCATCTTCTTTTTCGTTTGGCGGGGCATTTGTCCACAGTCACTTGTTTGTTACATTTTAAATCTTAATCTCAATCTTCGCATTTTTCTTTAACTCCTGAACCAACTGAGCGAGTTTATCCTGCTGTTTTTTCTGTTGAAGAGATTGTTCAATTTGCGGTTTTACTTTTTCAAGCTTTGGAACTTCTTGTCCGGCACTCTTGCCTTGTTCCGCATATTGATTATACGTTTTTTGAATTTCTTCATCGGTTACTTCACCGGCCGGCACTTCTTTCTCAATGTACTGGTTAAGTTTAAGATCCTCAGCTATTTGGGTTTCCAGTGTTTTCATATCCATTCCGGATTTTTTTAGAGCCGCTTCGAATTCCTTTTCTGTTTTGAACTGTTTTTTTACTTCGCCCAGCTTCTTATTAATATCTGCCTCTGAAGCTTTATAGCCTTTTTTATCGGCCTCTTGCAGAAGAAGAGTTTGTCCGACCAAGCTGTCAATCGTCTGGTTTTTCACCTGTTCAGCGGCTTCTTTGGAAGTTGGGGCTTGTCCCATTTGCTGCATTTGTCCTTGTGTATAGGCTAGAGCGCTATTATAGTCGCTTCCTGAAATTACTTCATCATTCACGATGGCAACAGTTTTCTTTTCATCTACTTGCTGTGCTTTTAATTTCTTTTGCATTTCTGCCATTTGCTTTTGCTGTTCCTTCTGCTGAGCGGTTTCCGCTGTTTTTGCCTTATCATCATTTTTAGCTTCTTTACTTTCTTCATTTCCTCCGCATGCTGCTAAAACAACGGCCATTAGACCGGTTATTAAGAAAATCATCATTTTTTTCATAATCAATCACCTTCCCTAAGCTAGAAGTATAATTTTTCCCTCAAAAAAATCACCTAGTGGGCATTATAAAGTGAATCTCACGAAAAAGAAACAGAATGCGCCCTAATTTAATATTTATAACAGGATTGAAACATTTTAATGAAAATGGATACTTGTTAAAAAACAAATTCCAAAACGATTAGGTAAAGTTCCAAGAAAGGAAAATTGAATCATTGACTAATTATCCTATTTTGATATACTATGATTTCGAGATAATTAATTTAAAGATAAAAGGAGACTTTTTGATAATGAATGTATTAGTAGTCAAAGCAAATAACCGCCCAGCATCTGAGGCGGTATCAACGAAAATGTATGAAGCATTTATGAATAATATTGAAGGCGTTAATGTAACAACCTATGATGTGTTTGCAGAAGATATGCCATACCTTGGCCAAGATTTATTCAGTGCTTTTGGTAAGATGAACTCAGGTGAAGAGTTGACAGAAATTGAAAAACGCATTTTAAATGCAAAACAAAAAGCAATGGATGCTGTTACAGCTGCAGATGTAGTTGTATTCGCGTTCCCGTTATGGAATTTAACAATCCCGGCTAAATTGCAAACGTTCATTGACTATGTGTATCAAGCTGGATTTTCTTTCAAATATGATGAAAATGGTCAACTTGTACAATTATTAACCGATAAAAAATTCGTTGTTCTAAGTGCACGCGGAGGAATTTACTCATCACCAGAAGCAGCACCAATGGAAATGGCAGCAACTTATATTAAAAATGTATGTGGCGGAGTATTCGGCATGAAGCTTGCTGATGAAGTAATTATTGAAGGCCATGCAGCGATGCCAAGCCAAGCGGAAACCATTATTGCTGAAGGGTTAGCAAAGGTTGAAGCTGTAGCAAAGGGTTTTTCAGCTGTAACAGTTTAACAAAAGATAGAATAAAGCAAAGCAGCTGAGATAAGAATCAGCTGCTTTGTTTTATTTCAGTTACGCCTTTTAGTGATCAATTCGATTTCTGTGTTCGCACCGAGTGGCATTGCTAAGACGGCTACACATTATCTAGCAGGATAAGGCTCGGAAAACTGTTTCCCGTAAACCTCGTTCATAGCGGAAAAAAATGATTGGCCCAACGTCATTGTTTCTTTCTCCTTTATTTACGTTCTGCTCATAACCACTTTTCAGCCCATGATTCTACAGCTTTAAGGGCTTTCCCCAATTCATTCCCTTTTCTTGTTAATGAATATTCTATTCGCACGGGGCGGTCTGATATAACATTTCGAAGTATAATCCCGGATTCCTCTAGCTCTTTTATCCGTTCGTTGAGCACACGCTTACTCAAATCAGGAATATAAGCGTGAATCTCACTAAAACGTTTTGGTTCCTCAAGAAGTGAATGAATTATAAGTCCTATCCATTTCTTACCGATTAATTGATAAGAATGTTCAACCTTATCACATAATGGTGGCTGGTGCATTCCTTCGCTCATTTTTTCACCTCTTCACTTAATTATTATTAGTTATCTTTTCACTTATAATAACTATTAGCTTAAGACATTTTAAAATAAAAACAAGTTATAATGTTTAATTATAACACAAAAAACTCTTGTTAAATCTGGGTTTTATTGTTTTTGTGATATGGACATATTTTGTTGATGCAATGGTTACCCTCTGTGTTTTTGGTACTAAAAGTTAATTTGTAACTTTAAAGTATAGCTCCGCTTTATTGATGGTAAAAATAATGTTTTAACGTTTTCAAGATGCGATTTGAACGCCTAGCGATCAAATCGCATTTTTTGTTGCTTAGGTAATTTTAAAATCGTTCATTGTGGAGAACTCGAAATTAGTAATGTAATGATGAAATCCGTTGGACATGCCTGGCCTTCGGAGGGGACTAGCTTAATACCTCGGCGAGCTGCGCTGGAACCGCTTAATCTTGGTGGGGGAGACCACTAAGGATAGCCCATTAGAATAATCATCGCAAGGACAAGCAGTTTTTGCTTGTCACCAAGGCGCTTGCACGGATTTTGTCTTTCTGGCCATAAATTGCAGAATGCTCCTTACATTAATTACATATGAATACAAAAAATTACCTAGTAATTAATAATTATTATTTTATTAATAAAATTTATTTTAATTTGTTTTATTTCTAATTAGGACGGGAGCTCATTAAATATTGATTTAATCGATATTCGTAAATCAGGCTATCTTTGTTGACAATTAGTAACCAAGGATTTATTATAGGCGTACAAAGTTTATTAGTTACTTTAAGTAACCGATTTTCCTGAAATGGAAGAAGGTGATTATGTCCCTTTTTCAAATAAAGAAGTTGAACGAACTCTTTTGAAAATTTATGGGCTAAAAAATTTAATTCTTATTTAAAACAAAAAATGAATATCTGAAAATCAATCCACTAGTTGGATGTGATGCTCAATGCAACAGTGAATAATTCAATTAGGGTCGGCCAAACCTATAAATACACGAGGGACTTGGCTTAGTCGATATGCAAATACGACAAAATTAAGGGGGGGTTCCGATTGAGACAAATCAATCGAGAGCAATTAAAAACAAAGGGATTTAGCGAGGACATTTTGCCGACAAAGCCAGAAGACAAGAATTGGAACTTTGGAAACTACGCGTCAATATGGATGGGTTCGGTGCATAATATCCCTAACTATATTGCCGTAGGCGGGCTTTTTGCCATAGGGATGTCAGTTGGACAAGTTTTCGCTGTAATTATGTGTGCGTCAATTATATTAGCAACGGCGATGGTTCTTAACGGCCATGCGGGATCCAAATATGGTCTGCCTTTTTCTATGCTGCTGCGGTTATCCTACGGCACGAAAGGTGCAATATTTCCTGGTGTATTAAGAGGGGTAATTGCAGCAATCATGTGGTTTGGATTTCAAACATATGCAGGGAGCCAAGCGTTATCAATTCTAATTGGAAAGCTTTGGCCAACGTACCTAACGTTAGGCGGTGATTGGAATCTTTTGGGGTTATCGTTGCCTGCGTTAATTTCATTCCTTTTATTCTGGTTAATGAATGTTGCTTTAATTTTTGGAGGAATGAAGTTATTGGGCAAATTTTCAACTTTTCTATCTCCGCTTGTATACATTGTTTTTGGTGGTATGGCGATATGGGCGATTAAATTAGCCGGAGGCATTGGCCCTATCTTAGCTTATACAGGTGCGGGAGTCAGCGGAAATAAAGTAATCGCCTTTTTGGCAGCTGTAACAGCATTAATTGCTGCTTGGGCAGCCCCGATCGTAAACGTGTCGGACTTTACAAGACTTGCTCGCTCTACGAAGGATCAAGCTATTGGACAAACAGTAGGTTTAGTTGTGACTTATTTATTGTTTGCCACTGCAAGTATTTCGATAATTGTGGGCTCAGAAATTGCTTTTGGGACACCAATTTGGAATGTACTTGATGTTGTTGCAAAGTTTGACAGCACCTTTGCAATAGCAATATCAGTTCTTACACTATTATTAACAACATTATCGGTAAATGTAACAGGGAATATTGTTCCTGCAGGTTACCAATTGGCATCACTGTTCCCGAAAAAACTAACGTTTAAATCGGGAGCGATGATTGCAGCTGTAATTGGTATTCTCGTAATGCCGTGGAAACTTATGGAAAACGCGACAAGTATTTTTACTTTCTTAAATATCGTTGGCGGCTTATTAGCTCCAATAGCGGGTGTTATGCTTGCCCAGTATTTTGTTATTTCAAAAACAGAAATTGACCTGGAAGAATTGTATTCCAATAACGGTAAATACAATTATACGAATGGATTTAATGTAAATGCACTCATTACCTCAAGTGTTGCTGGTGTGCTTTGCTTAATCGGTAATATTGTCCCGTTCTTAAAGCCACTTTATGATATTTCGTGGATCGTAGGAATTATTTCAGCTTTTATTCTTTATACTTTGCTGGAATCGCTAAGTAACAAAAATGTTAAGTTAACGAAGCTGAACAAATTGAAATGATACCAGGAATATGCAATTTGCAAAGAATATACCTTTGGGAAAGCAAACTGATTTTTACGGTGGGCATCATTTGATTCTTAATGAAAGAGGTTTAATTATGACTTTGGATTTACGAGTCAAAGGTGGGTATGTTGGATTTATCGGTTCAAAATTTGTCGGTTTTATAGCCCCTAACCCAGCGAAACGTTTTAACTTGTCTAATAAAGGGGAATTTCCTATTTCAAAGGGGGCAGATATTCTTTTATTTGACCGAGACACCAGATGAAAATCTGCAAAAGCTTTGCGAAGGTAAAACGGTAAGGGAAAAGGAAAAATAGAAAATGGAGGAATGAAATTTGGCTATTTACGATCTAATTATTAAAAACGGGACAATCGTTACAGCGGATTCAATTGTCCAAGGCGATATCGCAATCAAGGATGGAAAAATCAAGGAAGTTGCAGTTGGAACATCCCTGGACGCAACAGCTGATAAAGAAATCAACGCTGAAGGGCTTCATATTCTTCCTGGTTTAATCGACACACATGTTCATTTCAATGAACCAGGAAGAACGGAATGGGAGGGCCTGGAGACAGGAAGCAGAAGCTTGGCCGCTGGCGGGGTCACAACATTTTTCGATATGCCGTTAAACAGTACGCCTCCGACAATTAATAAAGCAAATTTGGCGCTAAAGAGCTCAGCTGCCGATGAAAAGTCCGTTGTTAATCCGCGTTTCTGGGGTGGGCTAGTACCAGAAAATATTGGCGATTTAAAGGGTCTTCACGAAAACGGCGTGATCGGATTCAAAGCATTTATGTCACCAAGCGGAATTGCTGATTTCAGTAATGTTGATGATGAAACACTTTATAAAGGGATGAAGGAGATTGCCTCCTTGGGTTCTCTTTTAGCTGTTCATGCTGAAAGCACGGTTATTTGTGACCAGCTGGCTAAAGAAAAGATAGGCCAAGGAAAGGTATCAGCAAGGGATTATGTTGAATCACGGCCAATTATTTCTGAAATAGAAGCGGTTAGAAGAGTTATCTCTTATGCAGAGGCAACTGGATGCAAACTTCATATTGTCCATGCAAGCAGCAGGAAAGTGGTCCAAGTCATTAATGAGGCTAAACAAAGAGGCCTGGATGTTACAGTTGAAACATGTCCACACTATTTATCCTTGACAGTAAAGGATTTAGAAGAAAAAGGGGTATTGGCCAAATGTGCCCCGCCATTAAGAGATGAGGAAGAAGTGGAAGACCTATGGGCAGCTGTTGCGAATGGCGAAATAAATGTCATCGGATCCGATCATTCACCGGCGCCGGCATCCATGAAAATGGTAAAAGACAATATTTTTGATGGATGGGGCGGAATTTCAGGAGCGCAGTCCACGCTAAATATTTTGTTGACTGAAGGGCATTTCAAAAGAAAGCTCCCGCTAGAAAAAATTGTTGAATTAACCGCAACCAATCCAGCAAAGTTGTTCGGGCTTTCGACTAAAGGAACAATTGCGGAAGGCTACGATGCTGACTTGGCGATTGTTAACCTGAATGAGAGCTTTGAACTAAAAAAGGAAGATTTGTTTTACCGCCATCAGCACTCACCATATGTTGGTATGACATTTAAAGGGAATGTGAAGACAACAATTGTCGGCGGCGAAGTTGTATTCGAGGATGGTAAAATCTTGGGAAAATAAACGTGTGGCGGGTTAGAGTCTGTGGCTGTACACCCTTACAGTCATCATGAAAGGGAAGGGGAGTTACTTTTATGGCATCAAAGGACATGCAACATCAAGCCCAAAAGAACAAGACATTTGTGATTCCATATTGGTGGAAAGTGGTTTTTGCATTCACGTTAGGATGGATGTTCATAAATGCAAATAAATACTTTCTGAATCCTATTTTGGGGAATATTGGCTTGGAGTACAGCCTGAATAATAGCCAGCTTGGACTGGTCAATAGTATCTTCTTTCTGACTTACACAATCGCGCAAATTCCGGCAGGGGCGTTCAGTGATAAATTTGGCAGGAAAAAGTTGCTTGTAATCGGGTTTGTTTTATATGGAATATTGACAGGCGTGAGCGGACTAATGGCTGGTTTCACAGGCTTTTTGGCGGCCCGGGCATTTGCCGGGCTTTCTGCCGCAACCTACTATGGCCCTCAATTTGCCCTGTCATCCGAAGCAATTCCAGAAAAGCGCAGGACTGTAGGCAGTGCAATAATTAACAGCGGATCAGGGATAGGGATTGCTTTAGGCTTTGTTTTGTCAAGCACATTAGTTTTGGACAAGGGAATGAGTTGGAGTGTTCCATTCTATATCTTCGGTGTTCTTACTGTCCTAGTAGGTATTCTTATTTCAGCACTGGTAAAAGAAAAAAATCCAGAAAAGACAATGAAACAAAGTGAACAATTAAAGGAGTCAACGCATAAAGGAGAAAAGGTTTCAGTTTTATCTCTGCTTAAAAACCGCAATCTTTTGATTACCTTTCTTGTCTTATTTTGTTCCATTTACGGCTTTACGGTCATTGTCACATGGTTGCCGAAATTTTTGGAGACCGAAAGAGGCTTCCGCGGAAGTCAAGTTGGTTTGATATCGGCCTTGGTCCCATTGGCTTCGATACCGGGGGCGCTTATCGCAAGCTATATTTCGGATCGCTTAGGAAGGAAGAAGCCTTTCGCTTTTCTGCTGATTCCAATTGCTGCGATCGCATTATGGGCAACTGTTTATGTGCATAGTACTGCATTATTAATCACAGCATTAGTGGTTTATGGCTTCTTTGGTAAGATTGCGCTGGATCCGCTTCTGATAGCTTCTGTATCTGAAAATGTTCATCAATCAGCGTATGGGGTTGCCTTCAGCCTCTATAATTTTATAGGTATGATCTCGTCAATTATCGCCCCTTGGTTTGTTGGTTTCCTTGCTGATAAAACAGGCAGCATGGCTACTGGATTTTACTCGGCTGTCATTGTCCTTGCCGTAGGGCTTGTTCTAATGATGTTCTTTAAAGAAGAATCCAAAGTAAAAACAATGGGTGTATAACAATTGACGAATGTAGGAGTCGAGCATACTGTGGCTACATTACGTTATCTCGATTATAAAAAGTGACTTAATTGTTTAAATAAAAAAACGAAAGGGGCAGATGAATGTGAAAGATTTAACACATGATGTTGCTCACCTCGTAGATTGGCTAGGGGAATACGGTAAGGATCCTGAAGGTGGCGTAACCCGGTTGCTTTATACAGACGAGTGGGTTAAAGCACAAAAAGCGTTAGAGAAAGTACTTCAAGAAGATGGATTGACTACCCATTATGATGAAATCGGAAATTTATTCGGACGTTTAGAAGGAAGTAAGTATAACGATGAAACAATTTTAACCGGCTCTCATGTTGATACAGTAAGAAATGCCGGTAAATTAGACGGTGCGTTCGGAATCCTGGCTGGTATTTTAGCGATTCGCTATTTAAAAGAGAAGTATGGCCAGCCTCTCCGTAATCTAGAAGTCGTATCATTTGCGGAAGAAGAAGGAAGCCGGTTCCCTTATGCTTTCTGGGGTTCCAAAAACCTTGTTGGGCTCGCAAAGCAAGAGGACGTTGAAAATATAGTGGACTTCAATGGTATTCCTTTTGTAGATGCTATGAGAGAAGCAGGGTTTGATTTTAGGGATGAATCAATAGCGTTCCGTAATGATTTAAAAGCTTTTGTGGAAATTCATATCGAACAAGGCAACGTTTTGGAGAAAGAAGGAAAATCCATTGGGGTTGTCAATAGTATTGTTGGCCAAAGGCGGTTTACGATTGAAGTAAAAGGTGTAGCGAACCACGCAGGTACAACGCCGATGGGGTATCGCAAGGATGCTGTATTTGCGGCAAGCCAAATGATTCAAGATGTGATTAACAAGGCAATCGAGTATGGCGATCCGCTTGTTGCCACAGTTGGGAAAATCGAAGTCAAACCGAACATCGTGAATGTTGTACCAGGAGAGGCATTGTTCACATTGGATGTTCGTCATACAGAAAAAGATGTACTTATAAAGTTCACGGAGGAGTTAACCAGTATCATTAACAGGATTGCAACTAAGTCCGGCGTAGAGGTTAACATCGATATGTGGATGGATGAGGACCCAATTCCTATGGATCAACAAATCGTTCAAGCCATTGAGAAACAAACGAAAGAAGCTGGCTTGAATTACAAAATGATGCACAGCGGTGCAGGCCATGATTCCCAAATCATTGCCCCAATTGTACCAACAGCGATGATATTTGTCCCAAGCCGTGAGGGGATTAGCCACAATCCTTTAGAATATACAAGCCCGGAACAATTAGCTATGGGTGTTAAGGCATTAATTGATTCATTGTATGTTTTAGCCTATAAAGAGTAAAAATCAATCAAAATAATTAACAGGGGATGATCAATTTGAAAACTACAGAAGAAGCGTTAAAAAAATTAATTACAGTGAAATTGAATAAAGCTGGTCTTTCAGAAGAACATGCAGAGGGAGTAGCGGATGTACTCGTTCATGCTGATCTTAGAGGCGTTCATTCCCATGGTGCGATGAGAGTGGATTATTACGCTGAAAGAATCGCGAAAGGTGGAATTACCACAAACCCCAATTTTACTTTTAAAAAAACAGGACCAAGCTCAGCGATATTTGATGGCGATAATGGTGTTGGTCATGTGGCTGCTAAAAAAGCGATGGATCACGCAATCGACATGGCCAAAGAGTCTGGAATTGCAGTAGTAGGAGTAAGACGAATCGGGCACAGTGGAGCTCTTTCATACTATGTCCAACAGGCGGCTAAAGAAGGTTTGATAGGTCTATCTGTTGTTCAATCGGATCCGATGGTTGTTCCTTTTGGAGGGGTTGAACCGTACTATGGGACAAATCCCATTGCGTTTGCGGCCCCCGGTAAAAATGACGATATAATTACCTTTGACATGGCGACTACAGTCCAGGCATGGGGGAAAATTCTTCATGCCCGCTCAAAGAATGAATCCATACCCGACACATGGGCGGTGGATAAAAATGGTGAGCCAACAACAGATCCGTTTAAAGTCAATGCTTTACTTCCAATCGCAGGACCGAAAGGCTACGGCTTAGCGATGATGGTGGACGTTTTATCAGGTATATTACTAGGTTTGCCATTCGGGAACCAAGTCTCATCCATGTATCATGACTTGAGCGAAGGGCGTAATTTAGGTCAGCTTCATATCGTTATCAATCCAGCATATTTTACAGATTTAACAACATTTAAGGAAAACATATCCAAAATGATGAGCGATTTAAATAATATTAAACCGGCGCCAGGATTTGAACAGGTATTATATCCTGGTCAAAACACTACTTTAGTTGAACAAAAATCAAAGCTAGAAGGTATCGAAATTGTCGATGATGTGTACCAATACCTTGAATCGGATGTCATACACCACAACAAATATGACAATAAAGATCCGTTTGCAAAATAAAGTATATCTGTAACCATTGAAAGTAAATTTTCATTTGAAGCTAAAGGAAATGCTTTTTTTGGATAAATAGAAGAAGGTCATTTTAGTGTAATCAAAAAAGGAAAAACTAATCGGAAATGCTTCCGATTAGTTTTTTTTATGCGGGAGATCCAAAAAAATCATATGATTTTTTTTGGAAACATAAATTCATTCACTAAAATGGCGGATTGAGGAAATTGCAATCCTAATTGCCAAGCGCCTATCCCTCTTAAACGATAATTAACAAACAATTTGAGCTTTTGGGCACGTGCCCTCGCGTCTTCAAACCACACAATGTGTCTCTTTCCGGTTTCGTCTCGATACTGAAAAAAAGGCTGCTGATATTCCGTTGAATAGTTGATTGGCACTTGATAATTCATAGCTAATTCTGTTGCCCTGCCTACAGAAACAGCACGCGCGCTAACCACAGATGCATCAGACATTGTCCAGTAATACCCATAGCGCGGAACCCCAAGGATAATTTTATTTCTTCCCATATTTTTAAGAGCATACTCGATTGTTTTTCTTACTTCTCCAATAGGAGCAACAGGTCCTGGGGGACTGCTTGTTTCGTGCCAATCGTAGGCCATTATAAAGACAAAGTCAACCGCTGCTCCAATCCCTCCGTAATCATATCCCTTCAACCAAGGAATATAATCGCTTGTCTTAGCCGGAACGGCAACAGATGTATAAAATCCTTCGGGTCTCAATCGTTCCCTTAATGAACGCAAGAAGCCGCTATACAAATCCCTTTCTCCTTCACGTATCCGTTCAAAATCAATATTTACACCCGCATAGTTTTTAGTTTTAACCAAGTTGTAAATATTATTAATTAGTTGCTCTCTAATTTCAGGATTACCTAAAACCCGTCTTGTTAGCTCAGGATTGAATCCAGTCGCTGTCAAATTTGTAATAACAGCAAGGGGTGCCACCTTATTCTCTCTAATAACCCTTATAAGTTGCTCATCATTTAATGTACTCAAACTTCCATCTTCAAGAACATGGTACTCAAAAACTCCAAAATAAGTATTAATGGGGGCGAAGGTTTGAACAATCAATTGATTCAATTCAGGTCTGGAGGGGGTTATATAGCTAAAACCTTCCGCTTCATACTTGGTTCTTGGAGGTAAATATAATTTCATTCCAATCATTAATATATCCGATTGCAAACCGTTATATAGCCGGATCGTTTCAACTGGAATCAAGCTCATTTGGGAAATGGAATAGAGGGAGTCCCCATGCTGGACGATATACATGTTTGTTGGGATGAGTAAATCTTGACCAGGCACTATTCGGTCAGATTTTAATTTGTTCATTATGCGTATACTATCCATTGTAACCTGATATTTTGTTGCAATGGAAAAAATGGATTCCCCACTTTTAACTACATAAATAAACATAAGAGTCCCTCGCTTCAGACATCCGTATTAATTAAATATATGTAATTGTATTTTTTGAATGTCGGAATTTATAGCAAAAATCAAAAATCAAATTTGTTTCCATTCCAATTCCCTATTTATATGAACAGAACGATGTAGGGAAAAAATAACTAAGGTGATTATTACTCATTATTTTGAGGGGGTAAAGAAATGCCAAACGTAACTGTGTTTGGACAAGGAACTTTCGAAGTTGATAAAGGGAAAAAATTAGTGTTAGCTCTCGAAGATAATGGAGTAAACATTCTCCACCGCTGTGGAGGAAAGGGGAAATGTACGACCTGCAGAGTAGAACTTTTAGCAGGTGAGTTATGTGATTTATCGAATGTAGAGAAAAAAGCATTTTCCGAAAAGGGAATTGAAGATTATTTGCGTTTATCTTGCCAAATCCGTGTGAATGCTGACTTAATGGTTCGTCCAATCATGACAGTAGAAAACTCTGGTTTGGATCCCGGCCCGAGACCAGCTGAATAAAAATGAAAGAGGTTTGCAGATGAGTTTAGAGGTTAGTAAGAACGTGATAAACACTTGATATAAGCAGCCATCATGGAAATTGAAAATTACCCAACGATTGATTTTAAATCTAAATCACAAAAAATGTTAGATGTATCTTTATAGCCTTTATCATTCCCAATAAAAACATCTCGAACTCGAGATGTTTTTATTGCGTTTTAATCAATTGAGTGGTAAAGTGACAATAACGAGAGGGAGTGACACAACGTTATGCAGAAAAACACTCGTGGTTCATTAATCTGGCTACGGATCACTCGGTTCACACATCAAAGTAACTTGCTTTCAAATGAGTTTTTAAAGCAATTTGAATTAACGACTGCACAATTTGATGTGTTAATGCAAATTTCAACCTACGAGCCATTAACACAAAGTGAATTAGCTGAGAAAGTCACGGTAACACAGGGAGGTATTTCCCGTATGCTCGCTCGCCTTGAGAAAGACGGACTCATTGAACGAAAGCAAGAGTGGAAAACGAAAACAATTTCGTTAACAAATAAGGGCCGTGAAAAACTAAATAATGCCTATGATGCTCAGCTTGCGTTCCAATCCTCATTTTTTGACGAGTGTTTGTCTGAGGAAGAGCAAAGAGTTTTATATTCGCTCATGTCCCGTGTACAAAAAAATAGCCATATAAAAATGTCGAAGAAGTAAATTTTTTCACTCTATCACTTGATTAGTCAAATGAAAAAGGAGGAATATCATATGTACGCCATTTCAGGACATCATCATATTTCAATGATTACAAAAGATGCAAAACAAAATAACCACTTTTATCGTGATGTACTTGGTTTACGCCGTGTGAAAATGACGGTCAACCAGGATAATCCGTCGATGTATCACTTGTTTTATGGGGATAAAACAGGAAGTCCGGGGACAGAGTTATCGTTCTTTGAAATTCCGCTTGTTGGACGCACATACCGAGGCACAAATGCCATTACTCAAATAGGTCTACTTGTACCAACAGAAAAGAGCTTAACCTATTGGAAAGCACGTTTGGAGGAACATGGTGTACAACACGGTGATATCACCATGTACGCCAACCGGCCTGCCCTGCAATTTGAAGATTCTGAAGGCCTGCGCATGGTCCTGCTTGCATCAAATGGCGAGAAAGTTGAACACTGGGAAACATGGGAAGGATCTAGCGTGCCCGCAGAACACCAAATTCAAGGCATGGGCTCGGTGGAAATAACCGTGCGCAGACTTGATAAATTAGCAAGAACCCTGACAGAGATGTTTGGCTATACAGAAGTATCACGTACGGAAGATGAAGCAATTTTGCAATCGATACAAGGTGAAGTATTTGGCGAAATCGTTGTGAAATCTTTTGACGGCCCTGCTGAAAAACCTGGGCGCGGCAGTATTCATCATTTAGCTATTCGTGTCAAAGATGAAGTAGAGCTTGCCTACTGGGACGAACAAGTACGGGCTCGAGGATTCCAGTCATCCGGTATTGTGGATCGCTTCTACTTTAAGAGCTTATATTTCCGCGAATCAAACGGTATTTTATTTGAAATTGCAACAGACGGACCAGGCTTCATAATCGACGGCGATATCAACACGTTAGGTGAAAAATTGGATTTGCCGCCATTTTTAGAGAATCGCCGTGAAGAAATTGAAAAAAATCTAAAACCAATTGAGGAGGATTAAGTATGGAACAATATCGAATTCATCCATCAAAAGGTATGGAATTTGGACTCTATTCATTAGGAGATCATATTCCTAACCCAATAACGGGTGAGCGTGTTTCAGCTCAAGCCAGAATTACCAATGACGATGTGTTATTCCGGATGGAGCGTTTGGTAGAAGATACAATAGTATTAACTGAAACATATAGAAGTATTCGTGAAGCTAAGGAGGCAAAATACGAATTTTAATAGAAGCTATTAAAAAGTGGGAAGGCAGGGCAAGAATGTTAAGGTAAGTAAAGATTGACCAAATAATGTAAGTTGCTAAGGAACAATACGAAAAAGGATCAATTGCCAACCATTAATAATTTTCCCAACCTCCTAACACCTATTTTATACGAATATATGTCCGTATTAATATGCGTGTGATGGTATAATAAAAGAACAATAGGACAGGTTTGTCCAAGGGTGGCCCGGTTACTCCTTGTTGAAAGGGGTGATGCCGGTGACAATATACGAATCGCTGACGCTAATGATTTCATTCGCGGGATTCGTTGTCACAATACTGGCTTTTTCACAAAAAAAATAATCCACCCTTGAGTGGTCGCTCGGGTGGATTAACTGCCCCAATGCCGGCCCCTTGCAAGAACCGCCAATTGGAGACCGGACATGGTACCAGCATGTTCGGTCTTTATATATATACATCTAACCAGGAACTATTATACCATATTCAATAGAATTTCAAACTTTTGTAAAGGTTCGATTACTTATGTAATTATCCTATTTTTCCAAAATAAAACATGAATGAGGAATAAATAAATTCGTAAAATGTCTTTCCGTAAATCAAGGGGACAAATCACCTACGGGGTAACGGCGCTATGAGGTTAATAGTGGAAGTTGTGTAGGGGTTGTGAACACTTATTCATCTTGTCTAGCTTATCTTTCTTGTCTGGAATATTTAAAGTATTCTATATAACAAGTTGAGTAATCCTCTGAATAGGAATAGTAAACAATATACTTATCTACAATAATTTTATAAGTTCCTTCCCAATGTGATTGATTGGACGGAATGCTTGTACCTAGAAGGGAAATCATTCTTTCGATTTTAGCCACTAATTCCTTTTTATATTCTTTGGTTTCGTCAAAGGTAAAATGCCTGCTCTGTATTTGTGCAAATACTTCCAAAGCCTGTCTGGTCCATTAGAGTTTCATTTATATTTCACCTTGCTCAATCATCTTCAAAACATCTTCCGTTGAGAAAACTTTTTCATTCGAAATGTCATCTTTTGCCTTAATTAACTTCTCCTTTAACTCGGAATCATGCACAACATCTTCTTTAACAGAAGTTCCTGGCTCTTCAAGCAGGGATAAAACATACTTTTTTCCATCGACTTCAAAAATCGTTTCTCCTTCGCGGACAATTTCCTTAATGATATCCGCTGCATGCCCATATAGCCTTTTCATTTACACTCCTCCGTTCAGTTATTTCTTTTTATTATACTTGATTAATTTGAATTATAGACAGCGATCTATAAACGTCTAGATAAATTAGTTATTTCCATGCTAAATTAGAATACCTATTTGAGGTCCAATCAAAACAAATTATTCATAAAAGTCCATATGCCCCTTATCCTCCTGGTAATACGCCAGCCGGTCCTCAAGAGTCCCCGTGTGGAACTCAAACTTATGCCCATCCGGATCCACGAAATACCCCGACCGCTTATCCCGCTCATCCCGCTCCCGTCCAGGAAGAATCTCCACGCCCAGCCCCTTCAGCCGATCAACCATCCCATCAAACTCCGCCTCCTCCACCGAAAACGCCACATGCGTATACGACTCCCGAATCTCATTCCGCGGAACATCCTCCTCCACATTCAGCGCCAACCACATCCCCGCCAGATCAAAATACGCCGTACTCCGCCCCTTCACCAGCAACCTCGCACCCAGCGCCTCCCGATAAAACGCAACCGACCGCTCCAAATCACTCACAGAAAAAAAAGCTTTAAAGGGATCCTTTAATATTTTTTAAAATGAGAAGAGATGATAAGTGGCAGAAAAATACTACATCCACTAGAATAAATAAGATATTATTATATTTGACAAGCTTTTATGGGAGAGGCGGTTGTTAATAGTTAGTAGAATTAGTAGTGTACTAATATATCTAGTTTCTTCTATTATTGGAAGGTGTGTGAACATGAACCCAATTTCAGTTATAAAAGAAAAGGTAGTTGATTTACCAAAATCACAACGAAAAGTAGCAGATTATATTATGAATAATCAGATGGAAGTTRCATTTTTAACCTTGGATCAACTAGCACACCTTGTTGGTACAAGCACAACAACTGTTATGCGTTTCACATTTAATTTAGGATATAGCGGGTATAGTGAATTTCAAAAAAGTTTGCAGGAATTATTGAGAAATCAATCGGCCCCGCAAACCAGATTAGAAATTAATGTAAAAGAAATAAATAATAGTGAGCTTTGGGAAAGGTTTGCCGAAACGCAAATTCAAAATATCAAGCATACATTAGGGAGTATTTCAGAAGAAACGTTGAATGAGTTTATTGAAATGATTATACAGTCTAAAAGAGTATTTTGCACTTGTGTGAGAAGTGGATTGCCGGTCGCGCAATACTTAACGCAAGGTATTAATAGGCTTATTGGTAATTGTGAATTAATTATAGCGGACTATTCTGATTGGGTTGATAAATCGGTTGACTTAACTTCAGAGGACTTATTAATAGCGGTAAGTTACCCTCGATATGCAAATAGAATCGTAGATTATATGCGTATGGCCAATAATAGTCACTGTAAAATTATATCGATGACGGATAGTTACTCATCTCCATTAGTTAAATACTCGGACTTAGTGATCCGATCGAGCCCAGAGAGTATTGCATTTCATAATTCGCCTGTAACTGCAATGATAATAGTTGATTACATTATTAGCGCGATTGCCATTAAATACCCCGAAAGAACAAAAGAAAGATTAGAAAAAATAAATTCTATTCTGTTAGGTATGAACTATCATCATGAAAAATAAATTGTGGCCTCAGTAGATAATACTGAGGCTTCATTTATGTGAATTTTTAAAATTATTTAAATGTAAGGGTTTACATCAATAAAGGGAGATGGTAATCTTGAAAAAAGTAGTAAAAAAAGTTTCTGTTTTAAAAATAATAGTATTATTTACTACATTTATTAAAGGGGGGAATTGAGTTGATTTTACCAAGTTTATATGATGAGGAATTAATTGAACGAGCAAATCAATTAAGCTCAGCGCTTTTATCGGATGTAATGGGACGCAAAGGGGCTATGGATTCAGAAATTAAACCGGCTACTAAGGGAAAGGCGGTCATAGGCGTTGCTGTTACGGTAGATTTAGAGCCTGGAGATAATTTATATCTTCATGAAGCCATTTATTTATGCAAACAGGGATATGTCATAGTTGCCGATGGTAAAAACCATAAGCAAAATGCTTATCTAGGTGAACTAATGGCAACTGCTGCTACGTTAATGGGGGTTGAAGGAATAATAATTGATGGTTTAGTCCGAGATCGCAGCAGCTTGGAAAATATTCATCTTCCTATCTATGCAAAAGGATTCATTCCTAATGGACCAAACAAAAATGGGCCTGGAAGCATTAATACTCCAATTGATTGTGGCGGTGTAAAAGTAAACCCCGGAGATTTAATTTTTGGTGATGAAGATGGAGTTGTGGTTGTTGCAAAAGAAAATGTAACTGAAATAATTGAATTAGCAGAAAAGAAAGCAAATTACGAAAAAAGCCGCTTGGACTTTTTAGTTAGCTATTCTGGTAGAAAATTAGATGCTGACTCCGTTGAACGAATTAAACCCGGCTTTTTAAAAAACAGACATAGAGTATAGAGGGTGTTGACATGGTTTCTGTTGGATTTATAGGTTTTGGGGAAGCTGCATCAGAACTGGCAAAGGGACTATCTACCGAAGGGATAACGAGTATTACAGCTTATGATGTAATGATGAACCATGATGTTTGGGGGGAGAAAATTAAAAACAAAGCCGCAGAAATAGGAATTGAATTAGCAGCTGATGCCAAAGAAGTGTTAAATAGATCTGAAATAGTATTTGTAGCTGTTCCTGCAAACAATGCCTTGGAAGTAGCTCAAACGGTTAAAAATGATTTGACCCCAAATACTATATATGTTGATGTGACAGCATCCACTCCAAAAACTAAAATTGAAATTAGTACACTTATTACTTCAGTCGGTTGTTTATTTGTAGATGTTGCAATGTTGGGGTCTTTACCTGTTTACAAACATAAAGTCCCAATTATTTTAAGTGGCTCTGGGGCAAATCAATTTACTGATAAAATGAAGAAATACGGAATGGATTTGGTTAATGTGGGGAAAGAGCCTGGCACGGCTTCAGCGGTGAAATTAATTCGAAGTATTTTTATGAAAGGCGTGTCAGCACTTTATATTGAGTTACTAGAAGCAGCGTATACATATAAAGTTGAAGATATAGTCCTAAAATCTGTTTCAAAAACGATGGACGCTTTTAATTTCGAACAAACGTTGAATAGACTTGTTACTGGGAACGCAATTCATGCTGAAAGAAGAGCGATCGAGTTAAATGGATCAATAGAAATGCTTTCTGAAATGGAATTAGATTCTAGGATGACATGTTCAGCAAGAGATAAATTGGAGTACTTCTCAAAATTAAATCTGAAAGAAAAGTTAAATGGCGATAAACCATCTAATTGGAAAGACGTTTTAAAACTATATTTATAAATTGGGGGAGAAATTTTTATGAAATTTACAAAACTATTTTCATTTGTACTAATTTTAATGCTGCTATTAGCCGCATGTTCATCTAATAATACAACAGCAAAAAGTGAGGGCAAAGAAAAGAAAAAGGAAAAAACTTTCCCGGACAAACCGATTACCTTAATCGTATCATTTGCGGCTGGCGGTGGGACAGATTTAGGCGCGCGAATTTTAGCGCCTTATTTGGAAGATGAACTCGGGGTACCGGTTGTAGTTGAGAACAAGCCTGGTGGTGGCGGATGGATCGGATATGCGGATCTGATTAAAGCAAAGCCAGATGGATATACAATCGGATATTTAAATACCCCTGGATTAATCACTGGATATTTAAATCCAACAACAAAGAGGCAGCAAAATTTGGATGACTTTGAATATATCGCAAGCCACGTACTGGATGCTGGTGTTATAGCTGTTAAGGCTGACGACAATCGCTTTAATACGATTGAGGATTTAATAAAGTATGCAAAAAAGAATAATGTAACAGCAACGACGAATGGCGTCGCTTCTGGTAACCATATAGCTTCATTACAGTTGAATGACCAAATAGGAACAAAATTCAAGCCTGTACATTTTGATGGTACAGCGGAAGCATTTACAGCAGTTTTAGGTGGACATGTTGATGTTCTGGTTGCTAAAGCTGGTGAAGTATTAGAGCCTGTAAAAGAAGGTCAAATGAAAGTGTTGGCAGTTATGATGGAAGAACGAATTGCTCAATTTCCTGATGTCCCGACATTAAAAGAAACTGTTGGAGATGTTGTCAACTATTCGTCCCGTGGTATCGGCGCTCCGAAGGGACTTGACCCAGAGGTATTAAAAGTATTACAAGACGCATTTGAAAAAGCAATAAATAACCCAGAACATATAGCTAAAATGGAAGAACTTGGATTGAATGTGGATTTACATATAGGAGAAGATTATAAAAATATTCTTCTGGAAGAGGAAAAAGTAGTTTCTAATTTAAAGAGTGTTTTAGGATGGTAAAACATAAAAAGGGGTAGCTAACATGAAAAATATTGGCCTTTATGTAAGCCTCTTATTCCTGACTATTGGAGGGATTGTGTTAATACAATCCCTTTCTTTAAATTATTATAGTGAATTTGGGCCGGGTCCGGGACTACTGCCTATGTGGATAAGCGGTTTAATGATCATATTATCGATCATAAATATTTTTTCTTCTTTGAAAAAAGATGCAATTAAGTTTGCGGACGTAATGCCAAAGGGTGAAGGATTAAAAAATGTATTATTAACTGCTGGAACACTCCTTTTATTTATCGTAACAGTTCCATACATTGGGTTTGTCCTTGCAAGTTTCCTTATGTTATTCCTCTTGTTCTTAAGAGGGTATAAATGGTATATCGGTATGGGGTTAGCAGCGGGAATTGCTTTGTTTGTATTTTGGTTATTTGGCTCTATCTTGAGTGTACCATTACCTGTGAATTCATTTGGATGGTAAAGGAGAACTGTAATGGAATCATTAGACTTTCTAATTACTGGATTTGAAACCGCGATTACATGGCAAAACCTTCTATACTGTCTGCTGGGTGTAACATTTGGCATGTTGATTGGAGTGTTGCCAGGCCTGGGCCCAACTGCAGGAACTGCTATCCTGTTGCCTTTGACGTTTGGTATGGAACCTGTTTCGGCAATTATTATGTTAGCAGGGATTTATTATGGATCCATGTATGGAGGAACCATCACATCTGTACTTATCAATGCGCCCGGAGAAGCTGCCTCGGTCATTACGTGTTTAGATGGATACCCTTTAGCCAAACAAGGGCGGGCAGGGGTAGCCCTTGGAATTTCAGCTATTGGTTCTTTTATTGGAGGGATTATAGCCATTATTGGGTTAGTTCTCGTAGGACCGTTAGTTGCTGAACAAGCATTAAAATTTGGCCCGCCGGAGTATTTTGCATTAATTATCGTTGGAATGTGCCTTCTTGTCGGATTGATGGGTAAATCTTTGGTGCGTGGATTATTAGCGGCATTATTTGGCTTAACATTAGCAATGGTAGGAATGGACGCAGGTACGGGTGTCATTCGTTTTGGATTTGGAAATCCAAATCTGGAAGACGGTTTTGATTTCATTTCCATTGCAATGGGGCTATTCGGTATATCTGAGTTGTTAATTAATGCTGAAGAAAATCTTAAGGCTAAAGCCACTAAGCCTCCAAAAATTCAAGGGCTATTGCCACGAAAAGGCGAGTGGGGCCCAACAATGAAAGCTATTTTAAGAGGTAGTGGTTTAGGTTTTATTATTGGATTAGTCCCTGGAACAAACTCAGTGATTCCAACAATTTTAAGCTACTCTATGGAAAAGAAAATTTCAAAAGATCCTTCGAAATTTGGTAAAGGAGCTCTTGAAGGAGTAGCCGGCCCAGAAACAGCAAACAATGCTTATAGTGGCGGGGCATTAATCCCATTATTTACTTTAGGTATTCCGAGCTCGCCAGCAATCGCTGTATTACTTGGAGCTTTTATTATGCATGGATTAACACCAGGCCCAACATTGATGGATAAAAACCCTGAATTCGTATGGGGGGTCATTGCTAGTATGTTTATTGGTAACTTCATTTTACTCATAATGAATTTACCATTGGCTAACGTTTGGGCGAGAATAACAATGGTTCCATTTAAATTGCTATTGCCTATTATTTTAATCATTACAATCTTAGGGACCTATAGTTTGAATAATAGCTTATTTGATGTTGGAGCCATGCTTGTATTTGGTATCATTGGCTACTTCATGAAAAAAGCAGAGTTCCCATTGGCACCAGTTATTTTAACTTTCGTGTTAGGTGGATTAGTTGAGAGCTCATTAATAAGATCACTAACTATCTTTGGAGGAGACTTTTCACAATTCTTCCAGAGGCCAATATCAGCAACTTTATTAATCATTGCCATTATTATGCTTATTGTTAGTATTTACTTGGGTTTTACAAATAAAAAAATAGCTGATGATGTGGAGATGTAGTTGTGGCAGTTTTAGAAAAGATGATTAAAGTTGATCCGAAAAAGCTGGAAAAAGCAGTGGTTGATATTTTCTCAGCACATAGTAATTCAGGTGAAGATGCAAATTGTGTAGCAAAGCATCTCGTTTTAGCAAACCTAAGGGGGATCGAATCCCACGGAGTTGTTCGAGTAAAGCCATATATTGATAGATTAAAAATGAATTTAGTAGCGAGTAAGAATAATATCCATATAGAAAATGATTTCCCTTCATTCTGCAGGGTGAATGGAGGAAACAACTTAGGGATTATTGTTGCAACAAAAGCGGTTGAATTAGCAATAAATAAAGCCAAAGCAACCGGATTGGCATGTATAGGTGTATATAACTCAAATCATTGTGGGATGCTGGCAGACTACACGAATAAAATCGCGGACGCAGGCTGTATCGGGTTTGCAGTATCGAACGCACCTTCAAGTATGGCACCTTGGGGGGGAAAGGCAAAGTACTTTGGTACGAATCCCCTCTCGTATGCTATCCCGACTTTTACAGATCGAAACATTGTTTTTGACATGGCCACCAGCGTAGTAGCTAGAGGAAAAATAACGTACGCATTAAAAAACAATCATAAAATACCGCTTGGTTGGGCATTAGACAAACATGGGAAATTTACGGAAGATCCTGAAGCCGCACTAGAAGGGATTGTTTTACCAGTTGGAGGGCCAAAGGGCTCTGGATTGGCCCTGCTAGTAGATATCTTATCGGGCATTATTTCAGGAGCAGCATTCGGTACAAATATCGGCAGCATGAAACAAGTTGATAGGACACAAAATGTCGGCCATTTTTTCTTTGCTATGCGCCCTGATTTATTCGTAGAAATAGATACGTTTAAGGATAATATCCAAAAACTTAAATCAGATATAAAAAATTTGGCTACAGCTGATGGGGTAGAGGAAATATTACTCCCGGGTGAATTGGAATACGATTTAATGGAAAGCCGTCTGCAAAATGGCTTACCATTAAGTACAGTTATCGTAGAAGAATTAGCCGATATAGCGCGTGATAAAGGAATAAAATTTGAGTTGTTAAATTAAATTCAAATGATGCTCCTATCTAGGATGGGGTCTATTTGATTAATAAAATTGTCGGTATTTTAATGTTGATACACATTAGCTATCGCGCGAGTAGTTTACATATTAGTCTGTATGCATTATCTCTGGAAGCGAATGCGTTTCAATTGGGAATGATTATATCGGCTGGCTCTTTATTTCCAATGCTTTTCGCGGTATGGGTAGGCAGATTGTCAGATAAGTACGGATATAAAATCCAACTGGTTTTTGGAGCTTTTTTAGGTGGGATATCCCTTTTCATACCGTTTCTCTTCCAAGGCAATATAATCATTCTTATTTTTACTCAGGTGCTTTTTGGTATCGCCTATATTTTTGCAAAAACTTTTTTACAAATGGGTTAAGCATTTCGCTCGCGGGATTCATTGGGCCCATTATCGCTGGAGTTGGAATCGGCTTAATAAGTTATAGACCCACCTTCCTTGTTTTATCATTAATATGTTTTGTATGTGGAGTCTTGATCATCAGTAATACGATTCCTTTCCCGGAAGCAGAAATTCGACAAGTGGTAGTAAAGGCTAGTAATCGCTTCGAATTGTTAACACACCCGGGATTACGAAAAATTTATTTAATTAGCGCCATCGTTCTGACAGGGATAGGGTTGTATGAATTTTATTTCCCAATCTATGCAGAATTCATAAAGTTTAGTGCTACCTCTATCGGAATCATTATTAGTGCGAATTCAATTGCTTATTATATTGTTCGTTTATTTATGCCAATGATTTCGAGAAGATATAGCGAATCCATTATTATTTCAAGTTGCTTTTTAATTGCTGGCTTATGTTTTGTTTTTATCCCTCTAACAAATAATTTCATATTACTAATGCTTATCTCTTTTTTCCTAGGATTGGGAATGGGTTGTGCGCAGCCGCTAACAATTAATATGGTTTATAATAGTTCCCCGGCTGGTAGAACAGGTGAAGTGTTAGGAATCAGAATTTCTATAAATAAGGGAGTGCAATTTGTTGTCCCCATACTTTTTGGGTTAATCGGAACAAAAATGGGTTTTACACCCATTTTTGTATCGGTAGGCATTCTATTTTTACTGTTACTGTTCTATACAGGAAAGGTAGATACCACAGCGGAATATTCTAATATAAATTAGCATAATGAGTAACAATAGACTGTTTTTACTTATGTTTAAGGTTTATCATATAAAAACGGAGAGTAATCTATATATGATTTACTCTCTTTTCTTATTCTGCATCTCCCATATTTTAAATAAAAATAGCGTGAAAATTGGTTAACATATTAACTTTTATAGTTGCTCTATTCCTCATAAAACTCCATATGCCCCTTATCTTCCCGATAATACGCCAGCCGATCCTCCAACGTCCCCGTATGGAACTCAAACTTATGCCCATCCGGATCCACGAAATACACCGACCGCTTATCCCGCTGATCCCGCTCCCGCCCAGGAAGAATCTCCACGCCCAGCCGCTTCAGCCGATCAACCATCCCATCAAACTCCGCCTCATCCACCGAAAACGCCACATGCGTATACGAAGCCCGAATCTCATTCCGTGGAACATCCTCCTCCACATTCAGCGCCAACCACATCCCAGCCAGATCAAAATACGCCGTACTCCGCCCCTTCACCAGCAACCTCGCACCCAACGCCTCCCGATAAAACGCAACCGACCGCTCCAAATCACTCACCGAAAACAAAAAATGATTCAACCCCTTAACACCCAAACCCCTCAACCCCCTCTTATGTAAAAAGCCAGCCCTTTGGCTGGCGGCAACGCACAAAGCCAACATCCAACAATTAGACGCACAACGCACACCGCTCGTTACCTTTCATTATAAGTATACAATTTCTAAAGATTTGCAGTTTACTCTTTTAACTCAGCATGCCTGCCAGTTAACTTTTTCTTAAGAAAAAAAGAACCAAATGTTAAGTTTTTCATTTATTACCATTTAGTAGTGCAAAAGACCCGGATGTTAAGTATAATTTTCCTATATTGCAAGGAAAAAAGAATGCGGGGGATGTGTATGACATGGTTTACAAAATGGGCGTTGCGGAATAGGGCTGCAGTTGTTTTTTCCGTAATTGTCTCGATGATTTTCGGCGTTTTCAGCTATATGACGATTCCGATGGAACTCATGCCGTCAGCTGACCAGCCTTATATTACGGTCTCGACGGTAGGCAACGGCCTGGATGCCGTCACAATGGATGAACAGGTASCGCAGCCTATTGAAAAAGCCTTAACAGGCATCAAAGGGAAACGCAATGTAATCGCCGAAACCGGCAATAACTTCACCCAGATGATGATAACGTTTGAATCCGGCACAAATTTAAGAGAAGCAAAGCAGCAGATCCAAGAAAACATCTCGATGGTCAACCTACCAAATGGCGTCATGAAACCATATGTGGTCCTGCTGAATACATCACAGATCCCCATTGTTCATCTAGGGCTTACCTTTGATAAGGAAATTGAAAACAAAGAAATAAGCCTCGTGGAAAATGAAGTTCTCCCCCAGCTCAAGAACATAAGGGGAGTAGGGAACGTTATAAAGTACGGTAGTAAGAACCAGCAGGTCATGATTAAGGTCGATCCGGCAAAACTTGCCGCTGCCCAAATCCCTCTCGAAAAGATGTACACGCTCCTCCAGGGGAAAAATGCTACTGTCGCTGTAGGTGAGCAAACCTTGGGTAAACAGGCGACGAGCATTATTGTAACCGGTAAAATTGACAGCATTCAAGATATGGAGAACCTTCAGTTGAATGCGGCCACTAAATTGAAAGATGTGGCTGAGGTATCAATGGAGAAGGACACAAAGAGTATTGCGCATATGAATGGAAAGAATTTCATTCATCTCATTATCCAGAAAGATTCCACGGGTAATGCGGTCACGGTAGGCAAGCAGGTAGAGGAAGTTGCCAAGAAGATCAATAAGGATTACAAAGGAATTTTCAATGCAACGATTTTCATTAATTTAGCAGATACGGTACTGGATTCAATCAATGCGATGACAAGGGAAGTACTGACTGGCGCCTTATTTGCGACCTTGATTATCTGGCTGTTCCTGAAAAGCTTCCGCATGACCCTGATCACCATTGTCAGCATCCCGCTTTCGCTATGTTTAACGATGATTTTGCTTACCTTCTTCGGGGTTACGTTGAACATCCTCACTTTAGGCGGAATCGCGGTTTCGGTCGGGCGGCTTGTTGATGACAGCATCGTTGTCGTCGAAAACATTTACCGAAGAAAAAGGGAGAAAGTTCTTACCCCTGCCTTTATTGTAGACTCCGTTAAAGAGGTTGCCGCTGCGGTTACATCATCGACCCTCACGACGGTAGCGGTATTCCTGCCAATGATGCTTGCTTCCGGCAGTTTAAGAGATTTAATCGCACCGTTTGCGATTACCATTACGTGTTCGCTCCTGGCTTCCTTGCTCGTATCACTAACCGTCGTGCCAATGCTCAGCCAGCGAATGATGGCAAAAGTAAAAATAAAAGAGCATAAAAAAGGAGCATTTTATCCGAAAATCCTGAGCTGGTCCCTGAACCATAAATGGCTGCCAATTTTACTATCCGTTGTGGTAATCATCAGTTCAATCGGCTTGTTTGCGGCGATGCCAAAAGGTTCCGTCGACCAAAAGGATAGCGCGTATCTATCCATTTGGCTTCGCTACCAAAATGGAACCGAATTCAAGGAAATGGAAAACGGGATAAAGAGAATGGAAAACCTTCTTTCCGCAAAGAAAGACGTTACAAACCACATTGTCCTGGCCGGGACGAATGCCGATGCTGCCCAGTTTGGCGAGCTTCAGGATCCAAACCAGGCCCAGTTCATGGTGTTCCTGAAAGAAGGGACAGATTCCGCTAAACTGGTTCAGAAACTGAGGAACGAAAAAGAACAATTCCCGGGAGCGGAGTTAACTGCCAACACGGCAGGGCTCATGGGTGAGAATAAAACGACTGTATCTGTGGATGTCATCGGAAATAATGAGGAAGGCATTAAACGGGCGGCAGACAAAGTCAAGAAAACATTCGAAGGCATTGACGGTGTCAAAAAAGTAGAAACCAATGAAGAAGATCAAAAGCCGACCGTGACCGTAACGGTAAACCCAACCGTCGCCAATGCCCAGCAAATTTCCCAATCCATCCGCGGCATGATCGAGCCGGCAGTAATCGGTGCTGTTGAAATCGACGGCCGAAGCACGCTTGTCCAACTTGGTGCTCTGCAGGAAATCAATAGTGCGGACGATTTGAAGGCTCTTCAGTTGATGACTCCTGAAGGACCGGTTGTCTTGTCAAGCATCGCAACCATTGAGGAGTCCAACAAACCGGGTACTATTTTCTCAAAAGACGGCCACCATTACCTTCAGGTCAACGCTGTTGTCGACCCGAAGAAAATGGTCGATGTCGCCGGGGAAATTAATAAACAATTGGCAGTCTGGAAGCAAGACAACACATTCGGAGAGGGAACAAGCGCTGAAATCACCGGCGCATCCATGCAGTCATCCGATGATCTAGTCGAGCTTGGGAAACTTGCCCTCTTCTCCATTGGAATCGTGTTTATCATCCTTCTCGTCACATTAAAGTCATTCCGGGCGAGCATTGCGATATTGCTGTCCTTGCCACTTGCGGCAATTGGATCCCTCTTAGGGCTTGTCGTAACAAAATCCGGCATTGATATTTCATCCGGAATCGGGATGCTGATGCTTGTCGGAATCGTCGTGACGAATGCGATTGTGCTTGTCGACCGGATCCGCCATAACGAAGAGACCATGACGATCAGGGAAGCCATCATGGAAGCAGGGACTGTAAGGCTGCGGCCAATCCTGATGACCGCGCTTGCCACCGTTTTTGCCATGGCTCCGCTATTATTTGCGCACGAATCCGCAATGAGCATGAATCTTGTTTCAAAAGGGCTTGCTGTCGTCGTTATTTTCGGGCTGCTCGTATCAACGTTCCTGACGCTGATCGTAATCCCGACATTCTATGAACTGTTCCACTTCCGAAAGGCGAAAAAACAAAGGCAACATACCAGTCCTGTATCTGTTGAATTAAACGTCTAAAAAACTAAGTTACGATGAAACAGCCATAGCTGGGTTGTTTCTTTTATTTTGAAAAGCCAGCCGCCAAACCGGCTGGCGGCAACGCACACAGCCGGCACCCACCAATTAGCCAGCCAACGCACCCAATTCGTACTAGTAATGTAGGCGAACCGTTCCTAAAAGAAATGTGTGTTTTTTCATCTTTTGAGTATAGCAATATATGAGAAAATTTTTTAGGAGGGGCTAGGAATGGAAGAAAAAGAATTGCTATTGAAACTGAATGCCGAACAACTATTAATGCGGGTGATACGCTACAACCAGCTTGTTCACTTAGATGCACCTGAAATAGTTAGAGCCTCGGAATTAAGAATGATTCTGGAATCGTTATGTAAAGCAGTTGCATCAACCAAGGCATACCCAGGTGAATGTCATAAGGATTTTATTCAAGAGCCGTTAGTGGAAAAATGGTCAAAGCATAACGAGGATTTCTTTAGGGGAGCTGATGAAGAAACATTGGAGCTATTGCGATACCATGTTAATCGAAATTTATCTGGAAGAGCCAAAGCAATAATCGAGATTATTGAGGAAGAGAGGGAAGAAGAAGAGCGGGAGCAATTGCATAAGCAGCATGGGGTTACAGATATTGATGATTATAAATTTAAAAAGATTTTCGATGTAGAACTATCCTAAACCGAACTGTGTTAGGTTTTTTTATGGGGTAGTGAAAATAAATAGAACCTTCATAAATAAGCAACAACGTTTGTAAGTGTCCTTAAGAAAGACAGCTCAACCTAACTGCAACGTATGTTTATGTAACATTGCAGAGATGTGAACTAGTATAGTGGGCTATAATGTAAAGGAACAATGAAACTATGAAACCCAACATAAAAATAGAATTCTGATGAGGGTTCCTAACAAACTGAAAGGATTGAGCCTGCATGTGTGAGCACATAAGCGAAGAAATGGTTAAAAAAATCGATGAGGAACGGATAAAGCAAGCCTTGGAAAATGGCAAATGGTTCGACGCGATGGTTTTATTCAAGTATTCAGCTCTTACAAAGGAAGAATTTAACCAAATTCAACAATCCAGTTCTAGTTATGATCAGCAATTAAAGGATTACATAAAGGAAAAAGATACAAAACGGATTGAGAAAGCATTGGCAGCAAATCAAAATCAAGCCGCGGACTATATTTTTTGGAGTTCCGAACTGACTGGTCAAGAATACGAAAACCTCAAGCATAAATATAAGGTTACCAAAACTAGTGGCACAGCAAATAGTGAAATGAAAAATCAAAAAGCGGATATTTGGGGAGAAATATTGACCATTATATCTTCAGAGATTTCTACTCCATCCTTCGAAACATGGTTTAAGAAAACGGAAGTCCAACTAGAGGGAAATACACTCATCATTTCGTGTGACAATTCCTTTCAAAAAGATTGGTTAAGAGAACGATACCTTGAGCTTATTTCTTCCAGTGCAGAAAAAGTCCTAGGAAAAACAGTCGATATTAAATTCTATACCGAGGATCAAGAGTGGTAACTTAATCCTTGGAATGTTGGTGCAAGTCTTCAGTCCAAGCCCTTTTATGTAAAAAGCCAGCCGGTTTCCCGGCTGGCGCCCACGAACAAAGTCAGCAGCCATCAATCCCGCAAGCTTCGCCCGCAGCTGGCGGCTCCTTGCCGAGCTCGCGCTCAATATACCGCTCCAGCATCTCCTTCGTGTTCAATCCTTGAACACGCTGGTCCCCAATAAAAAACGTAGGAACAGCTGTAATCTGGGCTTCCTCATACGCATGGCGAAGAGCCTCCTGGTGCGCCTGCTCATACTTCCGCGTTTCAAGTGCCTCCCGGAACGTTGCCTCATCAAGTCCTGCTTTCCCCGCAACATCCGTCAGCACATTAATATCGCCAATATCACGGCCATCAACAAAGAAGGCAGCTAACACACCTTCTGTGTACTCGTTCCCTTTTCCATGCTCTTTCGCAAACAGGGTTCCTTCATGCGCTAGATGTGTATGTGGCTGCGGATCAACATCCGGAAGGACGATTTTTACGTTAAAACGCTCAGCCATCGGCCATACTGAGCCATGCCAAGCATTTTGGATATAATCGCCCTTTGGTGACAGCGTCTCATGGGGAAACGGCCGCAGCTCAAATGGCATCCATTCCAGTTCAACATCCTTGCCTTTAATTGCTTCCTTTAGCGGAGCCTCCGCTATATAACAAAACGGTCAAACAAAATCTGAATATATACGAATCTTCAATGTCACTCGAATCCCTCCCGAAATAGTAAGGTGTACTAATAGTGTAAGCGGGAGTGGGGATGGCATCCAAATTATCTGCTTTAAAGACGGAAGCTTTCATTATGTAATGAATTTAATAAAAAGGTATTGACTTTAACTTTGTTTCTTAGTATAGTAATTATTGTCCTCACCAAGAGGAAAACTTAATAACGATTCCGTAGCTCAGCTGGGAGAGCACTACCTTGACAGGGTAGGGGTCGCTGGTTCGAACCCAGTCGGAATCATACTCGAAAAAGCCACAAATTCTTTTATTAAAAGGGTTTGTGGCTTTTTTTGTTAAACGAGTGCTGCCAATTTTTTTGCTTTTATTAAATGCGAACATCTTGTAAAGTTCTTCAGTTGAATGTGTTTGCTAATAATTTGCTAACAGAATTTATCTTCTTGTTTTCCCCTCAGTTTTTCTGCAAATGTTTCAGCTACATAACTATGAGAATTAGGAATTAGATGAGCGTAAATTTCTAATGTGGTTCTGGGATTGGAATGTCCCAGGCGGTTAGCAATTTTTACAATATCAACACCACTCGATATCAAAATGGATGCGTGTGTATGTCTCATATCGTGAAACCTAATTACTGTTACTCCAGAAGAACGTATGTATTTTTTTATTGTTCTTAATGTATTTCTCGGGTCAATCACACAACCAAATTTTGTGCAAATAACCAAATCAATATCGTAATAAGCAGTCCCCAATTTCATTTTATGTTACGTTTTGTTCTTCTTTAATTTTTGTTAATTCACTTGACTCTTGCATTATTTGATAAAAACCCTAAAAAAGGGCATACGGGTAGTGCAGTTAAGAAAATCGGTTTTTAAGCGATTAGTTTGAGGGTTTTAAAAACCTTATCCAATGGGGTGTTGGCCCAACCTTCCTGGTACACATACACGACCAGTTGTCCAAACATGTCGCTCCTTATTTTTCTGACTGCTTCTCCGAAGGTGATCAGGGATTCCTTTGACCACTCCATCCTTTGAAGTTCGAGGAAATTCTGCGTCAGGTACAGTATGGTTCAGTACCGTTGGATTACCTTATAGGAATGAAGCTGATAATGGTCAAAGCCCATCATTTCCTTGAAGTAGCGGTACGCCGTCTCGATCTCCCAGCGAATATTCTAATATTCCAGGATGGTCACGACATCCAGGCTGATATCCGTTGAGAGTAAGCAAAATGGTTTTTTCTCACTGGAAAAAGATTTTCCCATGATAATAGGACCCTGGCATTATCAATATTCGAAATGGAGCCCTCATAGTCATAAATGCGAAATCTCCCTTTATCCTTCATGGTAACGGAATGAAGGTCGGAGTTTTCAATATTCCGGCGACTCGGTTGGTACACCATGGGGATTCCTTCAGGAAGCGTGTCATTGAACTAAGGTCGCGGTTCTTACCGGTATTTTCCCGGATTTGTGTTATCGTCTTTCGGCCCTCTGCCAGAATAATTCCATGCATATGGAAGTAAGATGATTCATCTGAGGCTTAGAAAGGCAAAGACCGAATAATAGTACGAATTTAACGATAGCTGAATAGAAGGATACCATGACCTTAGACATCTCCTTTTTTCTGGCTTTTTGTTTGGTGTGGTAACCTACAAATTCCACGAATTAAGGGATGTCATTCTTATTTTTAGGGACATGTCAAAACAAGTTAAAAAGCGACATTTTTTACGACATGGTTTTTGCAAGACTCAAGTACTTTATTATAAGGGAGAGTAATTTTTGGAACAATTCAGATTATTATTGTTTGGTATTATTCAACTAGGAACAGGTATATCTATGTTTTATTCAGTTTGAAAGAAACGTATTTTTGGGATTGCAACCTTACCAAAACAGTAATATTAGAAATCGGAGTATACTGGTTAAGTAAGCTACCAAGGTGGTATCAAATAAGCGGAACAATGGCTTTAACTGGTTTTATGAGTGGGAGTGCTTTATTTAGTGGTTTCTGAATAAAGTGTTAAAATTATGAAATATTATGATGACATTAAGACATTCCTTTCTGAAATACTGCTAGAGGGGAAAGAGAAATATGTATTTCCCTACAATGAACGTCAATCGGAGCAGCTTATTGGGGAAAACGGCACGGATGAAACCTCCCTTGAAGAGCATAGCCTAATCGATATTATGGATATTATGGCATTTTTCCATACGAGCAGAGGTGAACAATTAAGGGATAAAATGGTCTTGCTGGGACTTTCCGAAGAAGAAGCAGAACGCCTCGAACATGAACTTGAGAAGGGAAAAAACGTCATCATAGGCTGTAAAGCGGATTAAAACGCCTTGCCCTTTTGGGCTGGGCCCTTTTTACATAAAAGAACAGTGGTATTTCGGCAAATAAATAGGTGTAAACTCCTCCTGCTTATTTCCTAAGTACCTATACTTCTGATTTTGAACAAGCATATAAATATCATATCTAAGAAGTACAGGGTAATGCCTGAAGGCTTTTCAGACCTGGTACGGATATAGAATTTTTAGCAAAGAGGTGAGAAAATGGATTTTGCAAATGAGGAACAAAGTAAGATGACTCCTCCTAACAATAAGGATTTATCAGCTTCTATGTCCAGTATCACATTGCAGGCGAGCGATCCTACGGGCAGGATGCAGTCGACCGCCGAATTACAAACGTTATTTGATAAATCGGCAACTGGGGACACCATCGTTATCCCCCCTGGCCTTTACTGGGTAGAAAAAAATAAGGGATTAACCGACTTCCCGAATAATGACCAGCCATGCCTGCTGCTAAGAGGGAAGAAGAATATCAGGATTAGTGCCTGGGGTGCCACGTTTGAAACTCGCACTCATGCACAGGGAATATTGGAACTTCAGCTTTGTGAAGACATCGTCATTGAAGGACTGAAAACAAAAGGATACGGCAAGTTTCCTCCGTTGGATCCAGTAACCGGTTATGGAGAAAAGGGTACCACGGCAGGAGGTTATCCAACATCGGGTTATTGGAATTACTATAAGAACAATAGCTTTGATACCAGTGCGAAATTAAAAAATGATGGAATTCCTTTCGGAACGTTTGGTGGCGGGTTTATAGGAAATATTGGATCTGGAATATTGATTCACCGTGGGTGCAGGCGGATCACCCTTGAAAAATGTGAAAGTTACGGTTTTAATTATGCGGGGTTCCTTATTGGCCACCTGGGCGATTATTTTCCAGCTAATTTAGGTTATAGTGATAATTCAGATATCAAATTTATCAATTGCTATGGCCATGATAATTATTCAGCTAATTTTGCCATGTCAGCTGTTGACCGGCCGGAAGTCATCGATTGCCTCATTGAGCGGGCAGGCCATCCAAACGCCTCGAAAACCCATACTTATGTAGATCCCGGGTATGGGATCAATATGGTGGGCACCAACTATTCAAAAGCACGGGATGGATTGTTCCACGCTAATACCATACGGGGCAACAAAAGAAAGGGAATTGATGCCCATTCCGGAGGCGGTATGATTGCAACGGATAATTTTATAGCCGATTCCATGGTATGCGGGATTTTTTATCAATATGTAAATTCTACTCAATACGCACGGGACTCCATTATTGCCAATAATAAAATGGTCAATTGCGGATATGCGAGAAATCCACTTGCAGCCATCGCACTTGAAGGGGCAAGGGGAGGTACAAAAGCAACCCAGGAATTGAATGCTTTAGTGAAAAACAATCATATAAAAAAATGCTTCGGGACATACGGTATCATTTTTGTAGGAGCATTTGACCGAGTATCAATAGAGGGAAATATAATCCATGAAGTTCCAGACCAGCTTGATAAAACCATCACTGCCTTTAACCCTTATGCTATCTATTGCGGTTATTCCGTGGCCACACAGCCTAACTATTCGGGTAACGTCAGCCATAATGAGGTTGAGATAGAGGATTCAGCTATCCCGATTGGAATCATGGTGCGAAATCTTCAGGAAGGAACGGTGTCAGGCAATACCGTCAAGCTTCCGCATTCAGCAGCTAAAAATGGAATTAAGCTCTGGAATTGTGATAAAGTCGGGGCGTTTGGGAATACAGTTCGGCTTGGCACAATTGGGGAACCATTAACAGCTGAAACAAACGGAACCGTTCTTGCAAATACTCTCACGGGCGGTAACGCAGCCTATCAGCCTATTCAAGGGCAGCCCGTTGCATTTCGAATCGCGGCCAATTCCGGGAATGGAGTTGTTACCTACAAAGCCGGCACTCAATTTGTCGATTCTATCGTATCGAATACGTATGGGCTAGCAGTCAATTTAAAAAATGTGCCATCAGGAACGAGCCCTTTCGTAAAAGTGATGGATGCGGGTGCCGGGGGGCTTGTAGCAGGATCAACCGTGATGGGATATTATTATATTCGATCTGCTTCCCACACCCAGGTGATGGTTGGAATCAAAGCAAACCAAACAGCAAGCCACACCCCATTTAACACATTAAAAAGCGGGGCATTGGATATAGAAATTACCATTTAATCATTTTATATGTGATGAGGGGAAACCATGTTTGGGGTTTCCCCTAATTTATGTTTAGGCAGGTCATTGGATGGGGTGGGGTAACGGACATTTTTATCCTATTGGAACACCGCTTTGTCCGATAGAGCGGGGTTATGTATGAAGGACACTTTTACGATTTTGCAGCTCGATTTTGTCCCTCATCACCCCATGAAGGACACTTTTCGCCTTCTAACTCAGGAATTTCTGCAATGATATACGGAGGAAATAGCGGGGGCCCTGTTGTTAATGAATATAATGAAGTAGTGGGTGTTGCAGTTAAAGGAGCGACAATGAAGGGTGTATCCCCCAATGAAATAATTCCCATTTCTAATGTAATTAACTTAGCAAGAAAAAATGGATTATTAGATAAAAAGGAAGAAAATGATTTAATACACTCCAAGAAATTTTAAAAAATTATTTTCTATTCCTTCAGGCTTTTTTGTTTTTTTTCGGCACTCAAAATGTCTTGCAGAAACAAGGGTAGGCATGCATTAGTAAGGTTTTTAGTAAGATTTCTTCTATTAAAAGAGTCAATTAATCAGACAAGTTATATTTTTCACAAAGAGAAAATTCCCTTATTAGGAAAGCAATAAAGCCAGCTCTATTGACCAGAAATCTGACAGAGAGCCGGCTTTCCTATAAGGACTATATAATCAGGAGCCCAATTATTAGGGGCTCCTTTTTTTAGGATGACTGCTTAATCAATAAGACCCGTATAATCATGACATTAGCTCAACTGCACAGTAGAATCCATTATGTAATTAACCTTCTCCTTAAAACACTTAGTCTAAAAAATGTCAAAAATTCGTCACTTTTTACCTACATAAATCTACCTAATTTATGTATAATAATGCTAAAAATATCAAGATTACTATGAAAAAGAGACTATTTTTAGTGTTTTTTGGTTAGTTATCGGGAGTAGGAGAAGGAAAATGCGGCATCTGAGAATTTACTTTAAGGGTTTTATTATTATTTTAATTCTGTCCATCATTTGGCTGCCCAATACATTGGCAGCTGGTCAGGGAATGATAGACGATAATAAAAATGGCTTAGATGATAATTGGGAGTGGGAGTATGGCCTGGGATCAGGCATGGAATTTGAGGATTTTGATAATGATGGGCTGTACAATCTTGCAGAAGTAAAAATGGGGCTTAATCCACAAGTGGCAGATAATGATAAAAACAACGTTATACTTGTGTCGGATATGATTGACACAAGCCTGGCTAACAGTGGTTTTGATATGACGGATCAATTGCAAAAGGCATTAAATCTTGGAGCCGGCAAAAATGTTGTTTTGCCGTATGAAAGCTCATATAAAGTCAGTGGATTAAAGATTCCCGACAACACCATTCTTATTGGGTACGGGTCAAAGATTTACAATGATAATAAACACCAGACCCTGTTGACTATTGGCAGTGGGGTAAAGCTATATGGTATTGAGCTTCAAGGGTCAGGCAATAAGATCGCAGATAGTAAAGGAATCGGGATAAGGATTCAGGGAGCAGGTGCTGCTGGCTATACCAAAAATATTGTCATAGAGGATGTAAAGATTCGCAATATAGGCTTTTATGGTATCCTTGCTGAATTTGCTGATAATGTAAAGATTTCAAATACTAATATTCATGATATTGGATTTGCAGGCATTGGGGGTCTTTCTGTCAGAAATATGCATATTGATAGGAGCCACATAAAGGGAATTTCACCAGGAAGCGTAGGGAATGCCTATGGCGTCTTCTTCTCGCGAAAGGGTGCTGAGAGCAGCTTAGAAGCACATCCGAGAAGTGCGGATAGTTCTGTGACAGACAGTATAATAGAAGACATTCCGTTATGGGAGGCTTTAGATACTCATGGCGGGGAGAATATTACATTTAACAACAATACAATACGAAATACCAAGGTTGGAATCGCATTTGTTAATGCAACAGGAAATAATGGAATGGATTTATATGGATCCCAGAAATGCACGGCCAAAGGCAACCGAATAGATGGGATCGGTAAGGGATATGGGATTGTAGTCGCTGGAGCTTCGTCTGATAACAGCAGAGACTGCACTATAGAAGGTAATCAATTAACTGAAGCCGGACAGCAAGGAAATAACATCTCGGGTGCTATTCAGGCGTCATTTACTAAAGACTTAGTGATAAAAGATAATACTCTAGTCAATTCATATGCAAATGGCATTCACTTATATACTCACAATCATCAGTTTTCAGTTTCTGGGAACAAAGTAGAGGACGTTCAGGATAATGTATATGTGGCGCCATCTGCCATCGCCTTTCGTTCGGGCAATAATTCCGGTACTATTTCAGGAAATAACCTCATAAGAAAAAATGAAAAATTAAATGCTTATGTCTCAATGAGAGGAATCAATATTTCCACACCAACCGGAATGGAACTGTTGATTGGCCAAAATACTAACAACTGTGTTCTTCCCCTAGCAGGAGGAACAGGTAATCACGTAATATATATATTAAATTAAAAGCTGCCGCCATGGGAAATCTGGATTTTTGTCGCTGATAATATTATTATTTTTCCTAAATAGCGGCTGTATGGAGGAAGGGTCGTCCTTATATTGGAGCAACTGTATAACTTATGATAGAATCCATTAATATGAGTCTGGTAACTTAATTGTTATTCGGACTTTTTTCTTTTTTTTAGCAAAATCCCCCCCCTCTCATTGTGTTGGTAGTGGACAAAAAGTAAGAGCAATTTCAGACAGAAGGAAAGGGGATAGAGAGGGTAACCAAACGAACCTATGCAACAAATTAATGAGCTAATTAACATGATTCAGGAGGAAGAATAACAATGTCTCACCTTTTTTTAATGCTCGCCATCATTTTAGAACTTATTGGTTCTTCTTTATTGAAAGCATCTGAGGGATTTTCAAAACTTTACCCTACGCTTGGTGTTATAGTAGCTTTCGTTAGCTGCTTTTTCTTTTTATCGTTATCACTTAAAACAATGCCATTAAATACTGCATATGCAATCTGGTCAGGAATTGGAATCATTGCCACGACGATTATTTCAGTGATTATTTGGAAAGAAAAAATTAATTTGGCTAGTATCACAGGAATAGCACTTATAGTTGTTGGAGTAGTAATATTGAATTTATTCGGGCCCGGGCATGATGAATCTAGTAGTAAAGCGAATAAATCGTCAGAAGTTTTAACGGAAAACAATGACTAATTATTTTTGGTGCTTTCCTCTCTAAGAATTGTTTTCAAATAAACAGAAAATACCTAAGAAAGGATAGATGGGGCATATCTATAGTGCTTTATCTATCCTTTTTCTTTTGGCTCACTCTAAGAGTCTGAGAAGCTAGCCATAAGTCCGGAAAATAGAAGGACTAGTCCACTTTGAGTTTAAAAAGCAAATTTATTTCTATTAAATGTTTACCAAAAGGGATAGTTCAGGATATAATGGACAAATGCGAAATTTCGGTTACCGAAACTTATTAGGTCTTCAGCATGAAAAACCATATAGAAAGGGGAGACCGACTTGAATAAATCCAGCAGAAAGAAACGGCTGCAGCTTGCTTTGCTTTTAGGCTCACTTGGCATTTTGGGGCCATTTACAATCGATACGTATTTGCCGGCCTTCCCTACCATAGTAAAGGAATTTGATACGACGGCTTCACTTGTCCAAATCAGCTTGACTGCCGCTTTATTGGGTCTTGGTCTAGGGCAATTGGTCATTGGGCCATTAAGTGATGTGAAAGGGCGCAAAAAGCCGTTGGTATTCTTCCTATGTCTTTACATCCTAGCATCTCTCGCATGCTCAATCGCACCGAATATCTCTCTTCTTATAGCGGCCCGTTTTGTACAAGGCTTTGCGGCATCAGGCGGAATTGTCTTATCCAGAGCCATTGTAAGGGATCTTTTTAGCGGAAAAGAACTCACAAAGTTTTTCACATTAATGGTGTTGGTTGGGAACCTCGGGCCAATTATTGCACCGGTTGCAGGAGGAGCCATCCTAGCGTTTCAGGATTGGAATTGGGTATTTATTGTCCTTGCATGTATTGGGGTCGTATTGACCATTACCGTTTCATATAAGTTAAAAGAGACTTTGCCACCAGAAAAGCGAGTCCCAAGTAATTTGCCTCAGGTTGTCGGCAATTTTGGAACATTATTTAAAAACAAAGAATTCATGGGCTATGCCTTTACCCAAGGGTTCATCACGGCTGGCATTTTTGCCTATGTTTCTGGCATTCCGTTTGTTTACCAAAACATTTACGGGGTAACCCCTCAGCAGTTTAGTCTGTTATTCGGGGTCAATGGGTTGGCCTTGATTATCGGAAGCCAGTCAGTCGGACGCTTGACAGACATCGTTTCGGAACGGACTTTCTTGAAAATAGGCCTGGCTTTAGCGAATGTAGCAAGTTTTAGTTTACTCATTGCACTCGTATTGGAAGCCCCGTTGATTGGTGTCGCGATTCCAGTTTTCTTTTTCCTATCTTCCATAAGTATGATAGGAACATCGTCTTTCACATTGGCCATACAATCTCAAGGGCATATGGCAGGCAGTGCTTCTGCTTTATTGGGGGTATTGCCATTTGTCATGGGTTCCTTGGCCGCCCCGCTCGTAGGAATTGGCGGAGCTTACACAGGAGTACCAATGGCCGCCGTAATTTTTGGCGCCAGTACTTTGGCGTTTATGTGTTATTTCTTCTTGGTAAGAAAAACCAAGACCCCGGAGACGGTGTTGGTAGCAGAGCGAAAAATTTAAGAAGCAAAAAATCATTATTAAGAAGTTGTCACAAAGACCGTTAATCATCGGATCTTTGAGGCAGCTTTTTTTATTGGTTCTGTTTTTAAGGTGATTATTTGAACAAATCCAAGACTTACAAATCGAATAGAAGACAGCTTTATAATTTTCACAATCTTAGGGAATTAGGATTACGGCTCTGGTGTATTTGAAAAAAAGATTGATAAGGAATGATATCAAACTTAGTTTTAATTCAAATTTTTAATAAAAAAACCCGATCAAATGACTTAAGAAGCCTTTGTTCGGGTATTTTTTTGCTTATTTTAACGTAAATGTTTCTTGCTTTATTAAGTCTAAGTTATCTTTCGCCCAATTAGCAAGTGGCATTGCCATAGCTTTTGCTAATAATACAGGTACCGCATTCCCAATTTGTTTATATTGCTTGTCCAATCTGTTGTTTGGTTGAACAGCAAAGTTATCTCCATCAGAGAAATAAAACCAATCTGGGAAAGTTTGAATTCGAGCAACTTCTCTAACTGATAAACGGCGATGCTCTGTAATATCTCCAGGAAGTGTCCAATTATCTGGACCAATCTTTTCCATCTTTGGTCCCTTTGGATGCAAAGGGGCTTGCCGCCCGGAGGCTTGTATGGTGAAACTTTGCTCATCCCAATCCTTTTTTCGGTTCCTTGAGAGGTAGATAGGAGAAAAACCCCCTTCAAAGCAGGGACCTGGTTCATTTTCTAAATCTCTGATTGTATCATTTAATGTTTTAAAAGGTTTTTTATCAGGTCCATGTGTTGGTTCAGGGTGAGTATACTCAAAGTCTAAATCATCTCTAATACCCACAATAAATACTCTTTCCCTAATTTGTGGCACCCCATAATTTCTTGCATTTACTAATTTGGTTTTGATTTTATACCCTGCAGAAGAAAAGTCTTGTTCAATTTGTTTTAAGACTTCACCTTTTCCAAGTGTTATCAGACCTTTGACATTTTCTGCTATAAAGGCAAAAGGCCTTGCTTGAAGTAAACATCTAATAAAGTGAATATAGAGGAAATTTCTTTCATCATCAATTAAGCGAGGACCTGCTTCACTAAAACCAGGACAAGGAAAGCCCCCTAGAACTAAATCAGCTTTTGGAAAATATTTCACTTTTCTAATATCTAACTCTTGTTGGTATACATGAGGAAAATTGCGTCTGTAGGACTCGTTTGCTTCTTTAAATAAGTCATTTGAATAAATTGTATGAAAAATACTCTCATTTCGAACTGCATCGTACCAATCTTTTTCTTTAAAAGCCTTCATAGCTTCTTCTTCCCCAAGTACAGCTGATAGTCCCGCTAGCTCGACCCCTAAGTCAAGTCCACCACATCCTGAAAACAAGCTAATAACATTGATTTTGTCATCTCGATAGTTTAGTTGTGGTAGAGGGTTTTGATCCTTTAAACTATTTATCAATTTTTCTTCTTCCTTAATTTTTTCTAGGAGAAGCTTTTTAACTTGTTCAGTGTCATACTCTTTTAAAGGGCGGTATTTAGCGCGTCCTCTTTCTTCTAGTTTCATAGTATATACCTCCCGATATCATATAGAGGTATTTTATCACTTTTTACATTGGTTGGCCAGTTTTTTCTATATATTTGATAATGTATAATTAGGTAAAAGAGGTGAGATAATTGAAAAAGAACCCAAGGCGGATTGGTGACCAACACGTTAAATCGGTTTGTGAAGCATTATTATTGTCATTAAAAAATCTGTCTATTGATTCATTTCCCGAGACAACTAAAAGAACGGTAAACTATATTATTAAAATTTATCCAAATATTAATTACGTAATTTCAAAATTTAATAATGACAATCCAGACCAAGAAAAAGATATAACAATTTTTTTGGATAACAATGAACAAATATCAATTAATTTGTTTCTAATAAAAAAGGGGGCTCGAATCCAGCCTAAAAACATTGGCGCAAAAAGCTTCTTTTCAAAATACTTTTTAGATGAGGAAACCCAGTCTGTATTTAATGGGTTTTTTGTAAGAAAATACAAGGAGTTTTTATCAGCCATTGTAGAAGAAAAATTAGGTATTCATTATATATTTGGCATAACTGAATTAAAAAAGCTTATAAGAAAGTACTATCCCTCATTCACTGAGGAAATAAATCCACTAAGAAATGATTTTTTATATGCTCTTCGGGAAGAAGCTTTTATTTTAATAAAGGAATTATATAACAGAAAAGATAGTGGGTTTATTCATGCTTTTAATAATTTATTTATGACGGAGGATTTAAACCTTGTTACTAGTTACGGAAGATATGATTCCGATATAAATATAGAGGAATTTAATTATAATTTGACTGCTTTTAACGAAATAAATTTATATAAGATAGGCAAAAATTCATTAGGTATAAAATTTGGGGATATTGCATTAACCTTACGGTTTAAGTTTGAGAGCGGACCAATATCCTCTATTAAACTGGCAACAAGTTACGCAACTTTTCCATCTCAATCAGAAAACTTTGTTAAGAATAATAAGACTTTAAGCAAAGTTGCGGAGTTAATAGAAAAACATCAGTATATTCAAGGGAAGAACTCGAGTAATGCAATCGGTAAATGCCATGAGGCTTTTACTTACTATAATATAGTGAAACAAAACCCGGAGGTAACTCAAGTTGATGCAGAGGAGTGTACTCGTCTAATAGAGAGATATTCCTCTTTAGTAAAAGAAGATGTTTTACAAAAACTTTTTGATTCAACTTCTTCAATTACTTCTGCAATTTCCTCTTACCTAAGTAAAAAATACGGAGATTACGTAATAGAAAGTATAGAGTTGGTGCCGGAAAGTTACATCAGTGATAGATTAAATACAGGCGACTTACAGTTAATTTTAAGGAAAGGCGAGAAATATATACAAGAAGATTTTTCTCTTAAAGCCTTAGCGAAAACTGGAAGAAAAGTTACTACAAAAAACCCGGGGATTGGATCTATACTTGGTCCTACATATTTTAATGTAGGAAGTATTACTTCATTTGTTTCTGATGTAAAAGAAGAATATTTAGCTGGAAATATAAACCGTAGTGAAAGTTTAGAAATAATTGCAGAAGAGCTTGGCACGAAAATTCAGGGTGGAAGCCAAGAACAATTAAGGACAGGAATAGAAAACTTATTTGGAAAAGCAACGATGGCAATAACATTTTATGATGAGGGTAAAAGTATTTATAAAGAACACACAGAGATTTTAGGGGAAATAAAAGTTTTGTTACAGACACCTACAGCAATACAGAATACTCTATCTTGGAATGCCGATTTAGAACAAATAAGTTTAAGGGTAAAATTTAGTAAAGGTGAAACTCACGGTTGGTCCTCAATTAAATTAACATCTGAATATCAAATAAAACAATAGCCTATCTGTTAGAGGCTATTGTTTTATTTTTACATTCTTCAATGAAAGTTGCTAATTCATCTATGGTATTATTTAAATTTTCTCTCACATCATGCTCCCATATCCTTTTTAAATTCCATCTTAATTTTTTGTAATGTTCTCTGACTTTTGCCTCACGTTGAATATTTTTATTTAATTTTTTATCCCAATACTCCTGGTTGGATTTTGGGCGATGGCCATGTATGGGGCAAAAATGCCAAAAACAAGAATCGATAAAAATAACAACTTTATATTTTTTTATGGATATATCTGGTTTGCCGAAAAGCGTATTATCATTTTTTCTAAAACGATACCCTTTTTTCCACAATTCTTTTGATACTAGGTTTTCAAGTTGAGATTGAGATTTAATGGAACGCATTACATGACTTCGTTGTTCTTTTGTAATTTTGTCTGCCATTGTCTTCACCCTTTGGAGCTTTTCCTATTATTTTACCTGTCAGAGTATTTAAGTAAACTTAAATAATATGTTAGAAAATAAAATAAGGGAAAAGTTTTGACTTTTCCCTTGAGGTAAACTCTCTTTGATGAATGTTAAAACTACAAATAATGAACATTGGCATGTTAAATATGGGTATATGTTTAATTCTTTATTTGTGTTTTGTTAAAGAGGGTATATGATAGTTGCTACTGCTAAATGATTCGATAATTTTTTGATATATCCTTGCCGTTTTCATCTTCTGCTCTAAGCAAATTTTTGTTGTAGTCTAGGTACATTGTGATTTCTGGTTTGTTTTTGATTACATATACATCTACAGACCTACCATAAAATTCTTCTGGGTCACCAGGTCCCACCCATTCTAAATCCTCTGTGAAACGAATCGGTTCCATATTATTCTCCCTTCAGTAAAAAATTTATACACTTAATTTATTTGCGAAATTTAAGGTTATGCATGTAAGCGCTAATTATTTTTTGAAAAGTCGGATTTAAAATTGCGTTGTGAATTATATATGTTTCTAAAAATTTAGATTTAATTGCTACCAGTTAAAACAAAATATTTAGCAATCTGGTTCTGTTGCTCTGATTTGCATTTTTCCGAAAGAGATTGATACGCTACCTAAAACTCAATGTAGATTCATTGCGGCATTATTTGGTAAAAAGCCGAAAGAGGGAAATGAGGCCCATGTCTAAAAACATTATCTCGATTTAATGCAGTTCTTTGAGGGATATGTCAGGAATTATCGGAGGTTGAACTTAACTAGACTTCATAATCGCTCCATGATGACCAATCGGGAAATTGATTATTTTGCTAATTTAGGTGAAATCCTTGGCTTTGATTCATTTGTCGAGGATTCTGAGTTTGATAAAAGTAAAAATCATTCCCGACCAATGGACCTTGCCTGGTGGAAATGGGACTTGCGGGAAAACAAGGAGTATTATGACCATCTTGCTTTACATTTGGAAAGGGAAAACTCATCAAATAAAGATATAGATACAATTGATAAGCTTTTTTCGGAAACAGAAAAGGACTCAAGAACAACGGGTAGTTGCGTGGGGAGATATGAGCTTTGGAGTTTTTTTAAAAAAAATGAAAGTTATGTAGCTTAAAGGGATTAAGGTTATTACACTTAAACAGTAATTAAGATATATATATGTAGGACGTGTTAAGGAAAATGAAAAATTCAAAAGGTTCATACCTGGGAGAAGTGTGATGAGGCACTTCTCTTTTCCTTTTTATAATATGAGCAAGGCTCATCTACGCAATTTCAAAATATTTGAAAATAATGGGAGCGAGGGGACGGTCCACATGTTAAAATGAGTATTATGAATTATCTTAACTTTCGGGAGGATTTTTAATTGGATGATAAGTTTAGCAAGCCAAAGAGTGTTGGGGAAATTTTGGATCATACGTTTACGCTGAGCAAGAATCATTTTAAGAAGTTTATGACCGTGCTTTTGGCAATCATGGGACCGGTTTATCTCATTGATGCGTTGTTTCAGGTGGGGGCGGGTAAACCATTGTTTCGTGATAAGAGTGGCGAGGGAGATTGGTTAGAGCAGATGTTGGCTAGCTTTGAGGGAACAGGCGAAGTTGACCCGTCGTTTATGCCGGCTGAATTTGTTGGAATCGGCGTGACCGCGCTGCTTAGTCTGTTTTTATTTCCGATTGCCCAAGCTGCCATTCTTTTCGCGGTTAACCATGTTCGTAAAAACGAAGAGTACACGGTTAGTTCGGTATTCAAATTGGCGTTGTCACGCTATTGGGCAATGCTTGGAAGCTCGATTTTGTACTTTCTCATGGCCATCGCCTTTATAGCCATCCCGACTATCGGAATAGTCGCAGGCGGTATGATTGGCGCGTTATCCAATGATGCTACGGGCATCATCCTGGCCGTCATCGGTTCGATTGGTCTCTTCCTTGTCGCGGTACTGTTGTTGACGCGCTTCAGCTTTTACTTTGGCTCAGTTGTACTGGACCGGAAATCGCCAGGGCTTGGCCGCAGCTGGAAGCTGACGAGAAAGCGAACATGGAAGCTGCTGGGCATCTATATTGTCTTTTCCCTGATTACGACTATTATCTCAGCATCCGTCGAGATGGCCTTTACCGCCTTTTTAGGAAGCAGTGTATTGCTTTCGATCATCGTCAGTCTAGTTTCCATTTTGACAACGATGTTTTTCTCTGTAGGCTATTGTGTCATCTACCTTGATTTAAAAGTGAGAAACGAGGCGGATGACCTGAAGGAATTACTTTCAGAATATGAGCCTGTTTCTTCTTAATCCCGCATTAACGGGCAGTAAGATCCCCACTTCAAGAATCTAGAACTATTCGAAGAAGTTAAGTGGGGGATCGACTGCCCGTAAAAGCCCGATTGGTTCAGCTAACAATCAGTGGGGGATCAAGAAATCCCCACTGATTGAAGCTTCACTTTATGGCAAAAATCGAATTTGAGTTAGGTGAAGGTTTTGATTGATTCTACTGAGGCAAGGAAAGAACTTGAAGAAATCCTAAATCAAGAGGAATATACTGTTTATTCCAAACCGCCCGGGTTCGTTGAGAAATGGTGGAATGAGGCGATGGCTTGGCTCGCTGATCTTTTGGAAAACTGGTTTCCTTCCCTGGCACAAGGGTCCAGGTCTGCCGCGGCGCCGCTGCTCATTGTGATTATTGCCATTATTGTTCTCATTCTAGCCTGGATTGCCTATCTGCTGATCAGGAATAGCCGAAGGAAAAAGCTGAACAGGGAATATAAGCCGCTTCAGTTTTCCCGGGAAATCGACTGGACGTATGAGATGCATATGGAGAGGGCTATCAGGCTTGAAGCTGAAGGCCAGCTCAGTAAGGCTGTCCGCCATTTTTTCCTCGCTCTGCTATTGTTTTTGCACGAGCAAAAGTGCATTGAAGCAAGACAGTGGAAAACGAACTGGGAATACTTCGCTGAACTAGGTAAATCCAGCAGGGCTGATGCTGATCGTTTCTATGAGCTTGCTTCTGTTTTTGACGAAGTGACATACGGTGAAAGACAAATCAGCAACAATGATTATCTCTCCTTCCGCGGCAAAATTGCTGCGTGGCTGGAGGAAGGGAGGGTGAAGCAGTGATGGGTAAACGTGGATTACTCCTGCGCTCATGGCTTCCCTTTGTTGTACTGATTACGGTTTTTATAGCCATTCTTATAATTGGATATCAGCCTGAAGCAAGAAGCTATCCAAAATACATCGCCTCTTCACCGGCACCAACCGGAGTGAAGGCGATTTATACGTTCCTGCAAGATAAGAAAAGTGCGAAGGAATGGGTGCACCCGCCGAAGGTACTGCCTAAATCGGCCCAAGGCCAGCTCCTGATCATGGTGGAGCCGCTGAATATCTCGAAAACCGCAGAAATGGAGCAGTATGAGGAATTCATGGAGGCGGGGAATTCAATCCTGCTTCTGTCACACATACCGGACGGTTTTTTCGCCTTGAAAACAGCAGCCGTAAAACCGGTGGAAAAATCGAACCTGCTGGAAGACGAAGAGAAGAATACATACAAAGTGAGTGTAAACCTGCCTAATAGGCTGATTCCATCAAAAAAGGATAAGATTCTCCTCCGGGACAAGGAGGGTGCTGTCGCCACCCAAAGGGAGGTTGGAAAAGGGAACTTATATGTTCTCGTAGCGCCTGAACTTATCACGAACTGTGAAGTGCTGAAGGAGGACAACCTTGCCGTCTTTTTGAAAATCGTGAACGATGCTGGCCCTTCTTCAGTTTTGTTTGATGAGTATGTGCACGGTGAGCGAAGCGTACTGTCAGGAGCACTCGTTTATCCGAAATGGTTTTTGTTCCTCGTCCTTCAGGGGACGATTGCGGCAGCCATTTTCCTTTGGCTAAAAGGGAAACGGTTTGGTCCTGTTTACGCACCGCGTGAGGAGTACGTTCGGTTCAGTGACGAAGGCATCCGGGCGCTCGCAGCATGGTATATCCGCGGCAGGTGTTACGGGGACAGCATCAAGATTCAGGCCGATTATACGAAGCAGAAGCTTCAGGAAAAATGGCGAATTCCTTATTCCATGCCATGGATTGATGCGGCAGATTATTTGGAAAGAAAATGGACTATAAAATCCGTAGAGGAAATAAAAGAGTTTTTACAGGGGCTGTCCGCCGTTTTGGCGAAAGACGGGCTGAACAAACAAGAATACCTGCTTTGGTCGAGGCTTCTCGACGACTTGAGGATAGAGGTGGAGAAAGGTTGAATAAACAGCTGCAAGCATTATTGGATTCCTACGAGGAAAGAATTCTTGGCCAGGCTACGAATCTGCGCCTGCTATTGTGTGCGGTCCTGACAGGAGGCCATGTGCTGCTTGAAGGAGTACCAGGCACCGGGAAAACAAAAATAGTGCGGACACTTGCGGGCCTGCTCGGCGGGGATTTCAGCCGCATTCAGTTTACGCCAGATCTGCTGCCGAGCGATATTACCGGAAGCATGATTTACAATATGAAGGAAGGCATCTTCCAGACACTAAAGGGGCCTATATTTACGAATATCCTCCTGGCCGATGAAATCAACCGCACCCCCGCCAAAACACAAGCTGCATTGCTTGAAGCGATGGAGGAGCAGCAGGTGACGATCCAGGGTGATACATACCGTTTGCCGGATGTGTTTTTCGTTGTCGCCACGCAAAACCCGATCGAATTCGAAGGGACGTACCCACTTCCCGAGGCGCAGCAGGACAGGTTCCTGTTTAAGCTGACCATTGGCTTTCCATCCTTTGAGGAGGAAAAGCAGGTCCTGAAAAACGACCTGCACCATGTCTTTGCTGTCGAAGACATACGGACGATCCTTGATCTTGAAACGTTTATCACTATTCGAAATGAAATCGCGTCGATTACAGTCGAGGACAAAGTGCTCAATTATATGATGCAAATAGTCAGGAAAACGAGGGAGTCCGACTATATCCGCTATGGGGCGAGCACACGTGCCGCGATTTCCATCGGAAAAGCGGCGCGCGCTTGGGCCTATTTGTCGGGCCGGCAGTATGTGACACCAGATGATGTGAAAATGGTGGCAAAACCAGCACTGAGGCATCGAATCCAGCTTGCACCGCATATGGAATTGGAGGGAGCGGCCGTTGACCAGATCATTGAAGAACTTGTGGGATCGGTTCCTGTTCCGAGATAGGGGCATTGTCCCGACAAAAAGGCTGCTAATGGCCTTCTTGCCGCTATCCGCACTTTTAATGGGTGCAGTCATGGTGAAGATTTCCTGGTTGGTGATATTTGGTGCGAATGTTCTTTTCCTTGTAATTAGCCTGGCCGATTTGCTTTTTACACCGAAGCGGAAGGAGCTTTCCTTCCAGAGGGTATTCCCAGGCGAAATGGAGAGGGGAATACCGGCCAGGATTGAGGTGCTGGTAGCGAACCAGTCGCGGCACGCATTCTTGTTCCGGTTCATCGACGGAGTACCGCAAACCTTTAGGCAGCCGTTTCCTGTCACAGGCAGTGTAAATGGGCAATCGGAAACAATCATCCCATATGAAACGGTCGCTTCTGTCCGCGGAGATTATCAGATTGGCAACTTATTCTTTCGTTACTGTAGCAGCATCGGGTTGTGGGAAAAACAGGTGACGCCTCACCTTGCCGACCTGGTCAAGGTGATCCCTGACTTGACGGAAACGCGCAGGTATCTGGAAAATGCCCAGCAATTCCTGTTGCATGAAGGTACTGCCATTCGCCGAAAAAGGATGGGCGAAGGCGATTTTTCCAAGGTGCGGTCCTATGTGCCCGGCGATGATCCGCGGAAAATCAATTGGCGCCAAACTGCAAAGCTGCACGAAGTGATGGCGAATGAATACGAACCCGAACATGGGAAGTACATCACGCTCCTGATCGATTGCGGGAGGATGATGGGAGCCGAATTGAAAAAAGGCAACCGCCTGGAGCATGTGCTGGAATCAGCGCTGACAGTGGCGGCCGCTGTGCTGCAAAAAGGCGACTATGTATCAGTCCTTGCTTTTTCGAAAAACATTAAGGTGTATGTCCCGCCTGCAAAGGGGATGAATCATCTGCAGACAATTCTTCAGGCGATTTACGGTCTTGAAGTTGATCCTGTCGAGCCGAATTACGGAGCAGTGCTGCAGTATCTTGAGAATGTCCAGAAGAAGAGGAGCCTCCTGCTGCTGTTCAGCGATGTCCGTACCTTCCTTCATGAAGAAAACGCGCTCGTTTATTTGAAACGATTGCGCCAGCGGCATTTGTTTTTCATGGTTGGAATCGAGGATGGAACCTTAAAAGAACGCATCGCAATAAGGCCTGACGAGGTGAAAACGGCGATGATCAAAAGTATCGCCCAGCAGCAGGAGCTGCTTAAACAAAGAGGCAAAATCAAATGGGAAAAGCAGGGCCTCCAAATGGTGGAGGCCAAAGAGGAACATCTCGCCGTCACGGCGATTTCGCATTATATCGACATCATGAACCAAAATGCTCTTTAGGAGTTGTTCTTGAGAATCTCAGCCCTCCGACAATGGCATAAAGCAGAAGTGCAAGGACGGTTAAAATGGACACCGCGTACTTCGCTTCGAGCGAAATGCTTGCAGGTGTGATATAGCCTTCAATAATCCCGGCGATAACGAACAAGGGAATCGTGCCGAGCAGCAGCTGGACGGACCGTTTTGCCTGCCTTTTCAGCTGGTAGCCGCGAGACAGGTTGCCGGGGACAAACAGGTTGTAGCCCATCAAAAGGCCAGAGCCGCCAGCGATGAAGATGGCAGTCAATTCGATCATGCCGTGGGGTACAATATATGCCCAGAAATCATACGTTTTCCCTGAGTGCCAGAAAAGGGCGGCAAGTGCGCCGACGAGGACACCGTTGTAAACAAGCAAATACACAGTCAAAAGCCCAAAGGTAATGCCGCCGGCAAAGGCGAGAAACGCGACCTGGATATTGTTCGTCATGATTTCAGTGGATATGACGGCCGAATCGATGGCCTCATGCCCTTCCCCAAGCCGGTCCGGGTCAACCGCATGCGAGATGTTATCGGGAAGAAGTGTATATATATGGAGCGGATCGTTCAATACCGCAAAAAAGCTGCCTACCGCGCCAACCGTAAACAGGACGAACGCGATGACGACGAACCGCCATTGTTCAAGCAGCAGCCCAATGAATTTTGTGCTGAAAAAATGGCGGATTTGCTTGCCGCTTGAAATTTGGTCTTTATACAGGAGATTATGCGCCTTCGAAACAAGGCCATTCAAGTATCCGGTGACATTGTCATTCGGAAAATGCGTCTGGCAATAGGATAGGTTTTGGGAGGCTTTCTGGTAAAGCCGGTGAAAAGAGTCAATTTTTTCTCCGGTGATTCCCTTTTTGCGCCCGCCAAGTTCGGAAATGAGCTGTTCAAGCTGTTTCCATTCTTCACGATGTTTTTTGATCAGCTGTTTTACATCCATATAGGCACCTGCTTGTACTGGATTTCTCTGGCATTTATCTTCATTATAGATTTTTTTGCCGGGAATAGAAAGATTAATAGAAAACTGTAAGAGCCGGAGGAGTAGCATGCAGCAGGAAAAAATCGATATCAAAACACCGGAATACGTTTCTTTACAATTCCAAACCGCAGGACTTGGCAGCAGGGCGGCAGCATTCCTGATTGACCAGGCGCTGTTAACGGCATTCAATATTGCTGTTGTACTGATTGTTTTACTTTCCCTTGGGGCTGGCTTTGATGTCTGGCTAATCCGCTTTGCCGAATCGTATGTACTGGGATTTCTTATTATCGGGCTGTTTGTTGTCAATTGGGGATATTTTTTTGTGTATGAGTTTTTCTCCGGGGGCAGGACGCTTGGGAAAAAGCTTCTAGGCATCCGTGTCATGCAGGAAAACGGGCACAGCATCACACTTCTGTCGAGCCTGATCCGTAATTTGATTCGCATCATTGACATGCTGCCCGGCTTTTATTTCATCGGGATTGTTATGGTTTTTTTCCAAAAACAGCACAAGCGGCTCGGTGACCTCGTCGCCGGAACAATTGTCATTCATGAGCGAAAGGTGAAAAAGGGAAAAAAGAGTTCCCCGCTGGAAACGGAAATGAAGAACAGGGGCGTCAGCAAGGAAACGCTGGCACTTGGCGACTGGACAATCAAATCCTTCAACGCCAAGGACTGGAAGCTCATCAACACATACGCCGCCCGCTTCCTCCAACTCCCTATAAACGAAAAAACGGAACTAACTAAGCAAGTTGCTGCCATACTACTTACAAAAGCAGGAGTCGAGTGGCACACTCAAACAGAGGCAGAACTCGAAAATAACCTTCTCGCCCTCTACCTCCATTTGAAGGAAGAATGGGAGTTTGAGATGTAGCAACTGCAACTGTCTAAAAATTTGCGTAAAGTAAACAACTAAACCTTATGACTGGAAAAAGGAATGTCCATCCATCCCGCAAAGAGTGTGCTATAATTGCTAGGTTACTATTTTGATGGACGAAATGTTTTGTTGTTCGTAAAGCGGGTGGACATATGGTGAAGACACAAAAAACTACATATAGATGTCCGATCACCTTGACCAATAAGGCAAAGGATAAAATGCGAGAGCTTGGGTTGGAGGAGCGATCGTTTTTTTTATTGGAAAAATCCTTTTATGTTTATTTAGAAAAATATCCTCAATCGGCAGATGGGCTTGTTTCGGCTGCGTTGTTTTTTGACCTTGAGAAAAATGAAAGGCTGGCACACAAGTGGAACAGGTTTGTGATTGTCCTGCATTGTTTGGTGAAGCAGGACTTGTTTGTTGTGAGGAACGTCACGACAAGGCCAAAACATCTTCCATTGGCATCCAATTGGCGTGTCCCCGCTAGTCTTGCCTTCGAGCTGAATGTTCCGAATAGCGGACCTGTACCGTATGAGTTGCTAAATTTAATTCATACCATGCCGGTCGCCCAGGAAAGTTCGCTGTACGTGAAGAAGCGGATTTCGAGTTGGGAAGGTTATTTGAAAATCCAGGAGGAGTCTGCGGATATTCCTGATATCACATCCCGCTATTCATCGCTTATTTTTAACGATGATTTTAGCCGGGTAAAAATAACCGGCTGCCAGATGAGTGAGAAGGAATGGAAGTCTCTCAAGGATATGAGCGTAAAGCTGAAGGGAAGCGGCCAGGATATCGGCAAAGTCCTGAAAGCGAATCGTTCGGCATCCACGGTTGAGGTTGAATTGCACGCATATATGGAGGAACAGGCACGCAGCCACCGACTGGATTCACATCCAAGGGAAGTGATTTTTAGCAATTTCGCAACCCTGAGCCAGGTGAAAAGGCTGCGGCAAGGGTTTAAGCAATTGGAAAACGGCTTGGCCGCGAACCCTGAACTGGAACGGCTTTTATTTGAAAACAAACCGCCTGTCAAAGCGGTGGAAAAGCAGGTTGACTTGCAGTTTCACAATCGATTGAACGAGTTCCAGAAGGCGGCTGTCACAGGGGCGATGTCTGCCGAAGACTTATACGTCATCCAAGGCCCGCCGGGAACAGGGAAGACAACCGTTATTTCGGAAATTTGCCTGCAAAATGCGAAGGCGGGGCTGCGCACTCTCGTAGCATCACAGTCAAATTTGGCGGTCGACAATGCCCTCGGCCGATTGCTTGCACATAAGGATATCCGAATCCTCCGGGTCGGCCGTACGGAAAGTATTGAAGAAGAAGGCAAAAAGTTCATTGAGGAAAATGTAGGGCAGTATTGGAAAGACCATACCCTAAGGGAAGTTTCAAATCAATTCGAAACGAGGAAACAGCGAGAAACGGAAATAGAAACAGAATGGGCGGCGAACCAACAGGAACAAGAGCGGCTCCAGCAAGAACTTGTCCAGGTAGAGGCCGAACTTTTAGCAAAAAAGGAAGTCCAACAGAAATATGACGAAATTCAGTCCGTTATAGATCAGTCTAAAAAAGACATCCAGGATGCTGAACAAGAACAGAAGCAAATACAAGAGCTTTTACAAAAAGTAGAACAGTCACTTCATGAGCTGAATAGCACGATTGGAAAAGACGAAAAGGTACTCGCTGAAGCGCCTAGCGTTGATGAGATTCATGAACAGATAAATGCCAAACAGTTAGAAATTGGACATCTCCAAAATAGTGTTGAACTTCAAGAGCTTGAAGACGAAATAACCGAAATGAAACAAGCGCTAGATCAAAGTTCTGCTGATTGTGAGAAATGGAAAGAGTCAGTGGAACAGAAGGCTGCATTGGCAGATCGAATAGCCTCGGTCCAAAAAATCGATACGTTAAAATGGATCATTCTCGAACAGAATTTCACCCGGTCTTTGCAAGTCCGGTCAATCATAGATATGCTCGAATCTCTTCGTGAACGAAAACAACAGCTTAAGAAACTGCATGACTATAACGATAAACTTCAAGCTGCCATCGGCTATCTTGAACAGCTCATAGGGAACCAGTACAAACAATTTAAAAACACGTCTCCCATAGCCGCCAATTCGAATGAAATTGACCAATTTTTAACGCAACTGAGAAGTGAATTGAAAGGAAACTTAACGATTCATTCTCAAAGGCTTGCCAGATACCTGGAAGGGCTATATGGCAGGAGACAGTATATCTGGTTAAAAGCCCATCGGTTAAAGTTGAATGATGATGATAAGAGAATGGCACAGGAAGCATTGCTGCGGTTGAAGCAGGAACTGATTAGCCAGCTTAAGCCTGTCCAGGATGATTACAAAATGATTTTTCAAAACTATCAGAGGCAGATGTGTGAGCAGGGCTCCAAGCTTACTTTTTTACAAAGCAAGCATAAGGAAATGAAGGAGACGGTGGAACTCATCCCCGATGCAAAGGAGTTGCTTCATAAATTAGAATCCAACCTGCTTGAACTCCGGCAAAAGAAAGAGCAGGTCGAGCAGACAAAGCTCAGGGTTGAAAAAAATCGCCAGAAGCGTGAACAAGAGACTCTTCAACTACACGAAGCAGAGCAGAGAAACATCGAAATCGAAGCCCGTCTTGCAACACTCTCCACTCTGCTCAAAGAAAAAGAAGCTGAACAGATTCCGCTTAATGAAGTCTTAGCTTCTGAACCGGAACGGGAGCACGAAGAGGTATTAAAAAAGCTTGCGAGCAATTCGTTTACACGGGAGTCGTTGAACCAGGAGAAGAAACGGCTGCCGTTGTTCCAGTCAGTTCAGGGGATGTGGCGATCTTTGCTGGAAGAAGCAACCGACCATGACCTGAATGAAATCCGAAAGCTTTATGTGAAGCATGCCAATGTGATTGGAACAACTTGTGTTGCATCGGCCCGTAAAGATTTTATCGAAAGCTACCCGGAATTCGATGTTGTTATTATTGATGAAGTATCAAAAGCAACCCCGCCTGAGCTCCTTTTACCGATGCTGAAAGGCAAAAAAATCATTCTTGTCGGCGACCATCATCAGCTGCCTCCTTTGCTCGGAAACGATACGCTTGAGGAAACCCTTCAGGAAATGATGAAAGAAAATGATGACTTTGAGGGAAAAGCAGAACTTAAAAAGCTATTAGAAGAGTCGCTGTTTGAACGCCTGTTTAAAAACTTGCCGAAAAGCAATAAAACAATGCTTGCGATTCAATATCGGATGCATGAAAACATCATGGAAACCATTACGCCTTTTTACATGCAAGAAAATGAAAAGCTACAATGCGGCTTGGCTGATTCCGACTTGGTCCGGGACCATAAGCTTGAGTCCCCGCTCATCAAGCGAAACGATCATCTTCTTTGGCTCGATATGCCGAATGAGCCAGCGTTTTTCGAGGAGAAAATGCAAGGCGGTAAAAGCCTGTATAATCCTGCCGAGCTGAAAAGAATCGGGGAACTGTTGATTGAATTGAACCAGGCAACGGCAGAAGCGAAGCAAGCAGGACGAATGGGTTTGGATGAGATGAAAAGCATTGGTGTCATTAGTTTTTACGGAGAGCAAGTGAAAAGGATTGACCGCCTTCTACATCAGGAATTGCATTTGCCCCACTTGGAGATCCGCACAGGGACAGTCGACAGATTCCAGGGCATGGAGATGGACGTGATCCTGTTAAGTATGGTACGCAATCACGATCAAAAGCATGACGATATTGGTTTTGCCAAGGACTACCGCAGGTTGAATGTCGCTTTGTCCCGGGCAAGGGAGCTGCTTGTGATGATTGGCAGTACAAAGATGTTTACTGAAAAGACGAAACATGCCGGTGCGAAAGAAATGTATACCCATGTTTTTGAATCTGTAAAGAAACATGAGGGACTGCGGACCCTGGAAGAGGTGAGTTTGCATGGATAAATTAACAAAGCAATTACGTGCGATTTTGTTGAAAAATCCATCAGTCGAAATCAAAAATTCGATGGTCTGGCAGATGCCGGTCATTACCTACTCTGTCGCGTTCAGCCGTGTAAAGCGTTCCAGGATGGATATTCTCATGAAAATGATGATGCTTACGTTTGAGCAAACCGAAATTCGCCGGGCAGCGAATTTGTCCGAGTTGCTGCTCGTTGAGGAGCTGTTCATTGAAGATTTATTGAAAAAAATGCAGCGTATGGGCTTGATACGGCTGGAAAAAGGGACGTACATGCTTACGCCGAAAGGGCACGGGCAGCTAAAAACCGGCATCATGGAAGAGGAATTGGAAGAAGAATCGACAAGTCTTTCATACAGCCTGTTCCATGATGAGTGTTGGCCGGAGAAGGACGAGCCTTTGCCAGGAGCAGACAAAGACCTGCCACTGTATCGGTATGCGGAGAATCAGAACCTTATTGATGAGGAGAAAATGTTGCGATACCTAGCCGAAACGGAGAACGGAGTGGAGGAAGACGGTTTTCAAACAGTCGTTAAGGCTGTTAACAGCTTTGAACAGCAGGAAGTGAAACATCTCCCATGCCTGGAATTTCAACTGTACAATAAAGAACAGGACACATTTTACTCCCGTGTCTGGAATACATGGCTCGGGCGCTGGGATGAAGCGGTGGAAAAACAAATAGATGAGAAGGAACGATTGAAAAAAAGCAAAGTGTAGAACCGCTTCGGGAAGCTAGACCAGAAATGTAGGGAACCTTCCCAACTTAGCAATCAGTGGTGAAGTGCATTTGCTTTTGTCGGGATTGCGCAATTGCTAATCAACGGGTTGAAACAAGACTGTAGCCTTCCGGTAACGATAAAGGGCTGTCCCAAAGTCAATGTGACAATGGTGCAGCCCCAGTTTTATTTATGGCTTTTTACCATGCTAAGTTTATTATTTCAGGTCTTTATCAGCCTGTCCATTGGATGGATTGAGCAATGATCAGCATAATAATAGATAATGCTACAAATTGTCCAAATAGAGGAATAAAGAACTTAAACCACTTTTGATATGGAACACCCGCAATTACCAATGCTGCCATAAAGTAGCCTGAAGTAGGATAGAGAATGTGGGCAAATCCATCACCCAGTTGGAAAGCCAGTACAGCAGTTTGTCTTGTAACACCAACCATATCGGCTAATGGCGCCATGATTGGCATTGTCACAAGTGCTTGTCCACTGCCTGAAGGGATAATAAAGTTGATCAATAACTGAACGATGTACATTCCAACAGCACTAAATACAGGTGGCAAATCCCCAACAAATGAACCTAGGGAATGAACAATTGTATCCATAATTTGTCCATCTTCCAGAACAACAGCTACTGCTCTGGCGACCCCAACGATAATCGCGCCTACTAACACATCACGGAACCCTTGATTAAATCCTTCACAAATCTGCAATGTTGTCAGTCCAGCAATTAAACCAACCACAATTCCCATGATAATGAACAATCCAGACATCTCTACCATGAACCAGCCATGTCCGATAACTCCGTATACTAAAATACCAAAGAAAACAAGAGTAGCTAAAGCTGCGTATTTCTGCCTTGCAGTAGCTTTAATTTTCTCTACATTCCCGACTTTTTGATACATTTCGCGTTTTTCCCGGTCATCTTCATAAACGAAACTGTTGATTGGGTCTTTTTTCACTTTATTTGCATATCGCATAAGAAAGAGTACTGCCATTGTTACTGCTAAAACAAAAATAATAAGCCGGAATCCGACCCCGGAAAACACTGGCAAACCGGATATTTTTTGGGCTAAACCTGTATTGATCGGATTTAGGACACCCGCTGTAAATCCGATAACAGTACCGAATAATGCAATAGCTGCCGCTACCATCGAATCGTACCCTAATGCAATCATAAGCGGTAATATTACCGGTATGTAGACTAAAGATAATTCTGGTGTACCTATTAGTGTGGCTACAACCGCAAATACAGTCGTTAAAATCGGAATAAGCAATACACTTTTATTGGCGAATTTCCTCGATAAGTTATCAACGGCAATTTCAATAATCCCTGTACGTCTAAGGACCATGAACATGCCACCAATAATAAACGTAAAGAAAACAACTTCCCCAGCATCAATCAATCCTCTTGGTATAACAGTTAAAAAATCGATGAGTCCCACGGGGGTTGATTCAACTTGTGTGTAGGAACTAGGATCGATCGTCGTTCTTCCCTCTGGTCCCGGAATTCTCTCAAACGTCCCTGCAGGAACAAAGTAGGTTGCTACTGCCGCAATTGCACTGAACAAAAACAAAATGACATAAATATGCGGCAACTGAAAACCTTTTTTCGGCACTGAATCATTTTTACCCATGATGTCTCCCCCTTTATTCCCCTTTTTTTGAAAGGGTTTACAATGTGTTAACTGTAATAATAGTTAAATATCCAAGACTTGTCATTGTGTTATTTGGATAGAAAATGAAAAAAGAACTTGTTCAACATAGACATATCAAATGAATCAAGCATAAAATTAGCATGAAATTTAGTTAACATGCACAAAAAATTTAAAGAATATCCCAGCTTTTCCATAGTTCTTAATGGTGAGTTTTATCCAGGAGAGTTAAGCATCAGTGTCCAAACCAGCAAATATGGTTTAAAGACCCTAGTAGCTGCGATTGTTTTATAACTCCTATTCTGAAGTTGCACACATAAAATATTCTTTCGAAGTTCCATGTGTAATCTCAAGTATATTTCAAAATTAAACGGGAATAGCTTGAAAAGTCCGTAAGAGCGCAACTTTAATGGGCGCCTTTCGCTGTTTTTGCCTGACGGATAATGGGAATAAGTATAGAGAACGATACTCGTAAAGGAGGCGTGAACGTTGAACAATGATAAGAAAAAGCTAGAGGAAGTCCTTACACATTCGCTTGAAGTGGAAGAAGACCTAATGCGGACCTATTTAATCACAGCCGACAATATCCATGAGGATGATGAGCTCAAAAATCGGCTGGAAAATTTCGCTGAAGGCAATGCGAAGCGTACCGACCAGTTGATCAACGAGCTTAAGGAGCTTAAGGATAAATAATTTGAAATAGCTGCTGGAACGACATACGTAATTTTTCAACCGGTGCCAGTCTCTACCTGGATATTATTTTCCTAACGATAACAATAAGCAGGCAATTCCCCATCTATATTTAGGATGGGGATTGTTTTAGTCGAAAAGGCTGTGAATACAAAGCGGAAATTTGCGTTGAATGCATTTTCGTTTTCTTCCTGGATAAATCGGCGAATTTTGGAAGGATGGGAATTAACATTTCTGCCGGGAGAATTGACTACTGTTTTTGTTTAGTTTACGATATATGTGTAATCGGTTACACAATACCTGAAGTGGCAGATAAAAAATTATATAGATGTCACGGGGATTGGCTGATTTTTTAAAAAAGAGTGTTTGTACGAATGATATGGAACCGGTTACAGGGATTGAGTGTGGAAAATCCACATTTCTTTGTTAATCGGTTCCCGTTACACCTGAGCTATAATTAGGAGGCGCACCATAATGAGAAAAATTCCAATTATTATTGACACCGATCCTGGTATAGATGATGCTGCGGCATTGGGGTTGGCTTTTTACAGGGATGAACTGGATGTAAAATTGATTACGACCGTTTCAGGAAATGTAGATATTCATAACATCACAACGAACGCGCTGAAGCTTGTCACATTTTTCGATAAGGACATTCCGGTTGCAAAAGGGATGGAAACGCCTTTATTGAATCCTGCTTTGGGAAACAAGGTTCATGGAGAAACCGGGATGGATGGCTACGACTTCCCTGAACCAAACCGTACTATTTTAAAAGAGCATGCAGTTGAAGCAATCCGTTCTTTGCTTGAGCAATCGGATGAGAAAATTACACTTGTCCCGGTTGGCCCTTTAACAAATATCGCGGCATTGCTGCTGATGTATCCTCAGTTGAAAAATAAGATTGATAGAGTTGTCTTAATGGGTGGTTCATTATCAGGTGGAAACGTGAACGGTGCCGCCGAGTTCAATATATGGGCCGATCCCCATGCCGCGAAAATTGTGTTCGAATCCGGTTTGGATATCGTCATGATTGGCCTGGATGTGACATTGAAAGCCCGCATTGGGGAAGACGTGCTATCGAAATGCCCAAATAAATCTGCCGAAATGTTTGACGCCATCTTCCGCAATTACCGGGATGGTGATTTGGAACAAGGCGTTGCTATGCATGACTCTTGTACAATTGCTTATTTAACAAATCCTGAGATGTTCACTGTTGAGCCAAGACATGTAAAAGTCGTAACCGAAGGCCCGGCAAGCGGCATGACAATGGAAGTGTTTAGAGACGTAGAACCGAATGTAAATGTCGCAGTCGGAATTGATCTTGAAGCCTTCCGGGATTGGTTCCTTGGCACATTGACGAAAATGATTTAAAACCGAACTTTTTACTAACGAGACCAAGCCACTTATGGAAGTGGCTTGGTCTCGGGTTGTTTAAAAAGTTTTCAACAGTCCTTAAAGGGAGCTGTGTTCTTGGCTATCTATTGTCTCTTATCGTTCCTTCTCATTCCTAAAAGACCTGCTAGACCAATTAACCCAATCCAACCCCAATCGTTATCATTATCATTATCATCATTGTTATTCATGTCTTGTGCACTTTCAGTACTTTCGAAAAGGTTTGTGATTGGATTTTGAGCAAATCCAGTGTAATTCCCAAACATCATGAGGGTAACTAAAAGGGCACAAACTGAATACAGAAGTTTTTTAAACATCAATGCTTCCTCCTTTCGTAATTACACTTATAGTTTGTTATTAATGGAATCATTATGCGTCAACTTTTTATATAAAAGCCTGTGCGCAGTAGTTGATGATATTTGATAAAAACTTCTTAAACCGGAAGTCGCTCAGCTATGTCAAAAAGCTTAGAACGACCATCTTGATGGCGGATCATTATGCGGCAAAAATTGTGTTCGAATCCGGTTTGGATCTTGTTATGGCCTGGATGTGACATTGAAAGCCCGAATTTGGGAAGACGTGCTATCGAAATGCCCAAATAAAACTGCTGAAATGTTTAACGCGATCTTCCTCAATTATCGGGATAGAGATATGGAACAAGTTGTCGTGATGCATGACTCATGTTAAAATTGCGTAATTAACAAATCCCCAAATCACTGTAGAACCTAGATATGTAAAAGTCGTAACCATAAATTCGGTAACCGGTATGAAGATGGAAGTGGTTAGACGCGAATAGATAGAAATACAACGAGAGAAGTGCGTAGTCACTTCCTTCTCGTTTAGGCTGTCGAAATCCCGGCAGCCTTTTTTTATTTTCAAGAACCTGTGTTGGAAAATGAAATCCTGCCCCGCCATATCCGGAGTTTGTCGAAAAGATTGTATTGACCAGACTGGTCAATAGGAATAATCTTAAATTGACCACAGCAGCTAACGAGAGGTAAGGGGGAGAGGGCATACGTGTTTTCGAAGTTTTTGAACTTGGAAACGGAGAAGCGGGACCGCATTTTAAACGCCGCGTTGGATGAGTTTGTCCAGAAAGGCTACGAACATGCGTCGACGAATGAAATCGTCAAGAAGGCAGGCATTTCAAAAGGCCTTCTTTTCCACTATTTCAAAAATAAAAAGCAATTGTATCTATACTTGTATGACTATTCACTCGACATTTTTGAAAAAGAATTTTTCAGAAAAACAGATTCGATGGAACAAGAAATTTTTACAAAAATGCGTCAGATTGTTTTGCTGAAACTCGAGTTGATTCATAAGCATCCTGATATGTTTAATTTTTTGCTGGCGGCCGTCCGGGAAGAATCCCAGGAGATTACGCTCCGGAATAAGGAACTGATTGAAAGAAGCTACGCCAGAATCCTTGAGAACATCGACCTGTCACCATTCAGGGGAGATTTGGACATTCAGAGGGCGATCAATATCATCATCTGGACAATCCAAGGCTTTTCAAATGAAGTTCAGGAAAAAATCAAATTCCTATCAGTCGATGAAATAAATTATGATGAAATTTTGGCAAAAATGGACGGGTATTTGGATGTGCTCAGAAAATCTTTCTATACCTGACTGGAAAGAGGGCGGACTAGATGAATGTCATTGAAATAAACAACTTAACAAAGAATTACGGAAAAGCTAGGGGAATTACGGATATCAGCTTTCATGTGGAGGAAGGGGAAATTTTCGGATTTATCGGGCCGAATGGGGCAGGTAAATCAACAACAATCCGCACACTGCTGTCGCTCATTTATCCGACGAGCGGAAGCGCGAAGATTTTTGGGAAGGACTGTGTGAAATTCGCGCCCAAAATCAAGAAAGAGATTGGCTATTTGCCTGCTGAAGTTTTTTACTATGACAATATGAAAGTGATTGACCTTCTTAAGTATTCAGCAAGCTTCTATAAAAAAGATTGCAGGAAAAGAATTAAGGAGCTGGCAGAACTGCTCGATTTGGATGTGCATAAAAAAATCGATGATCTTTCGCTCGGAAATAAAAAGAAAGTCGGAATCATCCAGGGGCTTTTGCATGAACCGAAGCTGATTATCCTTGATGAACCGACAAGCGGCCTTGATCCGCTGATGCAGCAGAAATTTTTCGAGCTGCTCCGTGAAGAAAACAAAAAAGGCGTGACGATTTTGTTTTCGTCCCATATATTAAGCGAAGTTCAGAAATTGTGCGACCGGGTGGCAATTATCAAGGAAGGGAAAATTGTTCAGGTTGAGAAAATCAGTACGTTGAAAGAAAATACGTATAAAAAGTTTAAGATTGAAACAGCCGTGCCGGTGGAGGAGAGGCTTTTCCAACTGGACGGGACCACTGATTTGGAAGCGGACGGGACGACTGTCAGCTTTTTATACCGTGGCAACCTCAATGAAATTATGAAAAGGATTGCCTTAGTTGAGATTGTGAACCTGTGGGTGACGGAACCGGATCTTGAGGAGATTTTCATGCATTACTATGAAAAGGAGGAGTAGCCGCCATGAATATGTATTTGCACGAGCTGAGGGCCTATCGCAAATCAACGATTCTGTGGACGTGCGCAATGATTGGCTTGCTTCTCCTCTTCCTGTCGATGTTTCCCTCGTTTTCACGCGAGGCGGCAGAATTTAAAGTAGTACTGGAAGGGTTTCCGGATGCGGTCAAAAAAGCCTTGGGCCTCTCCCTGGAGACCATCACCACACTGCTCGGTTTTTATTCCTATGTTTTTCTGTACATTACCCTGTGCGGAGCGATTCAGGCAATGAATCTTGGGGTTTCGATTGTTTCAAAAGAAACCCGGAAAAAAACGGCGGATTTCCTATTTGCAAAACCGGTTACCCGAATTGAAGTGATCACTGCCAAGCTATTGGCGGCGGTGACCACGTTGATTATAACCAATATCGTTTTCATGGCGGCATCAATTATCATCGCAACGATGATCGTATCCGAAAGTTTCAGTTTGAAACTGTTTCTGATGATTTCGCTGACGTTGTTTTTTCTTCAGTTGATTTTTCTGGCGCTCGGAACATTTATTTCCGTAGCCGAGCCAAAAATTAAGTCGGTTTTGTCTGTCTCCCTTGGAACGGTATTTGCCTTTTTTATCATTGGGATGTTCGGATCGGCAACCGACGATGACACGCTTAAGTATGTTTCGCCATTTAAATATTTTGAACCAGCGGAAATCATGAAAGACTCAGGCTATGATGGAAAATTTCTTGGCATTGGCTTAGGAATTGTAATCGTGGCGACTGCTGCCAGCTATGTGATCTTCGCGAAGAAAGATGTCCGTTAGCTGTGCCGCCGCCCAATTTTGCCGAATGGAGGGTTCGTTATGAATATCGTTTTCAGGGAATTGAAGGCGCACCGTAAATCGCTTATATTCTGGTGCCTCGGAGTCATCATGATGGTCGTCTCGGGCATGGGGAAGTATGGCGCGATGTCCGGTTCTGGGCAATCAATGAATGAATTGATGGAAGGGATGCCAAAGGGGCTTCAGGCCGTTTTTGGCGTTGGCGGCCTTGACCTTTCCAGTGTTATGGGCTATTACGGGATTCTGTACCTGTATATAGCAATCATGGTTGCGATTCATGCTGTCATGCTTGGAGCCACGATCATTGCGAAGGAAGAGCGGGACAAAACGGCTGAGTTTCTTTTCACGAAGCCTGTTTCAAGAAGAAAGGTCATCTCGGGCAAGCTATTCGCCGCCTTTGTCCAGGTAGCCATCATCAACCTTGTGGCGTACCTGTCATCCCTCCTAAGCGTTTCCCGATATGATGCCGGACCTCAAGTGAAGGGGGATATTGCTACCCTCATGATTGGCATATTCCTTTTCCAGCTCATTTTTCTGTCCATTGGGGCGGCGACAGGGGCTGTGCAAAAGAGAGCCGGAAAAGCTGGAGCAACCGCAGCCGCCATTATGCTGGCAACCTTTATTTTGTCAGTCGCCATCGACATGAACGAGAAGATGGAACCATTGAAATACTTCACGCCTTTTAAATATTTTGAAGCAAAGGAATTATTGTTTGGGGGAGGGATTAGCGGGACCTTCCTTCTCATTTCAGCCGCCATTGCAGCCTTGTTGACGGCCGTCACATACATCAGCTACCAAAAACGGGACTTAAATTAGAAGAGAGATACGTTTGGGTAAAAGCAGTGCGATTTCAAAGTCGAAATCCACTGCTTTTTTTCCTGTTTCTATAGTATAACTTCGGGATCAAAGGGCTTTTATAGGTAAATGAAATGCACCCCGGTTGTTAAGCAACACTAACAATTGGGTGCAGTTTTTTTAATCAATCCGGATAGCCCTTTCTGGAACCACCATGTTTACAATAGAATATGAATGATGAAACACTCACGAACTTTGGAGTTCCAAAGTAGTGGGTGTTTTTTGATTCAGTGAGTTTATATATTCGATTAAATTGGTTTTAATTGGTTTCGATAAACTAGTGCTCCTTACCTAATTTTCTAAATATTCTTAAAAACTGGTTGCAATAGGATGAGCAATATTTTATTATTATTTTGAATTATCCAATAACTTTATTAAAAGGGGGAGAGTAATAAGAAGATGGAAGCTACTAATCTTGTGGAAGTTTATAGGGGCGATCTTTTGGAAAGCTCGCATAAAGGTGATATTGCAGTTGTGGATTCCGAAGGGACACTTCTGTATTATGCCGGCAATCCAAACCGATTCGTCTATGCACGGTCATCAATGAAGCCCATCCAGGCGATTCCGATTGTCGAAACTGGTGCAGCAGACCGCTTTGAATTCAGCGATGCGGATCTCTCACTTTGCTGTGCTTCCCATAGTGGTGAGCGGCAGCACACTGATAGGGTGCTTGAAATTTTGAAAAGGGTTGGAATTGATGATTCGGCTTTAAAATGTGGAGTACATATCCCCCGTTGGCAGAATACATACAAAGAATTAATCCTCAGTGGCCAAGAAGTTACTCCCCTCTACAACAACTGCTCGGGCAAGCATACAGGAATGCTGGCAACAGCCAAGCATATGGGAGAATCCCTTGAGGATTATTACGATCCCAACCACCCTGTCCAACAGAGGATTCTTAACGCGGTTAGTGAGATGGCCGAGTTTCCAAAGGAAGACATCAAAATTGGCATTGATGGGTGCGGTGTTCCGGTACACGGGCTTCCACTTGAACGGATTGCCTACGGTTTTGCTAGAATGGCCAATCCTTCCTCGCTCGATGAATCGAGACAAAAAGCAGTAAAAAGGATTACCCAAGCGATGATTGCCGCTCCGGAAATGGTCGGCGGGACCGATCGTTTCTGTACGGATTTCATGATTGCGGGACAGGGGCGGTTTTTTGGAAAGGCTGGAGCCGAAGCGGTTTATTGCATTGGGGATTATGAAACTGGGTTGGGAATTGCGATCAAGATTGATGATGGAAGTCCCAGGGCAGTGTATCCAGCTGCTGTAGGGGTCCTTAAACAGTTGAACCTTCTTTCTGAAACACAAATTAGCCAACTGCATCATCATTACCTTCCTGCATTGAAAAATGCACGCCTAGAAGAAATCGGGAGGATTGTTTCGAATTTCAGCCTTCTTAGTACTGCAGTATTAAATTAAATGAGGTTAAAGGGGGAAACATTCATGAAGAAAAGTTTTATTACCAAAATGATCGCTATGGTGCTAGTATTGGCGTTGTTCCTGGTCGGCTGTTCCAATTCGGATAGCAGTTCAGGTAAATCGGGCGGCGGGAAAAAGCAAATAAAGGCACCAGATAACCAGGAAATTGCCAAGAAAGAAGGCAATGATATTACGATTGCAGTAGCTGATAATTTTATCAGCATGGATCCTCATGATACAAATGATACATTATCGTATTCCGCCCAGAAAACAATGCTCGAAGGCTTAGTAGGATTCGATAAGGATATGAAAGTTATACCTGTCCTTGCCGAAAGCTATGAAGCAAATGATGCAGCTACCGAATTTACCTTCAAACTTAAAACAGGCATCCAGTTCCATGATGGAACACCCTTCAATGCCGAAGCGGTAAAGGTTAATATTGACCGCTTAGCCAACCCCGATAACAATTTGAAGCGCCACAGTCTTTTTGCCATTGTTAAAGAAACTCAAGCAGTTGATGAGAACACAGTTAAAGTCATCCTGAAGGAACCATTCGGGGCGATGATTAATACCTTTGCCCATCCGGCCGCCATGATTCTTAGTCCAAAGGCCCTTGAAACATACGGGAAAGACGTATCCCGTAATCCTGTAGGTACGGGTCCGTTCAAGTTTGGCGAATGGAAGCAAACCGACTATTTAAAGGTCGTTAAAAATGAGAATTACCGTGAGGCGGGCAACCCGAAAGTGGATTCGATTACCTTTAAGCCAACTCCGGAAAATGGTGCGCGTGTTGCCATGCTGCAAGCTGGGGAAGCCGACTTCATTTACCCAGTCCCTACAGAACAGGCGGAAAGCATTAACGGTAAAAACGGCATTGTGGTCGAAAACAACCAATCAATCATTGTCCGTTATTTATCAATGAACACAACTAAAAAGCCTTTTAATGATCCAAAGGTTCGTCAGGCCATCAACCATGCAATCAACAAAGATGCATTCGTAAAAGTAGTTATGAATGGGTTTTCAAGTAAACTGGATTCTGTCATTGCACCAAATACTCAATTCTATTCCAAACAAGAAGAATATGAATTTAATATTGAAAAAGCGAAGCAATTACTGAAAGAAGCAGGCTATGAAAATGGTTTCGAAACAAAAGTCTGGGGCAGCAACAACTCCACAGCACAAAAAGGAATGGAATTTATCCAGCAGCAGCTCGGCCAAATCGGAGTGAAGGTGGAAGTAGTCCCAATGGAATCAGGTACAATGTCCGAAAAGATTTGGTCCGTGCAAAATCCTGAAGAAGCAGAGCTTGAGCTTTATTATGGCGGATGGTCGCCTTCAACCGGTGACGCCGACTGGGGAATCAGGCCGCTTGTTGGCGGTACAGATGCTTTCCCTCCAAAATCCTATAACACTGCGTATTACAATAGCGAGGCAGTAAACAAGGCTATTAAAGATGCTCTGGCAACGGCTGATCTAGAAAAGCGGAAAGCAGCCTATGAGAAGGCCCAAGCAGAAATTTGGAAAGACGCCCCATGGGCATTCCTGTCAGTCGATGATACGATTGCCGGCAAAAAGAATTATCTTGAAGGAATCTATCTGCTTCCTGATGGCTCATTAAGCGTCCAGAACCTTGAAATTAAACAATAATAGAGAAAAAGTTGAGCGCTATGAATTCTTATAGCGCTCAACTTCTATAAGTAAGGAGTGATTACATTGGCCAACTACTTTTTAAAAAGAATAGCAGGAATAGTGCCTATTTTATTCCTTATATCAATCTTTATCTTTTTATTTGTACATATGATCCCGGGGGATCCTGCCAGACTTGTCGCCGGTCAGGATGCGAGCTTGCAGGATGTTGAGATGGTCAGAAAAGAACTGGGATTGGACAAGCCAATGCATAAACAATATCTCTCATTCGTAACGAATCTGTTTAAAGGCGACTTGGGGGTTTCTTTAAAAACAAAACGTCCTGTTCTGCATGAGATTGCCGAACGATTCATGCCCACTTTTTGGCTTACAGTCTGGAGCATGGTTTGGGCCGTGCTTTTTGGACTTTTGATCGGGGTGATTTCAGCAACAAAGAGGAACAAATGGCAGGATTATCTTGGGATGTTTGGTGCAGTTTCAGGTATTTCGATGCCATCATTCTGGCTTGGATTAATGTTGATTCAGTTGTTTGCGGTTACGTTGGGATGGCTTCCAACAGGGGGCCTGGATTCCTGGAAAAGCTATATCCTTCCGTCTCTTACACTTGGAGCTGGGGTTGCCGCAGTCGTGGCCAGATTTGCTAGATCCTCATTGATGGAAGTATTAAAGGAAGATTATATCAGGACCGGCCGGGCGAAGGGCTTAAAAGAGAATCGGATTGTCTGGGGACATGCGTTAAAAAATTCAATGATCCCCGTTGTGACGATGGTCGGATTGCAGTTCGGTTTCCTGCTCGGGGGTTCGATCGTCATTGAAACTGTATTCAGTTGGCCTGGCCTTGGAAGGCTTTTAATTGATTCCGTTTCCTTCCGTGATTATCCTGTCATCCAGTCTTTAATGCTGTTGTTCGGATTGGAATTCATTTTAATCAACTTGTTCGTCGATTTGCTTTACGGTTTTTTAAATCCGCAAATCCGGTATGAATAAAAGCAGCGAAGAGGAGGAAGACCATGGCCAATATAAATGCAGGGGAACAAACTATTTCAGCACCGTTCGATAAAATAGCAACACCTACAAAATCGACGCCCTACACAGAGTTTTGGCGGAAATTCAAGAAACAGAAGATGGCGGTGATTGCAGGGGCATTTGTGCTTGTGTTATTCGTTATCGCCCTCATTGGTCCGTATATCGCACCGTATGGAGCCGCTGAATTCGATTATGAGCACGTGCTTGAAGGCCCCTCATTGCAGCACTGGGCCGGAACGGATGCGTACGGGCGTGATATCTTTAGCCGGATTATTGAAGGAACTCGAATATCCTTGTTTATCGGGGGAGTATCCGTTCTGTTAGGCGCAGCAATTGGAACAATACTTGGATTAATTAGCGGATACTATGGAAAGTGGATTGATAGCATCATTATGCGAATATGCGACGTATTGTTTGCTTTTCCAGGAATCCTCCTAGCGATTGGCATCATCGCCATCCTTGGTCCTGGCTTAAGGAATGTCATTATCGCTATTTCGATTTTCAGTGTTCCAATGTTTGCCCGGATTGTCCGAAGCAGTACACTTGCTGTTAAGTCGACCGTATATGTGGAAGCGACGAGGTCGATTGGCGCAAAGCATAAAAGAATCATCTGGAAGCATATTTTTCCTGGTACTGTATCCAGCATCATCGTGTTTTTTACAATGAGGCTCGGTACTGCGATATTATCAGCAGCAAGCCTTAGCTTCCTGGGGCTGGGTGCACAGCCGCCTTCACCCGAATGGGGAGCAATGCTGAGCGGGGGCAGGGATTATTTAAGTACAGCCCCACATGTAACGATTTTCCCGGGATTGGCTATTTTTATCACTGTATTAGCGTTCAACCTGCTCGGGGACGGGTTAAGGGATGCGCTTGATCCAAAGATTAAAGATTAGGAAGGGGACCTGTCATGGCTCGGGAATTACTTAAGATTGAAAATCTGAAAACCCATTTCAAAAGTGACCGCGGCGTTGTTAAAGCTGTAGACGGGGTTACCATCACAGTCAATGAAGGTGAGACGGTGGGCATTGTTGGGGAGTCAGGTTGCGGCAAAAGTGTAACCTCCTTATCAATCATGAGGCTCCTTCATGACACCCCGGGTGAAATCGTCGCTGGGCGCGTTCACTTTAAAGGGAAAAACCTTGCCGAATTGTCTGAAAGTGAAATGAGGAAAATCCGCGGCAATGAAATGGCTATGATATTCCAGGAACCAATGACTTCGTTGAATCCTGTATACAAAATTGGAAAGCAAATGGAGGAATCAATCCGGCTCCATTTAAGATATGACAAGAAAAAAGCCCGCCAGCATGCGATCGATATGCTGAAGCTTGTCGGGATTCCGAGAGCGGAAGAAATCGTTAATGAGTTCCCGTATCAGTTATCCGGGGGAATGAGGCAAAGGGTCATGATAGCGATGGCTATGTCGTGCAGGCCGCAGCTGTTGATTGCCGATGAACCGACTACTGCTCTTGATGTAACCATCCAGGCGCAAATACTCGATCTCATGAGGAATCTTAGGGAAGAAAGCGGTACAGCCATTATGCTGATCACACATGATTTAGGCGTAGTCGCGGAAATGTGCGATCGTGTAGTGGTCATGTATGCTGGCAAGGTTGTTGAGGAATCCGATGTTTATTCAATTTTTAAAAAACCGAAACATCCATACACGAAAGGATTGCTGCAATCCATTCCCAAACTTGGCCAAAAAATCAGCCGGCTCGAATCCATACCCGGCAATGTTCCGACTCCGGGAAATATGCCGGAGGGCTGTAAATTCGCTCCACGCTGTCCGGCTGTTATGGATGTATGCCTATCCAATGACCCGGAACTATTGAAAGTGGAAGATGGGCACACTTGCCGATGCTGGCTCTATCAGAATTCCGAAGTATTGGAGGGTATAAACAAATGACAGCTCCTTTGGTGGAGGTTAGCAACCTAAAAAAATACTTTCCGAAGAAAAAAGGCTTGTTTGGCAAAAGTACGACATATGTCAAAGCGGTCGACGATATCTCTTTTTCAATCAAGAAAGGGGAAACTCTTGGTCTTGTTGGCGAGAGTGGCTGCGGCAAATCGACTACTGGCAGAATGATCATGAAATTGCTGGAGGCAACAGAAGGGAAAATCCTTTTTGAAGGAAAGGATATAACACATTTAAACGATGATGAAATCCGCTCGATGAGAAAAGACTTTCAGATGGTTTTCCAGGATCCATATGCCTCTTTGAACCCTCGGTTAAAAGTTGGCGAAATCATTGAAGAGCCTTTGCTTGTCCACGGGTATCCGAAAGATAAACTTAGAGAACGAGTCGAATATTTGCTTGAAGTCGTTGGCTTAAGCGCTTATCATGCTGACCGGTATCCCCATGAGTTTAGTGGAGGGCAAAGGCAAAGGGTCGGAATTGCACGGGCACTCGCCATTAATCCGAAATTAATTGTTGCGGACGAGCCAGTTTCAGCCCTCGATGTTTCGATTCAGTCCCAAATCCTTAATCTATTGAAGGACCTTCAGGAGGAATTCGGTTTAACCTACCTTTTCATCGCCCATGATTTAAGTGTTGTCGAACATATCAGTGACAGGGTTGGTGTCATGTATTTGGGGAAAATCGTTGAGCTGACTGATAAAGAAACGCTGTATAGAAATCCCCTGCATCCTTACACGAAGGCATTGATGTCGGCCGTACCAATACCTGACCCAAGTATAAAGAGGGAACGAATTATTTTAAAAGGCGATATACCAAGTCCCTCCAACCCTCCTTCGGGATGCACCTTCCATACGAGGTGCCCGTTTGCGATGGAGCAGTGCAAAGTCGATGTTCCAGCTCTTAAAGAATTGGAGAACGGCCATTTCGTTTCCTGCCATTTATACTAAACTTTTGAATGTCATGTCCGTTACGAGGTGTTTTGGTTGGGAAAAAAAAATGTACACATTATTGCAATACAGGAAAAGTACCTTTCCGAAATTTCGAAACAAATCATCGAAGTTTTGGGTGATGAAATTATCCTTACCCCTTGTCCGCTTAAAGAGTTACGGCCAGACACCGTAAAAAAAGGGGATATCGTCCTCCTATCCAACAACATGATAAAAGGGATTGTGACCCAGTTCATTCCGGCAGAGTGTCCGCTGATTGTAGCCAAACGAGATTTGAATTTTGTTAATGCAAAAGCAATCATCAATCTCCCGGAAAGCAAGAAAATACTGGTTGTGAACGATACAAAAGTAAATACGGACGAAACAGTGCAATCATTAAAGCAGACAATTTTTGAACATGAATATATTGCCTATCGCCCTGATGAGCCCATACCTCCGTCCATCGATTATATTTTGACCCCCGGGGAAAAAGAGCTTCTTCCATCGGGATTGCCTAATGTGATAGACATAGGCCCGCGTCTCCTCGATATTGAGACCTTTTATGAACTAGTGGAACTGGCCGGGCTAAGGAACGACCAGCTGCAAATACTCAAACGTTATATTAAATCCTTAGTCTCACTCTCGCTAAATAACAACGGCTACAATGAAACAGACGATAAAAATGTGAAGGACATTCGGAATGTTGCCGCGTACCATTTTAAGGACGTCGTAGCAATAAGTGAATCAATGAAGGAAACCCTCGAGCTTGCGAAACGCTATTCATTGATACACGGTCCAATACATATTCGGGGGAATGAAGGCACGGGAAAGAGTATGCTGGCACAGGCAATCCATAATGGCTCTGCATCCGAGGCTTCACCGTTCATTGCATTCAACTGCAAGTCCAAATCCCTTGATATGCTGGAAAAAGAGCTGTTTGGATATGAAGGCGGCGACCGGACCTCCCTTGGCTTGTTTGAGGTTACGAAAAATGGAACAGTTTATCTCGAACACATAAATGAAATGCCAATGCCCATCCAACAAAAAGTTTTTAAGGCATTGGAAGAAAAACTGTTCATCCGGGTTGGCGGGACCAATCCTGTACCGTTTATGTGCAGACTGATTACCAGTTCAAATCAACATTTAGGTGAGCTTGCCGAAAAGGGTATATTCCTGCCCGCTTTAGCACAGGAGCTGCGGTTAACCTTGTGTGTCCCCCCATTAATAGAAAGAAAGGATGACCTATTGGCTTTAATAGATGATTTTAAGCGCAGACTGGACAAACGTAACGTAACCATCTCCCAGGAAGTAATGGATGAGTTAATCAACTACGATTGGCCAGGCAACGTGAAAGAGCTTTATAACGTCATAACCTATCTGCTTTTTCTTGACGATGGGCCAATCCGGGTCGATCATTTGCCATTAAGTATAAGATTCAAAGATCGAAGAGGAAATTTAATTTCCTCGCTGCAGCCACAGCAGGATTTTGACGACGTTATCCGGAAAATAGAATCCCATGGATTTTTGGAGGAAAGCGTTGAAGTATTGCGGATTTTTGTTGAAGGGAAAAAAACCAGAAACTCTTTCGGGAGAGCGACAGTAAAAAAACTTCTCGCGAACAAAGAAATGATCCTATCGGAACAGCAGCTTCGGATGAGGATGGAAATCCTGCACCAGCTGGGACTTCTCAATGTCAGGCAAGGGAGGGCAGGCTCGACTATTTCAAGGAAAGGCGAAGAGTTTTTGTCCTTTCTTGATCAAACAGAGGCTGAAACGGCTGAATGAGATTGAAGGTTGTCTGTAAAAATAGAAAACCGTCTTTTAAATTGCAGCTACCATAGAAAGCAATTTTTATAATGCTGCACTTCATTCGTGCCTATAAGACAAAGATATTACTGAACGGACACTGCCAGGCACGCTCGTATTTAATGGGAGGCCTGGCACTGCTTGTCTTTGAATTGAAGGTACAATGGAAACGGTTTTTTATTCCCCATTGTTGGCATATTCAGAAAAGTTTATATATAGTAAAAGTACAACATGAACGATGCTCACTCTCATGGAAATACATATTACTTTTTGAGGAGAATGCATGGTGGAAGAAAGAATTGAAAAAGCAATACAGGACATTTACCCAGATGACTTCGCCTGGTGTTATGGGTGTGGCCGATTGAATAAGGATGGCCATCATCTTCGTACTGGTTGGCAAGGGGAGAAGACGGTTACGATATATACTCCTGATTCAAAGTACATGGGAATGCCAGGTTTTATTTATGGCGGCATGATCGCTTCGTTGATTGATTGCCACGGGACCGGGTCTGCCTCGCTTGCTTTGCACCGGAAGAACGGGAACGAAATTGGTGATGGTTCCGTACCGCCAAGGTTTGTAACGGCAAGCCTTAATGTCGAATTCCTTAAGCCAACTCCGCAAGATGTTCCTTTAAAAGCAGTTGGGACTGTTGAAGAAATCCACCCCAAAAAGTGGAAGGTCCACACGGAAGTGTATGCGAATGAACTGCTTTGTGCCCGTGGAGAGGTGGTTTCTGTCGTTATGCCGAGTACGTTTTTAAAATAAAATGTTAAAAAGCCATACAATAGACCAAGCTCTTGTTTAAGAAGGGAGCTTGGTCTCTTTTTTATGAATTAAGTACTATTGTGAAAACAATTGTTATTGCCATATTAATTCATGAAAAAGATATTTTATACAGGAATTACTTACGAGAGGTAGAACTTTTTTAATCAATGAAACTGAAGTATTTTGAAAATGAAATTAAAGTTTTTCTATTTGTTGTCAGTGGTATATAATTGCAATAAAAGTAATATTTCGACAATGGAAATAATAATAAAACAACATTTTACATAAGAGTGTAATTAACTCTTAAACTTTAAGATTTTAAATACTTTAAGGGAGGAGAAAAATGAATAGTACAGAAAAAATTAACATCTTATTGGTAGATGATCGCCCTGAAAACCTTTTAGCTATGGAGGCAATTATCGAGCAAGACGACTACACTATCATTAAAGCCTTTTCTGGGGAAGAAGCCTTGAAGTATTTACTTAAGTACGATTTTGCACTGATTTTGCTGGATGTCCAAATGCCCGAATTGGATGGGTTTGATACAGCCAAAATCATTAAGGCGCGAGAGAAAACCAAAAACGTGCCAATTCTTTTTATTACAGCTAATAATTTAGATACTGAGTATATTTTTAAGGGATATTCAGTTGGCGCGATAGATTATATTTTAAAACCATTTGATCCTTTTCTACTGAAGGCAAAAGTAAATGGATTTGTCGAGATCTATCGATTAAATCAGCAACTTCTTCAACAGTCCATGCGATTAAAGGAGAAAACGTTAGAACTACAGGAAATTAATTTGGAATTGGAAAATTCAACTTCTAAATTAAGAAAATCAGAAGCTCTTGCAAATGTAATAAGTGAAACCTCTCTTGATACGATGATTAACATCGATGAGTCAGGTTCAATACTTAAGGTAAATCCAGCCATTTATCATATGTTTGGTTATGATGAACATGAAGTCCTTGGAAAAAATATTTCATTACTATTTTCATTCCAGGAATCATGTCGGTACATAAATCAAATTTTAAAAGCAATCGATCGGTTTGAAACTATTATTGGTAATGAAAATAATAAAGAGATTACTGCTTCAAGAAAAGATGGGACACAATTCCCAGTTGAAATTCAAATAGGGAAAAGGCTTGTTCAAGGTGATTGTATTGTAGCAGTTACCATCAGGGATATTACCAATAAGAAGGAATATGAAAAAACCTTGGCACATATGGCTTATCACGATTGGTTGACTGATCTTCCTAATAGAAGATATTTCAATAATCATTTGCCTGAGTTGATTAAAGAGGCGAAACAATCAAATGAGCAATTAGCTCTCTTGTATATTGATATGGACAGTTTAAAATTTGTAAACGATTCTCTTGGCCACATAATAGGAGATAAAGTTATTCGGGAATTTTCCGAGAGGTTGAAAAAGCTTGTTAAAAAAGAAGATTTTATTGCAAGAATTGGCGGGGATGAGTTTAATATCATCTTACACAAGACCCCTAGAGAGAAAGCAATTGAAATAGCAGAAACTATTTTGGAAAACTTCTCATCGCCTTTATATGTTGATACATACGAATTGTTTATTACAGCTTGTATCGGTATAAGTATTTTTCCTTTCGATGGTGAAGACGCCCTTACTTTAATGAAAAATGCTGATGCTGCTTTATACCGTGCTAAACAGCAGGGGAATCACAAATATAAAATGTTTCACTCAGGTATTAATATGCAGTCTTATCGGTCTTTCGTTTTGAGAAATGATTTGCGAAAAGCAATTGTAAGAAATGAGTTGAGGTTGGTTTATCAGCCGCGCATCGATATAGCATCAGGTATGGTAACCAGTGCCGAAGCGTTGTTACGCTGGAAACATCCGGATTGGGGAATGATTTCTCCCCAAGAGTTTATTCCGCTTGCAGAGGAAAGTGGACAAATTGTGGAAATAGGAAACTGGGTCCTCCAAGCTGTATGCGATCAAATCAAAAGATGGAAGGAAGCGGGTTTACCTACCGTTCGTGTAGCTGTTAATTTTTCGACACAGCAATTTTTACAAAAGGACCTTGTGAAAACAGTTGCTCATATTTTGAGGGAGAGGGAACTTAGTCCAAGTATGCTTGAAGTGGAAATTACCGAAACGGTGATTATGGGGAATGAGCCGGCCGTAATTAAAACATTAAGTGAATTAAGGGAAATCGGTATATGGATAAGCATAGACGATTTCGGAACAGGCTATTCCTCGCTCAGCTATTTAAGAAGCCTCCCTGTACAGTCGTTAAAAATTGACAGGTCATTTATAACAGATGCATCAAATTGCATCCCGTTAATTTCAACAATTATTTCCCTTGCCAAAAGTATGGAATTAGCTGTCGTAGCTGAAGGGGTGGAAACAGAGGAACATTTGAATATTTTACGAGAATTGAATTGTGATGAATTCCAGGGTTATTTAGTTAGCCCTCCGGTATTTCCAAACGAATTCGAAAGCTTTTTAATAAATAATGAACCAGTTATAAATCATTTGGGACTGATTGAACCAGTTACTGAGAAGAAACAGGATAAGACTGTTCAAATCAGCAAACTAAGTGAAAAACAAAGTTCAGATCTAAATAAGGATATACTGACAGCAGCTCTAAGCAGGACAAGGGACTTGTACATGATTTCAGCCAGGGAAATGGACGTCTTTGAGTTGCTTGTAGAGGGGTTGAGCAATAAAGAAATTTCTGAACGGTTATTTATTAGTGAGCATACTGTTAAAAACCATATTACCCGTATTTTTCAAAAGCTGACTGTAAATGATCGTTTGCAAGCTATGGCAAAGGTATATCAGGCCTGCATTGAAGAGGAAAAAAGCCATCAATTACATTAAGTACGAATTGGGAGCGGGAAATGAAAATTAAAACAAAGATGTTATTAGGACTCAGCTCCAAACCTGTTCTGGTAGTTCTTCTTATTATTATAGGTTTGCTAGAAGTGGCTAGTATCAATAAATTAGATGAGGTTACTCAAAATAATTATTCTATTTCTTTATTGGCGGAAGAAGTGCATAGGGATGTTAAAAACGAAGCCATCAGTTTAAGAAATATTGTCATATTTAATAATGATGAATTGGTCCAAAAGGAATTATCCCAATTACAAATGATGGATGGTTCGTTAAATCTAAAACTGAATCTCCTTGCACAAATGGTCAATTCAAAAGAACAAAGGGAAATTATTGAAAACATTAAAAAGACAAATCGGGATTTTTACGTTTATAGAAACAAAATAATCAAATTTGTTTCTGAAGGAAAAAGGGAAGAAGCAGCCACTTTGATTAGTGAAAGAGGGCGGGGCCTTCAGGAAAAATTTTTCGTCGATATCACTTTGCTTACAGATAATTTACAAACGAACTTAACAACGTCGTTTAGCAATGCCACAAATAAAATCCAAAAGCTAATTATCGTTTTGAGCTTAATAGCATTAATAAGTTTTTTTCTTTCGGCTGGATATATGGTGAAAACCGTATGGGGAATTGCTTTTCGCTTAAGCAAGGTATCAGCGATCATGAGCAGGATAGCAAATGGAAAATTGGATTTAGGAACACGAATAACTATGAATTCCAGGGATGAAATAGATGATGTGGCAAAAGCGTTCAATCAAATGGCGGAATCCCTTGAGCAAAAAGTTCATCTGGAAAAAAGTTTATTGTGGAATAAAACCAATATAACAGAGATAAATGCAGAATTAATCGGTTTACATGGATTGGAAACCCTATCGGAAGCCTTGCTTAGAAGAGTTGTGCCTTTAATGGAGGCCTCCATGGCTGGTTTTTATATTAAGGAAATGAACGATTCCAGTAGTGAAACCCGTTATATTCGATCTGCCTCTTACGCAGTAAATACAGACCATCAGGAAACGTTCATTTTAGGGGAAGGCCTTATTGGACAGGCAGCGGAAGAGAAGTCTTCTATTCTTCTTTCCGAGGTTCCGTCTCACTATCCCAAGGTGAAATCCGGTGTTGGTGAGTCGTCTGCCTTGAACATTTATATAACGCCTCTAAAGGTTGAAGAGAATGTTGTTGCAATTTTGGAATTGGCTTCGTTTAAACCATTTAGTAAAGAACAGGAATCTCTATTGGAAGAATTAATCGAACAGGTAGCGATAATTTTTGAAAAAGAAATGGATAGAATCCGATTGGCGGGGGTATTGGAGGAGACCCAGAGGTTAATGGAAGAAATCCAGGTTCAATCTGAGGAACTTCAGACACAACAAGAGGAACTAAGGATAATAAATGAAGAGTTGGAGGAACAGACAAAAGTTCTCCGCGCATCTGAGGGTAAGCTTCAGGCTCAACAAGAAGAACTGGAAGAAGCAAATATTGAACTAAAGGAAAAGACACGAATATTAGAAGAACAGAATAATAAGTACGAATTGAAAAACAATGAACTAGAAAATGCCAAGGAACTACTTGAAGAAAAGGCAAATCAGCTTGCATTAAGTTCAAAATATAAGTCTGAGTTTCTTGCCAATATGTCGCATGAATTAAGGACTCCACTAAACAGCTTGATTATCCTATCCAGATTATTGTCCGATAACATTGAGGGAAATCTCACAAATAAGCAAGTGGAGTATTCCAGAACCATTTATTCATCGGGTAATGATCTATTATCACTCATTGACGATATTCTTGATTTATCCAAGATTGAATCCGGAAAAATGAGTATCCAGCCTGTGGACGTTCACATACCCTCTTTAATTGATTTGCTCGAATCCAGATTCGTGCCTATCGCAAACGAAAAGGGATTAAAGTTTAGCATAATTCTTAAAAACAGGGCTCCTCATTCATTTTATACGGATGAAAAACGCCTGCTTCAAGTATTGAATAATTTATTATCCAATGCTTTTAAGTTTACGGCCAAGGGAGAAGTAACGTTAGAAATTGACAAAAATCCTAATTCAAAAGGTGGTATACAATTCAAGGTGATTGATACTGGGATTGGCATCCCAGATGATAAGCACGGACTCATCTTTGAGGCTTTTCAACAGGTGGATGGGACAACCAGCAGAAAATACGGAGGAACTGGATTAGGCTTATCTATTTGCAGAGAAATCTCCAATTTATTGGGTGGCAAAATGAATGTGGAAAGTGAAGAGGGAAAGGGAAGTACCTTTATATTCAGTTTGGAAGAATATAAGCCCCAAATAACTGGTATCCACAGTTTAAGTGAGAAAAAGGAAGTAGCGGCCGCTTTGGATACACTTGATGTTAAGTCCAAAATAATTCCATTGCAATCAGTTGATCAAAATAGAAAGCTTAATTCCCGGGTTGTCCCAAGAGACCATATTAAACGAATTTTAATCGTGGATGATGATACTAAGCAGCGCAATGCTTTAATGGAATTGATAGGAAATATGAATGTTGTTGTTAAAACCGTCTCTACTGGCAGGGAAACCTTGGAAGAGTTGAAAGTTAATCAATTCGACATCCTGATAATGGATTTGGGATTAACTGATGCAACTGGGTTTGAAATATTGGAAAAAATAAAAGAGAACAGTGAGCACCAACATTTAAAGATAATGATTTACACGGGTAGAGACCTTTCTTCAAAAGAAGAAATGGTTCTAAAACAGCATGCCCACACGATTATTATTAAGGATAGCATGGCCCCTCAGCGGCTTGTGGAGGAAATTAAGATACACTTGAATAATTATACGAATGAAACATCACCAACTGAAACGGCCGAGGAGCTTTCCATTACCCCTCTTCCCCGGTTGAATGGGATAAAGGTTCTGCTTGTTGATGATGACGTACGAAACGTTTATGCAATCTCAAGTTTTCTGGAACAGTACGGGGTAAATATTACGTTTGCCGAAAATGGCCTTGAATGTCTTCAATTGATGAAAGGCAATCCTGATTTTGATTTAATTTTAATGGATATAATGATGCCTGAAATGGATGGTTATGAAACAATAAGAAATATTAGAGCGATGGGCGATTTTAATTCATTGCCTATTATCGCTTTGACTGCCAAGGCGATGAAGGAAGACCGCGAGAAATGTATTGAGGCAGGTGCGTCCGATTATATTGTCAAACCTTTCAATCCCAATCAATTAATCTCGTTAATACAAGTTTGGCTTTATCCCCAAGAAGGTAATAAAAATGAATTTAATAAAAACTGAAAATAATCGTGATTCAATGGATGCCTTGGAAAAGATAGAAATTGACTTGCTCTTGCAAGGATTGTATTCGTGGTGTGGCTATGATTACCGAAACTATTCCTATAACTCAATTAGGAGGAGAATTTGGCATAGGGTCCACGCTGAAAAATTAACGACTATATCCGGACTGCTTGAAAAGGTATTACATGACTCTGCCTGTTTAAAAAGGCTAATTTCCGACTTCTCAATAAATGTAACAGAGATGTTCAGAGATCCTCTGTTCTTCCTTGAATTCAGGGAAAAGGTAGTGCCAATACTTCGAACCTACCCTTCCATACGCATTTGGCATGCTGGATGTTCGACAGGGGAAGAAGTTTTTTCGATGGCCATGTTGTTGCACGAGGAAGGGATTTATGAAAAAACTAAAATATACGCTACAGATATTAATTCTGACGTTTTAAAAGCTGCCAAAACCGGTATTTTTTCTTTGGAAAACATGCGAAAATACACAAATAATTATATTGCTTCCGGTGGACAGCGGTCGTTTTCTGATTATTACCAGGTTACTGGTGATGGGGTGAAATTTCATTCATTTTTATCAAAAAATATAGTGTTCGCACAGCATAACTTGGTAACGGATCGTTCCTTTAATGAATTTCATGTTATTATTTGCCGAAACGTTTTAATCTATTTTAATAAAGAATTACAACAAATGGTTCTCAATCTCTTTTACGAAAGTTTAAGCTTGCTTGGATTTCTAGGCTTAGGTGATAAGGAAACCATTTCTTATACTGAAAAAGCGAGATATTATGAGAATGTTAGCCATGGACAAAAGCTCTATCGAAAAGTGAGATAAGATTATTCAATGAGGGCCTTTAAGGTCCTTTTTTTATATTAAATCACTTATGCGGGAAGGTTGAACATGGCGAAAAGATTTTAGTTCGTTTAAATTATTCAAAAAACGATACAGATAAAGCCACAGTGGAATCGGTGAAAATGGTACAGAAAAAGGGTCCGCCTTCAGCGTGTGAGGAAGGCAGGCCCTTTTGTTTCGCACTGGTGGCTATAACTTTATTTCCTTTAGTATTGTGTTTTGTAGTTCCAAATCAAATTCCTCTTGGTCAAAATCACCGTAATAGTAAAGCAATCCTTCCATATATTCTTCATCTATTTCCTCACTTGGGCCCTTTCCGGAGAGGCAGTCAACCAATGCCATATACCCATATACCCCACCGCAGTCTTCAGGCGGACAGGCACGTTTCCCTTTTAGGCATACTGGGTGTTCGAGTTTCTTGGAACTCTCTTCAATTTTTTCAATCAGAATAGTATGTTCCCAATCATCACCAAAATCATAGGTATAAGTGAATTTAGCCTTTTCTTCGGCTACCCAATGATCCAATCGTTCTTTCCTCGAATCTGCTGTTTCACGGAAACGTGGGGCGAAGAAACCAAATTCTTCTTCCGAACTAGGTATTTCAATAGAAGTGTTATCCACTTCAAAACTGTATAAATGGGAATTGCTCCAGCCCATAGCGGCTTGGATGATTTCATGAAGGGTGTGGAATGTGATATTTCCGGGCACTGCAATCCTTCTCCAAATGGGAGGACGCACGCCTTTCAATGTAACTTTTAATTGATAAGTATAGGATTTCCTGCTAGTTTTGCCCGTTCGTTTTTTACTAGTTTTTGAGGCGGTTTGCAGCTTGGGCACCCATCCTTCAAGTTTGGAGAGTTCTTTTTCCAACTCTTCTTTTTCGGAAAGGGGGAGGTTTTTGTAAACGTCTAATGATTGAAGGTTTTGTAAAAAATCGAGCATTGGATTCTTACGCTTCAAGGTATTTCCTCCTTACAATTGCAATATTCCTAAACAATCGATTTCTGGTGCCCAACAAGTTTCCCAGTATTCTCTCTTCGTTAAGTATACAGTAATACATCCAAAGTTTTTGAGCGAATGTTTTCTATTAAAACTGTAGGTAAAGTGGGGGCACTCTTATTGCTAGTAAAAGAAAACTGTTCAGTATTCGTGCCTGAAAAAACGAGACTGCAGTGAAGTGTTTACTCCTTTTGTTTTTTACCACAAAACAACCTGCTAAAAGACATTCGAAAAACTGGGATCGGAGCTTTTACTGAACTTCTTTTCCTAACTGATTTTCACCATAAGGTTTTGATTAACTCCTGCAGATGCTATAATATTTTCAGAAGATTTATATAAATGGCACATACATCGCCTACATAATGGAGGGAAGCGGCTTGTTGGAGAATTGGAATGCGAGATTGGAAGATTTGTTTAGCGAGATGGTCGAGTGGAGAAGGGATTTCCACATGAACCCCGAGCTGTCCTTCGAGGAAGTAAGGACGCCGAAGAAAATTGCCGAATATCTCGAAAGCCTCGGCATTGAAGTGAGAACCGGGGTCGGCGGGCGCGGCGTTGTCGGGACGATCAAGGGCGGCAAGCCGGGAAAAACGATTGCACTCAGGGCGGACTTTGACGCACTGCCGATTGATGACCAAAAAGAAGTCCCTTACAAATCAACTGTACCGGGAGTCATGCATGCTTGCGGCCATGACGGGCACACAGCCACGCTGATGGCAGTTGCAAAGGTACTGAGCGAGAACCGTGAACACCTGCATGGAAATGTAGTCCTTCTTCATCAGCATGCGGAAGAAGTTGCCCCGGGCGGCGCGGCCGCAATGATTGCCGATGGCTGCCTCGAGGGCGTTGATATAGTGTTCGGCACCCATTTAATGGCGAATCTGCCTTATGGATTGTATGGCTATCGGAATGGAGCCATCATGGCGGCAGCGGACCGTTTTATTATAAAAATTAACGGTAAAGGCGGTCATGGCGCCTATCCGCATGAAACAGTCGATTCCATTGCAATTGGCACACAGATTGTCACTCAGCTTCAGCATATCGTCTCGCGCCTCGTTAATCCATTGAAGCCTGCGGTCGTTTCAGTCGGCTCCTTCCACGCGGGCAATGCCTTTAATGTCATTGCCGACACCGCCGAAATTACCGGAACCGTCAGGACATTCGATCCCGATGTACGCAACCAGATTGAAAAAGAAATGAAAATCATTGTAGATGGAATTTGCGCCGCTTTCCATGCAACCGCTGAAATCACCTATGAGCGCGGCTATCCGCCAGTGGTGAACCATGATGCGGAGACAGACATCTTCCTCGACGTAATGAAAAAGGCGGTTGGCGAAGAAAAGCTTGTCGAGCTTGACCCGAAAATGGGCGGGGAGGATTTCGCCTATTACCTTCAGGAGAGGCCGGGGATGTTCTTCAACACGGGTGCAGGGAATCCGGAAGTAGGCGCGTGCTACCCCCACCACCATCCGAAATTCGATTTCGATGAACGCGCAATGGCCATGGCGGGGCAGGCATTTCTTGCAATCATCCACCACTATCTTCTTGAAAAGGCCGGTAACGAAACGCCGCTTGCCGCCGAACCGGTTTAAGGGCGACAGCTTTTTTGGAAAAAAAGGAACAGTAAAGCTTCACATTCGCAATCTGAACCAAAACAGATGTGGGGATACAGACTCCAAAACAAGCCGCAAATCAAAAAAATGCGGCTTATTCCTTTTCCGAAAAAAAACAGTTTTCCCTTTCGGGGTTCAATCTTATAAAATAAAACAGACACTAAATCAAGGGGAGGGAATATTCCTTATGTACAGTTTTAAAAATGATTATAGCGAAGGGGCGCATCCGCGAATCCTGAATTCGCTGCTGGAGTCGAACTTGGTGCAGGAGGATGGCTACGGGGAGGATTCTTTTACAAAAAAAGCGGTCGAGCTCATAAAAGCAACGCTTGGCCGAAATGAGGTGGATGTTCACCTGCTGTCCGGCGGGACCCAGACGAATCTCATTGTGATTTCGGCATTCCTGCGTCCGCATGAAGCAGCCATCGCGGCGAGCACAGGCCATATTGCCACACACGAGACAGGCGCCATCGAAGCAACCGGCCACAAGGTGATTACCGTGGAAACGGCGGAAGGCAAGCTTACACCTGCCCATGTTCAAGCAGTGGCGGACGGCCACAACGACGAGCATATGGTCAAACCAAAATTAGTATACATATCGAACTCGACGGAAATCGGCTCTATTTATTCGAAAAAAGAGCTGCAGGAATTAAGGGACGTTTGCGACTCGCGCGGGTTCATTCTTTTTATGGATGGCGCACGGCTCGGCTCTGCCCTATGTTCCGAGGAAAATGATGTTAGCCTTGATGATTTGCCTGGCCTCGTTGATGCTTTTTACATAGGCGGCACGAAAAACGGGGCCCTATTGGGAGAAGCACTTGTAATTTGCCGCGACCGGCTGAAGGAGGATTTCCGCTACCATATGAAGCAGAAGGGAGCGTTGCTTGCCAAGGGACGCCTGCTCGGCATCCAATTCCAGGAGCTGTTCCGGGACGGCCTCTTTTTTGAACTCGCGGAGCATGCGAACCGAATGGCAGGCATCATTCGGAATGCGTTGGAAGAAGAGAATATCCCGTTCCTAACCCATTCCCCGTCCAATCAGCTGTTTCCGATTTTGCCCGACAAGCTGATTTCCGGGCTTCAAAGCAAGTATGCCTTCCATATTTGGGAGAAAGTTGATGAGGATCATTCGGCTGTCCGGTTTGTTACATCCTGGGCAACGAAAGAAGAGGCTGTAAAAGAATTGATTAAGGATTTTAAAGAGATGCACTCAGAATCCTGATACGGATTTTGGACATCAATTGTCGTTTTCTTAGATTCGGTGTCCAAATAAGGCTGGGATTTGGGCAACAAAGAGGATTTCCAAGGGAGCGTGTCCAAAGAAGCCTGAAGTTGCAAATGAAGTTTTCACAGTTCAGTGTCCAAATGAGATGCTCCTGCGCTACAAATCGAGGGGCTAGCTTCTTCGCGCCGAGGAAAGGGTATGCCGAAGGGAAATCAACCAAGGTTCCTTTTGAGAAACCAATCATCCAACCTATCTAGCATGTCTATTAGCCCCCAAAATATTACAAATGTAAAAAAGTTCTATTCTCTTTGTAACAAAAATAGTTTTTTAATGTAACGTGGCTGTTACATTGAGTTGCTATTATATTCCTACCAAGGAAGGTAAAGGGGAATAGATTTTGAAAAAGACGATACTGAGCTTTGTAACAGCCATTGTAGTACTTTTCGGATTTTCGAATGCTTCTTTAGCCGCTGGAAATACATATAAGGTTCAAAAAGGCGATACCCTTTGGAGCATTGCCAAGAAAAATAACATAGCCGTCCAACAATTAAAAACATTGAACAACTTAAAGTCAGATAATATCCAGTTAAATCAGGTCTTAAAACTAAGCGGCACAACAGCTGCACCGGCGAAAAAGCCCGCAGCTAAACCGGCAGCGGCGCAAGGAAGATACAAAGAAATCACTGTTAAGGCAACAGCCTACACTGCCAGCTGCAAAAGCTGCAGCGGGATTACCTCCACAGGCATCAACCTGAAAAAGAACCCGAACGCGAAAGTGATTTCGGTTGATCCTAAGCTTATCCCACTCGGGACAAAAGTATATGTACCGGGATACGGCGAAGCGATTGCTGGAGATAAAGGATCCGCGGTCCGCGGAAATAAAATTGATGTTTTCATCCCCGACCGCCAAAAAGCGCTTCAATGGGGAGTGAAGACGGTAAAGATTAAAGTTTATTATTAATAAAAAGAGCCTGCGGGAATGTCCCGGCAGGCTCTTTTTATATTGCGGAAAATCAAACAGTCACTACATTCTTTGTCGCATAAAGGGGTTTGGGTGACCAGGCTCCCACCCTAAATTCAAGATGCCGGCCTTTTTCTTGAAAATGAGATATGGAAGCTTACCCATTTTTCAGTTGCCTATTCGTTACATCGAACACGTCCAATAAGAAAACAAATATGGGAATTCCGAGTATGAGCCCCCACACCCCGAAGAAGTGCTGTGAGAAGATGAGGACAATAAATGTGTAAAAAACCGGGAGATCTGTTTTGGATGACATCAGCTTCGGATTTAACACATATGCTTCGACCGCATGAATAATCCCAACTGCAATCCATACATAAACAACTTTCATTAACCCGCCAATTGCATAGGCAATCAAAGAAAGCGGAATGAGTGAAATAATCACCCCGGCAACCGGAATCAATCCAAGAAAGAAGACCATAATCGCTAATCCAAAAATTTGTGGAAAACCCAGGATAACTAAAGAAATAACTGTTAATACACAATTGACAATGGCAATTATAAATTGAGCTTCAATTACTTTTCCAAACGTTTGGGTGAACTTTTTGCCAAAGTATTCAATTTCATAATAAAATGGAGCGATTTTGCTTGTTTTAAATTTATTGGTAAATTCTATTAATCGCGGTTTTTCAAGCAAGAAAAATAAACTTAAAATTAATGAAATTAACACTTGGATACTTGTTTTACTTATACCGGTGAAATATTTGAGCAGAAAAGATACCCCGTTTTCCAAATAAGCCGCAATTTGATTATTCGTAAGAATTGTTTCGATATAATTAATGATCACATTGTCATGTGGCTGGGTGTAAAACGATGTAATCCGTTTAATAAGCTCACTAATTTCATTGGTGATAATCGGCAAATATCTAACAAGCCCCCATGTTAACAATCCGACGATGAGTGTGTAAATAAGGAAAACGAGCAATCGCCGATTTATCGGCATGCGCCTCGCAGTAAACTCCACAAGCCGATCCATTAAAAATGCAAAAATGAAAGTTAACAAGATTAAGTTTATTATACTCCGTACGCTGTATAGGAATAAAACGATTAAAGAAAAGATAATAAGCCGTTTTATCCCTTTGTTTCGAACCAATTCTGCTAGAGCTTCCATTTAGACATTTCCCCTTAGTTCATTTCCATCTGAAAAACGTATACTATCAACTTTTTGGACAATTATTACGAGTTTTGCAAATTTTAATCGTACTTTTTTGACAGGATTAAATAGGAACCTCATCTTACGAGGAATCATTATTATGTTCTCACATACTAAGTGCTAGCATATGTGAATTTGCTCATTTTATCAAGTTGAATAAATTCGTTTTTATTTATATTTTCAATATTAACAATCGTAAGGAATGCCCCAACGCCACTTGTTCATCGAAAATTATGAGTCCTCTCTAGGTATAGGTGAGAAAGTCGTGAACACGTTAATTTCCTAAAATAAACATCTAAAAGGAACCGTTTCTGGAAGCAGAGGTTCCTTTTTTGATGTAAGGTTTTATAGTTTAAATGGTTTTCGCGCGCAGTGGGATAAACGGACATATTACATCAATGAACAAATTACCTTGACTGTCATAGTAATATTCCATATATTATTTGTAAGGAGGTGGAAATCTTCAGTGAGTTTAAAACTTTCGTCCGATTTGTTAAGGGGACACACAGACACGATTATCCTCAAGCTGTTGATGAGCGGGGATAAATACGGGTATGAAATATCCAAATTGGTCCATTCCGGCTCGAATGGCCTGTATGAATTGAAAGAGGCAACGATGTATTCCAGCTTGAAAAGGCTCGAACAGGAAGGAAACATCTCATCTTACTGGGGAGATGAAACGCAGGGAGGCCGCAGGAAGTACTATCACCTGACTGACAAAGGCAGAATGGCATACTCGGAAAACAAAAGAAATTGGGAATATGCCAAAGAAATCCTTGATTCTTTAATTTGAAAGGTGGAAAACCGGATGAGTGATAAATTAAAAACGTACCTGGATGGCATTTTTTCTCCCTATGAGGACATAAAGGCTATTAAGGAAATTAAACTGGAGCTTTACCATAATCTGCTGGAAAAGATGGATGATTTGATAAGGGAAGGTTTGGCGGAAGAAATCGCTTATAAGAAGACGATTGACTCGATTGGGGACATCACGGAAATAGTTGAAGCAATCCATGATAAAACGAGAGAGTTGCAGGAAAGGGCAGGAATGGATCTATCCAAGAGCAACATGCCGAATTCGGACTTTGCATCAGTGAAAGTTCATGATGGCAAGTTCAATTATAGCAATCTCCAGGGCAGCGACTTTACCGGTTCGGACTTGTCGAACAGTTCTTTTAAATGCAGTAATTTAGATAAAGCAATATTCGATCGAGCAAATTTAAGGGGAGCAAGATTGAACAAGTCCAATTTAGATGGAGCGAGTTTTAAGGAAGCCATTTTGGATGATACAGATTTTTCATATTCTAATTTATCAGGAGTATGTTTTGACAATCAAACATTCAATGGGACCATATTTAACGATGCGGGGTTAAAAGGAACATCATTTCGAAATGCTGTCTTCCGAAATGTTTCTTTTAAAACCAATGTAAAAAAAGCTGTTTTTGACGGTGCCACCATGGATAAATTGACTTATGCCATTCTGAAGGGAAATAAGGCAAATCTTGATAAAGTGACTGTTGTTTAACCAATTAAATTGAACTACTTTTTTCTATGAAAAAGGCTGCCGGGCCGCACCTGCTTGTGAAAATTGAGAAGCGGCCCCGCCATTACAAGCTTGTTCGTATATCCCACAATTCTGGGAAAAAGCGCTGGTCGAGGACTTTTTTCAAATAGCCGACTCCGGATGAGCCGCCTGTGCCGGTTTTGAAGCCGATGATCCGCTCGACCGTTTTCATATGGCGGAAACGCCATTGCTGAAGGCTGTCTTCGATATCGACAAGCTTTTCGGCGAGTTCATATAGCTCCCAATGGGCTTTTGTGTTTTTGTACACACTCATCCAGGCAGCCCGGACCGAATCATTTTCCTTGTAGGACACCGTTACGTCACGGGCAAGGATTCTTTCGTCGATCGGAAATCCCGCTTTATGCAAAGCATGGATGGCGGCATCATAGATGCTAGGGGCTTCATACGCCTTTTTTAGCTCGGCTAGGAGGGCCGGATCTTTTTGATAGATTTGCAGGATATGTTTGTTCTTGTAGCCAAGCGCGAACTCAATCATCCTGTTTTGGTAGGACTGGAAGCCGGACGCCTGGCCAAGCGTATTACGGAATTCCATATACTCGGAAGGTGTCAGCGTTGACAGTACGTCCCATGCCTGGATAATCTGCGTCTGTGTCTTTGAAACGCGGGCCAGGCATTTTTGCGCGGCGGCAAGATTACTGGTGTTAATAGCAGCAATCGCCGCATTCAGTTCGTGAATGATTAGCTTCATCCACAGCTCACTGACCTGGTGGATGATGATGAACAGCATTTCATCGTGGTGGCCAGAAAGCCTATTTTGGGCAGACAGGATTTTATCAAGCTGGAGATACTCGCTATATGTCATATTGTTTGTAAAATCCACAACAATGCTTTTTTCGCTGGTTGTTGGGTTTTGGTTTTGGTCTTCCTGAACCATTTCGAACCTCCTTGGTGTTTTCCGACAAGCTTGTCAGGTGCCTTAAGCCCGGTGCATGGGCCCATTTTCACCAAAAACGCTCCTACAGCTTCCTGATGACCGCGCGGACCGGGCTGCCATCTGCGTCCTTGAGGGCAAGCGGGAGGGCGATTAGTTCGTAGTCTCCATCATCGATTCCATCGAGCATGAGGTTTTCGAGGATATGGATGCCGTGGCGATACAGGGCGTGATGGGCCGCCATGTCCTTGCTGTCTAGCGGATCGACGGACGGGACATCGACGCCAAGCAGCTTTACGCCTTTTTGGCTAAGATATTCCGCGATATCAGGCGCAAGTTCCTGGATTCGTTCCGGGAAGTGGTCCGGGTTGTTCGGGACGGCCGTTTTGAGAAGCAGCCGTTTAACTCCTTCAAGGTCAAAGCCCCGGAGCTTTTCGGCATCAACTTTTTCAAAAGAAGAGACGTCGATAACCCGCGCCGGGCCAATGAACACGCCGATGTCGAGAGCAAGAATCCTTTCACCGTCATTGTCAAAATGGAAGGGCGCGTCAACGTGGGTGCCAGTGTGGAGGCTTGTTGTGATCCTGCCAATATTGACGGAGCCGGTCTGTTCTTTTGTGAATGCGGTTTCATAATGGAACGGTGTGTCTCCTGGCCAGTGGCCGATTCCGTCATGAAGGGGCTGAGTGATATCAATCCACTTGTTTTTTGTCATGCTATAACTCCCCATTTGTTTGAGATTTTTGGATTTTTACTCGTCCGTGATTGTCTTCAGGATATGGGCTGTTAGCTATTTGCTCACATACTGAATTGTTTTTTAACCTTTCGGAATTTTTCTTCAAATCAAGTATAGTATGTTTGCCATAGGTGGTCAAAAATAGTAAGTCCCCGATTTACTGAAGGGAAAAATAGAACATAGTAAAGATTTGTTTTTTTCAAGGAGCTTAATGAAAAGAGAGGCGGTTCAAACAACTGATGCAAATTAAAAAATGACAATAAAGCTGCTTACATGGATAATGTGGATTAATATTAATATACAAACAAACCAGTAAGGGGATAAAAATAGTGACAGAGAAGGAAACCATTGATAAACGCCATTTACGCTCTTTGATTACAAGAGAAAAACTGCTGGTGGCGGCTAAAGAAGTATTTGTTAAAGAAGGGTACCAGAAAACGACGATTTCCCAAATTATTAAAAAGGCAAAGGTAGGATACGGGACTGCGTATGTTTATTTTGAAGGGAAAGATGATCTGCTAATTGTCTTGATGGAAGATGTGATGCAAAAATTCTATCAGATTGCGGAGACCCCTTTTTTTCCGGCGACAAGACAATCAGCAGAGGAAATTATTCAAGCACAAGCATATTCTTTTTTGAAATTAGCTGAAAAAGAGCGGGCTATGCTGCGGATTTTTCATGAAGCAATTGGGTTCTCCACTGCCGTAAATAATAATTGGATAAAAATTCAAACGAAATTTGTCGAGGGAATTTCAAGGGATATTGCCCACTCTCAGCAGAATGGCCTAGCATATCAAGGTTTGAATCATGAAATTGTAGCTCGGGCATGGTTTTTTATGAATGAAATGTATTTATGGGAAATTGTTGAAGAGAAAAATCAAGCTACGGTTGAAGAAATAGCTAAAACAATCACCGCTATTTATACTTCCGGTTTATATAAATAAGATATCTATATGAATAGCGACTAGGAAACGGCCGAATGACTTCTAAATCGGCCGTTTTTGTTTCGAAGTTTTAATTTTTTAAATTTTCAGCCATAAAATATTGACATCATGTCAACTTCTATTATATTCTTCAATTAACAAAGCGGGAAGGAAGGTCATCCACAAAATGAAAACGGATACATTTTTACCAACAAAAGAATATGCCCAACAGCTAGATCAACAAAGTATAACCTTTAGAGAAGAGTTTTATATAAAAGAAGGTACATATTATATGGATGGAAATTCTTTAGGGCTACTTTCTAAACGGGCGGAAAAAACATTGCTTCTCAGTTTGGATGATTGGAAAAACCTTGGCATTGATGGGTGGTTGTCAGGCAATCAGCCTTGGTTTGATTTTTCCGAGAGATTAGGAGCACTGACCGCACCTTTAATAGGAGCAAAACCGGAAGAAACAATTGTTACAGGCTCTATCACAAGAAATATCCATCAAATTTTTGCTACCTTTTACAAACCAGAAGGAAAACGGACAAAAATAATAGCAACTGAATTAGACTTCCCTTCAGATATATATGCGATAAAATCCCAAATGCATCTGCATGGGCTGGATCCAGAGGAACATTTAGTGCTAGTAAAAAGCCATGATTCACGCACCATTAACGAAGCGGATATCATCAATGCCATGACTGATGAGGTCGCCATCGTATGGATGCCATCCGTCTTATATCGAAGCGGCCAGCTGCTGGATATGGAGCTTTTGGCGAAAGAAGCTCAAAAAAGAAATATATTAATAGGTGTTGACCTGGCTCATTCAATTGGCGCTATCCCGCACTCCCTGCATGATTGGAATGTCGATTTTGCCGTCTGGTGCAATTATAAGTATTTAAATAGCGGCCCTGGCGGAGTTGGGGGTTTATTTGTACATGAAAAACACCTTGGAAAAGCCCCTGGTTTGGCTGGTTGGTTTAGTTCAGATAAAAATAAACAGTTTGACCTTGAATTGGAATTGACACATGCCCATTCAGCCGGGGCCTTTCAAATCGGCACTCCGCATATTTTAAGTTGCGCCCCTCTCTTAGGGTCTCTTGAAATCTTTGCAGAGGCTGGCATTGAAAATATCCGCTCGAAGTCCCTTGAAATGACTAAATACATGATGGAATTGATCGAGGAAGAACTTCCCGATTTCGGATTTGCGATTGGGAATCCAACGGAAAATGAACGCCGCGGGGGCCATGTTTGTTTAGAACATAAAGAAGCAGCAAGAATTTGCAAGACTTTAAAAGGTCATCATGTCATTCCGGATTTCCGGTCCCCGAATGTTATAAGGCTTGCTCCAATCGCTTTATATACAACATTTGAAGATGTTTGGGAGACCATTCAAATTTTAAAAAGAATTATGCAAACCGAAGAATACAAAAAATATAAGAATGATAGAGAGATAGTGGCTTAGTCTTCCACTAGATTAAAAAAGGAGAATGCGAATGAATCAGAATAGGGGCTTTCAACAAATAGCAGATCGCGAAAAAGGCCTTAGCAAGGGGTTAACAACTGGGCAAATCTCAATGATTGCAATTGGCGGTGCAATTGGAACGGGGCTGTTTCTTGGGAGCGGCTTTGCAATTGGGCAAGCTGGACCAAGTGTAATAATCAGCTATGGCATTGGTGCTTTTATTGCCCTATTATTAATGGGATGTCTTGCTGATATGACTATTGCCCATCCTACTTCAGGATCATTTGGCGCCTATGCCGAACATTATATCAATCCATGGGCTGGCTATCTTGTCCGTTATTCCTATTGGGCCTGTATCGTTGCGGCTGTAGGGGTCGAAGTGACTGCGGTGGCAGTATACATGTCCTACTGGTTTCCAAGTGTCCCAGGCACTGTATGGATTCTCGTCTTTTCAGCCATTTTGATTTATATAAATGCAACCAGCGTTAATTTATTTGGTTCAGTTGAATATTGGTTCTCGATGATTAAAATTGCCGCGATTGTCGGGTTTATTCTAATCGGCAGTTATGTTGTTTTTGGCGGGAGCAATCCGGAGATCGGCTTTCAAAACTACACAAATGATGGCGGCTTCCTTCCGAATGGATGGTCCGGCATGTGGATTGCGGTAGTCATTGCCTTATTCAGTTATTTAAGTATTGAGATGATTGCTGTCACAGCAGGTGAGGCAAAGGACCCGGAAATTGCAGTTCCTAAAGCTTTGAAAGCAACTGTTTTCCGTTTAATCTTCTTCTATCTTCTTACCTTGGGGCTGATGCTCGCGATTGTACCATGGGCCGGAGCTGGCATCGAAAAGAGTCCTTTTGTAAAAGTCATTGAAATGATAAATATCCCTGGCGCGGCAGGAATTATGAATTTTGTCGTCTTGATTGCAGCTCTTTCAGCTATGAATAGCCAACTATATATCACCACACGGATGATGTTTTCACTTTCGAGGGCAGGCTATGCACCATCACGTTTCGGCCAATTAAATAAGAAGAATGTTCCTGTTTATTCCTTAGTTCTTTCGACGTTTGGGATTGCCATTGCTGCCGTCATCCATGCCATTATGCCAAATCAGGCCTATCTGCTCATGATGGGAATCTCAATGTTCGGTGCCATGTTCACGTGGCTAATGATATTTGTCACCCATTATTTTTTTCGTAAAAAATATCATGGCAAAAAGCTTTCAGTCAGAATGTGGGGCTTTCCTTATTTAACGTTATTAGGCGCGCTCCTTATGCTAAGCCTGCTCATTACTACATGGTTTGTCTCGTTCTTTAAAGCAACATTAATGGTTGGGATACCTTGGTTAATTCTATTATCCGTTGCATACTACTTGCATCAGAAGAAAAATATAAATGTGGATAGTGAAATTCAAACTAAATCAGTATAGACTAATGCTGGCCCATCTTTTTAGCTATTAAAGAGATGGGCCTTATATTTTTCAAAAAACATTAGTTTTTTAAAAAAACCTTAGGGAATAGGAATACTGTAATAATTACCTAAGGGGATGTAGCAATGAGCATAAAAGCGCTAGTTTTGAATTGCAGTTTGAAAGACAGCACACAGCAATCCAATACTCGGGCCCTTATTAACGAGATCGTAAAGATTTTTGATGAGAACGGGGCAAAGACGGAAGTGCTGAGAATGGCTGATTATACAATTGGTTTTGGAATTACCCATGAGGCGGTGAATGAAAAGGACCAATGGCCTGAGATTTTTGAAAAAGTGAAGCAGGCGGATATTCTTGTGCTTGGATCGCCGATATGGCTTGGTGAACAGAGCAGTTTGGCCACACTGATTGTTGAAAGATTGTATGGAGGCAGCAGCCTTACCAACGAAAAAGGCCAATATATCTACTACAACAAAGTAGGCGGAGCGGTAGTAACAGGAAATGAAGACGGAGCGAAAAACGTTTCAAGCTACCTTATTTATGCGTTGTCGCATATCGGGTTCACGATTCCCCCCAATGTTGATACGTATTGGGTAGGCGAAGCCGGTCCGGGACCTTCATTTATTGAGGCAAAAGGATATCAAAACGAGTTTACAATGCAGCACGCAAAAATTACAGCTTACAATTTATTGCACTTTGCCCGGCTGCTGAAAAAACATCCGATTCCAGCAGAAGGAAATGTTATTGAAAGCGAATAAGAAGACGTATGAAAGTTTCAAGTACAAAACAGCACATAACAAGCTATTGCAGTCCGATTTAATGAATTGGACTGCTTTTTTTATAGTAAAATACCTGACAGGCAATCCATTGATATAAGTTGATTGGAGCGGAGGGCACCGACTCCTCGAAAACGCTATCGCATTTCCTTCGTGCGTTATTAAATAAAATGAATTGCCATCAGCAGGGAAATCCTTCAGGCTAGCAGCCATGCCTATACTCCACGGATATGCCCCACTGATGACCCACATATTATAAATTCAGTCCAAACGCATCCCTGGCCAATTTCCTGAATCGGGTGTAATCAATCTCATCTTTTTCCATCCTGCCATCAGTCCATGTGGTGACCGAATTGCCTGCCAGTGTGATGCTTCCTCTTTCAGTCAGCCTGGTCATTATCAGCCGTTTATTGAAACCTGATGCTGGATGGCTGGCAATAATGTGCTGGATTTCATTTATTTCACTTAACTTATGAACCATGTCGATTGAATCAAAGGCATATCCTTTTTTCCACTCTTTATCCTTATGCTTTAGTTTAAAATAGAAACAATAATCCCCATGATCACTAGCTTCCTTTTGAACTCGGAATTCGCCGTTTCTGGATGAGACAGTTACCCCGGTAAGTGGGACTGGTTTCAGTGGAATATTGATGCCAAATCCGGTATCCACAAGGTATTGCCGGCCTTTGTTTCGAAGGAGTATGGCTATATGTGTTTTTCCGGTTTCGCTCCACTTCTGATGTGTTTGGTTAAAAACTACACCACGGATTAATCTGGTCTCAAAGCCGTTTTCCAAAAGGAACAAATAAAGAATCGAATTCAGGTCGTAGCAAAGCCCGCCCTCATTTCGGTCGAGTATCTTTTCCTTCAGGGATTCCTCCGTAAATTCAATCGTGCTGCGATTCATGACGCGCACATTTTCAAAGGGAAGGGCCAATGCAGTCCTTTCGAGTACCTGATCCAGATTAGCAAAGCTTATTTCCTCTTCCAGCGGAAACCCAATCCTTTTGCGGAACAGTTCATTCATCATAGTCACCCAACACACCTCCATCCCCACTAAGTATAGTAGGAAAAGAGGAGCTCCGCTAATACGAAGCCCCTCTTTTTATTGGAAACAGTATTGTATTGGGAAAGTGTGTCCCTAAGGCATAGTTAGACGCCTTTTGGGACAGCGGCTTTTCTTTTGAATCTGCTTTCTTTAAGCGAGAGATTTTCCAGGAAGCCGGGGCTTACTTGCCCATAAAGCTGGTAGATGTTCAATGCCGGATAGGCTACTAGCAGCCGTTCAATATCCTTTTCTTTCGCTTTTAAAAATAGAGCTCTTTCCGGGACGCGGCCGGTTACTTCGATGGAATCAGGAATGAATACGTTCGTTTGTTTCGAAAGGAGAATCCAATTATGGTATGGTTCCTTTTTAAAACGGACATTCTGTTCCCGTTCAAAGTAACAAACTTGTTTTGTGTTTAACTGGATGAGGTCCTCCACGATGGCGCTTGCGGTTGGAAATTTCCCCGCTCCTGGCCCTTGAAGGGTGATGTTTCCGACAATATCCGCCTCGATCGAAACAGCATTCTGGACGCCCTCAACAGAGTACAGCGGGTGGGAGGGGCTGACGAGCACAGGTTTAACGGAGCAGGCGAGGCCTCGTGTTCCTTTTTCAAGTGAGATTACGTGCTTTACGCGCAGTCCCCATTCGGAAAATAACCGGATTTGTGAGTGGGAGATTGCGGAAATTCCCTTCCTGTTAACCGTTTTCCATTCCGGCTGTTCCCCAAATGCAATCTGGCTTAGTACCATTGCTTTATAAAAAGCATCGTGGCCCTCGATGTCATTGGTAGGGTCTGCCTCGGCATACCCTAATTCCTGGGCACCCTGAAGCGCCTCTTGAAAAGTAACGCCATCCTCGCGCATTTTGGTCAAAATGTAATTGGAGGTGCCGTTAACGATTCCTTCAATCCTTTCGATTTTGTTCACATTCAAAAGTGTCCTTAGGGTTTGGATAGCGGGAATTCCTCCGGCGACAGTGGCTTCAAACCCGCAGGCCACCTGATGTCGGGAGGCATATTCAAGAAGCTCATTTCCGTGGTAGGCAAACATTTCCTTATTCGCGGTAATGATGTGGCAGCCTCTTTCGATTGATTTTTTCAAATACGAATAGCCAGGTTCCCGGCCTACGATTGCTTCAATGACTACATCAAGTTTAGGCAAGTTTAAAATGTCTTCAAAATTTGAGGTAAGGAGGACATCATCATCGAGGTGGTGTTTTTCAACGTTTCTCACAAGTATGCCTGCAACCTTTACATTTTTGCCAAGGAGCGCCTTAAGCCTCGCCTGATGGGCATTGATTGTTTCATATACTCCCTTGCCGACTGTACCAAAGCCCAGTAGTGCAACATGGATGTCCGCCACTTTATCTCCTCCTTAAGTCTTCAAGGGCAGCCTCCAGGATTCCTCCCCATTTTGGAAACTCGGCAAGGAATCCATCATGCCCGAAATCAGTGCTCACTTCAACATAATCCGCTTCTTTTCCGGCCTCTTGCAGGGCTTCCGCGATTTCTTTCACCTTTTCGGGAGGATAGAGCAAATCACCTGTATAGCCAAGCAGCAGGGCATTCGCGGTAATCTGCTCAATAGCCGTTTCCCATCCGTGCCTGCCTCTGCCAATGTCATGGGAATCCATCGCCCCGAGCAAGTGCAAATAGCTGTTGGCATCGAAACGGGATGAAAGTTTTTGTCCCTGATAATTCAGATAAGATTCAACTTGATAAGTCTCGCCGTCCTTAAGCTCCCTGTTGAATCTTTGATTGAACAACGGGGCGGTCCGGTAGGTGACCATCCCAACCATCCTGGCGATTTCCAAGCCCGAAATCCGGGCACCCTCCGCATAAAAGCCGCCATTCCAGGCTGGATCCCGCTCGATCGCCTTTCTTCCGATTGTGTTAAAAGCAATGCCATAATCGCTTAGGTAGGGGGTCACGGCCATCGGGATGATCAGCTCCGCGAAATCAGGGTAGGCAATTGCCAATTCAAGCACCTGCATCCCGCCAAGCGAGCCGCCAATAGCCGCTTTGACTTTGTTGATGCCTAGCTTGCGGAGCGCCAAAACCTGTGAATGAACAATATCCCGGATTGTTATTTTCGGAAAATCATACTGATAAGGCCTTTCGGTCAATGGGTTCATACTGGTTGGGCCGGTTGATCCCGAGCAGCCACCAAGGACATTGAATGTAATAACTTCATATTTGTTGGTATCAATATGCCCTCCTGGTCCAATCAGACCGCGCCACCAGCCTGGTTGCTCTTCGGTGCCAACTGTATACTGATTCCCGGTAAGGGCATGGCAGACCAGTATGGCAGGGCCGCCTTTTTTTCCAGCCCTTTCAAATGCGAGTTCGACGTCAGGGAGTACCGTACCGGAATCAAGCCGCAGTTCCCCAACTTTTATCTTTTCATATTCCGGCGAAGGAGCCGGCTCGGCGCTTAAGGATAAATCTTCGGTGTTCATTGATTTACCTTCTCCTCGGGCCTTGCTGAAATACCGGTAGCCTTAAAGAAAGCCTGGTCCAAATCTTCTTTTAAATCATTGAGCGATTCAATTCCGACTGAAAGCCTGATTAGTTCTTCGGTTACGCCGCTTTTTACAAGATCCTCTTTGCTGAGCTGCTGGTGTGTAGTGGAAGCAGGGTGGATGATCAATGATTTTGCATCGCCGACATTTGCCACATGCGACCACAGTTTAATGTTGTCGATCACTTTTTTACCTGCATTACGGCCGCCTTTGATGCCAAACACAATAATCGATCCAAAACCGCCGCCAAGGTATTTTTTCGCAAGTTCATGGCTTGGATGATCCTCTAGCCCAGGATAGGAAACCCATTCGACTGCCGGATGGTCTTTCAAGTACTGGGCGATTTCCAGAGCATTCTCATTATGCTTTTGAATTCTCAAGTGTAGTGTCTCAAGCCCTTGCAGCAATAGGAAGGCGCTATGCGGGCTTAACGATGAGCCAAAATCCCTCAAAAGCTGGACGCGAAGTTTAATGATGAATGCGAGCGGTCCGACATCCTGGGCAAAGCGGATACCATTATAGCTTGCATCCGGCTGTGTGAATCCTGGGAACCTTTCACTGTTCCAATCGAACCGGCCGGCATCGACGACGAGGCCGCCAATCGTTGTCCCGTGGCCTCCAATCCATTTTGTCGCGGAATGGACAACGATATCCGCGCCCCATTCAATCGGCCTGCAGGAGTACGGGGAAGCAAAGGTGTTGTCGATGATGAGCGGAACGCCATTTTCGTGCGCGATTTTTGCCACCGCTTCAACATCGAATACATTCAGGCTTGGATTGCCGATGATTTCGCCAAAGACCGCTTTTGTTTTCGGCGTGATAGCCTCGCGGAAGTTTTCAGGATTTGTCGAGTCGACAAAGCGGACTTTAATGCCGAACTTCGGAAGGGTAACGGCGAATAAGTTGAATGTTCCCCCATACAGATTTGCGGCGGCGACGATTTCATCACCCGCTTCAGCGATGTTCATGATTGTCAGGGCAATTGCGGCCATGCCGGAGGAAACAGCAAGGGCAGCCGCGCCACCTTCCAGGAGGGCAATTCTTTTTTCCAAAACATCGGTAGTAGGGTTCATGATCCTGGTATAAATATTTCCGGATTCAGCAAGAGAGAAGAGGTTCTGGGCATGGTCGGTGCTGTTGAAAACATACGATGTGGTCTGGTAAATAGGTACCGCGCGGGATCCGGTTACTGGATCAGGAGTTTGCCCGCCGTGCAATAATAGTGTTTCAAGCCCGAAGTTTTCATTTTGATTTGTCATAGTATCTTACCCTCCAATTTATTGTCTATTGTGTTTTGAGCAGTTAATGGCTTCTTTTAAAACAAAAAACCCCTCTCCATAAGAAGAGGGGGGTTCCTCCTCTTATCTTCCAGGCAAAAATGCCTGCAGGAATTAGCACCTTTTCAAGCTTTACGCTTGAAGGTTGCCGGACTTCATAGGGCCTGACCCTCCGTCACTCTGGATAAGAGATTGCATATATAGTTTTCAATGAGTGTTCATTATTAACTGCCGTGTGTTATAGAGGATTATAAGGGAAGGTAATCCAATAAGTCAACCAAAAATTCAAAATATTATTTATTTTTCCCGCTAAGGGTAAAATGGATGTTCATTTTTTATCAAAGAGAGATATAGCGGTCGAACAGCTGCGAAAAACCGATCCATTAGTCACTAAGCTGATCTGCAACTTTCGATAATCAAGTTGGGCTATTTCTCTATGGAATATGCTGCTGTGGGGGAAGGTAGGGAATAGAAACCAAAGTCCTTTATAAAAATTTATAGTATAATGGACAAGAGAAGGAGGTGAAAGGTATATGGAAGAACGGTTGGAAAGAATGGAAACGATGTTGGCCCAATTAGTGAGTATGGTTGGCAGCGTAATATCGGAGCAGCAGAACATGCGGCAGGAATTGAACGGTTTGCGCCAGGACCTAAACAGTTTGCAAGGCCAAGTAAACGGTTTGCGCCAGGACCTTAGCGGTTTACAGGGCCAAGTTAACGGTTTGCGCCAGGAATTCGAGGCTGAAAAACAGAGGAACGCAGAACGGCACGAAGAAATACTGGGCAAGTTTAAAGCAATGGAACTGGACCAGGATTTCATCTGGGAAAAAACCGCCCGCAATGAGCGGGAAATTGAAGTTCTCAAAAGAAGGCTGGGTTAATCTCTCCATAGAAGAATTCCTCATAAACTCCCCAAGTATCTTTTCCAAATCAATAAAAAAAGGTGCGAAACCGCCTTCCCCTAATGGAGGGTGATTCGTACCTTTTTTAATACTTATTTATATTTCGGTTTAAAACCATTTACGTTACATTGAAGTATTTATTTTTAATAAAGTATCCTTCCTGAATCATTCATTTTAACGAGTTAAAAGCCCCCTGATTTCTCAGGGGGCCCGTTTGACGTTTAGACGGGATTAATTGACTACAATCTTGTGCGTTGTTGAATGTGTCGCACCTTTGTCGTCAGTAACAGTCAACGTGACGGTATAGGTACCTTTTTTATTAAATGTGTGATTTACAGTTGCCCCGGTACCGGTTGTTCCATCACCGAAGTTCCACTGGTAGCTTACAATCGTTCCATCCGGGTCGCTGGATTGGGAACCATCGAATTGCGTAGCTTTTTTCATCTTGGCTGTTGCCTCTCCTTTGATCACAGCAATTGGCGCTTTGTTCTCTGCAGGAGGTTCAACCTGGCCGCCGCCGGCAGTTACATACAGCTTTCCTGGCGCGGCTACTTCAACCTGGTTGCCTGATTGATCTGCTACTCGAACTACGATAACGCCGCCATCCATCTTAAGCGAATCAGGCGTTTTGTATGAGCCTTCATAATGTCCTGGTGACGTTTCAGTCATTGCTATTCCATTATTGGCGCCTGAAGGCATTAATGGCAATTCAATCCGGAACGAAGCGTTGAGCCCTGGTTCGCTGTCAAAAGATACATGCACGGTCTCACCGGCAACAATGTGGACATCGGCGGCTGGTGAAATGTTTGTAATTTCAGGGGCGCTAAGGTCAACAACTACGTTACGTGTAACTGTAGTTGTGTTGCCCGCGCGGTCGGTTGAAACTACTGTAATCGTATTTTCACCGGCGTCAACTAGTACTTTGTGTGAGAAAGTACCGTCGGCGCTAACATTAACGGATTTTCCGTTCACTGTTAGGGTGTCAAAATGGTCATCGCTTGTTGACCCTGTTACGTAAACCATTTCAACATTTGTTCGGTAATCCTGGATTGGCGCTGTAACATCAAGTACCGGTGCTGTCTGGTCCAAAGTCACGACAGTAGGTGCGGAACGATCAGAGATTTTTCCGTTTACGACCACTTCGACGGTTAATTCATTCGCACCCGCATTTAGCGTTGCAGGGATGCTGAACTTCCCGTTTTCAACCGTACCCGTACCAACCTGTTCTGTACCATTATAGAGCTTCACTGTCGAACCATTGACCTGAGAAATTCCGGCTACTGTAACATTTTCATCATTTGTAAAGGAACCATCAACAGGTGAAGTGATGACTGGCGCGCCAACTGGGTATTGGACAATCGCGCGGATCATGTAGTTGCCTTCCGCTGCAGGAGATTGGCTCCAGGCTCCGCTAATCCTTTGCCAGCTGCGCAGAGCGTTCTTGCCATTTTCATCGGTAGCCAACCCTGGTGTGTTAGGATTCGCGAATGATTGGATATAGACAACATAGAAATCTCCTTCAACCATAACCGGTTCCTGGAATTTAACTGTTGTCCAAGTGCCATCGCGTTTAGCCGTGCCGTTGAGCGGACCTGCTAGTTGTCGGCCCGGCGCGCCATTTGCGCCTGTAGCGTCATAAATCGCGTATTGGAATGCGGTGCCGCCCGGAACCGGCCATTCTGTATTCCAGAAGCGGAACATGGCGCCTGTCACTTGCGCCGCGCCATTTTCAGGCGTCATGCGCACCGCCCAGGCATTGCCTGCTGCGTTCCATGCACGGGCGTTTTCGGCGGTGCCGTCATCGTATCCGATTGTTCCTTCGAACCCGATAAATGGTTTCAACCCTACATTTACTTCAACTGATCCATTTCCTTTAACAGTGACAGTTGAATTTTTATTGTAGTATTGGTCGGCGGATACCGCGAGAGTGTACGTGCCTTCTAAAACTTCAAGCGAGAATGAGCCGTTTTCATCTGTTCTTACAGGTGAAATGCGGGCATCTTCCATGACCATTACCGTTGCATTTGCAATAGGTTCGCGGGATCTTTCATCCGTCACTACACCTGTGATGATTCCATGCGGGATCGGTTCAAGTGTAAAGCTGACTGATGTATCCCTTCCGTCATTAATTTTGATAGGGCGGGTCTGTGGATAGAATCCATAGGCGTCAGCGCGAATGGTGTAATCCCCGGCCATATGAATCATGCTAAAGCGTCCGTTGCTTGCATCCGTTCTTGTAGAACGCCCTGTTTCAAGGACAGTAACTGTCGCATTGGCAGGTAAGCTTTGCAGCCCAATTCCGCCTTGAGGCTGAGTTGGCAAAGCATCCTTTTCGGTTCTTGTCAGCTTCACTTCAGGCCCTTCATATACCGCTTTCGGTTTGGCCATTGCCTGGGAATCACTTTCAACCGCTCTTTCAAATTTTTGCGGTGCTGGAGCGGCCAATACGGCAAAGTTATCGATATACCATCCAAGTTTTACGACACTGCCATCCGATGTAACGCGGAACCTTACTTGAACTTGCTGGCCGGCATATGAGGCTATATCGTAAGAAACGGTAGACCAGTTTTTGCCGTTTGTTGAGTGGCTGAACATGCCGAGCTGTGTCCAGGTTGTTCCGCCATCCTTGGAAATTTCGACAAAGCCTTTATCATAGTTTGTTTCAAGCTCATACCAGTGCGAGAATGCAAGTGTTGCGTTTGTTACCTGTGAAAGGTCGATCACTGGGGATACGAGCGAGAAATTGGCGCTGCTCTCGTAATTTCCATCAAGATCTGTTCCCCATACATTTGGAGCGGACGGAGGAACAGGTGCGCCCGTGCCGGAAGGAGTGCCGCGCTCCCACTCATCCCGTGTACCGGAATGGGTCCAGCCGTTATCTGTATCACCATCAAAATTATCGCTGTACACTGTCACCGGGGCGGTAACTGTGACAGATACCTCGTTGGAGTTTCCGCTCTCATTGCCAAAGTAATCTTTTGCTCTTACGACATAGAAATAGGTCTCGCCATTGGCTGTGTTGGAATCTGAAAAACTGTTCGCAGATGTCGTTCCGATTTTTTCATAGCCATCGCCTGAGACAGAGGAACGATAAACATTGTATTCTTTGAAATCTGCATCGGAAACGGCTGACCAGTTAAGCGAGACAATTCCCAATGAATTTGCCTGGGCTGTTAAGTTGGCTGGAACAGCAGGTGCGACATCATCCGCTCCAATGAGAGACACATCATCGATATACCAGCCATCCCGTGTTCCGGAACCATCGGTATGCAGGTTGAAAATGACAAAAATCTGTTCTCCCGCAAATTGGGATAGGTCAACGACTTGGTTTTTCCATCCGCCGCTTAAACCAGTAAAGGAAGCTAAAGAAACGAATTCATAATTGGTTGATTCCGCCGCTGCATATACAACGCCCCTGTCATAATTGGTCTCCAGGTTGAACCAGTGCTTGAAGGAGAGCAGGGCACCCCGATTGCTATCCATGAGATCAATTGGCGGCATCATCATGTAGGAGTTGGAACTGTTGAGATATGGTCCGTCAACATTGGTTGCAATCAGCTTCGTGCCTGAAGCTGCTGAACCAGGGCCGCCTACAGGAACACCCCACTCCCATGTGTTATTCGTCCCGCCAGTCGTAAAGCCATTAATATTTGTTTCGAAGTCCTGGAAGTAACCAGGCTTAACACCATTGGAAACTTCAATAGAATACTTATTTGTTTCAAAACCATTATTGCCGTAATCGTTTACACGGATGTAATATTCCGTACCCGCCGTATGTACGAGGAAGTAAGGAATTGAGCCTGTATACACTCCGTCTTTATAATCCCCGGATGTTCGTGACATTGGAATGTATGTCCAGTGCGTGGTGCCTTTGATTCTGGCATACGCTTCCACTGTAACAACCCCAACATTGTCCGATACACGGGCGGTGAATGGTATATCAAATCCCGTATAGGCCATTGTAACAGGCGTGTGCTCAAGCACAGGAGGCTCGAAATCGTCCCCGGCGGTAGCAACCCGGCCGGACACTGAACCTAGGCCGCTTAGAATGGATCCTACAGCATCAGCGGCGTTGATTAATCCGCTTCCGTACCCGTGGTTCGGGCTTGTAGGATATTCGTTATCTGTTAATGGTATTGCCGTTGTTGTAATAATTTGTTCAAGCTGGTCAACCGTGAGGGATGAATTTACTTGAAGCAGCAATGCGGCTAGTGCCGTCGTATGCGGGCCGGCCATTGATGTCCCGTTCCATCCGCCTTCATAGCCGCCGCCTGGCACAGAGGAGCGCACATTTACTCCTGGCGCAGATACTTCAGGCTTAATTTCTCCATAAGGGGACGGGCCTCTAAGTGAGAAAGAAGCTACTTTGTTGTTGATATCTGTTGCCCCAGTTGCGAATGATTCCGGATAGTTGGCCGGGTTCGCCACTGAACCAGGTCCTCCCGGATTGCCAGTACGGACATTTCCCGCTGAAAACTCTGGGAAAATTTGTGCCGCGCGCCATGACTGGACCATTGGCCGGAACCACTCGTCAAGTCCAGGGCCGCCGCCCCATGAGTTGTTCACAACATCTGGAGCCATTTCCGGGTGGCGATTTCCATTTTTGTCAACCGGTGCGATCAGCCATTGTGCGCCACGCAAGATAATCTCATCTGTCGTAGATGGATTGAAAATACGGACCGCCATCCATTTCGCACCAGGCGCGACACCGATTTTGTTCGTTCCGTTTGCTTCCGAACCAACCATCGTACCCATCGTATGGGTTCCGTGGCCATCCGTATCGACTGGCAAGGATGCGCCACTGTGGGCATCAAACCAGCTGAATTCTGGATTAACCACATTGCCGTTCGCGTCGTATCCACGCCATTTGCGCTTCAACGCAGGGTGATTCAAATCGACACCTGAATCGAGATTCGCTACGACGATGCCGGTTCCATCGATTCCCATCGCCCAAGCTTCAGGAGCGCGGACTTGATTAATGTTCCACTCAATATTGCTGGGTTGGATATCTGCGGTTACATTCTTTTCCTCAGTCGCCGTAGACTTTTCCGCTTTATCGAGAAATCTCTCCTCGTTAGGAAGAATCTTGTCTACTTCAGCGCGTAAAGCGATTTTCTCCATAACGTTTTTAGTACTCGTTACGGACAATGCGTTAACTATGAAGAAGCTTTCAAACTTTTTTACTTCTCCTTTTTTTTGCATGCTATCTAAGTATTTTTCCAAACCAAATTGTGTACGGGAGGCTGTTTCCAGCAAAGAGGAAACAACAGCGTTACGCATAGCAAGCTTGGCAACGGCCGGAGGTTCTTTTTTCTTTCGTGATGCATCATGGGCGTTTTTCGAAACGGCATTAACATCCGCTTGTTCTTTCATTTTAATGAGGTAGGTGACGTATTCATCGTCTTCAAATTGTTTGGCTAGTTTAGGAGCAATTTTGTCAGCAGCTAGTTGGGGCGCGTTCGTTTGAAGATCAACCTTTTGCATGGAAGTACTTCCTGTTGCAGAGGCCGGGGCAGTGAGCGTTAGTGTAAGTACGAATATAAGCCATTGAGAAACCCATTTCCGTAATCTCTTGGTTTTTACCAATACATTTCCTCTCCCTCTCACTTAATGAATGTTTTTTCTAAAAAAATGAATAGAGTAATAAACTAAACCTCCTCTCTGTTCTTAAGAGTAAAGTAATCTGACTATTTAGACAATGAGTAAAAATACAGTTTGGTTTATGTTTTGGATAAATTTTCCCAACTTTTTTGAACAAGGAAAACTATTGTAATAGAAAGGAATTAGTACCGTATGAGGGAGTTAAAAAGTTATAAAAATAGCTTTTGTCCGGAGAAAGAGATTTGAAAACACAATGTAAAACAATATTCCTCTCACTGGAAATTTCGACAAAACCGCCTATTTGCCGAGTAAGCAGTTTTAAATAAAAATTGGTTCGTTCTAACAGCGATTTGCGTCGCCATACTATACAATCAAATTTGCCTTTCGGTCACGGCTGCATCCCCATTCCTCTCCCTTTGACAAAAACTCCCGGAATTAGCCTGAATTTTTAATGATAGGAATCGGTCATTTATCAATTCGAAAATGGATGATGAACGGATACCTGGACTATAAAATTGGCACGCTGAGGTCCAATCCGGAAGTGATGAATATTTTAGTGAATTGGATCACCATGCAATGAAATAGTTTCAAAAGTAAAAAGTTTATAGCGGGGGGAGGGTATTCAGAAAAAATTTTCCCAACTATTCAAACGTTTATATTGCGTAAACTTTTTCCTTGCCAGCAAGAGGAAGGAAGAAGGTAGGGTAATGGCGGGAGTGGCTTTTTTTACGACGTAAAATCCATCTGGAAAGTCCACTTGGTTTGATTTACACCAAAAGAATTATCATAGGCCTTTCATCCTCAGCCGGTTTAGGGCTATCTTCCTGTATATATGGAAGGTTATTTATCGACATATTTCAGTCCTTTTAAGTTTGATATTTTTAGAATATTAGAAAAAAGAAAGGGTGAGATGCGAGAAGCAAAGGATTTAAAAAACAATAAAGGAGGAGTGAAAGAAAATGAAGGCGTTTTTAAAATCTTTTTCGATTGTTTTAATTTCGTTTACATTATTACTCTCATCTATTTTTTTCAGCGGACCTGTAAAGGCGAAAGAGGATTCAAGATTCAGGGAGCCGGTTAATTTAGGATCGCCGATAGAAAGTGTAGCTGTGTATGATTCCGCCTATGGGGTAGAGGACGGGCGCGATATGATGTATACAACCTCAAGTGGCAACCCTGCCATTTTCCAGGTGATTGACCTAGCCAGCCGGGAAGTTCTCAGAACTTATCCGCTGGAAGGGACAGGCGCTGTATGGACACATATTACCGTCCCGAATGGCAACGTCTATATTGGCGGCAATGGGTTTCTTTATGAATATTCCCCGGTCACAAAAGTAGTAAAAAATCTCGGGGGCATAGGGGAGAGCGTTGTCTACGGTTTGTCCTATGATGACCAGGGCCGTGTTTATTTTGGCTCATTCCCAAATGCGAAAGCTGGCCGTTATGATCCGAAAACTGGCGAAATGAAGGATTATGGCAGTATTGCCCCTGGGCAAAGCTATTCCAGGTCCACCGCGTACCATAACGGGTTCTTATATTTAGGGATTGGCGTTGAAAATGTCCTCGTCAAACTGGATGTTGAATCCGGCAAATTTGAAAAGATTGGGCTGCCTGATCATGTTGTGCCTGGCAGCAGCGTCTGGCAGCTTGATGCGGCGGGAAAATACATTATCGCAGGAGTTGGCGGCGGCAGTAATACCCTCCTGTTTTATGACACGGAAACTGGCCAATGGAGCGACAAGTATTACCTGAACAATAAGGGATTGCGGCTCGTCCATGGGCTTCCCGGCAGCAGCAAAGTTTATTTCCTGCAAGGCAACAGATTGAAGGAAGTTGACCTTGACACACTAAATGCCGTTGATACAGGTGTTGTGTTTGGGACATATTTGCGGAATACAGGATGGGTCGAGGTTGAAAACGATCCCGATTTACCTGGCAAATCATTGGTGACAGTCCAATTCGCCGGCCAAGTCACATTTATAAATTTACAGACCAAAAAAGTAAAAACGATTCAATACCCGGTCGCCGGCAATCCGATTCCAATCCAAACATTGGAGAAAGGGCCTGATGGAAATTTATATTTAAGCGGGTATCCTGGAGGGAAAGGCGCAGTCTACAACCCGGAAACGGATAAGAACAAGAATTTCACTTTGGGGCAGGCCGAGGGAATGGTGCCGCTTGGAAATAACATGTACTTCGGGGTTTATGCGGGTGCTTTCATTTTCGAGATGGACGTTACAAGTCCAGCGCTTTCTCCGAAACAAATTTACGATATTCCGGAGCAGGACCGTCCGTTCATTATGACCGCGGCAAAAAATAAGCTATACATCGGCACGATCCCTGACTACGGGCATCTTGGAGGATCCTTAACAGTGCTTGACCCGGCTTCTGTAAAGGATACTGTGGTTTATCCAAATGTCGTTCATAATCAAGCCATTGCCGGCCTTGCCGAGGTAAATGGAAAGCTTTATGGCTCCACTACCGTTGCAGGCGGACTCGGAACCGATCCGACTGAACAAGCAGCGAAAATCTTCATTTGGGATATGGAAAAGGGTGAAAAAATTACAGAGTTTGTTCCCGAAATACCAGGTGTGACGGTCCAGCCGAAGATGATTAGCGGAATGAGCCTGGGACCGGACGGCCTGTTATGGTCTGCAGCAGACGGTTCTATTTTTGCCATGGATTCGGAAACGCTGGAAATTGTGAAAAGCAAAAACATCTTCCCAGAGGTAAAAGATTATGGAAGGTGGAGGCCGGCCCATATCCGCTGGAGCGAGGATGGCCTCATGTACACGACACTTGCCGGCAATTTGACAATAATCGACCCGGTTTCATTGGAGCATGAAGTTTTGGCAAAGACAGAGTTGATGACAATCGGCAATGACGGAAATATTTATTATGCCGACAAGGCTTATCTGAAGAAAATCGAAGTATCCAATACATTGGAATCAGTGTTGAGTTTCGTTCAACGCCAGACTGAATACGGTAATATCAAAAATTCAGTAAGTATGCAGCTGGCTAATTCCATTACTTCTGCCATCCATCATCGCGATATGAGAAGGCAGGAGCAGGCGGCTAAACATTTGCAGGATGCCCTGAAGCACTTGGAAAATGCGGAACCAATGGATATGGCAGACGAAGCCTTTGCAAAATTAAAAAGCATTCTCAGCTCAATCAAATTGTAAGATGGTTAAGTAAAACAAAAGGCCGGGCTGCCCTTTTCGAAGGGAAGCCTGGCCTTTTTTCAGGAAAGTTTTTCTGCCTAAACAGATAACCTTCTTCGCTAGTAATTAATCCCTAAATCCTTCCTCAACAGAATCAATATTCGCGTGCAATGTCTTTTTGACCGATTCATCCACGCCGCTTTGGTCCAGATGCTGGCGGAAATCATCCAGATGCTTAACCGCCTGGAAGATCGCTCCGTTTTGCGCATGGTGCTTAGCCTGTTCGAGCCGGTTTGTTAATTGCTTGGCCAGAAAATGAGGTATGGCTCCGGCTTCTTCCAGACGCAGGATTTGTTCTGAGAGTGTTTCAGCCGTCACATTCACGCTGATGGTGATTTTATTGGTTGTGACATCATACCCGTTATACGTAACTTTGGCATAGAGTTCCGCTGTGCCTGCATTTTTGCCGGTCATTTTTCCGTCCTTCAGCTCGACGGCGTCCGGATTGGAATTGAACCATTCAATCTTGGCGCCTGCCAGATTGGCTTTGCTTCCATTTACGAGGGTAACCGCAAGATTAATATCCTGTCCGGCTCCCTGCAAAATTGAATCACTTGCCGCGGACAGCGTGCCCTTTTCCACCGGAACAGGTAATTGATACAGGTTTTCATTGGCAGTGTAGTAGATATTTCCTTCATGGTCAACATCCATCAAATTGACTGTGCCGGTTACCAATTGTTTGCTTTTCATCGTTTCCGGATCAATAACAGTCAATGTTCGCCCCGCTGTCGTATAAAGATAGCCTTGCTTATCCCAGCGGATAAAGAATGGCCGCCACTGGCTTCCACGGTTGACGCCTTTATAAAGCTCCGTGCTTTTGACAATTTTTCGGTTGTCAGGATCCATCGCGAATAAAACCGTGTTATAGGCACCGGCTTTATCATAGCCCCATGCCACACCCCAGAGGTTTCCATCAGGGCCGGCCGAGAGCTCCCCGATCATTTCCGGAGTTGCCAAGCCTTCAACATGTAAATCAAATACCTCATAAGAACCGGATGTTACATCATATTCAAACATTTTTGCCTTGGGCTCGGTAGGGGTGACGCCCAGTCCGCCTGCAAGGGTGGAGCCTCCAAATAAGGTTCCGTCAAGATAGGCCAGCCCGATAATACTTTGATTATTGATGATATTACGGATGGTGTTCCATTTCCCCGTGCCAGCATCATAAATCGTCAGTGCACCGCCAAGCAAGCCATAGTCTGGGATTGTACCGATAAATAGCTTGTTGTCGCCTGTAGCAAAAGTGAACGGCCGGCTCTGGTCATCCCCGATATCATACACCATTTCAGGATTATCACCTTTCACCCCGCCTGAGAATACAAACGGAAGGTCCGGGTCATATTTGTAAATTCTCGCACCGCCATACGTGCCGAGATACACATCGCCATTTAAGAATCCTATCCCTTCAATCTGGTGGGGATCCCGCTCACGCAAAATGTACTGATCTGTGGCTGTGTCAAATATTCCAAAGGAACCTTGATAGCCGCCCATATAAATTTTCTGGTCCTCGCCGATTTCCAGGCTTTGCATCAGAAGCCCCTGCATATCCACTTCAGGATAGCTGACCTTCAAGGTATTTGATGTCGGGTCGTAGATGGAGTATTCAATTTGATGATGCAGGATGGCCAATACATCTTTGCCGCTTTCATCCTTGATCCAGCGGATTGCCTTGGCGGGAGTAGGCGGCATCTGCACAGTTGGTTCCACTTTTGCCTGCTTATGGGTGGCCGTGTCATAAGTCCATAGTTGCTGCGTGTTTTTATTAATATAGTAGATAATCGTTTCATTATACGGTGAAGGAGGCGAGATGAGGCCGTCAAAGGCATGGTCGTTCTGCCAATCAAGGGTGTTCTTTTCTTCACCGGTATTTTTATCAATGGTCACCAGTGACGTTCCGTAAGCGACAAAAATATTGTTGCCATACTCCCATATATTTGATATTTGAGTGGAAACGCCGGTGATAGGCGTTTTGATTTCTGTCCGGTCACCCGTTTTTAAATCCATTTTCATTAAATAGGCCGTTGTCCCGGTTCCTACATAAAGGCTATCATCGGTGATTCCGAGCCCGCGTGCATATTGCTGGCCTTCGTAAAACGTTCCTAAATCAGTAAATTTGGAAGCAGCAATATCATACTCGAAAACTTTTGCATTTGGATAGGTCGCTCCGTAAATTTTCCCGTCTTTCGAGGCTTCGAGCTGCCAAACCCAATTATCGGAAGGGTTTTTGCCCAGCTGCTCAAGACGCTTTTCCTTCACGACATATCTGTATAAAATCCCATTATACGTACCGGCAAAATAAACATTCCCGTCCGCGCCGATTACCATCGCCCAAACGACATCGCTTCCCGGCAAATCAGCAGAAAAGATTTTTTTGCCAGTGGCTGCGTCAGCCGCGTAAAAAGTCGCGGGTGAACCGTTTGTGGCATAATACACTTCCCCATCGCCAATCGCCACTCCCTGGGATTTGGCAGCGAGGGCAGCGGGGCCATGGTTGATTGGCTTCCCGAATTCAAAAGGAAATTCGAGAACGTCAGATCCTTTTTCGTACAGCTTTACCTCATCATAATAGCCATTCATCTTGGATGTGGAAGGCTGATAAATAAAGACTTTTAGCCCGGTAGCTCCTGCCGGGGCGGCCGCCTCGATTTCAACGGTCTGCCACACATTCAGGGAAGGAACATCAAAATATTTGGGCGTGTCCGAAAAATTCTTTCCCTGATCATTGTACCAGCGGAGCCATATGCCAGGTTTGCCGGTAAGCTCTTTGGCATATAGTTTTGCTGAGAGTTTATATTGATTTCCTTCCGAAACCGCAATCAGCTGGCTGAACAGGCCTGTAGCACCGGTATTATGGACAGCAAGGCTTCGTTTCCCCGCATAGGCGGCTTCATCCGTGATTGCCATACCGGATTTAAGGCCGCCGCTCCAATATACCCAGGAAGGCAGGCTTGTTGTGGATGATGGGATTGCTTCGAAACCGCCATTCTCCACGGTGAGCTCTTGCCAGCTGGCGGCTGCCGATGAAGGATTCTGGTTGAAAGGCAGGTTGGATAAAACAAGGATCATTGCGAGTACGACACTCATAAAACTCTTTAAATGTTTCTTCAATTTCCTCTTCCTCCTGTAAATAAAATGTTGATCACCGATAAAGTTAAATCGATAACAGCACCCCAGTTGTCCCTATAATCCCGCTGGGACAAATTAGAATAATCAGAAAACTAATTCAGTTAAAGAGTATAGAAACTGTCCCGTCTTTAATATGACGATAATCAAATTAGTGCTTTCGTAGGGGAAGAAACAAGGATTTTTATTTTTAAAATAGCCACTTTGCATTAGCAAAGGCTTGCAATTGAAAAAGGACTGCATCTCCTTTTTTAGTAAGAGAGCAGTCCATCATTTATTTTTTCCCAAACGTGGCTTCCATCCTTGCTATGGGGTCATCTTCTAACGAATTGTCCCATTCAAGGACCTGGCCGTAATCGAGCAAGACCTTTTTCAAATCGTTATAATTAACAGCTTGCACGGTCGTTTTCTTTTGATGGGCCAAGGCTGCGGCGGCTCCGGCGGATTGTCCTATTATCATAAAGACAGGCTCCATCCGGATGGAACCAAAGGCGATATGCGAACTGGACAAACAAACCGGTACGAGCAAATTCGTGCATTCCCCTGATTTTGGCCGAATTGAACGATACGAAATCGGGTAGGGGGAAATGGGGATTTCAACATCGCCTTCATTATAAACCCTTCCATCGATGACGACTCTTCTGCAATGGTGGGAATCCATTTGGTAGCTGGCGAGGCCGATTGAATCCTCAACGGTAATGTCGCCCAGACAATTGCGGTCGGTCATAATGTAATCCGCTATCATCCTCCTGGCTTCCCTTATATAAAGCTGATGCGGCCAATGCCCTGTCTCCTCGAATTCGTCCATGGCAAGACCCCACTCGGATACCTCGTCACGAATTGCTTCGGGAACCCGTTCATCATTCGCCAGGAAGTATAGCATGCCGAGATTGTATGTAAAATGGTCCTGGAAAATCCTTTCGCGTGTTTCATACGTTCCTTCAGGCCATTCATAATTCATTCCAATATGGTCAGTCGAAAATCCGCCGTAATTATTCAAGTCCGTTTTCCCGTTTGGCAGCATTGTATGGAGGTTCATCGCATCCCATACGCCTGCATGGATATAGCGCAAAAGCAATGCATAGCGTTCCGAATCATAGGAAGGCGGCTTTGGAAAGGGAACCTGGTTATCAGGATTTTTTGTCAGGCAAATCCGGAAATTATATGCCTGGATCCGATGGTCGCCCTGGCCTTGATAGCCAAGAGTGTCATGGCTTGTTTCTGTGATACCGGGCAAAACGCCGCTTGAAGAATCGTCTTCCTGAACGTAAGGGGAGATCCATTTTTCAAATTGGTGGTGGGGGTGCCCGAACTGGATTCCATTATACGTTTCTTTGTAAGTGGCGTTGGACTCCCTGCCTACATAGTAGGAAACCCCTGCCTTGGCCATTAAATCCCCTTCATAGCCTGCATCTATGAAAATATCGCCTTTATAAACCGTTCCGTCCTCCATTGTTATTTCTGTTATTCTATTGTTCTCTGTTTTCACTGCGTCCAGATGCTGGTTGAAGATTACGTCAATCTCATAGTCATTCAGCCACATTTCGAATACATGTTTTGCTGCCTTCGGTTCAAAAGTCCACTGCTCATCCGTGCCGTAATATTTTCCTAACGCCCGAAAGAAATCTCGCGAAAATCCGCCAATTGCTTCCTTGGCCCCGCTATCCGATGCGCCCAATCCGCTCGCTGTGATTCCGCCTATATGCCTGCCAAATTCGGCAATCGCCACAGTCAATCCCATTTGTTTCGCCTGGATGGCGGCTGTAATCCCGGCCGGTGTCGCGCCATATACAATTAAATCCCTTTCAATGGCCCTCGGTTCGTTTGCTTTCGGGACAGGCGCGTAATAAACTAGCTGGCTGAAATCCATGTAAAAAACCTCCTTGGTGGGATAAAACGGTATTCATAACTTACTTTAGAGTTTATGGCAACAAAGTTATTAATCAAGACTTTTAATGGTCTTTAAGTTGGCTGGCGGTTTAAAAGAAACGACCGGCAGGAAAGAGAGGGCGGCCCTGAATAACCGGGCCACCCTCCTTCTTATAGTTGTGTATTCATTATTTTCCTTCGGTACTTGATTCGGTGCAGGGCCCTGTTGCTGCAATACGTAATGGCTACAGCTAAAACACTGCCGGTAAAAAGCGGGATAATCCCGGGCACGAATCGTATGATGATGGTTAGCAGCATGCACGAAGCTAGAATGAGAATCGTTTCTAAAAAGGAACCAGCGCCCAACAAAAAGGATTGCTTGATATATTGAAAGAATTTCATGTCAAATTGAGTGTATACAGGAAAGAAGTACACTAACGTCAGGAAGTAGGATATCGCAATAAATCCAATAACAGGATAGAGCCATTGCATTTTCGTGCCGTTCAATTGCAAAAACAGGAAGTCATAAACGATGATGTAGCCAACCACGATGAAAAATAGGCCGAATTTATTCAGGGAAATAAATTCTTTTTTATACGTTTGCCAATATGTATGAAAGATTCTTTCGACAGGCTCTTTTCGCAGCCATTTCTGGACAATTGTAAACATTGCGCCTGTGGAAGGGAAGAGGCCAAACAGGCCTAATCCGGCGACCGTGAAAAAAATCCAAAGTAGATTGACATAAGCGACCTTAACCATCCAAATCGCATAGCGGTTAAATTTTTCCCAGCCGTCCAATTCAACACCACCTCATTTTCAAGAAAAAATATCGAGCGGAAATATGAGAAAGTTTCGAAAAATTAATTTAAAGACGTTTAATAGACTTGTCACTTAACTGAATTAATTTACAATAAGGATAGACAGTACAGTAGTATTATAACATTAATTCCAATTTGTGGCTCAAAGTTTTATTAGAGGAGGGGTCAGAGGGGAATGGCAGAATTCCGATTATTACAGGAGGAAGATTTCCAACAGGCCAGCGATTTGGCGGATAAAGTTTTTCGGAAAGCAGGCCATGTGTCAATGGGGAAGGCTTTTCCGCAAGTTTTCTCATCAGCATTAAATCAATCATATGGAGCTTTTGATGATGGGAAACTAGTCAGCTTTATTGGATTGGTTCCGTTCGTCCTTCATATTGGAGGCGCAGAAGTGAATGCTTTTTCAATCGGCGCTGTCTGTACAGAGCCGGACTACCGAAGAAGGGGACTGGCCAATACACTTTTGCAAATGATATTTGGCCATATTCAAAAATCGGGGGCATCTGTTTTATTTGTGTCAGGTGATTTGCCGATTTACATCAAACAAGGGTGTACGTTTTATGGAAAGATGAATCAATATAAACTCCACGAAGGCGACTTGCAGGTAGAAGGGAGCTACATCGTCCGCGAGCTTCAGCCCTACGATTGGTTTCAATTGAGAAAACTGGGAAATGCGCGGCAGGCCAGGTATGAACAGAGTATCTATGAATTGGCCCTTCTCAATGAAAGAGCCGCTTTCGCCAGTATTTTCAAAATGAACCATAAGGTACTTGTAGCCGAAGAGAACGGGGAGCTAAAAGGCTTCTTAATGTTCGGCGTGCCATATGGCGGGGAGGAAAAAGCAGATTCACGCGCAATCGAATGGGGCGGTGATCCACGGGCCGTCAAAACCTTGCTGGCAAGCGCATTTACATATGGTTTAAATTCATTGTTGGCCAATGTCCCGGCCTTTGAAAAGGGCCTTAACCAACAGTTGGATAGCCTGGAAAAAAAGGAAATACCTTTTCCGGGGACGATGAAAATCATGAATCTTGATTTACTGCTGGCTCAGCTCTCCCCTTATTTTGAAGACAGGCTAGGCATTTCAACTGTGGATGAAAATCGTAAAGAGCTTCATGTTAATCAGCGTTCTTTGATCGTTACCAATCAGGAATTAGCAGAGTTTATCCTGCACGGAACGAAAGTGGATGCGGGGCTTCAAGATGTTTTTCCTATTCCGTTTCCGTTCCCACAAGGCTTGAATTATGTCTAAACCATTCTAACGGACTGCATGGCTATTTTTTAGACTTTTAATTAAAGACACTTTATAGACTTGTCACAATATTACAAAAAAACTAAACTATACATAGTTGGTATTTTTTTAACAGTAGTTGGTAACGCTTTCAAATTTTTGATCAAGTAGATGTCCATGGTAAGGAGGGGATTTTGGAAAAGTACGAGTGAAAGCCGGTATTTTATTCATTTATTTTAAAAATTTAATGGGGGAATTCATTTCATGAAAAAGAAAAGCGTATGGTTAATGGTGCTTATGCTTGTATTTAGCTTAGTGCTTGCTGCTTGCAGCGAAGACAAGGCTGGAACGAAAACGAAAAAGAAAGAAGACGGCAAAGTTGGCGGCGAAATAACGGTTTGGGTCCACCCTTATACCGGTGACGCCACTAAGGAAGAAGAAATGTGGAAAGAAATTGTTGCAAATTATAATAAGGATTTTCCGGATGTTAAGGTAAATCTTGAAACGATTCCTTGGTCTAACCGCGACCAGAAAGTACTGACTGCTTTAGCCGCAAACAATGGCCCAGACGTATTCTATGCCATTCCTGACCAAATGCCGCAATATGCTGATGTCGGGATGCTGCTTGAACTGGATCCTTATTTGAAGGAAAAGGATTTGGAAGGGTTTGTTGAAAGTTCATTAGTAGCGACAACATGGAAAGGCAAGAAATACGGGCTGCCGATTCTTCAGGAAGCCTATACATTCTTTTACAATTTAGATGTTGTTAAGGCGATTGGTGAAGATCCAGCTAAACTTCCAGCTACTTGGGAAGAATTTGAAGCCTGGGCTGCAAAAGCAAAGGAAAAAGATTTCTATGCTCTGTCTTATGCGGGCGGAGGTTCGATGAACGGAACGATTTACCCTTGGATTTGGCAGGCTGGCGGGGATGTCGTCACAGCTGATAATGAAGTATTAATCAATAGTGCAGATAGTGTCAAAGCGTTTGAAATGATTAACAAGATGTATCAAAACAAGTACATTCCTGAAGACTCCATCACCGCAACGAACCATAATGAACTTTGGATGGGCGGAAAAATGCTGGCGGTTCTTGGCTCTGGAATTGACGTAACCATGCTGCAAAAAGAAGGTAAATTCGAATTCGCATTTGCACCGCCACTTAAAAATAAAGAACAAGTAACATATGGCACGACTGGTATGTTTGTTGTTCCTTCCAATACGGATAACCCAGATGCGGCGGCGGAATTTGTAAAAGCGATTACTAACACCGATAACCAGCGTATCTTTAGCACAGTGACACAATATATCCCAACCCAGGAAGCTGCCAAGGATATCTTCGACTCAAACAAATATTTGAGCCAGTTGGCAACGTATACACAATACGCCCTGCCTGGAGTTATCCATCCAAAGGGCCGTGCGATCATGCCATTTATCCAGGCTCAGGTACAATCGATGATGGCAGGGGAAAAAACTCCTCAAGAAGCAGCAGACGCAGCGGCTGAAGCCATTGAAACGGAGCTTGCAAAGCCGTAAACGAATAGCTTTTTTGGTGAGAGAGTTTTATTCCATTGTGAATAAAACTCTCTGTTTACTTAAAAAAAGCGGTTGGAAATTGTTGGTGGCAGCCAGAGGAATACATACGGCTTGCATTCAAAGCCTATCAAAAAATGAAATAAGGTGATTGCTTGGAAAAGGTCATGGCTGTAAATGATAACAAGTTGCCTTTGGATAAAAAACAGCTTAAACGGCCATTGGTGAAAAGAATCAAGGATGAATGGAAAAAGAACGCACTCGTCTATATCATCCTTGTCCCAGTACTAATCCATTTTCTTATCTTTCAAATTATCCCCTTTGTATACAGTTTCGTTTTGACCTTCATGCATTACCGTGTCATCGGGACCTCCGAATTCGTTGGCTTAAGAAACTGGGAGCAACTGTTCAATGACAAAATTGCCTGGAAATCAATCTGGAACACCGTCTTATTTTCCATTTACTATATCATCCCGACAATGGCGCTCGGCCTGATTCTCGCCCTTATTTTGAAATCGGGCATCCGCCTGACGAAGTTTTTTAAGGGGGTATTTTTCCTTCCGGTCGTTACGTCGTTTGTTGTTATTGCCGGCATTTGGGAATGGCTGTTTTCGGGAACGAAATCTGGCTTTATTAACTACCTGCTCAGCTTTTTGGGCGTGGAACCCCAGTTGTTTCTCTCGAGTTCCTCGCAAGCGCTTTTGGTGCTGGCTGGCCTGAGTATTTTCAAAGTTTCCGGAAGCACGATGATTTATTACTTCGCCGGGCTCCAATCCATTCCAAAGGATATGTATGAGGCAGCGAAGATTGATGGCGCATCCCCTTTTAAATCCTTTTGGATGATTACATTCCCATTATTAAAACCGATTCATTTCTATGTCTTGATTATCACGACGATAGGGTCTTTCCAGATCTTTGATTCGGCATATTTATTGACTGGCGGAGGACCGAACTTCTCAACGAGTACAATTGTTTATTATTTGTATTCGATTGGTTTTACCAATTTGAACTTTAGCTATGCTGCTGTTCTATCCTACGTGTTATTCGCGATTATCTTAATCATTTCCCTTATACAAAGAAAATTAGTAGGGAAAGATCAAGGTATTTATTAATGAGTCAGCGTGAGTGTAAGGGAGATGAACGATTTTGTTGAAAAAATTAGGGAAGTATTTCGTGATGTTTTTTCTGGGTTTTTGCTTTCTCCTTCCATTTTTAATCATGGTATTTGGGTCGCTTAAAGAAACGACGTTTGCTTCATTGAGTCCTTTGTTTTGGCTGCCGACCGACCCATCGCTGAACAATTTTATTTATCTGTTCAGAAACGACAATTTTCTGCGCTGGATTTTCAACTCCGTTGTCATAACGGTTATCCCGGTATTTTCCCAAATGTTTTTCGCGGGGCTGCTTGGTTATATTTTCGCGAGAAAGCAGTTTTACGGCCGGGAATTCATTTTTTGGACATTCATGGCGGTCATTATGATCCCTTCTCAATTATTGATTATTCCTAAATTTATCATGTTTTCAAAGTTTGGATGGATCAATGAATATGAGTCGCTCATTGTCCCTGAGCTTTGGGGCATAATGGGGGTGTTTTTAGTCCGCCAATTTATGCAGGGCATTCCGATGGAGCTCGATGAGGCGGCCAGAATGGATGGCGCCGGTGATTTTCAGGTTTTCCGCAAAATTTATATGCCATTGGCTTTCCCAGCAATCGCGACCGTCGGGACGTTTTCTTTTGTGAGTAACTGGAACGACTTGTTTCAGCCGCTGATTTTTATGACGAATGAAAAAATGTTTCCTATAACGGTGGGGCTTGCTTCGACTTTAAATAAAGAGGGGAACTTTGGAATCGAAATGGCGGGGGCTACACTTTCATTTATCCCGACTTTTCTTATCTTTTTGTTCTTCCAGAAGTATTTCACTGAAGGCATCCAGCTGTCAGGCTTAAAATAAACAATCATTTTAATAGGGGGAGGAGCTATTGGGTGATGTGAAAATTGGGATGATTGGCCTGGATACCTCCCACGCGTCTGCTTTTGCGAAATTACTGAATGATCCGGCGCATCCCTATCATGTTAACGGGGGGAAGGTTACTGTTGCATGCCCGGCCGGATCGTTTGACTTCGAACTCAGTTACTCGCGGATCCAAAGAATTACGGAAGAAGTAGCAAGTTATGGGGTGCGGATGGTTGATACGATTGAGGAAGTGGCGGAACAAAGTGATTGTATTTTAATAGAGTCCGTAGACGGAAGGGCTCACCTTGAACAAGTTAGAAAATTAGCGATGTTCAGTAAGCCAATTTTCGTTGATAAACCTTTGTGTTTATCTTCAGCAGACGCAGCCATTATCGCTGAACTTTCAGAGCATTATCAGACCCCAATTATGAGCTCATCAGCATTGCGCTTTGCGGAACCCTTAACGAAGGCTCTTTCAAAAAAGGACAAAGGCAGGATTATCGGCGCGGACTGTTTTGGTCCGATGGAAATGGTTGAAACGCAGCCAGGCTATTTTTGGTATGGGATTCATACCATTGAAATGCTTTACGCCATATTGGGGAACGGCGCAAAGCTTGTGAGGGTGTACTCCAATCACGATTCCGACTTGATTGCCGCCGAATGGGGGGATGGCAGGATTGGAACGGTCCGGGGAAACAGAAATGGGAATTATTCTTTTGGAGCCGTGATTCATTTTGAAAAAGGGAATGAATTTGTCCTCATCGACTCCTCGTCGAAACCGTTTTATGCGAGCCTTTTGGAGCAAATTCTCCAGTTTTTCCGTGGCGGCCAGCCAGCTGTCCATCTCAATGAAACCCGGGAAATCATCCGTTTTATTGAAGCAGCCAATGAAAGCAGGGAGACTGGCTACAAGGTGCCTATTTGAGAGAAATGATAGGCGAAAAGAAACAGCGGGAAAGGATATCCCGCCGTTTCATCAGCCTGCATCGGATTCATTTGTCTCATTCTCATCCAGGATAAAAATGAGACGGTAGATCCGCCGCGGCCTTCCTTTGTAAGTGATTTTTTCTTCACCGACGATGTCGACCAGGTTCGCATCCATCCATTTTAATAGGATGCGGTGGGCGCTTCTTGTTGTTATATCCAGTGTTGCGGCGAGTTCCTGGGCGGTATAATCATACTTTTTATGGCGGGCCACCCTTGCCATAAGTTTCGTCATATACGCGGCAGACATTCCCGCTTTTTCCGCTTTTTGAAGGAGTTGGGCATCGGTGATGGATAAATCGTATTTTTCATATTGGGTATCGGTTATAATGTCCACCGGCCCAATGACACTTTGGTCTTCCCGGACTATGTAGCATACGTTTCCGCCCAATTCCTTTGATTGCCGAAGCGCAAGCCGAGCGTGGCTGCCTGCTTCCGCTGCCGAGCGCCCAAAACCGACCCCAATGCTGATCGTGACTCCGAGTTCGCTCTTGGCCGAATTAAGCAATGGTATGAATTTATAGCCGCGCGTTTCTCTTTCAAAAATGCCGCGCGTGGTGATGAATGAAAATTCATCCCCGCCTGAATGAATTAAATGGCCATCGAGCAGCTTTGTGTAATTCAACATCATTTGCTGAAACTTTAGTTTGAAAACCTGGACTTCGTGTTCGGTCCTGTATTTTTCGGTCGCTTTTTCAAATTTATCAATATCAATAATGCCAAAGACAATCTGGGACTCTTTGTTCCGGCGGGCTTCAGTGGCGAGCAAGCCTCGTTCCAGGGAAACAATTAAATCTTGGTAAGTTGGCGTCACCCATTCATTTGGGATGCCCATTTCCGTTAGTTTCAGTGAGACTTCCTGTATGCCCGTGACCGCAATGGAACCGTGCTTTTGGTAGTTATCCTGATGGAAGACGACAATAGCCTCAATGGAACTGGAGTGGTCATACCTGGGAAATGATTTAAACTCATAGTTGTTTTCGCCTAAATCATAAAGAATCCTTTGTATGTATTTTTCTTCCACGGTATCGATTGAGAAACAAGTGGCATCATATTGATTTTTAATCAAAAACAGCGATCGGTAAAGGCCCGTTCCCATTAAAGGGACATACTGCGCGGGGATGGAGAAATCAAAAAGGTGTTTCGCTTTTAAATACGTTTGAAGTTCAGTAAACAAAATGGCTTCTAATTGGTTGATCAGATTGCCGTCCATTTTTGCAGCTATCGTAGAAGGGGTGGCATTGATAAAGACAGGGCGCAAATTCGGAAAGGATTCAAGCGCTTTCATTATTTCCTTTTCTAAAGCTTTTGGGCAGACGATACCAATGATAATTTCAATGCGATTGCCTGATAATGTGTTTGACTTCAACTTCTCATCTCCTATAAAAGACCTATTAAAGAAATGTCTTTATATAATCTTACCTCTAGATTAGGGAGAACTTGCCAGATTGTCAAACAGTTATTTTCATAATGAAAAGGGGCACGTATTAAAAGACCCTTAAGTGACTTGTCTTTTAAAATTGCCAATTATAGAATTGAGAGTGAAAATTACAAAAATTTAGTATTGGTGGATCAAAACTATAAAACTTCCAGGAGGAAAAAATGAAAACGATTTCAGAATTAGAAGATTTTATGACAGTCCCTAGTGAGGCATTGGTAAAGGATATCGCGCAGCTTGACGGCGATATTATGATATTGGGCGTCAGCGGGAAAATGGGGCCTACTTTGGCGAAAGCGGCAAAAAGGGCTATTGATCAAGCGGGTGTGCGGAAGCAGGTCATTGGTGTCGCCAGGTTTTCAGATCAAAGCTTGATCGAGGAATTAGAGGGATTTGGAATTGAGACGATAAAAGCCGACCTTTTGAAAGAAGAAGACCTCGAAAGCCTTCCCCCTGTGAAAAATATAATTTATATGGCGGGAACGAAATTTGGAACGGTCGGGAATGAGCATTATACATGGGCAATGAATGCCTATCTTCCGGGACGTGTTGCAGAGAAGTTCAAAGACTCGCGGATTGTAGCCTTTTCAACAGGCAATGTTTATCCGTTTACAACTGTGGCGAGCAATAACTGTACAGAAGATGTAAAGCCGAATCCAGTTGGGGAATATGCACAATCATGCCTTGGCAGGGAAAGGATTTTTAGTTATTTTTCTCAGAAAAACCAAACACCAATGGTTATGTTCAGACTGAACTATGCGATTGACTTGCGCTATGGTGTGCTGCTGGAAATTGCCAAACAAGTACACCAGGGATTACCGATTGATTTGACTATGGGAAATGCAAATGTCATTTGGCAGGGGGATGCAAACGAATATGCAATCCGGTCCTTACTGCATGCAAGCTGCCCTCCTAAACTATTAAATGTGACTGGTCCGGAAGTCCTCTCTATTAGATGGCTGGCGAATGAATTTGGAAAGAGAATGAAAAAGGACCCGATGTTTGTGAATACGGAAAGTCCTACTGCATTGCTGAATAATGCTTCCCATGCCCATAAATTGTTTGGCTATCCAAGGGTTACGATTGAACAAATGGTTGATTTGATTGCCGGCTGGGTCCTCAGTGATGGGCAAACGATTAATAAGCCGACCCACTTCCAGGAAAGAGAAGGTGCTTTTTAATGGTAAGGGAAGCTGTTAAGAAAAAGCTCCATTCCGGTACAGTCATTCCAGCACATCCGCTCGCATTGACTGAAGACAGGCAGCTGGATGAAGCAGGGCAGCGTGCGTTAACGCGCTATTACATTGACGCCGGGGTGGGAGGGATTGCGGTTGGGGTCCATACAACCCAGTTTGAAATCCGCGACCCGGAATTTAATCTTTACAAAAAAGTACTGTCCATTGCAATCGAGGAAACGAAACGGGCGAATGTCCCCGATGATTTTATCAAGGTGGCAGGGATTTGCGGTCCCACACAACAAGCCGTCGAGGAAGCAAAATTCAGCAAGGAGCTTGGATATGACCTGGGGCTTTTGAGCATGGGAGGGCTAAACGATCTGACCGAGGATGAAATCATTGAACGCGCTGAAAAAGTGGCGGAAATCATCCCTTTGTTCGGATTCTATCTGCAGCCAGCGGTGGGAGGAAGAATTTTTTCCTATGATTTCTGGTTCCGCTTTGCTTCTATCCCAAATGTCCATGCGATTAAAATTGCTCCATTTGACCGGTATTACACGATCGATGTCGTCCGCGCGGTTTGCCATTCGCCCCGCAGTGAAGAAATTGCGTTATATACAGGGAACGACGATAACATCATCAATGATTTGGTAACAGCTTTCCGATTCAATATAGGCGGTAAGATTGTGGAAAAGAGAATTGTTGGAGGACTGCTTGGCCATTGGTCCGTTTGGACACAAAAAGTGGTTGAAATGTTTGATGAACTGAAAAGGCTGCGGGATGGGAATGCGATTCCCGCCGAGATTCTTACGCTTGGCCAGGAGGTTACCGATGCAAATGCGGCGATTTTTGATTCGCGCCATTCCTTTAAAGGAAGCATTGCCGGTATCAATGAGATTTTAACCAGGCAGGGCTTGTTAAAAGGCAATTGGTGCCTGCTTGACCGTGAATCATTAAGCCCTGGACAGGCAGAAGAGCTGGACAGGATTTATGCCAGCTATCCCCACCTCAATGACGATGAATTTGTAAAAGCAAACCTATCAAAGTGGTTTGCTAATTAAGAAGCGGAAGAAGGATTTTTTCATGAAAAGAATTGTGGCGCATAACAAGAAGGTTGAAATTATAGAAGGTGAAAGGCCAACTTTGGATGGAAAACCATCTTATGTCTTAATCAAAACCATGTATTCAGCTATTTCACCGGGAACCGAACTGTCAATCCTCTCAAACAGTGAAAACAAGCAAATCAATCTCGGGTACAGCGCAATGGGGAAAGTAGTGGAATGCGGAAGTGACATCACGGATGTCAAAAAAGGTGATTTGGTTGCATGTTATGGTGCCCCATATGTCCATCATGATGAATATTTGCTTGTGCCGAAAACGTTGTATGCGAAAGTACCGGATACAGTGGATCCAAAAGAAGCCGCCCTTTGCGGACTTGGAGCCATCGCCATTCATGCTCTTCGCATCGCGAACCTGCAATTTGGCGAAACCGTGGTCATTGTTGGATTGGGCGTGCTCGGACAATTAATCGCAAAAATCGCACATGCTGCCGCCTACAATGTCATCGCGTACGATTTGAGCAAAAACAGGGTCGAAATGTTAAAAGAAGAAAACCTTAAATCCTTTGCATCGGTTGAAGAGATGGAAGAGGCAATCCGAATTGATACAAACGGCCAGGGCGCTGATGCTGTTCTATTATGTACTGGCGGGAAACGCTCTCCGCTTACCCAGGAATGTTTGAAGTGGATCCGCACGAGAGGAAAGGCGGTCATAGTTGGAGATATCGAACCCGACTTTCCAAGAGATTTAATGTTTGCGAAAGAGGCGGAACTACGTATTTCGCGAGCGGGCGGTCCTGGCCGTTATGACAAGGTATATGAAAAAGAAGCGATCGATTATCCATATGAATATGTACGCTGGACAGAAGGCCGGAATGTCGCGGAATATATCCGTCTCCTGAAAGAAAAAAGGATTGATGTCCGTCCGTTTATTAAGGACGTCACCGATTTTGAAGCTGCGCCGCGTGAATTTGAAAAGTTGTTTGAAAAGGAATCTGCGACTCTTACAAAGCTGATTCGCTATTAATAAACGTAAAGCGTGAATCTATTCTAGCGGGAAAGGTCCTGCTCTAAAAAGTCTGGCAGTTTATTGTGAAGGAAACGAGGTTTCTTATATGCAAATCAATCTGACGGGAGATATTCATTCCATTTTAAGCGGGTTGCAGTTTTTATCAGAAAACTTGGGCCTCCAGGTACATTCTGATGGATATCCCATCTCGGTTAAACAAATGGCCGGGCCCCTACGCATCAGGAATAAAGGGGGAAAGGGAGAAATTTTCTTCCAGGAAAAAATCCACTTTTATCGCGCGATCGGGTTATGGCTGGAACTTTACAAGGCGAATGGCGAATTTGAACTGACGGAAGAGCCGCAATTTCAAACGAGTGGCGTCATGCTCGACGTATCCAGGAATGCGGTTTTAAAAGTTGAGGAAGTAAAGGCGCTTCTTAGAAAGATGGCGGTCATGGGATTAAATGTCGTCATGCTATATACAGAAGATACATATGAAATTCCGGAATATCCTTATTTTGGCTATATGCGAGGAAGGTATACGGAAGCGGAATTGAAACTATGCGATGACTATGCGGATGCGTTAGGGATTGAAATGGTTCCATGCATCCAGACACTCGCCCATTTAGCAATGGCTCTTAAATGGGGCTATGCCGCGGAAATAAGGGACACCCCCGACATTTTACTCGTTGGCGAGCCGAAAACCTATGAATTTATTGAAAGTATGATCAAGGCCGCTTCAAAACCATTTAGGACGAATCGGATCCACATTGGCATGGATGAAGCGTTCCAGCTGGGGCTCGGCCGTTACCTGGAATTGAATGGGTATAAGAACCGGTTCGAGATTATGAATAAACATTTAAATGAAGTCGTTTCAATTGCGGAGCGCCTTGGGTTAAAACCAATGATTTGGAGTGACATGTATTTCCGCCTAGGGTCCAAACATGGTGGATATTACGATGAGGATGTCCATATTCCTGCAGAAGTCATACAATCAATTCCGAAAAATGTCCAGCTTGTCTACTGGGATTATTACCACGCTGAAGAAGGCTTTTACCGGACATACATTAAGAAACACAATGAGTTGGGCAAGGATATGGTTTTTGCCGGTGGGGCATGGACGTGGAATGGCATCTCGCCGAATTATGGAAGAGCGTTCGCCACAACCGAAGCGGCGCTGGCGGCATGTAAAAAAGAAGGAGTCCGGGAAATCTTTACGACTTTATGGGGGGACAACGGTGGTGAAACCCCGCTCATCGCTGCGGATCCTGTCCTGCAGCTGTATGCTGAACACACCTATCATAAGACGGTGGATAAAGAACGATTGGCTGTCCGTTTCCATTTTTGCACAGGGAATCATCTTGAGGACTTCCTTCTCCTGAATCAATTTGATGAAACGCCAGGCGTCATGGAAAAGAATTTAAATTCCTCCAATGCTTCAAAATTTTTATTATGGCAGGATGTCCTGATCGGGTTGTTTGATGAAAACATAAAAGGGCTTAAAATGACGGAACATTACCAAAGCCTTGTTTCGAAATTAACGGCTGCGAAGGAACGGAATCCAAAGGCATTGCCGTTATTTGAGCTGTATGAGCAACTGGCGGATGTCCTTCGTGTAAAAGCGGAAATGGGAATCCGTTTAAAGGCCGCTTACGACCAGAACGATAAAAAGACAATGGTGCTACTTGCGGAAGAAATAAAGGAGCTTGCTATCCAGACGGGGCTTCTTCACCGGAAGCACAGGGAAGTCTGGTTTTCCTTGTATAAACCATTTGGCTGGGAAGTGATAGAGCTCCGTTATGGCGGACTGTCGGCGCGCTTGGAAACGGCGCAATTCAGAATCCAGCAATGGCTGGAAGGGAAAATTGGCCGAATCGAAGAGCTGGAAGAAAAAAGGCTTGTCCATGACGGCCCGCTTGGCATTCCTGAGGGTTCCCTGGGCAACCACTTCTATCACCGAATCGCTACCGCGGGAAATATGATCTGATATGCAAGCCCGGGAGGAGTAAATAATGCCAATCATCAAATTTCCAGACGGATTTAAGTGGGGGACAGCCACTGCTGCATACCAGATTGAAGGCGCGGCATTTGAAAATGGGAGAGGGTTATCGATTTGGGATACCTTTTCCCATACTCCGGGAAAGGTGAAAAACGGTGATACCGGGGATATCGCGTGCGATAGTTACCATCGCTATGAAGAGGACATAGAATTATTGGCACAAATGGGTGTAAAGGTTTATCGATTCTCCGTTTCCTGGCCGAGGATTTTCCCGAATGGAAGAGGAGGACTCAATCCTGAAGGGCTGCGCTATTACGATAACCTTATAAATAAATTAGTTGATAAAGGGATCGAGCCGATGCTGACCCTTTATCACTGGGACCTTCCGCAAGCCTTGCAGGATCAAGGCGGATGGGCGAATCGGGAAACTGTGGACGCATTCAGCCATTATGCGGAAACGGTTTTTAAAGAGTTTAATGGAAAGGTTAACTATTGGCAAACAATCAATGAGCCATTATGCGCAGCTTTTTTATCAAATTATTATGGGGTTCATGCACCTGGGTACAAGGACTTGCAGGTAGCAATCGATGTTTCCCATAACCTGCTCCTTGCACATGGAAGGGCAGTCAGGTTATTCAGGGAATTGGGGATTGAAGGGAAAATCGGCACAGCGACAAATACAACCTGGAGGGAACCTTTCAGCAATAAAAAGGAAGATACCGAGGCATGCAAAAGAGAGATTGGCCTAAATATCGATTGGTTTCTTGACCCGATTTTTAAGGGACGATATCCGTGCTATCTGGTGAAATGGTTTAAGCAAAAAGGCGTGGAACTCCCCATAGCGGATGGAGACATGGAAGCCATCCAGCAGCCAATTGATTTCATCGGCGTAAATTATTATTCCGGCAATATTGCACGTTATAAGGAAGATACCGGTTTATTGGATATCGAAAATATCGAAATCAATTATGAACACACCTATATTGGATGGCCGATTTATGCAGACGGCCTTCATAAGGTGTTTCACTATCTAAATGATCGCTATGGCAATGTCCCCTTATTCGTGACTGAGAATGGAGCATGTTGCATTGATGAAATGGTCAACGGAAAAGTGGCAGATTGGGACCGGATCCGCTATTATGAACAGCATTTAACGGCGGTAAGCAGGGCAATTGAATCGGGTATCAACATAATCGGGTATTTGGCCTGGTCTTTAATGGACAATTTCGAATGGGCGGAAGGCTACGGGAAACGGTTTGGTTTGGTGTATGTAGACTTCAGTACGCTGGAACGAACCAAAAAAGATAGCTACTATTGGTATAAAAAGGTCATTGCCAATGGGTGGATGGAAATTTAATCGGAATGGATGAAATGGAATCCGTTAAAGAGGGATTGATTGTATGCAAAAGATACTTGTAATTGGCGCGGGCACGATGGGAATGGAACATGCCGCTTCTTATAACATGATGGATCATGTTCATTTGGCTGGGATTGTTGATGTAAGAAAAGAGCAGGCTGCCAAACTAGCCGGCGGCCATAATACGAAGGTTTTTGCAACATTGGAAGAAGCGGTCGAGGCCCTGGAAAAGATTGATGTAATCGATATTTGCGTCCCTACTTTCTTGCACAAGGAATATGTCATGAAAGCGGCAGATTATGGAATCGATGTAATTTGCGAAAAACCGCTGGCTAACTCATTGCAGGACGCACGGGAAATGATCGATTATTGCAATGCCAAAAATGTGAAATTGTTCGTTGGCCATGTGGTCCGGTTTTTCCCTCAATATGCAAAGGCACGGGAGATCGTTCAGCAAGGAGCTATCGGGGATGTTGGCGTTGTCCGGACAAGGCGCGGAGGGAATTTCCCAGCCGGATGGGCCGATTGGTATGACGACCATACGAAAAGCGGCGGAGTCATCCTTGATTTAATTATCCATGATTTTGATTTTCTGCGCTGGACCTTTGGCGAGGTCGAACGGGTTTTTGCAAAAGGGCTCACTGAACGGAAAATCGGACACCTAGATTATGCGTTGGTTACCCTTGTTTTCGAATCAGGCGTCATTGCACATGTCGAAGGATCTTGGGCCCATCAAACGTTTTCTTCGCAATTTGAATTTGCCGGTAAAAAGGGCATTCTCGAATATGACAGCTTGAAAGAGGAGCCAGTACTGCTATCGGTCAGGCAATCAGCTGAAGAAATAGGCGGGGTGGCGGTGCCTCAAAGCCCTTTGAAAAAATCACCTTACCGAATTGAATTGGAGCATTTCCTAAACTGTATAAAGACAAATGAAACGCCGATTGTGACAGCGGAGGATGCGTATAAAGCGATGGAAATATCGGCAGCCGCGCTTCAATCTTTAAAAACCGGTTTGCCAGTCCCCGTGGCTGCAAAAGGGGGAGAGCCGGTATGAAAATCGGGATAATCAGCTTTGCCCATATGCATGCCGCCAGCTATGCTTCCGTCATCAATGGAATGGAGGGTGCCACACTCGCGGGCATTGCCGATGACAACGAAGAAAGAGGCCGGACGTATTCGAAAACTTTCGGAACAACATATTATAAAAACTATCACGACCTGCTTGAGGCCGATATTGATGCGGTCATTGTTACATCTGAAAATAGCCTCCACCACGAGCATGTGATTGCCGCGGCAAAGGCCGGCAAGCATGTTCTGTGTGAAAAGCCGTTGGCTACAAACTTGGAAGATATTGAAGACATGATCCGGGTTTGCGAGGACAATCAGGTTTTACTTGGCACCGCCTTTCCAGTCCGGTTCAACACGCCGATCCAGCAAGCGAAAAAGATGATTGAAGAAGGCGTGCTGGGTGATATTTTAGCGATGAAAGGAACAAATCGGGGAACCAATCCGGGTGGCTGGTTTGTTGAGGAAGAAATATCAGGCGGCGGGGCAGTCCTCGACCATACCGTCCATGTTGTCGATATCATGAGATGGTTCACAGGCGCGGAAATCCAGGAAGTGTATGCTGAAATTGGCAGTGTGTATACGGGCCAGCCCATTGATGACTACGGAATTATCACGATGGAATTTTCAAACGGAATGTTCGCCACATTGGATTGCAGCTGGTCAAGGAATGATGCCTATCCAACATGGGGCGATGTCACCATGGATATTATAGGAACCAATGGAACCTTGAAAATAGATGCATTTTCCCAAAAGGTCGATCTTTATACCAATACTGAAGGGTTGAAATGGATTGGCTGGGGGGATGACATGGATACGGGCCTGATTGAAGATTTTGTAATGAGTATAAAAGAAGGAAAGCCCCCGCTTGCGACAGGGCACTCAGGATTGAAGGCAGTGGAAGCGGCGCTGGCAGCCTATCAATCTTTCGAAGAGAAAAAACCGGTGAAATTAAGGTGAAAAACGATGAGGACGGTTTGTGGATGAAATGAAAAAGGATGTGTAAACGATCGTTACAGTTGGGGTGGATATAGGCGGAACAAAGGTGAAAGCAGGCCTTATCAATCAGGAGGGTGGGGTATTGGCCCTTTTGGAAGAAAAAACGGATAAGGAAAACTTGCTCGGGCAAGTCATATCGATCATTGATAGACTGATAGGCGATAAAAAAGAGATTAAGGGAATTGGCATCGGTACGGCTGGCAGGGTAAATGCAGAGACAGGTTCGATTCACTTTGCAACTGCGAACCTGCCAGGCTGGGAAGGAACCGAAGTAAAAAAGCTGATTGAAGGCCGCTTCAATCTCCCGACTGTTGTGGATAATGATGCAAATACCGCCGCTTTCGCCGAAATGGAACTGGGCTCGGCACTAAATGAAAAAAATTTTATGTGCATCACATTAGGGACTGGAGTCGGGGCGGGGCTCATCCTCAATGGAGAGGTTCATCACGGCAGGAATGGCGGGGCGGGGGAAGTGGGCCATATGATTTTCATGCCAAACGGGCGGCCGTGCAATTGCGGGAAAAACGGCTGCTGGGAGCAATACGTTTCAGGGACCGCCTTGAGCTTGGATATAAAAGATAGCGCCCTTGGCAATCAAAACATCGGGCCGGTAGAGCTCTTCAAGCTTGCGGATGAACAGAATCCAATCGCTTCGATTATTGTTGACCGTTTTATCACCAACCTTGCTATCGGCATTGTTTCGTTGCAAAGCATTCTGGATTTGGAATGCTTTGTTGTAGGCGGCGGGGTTATCAGCTCCAGTGATACATGGTGGAATTCTTTCCTGACTAAATTGGATGGAATGGCGGAGCAGCCTATTAGTGTAAAAAAAGCGATGTTAAAGAACGATGCCGGAATGCTGGGGGCGGCATTAATGGCCGGTAGATATGCGGCTGTCCATTCTACTAATTATTAAATTTGCTCACTGAACAATTGGAATTCTATAAGGAGAGGGGAATAAAATTGGCTGTAGCTTCAGAACTGCACGCAGATCTTGTTATTATCGGCGGCGGCCTTGGGGGCTGCTCTGCTGCGCTGTCCGCGCTGCAATCCGGAAAAACGGTTATCGTAACCGAGGAAACAAAGTGGATTGGCGGCCAAATTACCAGCCAGGGAGTGCCGCCGGATGAACATCCATGGATTGAAAGCTTCGGTGCTACCCGGAACTACCGTACATTCAGGAAAAATATTAGGGACTATTATCTGCGGAATTTTCCGGTGAAAAACAGCGAAAGGATTGGCGGCCAATTTAATCCCGGCAATGCAATCGTCAGCAGAATCAGCCATGAACCGAGGGTGGCCTTGCGGGTGCTGTATGATATGTTGGCTCCCTACCTGCATAGCGGGAAGCTTACAATATTAATGGAGTATAAAGTCTCCAAAGCAGAAACAGAAGGGGACCAGGTTCTCTCTGTCACCGTTTTGCACTCAGATCAAGAACATTCATATGTTTTAAAGGGCAATTATTTTTTGGACGCGACCGAAATGGGGGACGTATTGCCGCTTGCCGGGGTTGAGTATGTCATTGGAGCAGAATCCAGGGACGAGACTGGGGAAGCACATGCGCCTAGCGGAAACGCGGAGCCGTTCAATATGCAGGCTTTTACGTACTGTTTTGCAATGGACTATAGGGAAGGGGAAGACCATACAATCGAAAAGCCCGCCCAATATGAGTTCTGGAAACAGTACCAGGCTGATTTCTGGCCAGCGAAACAGTTAAGCTGGTGGGGGCTGGTGCCCCATACATTGGAGCCGATTGAGTATACCCTTTTCTATGAGCCAAACCGCTTTTCATTATGGAATTACCGCCGGGTCATTGATAAGTCAAATTTTGAACCGGGAACTTTCGATAGTGATATAACCATCGTCAATTGGCCGCAAAATGATTATTGGCTTGGCCCAGTTATTGATGTGGCCGAAGAAGAAAAGGAAAAGCATCTCTATAACGCCAAACAATTAAGCCTGTCCTTATTATATTGGATGCAAACGGAAGCACCACGGCCGGATGGCGGGCGGGGGTATCCTGGATTGCGGTTGAGGAAGGATGTTTTAGGGACGGAAGATGGGCTGGCCATGTATCCATACATCCGGGAATCAAGAAGGATTAAAGCTGAATTCACGGTGACGGAACAGCATATCAGCGCGGAAGAGGAAGGAAAGGATGCCGCCACTTTTTTCGAAGATAGTGTCGGGATTGGATGCTATCGCCTGGACCTTCACCCCAGCACGGGACTGAATACATATATTGATATGTCCTCTTATCCATTCCAGATTCCTCTGGGCAGTTTAATCCCGGTCCGGGTCCAGAATCTGCTGCCTGCCTGTAAGAACATCGGTACGACCCATCTTACCAATGGATGTTACCGGCTGCATCCGGTGGAATGGAATATTGGCGAAGCGGCGGGACATTTGGCTGCTTATTGTATGGATCACGGAATCAGTCCGCGCCAAGTAAGAAACGACACGCATCGATTGAAGGATTTTCAGGCACGGTTAGTGGAAGCAGGAATCGAGCTTGATTGGCCGAAGATTCATAAAGTGTGAATGGGGTGGATAGCTTGATAGCTTTAGTGGATAAAAGCAAACAAATGAATGCTTATGTTGTATGCACCAATTACTTTTCAGACATCAATCCATTGGCTGATGAAGATCTTCTGCAATATTCGGCAATTTTTATTAATGGAAATGAGGGCGGAAAGCCTCTGAAACTTTCCTATGAAATCCTCGAGAAGCTATGGGAATATGTTGAGAATGGCGGGACGTTATACGGAGAACTAATCAATTGCGAGGACTTCCCGTCATCGCGGCTTTTTGGTTTCAAGCAAGATTTTACCGTGACAAATAGGCGCCTTGAAAAGCTGGCCATTTCAAGGGATAGCCACCATTGCAAAAAAGGCCAGCTTCTTGAGTGGCACGGCCCATTTCTAACCGGATTTACTTTTGATACGGTAAGACTGTTGGATATCGGGAATTTCCATGAGACCCATCGAACTGAAATAAGTGTAGGCTATCCGGGAATGGTCATGAAGAGACACGGCAAGGGGAAAGCAATCTTCTCCGCGTTTTCATTTTTAGGAAACGAACAGCCGTGGACTTTACGGCCTAATTGGCTATGGAACGCATTCATAAAATCACTGCAGAGTGATTTCCAATTACCGGTTCAGCCGCTTCAGCAAACCATTCAACTCTCCGGGAATCAAAGTGTTGAACAGACACTCGAACAAGGTGTGAACTGGTTTTTGCATTCGGGCATTTTGCCGAAGGACGATGGGAGTCTGGGAGTGTATGAAAATATCCATTCGATCCGGAGTGATATTAGCAAGGATTTCCGGCCGGATTGCCATGCCCATACCGCGCTTTTTTTTCACTTATATGGTGAATACACGAAGGATGCGAAATGGAGCAGCATTTCAGCCAACTTACTATCCTATTTGTTCAAGGAAGGCTATCAGGATACCGATCCCGATTCAGTGACGTATGGTTTTTGGAAATGGTTCCAATGCCCAAAGAGCAAGCCTGATCAAATTTTTTCCGATGATAATAGCTGGGTGGCATTGGTGTTGTTGTATCTCTACCGGAAAACCGGAATTGAAGAATACAGGGAAAGAGGCCTTTTGACCGCTTATTCCTTGCTGAACACGCAAAACAGGAATGGATTGCGTCCGGAATGCATCCGTGAACAAGAATTGGTTGAACACGGCAGTTCTTTTTTCAAAAACTCCACCTCGGCCAGCATGAACCCACATTTCGAATCAATCGTCCACGCCGCATTTATTCAGGCATATTTGGTTTCAAAAGACGAGAGATTCAAAGAAACGGCGCATCAGGGTACATTGGCTTTGCTGCAAAATAAAGAGAATTTGAAGTTCATGTACAGTAAGACAGCGGGGTACAGCAGGTTTCTCCTGTCCTTGTCAGAAGTATATGCCGTGACGGGGGACGAAACGATTCGCGAAGGTTTATATGACGTCATCCATTATTTATCCGGGAACCAGCATGAGCTGGGCGGGATTGAGGAAAGTGACAACCCTGACCCGGAACGGTATGGTGCTGAAGATACAGGAGTTTTCCGGATGAATCATGAAGGGATTGCGGATCAGCTGTATACGAACAACTTTTTGCTCATGAATACCTGGGAGGCATGGAAAGCCACCGGTGATACGGCTGTGAAAGGCCTTTACGAGAACCTCGCCCGTTTTCTGTCCAGCATCCAAATTGCCTCTGATAAAAAAGAATTTAACGGCGGATGGATGCGTTCCTTCCATCTTGAACGCGGCGAGTATTACGGCAATAATGGCGATACCGGATGGGGTGCATACGTTATCGAAGGCGGCTGGACAAATGCCATCATATTAGCCGGGTTTCTCTTAAAAGAACTGAATCAATCCATGATCGATATTGATGCTAAAGAAAATGACGAGGTGTCTGCATGTCGACCATCAAATGTAGAATCTTAAACGAAGCCGGACCAATAAAGTTTGCGGAAGAAGAGCTGCTTAGATATGGGGATGGGGCCAGGCACTCTTTTGTATTGGGGACTTTTCAGGATTTCTACAGGAAAGGCCTCGTGGTAGAATCCGATTTTCATATGGATCAGTCCATTGACGCTTTTCAAGTGTTGGAAAAAAATAGCGAAGTCTTCATTCTCGGATCCAACCCACGGTCTGTGCTCTTTGGGGTATACCATATCTGTAAAAAGCTGTTTGGGTACAAGTGGGTTGGTTTCTTTTCAAAAGAAAAGTTGGATTTCGTGGAGCGATGGTTGGAACCATCCAAGGTCCACAGCGGAAAAATGAAAAGAAGAGGCCTCGTTGTTGAGAATTATGATGACACTGAATTTCTATTGCAACTAATTGACTGGGCGGCTAAACAGTATATTAATGAGGTATTTTTTACTTTTATGTTATGGGACAAGGTAGAGCATATCGTGCAAAAGGAAATTGAGAAAAGGGGCATGGACATTACCTTAGGTGGACATAGTATGCATTATCTATTACGTGAAGAATCTGAATCCAGCCAAAAACAAATCAACTTTTCTGAAGGACACTGGAAAACCTCGGTTATCGATAAAATTAAGGGTTACTGCAGGGAAACAAATTCAATTACCCGAATTTCCCTTTGGCCGGCGGATATTGGAATCAAGGATGATAACGGCTTCCTGAATCATTATATTGAGTTTACCGAGCAAATCCAAACGGAGCTTCCGGATATTCAAGTTGAGCATATCGCATATAATGCAGGTTTATCGTGGGAGATGCTGGAATTGCCTAATGAGACAACCAGTTCAAAATCGGTTGATACATTATTTGCGTATTGGGGAAGGAATTATCGCCAATCTTTCCATAAGGAAGAAAGGGCATACGAAGCACTTCGGAAATGGCGCCAAACGACGGAAGAGAATAATCGGGAGTTAACAGTTTTTGAATATTATAGTGACCATTTTATGTTGGGGGATTTGTTTCCGCCATTGTTTCAAAGGATTCGGGATGATATTGAATTGTACTCCGGGATGGGAATTGAACAAATCGTCAATCTGATTGTTCCTTACATTCCGAAGCCCGATGCAAATGAAGGGGATTTGTTGTATCCCTGGAAATCGGTTCAGCTGTTAAACGGTTATTTCTTTGCCCGATTAACATGGGGTGATTCCTTCGAAGAAATTGAGCAAGATTTTTACTCGATATTTGGAGACCGTGGCAGTGAAGTAAAACGTATGCTGCAGGAAATGGAAACCGCCCTTTCGGAAGTTTCAAAATGGAACGCACCTCTATTTCCGAGCCGCCTGATTGACCCGGAAAAGGTGGACGCCATAAAAGAAGCGGAGTTGCTAATCAAAGACGTGGTGAAGTGGAAAAATCAGCTTGAGCCGTTCAAAGGAAAGCCCGAGGGCGATATTGCCGATCCTCTCAGCATGATTTCGCAATATGTCCATTTTGTCGGAGAAAAGCTGGACGATTATCTGGACAAGTGGGAAGATAAGGCCCGAAAAAGTTAATTAACGCAGTGGACAATATAGGTTGAAATAAATACTTAGACAATCTATATGAAAATGTAAGTTGATTGAAGCGGAGGGCACCGAGTCCAGCGGCAATTCTACATTTGGAGGTGAAACATGAAACGGAGAATTGTGTTTATTGGCGATAGTATTACCCATTGGGAGAAAAGTGAAAGTAATCCCATCGGTACCGGCTATGTACGCTTGCTTCACGATTATTTGAAGGTAACCTATCCGGAGTGGGATATGGAAATTGTTAACAAAGGTATCAGCGGGAACCGCGTGAGCGATTTGGCCGAGCGTTGGAATCAGGACGTACTTTCCTTGCAGCCGGATTTTGTATCCATTTCAATTGGTATCAACGATGTGTGGCGCCAGCTTGATTCACCTGAGATAGAGCAAATCTATCCTGACCGATATGAAGAAATATACGAATCACTTCTTGCCGATTTAAGGGAAAAAACGAATGCAGCGATTATTTTAATGGAACCTACAGTGATTGGAGAGGAAATTCAGAGCGAAGGGAACCGGAAGCTGAGCCCCTATGTGGAGATTGTCCATAAACTGGGGGAACGCTATGGCGCGACCATCGTCCCAACCCACCAGGCTTTTATCAGTTTTTTGAAAAAAGGCAAGGGCTATCCTCTGACATTGGATGGCGTCCATATGAACAGTATGGGGAATATGCTAATTGCAAAGACTTGGATCCAAGCAACCGAAGGCTTGTTCGGGGCATAATTTAAGGAACAATATTTATACAAAATGGCACCCTTATTTGAGGGTGCTTTTCGTGTTTATCAAATAGTAAAAAGAAAAGAGGACATTATGATATGTCATAGAAGACCAAAATGCAAAGCGTTCCTTTTTTGTGAAAAGTGGCCGCTTTTCGTTTTAGGAAAGTTGAACTAGCGGTTTTTATAAGGCCATATCCCTTTTTCGGTTAAAATACGCCAAAGACAGCCCGCTATAAATCGTCCGAATTAGTTTTCTTAGGAAGTTTACAAATATATCCGGAATTTAAGGGCAGATATCCGGGATTAATAAATTATATCCGGGATTAAAAGACGTGTTACCGGATTTGTCACAATTTACCCGTTTTATGGAATTTAGGAACCCGAAGACTGGTTAATCAGCGTATTCACTCTTCTTTCTGCTTTGAGAGCCGCCGCTGCAGTCCTTCCAAACCCTGATGCTGCAGATAAGGACACGTTAACTTCTCCCATCCGGAATCCCTCTTTAGTCACGTTCCCCCATAACATGCAGCCGCAACAATTTTCGTCAAAACTTTCACGTTTTCGTCAAAGTTTCTAAATTCATGATGCGATTTATCTACTATACTCAATATATAAGAAAATCACTGTGGCCAGTGTGGAATTGTAAAAAACTGTAGAGTATTTTCCCGTCTTCCACATGCATGAACAGCATATTGGCTGTCTTATTGTGAAATAGTGAGCAAACTAAAAGGGGAATTCCTTTAGAAAAGCTTATCCGCCGGGAAATGAAAACCTGTTTACACTTATATGCTTGTTCAACAGTGAGCATAATACTCTATAAGGAAGATATTGAAGGGAGTTTATGAATTATGAAAAATATATTATTCCTGGCCGTACTGTCCGTTTCACTGCTAGGTTGTGAGCAACAGGCAGACAACAGCATGAAAGAAAATATTCAATTCATCCCTAATGAGGAGTATGTCGGTGACCCTGCTCCTACAGTAAAAAAGGACATGAAACTAACAATTGAAGAAAAGGCTGAATTCGAGAAGCTGCAAAAGGAAATCCAGAAAGAAAAAGAGGCCGAATGATATGGCTGCCATAAAAGAAACAGTGATGACACTAGAAGAACGGTTGTTGTATTATCAGTTGTTTTGCCATTACTATCGTGGGGATTTACTCCAGTTTGGAACAAAAGAATGGGGAAGTCTCGTGCAAATTTTAAGAGAATACAAGCTTGCAAGAATAAATGGTGAGGCAGAAAAAGCCATTCAATTCTTTGAAGAGGCCGATGATGTCGACTTCCAAACATTCCCATACGATTACAACCGTTTATTTGTAGGCCCGAATAAGTTGCTGGCGTCGCCGTATGAATCGAGTTACCGGAATGTTGAGGGGACTGTTTTGCAGCAGGAAACATTGAAGGTACGGAATTTTTACCATCATGCCGGGCTTCAGGTTGCCGATGAAGGCCAGATGCCGGATGACCACATCCAATTCGAATTGGAACTGATCCTGCACCTCTTAAATGAACAAGCGAACGGGGATAATGGCCAGCTTTATAAGATGTTTCTTGAAAGTCATCTTTTGCAATGGGCATTTGAACACTGCGCACGGATTGTCAAAAACAGTACTAATCCTATTACCCGTGCGATGGCCATTTTACTAAAAGAATTCTTGCATCTCGAAAAAAAGATGATCGAAGGTGAAGATTGATGTTGACTGAAAACTTTACACGCCGGACGTTTTTAAAAGGTTCCGCGGCACTTAGTACATTATTTGGGCTTGGGGCGATTGGAAATAAAGCGGCACGGGGGCTTGTCCCGACCGCCAAAGCGAGCTCAAACGGTAAAAAACAGCATTTCTATAATGCCTGCCCGCGAAATTGTTATGATACGTGTTCGATTGTGACAACAGTCGAGAATGGGAGAATCACATTTATTACTGGAAATGAAAACAATAACTATACAAAAGGCCGCCTATGTGTAAAAGGGAATACGTATCCGCGTGTTGTGTACTCACCCGATCGGATTAAATACCCAATGAGGCAAAAGGGGCGCGGTTCTGGCAATTGGGAACGGATTAGCTGGGATGAGGCTTACACAATCATCGCCAAAAAAATTCTTGAAATTAAACGGGAATACGGCAATACGCTGCCAATTTGCTTGAACAAGTACTCAGGCAATTTCAACATTTTAAACTATGCAACAGAAGGAATGCTTTCAAGTATCGGCTATACAACGAGGGCCCAAGGGACGCCATGTGACCCGGCTGGTTCGGACGCGCAAACATTTGATATGGGAACAGCGTATAACAATGACCCGGAGCAATTTATGGATGCCGAGTATATCATTCTTTGGGGTTCTAATCCGGCCTGGACTTCTGCGCATTCGATGTACTTTATTGAACAGGCGAAGGAAAAGGGGACAAAGCTTGTCGTTATCGACCCGCTCATTACCCAGACGGCCTCAAAGGCAGACGAGTATATCCAACTGAAGGCAAGCACGGACGGCGCACTCGCCCTTGGGATGATTCGCTATATTTTGGATCATAACCTTCACGATGAAGCATGGGTCAACAGCCATTCGATTGGGTTTTCGGATTTTGTATCTTATGTGAAAAAGAATATTACAGTTGAATGGGCTGCCGAGAAAACAGGCGTTCCAAAGCCGTTAATTGAACGCATCGCAAGGGAATACGCGACAGCGAAGCCGGGAAATATTTGGATTGGCTTTGGGATGCAGCGCCATACAAACGGTGGTTCGATGGTCCGGGCGATTGATGCGCTCGCGGCAATGACCGGCAATATCGGAAAGAGGGGCGGCGGAGTTAATTATATCGGCGGGGAAACGTGGGGCTTTAATTACCATACGATGGGTTTTGGCGTACCTGAAGGAACACAGGGTGAAGCTGACCGATATGTGAATATGAACAATTTCGGTGCGCAAGTTCTGGATGCCAATGACCCGCCGATCAAGATGATGTGGATCGCCTGCCGGAACCCGATCGCCCAGGATCCCGAGCCGAATGTCGTGAAAAAGGCATTCGAGAAAATGGATCTGGTTGTAACAGCCGATTTGTATATGAACCAAACGGTTGAACTGTCCGATATTGTTCTGCCTGTCACAACCCCGTTTGAAACTGTAGGGGTTAACGTCAGCTATTGGCATTACTGGTTGAATGCAAATGAGCAGGCCATTAAACCTTTGTATGAAACAAAGAGCGATCTCGAAATTGCCATGGGCCTTTCGAAGAAATTAAATGAGCTTGCGCCAGGTTCATGCACATTCCCAGTGTCAGGCTCGCTTGAAGAATGGGTTGAAAAAGAATTTAACGATGGCATCAGGGAGTTATTCGGCGTCAAAAGCTGGGATGATCTTCGCAAAAATGGCGGGACCGCAAAGGCGAACGACAAGGTAACGGTTGCGTGGGAAGACCTTAAGTTCAGGACTCCATCCGGAAAGTACGAGTTTTACTCCAGGAAGGCAGCCGAATATGGCCACCATCCGCTGCCGGTATTTGTCGAGCCATACAAAGCCGACGGGGAGCATCCGATTCGATGCATGTCCCCACACTGGAAATTGGGCATCCATAGCCAGTTCCAGCATATTGACTGGCTTGATGCAATCCAAAGCCACCCGTTTGTAGAGATGAATCCTGAATTGGCGAAAAGGTACGGGATTAAAGAAAATGATTTGGTCCATGTGAAAAATGAGGCAGGGTATTTGACGCTGCCGGCAAAATTAACGAAAACTGTTCCATCTGATACTGTCGTGATGTACGAGGGCTGGTGGAAAGATGTAAATTACACGGAAAACTTCAACGTGAAGGCCATTCCCTCGGATATGGGCGACTACAGCAAAGGCCAGCGCGGAATCGCCTTCCATGATAATTTTGTCAAAATCGAAAAAGCATAAGGAGGAGGGGAGCCAATGGCCAAAAAATTAGGCTTTTTAGTAAATATCGATCGATGTATCGGCTGCCATGCCTGTGAAATTTCATGCAAAAGCTTTTATCAGCTTGAACCACAGATGAGAAGGAGAACGGTAAGGGAGCTGCCGGAGGACATGGTCGGTTCTCCCGTCCGCGCCTTTGTATCGACAGCGTGCAACCATTGCGATGAGCCTGCCTGTAAGAAGGCTTGTCCGGTTGGGGCGTATACGAAGCGCGAGGAGGATGGCATTGTTGTCCATAACCAGGAGCTTTGCATCGGCTGCCAAATGTGCGGAAAGGCATGCCCGTTTGGCGTACCGCAATATAATCCTGTTAAAAAGAAAATGGACAAGTGCAGCATGTGCTATGACCGGCTTGATGTAGGCGAATCTCCGATTTGCGTCTCGAAATGCCCGATGGAGGCAATTGAAATCGTTGATTATAATGAAGTCCAGCCTGCTGGAACGGTGAGCATTGTGCCGACATTTGCCGACCCGTCCATTACACATCCTACTACCCAATTCATCTTGCCAAAACCAGGCAAGCAGTTTAGGAGGGCGTAACGATGCATGACCTTCCACTAGTCATCTTCACTGTAATTTCGCAGCTTCTTTTAGGCGGGTTTGTGGCCTTTTGGTGGCTGGATCGAACAAAAGGCGGCATATCGAAAAATACAGGACTGCTGATATTGCTTTCGCTCCTTGTACTAGGAGGCATTTCACTTTTGGTATCGATGCTCCATTTAGGGCAGCCGCTGCATGCGTACCGTGCTATCTTGAATTTCGGCGTCTCCTGGTTGAGCCGAGAGATTGTGTTTTATGGGGCATTTCTTGGATTCATACTCCTTTACACATGGTTTTGGTACAAAGGGGATGCCGCAAAGCGGGGCGTAATCGGATGGATTGGTTCCGTTATTGGAGTCATCGCAATCTTCTCATCGGCAAAAATTTATATGATCCCGGCGATTCCAGCTTGGGATAGCGCCAATACACTGTTAGCCTTCTTTTTAACAGCGCTTTTGCTGGGGCCATTATATGTGGCCGCTTGTTTAGCAATCAAAAGGGAGCAGGCGATTAATATTTCACGCCTCTCAATTCCAGCGCTAGCAGTGGCAGCCATTGTCGGGGTTGTCTATTTTTCCACCTTGCTTGCAGGTCTTCCTGAAGCTGTGGAAACAGCGAAATTAACATTTACGCATGTCTTCTTCTGGGTAAGGGTCGTGACATTCCTTGCAGCCTCGGCGCTAATGCTTTTATCGTATAAAAATAGCAAATTTCGGAATGTGAAAATCTTTTCGGCAGCTTTCACAATCCTTCTAGCCAGTGAATGTTTGGGCAGGTTTTTATTTTATGAAACAGCGATCCATTTGTAAGTAGAACAGGGGGGAAGGATATGAATCTATTAAATTGGGTAAATGTCATCGATAAGAAAATGGCAGTATTGAGTGTGGAGGCCAATCTTTGTACGAAGTTGATTTCTACAAAAAGCACCTGTACGAGCTGTGTCGATCATTGTCCCAAAAATAGCATATCCTTCGTAAATAAGGATATTGTTATCGCTGGCAGCTGTGTGGATTGCGGCCTTTGCGGGATGGTATGCCCGACAGGCGCCATAACAATGAATCAGCCCCCTCTCACTCAATTTGTTCAAGAAGTCATCCATAAAAGCGAGCAGCATGAAAAAGTGTACCTCCATTGTGAGCGGGCGCTAGTTTCAAAAAAAAATGCCGCATCGGTTGCGGTCCCATGCCTGGGAATGATTCCAAAAGAAGCATGGGTGACATTATTGAATAAATGTGAAAATCTATCGATCTATCAACCTGAACAGGCATGTACTGATTGTGATATTAGCACGGGCGAAAAATTGTGGAGAAGGGAACTTCAAGCCGGGGAAGCGATTAGTTGCCAGAAGATGAAGATTACCTCCGAAATAAATGGTTCAAAGGAAAGCGTCGACTATAATGTTGATCGAAGGGATTTTCTTTCTGCTTTCTTTAAGGAAATGAAATCAACAAATAAACTGGCAATAAAAGAAATGCTGGGAGGCTCTAACAGGATTCCAACATACCAAGAGAAACTTCAAGCTGACTCCCAGGCGAAGCTAAAAAAAGAGTGGAACGAAGTAGGCAGTCATCTAATTGAAAAAATGACGCATGAATCAGTGTATCCATTTATGAATAAGCGATCGCTCTTTTTGACGGAATTAAAGGGAAATGAAGCGTTGAGTCATCAAGAGGACATTCGTTTGCCTCAAATAAACGAGGATTGCCACTTTTGCGGCGCATGTGCGATTCTTTGTCCGACGGAAGCCCTGACGATGAAAACAGAACACGGCCTGCAAACAATCACGTTACACCCGTATAAATGCGTGGACTGTTCTTTATGTGAACAAATTTGCTACACAAAAAACATTCAATTACAACAAGCCAAAAACCTAACACTTCTTGAAAATAAAATTACATTAGCGGAGAAGAACAGGCAGGGCTTATAAAAAAAGCTATCCAAGTGGGATGGGGAGCTAGCGATCGATTGGAATTGCTACACTTATTGCTGCATATTGCAACGGAAAAATTCTTGGATGGATGCTTGCAAATTACCAAAGAATCTTTCGGCAGTGGTATACAAAAGTGAGAGTGAAGTTGAAGCCTAGCTTTTCGCTTGGATTCAAAACTACGATGATGTAATAGGCATTGGGAAGATACCGCTCCCAATGCCTTTTTCATTAGGTGTTGATGCCACTCAAATGATAACTTCCTTAATTAAAAGCAACTTTATTGAATGTACAATCACCTTTCAGTAATATGGACATTATATTGATATTATATAAAAAAGGAGAATCATCAAGATGAGGAAGGTTTATGAGGCAAAGAGCGCAACAGTATCTGGCCCATATTCACATGCGGTAGATGCAGGAGAATTTGTTTATTTCTCAGGTCAAACAGCAATGAATTCAATTTCAGCGGAAAACCTGAAAGGGGATATTGGAGAACAAACTAAGCAATGTTTCAAAAATTTATTTGAGGTATTAGAAGCGGCGGGCCTTAAATCTGATGATGTGGTAAAAGTGAATGTATATTTAACGGATATGAATAATTTTGCTGCTATGAACGACGTATATAAAACCCAATTTTCCGAACCATATCCAGCAAGGACTTGTGTAGCAGTGTTAGCTTTGCCATTAGGAGCTGAAGTTGAAATCGAAATGATTGCCAAAAAAAGAAAATAAATAAGAAGAGAGGTTCTTCACCAAAAGTGCTGGTTTTAAAAAAGAAGCATAAAAAGGAGTGACTGTTTACATAAAACATCACTCCTTTTTATTTTTATGCCAAGCAAGTATGTTACATGATTCATTTAGCAATGTTCAACATATACAAACCGTAGTTGCGTTTAATTTCGAGTGATTTTATCCCGCATTAACGGGCAGTAAGACCCCACTTCAAGATTCCATTGATTAACGAGGTAGAAGGAGGCTAGGAATCAACTGTCCGTAAAAGCCCTATTTGTAAGGCGCAGTGAAACTTGCTGCTGCCTTTTGGCAGCATAGTTCAACCAATTGGGTTCGTAGTGCCGCTTAATCGTAATACTTTGGCGAATTAGCGGCAGTAAAACGGGACTAACAATCAATGGGGATGAGGCCCCCCACCGATTTAAGTTTCGTCTTACATAAAAAGGTAAAAGCGCCTGCTTTTCTATTGTTCAAATTGTACAAATGGTTGTTCATCTCGATGATTATTTTAAAATAGTTTATGCAGTATCAATAGTCGTGGTTTGTTTATTTTGTTTAATAGACATAATGACCTAACTGAAAAACCTATGTATAATACGTATTGTTAATAAAGAAAACGTATTCACGGTGGATAAATTGTTTGGCCTAATGTCCTTTATGGAACTGAAAATTATTTAACTAATTGGCGTATCGATGGCTATAAAGAAAGCAAATTGATAAAAGGCAACCTCTAGCAATATAAAAATAATTTTACGGTAAGTAAGGTAAAACCTTCCAATTGGTCAAACCAAATGCGTTTTCGGATACGGCATACATGAAAAGGGGATGAAATATGTCTACCATAATTGAAAGTTACCATACAAAAGAGACGGAGATTGAACGTGTCGCGGGAGTGGATGAATCATTATATCCGAAAACGGATAAGGAAAGGACAGTCAAAGCGAGAGACTATGTTTTCATGTGGATTGGCGACGGCGTTAATTTAGGTAATATGACGCTGGGGGCCAGTGTCATAGTAGCGGGGGTTGCGACATTAAACATCTTTCAAACAATTTTAGCAGCTGTCATCGCAATTGCGATCATTTCAACTATTTTTGCACTGAATGATCGTCCCGGCTACAAATTAGGAATTCCATATGTCGTACAGCTTAGAATGTCCTTTGGGACTAAAGGGACTGTGATATCGTCACTGCTGCGTGGGGTACCCGCCATCGTATGGTACGGGATTCAAAGCTGGATTGGTGGAACTGCCTTAAATGAAATTGCTAAGATTGTTACGGGTGGAAGTTTTGATAACGTTGCTATTTGCTTTGTAGCGCTGCAATTATTTCAGATTGTGCTTTCATTATACGGTTTCCATGCAATTAAATGGGTAGAGACGGTTGCGTCTGTTGTTTTCATGGCAGCACTCGTTTATGTATTCGGAATTCTTTTAACATCACATAGCGCTGAGATTGCCCAAAACTGGGTTCAGGCTAAAGGTTCATGGGGCTTGCCGTTCTTCGGACTCATTATGGTCTTTTTAGGGAATTATGCAGGAATTTTTGTAAGTGCCGCTGACTATTCCAGGGAACTTAAAACTGGTATGAGTGATGGAAAACGCGGGGCATTATACTTTATGCCAATTACCTTATCATATGGTTTTGTTATTATAATCGGGGCAATGCTTGCTGCGGCAACGGGTGTAACAAATCCTGCAAAAGCACTCCCAATTGTAATCGATAATCCTTATATTTCAGTTTTTGTATCTGCCTTTATTGTAGTTGCGGTTATTGCAACAAATATGGTTGCTAACATTATTCCGCCAGCTTATGTTATTACATTGCTTACAAAATTAAAGTATAAAGCATCTGTAACGGTAACAGGATTGCTTGCATTAGGTGCATTTCCTTGGTTGCTTATCCAGGAGTCATCGTCTAAGGGTCTTAATATGTTCATTCTAATCTATTCCGCATTTTTAGGGCCGGTTATTTCAATATTATTAGTCGACTATTATATTTTAAGAAAGCAGAAAGTAAATACTGCAGAATTGTATAAGGAAGATGGTCCTTTTTCTGGGTTTAATCCAGCAGGCTTGATTGCAATGTTTATCGGTGCAGGCGCTGCGTTCCTAGAGGTTGAGCTAGCATGGATAATCGGTTTAGTCGTAGCAGGTACAGCTTATTATCTTCTATCGAAGTTCGCCTTTAAGGGCTCAAGCTTTAAAACAGGGACGATTTTTGAGAAGTAGAAATAGAACGATAAAAAATACTTTGCAGAGGATGCCCTGCAAAGTATTTTTTTATTATCCGTACAACTTAAACAACCCCAAGGTCCTATTGTATATAGGACTTTTAAATGTTTGACGAAATTCGCCTTTTATTAATGTGCAAGTTGCACTAGTTATTGTTCGAAATGAATATAAACATCAAATTTTTATGCATTATATTTAAAAATAGATATTCATTTTGTTTAATAAACCTAAAGAAGTTAAGCGGAATACTATGTATAATAGTCATGGCGTTAAAAAATAAAGAAATGTTTTTCGACATGATTCGATGACCCCATTGCATTTTTTTATTGCGTACGCGAAATATATGTTCAAGTAATGATGAACTTGAACAAAAAGCTTCGGTGATTATTGGAGTTATCCAAGGAGGGATTCATTTGAGTCATTTTGATAGAGAGCAATTAAAAGCTGCTGGATACAGTGATGACGTTTTGCCGACAAAAGAAGAAGAGAGAAAATGGAACATTGGGAATTTTTCATCTGTTTGGATGGGTGCTGTCCATAACATACCTAACTATATTGCAATCGGCGGGCTGTTTGCCTTAGGATTGTCAGTTGGGCAGGTTTTTGCCGCCATTATGGTTGCCTCCATAATAATAGCTGCAATGCTCGTCCTTAATGGCCATGCAGGTTCAAAGTATGGATTACCATTTGCGATGCTGCTCCGCTTGTCCTTTGGAACGAAAGGTGCAATGATTCCAGGAGTATTAAGGGGAGTCATTGTGGCGATCATGTGGTTCGGTTTTCAGACCTACGCAGGAAGCCAAGCATTATCCATTTTAATTGGAAAGCTTTGGCCGGCGTATTTAACGTTAGGTGGAAATTGGAACCTTTTAGGATTATCAATGCCCTCTTTACTTTCCTTTTTAATCTTTTGGTTATTGAATGTTGCTTTAATTTATGGAGGAATGGGGTTCTTAGGGAAATTTTCAAATATCCTTTCACCACTTGTTTACATAGTTTTTGGAGGTATGGCAATTTGGGCCATTAACTTAGCAGGTGGGATTGGACCAATATTAGCTTATACCGGCTCAGGGGTTGCCGGTAATAAAGTAATTATCTTCATCGCTTCTGTGACAGCGGTTATTGCTGCTTGGGCAGCACCAATTGTCAATGTTTCAGATTTTACAAGGTTGGCGAAGTCTACGAAGGACCAAGCAATCGGACAAACAATCGGTCTTGTTGTAGCGTATTTATTATTTGCGGTTGCAAGTATTTCAATTATTGTAGGCTCTGAAATTGCCTTTGGTACACCAATTTGGAACGTACTGAATGTCGTTGCGCGGTTTGATAGTACTTTTGCAATAGCAATATCAGTACTTACACTATGCTTAACAACATTATCTGTTAACGTTACAGGAAATATTGTTCCTGCAGGTTACCAGATAGCATCCTTATTTCCAAAAAATATTACTTTCAAGTCCGGTGCAATAATTGCAGCAATTATTGGAATTCTTGTTATGCCATGGAAGTTGATGGAAAACCCAACAAGTATTTTCACATTCCTAAATATTGTTGGAGGGATATTAGCCCCAGTAACCGGAGTTATGTTAGCACAATATTTTATCATCTCAAAAACCAATATTGACTTGAACGAACTGTATGCAAAAAAGGGCAAATACAATTATAAAAATGGTTTTAATGTGAATGCCATCATAACAATGATTATCGCGGGCATCCTTTGTTTGGGTGGTAATTTCATTCCATTCCTGAAGCCGCTTTACGACATGTCCTGGTTTGTCGGCGTCATTTCGGCATTTATCATTTATATATTGATTGAATGGCCGCACTCAAAAGGTACTTTGTTTGAAAAGACGCCAAAATTAAATGAAGAAAATAGTTAAAGAAAGAAATGGCAAAACTGAATGAAAAATTCTTAAGTGAATGAAAAAAATTCTTGATCTTGAGAGGGGTATTTTACATGGCATTTGATTTAGTTATTAAAGGCGGAAATGTTGTATTACGGGATGGCGTTTATCAGGTTGATATTGGGATTAAAAATGAAAAAATCTCCTGTATTGCGGAACAAATTACTGATGAGGCAAAAGAAGTAATTAATGCAAGTGGACAATATGTCATGCCTGGAATGATTGATACGCATGTCCACATCAGCGAGCCAGGCCGAACAGAATGGGAAGGCTTTGAAACTGGATCGAAAGCTTTAGCGGCCGGCGGTACGACGAGTTATGTGGAAATGCCATTGAACGCACTCCCGGCAACCATCAATAAAGAGGCATTGGAACTGAAGCTTGAAGCGGCAAAAACCCAGAACTATGTTGATTATGCCTTCTATGGCGGTCTTGTACCAGATAATCTGGACAAGCTTGAGGAATTGTCTGATGCGGGAGTCCTTGCCTTTAAGTGCTTCATGTCTGATATCACAAGTGACATCCCTGGCGATTTCACAAATGTCGATGATTATACCTTGTATAAAGGGATGCAGAAATTGGCCGAATTGGATCAGTTGCTGTGCATCCACGCGGAAAATCCTTCGGTTACATCCGGGCTTGCCAAAGAATTTGCTAAAGCAGGCAAAAATTCTGGAGTAGAATATGCGGAATCCCGCCCTGTTTTTACAGAAGTGGATGCCGTCCAGCGTGCGATTCTTTTCGCTAAAGAAACTGGTTGTAAATTGCATCTAGTACACATTAGTACTTCCGAGGCGATTCAAGCTATCTTAAAAGCTCGTGAAGAAGGTGTAGATGTTACAGTTGAATCTTGCCCTCACTATTTCGCTTTTACTGCCGAGCAAGTAGATGAAATTGGTCCTAAAGCAAAATGTCAGCCTCCAATTAGAAAAGCAGAGGATCAAGCAAAATTATGGGACGAGCTACTTAACGGGAATATTGACTGGCTAACATCCGACCATTCGCCTTGCACTGAGGACTTAAAGCAAGGAAACCTTTGGGAAGCATGGGGCGGAATTAGCGGCGCTCAAAATAACGTCGACCTCATGTTTGATCTGGCTGTAAAACAACGTGGATTACCAGTACAAAAGTTTGTTGATTTAATCGCAACTAATCCGGCTGAACGATTCAACTTGCCAAATAAAGGTGAAATTGCCGTCTCGAAGGATGCGGATATTATCCTGGTCGACCCTAACCAATCTTATACCGTGAAAAGGGAAGACCTGTACTATAAAAATAAGCACAGCGCATATGAAGGCAGGAAGATTGACTGCCGTGTAACGAAAACAATCGTCCGCGGGAATGTCGTTTTCGATTTGGAAAAAGGCATTGTTGGCAACCCTGTAGGAAAGCTGATTTCTGCTAAATAACCAGCTATAAAAACGAGACAATTACCCCTTTGCCATAGCCATCGTTCGGCTATGGCAAAGGGTACTAAATGACGGGAGGTAGAAACATGGCTACATACGAATTGATTATTAGAAACGGGAATATTGTCACATCGGAGTCAACCGTCCAAGGTGACATTGCCATTAAGGATGGCAAGATTAAAGAAGTATCTGTCGGCAAACGACTAGAGGCAACAGCAAATAAAGAGATTAATGCTGAAGGGCTACATATCCTTCCAGGGTTAATCGATACACACGTCCATTTTAACGAACCTGGCAGAACGGAATGGGAAGGGCTCGAGACAGGAAGCAGAAGTTTGGCAGCGGGCGGTGTAACAACGTTCTTTGATATGCCGTTGAATAGTACGCCTCCAACCATTAACAAAGCGAACTTAGAGCTGAAAAGCGAAGCTGCCGATGAAAAGTCGATTGTTAACCCGCGTTTCTGGGGTGGGCTTGTACCGGAAAATATTGGCGACTTAAAAGAACTCCATGAAAATGGTGTCATTGGCTTTAAAGCATTTATGTCACCAAGCGGGATTGCTGATTTCGATAACGTTGATGATGAAACACTCTATAAGGGCATGAAAGAGATTGCGTCCTTTGGCTCTCTTTTAGCTGTCCATGCGGAAAGTACGGTTATTTGTGATCAACTGGCAAAAGAAAAACAAAGCCAGGGCAAGACAACCGCGAGGGATTATGTTGAATCCAGGCCAATTATTTCTGAAATTGAAGCTGTTCGAAGGGTGATTTCATACGCAGAAGCAACTGGATGTAAACTTCATATCGTCCATGCAAGCAGCCGAAAGGTTGTTCAGGTTATAAGGGAAGCTCAACAAAGGGGCGTGGATGTAACAGTCGAAACATGCCCGCACTATCTGTCTCTGACAGTTAAGGACTTAGAGGAAAAAGGAGCATTGGCAAAATGCGCTCCTCCATTAAGGGATCAAGAAGAGGTGGAAGATCTTTGGGTGGCTATCGCTAACGGTGAAATTACTGTCATTGGCTCCGACCATTCACCTGCACCTGCATCCATGAAGAAGATTACTGACAACTATTTTGAAGGTTGGGGCGGTATCTCTGGTGCACAATCTACCTTGAATATTATGTTGACGGAAGGCCATTTTAAACGAAATATCCCATTGGAAAAAATTGTTGAATTAACTGCGACAAACCCGGCTAAATTGTTCGGTCTGGAAACGAAAGGAACAATCGCCGAAGGCTACGATGCGGACTTGGCCATTGTTAACCTAAATGAAAGCTTTGAACTTAAGAATGAAGATTTGTTCTACCGCCATAAGCATTCCCCTTATGTTGGCATGACATTTAAAGGGAAAGTCAAAACAACGATTGTCAATGGTGAAATTGTCTTTGATAACGGAAAAATCACTGTTAATGGAAAAGCAGAAGTTTAAGGATAAGAAAAAAACCAAAACCCGATGTTTAAGGGTTTTGGTTTTTTATTACTTATTGGCTTTCGTCCTCTTTAAGGATCGTTCCGATAACGAGAGCAACACGTATTCTCAGTGAATCTGCAGGATCGCGAAAGGAACAGTTTAGCACTTCTTCCGCTTTTTCAATACGATACTTAACCGTATTTCTATGGATAAACAATTTCCTTGATGTCTCGGAAATTTCACACTGGGAATCAAGGTAAACTTGTATGGTTTTTACTAACTCCAGTTCTTCTTTTGTCTTAGGATAAGCAAGTGACTTTAAAGTATTTTCGTAAAGTGCTTTTAAATCCTTTTTAGGAACAGCGCTCAGTAATTCCTCAAGCTCCTTCGGTTTATAGAAATTTATGAATCCCATCTTGTTCATTTCATATCCAGCCAGTAATGCTTCTACCGATTCGTGATAGGCAGTAGAAATATCTTTTATTGAGAAGACCGGATTACTGACTCCGAAGGAAATGGAATAATCGCCCTGTAAGTTGGTTTGGCAATTCTCAATAAAGTTGGTTAGATTATCCATATCCATTTCGTCATATTTGGGGAATTGGAGAATCATGACAAAGTATTTTTCTTTTGTAAATAAAATTGCTTCAATATTATTATGAATGATTTCATCCTCGAGCTGATCATAAATACTATTGTATAATTCTCCGACTCTTTTTTCATACAATTGCAATGATTCATAATTTTGCCCTTTTTGGTCAATGGTACAAATCATACAAATATTATCCATGTTTTCTTTCAATCCATAATAATTTCCACGGCTTAAAATCTCTTCCTCAGAGCCAATTCTCATTTCAATTAATTCATCAAAGAAATTATTTTTTAATAATCTAGAATTTTCCTCGATAGCCTGTTCTTTAATGATTGTAAATGAAATTACGTTGCCAGCCTGTTCAATGGCCATTTGTGAAGAGGGATAGGGCAGGGTTAAAGAATCAAAGATAACCAACATACTTGGATATAGCCGTTTTGTTTGCACAGGAAATGTGGAGATGGATTGATTGTCTCGTAACGGGAGCGTAAATGTCGTGCCTTGCCGGGCAGAGACTAAATCTTCCTTTACTTTTTGAATGATTTCCCGTTCGACTGCTTTCATTGATTCCATACCAAAATCATGGCTAGAGGCGATTTTTTCTCCTCTGTGATTTAATAAAAGAGTTGGGCGGGCCAAAAAATGTCCTAATTGTTCGATTAGTACATTCAGGCTGTATCCTTTTATCATCATTTTGGAAAACTCTTTTTGGACATGTAGGGCATAATAAAGCTGCTCGGTTTCGTTATCATTTAAGTAATTCAAAATGTGGCGGGATACTTCCCCTAAAGTATGGTTTGTAGGCAAATCTATAATTGGAAAAGCCAAGTCATCGGCTAGCAATTTAACTTCCGTTGGTAATTCCTTCAAAAATCGGTTAATTTTAATAACGATTCCCGAACAATTTAACGCATGCATTTGTTTAATCAACTCACACATAAGCTGTATATCATCTTTAAACGCATACCCGGTTGTGAGAAGTAAATGATTGCTGTCTAAAAATTTGATGACATCGGGGGTATCTGATATATTAACGAATTGAACATTTCGAGTAAGTCCTCTGTGGCCAGCCAGAACGACACTTTCTTTCATACCTTCTAAAATAAATAAATCATTAATTGTTTTCATTTTTTATCCCTCAAATTTACTAGTTATCAAAGTGTATTCTACGTGAAAAGTGTACAAAAAGCAAAAATTATTTTGTCTACTTTGAACAGTGACACTCAGACCCAATATCATTTAATCTTATATAGTTAAAGGTATGATCCGTTTCGTTTCATGGCAAACCTAATGAGCAAACTATGGAAGTGTTCAAGGAAACCGTTTCAGTACTGGAGGGGAAGTGTTTGATTTATTCAATGAGAAACAATAATAATCAGGATACGAGTAGGTTTGCAGCGTGCGCTTTCAGTGATGAAATATTTAGAATCGTTGAAAGGAATCCTAGAGGATGTGTCCATAGTATTTTTAACAACAGTTTTAACTTGGTTTTTGGTGAACATTTAGTCCATGTTGGTGCCGTGGAAAATGGGTTATCCCCATTTGGGATTGGCTTGAATCAGCATGATGTACGGCAGCTTACTCTGCAGTTGAGGAGTAACCAAGATGTAGCTTGGGATCTCTCATCAAACACCTTGTTTTTTTCTGATAGAACATCCCTTTCGTTTGAGACGGCGGAAATGACAAATCATACGCTTCATGGTTGTGTTTCGGAGCGGCAGCACGTAAAGGAAAATTTTTTATTTATTGCGGAAAGGTTGCTTCAGGAGGAGTGGCGAACAGGCTTGGCGGAGACAACTGAGGATAAAGTGGCAATCGTTAAGTATATGGTAGAGCCCGCGCCATATCAAAAGGAACTTCTAACTTTACATCAATTGGACAGCTTGAAAAAGCTCGCCAATGGGAATAAAGCTGTAGAAGCTGAAAACGTATTTAATTATTGGATTGGAAGGGGACTCGGGTTAACACCAAGCGGGGATGATGTTATTACAGGAATTTGTGCCGTTTTTTCAGCAATGGAAGGAACAAACAAAGCTTTTCAGCAGCAGTTGAAACGTTACTTATTGGAAAATGGCCGGAAGAGGACAACGCAAATTGCTTTAGAATATCTTTTATATGCAACGGAAAATAAATTTCACTCACATCTTATTCAATTGTGTACTGTTCTAGATAAACCTCGGAGTCCAGAATTTTCGATTGCGCTTGAAGAAATGAGAAAAATAGGCCATACATCCGGGGCTGATACGATAATAGGTATTTTGCTGGGGATAAAAGCTTCAATTAAGTAGGTTAGTTAAAAAATTTTGAAAAGAAGGCGATTGTTATTAAGGAATTAATGAAATCAAGCAATTGGATCTCGGGCTTACAATGGCTCTTTTTTATTTTTACAAACATTGTAGTTATTCCAATCACTGTAGGAGCTGCTTTTGAGCTGGAGCCGTCTAAAGTCGTTAACTTGTTACAGCTTTCATTTATAATCACAGGTTTGGCCTGTATCGTTCAAGCTATCTTCGGTCATAAGCGAGCCATCATGGAAGGGCAATCCGGACTTTGGTGGGGGATTATATTAACTCTTTGTACTACTGCTGCTGCACAAGGTATGCCTTTACCAATTTTGGGAGGAAGCCTTACTGTTGGTATTATCATTTCCGCATTTTTGACGCTTATTATTGGGATAACCGGTATGGGTCCTTACCTTGCAAAATTATTTAAACCAGCGGTAATGGGCGTATTTATGTTTTTATTCGGATGCCAACTGATTGGTATCTTCCTGAAGGGGATGCTGGGTATACCATTCGGCAACCAGACCCAAGGTGCGCAAATCGATTTGTCAATTTCATTGCTCTCTATCCTTATTGCGGTGATTGTCATTGTGATTAGTATAAAGGCACCTCCAAGCGTCAGGCGTTATGGTTTATTGCTTGGTATTATTATCGGCTGGATTGCTTATGCCCTTATTTTTAAAACTGAGAGTCCTCTAAACGAAGTTACGTCATTTTCAATTCACTTATTTCCATTAGGGAAGCCCGCCTGGGACATAGGAATTATTGTTACAACCGTTCTTGCCGGCTTGCTGAATACAGCAAATACGGTTGGATCATTAAAGGGAACCGAGAATATGTACAACGAACAGACGAGCAAATCACAATATCGGGCATCCTTTACTATTACTGGCATCTTTACCCTCCTTGCTGGTGTGCTTGGCCTCGTTCCTTATTCACCTTATGTGTCGTCCATTGGTTTTCTCAGCCAGACAGGAATTTTAAAAAGGATTCCATTTATTATCGGTGGTTTCATGTTTATGGTGATGGGGCTTATTCCGCCAATAGGCCACTTTTTCTCTCAATTGCCATTAAGTATAGGAAGTGCGGTATTGTTTGTCTCGTATTTGCTGCTTCTGAATTCCTCCTTGAATTTCTTTAACCAAGTTAAATTTAATACAATCAATGTATATCGCTCATCGGTACCGCTATTTGTAGGTGTTATTATCATGACATTGCCTGCATCGTATTTTGCATCAATACCAAGTGTGATTCGCCCATTGCTTAGCAGCGGTTTACTAGTGGGAATTATCCTGGCGCTCCTTTTGGAAAATTTATTTAATTGGGATCGGTATGGCCAGGAAGATGAAAGCAAAGATGAAAAAAACGAAGATAAGGTTCTTCAAGTAAACGCAAGAGTAAGATAATGGATAAGATGGCAGAAAGGGCTGAGAGATTCCTCTCAAGCCCTTTCTCTTTTATTTTTGAAAAAGTCGACGGCCTCATTAGATGGGTTTTGGAGAACTGAATCCTGCCAATCGGCACCTATGGCATGCTTTCCTCCGGGAATTGTTATCAATTTACTCTCGGCGCTCGCTTTTTAATGTCCCGCCATTAGTACGGATTGTTCATAAGGAATATCTTCCTCTTATCTCATAACCCTGTTCCCGTTTGTACACAATCGTTGTTTTTATCATACTGTCATCCCTCTTTCTAGCATTTAGATTCACGATATTTTTTCATGTATAATAAAAACATTGTTATTCCGATCGTTGAATTTTTAACTCCCTTGACGGGCGGGAAGGTCCTCCACCCAAGACCAGTGGCAACGAAGTAAAGATAGGTAGGGGCTCAACTGTCCGTAAAGGTCCGATTTCCGAACCAAACGGACTCCGTACGGCTATCCATCAGTGGGGGATGAACAAAACGCCCTCGAATGGTTCACTTTATCTTAAAAGGAAAGGACTGCGGCAAAATGGAGGTTAAGGTAAAGGATATGCTTGAAATGGAATCCCTCAAAGACGCTGTAGTCTTAGCGGGACAAAAATATTTGCATAAAACGATTGAAGGCATCACCATTATGGAAGCACCCGATATTACAAGATGGATAAAGGGTGGAGAAGTAATTTTAACAAGCCTATATTCTATTCGGTCTTTTAATGAAAAGGAACAAAGCGCGTTCATCACCAAGCTGGCAGAAAAAGGCGTTAGTGCGCTAGTAATTAAAAAAATTGATACTGAAATATCAAGCCAATTGATTAAAGCAGGCGAAGAAATCGGGCTGCCCATTATTCAGCTGCCGAAAGAGGTCCCTTTTGTTGATGTCATGTATCCAATTATGGGAGAACTGTTCAATAATCAAGTAAACAAACTGCAGTATTACAAGGAAATTCATGACCGCTTTACCGCCTTGTCACTTGCTGATAAAGGACCGGAAGAAATTATCAACACACTTGAAAAATTAATTGGCAATCCCGTTGCTCTTTTCGATCGTAATTTTCGTTGTATCGTGTCAACCCTTCCTTGTCTTGCTGCATTTAAGATAATTGAAAAAGTCCATGTTTATGAGCAGACTGCGGGGATTAAGTTTCCTCATTACCGGCAGATTGTGAAGTATTTGGATACGGATAATATGATCGGCCACCAAATTGTTGTTCCGATTGAAACACTAAACCATAACAGAAAGTATTTGTTGATCGGCGAAATGAATAATTCTCTGGGAGAACTCGATTTAATTGCTGTTGAAAATGCTGCAACGTCATTGTCTCTCGAATTTGTTAAACAATTCGCTGTTGCCGAGGTTGAAAAGAAACATAAACTTGACCTATTGGAAGAGCTGATTAGCGGAAATATATACTCGTTAGATGCTATTTATGAGAAGGCAAATTTAATCGGCTGGGATTTGGATGGCTCTTTTGTTGCAGTATTATACAAAATAAATCGTTTATCCGATAACGTATCGAGCCAAAAGAATGAACGAGGATATTCGGATCGCAACCATTTCGTTGTGAATGAAGCTATCCATTATTACTTGCCCAATGGAATTATTGCGAATAAAAGCAATCTATTCATTGTTCTTTGGAAGGTAGAGAAAAAAGGCAAGAAGGATTCATCATGGTTGAAGCAAATTAAAAAAACTTCTCAGGACATTCAGGAATTGATAAAAAAACAAGTAAAAGACATTGTGGTCCAGGTTGGGATAGGCAATACTGTGAATAATATAGGTGACATGCCTAAAAGTTATAAGGAGGCGCAGGATGCGCTGGATTTAGGGGAAATGATTAACGGAGTCGAATCAATAACCTCCTTTTCAGAGTTAGGGATATTTAGGCTCTTGCGGCACATTGATAACGTAGATGTTTTAAATCAGTTTGTTCCATCATCACTTAAAGAATTGCTCTTATACCAGCAAACAAATCAAGCGGATTTGCTTAAAACATTACAAACCTTTTTGGAATGTAACCAAAATGCAGCCCAAACAGCCAAAATTCTCTTTATTCACTATAAAACTGTTATGTACAGGCTGGAAAGAATAAAGGAAATTACGGGCATGGACTTTGAAGATTCAGAAGAAATGCTGTCTGTAAGGGTTGGGCTAAAAATTCATGAATTTTTCAAACGGCAACAAAAACAATAGGGGGAAAGCCGTGCTATATGGGGTAAATTCGCAATTTAAACAACCTATAAGTAAATTCTACACAAACCTAAAAATGACAATGCTAAAGTGGACCCGGCATTGTCATTTTTTTTTTTTTTTTTTGGCGTTGAGATAAAAATCCTGCTTAACTTGGCCATCATTATCTGTGGGGGCGCACTGATTTCTGCGCTTCATGGATGGCCGAAAGAAAAACAAACTCTATTGCGGGAATGGAGCCGGTTTTATCCGCATTAAGGGGTGCATCATGACAATTAATATTCCAATATAAAGTTGGTTTATCGATTATGGATAATAAAAATAATAATATTTATCCACTTCTTATAAAGACTATTTTAGGTAGTACGCTTACAATTGAGGATGGAGAAAAAAACTGGCCTGTAATGAATTCTAGCGGTAGCCGGGATAGTATTGGCCTGAAGTGAAACAATAGTAAAGTACCATTTGTTTTTGATTGTACGATTTTTTTACATAATGAAGAAAGGGAAGATGGTGTTGGGGAACATACTAAATGAAATAAAGCTTGATGCACTCGTGGAAGAAACAGCTCAAAGGCTTGAGTGGCTCGGCGGGTACGGGAAAGATCCAGAAGGCGGTGTGTCTCGTCTGCTCTATTCCCAAGAATGGCGCGAGGGCCAGAACGCCTTAAAAGAATGGATTGTAAGCGAAGGCCTTGAAGCTCGATTTGATGAAGTTGGGAATTTGTTTGGAACATTAAAAGGGATAAATTCCAATGAAACAGTCCTAACGGGTTCACACGTCGATACTGTTAAAAATGGCGGCCGCTATGATGGGGCTTATGGAATTGTTGCAGGCATTTTGGCATTAAAGTACTTGAAAGAAAATTTTGGCCAACCAGTGCGCAACATTGAAGTCGTTTCTATGGCCGAGGAAGAAGGCAGCCGCTTCCCATACGCGTTTTGGGGATCCAAAAACATTGTTGGGTTAGCAAAACGGGCGGATGTTGAAACGATAGCAGATTTTGAAGGTGTTCCATTTATTGAAGCGATGCGTAATGCCGGTTTTGATTTTAGGGACGAAGCTAAAGGGCCTCGTGAAGACTTGAAAGCTTTCGTGGAAGTACATGTTGAGCAAGGAAGCGTTTTGGAGACTGAAAAGAAATCAGTGGGGGTTGTTCATAGTATTGTTGGCCAGAGACGCTATACTGTTGAAATCACAGGTGAAGCGAACCATGCCGGAACAACACCAATGGGATACAGAAAAGATGCGGTTTTTGCAGCAAGCCAAATGATTGTTGAAATCATCTCCATGGCCAAGAAAGCTGGAGATCCACTTGTTGCAACAGTTGGTAAAATTGAAGCTTTTCCAAACATCGTAAATGTGGTACCTGGAAAAGCGGTATTCACAATTGATGTCCGCCATACGGATAAAGAAGCAATTGTATCCTTTACTGAGAAAATGACTGCAAGAATGAATGAAATTTCAAATGAGCACGAAGTAGAAACCACGATTGATATGTGGATGGATGCCGATCCGGTTCCAATGGACCCTGCGATTGTTGAGCTTATTGAAAAACAATGCAAAGATAATGGATTGAATTATAAGTTAATGCACAGTGGTGCAGGCCATGATTCTCAAATTTTTGCACCAATTGTACCAACGGCTATGCTTTTTGTTCCAAGCCATAAGGGCATAAGCCATAACCCGGCAGAATTTACTGAGCCTGCTGATTTAGCGGAAGGCGTTAAAGCACTTATTGGTGCCCTCTATGAATTGGGATACAAAGAATAATAAATGGTCTATGCGAAATGAGTCATATTAGGTTTATTAACCTTTTATATAACTACTTGAATAAAGGAGAATGTAAAGATGGGTTATCCAAAAGATTTACTTTCAAGCAGGTCAATTATTAAACATGGCAAATATGCTCTAATTGCACCAGAGGGCCTAGTTAACAACGTTGTCCCTGGCTTTGAAAATTGCACAATGTCCATTTTGGGTTCGCCGAAATTGGGTGCAAGCTTTGTAGATTATATCATCACAATGCATGAGGGCGGCAAGAATAGCGAAGGCTTCTGTGGACAGGAAGATGTTGAATCGTTTGTCTATGTCCTAGGCGGAAAAGTGAAGGCAACAGCTGACGGCAAGGATTACATTTTACAAGAAAGCGGCTATCTATATTGCCCGCCAGGAGTAAAAATGTATTTGGAAAATGTTGAATCTGGGGATTCCCGTTTGTTCCTTTACAAACAGAAATATAAACCACTTGAAGGCCGTAAGCCGTGGGTTGTTTCCGGCCATGCGAACGATATCGAATATAGGGACTACGATGATATGCATAACGTCCATATTAAAGACCTATTGCCGATGGACCTCGATTTCGATATGAACTTCCACATTCTCTCATTCGATCCGGCAGCAAGCCATCCATTTATCGAAACACATGTTCAAGAACATGGTGCGTATCTGTTGTCTGGAGAAGGTATGTATAATCTTGATAACGAATGGATTCCGGTTAAGAAAGGCGATTACATCTTTATGGGACCTTATGTCCATCAAGCTGCTTATGCGGTTGGAAGAGAACCATTAACATATGTGTACTCCAAAGATTGTAATCGGGATGTGTCATTATAATATTCCCAACGAAGAGGTGTCACAATGAGACTGAAAAGAGAGGACTTGAAAAGTCTTATCAAAAATAAACTCCACAAGGCAGGCCTTAATGAGGAGCATTCCGAGTTAGCTGCTGACGTCCTAGTGTTTGCAGACGAAAGAGGGATTCATTCCCACGGAGCCATGCGCGTGGAGTATTATGCTGAACGAATTGCAAAGGGCGGAATTAATACAAATCCCGACTTTAAGTTTGAGAAAACAGGCCCAAGTACGGGCATCTTCCACGGCGATGGCGGAAATGGCCATGCTGCCGCAAAGCTGGCTATGGACGAAGCGATTAAGATGGCAAAAGAAAGTGGTGCGGCAATCGTCGGTGTCAGAGATATTTCACATAGCGGTGCAATATCCTATTTTACCCACCAAGCAGCAGACCAAGATATGATTGGTATTTCGGTATGCCAATCCGATCCGATGGTTGTTCCATTCGGGGGTGCTGAGCCGTATTATGGTACGAACCCAATTGCCTTTGCCGCTCCAAGCAGCGATGGGAGAAAGATTACGTTGGATATGGCAACAACTGTCCAGGCCTGGGGGAAAATCCTTCACGCCAGATCAAAGAATGAGTCCATTCCTGATACATGGGCAGTAGATAAAAACGGGGAACCGACGACTGATCCGTTCAGTGTCAATGCATTATTGCCAATTGCCGGCCCTAAGGGATATGGCCTGGCAATGATGGTCGATGTATTATCCGGAATCCTTTTAGGGCTCCCATTCGGCAATAAAGTTACTTCAATGTACGAAGATTTAACTGAATACCGGAAGTTGGGTCAACTCCATATCGTCATTAACCCGGCATTCTTTACAGGTATAACTGGTTTCAAGAAAGATATATCGCAAACCATGGATGACTTGAATCAAATAAAACCTGCCCCAGGTTTCTCGAAAGTACTATTCCCTGGCCAGAATAACGATCTTGTCATAGCGGATTATAAGGAAAACGGGATTGAAATCGTAGATGATATTCATGAATATTTAGTCTCGGATGTCATTCATAACAACCAATATGATCATAAAGACCCGTTTGCTAAATAATGATCGAATTTGAATTGCAACTATAATGATCGGGCAACCAATGTTAGGGGTGAGCAGGAATGAGATTGTCTAAAGAGCAATTGAAGACTTTAATCACAACAAAGCTTCACAAGGCTGGATTAACAGAAGACCATGCTGCCGTTGTAGCAGATGTGCTTGCTCATGCTGATGCAAGAGGCGTTCATTCTCACGGGGCCATGCGAGTGGAATATTACGCCGAAAGAATTGCTAAGGGCGGTATCAATAACAACCCAGAGTTTACGTTTGAAAAAACGGGTCCATGTACAGCGATTTTCGACGGAGATAATGGGGCAGGGCATGTAGCCGCAAAGCTTGCAATGGATGAAGCCATAAAAATGGCTAAGGAAAATGGAGTTGCTGTGGTTGGTGTCAGGAGAATCGGCCATAGCGGAGCGCTTTCTTATTTTGTTCAGCAGGCTGTCAATGAGAATTTGATTGGGATTTCCGTATGCCAGTCCGATCCGATGGTTGTTCCTTTTGGCGGTTCGGAGCCTTATTACGGAACAAACCCGATTGCATTTGCTGCACCTGGTAAGGACGGGAAGCATATTACGTTTGATATGGCGACAACCGTACAGGCATGGGGGAAAATTCTTCACGCCAGATCGAAGAACGAGTCCATTCCTGATACATGGGCTGTCGATAAAAACGGCGAGCCAACATCTGATCCATTTAAAGTAAATGCACTATTGCCTATTGCCGGCCCAAAAGGTTACGGGCTTATGATGATGGTGGATGTTTTATCTGGAATATTGCTAGGCCTTCCGTTTGGAAACAAGGTTTCCTCCATGTACCATGATCTGACTGAGTATCGGAATCTTGGACAACTCCATATTGTTATTAATCCTGAATTTTTCACGAACCTAAATGCATTCCAAGAAGGCATTGCAACGACGATGAAGGATCTTAATAGCATAAAGCCCGCTCCTGGCTTTGATCATGTTTCTTACCCTGGGCAAAGAAGTGCCGAAAGGGAGAAGAAATATGAAGAGGACGGCATTGAAATCGTGGACCATATATACGAGTATTTAAAGTCCGACGTAGTCCACAACAATGCTTATGACAATAAAAGTCCTTTTGCAAAGTAAAACCAGAAGAAGGAAGGGTGGTCTCGAATGAGATGCCACCCTTCTTACATGGCGATACCAGCTGTGCCTGGCTCCAGCGCTTAACAAACTTCAGGACTCCCCAAAGATAAATCATCATCGAATCGCTTTCGCCCTTCGTGATTCCTTTATCCCAGTCGAAGCCCATCCAGTTTGTGCAGCGCTTGCACTAAGGAAAGTTTCCAATAATAATTATCGCAGTCCCAGGCGTTTTTTGCCTGCCAAAATCCAGCTTGCGCTTTTCCTGCGACAAGAAAAATTACAATAAGAGGTGTGTGAACCAATGCTATATACCATTATTAAAGAGAATTCCTACCAGGATTCTGTTAACTTAATGCTTCTCACAAATAAAATATCGACAATGGACGGAATCAACAAGGTCCAAATTATGATGGGGACTCCGGCCAATAAAGATATTTTCAAAAGCTCAGGCCTTTACACTGAAGAACTTGAAAAGGCGGCTGCCAACGACATGTGTCTTGTTGTTGATACCGACCAGGAAGAAAAAATCCAGGAAGTACTTGATGAAATCGATAACTATTTAAACAATCAGGCAATCAGCAGCAGTAAAGAAGACTTTGAAACAGTCCGTACATGGGATAAGGCAATCAAGGCCCTGCCGAATGCAAATATCGCTTTGATTTCAACTCCTGGGCAATACGCAGCAGAAGAAGCGGAAAAGGCGATTGACAACGATATGCATGTTCTTATCTTCAGCGACAATGTAACGATTGAAGATGAGCGCCGCCTTAAAGAGAAAGCTCATGAAAAAGGCCTTCTTGTAATGGGACCTGACTGTGGTACGGAAATCTTGTCTGGCGTGCCGCTTGCGTTTGCGAATGTTGTTAAACAAGGAAATATCGGAATTGTTGGTGCTTCCGGGACAGGTATTCAGGAAGTTACTGTCCAAATCGACCGTCTTGGCGGCGGCGTAACCCATGCCATCGGAACAGGCGGCCGTGACCTATCTGATAAGATTGGGGCCATCACAATGATCGATGCAATCAAAGGGCTTGAAGCGCATAAGCAAACAGAAGTGATTGGGATTGTCTCCAAGCCACCTGCAAAAGAAGTGCGTGACGAGGTAGTTGCATTGCTTCAAAGCCTATCCAAGCCAGTTGTCGCTATCTTCCTCGGAGAAGAGCCTCACAATCATGAAGGCAACATCTACTATGCGAATACCCTTGAAGAAACAGCAGCAATTGCTGTGGACCTTGCAAAAGGAAATCCTGTAAAAGGAAACTACAACAAGCTTGTCGGTGAAGTACCGGCTGTTGAATTGAAGCCAGAACAAAAAACGATTAAAGGCCTTTATTCCGGCGGTACACTAGGATATGAAGCAGCTACCCTCATTAGCAGAGGCCTTGGCTTTGGCAAGAGTGACTCCCATGAGGAAGGTTACTTGTTAAAAGTAAACGGTTATGAAGTCGCTGACTTGGGTGACGATATGTATACCCAAGGAAAGCCGCATCCAATGATTGATCCTGATACAAGGGTGAAATTCTTCCAAAAGGCTGCGGAGGATGAGTCAACAGCGGTTATTCTGTTTGATGTTGTTCTTGGCTACGGTTCACATGAGGACATGGCTGGCGCGTTGATTCCTGCTATCCAAAAAATCCAAAGCAATGCGCGTGAAAACGGCAAAAACATTTACTTTGTAGCGACTGTATGTGGTACGGAGCAAGACCCACAAGACATTCAGGAGCAAAAGTCAAAGCTTGAACAAGCTGGTGTAATTTTACGAGACAGCAATAACCAAGCGATTCGCACGGCTCTTGCTATGCTCGATATCCGGATTGAAGAGAAGGATAAAGAAATGGTTTCTGCTAAAGCAGCTGCAAAAGCGGAAATCAGCGTTTCTCCTGCCATCGAGAAATTATTGAACGAGAAACCGAATGTTGTCAACGTTGGACTGAAGAAGTTCGTTTCTGCTATTACAGAAAATGGCGGCAGGGCTGTTCAATTCGATTGGCGTCCAGTTGCTGGCGGCAACGAGAGAATGCGTAAAGTCCTAAGTGTTCTTCGTTAATCCAATCGCAAATTACACTAACGTGAAAATCAGGAGGAAGCAAAATGTACGGACAATATAAAACAATTGATGAAGCAAACCGCGCGGTAATCGATAAAGTTGTATCAAGTGCACCTTTCCTAGTGGATGTTGTGCCTGCTAAATCTGTCATTCAAGAATTAAACGGAAAGGTTCTGCTTCATGCAGGACCACCAATCAAATGGGAAAACATGACAAGCCCGATGCAAGGATCCTGTGTGGGAGCTGCTTTATTCGAAGGATGGGCGGCTAATCCTGAAGAGGCATTCAAACTATTCGAAAACAATGAAGTTGAATTTATCCCATGCCACCATGTAAATGCTGTTGGCCCAATGGGTGGGATTACTTCAGGCAATATGCCAGTTTTTGTTGTGGAAAATCGTGACGGCGATAATCAGGCATACTGCACAATGAATGAAGGTATTGGAGCAGTTCTGCGTTTCGGTGCATATTCCGATGAAGTAATCAACCGATTGAAATGGTTCAGGGATGTACTTGGTCCGATCCTTGCTAAAGCGCTGAAAGTTAAAGGTGACGGATTAAACGTCAACGTCATGATGGCGAAAGCAATTACAATGGGAGATGAGTTCCACCAACGTAATATTGCTGGATCCCTTATCTTCTTAAAAGAAATCACTCCATATATTCTAAAAACAGATGCATCTGAACAGGACAAACAAGACGTTATTCAATTCCTGGCGGATACAGACCAATTCTTCTTGAATATTGCAATGGCAACTACAAAGGCTGTAATGGATACGGCTCGTAAAATCCAGCATGGAACAGTTGTAACAGCGATGTGCCGTAACGGTTATGAATTCGGTATCCGTATTGCAGGTATGGGTGACCAATGGTTTACAGCACCTGTAAATACTCCGCAAGGCTTGTTCTTCACTGGCTATGATCAAAGCTTGGCTTGCCCTGACATGGGTGACAGTGCCATTACTGAAACATTCGGGGTAGGCGGAATTGCAATGATTGCCGCACCTGGTGTTACGCGCTTCGTAGGTGCTGGCGGTATGGACGATGCAGTTAATACAAGTAATGAAATGATGGAAATCTGTATTGACCATAACCCGAACTTCTCTATTCCTACTTGGGATTTCAAAGGGTCCGCCCTTGGAATCGACGCAAGAAAAGTTGTTGAATTAGGTATTGAACCAATTATCAACACTGGTATTGCACATAAAGAAGCGGGAGTAGGGCAAATCGGTGCTGGTACTGTCCGTGCTCCATTAGCTTGCTTCGAAAAAGCAATCGACGCTTACGCAGTAAAGCTTGGCCTAATTGACGCTGAATAAGAAAATTCTTGATGGAGAGGGAATGTAAAACAATTCCTCTCCTCCTTTTGTGAAGGGGAGCATTTTTTTGAAAATTAGAAATAAGAGCTCCCATAAAGAAAAGATAGGTTGACGGAACTAAGTCTATTAAACAGGAGAGATGTGACAATGAGCAAAATTGTTTTAGCCATCGGTGGGAATGCCATTATCAAAGAAGGACAAAAGGGCACACTTGAAGAGCAGAAGAAAAATATTGATGAAAGCTGTGAACCTGTACTCGGCCTAATTGAGCAGGGAAATACGGTCGTTATTACTCATGGAAATGGGCCGCAGGTCGGAAATTCATTGATTAAAAATCAAATGGCTGAATCAGTTGTGCCAGCTTTTCCGCTTGACGTGTTGGATGCAGAGACCCAAGGTAATCTGGGATATTTAATTCAGCAGGCATTCAGGAATAAAATGGCTGAACGCAATATCGGGAAAACAGTTGCGACAATTGTTACACAAGCTGTAGTTTCTAAAGACGATCCAGCTTTCTCTAACCCGACAAAACCAATCGGTCCATTTTACACAAAAGAAGAGTTGGACAAAATCCTTGAAACGGAAGAGATTTCTTACATTGAGGACAGCGGCCGGGGATACAGGCGTGTCGTAGCTTCTCCAAAGCCAGTTACAATTGTTGAAAAAGAAGCAATTCAGGCGTTGCTTGATAAAGAAATTACAGTCATTACAGCTGGCGGCGGCGGCATCCCTGTTATCGAGGAGAATGGAAAGCTCCAGGGAACGGATGCTGTCATTGATAAGGATTTCGCAAGCGCGCTTCTTGCTGCTGAAATCAATGCCGATTATTTATTCATCCTGACTGGTGTTGAGCAGGTTGCGATCCACTTTGGAACGCCACAGCAAAAAAACCTTTTTGAAATGACGATCGATGAAGCATTGCGCTATATGGAAGAAGGCCATTTTCCAAAAGGAAGCATGGGCCCGAAAATCGAAGCCGCAATCCTTTTCTTGAAAAAAGGCGGAAAGAACGTCATCATCACATCGATGGATAAGCTCCAAGATGCACTTGAAGGTAAAACGGGCACACGTGTAACAGTTTAAGCATAAAAAGGGATGGGCTATTCTACAAGCCCATCCTTTTTTATTTTTAAGGAAACTTCAAAATTAATTCTTGTGGATAACTCGAAACACGTTATTGTAATCCAGCTCCAGCGCCTAGCCCCTCGAGGTCATAAGCCGGTTCCCTCCGGAGGGCAGGCCCATCCTGCGGGCCCCGTCTTATGCTTGTCGGGGCTGATCAAGGCGCTTGCGCATTTTGTTTTATGGAAAACAAAAGGTTAACGCAAATCTGATGGAAGGAACCGCTAGCATTCCAGATTATTTTGCCAGCGGGAATCCTCTCCGGGAAGCCCTTTTGATGGCCTAGTCTGCAATCTTAGTAACAGGCGCACTTGTTGTGGAGAAATCGTAAAAAATCGTCCATAATGAATACGAAGCGAGCCAGGACAGTTGAAGGGATGTCCTGCCTTTTTTCAACTAATTTTTGTGGGAGATTAAAATGACAGAACGAATCGCAATTTCATGGAGCGGGGGAAAGGACAGCTGTTTCGCTCTTTATAAGCTTTTAAAAAGCGACGACTATATCGTCGATTCCCTTTTTACAACAATAACTGAAGAATATAGCCGAATCAGCATTCACGGCGTAAGGGAAAGCCTCTTGGAAAAGCAGACGGAGAGCCTCGGTTTCCCCTTAAGGAAAGTGTACATACCAGCCGAATGTTCAAACGAGATTTACCAGGAGAGAATGGACGGAATGTTCGAGTCGTTGAAAAAAGATGGCGTTTCAGCGGTCATGTTCGGCGATATCCTTCTCGAAGACGTGAAGGAGTACAGGGAAAGCCAGGTGTGTGCACATGGCTTGAAGGGGATTTTTCCGCTTTGGGGCCAGAATACGGAAGGCTTGATTCAGGAGTTTTTGTTACTGGGGTTCCAAACGATTACAACGTGCATTGATACGGAAAAACTGGACAATCGGTTTCTTGGGAGAGTGGTGGACCATGAATTCCTGAATGAACTGCCGGCAACGGTCGACCCTTGCGGCGAAAACGGCGAATTCCATACCTTTTGTTTTGAAGGACCGCTTTTCAAAAGCAAAGTTGTTTTTACAATAGGCGAGAAGGTAGATAAAGGGCGGTTCCATTTTTGTGATTTAAGGTAGGTACAAATATTATCTTAAGGGACGGTGCTCTGCTTCCACTTGGAAGCAGAGCGCCGTCTTTTTCCGCTCTGAAATTTACATCATTCGTACTATACATAAATGTTTCGCCCGTTAATATATCTAGAGTAACTCCATCTTTTTCGGAGGCCGCAAAGGACTGTGGACAGTTTTCCATACTTCATAACAGGTGGTGAGTTGTATGGCGTATTCAAGCTTTATCCGTTTCACCGGCTTGTGTGGAATTATCGCTGGGGTTCTGACCATTTCGCTGTCGGTCTGGTACAACATTTCAATGGAAGCATTCGGTTCGTATGTTGATTTGATTGGCATGCTGTTTCTCCTTCTAGCACTTATTGGGATTTATCTCGTCAATGCGATAGGTTTTGGAAAAACCGGTTTCGGGATTTTCTTATTAACGTTTTTCGGAGCAGCAATGTGGACAGGGCACAGCTGGGTGAACGCGTTCGTCGTGCCTGTCCTTGAGGAAAATGCTCCTGCTGTATTGGAAGAGGTTCCTCCTTTATTAATGACAGGGGTATCCTTATCGCTTTATCCATTTTTTATCGGGCTGCTCCTTTTTGGTGTATTGCTTGCCCTTAAGGGGGTTCTCCCCAAGTGGGCAGGGATCATCTTGGCCCTCGTGCCGATCCTTGATTTTGTCCCGTATGGGTCGTATGTGGCACAGCCCCTTGCCGGCGTCGCAATCCTTTGGCTTGGATGGGTAATCTGGAAAGAGCAGTATAACAAACCGGCAAAGCTCGGCGTGAAGTAAACAAGTCCTTTTTTCACCTAATATGCCTCAATCCTGCTAAAGGGATTGGGGTTTTTTGCTGCGAGAATTTATCGAGCAGATTCAATTATTTAAATTAGCTGTATGATTATCCCTTCTCATGTATAGTTAGAGTAAGGTTTCAACAGTTTCGTAATTACGGAAGGGGACATACAATGAGGCGGATTATTTTATCGACAGAAAGTGGTGCGGATTTACCAGGGGATTTGGCTGAGAAACATGAGGTACAGGTGGTGCCGATGCACGTCATCATGGAGGGGCAGGATTATTTGGATGGTTCCTTGCCTGTAGAGCATATTTACGATTATTACGAGCGGACGAAAAAAATCCCCTCTACTGCTGCAACGAATACCCATGAATACCAGGAGTTTTTTGCGAAAATAAAAGCGGATTTCCCTGGTTGCATCATTGTCCACATTGGCTATACGTCAAAGGCCTCCGCATCTTTTCAAAGCGCGGTGATTGCCTCCGAGAATTTTGAGGATTTGTATCTTATCGATGCTTTGAACGTTACAGGCGGGTTGGCGGCAATCGTGATGTACGCTGTAAAGCTGCTGGAGCAGGAACCCTCCATAGAACCTGAACGCCTAATTGAAAAGCTTGAAGCAGTAGTCCCAAAGTCAAGGCTGGCTTTCATTCCCGGAAGCCTCGATTTTTTACGGGCAGGCGGCCGGGTAAGCAATATTGCCTACCTGGGCGGTGCTTTGTTAAAAATAAAACCAGTAATAGAACTGATTGACGGCAAGCTCGTCTCTACTAAAAAGTATCGCGGGAAAATGAGCGTAGTCGCTGAAAGACTAATAAGTGAATATTTAAGTGAATACAACATTGACCGCGAGCAGCTTTATCTTCTGTATTCACTCGGACTGGATGAAAGCATCAAGAAGCGGATGGATGAACTCGTAAAAGAGGCTGGTTTTAAAAATGTGCGCTGGATTCAGGCCGGGGCAATGATCTCGACCCACGCCGGGCCAGGCGGTTTCGGGATTGCGGGATTGGAGTTGTAGCGGGGCACTAACAAAATAATACGGACCTTGGTTTCGATTTCTAAAACTCCCAATCCGGACATTTTTGAAAGCCTTCCCAACAAGTTTGTTGGGAAGGCTTTCATTTTACCCACCATAATTTATATGGCGTAATTGGCTATGATAATTTTTAAAATTTCAGTAAATTAATCGGAATTTCTTTACTACCCTGTTTGGCCTGCTATATAGTAGAAGGGTGGTTGAAAAACCAAATTTTTCAAAGGAGGAGAGCGAAATGTTGATGAAAGGCGCAGTTTGCAAGGGAAAGGGTATCGATGAAAATAGGAAACTGGAAACCTAGCGAAGCTTGGGTCCTGAACGGAGGATTTTTTAATGGAATTGACGAAGGAAAAAATTAAGATTGTGGAATACCATGAAGGGCTTGCCGCCGGGGTGGCGGAGATGTGGAATCTTAGCCGCGAAGGCTGGGGCGGGGATGCGCAGGTAACGACCGCTGAGAAGGTCCGCGTCCAGGAAGCGAACTCCGGCAACCTGAATCTTTTTCTGGCGATGGACGGCGACAAGGTCGTTGGCTATTGCGGGCTTTGCGAATACCGGGAGGATGAAGGGGCGCTGTACATCCCGCTCCTGAACGTCCGAACCGATTACCATGGAAAGAAAATTGGGAAGCTGCTTGTTTTAAGGGCGCTCGAACGGACGGTTGAACTCGGCTGGCCGCGGCTGGACCTGTATACGTGGCCAAGCAACACGAAGGCTGTTCCGCTCTATAAGAAGTGCGGATTTTTCTGGGAGGACCGGGATGATACGACCCACCTGATGAATTTCATGCCGACGGTCCTGAATACGGAAGCGGTCCGGAGCTATTTTACTGAAACCGATTGGTATACGGAGAGTACAAGAACGATCGATGTCACACCGGACGGCAGGAAGGAGAACGATTTCTCCTATTACGAGTATAGCTGGAAATCAGAGGCTGGCAGCCTGAGGATGGAGTTCGAGCGGACCGGCCGGGGCTTGCGGCTGATCGAAACGGACGACTACCATATTTCCGTGGAGGTTGAGGATTTCAAGCTTGTTTGCGGGTCGGAATATACGGCAACCTACCATATTAAAAACAAATCCGGGAAACCGCTTCAGGTCGAGCTGGAAGGTGAAAACGACAAAAATGTCACGTTCGATTTTAAAAAGAGCGTGGCGGTTGAAGGAGAAGCCACCCTCGAAGCAAAGTTCATTCTCGGCGAACTGGAAGAGGAGCAAAGCAACTGGCGCAGCCATCCTTCCGTCGCCACAAAGGTGTTGATTAACGGAAAGGAAGCGAAGTTCGCGGTCGGCATCCTGCCAAAGCAGCCGGCGAAAGTTTCAGGAACTGTTCCTGGTTCGCAAAGCTTCCTTCATGAAGAAGCGGTTTTTTATCTGGATGTGGAAAACAACTTCAGCGAACCTGCGGCGTTCACGGTCCGGTTTCCGGATAGCGGGTTTGTGCAGCTACCAGAAAAAACGTTTAAAGTTGAACTTGCTGCGAGAGGGAAAACGTCGATTGCGATTCCTTATGTTTTGAGTGGCTATGGTTTCTATGCGCCGGAGCTGGCCATTGATGTTGCCACCGAAAGCGGTGCGTTGTCCACTTTTACGAAAAAGCTGGGTCTTGGCTTTAAGGGGCCAGGGGCGCGTTTTAGCGGCGAGTGTGATGATTACTGGCATATTTACAATGGGTTGTACCATACGTATTTGCGGAAATTCAACAATTGGGTTGTTCCGGGCAGGCTGACGAAGGGCGCCCAGAAAACGATGGGCATGTACCCGAAAATCGGGAAGCCGTATTCGAGTGAGTTTTCGAAGAGGAAGCCGGTTCGCGTCGAGTACAGGGAAGAGGGCGCGGCGATTGTGATGTCGGCGGTCTATGAATCGTTCGATTTCAAGGGTCTTGTGCTTGTGGGCGAGTCGAAGCTGTTTGGTGAGGGATTACTGGAGCAGTCGTACATCGTCCGGAACAGGGGAGAATCGGAAACGGACACGCCGATCAGCGTGTACCAGCCGGTTTACCACGAGCTGAACAGGCCTGTTTTCGCAATGGACGGGGAAGTCGTGGCGTTCGATGAGAAGGCTGATGCGGAATACGGGCTGTGGGACAGCAAGCGTCTTTCTGAGAATTGGCTGTTCTCGCGGCATGAGCCGTATGCACATGGTGTTGCATGGCCTGAAGGGTCATCGGTGAATTTCGAGTCATGGTATATGTATGTGGAGCATGAGCTCGGCCATATTCCGGCGGGCGGCGAGGTTCGGACGAAACCTGTGGCGCTTTCCTTTGGGGCGTATCAAAGCTGGGAGGAGTTCCGGGAGTTCGCGACGAGAATGAAGCACCGGAGGGTTATAGCCGGCGGTCCGGTCGAGGTGCAAGTGGCCAATCGGGAAGACGGCTCCGAGGAAATCATTCTTTCTGGACGGAAGACGAGCTATTTTGACGGGGAAGTTTGCTTTGAGCGGGATGGGCAGGAATTTTATCAAACGAGGCTTGCGCTAGACGAAAGAAGGCGCGAAGCTTCGGCGTTTGCCGAGAGTAGTGCGGAGCCGCTTTCGACCGTAACGGCTGAGTACGAAATCAACGGAATCAGGGACAGGATGAGTGTGCTCGTCCTGAACCCAACGGATGGGCCAGTTACAATCCGTGAAGAGGAGCGGGAGGGCTTGCAGGTTTTGACAGCGGGGAATGGGGTGCTGTCGATTGCGGCTTCGGAGGGCTTTTACCCGTCTCTGTTCTCGTTTGAGGCATTTGGCCGTGAGTGGTTTGATTCGTCTTTCCCGGCGCTTGAGCCGAAAGCATGGTGGAATCCATGGAGCGGCGGGATGGTGACCGGCATTGAAGGCATCAACACGAAATCGTTTGCGAAGGAAGAAACGAGTGTAAGGCAGGCAAGCCTTCTTGATAATGAAGGCAGGGAATGGCGCGGGCTCAGGCTTTCGACTGTTTTTGAAAAGAACGAGATGTGGAAGGGGCTTGGAATCCATCAGTATTTCTGCATGCTGCCGGGAGTCCCGGTGCTTGTGAATGTGACAAAAATCAGCCAGCAAAGCGGGATGTATTTCCATAATAAGAACTGGTTCAGCCAGCTGTTTTTCCAAAAAGGCGGGCTGAAAAACGCAGGGGGAAGGCGTTCATACCTGGCGGGGAAATCGGAAATCATGACTTATCTTTCGGGCCATGCGGTTGTTGAATCGGACAAAAGCGAGGAGTTTCTCCAGGTGATTGCCGACAGGGAATCGAATGGGATGGAGTCGTACATGAACAAGGAAGTCATGTTGATTGCTATGGACCGATATATCGACCTTGCCCATGGCACCGAATGGATCTCCGCTCCGGCTTTCATCGTTGCCGGGGACAGGGTGCTATCGCCGGATGAAGTGAAAGTCCTGCAAAAATTGACATTCCAAGAGGTACACAATGAAAATTATTGATGCGCATATCCATTACTCCGAAATTGGGAGCTTTCATGAGACGGCCCGGAATATTTCGAAGGTCGACTATTCATATGAAGGAATCCAGAAAGAGTTCGCCGATAATGGCGTCGTGCTTGGGATTGCGATGGGGGTGACGGAAACAGCCGGGGAGGGTTTTCCCGACTCGGCTTCCGAAACGCCGATGGGCATCGACCTGACCCCTGAGATTCCGAAAAATATCGTCTATTGCGCTGGCATCAATCCGTTCAAACTGGACGGGGAGGCACTCGACCGACTTGAGCGGGAAGTGCAGAAGCCCGAGTGTGTCGGCATCAAAATCTATCTCGGCTACTATCCGTTTTTTGCGTATGACGACGTGTATGAGCCGGTGTATCGAATTGCGAAGGAGTATGGGGTCCCTGTTGTATATCATACCGGGGATACGTATTCCGAGCGGGGGAGGCTCCGCTTCTCGCATCCGCTGGCGATTGATGAAGTCGCCGTGAGACATCGGGAAATGACAATCATGATGGCGCACTTTGGCGATCCGTGGGTGCTCGATGGTGCGGAGCTAGTGTATAAGAACAGCAACGTGTACGCGGATTTGTCCGGGTTGGTTGTCGGCGAGGACGGGGACATCCGGAAGCTGCAGGAAACGCGGTTCTTTGACCATCTGTTGCACGCGCTCACGTTTACAAATAATTATGAGAAGTTCCTGTTCGGAACCGATTGGCCGCTTACGCCGATTAAGCCGTACATCGAGTTTATTGCCGACATCATTCCTAAGGAGTACCACGAGGCTGTTTTTTACGAGACAGCGCTGAAGGTTTTTCCGAAAATTAAACGATTTTTGTAGTTAAGTATCTACTCCCAAAGTCTTAGTTATTTCCATTATTAAGGCCAATGTGTAAAAAAGGGCTGCCTTGTATGATGGAGATAACAAGAACAAGGGAGATGGAAGCTATGTACAATGAAGTTTATATGGTTGAAAAAATGATGCAGTATCGGGAACAGGAATTCCGCAAAATGGAATTAAACAGCCGGGATATCGAACCGGCGCAAAAAGAACCGTTTTATTGCAGGCTGCCGGTTGTGAATCAGCTGAGCGTGTGCAATTGCAGCTGAATGGGTTAGCGGCCCAGCGGCGGTTTTTAGTACCTGAAGCCAGTGGGGAGTCTTTCCTTACTGGCTTCTTTTTATATATTTTCATTTTTTCGCTCTGGAGATTGCACGTGAATTCAATGAATGCTTATTCAGCGGGTGGATCATGTGTTACCGTGTTCCAGGGATGTTGGAAACCGCCCTTTTAAAATCGTCCGCGATTCCGCTTTGGCCATTGTACATATCATCGGCAAATCGGTTCATCATGCTGTAAAAATCGTCATTAAATGAAAGATAAACCCTTTGAATTTGCGGTTCTGCTTTTACAATCTGTGCACCAATTCTCTTTTTAAAAGAAGTAGAAATTTCGGGATAAGGTGAGTCGAACATAATTACTGGCTCGGCGGCCTTCAATTGTTCGGTGTCGCTGGAGCGATTTCCGGCAGCCTGTCTTTTACCTTTTTCATTCTCGTCATTAATTGGAAATCCGTCGAATGCAAATCCATCGATGCTGCCCCCGCCGATTCCAGTCCCGCTGTATTCTCCATTCCGGGTGCCGTTCCCATACCCGTGGTAACCGGGATTCCCAAATGTGCCGGTGTTTTGACCACGATCAACCTTCTCATCCGTCTGATACCCATGTGCCCGCCCATTCTTGTCGTCATCCATTTTTATTGCAACAAAAGCGTCCGTGTTGTAAATCACAACAATTGCGCCCTGGACATCTGCCAGCTTTTCCAGCGAGCGGGCAGAAATCATAGAAACCCTCAATGGATGGTTTTCGTCACTGGAATTCGCGGTTAGCATGCTTTTTTCAGCCCTGTTGCCAGTATCGTTGTAGTTACTGCAGCTTGCCAATCCAGGGAGCAGCAGGGTAGCGAGCATAATCAAGCGTAATTTTTTCACAAAGGTCCTCCTATACTGGCGGTTTAGTAATAGTTTGGGTATTTAGGTTGTGAAATATCCATTATATGGGCGGCGGGAATTTGCTTTTCCTGGGTAATTGGGAGAGGCTTCAGATTTTACGAGGGAGCCGGTGCGGACTTTTCTTTCAGGTCTCAAATGCTGTGGAAGATGTTCCCTACTTTTTATTCTGCTTTGTAAATTTACTGTAAAGACAATGTAAATTCTTCTCCCGATGGGTGTACTTTGCTTAACGTTCCCTTAATAATTGTTGTGGGGTTAAAGTATGCCTGATTATACATACTGGGGGGAAGCAAGTGGAAATCAACTGGCAGGAAGTCCTGTTTATGTTTATCGGGGGACTGGGCATTTTTCTATATGGAATTAAATCAATGGGGGACGGCCTTCAAAAATCCGCAGGGGACCGGTTAAGAGCCATTCTTGACCGTTTGACGACGAATCCTTTAATGGGAGTCCTGGCAGGTATTTTCGTTACGGTCGCCATTCAATCAAGTTCCGGTACGACGGTCATTGTCATCGGGCTTGTCAGCGCGGGCTTCATGACGCTGCGCCAGGCGATTGGCGTCATCATGGGTGCCAATATCGGGACAACCGTCACGGCGTTTATCATTGGAATAGATATCGGCGAATATTCATTGCCAATTTTAGCGGTAGGTGCATTTCTTCTTTTCTTTTTCAAAAATAACAAAATCAATAATCTTGGCCAAGTCGTATTTGGCTTCGGAGCTTTATTCTACGGGCTTGAACTGATGGGCGAAGGAATGAAGCCGCTTCGTGAATTGCAGACATTTATCGACCTGACTCAGAGCATGAGCGACAACCCATTCCTTGGCGTGATTGTCGGGACAATTTTTACCGTAATCGTCCAGAGCTCAAGTGCGACAATCGGTATCCTGCAGGGCTTATATTCCGAGGGCCTTGTCGATCTAGATGCCGCGCTGCCTGTCCTGTTTGGCGACAATATCGGGACGACGATCACCGCCGTCCTGGCGTCGATTGGCGCTTCAGTCGCGGCTAGGCGCGCAGCGGTTATCCATGTCATGTTTAACGTCATCGGAACGATTATTTTCATGATTATTCTCATTCCGTTCACGGCGTTTATTGCTTGGCTTGACCAGCTTCTAAACCTGAATCCGGCAATGCAGATTGCATTTGCACACGGGACATTCAATGTGACGAACACCTTGATTCAATTCCCGTTCATTGCGCTATTGGCCATGATTGTAACGAAAATTGTTCCCGGACAGGATGTTGAAATTGAATTTAAGCCTAAGCATCTTGATCCGCAACTGATCGAACAGTCTCCTTCCATTGCGCTGGGAGCTGCTCGGGAGGAAGTCATCCGCATGGGCCACTTTGCCGTCCAGGGTCTGCAGGAGTCACATACCTACCTGCAGACGAAAAATAGGAAGAACGCGGAAACTGCCTATCAAATCGAGGAAGCCATCAATAATCTCGATAATAAAATCACGGAATATCTTGTGAGAATGTCGAGAACTTCACTATCCGAACAAGAGTCCGAACACCATTCATTCCTTATTGACACAATCCGTGATATCGAGCGGATTGGCGACCACTGTGAAAACATTCTCGAACTGGTGGAATATCAGCTCGCGAACAGAGTCACGCTCACCGAAGAAGCAATGGGTGACCTGAATGAAATGTTTGAACTTACGATGGAAACGGTATTGAAGGCAATTCTCGCACTTGATAAAAATGATAAAACCATTGCGGCGAGCGTAGCCGAAAGGGAAGATTTAATCGATGCGATGGAGCGCAAATTCCGCAAAAAGCATATTTTGCGCCTGAATGAAGGGGTTTGCACAGCCCAATCGGGTATTGTCTTTGTCGACATCGTCTCCAACCTTGAACGGATTGGCGATCATTCGGTTAACATAGCTGGAACAGTGCTTGGCATTCACAAGCATGAACACGTCCGCACAGCAACCCGGGATTAATTCATCCCGGGTTGTTTTTTTGCTTTGCCCCCGTGTTGGCGGGAAATTTAATTTTATTATTTATTTTGCTTTGTCTTCTGGGCCTTTAGCGCAATCCTTTCAAGCCCATTGTCCGCAAATTCCACATCCGCCTTTGGCATGGCCTTCTTGCTTTCCTTATCGCTTTTCTTCGCCATCCGCTCACCCCCCCCATATTCGTTGATAACAAGGTTAGTTTGCTATACTTTTCAACGAATAATGCACAATGGAGGACAACCGTATCATATGCTCCAAGCACTTCATGATAAATCCTTCACGGCTCTTATCTCCGCCTCAAGTATTTTTCATTAATGATGAGGACTTTCCCGTTTTCAGCTTTTAGATATTTGCGGTTGATGAACTTGTATTTCTCATAAGCGAAGTGCCCCGCAATATAGACCGGAATAATAATCGCCAAAAGGATCCCCATCTGCAGCAAATAATTGATTCCCGTCTGCAGCAGATAATCCGTAACCGCATGAACCGCGAAGGAAGCCATTAAGACAATCAGCACATTGCATACATGGAAAGCAAATACATCTTTGCTTTCCCGGAACATCCGCTCAAGCTCGGATTTGAAATAAAGCGAGATAAACACCGAAATGACAATCACCACAAAGGACGCCATATATGTAAGAACTGTGCTCATTTTCCTAATTCACCCCCAATCAACTGTTTAAATTCCATTAACTAATTATACCATTGTTAACAGAATTATATTAATTAGCGATACAGGTTTCCAAGGCATACCGGAAACAGGGCACTGATTCTTTTTTAAAAAAAAGCCCACCCGCTTGCTGCCATTACGTTGCACCGGACAATTGAACCACAATGCGCCAATAATATTTTCCCAACATCGACAGCGTTCGTTACGACCCCTTTTTATTTGACAAAATAGTTTTCGGAATATTACAAATTATACTACAGGATTTAAGATTTGTTTTCTCGAATTTATATCTTGTAGTTTATTTTGACCTGGCAGCGAAAGTGTTGCGCCGGAGTTACATAAGGAGGGAAAATGGTTTGAAGTTCTTAAAGAAGATCAGGAACGTGTTCGGGATTTCGTTGATCCTTCTGCTTATTATGAACGCGGGGCTTCCTGCAGAAGCGATTGTCAAAAATGACGATAATCCGATGAAAGCGGCGACAGAGGATCAGGAATATGTGTTCGTCCAATTCGGTGATGCGCCAATTGCGTCTTACGATGGATCAATTTCCGGTTATGAAAAAACGATGCCAGCTAAAGGGAAGAAGCTGGATTTGAATTCACCGGCTTCCAAGAAATATGGCAAAAGGCTTGAGTCGCAGCGGGAGAATTATAAAAAGTGGCTCGCCAAGCAGCTTCCTAAGGTGGAAGTTGTCGCGGAATATAATGTTGCTTACAACGGTCTTGGGCTGAAGCTTAACGGGGCATCGCTCAAGGATATTAGTCGCGGCCCTGGAGTCATTAAAGCCGGAGTCAGCGGCACATACCGGAAGACGATGAGTGAAAGTACAGCCTTGATTAACGCAGGAGAGATTTGGAATGGGCTTGGCGGACAGGAGAATGCCGGAGCCGGAATGAAAGTCGGCGTCATCGATTCCGGAATCGACCAAGACCATCCTTTTCTGCAGCCGAATGAGGGTATGAAAGCCCCGGTAGGATTCCCTAAAGGGGATACGAAATTTACGAGCGATAAAGTCATTGTCGCCAAGGTTTACAACCAGAATCCAAAGCTAAGTGCGGAAGCGGTTGACAGCCACGGGACGCATGTCGCCGGCACAATCGCCGGAAAAGCGGGAACCCGCCCTACTCTTGGCGACAAGCCGATGAGCGGTGTAGCGCCCGGAGCCTACCTTGGAAACTATAATGTTTTCCCGGGTGATGTGGCTGATGCAAAAAGCTTGTTCATCGCGAAAGCGGTTGAAGAAGCAGTCGAAGATGGAATGGACGTCCTCAACCTGAGTCTGGGTGGGACGCCTCATAAAGGAGCCGATCTGCTTGATATGGCAGTCAATGCAGCGGTGGATGCCGGCGTTGTTGTTGCGATTTCTGCAGGGAATGAAGGGCCTGGTTACTATACCGTCGGTTCTCCGGGAACAGCGGATAAAGTCATCACTGTTGCCGCCACAACAAACAGCCGTACGTTTGCCCTTCGGTTAAAATCACCTGCTCTTCCTGGCGGGGAAACTAACGCAACGACTGGTACCCAGGGCGGAGAGGTAAAAGAGCAGATTGAAGGTGAATATGTTCTTTGGAGCGAAGTTTCAAGCGGGGATAAACTTGCTTGTACGCCGGTAAAGGAAAAGCCGTTGGAAGGGAAAATTGCGGTCATTCAGCGCGGTACATGTACATTCGCTGAAAAAATTAAAAACGCATCCGCCGCAGGAGCAATTGGAGTTATTGTATATCAGAACGGTCCGGCTGAACCAATTACAATGTCAACGGATAACGTGACTGTACCTGCTGTAATGATTGACCAGGCAGCAGGCAAGCTGCTTGAAGGATGGCAAGGGGACAGGAAAGTTATCTTCTCCTATCCTCCGGTTGAAACTGATGCTGTACCGAATAAGATTTCCGACTTCAGCTCATGGGGGCCAACGCCAAATTACACGCTGAAGCCGGATGTTGCGGCACCTGGCGTGAACATTTATTCGTCCGTTGTTGGCGGGGGCTACGAATTGTATCAAGGTACGTCCATGGCGTCTCCGCATGTTGCCGGGGCGGCGGCTGTCCTGCTGGCCTATAGCAAAGTGAAAGAACTTGGCTGGGGTCCAGCGGAAGTCAAAGCGGCCTTGATGGGAACAGCCCGGAATGTGGAGGGAAGCGTGCTTCCGGATATTGAAGTTGCAGATCCTTTAAAGGTAGGCGCGGGCATAATTGACTTGGGTGCAGCTATGAATGCGCCAGCAATGGCATTCCCGTCCTCCTTAAGCTTCGGGCTCGTCCGTCCGACTGGAAACCAATCTTATCAAATGACGGTTACATTGGTGAACCCGACTGGCCAACAGCTCGATTACACTCTCTCTGGTGACGAGAATCTAAAACTCAGCCAAACAGGAGTATCGATTCAGGCAAAGGGCAAGGCGGAAATCAAAGTCGACGTTGTGAACAGGGGAACCCATTCTGGAGGAAACAATGGAACCGGTGAATTCACGAGCGGATACATTACTGTTACATCAAGTGCCGGCGGTATCCGCATTCCTTATATGTATGTAATTGATTACAATCGTTAAAGATTAAAAAAATCCCCTTCTGGCATTTGGGCTGGAAGGGGATTTTGCATTTGATATTCTTTAGTTTTAATACGCTAGTATTTATCCCAATCAAAGCGTTATTTATGCTAACAGTACCGATAATAATGCCAAACTTCTCAATAATAATGCCGAACTTTACTATATTAATGCCTAACGTACCGATAATAATGCCGAACTTCTCTATATTAATGCCAAACTTGCAATTATTAATGCCTTTATTCCAATACCGCTTATTTGAACGAATAACGCGCTACCCAAAGTGTAATTTAGTTAGAGGTTCCCTCATTTTTGGCTCACGTTTCTCCAAAACAGCCATTCTTTGTCCGAAGTCACCTAAATGTTCGTGATATAGCTTCAATATCCAAGTCTCTAAATAATCGAAGTTTTTCCGGGGTGGGGCTGGATATTCAGATATTCGCCAATATCTGTCTGAAGAAATTCCAAGAATAAACCTCACTTTTATTTTTCACAAAAACACAAACGATTAAAAGTAAAAAAAATACCCTTCAAAGTAATAAATAATTGCTTTATAGCGTAAAATAAATTACTATATAAGTAAGGAGGTGGAAATAATGGAAGATTTAAGGTTGAATGTTTCATTGCTGCGCAGAAGGGTGCCGAATTTAACAAGTGCGGCAAAGTCAGTTGGGCTCCGGCCGGCGACGGTATCAAATTTGTGCACAGGGAAAATTCCGGTTGGGCGCGCGGAGGTACGGACATTGGCTGCACTCGCGTCACTTGCGCAATGCAGCCTGGATGAGTTGATTTTAAAAGGGGAGGCGATCGAAATGATTGAGACGAAAATCAAGACGCTGGATTTGTTCGCGCCAATTGTCAAAGGCGGGACGGTTGGCCTGGTGGCAAGGCCGGGGATGGGGCAGATTGTTGTGCTTTCAGAATTGTTCCTACGGCTTAAGAAAGAAGGATACGTAAGCATCGTCCTGCAGCCTGAAGCTGAAGGTTATCCAGGCTTGGAAGATTTGAACGAAAATGTGGATGTCATTGTTCCCTCAATTGAAGAAGCGTTTAAAAAAATATCAGAGCTCGGCAAAGACAAAGACATCATTTTTACAGCTGACAGGTCGCATGTTTTAACAGGGGAAATCTTTGATTTGCAGGAAAAGTTGCAAGATGCTGACATCAGGACGGTCACGACCTTCCTTCTCGACTTGAAAGGCGAAGCGGTTGATGAGGAACTTCCATACGGGCCGCTCGAAACGTTATGGGACTTCGACGCTGATTTGGCAGCCAGATTCAAGTTTCCTGCGGTCAACCCGATATCGTCCACTTCGTCGATCCTTGAAGGTGCGAACCTGGACCAAAGCCATCTAACAGTAAAGCAAAGGGCTCAAAAACTACTGCGCAGGTACAGGGAGCTTCGTTCATTAGTGAACGTTAAAGGCATTGCAGGAATTCCTGCCTCAGAAACGCAGACCTACCTTCGCGGCGAAAGGCTTGAAGCTTATCTAACGCAGCCGTTTTACGTTGCGGAAGCTTTTACAGGCCAAAAAGGCGCCGATGTTGACCTGAAGGAAACGATTGAGGATGTACGGAAAATCATTGATGGGGCGTACGACTCAAAAGAGCCGGCCGAACTCACGTTTATTGGAAGGCTATAGGCTGGCAAGCTTGAACCCTAAGTAAGGGTTAGTCTGACCAGGAATTGTATGGTCCAATAAACCTCTGGGCCTTTTGAAAATGATAGCTTGATTGAAGTGGGAATTATCAATCAAGCTTTTTTCTATTTCCACGATTGTTCAGGAAGACGCTTCCCAGAATGCCGGGTTTCAATAATATGGCTGCCGGCTCGACGAGATTCATCACTTTAATAAAAGAATCATAGATTTTCTCATCTTTTGCAGATAACAAAAAGATTTGTTTAGTGAACCACTGTTGAAACGACAGCCCGAATGGAATCTTGTCCGAAATGCCTGGATAGCGGAGATTTTCGGCCATTACCATTGTCCAAATGGGAGAGATAATTTCCGCCGCTTTTCGGTGGTAATCTCGAATTCCTTTTGAAAGAGGTAAGGTTTTGTTCCACATGATTTCCTGGAGCCGCAGTGCTTCAAGGACAGCGATGCTCATGCCCTGGCCAAAGACCGGGTCGATTCGGCAAACTGCATCCCCAATCAGGAGCAGACCTTCCGGCAGATTGTTTGTTTTGTCGTAACGCCTCCAAGTCATTCTTGGTATCCGGTAGACAGCCGTTTCGCCAAGAGGCTCTCCAGCCAGCAGTTCATTATGTATATCCGGTTTTGGTAATTTTTTCGCCAGCTCCAAAAATGCCTCGTTGCTCGCGGCTGCTTCTTTTTCATTGAAGGCGTTTTGATAGCCGAAGAGAGTTGTGATGTACCGGTTTCCTTCTACCTTGGAAAGTGCCCCGCCTATTTTTTCAGCGGGCGGATTTGGGTATATCAATTTTATCGCCCAGTCCATATCCGGATGATCAGGCAAGCGAAAAAACTTGCTAACATAGCAAAGCCCAATATCTGCAGTTTCAACGGGAATAGAGATGCCGAGCTTTTCAAGCCAGGCGGCGGTAAAACTTCCTGCTCCACTGGCATCGACGACTATATCGGCAAGGAGAGTCCACGGATTGCCGTCTGAATCTTTCATCTCTAGCCCAATAACCTTATTTTGCTTTTCGTCCCAAACAAAGTTTTTAACAAAATGTTTATAAAGGAATGAAATGTTTGGAATGGATTTTATGTAGTTTTCGATTTGCCATTCAAGATGGAACCTTGTTTGGAGAGTGGTCGTGTATCCGCCATCGTACCGAAGTTTCCAGACACCGTGATGGAACCAGGCAAGGTCCTTTGTTGAATTGATTTTTAACGCGCCGCCCGAGTAGAAGGATTCGGTGATTCCCGGAAACAGCGATTCCAGCCCTTGCTCGCCCGCGTGAAGCAGCGCATGCAGGTGGCTTCCCTGCGGCACCCCTTTTCGCGTTCCTGGTCCAGCTGCCTCTTTATCCTTTTCGATAATTACAACCTCTATAAAATGCTCGGAAAGAACCCGCGCCGCCAATTTTCCAGCGATTCCGCCCCCTATGATAAGCGCTCTATTTTTCATGCCCAATGAATAAATCAACTCCCAAATTATTTCTATGCGATTCTATTTATTTTCCTATACATTGTATGTTCTTTTCAATTAGTCAATTATGCTATCATAGAAAAAACACCAATTTTTGGAGGCGTGAACATGGCAATCATTGATATAACCGTTATCCCAATCGGAACTGAAACCCCGAGTGTGAGTGAGTACGTAGCTGAAATACATAAAGTCCTTAAAAAGTACGAAGGGGAAATTAAGTACCAATTGACCCCGATGAGTACATTGATTGAAGGAGACTTGAAACAATTGCTTGATGTTGTGCGTGAAATTCATGAGGTGCCTTTTCAAAAGGGGATTCAGAGGGTAGCCACGAATATTCGGATTGACGATCGCCGCGACAGGGAAAGCACGATGGAGGGGAAACTGAAAGCCGTCAGTGAAAAAATGGGGGATTGACAAAGGGGAACAGTGATTAAACTTATTCTAAAATGAAGCAGGGGACATACCTTGTGTTTCAGTTTAAACTATTTGGGGCCGGGGGAGAGGGCATGATTTATAACGAAACAGAGAGAATTATTGAAACGGACCGGTTGCTGCTGCGGCTGTTTAACGAAGGAGACGCGAACGAGGTCAGCAGAATGTGCAACAATTTTAATATTTTTAAAAGCACATTGACGCTTCCCTATCCATATCCATTGGAATGTGCGGTATCCTGGATTGCCAACCATGCTGAAAATTTTGAATCGGACCGTATGTATGAATTCGCTGTTACAGACAAAAATAGCGGTAAATTATATGGGGCGATTGGAATTTCAAATCAGAAACAACACAAAAACGGTGAAATTGCCTATTGGATTGGCGAGGAGTATTGGGGAAATGGCTATGGATCGGAAGCTGCAAAAGCCGTGATTGAATTTGTTTTCAAGGAAAAGGGCTATCATCGTGTTTACGCTCGTTATTTTAAATCTAATCCTGCGTCTGGGAGAATCATGGAAAAATGCGGGATGGTGTACGAAGGCACACTCAAAGACCACATTTTTAAGAACGGGTCCTTTGAGGATCTTGTCTTATATGGGATTGTCAATCCGGATGAGTAAGTTAGATAGATTGGTTAAGTACCAGAGGAGGCTGCCATTAAGGGCGGCCTTTTCAATTACCAAAACATAAAGTTGAACAAATTTTATGAAATTTCATCTGTTTGCAGGCATATTTCTTTTGAATTGGGGTATAGAACCATGTCACATACTGGTAAAACCTTCTAGAAATGCCATCTTAAAGGATTTGCCCAAATGCTATAGAAACATAGAACTGAAGGGGGATTAGGATGAGAAGAGCTAAAACGGTCATTGCTTTATTTTTCGCAGCGGTATTGTTGCTTGGCTGCCAAGGGAAGGATGAGGGTGGCGCTCAACAAAAAAAGGATGCAAAAGAAGATGGGTTCGTTCCCGGAAAGGCGATCGCACTTTCCCAACCTAGCAACGGTGAGCTTCCGGCTATTACAGCCGAACAATACATACAACAAGACAAAGGGAACATTTATCAAAAATACATAGAAGGCAAGGAACATATTGACGATAAAGAAGCACTTAAAAAAGCGACCGCAGACGCCCTGGATGCTTACATCGAGGAAGTCGGCAAAAAGAATACGAAGAAATGGGACGAGAAAAAGTGGACGGAATCAATCACAAACGCGCTCCGGGCAGGTTATAAAGATGTCGCTGAGGAGCTTGAAAACTACCCTGTTGTTTATGAAAAGCTGAGATTGCCAGACGGCCGCCTGCTCGAAGACCTTACCATGGCTGAAGTAACGGAAGATGAAGAGAAAAAGGTGAATGTCGTGATGGTCATTGATTCAAGCGGCAGCATGAAGGCGAAGGTGGATGGGGAGCCGAAGATGGCTCTCGCTAAAAAAAGCATTGAAAGCCTGGCCAAGGAGCTTCCCGAATCCGTAAAGGTTTCTCTCATTGCCTTTGGCCATCAGGGAACGGGCAGCGATGCGGATAAAGCGAAATCATGCCAAGCAGTGGAAACGATGTACCCATTGAACGCCTATGATGGTACTGCCTTCGGGAATTCCTTGAAAAAGTTTGATGCCATGGGCTGGACTCCTTTGGCAGCAGGCATCACGATGGCAAACGAGCAGCTCGCTTCGCAAAAGGATGACAACACCGAAAATTTTATTTACGTTGTCAGTGACGGGATCGAGACATGCGATGGCGATCCGGTTGCAGCGGCGAAAAAAGCTGTCGAGGATAATACAAATGTCAAAATCAATATCATTGGTTTTGATGTCGATGATGCGGCGGACCAGCAGCTCAAACTGGTTGCGGAAGCTGGAGGCGGTGAATATTCCTCCGTTAAAACAAAGCGGCAGCTTGAGGAAATCAAGAATGTTTGGAAGGAAAAAATCAATATCAATACATGGAGATGGTGGGCCATTCACCGATGGGCCGACAATGTGTGGACGACGTTGGACCACCATAACGCGGTTAATGCGCTGATGGGAAAATCTTTCAGGCTTAGGGAAAACGAAGAGAAGAGATTTAAGGAATTGCTGGACCGGCTAGAAAAAGAAGGCAGGATTGATGCTGAAAGAAAGAATGCCCTTTCCAAGTGGCTCTGGGACCGGGACGATAAAATTAATACGTATTTCTCTGATTTAGATAAAAAGAAAAGCGACGAAATCAAAGCTAAATCCGAAGATTTATCGAAAAAATTGGACGCAATCAAGCAGCAGGTTGGGCTTTAACCCCTTTGCAAAAACAGTATAGCGGACGTTATTTGGAGACCCTGGCCAGGGTCTTTTTTCTGTAAAATGATAGGCAGATGTGGCGAGGTCCCCGTGTACTAATGTTTCTCCCCACACTGGGATGGGAAGAGGGAATTTACATGGCATTAAACAGGAGGGATTTGAAGTGGGGAAAACCATTTTCATAACAGGAGCAGGGAGCGGACTTGGGAGAGGTGCGGCAATCGGCCTGGCGAGGAAAGGGCACAGGATTATCGCGACCACAGAACTGACATCGCAAAAAACAGACCTTCTGCGTGAAGCAAAGAATTTGGGTTTGGATATGGAAGTCTTCAAACTGGATATTACTAATCCACGGGACCGTGAAGAGATTCCCAAATACGATTTTGACGTGTTTGTCGCAAATGCGGCTATCAATGAACGGGGGCCGGTTGCGGAAGTGCCGATCGACCGCTTCAGGGCAATTTTCGAAGTGAATGTTTTCGCCACGCTTGAAACAGTCCAGCTGGCAGCAAGAAAGATGGTAAAGAAAGGGAAAGGGAAAATCGTGTTCATGAGTTCCATGGCAGGAATTATGTCCTCTCCATACGGCGGACCGTACGCTGCTACGAAACATGCGATTGAAGCGATCGCGCAAACGCTTAAGCAGGAGCTTGAAAGATTCGAAGTAAAAGTTTCCATCATCAATCCCGGCGCGTTCAACACCGGCTTTAACGACCGCGCCGCTGAAGAACTATGGAAATGGTATGATGAGGAGAAGAATTTTACGAAGAGAGAGGACCTGTTAAAGGCAGAAGAAGGTTTGGAAAATCAATTTGATCCTCAGGATATGATTGATAAGATGGTTGAAATCATCCCTGCGGATTCCCATCCATTCAGAACTGCCTTCCCGGAAGAAACCGAAAAGCAAATGAAGGAAACAGAAAAGAAGTGGTGGGACATAGGCATTTAACGTTAGAAGGCACCCTGCATTATGAGGGTATCGATTATAACTTGTAAAATAAAAATTAAAGTATTCTAAAATAAATGAACATTTGGTAAAAGATTTTGTTTCCTCCCATTTCCAGAAAATTTTGTGTTATATTTTGGTTATACGAGCAAAATACAAAGTTGGGGGAAAAGGGATGAGAAAGCCGGTTATTGGGATAACTTCTGCCTATGTTAAGCACAATGAAAATATGGAAGGCGCTTATGTCCATCACGATTATCACAAAGTAGTGGCCGCGAATGGAGGAATACCGATTATTCTTCCTTACATCAATCCGGAGATGGCGCTTGAGATGCTTTCGCTTGTTGATGCGATTATCCTTAGCGGCGGGGAGGATGTCGATCCGGGTTTGTATGGCCAGGATCCTCACCAAAATTTAGGGCCCACTATCCTTGAGAGGGACCTTGTTGAAATTGCCATAGCAAGATATGCGATTGAACATGATATTCCTCTGCTCGGCATCTGCCGGGGCAGCCAAATCCTCAATGTCGCTCTTGGAGGGACATTGATCCAGGACCTTCCTAGCCAGATGCCGGAATCCATCCAGCATGGACAAAAGGTTGCGAGGGACAAGGATTCACACTGGATTTCAGTTTCTCCTGACAGCAAACTGTTTCAAATCTTTGGCTCTGAACGGGTCCGAGTAAACAGCATTCACCATCAGGCACTGGACATAGTAGCTGACGATTTGCGCGTTGTGGCCCGGTCGGCAGATGGAATCGTAGAGGCGGTGGAATACGTGAAGCCTTCCAGATTTACGGTTGGCGTCCAATGGCATCCCGAATCGCTCGCCCCAACCAATGAAGCCATGAACCGGCTATTCAAGGAATTTATCGCAAGCAGTGTTAAGGTTCCCGTTTTTTAAAAGGACACATTCAATCCAAAATTACAGGAGACGGAATATCCCGTTTCCTGTTTTTATTTTGAAAATAGGAAAGCAGGGGCTGGTCCTGCCGTATTAGTGGGTCTTAATTCCTGTTTTACGATTAATTGTTATCAAAAATTTCAGTTTTAGTTAGGATTTAATAAAATTGTAGTAGAGGGTCATTTTGTGGTAGCAAAATCAATCAGGGAGGATTAGGATGACGAATCAAAATCTTATCCGAAAAAGAGCCTTGGCTTATTTGCAGGATGTTGCACTTATTATTACGGTGATTTTTATAACCTCAATGGGTTTTGCAATGATCGGGGGATTTTTTTACTGGGTTAGGGGAGAAGATTTCATCTATAAATACGGATATTTTTTATTGGGTTTCTTTTTCCTTATGGGGATCGTAGGAATATTATCGGTCACACTTGGCTTTGACTTTAAGCTGGATAAAACTTTTGCGGGACGGTTTAAACAGTCGCTTGGCCAAAGGGTCCAAGGCTTAAAGGTTGAGGGTGATTTGCAAAAAGTAGTCAAGCGATGGTTAATCCGCTATGGATTGGTTGGAGTCGCTGCGATTTTATGGGGGCTGGGGAAATCCTATCCTGATTGGAGCCTATATTTCAACGCGGTAATAGGTATTTACATCATTTATACTGGAGTGGACGCCTATATTTTGTATCAAAACAATGGCGAAAGAACGTTGACTGACAAGCTGGTTGGGACAAGGGTAGTGGAGATGTAATAGAAATACCCAAGCCATTTATTTCTTTAATACAACCAAGGAACAGTCGATACAGTCCGTAGAAAAGACTGATTGCTGGAGGTTTACCCCTCAAACTGTTAAAATTATCAGACCATTCAGAGGAATCTCTTCTTTAATGTAGAATAATAGAATTAGAGAAGTTTCTTTTAATATAGGTTGAAATAAATTTATCTACACTATCTATGCAAAGTAAATTGATTGTGGCGGAGGGTACCGACTCCCGCAGGTTCAGTTTTTGTAACCTTTTTACCCGATTCTGAATCAAATAAATAAAGTGGATATGCTGGAACGACCTTTGCCTAGACGCTATGTTGGTCGCAGGGGGAGATTGATTCCGGTTGATGTGTTAATTCAGCTTTTTCCTAGGGACACTTGCTTAGGCTGCTCTCACTACTTGTATGGGAGGGAACAGGGATGAAGGATAAAATGAAAAGGTGCATCAAATGCAAGAGGCTGCTAACCAATTCGTCAAAGGTTTGTTTTCGATGCGGCAGTATCAATCTTGAAAAAAAGACTCTAACGGCAAATGGCTAAAGGAAAGCATGTTAAAGTTGTGGCGGCAGGAGTGCTGGCAATGATTGTTGGTGCAATCCTATTAACCAGTAAATTTTATTATCCGCCGCTGCCAATCCAGCAAATGAGCAAAAAAGAAGTGGTTGAAAAAGGCCATCGCTCCAATGGGCAACTTTTAAAACTATCAACAGAAAAAAATTATGACTGGTACATTATCGAAGAGGAAAATATGGAAACAACGGACGAAGCGATAAAGGCGTTCGTCAATCGTTATGGGTGGAATTATTTTCAAAAAGAAGGCAGTGGGCTGTTTTTTAAAAAGCATGGAGAAATGCTCATTATCACAACAGAGAAATGGACAAGGGATTATACGTTAATTAAAATGCCCGTGAAATTTAACAAGTAATTTATCTGGCAAAAAAGCAGCCGCATAGAAAATTGGGCTGCTTTTCAAGTTTTTCCTAGGTCCATCCATGCTGGGCGCTACTCCTTTACGACCGGAAGGACAACGTGGGATGGATATGTTTTGTTGCTTAGTATAGTCGCGATACCGCCAAGCTGGGTGAGGAGCTCGGGGACTGGCGAAATCGAGTGCGGGAAGTCGCTTGGACCGATGGCGACACGGAGCCTGTGCCCTTCTTTTATGACAAAATTTGAAGGGAAGATTTCAACGTTCATTTCCATAACTTCCCCCGGATTAACCTCTTTCACCATGGCCTTCGTAAATGGATGCCATGGCTGGATGTTTTGCCCGTCCAAAACCCTGCTTCTGCTTTCATCAACTACCCGATGGGAGGCGGCAAGCCAGCCGGCAGTTATTTCCTTCGAGCTTCCATCTGGTGCGACATCTGTCAGGCGGACGGATAGGACAAGTTCCCTGGCTGTTGTTTTCGCGAAGATTTTCGCGGCAATCGGCCCGGAAACCCGAAGGTCGGAGCTAGCCGGAGCTGTTGTATAGGTTAACTCCGTCAATTCGGCCAGGCGATTGTCCTTTGTACATGGAATGGCGCTTGGCTTACCGGCCATCCACTGATTCGTACTTCCGGAGCAAATTCCATTCAATGGCTGCTGGAGCATCGACTTGGAAGGTTCAAGCAATGCTGGGGTGTCTTTCGTGAGTAGATTTCCCGCCCGCAAGTAATACTTTTCAGCTGCTGTATTCTGGTGGGGCCATCCAGGCTGGACGATAAATGTATCTCCTCCGATTACATATTGCGTGACATCTGGAATTTTGTTGATGTTCGTGTTAATCTCCATTAGGTAATGATCGAACCACCTGAGTGCGATTTGATCAAGGGCAGGGACATTGCCGGCTGGAAGGCCGCTCCCGTAATCCCCATGCGTCCAGTTGCCCATGAGGAGTTTTGTTGTAACACCATTAGCCCTTAGTTTTTCATAAAGAAGCGGTGTTCCCCGCTGGAATAAATCATGGAGGCCGCCTGTAAAAAAAGCAGGCGCCTTGATCCGGTCCGCCACTGTGATAGGAGATCGCAGCCAAGCCTGCGGTCCGTCATAGGCAAATTCCCCTCCTGTCAATACGGAACTTAGGGTGCTTGCCGGAAATCCCGTCGTTTGCCCGGCATGGCTAATCAACAGGGTGGAAGCCATGATTGGCTCAGAAAGTGTGTAAGTCGGCGGTAGCAAACCGCTTCCGGTTACAAGCCCAAGCCAGAGAGGAATGAATCCTGTATTAACCAGGCCGCCTGACATAAGGATGTCCCGATATATGTCCGCCATCGGGACAATTGGAAAAATAGCCTTCAAACCGTCCGGCTGTTGGGCGGCGGTAAGGAGCTGATTGATTGCCCTGTAGGATGAACCGTACAGCCCAACTTTTCCGGTGCTCCACGGTTGGCGGGCAGCCCATTCGACAAGCTCTTTTCCATCGATCTGTTCCGCTTCGCCAAAGGAGTCCCACGTTCCCTGGGATGTCCCCGTTCCCCGCACATCGACAACCATGTGGGCATAGCCGCGTTTAATAAAGTATTCGTTCAGATTTTCCTTATTGCTGACATTTTTATTGTAAGGCGTTTGCGTAAGGATGACGGGGAAAGGGCCTGGTCCGTCCGGGAGATGCACATCGGCTGCGAGGATGACCCCATCACGCATCGTGATAAAGACGTCTTTCATCGTTTTATAGCCGGAGTATTGTTCCGCGCGGTCATAGATTGTTTCTTCCCATTGCTGCAAAGGTGCAGGGGTTCTTTCCGGTACGGTGCTTTTCGAAGAAGCTTTACTTAGGGCGGGACTTATTAAGAGAGACAACAATATCAGCAGTGTGATACAGATGCGGGTATTTCTCCACCTCATCATTGTTCCTCCTTTTTGAAAGGGTTTACATTCATAGTAAACAACAAGAGCTATTTGTTAAATACTGTAAAGGTACTAAAAGAAGGGTACTTAAGGAGTATTTTACGAATATACGCGAAGGTGGTGTAGAAATATGGCGAGAAAAATAGGGAAGGTAAGAGGAATTAAAATCCGGTAACCCAAAGATCCAACATCTGTTACGAAATAAAAAAGGCAGAGGAGTCGTCCCCCTGCCTCAGGTTAGATTAGATTGCTTGTTTCACACCAATGCTTTTTCCTTCTTTTTTGCGTTTCCTGTAATCAGCCGCAGCTGTGAACAGGACATCCGTTGAGGAATTAAGTGCTGTTTCAAAGGAGTCTTGAAGGACGCCGATGATAAATCCGACGCCAACGACCTGCATTGCAACATCGTTTGGAATTCCAAACAAGCTTGCAGCGAGCGGTATCAGTAATAATGAGCCGCCGGCTACTCCGGACGCGCCGCATGCGCAAATAGCTGCAACAACACTTAGAAGAATAGCTGTTAGGATGTCTACCTCAATTCCGAGAGTATGGACTGCTGCMAAAGTTAATACAGAGATTGTCACTGCGGCACCAGCCATATTGATAGTAGCGCCTAGCGGAATTGAAACGGAATACGTATCCTTGTCCAATCCAAGCTTTTCGCAAAGCCTCATGTTGACAGGAATATTGGCAGCAGAGCTGCGTGTAAAGAAGGCAGTAATTCCGCTTTCCCTAATACATCTGAATACTAGTGGGTAAGGGTTTTGGCCTGCTGTGAAAAATACGATTGCCGGATTGACGACTAATGCTACAAACAACATGCAGCCGATTAATACGGCCAGCAGTTTGCCATAGCTCAACAGAGACTCAAGGCCATTCGTAGTGATGGACTCAATGACAAGTCCCATAATACCGAGCGGAGCAAGGCGGATTACCCATGTGACAATTTTGGTTATCGCATCCGAAAAATTGGAAATAAGCGTTTTGGTTGTATCCGGTGCATTGCGCAGGGCAATCCCCAGGACGATCGCCCAGGCAAGAATACCGATATAGTTCGCATTGAAAATGGCTTTAACAGGATTATCGACAACGTTCAGGAGCAAGGTCTTCAGGACTTCGACAACTCCACCCGGAGCCGTTAAATCCTCTGCGCCCTCCGCAAGTGTAAGGCTGACAGGGAAGGCAAAGCTCACAATAACCGCAATGAATCCAGCCAGGAAAGTTCCCAAAAGATAAAGGACTATAATTGATTTCATATTTGTCTGGTGACCGCTCTTATGCTGCGCGATAGCCGACATAACAAGGAACAGAACCAAAACAGGCGCAATTCCTTTTAGGGCTCCAACGAATAATGAACCTAAAATAACCAATGGCTTTGCTACACTTGGAATTGCAACAGCCAAGGTTATACCGACCACCAAACCGATGATGATTTGCTTGACAAGGCTTAATTGATTCCACTTCTTAAATAAATCTTTCATATTCTCCCCCCACTAGTGCAAATTGACTTGATGTACTTATAGTATAACTTTTCGGCAGCAATTTAAATGCTATCCATGAATAACAGTAAAGATAAAAGTATTATATTGAATATTTAGATATATTACAATGATGTAAATAACTTTGTTAAAAATAAATTTTACACAAAACCCTTAAAAATCCATTTTTTTCAATAAAAATATCACAAAAAGTTCATAAATTAGTAAAGCTTCTCATTATTATTGATAATTACCAATTTAGAAAATATTTAGAATTTGTATTATCTTAATATAAAAGATAATAAATCTAAGCTCACGAAAAAGCAACAATGAGGCAGGGAATGTTCCTCAGCCTCATTGCAATCACCTTTGGAAATATTCAATCCATTCACCTTCCGGCCCATGAAAAAAGAAATAACGGAAACCATTAGGTAGAGTTGTAATGTCTTCATCAATCAATTTGACATCTTCAAGAGATTGTATTCGTGCAAATTCCTTATTAACATCATCGACCGCGACCGCCAGATGATGGACTTTTCCTTCAACAGGCAGGCTGTCATTGTACCCTTGGATCAATTCCAGTTCTGTTTCCCCGTGTTCACCAAATCCCAGGAATGCCAGCTTAATAACACCATTTGAATGGTCAATCTTATCAATCAGCTTAAACCCAACGATATTCGTATAGAAATTAATCGATTTTTCAATATCCTTTACCATTATGCCAACATGGTCAATTTTTCTTCCTGCCATTGTCTAGGCCTCCTTTTAAAATGTCCATTCAAGTTTACCATGGCTGTGAAGTGGGGGACGTACCAATTGTTTTTTTTAAAAAAAAAGACGATTCTACAACTTCATTGAAGTAGCAGAACCGTCCCTTCCTATATTTTTTAGTTGTTTAAGGCACGAACCGCGTTGATTAAACCAAAACCTGCTTTTTCATCGTATCCAGGTTTAAAGATATCTTCAGAAGAGTTTTGGATAATTTGCTTAACCTGCGCGGGATTCAGCTGATCCTTGCCATATTTTGCAATGATGACCCCGGCCAGTCCGGCAACCTTTGGCGCTGCCATCGAAGTTCCCGCCTTATAGCCATAACCGCCGCCAGGAACCGCGCTTAAGCAAAGGTAGGTGTTGTCTCTTCCTGTTTTTGTAACAGGGTCATAATTCGGGCCAAGGTCTCCGCCTGGTGCCATGACATCAATTTTACCAACGCCATAGTTGGAGTAATACGCCAGATTTTTCAGTGCGCCGCCTGCAGAAACACGAATCAGTGTTTGGCTGCTTGGGCTCCGGTGGGTTGCGCCTGTATCCGGTTTGGATAGCTTGCCAGGGCTAGAAATATCCAGGCCGTTGTTGCCCGCTGAGCCAACAACCGTAACGCCTTTTTGGATGGCGTATTGGATAGCTCGATTGAATAGCTGTACGTCGGCGACAACATCCTTTGTTGCATACTCTGGATCCTGGAACCAATCGTACCCGCCAAGTGACATATTCACGACGTCCACATTATCATCGGCGGCAGTCATCAGAGCTTCAGCGATATGTGACGTTTCCGCACCGCCAGTCGGTCCGAAGACCCTGTAGGCTGCAACTTTCAAGTCAGGCCCGATTCCCATGATTCTCCCCTTGCCGGCAATGGAACCGGCCACATGGGTCCCATGTCCGTTTTGGTCGATTGGGTCAGGGTAGTTGGGGACGAATGATTTTCCATAGGCGTAATTGGCTTTAATATCAGGGTGGTTGTAGTCGATGCCTGTGTCGATAACCCCTACCACAATGTCTTTGCCATCAGTAGTTTTTCCGGTTCCTCCTGGCAATTTCCAGGACTCGCCATTATTTGTTACTTGTTTGATATCCCATTGCAGATTATTGTACAAATCGGCGGATTCGCCTACTTCAGGTACGGAAATGGCTTCAGTTTCCACGGATTGTTCCGGGTAAATAATGCTTTGGGCCCCAGCTTCAAGGACAGTGGCCGATTTCTTTATTTCTGAAAGGAATTTCGGGTTACTGGATACAACCTCAACAGCACCTAGCTTCTCCAGTTTTGATTCAATTTGGCCCCCAGCTTTTGAAATGGCATTTGCATAGCCGGTTGGCAATTTATCCTGTTCCTTAAAAACAACTATGTATTTATTCTGTTCGGCAGCTGCCTTCCCTGAAAAGGGGATTGCGCTAAAGACGAGTGACGCCCCCAAAGTGAGTGCTAGTGTACCGGACCAAAAATTTCTTTTCAAAGAAACTTCCCCCTTTTTAATGTCTTAATTTTCATTATATTTAAAAATTACTTTTTCGCAATAACAAAAAAGTCAACTAAAAATTTCCTTTAATACAAGAAATAAACCAATATGACTAGTAGCAAACGGATAATAGGATAGCTAAACATTTAAAAGAAGGCAAATAGACTTAAATTTATTTCTGTTTCCGAAGAATCTTCCAGTCGGCAAAGTTTGAAAAATGAGCAAAAAGACACAAGAGGATTTACGATTAATTTCTTGTTTATGTTCGTTTAACCTATCTGTAGAGATGGGACCGGCGCAGGGGAATACAAAGAAGGAGCCCTAAAAATACGGCCAATACTTTTCGCCGTTTTGTTCGGAGTTAAAAGATATTTCGGCTAAAGTGAAGCATGGGACGATTCTTGCTTCACTTTAACCTTTTATGATGCAGTAGATGCTGCATCTTGCTCAGTATTTAAGGTACAAAACCAGTGCGTCCGGCTTGCTGCTCTTCGGTGAGGACCATTTCTCCTCCAATCGCTTCAATGGCTGCGCCAATCGACTGCAGCCAGTCACCGGTGATGGCAATCCGCTGGGCCTCTGGCAGAACACCTGGTGCTTGCTGCGTTATTTCTTTCGTTACGCCTATTGACTCGACAATTTGTCCAACCATCTGGATGACAACCCCGGTAGCCAGCGTTTGCTCTCCCTCTGTTTTTTCGCTTATAGCCAATAATTTTAAAACAAGTATCGCTTCCATTATCTGTCCGATTGCCTGGATCCAAATCGAAATCGCGATTTGTTTTTCAAGCGTTAGTTTAAGTTCCTCAAGTTCTTTTTCCCGGACATTCTTTTCTTTCTGGCGTGCTGACTTGGTATTGTCCATTTAAGACACCGCCCCGACAATGATACTTTCAATGTATTCCACAGGCGCCTGATTTGTTTAACGGAAAATAAATATGCGGATCAGACAATTTTTCATCAAATAAAAAAAGCGAAGCCGAAATGGCTTCACTTTTTAGCGTTCGCAGGCATAGTTGTCTTTGTCTCGGTCCATTTTTGCCTGATAGGCTGGATGCGTAGATGGTACGCCGTTCGGATATTTTTTCCTTAACTCCGTACAGTTTGCGAAATATTCGGTTTGGGTGCTGGCAGCCGGTGCGGTTGCAGCAGGTTTCGGAGCCGTTGTGGTCGTTGTAGTTGATTTAGCAGGCTGGGACGCAGCAGGCTTAGGCTGTGACGTACTTTGTGCCGATGGTTTTGGATCAAGGTCGCCCTTCGTTGTCCCATTCGGCCCATATGCCCACAGACCTTTGTTGTTTTGCCGTGCTTCCCGTGCGAATTTCACGAAATAATCGCTGTATTTTACGTCGGGAGCGTAAGTGGAAGGTTCCGCATACCCGTTCAGGACGAGCTCGGCATTGAACATCTTTGCCCGGATTTCCTTTTCGTTCATGTCGTCTGTTGGGACTGCCAGCCAGATGATGCGCAGCAAGCGTCCGTACCGGTCAGTATTGCTGACGTCTTTTTGGATCCAGATTTGTTTCCCGGTCAATCTCGATTTTGTATAATCACTTGCTTCCTTGCCATAAGGCTCGTGCCTAGTCGTTGATTCAGGTGTATTTACACCGATGAAACGGATTTTTCTCCCGTCCGATGTTTGGATTGTATCTCCGTCGACTACACGGCCAACTGTAACCTTCTCAAGCGCAAGGGAGGCAACGAGCGCGCTTGTTTTTGCTTCCTGTTTGGCTTTTGCCTGAGCTTCAGCCTGTTTTTTCGCTTCAGCTTCGGCTTTTGCTTTTTCTTCAGCTTGCTTCTTCGCTTCAGCTTCGGCTTTTGCTTTCTCTTCAGCTTGCCTTTTGGCCTCGGCTTCCGCTTTTGCTTTTTCCTCAGCTTGTTTTTTGGCTTCTGCTTCCGCTTTCGCCTTTTCTTCAGCTTCTTTTTTTGCTAAAAGTGCTGCTTTTGCCTTTTCATCCGCTTTCTCTTTTTCTTTAGCGGCGTTCTTATCGCTGGCCTGCTTATCGATTTTTACAGCGGGCTTTGAAGATGCCTGGCCCTCAACCGGCTCTACAAACGTTCCAACCAGGATAATAGTCGAAACAACTCCCGCTGTCAGAATCAACCATGGTTTTTTAAAATAAACCTTGCCCTTTGACTTCTGGTGGCTGAGCCAAAAACCAGCTCCGTATACGGCCACGCCAATCAAGGCGATTGGTGCCGCAGTCGTAAGGATCAACAAGAACAACAGCAGCAAAATCATTATTATGTTTTTAATTAACTTCAACTTCTCTTTCCCCCTAAAATTATTCACTACCAATTATACCAATATTTTTAAGTTGAATATGGTGGTATTTAATGGCTAATGCGGAAGGAACTGACTTTTGCTAACCAACCAGTTTTGTCACGACCTGAAATAAATATTGCGTTGTGAATGGTCGGAACGAAAGTAGATCTATTTTGGAAAAAGAGACCGATTGGCGTAAAAACCATTTTCTGTCCAAATCCCCGTCTTATTTGGACACCGAGGCAGCGAAACCGTTATTCGCTGCTCCAAAAATTACCATTAAAAAGGGGATTTGAAGATTTATCGAAAAAATTCATGCGATATCGAAAACTTTTATATGGTTATCGAAAACTTTTAGGTGGATATCGAAAATTTCAAGCCGTTTATCGGAAACTGTCACATTTTTGACAAACTTACCATCCGATGTAATATCTCTAAATTACGTTTGCAGAGCACGTAGCAATCCGCTTAAATGATTTACTTCAACTAATTTGGCTCGTTGATTCCAGTGGTACAAGACCGGCGCCACACATCAGTGGAAAACTGGCCAAAACTCAACTCAAATAAAGTTCGCCATCATAAAACGTAAATGGATCCGGGATTTATTTTTCCAAAAAGAAAGGTTCTAACGAGCAATTGTGGAACTTAATTAAATGAAACGCCTGTGGAGAGGAGGAGACCCAAAAACTCATGCAGCATCCAGATCGAAACCACGTTAGAGAAAAATGGAATAAAAAGCATAATGAACGGCTGGCTGAAATGGGGGACCCGTTGCCGAACGAGAGGTTGAAATACCTATCACAAAGTTTGGCGGGAGGAAAAGCGCTTGACCTTGCTTGCGGGCTTGGCGGGAACTGCCTGTTTTTGGCTGGGCATGGTTATGCGGTTGATGCCGCCGATATTTCGGAAACAGCCATTAAGCATGTCCGGGAGTTGGCTGAAAAAAGAGTACTAAAGCTTAATGCCTCGGTTATGGACTTGACAGATGCCGAAAATTTGCCGTTTAAAAAAGGTGCCTATGACCTCGTTGTGATTGCTTATTATCTGGACCGTGCGTTATTTCCATATGTGAAATGCCTGTTAAAAGAAGGTGGCCTTTTCTTTTTGGAAACGTATTGTGATTCGCCAAAATTGGCAGGGGGGAAGGTATCGGATAAATTCCGGCTGAAGCCGAATGAACTGCTGGATGAGTTCCGGGGTTGGAAAGTTCTCTTTTTTGAAGAGAATGAACTGGAAGGGCGGCAAACCATTTTTTGCAGAAAGCCCGGTTTACAATAAAGGAATGATTACATATAGGGAGGATGGTTGGAGATGGCAGAAAAGATGAGGCTTGGAAGGACGGATTTACTGGTGAATCCGATTGGAATGGGGACAAATGCGGTTGGGGGGCATAATATTTATCCGAATATTGATGAAGCGGCTAACTTTGAAATGGTTAGGGCCGGTTTGGAAAATGGCCTGAATTTCTTCGATACGGCATACTTTTACGGATTGGGGCGGTCCGAGGAAATTATCGGCCAGGTTGTAAAAGAGACTGGGAGACGCTCGGAAACGGTTATCGCCACAAAAGCTTCTTACACCTTTGTCGGCAATGAAGTTGTCCACAACAATGACCCGGCATTTTTGACCCGTTCCGTAGAGGAGAGCCTGAAACGCCTTCAATCAGATTATATTGATTTATTTTATATTCATTTTCCGGACAAGGTTACGCCTAAAGACGAGGCGGTCGGCGCGTTGAATCGGCTTAAGGACGAAGGAAAGATCCGCGCGATCGGTGTCTCCAACTTTTCGCTGGAGCAATTAAAGGAAGCGAACAAGGACGGCTACATTGATGTTTACCAGGGCGAATACAACCTCTTGAACCGCCATGCCGAGAAGGAATTATTCCCGTATTTCCGTGACAACAATATTTCCTTTATTCCATATTTCCCACTTGCCAAAGGGCTTCTGACCGGGAAGTACGACAAGAATACAAACCTTGAAGGGAAGCGCGGGAAATTTTTTGAAAAGCAAACCTTTGAGGCAGCCTTGGGAAAAGTGGAAAAAGTAAGAGGGATCGCTCAGCAAAAAGGTGCTGACGTTGCCAATGTCGTCCTCGCCTGGTATTTGACACGCGATGTCATTGATGCAATCATCCCGGGTGCAAAACGACGAGAACAAGTTCTGCAAAACCTGAAAACGCTCGATGTCAATTTGACGGAAGACGAAATACGCCTAATTGACCTCGCCTTCAATGAGTAGGTAAAACGACTAAAACGAATGTAGAATATCACGCTTCAAGATTTACCCGGCTGCCGAGAGAACGCCTAAGCCAGTATGACCGTCTGCCGAGACGACCCGGCTGCCCACGATAACCCAGATGCCAAGACGACCCCGATGCATGAAACAGGCTTAAGCCTGTCTATCTGAGCGCCGCCAGAAACAAATCAGGGAGGCCCTAAAAAAGGGCCTCCCTGAAACATCAAGCTGAAGCAGGCTTGAAATTAATATGCAATTCGAGCAACGTTTTGCTTGCCGCGGCAATTGCCTGGTTCTGTGCGGTTATTTTCGCGTATACCGCTACTGACGCCTCTGTGTTCCCCTGTTTTTTGACATGCTCGTCGAGTTGTTTTTTTAGTCCCGCAAGCTGGACGGAGTTTGCGGAAAGCTCACCTGTCATGTTCACATAAAATTCCGCCTCTGCTTTTGCCGTAACAGGCGTGGTTGCCGCTTTTGCGTAAAAGTCCACGATTGCTTTGGCATTGGCAGCCACTTTTGCCTCCACTTTTGCTACCTCGCCGGAAATCACGGTTACTTGTTTCGCCGCTTCAGCCTTCAGGTACTGGCTGTGCAATTCATCCAGCTTCTTTTTCAGAGCGGTATTGGCCTCTGTTTGAACAGTGATTTTTCCATAAATGGCAGCTGACGCATCGGTCTTTCCAGTTACTTTGACTGCCGCATCAAGCTGCTTTTTGATGGAAGACAAGAGGACTGCGTGGGCGTGTATTTCCGCTGCCGATTTTTTGTAAAATTCAGCTTCATCTTTTGCGGCTACCGAAGTGGCTGCCGCTTTTGCATAGAAATCTGCAATATTCTTTGAAGTGGCTGCCAGGTTTGCTTCGGCCTTCAGTACAGCTTCATTGAAGGAGGCCAGTTGTTTGGCGGCTTCTTTTTGTACGTACTGGCTGTGCAAATTATCGAGGTTCTTTTTCGCAACGGCAATTGCTTCATTTTGTACAGCAATTCTTGCATAAAGGGCGGTCGTTGCATCAGTCTTCCCAAACGACTTTACAAGTCCATCGAGTTGTTTTTTCGCATCAGCAAGTTCTTTTGACGCTGAACCTAAATCAGCTGAGGATTTCTTATAGAATTCCAACTCGGCATTGGCTGTAACAGGCGTTGTTGCAGCCTTCGCATAAAACTCGGCTGTTGCCTTTGAAGATGCCGCCACTTTTGCTTCAGCCTTTCCTACGCTCTCCTTGATGGAAGCCAACAGTTTGGCTGCATCAATTGCTTTTTGCTTCTGGACAAACTGGCTGTGCAAATCGGCAAGCTTTTTTTGTTCCTGGGAGATTACATTCGTTTGTGCTGTAATTTTAGCATAGGCCGCATTGACCGATTCGGTTTTTCCGTATTTTTTGGCTACCTGGTCTACCTGGGTTTTCAATGCCTTCAGCTGGTTGTTGTTCGCCTTCAATTTGCCCGAGGTGCTCGAGTAAAATTCAGCTTCGGCTTTTGCCGAAAGGGAACCGGTTGCCGCTTTCGCATACAGTTCAGCCGAAGCTTTTGCCAGCTTGCTGGTACTAGCTTCAACCTTGTCGATGTTTTTAAGGATTGAGGCAAGCCGCTTTTTAGCTTCTTTATCCTTGGCGGAAGCCTTTACCGAAACAGAAGCGGAAACCTTTACGGAAGATTTTTGTCCTGTGGTAGTTGCCGATACGTTTCCAACAGTGCCGAATGCCAATCCAAGAGCAAGGGCAGGTACTGCAATCTTCAATGACTTTTTCAAATGTAAAACCCCCTAACCGAATTTACCATACGTTTCGGTGGGTCGATTTTCTTTTTGTGGGTAAAATTGAGAGAATAATGAATTTTGTGGAAAAGATTTTTCGCCATAATTTGCGGCTTGTTAAGAAAGAAGTTTTCTCCCCTTAAGTGCCCATCATGCAACCCTTCACTCTGAAGCAAAATCCCTATATCGGCGCCAAATCAAGGGTATACTATAAGGGATGATTTTTTTAAAAAAAGGAGGGGACCGATTTGGGCATCGTCATCGTAGATATATGCCAGAGCAATAGTATAAACGTGCTCGATCTTGAAACGATTCTTGAATCAGAATACCCGGAAGTGTCTGTCCTCCAGAATGAATGCCTGTCTTTTTGCGGGATGTGCGCTAGAAGCCCGTATGCAATCGTGAACGGTAAGCGGGTTTTTGCAAAAACCCCCGAGGAATGCCTTGATAAAATCAGAAGGCAGATTGAAAAGGAGCTAGCGCTTTTTGAATGAGGGTTCTTAACCAAGCGGCCAACTACGTGGATGGAACTCGGTTATCGCAAGAGAATTTGCCTCATTTTATAAAGAGCGGGCTTTTTTCGGGCCATATTGAAAAATAGCGGATTTTTTTATACAATGTTTTTATGCCTTTTGGTATAAAAATATCCAAACGCAAAATACTGCGTGGTTTTAGATAGACTACTGAGATTGGAGTAAGGAAAATGACTACACACCCATATAGAGTTTTACTCTATTATAAATATGTCAACATTGACAATCCGGAGGAATTTGCCGACCAACATCTTGCTTTCTGCAAGGAGCTAGGCTTGAAGGGCCGTATCCTTGTTGCCGAAGAGGGCATCAATGGCACAGTTTCCGGTACGGTTGAACAAACCGATGCGTATATGAAGGCAATGCGTGAAGACGAACGCTTTGCCGATATGGTTTTCAAGATCGACGAAGCGGATGGCCATGCGTTTAAGAAAATGCACGTACGTCCACGGTCCGAGCTTGTTACACTAAGGCTTGAGGACGATGTTGACCCGAACGAATTAACCGGCAACTATTTGCAGCCGAAAGAATTCTTTAAAGCGATGCAGGATCCGGAAACCGTAGTAATCGACGCCCGGAATGATTATGAGTATGACCTGGGCCATTTCCGCGGAGCAATCCGCCCTGACATCAAGGCATTCCGCGACCTTCCTGACTGGATTAGGGATAACAAGGATCAATTTGAAGGCAAGAAAATCCTAACCTACTGCACAGGCGGCATCCGCTGCGAGAAATTCTCGGGCTGGTTGAAGAAGGAAGGCTTTGAAGATGTAAGCCAGCTTCATGGAGGGATTGCGACATATGGAAAAGATCCCGAGGTGAAAGGGCAGCTGTGGGACGGAAAAATGTATGTTTTTGACGAAAGGATTTCCGTGCCGATTAACCAGGTCGAGCATGTTGTTGTCGGGAAGGACTATTTTACAGGTGAACCATGCGAGCGCTATGTAAACTGCGCCAACCCCGAATGCAACAAGCAAATTCTTTGTTCAGAAGAGAACGAGCACAAGTATCTCCGCGGTTGCACGCACGAGTGCCGCGTCCATCCACGCAACCTATATATAAAAGAACAAAACTTGACCGAAGCTGAAGTTGCCGAACGCCTAAAAGCGCTGGGTGAAGAAGCCCCGGTCCAGACTGGTGAATAGATAAAACAAAGGGACAAACCTTCTTGATCGGTTTGTCCCTTAATTTTTTTCAAAATGGTAGCTATGGGGCAATTCCTGTACACTTTAGCCGGCCGATTTAAGTTTGTCCCAATCATCCAATCGAATCCAGAATTTCATCCGTTGTTGTAATCGTGGCAAACTCTTTATGAAGCATCGCCAATTCCAGCTCGTGGATTTCTTCAGCGGGATGTTTAACATTGTTAGGGCCGGTTATTTCAAAGGCCGCGGTTGCATCTGAGACGAGGAAGTTCGTATAGCCCAAATTCCCCGCCATCCTTGTCGTCGTCGAGACGCAATGCTGTGTCGAAAAGCCGGTAATGACAAGGGTTTTAATTTGATGCCCTTTTAAAAACTCTTCCAACGGCGTCCCAATGAAGGCACTGTTGACGTTTTTCGTGAATACCGTTTCACCTGAAAGCGGACGAAGGGGGTCTTTGATTTCAATATTTTCGCCGTTTTTATAGTTCAGCGGCGAATCGGGAAGCAGGGAGAGGTGCTGCGAGAACACGACAATCCATTCCCGCTTCCGCCATTCTGCAAGCAGCCGGTAAATATTTTCCTCCGCCTGGGGATTGTTCCGCGTGCCCCAATAAGGGTCATCAAAGCCTTTCTGCACGTCCAGGACGAGCAGCGCCGGTTTGCCAAATAGTTCTGCCAAATCATTTCCTCCTACCTGCTGGTTCTCTTGGACTATAGGTTTCCACGATGTAAAAAAAACATGCCTAATTGGCATGCTGAACGTTATTCCCCATCTTCTCCCTTCGCCTTATCACCCTTTATTAAAAAATGATGGAAGGGGCAGCTTCCAAGACTTGATCCGTCATCCCTAAGGAAATACTGCTTCCATTCAAAATTGTCATTATGTCCATACGTATTTAAATCCGGGTGGATCGGCGCTTGATCATATGCAGCTAGCCGATTCCGGATATCGTCCTTGATTTTTGCGGAACGGGCCTTCGACGAATTGAATTCCACCAGAACGGACCTTGGTGTAATTGCGAGCATCAAATATGGGAAATGCCTGCTCTGCCTATTAACATGGGCCGGCGTTCCGCAGTAGACAAAAAGCGGTTCCCCTTTAAAACAAAACTCCCATAAAGGATTGCCGGCATCTACAGGAATGTGGGCGGGCCATTGGGTGGCATCCAGCCTCACGCACTCATTCAACTGAGCCCAAAATAGCTGCTCATACTGTTCAACACTCCGCGGCTCGTTGTTTGTATCCTTATAAAATAGAACGAGCGAGGTATAATTTCCGAACTTCCGGTAATTTTTTGCGTATTCATCAAGTGCGCGTGCAAGCAATGCCACGGAATCGGGAACTTCGGGGTTCGGCAAAAACGAAAACCTAATGTGGCCCATCCGGTGGGCGATGGTGGCCGGAATGCAAGGGAACGGCTTATCCTTGTCGCGCATCTTTACGGAAAATTTTTGTACCGCATCTTTTTTCCATGGCTCCATCTCGAGCCGGGCAACTTCCTCCTCCTTATACAAAACCATACACGGTTCCCCCTCTCTCATTAGAGTATTCAGGGACCGTTTCAAAGTGATTCGGCGCAGTTTTTTCAAAAAAAGAGCAATCCCCATGGATAAGGAAGCTCCGTGTAAAAAAATCATATAACGCTGTTTTTGATAGAATTTCCATCTGTCACATCAGAGTCGTTAATGAAGTTAATCGGAATATTGATCAAGGAGATATCACCGTTTTGTTCACCGAAGCCCATATTCCTTTTTGTGGAGAGGAAGACGTCCGCCTGCTGGATTGAACCGAATGCAATTTGGGAATGGCGGTCAAGGACGTTTACTTTGAAATTAAAGACATTCGCAATGGAGGGAAGAAATATCATGGAACCAATCCTCCGTTAACCGTTCCGGGAAGGCAGGACTCAAAAGAAGCCGGGGAGTCGATTTGATCCCTGTCATCAACCATATTCCTATTTCCGACAAAGGCGGTATCGTCACCATAATTTTGGCCATAGCCCTGGTTTCTCTTATCCGAATTTTGCCACTCAGCAAGGAGATTTTGTCCGATATTTACTGCCGACGCATTTTCGAAGGAATTAATTTTGATCATAAAAATATTTATATTAATAGCTGGTACAGCCAATTGTCTCCCCCCTTTTGGAAAAATATATGCACGTTAACGTTCCTATATGAGTTGGAGGGTTCTTGGATGGATATGGACAAGTTGAAGAAATGGATGGAAATTGCGCAAAAGGTCCAGGGCGGCACCTTTTGGGGGCAAATTTTCGATGAGGAATTTGCAAAGGAGCATATGAACGCGAATTCGTTCTTTTCCGGGTTCAATGACATGGGGACTGGAATGGAAGGAACATTCCCTCCTATAGATATGTATGAGTCGGCCGATAAAATTTACTTGCTTGCCGCGCTTCCAGGCATTCAGCGGGAGGATGTGTTCCTGGCGCTTCAGGGGGACAAGCTTGTCATCCGGGGCCGAATCGCAAGCCCGTTCATTGACCTGAAGGAGATCAAAAAAGAAATAAAGACCGGTGAATTTGAAAGGGTCATCGCGCTGCCGCGGCTGGCGAAGGACAACAAGCTGGAGGCCTCGTTCCAAAATGGGGTACTGACAATCGTCTATGAATTCATCGGGACGCCCGAAGAGAGCATCCCGATTAAATAGCCTTCCAACAGCAGGGGGCCATACCCGCCGGAGTATTGGAAAATAGAAAGCAGATTATCGATTTCCCTTCCTCCTAATGGAGTCGACAATGTCCTGGTCAAGGATGCCACTGGCTTCCCCGTGCATAAAACAGCCGTCCCCGTTTTGATAGCCATAGCCAAATGACTCTTTGTAGGAGTTTGTTTTCCTTTTTTGAACAGTCCCTCTTAGCGAAACGAGCGAGCCATTTTCAATTGAATTGATTTTGCATCCTTGTATATTAATTATAATTCTTCCAGGCGCCATTTTATCCACTCCCATTCTAAAGTCCTTTTAACAAATGTCCAGATAAAGTGTGGTGTAGCTCATGTCTCTTAAAGGACTATTCACGAACAACGAAGAAAATGATGCAATAAATGGCAGGATTGCCGAATTGGAGAAAAGTGTTAGGAAAATCAACACGCTGGATGTGCATCTTAAAAGGTTTTTGCAATGGGAAAGGGATGTGGCCCCACTTTTAAAAAAGAAAGAACAAGCAGGTCCTCCTAAGGAATCAGTGAAAGAATGGCAAAACCGTGATGAAAAAGAGTTGGATAAATCCATCAGGCAGATTGTCTCAAGGGAACTTCAACCGTTTTTGGATGAAATCCGGCGGTTGAATGGGCTAATTGATAATTTGGAGGAGGCCAGGAGTAAAAAGGAAAGGTACATCCCGCCAAGAATGAAGCTGGCAAGGCGGATACCGGAGGAGAGGAGTGGGGAAGTAACGGCCGCCTTGCTCCTCAAGCTCGAACAAATGGGCTGCTTGATGGAAGAAATGAACGCCAAACTGGCTGAACAGAATCGAAGAATCATTGAATTGGAGGAGTTGGAACGAGAACGGAAAAGAGCGGACCTAAAGGCCGAAAAACAAAGGGCGGGTATTCAGCCGTCTCCGGTCATTTTCCAGGAATACAAAATAGAGAAGGTCATTGTCGATAAATATGAGCTAAACAACACGATTGGCCAATTGGGCATCAAGGAATTGGGTGGGCAGCTGAATATTGGGGCGACTTACGGCGTCAACCGGCCTCCTTTAATTGGAGACGGGGCGGCTCTTGCAAGTGAGGAAAGTTCGGAAAACGTGGAGCAGGCAAGAGAAGTGGAGGATGGATAAACCATGCCCCGGTGCAGGCTCAAGGAAAATTAACGAAAATTTCAGTGGAGCGGAGGGTCACTTCTCGTGTCCACATACAATTTCCCATCTGACTGAATTTCCGCGTAAAAAATGTTTTCCGGGTCATTGATGCCGGCTGATTGCAGCTGGCTGCCCAGCCACTCCTCATCCAGTTGCCATTTCCGCAAGTTTTCCTTCAAAACTTGCCCGTCAGAAATGACTGCGATTGGAATCGGGTATCGGGCTTTTGTGCCGTTGTTTGGTTTTACGCTGTTTTCTGCAAATGTCCGTTCACTTGGCTTCATGCCGTCCCTAGCTAGGGGTTGGCCGCCTTGCTTCAGGTCGTTCTTCGTAAGTGGCAGTTCGCCTTGTTTTTTTAAAACAGATAGGGTGCCATCCGTTTCAAAAATCGCATAATCGACTTCGGACAAGGAAAACACATCCTTTTTTCGCAGCAAAGCCCTCAATGAATCCATATCCAGCCTCGATTTCCTGAGAGTTTCTTCCATGATATGCCCATCCCTGATTACGATGGCGGGTTCCCCGGTGACAATGCCGCGGGCAGTACGTGATTTAATATCGAGGAAACCTGTCAATACTGTAAACAATGTCCAGGCAGCCAATGCAATCAGCCCATTCCTTATGCTGATGGAAGAGTCGATTGCGAGCGAGGCGCCAATGTGTCCGATGGATATTGCCGATACAAAATTAAAAAAAGTCATTTGGGAAATTTCCTTCCGGCCCGTAATTCTCGTCAGTGCCAGTAAGGCTATGTAAGATAATGCAAGGCGGGCAATCAAATCGGTTAGCTGCATACCGGAACTCCTTTGGATGTTTTAATCGTAGTATTCCAATGGTAGGCATGGGTATGTGTTAAAAGGAGGTTTTTATACTTATTAGTTGAAAAAGTAAATGTCCAGTTTTATAATCAAATCGTAAGAAAAATTACATAAAAGGGGATTTGAAAAATGGCTAAATACGAACTACCAGCATTGCCTTATGCAAACGATGCGCTTGAGCCGCATATCGATGCGCAAACAATGGAAATCCACCATGACCGCCACCATGCTACATATGTAAACAACCTAAATGCGGCTCTTGAAGGACATGGCAATCTATCCGGAAAAACAATTGAGGAGCTAATCGCCAATCTTGATGCCGTTCCGGAAAACATCCGTACTGCTGTACGCAACAACGGCGGCGGCCACGCGAACCACAGCCTATTCTGGACCCTTCTTTCTCCAAATGGCGGCGGTGCTCCTACAGGTGAAGTTGCGGATGCAATCAATGAAGCGTTCGGCAGCTATGACAAATTCAAGGAAGAGTTCACCAAAGCTGCAACAACACGTTTCGGTTCAGGCTGGGCTTGGCTTGTTGTAGACAACGGCAAATTGGCTGTTACAAGCACGCCGAACCAGGACAGCCCGCTAATGGAAGGCAAGACTCCAATCCTTGGTCTGGATGTTTGGGAGCATGCTTATTACCTGAAATACCAAAACAAGCGCCCGGATTATATCGCGGCTTTCTTTAACGTTATCAACTGGGACGAAGTGAACAAGCTATATTCCGCAGCGAAATAAGGCACAAAAAAACACTTTCTGGACGGGGATTCCCGGACTGAAAGTGTTTTTTATATTTTTTCGGCAAACTGGATTCGAAATCGGCAGTGGTCGTCCTCGTCCGCTTTGCAGCTGACCCGGTTGATGTTCTCCGTCTGAAGGACACTCTTCAGCATTTGCGTCTCGCACTTGCAAGCGGTCTTGTATTGGTTGGCAATCGCTAGGATCGGGCAGTTGTATTCAACCAGCTCATAGGTATGATCGTCAATCCTTGTGGCAGCCGCCATGTAACCTTTTTCATTTTGGAGGCTGACGATTTCTTTTATTTTCTCGGAATTCACCTTTTCAGCTATTTTCCGTGAATATTCCTCAGTGAGACGCTTTTCCCTTTTTTGAAAGAGCTCGTTAACGGCTTCTTCTCCATATAATTCCTGGATGTCCTGAAGAAAATCAAGCGTAAGCCCTTCATAGTTTTTTGGAAAAAGAGCTTCCCCTTTAGCCGTAAGGGAGTAAATTTGGAGCGGCCTGCCCATCGGCTGCCTGGCCTCGCGAGATAGCACGATCCCATCCGTTTCCAGGACATTTAGATGCTTCCGGATTGCCATATGGGTAATATTCAGACGGTTCGTAAGTGAAGCGACCGTCATGCTCGATTCCTTTTTTAATAGTTCCAGAATTCTTTCCTTTGTCGGTTTCCTAGGCTCCGCCATCCCCATCACCCCTTTTTTAAATCGGATACGCCAACCGTAGCAACCCAAACATTAAATCAACTAATTATACAATAGAGTATAAATAATGGAAAGGGAATGGGAATTGGAATCTCCTTGACAAACGCCGGGCACTTGGTTAATTTCGGAAAAGAGGGATAATTCAAAAAATAGACATTAGTTAGGCGGTTGGAGGATTTGAATGATTCCGGTTTTCTTTTTAAAAGCATGGGAGAATGTTTGTTAAAGAAGATGAGGAGATGAGAATGTATGCTTTTGTCCATTCCCAAAAATGAGATTCTTGAAAGGCAGCAAAAGTTTATCTCGCAGCTAGGGCAGAGGAAAGCGGATTGTGCGATTTTGTTCAGTGTGACGGATATTTTCTATCTAACGGGCTTCCACTTCCATCCAACTGAAAGGCCAATTGTTTTTTTTGTGGATCCGTCCCAGAAAACGCACCTGTTCGTCCCGGCGCTTGAGCACGAGCATGCGGAGGAATTTGCCTGCGTTGACCACGTCCATTCATATCCGGAATACCCTGGCTTAAGGCATCCAATGGAATATTTAAAGGATGCTTTAACCGAATCGGGCTTTTCCGGAAAGTCTGTTGGCTATGACGCGAATGGCTACGGATCGCCAATGGGGTATCGGGGTCCTGCCGTAAGCGATTTTCTTGATGCGGAGTTTGTCTCTTTGAAAGGGCTAGTGGAAGAAATGCGGTTCATTAAATCTCCGGCTGAAATTGAGTTGATCAAGGAATCATGCCGCTGGGGGAACCTAGCCCACCGCCTTCTGCAAAAATATTCAAATCCGGGATTAAGTGAAATCGAGATTACGAGCAGGGCTTCCACTGAAGCAACGATGGCCATGATTGAAACGCTCGGGAAAGAATATCGCCCGCATGGAAGGACGGCTTATGCGATTTTCCGAGGGCAGATAGGGGAGATGTCCGCCTTCCCCCACGCCGTGACCCAAAACCTTATTTTGAAAAAAGGGGACACATTGGTAACTGGTGCTGCTGCGGATGTTTGGGGGTATCACAGTGAGTTGGAAAGAACGATGTTTGTCCAGGAAGCGAGCAAGGAGCAAGAAAACTATTTTCAAATCATGTATGAAGCCCAGGAAGTTGCCTTCGCGGCGATCAAGCCTGGAGAACCATGTTCCGCAGTTGAGCAGGCTGTTCAAAAGTTCTGGAAGGAAGCCGGAGTCGAACATCTTGTCCAGCACCATACCGGACATGCAATAGGCCTTTTGGGACATGAGGCGCCATTTTTTGATCTCGGCGACCAAACAATCATGCAGCCGGGAATGGTCTTTACCGTTGAACCTGGTATTTATGTAAGGGGACTCGGCGGTTTCAGGCATTCAGATACTGTCGCCGTAACTGAAAACGGCATGGAAATGCTGACGTATTACCCGAGGGACTTCGAGTCGATGATTTGCTACTAAACTATATTTTTTGATAAGGAGAGAATTCCTAATTCTCTCTTTTTCTTTGTGCCGGGAAGCTTTTTTAGCCGCGTTTATGTACTACGAAAGCTCCGAGTGACAAAGATTAGGCCAATAAAATACATAGGTGTTTAATTTTCTGAATTATCGGAGTATAGTTATAAGAGAAAGCCAATTACAACATGGGAGGTAGGAAGAATGGCAAAAGATTTGGATTTTGCTACGGAAAAAGCTGCAGGGCTAATTTCCAATGTAACAAAGAGTGTGTATGAGCTACTCGCAAAAGAGGCACTCGTGCAACATGGCTTGGAATTCCTGGAACAGGATAACGACTATACGACGAGCGAACAAATTGCGATAACCGAAATCCCGGCGCCTACATTCCAGGAGTCGGTGCGCGGCTTGGACTATAAACGGAGATTAATCGGGTACGGGCTTCAAAATGTCACGACTGACAAACAGGGGAACGTATTCGGGGTTCGGAAGGGGAGCGGGGGTGGGCCACGCCTCGTTGTATGCGCCCACCTTGACACCGTTTTTCCTGAAACGACCGATGTGAAGGCGAAGCAAAGTGATGGGAGGATATATGCTCCGGGCATTGCCGATGATGGGCGCGGGCTTGCAGCAGTCCTGACATTGCTGCGGGCTTTTGAAAAGACAGGCATACATACAGTTGGGGATATCGTGTTCGGAGCAACCGTCGGGGAAGAAGGCCTTGGCGACTTGAACGGGGTCAAAGCGCTATTTGAAAATAACAACGACATCGATGGCTTTATTTCCATCGAACCAGGCAGCCCCGAACGGATTACGTATCTTGGCACCGGAAGCCGGCGCTACCATATAACATATAACGGTCCGGGCGGGCACAGCTTCGGGGATTTTGGAAAGCCGAGCGCCATCCATGCACTCGGCCGGGCGATTGCGGGTATTAGCGATATCGAAACGCCTGCTGAACCGAAAACGACATTTACCGTTGGGACGATTCAAGGAGGGACATCGGTCAATACGATTTCAGCGAGTGCCGGTATGCTCCTTGATTTGCGATCCGTTTCACCCGATGCCCTTGAGGAGCTTGAGGAAAAGGCACTCGGGATGGTGAAGGAGGCGGCTGATGCGGAAAATAAGCGTTGGGGCACCGACTCCATCCGGGTCGAAATTAAGCTTGTCGGCGACAGGCCGGCTGGTTCTCAGCCTGAGGACAGCATCATTGTCCAGGCAGCAATTGGAGCATCCACAGCGCTCGGTTTCGATCCCGTACTGAACGGGCCGGTGAGCACGGATTCCAATGTGCCAATCAGCCTCGGGATCCCGGCTGTTACACTCGGTGGTGGAGGAGCATTCGGCGGCTGCCATACCCTTGAGGAATATTACGAACCAGCAGGCGCCTATAAGGGTGTTCAAAACATCTTTTTAACAATACTTGGCCTCGTCGGAGTGGAAGGAGTAACCCAGCCGCTTTTGCTGAAGCGGTGACCTTTAAAAGGGAGGAAGCCTCGTGCCGCCTCCCTTTCTGCAACTATTTATCCATTTTCTATGCAGCTTGTGTCTACGAAGGGTGCCAGGCACCGAATCGTTATTTAAAAGAATATTTAGAAAATAAAGAGGGATTAGTGCTTCGGGTGTCGAAGTATTTATTGACATATTTTTAAAAGGGGGCAAGTTTATGGCAAGGATGCAGTTGGAGGATTTAAAAAAATATACGAAGGAGCAGGTGCCAGGGGCAGTTGAGATTTTAAAGGAGTATTTGAGGCTGCCGACGATTTCTGCCCAGAATACAGCGATTCCGGAAACGGTTGCTTTTGTTGTGAACATGGTCCGGGAGGCAGGCGGGGAGACCCAGGTTCTCGATGACCTTGGCGGGAATCCTGTAGTTTACGCCTTTTTCGCGGCTGGAGAAGGCGGAGACCCGGAAAAGACACTTTTGTTCTACAACCATTACGATGTACAGCCGCCCGACCCGCTTGAGGAATGGCATTCAGCTCCGTTTAACCCCGTTATTGTTGATGGAATCCTCTATGCGCGCGGCGTAGCAGATAATAAAGGCGACCTTGTCGCAAGGCTTGCAGCCATCAATGTGCTGCAAAAAGCGGAAGGCGGCCTTCCATGCAATATTAAATTCCTCATTGAAGGCGAAGAGGAAATCGGCAGTCCAAATCTGGCACCTTATTTGGAAAAATACAAAGATCTATTTGCGGCTGATGCATGCATTTGGGAATTTGGCGGAAAGGATGCCGAGGACCGCATCAATATGGTCGCGGGCATAAAGGGGATGGCATATCTTGAACTTTCCTGCATCGGGGCAGATATTGATATGCATTCATCCGTTGGCGCCTATGTGGATAACGCGGCCTGGCGGCTTGTCCAGGCGCTGGCCACAATGAGAAACGAACGAAATGAGATCAAGGTGGAAGGCTTTTACGACGGGATCATCCCGCCAACGGAAGAAGAATTGGCTGCGGTTAGGGCGCTCCCATTTAATGAAGGGGCAACAGCAACTCTTTACGGACTGAAGCGGCCGCTCATTACGGCCGCCAAGGGTGAAGACCCGCGTGAAGCAATGGTTTTCCATCCGACGATGACGATTTGTGGACTGGAAAGCGGCTATACCGGCGATGGGGCGAAAACCGTCCTCCCGAAAAGCGCGAAAGCCAAGGTCGATTGCCGGCTCGTTCCAGGCCAGGATCCGGACCATATCCTCGACTGCGTTGAAAAGCATTTGGAAAAGCACGGATTCCATGATGTGAAGGTCACTTCCCTTAACGGCCAGAAAGCATACCGTTCGGATTACAACCATCCTTTTATTCAGCATGTGATTGCGACTGCCAATGATGTGTACGATGCCGGATGCGTCCTTGCGCCTAATTCCGCCGGAACCGGGCCAATGTTTATTTTCGGTGAGACCCTTCAGCTTCCCATCGTCAGTACGGGCGTCGGCTGGGTGAAATCGAAAGCGCATGCGCCAAACGAATCAATTCGCCTGGCTGACTTCGAGCAGGGTATCGTCCACATGGCCCATATGCTTGCAGGGTTCCCAGAAGCCATGAAGCTTGCTGCCGAAACAGTGGAAGCTTGATATTTATATAGGAACACGTTCAAAAGGCAATTTTTAACAGAAAGGACCAAACCAAAATGACAATAGGAATACAGCCATTTTTGCATGTCCGGACGGCAAAGAAGCCGATTTACCACCCAGATGGCACGAAAATCAGTTTCATCACCGATTATACCGGCTTGCCACAGGTGTGGGAGCTCAGCCTGAATGGCGGCTGGCCGGCGCAAAATTCGTTTACGGAAGAAAGAATCATGTTCGTCAGCTACATAGCAGGCACCTCAAAGCGAATTATCGGCATGGATGCCGGGGTGAACGAGAAGCAGCAGTTGTTCCTGTTGAACGATGACGGAACCCTTGTACCGCTTACCGATTCACCGGAACATATCCATCAATACGGCGGGAGCTCCCCGGATGGCAAATGGATTGCATGGGCGAGCAACAGAAGGAATGCCGCACAGTTTGATATTTATGTTCAAAACCTTGAAACTCTTGAGTTTAAAAAGGTTTCCGAGGGAAATGGCATGTACCATGTACTAAAATGGTCACCCGACGGCCAATCCTTGCTGGTCGACAGGGTGAACACCAATCTGGATAACGACCTTGGCCTGCTCAATCTTGATACCGGGGAAGTTTCTTGGCTGACTCTCCACGAAGGCGAAGCGAAATTCGAAAACCCCGAGTTCAGCAAGGATGGCGGGACCATTTACGTTTTGACAAACAAGGATCGCGAATTCGTCGCCCTGGCCGCCATTACGGTCGCTACGAAAGAAATGGCATGGCTCGATGAAAGGGAATGGGACCTCGAAGGGCTGGCGATGAGCAAGGACAAGAACGTGCTTGCCTATTCAGTCAATGAGGGCGGAATATCAAAAGGCGCCTTATATCATATTGAAGGCGGCAGAGTCACCACTTGGGAAACGCCCGCAGGAGTAATTTCCGAACTTTCATTTTCACCGGACAGCAAAAAGCTTGCCTATGTGCTGAATGGCTCCACGCAGCCATCGGACGTATGGGAGCTGGATATAGAATCAAAGGATACAAGAAGGCTTACATTCGTATCAAGCCTGCCGGTTGTTGAGGAACAGCTTATCGCGCCAGAGCTAATCACATTCAAATCGTTCGACGGCCTTGAGGTGCCAGCCTTTTATTATAGGCCAAAAAACGCCGAAGGGAAGCTGCCGGTCGTTGTATTTGTCCATGGCGGACCCGAGTCGCAAATCCGCGCGGTCTACAATCCGTTCCTGCAATATTTCCTGAGCCGCGGATATGCGGTGTGCACGCCAAATGTAAGGGGAAGCACAGGGTACGGTAAGAGCTATTCCCATCTGGATGATGTGCGGAAGCGGATGGACTCGGTAAAGGATCTCGTGTCCCTCGTCGACTGGCTGAAGGAGAATGGTAACGCCGATCCTGATAAAATTGCCGTCATGGGCCGAAGCTATGGAGGCTTCATGGTTCTTGCCGCCATTACGCACTATCCGAAGCTATGGGCAGCGGCAATCGATATCGTCGGGATTTCAAGCTTCAAGACTTTCCTTGAAAACACGAGTATTTGGCGCCGCAAGCTGAGGGAAGCGGAATACGGCAGCATCGAAGCGGATGGCGATTTCTTTGATGAGATCGACCCGCTTCACCGAACGAAGGACATCGAATGCCCGGTCATGATGCTCCACGGTGCGAACGACCCGCGTGTGCCAATCGAGGAAACTGAGCAAATGGTCAATGAATTGAAAGCCAGGAACCATCCCGTCCAGTACATCCGGTTCGAGGATGAAGGCCATTTCTTTGTAAAATTGAAGAACAACATCACCGCCTATACGGGCGTAGCCGACTTTTTGGACGTACACATTGGGAAGGCTGCGACAGCCATAATGAAATAAGAACAGGTGCATATCGGCAAAATGGGAAATGAACCCCATCTCCGTGCCTCAGTCCACAACCCCCGCCTGAAAGCTAAGCGGGGGTTGCTTTTTAGAAAAAACTGTATATAATTGGCGAAATTTGTGGTTTACTGAAAATAGGAGTGCCATTTCTTCGTATGTGACCGGGGGTGGGTAATGGGATGTTGCTTGACTATGTTCTGAATCTTTCGATGTTTTGTTTAATGGTAAATATGCCATTGGTTATACGTTCATTCATAAAACCTAATCCAATTAAGCATTTTCGCCTGTTTGCAGGTTTGTATGCAGGAATCGTATCCTCAATACTCGTACAGCTATCCATTCACCAGCAGGGATATTCATATGATATTCGCTATGCGGTGCTTATCCTTGTTTTTGCATATCTCGGACCGCTTCCAGGTTTGCTTGCAGGGGGTATTGCCCTCGGTGCGAGGCTTCTTGAAAGCCCGAACTGGCTGCCGGCGGTCGTTGGTTGGTTAGTAATTATGACAGCGCTTACCTTAATTGATCGAAAATATGCCTATGTCCGTCCGGCACTTAAATGCTTCATCCTTTACGGATTCTATGCGGCTATTTATAGTATTTTGATTCCCGTTATCTTTGGTGTCTTTCGGAATGATCCTTTCTTTCATATCCAATATCTAGTGTTTGTTCTTGGTGGTGTCCTGTTGGGCGCCCTCCTGATTGAGTCGTATGAAAAACTCCACAGGACCATTTCTGAAAAAAAAGCCATGAAGAGGAGTTTAGGAGAGAGCGAGGCAAAGTACCAGCTCATTGCCGAAAATACGTCCGACCTCATTACCGTTATAGGAAAGGATCATTCCTTCAACTATTTTTCCCCATCGCATGAAAGCACTCTTGGCTACAGCTGCGAGGAGCTATACGCAATGGAGATATTGAGTATCATCCATCCGGAAGATTTAAACCCGTTTAAGAGCGCGATAAATGACTTTTTTGGGAAAAAAGGAACACTTTCAATTGAACTGAGATTGCGCCATAAAGAGGGCCGCTGGGTTGAATTTGAATCCCGCTGCATGCCGGTAAAAGACAACGAATCAATTGAGCACATTGTCATCGTTAGCAGGGATATTACTGAACGGAAAAAAGCCGAAGAAATCCTGTTGCGATCGGAGAAGCTATCTGTAGTTGGCGAGCTTGCGGCGGGAGTCGCCCACGAAATTCGCAATCCCCTGACAACGATAAAGGGATTTATCCAGCTTTATAAAGCAGAAAACCCCGCTTTCAAGTTTAATGATTTGATTCTTAATGAACTGAGCCGGATTGAAACGATTACTAGTGAAATGCTGTCGCTTGGCAAACCACAGGCCATTACTCTGGACAAGGCAAATATAAGGGACATCATTGAAAATACAATTGATATTCTTTCTCCTGAAGCACATTTGAAAGACGTCCAATTCAGATTCCAATATGAAGAACCAGAATTCCTTATAAAATGTGAAAAGAATCAGATCAAGCAAGTGTTCCTGAACATTTTTAAGAATGCCATGGAAGCGATGGGGGATGGAGGGGAAATCGAAATCACTCTTCGGAACGATCAAGCCGGGAAATGCCTCATTACCGTACAGGACGAGGGCTGCGGCATTCCCGAAGAGATTCTCCCGCGCCTTGGCGAACCTTTTTACACCTTAAAAGAAAAAGGGACGGGCCTCGGCTTGATGATTTGCCATAAAATCATCAAACAGCATCATGGGAGTATTGTGTATGAGAGCCGCGTGAATGAAGGGACGCTCATCACGATTACGATGCCGCTTGCGAGATGATAGCGGTGTTTTTTAAAAAATGAAAAAGGAACTATCTCTCCAAACGATCGCCTCCTATACGGGGGCTTTTTCCTATTATCGGCCTTCGTTGTGAACAAAATGAACAAAATGAAGATTAAGTTTTTAATGCCTTTTAAATTTATAATATTCAAATTATCTAAATGTTTAATAAAATTGAGAAAGCGTTTTCATTTTAAAAGGGGGATATCGTATGAAAGCATGGAGGAAGATTTCGCTTTTGGCAGCGGCGGGGGTACTCGCATTAAGCTTAGGGGCATGCAGTGAAAAGGAATCTGCAGGGGGAAAGAAAAAAAGCGGTTCCGATTATCCAACCAAAGCCATAACAGTAGTGGCTCCATCCGGCGCGGGTGGCGGATGGGATTTAACTGCGCGTTCGTTTACAAAGATTCTTAGTGAAACAAAATTGGTCAAGCAGCCAATGACGGTAGAAAACAAGCCGGGAGGCGGCGGTGCGGTATTCATGGCTGAATACGCAACCCAGCATGTATCCAACAACCAAATGCTGTTTGTAAATTCACCGCCAATTATCATCAATAATCTTAAAAAGGAAGGAAACAGCCCATACGGCTATGCGAATACGACACCTTTGGCGCAATTGACGCGTGACTATGGAGCGATTGTCGTTAAAGCGGATTCCAAGTTCACCGATTTGAAATCCATTTTGGATGAGGTGAAAAAGGATCCTTCAAAGCTGACATTTGCCGGTGGATCCGCACCTGGTTCAATGGACCATTTGATTTCCATCCTGCCTGCCTTTGAATACGGGATTGACCCGACAAAGGTAAAATATGTTTCCTATGATGGCGGGGGTGAAGCGATTACCGCCCTTCTTGGCGGCAATGCAGATGTTATTGGAACCGACGCATCCAGCGTAAAAGAATTCCTGAAAGCCGGTAAAGTAAAGGTTCTGGCTGTCACTTCAACCGAACGCCTGGGAGGCGATTATGCGGATGTTCCTACCGCGAAGGAACAGGGAGTAGATGCCGAATTTACGATTTGGCGCGGCGTGTTCGGCCCTGAAAAAATGTCGGAAGAAGCAAAGGCTTATTGGGACAAGGCAATCGCCAAGCTCGTAGAAACGCCTGAATGGAAAACTGAAGTTGAATCACAGGGATGGGAAATGGAATACAAGAACAGCAAGGATTTCAAAGGGTTTTTGAAGGATCAGGAAGGCCAGGTACAGAAACTTCTTGAAGCACTCGGAATGCAAAAATAGGATATGGAGGGAAGGAGTTTCTTCTCCTTCCCGATTTTCAATATTGGCCCAAATCTGAAGTGGAACTGAAAACTTCAGACAACAAGGGGGAATTACAATGGATAACAAGTTTGATCGGATAGCGTCGGTACTCTTTCTCGCGGTCGGCCTCGCTTTTGTAGTTGGCAGCAAAAAGCTGTCCGCAACGGCCTACGGGAGCAGTGTGGGCCCGGATATATTTCCTTTCTCTTTGGGAGTATTGCTTATCCTTTTAAGCATACGGCTTTTCTATGAGACTTTTAAAAGGAAAAACACCGGGGATAAAAAGGAAAAAATCCACTACAAACCATTCCTTATCATTTTCGCAGCGACGATTATTTACGCACTGGCCTTGGAGACGGTCGGCTATGTCATCACGACATTTGTGTTTCTCTTTGTTTGCTTCCAGGTAATGGAGCGTTCCAAATGGGTGGCTTCCTTGCTCATATCAGCGGGATTTTCCTTAGCGGTTTATTTTCTCTTTGTCGAGGTGCTTAAAGGAACGCTTCCTGGCTGGCCGGTTTGGTTTTAGAGAAGGAAGGAGAAGGTAACGTGGAAGTTATACATTATTTAATCGAAGGTTTTGGTACGGCATTCATATGGTACAATCTCATCTTTGCATTTGTCGGGGTACTGATTGGTACCGCTGTCGGGGTTTTGCCTGGAATAGGGCCAATGAGCGGTGTCGCGCTCCTGATTCCTGTTACAGCTTCAATTACCGGCAATTTGCCTCCCGAACAGGCTGCTACAAGTGCGATCATTCTTTTGGCAGGCGTTTATTATGGGGCGATGTATGGGGGGTCGACAACCTCCATTCTGATCAATACCCCTGGTGAATCTTCATCGGTCGTTACTACACTTGATGGCTATCAGATGGCGAAAAACGGGAGGGCCGGAAGCGCTTTGTCCATCGCGGCAATCGGCTCGTTTGTCGCAGGGATTTTTACGCTGATCGCGCTAGTTTTATTGGCAACCCCACTGTCAAATGTCGCCCTTAAGTTCGGGCCCGCAGAATATTTTTCTTTGATGCTTCTTGGCCTTGGGGCAGTCAGCGGGCTTGCGGGAAAGTCAGTGACAAAAGCTTTGATTATGACCGTTACAGGACTACTGGTGGGAACAATCGGGATTGACAGCGTATCGGGAATTGCCCGTTTTACTTTCAACCAGCCATGGCTTTATCAGGGTATTGAGTTCCTGAMGATTGCGGTTGGACTTTTCGCCCTTGGGGAAGTGTTTAAAACGATTTTGGAAAAGGATTCAGAGGATTCCCAAGTCGCAGCCATCAAAAACCTGTACCCGACAAAAGCCGAGCTGAAGGAATCAGCCGCTCCAATCGCAAGGGGCTCCCTGCTTGGCTTTTTTATCGGCATTCTTCCCGGGGCAGGAGCGACACTCGCATCCTTTTTCTCCTACCTCTTGGAAAAAAAGATTTCCAAGAATCCTGAAAAATTCGGGAAAGGGGCGATTGAAGGGGTCGCTGCCCCCGAATCGGCGAACAACGCCGCATCTGGCGGAGCGATGATTCCCCTTTTGACGCTCGGAATTCCAGGGTCGGGTACAACAGCCATCCTTATGGGCGCCTTGATGATGTACAACGTGCAGCCAGGGCCACTGCTATTTGACAACCATCCGCAGGTGGCCTGGGGGCTGATTGCGAGCATGTTTGTCGGCAACGTGATGCTGCTCGTTCTGAACCTGCCGCTCGTTAAATTTTTCGCGAAAATCATCCAGACTCCGAAGAAGTATTTGATTCCGATTATTATCGCCATTTCCATTTTCGGCGTCTATGCCGTCCAAGTATCGGTGAATGATTTGCTGCTTCTCATTTTTTGCGGCCTTGCCGGATACTTCCTAAGCAAACATGATTACCCCATCGCACCGCTTGTCCTTGCGCTCGTACTGGGGCCAATGCTTGAAAATAATTTACGGAGGGCATTGACCATTTCGAATGGCGATTTTTCGCCGTTTTTCACACGGCCGCTCTCGCTCGTTTTCATCTTAATGACCATCTTATGGCTGGTTGTTCCAATATTGATGAAACTAAAAGGAAAAGCGGTTGTCATAAACGAAGAGGCTTGAGACAAAAAACTCCTATCTGGGAGTTTTTTTGTTTTTTAAAAAAAGTATCTTGTTGGCAGAATATTCACGATTCATTATGATAGGAAGAGGGAGGTTGTTATGCGCTTACATACAAAGTTGATGGTTGGCATTAGCTTGGTTATCCTGTTGATTGGCGGGATATTTGAATATACATTTAAAACAATTATGGAAGAGAACCTAAAGCATGAAAAAGGAACAAAAGCCCTTTCAGTAGCCCAGTCAATCGCCAATATGCCGGAAATCCAAAGAGCTTTTTTTTCAAAAAACCCGTCGGCTATTATCCAGCCTATTGCCGAGAAAATCAGGCAAGAGGTGGACGCGGAATTCATTGTTATCGGAAATAGGAAAGAAATACGCTACTCCCATCCAAATCCGTTAAGAATTGGCCAAAAAATGGTCGGGGGAGACAATGTCCGGGTCTTCAAAGGAGAGTCTGTTATCTCTGAATCTACAGGAACCCTTGGCCCGTCGCTTCGTGGGAAAGCGCCTATTTTTCATGATGGCAAAGTCATCGGCGTCGTTTCAGTCGGATACCTTCAGACCGATATTGAAAGGGAAGTTTCAAAGGTCCAAAAGAAGATATTCCTTGCGACTCTCACGATTTTGCTCGGAGGCATCGCAGCAGCCCTATTAATCTCTTTAAATATTAAAAGAGCCATTTTTGGGCTGGAGCCAAAGGAGATTGCCTGGATGTACCAGGAAAAGCACGCTATCCTCGAATCAATTTACGAAGGCATCATCGCGATTGATACTGACGGAAACATAACGGTCGTCAATGAAACGGCCCATAAAATCCTGGGCGTCCCAAACCATATCCTGCTGCGGGGCAAAAGAATTGAAGAAGTCATCGTTCATTCCCAGCTTCCAAATGTCGTGAAAAGCGGGAAAGCGGAATATGACCAGGAACTCACGATTAACGGAAACTCATTCTTTGTTAACCGCGTTCCAATCATTAACCATAAAAATGAGGTGATAGGCGCTGTTGCGAGCCTGCGGAATAAATCAGAGATATCGAAGCTCCTCAGGGAATTGACGCATATCAAATCGTATGCGGAAGGGCTCAGGGCACAGACACATGAATATTCGAACAGGCTATATACGCTTTTGGGCCTTATCCAACTTGGTTCGTATAAAGAGGCAGTCGAATTTATATCGAAAGAGATGGACCATGCACAGGGGTTTATCGAATTTTTGATGAGGGAGGTGCCTGACCCGGTCATTGCTGGCTTCATACTTGGAAAAACAAGCCTGGCAAGCGAAATGAAAATAACGTTCAATGTGGACGAGTCCAGTTCTTTTAAGGATGTACCTCCTGAAATTAGCAGAGATAATTTGATTACGATTATTGGGAACCTCATTAATAACGCCTTTGAGGCTGTGAAGGATGACTCTGAAAGGAAGGGGACGGTTTCCTTATTTTTAACAGACCTGGGGAAGGATTTAATTATTGAGGTAGAGGACAACGGAAAAGGAATTCCGAATAAAGCCTGTGGCAAAATTTTTGAAGAAGGCTTTTCGACGAAACCTTCAGCATCTAACCAGGGAATTGGCCTTAGCCTCGTCAAAAATGCTGTGGAAAGCCTTGGCGGAACCATTACCTTCTCTTCCATTGAAGGGAAAGGGACTCTTTTCACCGTAGCATTACCAAAAAGGGGGAAGCGGAATGGACAGCCACAATCATATTGAAGTGCTCATAATTGAAGATGATTTAAGAGTTGCGGAAATCCAGCAGAAATTTATTGAACAAATTGGGGGCTTTACGACCGTCGGGATTGCCGCAAGCTATAATGAGGCGAGAAGCTATATCGACATTATGCAGCCCGATCTTGTTCTGTTGGACGTTTACTTTCCGGATATGGACGGGATAGACCTGTTAAGGGAGCTAAAGCAGCAAAAAAAGAAGATTGACGTGATCATGATTACCGCGACCAAGGAATTTAACCGGGTGCAGGAAGCTGTTACAATTGGCGTTTTTGATTTTATTATTAAACCGGTTATTTTTGAACGGTTCAAACAAGCACTTATCCGGTATCGTGACTATTATGTCCAGCTTCATCATCTTGGCAGGCAGTCCTCCCATGTTACCCAGCAACAAGTTGATATGCTTTTAAGGAAAGAGGCGGGCGCCATTGTGGCAGAGAAAGTACTGCTTCCGAAAGGGATAGATCCTCGTACGCTTGAAAAAGTCCTCGATGTCCTCGTGAAGGCGGATTCAGGGCTAACGGCTGAATCAGTCTCAATGGAAATCGGGGTTAGCAGGACGACCGGAAGGCGGTATTTGGAGTATTTGGTTTCAGAAGAGAAAGTGGATGCGGACTTGGCGTATGGAACAGTTGGGAGGCCGGAACGCATCTATTTGGTAAAAGAAAAATAATAATCCGATTGTTTCGGAGTTTTGCCCGGCTTAGGTGAAAGCCGGGCTGTTTGTAATTGGCGGTGCAAGTGAGTGGGAAAACGATTAAAACCAGCCATCATCGACCGAACTGTTGTCGGCAATGGAATAGGCGGCCTTCGTAATGGCTTCAGCCAATGTGGCTCCGGATGCACGGATTTCATTGAATGATACTTCATTTTTTTCGGTAGCTTCATATATATATCCGGCCTGCTTCAGCCGTTCCACAATTGCCATCGCATGATTCAGGTTGATGGAGGGCTGAAAGTTGGAAACAGGAATGAAAACCTTGTTTTCCGGGTCGTACCAGCGATCCCATCTGTTCAGCTTCCAGCCCATTATTCTCCGGGCGATAATCTCGGTTTTCTCCATCGTGTTCGCTCCTTTTGTCAGATGCTACTATTTTAGCATTCTTTCAAACCTGTACCTGTTGCAACTTTTTGAAAAATAACTCCCATAATGGAGAAAAGACAAAATTATTTCGTATAACGAAAGTTTCGGTAGTGAAATTACTTTCGTTCCATGCTATAATTGTCGATATATGAAACTATTAATATATCTTCAGCTTGGAGATGGATAATGCATGGCAACATGGAAACGTAATTTATGGGTTCTTTGGATTGGTGTGTTTTTTACAGCAGCCAGCTTTTCAATGGTCATTCCGTTCCTGCCATTATTCCTTCTGCAATTGGGTGTGGAAGAAAACACTGAAATGTGGTCCGGGCTCATATTCGGCTCGGCATTTTTCGCTGGCGCCATCGCTTCGCCTTTTTGGGGGATGGTGGCCGATAAATACGGCCGCAAACCGATGATTGTAAGGGCAGGTATTGCCCTTTTTGTTATTTATACACTTATGGCGTTTGTTACGAACCCTTATCAAATCCTTGGGTTAAGAATCCTGCAAGGGTTGTTGAGCGGATTCATTCCAGGCGCGATTGCCCTTGTAGGCACAAACACTCCCGGCAAACATGTAGGGTACGCGCTTTCGCTCATTTCCTCGGGTTCGGCAGCCGGACAAATCGCCGGGCCGCTGTTTGGCGGAGCGATAGCCCATTTTGTCGGGAACCGCTGGGCATTTGCGACCGGGGGAATCATCGTCGGACTGGCGACATTGCTTATCATCTTCTGGGTGCGCGAGGAGAACTTCAGGCCGAGCAAGGAAAAGGGTTCGGTCCTTAAGGACTTCAAAGTGGCTCTTAACAATCATACCTTCCTGCTCGTGCTCATTCTGTCACTCGTCGTCAGCTGTTCAGTCATGACAATTGAACCTGTCCTCCCTTTATATGTTGTAAAATTAAGCGGGTCTGCCGATAGCGCCGCGCTGCTGGCCGGAATCATTTTCTCCCTTCCAGCCATCGCCAGCGTCCTATTTGCTCCGCGGTGGGGGAAATGGGCAGATAAAGTCGGCTTTCAGAGGGTACTGTTTATCGGCTTGCTTGGCGGGGGCCTCGGCATGCTTGCGCAGGTTTTATTCGCGGAAATATGGGGATTTTCCATTACCAGGTTTATTTTCGGGATCTTCTTCTGCGCGGTTTACCCTGCATTGAACGGACTTGTTGTAAAATCGACGCCAGATGATTTCCGGGGCAGGGCATTCAGTCTGAATCAGACTGCGAATCAGCTCGGAGGAATGATTGGGCCAATGATTGGGGGATTTATCGGAGGCATATTCCCGGTCCAGGTTGTCTTTATCGCAACAGGCATCCTGCTATTGGCCGCGATGGCTGCTGTCCATATGAACGCGGGCGAGCTAAAAGGCGGAAAATTACGAAGGTCATTCGCACACGGAAAATCATAATCATAATAGCCTGCAAGCCTTGCCCGGGAATTCGGGAGGGCCAGCAGGCTTTCTTTTTTGGTATATGGGAAAATTAGGTGGATTTGGGGTGTTGATGGAATGGAAAACCCCAACTATAATGAAAGGAAATCCATTAAAGGAGAAATGTATGAGAAAGAAAATCGAATTCTGGCTTTGGGCACTGCTTACACTCGGCGTTGAAGCCCTCTTTTCGTATACTGTTTTCGCCATGCTAAAGGAGAGGGGTTTTGTCTATACATTCCGGCTCCCGATTAGCACACAGTATATGTCTTTTCAATATATTCTCTTGTTTTGCTCGGCCGTCTTTCTGGCAGTAACACTAGGGGGTTTCCGGAAAGAAAGCAATGAAACTGAATCCCTGTTTCAATATTTTGCATCATTTTTCAAGCATCCCATTCCGGTTGGGTCGCTCTGCCTCTTCCTTGGGACGTTTTTGTTTTTATAAAAATGGCTCTTACTCTTCGTAGGGAAATAGCCAATAGTAATTGTTATATTGATAAACATCCAGGGACCAGCGACAATGGGGTCCTATTTTGTTTTTCCAAATGACTAACAGGTTGGCGGGAGGCAAAACGGCCTTGAAGAGAATTCTGTTTCGAAGTGGTATACTATAGTCAATGTTTCTTTTGAAGGATTTCTGCAATGCGAAATGGAGGTGCCGTTATTTTTTCAAAAAGAAACGCTATCATCTGATAAAGGAAGATATTGATGCGTACAAAAATTCCTATATATGAAAAGATTGCAATTGATATTGCGAACCGTATATACAATGAAAAGTATAAGGTCGGCGAAAAGATTCACGGGCGTTCTACCTTGGCGAGCGAATACAATGTGTCGCCTGAAACGGTTAGGAAAGCAATAAAGATCCTTGAGGATGTCGCGATTGTAAAATCTGAGAAGGGCGCGGGAGTTGTTATTTCTTCGAGGGAGAATGCATTAACGTACATCAACCGTTTTTCCAACCTTGAAAGCGTAAAGGATATGGAAAAAAAACTTCGAAAGATTATTGCGGAACGTGAAAAGCTGGACGGAGAACTTTTTGAAACGATTGAGCGAATCGTCGATTACTCAGGGAAACTGCGATATACAAATCCGCTCGTACCGATTGAAATTGAAATTAATGAAGATTGTTCGCAAATCGGAAAGACGATTTCGGAAATGAAATTTTGGCAAAACACCGGCGGGACGATTGTCGGGCTGAAAAGGGAAGGGGAGATCATCATCTCGCCAGGGCCTTACGCCAGTATCGAAGCGGGGGACATTTTGCTCGTCATTGGCAATGAACATACATATAACCGTGTTTTTGACTTTTTAAACGAATAAAGGGACGGATCCAGCGCTTATTTCGGCAACCCGAAGGAAAGCGTGGATTCGTCCCTTTTCTATTCTAATTATTTATTAATTAGACCTTCTTCAATTAGAAAGTCCTTTGCGACTTTTTGCGGAGATTGCTTCAAGCTTTCCACGCGGTAGTTTAGTTCGCGCATCTTTTCGTCTGTCAACTTGCCGGCAAGCAGGTCAAGTGCGCCTTTTATTTCGGGATGTTCGCTCAATGTGTCTTCCCTGACGATAGGAACCGCGTAATAAGGCGGGAAGAATTTTTTGTCATCTTCAAGCACCTTCAGCTTAAATTCCTCAAGCAAACCGTCTGTTGAAAACGCATCGATTACATCGCTCTCTTTGCTCCTGAGCGCCGTGTAGCGAAGGCCGCCGTCGACTGCCCGCAAATCCCGAAAGTGCATATTGTACATTTTTGCAAGGCCGGGAAGCCCATCCTCCCTATTTGTAAATTCTATCGTTGCGCCTAGTGTCAATTCATTGCTGGCTTTCGCAAGGTCGGAGAACGTTTCAAGCCCATACTTCTCTGCTGTATCCTCCCGTACCGCAAGTGTGTACGTGTTATTAAAGCCGAGCGGTTTGAGTGTTTCAAGGTTGTATTTTTTCTTGAAATTGTTCCGGACGATGTTATACACCTCATCGGGATCATTCGAGATTTCTTTTTTCAAAATGCTAACAAGCCCCGTTCCAGTATATTCGATATACGTGTCAATGTCTCCTTTCCTAAGGGCACCGAACACAACCTGGGTTCCGCCAAGCTTCAGCTTCCGTTCTACCTCAAGGTCAGTTTTGTCCTCTATCAGGTCAGCGGCCATATTGGCGAGAAGCACGGCTTCTGTAAAGTTTTTCGATCCAATTGCAATTTTTTCTTTCGCGCCAACCATATTGAAGGCGTAAGTAATACCGATTCCGACGATGGTAATCCCAATCAGCGCAGGAATTGCAATCCTTCTAGCCAAGGATGGCTTTCTGTTTTTGGAGGCTGTTTTTGACGTATAGGAAATTTTAGACTCAACCCTGCCGACAACGAAATCGATGAGCAATGCGAGGATACAGGCAGGAATTGCGCCTGCAAGAATCATATTATTGTCTACCGATGAAACCCCTGAAAAGACTAGGTAACCGAGGCCACCTGCACCAACGAACGCGGCAATCGTCATCAGCCCGACTGCTGTAACAGCTGAAATCCGAACCCCCGCCATGATAACCGGGAATGCGAGCGGCAGCTGGATTTTCCGCATGATTTGACTGTTCGTCAGTCCAATCCCACGCGCTGCTTCAAGTATATCCCTGTCAATATTCGTTAGCCCTGTGTAGGTGTTTTTAACAATGGGAAGAAGGGAGTAAATGACGACCATGACAATCGCGGGAGTGCTGCCAATCCCAATAAAAGGAATGAGGAATCCCAAAAGCGCTAGGCTTGGGATTGCCTGGGCGACATTCGCCGCTCCGATTACCGGCTTTGATAGTGCTTTATTCCGCGAGATGATGATTCCGAGCGGCACCCCGATGGCAACCGCAATCAACACGGAAAGGATGCTTAAATAAATATGCTGGCCAAGCAAGTTCACTATCTGGCCTGTATTATTGGATAAATAGTCAAAGAAAGAGTTCATTAAAATGCCACCTCCAGGTCCATGAGCTGGCTGCTTAATGCCGAAAGAATACTCGTTCGGGTAATCAGCCCCCTTAATTGCCCTGCATCATTCACTACAGGCAAATAGCCAATCCTGTGTTCATTCATTTTCTTAAAAACATTTATTAAATCCAGGTCTTCGGAAATGGAATGGATATTCCGTTCCATTACCTGGCTGATGAGCATGGACCGGTCGGTCACTTGGATGTCTTTCAACGTTACAAGGCCAATCAACGTATTGTCCTTTCCCGTAACCATCAGGCTGTCCACCTTTTTTTCCTTCATGATTTCAAGCGCCTGCAGCACATTCCGCAACGGTGAAACCTTGACAGGATTTGGAATCATGATGTCTTCCGCTTTCAGCACTTCCGGGTTGTTCCATACCCGCCTTTTTCCAAGGAAGTTCTCGACGAATTCCGATGCGGGATTTTTAAGGATATTTTCAGGCGTGTCGTATTGCAAAATCTCCCCATCCTTCAATAGGCAAATACGGTCTGCGATTTTATACGCCTCATCCATATCGTGGGTAACGAAAATGATTGTCTTGTTTAATTCCTTTTGCATATTGAACAATTCTTCCTGTAGGGAACTTCTTGTTACGGGGTCAAGGGCGCTGAATGGTTCATCCATGAGAATGATATCGGAATCAGTAGAAAAGGCACGCGCTACACCGACGCGCTGCTGCTGCCCTCCGCTTAATTCCTTCGGGTAACGGTCGAGGTATTGGACGGGGTCCAGGCCAACAAGATTTAATAGCCTTTCCGTTTTTTCTTCAATGGCGGCTGGATTTTCGCCTTTAAGCTTCGGAATCAGTTCAAGGTTTTCCCGAATTGTCATATGCGGAAAAAGGCCGGTACTTTGAATGACATAGCCAATATTCCTGCGCAACTCGATCGGATCTGTTTTTGAAATATCCTTCCCGTTTATATAAATTTTTCCTGACGTTGGCTCGATCAGGCGATTGACCATTTTTAAGAGAGTGGTCTTTCCACAGCCGCTCGGACCAATAAAAACAACTAGCTGTCCTTCCTCGATTTCGAGGCTGAAATTGTGGATGACTGCCTGCCGCTGATATTTTTTGCCGATATTATCGAACTTTATCATCGAAATCCCCCTATTTTTCTTTTGTAAAAAGTAACAACTTTATACTAACACAAGAGTTGTTGGTTGAGAAAGACTTTAGCCAGTTTTTGCCGAAACCGGAAGAAAGGATGCAATTGGAAGAGCTGTGGGCATGGGCGCCTGCCTGAGGTTAAAAGTTACTTATTCTTTTATTTACCAATTCTTTTAAAAAGGAAACCTTTTCCTCAGAAAAAAAGTCCCTTGCAGTCATCGGGAAGGAGTAGTTTTGTCGAAACCTGAAAATGGTTGTATTTTTGCGCCGTCAAATAGTAGTCAATCCGGCTATTTTTTGCTAATAATAGATAAGAGAATACAAGGTTTGGAGAGACGGGATGAAGAAGATAAGGAAATTGTCGAAAAAGAGGAAGGAAAAGCAGAGGTTTTTTCATATTATGATAATCCTTGCCGGAGTCTTCTTTCTTGTAGCGGCTTTGAACGAGGAGTTTTCTTTAACCAAAAAGCCTGAGCTCGTTTTTAAAAACATCCCATCGGAAAATGTGAAAAGGTATACGCCTTTAATCCATAAGGAACTTGAGAAGGTTCAGCTAGAGGAGTATACGCCGCTCCTTGCCGCGGTAATGCAGCAGGAAAGCAAGGGGGTCGGAGGGGACCCGATGCAGTCGTCCGAATCGGCTGGGTTGCCCCGCAACGCCATTAATGATCCCGAGCAAAGCATCCGGCAGGGGGTCAAGCATTTTCAGAGGGCAATCGAATATGGGGAAAAGAAAAATGTCGATCTTCCCACCATCATCCAAGCGTATAACATGGGACTTGGGTATATCGACTTTATTTCGGAAAAGGGTGGAACACACAACGAAGAATTCGCAAAAGATTATTCGTACATTCAGGTCCAAAAAAATCCGAATCTTTACAATTGCGGCGGTAATAAAAACAATTTCCGCTACCCTTATTGTTACGGGGATTTCACTTATAGCACGAAGGTTATGAGCAATCTCCACTCAGTTAATCAGCCTTTGGCGGGGAAACGGCATTGATGGAGCCACGGCGGGTTCCCTGGCTTTGGACTAGTTCCCATAGGGACGAATTGGGATAATAAATGCATAATTTGGAAGAATAAAGGTTGGGTGATTCTCCGGAATCTACCCGGCCTTTTTTATTTGGCGAAAGGAATCCAAAGCGATGGGAAGATTAGGATGGAAGAGATTTTAGTTCCGATAGGGAGGACGTTAACCAGTTTCGTCCTATTGATTTTTGTCACCCTTATCATCGGCAAGCACATAAATTCACATAAAACCCACTTTAGCTTCGCTTTGTCCGTTTCAATTGGCTCTTTTATTGCAAATATGGGGTTTCACACAAACCTTAAGTTCATGGATATTTTAATCGCGTTTGTTGCTTTATTGTTTTTATATTATATTTGCCTTCTGCTGTCCTGGAGAAGCCGATGGATAAGGAAGTGGCTGTCAGGCAGGCCGACAGTGTTAATTGAAAACGGGAAAATACTCGACACAAATATGAAGAAGGTAAAATTGTCAATCGATGACCTCAATCAGCTATTAAGGGAAAAGAGCGTTTTTAATATTGGTGAGGTCGATTATGCCTTGCTGGAAGTCAGCGGCGCCTTATCCATTATTAAAAAAGCGCCATACCAAACCCCCACAAAGCAGGATCTTGGGATGACATATGCCAAACAGTCCCTTCCTGTCGAATTGATCATGGATGGGAAAATCATTGCCAAAAATACAAGTGGAATTTACAGCCAGGATTGGATCGAGACGGAATGCGTGAGGAGAGATCTGAGAGTTGAAAACATTTATTATGCTGTCATTAACACGCGGGGGGTTCTTTTTATAGACAAATACGAGGACAAGCTTTCATCGCCAACAGATATCGAGTGAAGCGGGCCATGAGGTTAAGGTGGAGTTAAAACAATTTTCAATGGCCTATCTTTGGAACTTATTGGTTTATCATCGAGATTATCGGGGAAAGCAGAACAAATAGCCTTACGAATAATCCAGAAAAGAAAAGGTAAGCGCAAGCATAAATCCCTTCCAAGCAAGCTTTAGGCACGGTCGGAAAAACTTGCAAAATTGGTTGGGGACTAGCTGGTATTCAGCCTCCCGCCTATATGGCTGGAGGCCATTATTTTTGCAAAAAACAGAAGGGGGGAGCGCAGCTAGGTGGCGGAAGACTCACAAAACAGGAAATGTTTAGAATATAATTATTATTTTCAAAAAACTTTCTTTTGTAAGGTTAATAGGTGGAAAACATTGTTTTATCTGCATTTTTAAAAAGATTTCATTACTTATGGCAAAAAAAGTTTTTGACAATTTTAAACCAAAGAAAGTATCATGGAATAATAATAGAGGAGGCTAGAACCATGTCAAACTTCAATAGACAGAAAATTGTGGACAGTGTTCCGCAAACAGGATTTTTTGGGCATCCAAAAGGCTTGTTCACACTTTTCTTCACCGAGTTCTGGGAGAGATTCTCATACTACGGGATGAGGGCAATCCTTGTTTACTATATGTATTATGAGGTTTCAAAAGGCGGTCTTGGCATCGACCAAAACACCGCGCTTGCTATCATGTCTATTTATGGATCGCTTGTTTATATGTCAGGTATCATTGGCGGCTGGCTGGCCGACAGGGTATTCGGAACAGCGAAAGCTGTATTCTACGGCGGAATATTAATTATGTTAGGGCATATCGCCTTGTCAATTCCGGGGAACGTCACCTTTTTCTTTGTTTCCATGGTCTTGATAGTTCTAGGTACAGGTCTGTTAAAACCGAACGTTTCATCCGTCGTTGGAGAAATTTACAGTGAAAAGGATGAGCGCAGGGATTCCGGATTCAGTATTTTCTACATGGGTATTAACCTTGGCGCATTCATTTCACCTCTAATTGTTGGTAAAGTGATGAAAACAAGTTTCCACCTAGGCTTTGGGATTGCCGCTGTTGGTATGTTCTTCGGTCTACTCATGTTTGTTTTGACAAAAAAGAAAAACCTTGGGCTTGCAGGCACCACTATTCCAAATCCATTGTCGCCTTCCGAAAAGAAAAAGACTTTTTTGGCTATCGGGGCGGCTGTCGTTTTGCTTGGTTGCTTGATTGCTGTTGCCATCCCGGCAGGATTGCTGACATTCCACAGCTTTATTAATCTTGTCGGTGTTCTTGGTATATTAATTCCGACCTTGTATTTCATTGTTATGTACCGCAGTCCGAAAACAAATGATGTCGAGCGCTCTCGCCTGATTGCCTACATTCCATTGTTTATCGCATCGGTTATGTTTTGGGCAATCCAGGAACAAGGGGCTACAATCCTTGCAAGCTATGCCGATAAGCGGACACAGCTTAACTTTGCCGGATTTGAAATTCCCCCGGCATGGTTCCAATCATTGAACCCATTGTTCATCATCACGTTGGCGCCTGTTTTTGCGTGGATGTGGATCAAGCTTGGTAAACGCCAGCCATCTATTCCGCAAAAATTCTCTTTGGCACTGCTGCTTGCCGGCTTGTCCTTCCTGGTCATCCTTCTTCCGGGATACTTAGGCGGAACCGAGACGCTCGTTAACCCGATGTGGCTTGTATTGAGCTACTTGATTGTTGTACTCGGTGAGCTTTGCCTGTCGCCGGTCGGCCTATCAGCTACAACAAAGCTTGCACCAGCGGCATTTTCAGCGCAAACAATGAGCCTTTGGTTCTTGTCCAGTGCCGCCGCGCAGGCAATCAACGCCCAAGTGGTCAAATTCTATTCCGCACAAAACGAAATTGCCTACTTCGGTATCATTGGCGGCGCGTCAATCGTGCTCAGCCTCATTCTTTTCATCATAGCTCCGAAAATCGAAGGCTATATGAAAGGAATCCGCTAATAAACCTATCGAGCACCCGCACCCTTGCAAAAGGGAGCGGGTGCTTTTTTTGTATTTTAGTGCCTCCTTTTTGGTGCCAGCACCTGTCTGGGACGTATTTTGTCCCACGAGGGTGCCTGGCACCGCCACTCATTTACCCCAATTATTTGGCCATGCCAACTTTCTAGGAATTTTTGCCCTATTTTAGAATTTTTATCTAGCCAGAGTGTTTTGGCTGTTGTAGAATGGTTATCAAGTTATTATTTCGCTTTTCGTAATAGTTCGAAAATGAGACATAGGAGGGCTGAAACCGCAATATATTGGTTTTATGTTTAGTTTTACCTAGGGGGAGAAGAGAGAAATGCAAAGTTTTCGGTGGATATGGGGCTATTTGAAGGAGTACCGGTTCCGGTTTTTCCTAGGATTGGCCTTTGCGCTCGTTGTTACATCTTTAAATTTGGTTAATCCTTTTTTCGCGGGAAAAATCATAGATAAAGTCATTTTGGGAAAGCAGCAGGAATTGTTATGGCCCTTCATCGCCACGATGATTGGGGCAACCGTGCTGAAAACGCTGATCCGCTACACCTATCAAATCCAGTTTGAGCGGATTTCCCAGAATACAATTTTCCGGATTAGGAAAGAGCTGTATGACGGGCTCAACAAGCTGGATTTTCATTTTTACGATAAAACAAAAACCGGTGATATCATGGCAAGAATGACCGGGGATATGGAAATGGTCCGGGCGTTTTCCGCATGGTCAATTTATATGATTTTTGAAAATGCCACCATCCTGCTATTCGCTGTCGGCTTTATGTTTTACATTCATCCGCAGCTTGCCCTCACGATGTTGCTTGTAACGCCGATTATAGGTTTTTTCGCTTATAAGATGACGTTTGCCGTCGGTCCGACTTTTTCGGAAATCCGCACTCAATTCGCTAAATTGAATTCGGTCGTCCAGGAAAACATAAGCGGAAATCGGGTCGTAAAAGCGTTCGCGAAGGAAGAGCATGAGATAAAGAAATTTGCCGCCGAGAATGAAGGCTACAAGGAAAAGTCGCTTGCATCCGCGAAGGTGTGGGAGAAGTACCTTCCTGTACTTGATTCGCTTGCCGGACTTTTCACAGTCGTCATGATTCTCGTGGGCGGAGTAATGGTCATCAATGGGTCGCTTACAATCGGTGAACTCGCCACTTTCAACGGCCTCATTTGGGCGCTGAACAACCCAATGCGTATGGCCGGATGGCTCATAAACGATGTTCAAAGATTCAATGCCTCCGCTAAAAAAGTTGAGGAATTGATGAAGACCACGCCGTCGATCGCAAACGACGGCAAAAAGCTGAACGAGGAAAAGTTAAAGGGATTCGTCGAATTCAAGAAGGTTTCGTTTTCCTACGGCGATGAGGATGTGCTAAAAGACATTAGTTTTAGCGCGTCACCAGGGCAGACCATCGGAATAATCGGGGCGACGGGATCAGGCAAATCAACCCTGGTGAATCTTTTGAGCCGGTTTTACGATGCCGACAGCGGAGAAGTGAAAGTCGACGGTATTAATGTAAAAGACTGGGATCTTTACAAACTCCGAGAGAGCATGGCGATGGTCATGCAGGATATATTCCTGTTCTCGGATACGATTGAAGGGAATATCGCATACGGCAATCCGGATGCAACACTTGATGAGGTCCAGGCGGCCGCGAAAATGGCGGAAGCGCATGAATTTATCCTCGGCCTCCCCGAAGGTTATGACACGATTGTCGGGGAACGCGGCGTCGGCCTTTCCGGAGGCCAGAAACAACGGATTGCGCTTGCGAGGGCCCTTTTGAAAAATCCATCGATCCTGATTCTGGACGATACAACGTCCGCGGTTGATATGGAAACCGAACTCAAAATCCAGGGAACGCTGCAGTCCGTCCTAAAAGGAAAAACATGCTTCATCATCGCACACCGGATTTCTTCAGTGAAAGATGCCGACTTGATTCTGGTGATGGAAAATGGCCAAATCATCGAGCGGGGAACACATGGGGACTTACTGAAACAAAAAGGGTATTACTCGAAAGTTTTCATCAATCAGCATAATAGCTACCAGGGCCAGGATGCAGCAAAGGAGGTGGTGTAGGCGATGGCACGGAATAAATTTGATGTCGATGAGGAGCTCGAATCGCCATTTCGCCTCGTCCACTTCCAGCGTCTGCTGGTGTATATAAAGCCGTACAAGAAAAAAATCATGATTACGGTCATGATGATGCTATTGGCGAGCTGTGCCAACCTTATTGGGCCTTATCTCGTTAAGCAGGCAATCGATAAGGAAATCCCGGCTAAAGATATATCAGGTTTGTTCCTTTTAGCCGGGATCTACATTCTTGCCCTTATCACCACCGGAATTTGCATGAAGTTCCGGATACGGATGATGTCCCAGACCGGGCAGAGCATTATCCGGGACATCCGGAAGGATTTGTTCATCCATTTGCAAAAGCTGTCATTCTCTTTTTACGACAGCCGCCCGCATGGGAAAATCCTTGTGAGGGTCGTAAACTATGTCAACTCCTTAAGCGATCTTTTATCCAACGGAATTATCAATGTCATTACCGATTTGTTCAGCCTTTTGGTCATTGTCGGTTTTATGCTTTCCATCGACCCCAAGCTGACCCTTTATGCAATGGCTGGCTTCCCGGTTCTTGCCGGCGTCATTCTTCTTTTGAAAAATGCACAGCGGAAGGCATGGCAAATTTTGAGCAACAAGCAATCCAACATGAATGCATATATCCATGAAAGCATCAGCGGCATTAAAGTGACCCAGGCCTTTTCCCGGGAAGAGGAAAACGCGCGAATTTTCGGTGAAGTTTCAGGCAGTTACCGCACTAGCTGGATGCGCGCGATTAAAATCCACTTCCTGCTCTGGCCAGCAATCGAAAACATTTCAGTCCTGACGGTTTCATTCATCTATATCATTGGCGTTTCGATGATTGGCGATGGGGTGACAGTCGGTTCCCTAGTTGCATTCGTCGGCTATATTTGGATGTTTTGGACGCCGCTTGCAAACATCGGGAACTTCTATAACGCAATCATTAACGCAATGGCCTATCTTGAGCGTATTTTCGAGACCATGGATGAAAAGCCAGCCGTAACAGATGCGCCAAATGCAAAAAAACTTGCACCTATCCAGGGGCAGGTCGAGTTCAAGAATGTTGTGTTTGGCTATGAGGCAGCGGACCGGATTCTTGATGATGTCAGTTTCAAGGTTGAGCCTGGCGACACGATAGCCCTAGTGGGCGCGACCGGTTCCGGAAAAACGACCATTGTCAGCCTGATCAGCCGCTTTTACGATATCACCGGCGGTAAAATTGAAATTGACGGCACCGATATCAATACCGTCACGATTCCGTCACTCCGCGGCCAAATGGGTGTCATGCTGCAGGATCCGTTTATTTTCTCGGGGACCATCCTGGACAATATCCGCTATGGCCGGCTTGATGCCACGGATGAAGAAGTGATTGAGGCGGCAAAAGCCGTCCAGGCCCATCAGTTCATCAGCCAGCTGAAGGACGGATATCAAACGGAAGTAAACGAGCGGGGCACAAGGCTTTCAACCGGCCAAAGGCAGCTAATCTCCTTTGCACGTGCATTGCTAGCCGACCCGAGGATTTTGATCCTCGATGAAGCGACTTCCTCAATCGACACGGAAACCGAGCTCGCATTGCAAAAAGGACTGGAAACACTCCTTAAAGGAAGGACGTCCTTCATCATCGCTCACCGCCTATCGACAATTCAAAACGCGACCCGCATCCTGTTTATCGAAAGCGGAAGGATTGTTGAAGAAGGCTCCCATCAGGAACTATTGCGGCGGAAGGGCCACTACTGGAAACTCCACGCCTCCCAGAAGGCTGTATAAAGGTGTTTAATTAAAGGCTTCTCCCGTAAAAAAGGCTTTCCCCATTTAAATGGTGGAATGCCTTTTTTGTGGTTATAGGACCGGTTAGGGGTATAAACTTCGTTGAGTCCAAAGAAACCGATGCTTGGACAGAAAAGTGAATTTTCAGCGGACGTGTGTCCAAAGACCCCCAGGTTTGGACACAAACTAGAAATCTAGGAGCTATGGGTCCGAACCAATCATTAGAAGTTACACCAAGCCCTCCTCTCACCACCGAACTCCCACAAAAAGTTTTTCGTGGCGGCCTATAAGTGCTGGAGCCAGAATTCGACCGAATAAGAAAAATTTGTCGCAAAAAACAGGTAGAAAAAAATACCATTAAGGTAAAAACTATGTAACTATTATGTATGAAATCGTTCTAATATATAAAGGGCAATTCCTCCAAAAATGATTTTCCAAAGGGATTGCAAGAATCAAAGGGGGCAACAAAGATGAAAAAAGTACTGATGAGCCTGCTTCTATTCATTTCAGTTGTTTTTTATGAAGCACCGGCACTGGCTGCGGGCGGTGATATTATTATTATCAATAAGTCGACCAACCTATTGGCATATTACAAAAATAGCACTCTTGTGAAAATATTCAGCGTTGGCACCGGCAGGGAAGCATCCTTGACGCCCGAGGGGACATTCAAGATCGTCAACAAAATCGTCAACCGCCCGTATTACAAAGACAAAATACCGGGTGGAAGCCCCAAGAACCCGCTTGGGAACAGGTGGCTTGGGCTGAATGCCAATGGGACATGGGGAACGACGTATGCCATACATGGAAACAACAATTCTTCCTCAATTGGCAAATACGTCAGCGGTGGCTGTATCAGGATGCACAATGAGGAAGTCCGGTGGCTCTTTGATCAGGTGGCAGTAAACACACCTGTCATTATCACCACTTCAAAATTGCCTTTTCATTCAATTGCTTCAGCAAACGGATATAAAGTATCAGGCTCGGCCATCGCGGCAGCTCTCCCTTCATCTGTTACGCTAAAAAAGGGTAGCAAGGGCGAACACGTAAAAACACTGCAAATCGGCTTAACACAAATGGGTTATTCAACAAATGGAATAGACGGGGTTTTTGGTCCCGGTACAGAAGCCGCCGTGAAAAAGTTCCAAAAGGACAACAAATTGAAAGTGACCGGTACTACCGATTCGGCAACCTGGAAGGCTTTGGGGAAACTTTAGCAAGCCGGGGAAAGGCGGAACCGCCCTTAGTTTTGCAAGCAGAATGAAAAGCAGACCCGCTTCCCAACAGGAGCGGGTTAATTTTTTGGTTCTTCACCACAAAGAGTGGTTTTCTTTAAATTGTTGATTTACGCAGCACAAAGGAAAGCTCCCTAGAATAAACATCGCAGTGACAGGCGATTTTGCCTGTCACGAGGCGCTTCGCTTTCCGCGGGCAGTCCGGGAGCCTCCTCGGCGAAACCCATGCCTCCGGGGTCTCACCTGGCCAGCTTTTCCCTCAGGACATTGAAGGGCTTCCATAAATTTACCCACGCACGAAGGAAATGCGTAGCATTTTCGAGGAGTCTTCGCGCCTTCCACTCCAATCGCCATTCTACAAAATAAATTAATAAACCAGCACTTATGATGAAGACCCTTTTTTTGAAAAAACATCCCTTTTCCTGTAACTTTCTCCAATTAAATACAGTCTAAAGGTTTAGGTATTAGAATGCCATCAGGAGGATTGCCATGGAGAAAAAGTTTACGTTCGTTAATTCCAATTATGAAATGCTGAATAAGGACCAAACACCAAAGGAATTTACATATTCATCTGAAAATATTGAGGTAAGGCCGCGAATGCAGAAAACGTTCCGGTACGCAGCGATTATCATTGCCTCAGTTGCCCTTCTTGTTGCCGCTTTTTTCTCAATTCAAAAAATGAAACCGTCGGAGCGGGGAAACAAGGGGGATACATCCTCGGCGCCAATGGCTGGTTCAGAAAAATCGGTACGGAAAAAACCGGAGACGCCAGGCATACCGGAGAATTTTAAGCCTCAGGTGTTAAGCGGCGGATCCGCTGCATCTTATGTACTTGATTTAAAGATGCCCGAGAAAAACAGTTTCGAGGTTCATGCATCTATTGACGTAACCAATACATCCGATAAGGGCTGGAGCCAAATTTCATTTTTCTTTTTTCCAAACCAGCTCGGTGACCTGGCAAGGGATGAATGTCGCAGGAAGGTTCTCACATGGGCAATTGACAAATGCCTTAACGAAATTGGCGACAGCAATTTGACAGTGAACGAAGTAAAATTAAACGGTGAACCGTCTCAGTATGAATTGGAAGGCATAAAGATGAAGGTGCCATTAAAGAAGGCCTTACAAACTGGCGGGAAAGCAAACGTGGAATTTTCCTACTCCTTTGCGCTGCCGAATACGGGAAATGAAAAGTTTGCTTTCGACCTTCACCAATGGTATCCGATGCTCCCGAATTTTACTTATGATTGGCTCATCCAGCCGTCCGCCTTTGGAGTAGAAACATATTCCCCCGTACCTTCGAACTTCCGCTTGCGTTTTCAAATACCCGATAATCTTATTGCCGTAACTTCGGGAACCGACCGCGAACAGGCAGGCGGATCAGGGGATGTGCAGGAACAGAGCCTAAAAGACATGAATGTAATGCTTCTGGATAGCTACAAAATGTTTAAAACGGAGGCGGGTTCAATTGAAATCCGTGTATTTGCCCTTGAAGAAGAATTGGACAGGGGAAGAGAGGTACTTGCCAAAGCTGCGGAGGCAGTCGGTTTTTTTACAGCCCGCTTTGGAGAATTGCAGCATAAGCAGATCGATATTGTCCTGACAAGCGAGCGGAAGGGCAGCTATCCCGGGATGGTCCTCCAGCCGTCCGTTATTAAAATTGATAAATATTTCTATCCCCAGGTAGAGGAAACCCAGGACCATTTACTCGTCCATCAGCTTGCCCAACAGTGGTTTAATGGGAAAGTCGACTTTGACAGGCATACGGATTCGTGGCTGAATAATGGCCTTTCCGAGCTGTCGGTTTCTCTCTTCTTTTTGGCCGGACAAAAGAAAAGCGAAGAGGAAAGCTTCGCGTTTGCAAACACATTTGATGAATTTTATATTATGAGGACGGATCTTAAATCCAACATGCCTGCTGACCAATATATCGGGATACAAGGCGGAATGGTTGGCCAAATCCAGGCGAAGCCCACGCTTTATCTATGGAGAATGATGAAGCCATATGGAGCTGAACCGGCACTTGCTTTCCTGTCCGATTACCTCTCCACCTATTCGGGCAAAAAACTGGCGACGATTGAATTCATCCGTTTTACGAAAGAGTATTTCAATGTGGATAATAGCCGGTTTGCCGAATGGCTTGAATACAACCCTTATGAACAAAATGATTTCTCCGACTTTTTCGACCTCTAGCCTCGACGGTGAATGGTTTTTGATCCAATACTTGTAAAATGCCAAACAGTTTCTTTTTGGCGCTGGATTGAGTATAATCTAACTATTCCAATTGAATATTCCTTCGGGGCAGGGTGAAATTCCCTACCGGCGGTGATGGGGCAAGTCCCCTAAGCCCGTGACCCGTTTGCCGTCTTTTTTTGGCAAGCGGTGGATCCGGTGTGAATCCGGGGCCGACAGTATAGTCTGGATGGGAGAAGGAAGCAGCAGGTTTTGAGAAATAAGGGAATGGTGTGCCTTCTGTAAAGGGCCGCCGGTTTTTGGCGTATTCCGCTTAAAAACAGATGGCCTTTAAAAATATGCCAGAACCCGATAATTTCAAACCTTTATTTGAGCATGCCGTTTTTCAGCCCCAAAGCGCTTTTGCCTTTGGGGCTTTCGCATGTTTTTCCACCCCTTTGGGATATCCTTATAATGGATAAGCCACGATAAAAGGAGAAAAGAATGTTTACTGGAATCATTGAGGAAATTGGCACTGTTTCAAGAATCGCCGCAACAGGCATATCCATGGTCCTTACAATCGAGGCGAAAAAGGTTTTGGAGGATGTCAACCTCGGCGACAGCATATCCGTGAACGGAGTCTGCCTGACGGTAACTTCCTTTGATAAAAATCGGTTTACCGTCGATGTCATGCCGGAGACCATGAAAGCTACGAATCTCGAGGACTTAAAGACGGGCTCAAAAGTCAACCTTGAACGCGCCATGGCGGCCGGCGGCAGGTTTGGCGGCCACTTTGTGAGCGGGCATATCGACGGCACGGGAACGATTTTAGGAAAGAAAAAGATGGCGAATGCCGTTTATTATGAGATTAAAGCAAACCCCTCCATGATGCCTTTCCTCATTTTGAAAGGATCTGTTGCTGTGGACGGGACAAGCCTGACCGTTTTTGATGTAACCGGTGATACATTTACCGTTTCACTCATCCCCCATACACTGTCTGAAACGATTCTCTCCCTTAAAGAAGCGGGCGACAGCGTCAATATTGAATGTGACATGCTTGGCAAATATGTTCACCATATCCTTAACCCAGGCAAAAGCGAAACTCGAAAAAAGAAGCAGGAGATAACCGCCCAATTCCTGGAGAAGAATGGGTTCATTTAAGGAGGGATCACCATGTTCAGCACAATAGAAGAAGCCCTTCGCGATTTACAGGAAGGGAAGGTCATCATCGTCTGTGATGATGAAGGGCGCGAAAACGAAGGGGATTTTGTCTCACTGGCCCAAAAGGCTGTGCCCGAAGTCATTAATTTCATGGCCACCCATGGGAGGGGGCTAATATGCGTTCCTGTTGAGGAAGGCATCGCGGAAAAATTGAGGCTGCACCCAATGGTGGACGAGAATACAGATGAGCACGGAACCGCTTTTACAATTAGCATCGACCATAAATTCACAACAACCGGGATTTCCGCATATGAACGGTCAGCAACAATCCTGAGCATGCTTGACCCAACTGCCCGCCCTGAGGACTTTAAACGGCCGGGGCATGTATTTCCGCTTGTTGCAAAAAAAGGCGGGGTCTTGGAAAGGCCCGGCCATACAGAAGCGGCGGTCGACCTAGCCAAACTTTGCGGCGCAAAACCGGCCGGCGTCATCTGCGAAATCATGAATGAAGATGGCACAATGGCCAGGGTTCCCCAGCTTGCAGAAGTAGCCAAGCGCTTTGGACTCAAATTGATTACAATAGAAGATTTGATTGCTTTTAGAAAAAGGAAAGAACAGCTGGGTGCAACAAACTAATTCGCCCTGTTGAATCAAAACTGGAGGAATGGACGATGAATAAAGTTTACGAAGGCAACCTCATTGGTACGGGCCTGAAAATAGGAATCGTTGCGGGGCGTTTCAACGAATTTATTACTGACAAATTAGTGGGTGGCGCGCTCGATGCCCTGAAGCGCCATGGAGTAAATGAGGAGGATGTGGATGTAGCATGGGTGCCAGGCGCTTTTGAGATCCCGCTCATCGCCCAAAAGCTGGCCAAGGGCGGTAAGTACGATGCAGTGGTCACCCTTGGCGCGGTCATTCGCGGATCCACGCCGCATTTTGATTATGTATGCAATGAAGCTGCCAAAGGCGTCGCGAACACCGCTCTTTCAACTGGAGTTCCAGTCATCTTCGGCGTGCTGACTGTCGATTCAATCGAGCAGGCAATCGAGCGCGCGGGTACGAAAGCTGGGAACAAAGGCTGGGAGGCAGCCGCATCGGCAATCGAAATGGCCAACCTCATCCGTGCCATCGAAGTATAATACCCAGTAATGTTAAAGGAACTGCATCGCGCAGTTCCTTTTGCAAATTCCCTCCATACTTTGGAGAATAATCCGAAAAAGTGGGCAACCTTGTTATAAAAATCTTTTTTGAAAAAGGAGAAATCCATAGTGAGCGAGCTGAAAATGGATTCAAAAGTGCTTTCCATACTTGAAGATAAAATCCAACTTATAAAAACCGCCAAAGGAGCCATTTATTTGGTCGGCCCAATCCGGCTTCCCGTCAATCTGTATGGGGAAACAATCGAATTCCAATGGTACTGCTGGCTCAATTGTGATGAAGTGACCGAGGATTACCAGCGGATCATTGACAAATTGTCCTCTTCCAATCTTGCGGAATTGCAGCAATCAAGCGTCCTTGCTTACGGAGATTTCCAGTATGGCGACGACGCTCTCATCCGGATGCACTCTATTTGCCATACAGGGGACATTTTCGGAAGCAAGCGGTGTGACTGTGGCTTCCAATTGAAAAATTCGATGAAAATGATCGTGGAGCATGGTACGGGAGCCTTATTCTACCTGGCCAACCATGAGGGCAGGGGGATTGGGCTATTCAGCAAGGCGATGGCCTATATTCTTCAGGAAAATGGCTACGACACCGTTGAGGCGAATGAGGGACTTGGTTTTGTGGACGATTCCAGGAATTACGAGGATGCGATTTCCGTCCTGAAAGCATTGCGCTCCAAACCGGTTTCCCTGATTACGAACAATCCGAAGAAGCTGGAGGCGCTAAGGGAGTCAGGCATGCCTATTTCCGGCCGGCGCCAGCTATGGGGCGACGTTTCCGAATACAATGAGAAATACCTGCAGACGAAGGTTAACCGCTCCGGGCATCTTCGGGAGGAGGGTTCTTGCCTGAATGACTAGTGATGAGTTTTATATGGGCCTAGCCCTGCAAAATGCCCGGGCGCTAAAAGGCCAGACTGACCCGAACCCGCTCGTCGGCTCGGTTATTGTGAATGAAGGTAGGATTGTCGGCGTTGGCGCGCACTTGCAGGTCGGAGGCCCGCACGCGGAAGTCCACGCCCTTCGGATGGCGGGCGAAAAAGCACAGGGCGGCACAATCTATGTCACTTTGGAGCCGTGCTCGCACCACGGCCGGACAGGCCCGTGCGCCGAGGCGATTGTCGAGGCCGGTTTGAAAAGGGCGGTTATCGCCACACTTGACCCGAACCCGATTGTCAAAGGTAATGGCGTTAAAATCCTCCAGGATGCCGGCATTGAGGTTGAAATAGGAATCTGTGGAGAGGAATCCCGGAAGATGAACGAGGTTTTCAACAAATTCATAGTTGAAAAGAGGCCGTTTGTTACGATGAAGGCGGGATCTTCCCTTGATGGGAAAATTGCCACCCATACATTTGAGAGCAAATGGATTACCTCCGAAGACGCCCGCCGGGATGCCCATCTCTCAAGGAACGAAAACATGGCCATCCTGGTTGGCGTCAATACAGTTATAAAAGACAATCCGGAATTGACCACGAGGATTCCGAATGGAAGAAATCCGATTCGTGTCGTGCTGGATTCAGCATTAACTATACCGCCTGATTCAAAAGTGATTACGGACGGACTGGCGGAAACATGGATTTTTACAACCCAGGATGCTGATCAGGGAAAAGGGAAACTGCTTGAGGAGCGGGGGGTTAGTGTATTCCGTACAGCGGGCCGGGGTAAGGTGGACCCTGGAGAAGTGCTTGATATTCTAGGAGAAAAGCTGGTCTCGTCTGTCCTGGTTGAAGGGGGCGGAACCATCCATGCGAGTTTTATCGATAAGAAATTAGTCGATAAAGTCATTCTTTATTTGGCTCCGAAGCTGATTGGCGGAAAGGCTGCACCGACATTTCTTGAAGGTGCCGGGGCAACTACAATGGCGGATGTCATTGATTTGGAACATACGACAATTGAAAGGATAGGCCGTGATTTCAAGTTCACCGGCTATCCGGTATATGATAGAGGGAAGGCCAGCAGCTAATGCTGGTCTTTTATTTTGGAAAAAATTCCGTAGCAATTGGACAATTCGTACAATTGGGAAAATGGGTGTAGTAAAATAGCCTTAGGAAAGAAAGGGGATGGGAGAATGGAACTGCTTTCAGTGTCGGGAATAAGAAAGGCGTTTAAGGATTTTGAAGCCGTACGCGGAGTTTCATTTACGGTCGGAAAAGGTGAAGCGTTTGGATTGCTCGGGCCGAACGGGGCAGGGAAATCAACAACCATCAATATGCTGACGGGCCTTTTTCCTCCTAATGAGGGATCAATCATGCTTTCTGGCATCGACATGAAATCCAATCCGAAAAAAGCACAGGCACTGCTTGGAATTGTACCGCAGGAAATCGCCCTGTACCAAACGATGAGTGCGAAAGACAATCTTTACTTTTGGGGAAGGATGTACGGCCTTTCCGGCAGCCTCCTTGATCAGCGGGTCGCCGAAACGCTGGAATTGATTGGACTTGCCGACAGGGCCAATGATAAAGTCGAGACATTTTCCGGAGGGATGAAACGGAGGGTCAATATCGGAGCGGCTATATTGCACAGGCCTGAATTGCTGATTATGGATGAACCAACCGTAGGAATTGACCCGCAGTCGAGAGCCCATATCCTTGAAACGGTTAAGAGATTGAACAATGAGGGAATGACAGTCATCTACACAAGCCATTACATGGAGGAAGTGGAGTTCCTTTGTGAGCGGATTGGCATAATGGACCACGGCAAGCTGATTGCTTCCGGAACGATACCGGAACTGAGGGAGACGATAGGTGACAGGTCGAGGATGGTCTTTACCATCCAGGGTGCTCCCAACCCAGATATCCTGAAGGGGATTGTACCACCTAAGGATTGCCAGGTTTCCGGGGATAAATTGACCGTTTTCCATAAGGAGCCTCAATCCGTACTGAGCTCTCTCATCCAGCGAATTACGGAAATGGGTGCGCAAATTTCTGGAGTGGAAATCGTCGAACCGAACCTGGAAAGCGTTTTTTTGCATTTGACAGGAAGAAGCCTGCGCGACTAAGGGGGGAGAAAAATGAATTTCTGGTGGCTTGCTTTAAAAGACACAGTCCTAATCGCGAAGGACCGGAAAGCCTTGCTTACACTTATCCTAATGCCATTGCTATTGATCGGTATACTGGGAGCGGCATTTGGCAAGCTGATGGGAGACGGCGAAGTAAAACTGGACAAATTCACACTCGCCGTGGCAAATCTTGATGATGGGGAGATGGGCACGGTTCTCGAGGAAGAAGTTTTTGAAAAAGGCCTTCCTAATCTTGTGAAAGTGAAAAAGTTGGATGAAGCCGAATTATACAGGAGCCTCAAGAACCAAAAAGCCGCTGTGGGCCTAATTATTAATAAAGGTTTTTCCGAAGCAGTCCTTACCGGTAAGGAAGCGGAGGTGAAGCTGATTTCGATCCCGTCAGCTGGCATTCAGGCGACGATAACGGAAAACGTCGTTCAGCAGTTTGCAAGGGAAGCTGCAATCAGGTCCAACGGGGTAAAGCTTGCCATTGAGGCCGCGGCAAAAGCGGGGGATCAGGGGCAGGCAAATCTTGGTGCGGGTCAATCTTTTACGGGGGAAGACCCATTCACGCTTGTAAAGGAAGAAGCAGCGAAGGAAGAGGGATTGCCGGTCGGCTCCTTTCAATATTATGCTGCGGGCATGGGAGTCATGTTCCTGCTCATGACTGTTACCATTGGGGTATCTGCCATGATTGAAGAAAAGGAACAGGAGGTTTATAAACGGCTCCTTGTTTCAAAATTAACCCATTATGAATACCTGGCCGGGAAAGTGCTTGGCCTCTTATTTTTATCGACGCTGCAGCTGTTTGTGATTATTCTCGGAACCCGATTCATTTTTTCGGTTGATTGGGGGCCATCCCTCATAGGTGTCTTCATAGTTGGAATAAGCTTCGTATTCAGTGCCTGCGGTCTCGGGGTCATGGCAGGTTCACTCGTGAAGACCGGAAAGGCTTTTAATATTGCGGGTATGCTAGGGACGCAAATCATGGCGGCTGTTGGGGGGAGCATGGTGCCTTTGTACCTGATGCCGGATTGGGTGAACACACTCGTAAAAGTTTTTCCGAATGCGCTTGCCCTGCAATCATTCCTGGAACTTATGGCTGGCGGCGGGATAAGCGATATCCTCCCAGGCGCGGCTGGACTTTTGGGGCTGGGGKTTCTTTTCCTGGCCATCGGTTGGCTAAGGTTTGCCGGGGAAAGGAGGATAAAGTATGCGTAAAACAGCCGCGATTGCGCTGCTTCACCTAAAGTCAATGGCGCGGACCCCGTCTGTATGGGTTTTGATGGTTGTCATGCCGCTCATGTTCAGCATTATTTTCGGGGGAATGGCTGGCAGTTCTGAAAAAAACAAACCGATTGTACTGTATTCAGCCGGAAACGATGATGTATCTTTACAGGCTGAGAAACTGCTGACAGGGAATAAACAATATAAATGGGAAAAGGTTTCCGCGAAAAAAGCAAGAGAAGCCGTCAACGGCCAAAAGGCCATCGCCGCAGTCATTATTAAGGGAGAATTGGCTGAGCGGATTACAAACAAGGAACCGCTGCTCACCGTTGCAATCCAGCGCGAGACACAGGAATATTTGGCGTTGTATCCTCATCTTGAAGGAACGGCGCGGTCAATCGTTTCAAGCTATCAGATTGCTGTCGATATCGCGCCAGACGAATTTTCCACACTTTTGCAGGATGTGTCGGGCAACCAGGGAATCCGAATTGAAAAAGAAGTCATTCAACGGAAAGGAAGCAAGGGGGAGGCTGTATCCCTAAGTTCCATCGGATTCACGATCATGTTCATGATGTTTGGTATTTCAGGAGCGGCTTCAACAATTCTTGAAGAAAGGGCTGGCGGAACTTGGGCAAGGCTGATGGCAGCGCCAATAAGCAAGTTCCAAATTATTTCTGGTTATATCCTGTCCTATTTTTTACTAGGATGGCTCCAGCTTGGCATTCTGGCTCTCTCGATTAAAGTGCTGTTTAACGGGAGATGGGGAAGCCCGCTTTATTTCATCCCGTTTTCGTCACTTGTCATCCTAACGGTGGTCGGCCTTGGCCTCATGATTGCCGGATTGGTAAAAACGAAGCAGCAGGCGGGTGCATTGAGCGCTGTCATCATTGTCAGCACAAGCATGCTCGGGGGCGTATACTGGCCGCTCGACGTCGTTCCCGATTTCATGAAGCTAATTGCAAAATTCGTCCCCCAGAGCTGGATGATGTCAGGGATACGAGAAATTGTAAGCGGAAGCCTCCACGGTCCGACGATTTGGACGTCAAGCGCGGTTCTCGCCGGTTTCTGTCTGTTGTTTTACTATATGGGACTAAGGAAGCTGAAATATGAGCATTGATAGACATACAAAAAGAGAGCCTGTCCGGCTCTCTTTTGTAGTATAATTAGATGCGCTTCGCACCTACATAACGTGGCTTCCAATAAGAGTTGCTTAAGTATGCGACGGATACGCCTCTAGATGATGCGGCATGGATGAATTTTCCGTTGCCGATATAGATGCCGACATGGGTCGGTTTAGACGCTTTGTATGTTTGATAGAAAACAAGATCGCCAGGCTTCAGGCTGGTAACGCGAGTGCCCTTGCCCCACATTTCCCCAGCTGTTCTTGGAAGGGACTTTCCGGCTTTGCCAAAAGAATACTTCACGAGGCCTGAGCAATCAAAACCCGTTCTTGGGCTGATCCCGCCCCATGTATAACGTTTTCCCATATTGGCTTTAGCGACGGAAATTGCACTGTTGTGATAAGTTGCAGCTTCACTCATGGACGGCAGGATTGTGACCATCATAGTTGCCATAAACAGAACCGCCATAAATTTCTTCAACATGTAAGTTTACCCCCTGGTGTCATTTGCTAAACCTACTATACTCTATTCTATTTAACAGCGTCATCACAGCTATATTACAAGTCTATTACAAGTCGAGTTGAAAATTCAGAAAATTAACATAAATATTACTTTTAAAGGTGAAAATACTAGATTATTATGTTGAAAAGCCTTGATGTTACTGGATTAATGGCCTCTTAAGCCGTTTGCGGTTCATCAAGGTTAATTGGTCTTTTAAAAGTAAACAAACTGTGAAAATAGTAAAAAATGTGGCTTGAATATATAAAACATTTGTAAAAAAAGAGATTTTTCCATAAACATTTCTTACAAAATTGTAAGGTACGATTGTGAAAATGTAAGGGAAGACGATGGATGCGTAATAAGAATTTTATTACAGTAAAAGTAACAAAAGAGCAAAGAGGGATGAATATGGATTTGGTTTTGGAAGCTGTCGGAATCAATAAGTCATTTGGTAGCAAGGGAAATGTGTTTTCCGCACTTCACAATATCGATGTGAAGATTGAAAAAGGGGAATTCACTGCTGTCATGGGGCCTTCCGGAGCGGGAAAAACAACCTTGCTGAACATTTTGTCGACAATCGATACGCCAACTTCCGGCATTGTAAAAATTAACGGTACGAATGTACAAAGCTTGAAGGAAGCGGATATCAGCATGTTCCGGAGGGAAAAGCTCGGCTTCATTTTCCAGGATTACAATCTCCTGGATACATTGACAATAGAAGAAAATATCGCTCTTCCACTTGCACTTGCCGGAATGCGGCCAGCGGAAATCGGCGGTCGTGTAACGGAAATTGCAAAAGCGTTCGGGATAGTTGAGACTCTTGGAAAATATCCTTATGAGGTATCGGGCGGACAGCAGCAGCGGGCATCCGCGGCGAGGGCCCTTGTCGCTAATCCTAGCATCGTTTTCGCTGATGAACCGACTGGCGCCCTTGATTCAAAGTCGGCACACATCCTATTGAAGACTCTCGAGGAAATCAATAAAGCCAATGCCTCAACCATTTTGATGGTCACTCACGATCCATTTGCCGCGAGCTTTTGCAGCCGTGTCATTTTTATTAAGGATGGCGGGTTTTTCACCGAATTGAGGAAGGGAAGCCAAACGAGGAAGCAGTTCTTCCAGCAGGTTGTAAATGTTCTGGCTGCCCTGGGAGGTGGACAGATTGAGTCTGATTGAGCTTACAAAACGGAATATCCATAGAAACCTGGGTGCCTATTTGGTTTACTTTTACCCGATGGTCTTCAGTGTTGTTATTTACTTTACCTTTGTTTCCCTGCAATACAACCGAAACATCATCAATGCGGCTGCGAGCCTTGGGAAAATCGGGCCGGCATTCATGGCGGCTTCAGTTTTCCTGATGGTTTTCTCGGCGTTGTTCATCCTTTATTCCAATAGCTTCTTTATGAAAAAACGGAAAAAGGAAATCGCGTTGTATTCGCTATATGGCATGTCGAAAAAAGTGATTGGCAAAATGCTTTTTTATGAAAATATGCTCGTCGGCGCAATAGCGCTGCTGGTTGGCATTGGCCTTGGCGCAGTCCTGTCCAAGCTGTTTGCGATGGTCCTAGTAAAGCTGATGGGGGTTCCAATTGTTGCTGGCTTTGCGTTCTCAGCGGGCGCGGCATTCCAAACGATTGTGGTTTTCATTCTCATTATTTCCGCTGCCTCCATCTATAATGCAAGGGTTATTAGGGTATCGACACTCCTGGAACTTTTCCAGGCGGGTAAAAAGGCGGAGAAGAAGCCGCGAGCGTCCGTTGGCGTGGCTATTTTATCACTGTTATTCATCGGAACAGGCTATTGGGTTGTCCTCCAGCCAGTTTCCTCCAGCCTCTGGACGAATCACGCCTGGCTAAAGATCCTCGGTGCCCTTGCTTGCCTGATTATTGGGACGTACCTGTTCATCCGAGCGTTCATCGTTTATATTCTTTCAGCTCTCTCGAAAAGGAAGGCTTTTTTTTATAAAGGACCTAACATGATTAGCACTTCAAATCTGCTCTTCAGGATTAAAGGGAATATCATTGTCCTGTCTGTATTGGCGTTGCTGTCCACATTCACGCTATTCCTGATGGGGGTAACGTGGAGCCTGTACGCCAATCTGAATGATATTTCGAAGGAGAATTTCCCTCACAGCTTCATTTATACGGTGCAAAATGAGGAAGCGGAAACGGAAATTGCCCGGCTGTTCGAAGCAAGGGAAGATATCCTTTACAGCCAAAAGATCGAGCCTGTGAAAATTGAAGCTGGCCCCGATTTTTCCGGAAGGTTTCCTCCCGAGTACCCAATCCTGCTTATTCCGGAATCCTCTTTTAGGCAACTCGCCGGGAAAATGGGGAAAGATGCTGACCTAGATTTCGCTGGCAATGAAGCGATTGCCTTTTACGACGGCAATTTGAACAGGACGCATGATCCTTATAACGGGAGGAAGATTGGCTTGCCTGGAGGGGAAACCGTAAAATTCGCTTCCTATGAAGGCTATTCGCTTCTAAATCAAGCCATTTTTGCTTTCCCGGTTGTTATAAAAGATGCTGTTTATAAAAAAGCAGTGGGGTCAGGCGCGCATACAACACAGCTGCAGATTTACAAACTAGGGAAGGAAAAGGATACAAAGGAGCTGGGGGAAAACATCGAAGAAATTCTCTGGGAACATGCGGAAGATCGAAATGAGCTAATTTGGTCAAGTTTTTACAAGGAATACGCGCAGGGGATGGAAACGTACGGAATCCTTATTTTCATCAGCGGCTTTCTCGGACTTGTCTTTCTAATGGCAACCGGCAGCGTCCTGTTTTACAGGCAGCTGTCAGAAGCGGCCGCCGACAGGCCGAGATACCAAATCCTGAGAAAGATTGGCTTCGACACGCGGGAAATGAAAAAATCGATCAGGGTCCAGACATTGTTTGTATTTTCCATTCCAATCCTTCTTGCCGTATCACATAGTTCAATCTTGATTTCGGCGCTCGCCGGGTTTGCCGGCATCAGAATGGCTGGTCCGTTCATGGTCGTCATCGGTCTGTATATCGGCCTGTATTTGGCCTACTTCAACTACACGTCGGCCCGTTTTTTTACACTTGTAAATGAATAGGCACGCAAAATAGGGATGGTTCTCCATCCCTATTTCCATTTACTCATTCCCGCTGCCTGTCCCGGTTCCAAGGTAATACACACCTCCGGGAACCGGAAAATGAATGAGCGCCTCGGTATAGACTCCTTTTTCGGAATTGACGGTCACTGTATGGCCGAGCTTATCGGCGATTTTTTTGGCGAGATAAAGCCCCATGCCCGTGGATGAATGGAGTTCGCGCCCATTTTTCCCGGTAAAGCCTTTCTCGAAAACCCTTGGAAGATCCTCCGGTAAAATTCCGATCCCGTTATCCTTGATCGAAATCACCCGTTCCTTTGAGTGAACGTAAATGGCAAGATCCCCTCCAGCAGGGGTATATTTAAGCGCGTTCCCTAGCAGCTGATTAAAAATGAACAGAATGGCTTTCTTGTCGGTAAGCGCCTCAAAGCTCTCCAAGCGGACGTCCAAGCGGATTTTTTTTGCCAAAAAAGCTTTGGAATGGGCTTTCATTGATTCCTTGACGACTTTTCCAATCTCAACCTCCTGGATGAGGTAGTCGTTATTGAATTCATTCAGGCGGGAAAAATAAAGGGCCTGCTCGACGAAATGTTCGATCCGGTCCATTTCTTCTTCAAGGCTCGGGCTTCCTTCTCCGGTTTCATAGAGCATCCGGCTAATGGCAATCGGCGTCTTGATTTCATGGAACCAGGAAGTCATGTATTCCATCCATTCCTTTTTCTCTTCGTTTGCCATCCTAAGTTCTTCAAGATAGTTCCGGTAGTGGCCCTTGATGATAGCTAGATACAGTTTTTCTTCGTGGGTGTGTTGCATGCCTTTGAAAACTGATGCGCCGCCCGGCTCGTAGGCTTCTGCTTCCTTAATGAATGTTTTCTTCCTGCGGAAATCGATGAAGAAATAACCCGCGATGATGAGAGCTGCAACAAAATCGATATACAACAGGCTCGCAGGATGAATGGACAGGGACGGGTCGGCAAGGGCGATGGCATTGATAAAGCCAATGATAAGTGTGAAACAGAGGATGAGGGCTTTTTGGCCGGAAACGTATTCTCCAGGTTTCATTGCAATATATACCCCTGCCCTTTTCTCGTTTGGATGATGCCTTCGAGGCCGAGGCTTTCAAGCTTCTTCCTGAGCCGGTTCATATTGACTGTCAGGGTATTGTCATCTATAAAGCTTTCATCCTCCCAGAGGGCCCTCATGATTTCATCCCTTCCTGTGATTCTGCTAGGCCGTTTCATGAGCATCGCCAATAGATGAAATTCATTTTTTGTTAAAATAGCTTCCTTCCCCTCGAATTGCACAGCTGCTTTTTCAAGGTTGAGGAGGATCCCGTTGTATTCGAGTACAATTGTTTCCTGCTGTCCTGCTGTTGTTGCAGTTGCCCTCCGAAGCATGGCATTCAGCTTCGCGACTAGCACGTCAAGCGAAAAGGGTTTCTGGATATAGTCATCGCCGCCGACATTCATGGCCATGACGATATCCATATTCTCCGTTCTCGATGAAATGAACACGATCGGAGCGGTTGTCACTTCACGAATTTTTTTGCACCAGTAAAACCCATCGTAGCTGGGCAGGTTGATATCGAGCAAAATGAGATCGGGCTCCAGGCTGGCGGCTTGTGCATCAATATCCTCAAACGAACCGACCGGGCAGGGGGTAAAATCCCATTTTTCCAGATGAGCGGCAATCAGCTGCCTTAACTTCGGTTCATCCTCCACAATCATCACTCTTCTCAAAAGGCCACCTTCTTCTTACAAAGTTTGTATCTATAGTATAGTAGACTTGGCAGGAATTTAGTAGAGTGCCATTTTTTGAAAGATGACTGGAGGGAACAATATGATTAAGGGGATCATTTTTGATTTTGACGGACTGATTGTCGACACTGAGTCGCTATGGTATGACGCATATAAGGAAGTTATGGGAGAATTCAGCTGCGACCTCCCGCTTGAGGAATTTTCAAAAGTAATCGGGACGACAAACGAAGTACTGAATGCGTATTTTGAAAAAATGACAGGAATGACTGTCGAGAAAGCAGACATCCATTTGAAAACGAATGAGTTTTATAAGCAAAAAGCAGGCAGCCTGGCGCTCCGTGAAGGGGTTCGCGAGTATTTGGATGAAGCAAAAACCCTCGGTGTGAAAATCGGCCTCGCATCCAGTTCGCGGAGGGAATGGGTCGAATCATATTTAAGGAAGTTTGGCATTTTCGACTATTTTGAAACAATTAAGACCAAGGAAGATGTCGAAAAAGTAAAACCGGATCCGGCACTCTACATATTGGCGCTTGAAAGTCTTGGAATCTCTCCTGAAGAAGCGGTCGCTTTCGAAGACTCGCTGAACGGCTCAGCGGCTGCCATCGCAGCCGGGATGCACTGTGTCATCGTCCCGAATCCGGTTACCAACCACCTTCCGTTTGAAAACTACCGACTCAGGCTTGGTTCAATGGCGGAGAAAAGTTTGGCGGAAGTGCTTGAGGAAGTTGAAAGGTGCGGACTGTGAATTGCAGCGGGCCATCCTTTCGAATTATGCTTTGCTTTTTCTTGTAAGGGGCGGCCATTAAGTTTATGTTTGCCGCCAACTTATCTTTGGTAAAGATACCTTTGAACATGATAATGTAAAATCAAGAAACCGAAGGGAGTGGTTTTCATGTATAAAAGGCCAGAGCAAGGAGAATATCCATCTTATTATGAACCTTACATCTCATTGGTACCAGAAGGGGATATTGTTTCAGCTTTGGAAAGGCAGGCGGATGAAACTGTCATCCTCCTGAAAGGGTTGTCGGAAGCCCAGGCTTTATTCCGGTACGGCAAGTCTAAATGGAGCGTTAAGGAAGTTTTGGGACATATGGCGGATACGGAACGGATTATGGCGTACAGGCTTTTAACGATTGCGCGCGGGGACGCGGTACCACTCCCTGGTTTTGAGGAGAACGCATACGTTCGGGAAGCCGGGTTTGACCGCGAACCACTTGAAAATTTGCTAATGAATTTCCTGGCGGTCCGTGCGGCGACGGTAAATCTGGCGAAATCGCTCGGCGAGGAAGCGTGGACACGGACCGGGAATGCCAATGGCTATCTCGTATCTGTGAGGGCAATCGCCGCAATTATCGCGGGCCACGAACTCCACCACCGCAAAATCCTTATGGAACGATACCTTGGCTCCAACGGGTTCCCTGCAGGGTAAGGCGTAGTGAAGCAGGGACATACCCTGCGTAGCATTTTAGGGAATTTGTGAAGTATAATATGTAAAAGGCAGGGGTAATCTCCTGTCTTTTTTTTATCCGTGTTCTTAACCTTCGATTGCAGGAAGAAGCTCCTTTTATTATGGAGCGTTTTTCATGAAATCGGGTTACTTCCCTGGTTGGGCGTACCACTTAGCGCCAATTTTTCGCATAGCGGCAAGATATCGGGAATTTCGAAGCACATATCCAGAAATTCAAGGCACTTATCCGGAATTTCAGGAGACATATCCAGAATTTCAAAGCACATATCCAGAACTGAAAAATCCAGAAACATTCAAGCCCCGTCCTTCATCTGCACAATCATGACAACAGTCCTCGGGAAAACAGTTTAATGTTTAGCAAGGTGCCGGAAGGGCAAATATGTATGCAGTGGAATGTACATATTTTTATAAAGGAGAAGATTGATTTGAACGGTGAAGTCCCTAAAGACCACAGCCTCGATAACAGCCTGGGGCTGATGCGGGAGGGGTATGAATTTATCGGGAACCGCTGCAAGAAATATGGCGCGGACCTGTTCGAGGCGCGGCTCCTTGGCCAAAAGGCTGTGTGCATGACTGGCGAGGAAGCGGCCAGGATTTTTTATGATAATGATAAGTTTCAAAGAAAAGGTGCTGCGCCAAAGAGGGTGCAAAAGACGCTTTTTGGGGTAAATGCGATCCAGACAAAGGATGGTGCGGTACACCAAAGCAGGAAAATGCTGTTTATGTCGCTATTGTCCCCGGAGGGAGTCGCCGAAGTCCGCAATTTGGCGGAGAAGTATTTCCGGGAAGCCGCCACCAAATGGGAAACGATGGACAGGGTCGTCCTTTTTGAAGAGGCCGAAGAAATTCTTTGTAAAATTGCCTGTGATTGGGCGGGAATTCCCTTGAAGGATGAAGAAGCTAAGGAGAGGGCCAAGGATTTCACGGCAATGATCGATGCGTTCGGTGCTGTCGGCCCGCGCCATTGGAAGGGGAGAAGGGCGCGTCCCCGGGCGGAAGAATGGATTACGGATGTCATTGAAAAGGTACGGGCAGGGGAGCTCGCGGCCAGGGAAGGGTCGGCGCTTCATTCATGGGCCGTTTACCGTGACCCTGATGGGAAATCGCTTGATGCGAAAATGGCGGCGGTCGAACTGATAAATCTCTTAAGGCCGATTGTTGCGATTGCGACTTTCATCTCATTCAGTGCCCTTGCCCTGCAAGAACATTCGGAATGCGTTGAAAAACTCCGTACGGAAGGGGACGAATACCGGGAATGGTTTGTGGAGGAGGTCAGGCGTTTTTACCCATTTGGGCCGTTTGTCGGTGCTAGGGTGAAGAATGCGTTTACGTGGCAAAACTACAATTTTGAAGAGGGACAGCTTGTCCTGCTGGATATGTACGGAACGAACCATGACTACAGGCTGTGGGAATTCCCGGATCAATTCCATCCGGAACGATTCCGTGACTGGGACGGAAACCTGTTCAAGTTTATTCCCCAGGGGGGCGGGGACCCGGCAAAAGGCCACCGCTGTCCGGGGGAGGGAGTTACAGTCGAGGTCATGAAAGTTTGCATCGACCTGCTAGTAAACGGAATCACTTATGATGTACCGGAAGATCAGGATTTGAGCTACAGCCTCGTCCGGATGCCAACCCGCCCGGAAAGCGGGTTTATCATGGCGAATGTGAAAAGAATTAAATGAGCCACAAGAGAATTTTGCTATTGCAAGAAGAAGCAGAGGGACCGTCCTCTGCCTCAAACCTCACCACCAAAAAATGAAGCAGGGGAAACGTTCCCTGCTTCACTACTTGAATATCCTTTCACAACTCCGAACAAGGGTTACACTCCCAGAAGCTCGTCTAGAATTGCCTGGACATCGCGACCGCGCTCGAAGGATACAATCCGTGCCGGTTTTCCTTCAAATGCATTTACCAATTCATCCAGGAAAATCTGGTAACTGTTCGAACCTGCAACTTCAACCCGTTGCAGCGGTTCACTTTTTCTCGCCGCCCACAGCTCCGACCAGTTACGGAGGGAAAGAGTACCCTCTGTTCCATACAAATCAAAACGAAGTTCTTCCTTCATGCCGATACCTGACAGCCCATTGAAAAGGACAGGCACCCCGTTTGAAAGAGTCCCGCTCGCGATGATGCCTGTTTCACAGAGCTGCTGATTATCCGGCAGCTCCAAAGAAGTACGGACATCAGTTATTTTTCCAAACAAATGCAACAAAATCTGGATATAGTGCGGGAACACTTCACGGACAAAACCGCCCTGGTCCCTGGAAGAAATCCAGCTGTTTTGCTGCCATTTACGAGGCCACTCCTCAAAATGGCAGTGAAGCTCAATCCGTCGCAGACAGCCAAGGAAACCATCTTTCACCAATCGTTCGAGTTCAAGGAAGCCCGCCCCGAAGATCGTCGGGAAATTGACCGCGTGAATCAGCCCGTTTGAAGAAGCGGCCTCAAGCATTTCGTCCGCTTCGGCCACGGTGCTCGCCAAAGGCTTTTCGCAAAGGACATTCTTGCCGCTCCGAAGCGCATCCATCACATACTGGTGATGAAATTTTGGTGGAACGGCGATATAAATCAGGTTGATGTCAGGATTGTCAAAAAGAGCCCTGTAGTCATCCGCGGCGGCTATTCCGTACTTTTTGGAAATTTCCGCAAGCCGCTCGGCATTGCCATCAAATACCTCCAAAATGTCTGTATCCGGGTGTGCCAGGAACGCATTCATTACGCGTTCACCAATACCGCCAGTGCCAATGATGCCGACATTTATTTTCCCCATAAAGAAATCCCCCTTTGGAAAAGGCGCCTGGCAAATGCCAACCAGGCAATGCAGGAGCCTCTTAAAAAATACTAATTACGTAAATATGTACCAGTCTATTTTATCATTGATAGCCTTGGGGAAGCCAACTGCATTTCCTTATAATCTTCTAAAAAAAATATAAGCCAGTGTTGTTCAAAAATGGTAAAATAATGAATATACCGTAACAGGGAACTGCTGTTTTTCAACTATACAGGTTTGAGGAAAGTCATTGTCCTGAGAGAGGTGGAGTGGATGGACTGGTTCGGAGGCAGTTCGGAGAATTATCGGTTTGTTATGTTTTCGGCTTCACACATTGCGGTTTTGGCGATTCTTCTCTTGGCGGCAATTGGGATGTATGTGTTTCGTGGCCGCATTCAAGAGCCATGGCAGCGGAAAAAAGAAATTTGGGCGGCGGTAACGCTTATTGTGATGGAATCCCTATACCATGTCTGGATGTATGCGAATGGGTTTTGGCGTGCGGTTGATTCTTTGCCGGCCGGACTTTGCAGCATCAGCTTGATTCTGGCTATTATCCTATTGGTAACAGGCAGCAAGGCTATCTATGACATCCTACTTTACACCGCGCTTCTCGGCGCGACCCAGGCGCTCGCCACGCCGTATTTGTTCTTTGATTTTCCGCATTTCCGTTTTATTCATTTTTTCTATACGCATATGCTGATCGTTCTTGTCCCGCTTTACTATACGTGGGTGAAGGGATACAGGCCGACTTTTTCATCCGTCATCAGGCTCATCGTATTTTTGAATTTGATCATGCCCGTTGTCATGCTCATTAACAAACTGGTAGGCGGCAATTATATGTATTTAAGCCACAAGCCCGAAACCGCCAGCCTCCTAGATATGCTTGGTCCATATCCCTGGTACATCCTTTCATTGGAAGGGCTGCTCGTCACACTCAGCCTGATCGTCTGGCTGATTTTCCGGGAAAGGGGAAAGGCATCCGGTACTTCAAGGCAAATGAATTAGAGTGAAGCAGGGGACGTATCCCCTGCTTCATTTATTGTAAAAGAGAAGTTTCTCATGTATACATGTTTAATAATTTGTTCACATAGCATAGCCGTTGGGCTACCATTCTCCGCTTATAATGGAAGTACGAAGGAGAATCCGGAGGGAACCACCATGGCTAAATATATAACTGGTATTCTATTTTTAATTTTTATTTTACTAAACATGTCGGGCTGTTCGAGCTCCAAAGAAGCGGCAGTCAAAGCACCAACCATCTCCCAGGCCAACGGGGAAGCCAGGGATGAACCGAAGGAAGTGTCAGGGGAATTAAAACATGTCCTTCAGACCCACCAACTTCTCACGCCGCTTGGAGATATCCCTGTCCCTGCCGATAACCCGATGACTCCGGAAGTATTAATGCTTGGCCAGGCGCTCTACTTCGACCCCCGCTTGTCCGGAGACAATACGAGGAGCTGTGCGTCCTGCCATGATCCCGGACTTGGCTATGGGGACGGAAAACCAACATTCCAAAAAGTGGATGGAACAGTGGGTGCACGCAACTCGCCGACTGTTATCAACTCCGGCTATTACAAAACATATTTTTGGGACGGCCGTGCCACATCACTTGAAGAACAAACATTGGGCCCGATTGAAAATCCTAACGAAATGAACCAGAAGCTCGAGGAATTGATACCGGAACTAAAGGCAGCCAAAGGCTACGAAGAGATGTTTAAAAAGGCTTTTGGCGAAGGGGTTACAAAGGAGAATATCGCAAAAGCCATCGCTGCATTTGAACGGCAGATTGTCGTAAAAGATACCCGGTACGACCAATTCCTAAAAGGAGATATAAAAGCATTATCTGACGAGGAAATCAGCGGTCTCGAGTTATTTGTCGGCAAGGCTATGTGTGTAACATGCCATAATGGACCAAACCTTTCAGACAATAACTATTATAATATTGGCATAGAATCGGCCGATGAAGGCCGTTTCGCTATCACAAATGACCCTCGGGACATGGGGCGCATCCGAACGCCAGGGCTTTACGGAATTACCCATACTGCCCCATATATGAGGGACGGCAGCCTAAAAACTCTTGAAGATGTGATTGACTATTACGACCGGGGAGGAGACTCCCACCCGAATAAGAGCTTTTTCATGAAGCAATTCATGCCGCTCGGGCTTTCGGATGAAGAGAAAGCGGATCTGCTTGCATTCCTGAAATCCTTGGGTGGGCAGCCGCCCACTTTTGAAAAACCTATTCTTCCGTGAAGTGGCCATACCGCCCCGGTTCCTAATTCTTTACTTAAACCTTCGCCCAGGCGGGGTTTTTTCTTTTTATGGTTTGATGAAACATCCTTTGTAAATAAGTGAAGCAAAGGTGCTTCCTCCTTTTCACCCTGGCACGCCGCCCGAAAAGAGAGCTATAATACAGATACAGCTTAACTGTCTTTTTGTAAAAGCATGCCAATAACGATTGACTATGGAAGGAACGGATTTTCCATTGACTATAAAGCTAAATCAGAACATTATTAAAAATCGCTGCGGGATTGCTTCCTCTAAAAGGGGTGAGGCTTATTACCGCGGGAATAAGGTGAGATTGCACTCCGGCATGGAAGGCAGATGGACTGCGATCGTGCTTGGCGCCGAGGATTTCAATGTTACAGTTGAAGCCAATGACCGCGGTGGTTTTACGACAGCATGTACATGCCCCAGCCTGGCATCGGTCAACAAGGATTGCCAACACGTAGCCGCGGTTCTATATGCCATCCTCGGTGAGAGGCAAACTCCGCATCGCAGTGTAAATTCCACAGCACTTTTGGATAACGGTCCGCTCGCCGCCCTGTTTGCCAATCGGACCAAGCTCCCTTCCGGCCGGAGGCTCCATTTTGAAACACGGGAGGTACTTAATGCAGGCTTTTCTTGCAGGCCCACTATATTAAATAATGGACAGGCAATGTTTGGGGTTGAATTATATGTAAATTCTATCGCAATTGGCGAAATCCGCGGGTTCCTTGAGAGTGTGGAAAAAGGCACTCGCGACACTTCGGGACTGTATAATCCCCAGCTCCATTGCTTCGAGCCGGAAATAGACTCCGTTCTCCATCAATTAATCCGGATAATGGAGGACGAAAAAATACTGAAGGGAACATTTACAGGAAACGGAGTTGCCGGCGGGGAGGCTAAACCGGAACTTCTTCCAATCCCGCCTGCCTCATGGGAAACTCTTTTGCCATTGCTTACCGCAGCTCCCCGGATAAAACTCTTTTATGGAGGCCTGGAGTATCCCGGCATGCAGCTGTCAGACGGCCCGCTTCCTTTGACAATTGAAATGAAGGAAGAATCCGGAAGCCATAAACTTGTGGTTGAAGGGCTCGAAAATATCGTATTAATGGAGCCGTACCGAATTGCCTTAGCAGGCGGAAAACTAGTCCACGTAGCGGAAGAAGATTGTGCCCGCCTCGCTGAACTAAAGCGGCTATTCGTAGGGGGAGGGACAAAGGAACTAAAAATCCCTTCCGGCCAGGAAGCCTATTTTCTTGAAAAGGTGATCCCGGAATTAAGGAAGCTAGGAAGCATTCGCGTTTATGAAACGGCTGCCGGGAAGCATGCCTTTCCGCCACTTATCGCAAAGCTTTATTTGGACCGGGTAAAAAACCGCCTATTGGCCGGGCTCGAGTTCCATTACGGCAAACATATTCTTAATCCATTGGAAACAGGCGCATCCGCCTATAACCCGGGAATCCACCGCAATACTGAAAAGGAGGATCTCATCCTTGAATTGATGGAAAAGGGTTCGTTTGCAAAAACGGAAGGCGGCTATTTTCTCCACAACGAAGAGCTAGAATATGAATTTTTGTACCACATTGTCCCGCTGCTTGAAAAACATGTCCAACTCTTTGCGACAACGGCGGTCAGGAACCGGATATTCAAAAGCCCATCTCCTCCGAAAATTAGCGTAAAAGTGAAGAAGGAAAGGACGAATTGGCTGGAATTCACATTCGAGCTTGCGGGAATAGCGGAAAAAGAAATCCGCGACGTCCTGGCCGCGCTTGAAGAAAAGCGGAAGTATTACCGCCTCAGAAATGGTTCCCTTCTTTCGCTCGAGGAAAGGGAGTATGAAGAAATCCAGCGATTTTTAAAGGCGGCGCCCATCCAGAACGAGGATTTTGAGTCGACTTTGAATGTCCCATTCATCCAGGGGTTACGCCTGCTTGATTCGGCGGGAGAAGGGACAGCATTTTCATTTGGAGACTCGTTCCGCATGTTTCTTGAAGAAATCAGGAACCCGGGGGAAATGGATCATCCTGTGCCCGGCAGCCTAAAGCCTGTTTTGCGCGATTACCAAAAACAAGGCTTCCAATGGCTCAAAACCCTTGCCAGCCACGGGTTTGGCGGTATCCTTGCTGATGATATGGGACTTGGAAAAACACTCCAGAGCATCGCGTTCATCGTATCGGAGTTAGCCAGGATGAAGGAAAAGGGACTCCCGGCACTCATTGTCTGTCCATCGTCGGTAACCTATAACTGGCTGAATGAGTTTTCCAAATTCGCTCCGGAAGTGAATGCCGTCGTCGCGGACGGGGGGGTAGCGGAGAGGGCGAGCCTTGCCGCGGATTTGGCTGGAATTGATGTTGTCATCACATCGTATCCTTTGCTCCGAAAAGATATTGGAACCTATGAGCGTCTAAAGTTCCATTGCGTAATCTTTGATGAAGCGCAGGCGTTTAAGAACCCAGTAACCCAAACGGCGCGTGCTGTGAAAAAAATCCGCGCGGTCCACCGGTTTGCCCTGACCGGGACTCCAATTGAAAATTCAATTGAGGAATTATGGTCGATTTTCCACGTGGTTTTCCCTGAATTATTCCAGGGCCTGCGTGAATACAGCCATCTGACGAGAAAGCAAATTGCCCGGAGATCAAGGCCTTTTATGCTTCGCAGACTCAAAAAGGATGTCCTTTTGGAGCTGCCGGAAAAAATTGAATCAACCGACACATCCGAAATGCTCCCTGTGCAAAAAAAGTTGTATGCGGCCTATTTGGCGAAGCTCCGGGTAAAGACGTTCAAGCATCTTGATAAGGAGACAATCCGGAAAAACAGGATCCGAATCCTTGCTGGGTTGACGAGGCTCCGGCAAATCTGCTGCCACCCCGCCCTGTTTGTGGACGGCTACAAAGGAAGTTCCGCAAAGTTTGAACAGCTCATGCAAATTGTTGATGAATCAAGGCTAGCCGGCAGGCGCGTCCTGATTTTTTCGCAGTTTACAAAAATGCTTGGCCTGATTGGGAGGGAGCTTGCAAACCTGGGAATTTCCTATTTTTATCTTGATGGGCAAACTCCTTCCGAGGAAAGGGTCGACATTTGCAGCCGCTTCAATGGCGGCGAACGTGATTTCTTCCTGATTTCACTTAAGGCAGGCGGGACCGGGCTTAACTTACCGGGGGCCGATACGGTCATTTTGTACGATCTTTGGTGGAACCCGGCTGTTGAGGAACAGGCGGCCGACCGCGCACACAGGATGGGGCAAAAGAATCCCGTCCATGTTATTAAATTGATTGCCAAAGGGACGATCGAAGAAAAGATTCATGCATTGCAGGAAAAGAAGCGGGACCTTGTTGACGGGATTATTGGAACAGCCGACCCTTCCATTTCAACACTCACCGAAGAGGATATAAGGGAAATCCTCCTCATGGGAAGCGACTGACATTTGGATGTATTAAATTGAAAATGTGCTTAAAATGGATGTTGTTTTGCTTCAGGCACCTTGGTTTTGGCCTGGTATGAATATTTTCGATAAGGAGGAACAAAGGGATGGATGGAGCAATTTTCAAAAAAGGCATGTATATAAACGGCGGGGAAATTTACAGCAACGATTCATTTGCCGTTGATAATCCGGCGACTCTTGAAACCATCGGGTATGTACCGGATGGAGGGAGAAGGGAAGCGGCGATGGCTGTAGAGGCAGCGCATAAAGCCTTTCTCGGATGGTCGAAAAAAACCGCCTATGAACGCTCGGCTCTCCTTGAGAACTGGTTTCAGGTGATTGCGGAAAGAACGGAAGAACTTGCAAGGATGATTACCCTCGAACAGGGGAAACCGCTATCTGAAGCGCGTGGAGAAATTGCTTATGCGAACTCGTTCATTAAATGGTTTGCCGAGGAGGCGAAGCGGGTTTATGGCGAAACGATTCCTGCCTCGTCAAGTTCAAAACGGATTCTCGTCCAGAAGCAGCCCGTTGGCGTCGTTGCGGCGATTACACCCTGGAATTTCCCCGCTGCCATGATTACGAGGAAAGTTGCGCCTGCCCTTGCCGCGGGTTGTACAGTCGTCATCAAACCTGCTCCGGCAACCCCCTTGACCGCATTGCTTTTGGCTGAATGCGCGCATGAAGCTGGCATTCCTGCCGGAGTACTCAATGTTGTCACAACAACTGATGCGGCGGCTGTTTCGGACGTATGGCTTGACGATAGCCGCGTCAAAAAAATCACGTTCACCGGCTCCACCCAGGTAGGGAAGCTGTTGATGGAAAAAGCGGCTAATACCGTCAAAAAAGTTTCCTTGGAGCTTGGCGGCCTTGCGCCTTTCATCATTGCCGAAGATGCAGATATTAAAGCCGCAGTGAACGGGGTCATGCAATCGAAGTTCCGGAACGCCGGCCAAACATGCGTGTGCGCAAACCGGATTTATGTCCATGAAAACATCAAGGAGCCATTTATAGAGGCGTTCAAGACCGCATTAAGTTCCTTAAGAGTCGGAAACGGGCTCGAGCCATCGACTGATATCGGACCACTCATCAATAAAGCGGCAATCGAAAAAGTGAAGAGGCAAATTGATGACGCCATAAGCAAGGGGGCAGAAGCCATCAAAGGACCGAAAGCAGGTGAAGCGAAGGGCTTTTTCATTGATCCGGTCATCTTGTCGGGTGCGACGGACGACATGGCATGCATGCAGGAAGAGACTTTCGGCCCAGTTGCCCCGGTCAGTTCGTTTTCTGATGATGCCGAAGCCATCCGGCGAGCCAATCATACGCGGTACGGGCTTGCGGCCTATGTATTTACACAATCGCTGCAAAAAGCCTTCTACTATTCGGAAAACCTTGAATATGGCATTGTCGGCGTGAATGATGCGCTTCCGGCAACGGCACAGGCCCCATTCGGAGGCATTAAGGAGAGCGGCCTTGGCAGGGAAGGCAGCCATCACGGCATGGACGAATTCCTCGAGATAAAATATATATCTATGCAGCTTTAATAAAGAAAGGCAGAATCCCATTAAGCGGACTCTGCCTTTTCCCTTTTTTAATCATCGTCACCCTCATCGTCATACCGGTCATCTTCGGTTTCAATTTTGAGGATCTTTCCAGTGTTGCCGTCAATCTTCAGCTCGGTTTCTTTCTTACCGTCTTTAAGCTCGAACTCATACTCGACACGGCCATGTTCCAATTCAGCTTCAGCTTCCGTAATTTCACCTTTTGCTGAGCTTTTTGCTATTTCTGCTGCTTTTGCAAATGAAATTGATGCCGCATTTTCGATGGCTTTTTTAACATCGTTTCCTTCCGTTTTGACGAAATCAACCCCATGTTCTGCTTTCTGCTCAAATTTCAATTCACGGCCGGTATCATCTTTTTCGGCCGCCCCAACGGCAAAAGTTCCTCCCGCAATCAGCCCGAATACAACACCTGCGGCCAAAAGTTTGTTTTTCATAATCTTTCACTCCTTTTCTTATCGTTGCTTTCACTATATCCTCTGAAAATGAGAAGAACAGGATAAAAAGATTAGAAATTCATGAGAAGGGCTCTTTTTTACGGATTAAACGGGAGTAGTCGGCCTAATTGTCATCCCAGGTTACAGACATGACAGCCCCGGTGATGGCATGGATTTGGACAGTGGCTTCCCTGTCATCAGACGTCTTGATTTCAATGAGATAAAATGTCTGCCCATTCTCTGTCTCAAGGTCTACATCATCAAGCTTGCCCTTTACTTCCTTTTGGGCAATGGCTATCGCCTTTTTCTCTGTCAGCCTTGTCGGTGGATTCGCGGGGGTGGTTTTTTCCGAGAGTACTTCCCCGGTTTCCGCATCGACTGAAACAGTTGTTGTATTCTGGTCTGTATCCCTCACTACTGCAACGAAAACCGGCCTTCCACCGCTTTCTGTTTTTTTAAAAGAAATAAGTTCCCTGCCGGCTTTCGAGAGAATGATCTTCTTAATCTCGTCTTCTGAAAGGACGGATGTTGGACCTTCATTTACCGGGCCAATCGGGTCAATCGACAGGATTTTTCCTGTTTTTGAATCGATTTTTACCTCGTAGGATTGGTTTTTGATATCAAGCCTTGCGTAATATAGTTGTTTTTTGGCCTGCAAAAAAGACACGTTCCCGCCGTATCGGTTTTCAACGAGCTTTTTCGCATCTTCCTTCGTCATCGCCTCGGCCGCAGAGCTTCCCGGCTTGAGAAGAAGCCAGCCAAGCAGTGCCGATAGTATGAAAAGCGAGCAAAATAACGCAATAAGCCCCCATTTCTTTCCCATCCTGTTTCACCGCCTTTTCGCAAATTCATAGTGCTTTCTACTCCCAGTTTGCACTGCAAATATTAAAAATTGATGAGAAACGGCTATTTTTTTATGAACAGGAATGCTTTCGTTCCAGAGCCCAGCTTGCTTTCGAGCTGCAGCCGGATATTCAGGGCGTCGGCAATTTCTTTTGCCAGGGAAAGGCCAAGGCCAGATCCGTCGATTTTCCTGCTTCTTGCTTTATCTACACGATAGAAACGATCAAAAACACGCGGCAATTCCTCTTCATCAATTCCTATTCCCTTATCGGCAATTGTAATTACCGCTTCCTCGTCCTGGCTGCCCAATCCGATTGTTATCGGAGCGTCACTGTACTTCCGCGCATTGTCGAGAAAAGTAAAGAGCAGTTGCTTCAATTTCAGTTCATCTGTCTTGACGATAAAGGTATCTCCGGAGTGCTCCAGAATCACCTTACGGTTGTAGGCATTTTCAAACGCTTTTGCAGAGGAAATAACGAGTGAATTCAAATTAACGTGTTCGATCCGGAGGTTCCACTGCTCATTATGCTTTGCCAGCAGCAAAAGCTGCTCAGTCAACTCCTTCATCCGGATTGCTTCGGAATGGATCGCTTCTACAGCTTCCTCAAAAATTTTCGGATTTTGCAACCCTCGCCGTTTCAACAATGAGGAATAACTATCAATGATCGTAATCGGAGTTTTCAGCTCATGGGAAGCATTTGAAATGAATTGCTTCTGCTTGTCAAAATTTGTTTCGAGCAGCTCGATCATATGGTTGAACGTATCACCCATTTGATAAAGTTCATCGTTCGATTTGCCTTCAAGCGGGATCCGTTTGAACTGGCCGCTTCGCCTTATTTCGGACATCGTTCGAATCATCGATGTAACAGGCCCGATTATTATTTTGCCGAGTAGGGCACTTGATGCCAGTACGGGAATCAAGGCCGCTAATGTAGCAAGCATGAGAACTAGTCCGAGTGTCTGGACGATTCTTGCAGCCGGCTCAAGGCTCGTGGTTACTTGCAGGTTTGCGATTGTGCCGCTTGGAAGAATGATAGGCATCGACTGGAAAGAGTAATCCCGGCCGAGATACTCGATCCTTTTGCTCGTTTCACTTGTAAAATAGCGGGGATTCCGTTCGGCCAGCTTTTGCTCCGATTGGGAAGTGGTTGTAGCCAAACCTTTCCCATCAATGCCTACTAGCTGTATCATCCCGTCAACAGGCACGTAGGCGCGCAAGAGAACAGCTTCGGGAATGTTCCCGAGCGACTGGGTCACTACTGCGGAAACTTTTTTCAGTTCAGCCTCTGCAGCATCCATATGGCTTCCATAAGTCAGTTTGCTGAACGTGACGTAAATGAAACCATTCACAATGATTAACACAAGAGCGAACAGTGCGGTTGTGTACAGGTTAATTTTTGAACGGAGCTTCATTGGTCCTCCCGCAGCACATACCCCACGCCCCGTACAGTATGGATAAGGGGAGGGAGGCCGGAAAGGTCTATTTTTTTCCGCAAATAGCGAATGTAAACATCGACGACATTTGTATCGCCCGCAAAGTCATAGCCCCAAACCTTTTCAAGAATTTGGTCCCTTGTCAGCACCTGCTTCTTGTTCGTAAGAAGATAGACAAGCAAATCGTATTCCCTTGGCGTCAAATCAATCGAAACGCCGGAGCGGTTTACCTCACGTGTTTTCAGGTTAAGCGTGAGGCCGCCAAAGAGTAGCTGGTTCCCATCCTCAATGGATTTCTCAATTGTTTTAAACCTTAGCGCAGCGCGTATTCTTGCCAACAGCTCATCAATTTGGAAGGGCTTCGTTATATAATCGTTTGCCCCGAGGTCAAGGCCTGAGACCTTATCCTCCACCGCACCTTTCGCTGTTAGCATAATCACCTTTGTAACAGGGTCGTTCGCCCTAATCCGCCTGAGCAAGTCGATCCCGCTCATCCCTGGCATCATTACATCAAGTAAAATTAAATCCCATTTGCCTGTCCGGTACGCTTCAAGGCCCTCAATCCCATCAGCAGCCTTCGTAACGGAATAGCCTTCAAATTCTAGTTCAAGCTCCAAAACACGGGCAATTTTCTCTTCGTCCTCAACTATTAAAATCGATCCCTTTTCCATTCAACTGCCTCCTGATTAAAAACTTCCTTTCCTCTAAAAATAGAGGAAAATCCTTAACTTTTCCACCCCGGCAAAGCAGAACGAGGCGACGGTCACATTTTATGCTCCAAATCTTACTTAAAACAGGGACGTATCTAGTGTTTCACTATTTCAAAACAAAAACCGCCCGCATACGCGGACGGAAGCTGTGAGTTCGATTATTTCCTAATTTCTTTGAGCAACAAGCGTGGGCCGCCGAGCATAAAGAAATACCTTTTTTCAATTACCCATTTCATTAAAGAAGCGAACCGCCCATGTATCACCTTTCCGTACACGACCCCGGTTGCGTTTTTGTGGYCCATGCTCATCACTGTGCCGCGGTGGATATACCTGAAGGGTTTCGCCGGTACCCCGTAAATTTTCGCGGCGAGATTATACCCGCAATACTTGCCCTGCTGCAGGGCGATTTGAGCGGTTGGCGGGTAGGGATTGCCTTCGGGGGAGAAGCTGGCGGAGGCATCCCCAAGCACATACACATCCCGGTAGCCCGGCACCTCGCAGTAGTCATTCACAATGACGCGCCCGTCCCGGCAAGTCTTAAATCCGAGGCCATCCAGGAGGGGATTGCCCTTGACACCGCCCGCCCAGACAAACGTATTTGTTTCAATTGACGAACCATCCGTAAAACGGACTTCCGTTTCGGTACAGGAAGCGATCGCTGTCCCCGTCCTGAACTCGGCAGGTAATTTTTCCGAGGCCATCTTTGCATCCCTCACCATCGAAGCATCATAGCCATTCAATACATCTTCTTTGGCTTCCACGCAGATAATCTTAACGAGTTCTTGGCATATGCCATACTCATCACAAAGGACGGGAAGCTTTTCGGTGAGCTCAAAGATGAATTCCATTCCAGAGAAACCAGCGCCGCCAATCACAAATCTAAGCCGCTTTTCATCACGGTCTTCGAGGAATTTCTGAAACTGGTCCTCAATGTGGACTCGCAGCCTGTTCGTTCCTTCCCAGTCAAACAGGAAGAAGGCGTGCTCCTTCACGCCCGGAAGCCCGAATGTTTGCGGGACGCCGCCAATCGTAATAATGAGGTAATCATAATGGAGCTGATTGTTTTTTAGCGTGACTGTTTTCGAAGCAAGGTCGATGCCGGTTACTTCATCTTTAATAAAGTTTACCCGCTCTGGGTCGATCAGTTCCTTAATCGGGAACACGATGGATTCTGCCGGGATGGTCCCGGCACCCAATTCATGGACTTTGGTTGTCAAATAGTGATAGTCATTTTTGTTGATGAGGGTAATTTCCGCACGCTTTGCATGGACTTTTTTCTGGAGAGTGACGGCGGTCAGCAAACCCGCATACCCTCCACCAAGGATAACAATCTTTTCCTTTTTTACCATCCGTATCACTCCCTTTGACTATAGTATACTACCATGCTCAGAGTTTCACAATCTTATATTGTGAAATATTGAGCATTTTTCCTTTTTTTATAAAAGTGCACAAAAAAAGCCGGCTGGGACCGGCGCGGTAGAGTTATTCATTTATCCGGAAAGTCCTGGCGATTTTCTCGGCATCCGAATGATCAATCTGGTCCCAGTAGAAATATACATGGTAGCGGAGCTTCGATTTTTCCGATAAGAAAAAGTAGTGGCGGATTTGGATAGCCTTTTCAGTTTTCTGATGGTCGAGAGTAAACCTGACGGGATAGTGGAAGCCCGGGAGAGTAGTGTTTTCAAAAAGATTCTGTTGAGCAATATTTTTATGCATTTCGCTTTCCGTCATGATTTCAATGCCGCCGGCTTTTTTTCCATCCACATAAAACTCCACTTCATCGTCTGAAATCCTCTCAATCGTAAATTTATCCATCGGGTCGATCGAAAACTTTTCTTCAGGGGCCGCGCCTAAGCCGAAGAATAGGCCATTGCCAGAAATGTTGCTCGCAATGAAGGCGGATAGCCCGATAAAGAGAAAGGCTAGGACCGCGAAGCTAAGGGCGGCCGGGAAAAAATTCTTTCTTTTCACAAAGGTCGAATCAATCCGGTTCAAGGTGGCCCCTATCCGCTCCTTCGCCGCATGATTAAGGGTATGGCGCGGGAAAGTGTTAAGTTCCTTCTGGATTTCTTCATTCGTTAATGGCCGCATTTTGGGCACCTCCTTTTTCATTTTTCGGCTGTTTCCTCAAGCCTTCAATAGCCCGGTGGTAGGAGAGGTTGACTCTTGCTTTTTCCCAGCCCAGGATTGCTGCTGTTTCTTCGGGCGTTAGCTGCATGATGCCGCGAAGGATTAGGGCGTCCCTGTACGCTGGCTTCAGTTGTTTAATCATTTCATAAAGCTCCCGCTTCGTTTCGTCCTCAAGGACATGTTCCAAAGGGTTCTTCTCCGGTGCGGCAGCCTTGTTCAACAGGTTGATGGGGAGGAACCGTTTTAGCCGATTTTTCCGCAAATGGTCGATTGCCACATTTCTCGCGATTGTAATGAGCCACGTTTTCGGATTCGCGCGCCCTTCAAATTTGTTCATATTTTGATAGGCTTTAATAAAGGCTTCCTGGACAAAATCCTCTACGTCCTTTGTCCCAAAATAGTACACAAGGTAGTTATACACATCATCATGGTAATCGTTGAACCATTGCTGGATTAGGTTTTCATTTTCCATGTCCGGCCTCCTTTTCTTTCATTTACCAATTAGACGGGGAAGCGGGGGAGTAATTTCAGTTTTTTAAAAATAATTGTAATTTCTGTAGCGAAGAGCCTGGCGAATGACTTTTCTCATGATTTATTCAAATCGGCAAACGATTGAAAACGTGGGAAGGTTGGCTTTCCCTTTGTATAAAAAATCCACTTTCTTTTTGTCTAAAATGAGATGCTAGATTACTAGAGATCATTCCATGTACCTCCCATGTTTGGACAGCAAAGTGAGTTTTTAAGGGTTGTGTGTCCAAAGCAGCCCAATTTTTGGACAGAGAAGGGAAAACCTCCGGGCCTCGTGACCAAAGCTCCTTTTAGGCAGAAAAATGGCCAAGCGTATGCCTGGCCGTTCTCATCTGAATATAGCTAATGTAAGAGAATACTTATTCCTTTGGCTTTAAAACGTCGTGGTCGACATAACGGTCGCCCTTTAGCACGCTTATGACGTTAATGGCAACCTTTGCACCATCCCCGGCAGTGATGATCGTGTGCACGCTGACGCCCGCGCAAGTGCCGGCAGCCCAGGCGCCTTCCACATTCGTCCTTCCATCCGAATCCACATCCAGGACGGTTTTAATCCTTGGTTCTGTACCTGGTTTCGTTTTTACACCAAGCTTTTCGGCTAGGTCGACGGAAATCCCCGTGGCAAAAATAACGTGTTTAGCCTCGATGCTGCCTTTGTTTTCGGTTTCAATTTTAAATCCGTTTTCAGTTTTTTCAACGTTTGTGGCAGCATCCTCAAGTAATTCTGCGCCGAATTTTTTCGCCTGGGACTTACCGGTTTCTATCAGGTCTGGACCCGATACTTCCGGTACCCCATAATGGTTTTCAACCCAGGCACGCTTCGTCATCCCTTTGTCACTGTCAATGAGGGCAGTCTTCTTGCCGGCTTTTGCGGAGAAAAGTGCTGCACTCGCTCCAGCGGGGCCTGCTCCGATGATCGCAATATCAAACATACTTGTAGCCTCCTTTTGAATACCTTGAACTAAAGATATCTTAAAACAACACTTTTTCCAAAGTCAACCAAGTAGGCCTAAGAGAAAGGCTGCGCAGGTTACATGTCAGCCGCTTTTCGTAGGATCAAATTACCAAAACTATAACACCAAAAGCCGCCACCTCACATGAGCCCACTGCTTGAGGCATTTATCGCTTCATGCGAGTTTGCTATACTTAAAAAGAAACGACAGCGGACAGGGGAACAGGAACTTGTCCATACGTATTCATCTTGTAAGGGGAGTTATGGATGCAAAAAGTAGAAGGTACTTCTTTTAATATAACGAAGCAAAACATTGGGGAACTTAAACGGCTTTTTCCAGAAGCCATCACGGACGGGAAAATTGATTTTGAAAAATTGCGTGCTTTGCTCGGGGAATCGGTAGAAACGGGCAGGGAGCGGTACGAGTTCAGCTGGAACGGAAAATCTCGGGCGCTGAAAATCGCCCAAACCCCTTCCACGGGGACGCTCCGCCCTGATCAAGGCTCAAGCAAAAACTGGGAGTCCACTGAAAACCTCTATATTGAAGGCGATAACCTGGAAGTCCTGAAGCTTTTGCAAAAAGCATATTTCGCCGCGGTGAAGATGATTTATATTGATCCGCCGTACAATACCGGGCGCGATTTTGTGTACAAGGACAACTTTATCGACAATTTGAAAAACTATAGAGAAGTGACGGGCCAGGCAACGAAGGCGAATGCGGAAACAAGCGGGCGTTTCCATACCGATTGGATGAACATGATGTATCCGCGGCTGAAGCTTGCCAGGAACCTGCTCTCCGATGATGGAGTTATATTCATTTCGATTGATGATCATGAAGTGACAAATCTTCGTGCGATCTGCAACGAGATTTTCGGAGAGATTAATTTCGTGGCCCAGCTCCCGACAATCATGAACCTGAAAGGGAACAATGACCAATATGGTTTCTCCGGTACACATGAATATACTCTTGTATATGCCAAAAACATCGCGAATGAAGATTCGATTGGCGAGCTGCCGCTTTCGGAGGAAGATATCGGTGATTACAGCCTCAAGGACGAGAAGGGCTATTACAAACAGGGCGCAACGCTGATGCGGACAGGGGAGGCCGGCGCGCGGGAAAAACGCCCGAAAGGCTATTATCCGATCTATGTCACGAAGGACCTTTCGCGCATTTCGATTGAGCGGATGAGCGGCGACGATTACGAAGTATATCCGAAAACAGCAGATGGCAAGGAAATGTCGTGGCGGCGTTCGAAGGAAACACTTGCTGATACGTATGGCGAAATCATAGTGAAAAAGACGGCGAATGGCATCTCTTTTTACAAAAAGCAGCGCCTTGAAGAAGACCAGGGCATTCGCGGAAAAAAACCGAAATCGCTGTTCTATAAGCCTGAATACAGCTCGGGGAACGGGACGAACCTGCTGAAAAGCCTGTTTAACGGAAAAGTGTTTGACAATCCGAAGCCGCTCGACCTCATTAAAGACTTTATCCTGATCGGGTCAAAGGAAGACGATTTGATCCTGGATTTCTTCTCGGGTTCCGCTACAACCGCCCACGCGGTCATGGATGTAAACCGGCAATACGGCAGCAAACGAAAGTTCATCATGGTGCAGCTTCCGGAACAGACAAGCCCTGATTCAGAAGCGGCAAGGGAGGGTTTCGGCACGATTTGCGAAATAGCGAAGGAGCGTATCCGCCGTGCCGGGGAAAAGATGGATACCGGCAGAGGGACGGAAATAGATACTGGATTCAAGGTATACAAGCTTGATAGCTCAAATATAAAAGCGTGGGACCCCGACACTGACAATCTTGAAAAAACCCTGTTCGACCTTGAAAACAGCATAAAGGAAGGCCGGACGAAAGAAGACCTCCTTGCCGAAATGCTTCTGAAGGTTGGAATCCCACTGACGGAAAGGGTCGAGGAAATCCAGATTGCCGGAAAGTTAATTTATAAGGTTGCAAATGGGTCTGTACTGATTTGCCTTGAAGATGAAATCACCCTTGAGCTTGTCAATGGGTTGGCGAAGCATAAATCAGATTCTCAGGATACAAAGGTAATTTTCAATGATTCTGGATTCCCGGACGATACGATCAAAACCAATGCAATTCAGACGTTAAAGAAAAACGGGATTCTCGATGTCAGGAGCGTGTAGGGGATGAAACTAAAATTTATTTCCGACCTGCCCTACCAGCGCAGGGCAATCGATTCCGTTGTTGGCATTTTTAAAGGCCAGCCAATAAAGCAGTCAAACTTTACAGTTTCATATGGCGAAGATGCCGGGATGATTCAGACCGACCTCGGAGTAGGGAACAGGCTGGATTTAACTGAGGCTGAAGTTTTGAAAAATGTCCAGGAAATCCAGGTTGAAAATGGCCTTGCAAGAAGCGAAACACTTGATGGCATGAATTTTACAGTCGAAATGGAGACGGGTACCGGTAAAACGTATGTGTACTTGAGGACAATCTATGAGTTGAACCGGAAATACGGTTTTTCCAAGTTTGTCATCGTCGTTCCTTCCGTTGCAATCCGCGAGGGGGTCCATAAATCGCTTGAGGTGACGAAACAGCATTTTGCCGAGCTTTATGACCGGACGCCGCTTGAATACTTCGTGTATGATTCCGACAAACTCGACCAGGTCCGCAATTTTGCAACGGCGACAGCCATCCAGGTGATGATCATCAATATCGATGCCTTCCGGAAAAGCTTTGATGATCCAGATAAAGAGGATAAATCGAACTTGATTCACCGTCCGAATGACAGGATGAATGGCTACCGTCCAATCGAGTTTATCCAGCAGACGAACCCGATCGTCATCATTGACGAACCGCAAAGCGTGGATACAACGCCAAAGTCAAAGGAAGCCATCTCCTCGCTGCAGCCACTTTGCACGCTTCGCTATTCGGCGACACATGTAAAAAAATACAATATGGTATACAGGCTCGACGCGGTCGATGCGTATAATGAAAAGCTCGTCAAGAAAATCGAGGTCATGTCGGTACGTTCCGAAGAGGACCATAATCTTCCATACATGAAGCTTGTTGAAGTAAAGCCGGGCAAGGCGAAGCTTGAACTTGATGTGGAAAAACAAGGACAGGTAAAGCGGACAGCCAAAACGGTCAAAAACGGCGATGACCTGTTCGACGTTTCAGGCGGAAGGGAGCTGTACCGTAACGTGTTCGTCGAGCAAATTGATTGGACGGAAGGCGGCGAATCAATCGAGGTAAACGGAAACAGGCTGGCCATTGGGCAGGCAATCGGCGCCCAAGGCGAAGAGACTTTGAAACGGTATCAAATCCGTAAAACAATCGAAGAGCATCTCGACAAAGAATTGCAGTTGAAGCCAAAAGGCATCAAGGTACTGAGTTTGTTTTTCATCGACAAGGTCGCCAACTACCGCGATTACGACCGGAACGGGCGCCCGGTACCCGGTATTTATGCGGAACTGTTTGAAGAAGAATACCGCAAGCTGATCCGGAAGCCGAAGTACAGGAGTCTTTTTGAAGACATCGATGAGGAAGCCGGACAAGTGGACAGGATCCACAATGGTTATTTTGCCCAGGATAAAAAAGGTGTATTGAAGGATACGAGAGGAAACACAGCCGCCGATACGGATGTTTATTCGCTGATCATGAAGGAGAAGGAACGGCTTCTAAGCCTTGATGAGCCGCTCAGGTTTATTTTCTCGCATTCGGCACTCCGGGAAGGCTGGGATAACCCGAATGTATTCCAGATTTGTACCCTAAAGGATTCGGCAGGCACATATATTAGCAGGCGCCAGGAAATTGGCCGCGGCTTGAGGCTTGCTGTGAACCAGGACGGAGAGCGCGTTGATGACTACACTATTAACACGCTTACCGTAATGGCAAGTGAATCGTATGAAGAGTTTGTTGCAAACCTTCAAAAGGAAATGGAAGAACAGACCGGGATTGTCTTTGGGAAAATCGAAAAGCATACGTTCACGAAGCTTGGCTATTTTAATCCGGAAAGCGATGAATTAATACAGCTTGGATACGATAAATCGGCTAAGCTGTTTGACTGGCTGAAGGCTTCCGGAGCTCTCGACAGGAAAGATAAGGCGACCGGCTCACTCAAGGAAGCCCTTGAAAGCGGCCAGTTCGTGCTCCCGGAAGAATTTACCCCTTGGGCATCCGCCATCATGAGGGAATTGAATCATATTGTGAACCGCCTGCCGATCAAGGATGCCACAAAGAAAAGAAGAGTGAAGCTAAATAAAGCTGTTCTCGATTCTGGCGAGTTCCTTGAACTGTGGGATAAAATCAAGTACAAAACAGTTTACTCCGTACAATTTGACAGCCGCGAGCTAATCGAAAAGTCGGTTGCAGGAATTTCGGCGATGCCGAAAATTGACAGGGTGCGGATCATCTCCCGGAAAGATCGGATTTCGGGTATTGACCGCCTTTCAGGCATGAAAGGCTTGATGACAAGCGAACGCGTCGAGGACTATGTTTCTCCGGGCCATGTGCTTCCCGACATCATCACCGAGCTCCAGAATCGGACAAACCTGACGAGGAAGACGGTTGTGCGGATTTTAGCCGCTTGCGGAAGGCTTGACGATTTTAAAAACAACCCGCAAAAATTTATTGAAGAAGCGGGAAAAATCATTCAGCGGGAAATGAGGCTCCTCCTCGCTGATGGCATCCGTTACCACAAGATTGGGGAGGGAGCCTGCTATGTGGTCGAACTTTTCAAAAATGAAGAGCTGCTTGCCTATTTGAATGACAATGCGCTGCCGAGCACGAAGTCTCCGTTCGACTATGTGCTGTACGATTCGTATACAATCGAGGCGCAGTTTGCCGAGCGGTTCGAAAATGACCCCGATGTCAAAGTATACGTGAAGCTGCCCAGCTGGTTCAAAATTGAAACGCCTGTTGGCAATTACAACCCTGACTGGGCCGCGGTCATTACAAAAGACGGCGAGGAAAAGCTGTACTTTGTCATCGAGACGAAAGGCACCAGCATCGAGTCCGGCCTCCGTCCCGAGGAACTTGCGAAAATCAAATTCGCAAAAAAGCATTTTGAGGCAATTGAGTCTGGAATCGCCTTTGCGGGACCGGAAAGCGATGTAAACGAATTTATGCTGAAAATGAATGGATAAAGCAGTTCACGCCCGGGCTCTTTTTTGGATTGGAGCTTCCGGATGTCCTTGGGCCATTGTAAAGATAAACAAGTTGAACGTGGCGGTTACCCTTTACCGAAACGATCTTCATTGATACGATTAAGTTATCAATAATCGTGCGGAGGACTAACATGAGAAATAAATATACAATTGTACTCGCTCCCGATTCGTTCAAGGAAAGCATGACGGCGAAAGAGGCGTGTGAGGCGATGGAACGGGGAATCCTTAAATCCGGGTTGCCCGTCCGTTGCCTTCATGTCCCCATGGCCGACGGCGGGGAAGGGACAATGCGGTCGCTTGCAGATGCTACCGGTGGGCGGGTTTTTACAAAAACAGTAAGCGGCCCGCTTGGCGAACAGGTGGAAGCCGAATATGCAATCCTTGGCGATGGGGAAACGGCGGCAATTGAAATAGCGAGCGCGAGCGGAATCCATCTTGTGCCGAAGGAGAAACGCAATCCGCTCATAACTACTACATTTGGAACTGGGCAGCTAATTGGCGCCTGCCTTGGCCACGGGATTAAAAAACTGCTAATTGGAATTGGAGGAAGCGCCACAAATGATGGCGGTGCTGGATTGGTACAGGCGCTAGGCGGACAGTTCCTCGATGAAAACGGGGATGAACTTCCGAAAGGGGGAGGCAGTCTTGGAAAACTAAGCAGGATAGACCTTTCCGGGCTGGATTCTCGGCTGAAATCCATTTCTGTCGAAGTTGCCTCCGATGTAACAAATCCACTGTGCGGACCGGAGGGAGCTTCCCATGTTTTTGGGCCACAAAAAGGCGCGAGTCCAGAAATGGTTGACATGCTTGACCAAAACCTAACGAATTTTGCAAACGTCATAAAAAAACAGCTCGGCCATGATGTCATAAATATTCCAGGCGCCGGGGCGGCGGGCGGGTTAGGTGCCGGCCTAATCGCCTTTCTAAATGCCGGCTTGAAACCGGGCATTAGCCTTGTGATTGAATATACCGGACTTGAGGAAAAAGTAAAGATGGCGGATATGGTCTGGACCGGGGAAGGAAGCATTGATTTTCAGACCCGGTTTGGGAAAACGCCATACGGGGTCGCTGCGCTGGCTAAAAAATGGAACAAGCCCGTGATTGCTTTTGCCGGAAAAATTGGCGATGGAATTGAACCGCTCCATGAAAAAATCGATGCCATCTTCGGCATTAATGAAGGTGTTGTTCCGTTGGAAGAAGCCCTTGCCAATGGGCAAAGGAATCTCGAAAGAACGGCGGAAAATGCCGCCCGGCTCCTAAAGGTAAGTGGGGTAGCTGATTTTTAAGAAACGATACACAGAATGGTTTTTGACAGGATTATGTGTCTCAAAAATCGAAAAATAAGGACACAACGATTATTTCGAAGGGGTAGAGTTCGGAAAAAAAGCCGGAACTGCGAAGCGACCCCAATACGTCCTTAATCGGGCATATGAGGTTATACTTCACTACAATATATTGGATAACATTCAGAATGATTTGTATATACATAATCATGACTGCCGCCCGGCCAACCCCGGGCGGCAGTTCATTTTTGACGGCCAAACCACAAAATGGTTAAACTAAACGAGAATGGTAAATTAAGCTAAATGGGGGAGAGAGAATGATAGAGATAAAACGGCTTACGGATTGTACATTCAACGAAGTGTTAACCGCTTGGAATACCGGGTTTGAGGAATACTTCGTGGATTTGACGATGACCCATGAGGCCTTCCTGCAAAGATTTCCGTTAGAGGACCTCTCGCCATCCATGAGTGTTGTCGCATTTGTGGACGGAGAGCCTGCCGGATTGATCGTGAATGGAATCCGGACGATTAAAGGGGTAAAAACAGCCTGGAACGGGGGCACGGCGGTTGCAGTGAAATACCGGAAGCAGGGCGTCGGGCGGGCACTAATGGAAGCAACGATCGAGATTTACAGGCAGGAGGGCGTCCAGCTCGCTATGCTTGAAGCAATTGAAGGAAACGACAAAGCAATTGCCTTATATGAAAGCCTTGGTTATAAAATTGTTGATCGCCTTGAATACCTGGAGCTAAAGGGAAAACTTATAGATTCCCCATTTCAGGCGGGAGAACGTTTCACAATAAGGGAGGCCTATCCAATCCAGGTTGGCAACCTTGCTTTTTACAAGGGCGGCAACCCTTGGCAGACCCACTGGCAAAGTGCCAAGCTGGCCCAAGCAGCCATTCTGTCTGATGAAAATGGAAAAGATGCGGGGTATGCCTACTTCAAAAAGGGTTTTAATGAAGAGGGTCTGCATGTCGCAACTACAATCTATCAATGTGAAGCGGATGAAAGCCGGGAGGATGCAAAGGAAATCATGCAGGCACTATTAAGCTACATTTTTGGGTCGTTTGAAAATGACATCAGAAGGGTTGTCCTAAACCTCCCGAAAGAAAAGAGCGGCCTTGCACATGAAACATTGAAGGAAATCGGGTTTACGCCATTTGTTTATCAGGTCATGATGAACCGGGAAATGGAATAGAAAAACAAGGGGAGTGACAACATGGAATCAACGATCAGAAAATTGGCTGAAGATGAATTCCTTGAATTTGCCAACATTGCCATACAGGCTTTTCCTGCAAACAAGGAAAACACCCCTGAATTTAAAGAAAAGCTTGCCAGCAATCTCCGCCGCGTCCATGAAGAATCAGGCACAATCGACTTTTACGGCCTGTTCAGAAACGGCAAGCTCGTTGGCGGGATGAGGCTGCATTCATTTGAAATGAACCTTTATGGAAAAATTGTCCTTGTCGGGGGAGTAGGCCTTGTGGCTGTTGACCTTTTACATAAAAAGGAGAAGGTTGCCAAAGACCTGATCAGTTATTTCATCAGCCATTTTAGGAATGAAGGGGCGTCAATCGCGATGCTGTACCCTTTCAGACCCGATTTTTATAAAAAAATGGGCTTCGGCTACGGGACGAAGATGAACCAATACAGGATCAAACCAGACAGCTTTCCGCCAGGGGGAAGCAAGGAAGGGCTTGCAATGCTTCGCGAGGCCGATAAGGAAAAAATCAGGGAGTGCTACAACCGATCCGCGACAAAGACACACGGCATGATTCTAAAAACTGCATACGACACAGACGCTCTTTTTAAAAACCCCGAAAACCGCATCCTTGGAGTTTTCAATGGTGGGGAGCTGAATGGCTATATCGTTTACGGGTTTGAACAGGCGGATAAACAAAATTTTCTGCGTAATAACCTTGTTGTCAGGGAATTTATTTATGAAACGCCCGAAGCCCTTGCAAGCCTTGCAAAGTTCCTGAATTCACAATCCGACCAGATTGAACGGATTATCCTTAATACACAGGATGACTCACTCGAATTTCTTCTAGGTGATGCGCGGGACGGAAGCGATTACCTCATTCCGAGTGTTTTCCACGAAACGAATCGCGCCGGCATCGGCCTGATGTATAAAATTATTGACATTGAAAAAATAATTGGCGACCTTGATTCACGGGTATTCGGAAATGTGACAACAAGTTTTACCATAATCGTCCACGACAGCTTCGATTCGGTAGAACCCACAAAAATTGATGTCAGACTGGACGGTGGGAAACTTTCGAAAGGGAATGCTGAAGATACACAGTTTGAGATGGAACTTGATATTGCGGAATTCTCCTCCCTGATGGTCGGTGCGGTTGGCTTTAGGAAGCTGCATCGTTTTGGAAGGCTGAAGCTAAGCAAACCGGAGTTCGCGCCCCTAATGGAGAAGGCTTTCCGGGGAGATGAAAAACCGATTTGCACTACGCCTTTTTAAAAACGTTAAATGATATGAAGAAACGCCGGATGATGGATCCGGCGTTTTTCCCTTTAGTCTATTTGCGCTGTTCGCCCTACTGCGATGGCTATAAAGGCGAGTTTACCAGCTTTGAGCATACTTTGTTTTTTCCATTGCGTTTTGCCTGGTAAAGGGCGATGTCGGCTTCCCTTATTAAATCCTTCGGCGCAAACTGAGCATCCGGAACAATGGTGGCAAAGCCAGCGCTTATCGTGATGTAAGAATCTATCTCCGATGATGTATGAGGGATTTCCTGTTTTCTGACAGACTCCCTGATTGTTTCGGCAATCATCATGGCTCCTGCTTTATCCGTTTCGGGGAGAAGGATGATGAATTCCTCTCCGCCATATCTCGCGGCAAGATCCCTTGGCCGTTTGAGGGCATCCCGGATAATCGATGCAACCTGCTTTAGGCAATCATCGCCGGCAAGGTGGCCAAACGTGTCGTTGTAAAGCTTGAAACAGTCGATATCGAGCATGATCGCAGAAAGGGGAGTATCATTTGTCCTGTTTCTCTCCCATTCCTTCTCGAGGATTTCCTCGAAATAGCGGCGATTCGGGATTCCCGTCAGGCCGTCGAGAGAAGATAGCATCTTCAGGAAATCGTTCGCGCTTTCTAGGCTTTTCTCCTTTTCTTTCCGCTCAGTGGCATCGCGCGAAATCGCCAGGAAGGAATCAATCTCACCCTTTTCATTCATTAACACTTTCGCAACTGTATCGATCCACCGGTAGCTTCCATCCTTTAAACGGTGCCGGTAAATCAGGGAAAAATGGTCATTCACCCCGATGAGGTTTTCAAGCTGGGCTTTTTCCAACTCAGGGGCGTCGTCTTCATGGACGAAGCTGAAAACATTCTTGCCAATAAGTTCATCCGGTTCATACCCAAGGATATCCCTGCAGGCAGAAGAAATATAGTCATAGCGGCATTCGGAATCAATGAAAGCAATGACGTCTTTCGAATTTTCGGTAATGAAGCGATAGCGTTCAGTCGCTTTCCGAAGATCTTTTACAAGCCGGTTTCGGTCCGTTACATCCCGGAATGTAGCTTGGATGGAGGGGAGGCCTTCATATTCGATGGCTTTATGTGTTATTTCGATTGTCAGTTTTTGGCCCCCGGGAATGATGATTTTAAAATGGCGCGACTCTTCTTCCCCAACAACGTTTTGTAGTTCCACAAGCCTTTCCCTTGTTCTTCCATGGTATTCTGGGCTGATGAAGTCATAAATGGATTTGTGATGCAATTCTTCCGTGGACAGTCCAACCATCTGGCAGGCTTTTTCATTTGCTAAAATAATTACGCCATCACGGTGGACAATGATAGGTTCCGGGGAATAGGCAACCAGGTCGCGGTACCGTTTTTGGCTTTCCTTTAAATCCTTTTCAAGGAGCTTTTCCTTTGTAATATCCTCCACATGGGCAATTGCGTACATCGGTTCGCCGTCATTACCGAGGACAAAGGAAGCAGAGAGTTTTCCGATGAACATTTCGCCGTTTTTCCTGCGGTATCTTTTTTCTTTTGAATAAGGCAGCTTCTTTTTTACAGCCTGTTCATAGAGCTCCCTGTCCTTCTCGCGGTCTTCGGGAAGAGTCAGGTCGATGAAACTAAGAGTTTTCAATTCTTCCATGGAATAGCCTAGCATCTCAAGGAATTTTGGGTTGGCATCCAATAGCTGCCCGCCTTTATCGGCAACCATAATTCCGAGGGCTGAGTGCCCGAACATGGTGTCCAGTTTCCTGTTTTTTTCAATAAGCTCTTCCCGGGCTTGTTTCGCATCCTGCTGTGCCTTTTTAAACTGAAAAAAATTAAAGACGCAAAAGGCTACGGCCGCAAGAGAAACCGCAAATAGGGGTGTATCTAACTCTTTCATATGTATGTATAACAAAGCTGGCATCGTCAACATTGCTATAATAATAGCCCCATCTTTCATAAAGCATCACCCAATTTAATTATACCTCATACGGACTGGTTAAGGTTGCCTTTATTTACAATTTTCTTACAAAAATAATGTCGAAAAATCTGAGAAACAATACACGGCTTAGGCAGCGACATCGCGTTTCGAAAATATCCAAAATGCAAGCAAATGAAAAAGCGCAAAGTACAGGATCAGCATTATGATTGAAAAGCCGATCGTCATTCCCTGAATCGGAGGCGTGCCATCAATGTAAACGGCCAGGTTCGTATTTGCAAAAAGGAAGTATTTCGCCCATTCAAATCTGCCTGCCAGAAGCATGGTCAATGCTTCCCCAGTCAGGAGGAGGAACAGCGAAATTCCAATCGCAAGCGAACTGTTCCGGAAAACAGCCGATATCATGAATGCCATCGTCGCAACCATGAGGATGTCGATGGAGCTAATCAAATATTCGGCCATTAACTGCAGGGCGATGCTCCGTTCAACTACTTGCCCATTAGTAAAAACAAGGTGGGGAGCCGGGTGGTCCGGAAGCCCAAAAACGATTATGCCCACCAATAGGGAAAAAACGTATAGAAAAGCTAATAGGCCAGTTCCAAAAACGAGTATGGCGAAATATTTTGAAAGCAGGATTTTCCACCTGCCAATCGGCCTGATGAGCAAAAGTTTAACGGTTCCCCATGAAAATTCGGATGAAACGATTCCGGCCGCGATGACAATCGCAAAAAGGCCGACAAAGCTGATAAAGCTTTTTGCATCTTCAACGAATGACCAGACATGCATTTCCGTAGGGGGAGCCATGTCATGCTTGAGGCGGTATTCCTTAATGGCAATTTCCCGTTTGTAATATTGCCCTAAATTTCCATTAACAGTTCCGAAATTTTCAAGCGAGGCCCGGTCGTTCACAATTTGTTTTTCAAGTTCTGCTTTCCAATGAGGATTTTCCTTAGGAGGATTGTCGTATTCCTCGTATTTGGACAATCCCGCCATCCCCATTACCAGGATGACAATCAGGCCGATCATGACATACGTCCCCGCCCTGCCGAAAATTTTAACCAATTCGTTTGTTACGAGATTCTTCATGTTGAGCCTCCTTAGTTGGCAGTGATTTCAAGGAAGCGGTCTTCCAACGTTTTCGATTCAACCTTCACGCAGAAAACATCAACGTCCGCCTCGATTATTTTTTTCAGAATGAATGGAATGTCTTCCCGTTTTGCATGAACGGTAAAGCCATCTTCCGAGAACTGGGCATCCCACTCGGATTGGAGCCAGCCGCGTACATCCCCGAGCGGTCCTGTTTCAAACGAATATCTGCTCCCGTTATCCGCCACAAACGCATCCACATCTTGGACCTGGATAAGCTCGCCATCCTGAATGATGGCAATCCTGTCGCACATGAGTTCCATCTCCGATAAAAGATGGCTCGAAACAATTACAGACATGCCTCTTTCGCGGGCGAGCATCCTCAAGTGGTCCCTGATTTCACGTATCCCGGCCGGATCGAGGCCATTTGTCGGTTCATCAAGGATAAGGAGTTTCGGATCATGGAGGAGGCACTGCGCAAGCCCGAGACGTTGCCTCATTCCAAGTGAATACGTTTTAACTTTGTCGTGTATTCTCTCGGCAAGCCCGACCAGGTGGACAACCTCCGAAATTTTGCTTTTAGGGATTTTACTGTGCATCCGGCTGTATTGAAGCAGATTTTGATAGCCTGAAAGGAACTTGTACATTTCAGGATTTTCAACAATTGCCCCAACATTTCGGATTGCTCCTTCAAAGCTTTTTCGGATGCTTGTCCCACATATCACGATGTCACCTTCCGTAATATCCATTAGACCGACGATCATCCGTATTGTTGTGGTCTTGCCGGCGCCATTCGGCCCCAGAAAGCCAAAAACTTCCCCTTTGCGAACCGAAAAACTTAAGCCGTTAATGATTGTCTTTTTTCCAATTACTTTTTTTACATTGTTTAATTCCAGTATCGTTTCCACTACATTGCCCTCCAGCTACTGCGCTATAAAACTTGGTTTCTATTTATAATAGTACACTATCTGTGATTAGTATTAAATCGGCCAAAGGGGTAAAATGGAAGAAGTTCTTAAAAAAGGATGGAGAGAGTATGGGATGGCGTTTACGTTTGTAAAAGGGTACCGAGATAATCCTATAGTAAGGGAAAGCTTATTCAGCATGGCAAGGGCGGTATTCGGTATACAGTTCAACCGCTGGTATGGGATGGGGTATTGGACAGACAAATACATCCCCTATTCGTATTATGACGGTGAAAGAGTAATTGCGAATGTTTCCGTTAACCGGATTGGCCTTTTAATGGAAGGAGTGGAGAGAAGAGGGGTACAGATTGGAACGGTAATGGTCCACCCGGATTTTCGGGGGAAGGGCCTTTCCCGCAGTTTGATGGAACGGGTGTTGGCGGATTTTGAAGGGATTTATGATGTAATGTACTTGTTCGCTAATCAATCAGTGCTCGATTACTACCCCAAATTTGGCTTTGCTCAAAAAAAGGAGACCCTTTTTTCCCTGCCGTTCTTGGGAAGCTGCGGAGTTTCAAGCCGGCGGATTCGCAAGCTTAATATGGAAGATGTGCGGGATAGGGAACTGCTTTTTGAAATGGCGAAGAAGCGGATACCGGTTTCAAGTATGTTTTCGGCAACCGGTACGGAGGAGCTCCTCATGTTTTATTGTTTGAATGTATTCAAGCATTGTATTTTTTATCTTGAGGGTGAAGAGTGCATCGCCATTTATGAGAAAGAGGCTGGAGAGCTGCAGCTGTTCGATCTCATCAGCAGTAATCACTTGGACTTATCCTCGATTCTTGAGAAGATAGCTGGTGAGGAAACGGAAAAAGTCGTTTTTCACTTTACCCCTGAAGACGCTTCGTTGGCATTTGAAACTAACACATATTCGGGAAGTGAAGCCATGTTTTTCCGTACGGCTTGTGGCATTTCATTGCCTTCCAAGTTTAAGCATCCAATTACAGCGCAGGCGTAAGATCTGGCTGTGCTACACTAAGCCATTATGCATGCAGCATGCAAAAGGGAAATGGAATATTTATGAAAGTGGGGAATACGTATATGTCAAACATGCCTTTGGAGAAAAGGGGAATTACGGATAGCCGCCTCGTTCTTGGTTTTATGGGATTTGGAGGCGATTGGGAAACAGGGGAAATCGGGAAAAACGAGCTTGCGGAAGCGGAACGCGGGCTTGATGCAGCCTTGGAATCGGGCATGACGATGTTTGACCATGCCGATATTTATAAAAGAGGGAAAGCGGAGGCGGTATTCGGAAGATGCCTCAAAAACCGGCCGGGCTTAAGGGAGAACATCATAATTCAAAGTAAGTGCGGGATTCGTTTTGCGGACGGCCAAAATCCGGGCCGTTATGATTTTTCAAAGAGCCATATTCTTGAATCGGTGGATGGCATACTCGATAGGCTAGGAACTGATTATCTGGATATCCTTCTCCTTCACCGTCCCGATCCATTAATGGAACCGGAGGAAGTCGCCGAAGCCTTTAGTTCCCTGCTTGAAGCGGGGAAGGTAAGGAATTTCGGGGTTTCAAATATGAATGTCGCACAGATGAAGCTTCTTCAGGCTTACGTCGGCAGCCCGCTTGTTGTAAACCAGATGGAAATGAACTTAAAAAAAATCGATTGGCTGGATCAAGGAATCCATGTAAATCAGGCGGCGGGCTTGGAAACTCACTTTTCCGAAGGGTTAATCGAACATTGCATGCTCGAAACAATTCAGCTCCAGGCATGGGCGCCGCTTGCAAAAGGGATTTACACAGGCAGAATGGGTTATTCCTCACCGGCTGAACAAGAAGCCGCGGAACTCGTAGCAAGAATGGCTGAAGAAAAGGAAACGACAAAAGAAGCCATCCTTCTGGGCTGGCTCATGCGCCACCCGGCAAATATCCAGCCCGTCATCGGAACCACAAACGTGGAAAGAATCAAAAACTGCCAGGACGCACCCCGCCAGGCCACCCTCATGACAAGAGAAGAATGGTACAGCCTCTACATCGCCTCACGAGGCAAGCGGCTCCCATGAACAACTTTTGTATATTGGTGCCTGGCACCCCGCTGGGACATGTTTTGTCCCACATGGGTGCCAGACACCGCTGGCTGTTAATCGTTGTCAGGCTGGAAGCCGATGAGATGGGCCTTTTTGTCGACTCCGACATGGGTTTTTTCGGGAAAGGTGATGATGGAGCTGATGTATTCCCAGCGGATAAGGAGGTGGGTGACGCATGTTTCTTCGATTTGCTCTTCTTGTGGGATGTGAGTTCCTTCGTCGTCTTGGATCATCGTTCGTTTGTAACATGGGTTTTCGACCCAGATGCCAAAGTTTTCGCTTTTTACAAGTTTTGCAAGGTACCATTCTTCCGGCTCGTAGATGCCAGTAACATCACCCTTCAATTCTTCTGGGAAGTTACGGAATTTTATTTGTACTTTTTGATCCTCGAAATTATCCAAATGCATAGATGGCATTCCTCCCTTAAATAATCATTCCTCCCTGTACTTCTTCCTTTTGAACTGAAAGTTAAACTTGGAATTTTATAAAAACTCGGAAAGACGCAATTTGTCGGGAAAAAAGTAGAATGAAAGAATACATAAAAAAATGGGTGAAAGTTGTTTTTCCTTAGATATTTCCATTACAACAGGTCGGCATGAAAGAAATATTTCATTTTTTACGTGTTTTATTACAACATTGACCAAATTGTAATTGTTATATTATAATAGAAAAATAAATTCTGAAAATTTATAATAATCACATATTCCAAAACATTTATTTTCATCCAATTGAACACGATTCGAATTGATGTTTGAGGAGAGGGGAAATGGCATGATCGTTTTTGAAAAGGTCAACAAGTATTTTGGGGAATTTCACGTCCTTAAGGATATTAATTTGACAATAAACAATGGCGAGGTAGTGGTTGTCATTGGGCCGTCCGGCTCAGGGAAAAGCACACTGCTTCGCTGCATCAACCGGCTAGAGGAAATCACGACCGGAACTTTGACTGTGAATAATGTAAGCGTTCACGATAAAAAAACCGACGTCAATAAGCTGCGCAGGGAAATCGGGATGGTTTTTCAGCATTTTCATTTGTACCCGCATAAAACCGTCCTTGAAAATATTACATTGGCACCTATGAAAGTACTTGGAAAATCGGAAAAGGAGGCTAAGGAAACAGCAATTAAATACCTTGAAAAAGTGGGCATTCCCGACAAGGCGAATTCCTATCCGTCCCAGTTGTCCGGCGGCCAGCAGCAGCGTGTCGCAATCGCGCGGGGACTCGCGATGAAGCCAGAGGTCATGCTTTTCGATGAACCGACTTCCGCTCTGGATCCGGAAATGATCGGTGAAGTGCTGGATGTTATGAAAGCGCTTGCGAAGGAAGGCATGACGATGGTCGTCGTCACACACGAAATGGGATTCGCCCGGGAAGTGGCCGACAGGATTGTCTTTATGGATGAAGGCAGGATCCTTGAAGAAGCAACACCGGCTGAGTTTTACGAGAACCCGCGTGAAGAGCGGGCCAAACTGTTTCTCAGCCGTATATTAAACCATTAGAATTCAGGAGGGAAATGTAGATGAAAAGGATTTTTAAATTAACGATTATTTCAATTATCGCGGTACTGCTACTTGCGGCGTGCGGTGGGAATGAGAAAAAGACTAGCGGCGAGAACGACAAGGACAAAAGCGTCATGGGCCAGATAAAGAAACGGGATAAAATTATTTTTGGCGTCAAACATGATACAAGGCTTTTTGGGCTTAAGAACCCGAGCACCGGAGAGGTTGAAGGGTTCGACGTTGATTTAGCAAGGGCGCTCGCAAAAGAAATCCTCGGTGATGAAAACAAAGTCCAGTTCAAGGAAGTTACCTCCAAAACTAGGATTCCGATGCTGAACAATGGCGATATCGATGCAGTTATTGCAACAATGACCATTTCAGAGGAGCGTAAAAAGGAAGTGGATTTCACTGATGTTTACTTTTTGGCGGGGCAATCCCTCCTTGTCAAAAAAGGCAGCAAAGTCAAAGGCCTCGAAGATTTAACCAAAGGGACTAAGGTTCTGGCGGTAAAAGGGTCTACCTCGGCACTCAATATCCGTGAAAAAGCCCCTGAAACCCAGGTGCTGGAGTTTGAAAACTACGCAGAAGCGTTTACTGCCCTCAAATCAGGAAAAGGCGACGCCCTTACTACAGATGACTCCATCTTATATGGAATGGCTGACGAAGATCCGTCCTTCGAGCTTGTCGGCGGTACATTCACTGAAGAGCCATACGGGATTGCCGTTAAAAAAGGCAACAAGGAACTAGTCGACAAACTAAACAAAGCTCTCAAGTCAGTTCAGGATTCTGGCAAATATGATGAAATAAAGGATAAATGGATTAAACAACAATAATCCGCTAATGAAATCGGGATGGGCCTCCCTGGCTCATCCTGATTGCTTCATAAGGAAAAATGTTTGCCTGATTGGCAAATGCAAAAGAGGTGGCGCGGGTGGATTTTTCAATTTTAACAAATAACCTCGACCTCTATCTCGAGGGGTTTAAAGTAACGATCATTGCAAGCTTGATTGCGCTTATTTCCAGCTTCCTGCTTGGGACGATTATAGCGGTCTTCAGGATTGCTCCAATAAAGCTGTTAAACTGGCTTGGAAGGGCATATGTAGAATTCGTCAGGAATATTCCGGTTTTGGTCATCGCTTTCTTTTTCTTTTTTGGAATGTCATCCGTGGGGGTGGATTTTGACGGATTGACGGCAGGAACAATCGCTTTGGCCGTTTACACAGCTGCTTTTATAGCCGAAGCCATCAGGGCGGGCATTCTTGCTGTTCCAAAAGGCCAGATGGAAGCGGCCAGGTCATCGGGCTTGACGTACAACCAAGCGATGCTAACAATCATCCTGCCACAGGCGATCAAAATCGTCATACCGCCGCTTGGCAACCAATTTATCAATCTTGTAAAAAACTCTTCGATCCTGGGCGTCATCGCAGGGATGGATTTGATGTACCAAGCTGACATTATTTCTTCAAGGACGTTTGTCGTCTTTGATACGTATATCATCGTTGCATTGTTCTATTTGCTGTTGACAATTCCGCTCAGCCTTGGCGTTGGTTATTTGGAGCGACGCCTGGCACGGAGCAATTAAGGGGGTGCCAACTTGGATTTTATTGGCGCTTATTCGTTCGACCATTTGAAATTTCTTCTCCAGGGATTCGGGGTTACCCTCCTGGTCGCATTTATTGCCATCGTCTTAAGCTTCATTATTGGAGGTGCAATCGGAACCGCCCGATATGCCAGGATTCCGGTTGTTTCGCATATATTGGCAGTTGGGGTTGAAACCATCCGAAACCTGCCCTTGCTCCTCATCATCTTCTTTACGTATTTCGCCCTCCCGGAAGTGGGGCTTAAGCTTCCTGTCACAACCGCGGCGATTGTCGCCTTGACGATATTCGAATCGGCAATGCTGTCGGAAATCATCAGGAGTGGCCTGAATTCGATTGAAAAGGGGCAAATTGAGGCGGCGCGTTCTTCAGGGCTGGGCTACGTCCAAACCCTCCGGTATATTGTTATGCCTCAAGCGCTTAGAAGGATGGTCCCACCGATTGTCAGCCAATTTATTTCCCTTTTAAAAGACACATCCCTTGCAGTCGTCATTTCACTGCCGGAACTGACGCATAACGCGCAAATCATATATGGCCAAAAGGATGGATACGTCATTCCGATGCTAGTTATCCTTGCATTTATGTATTTTGCAGTCAACTACCTGCTGTCAGTTCTAGCAGGAAAACTCGAACTTAAAAAAGCCTGATTCCTCTTGAAGGAGTCAGGCTTTCCTTTACGCTTGCTTGCTATTCATTGGATCAATACTTGCCGCCTAGCCCCGCTAGTGGATTGCCCTATTCCTGCTGGTGTCCGTAACCTCCATATCCATGGTGGTGCCCATGGTGATGCCCATGGTGATGTCCATGATGATGGTGGTGGCCATATCCATAATGGTGCCCCGGATATCCGCCATATCCCCCGTGTCCAGGATATCCCCCGTGTCCAGGGTATCCGCCATATCCAGGATACCCGCCATATCCAGGATACCCGCCGTATCCCGGAAAGCCTCCATAACCGGGGACTCCGCCGTACCCGCCGTGATAACCAGCATGGCCGGGATAGCCTGGATATCCGCCATAGCCATGATATCCGCCATATCCTCCCATGCCTGGGGCGCCAAACATTTGTCTGTTTTCCATTCGCTTACCTCCTCTGGTGTCATCCAAGATAGTTTATGAATGATTCATTTTTTTGGTGAAAAAACATCCGCTCAGCCGAGTTGTAAAAAAATAGGCCTGGAAAAAAAGCACTGCCCGGCGTTTATGCCAGGCAGTGCTTCCTTTTAATCATTTTTAGTTATCCTTTTTAGTTTCTTCCTGGGGTTTAACGGGATCCCGTTCAGGTTCGATGTCTTTACCCGTCTGCTTTTTCTGTTCCTGTTCTAATGAGTTGTTGTTTTCATTTCTCCTATCCACTCTTGGCCCTCCTCGTTGTCATTTAAAACCTGTATTGAATTTCCGCTCGCTTGAAGAATCGTCTTTCGTATGGTGTTCGGCCTTTTCTTCCCGCTGCTCAATCTTTAAGTCTTCCATAGGAATTGGGTCGACATTCATCTCACTCTCAAATTTATCAAACAGGCTTTCCGTATCTGTCGGATATTGTTCGGGATTGTCCCGTTTTCCCTGCTGCAGTAATGCTTTCGGCTTCTTTTCCTTTCCTTCCATTTGTTATCACCTCTTCCATTTGTATACCCTATACCCGTTGTGGCTAAAACAACAGGTATATGAAATAGCCATGGGTACTTTTTTGGGAAACTTGCCATAATTTTATATTTTAAAACATATACCTTGTTACGGATTGCGTTTTAAAAAGACTTAAAAGGGTAAAGAAATGTTGTTGTAATCAGTTTTTATTCTGACCAGACAGGTGATGAGTGTGAAAAATGGCCCTTTATTAATCATTGGCGGCGCTGAAGAAAAATATAGTGGTGTCACCATTCTGAAAAAATTTGTGGACCTATCCCTGAAAAATGACGGGAAAGTAGGAATCCTGACAACGGCCACGAGAATACCAATTGAAGTAGGCGGAGAGTACAAAGAGGTGTTTGAAAACCTTGGGCTGGAAAATCCAATCACAATAGATGTAGATTCCAGGGAAAAGGCAGAAGACCCCAAAATACTTAAGGATGTAGAGAGCCTTTCAGCTTTATTCATAACCGGCGGCGACCAAAGCCGGCTAACACAAATGATAACGGGAACAAAGTTGCACAAGCTATTATTCGATAAATGGAAACAGGGGATGGTGCTCGGTGGTACGAGTGCGGGAGCGTCCATCATGGGTAAGCATATGATTGTGAATGCACTGACGAAGGATTCGGATGAAATCCTTCAGGTAGAAATGGATAAAGGATTCGGATTCATGGAAAATATGCTGATTGACCAGCATTTTTCACAAAGGTCCCGTTTTGATAGGCTGCTTGGGGCAATTGCGGGAAATCCGGATTTGATGGGTATTGGAATTGATGAGAACACGGCGATTCTTGTTGAAGGAGACCAATTTGAAGTGATTGGCGAGCATCAGGTGCTCATCCTGGACGGAAAGGAAAACAGCTTCGTGGAAGTAAACAAAACCGAAGAGGGGAGCGAGGAACTGACGCTCTCAAACTTTAAACTTCATACCCTTACTCACGGCTATACATTCGATTTGATAAACAGAAAACTATTAATCAAAGGGGAGTAAACCATGAAGATAAACCGCGTGCGGTACTTAAAGGGGCCAAACTACTTTAGCTACAAACCGACCATGTGGATCGAGCTGGATTTGGAAGAATTGGAATTCAGTCCTTCCAATGAGCTTCCGGGATTTAATGAAGCCTTGCTTGAATCGATTCCGAGTCTGATGGACCACACGTGCTCGCTCGGTTACCCGGGAGGTTTTGTTGAGAGGCTGCGCGAAGGAACATGGATGGGCCATATCCTTGAACATATAGCGCTGGAACTTCAGTATCTCGCCGGAATAAAGGTCCGGAGGGGCAAAACCCTGACGAGCAACAAAAAAGGCATCTATTACGTGACTTACGATTACCGCGAACCAAAATCAGGCATATATGCGTTCGAGGCGGCGAAAGAGATAGTTGAAAAAATCATTGCAGGCGGGCATTCTGTCGATGCACAGCCGTATATTGAAAAAATTGAAGATCTCTATTACACCCATAAGCTGGGGCCGAGTACCGAGGCAATTTACAATGCGGCCTTCGCGAAAGGAATCCCGGTTGAAAGGGTGGGCGAGGATAGCCTACTAAGGCTGGGCACAGGCACCAAGCAAAAATACGTCCAGGCTACCATCACCAGCCAGACATCGTTTATGGCTGTCGAAAGCTCCTGTGACAAGCACATGACAAAAACCATCCTGGCGGGAGCGGGTGTTTCTGTTCCTGAAGGAGAGATGGCATCTACCGTGGAGAAAGTTTTCGAAGCCGCGGACCGGGTCGGTTTCCCGCTAGTGATTAAGCCGTTAAAGGGAAATCAAGGGCGCGGAGTCTATACGAATATTAAAAGCAGGGAAGAACTTTTCAACATCCTGCATAGCATGGAATCCCCGGAAACGAACTATATCGTTGAACGTTATTATGAAGGGCAAGATTACCGGCTCCTCATTGTGGATGGCAAGCTCATTGCCGCTAGCATGCGAATCGCGCCTTTTGTCATAGGGAATGGCATTGATTCCATAAGGGCTCTAATAGAGGAGGAAAACAAAAATCCGCTCAGGGGAGACGGCCATGAAAAACCAATGTCGAAAATCCCTCTGAATGCGTCTGTCACCTGCTTCCTTGAAAAATCAGGCATGACTCTTGATTCGATTCCAGAGCCGGGAAGAATTGTCCAGGTGGCAGGTAATGCAAACCTTTCAACCGGCGGGCAAGCGGTCGATGTAACGGATGAAGTGCATCCGACCATCAGGGAAATGGCGGTGACCGCAGCGAGAGCAATCGGATTGGATGTGGCGGGGGTSGACTTCATATGCCCTAACATCTCCGCTCCGCTTGACAGGAAAAAAGCCGCTATCATCGAGGTAAATGCAGCTCCGGGAATCAGGATGCACCACTATCCGGCGAAAGGGAAACCACGTGATGTTGGCAAAGCAATTGTCGATTACCTCTTCAAATCAAAGGAAGACGCGGCAATTCCGATTATATCGGTTACAGGAACAAACGGGAAAACGACAACGACAAGGATGATCAAGTACTTCCTTGAACGGGAAGGCTATAGTGTCGGCATGACGAATTCCGATGGCGTCTATATAGGGAACCAAATCATTGACGAAGGGGATTGCAGCGGGCCAATTAGCGCCCGTAAAGTTCTTTCAAACCCTAACGTTGATGCTGCGGTCCTTGAAACTGCCAGGGGCGGCATCCTGCGCGAAGGGCTTGCTTTTAGGCAATGCGACGTAGGGATTGTCACAAACGTATCTGAAGACCATCTCGGCCTTGACGGGATTGAAGAATTCAGCCAGCTCGTCAAGCTGAAACGGCTGATTCCGGAAGTTGTCATGGAAAATGGCCATTGCATCTTGAATGCCGATGACCCCGAAGTTGTCCAGATGGCGGAACATACAAGAGGGAAGGTTGTCTATACAAGTTTGTTTTATACAAACCACCATATTAGGGATGCAGCGGAAAAAGGCTGGACAGTCTGGATTCTCGATGAAGATAATTGGATTTGCTGTATAGAAGGCGGTAACCCGAAAAGGCTTCTTCCGGCCAAAGATATTCCGATTACAATTCAAGGAAAAGCGCGGCATAACATTTCCAACCTTCTACAGGCACTGGCTGCTGCATACTCGCAGGGAGTACCTTTTGAAGTGTTAAAGGAAAAGGCGTTGACTTTCAAACCGGATAGTGCACAATCCAAGGGAAGATTCAATATGTATGAAATTGCTGGACGGAAAATTATCGTCGATTATGCGCATAACATTGCCGGGCTTAATGCATTTTTTGATACAGTCCGCCACATGAGAGCGGGAGCCGCCATTACGGTTATATCCTCCCCGGGAGACAGGCTGGATCATGAAATCCGCGAGATGGCCAAAATCGCCATGCGAAATTCCGACCGGATGATTATCCGCGAAGACGAAGACCTTAGGGGCAGGGCGCCGTATGAGTTAGCGAATATCATGCATGCTGTTGCGCTAAAGGAAAAAGGAAACAGCGGAAAACAGGTTTCAATTATCCCCGAGGAGCTGAAAGCTTATGAAGAGGCCTGGAACCAATCGGCTGAAGGGGACACACTAATATTCTTTTATGAAAAATACTCTGTCGTACACGAGTTTTTATCTCTTGTTAACGGCGGGAAAAAAGTCCAGGCAAGAAAAATAATATAATGGAAGGGGGGGCGCGTTTCGAGCCCCTCCAATTTATTTTTTCGACAAATATTTCGCTTTGCATGGATATACACGGTATAATTAGATAATAATGCTCATCATGCGAGTAATATTTCCCGGGAGAGAAGTAGAATGTGGAAAAAGTGGATCATCCTCACAGCGGTAATCCTGCTGTTCATTTTTTTTATACCATACAGCCTGCCGCTGATTTTTGCTTTGGTAACGGCGGTTCTCCTTGAGGGGCTGGTTGGGTATTTTCAAAGGAAGCTGAAACTTACCAGGGCCAAGTCTGTTATTGCTGCTTTTATAACCTTCTTGACGGGACTCCTCGTTATTGGCTACAACCTGTTTCTTATCCTCTTTCAGCAGGTCATCAATTTATCCGAAAAAACGCCTACATTTGTCAAGGATTTATATTCAACAGGAATTAAGCCGCTCATAAAAAAATGGAAAGCCTATTCAAAAACGCTTCCACCGGATGTAATTACTTCCGTGGAGAAAACCATTGACAACACTGTTAATTCCCTCGATCGGTTTCTGCATGAAATCATCCAGGTTTTAATTGGCTTTCTTACCTCCATTCCAGGATTCCTGATTGAGTTCCTTATATATCTTGTTGCGTTATTCTTAATCAGCCTTGAACTCCCTGAAATCAAGGCTTCAATTAAATCGCATCTTACCGAAGGGACTAAGAAGAAGGTATCAATTGTCCTTAGTCAGTTGACGAAAGCGGGGGTCGGATTTATAAAAGCCCAGATCATCCTCAGCCTCATGACCTATATCCTTGCTTTTGTTGGGCTGCTTCTTTTAAAAGTAAAATATGCCGCCCTGATTGCCGTTCTGATTGTGATTGTCGACATTCTTCCGATTCTAGGTACCGGCTCCTTCCTTGTTCCGTGGGCTGTTCTTTCACTTGTCCAGGATAAACAATTCCTTGGTATTGGATTGATTGTGCTGTTCGTCGCCATTACGATCATCCGGCGGACCGTGGAGCCGAAAGTTTATGCGACCAGCCTTGGGATTTCACCGCTCGCATCGCTTGCCAGCCTTTATATCGGGTTCAAGCTTATCGGCTTTATTGGCCTGTTTGCAGGGCCGGCCATTGTCATCATTGTCGACGCGCTCATTAAGGTGAATGTTATCAAAATGAATTTTAAAATCTAGAGGAAAAGGAGCCTTGCAAAAGGTTCCTTTTTTTCGTCTGCGCCCAATTATTAAAATTGTACTCATAGTCTATTGCACATTTTCCCCCGGATGAATAGGATATATGGACTTTACTAAAGGAGGTAATGTTAATGTCTGGAGGAGCTTACGGATACGGCGGAGGTTTCGCCCTGCTAGTAGTACTGTTCATCCTGTTGGTTATCATCGGGGCTTCCTGGGGGTACGGAGGTTTCTATTAATTTAGAGGAGGTTCTATTATGTTCGGATACGGATATGGAGGATTTGGCGGCTGCGGTTACGGGTATGGCGGCGGTTTTGGATGTGGCGGTTTCGCCCTAATCGTCGTTCTGTTTATCCTATTGATTATTGTTGGCGCAGCATGCTTTAGATGCTAGTTGGAAATGAAGGCTGGACCCATGTGGTTCAGCCTTTTCTCGTATGCGCCCGGGACGCGCGGAGAGCCAATTGGATAATTACGACTGCCAGTTTCAAATCAAGTTATGAAATATGGCCCACTTGCCCAAGAAGAACCTAATCCCAAATTCTCGGTCGAGCTTTAAAGAAGCTAGAGCCTTTTCATCATCTTCTTTTAAAAAATGTCGAATTTACAACGATTTCCTCAAAAAAAGGTTTAAAGCCTGAGAACCTGGGTAAAAAGTTATAGTGCCTAAAATATACATAAAAAAATTATAGGAGGAGAATATGAAAAAGGGGTTACTTGGGTTTTTAAGTATTTTTTTGGTAATAGGAATTCTAGCTGGGTGCAGCGGGGAAAAAAGCTCGGCTGACACGAAAGAGAAAGAGGGCAAAGTCGTCCTCAACTTCTGGACGTTTTGGGGTTCAGAAACACGGAGGCCGATTATTGAAAAGATTGTGAAAGATTTCAATGACTCCCAGGATAAAATTGAAGTTAAGCATACATTCCTGCCATGGGGAGACATTTGGACGAAAAACCTTGCGGCAGTCGCTGCCGGGAATCCGGCTGATGTGATTGTAAACGACATTAACTCAGTTGCACAACGGGCCGAGAATAACCAGGCAGAAGATCTTAGCAAATACCTTGATGAGTCGTTCAAGGACAATTTCTATCCTCACCTATGGAAAATGGTCGACTATAAAGGAAAGCCTTATGCTGTTCCGTTCAATACGGACACGCGGCTCCTATTTTACAATAAAGAGGCATTCAGGGAAGTTGGACTGGATCCAAACAAACCTCCGCAAACATGGGCGGAGCTGGAAGAATATGCGAATAAGCTAGACATTAAAAACGGCAATAAGTATGAGCGATTCGGGTTCTATCCATTATGGGGAAGTGTTGGCCCAGCCTCCTGGATGGTAAGCGCCGATGGTGGGAAAGGCTTCATCCATGACGGAAAGCTGGAAATCAATACACCGAAAAAAGTAGAGGCGCTGGAATGGCTGCTGGGATGGCAGAAGCGCTATGGCGAAAAGAATGTTCAGGCATTCAAGGCTGAATTTGGAAGCGAGCAGTCCAACCCATTCATATCCGGCAAGGTCGCGATGATTATTGATGTAGGTACTTTCTATACGCAAATCCGTGATTATGGGAATGGCATGGAATTCGGGGTCGCCAAAATTCCCGCATATGATGAAAACAGCAAACATTGGGCTGATGGCGGAGGCTTTGTTGTAGAAGTTCCAAAAGGCTCCAAGCATCCGAAAGAGGCAGTTGAATTCATTAAATACTTGACAGGTAAGGAAGCGCAGAAATACTGGGGAGAAAAGAACTACGATAACGTCGCCAATATTGAAGGCGCTGAAGCTGTTTCCGAGTCACTTGATGGACAAGCCAAGGAAGTATATGAGATGACGGTTGATAACTTGAAGGAAACAAATCTCTATCCTGTCCCTGTCGATTACCCTGATTACCAGAACAGGATCAATCCGAATATCGATAAGGTCTTCACCGGAAAGCTAAGCCCGGAAGAAGCATTGAAAAAAGCGGAATCGGACGTAAAGAAAATAAAGAAATAATCAATACGTTTTTTATTACCTTGAGAGAAGGGATGGCGGCGCTGTCCTTTCTCTTTTCAATCGTAGAACAAAATCCGGAAGCACAACACGGCTTAGATTATAGAAGGGCCAGGCACGCCTTGGAAAAGGAAACCACTTTTCCTTCGTGCGTTGTTATCCTGCGTCGGCTTTCCTTGTGCAGCTGGATTACATAACTTGTTTCGAGTGATCCGGAAAGATCTATTTTATTTCCAATGCAACAAGAAAAAGGGGGAAGAAAAAATGAAGCCGCCACAATCTCCAAACATTGCACTGACTGAAGAAAGCAAGCTTACGGTTCAAAAAGGCATTCAGGTTGATGCATCCGGGAATACGTCCCCTAAAAAGGGGTTATCGAGGGCGGTGAAAGACAATATTTGGGGCTATTTGTTTATTAGCCCTTGGATTGTTGGGTTTCTCTGTCTGACGCTCGGACCGCTTCTATTCTCGCTGGTGGCGAGTTTTACGGATTATAACATTACGTCGAAAATGAACTTCCTCGGCTTCGATAACTTTGTCAGGATGTTCACGATAGACGACCTATTTTGGACGTCTCTATGGAACACACTTTATTATGTCATCTTTTCGGTTCCGCTAACGACCGCGGGGGCTATTCTCATTGCGGTGCTTTTAAACCAGAAAATTTTCGGCATGAAAGTTTTTCGGACCATTTATTACTTGCCGGCGATTTTGTCCGGCGTTGCAGTTTACTTTTTATGGATGCAACTGTTAAGCCCGTCGACAGGACTCGTAAACACTTTCCTCGGCTGGTTCGGAATCGACGGTCCCGCCTGGCTGTTCGATCCTGAATGGACCAAGCCGGCATTAATCATGATGAAAATGTGGGGAGTTGGCGGCGGGATGCTTCTATACCTGGCGAGCCTCCAGGGAGTTTCACGCGAAATGTATGAAGCGGCCGATATTGAAGGGGCGAACAGCCTTCAAAAATTCTTCTACATCACCATGCCAATGATTTCCCCGATTATCTTTTTTGATATTATCACAAGCACCATCGGAGCCTTCCAAATTTTCCAGGAAGCCTACGTCATGACAGAAAATGGAAGCGGCGCGCCAGCCAATTCGCTGTTATTCTATAATCTCCATATGTGGAATAATGCTTTCAAGGTATTCGATATGGGCTATGCCTCCGCAATGGCTTGGATCCTCTTTATCATTGTCATGATTTTAACGGTTCTCAACCTGAAGCTTGGGAAACGCTGGGTCCATTATGAAGGGGGCGAGAATAAATGAGTGCCTATACGGCTCCGAAATTTTACGAAAAAAGAAAATTCAAGGAAAAGGTCAAGGCGTGGATGGTTACGCTTTTGCTCGTAGCGGGGAGTGTGATCATCCTATCTCCGCTTTGGTGGATGATCTCGACTTCCCTGAAAACCCCGGCTGAAATCGCACAATATCCGCCGACATTTTTTCCTAAGGAATTTAAGTTCGATAATTATATTAAAGCGTGGCAGACCGCCCCATTTACACGATGGGCACTGAATACGGCTTTCATAGCAATCATGGGGACGATCGGGAGTGTTCTTGTCAATTCTCTTGTTGCGTATTCCTTCGCAAAAATCCGATTCAAGGGACGCAACGCTCTATTTGTAATCGTCCTGTCCACCATGCTGATTCCGGGATTCGTGACAATGGTTCCACAGTATATTCTGTTTTCCAAGCTTGGCTGGGTAAATACGTATTTGCCATTGATTGTTCCGGCATTCCTCGGAAGCGCGTTCTTCATCTTCCTGCTCCGCCAGTTCATGATGACCATACCGAATTCGCTCGTCGAGGCGGCGGTGCTTGACGGTGCCAACCATCTTCAGATTTGGTGGCATATCATGATTCCACTTACAAAGCCTGCCTTGATGGCAGTGGCCATATTCTCTTTTAATGGCGCTTGGAATGACCTGCTTGGCCCGCTTCTCTACATTAACGACGAGCGGCTTTATACACTGCAGATTGGCCTGCAGACCTTTAAGGGCACCGTCCAGACGCAATGGCATTATTTAATGTCCGTGTCTGTAATGGTTTTACTGCCCGTTGTTCTATTGTTCTTCTTCTTCCAGCGCTACTTCATTGAAGGTGCAAATATCTCTTCCGGGACGAAGGGTTAATGTTTAACTGCCAACATAGCGCAGAAAGTGCGGAAAACCCGGTTGCTCCGGGTTTTCCCATTTATGAAATATAAAATTGCTCTATTCACTCCCTGCAGGGGGAAGTACCAACCTTCTTTTAGGTAAAAGTTGTCTTTCTTTCCATGGCAACATTTTGGGGTTGGTTTCGCCCTCCTGCAATGTTAGCCTTATAGGGAGTTAAAAAGAAGGGAGATGGAGGGGATGAGAATGCAGAAACCCGCAGTTATGCTTCTTATGCCGGCCATGTCACTAATGCTTGCCTTTCCTAATATATTGACTGGCAGCCTGTCAGTAAAGAAACAGAATGATTTACATTGCATTCCTGCCGCCGAAAAGCTGTTCAAGCCCAAAAAGGCGGTCGCAGCGGCAAAACCTGCCCCAAAGCTTCAAAAGAAAAAACAACTGCCACCCGCACAACGAGTGCCGGCAATATCCGATGAAGAGAAGGAGCTTCTTGCCCGGCTAGTCCATGCCGAAGCGAAGGGAGAGCCTTTTAAAGGAAAAGTAGCCGTTGCAGAAGTTGTCCTGAACAGGGTACAGAGCGGGAACTTTCCAAATACAGTTAAAGGCGTGATTTATCAAAAAAGGCAATTCCAGCCTGTTTCTAATGGGGAAATCAACAAGCCTGCAGGATATGAAGCGAAAAAGGCTGTAGAGGAAGCCATCAGAACAGATAAGAAGGTAACCAATGCGCTGTTTTTCTATAATCCTGATATTGCAACCGATACATGGATTCGAAAAAGGGCAATCATTGCAAAAATAGGAAGGCATGTTTTTACAAGCTAGCATGGCCATAAAACCCCTTATCCATTTAGGATAGGGGTTTTTTTGTGTACTGAAAATCAATCGTGTTTTTCCATGCAGTGAATTTTTCAAGGTCTTTTGAAAGCCGGTTCCATGTAAATGCCAGGACAGCGGCATCATCAATAAGGCCAATACCTAGAAGGAAATCAGGAATGATATCGACCGGTGACACAAAGTAAATAATCGCCCCGATGACAGCAAGGATTGTTCCTTTGGAAACATCCTTGTACTCCCCTTTTGCCCATGCCTTTGCCAATTCAAATAGAAGCTGAAGTTTATTCCAAGAAAAGCCAAGCGATTTCTTGTTTTTGTCCGCTTTTCCAAATGCCCTCTTTAGGAGCGAGTCGGTCTTGTGGGGATTATCATAATACGTTTCTGCTTCCTTCTTGTACTTTTTGCCGAAGCCTGCAAAGCCGTTCAACATAGTAGGCATCCTTTCTGTTTAGAAGTGGTATATGCTTTTGGTCATTTTCCACGGAATGGGACCGGCTAAACTTCTTTGTGTAATTAAGTCCGATAGCACAAAAGAAAACCGGGTACCCATGATAAGGAACCCGGCTTCTTATTATGCGTAAATAAAATCTTCCTCTGCTGCTCTGCTGGAAGCGATAATTTCTTCGACTTCCGAGCCTTCAAGTGTTTCTTTTTTCAGGAGGGCTTCGACCAGTTGTTCATAAGCATGGCGGTTTGAACGGATAATCAGTTCGGACTTTTCAAGGCCGTTCTGGAATAGTTCCTGCATCTTCGCTTCCTTTTCGGTTTTTACGAAGGTGAGGGTGAACCCGTCCTGCAGCATTCCGGTGTCGACCATTTGCTCAATAATATGCTTTGCCTGCTGCACATCCCCGCTTACTCCAATGCTATGCTCGCCAAGGAACATCCTCTCGGCGACCCCGCCCGCTAAAATCATGGCAATTCTGTCAAGAAGGTCGCTTGTTGTGGACAGGTGAAGTTCTTTTGGAATTGGCGCGACATACCCGAGTGCGTCGCCCCTTGGAATGATCGTCGCTTTCCGGACAGACCCAGGCTTTGTGATTGCTGCGACAATCGCGTGGCCAGCTTCGTGGATTGCCACGCGCCGTTTTGTATCGGCATCCTGAAGCTCGCGGGATGTGCTGCCGAGGATGGTCCTATCTAGCGCATAGTCAAGGTCCAACTTTGTGATGATATCCTGGCCGTTCCGGACTGCCCTGCGGCTGGCTGTTTCAAAAAGCATTCTCAAATCAGCGCCGGAAAAACCGGATGTGCTTTCGGCCAAGTCATCAAGTGAGGCCATAACATTATCGGCAAGTGTTTTGCCTTTCGTGTGGATCTCAATGATTTCCCTGCGGCCTTTTGTGTCGGGTAGCGGAACCCGGAACGAGAAGTCGATTCTTCCCGGACGGAGGAACGCATCGTCGAGCATGTCTTTCCGGTTTGTTGCGGCAACAAATAAAATCCCGTCATTTGAATGTCCGCCATCAAGCTGGACAAGCAGTTCGGTAAGTGTCTTTTCTGATTCCTCGCCGCCAAGCGCTTTCCTTTTCCCGGCAAGGGCGTCGACTTCATCAATGAAGATAACTGCAGGCGTCTGCTTTCTCGCGTTTTGGAACAGGCTCCTCACCCTTGAAGCTCCGACTCCGACGAACAGTTCGTTGAAGGCTGAGCCGCTTGTTGAAAAGAATGAAGCGCCAAGTTCCTTTGCCATCGCTTGAGCGAGAAGTGTTTTACCGGTTCCTGGAGGCCCGTATAAAAGGATTCCTTTTGGCGGCTTGATGCCGAGCTTTGAAGAGCGCTCCGGTTCTTTTATAATGGAAAGCGTCTGGAGGATTTCCTCTTTCATTTCTTCACCCAGTCCGCCTACATCTTTAAGTGAGATTTCCGGAAGTGGACGTGCCTTTGAAAGGCTGTTTTTCATTGTGTTTGAAACACCGATACCGCTTCCGCCTTTTGCTTTTTGAAGTGCATACGCTGCGGCTGCCAATGAAACAATCACTCCGCCCATAATCCACTTTCCGTACTTGCTGTTGTTCGTAAATGTATAATCAACGTTGTATTTGGAAACCAATTGATCTGCCATCTGGCTGTTTGGAGGCACTTTTGCCATGAATTTCCCCTCGCTTGTTGTTAGTATCAGGCTGCCATCGGACCGTTCTTCAAGAGAGACCATTTTACCGTTTTCCGCCTTAATCTTATTTTCCATCGAAGAGAACGGAATAACGGTTTCTTTCGCCGTAGACTGTAGTGCCCAAGTAATTCCCGCGGCTGCTATTATCACTGCTGCAATCAGCGGTATGAATTTATTTAACGCCTTTTTACTCATATCCACTATGCTCAACTCCTTTATGTCTATCTCCATTATATGAAAATACTTTTTGTAATAAATAGGGAATGAGGATTATCCGCTATGGGAATTGCAGGAAATTAGCGGCGTAGGGTTTGAACAACTTGTGAATTTATGAGTATTTTAGCACTCCAAACATAATCCAGCCTTCGTGGGGAAGGGACTTTCGATGCATAAATCAGACTGAAATTCCAAATGTAAAGATGGTATGTTTTTTTCCGTATCCCTCCTAATATGGACACATTTCTGCCATATTTGCGTTTTTATTAAGCTATGATAATAAAATGCCTTTTAAGCATTACAAGATTATAACCTTGGTAAATAAGCGACCGGTTTTTTTAGACAGAGGGTATTAAACATTCGCAAATTGCAGTGCAAGGCACGTGGCTTGTTTGAGAATGCAACTGCTTTTTCTCCTGCCGGGAAAACACTGGCAGGTTCCACCAGGGTATCAACTTTTTAATCACCCTATATAATAGGAAAATATTCATGATTGCAAACTTTATTGCACAGGGATAAGATAGAAATTATGGACAAAATCTAATTGTCAAAAGTGAGGATCTAAATATGGGCAAGAGTTTTAAAGATGAAGTCCTTTCAAGAAGGACTTTTGCAATCATTTCCCACCCGGACGCAGGGAAGACGACAATGACGGAGAAATTGCTCCTTTTTGGCGGCGCCATTCGTGACGCCGGTACCGTTAAAGCCAAGAAGACTGGCAAATTCGCGACAAGTGACTGGATGGAAATCGAGAAACAGCGCGGAATTTCCGTTACATCGAGTGTTATGCAATTCGACTACGACGGTTTCAGGGTCAATATCCTTGATACCCCGGGGCACCAGGATTTCAGTGAAGACACATACAGGACGCTGATGGCTGTCGACAGCGCCGTCATGATTATCGACTCCGCCAAAGGGATCGAGGAGCAGACAATGAAGTTGTTCAAGGTTTGCCGGATGCGGGGGATTCCGATTTTCACGTTCATGAACAAGCTGGACCGCCAGGGAAAAGCACCGCTTGAACTGCTGGCCGAGCTGGAGGAAGTCCTTGGAATTGAATCGTATCCGATGAATTGGCCGATTGGCATGGGGAAGGAATTCCTCGGGATTTATGACAGGCACCATAACCGGATCGAGCAGTTCCGGGTTGAGGAAAAAGATCGTTTCATTCCATTGAATGATGACGGTGAGATTGAAGGCGACCACCCTATCAAGAAAACAGGATTATATGATCAAACCCTTGAGGAAGTTTTGCTTCTGAATGAGGCGGGGAACGATTTTTCCCCTGAGCGCATTGCGGCTGGAAATTTAACGCCAGTCTTCTTCGGAAGCGCGCTTACGACGTTCGGAGTCCAGACCTTCCTGGAATCCTACCTGGAATTCGCTCCGCCGCCAAAGCCGCGTAATTCATCAAAAGGTGAAATTGATCCCCTTTCCGAAACCTTTTCAGGCTTTGTTTTTAAAATCCAGGCGAACATGAATCCGGCCCACCGTGACAGGATTGCTTTCGTAAGGGTTTGTTCCGGAAAATTCGAGCGCGGGATGAGCGTAAATGTTCCAAGAATCGGTAAGCAAATCAAACTTTCACAATCCACCTCTTTTATGGCTGAGGAGCGGAATACCGTTGAAGAAGCTGTTAGCGGGGATATTATCGGCCTTTATGACACTGGGACGTACCAGATTGGCGATACGATAACTGGAGGCAAGGATCAGTTCCAGTTTGAACGGCTGCCGCTGTTTACCCCGGAACTTTTTGTGAAAGTATCAGCGAAAAACGTTATGAAGCAGAAGTCATTCTATAAAGGGATCGAACAGTTAGTCCAGGAAGGCGCAATCCAGCTATTCAAAACAGCCAGGATGGAAGAGTATTTGCTCGGAGCAGTTGGGCAGCTTCAATTTGAGGTTTTTGAACACCGAATGAAAAACGAATACAATTCGGATGTCATAATGGAACGAATCGGTTCCAAGGTAGTGAGATGGGTTGAAGGGGAAACAGTCAATGAAAATCTCTCTAATTCCCGCAGCCTGCTCGTCAAGGACAGGTTTGGGAAATATGTGTTCCTTTTTGAAAATGAATTTGCCTTGAGATGGTTCCAGGATAAAAACCCTGAAGTAAAGCTCTACAATCCGATGGATATGCATGATTAACATGTTTTACTGGTTTTATAAGGCCGCAGCCCATTATGCTGCGGCCTTTTTCCATTGAGTGCGGATTACCAGCAAATGGGGTTGCGATAATGGACTGAAAGCACGCTCCTTCCTTTTAAATCAAAATTATTAAAGGTTTTGCCAAATCACGCAATCAGACAGCTTTTCCATATATCCGATTAATATGGACAGAGCCGAAAACTGTAATAAGTATAGGGCCCTGTTTTTTTAAAATTAATATAATTTTTCTTTTACCCTCAGAAAAGCGCATGGCTATTGCGTAAGGTTTAGTGAAAAGCGGCCGCTTCAATCTTACAAGAGGTGACAACAATGAAAAACATAGAAATGAAAAAAATGGGGAAAGCCGCAATGGCAATGGCCCTTGCAGGAACATTTACATTTTCTCCAACATTTGCGTCCGCGGACACACTAACTGAAGGCCAGAAGGTGCAAGCTGATTCTTCAGCTGCAGCTACTGTCCAAGTACAGGAAGATACGGCTAAACCGGAATTGATACCTGGCGATTTCTTCTACTTTATTAAAATAGCCCTTGAGAAAATCAAGCTTGCAATTACATTCGATAAAGAAAAGGAAGCAAACCTTCTGGCAGGGTATGCCGCTGAAAGGCTAGCCGAAGCAGAAGAGCTCTTCAATGCTGGAAAAGAAGACGCAGCGGTTAAAACGCTTCAGGACGGAATTGCATACCTGAATGAGTACAATGCGAAAGCGGAAGAAACAACATCCGCTGAGCAAGAGTCCGAAGAAACTAAAGCAGAAGAGCAAAAAACGGACGAGCCAAAAGCTAAAAGCGCCGAGCAGCAAGCGGAAACCGACGGTGAAATGGCAAAAGATCAGCTAGCGGAAGAAGAAAAAGCGGTTGAAAAAGATGAAGACAAGGCAGAATCAAGCGAAGATCTTGTCCGCAATAACATTATTGCACTGAAAGCAGCGCTGGAAAAAGTGAAAAACCCGACAGCGAGAGCTGCGCTGCAAAAAAATATTGATAAAACGCTTGCCAAAATAGCTGAAAAGGCGGAAAAAGAAGCCACGAAGGAAGATAAACTGGCTGCTGGAAATACAGCCGAAGAAACAGAAATGACAGATGAAACCACTAAGCCGATTGAGACTGAAAAGGGAGTTTCCGCTGAGGCTGAGGTAACTGCCAAGGAAGAGACTACTGCCGAAAGACCTGCAGTAAAAGCTGTCCCAGCCGTCCCAGCCACTCCTGCAGTGCCCGCATCCTCTGTAAAACAGGAAGCAAAACAAAAAGCAAAAGACATCCGCCAGCAGGCAAATCAATCAGCAAAAGAAACTCGCAAGCAAGCGCACCATGAAGCAAAGGAAGTTCGTACTCAGGCTAAACAGCAGGCAAAAGAAGTGAAGCAAGCTGGTAAAGTTGTCAAGGTAGAGGCGAAAGCCCAGGTAAACGTTGAAAAGGAAGAAAACGGAAAAGCAGCCGACAAAGGCAAGAATGGCAACTAAGACCGACCAGGCGCTAGTCATAAGCATGGAGCAATGGAAAAGATAGTCCTTTTTGGGCTATCTTTTCTCCCAATTAAACCACAGGCATCTCTCATATGCTATAATTGGGGATTAGAGAGGTGAGGTTTATGCTAAGCTTATTGTTCTTAGCCAAAAAAAAGAAGCAGACGCTAGAAGAGTCTGTCAGATTAATACAGCAGGGCGACAAGAAGCTGAATAATGAACTGATTGAAGCCTATAAGCCGTTCATTGCCAAAACTGTTTCGGTTGTATGCAAAAGGTATATCGTTCAATCAGACGATGAGTTTAGCATAGGCCTTATTGCGTTTAACGAAGCAATCCAAAAATATTCCCCTGATAAAGGAAGCTCGCTGCTAAGCTTTGCCGAAGTGCTGATAAAAAGGCGTGTCATTGACCATATCCGGAAGGAAGCGAAGAATCAGACCGTTAGCCTAGAGCTGCAGTCAGAGACCGGAGAGCCTGATTCAAGGGGAGCTTTGATTGAGAACGAAATATCACTCGACGACTACCGGAAAAAGACGGATGAGGAATTGAGGAGAGAAGAAATTCTCCGTTTTCAAAAACATCTTCGTGAATACGACTTAAGTTTTCAGGACTTGGTCGACCAGGCGCCAAAACATGCGGATGCCCGCAAGAATGCAATTGAGGCGGCAAGGCTGCTTGCTGAAAATGAAGAACTACGGGAAAGCCTTCTCGTTAAAAAACGGCTTCCAATGAAGCAATTGGAAGACCTGGTACATGTTAGCCGAAAAACACTCGAACGAAACAGGAAGTATATTATCGCGATGGCTCTGATCATGTCCGGCGATTATGTGTATATGAAGGATTATATAAAAGGGGTGCTTGATTCATGAGAACAGGTATCATTTTGGAAATGGATGAGTCGTTTCTAACCTTATTGACCCCTGAGGGAGAATTTTTGAGGGCGAGCAGGAAAGGAAAAATGTACTCGATCGGCCAAGAGATTACGTTTGAACCTGCCATCCAACCGCATACAAAAAAGAGAAAAGCGATGTTGGAGCTGGCCGGTATGAAGAAGATTTGGATGTCTGCAGCAGCGGCATTGATCATTATGGCTTCGGCGATATTCCCGCTGGGCAGCGGCAATCAAGTTTACGCATATATGTCCATTGATGTGAACCCGAGCATTGAGCTAGGGGTCAATGAAAAAATGCAAGTACTGAGGATGAATGGCTACAACAAGGAAGGAAAGAAAATTGTCTCCGGCCTGAAAGATTGGAAAAAGGAAGATGTATCCGAAGTGGCAGAGAAAATCCTTTCCGAAATCGGGCGCCAGGGCTATTTTGCGACAACGAATAAAGTGATTATTTCCACGGTGAAAACCGGCGAAAAAGAAGAGATGGCCGACCTTAGGCTCGATGAAACAATTCGGGAAATATCCGAGGCAGCCAAAAGGGAAGAACATGAAGTAACGGTTGTGAGCGCTACGGCAAAAGATTTGAAAGAAGCCCATAAACGCGGAGTGACCACGGGCCATTACAAGGTTGGGGCTGTTGCCAAACAGCAGGGGAATGCCCAACTGGAAATGAAGGATGATCCTGCGTCAAGCGAATCCGCTGTTCCATCCGATGCAGGGAAATCATCCGCACCGGGCCAGATAAAAAAAGCCGACCCTGTAAAACCAGTCGTCCCAGTGAATCCCGAAAGCAAGGGAAATGGGCCTAAAAACCCAAAGGATGAAGACGGAAAAGGAAAACACGAGGGCAAACAGAAAGAAAACAAAAACAGCCAAAAAGGCAATCATAACAATACTGGCAATGGAAGTAAGAAGAACGGTAATGGAAACGGCAAAGGAAACGGCAAAGGAAACGGCAACGAACAAAAAAATGGAAATAGCAAGGGCGATAACCAGGGAAAAAAGGGCAGTGATGTAAAAGGTGGTGACCCGGAACAAAAGAAAGACAACAAGAATGAAAAGAACAGCGTAAATGGGAATGGCAGCCAAAAGCCCAATGCCCAAAGCAAGCAGGGCAAAAGTAAAGGGCAAAACAAAACCCCTGATGAAAACAGCAGGAATGGACAAAATGGCAACAAACAAAACGATAACAAGGGCAACAAACAAAACGATAACAAAGGCAACGGAACGAAAGGAAAGAGCGGAGAAAATAGCAACAAACAAGATAGTAATGGCCAGAAGAATAATAGTAACAACGAAAATCGAGAAAGAAAAGATCCATCATCAAAAAACGATGGGCAGAAAGCCAAAACAAAAAGTAATAATAAAGAGAAGTCCGGCAAATAGCCGGACTTTTTCCCATTTGTATTCGATTGTTATTGGTTGCCTTGCCCGGTCATTTGAGCCTGGGCCTGGCGAACGAGCCGTTTCGTAATTTCTCCGCCAACAGAACCATTTGCGCGGGAAACCGTATCCGAACCCAACTGGACGCCAAACTCCTGGGCGATTTCATATTTGACCTGGTCAAGGAATTGTTCCACTCCTGGAACAAGCAGCTGATTGCTGTTTCTTGCCATGGATCTCACTCCTTCATTAACTTCAGAGATTGTATCTCTGTAGGAATAGTTTTTCGAGAGGAGACAGAAAATATTAGTGGTAATTCTTATTCCGTTTGGCAATATAGAAAATTACCTTGGTGAAGGCGTTTCTTAAATAGCAGGCGTTGCCGTTTTTACAGCCTCAAGAAGCAAATCCGCGATATGGACCGCCCGCATTGACTTTGATAAGCCTTCCCGTTCAATGCCAAGCTTCATCTGCAGCAGGCAGCCGGGGTTCGTGGTTACAATTGTTGCGGCATGAGTATTTTTCACTTTCTCCATTTTGTAATCCAGAACCTTCATGGACATTTCCGATTCTAATATGTTGTAGATGCCAGCGGAACCGCAACAGCGGTCTGCCTCGTCCATTTCCCGGTAATTGACGCCTTTTACCGCCATTAACAATGCTCTGGGAGCGGAAGCGGTTTTCATTGCATTCCGTAAGTGGCAGGAATCCTGATACGTGACAATTTGCTGCGGAAGTTCGAGTTCTACTTTGCCAAGGAATCCAGCTTCAATCAAAACTTCTGATATATCCTTCACTTTTCCAGAAAACTCAGTGGCCCGACCACGCCATTTCGCATCATTCTGAAACAGGTGCCCGTATTCGACAAGGAAGCCGCCGCATCCTCCTGCGTTGGAAATAATATAATCCGCTCCTGACCCCTCGAACGCATCTATATTCTTTTTCGCTAATTCCTTTGCCGAATCTTTTTCACCATAATGGCCATGGAGCGCACCGCAGCAAGCCTGGCTTTTTGGTATAACCACCTCGCAGCCGGCAAGCTGGAGAAGCTTGATTGTCGCATTATTCGTTTCCAGGAACATTGTATCCATTAAACAGCCTCTGAAAAATGCAACCCTCATGGTTCTTTTGCCCGATGCCGGCAAAAATTCAGGCCTGTTTTTTAATTCCTTCATCGTTGGAACATCAGGCAGTATTTTTTCCATGGAAGCAAGCCTCTCAGGCAGGAGGCTCATAAACCCAATTTTCCTGGCGGCAGTTTGCAGCCCGGACCTCTGGTAAAATCCAATTAGGCCCGCAACCGCGCGCATCCGGTTCTGGTGCGGAAAAAGTCCTTTAAAAGCGGCCTTTCTGGTGAGCCTTACCGGGAGTGAATAAGATTTATTGTTTGCGATGATATCGCGTGCTTCCTCAAGAAGGGAGCCGTATTTGACGCCGGGCGGGCACACCGTCTCACATGCCCTGCAGCCAAGGCAAAGGTCCAATGAGCGCTCAAAGCCTGCATCAGGCTCGATCAGCCCATCCGCGACTGCCTTCATCAGCGCGATGCGCCCACGCGGGGAATGGTTTTCCTTAAATCCGGATTCGATATAGGTCGGACAGCTTGGCAGGCAAAACCCGCAGCGCATGCAATTCAATAGTTCGTCTTCATCCATCCTCGCTTTGAAACCGCTCTGAATGGATTCCCGTACCTTTACATTAGTCATCTTGACACCACCACCCGGTTTCGGCTGTCTCCCTCAAAAATTTTACCAGGGTTCATGATGTTGTTCGGATCGAGTGCCGCTTTGACAGCCTTCATGGCGGCAATCCCTTCCTTACCGAGTTTCATTTCAAGGTAGGGGGCTTTCATGATGCCGACTCCGTGCTCCCCGGTAATCGTTCCGCCAAGCTCGATGGCTCTTGCGAATATTTCTTCGAATGCCTTTTCGACACGCTCCATTTCCTCGCGGTTCCGGATATCGGTCGGGCAGGTTGGATGAAGGTTTCCATCGCCTGCATGGCCGAATGTACAAATATTGAGATTGTATTTCCCGGCGATTTCTGTAATCGACTTAACCATCCTGGCAATTTCGGAACGCGGGACTGTCGCATCCTCAAGAATTGTTGTCGGAGCAAGCCTTGCAAGGGCGGATAAAGCCGTCCTTCTTGCCGTCCTCAGTGCTTCTGCTTCTTGTGCCGTTTGGGCAACCTCGACAGAAAATGCGTTTTCCTGGAGGCAAATTTCCGTTATCCTGGCCATGTCACGCTCAACGATTTCGGGCGGGCCGTCCTGTTCAATCAATAGGATGGCTTCGGCATGGACGGGGAGGCCGATATTTACATAATCCTCAACGACCCTGATGGTTGCATTGTCAAGGAATTCAAGCGTCGCCGGTATGATCTTGTTGGCGATGATACTCGATACCGCCCTGGCAGCCGATTCAAGATCCCCGAAAAGTGCCAGTCCGGTCTTTTTCGTTTCCGGTAAGGGAAGGAGTTTCAGGATTGCTTCGGTAACGACACAGAGCGTTCCTTCAGAGCCGACAAACAGGCGGGTGAAATCATAGCCTGCGACATCCTTTGCAAGCTTCCCGCCAGTCCGGATGATATCGCCATTTGGCAATACCGCCTCCAAGCCGATTACGTAATCTCTCGTAACCCCGTATTTAAGCCCGCGGAGGCCTCCGGCATTTTCGCTAATATTACCTGCTATTGTTGAGATATTCATTGACCCTGGATCAGGTGGATAAAAAAGCCCCCTCGCTTCCACCGCCTGGATGATTTGGCCAGTCAATACACCGGGCTGGACTGTAATCGTCAAATTCGCCTCATCAATTTCAAGGATTTTGTTCATATGTTTGAATAAAAGGACAATTCCCCCTTCAATTGGGCATGTGCCTCCACATAGGTTCGTACCTGAACCCCTTGGAACGACAGGGATCCGATATTCGTTGCAAATTTTCAGGACCTCTGACACCTCCCGGGTATTCCTCGGGCTAATGACTGCTTCAGGCATCGCCTGGTAATTTGGTGTCGCATCATAGGAATAAACGAGCCGGCTCGTTTGAGTGTCCTCGTAATTTTCCGGCGATACAACCGCGATAAATTTGTTTTTTATTTGCTCTGAAATTCCTTGTGCCAGCATATAGATCCTCCCATCCTAGAAGTACTTCTACTGTCATTATAAACTGAATTGTCCGATTTCTGCTTTTAAAAAGAAATAGTAAAAGAACCGCCTGCATGAGTGAGGCGGTTCTTCTATGTTAGTCCGTGCCTTTTCCTGTATCAATTTGCGGATGCATGAAAGGAACCGCCCGTGGCTTTTGCTTGCTTTCAAGTAGCCCCCTGTTCTCGGCAGTGTTCCAGCCAATATCGTTTGTTGGATGGACCCATTGATCGCCTGCCATAATTTCCGGATCCGTTTCTTCGGTCCAATTTTCAAGCGGGGAGTTTGGGGAAGCATAGCGGCTGTCTCCAATGATTACATTATGCTCGTTCATAAAGGGCGGTTCCATGGCCATGCCTGTTCCTTTGAAATCAGGTGCATTGATTTGGTGGGGGAGAGTCCCATCGATTTCGGGCCGTTTTAATTCGTCCGCATCGTTAGCCATTCTCTTTCCTCCTTTTTTCTTTATTTTTTGAAAAACGGAATGGTTTTATCCCCGCATAGGGGGCACCCAGAAGGAAGGGGATTTCATGGAACAATTGGCCATGCATGAAAATAGCGCTGGAGAAAGAGACTAATGAAAAAGGAGGCATCATATCAATGGCTAAGCGAAAAGCGGAGCGGAATGCGGTTGAGAAATATAGCAAGACCCCTTATAAAAATACTCGGGAGTCGGATTTCTCTGCCGAACTTGCCCATGAGGAGGATCCGATGAAAGGAGCAAACCGGAATTCCAAACTTGGGCGGAAAGGGCGGAGCTGATGAAGGATAAAGTCCAAAGACATGCCAACCGGGAAGAGTTCAGCATCGAATTCGGTGATGTGAACGGGATTAAACTGTATGAACTTTTTGCAATGGGCCGGGAAGAAAATAAAAAGGATAAGGAACAAGCTGAAAAAGTAAAAAAATAAGCCGGCATTCGCCGGCTTATTGTGCAAAGGAACCTATTAGCGGCCCTTTTCCGGATGGGTCATAGTATACCGCCAAGGCGGAAGGTACTGCCCGGATTTCTCCTGTAGACAAGTAGCCGCCCAGGTCAAAGGCTAAAGGCTCCAAAATAGTATGCTTGTACATTTCCTTTTCCGAGAGGCCGAGGCTTTGAAACGATTTGCCGGCGAGTGACGGATTGTTGAGCAGGCGTTGATAGAAGATGCTCCTGTCCTTTTTATCGAAGCGTTTTTCCCACCATGGTTTACGCGGGCTGTATTTGTGCCTTGATAAATAATCGAACATCATTAACCCTTCTGCAATTTCCATGTTGCGTGTATTCCTCGATGAGAGAAAGGACTGAAGGCGTTTGAACAGGTCCTCAAGCTGATGGCCAATCCTGGCCCAGCCCTTTTCGTCCCAATAGGCTCCGAATTCCTGGAAGAAATCAAACGGTGACTCGAATTCATGGGCAATCAAGTATTCAATCGTGGCGTCCATCCGGTGGCTGTTCCAGTATTTCTCCAGTACATCCTCGACCTGCTTGATGCGAATGATATCCTCAAATGGAAGGACGTTGTTGCCAAGTATTTCATAAGGAGCCTGGTCCATAAAAATGTATTCATGCTCACTTGCGCGGATCCTGAGGCCAGTCCCACGGAGCATTTTCAAGAAACCGAGCTGTAACTCTTCGGGCCTCATCTCAAACACATCATTGAAGGTTTTGCGGAAGGAATGATAGTTTTCTTCCGGCAGGCCGGCAATCAGGTCAAGATGCTGGTCAATTTTGCCGCCTTTCTTCACCATCGTGACAGTTCGCTTTAGCTTGTCAAAATTCTGCTTCCTCATTACAAGCTCATTCGTATAATCGTTCGTCGACTGCACACCGATTTCAAAACGGAACAATCCTTCCGGTGCTTCGGTGTTCAGGAATTCAATGACTTCCGGCCGCATGATATCGGCTGTTATTTCAAATTGGAAAACCGTTCCCGGCAGGTGCTCATCAATCAGGAAGCGGAATATATCCATTGCATAACTTCTGCTTATATTAAAAGTGCGGTCAACGAATTTAATTGTTTTTGCCCCGTTTGCCATCAAATGGCGGATGTCGTCCTTTATTTTCTCCCTGTCGAAATACCGCACCCCAACCTCGATGGACGATAAGCAAAATTGGCAGCTGAATGGGCAGCCCCGGCTTGTTTCAATGTATGTGACCCTTTTGGCCAGATGGGGAATGTCTTCCGGAAAGCGGTACGGGGAAGGAAGCTCTTTCAAATCGAGCTTGCCGGCCTGGAGGTTGATTGTTACGTTCCCATCCCTCCTAAAAGCCAATCCGGGCACTTTGCCAAAGTCCGGTTCACCGCTTTCAAGTTCCGTAAGAAGCTGCTTGAACGACGCCTCCCCTTCCCCGATAACGATGAAATCCGCTGAAGGGACTTTTTCCATCCATTCGGTTGTATCATAGGTTACTTCCGGTCCGCCAAGGACAATGGCGATAGCCGGATCGATTTTTTTTATCATCGAAATCACTTTAAGTGTTTCTTCGATGTTCCAAATATAACAGCTAAATCCTATGATATCCGGTTTTCTGGCAATAAGGTCGGAAACGATATTCATTGCCGGGTCCTTAATAGTATATTCCGCCAGTTCAATCGTGAACTCGGGAGCCGCATATGCCTTGAGGTAACGGATTGCCAGATTCGTGTGGATATATTTAGCGTTCAGCGTTGAACAAATAATCTTCATTTTTAGTAACTCCTCTAAAAGGTTCTTAATCAGTATTTTAGTATAATCACGATGGGATGTAAAAGGAAGGAAATTTTAAAGAATGTTGCCTGATATGGGGAAAGATAAATCCCTTCCAGTTGCCGGAAGGGATTTGGGAAACAATTATCATGTGCATTGTGGGTTTATGGTATCTCTTATTTTTATTAGCGCTCTTGGTTAAGCCGCAGGCCGCCTGACAGCCTGCCTAGCAATTTCTTAGTCCGCGAGGTCCTCAATTCAATCAGCGGCTGGGTAAAAGATGTAATCAGCTTGCTTGATAGCCCGAAGACAATGATGAGTGACATGCCGGCAAGCAGGACAATCCTTTCCGTCTTGTCAAAATAGGAAACAAAAGCGCTCTCACGAAAAACTTTTACGAAAAAACCATGTAGCAGGTATACGTAAAGCGTGTTTTTGCCTAGCGTAGTAAAGAAATATTGTTTCCTTGGAACGAATGCGAAAAAGCTCATTACCATGACAAGGCTAAGTGCGTATATGCCGAGCCTTTTAAACATCGCCCACACAGAAGCGACCCCCATTGCCTCATACGGCTTTGAGCCAAAAAGCCATTGGTACTGCATATCCGGATAAAAATAAAATCCGGCGAAAACCGCAAGGAATAGTCCAAGCGCAACGATTCGTTTCCTGATGGTGAATAGCGAATAAAAATGCTCTTTCCTCATGTAATAACCGACAAGGAATAACGGGAAAAACACGAATGTTCTGGAAAGGCTCAAGTAATTCGAAACCCAGCCGATATAGCCAATCAACAATCCGACTGCAAATGCGGCGGCGATCGCAAAGGATGGCCTAATTTTTGTGAATAATATCAGCATTAGGTTCCAGTAGAACATACTGACCAAAAACCAGAGCGACCACTGTGGATCGAAAGGGTCAATCCTTAGGCTTGGTTTCTGGTATAGATAAAAATAAAAAACAGAATAGATTACCTGGAAAAAGATATACGGAAGAATTAATTTCTTCGCTATTTTCCCCACATAACCCTTTTCATTGAAACCTTTGGCAAAAAAACCAGAGATCAGGATGAAAGCGGGCATGTGGAACGTGTAAATAACCTTGTAAAGCGCGAAAAAGACCTCATTATCCTCAATGAACGCCCTTAGCAAATGGCCGAAAACAACGAGAAAAATCAGGATGAATTTTGCATTGTCAAAGTAGTAGTTTCGTTTTTTCATTATTTCCTCCAACTAAGAGACCCCCAGCAATCCCACTTGCCTAATACCCGAAAGTGATTTTTTGAAACAGGTAATGAAATCCAGCAACCTGTTATATTACAAATGGTAATCTGTATTAGTTGTTATGGATAACCTCCAACCTTTGCAAAGCCTGTGTTCATGAAAAGAGTATTCGTACTGTATCTAAAATTTTTTAGGGTTGTATAACATTTGTCACAGCGAAAATATCCGCTGATGCCTAAAATAGATGGTGGGGATGCCGGCTTATTAGCCTGCAGGGAAATCAAGAAGGGAATTGGGAGGGAAAACATGTCTATACTGCCAAAAAGAAATGAACTTGGATTTTTTGAAATACGCCTTGAATCGATTGGCGGCCTTGGGGCAAACCTGGCCGGAAAAATGCTTGCTGAAGCGGGGGTGCTTGGGCTTGGGCTAAACGGTTCGAATTTTTCGTCTTATGGTTCTGAGAAAAAGGGTTCGCCTGTTAAAAGCTTTATCCGTTTTTGTGATCCTGATGTTGAAATACGGGATCATAGCCCGATTGAACAGCCGCATATAATCGGGGTTTTCCATGAAGCTTTGTATAAAATGGTTGATGTTGTCAGCGGCCTGGATGCCGAGGGAATTGTCCTTGTCAACTCGGCCAGGGATTTTGACGGCATCAAAAAGGATTTGCAACTGGAATACGGGACACTGGCAATTGTCGACGCGCTAACAATTGCCGTCGAAGAGAAAACGAAGGTGAATACAGCAATGCTTGGCGCGCTTTTCAGGATATGCGATTTTCTTGACCCGGATGCGATGAGGAAAGTTATCAGGAAAACGTTTGAAAAGAAATACCCGCACATGGTCGAACCGAATATCAGGACTTTTGACCGTGGATACAATGAAGTCCGTTTCAAGCAATATGAAGTGCCGGCTGGTGCCGAGGGCAAGACTTTCACGAGGCCGCTTCCACAGCTTGGCTATTTTACCCAGGAAATAGGCGGTGCCATTACCGCTCCGGCAAATAGCATCCTTAAGGATTTGAGCGGTTCAAGACAAGGTTTCCTTCCTGAATTGAAAATCGAAAAGTGCATCCACTGCGCATCATGCGATACGGTTTGCCCCGATTTCTGCTTTGTGTGGGAAAAGGGTGAGGACAAGCGCGGCAGGGAGCAAATGTTTTTGAAAGGCATCGATTATCAATACTGCAAAGGCTGCCTGAAATGTGTTGAGGCGTGCCCGACCGATGCGCTCGGCGACCTGCGCGAGACGATTGGCTACGCAGATGCCAACCGGGTACGGCAAAACTTTCCTTATGCAGCAGGGAGGATATAAACATGGCCATGTTGGAAAAAGAACTAATGGAAACCGCAAAAGCAGAGCAGTTGCTCACCTTTGAATCCGGCAATGAAATGGCCGCTATGGCTGCGGCGCAAATCAATTATCATATTATGGGGTACTTCCCAATCACTCCTTCTACCGAGGTAGCTCAATACCTTGACATGATGAAGGCGAGGGGAGAGCATGACATCAAGCTGATTCCTGCGGATGGGGAACATGGATCGGCAGGGATTTGCTATGGTGCGGCGGCAACAGGTGCGCGCGTATTCAACGCGACGAGCGCCAACGGCCTTCTCTACATGATCGAGCAGCTTCCTGTCCAGGCGGGGACGCGCTTTCCAATGGTCATGAATCTTGTAACGAGGGCTGTCAGCGGCCCTCTTGATATAAGGGGAGACCATTCAGACTTGTACTATGCACTGAATACAGGCTGGGTCATTCTTACAGCGAGGACTCCACAAGCGGTTTATGACATGAATATCATGGCACTGAAAATCGCCGAGCATTCGAAAGTCCGTTTGCCCGTCATCGTTGCCTATGATGGATTTTTCACTTCCCACCAGAAGAGAAGGGTAGAATATTTCAAGGACCGCTCTGTTGTCCAACAGTTTGTCGGCGATTGCCCGATTGACTACAATTTTGCAAGGGATCCGAAAAAGCCTGTTACGATTGGCGCGCATATGAACGGTGAAGACTTGATGAACAACCACTTCCAGCAGTCCGAAGCGATTTATGCCGCCGGGGAAGTTTTCAAGGAAGTTGCGGCTGAATATGCGAAACTATCTGGCAGAGAATATCCTGTGCTCGACCTTTATAAAATGGAGGATGCTGAAGTTGCCTTGTTCCTTCTGAATTCCGCTGCCGAATCAGCGAAGGATGTTGTTGACAAGCTGCGGGCAAAGGGGATCAAGGCGGGCGTCATCTCACCGAATATCATTCGTCCGTTCCCGGCGAAAGAAATCCGTGAAGCGCTAAAGAACATCAAGGCTTTGCTTGTGGGCGAGCGTGCCGATTCGTATGGGGCACATGGGCCGAATCTTACGAATGAAGTGAAATCGGCGCTTCAGGAAGATAAGGAAAACGCAACGGTTGTCCTAAGCAGGGTATTCGGGCTTGGCGGAAAGGATTTTTACGCGGATGATGCCGAAGCGTTTTTTGAACTGGCCATCGGCGCTATGGAAAAGGGCTATGCCGAAAAACCGTTTGATTATTACGGGATTGTTCCAGGCAACCCGGAAAAAGCGCTCAAGCCGGTCATTGAGCCACAATATGGAGAAACGTATAATTCCGGCCTGATCGATGTGACAATGGATGGGGAAACCGGCAAATTGAAGGTGAAAATACCGCCGCTCAGGGCGCTTGCAGCGAAACCGAAGCGGCTCGGTTCAGGACACGGCGCCTGCCCGGGCTGCGGCATATTCCCGGGGCTTGAGCTGTTCTTTAAGGGAATCGAGGGGGATATTGTCGTCCTTTACCAGACGGGGTGCGCCTATGTAACGACGACAGCGTATCCGTACACTTCCCACAAGCAAACGATGATCCACAACCTTTTCCAGAACGGAGCGGCAACGCTGTCCGGTACGGTCGAGGCATTCTTTGAGCTGCAAAAACGCGGGGAAATCGAGGTTGCCGATGATGTGACATTCGTAATGGTCACCGGCGATGGCGGAATGGATATCGGAATGGGCTCTGCAATTGGCACCGCGCTCCGCGGCCATAAGCTCATCATCGTTGAATACGATAACGAAGGCTACATGAATACTGGTTCGCAAATGTCGTATTCCACCCCAATGGGCCATATGACAAGCACAACGAGTGTAGGGAAAACCCAACAAGGCAAGAGCTTCCACCATAAGGACACGGCACAGCTGATGGCAGCGGCGAATATTCCATACGTCTTCACAGGTACGGAAGCATTCCCGCAGGACCTAGTCAAAAAGGGTGCGAAGGCACAGTGGTATGCACAGAATGTCGGTACCGTTTATGGGAAAATACTAATTACCTGCCCGCTGAACTGGAAATCAGAGGATAGGTACGGGAACACAATCATGGAGGCGGCAGTGAATTCGTGTTTCTTCCCGCTGTATGAGATTGAACAAGGCGTTACCACAATCACGTACAATCCGGAAGAAAAAAATAAGCGTGTGCCTGCTTCCGAATGGCTGAGATACATGGGAAAATCCAAGCATTTACTGAAGGAAGAAAACAAGGAAATGCTTTCTGCCTTTGAAATGGAAATCGAAAACCGCTGGCAGCGGCTAAAGGCAAAGCACGACCATCCAATGCTGTAAATCATATCCTTGCTATAAATTCATGCAAAGCGGTCCTTTTGTGAAAAAAAGGCCGCTTTTTTCTGTTATGGTGAACAGGGATGGGGTTTTTTGGGAAAAGGCATCCCGGTTTCCGGTTTCAATTTGGTATTAGTGGCAAATTTGTTTTGTATCAAGAGTGAAAAGGTTGCATTTTTATAGGGCTTGGACAATATTTCGAAAATTTTCATGCCCTTATCGAAACTTTTTTGGATATATCGAAAACTTTTAGAAGGATATCGAAAATTTCCTTCCACTTATCGAGAACTGTCACAATTTGGACAAAGTCATCGGTCTGGTAACGCAAATCCAAATTCGGAAAATTCATTCAAAATCATCTTGACTATTCAAAAAACAATTGATATAAATCTAATTAGATATATATCGAATTAGATAAACGAAGGTGATAGATATGCAATTAGACAAGCTCGTTTCATTCTATAAAGCCATGGGCGATCCAACACGCATCCGGATTGTTGCGCTCTTGGCGGCCGGCCCGCTTCATGGCCAGGCAATCGCAGGCAAACTTGGGCTGACGCCGCCAACGATTACCCATCATTTGAAAAAACTTCGGGATGTCCATGTTGTCTTTGAAAGAAGGGACAAAAATACAATTTATTTTTACCTGAATGAAAAAGTACTGGGGCAGCATGCAAAGGCGCTAACACAGCTTGCGAATCGGGAAGGGGAGGAACTAGGTGAAATGGCTAATGCAAACGATGAGAGACAGAAGGTTATCGCAAACTTCTTTACAGCGGAGGGGAAGCTAAAAAACATTCCAGCCCAACGCAAGAAGAAGCTCTATGTCTTTGAACAACTCGTAAGGGGCCTGGCAAAAGGCAAAAAGTACGAGGAAAAGGAAATTAATGAATTCATCAAGAAGTTCCATGATGATTACGCGACCATCCGCCGGGAATTCATCATCAACCATTATATGTACAGGGAAAACGGCATTTACGAACTGAATCCGGAAGTAATGTGGGCGAAGCCGTAAAACGAGAAAAGGAGGCAGCTGCCAAGCGCCTCCTTTTCATCCTATTCGCAGTAATGTTCCGGTCTTCTGTCTTCAAAAACCGGTATGATACCCCGAACTTCCTTCACCTTTTCAAGATCAATTTCAGCCGTAAGGATTTCTTCGCCTTCGCCAGCTTCAGCAATTACCTCGCCCCACGGATCGATGACCATGGAATGGCCAGCAAATACATTCTTAGGGTCGCTTCCCGCCCGGTTGCAGGCAATAACAAAGCACTGGTTTTCAATTGCCCTGGCAATCAGGAGCGCGCGCCAATGGGCAACCCTTGCCTTTGGCCATTCCGCTACCACGAAGATAGCTTCCGCCCCTTTAGATGCATGTTTCCTTAGCCATTCGGGAAAGCGGATGTCATAGCAGATAAAGCCGGCAAACACACGGCCGCCGAGTTCGAAATTCGCGGTTCCGGTTCCTGGGATAAAATAATGGTGTTCATCCATCAGCTGGAACAGATGAAGCTTGCTGTATGTATGGACAAGGCTTCCTTCTTTTGAAACAGCGAGCATCGTATTTTCCACGCCGGCGCTGGTGCGGTTCGCAACCGATCCACCAATCAGGTTGACCTTCTTCTCGGCCGCTTTTTTGCCAAGAAAGGCGATGGATTCTGCAGCCTGGCTGTCGGCAATTTCATCAAGCCTTTCAAGGTCGTATCCCGTCGTCCATAGTTCGGGCAGGACAACGAGGTCGGGATTCCCTTTAGCAGCTTCATCAATCAATCTGTCCGCGATCGCATAGTTCTCCGCGGGTTTTCCATAGGAGATATCCATTTGGGCAATGGCAATTTTCATTTTCAAGCTAATTCCCCCTTATTTCAGAAAAGTAAAAAACTTCTTTACAAGATACCTATTACGTTATATCATTTGTGACTAGATTTCCATAATTATATAAATCATTTAAAAGCAGGTGGTCATTTGTGAAGGAATACCCGAAGTCTGAATTATTGAACAGCCTTCCCGGCCAGTTTTTCGCGGGGCTTGTCAAAAAGGTAGGCGAGGCGATTGCGCAAGGCCATGATGTTATCAACCTTGGGCAGGGAAATCCTGACCAGCCTACACCGCCCCACATTGTGAAGCGGCTCCAGCTGGCTGCCGAAAATCCAGTAAACCATAAATATTCCCCTTTTCAGGGCTTTAGGTACCTGAAGGAAGCCGTCGCCAATTTTTATAAACGTGAATACAATGTCGAGCTCGATCCCGGCACCGAGGTGGCAATCCTTTTTGGGGGGAAAGCCGGGCTTGTTGAGATTCCACAATGCCTCCTGAATCCGGGGGACACGATGCTTGTTCCCGACCCGGGTTATCCTGATTATTTATCGGGCGCGGCCCTTACACAGGTGAAGCTTGAAATGATGCCGCTCCTAGAGAAAAACGGCTTCCTTCCCGATTATGGAGCAATGCCGGTTGAAGTTTTGGAAAACACGAAACTCATGATTCTCAACTATCCGAACAACCCTACCGGTGCGGTTGCGACAAAGGAGTTCTTCGATGAAACCGTGTCGCTTTCGAATAAACACGGTATGTGTGTTGTCCACGATTTTGCTTACGGGGCGATAGGGTTCGGGGGGGAAAAGCCGGTCAGTTTCCTCCAGTCCGAAGGGGCGAAGGAGATTGGGATTGAAATTTATACCCTTTCGAAAACCTACAATATGGCCGGCTGGAGAGTAGGTTTTGCAGTTGGCAACAAAAGCATCGTCTCTGCAATTGAACTGATGCAGGACCATTTGTACGTCTCCCTGTTTGGAGCTGTCCAGGAGGCGGCCGCCGAAGCGCTTAATGGCCCGCAGGATTGCGTTGATGAACTAGTCCGTTTGTATGAAGGTAGGCGAAAGGCGCTCATTGGCGGTTTAAGGGATATTGGCTGGGACGTTGCTGCGCCGGCAGGTTCTTTTTTTGCCTGGCTGAAGGTTCCGGAAGGGTTTAGTTCGATGGAATTTGCCGACTATCTTCTTGAAAAAGCGCATATCATGGTTGCGCCGGGGATCGGCTTTGGCGAATTCGGCGAGGGCTTTGTCCGCGTTGGCCTCCTTGCATCTGAGGAAAGGCTAGCTGAAGCGGTAAGCAGGATTGCCTCACTGGAAATTTTCCAAAAAAATGTTTGACAACAAAATTATTTCCTGCGATAATCCATATTAAATCTAAACATTATGAAAATAGTAAATATATTAAAAATCATTTTCTTATCAAGAGCAGGCGGAGGGACTAGCCCTATGAAGCCCGGCAACCGACTTATTTTAAGCACGGTGCTAATTCTTGCAGCGAAAGCTGATAGATGAGAAGAGATTAGTTTGCCGCGCTAACCTCTTCTTTGGAAGGGGTTTTTTTAATGCTAAATTTCAAGCCTGATATAGAAAACTGCTCAGGAAAGGAAGGACACCATGAGTGAATTGATAGCAACATATCACGTTGGGGATGAAAGAAATCCGGCGAAGAAAGCGGAGGAAATCGCTTTGGGTCTGACGGTCGGCTCCTGGACAAACTTACCCGCACTTGAACAGGAGCAGCTGCGGAAACACAAAGGGAGGATCGTATCTGTTGAACAGGCGAATGAAAACAGCGCGATACTCTCTATTGCGTATCCCGCAATCAACTTTTCCGCTGATTTGCCAGCCATCCTAACTACCGTCTTTGGAAAATTGTCACTGGACGGGAAAATCCGGCTTCTGGACCTGGAATTCAGTGAAGAACTGAAAAGCTTTTTTCCCGGTCCGCGCTTTGGTATTGATGGCTTAAGGGACAAGCTTGGCGTCCATAACCGCCCGCTTTTGATGAGCATATTTAAAGGAGTCCTGGGGAAGGACGTCGAGTTTCTTTCAAGCCAATTAAAGGAGCAGGCACGGGGCGGGGTTGACATCGTCAAGGATGATGAGATCCTTTTTGAAAATCCGTTGACTCCATCAGATAAAAGAATTGAGGCAGGGCGCCGCATACTGGATGAAGTGTATTCCGAAACCGGGCACAGGACCCTCTACGCTGTGAACTTGACGGGGAGGACTTCTGAACTCGGGGAAAAGGCAAAAAGGTTTGCGGAAGCAGGTGCTGATGCACTATTGGTCAATGTTTTTTCCTACGGGCTCGATGTCCTCCAGGAACTGAGGGAGGACGAGAATATAGGCTTGCCAATCATGGCGCATCCCGCCTTCAGCGGGGCAATTGCTTCATCGCCAGAATATGGGGTTTCACATTCACTCCTTTTAGGAAAATTGCTCAGATATGCCGGTGCGGACCTCGCGTTGTTCCCATCACCGTACGGCTCGGTGGCGCTTGAAAGGGAAAGCGCGCTTGGGATAGCAAAAGAGCTTATTAAAGACGATTCCTTAAAAAGGTCATTCCCGGTTCCGTCGGCAGGAATTCATCCGGGCCTCGTACCTTTGCTGATTTCCGATTTCGGGATTGATTCGGTCATCAATGCGGGCGGTGGAGTGCATGGACATCCAGGAGGAGCGGCGGCTGGAGGGAAGGCATTCCGCCAGGCAATCGATGTGGTTCTCGCAGGCCACAGCTTGTCGGAGGCGGCTGAATGCCAGCAGGAACTTCAACAGGCGCTTGCCTTATGGGGGATACCTCAAAAGGAGGGTGCGAAATGAAAAAACCTGTTATTTACTGTGACTTTGACGGAACAATTACCGAAAAGGACAACATTATTTCAATCATGAAGACCTTTGCCCCGCCTGGATGGGAACGGATTAAGGACCAGATTCTTTCGGGGGAAATCTCGATTAAAAAAGGGGTTGGGGAACTATTTTCCCTGCTCCCTACGGACGAAAAAAACCAGATTGCCGAATTTGCGATTGAACAGGCAAGAATCAGGCATGGATTCGATGAGTTTGTAGCTTTTACGAGGGAAGAAGGCATTCCTTTATATATCATAAGCGGAGGGATCGATTTCTTCGTCCTTCCAGTCCTTTCCGAATATGGGCCGTTTGATGGTATTTTCTGCAACAGCTCGGACTTCGCTGGAGAAACGATCCGCATCCTCTGGCCCAACAGCTGTGATGAAAAGTGCGGAAATGGCTGCGGCTGCTGCAAGCCAAGTGTCATCAGGAGGCTTGGCCACGGGGATGATTATTTTAAAATCGTCATCGGCGATTCAGTAACCGATCTTGAAGCGGCAAAACAGGCGGATTTCGTACTGGCCCGGGATTTGCTTTTGGAGAAGTGTAAAGAATGGGGCCTATCCCATTCGCCATTTGAAAGCTTTCTTGATTGCATTGAATCAATTAAAAAACGGACAGGGGTGAACGAGCAGGCATGCTGAATGAAAAGTGGAATGAGCTTGCAGATGTAAAGGATGAACTTTCAGGACGTGATTGGTTTATGGGGACGAGCGGCAACCTGGCGATCAAGGTGGGCGACAGGCCGCTGCAATTCCTTGTCACAGCGAGCGGAAAGGACAAGCGGAAGAGGACGGATGAAGATTTTTTACTGGTCGATGAGTTTGGCAGCCCTGTGGGGGAAACCCATTTGAAGCCCTCAGCCGAAACGCTCCTCCATGTTGAAATATACAGAAGGACAAAAGCGGGCTGCAGCCTCCATGTCCATACAATAGATAACAACGTTATTTCAGAAATTTACGGGGACCGCGGGGAAGTATCTTTCCAGGGCCAGGAAATTATCAAGGCATTCGATAAATGGGATGAGGATGCGGTTTTGAAAATCCCGATTATCCGGAACTATGCCCATATTCCGACCTTGGCCAAGGAATTCGCACAGCATGTCAAAGGCGATACGGGAGCGGTGTTAATTCGTAACCATGGAATCACGGTATGGGGCAGGAACGCGTTTGAGGCAAAGAAGTTATTGGAAGCCTCCGAATTTTTATTCAAATATCAGCTCCGACTTCTCGAGCACAAACCATTCCAATTATTCAAGGTAGTGTAAAAATTACTGGAAGGAGCCTGGTTGATTGGAGCGGAATCAAACCGGTGCAAACCTTGCCAAAAACAAAAAAGAAAAGAGGTTTATTAAATGGCATGGATCAGTTTTCAAACTAGCGGTAAAGAGTTGCGGGGGCAGGAAGAAGTAGCGTCATTCCTTGAGTCTCAGGAAGTCATTTACGAAAAGTGGGATGTCGCAAAGCTGCCGGAAAACCTGAAGGAAAACTACGCTCTTTCCAATGAGGACAAGGATCAGATTCTGAAGGCATTCGAAAATGAAATCAAGGACATTTCCGCGAGGCGCGGCTATAAGGCCCAGGACGTCATTTCGCTTTCCGAGTCAACCCCAAATCTTGATACACTTCTCGAGAATTTCAAAAAAGAACATCATCATACAGATGATGAAGTCCGCTTTATTGTAAGCGGGCATGGCATCTTTGTCATCCAGGGGAATAATGGGGAATTCTTTGAAGTGAACCTTGACCCTGGCGACCTGATTTCTGTTCCAGAAAATGTGCGCCACTATTTCACCCTCCAGGACGACAGGAAGGTTGTGGCAATCAGGATATTTGTAACCTCTGAAGGATGGGTGCCGATTTACGAAAAAGCTATATGAATATACTCAAGAGAGCCGGCGCAAGTGCATGCCGGCTATTTGCATTTTTCGGAAAATAAAGAAACAGGCCATGTCGAATAACGAAGAAATATCAGATGTTTTGACCTGTTTTGCGAATCTATTTACTTTGATCCGAAAGGCTGGCATAATGCAACAAGCGCCTCTTTTTTACGATGCTGGGGCCGAACTCTATTGTAAAATAATGGATTTAGCTGGAGGCAGGATAAAGGTGTTTATAAATAATTTTGAACTGTTGCAACTGTTGGACGAGATTAAAAAGAAACGAAAAGTGATGATCGATTCCGCAAATGAAAATGGATTTACGAACGAAAGGACGATCAAATACAGCCAGGAACTGGATGAGTTGATTGCCGTTTATCAAAAGGCAAGGCAAACTTGCTGGCAGCCGCCCAACGGTGCCGGCACTTTCGTTTCTAAATGGCCGCCCGCGAGTGCAAATATCCGGGAAAGATTCGTGGTCCAGTCAGCGATTTAAACCCAATGAATGGAATGCTTAATGGCATTCTTTTTTTTATTTCTTAAAATGTCCTTAATTCTCCTAAAATTTATTTAAAAATCCAGAAGATGTGATTTATATCATTGTCTATATCTGAATATTTTTTATAGTAGTATTAACAGCTATGTTAATAACCGCCCCGCCTGTTTTTCCTATTCCAGGCTGCCTGCGTAACAGTGCCGGGACGGCCATCATGTGTTTCCAACGTTTTTTTGTTGGTACTATGCTCGTTTTACGAATCATATATCGTAAAACAAAAGCATTAAATGAATTATTAAAGGAAGCGCTTGCACAAATATCCTGCAGAGGGGAAGGTAGTACATGCATATTGTTGTTTGTGTCAAACAGGTACCAGATACAAAAATCATTAAAATCAATCCGAAAACAAACACGCTTGACAGGCGGAGCGCGCCAGCCATCCTAAATCCATATGACGCCCATGCCGTACAGGAAGCTGTGAAGATCAGGAAGATGACGGGAGGAACAATTTCTGTTCTTTCAATGGGGCCGCCCCAGGCAACCGCTGTCATTAAGCGAAGCGTCGAAATCGGGGCCGACAGGGGCTATTTAATTTCAGACCGCGCGTTCGCCGGTGCTGATACGCTGGCCACAAGCTATGCGCTTTCTAAAGCGCTTGAAAAAATCAGCAAGGAAATGCCCATTGATATGGTGATTTGCGGAAAGCATGCCATCGATGGGGATACAGGGCAGGTTGGGCCAGGTATTGCCAGGAGGCTGGATATCCCGCCTGTCACGAATGTTATTGAAGTATCAGAAGTAAATTTAAAGGAAAAGACCGTCCTTATTAAACGGAAGCAAACGGACGGCTATGAATTAATTCAATCCCAGCTTCCATGCCTGTTGACAGTTGAAAAGGAAATAAATGAAATCGAGTACTCCCCGCTGCCGAACATGATTAAGGCGGCAAGGTACGAACCAGTCATCTGGGCAGTGAGCGATTTCGAAAACGTTGACCGTACCCAACTGGGGCTAAAAGGATCCCCGACCATCGTAGGCAAAATGTTTTCTCCTCCAAAACCCGAAGGAGGAAAAAGGCTCGAAGGCACCGCGGATGAGCAGGTAAAGGAGCTAATCAGCCTCCTTATGGATAAAAAAGAGCTGTTGACGCCCAAATCGGCAAATTAATTTAATCAGCATAAGGGGATAGGAGGATTCTGATGAATATAGATGACTACAGAGGGGTTTGGGTTTTTATAGAAGAAACAGAGGGCAATATTGAAGGCGTTTCACTAGAGCTGCTCGGTGCGGGCAGAAAGCTTGCCGATAAGCTCGAGGTACCACTAGCTGGGGTGCTGATGGGGCATGGCATAAAGCCGCTTGCTTCAAAGGTAATCGCGTATGGGGCGGATGAAGTGTATGTTATCGACCACCCCGTTATGAAACAATACCGGACAGAGTCATTCATGAAGGGCGTCATCATGCTTGCCGAAAAGTATAAACCGGAAATTTTTCTTTATGGTGCGACGCCTAACGGGAAGGATCTTGCAAGCGCTGTCGCGACCGATTTAAACACCGGCTTGACCGCCGATACGACGATGCTTGATATTGACCTTGACAACCGCCTGTTTGAAGCCAGCAGGCCGGCATTCGGAGGAAATATCATGGCTACCATCCTTTGCAAAAAGCATAGGCCGCAAATGGCAACAGTAAGGCCAAAAGTGATGAAAGCGCTCGAACCGGACGGCTCGCGGACCGGGAAAATCATTGAAGAGAGCATAGCCCTTTCCGAAGACGATATGCGCACAAAAGTGCTTAAAATTGTGAAAGACATAACAAATAAAGCAAACCTCGCTGATGCCCATGTGATTGTCTGCGGCGGAAAAGGTATGGGGGATTTGCAAAACTTCCAAATGCTCAACGATTTAGCCGACGCAATCGGCGCAACCGTTGGCGGGACGAGGGATGTTGTCGAGGCTGGCTGGCTGCCCCACCATCTCCAAATTGGCCAGACCGGGGAAACGGTTACGCCAAAAATCTATTTTGCCATTGCCCTATCAGGAGCAATTCAGCATGTCGTCGGCATGAAGAACTCAGAGATTATCATTGCAATAAATAAGGATCCGAATGCGCCGATTTTTGATGTGGCCACTTACGGGATTGTAGGGGATGCGCTCGAAATCGTCCCGAAATTGACAGAACAGTTTAAACAGATGAGGAACCAAAAGGGCGGTGAAATCAGTTATGCCTGAAAAATTTGATGTAATCGTAGTTGGCGCCGGCCCAGCCGGTACGGCATGCGCCCTTGTGTGCGCGAAGAACGGATTGAAAGTGCTGCTGATTGAAAGAGGGGAATACCCTGGAAGCAAAAACGTAATGGGCGGCGTCCTTTACAGAAAACAGACAGAGGAATTGGTTCCTGAGTTTTGGAAGGAAGCACCGCTTGAGCGGCCGGTCGTTGAGCAGCGTTTTTGGATGATGGATAAGGAATCGGTCGTTTCCTTCGGCTATAAAGGCCTGGAGTGGGCAAGTGAGCCATTCAACAATTTCACAGTCCTAAGGGCGCAGTTCGACCAGTGGTTTGCACAAAAGGCTGTCGAACAAGGTACGCTCCTGATTAATGAGACGGTAGTAACGGAATGCATTGTCGAGAACGGGAAGGTTATTGGGGTCCGAACTGACAGGCCGGATGGCGATGTATACGCGGATGTTGTTGTCCTCGCTGACGGAGTAAACTCGCTGCTTGGAAAGCAACTTGGTTTCCATAAAGAGTTCCGTCCTGACGAAGTTGCCCTCACTGTCATGGAAGTGATTAATCTTCCAAAAGAGAAAATAAACGACAGGTTCAATCTGGAAGGCAACCACGGCTGTACGATTGAAATATTCGGGGATTCGACAAAAGGCAACCTTGGGACCGCTTTCCTTTATACAAATAAAGATAGCCTCAATATTGGTGTAGGTACAACGTTGTCGAGCATGATTAAAGCGAAACTGAAGCCATATGACCTGCTCGACTACCTGAAGACGCATCCGATGGTACGCCCGATGCTTGAAGGCGGGGAATCAGCCGAATATTTGGCCCACTTAATTCCGGAGGGCGGATTCAGGTCAGTGCCAAAGGTAGCCGGGAATGGGGTTGTTGTTGTTGGGGATGCAGCGCAGCTCGTCAATGCGATTCACCGCGAAGGATCGAACATGGCGATGTATTCAGGAAAGCTTGCCGCGGAAGCAATCATCGAGGCGAAAGCCCGCAACAATTTCAGTGAGGCAAGCCTGAACAGCTACCGCGAAGCACTATACGGAAGCTTTATCATGAAAGACCTTGAAAAGTACAAAGATGCAGCCCATACGTTCGAAAAATACCCGCAGTACTTCAAGGAATATGTGCCAATGATGAACCAGGCAATGAGCAAATTCTTTACGGTCGACGGTACACCTAAACGTGACAAGCAGAAGGAAATTATTAAAGGCATGACAAGCGAACGCGGGACCTTCAAGGTGCTGCAGGATGTCTATCGCGCATGGAAGGCGGTGAAATAATGTCAACCAAAAATCTCGAAGAAAAACAGTATCTCCTTCGTTTCAGGTGTGACACAAAGTCCCATTTAACCGTTCTGGACCACGATATTTGCGCGACAAAGTGCCCGGATAAGCTATGCACTGTTTTTTGCCCGGCCGAAGTATACAAATGGGAAGGAAAGCGTATGCAGGTAGGTTTTGAGGGCTGCCATGAATGCGGCAGCTGCAGGATTGGCTGTCCTTATGAGAATATTAAATGGGAATATCCAAAAGGCGGCCATGGAATCGTCTTCCGGCTTGCTTAAGATAGAATCGTATTTAAAAAGCTGTCCGCATTCACTTGCAGGCAGCTTTTTTTAGGATCTTCACCGCAAAAAGTGGTTTTAACGAATGGGCAGGCTCCGCACAATCCGCCCTTAATGCAAAAGAAAAAAGTCTTAGTGCCTGGACAGCAGGGGCAGCTTGTCCTTCGGGAAAGAAGGATACACCAATTCTATTGGTTTTTACACATATGAAAATTATAAAAATGGGCACTTCGCCCTTTTTGTTGTAAGGAGACTAAATCGGTTTTAATGGATAGGGGAATAAACACTATTAACATGCTATGTATGGGATTTCACAATAGAGGGCAAAAAGAAGAAGCTTAAAAGAGGAGAATGGGCTAGGTGATTAGCTAATTTTTTTATCTGAACCCATTGTGCAAAGCACATCATTTTTACCGAATGATTCGAATTGCTGTGCAAGCTCAATTGCAGAGTCGATCGATTCCATTATGGAAGATGCGTAATATGGTTTCTCCCAGCTAAATGCACCTTCAGGGTCGGACGTGTAGACGAGAACCTTCCAATTGCAGCAGCCGGCTGGCAAACCTTCATGTTCACCTTGGAGCGCGATCAGCCAATGGGTGGCCTCTGTGTCCGCAAAGGGGGATTCCTTTAAAACGGCTGTGTCGTTCATCCCGATCGGCATGATGATTTTTGGATAAAAGTCTCTATAATGTGGGAAATTCAAATTTTGTCCCTCCTTTTTTGGTTCTAACTAAATTATATGAAATCGCAGGCTATGAATGCCAGTGTAAATGTTAAAAATTTTCGAAACTTGAAAGCGCAACCAATAGATTGTGAAAAATTCATGGCTTGTGACGGCCATCACAACTTATCATCCGAAAACGTCCTATACTGTCCTTAGATAACAATCTATCGAGAGGGGAAATAAAGATGAGTGGTTCATGAGCGCATTTGGAGGAGCAGCTGAAGTCGAACTATGTGCTGGGCTGAAGCAATTAAAAGAGGAGCATCCTCCACTTCTTGCCCAATTAGATGGGTTGCTTGAGGAAGTCCGCAAGATTGAAAATGGAGATACTAGTAATCAAGCATTCCTTAAACTGACTAATAAGACAAAGAAATTTATTGCCGATTTAGGTCCACATTCGGACAGGGAGGAAGGCGTCCTGTTCGAAATGATGGGCCACTATATTGGCCGCACCTCGGGTCCGATTGCTGTGATGGAGTACGAGCATGATCGGGCAAAAACACTTATTGGCACTTACCTGGATAGGACCGAGGAACAAGGAGTTGAGTTTTCTGAGGATGAAATGCGCGAGCTTGCCGCCCAAATTAAAGAAGCATACTATACATTGACAGAGCATTTCGCTAAAGAGGAGAATGTCCTGTTTCCAATGGCGCAACGGATGTTATCGGAAGATGAGAAAGTGGAACTCCTTCGAAGGATCAAAGAAATTTAGAACAAGCAACCAAAATGGTTTTCAAAAAAAAACGGTGGCCAACCTTATTTAGGATGGCCACCGTTTTTATTATGAAATAACCCTGCCAGCTGCTTCCATTAACCTAGGCGGTACGAACAGGGGTTTAGGCTTTATGCCATTGCTCTAGTCTTCTATCAGATGGAAGCAGGAGTGCGGAAATGCCCAGAAGTGGTAGAAAGCCAACTCCGATAATCATTTCCTTCAAGCCAGCCAAATCGGCGATATAGCCAAGCCCAATAGACCCAATCGCACCCATGCCAAAGGCAAGGCCTACAGTGAGTCCGGACATGAGCCCAATTTTTCCAGGCACGAGTTCCTGGGCATATACAACCGTAACCGAAAAGCTTGTCATTAAAATGAAACCGTTTAAAATCAGGCAAACAAGTGCGGCAGATGACGGCAAAAACGGGATGATAGCCGAAAAGGGCACCGAAAACAGCATCGATGCAGTGATAACATTTTTCTTGCCGAACCGGTCTGCCAGCGGCCCGCCAAAAAATGTTCCGGCAGCGCCGGACACAAGAAATGCAAAAAGCAGGAATTGTGATTGCTTGATTGAATACGAATATTCATTAATTGCAAAAAAGGCGTAAAAATTCGTTATGCCGGAAATATACCATGAGCGAGCGAAAATCAGGAGCAGGATTAACGCCAAAGCTGGCAGGATGCCATTCGGAAGAGCCTTTTTCGCGCCGTTTTCCCCAACTTGCTTTACTGCAGCGTTTCGTGAAGCAGATAGCTTTTCAGTGTACCAACGGGCGATATACATCAGCAGGGCGACCGCGATGGCGGCGACTGCCGAAAACATGGCAGCCCCCCTCTGACCGAATGGCACAAGGATTAAAGCTGTGATAAGGGGCGCCAGTGCTTGTCCTGAATTGCCCCCTACCTGGTAGATCGACTGTGCGAGCCCCCTCCTGGGACCTGCTGCAAGATAGGCGACACGGGATCCCTCGGGGTGAAAAATCGCCGAGCCGATACCGATAAAAATAACAGATAGGATAATAAGTGCGAAATTGGGTGCAAACGCGAGGCCGAGGATTCCCGCCATCGAACAGGCAAGGCCTGCCGGCAAAGCATAGGGCATTGGCTTTCGATCGGTCATCAATCCTACGGCTGGCTGCATGACAGACGAAACCATATTCAGTGCGAAGGCAATCATGCCAAGCTGGGTGAAACTAAGTCCGAGGGTTTTGCCGATAATCGGAAACATGGCGGGTACAACCGACTGAAGCGAATCATTCAGCAAATGGCAAAGGGCTATGATATATAGTATTTTATACGTGGTTGCCTGCCCGGATTCGGCAGGCTTTTGGACTAGTGCTGCCTGGTTCATATTGTAAGCTCCCCTTAAGTTTGTCCCTCCTATATTACAGCATTTTCGACTATATATCTTGAAATAAATTTTACTCACTATTTATTTGAATTGTAAGTTGATTGGAGAGGAAGGCACAGACTCCTCGAAAACGCTACCGCGTTTCCTTCGTGCGTGGGCAAATTCGACGATGCCATTCAGTGTCCTGCGGGATGCAGCGGCAAGGTGGAGACCCCACAGGCGCTAGCACCGAGGAGGCTCCACTGACGCCCCGCGGAAAGCGAGTGCCTGGAGCGGAAATCAACCGCAAGGTTCCATTTGAAAATAAATTTTTGCTTCAACCTATATAGCGGAAAATAAAAAAGATAGGATTTACAGTTAATTTTAATTTACAAAAGGTATTTGGGATTTATTGTAATGTGGTTCGTTGACACTGTCCACTAAATTTATTATAATTATCTTGAATTCAAGGTGATTTTAAAAAGCCATTAAAGGAATTGATCATATTGGAAAGAGAATCTATTTCACAATCACTTAAGCTTTACATTGTCCTATCCAGAGCCTATAAGGCGATCAATGAACAGGTCAATAAATTTATCCAGGAAAACGGCCTAAACCCTACCGAGTTTGCCGTCCTGGAGCTCCTTTATCATAAAGGAGACCAGCCGCTTCAGCAAATCGGCGGGAAAATCCTGATTGCGAGCGGGAGTATTACGTATGTCGTCGATAAGCTTGAGCAAAAAGGGCTTCTTCAAAGGGTGGCCTGCCCGAGTGATCGGAGGGTGACCTATGCAAGAATTACTGATAAAGGAAAAGCATTTATTGAAGATGTTTTTCCTGAGCACGAACGGAACATCCATGAACTCATGTCTCGGCTTACGGAGCAGGAGCGGGAAGAGGCAATCACACTATTGAAGAAATTAGGACTGCCATCGGGAAAGTTTTAATAAGGTAGTCCCCCAAAAATGCGGCATATCTTTTGCCGCTTTTTTGTTTGGATTTTTCAAGAGTGCCCATTGGGCGAATTTCATGATCTTGGAAGGACAACAAAATGTCCGGGGAGTAAACTTCAAAAATTTCCGGTATTTTTCTGAAATTGGAGGAATTCAAGTTTCGGATGTCGAAATGAATGAAGTGAATTTAAAAAGAGAGAAGGGGTTTCAGGTGAAATTTCAGGACTATACATACGTAAGGCCGGACCTTGAAGAGATTAAGAAGCAGTTTGAAAGTGCGCTTGAGGAATTCAATTCCGCAGGCAGTGCGGCAGAGCAGGAGAAGGCGATTCAAAAAATCAATGAGCAGAGGAATCATATCGGGACAATGATTTCGCTTGTGTCTGTCCGCCATACAATCAATACGGAGGATGAGTTTTACAAGGCGGAGCAGGATTATATTGACGAGATTGGCCCTGAGCTTGAAGGGCTAGTCACAAAGTATTATGAAGCTTTAACGAATTCTAAATTCCGCGCCGAGCTTGAGAAAAAGTGGGGCCGCCAACTGTTCGCGTTAGCAGAGGGCCAGCTGAAAACCTTCAAGCCGGAAATCGTACCGCTGCTTCAAAAGGAGAACAGGCTGACGACCGAATATACGAAGCTGGTTGCTTCCGCGAAAATAGAGTTTGAAGGGGAAGAACGGACCCTGGCGCAGCTGGATGCATTCATCCAATCTGTTGACCGCGATACAAGGAAACGGGCAAGCGAAGCGAAATTTGGCTTCTTCAGCGCAAATGAAGAGGCATTTGACCGGATTTATGATGACCTTGTAAAAGTAAGGACTGAAATCGCACACGTGCTTGGCTATAAAAACTTCGTTGAACTTGGCTATTACAGGATGCACCGCACTGACTACAACGCGGAAATGGTCGCCGGTTTCAGGAAGCAGGTCGAGGAGTTTATCGTACCGATTGCCACGAAGCTAAAAAAACGCCAGCAGGAGCGGATTGGCGTAGAGAAGCTTTTCTATTATGATGAAGGATTCAGCTTCACTTCAGGGAATCCGGCGCCAAAGGGAAGCCCCGAGTGGATTATTGACAATGGCCAGAAAATGTACGACGAGCTTTCCCCTGAGACGGGAGAATTCTTCCGTTTCATGCAGGATAATGGCCTGATGGACCTTGTCGCCAAAAAGGGTAAGGCTTCCGGCGGATATTGCACATACATTGAAGACTACCAGGCACCGTTCATCTTTTCGAATTTCAACGGCACATCAGGCGATATCGATGTTCTTACGCATGAAGCCGGCCACGCATTCCAAGTGTATTCGAGCCGCCATTTCGATGTACCGGAATACTATTGGCCGACCTATGAGGCTTGTGAAATCCATTCGATGAGCATGGAGTTCTTCACATGGCCGTGGATGGAGCTGTTCTTCAAGGAAGACACTGACAAGTACCGGTTCCAGCACCTTAGTGATTCGCTTCTGTTCCTTCCGTATGGCGTTTCTGTTGATGAGTTTCAGCATTGGGTGTACGAAAACCCGGAAGCAACACCAGCGGAAAGAAAGGCGAAATGGCGGGAAATTGAAAGGAAATACCAGCCGCATAAGGATTATGAAGACAATGACTACCTATCGAGGGGCGGATTTTGGCAACGCCAAGGCCATATTTATGGTTCTCCTTTCTATTATATCGACTATACGCTGGCACAGATTTGCGCGTTTCAGTTCTGGAAAAAGTCAAGGGAAGACCGTGAAACGGCCTGGAAGGATTATGCCCGCCTTTGCACGCTAGGCGGAAGCCAGTCCTTTACCGGGCTAGTCAAGGAAGCCGGCTTGATTTCACCGTTTGAAGACGGCTGTGTCGAATCGGTTATCGGCGTAATCGAGGACTACCTGAATTCCATCGACGACAAGAAACTTTAATAAACGCAAAAAGGCCCGGTCCAGATAGTATATGTCTGGACCGGGCTTCATTTTTACGATAACGGTTTAAGGAATAGCTTTATTGGCGAATAGTCGCTTGTGGCCGGACCAAAATTTGGCCTTCCTCCACAATGGCTTCAATCTTGTCGGCATCCGACTCGTCAAGGATCAAGTCGGCAATTTTATCTTCAAGCTGTTCCTGAATGACGCGGCGGAGTGGACGCGCGCCGAATGACGGATGGTAGCCAAGTTTGGCCAATTTTTCCATGGCCTCATTGTTGACAGTGAGAGTAAGGCCTTGCTCAGCAAGATTTTCCTGAAGTTCATTTATCATCAATTCAACAATTTGGAGAAGATCTTCCTTCTTCAGGCCGCTGAATTCAATAATGCTGTCAAACCTGTTGAGAAATTCCGGTTTGAAGAAGCTACCAAGTGACTCAAGCAGGCCGCTCTCCGATGTGGCGCCGGTGTTTCCAAAGCCTACATGGATTGGTTTCACGCCAACCCCGGCGTTCGTTGTCATAATGATGACAGTGTCCTTAAAGCTCACAGTACGCCCCTGGCTGTCCGTCAGGCGTCCGTCCTCCATAATTTGCAGGAACATGTGCTGGACATCCGGGTGGGCCTTTTCAATTTCATCAAGCAGTACGATACTATAAGGATTGCGGCGGACTTTTTCCGTAAGCTGTCCGGCTTCCTCATGGCCGACATAGCCTGGAGGGGAACCAATGAGCTTGGATACGCTGTGTTTTTCCATGAACTCGCTCATATCGAGCCTGATCATTGCATCCTTTGAGCCGAAAAGCTCTTCAGCAAGCCTTTTTGTCAGTTCTGTCTTTCCGACGCCTGTAGGGCCGGCAAACAGGAATGAGCCAATTGGCCGCTGTTTTGCTTTCAGGCCGGCACGGCTCCGGCGGATGGCTTTCGCTACTCTTCGAACAGCATCTTCCTGGCCGATGACCTTGCCATTTAGCGATTCTTCGAGATGTTTCAGCTTTTGCTGTTCATCCTCCTGCAGCTTGCCGACCGGGATGCCGGTTTTCTTCTCAATGATTTCCTGGATGTGTTTCGCTTGCACAACAGGGCGGTTTGATGGCCCGGCGTTTTCAAGCTTGTTTTCAAGCTCGGCTTCTTCATCGCGAAGCTCCGCGGCTTTTTCGTAGTATTCCTCATTGAGCGCGGCTTCTTTAGCTGTTGCAATCGCCTTCAACCTTTCCTCAATGTCCTCTTTTGAAGAAACCCCTGCGGAAAGCAAGTTTAGTTTTGAACCGGCTTCGTCAAGCAAATCGATCGCCTTGTCTGGAAGGAAGCGGTCTTGGATATAGCGATTTGATAATTGGACACACGCCTCAATTGCTTCGGTCGAATATTTAACTTCATGGAAATCCTCATATCTTGATTGAATACCTTTTAAAATTTCAATTGCTGCATCTAGGGAAGGTTCATGGACATGGATTGGCTGGAACCTTCTCTCAAGTGCCGCATCTTTTTCAATTTGGCGGTATTCCTTCAAGGTTGTTGCTCCAATAGCCTGGAGTTCGCCGCGAGCGAGCGCTGGCTTGAGGATGTTGCTTGCATCCATCGATCCTTCCGCAGAACCGGCTCCGACCAACAGATGAATTTCATCGATGAAGAGGATAATGTTCTTTTTGGACTGAAGCTCGGAGATCATTTGTTTCATCCGCTCCTCAAATTGTCCCCGGATTCCTGTATTGGCTACGAGGGAAGCAACATCAAGGAGATATAGTTCCTTATTCAAAAGTTTGGCGGGTACATTTCCTTCGGCTATTTTCAAAGCAAGGCCTTCTGCGATTGCCGTTTTTCCGACCCCTGGTTCCCCGATGAGTACAGGATTGTTTTTGCTCCTTCGATTTAATATTTCAATTACGCGTTCAACTTCTTCATCGCGTCCAATTACGGGATCGATTAGGCCGGCTTTGGCCAATTGGGTAAGATTTCTTCCATATTGGTCAAAAAATCCGTTGCCGCCGCTTTTATTAGGTTGTTCCTTTATTGTTTCATCCATTTGGCCTGGGTAGCCCATGCTGCCAAATGGCTGCTCATTAAATTGGCTGAAAAATGAAGATGGAAATCCGGCAGATGGCCCCAATGAGCCCGCAATTGCCTGGCGTTCTTTGCTAAAGCAGTCCTGGCAAAGCATTAAATCTTTCTTTCTGCCATTCACCATTAATTTAAATTGCACATTTGCTTGTGATTGATTGCATAGTTGGCAAAGCATATTTCTGCCTCCTTGTTAAAAATCTTCTGAAAGGCTTTTGTTTGTCTTTGACTTTCTTTGACCTTTCTGATTATTAGTATACTCTGACCTTCTTTGACTTTCAACTATTTGGTGTATGTAATTTTTACCAAAGTACACATTTTCCGGTGATTGGAATTTGGTAGCATTGTTTGTCCTAATCTCCATATAGTGTTTAAGGGGAGGGGATTGCGTGAAACGAAATTGGCCAGGGGCTTTCCAAATAGCGGCCGTTTATGTGGGTACGGTCGTTGGGGCGGGTTTTGCTACAGGCAGGGAAATAGTCGAATTTTTTTCCCGTTATGGGTTGATTGGGKTTTTTGGCATTTTGATTAGCGGCTTTCTTCTTATTTTTATGGGTGCAAAATTAATGAGGGCGGCTGCAAGGGCTAACGTCGATACGTATCAGGGCTTTAATGAATTCCTATTTGGCCGCCGGGCTTCAAAGGCGATTAACGTACTTATGCTGCTAATGCTGCTGGGCGTTACCTCTGTCATGATGTCCGGCGCTGGAGCGGTGTTTGAGGAACAGCTCGGCGCCTCAAGGAATTCGGGTGTCATTTTAACAATCGCGCTCTCCATCATCGTAATGGTTTTTGGGACAAAAGCGTTATTTGCGGTTAACACGTTCATAGTGCCGGCAATGATTTTGTTCAGTTTAATGCTCATGTCGCTTACGGTTTCAATGCCGGGATTTACCGAAGCTTTTCTTCAAATAGGGGAATTACGCGGAAGTTGGAAAGGGGCCATTTCCCCGTTTTTGTATATTGCATTCAATCTCGGTCTTTCACAGGCTGTCCTCGTCCCAATTGCATTTGAGGTAAAGGATGATTGGACGATCAAATGGGGAGGGATTCTCGGAGGGTCTGCCCTTACCTTAATTCTTATATCCAGCCACCTAACGCTTGTCATGCTCCCAAACCTGGAGGCCTATGACATCCCAATGGCTGAAGTAATGAGAAATGTGGCTGGCGGGTTTCATTGGGTGTTCATAGGAGTCGTTTATGCAGAAATTTTTACTTCCGTCATCGGAAATATTTATGGGCTCGAACGCCAGATTAGAAAATATGTGCCGCTCCATACTATAACGATAACAGTGGGCATCTTTGCTGTTTCATATGCCGCAAGCCTCGTTCACTACGGAACGCTTCTTTCATTTCTTTATCCGCTGTTCGGTTATGTGAGCCTCCTGTTTCTAATCCTTTTATGGGTAAAGCCATTGCCGAAAATGAATTAAGGCCGCCGGAAACCGGCGGCCTTTTAGTAGAGTGGCGCAAGAATAAAGAGCAATAGGTCAAAAACGAGGTGGGATACGATAACGAGCGGGATGCTCCGTTTCCAGGCAAACAACACACCCCAAACAATCCCTGAAATGAATGCCGCAAAGACTAGAATCATTTCGGTGGAATAAATATGGACGGAGGCATACATGGCAGCAGAGACAACAATGCTCCAGAATGCCGAGGAGTGCCTGAGGAGCCTTTTTTGGATAAATCCCCTCCAAAATATCTCTTCGCCGGGAACGGCAATTAGAACAAGGGCGATATATTGCCAGGATTGGCGCGGTGAGAACCACTTGTACAGCCTACCAATATTGTCTCCGAGAGGCAGATGAAAAAAGTGGATCATGGCATTTCCAAAATAAAAAAGCCCATATAAAAGTAGCCCTGAAAGTATGCCTGCTGTAATATACCGGATAAAAGAAATCCTGTCGTCCACATCCTCAAGGAGGATTGTCCAAATTGTTAAGAGCAACAGGCACGCTGGGAAGATGTACCAAAAAATTTTTTTATCCTGGAAGGTAAAATAAAGTAAAAGGTGGGCAAGCAAAAAGCCACCAACCAGGCGGAAGTCAATTTTTTTCAATACCATTAAAGCGTCTGTCTCCTTTCGTGCATTGAACCTATTGTAGCAAATAGAAGGAATCAAAAAAAGTCTGTGTATTTTAAAGCAATGAAAAATCGGAGGAAACCACTATAGCATCAGGCCCAAATCATCGTTATAGTAATTAAAAAGGGAGGGATGTTAGTGGGAAGGAAAGCATTGGTCCTAGGGGCAACAGGCCTTGTTGGCGGGCATCTGGTGGAAAAGCTTGCTGGGCGGGAAGAATACTCCGAGATTAAAATCATTGGGAGAAGGGCAACTGGAATTATCAAACCAAAAATTAAGGAAACTATATTGGACATGGAGAACCTGACAAGGCATCCCGAAGAATTTAAGGCTGATGATATTTATTGCTGCTTAGGGACGACGATGAAAAAAGCAGGCTCAAAGGAAGCATTTATGTTCGTCGATTACGATTTGCCTCTCCTTGCCGGAAAGCTTGCTTTACAGGGAGGGGCCAAAAGGTTTTTCATCATTTCCGCGATGGGGGCAAACAGGAAGTCGGCTTTTTACTATAGCAGGGTGAAAGGCGAAATGGAAAGGGAGGCTGCATTGATGCCATTTTCGGCTGTCCATATCTTCAGGCCTTCTTTATTAGTAGGCGACCGGAAGGAATTTCGTTTTGGAGAAAAGCTGGCTAAATGGATTACATGGCCATTTTGGAGGCTAATGTCCGGAAAGTTGCTGAAATTTGCGCCCATTGCCGCTGAAACGGTTGCGGAAGCAATGGTTGCTATTGCTCTAGGCGATACAAAAGGAATTGTCGTCCATGAGTCCGATGAAATTGCCAAGCTTGGAAAAATGTTTGCCGAATAACACAAAAAGCAGCGTTCCGCTGCTTTTTGCAATTGTATTAGTTGGCCGATTCTTTAACAATTTTATAGTTTTTGTGATTAATTACTGTCCGTTGGTCCAATTCAAGATCGCGGTAATTGTCCATATAAGTTAGGTCTACGATAACAGAGTTTTCATTCACTTTCTCTACGATTCCCTGAAGCCCACCGCGGAATTCAATGACGTTCCCTACTTCTGCTCTCTTCAACTGCCTCTCTCCTTCTTCATCCCTAATTTTGATTAACTTCTTTAAATGGAATCTTCACTTAATCAAAAGCTAGTGTGCAGATTTTACTAACAGTTTGCACTAATTTTATGAAAACGTAAAGGCTTTCTTTCCTAAAATTTTCTACTTCGGGCTATTCTTGAAGTGGGAAAGGTGCTGGACAGACAAAATGGGCTCCATTATGATTTGGATTAAGGAACAATCCTATTATATTGTTGCAACCAGGTGGTGAAAGATAATGGACGAAAAAGGAATCAATGAAATTCTTGATAGGCTGAAAAGTGGGGAACTTGCGGAATATTACGTGACGAATGAAGATTTCCTCGAATTTCGGAGTACTCTTGTAAAGCGGGAGGATTTCAAGCACTTTCGCGGAATTGCCCAGCGAGGCGGAAATGTTATTTATGAATATTTGCCAGAGCCGAGAAGCTGAAAAAATTTCCCTTCCATTTTTGTAAAAATTTTATGAATATATTGTGAATTTTTACCTATAAGTGTACAATAAATCCAATAACCCTTGCGGAGTGAAGGTGAAGGACCATTGCCAACCCATGACAATCTGCTGTACAAAATAGAAAACAAGCGGAAAGAAATGATTTTGGCGGCCACAATGACAGGATTAGCAAGCCACCAGACCCTTATTATTAGTCGGGAGCTGGATGATTTGCTCAACTTGCATAATAAGGCGACCGTTGCTGGTTTTTCCTGCTCACTGGCTATGAAAAATTAAAACGGCCTATGGCGCCCAGCTTAAACGCTGGGCGCCTGCTTTTTCCGTTAATCGGACAGTTGGGGGGGATTTAGGATGCAATTCAGAGGCAGAACAATTATTGTTACCGGGGCAGGCAAAGGAATTGGATTGGGCATTGCCAGGGAATTTGCCGCCAATGGAGCGAATGTAGTGATGGCCGATTTTGACAGCAGGATTGGAATGGATGCTGCTGAAAGTCTCCAGAAGGAGAATCTGAGTGCAGTCTTCCTTGAGGCCGATGTCAGGTCGGAGGAAAGCGTTTACAAGCTGTTTGCTGAATCTGTTTCCCGCTTTGGGCAAGTTGATGTTGTCGTGAATAATGCCGGTGTTTCAACCTTCCATGACTTTTTTGAAATGGCGGTGAGCGAATGGGACGACATATTGAATACAAACCTCCGCAGTGTGTTCCTCTGCTCACAAGCGGCAGCCAGGGTAATGAAGGAAAGAGGCGGTACAATCATCAACATCGCATCGACAAGGGCATTTATGTCCGAGCCAAATACCGAAGCATACGCCGCATCAAAAGGCGGCATCGTCGCGATGACCCATGCATTGGCCCGGACGCTTGGGCCTTACGGTATTACAGTAAATTGTATCAGCCCGGGTTGGATTGAAACCGGACAGTATGGCTTGCTTTCGGAAAGTGACCATCGCCAGCATGTAAGCGGCAGGGTAGGGAAGCCCGAGGATGTCGCTAGGGCTTGCTTGTTCCTCGCCGATCCCCGCAATGATTTTGTAACAGGTGAAAACATCATCATTGATGGAGGCATGACAAGGAAAATGATGTATGAAGAGTAGTTTTATAAAAAAAGATAAATAGGAGTGGGAAAATGGGAGTATTAGAGGTTGGCAACAGGCTGAAGGAAGAAATAGGCGTCCATCTGGTCGGAAAGGAGCAGGAAATTGAGCTGATGTTCATTTCCCTGCTGTTCAATGGGCATGTCCTTTTGGAAAGCGTTCCCGGAACAGGTAAGACAATGCTAGCGAAAAAGTTTTCAGAGGCGGTTGGCGGAAGCTTCTCGCGTATCCAATTTACCCCGGATGTCCTGCCAGGGGATATTACCGGTATCCAGTTTTTCAACCCAAAGAAACAGGAGTTTGAATTGCTCCATGGGCCAATCATGGCAAATATTGTCTTGGCGGATGAAATTAACCGGGCCACACCGCGGACCCAGTCAAGCCTTCTTGAGGCGATGGAGGAAATGCAGGTCACAATCGACGGCCATACCCTTCCGCTTGAATGGCCCTTCATGGTTATCGCAACTCAGAATCCGGTTGAGTCCCAGCAGGGGACATTTCCCCTGCCGGTAGCGCAAATGGACCGGTTTTTCATTAAATTGGATGCCGCGTACCCGGAGTTTAATGAAGAAAAAGAAATATTAAAGATTCACCGTTTTAGCATCATTGCCTCCAAGATAGAACAGGTTCTAGATAAGAACGAGCTGCGGGAACTTTCCCAGGCAGCCAAAGAAGTACAAATAAATGATGAAGTTGAAACCTATATTCTTGAACTTGCCAGGAAAACGCGGGAGCATTCTCTAATTGAGCTTGGGGTCAGCCCGAGGGGGACGCTTGCCCTCATGAAGGCAGCACAGGGAAAGGCCTTCCTTGCTGGCAGGAATTATGTGGTGCCGGATGATGTTAAGGCAGTTGCCCCATTTGTATTGGGACACCGCATTTATTTATCGACGGAAGGGTCCCTTACAAAAAGCCCGGAGGCAATTATTTCGGAAATCATGGAAAGTGTGCCTGTCCCGGTTGAAGCGGGGGCAAGCTAATGTCCTGGAGTAAGCATTCATTTTCAGACGGGAAAATCCTTCCCATACAATTTATGGCGATTTTTCTTATCCTGCTTTCACTTTATCTAGATACGAAATTTTTATTCTTTGCAGGAGTCATATCTTTTGTACTTATCTCCCTTAATGTTTTCTATGAAAAAAAGATGGGGGAAGGCCTGGATGTAGGGGCGGAGAGGAAGAGGGATCGCTACTTCATTGATGAACAAGGGAATTGGGAATTGGTGTTCACGAATGAAGGCTGGCCGATATTAAATGCGGAAGCACGGGTATTCTTCGACCAGGCAGTCGAGCCTCCAGGCGCCGACGAAAATGATAAAAAATGGCTGCACGAAGTCTCCTTTCCTCTTTCCCTCAATAAGGGAGAGGCTAAGAAATTTGAACTTCCTTTTACGAGTAAACAAAGGGGATTAGCAAAAATCAGAAAGATCGAACTGAAAATACCGAATCTATTCGGTTTTGGAAAAGTAAATCTTGAGTACAGGTTTCCCCTTCCAAAGGAAGTAATCGTTTACCCGGACAGGCTGGAAGTTGTCAATAAAATGGATCTCGTATCATTAAAGCCCGGAGGCCAATTTACCCCATTCTCACTCTATGAGGATATGCTTTCGCCCGCAGGAACGAGGGACTATACTTACTCCGATGGTTTCCATCGAATCCATTGGAAGGCGAGTGCACGTGTTGGCAGGCTTCAAACAAAGCTATATGACCAGGTGTCAGAAAAAGGGATCGTCATATGCATTAATGTTGCGGATGGCTATTCAATTCCGGTGAAATTTGAGGAAATGCTTGGAAGCGCCGCTGACCTTGCGTATTTTGCTTATTCCAGGCAAATCCCTGTTTCGCTTTGCATGAACATGAGGAACGCTGGTGATGTTCCGTTCTTTTATCTTCCGCCGGGAAATGGGAGGGAGCAACTTCAAAAAATATTTGAAATGCTGGCGCTGGCAAATTCATTTGCCCCCTATCCTTATGAGAAGATGCTCTCGTTTATGGACCGGAACCTCCATATGCTGCCCTGCCTTATCCATGCAGGGGAAATGCCCGGATATACAGCGGCCAAGCTTGATGAATTTAGGAAGCGTGGCATCAGGCTCATGGTACTGCAAACCATTCAGGATAAGGCGGAGCTTACGCCGTTTTCACCTTCCATGGAAGGAAGGCGATCCTCTTGATGAAAAAAATGTATGTGTTTTTAATTGAATTGTTATTCACCACGTTGCTAGTATTTCCATATTTTTGGCCAAAGGAAAAAGGATTGTCTATTATTCCTGCGCTGGCCCTTTTCGTATTATGTTTTACTCTTTATACATGGCTCCTTGTCCGGTTGGGGGAAAAGGCAAAAATAATGTTTTTTATCCTTTTACTTCCGGCCTTATTCGCCACCGGCTTATTTTTTGGCTTCCATCCCGTTCCTGTGGCATGTGGGGTTGCTTTCCTTTTTTGGAGAGGGAATTCCCTGGCTGGCGGAAAGGGGGAGGACCACGATTTGTTGCTGGCTACCTTCTCGGCTATGGCTGCGGTTCCAGCCCTAATAGGTGCTTATACGAAGAATGAGATGATCTTCCACCTTACAATAGCAATAGTAATCATACAGGTTATGGTTGTTTTATCAGGCCGCTTCCTCTTGAATCTTTCAACGATCGAAGGAGATAATCGGAATAAGGCGGGATATTTGGCGTTTTTCGGGAAGTTGATCACCCCTATTGTTTTGGCTGGCAGCCTCATCGCAATGGCTATGGATTATATCCAGTCCGCGTTCTTTTTAGTCTTGAGGGGGGTAGCATGGATTTTTGGTGCCTTGGCATCGCCTCTTCTTAAGTGGTCCGAAACCAAGAAAGTATGGACGGATCCCGATAGGGTAAATGAAATCGACTATGTGGAAAGGCCGAGTGTCGGAAAAGTCATCCGTGAAGAGGCAATGCAAAAATATACGGAAACGGCTCTTATGGTACTCGTCGTCCTCGCCTTAATAGGGCTATTCATCTTTTTGTATAAAAAAAGGAATCGCCTCATTCTTGAAAATACAAAGGTAAATACTGTTGGCTCTGTTGGTATTCGGAATGCAGGCCAGGGAACGGCAAGGAAGAAAAAGCCTTCCCCTCCGGATAACCTGCTTCGGCGAGAAATTTTCAACCTTGAATATTTCGCTGTCAAAAACGGTTTCGGCCGTTTGGGATTTGAAACAGTTGGGGAATGGCTAAGCAGGATTGGGGCACCTTCCAACCAAAGAGTGATTGGTTTATACGAAGATGTCCGCTATGGAGACCTCAACGTGACCCACTCCGAACTTGAATTTGCACGTGGTGAACTAAAGGGACTAAAGGAAATGATTAAGCAAAAACGGAAGGAACAAAAGAAGCGGCCAAAGAAGCAGCCATAACCGCCATGGCCATTTTTCGGAAAGGAATTTCATGCACGGCAGGTTTGCTCATTTTACCTAAAACGGTAAAATACGGGCTGCCTGCCTGTTTATTTGACTATATTTTAAATATTGGTTAAGTTAAGAAGGTTAGGGGCGGTTTTATGATTGGCCGGGCATTATCGGATTGGTTTAACAGGGTCGTCCCCGCAACAAATCATTTATTAATATATTGAAGGAGATTGATTAAGTATGCCAGAAAAACAATTTATGGTTACTGCTGAGACAGGAATCCACGCTAGGCCAGCCACACTTTTAGTTCAAACAGCCAGCAGGTTCGATTCCGAAATCAACCTTGAATATAAAGGGAAAAAAGTAAACCTGAAGTCCATTATGGGGGTAATGTCCTTGGGAATCGGCCAGGGCTCGGCGATTTCCATTTCAGCTGAGGGCGGGGATGCCGAGGAAGCGCTTCGCACACTTGAAGAAACATTGAAAAAAGAAGGACTCGCAGAATAATGGCTTTTTTGCAGGGGATTGCTGCTTCGAATGGAATCGCTATCGCCAAAGCATACAGGCTAACTGAGCCCGACTTATCCTTCAGCAGGCAACCCGTCGAAAATCCTGATGCGGAAATCGAAAGGTTCAGGGCTGCGCTTGAACAATCGAAGGCTGAATTGGCCCAGATCCGTGATAAAGCGCGGGAAGACTTGGGTGAGGACAAAGCTGCCATTTTTGAAGCCCATCTTCTCGTTCTTTCCGACCCTGAGCTCATTTCTCCAATCGAGGACAGAATTTCGGGAGAAAAGATTAATGCGGAGTTTGCCCTGAATGAAACCGCGGGCATGTTCATTTCCATGTTTGAACAGATGGATAATGAATATATGAAGGAAAGAGCCGCTGATATCCGCGATGTAACAAAACGCGTCCTCGCCAGGCTTTTGGGCGTCCAGCTTCCTAACCCTTCCATGATTGCCGAAGAAGTAATCATTGTTGCGGAGGACCTGACTCCTTCAGATACCGCACAGCTAAACCGGCAGTTTGTCAAAGGCTTTACGACAGATATTGGAGGAAGGACATCGCACTCTGCGATAATGGCCCGGTCCATGGAAATTCCTGCTGTAGTCGGCACGAGGACTTCGACAGAGGAAATCCGGAACGGGGATTTGGTTATTATCGACGGACTAAAAGGCGAAGTCCATATCAATCCTACCCCTGAATTGGTACAGGCTTATGAGCAGGTAAAAGCCGACTATGAAGCCCAAAAGGGGGAATGGGCCAAGCTGATAAACGAAAAGACTGTAACAGCTGACGGCCACGAAGTCGAGCTTGGCGCAAATATCGGAACACCGAACGACTTAAAGGGCGTCCTTGAAAACGGGGCGGAAGCTGTTGGCCTTTATCGGACTGAATTCCTTTACATGGGAAGGGACCAGATGCCGACGGAGGACGAGCAATTTGAAGCCTATAAAGCTGTCCTCGAAGGAATGGAAGGAAAGCCGGTTGTTGTCAGGACGCTTGACATCGGCGGTGACAAGGAACTCCCTTATTTAAACCTTCCGAAAGAGATGAATCCGTTCCTTGGCTACCGGGCTATCCGCCTTTGCCTTGACCAGGAAGGAATCTTCCGGACCCAGCTTCGTGCCCTTCTTCGAGCAAGTTCATATGGAAATTTGAAAATTATGTTTCCAATGATCGCTACGCTTGATGAATTCAGGAAAGCGAAAGCAATCCTTGAAGAAGAAAGGTCAAAGCTTAAGGAAGAGGGGGCAACAGTTTCTGACCGGATTGAGGTCGGAATTATGGTTGAAATCCCATCGACGGCCATTTTGGCTGACCAATTCGCCAAGGAAGTCGACTTTTTCAGCATCGGTACAAACGATATGATTCAATATACCATGGCAGCGGACCGAATGAATGAACGGGTTTCCTATCTGTACCAGCCTTATAATCCTGCCATTCTCCGGCTTGTCAAAATGGTTATTGATGCAGCCCATGCTGAAGGAAAGTGGGCTGGCATGTGTGGGGAAATGGCAGGCGATGTCATGGCAATCCCTCTGCTTGTAGGGCTTGGTCTTGATGAATTTTCCATGAGTGCCACCTCCATCCTCCGAGCGAGGTCTTTAATTAAAAAGCTTAGCAAATCGGATATGGAAGAGTTGGCCTCAAAAGCCCTTTCTATGGGAACCGTCGAAGAGGTTGTTCAATCTGTAAAAAACGCAATAAACATGTAATGGTATTGTAATAATTAAAAAGGTTTTAGGGACAAGTTTACGGGTAATATACTACCAAGCAACTAGTATGATTTAGTGTAAGCTAATCATTCTCATTTTCCCCCTTTTTGCCGGCTGCATATGCAGCCGGATTTTTTTTATTCACTTGTAGGGTACATTGGTTTATTTAGGAAATCCTTTTTTCGATTCCTATGTTTATATGCCTTGCCATTAGGGAAGTTTTTTAATGAATGGACATTTCGAGGGAGGAGAGATTCGATGGACAGGAAAAAAATGCTCATGACAACTGTGGCACTTGGCGCAGCGTATCTGATGAGGAACAAGGAATCCCGTGAAAAACTGATGAATCAAATGCAATCCCTAGGAGCGCCAAAAAAGAAGAATAGAGTGAATGCGGAATAAGAAAACGGGAGCCCCTGCTTGTCAGGGGCTTTTGCTTGTCAATTTTTTTCGTCCCCACGTTTATCCAGCCCGCACTTTGGCTAAGGTTAGATTAAAGAGTGGCAGGGGATGGGAAGGGGTTGAAAAGACTATGCGGATTGTTCTTTTTCTTATACTTACGCTGACTGTTTCAGGTTGCGGACTTTTTATGGATCGCGACATTATCGCAAGCAAGTATGCTGAAGCATTTTTAACGAAAAACAATGAACTTCAATTCAGGTTTAAAATCAATGAAAACTATTTAAAGGGCGAGGATATGTTCAAAGTAAAGGTGAATATCCATGATGAAAAGCTCGCTGCGGCGCTCGGAACAGAAGAAATCATCTATGGCGAAGAAGAGGTGCTGAACGGYGAGTATCTGGAAGTAAAAGAAGATGGCGGCAATTATATTCTTATGGATCCGCTTCCATTGAACATTGATTTTCATATTGCAGAGCTTGAAAAAATGATCGCCGAGGGGGACGCCGTTTCGATTGAAGTGTTCAATGGCAAAGAGGTCTTCGGCCGCGGCTATTTATCCAATTTTTCCTCTGAATTGTAGGATAAAACGGCCTCTTATGGGGCATAATGGGAAGGTGCATAATTGGAGATTGGCACATGGCCCCGGGAACTGTCGCCTGGGGCTTTTCTCTTTGTAAAAAAAGCCCACACAAAATGACCCCATGCTAAAATAGAAGGGACAGACAAGGAAAGGGCTGATTCAATGTTAACTCCAGAAACTACTTCAATTGCATTTATTGGTACTGGCGTAATGGGCAAAAGCATGACGGGCCATTTAATGGATGCGGGCTACAATCTTACTGTTTACACAAGGACAAAGGAAAAAGCCGACAGCCTTCTAGCAAAGGGAGCAAACTGGGCAGATACACCAGGCGAAGCCGCCCGTAATGCCGATGTTGTTTTTACAATGGTGGGGTATCCGCAGGATGTTGAAGAAGTTTACTTCGGAAACGATGGGATTTTTGCGAATGCGGGGGCTGGTACGTATTTTGTCGATATGACAACTTCCACTCCAACACTTGCGAAAAAGCTTTATGAAGAAGCGAAAGCGCGTGGAATGCACTCATTGGACGCCCCGGTGTCCGGGGGTGATATAGGGGCCAGGGAAGCCCGGCTCGCCATCATGGTTGGCGGGGATGCACAGGCTTTCGAGAATGTCAGGCCGTTGCTTGAAAAAATGGGGACGAATATTGTGTACCAAGGGGAGGCGGGTGCGGGGCAGCATACGAAGATGTGCAACCAAATCGCCATCGCTTCGAATATGATTGGCGTTGCCGAAGCAATGGTTTATGCGAGGAAGGCTGGCCTTGACCTTGAAAATGTTTTAAAAAGCATCTCGACAGGCGCGGCGGGAAGCTGGTCGTTATCCAATCTTGCCCCGAGGATGCTGAGTGGGGATTTCGCCCCTGGCTTTTACATAAAACATTTCATCAAGGATATGGGCATCGCACTTCAAGAGGCCGAACGGATGGGCATGGACGCACCGGGCTTATCGCTTGCGAAATCCCTGTATGATGAACTGGCCGGAAAAGGCGAGGAAAATAGCGGAACCCAGGCGTTATATAAATATTGGGAATAGAGGTTTACCTTCTAAAACTTCATTGTCCTTAATACCCTTTCTATGAAGGAGGGGAATGGGATGAATCAATTCGAGGATATTAAAGAAAAGTTTGATGAACTTGAAGATGGCAGGTATCTTGTGAGGATCGACGGTTTCAGCAGGGAAAAAACCGTGAATGGTGCCCGCCCGATCAAATGGGACCTTACGCTGATGAATGAGGTGAAGGGGACTTTGCCTGTGAAATTCAGCCATATTGAAACAGACGGCGGGTTCAGAATCCTCATGGAAGAAATCCGAAGGCTTGGATATTCCAAACCAAAGTCTCCCGAGGAGTTCGAAGCCGTCCTTACAAGCCTTAAGGGCACGTTTGCGGAAATCGGCCTCTTTACAACCGACCGGATTGAAGGATACCGGGAAGTCAGGTTCATCAGGAAAATGGGTTAAATCAAAACCCCCGCCGGGTTAAGCGGGGGTTTCTCCATGAAATTTAACTTAAGTATGCCTGAAGCCTGTCCAAGCCCTCTTTCAGGGTGTCCATGGAATAGGCAAACGAGAGGCGGAAATATCCTTCCCCAAATTCCGAAAATGCGCTGCCCGGCACAACTGCCACTTTCGCTTTGTTGACCAGATCGATTGCGAAATCGAAAGAATTGAGCTTCGTTGATTTCGGCGGCTTGACGAAAAAATAAAACGCCCCGTCCGGCTTCACTGTTTGTAAACCCATCTCTGAAAGTCGCCTGAAAACATAATCGCGCCGTTGCTCATACTCATTCCTCATAGCTGCGGCATCATTGATTCCGGCAGTAAGCGCTTCGGCGGCTGCTGCCTGGGCTATGGAATTGGCGCATGTGACATTGTACTGATGCACCTTTAATATGTGGCGGGCGATTGGTTCAGGCGTGAAAAGAAGGCCGATTCGCCACCCGGTCATTGAGTGGGATTTTGAAAGCCCGTTAATGACAATCGTTTGGTCTTTTAAAAACGAACCGATGGATACGTGCTTCATGCCATATAATAATTCACTGTATATTTCATCCGCGAGTACAAAAATGTCTTTGCCTCTCAGCAAATCGGCTATATCCCGGATTTCATCCCCGGAAAGGCTGACTCCCGTAGGGTTGGAGGGGTAGGGCAGGACGACACAGCGGGTTTTTTCCGTTATGTATTTCTTTATGGTATCGGCTGTGAACTTAAAACCATTGTCCCGGATATCCGCAAAGACTGGAGTAGCCCCGCACATCGTAATAATCGGCTCGTACCCCGGGTATACCGGACCCGGCAGGATTACTTCACACCCTTCTACAAGGATGGTCCGGAAAGAAATATCAATCGCTTCACTGGCTCCTGTAGTCACAATGATTTCCGTTTCCGCCTCCCAACCACATTTTCCTACGGTTTCATATTCTAACATGTTACAAGAAAAGGGATTATAAATGCCATCCCTCCAACGAATCCATTGTATATGAAAATAGTCCGAAAATTTGTGAAAAACGAAAACAAATAATGGTATACTTATCCAAAGAGGCTTATAAAAGCAAATTGATTAGAAAAAGGAGTTGACCCCATGGCACAAACCGAACAATCAAATCCCGCCCATCCACAAGGAGCATTGAACCGGACGGGCTGGAAGCTGTATTTTACATTGCCCATCTTTTCCTGGGCCTTATATGATTTTGCGAACACAATATTTTCCTCAAATATTAATACAATTTTCTTTCCGTTCTATATGACGGAAGCAATTGGCAACAATGAGGTTTTAAATCAGATCGCAAGCACGTTCGTTTCCTATTCAAATGCAATCGCAAGCTTTTTCCTCGTTATCTTTTCTCCGCTTTACGGAGTAATGATTGACCGAACCGGCCAAAAAAAGAAATATATTGCGATTTTCACAGTAATAGCTGCTGTCTCGACAATCCTCATGGGGGTTTTCGGAGGTGCCGGCCTGAATGGGAAATGGTTCGGCATGCCAATCCCGCTCGTACTCGTTCTTATCTTATTTATTATTGCAAAGTTCTTTTACCATTCAAGCCTTGTCTTCTATGACGCGATGATTTCCGATTTAGGGACGAAACAGGAAATCCCTTTAATTTCGGGTTTTGGGGTTGCAATCGGCTATGTTGGAACGCTGGCGGGGCTTGCGGTCTACCCGTTCATTGGAGATGACGGTTTCCATGAAGCTTTTATTCCGACAGGCATCATGTTCCTATTATTTTCATTGCCGATTTTCTTTTTTGTAAAAGAAAGGCCAATTCCCTCACCGAAAAAGGAATCGTTCCTTTCCGGATATAAGGAAATCGCCGCGACGTTCAGGGAAATGAAAGCACACAAAAATATTTTCACATTCATGATTGCGTATTTTTTCCTGAATGATGCCCTTGCTACAACGATTGCGATGATGGCTGTCTATGCGAAAACAATCGTTGGCTTTTCAACCGGGCAATTCATTTTGCTTTATCTAGTATCGACTATTTCCAGTATTATCGGTTCGTTTATCTTTGGCTATGTGACGAAAAAGACTGGTGCGAGGCTGGCTGTCTTCTACGTGGGAATTCTGCTTCTCGCAGCCCTCATTATTGCCTGCCTGGCGGTCAATGGCGCGATGTTCTGGATTGCCGGAAGCATGTTCGGCATCGCCCTTGGTTCGATGTGGGTGACAACAAGAACCTATATTGTCGACTTGACCCCTGATGAGAAACGGGGCCAGTTTTTCGGGCTGTTTGCATTTTCGGGGAAAGTGTCCTCCATTGTCGGTCCACTTCTTTACGGAAGCATCACGCTCGTGTTTGCCGATTATGGGAATATAGCTAGCAGGCTTGCACTTGGATCGCTTATCATCCTTACCGTGGCGGGGCTCCTGGTGCATAGGCGAATCCGTGAAGATTAAAGCTTATGGGTTACTTTTTAAAGGATATAAAGGAAACCAGAAAAAGCCGGCAATCGCCGGCTTTTTTGTCTAGGAAATCAATTGTCCAAATGCTTAAAAGCTTTCCCCAAGCCGCTTGAAAACGGGCTTTTGGTAAACTTTCTTTCCCCTTGGGGGTTGTTTTGGCTCTTTTATCCCTGTGTACTCTTTAAGAATCAATTTTGATTGAGTGAGGGAAAGCGCCGCTTTGGGGTTCCTGACCAATCCATTCAGTGATCCAAGATGGGGAAGTTCGGCAAAGTCTTTTTTCTCCGGAGGAATATGGAATGTATAGTCGCCACATTCAATTAGGACATCGGATTGCTGCTGGCTGTTTTTTGGATGTTTCGAAAAATGCAGTCCGACTTTTTTCGCTTTTCCTTCACTGAGAAGTTTTTTTATCGCTTCATGCTTTAGAAGATAAAGGAATTTAGGATCCGGGGCCGTTTTCGCGTGCCGATTGACAATATAGATTGCCTGGGAGAGGTTTTTTAGTGATAGTTTATAGTCGGTAAACCGGGGATTCGTACTGTCCAAGCAAAGTCTCCTTTCATTTTGTGCATTTGTATCCATTATAACGCGAATGCGTTAAAATTGAAATCTTTGCCTTTTCATCTAATTAAATCTGCCAGGGAAGATAGAAAAGAAAACTCCCCCCATTTTTTTAACCTGCATTCAGGACAGTGAAAAAGAGCGCCTTGGTTAGGACGCTCCAGCTTTTGTTTCCATGTTCCTTTTTCTTGCCGAGTAGGCGGTAAGTACACACACGCCAAGGAAGGTTGTTGCCGCACCTGCCAAAAGCATGACATTGGGCACGCCAATCACTTTAGCGAGCATGGCGCCAGCCGCGGGGGCTACAAGCATCGAAAACGTCTGCAGGGCGGAAGCGGCAGCCGATACCCTGGCCATTAACTTGCTTGGGGTTTCGGATTGCAGTACGTACCCATACGGAACAGATTGGCTCGCACCAAGTACTCCAAGCAAAAAGGCCCCGATCATCCACCCCCAATCAGCCAAGGTGAATACCTTGTGTCCGCCCAAGCCAATACAGGCAATCAGGAGTCCGCTGAACAGGGCGGAACCGGACATAAACTGGACAGGCAGGGTCTTCCATCTGGTCCAGTTTCCCAAAAAAATCGCCCCGGCAACACTTCCAAGCCCTACGGAGCTAACAAGCAGGCCGAAGCTTTCACCGTTGAATCCGATACTCTTCGCAATAAAGACAAAAAGGCCATCATACAGGAAGATAATGAACAATGCGGCGGCCGTAAGGATAACCGAAATTCTTAAGACCGGCACTTTAAAAATGTGCATGATTCCCTCGGCCAGTTCCTTTTTAAAAGCGGGCTTTCCACCCGACGCTCTGCCGTCATGAATGGTTGCATGCATGAATTTTGCTGTGGGGAGCATAAACAGGAATACGGTTCCAAGAACGAAACCGGCTATTTCAAACAGGAACGGGCTTTTTGCCCCAAACAGAGAGATGATGCCGGCACCAAGCGCGGGGCCTATGATTTTCGTCGAATTTAAAGACAGTTGGCTAAGTGTTACCGCACTCGGAAGTTCGCCTTCATTGACAGTTTCCCGGATCATCGCTTGCCTTGCTGGATCAAATAAAGCCCCGGCCGTACTTTTTAGTAGTAAGAACAACAGAAGAATATAGAGGTTAGGAGAAAAATAGAGGCCTGAGACGAAAACCGCCCGTAATAGAAGTGTCACAATCATCACGTGTTTTTTGGACATCCGATCAACTAAAACGCCTGCAAAAGGGCCAATTACTACCCAGGGAAGCGCAAGAACGATAATAACAGCCGCAATGGCTTCCTCACCAAGTCCCCATTTGTAAGCGACGATGACCTGTATGGCGATAAAATCTAGCCAGTTTCCAAGATCGGAGAAAACCTGGGCAGCGAAAAGGGAACGGAAAGCCCTGTTCCTTAAGACCCCAAACATATTATTCTTCATTTATACCCGCTCCCTCCATTGCCCGCAGGCGCCTCGCTTTTATGCCTCTTGCCATCCCGGATGGATCCTGGGGTTCAGGGAGGGTCCCTTCTTCAAGGACCGCGATTGTTTCATCTATCCAACCCAGCTCCACTTCAAGTCTCACTCTTGCATACCGAATGGCTAGTTTTCCAACGCCGCTGACATAAGAGGTATTGTTTTCAGGCCATGTTTTAACAAACCGGAGAAWCTCCATTGTTCTTTTACGCCGTACCTGCAAATGGGCAATCAAGGCATTGTTATCCATACCCTCATGCCAGACTGCCATTTTCATAAACAGCTCATCCTTTATCATAGGATATTCAGGGGCTTTAAGAAGCCAGCCTTCCAGTTCGGCCCAACCTGATCGTGTCAGTTCATAAACGTTTTTTTGCCTGCCCTTGGTAGCACTTTCTTTCGCAACGATTAAACCTTGTTCTTCGAGCTTTTTCAGCTTTGGATAAATACTCCCATAACTCATACCCCAATATAACCCCGCCGCTTCATGTTCAAATTCAGCTTTTATATCGTAGCCGGAACTCGGTTTAAAACTTAACACGGCCAAAATTGCATGCTCGGTTGACATAAAAACCCTCCAAATATCAAGATGATATATCACTATGATATATTTACAGGAAAGATTTTGCAATTATTTTTTTCAAACAAAAAGGAAAATTTTTCGATATTTTCCCCGGGTTGGAAAATCTTATAGTATGATAGAGGAAGGGAAATTTGTAGAATAGTCCAATTTTTTGTCCGATGAATGAACTGTTCATTTGAACAAACAATCTTGTAAAAATTTTGAGGATGATAGTATGGAGTTCAACAAGAACATTTTGGATATGGGCATTGCAGGCCATAGAGGGGTTGCAAATGTGGAAAATATCCTGTTTGATCTCGTATTCCGCCACGCGAAGGATATGGTTTTCATCATGAAAGTCGAGGAGGGGCCAACCTTCCGGTATTTGTTCGTGAATGAAACCGCTTTCCTGCGGGCGGGCATTTCGCACGAGTCAATCGGGAAAACGTTTCAAGATGCCCTGCCTCCGGAGATTGCCGGAAAACTTCAGGTAGAATATACGCGGTTCCTTTCCTCCAATGGCGCAAAGTCGGTGTTCGATGCCTCTTTCACCGAAGAAGGCAAGGAGTTTTTCGGCGAAACCGTCCTGTCAGCGGTAAGGGACCAAGCAGGCTTAATCCAGTATATTGTAGCGATTACAAGGGATATAACTGAATATCTTCTTGAAAAAAATAAAATCATTGAAAGCGGACAACGATACAGATCGATTGTCGACCATAACATGGATGCAATCTTTTCAATTGCAATGGATGGGCGAATCCTCGAATCCAATCCTGCTGCCGTAAAGCTGACGGGGTTTCATGAACAGCAGTTGGTCGGGAGCTCGATTTACGAGCTCGTCTCTGATTTGGATTTTGCGAATTTTAAGGCGCTCGTTGAGAATACAGGCAACGGCCAATCGCAGGAATCGCTCGACTGCCGGTTCATCCACAGGAAAGGGTATTTGCTTACGCTGCACATCAAAACGGTTCCGATTATCGTTTTCGGTGAAATAAAAGGAATCTATGTCATTATCCGGGACATATCCGAGCAATCGAAGAATGTGGAAATGATTAAATATATGGCGTTTCATGACCAATTGACAGGGCTGCTCAACAGGAGGGCGCTCCTTGATAAGCTTAATGAACAGCTTTTTTCCCCAACAAGGCATGATAGTGAGTTCGCCTTGATTTCCATCGATTTGGACCGCTTTAAATACTTGAATGATTCCCTCGGACATCTCGTCGGGGATGAAATATTGAAAAAGGCCGCTGCCCGACTGCTGGAATGCCAAAACGACCATTGTTTTGTCTACCGGCAGGGTGGTGATGAGTTTATCATCCTCCTGCTTCATACGACGAGGAAGTCCACCGCTTTTTTTGCACAAAGGATCCTTTCCATGTTCAAGCGGTCGTTTTACTTTAATTCACAGGAATATTATATTTCGCCCAGCATTGGGATCAGCATGTATCCGAATGACGGAAAAGATGCGGAAACACTTTTGAAAAATGCGGATGAAGCGCTTTATCGGGTTAAGGAGCGTGGTCGGGCGCATTTCCAGTTTTACAGGACGGGCATGAGTTCTTCAGTGACGAATATCCTTTCAATCGAAACGCATCTCCGCAAAGCAATAGAAAAAAAGGAATTGAGCCTTCATTTCCAGCCGCAGGTGGAGTTGATGACGGGAGAAGCGACGAGCTTTGAAGCATTGCTTCGTTGGAATTCGAAGGAATTGGGCCCCATATCGCCCGGAGTATTCATCCCTCTTGCAGAAGATACAGGCTTGATTGTCCCGATTGGGAATTGGGTGATTGAAACTGCATGCAGGCAAATCAAGGAATGGAAACGCCTCGGATATGAAGGGTTCAGAGTTGCCATCAATATCTCCCCGAAGCAGCTACAGCAGCCTAATTTTCCAGCTTACCTGAAAGCGGCTATGGAGCGGCATTTCATCGACCCGGCATGCCTGGAAATAGAAATAACCGAGAGTTCGATGCAAAACACGGAAGAAGCGGCACCTGTTCTAAAGACCATTAAAAGCATTGGTGTCACTGTCTCGGTCGATGACTTCGGGACAGGGTACTCATCGTTAAGTTATTTGAAGAAGTTTCCAATTGATGTGCTGAAAATTGATCAATCCTTTGTGAAGGATATTAGTGAAAATGCAAAAGATGCCGCCATCGCTTCGGCAATCATCCACCTTGGCAAAAGCCTAGGGGTCGAAGTAATTGCCGAAGGGGTTGAAACGGCCGGACAGGCGGAATTCCTGGCAATGGAAGGCTGCCAAAAGGCACAGGGGTATTATTTTGCAGCACCGGCTCCTGCCCATGAATTGGAGGGCACATATTTAAAACTGCCAATCCCTGCAATGCGGGAATACAGCTAACGAAGAACCCTTTATCTGTGTGATAAAGGGTTCTTCCATTGGGTTTGCAGTGCAACCTGCTTCAATTACCCTAGAACAGCGTCTACTTCGTTGAGTTTTTCAACGTAAAAACCGTTAATTCGGGTTTCGACATAAACCTGAAAGGGAGCCTTGTTGTTCCCAGCCCTCTGTTGACATAAAGGGTGAGCGGCACCTCACCGGCTATGGTGTAAAAGCCTTCATGGTATTTCTCCGCGAACGGCGGCTTTACTAGTGCCCCAAAGAACGGAATTTTGATTTGCCCTCCATGGCTATGGCCGCTCAACTGGAAATGGAACCCGTAACCAGCGGCGTCGTCGGCGAGGTCTGGGGCATGGGACAATAGAATCTTATACGCATTTGCCGGAATGCCTTTGACTGAAGATTCGATATCCGGTTTTCCCAGCATGGCATCGTCAATTCCGGCCAGGTAAATCGATTGGCCATTCCTTGTGACCGCCACGCTTTCATTCACAAGTGTCCTAAATCCTGATTCACCCATTATGGTTTTATAAAGCTTTGTACCATAGCCGCCATGGTCGTGGTTTCCATAAATTGAAAATTTCCCAAGCGGGGCATGAAGCGCCTGAAGTATCGGAATGATGGCGTGGGCTGAATCGAATTTATTCGGTTCATCCATTAAATCGCCGCTAAAGATAATCATATCGGGTTTAAGGCTGCTGATTTTTCCTGCAAGTTCTGTAAGCTGTCCGAGCGTATATTGGAAGCCAAGATGTGTGTCGCTGAACTGGACGATACGTATGCCGTCGAGTTGCTCGGGAATGAGAGGGTGGATGATTTCATGTGTTTGGACGTCAAGCAAGATTGGCTCAATTTCCCTTGCATAAAAATATCCTCCCGCTCCAATCCCCAATGCCGCGAGTGTGCCGCCAACCAAAGATTTAAGAAACGTCCTGCGCGTTTGTTTTTTTGCCATCATCTATCTACCAGCCTGTCTTGTAAACTCTTTAAAAATTCGGGCATTCAGTTTTAATACTATCAAACTAAAACTTGTAATAGAAGCGGAGTCCTTTACTAAAATACGATACCAATTATCAGAACATTCCCACCTTTTGTGGTATGCTTTGGAAAAAGAGGTATGGAGGTATGAAGATGCAGGGCAAAACGGTTATTGTCACCGGGGGATCGAGTGGGATGGGGAAGTATATGGCGAAAAGATTTGCGGAGGCCGGCGCGAATGTGGCGATTACCGGCCGGTCAATTGACAGGCTTTTAAAGGCGAAGGAGGAAATGCCCGTGAGCGGGGGAAACATCCTCCCGATAGAAATGGACGTGAGAAATATTGACGATGTCACAAGGATGGTAAAAGAAACAGTTGCAGAATTCGGGGAAATTCATTATTTGGTCAATAATGCGGCCGGCAATTTTATCTGTCCGGCCGAAAAGCTTTCCCCGAACGGCTGGAAGTCAGTGATCGACATTGTCTTGAATGGCACATTTTATTGCAGCAGGGAGGTAGGGAAGCACTGGATTTCGAATAATGGAAAAGGTGCAATCATTAACATGGTTGCAACCTATGCGTGGGATGCGGGGGCGGGAGTCATACACTCAGCCGCCGCAAAGGCTGGCGTCCTGTCCATGACAAGGACGCTCGCGGTCGAGTGGGGAAGGAAATACGGCATTAGGGTAAACGCAATCGCCCCGGGGCCGATTGAAAGGACCGGGGGTGCGGAAAAGCTCTGGGAATCGGAAGAAGCGGCCATGCGCACACTTAAGAGCGTTCCGCTTGGCAGGCTTGGAAAACCAGAAGAAATCGCTGAATTAGCTTATTTCCTCTTTTCCGATAACGCCTCCTATATTAATGGGGAATGTATAACGATGGATGGCGGACAATGGCTCAACCAGTTCCCGTTTTAAAGTGAATTTTTCGATTGTTAATGGTGAAATGAAACGGACTTGAAAAGTAAGGGACCCATTTCGGGAGGCGAGGAAAGGTTGGGAAAAATCATGGCCATTCATTGAGTGTTAATTATAGCTCACTGCGCGTTTTTTTAAGGCTATCCACGAGTGGATAAACTGTTCTTTGTCAACACCATGTTGCACTTTGCCGGATAGGGGGTCGTTTACATACACTTTATCCGAATCAAACCCGACAAGGACAACGGCGTGGAGATCCAAAGGAGTCCTGATTGTCCGTTTTCCATGCAGCCAGGACTCCCATCTATCGGGTAGCCTGAAATCACCGGTCGTCCAGATCACCGCCGGATTTCCCGCCGCGATATGGCTGAGAACATCCTTAAATTCCTTATTAGTCAAATTTACAGCCCTTCCCGGCAAATACTTGTCCATTAATTCGACAATCGGTTTATCAAACACAGCATATCCAGGTGCCTTCCCTGTCATATCGCCAACAAACCCGCGAGCAGGGTCTCCCCATCTCTTTATATCCCCCTTTGGCCTATCGAGCGGATCGGATTCTTTCCTGACCGCCCGATAAAGCTCCATTTTATCGACAGATACTCCCGCGTAATTCAGGACCATCGCGAGGCTAGTCACCTCGCAGCCGTATTTTAGCTCAGGATTTTGTTTAATGAGAGGAACATCCAGGATCACCTTATCTGGCAGACCGCCAATCGAATCGTCCTTTGTTTGATTCTTATCAACCATCTGCCCAAAAGGCTTGCTTATACCTTGTTCATCCGTAGTTATGGCGGGGGTACGCGTTTGCTGCCCGCCCCTCGTAATGGCATCGCTATTGCATCCCTGGATGAATATTAAACCAGCCAAGAAAAACCGGATATTCAAAGAAATCCCCCCCAAAAAAAATTATGCGTATGATTATATTCCCCAATTTGCAGGCTGGTATAGAAGAAGCCGTCTGCCAAAACAATCCATGATGGGCCGAAACAAAATAATTTTATCCATTTGGGCCGAACCTGGTTAAACATCTGTGATACAGGGTAATGGATAAGAAGTGCACATGCATAACGAATCATATTTAAGTTGATATTGAAATAAATGCCCTGAAGGAGGGCTAAACAGGGGGAATATTCGTGAAAAAATCATTGTTTTTGATTTGTGCGTTTATGCTGTTTTTGCCTCTGTATACTGAAGCGGAAACAGGTGAGCGGATGGGAAGGGACGAGGCGTTTTCTTTATTAAGGAATGCATTTGAAGCCCAGTTATCCCTTGGTGAAGAGCTTCGTTCGAAAGAGGAAGTCGATGCAATCCTTGCCCCGTATTTTACAGACAGTTATAAAGGGCTTTTCCTAGAAGCAAACCTTGTTGAGGAAAACGGAAAATATGTTACATATGGGACCGACTTTGGCCAATACTATATCCCGTACTATGGATTTTCCGACAGTACGCAAGTTGTAGTTGGGAAAAATGAAGCGTACGTTTTTGAGTTTTTCCCGGAAAGCACAGACGGGCCGGTGGGCTATGATAGCCATTATGAAGGCCTCTTGCTTGTAAAAACACCTGAAGGCTGGAAAGTTTCCAAGTATTTATACGACGATATTCCTGATTCGGTTATTTCACAATCTGAGTTACCGGCTGCCGCGGTGGATGAAAGCGGTATGGAGACTCCTGCCGCACCCGAGCGGGAAAAAGCAGTGGAGGCTGCTTCAATCCATTTCCAGCTCGGGGTGAATCCGATTGGCGGCCTTTTCCAATACGCAGCCTTCATTGGTGAGGGGCAGGCTGGAAGCCTCGCTGCTGACGGGAAGATGGATGTTAGGGAAAATGCAAGTGCATTTGCCAAATGACCACCAATCCAGGAATGCCGCCCATTTAGAATGGGCGGTTTTCTTTCAGAGAATTAAAAATTTCCCTGTTTAATCAGTTTTTACTTGTATGTATGTACAAAACTAATTTATGCTGTTAGTATTGGCAAACAAGGAAAACCAGATGAAATCTGGGAAGATCCGTATGGATAGAAACGTGCGGGGAGAGAAATCTAATAGCAATAGCTTGTTTGTGTTTTGAAAGGAGAGAAAGCATGTCACAGCTACAAGGGATTATTACCCGCTTAAAAAATCTTCAGGAACAATCGGGCGGCGGTGAGCCTGCACAACGCTACTTTGAGGTAAATGGCGAGCGGAAATGCCAGGTTACGTTTCACCCGAAAACAGAAACGTTCGAACTGGAAGTATACAATGATAAGGAAAAACCAAAGCGTTACCAGTTCGATAATATCGATATGATTACAATTGAAATTTTTGAATTGATTCAATGATTAACGCCAGGAACCTCGAAAACAGGTTCCTTTTTCAATTCCTGATCCGAAGCCTAAAATAACCAGAACCCGCCAGAACTATGGTAGAATATATATGGTGTAAAACAAATTTGAGGAGCATTCAGTAATGATAAGTCTTCATAGCGGAGAATTTTTAGAAATTAGCATTAGGGATCTGATGATTCCTTCCGAGAGGGTAGCACATGTCCAAATGGGAAATAACCTGGAGCATGCTTTGCTCGTTCTTACAAAGAGCGGATATACCGCCATACCCGTCCTTGATCCGCACTACAGGCTTCTTGGACTGATCAGTACGTCGATTATTATGGACTCACTCCTGGGGCTTGAGAGAATTGAATTCGAAAAACTGGAAGAAAAAAAGGTAGAGGAAATCATGAACCACTCCGTTCCCCGTGTGCAAATGGGTGCATCCATTAATCGTTGCGTGGAATTATTAATCAATCATCCGTTTTTGTGCGTTGAATCAGGCGATGGGCGGTTTGAAGGGATTCTGCCGCGGAGTACTGTGCTTAACCAGTTGAATAAGCATTTAAAAAAGCAGAATAAGAAGTAATTTTTACCAAAGGGCTCCCATTAGTGGGGGCTATTGTTTTCAGCCATTAACGAATATTTACGTAAAAGAGGTGCAGTCTGTGGGGGAAGCCTTTAAGAAGCAGCAGGCGGGAAAAAAACTCACGCGTCGGCCGCTCGTCCTTGCGTCCGTAATGCTTGCCATGTTCATGGGTGCAGTCGAAGCAACCATCGTGTCGACGGCGATGCCGGCAATCGTCGGGGAGCTGGGTGGCTTTTCCCTATATAGCTGGGTATTTTCAGCCTATTTGTTAATGAATGCCGTAACGGTTCTTATATACGGAAAATTGTCTGATTTATTCGGAAGGAAACCAGTCCTTCTTTTCGGGCTTACAGTCTTTATGATTGGCTCGATCTTGTGCGGCTTTGCGGAAAAAATGGAAATGCTGATTGTGTTCAGGCTTATCCAGGGTTTTGGGGCCGGCGCCGTGATGCCGATCGCGACAACGATTGTTGGGGATATTTACAATACAGAAGAGCGCGCTAAAATCCAGGGATATCTTTCTAGTGTGTGGGGCATCTCGGCTATCCTTGGTCCTGCAATCGGGGGGCTCCTTGTGCAATATGCAAGTTGGCATTATGTGTTCTGGGTGAACATTCCCCTTGGAATCCTGTCCATGGCAGGCCTTTGGATGTTCCTTCATGAGAAGGTCGAGAAGAAAAGCCATGAAATTGACTACATAGGCGCAATCCTCGTGACAATCGGAATTTCCTCTCTGATGTATATTCTTGTGGAAGGAGGGCATCGCTGGAACTGGGTATCACTTCCTTCAGCGGCTTTCTTCCTTGTCAGTTTTACGGCAATCACGCTCTTTGTCATTCAGGAAAAACGGGCAGCGGAACCGATGATGCCATTTTCGATTTGGAAAGAAAAGTCGATTTTTATTGCAAATATCGTATCCCTTACAACAGGGGTGATGCTGATCGGCATTTCAAGCTTTCTCCCGGCGTTTGTCCAGGGGGTAATGGAACAATCCCCAATCGTTGCCGGGTTCGCATTAACAGCCATGTCCATCGGCTGGCCCATTGCCTCGGCTTTTTCCGGGAGGATTTCACTTGCGAAAGGATACAGGTTCACATGCCTTGTTGGGGGAGTCTTACTGATTGTTGGCGGAACTTTTTTTGCGACAATGTCTCCAGGTGCAGGCCCGGTGTGGGCGGCTTTTGGTTCCTTTTTTACAGGTGCGGGAATGGGACTGACATCGACCGCTTTTATCCTGCTGATTCAGGGGACTGTCGGCTGGCAGCAGCGCGGTATTGCAACGGCATCCAACATGTTCATGCGAAACCTTGGCAATACGATTGGCGCTGCCTTGCTTGGCGGAATCCTTAATAGCCGCTTTATGGCTTACCTTGAAAAAAACGGGACAGGCACGGAAGGCAATCCAACGCTTGAAACGGCCAATGTCCTGCTTGATGCAAAAGAGCGGGCCGCGCTCCCCGGGAACGTAAAGGCCCTTCTCCAGGAAGGCCTTACGGTTTCGCTCCATACCGTCTATATTGGCGTATTATTGTTTGCGATAATCAGCATGGCAGTGATTTTGTTTTTGCCAAAAAAGAAACCAGCATAAAAAGCCCGGGGAAACCCGGGTTATTTTTTTGGGAATAAATAAGTTATAATATAAGAAAATCTTATGGAGGAATGGGAATGTCCTCACTTTCCGAGTTTCAACTTTTATCCGTACTGGCACAGGAAATGAATATGCGCAAGGCGGCCGAGCGGTTGTTCGTTTCCCAGCCTGCCCTTAGCCAGCGCCTTCAGTCCATTGAAAAGGAATGGGGCGCGAAGCTTTTTATCCGTTCGCAAAAAGGGCTTGCACTTACTCCCCAAGGTGAAGAAGTCATCCGGTTTGCCAATGGCGTCCTAGCCGAAGAGGAAAAGGTAAGGGAAGCCATCCACTCAATGGAATCCGGTGTGTCGGGAACACTTAAAATTGCAGTCGCAACCATTGTTGGACAGCACTGGCTCCCAAAGGTGCTGAAAAAGTTCATTGAGCGTTATCCCCAGGCGAAGATTTCGCTTGTGACCGGCTGGAGCAGCGAAATCCTTCGTTCGCTTTATGACCACCAAGTCCATATCGGCATTATACGCGGTGCGCCTGAATGGAAAGGGAAAAAGGTCCATTTGTTCGAAGACAGGCTGTTTCTTGTGGATAGGGAAATTTCGAACATGGAGCAGGTTCTTGAAACAGACCGGCCTTTTATCCAATTTAAGAGCGATTCGAATTACTATCAGGAAATCCAGGAATGGTGGCATCGCCAATTCAAGCTGCCGCCAAAGAGGACTGTTCTTGTCGACCAAATTGAAACATGCAAACAAATGGCCTTCAATGGCATTGGTTATGCAATCCTCCCGGAAATCACACTCCATGGCGCCGGGGAGGATATTTTCAAGCTCCCGCTCCTTGATGAATGGAACCGGCCGATTAAACGGGACACATGGCTTCTTGGGTATGAATCCTCGTTTGAACTAAAACAAGTCAGGGCGTTTACGGAGTTGATGCTGGAACATATTAATGATGGGAAGTAACGTATTTTTTCTTGTTTTCAAACAGGCGGTCTGTTAGCGTATTTTTCAAATATGCATCTTGGAGGAAAACCAATGAAAATGATGGACGCCAATGAAATTATTTCGTTTATTCAAAACTCGAAGAAATCCACTCCAGTAAAGGTATATATATAAGGCGATAATGAAGGAATGGAAGCCTGATATGATTGTATCGCTCCATATCGCCCCCGAATACCCGGTAGGAACGGTGGCGCTTAAAGAAGGGCTGCTGTTCGCCAATACATCGGAGTTGTTTATTGATTTGACAGGAAAAGGAGGGCATGCAGCATTTCCGCACTAGGCAAACGACATGGTTGTCGCTGCCTGCTATCTTGTATCCCGGCTTCAGACAATTATTTCACGCAATGTTGACCCGCTCGATAGTGCCGTGATAACCATCGGCAAAATCACCGGAGGAACGGTACAAAACGTGATTGCTGAAAGGGCTAGGCTTGAGGGGACGATTAGGACCTTGTCACCCGAATCAATGAAAACAGTCAAAAGAAGGATTGAGGCCATAGTAAAGGGGATCGAGGCGGGGTTTGAATGCGAAGCGGCCATCGATTACGGTGCCATGTACCATCAGGTTTTCAATCATCCTGGGCTCGCAACTGAATTTTTCGACTTTGCATCGGCTTTGGACGGGGTAGAAGCAGTCCGCTGCAAGGAGGCGATGACGGGTGAAGATTTCGGCTATATGCTGAAGGAGATACCCGGATTCATGTTCTGGCTTGGGGTCAATTCACCAAACGGCCTCCACCACTCCGGGCTAATGCCCGATGAAGCTGCGATACCCCTGGCCATCCGCCTGCTAAGCGGGTACATTTCTTTAAAATCCGGGCCAAAGGACAAGCCATGAGCAAGCTGTTTCCCGTTCTAAAGTAAGGGATGATAGACTTATAATAGGCCTGTTTCACCTGATTATTTCACGGTGAGATGGGCAAGACTATAAGGGTGGCTATTCTTAGGAACAGTGATTGCTGGTTTGAACGGTGATTGGTTAAAATTGACTGTGTTAAGGGGTTGCCCTATAATAGGCGATGTAAAAGGGATAGCGAACAAGCTATCTCCCGTACATAACAATATTTTGGAGGGATTTTCATGCCGGAACGTATGGTAGGAAAACAAGCACCGCGATTTGAAATGGAAGCAGTACTGCCGAACAAGGAGTTTGGAAAAGTAAGCCTTGAAGAAAACATGAAAAACGACAAGTGGACTGTTCTTTTCTTCTACCCAATGGATTTCACTTTCGTATGCCCGACCGAAATTACGGCTCTTTCAGATCGTTATGATGAATTCGAGGATCTTGATGCCGAAATCATAGGCGTATCTACCGACACAATCCATACCCATCTTGCCTGGATCAAAACAGATAGGAAGGACAATGGCCTTGGCGATTTGAAATATCCGCTTGCTGCCGATACGAACCATGTTGTATCCCGCGATTACGGAGTGCTGATTGAAGAAGAAGGCGTCGCGCTTCGCGGCCTGTTCATTATCAGCCCGGAAGGCGAATTGATGTACCAGGTAGTCAACCACAACAATATTGGCCGTGATGTAGATGAAACCCTCCGCGTCCTGCAGGCTCTTCAAACTGGCGGACTTTGCCCGGCAAACTGGAAGCCAGGCCAAAAAACTCTTAGCGTTTAATCGGCCATTCGATGGCCAATTGAAACCATCATTATCTAAAGACCTAACCAATTCATATGTTAGGTCTTTTTTTAGCAAACAATAACGGGGAGGCAATGAGATGAAATTACGTGAACCAATGCCTGAACTTGCAGGCGCCACCGAATGGCTGAATGGTGAAGTGACAAGGGACCAGTTGATTGGCGAAAAGCCGACCCTAATCCATTTCTGGTCAGTCAGCTGCCATCTGTGCAAGGAAGCGATGCCGCAGGTGAACCAGTTCCGCGACGACTATAAAGACAGGCTAAATGTAGTGGCGGTACATATGCCAAGGTCGGAAGATGACCTGAATATGGAGGATATTAAGAAAACCGCAGCTGAACACGGCATTACCCAGCCAATATTTGTTGACAGTGAACATAAGCTTACGGATGCATTCGGAAATGAATACGTCCCTGCGTATTATGTTTTTGATAAGGAAGGAAAGTTGAGGCATTTCCAGGCGGGCGGAAGCGGCATGAAGATGCTCGAGAAGCGGGTAAACCGCGTTTTGGACGAAACGGAAAAATCTGAATAAAGAAATTGGGGCCTGGCACCTTGGGATGCCGGGCCTTTTTTCCTTTGCAAAAGTCGGCTGCCACAAACAATTCGCCATCCCCGTCTAATTTGTAAAGGAATGGGGGGTATCAGAGTATGGCAAACCTTAAAAAATGGGTGCTAATCATGGTTTTTGGGCTGGCTGCCCTATTGGCGGCATGCAGCAATGCGGGTCAATCGGATTCAGCGAAAATGTCAGATAGTGCGGGGCAAAACACAATGGACAGGGATTACGGCGACTCGGTTGCAGGGGAAGGGGATAGAAAGGAAAAGTCGGACACATCGGATGGGGCGAAACCATCCAAGGATGTCTCGGACCGAATGGTTATCCGGAATGCCGAACTTCATTTGCGCGTCAAGAACTTTGAAAATGCCCAAAAATCGATTGAATCAAAAGCTGAAAAATTAGGCGGGTACATTGTTGAATCCTCTGTCTCGCGGGATGGAGGCGAGCAGACGAGCGGCATCATGACAATCCGTGTCCCGGCTGCGAAGTTTGAAAGTTTTTTACATGAAGCTGAAAAGGACGCCGCCGAGGTACTTGACCGTTCAATTCGCGGGGAGGATGTTACGGAACAGTATGTCGACCTGGAGTCCAGGCTAAGGTCCAAAAAAGCGGTTGAGGCGAGGCTGCTGGATTTCATGAAAGGGGCGACAAAGACGGAAGATTTGCTTCAAATATCGGCCGACCTCGGAACGGTTCAGGAAGAAATTGAGCAAATAACCGGAAAAATGAAGTATCTTCAAAACCAGTCATCCTTATCGACTATTAAAATCTCCCTTTTTGAAAGGAAATTGATTGCCAAAGCAACGACACCAGAGGAGCTCGATACGTGGGCAAGAACGAAAAAACAGTTCATCAGCAGCACGAACTTCCTTCTTTCAGCCGGATCGGGATTAATCGTCTTTTTCGTTGGAAACCTTCCCGTTTTCCTCATTCTAATTGTTGGCGGGCTAATAATTTTCTTTTTCATAAAAAAAGTGGTAAAAAGAAGGGGAGCAGAATAAGCTGACAGCCGTCGAACATCTATTAAGACTGCGGTTTTACCCGATATCCTCTCGGCCCGTGTTTGCGGGCCCTGTTTTTTGGCTATAGGAATTACAGCCAAAAAGGGGCAAGTCGTTAGAACATAGATTTGCAGCGACATTTGTCACAATTTGTTCACAATTTCACAAGTGATGTGGATGTCTGATTTTACTTTATGGAGGGAAAGCAATTGGAACTTGATAGTGTAATGCTCAGCCGAATGCTAACATCAATGACTCTCGCATTCCATATCATTTTTGCGACCATTGGCGTGGGGGTTCCGGTCATGATTTCTTTGGCGGAATTCATCGGCATAAAGAGGAAGGATGCACATTATATCCTCCTCGCCAGAAGGTGGGCGAGGGGTTTTACGATTACCGTCGCGGTAGGTGTGGTTACAGGAACGTGCATTGGCCTTCAGCTTTCGTTGCTTTGGCCAAGTTTTATGAGAGTTGCGGGCCAGGTAATCAGCCTGCCGCTCTTTATGGAAACATTCGCTTTTTTCTTCGAAGCTATTTTTCTCGGAATCTACTTGTATACGTGGGACAGGTTTAAAAAGCCGATTTACCATTGGCTTTTGTCCATCCCTGTCATCATCGGTTCCTCGGCCTCGGCCATTTTCATTACCACGGTGAACGCCTTTATGAATACGCCTCAAGGCTTCACGCTAAGGGACGGAGTAATAACAGGAATCGACCCGCTCAAGGCGATGTTCAACCCAGCGACGCCTTCGAAGGTTTTTCATGTGCTGACATCCTCCTATATGACGTCGGCCTTCATACTCGCAGCAATAACTGCCTGGGTAATCCTATTCGGCAAAAAGACAGAGTACCATATGAAATCTCTGAAACTTACAATGGCCGCCGGACTCATATTTGCCCTGGGAACGGCAGTGGCAGGAGATATATCGGCTAAGTTCCTCGCCAAGGTGCAGCCTGAGAAGCTTGCTGCCGCAGAGTGGCATTTTGAAACAGGCAAAAACGCCGACCTTATCCTATTCGGTACTCTTGACGAAAACCGGGAGATACATAATGAAATCCGGTTGCCAAAAGTATTGAGCTTCCTTGCAGGCAATTCCTTTGATACGGAAGTTATAGGGCTTGACAAAATCCCTGAAGATGAACAGCCTCCATTATGGATTCATTATATGTTTGACCTGATGGTGGTAATTGGCATGTATGCCACTTTTATATCCGCTGTTTTCGTCTTCCTGATGAGGTTTAGGGGGAACCCGTTCAATAAGCCGCTCCTATGGTCAATTGTCGCAAGCGGGCCTCTCAGCATGCTGGCCATTGAATTTGGCTGGATATTCGCCGAGGTTGGCCGCCAGCCTTGGATTTTAAGAGGCTATATGAAGGTGGCGGAGGGGGCAACCAGGGCGGATCATGTCGGGTTGACATTTCTGATGTTTCTTGCGCTCTACCTCGTCCTTGCAGTTATGACAGTCATTGTCCTCACCAGGATGTTTAAAAAGAAAACACCTGAGCAGGAATTCGAAGAACGGTATTCCAATGCATTTTAATAGTATGGAGGCTTGCAATGGATCCGTCGGGAAACCATTAAGGAAAGGGGTATGATGATGAGCTTGCAGCTTTTGGGCATAACTGTCCTATGGACGTTTTTGTATGGATATCTTATCGTCGCCTCGGTCGATTTCGGGGCTGGATTCTTTGCCTACTACGGCAAAATAACGAAAAAAGATCATGTTATCAACCATATTATCAGCAGGTACCTTTCTCCCGTGTGGGAAGTTACCAATGTGTTTTTTGTTTTCTTTTTTGTCGGGTTGATCGGTTTTTTCCCAGACACTGCGTATTACTATGGTACTGCCCTGCTTATCCCGGGCAGTATTGCACTGATTCTCCTTGCTCTCAGGGGCTCGTTTTACGCGTTTGGGAATTATGGCGCTAAAAAAGGTAATAGCTTTTACTTATTCCTTTATGGCGCTACGGGGCTGTTGATTCCGGCGTCGCTTTCAACCGCCTTGACCATTTCCGAAGGCGGGTTCCTGGAGAAGAAGGGGGACTCTGTCGAATTTCTAGCCATGAAACTGTTTGCGAGCCCTTATTCCTGGTCCGTAGTATTGCTCGCGATTGTTTCAGTCCTGTTCATAAGCGCTTCTTTCCTAACCTATTATGCCGACAGGGCCAACGATGTTGACGCCAGGAACGTACTGCGGAAATTTGCTTTGTTTTGGAGTATTCCCTGCATTCTTGCCAGCCTGCTTGTTTTCACAGCCTTGAAGGGCCACAATGCCAGGCATTTCTCCAATGCCCTTGATATTTGGTGGATGTTTGGGCTTTCGTTCCTTTGTTTTTTGGTGGCAACTATTTTCATTTACCGGAAAAAATGGTTCGGATGGGCGTTCATCCTTGTTATGCTTCAATTCTTTTTCGCTTTTTTCGGATACGGGGCGTCTCACCTTCCATATATCCTTGACCCGTTCATCACAATCCACACAGCCGTGACAAATGATGCGATGGGGACGGCGCTCGTAATCGCTTTTATAGCGGGGCTTTTCCTGCTCGTCCCGTCGCTTGGTCTATTAATGAAGCTGTTCCTTTTCGACGCCGATTATGTGCGTGGAAAAAAGTGATGTTTCGGTTTTGTCCCTTTTTTGCTACTATAGGAATAAATATGTTCCTTGGGGGAATCTGAGTGAAAAAAGATTTTGCAGTTATTGGCCTCGGCCGCTTTGGCGGCAGTATTTGCCGCAGGCTGTCCGAACTGGGGATGGAAGTCCTCGCGATGGACAACAACGAAGAGAGGGTTAATGAGTACGCCTCCATTGCCTCCCATGCCATTCTCGGGGATTCCACCGATGAGGCAGTCCTGAAGGCAATTGGAATCCGGAACTTCGACCACGTCATCGTCGCGATTGGGGACAATATACAGGCAAGCATCCTGACTACCCTTATCCTGAAGGAACTTGGGGTAAAGCATGTAACGGCCAAGGCGCTGAATGATTACCATGAAAAGGTTCTTTTGAAAATTGGCGCCGATGTAGTTGCGCATCCTGAACGCGATATGGGAATCCGCATCGCCAATAATATTTCAACGAGTACCGTCCTCGACTATCTTGACCTTTCCGACGAACACAGCATCGTTGAAATTGTCGCAAATGAACGGCTTGGCGGCAATACAATTATCGGCTTGAATATCCGCGCCAGGTACGGAATCAACATCGTCGCAATAAAGAGGGGGAACGACATAATCGTTTCTCCGCTGGCAAACGAGAAAATCTGGCTTGGCGATATTTTGATTGTAATCGGAGCCGACGTGGACATTGAAAGGTTCAGGAAGAAGGTTATAGAAGATTAAAAAAGGAAGCTTGCGGCTGCAAGCTTCCTTTTTCGTATTTTCTATCCACTTTTTTAGATCTCCATAATGATTGGAAGAATCATTGGGCGGCGTTTGGTTTTTTCATATAGGAATGGGCCGAGTGTATCGGTGATTTCGTTTTTGATTTCGGACCACTGGGTCGTCTTCCGCTCCATAATCTTGTTCAGATGCTTTGAAATGAGGGCTTGGGCATCGTTGATCAGGTCACCGGATTCCCTCATATAAACGAATCCGCGAGAAATGATGTCAGGTCCGGAAGCAATCTTGAATTCCTTCATATTGATGCTCACAACAACGACCACAAGGCCTTCTTCTGACAAGATCCTCCTGTCGCGAAGGACGATGTTCCCGATGTCGCCAACCCCGCTTCCATCGATATAGACAGAACCAGAAGGGATTTTACCGGCAATTTGAGCACTGTCTTCCGAAAGCGCAAGTACTTCGCCATTGTCCATAATAAAACAGTTTTCCTCCGGCACGCCGCAATCGACCGCAAGCTTTGCGTGCATCTTCTGCATACGGTACTCACCGTGGATTGGCATAAAGAACTTCGGCTTGATAAGCCTTAGCATGAGTTTTTGTTCTTCCTGGCCTCCGTGTCCGGATGTATGGATATTGCTTAGTTTGCCATGGATTACATCGGCGCCAGCGCGGAACAGCATATTAATTGTCCTGCTAACGCTGATTGTGTTCCCCGGAATTGGGGAGGAGGAGAATACAACAGTGTCTCCAGGGTTGATCTGTATCTGGCGGTGTGTGCCATTTGCTATCCTCGAAAGGGCGGCCATTGGCTCACCCTGGCTTCCTGTACACAGAATGGTTACCTGGTTTGCCGGGAGCCTGTTGATTTGCTGGGCGTCAATAAAGGTTTCCTTTGGTGCACGGATATAGCCGAGTTCCTGGCCGATGTTGATGGCCGCTTCCATACTCCGCCCAAAAACGGCAACCTTCCTGCCGTTTGCGACGGCAGCTTCAACTACTTGCTGCAACCTGTGGATATTGGAAGCGAAAGTCGCGAAAATAACCCGGCCATCCACCTTGCGAAAAATATCATCGATACTGTCGCCAACCCGGCGTTCGGACATTGTGAATTCGGGTATTTCACTATTCGTGCTATCCGAAAGGAGGCAAAGAACGCCTTCCTTCCCGATTTCAGCCATTTTCGTCAGGTTCGCAGGCTCGCCAACCGGCGTGAAATCGAATTTGAAATCTCCGGTATGAACGACTTGTCCATTCGGAGTTTTTACAACAATCCCATAAGAATCAGGAATGCTATGTGTTGTTCGGAAAAACGTAACGGCGGTTTTCCGAAACTTAATGATGTCGTCTTCTTTAATTTCAATAAACTTTGTTGTCCTTAGCAGGCCATGTTCTTCCAACTTGTTTTTAATCAGTCCAAGCGCAAGCTTTCCTCCATATATCGGTACATTGACTTCCCTCAAAAGGTAAGGAATCCCGCCAATATGGTCCTCGTGGCCATGGGTAACAAAAAGCCCTTTGATTTTTTCTGCATTTTTCACAAGGTAGGAATAATCCGGAATGACATAATCAATTCCAAGAAGTTCGTCCTCCGGAAACTTTATGCCGGCATCGATTAGGATGATTTCATCCTGGAATTGGACTGCATACGTGTTTTTCCCAATTTCGCCAAGGCCGCCAAGGGCAAAAACAGCGGTTTGGTCATTTTTAACAAATTTCATAAATAATCATATCTCCAATACATTAAAGTCTTCATCTTTTTTTTCATATTCCAGGTAGGCACCTTTTACTTGCTGGACAAATTCAATATTGTAGCCTCGGTCGGCCAGTCTTTTTCTGACATCCCTTTCCGACTCACCCTCGATATAAAGGGATTTGGTATTTTCCCTGATAGGTACCTCGTTGAGCCTTTCCTGGTAATAAATCTTGAATAACATGTTTCCTCGCTCCTATCTCCACATTTGCATTGTCTATTATAAAACCCCTGGTCCGAATTCCATGCCTGTGCCGGATTCCGGGGGAAACGCTAACATCATTCCCACTGCCTTTCAATTTACAATAAGGAAGGAGCCCTCCGCAAGTTTGAAGGGCTCAAAACATTAGGCAATGGATTTTTTTCGTAATAAATCTTTCCACTGTTTTAAAAGCTTTTGTCTGAGCTTCTTTAACATAGTGGATCATCTCCTTACCTTTATTTTATACCATCCTTGTCCAATGTAAAGCAGCCAGGTGAATAATTGGGCTTGTTTTTCCGATTTTCGGGCGTGAATCTTAACAAAAATCGTTCTTCTTGTTACTACTAGTATATGTGTGTCCGTTCAATATCTTCATGGTTAATCTTGGAATCGTTAAATGTCAGTAAATTGACAAGATATTTCTGAAAGATTAATGTTTTTACTATTGAAAGACGTCAGGGGGAATGGTTTTGGGCAGGCTTTATGTATCGTTAGTAGGTTTGGGTATGATTTGGGGAACTTCCTTTATGTTTATCAAAATTCTTTTAAAAACACTTGGGCCAGCGGAGGTCGTCTTCGGCCGTACGTTCTTCGGCGCCGCCATGCTTTTGGCCATCGCCTTTGCTGTGAAAAAATCTTTGCGGCCATTAACGGGGCTTCCCCACGCGAAACTTATCGCCATTGCACTTGCAAATAATGTTTTGCCGTGGCTGCTGATATCAGCAGGAGAAACAAAGATAACATCAAGCCTTGCCTCCATTATTAATGCTACTACCCCCATATGGACTTTGTTAATCGGGTTTCTATTCTTTTCGGCAAAGCTTCGGAAAAACCAGTGGATTGGGGCTTTCATTGGGTTTTGCGGAATATTCCTTCTTTCCGATTTTGGGAGCAACACATTTGGGTCGGGCAATTTGGCGGGCATTTTAATGATGAGTGGGGCGGCGCTTTGTTATGGCATTGGATCGCATATGACGAAGAAATATGCCAGTGGAGTGCCAATCTTTGAACTTTCGCTGTATACGCTCGCTTTTTCCTCGGTAGCGAGTTTCATTGCGATGCTCGTAACGGGGCTGCCGGACGCATCGGTTTTCTTTAGCCTGCACAATATAGGGGCGTTTGTCGGCCTAGGGGCAGTGGGTTCGGGAATTGCCTATCTTATTTATTATTATCTTGTGCAAAAAGGGAGCCCTGAATTTGCTGCTCTTGTAACCTATTTAGCACCGGTCTTCGCAATCATCTGGGGAGCGTTCCTTCTCGGGGAGGAAATCCATTTGTCGATGATGTTGGGCCTAGGTATTATTTTTTCAGGCGTCTATATATCTTCTATTAAACCAAAAGCTCGTACCGCCAGCAGTTCCAACCAAAAAGCCAAATCGAAGACAGCGAATTGAAGTTTAAAAAGCAAAAGCCATATTCCATGGCCGATCAATGAAGCATCCGGTTTGGCTTTGTGGAAAAATAAGCCGCCCATAAGGATTGGACGGCTGAAAAAATCATCTTTCGATAGGAATTGCATTTTCAATCGGCTTATAAGGGTCTTCCTTGTTGATATGGTCATAGAACATAATGCCGTTCAGATGGTCAATTTCATGCTGGAAGACGATAGCGGTTAGTCCTTTTAGCCGGAGCTTTACTTCGTTCCCATCCGCGTCGTATCCTTTTACCGTGATACGCGCGTATCGTGGGACATAACCTGGGTGGGGCTCATCGACTGAAAGGCACCCTTCACCTGAAGTCAGGTATGCCCTTTCCACCGAATGGCTCACAATCCTTGGATTGAAAAGGGCGTGGCTATGTACATTCCCTTTTTCGTCATGCACATGGACGGCAATCATTCTTTTCGGCACATTTATTTGCGGTGCGGCCAAGCCTATGCCAGGGCGAAGCCCGTATTTTTCTGCGATCTCGGTGTTCTGGCTATTTTTAACATACTCAAGGAGGCTCGCAAGGGTTTCCTTGTCTTCTTCTGAGGGAGGCATGGGCACTTCATTGGCTGTTTTTCTTAAGGTTGGGTGCCCGTCCCGAATAATATCGTCCATTGTTATCATATTTTTAGTTCACTCCTGTAAAACAAAACATTAATCCCAATCCCTATCGTAGGGAAGAAGTATGACATTAGTCTAGCAGACAATCGCCAAAAAGTTAATTAGATGAATTTTTTGGCCCATTAAAATCGGGTGGTAAAACCGTCCTGTCAAAAACGGCAGGGAGGCGGCTTGTTGCTGCAACAAAAAGAAGAGGCGGGCACCTCTCCTTCATATGCCATTATAGCCAGGCGCAACCGACAATAATCAAAAGAATAAACAGTACAACGATTAAGGCAAAACCCCTGCCCCAGCCGCAAAATCCACCGTATCCGCCAACTCCGACGGGATAGCCGTATCCGCAGTAACCGTACATAAGCGTTCCTCCTCCACATAACGTTCGCCGGCCCTTTTACCCGGGCGACTATTACAGCCTATGCGGGCCCCCATCGGATCGTATGGGCCGGCGCCCACTCATAAAAGGGTATTTCCATGAATAGAGTGGAATATCGCGGACAAGCATTCGTTTAATGAAAGTTGTCAAATGCAAAAACTCCCGATATAGTTGAATTGTTAAGAAAAGGAGTGATTTACTTTGCCATTTTCTCCAACGAAAAAACTGCTGTTCCTTTTAGGGGCAGCCATCATGCTGCTAACAGGGTGCATTGGAAAAGAATCACCGGAATCGCAGCTGTACGAAGTGATGGAAAAAGCGGTAAAAGCCGAAAAACAGTTTGAAGCCCAACAAGATCCCCTCATTGAGCTTGAAACAAAGGAAAAAGCAATTTTTGATAAAATTATGGGCCTTGGCCTGAAGGAATACAGCCAAATATCCACTTTGTCGGATGAGGCACTAGCCATTGTCGCAAAAAGAAAAGAACATATCGAACTTGAGCGCCAAAGCCTTGAACAATCCAGGCAACAATTCGAAAAAGCATCCGCCATCCTGGATAAAATCAAAAAGCCCGAATTGAAGAAAAAAGCAGAATTTCTATATGAAACGATGAAAGAACGATACGAAATACATGAATCGCTCTTTAAGGAATACATGAACGCACTTGAGGGAGACCGCAAACTGTATACTTCCCTTAAGGCAAAGGATGTATCATTGGAAAACCTCGAAGGCCAGGTAAACAAACTTAATGACACTTACTCCAGCATCCTGGAAGCGAATGAAAAGTTTAATGAATTAACCGAAAAATACAATCAGGAAAAGCTCGACTTTTATAAATTGGCTGGGCTTATCGGCAAGGAATCCTAATCGGAGCAGGCAGAGGATGCCTGCTTTTTTTTGCCGGCAAAAGCTCCTTCCGTTTGTTACTTCAAGGTAATATATGGGTGAGACAGAACTAATACAGATTCAGAAAATGAACTAGTACAGATTGATTTATGTTCATGTTATTTTCCAATATTGTAATAGTGGTAAATTTATAGGTCGTGATTATTGACGGTTTGGAAGGGAATGGTGTAAACTCGATTTGCAGGGGAGAATTGTATTAATTTAATGGGGCCAACAACTGGTACAGCATAAAAAGCAGTGCATTGCGGAAATTGGGTTTCCAATCGCCGCGCTTGTGGAAAACTATATAGATATGCGCCAGCTGCCCTTTGGACATACAGGAGTATCAGGCAGCAATTTATAACATTCTTATAGGGAAAGCATCATATAGCCGCTTTTATGGGTAACATAAGTGAGTATTTACATCCCATTAAATAAGAAACCCCGAATTTGTTTGCTGTAAGAAGAGAAAATTGTGGAAAAGAAAGGAATGGTGACCCAAATGGCTTCTAAGACAAAGAACGCCCAAATCGATGCGGTGAAGACGCTCGAAACAGTTGAGCAGCAATTTGAAACGCTCCAGATTTTAAATGAAGAAGGCAAGGTCGTTAACGAGGCGGCAATGCCGGAACTAAGTGATGAACAGCTTCAGGAATTAATGAGCAGGATGGTGTATACACGTATTCTTGACCAACGCTGCATTTCCCTTAACCGCCAGGGCCGCCTTGGATTCTATGCGCCTACAGCGGGGCAGGAGGCTTCCCAGCTAGCTTCCCAATACGCGCTTGAGCAGGATGACTTCATTTTACCTGGGTACCGTGATGTACCTCAGCTTATTTGGCACGGCCTTCCGCTTTACCAGGCATTCCTTTTCTCCAGGGGCCATTATCAAGGCAACCAAATCCCAGAAGGCGTCAATGTCCTTTCTCCGCAAATTATTATTGGCGCCCAGTATATTCAGGCTGCCGGGGTTGCGCTTGGAATGAAGAAAAACGGCTCAAAGTCGGTTGCAATCACGTACACAGGCGATGGCGGTGCATCCCAGGGCGATTTTTACGAAGGCATCAACTTTGCGGGAGCGTTCAAGGCACCTGCGATTTTCATTGTTCAAAACAACCGATTTGCAATTTCCACGCCGGTTGAAAAGCAATCTGCCGCGAAAACTATTGCGCAAAAAGCGGTTGCAGCCGGTATCCCGGGAGTTCAGGTGGATGGAATGGATCCTCTTGCGGTTTATAAAGCTGTCCGTGACGCCCGTGACCGCGCTGTTAATGGCGAAGGTCCTACATTAATTGAAACGTTGACTTACCGCTACGGCCCACACACGATGGCAGGGGACGATCCGACACGCTACAGGACTGCGGACCTTGACAGTGAGTGGGAAAAGAAGGATCCGCTTGTCCGTTTCAGGAAGTACCTTGAAAGCAAAGGGCTTTGGAACGAAGAAAAAGAAAACGAAGTTATCGAAAGGGCGAAGGAAGAAATTAAAGAGGCCATCAAGAAGGCCGACGCAGCCCCTAAACAAAAGGTAACAGACCTTATGTCGATCATGTATGAAGAAATGCCTTTCCACCTGAAGGAACAATATGAAATTTACAAAGCAAAGGAGTCGAAGTAATCATGGCTCAAATGACAATGATCCAGGCAATCACGGATGCCTTACGCATAGAACTTCGCAATAACGAAAAGACTTTGATATTCGGGGAGGACGTGGGGGTAAACGGCGGTGTGTTCCGTGCTACCGAAGGCCTTCAAAAGGAATTTGGCGAAGAGCGGGTATTTGATACACCGCTTGCTGAATCGGGCATCGGCGGATTGGCAATCGGCCTTTCGCTTACCGGCTATCGCCCAATCCCCGAAATTCAGTTTTTCGGGTTTGTATTTGAGGTAATGGATTCCATTGCCGGCCAAATGTCAAGGATGCGCTACCGCTCCGGGGGGCGTTACAATATGCCGATTACGGTCAGATCCCCATTTGGCGGCGGGGTACATACACCAGAACTTCACTCCGACAGCCTTGAAGGATTAATGATGCAGACACCAGGATTAAAAGTTGTCGTTCCATCAACGCCATATGATGCGAAGGGACTGCTGATTTCCGCTATCCGTGATAACGATCCAGTCATTTTCCTAGAACATTTGAAGCTTTACCGTGGATTCCGTGAAGAGGTGCCAGAGGAAGAATACACCATCCCACTTGGGAAAGCGGATATTAAGCGCGAAGGAAAGGATTTATCAATCATTACGTATGGCGCGATGGTTCATGAATCACTTAAAGCCGCGGAAGAACTTGAGAAGGAAGGCCATTCCGTGGAAGTAATCGACCTCCGTACACTGATGCCTTTGGATATCGAAGCAATCGTTGCTTCAGTTGAAAAGACAGGGCGCGCGATTGTTGTCCAGGAAGCCCAGAAGCAGGCTGGCGCCGCAAATTTTGTTATCAGCGAAATCATGGAGCGTTCCGTCTTGAGCCTTGAAGCGCCTGTACTTACTGTGGCTGCGCCTGATACGGTTTATCCTTTCTCCCAGGCTGAAAACGTATGGCTTCCAAATTTTAAAGATGTCATTGAAACGGCCAAGAAAGTACTTACGTTTTAATAGGACAAGCGCTGCTTAGGCGAAGTTTTATAAACATGAAGATATTCAGGAACAATAGGAGGATGAGGCATAGTGTCATTCCAATTTAAAATGCCTGACATAGGTGAAGGAATCCACGAAGGCGAAATAGTCAAATGGTTTATTAAACCTGGAGATAAAGTAAGTGAAGATGATGTACTTTGCGAAATCCAGAACGATAAAGCTGTTGTTGAAATTCCTTCACCAGTAGAAGGTACCGTAGAGGAAATCCTGGTTGGCGAAGGCACAGTCGCGACAGTTGGCCAAGTGCTTGTTACATTCGATGCCCCGGGCTACGAAAATCTTCAATTTAAGGGCGACGATAATGAGGACAGCGAACCTGCCGGAGATGAAAAAACAGAGGCACAGGTTCAATCCACTCTTGAGTCCGGCCAGAAAATTGAAAAAGAAGCCGCACAGGCACCGAAACCGGAAGGCGCTACAGGCGCAGGAGCGGCTACTGTAGATGCAGGTCAAAAAGCTGAAGTTGACCCGAACCGCAGAGTCATTGCCATGCCTTCAGTAAGGAAATATGCTCGTGAAAAAGGAGTCGATATCCGCCAGGTTTCAGGTTCCGGCAACAATGGCCGAATCCTTAAAGGCGATATTGATGCCTTCTTGAGCGGGGGCCAGGCTGCTCCGAAAGCGGAGGCCCAGGGCGCAGTAACTGAAGCGGCCACTCCGGCAGCAGCCGAAGAGGTGAAGCAGGCTCCTGTTCCACAAGGCCAATATCCTGAAACACGCGAGAAGATGAGCGGAATCCGCCGTGCAATCGCCAAAGCGATGGTGAACTCCAAGCATACGGCTCCGCACGTAACCCTTATGGATGAAGTGGAAGTGGCAAGCCTTGTTGCACACCGCAAGAAATTCAAGGAAGTAGCAGCAGAAAAGGGTATTAAGCTTACATTCCTTCCATACGTTGTCAAGGCGCTGACAAGTGCGTTGAGGGAGTATCCGGCTCTAAATACGTCAGTCGATGATCAAGCCGGAGAAATTATTCAAAAGCATTATTACAACATTGGAATTGCGGCTGATACAGACAAGGGATTGCTTGTTCCTGTTGTGAAGGATACAGACAGGAAATCAGTATTTGCCATTTCCAATGAAATTAACGAGCTTGCTTCCAAAGCAAGAAGCGGAAAGCTTGCTCCGGATGAAATGAAGGGTGGATCGTGCACAATCACGAACATCGGTTCTGCAGGTGGCCAATGGTTTACCCCTGTCATCAACCATCCGGAAGTTGCCATCCTGGGTATTGGCCGAATCGCGGAAAAAGCAATCGTAAAAAATGGGGAAATCGTAGCCGCGCCTGTCCTCGCACTATCTTTGAGCTTTGACCACAGGGTTATCGATGGGGCAACCGCGCAGAATTTCATGAACCACATTAAGAGGTTGCTGAACGACCCGGAACTCTTGTTAATGGAGGCGTAAAAAATGGTAGTAGGAGATTTTCCAGTTGAAACAGATACTATAGTAATCGGCGCAGGCCCTGGGGGGTATGTGGCTGCAATCAGGGCTGCCCAGCTCGGCCAAAAAGTGACGATTGTTGAACGCGGAACATTGGGAGGAGTCTGCCTGAATGTCGGCTGTATCCCTTCCAAAGCTCTGATAGCAGCGGGCCATAGGTATGAATCCGCAACCCATTCCAGTGACATTGGCATTATGGCGGAAAATGTTACTGTCGATTTTTCCAAAGTACAGGAATGGAAGGCTGGCGTTGTTAAAAAGCTAACAGGTGGCGTTGAGAGCCTTTTAAAAGGGAACAAGGTTAACATCGTTCGCGGAGAGGCCTATTTTGTTGATACGAACACATTAAGGGTTATGGATGAAAATTCGGCCCAAACGTATACGTTCAAAAATGCAATCATTGCGACAGGCTCCCGTCCAATTGAGTTGCCTGCTTTCAAATATACAAAGCGTGTCCTTGATTCCACTGGCGCCCTTGCGTTGGATAAAATTCCGGCAAGCATCGTTGTAATCGGCGGTGGCTATATCGGAACGGAGCTTGGCGGAGCGTACGCAAGCTTCGGAACAAAAGTAACCATCCTTGAAGGCGCGGACGAAATCCTGAACGGTTTTGAAAAACAGATGTCCTCGCTTGTAAAGCGCAACCTTAAGAAAAAAGGCGCTGAAATTGTTACAAAAGCCCTTGCTAAAGGTGTAGAGGAATCAGCGGATTCCGTTAAGGTGGCGTATGAAGTAAAAGGCGAGGAAAAAACAGTTGAAGCCGATTATGTTTTCGTCATGGTTGGCCGTCGCCCGAATACTGATGAACTTGGCCTTGAACAGGTCGGCATTGAAATGACCGACAGGGGCGTAATAAAGATTGATAAGCAATGCCGTACGAATGTTGGCAACATCTATGCGATCGGCGACATCGTACCTGGACCACCTTTGGCCCATAAGGCTTCGTATGAAGGTAAAATTGCAGCTGAAGCCATAGCAGGGCACCCGTCCGAAATCGACTATCTTGCTATCCCGGCAGTCGTTTTCTCTGATCCTGAGCTGGCATCGGTCGGTTATACCGAAGCACAGGCAAAGGAAGAGGGCATTGAAGTAACGGCGGCAAAGTTCCCGTTTGCCGCAAACGGCCGCGCATTGGCGCTTAATCAAACCGATGGCTTCATGAAGCTTGTTACCCGTAAGGAGGATGGGCTCGTCATTGGTGCCCAAATCGCTGGCCCAAGCGCTTCGGATATGATTGCCGAGCTCGGCTTGGCGATTGAAACCGGAATGACTGCCGAGGATTTGGCAATGACGATCCATGCGCATCCAACCCTGGGTGAAATCACGATGGAAGCTGCAGAAGTAGCAATTGGTAGCCCGATTCATATCGTGAAATAAATGAAACAAAAAACCCTTCCCACAATGGGAAGGGCTTTTTGTGATCATTTATTGGTCCCATCCAACACTTTGGATACAGGCCGGATAATCTTCTCCTTGGTTGTAAGTCCGTCAATTCTAACCATTACTTTTTCTTTATAGAGGACAATCAGGGCAGGGCCTGATTTAATATTAAATTCGTCGTAGTATTTCTTCTTTTCCTTGCTTGATAGGACCATCAGGTTTTCCATTTCATTCGGAAAATCTTTTTTCAGTTCAATCAAGGCATCGTAATAGGCAGCTTCGCGATTATATTCCTTTTCATTAGAGAAGAAAATAATTTGTTTTGTATTTTTATCAACTGAAAGCGTTGCCTGCTCCGCTTGGCTGCAGGATGCTGTTAAAAGCAATAAAAAAGAGAGTACGTAAACAGGATAACCTTTCATAACTTTTGCCCCCAATAGTCCGAAATGATTCCTACAGCTGGCAATACACGGCATCCCCCACATTTTATCATACGGTTGGCGGCAACCTTCCCTTGTCATGCAAATGTTACAGAAATGAAAAATATCATTGGCGGGCTTGGCATATACTTCAGTAAATGGCCAGGTTTTCCCTGGGGTTTTAGGCGGTGATTAGGATGAAGGTGTATGTTTTATTTCTGATCCAGTTTATAATCTGGAGCGGTTATACATTAACGGAGTGGCTGTCGAAGCGGGACCATCCTTTATATAATGTCCTCATGTTTTTAGTGTTCTTTTATCTAGCGGTTATTATCGGTGAGAATTTTATCGAGTCCCAAAGAAAGGCTCTTTTTCTTACTGCTTTCAGCCTTGGTCTATATGCGTCCATTCATATAGTTCTTTCTTATTTTGAATTTCCATTTATCTTACAAAAATAATCAGGAGGAAAAAGAAAAAAGCATTCCAATATTTTGGAATGCTTGCCGGATTATTTCCTTGGATTAAAATACATGATTCTTCCGTTAAACAAATGCAGTTCCGCCTGCAGTTTTTTCGCAAGGAATTTACAGAATTCATTTGCTTTACCTTTGTCTCCTGCGGTCGCACCATCAGGCAGGGTAATCTGGACATACGATTGGATTGCGGAAGTACCATCTTCCGCCTCAACAGCCTCTTTTCCGACTGCGATAGCAATCGCACGGTAACGGTCGTCTTCGGTTGAATGCAAGTAAAACCATTCTCCCTTCCCTTCTGGCGTTTCCCTTATTTCATATGGAAATGCGCTCTCGCCATAGTTCCAGTTAACCTGTGTCCCGGTTTTAGAGGTAATATCCTTGTAATAATGAAAAAAATCCTTTAGTTCATCAAGTGTTACAGATTGCTTCGAAGATGAAGGCACAAGTTTTATAAAAGCGTTTTCAGCCATCACCATACCCCCTTGATTCGTATTTCTGTACATCCCCATTGTAGCATTGTCTAATTTCGAGAAACAACCGCCAAGTCGGTTAGGAGGCACTTTGTTTGAAATATTGTCAAAACTGAATTATAATAATATTCTAAAAACTTTTAAGGAGGAGTGTTATGGATCAATTTGAAAAGCTATATGACGAACATGAAAACGTAAAGGTTCGTTTCACTGGCTTCACAACGGAAAATGCCCGCTATGATTTTGGTGTCGTCTATTCCTCTCTATTTTTCGGAAAGCCCCTTGTCGTTTGTATGCAAACCGGCCGATCAACCCTCCTCGAACCTAAAGACCTTGAAGATATAGAACATTTGCAACATGTTTTTCGGATTAATGATGAAGGACAGGCGAATGAACTTGTCGAATTCTTTTCTGAAATTCTTCCGTCCGCACCATTCATAACTCAATATGACTGAATGAGGCAGGCCAGACAAAGGCCTGTTTTCTCATTGTCAGGAATATTTAATTGAACCTTGTGGATAACTCAAATTGCGATGTAAGTTCGCTGAAGCCCTCCTTTGGGCTCGCATCTCCTTCGTGCGAGGGCTCATTCAGGGATGTTATTCAGTGTCCTTCGGGCTCCGTCTTATGCTGCTCGGGGCTGACCACTAAGGAAAGCTTCTAAGAATAATCATCGGAGGGACAAGCGGTTTGTGCCTGTCGCGAAAGCGCTTGCGCATTTTGTTCTTTTTAAGGAAATGTGGTGTTTTTTACCGAAAAATAAGCTAAAAGTGACATACAATATGACTTGAAATTTTAAATAGGTTATATTAATATATAAATAAATTACATTAAGCGCTTACATTCTACTAATCTTAAGGGAGTCGATCAACATGGGAACAATTGTATGCCAAACTTGCAATTCAACGATTGACCATTTCGAAGATGAAAAAGTGACAGTCCTTTACTCAAAATGCACGTGTGATAAATGCCATACCCGCAAGGATGATGAACTGTAAGAATGTTGGATGCCTCAAGTAGAGCACGGAAAAAATAAATACTAAACAAAAAACAGGATTCCAAAGAATCCTGTTTTTGTCATTTTATCGCTTTGTATTCCTTGATGACACGGATGGTCTTGATTTGGTCATCTTCAGGCCCCTGGACAGGAAGGCCGACCTCCAGGTTCTTTTGAATATAAAGAAGGTTTTCTTTCGTAATGATTTCACCGGGAATAAAAATTGGAATCCCTGGTGGATAAACCATTATGAATTCCGCGGTTATCCTTCCTTCTGATTCATCGAACGGAACTACTTCCGTTTCCGAATAAAATGCATCCCTTGGGGTAAGGGCCAGGAGCGGTATATCTGGAAGGAACACCTTCAATGGCTCAGGCTTCCCTGCTTCCTCAACGCATTCTTCTGCGAGCTCCCTAAGTGCATTTACAAGGATATCGGCTTCACGTTCTGTGTCACCCGGTGTGACGATGCACAGGATGTTATATAAATCCGAAAGTTCAACTTCGATATTATGCCTGTCGCGCAGCCATTTTTCAACTTCATAACCCGGTATTCCAAGATCCTTGACGGAAATAATAAGCTTCGTAGGGTCATAATCGAAAGCTGCCTTTGACTTTAGGATTTCAGGTCCCACGCAATAGAGGCGGTCGATTTCATTAATCCTTTTCCTCATTGTTTGCGCCAGTCTGATTGTTTTTGAGATTAATTCGCGCCCTTCTGTTGCAAGCCTTTTCCTTGCTACATCTAGGGATGCAAGGAGAAGGTAGGACGTCGAAGTGGTTGTCAGCATGCTTAAAATGGATTGGACGCGTTTGGAAGAAACAAGGCCTTCCCTCACGTTCAAAATGGAACTCTGGGTCATGGACCCGCCGAGTTTATGCACGCTTGTCGCAGCCATATCGGCACCGGCCTGCATTGCGGACAAAGGTAGCTCATCATGGAAGTGGATATGGACTCCATGGGCTTCATCAACAAGGACCGGCACGTCATATGAATGGGCAATTTCGACGATTTTCCGTAAATCTGCGGAAATTCCGAAATAAGTCGGATTAATCACGAGCACTCCTTTGGCGTCGGGGTGCTGGTCCAGCGCCCTGGCGACAGACTCGGTCGTAATGCCGTGCGAAATACCGAGATTTTCATCAATTTCCGGATGAATAAATACCGGTATAGCTCCGGAAAATACAATCGCCGACATGACCGATTTATGAACGTTGCGAGGTACAATAATTTTGTCCCCTGGTCCGCAAACAGTCATTACCATCGTCATAATGGCGCCGCTAGTGCCTTGGACTGAGAAGAACGTATGGTCCGCCCCAAAAGCTTCAGCGGCCAGTTCCTGTGCCTCCTTGATTATCCCCTTAGGGGAATGCAAATCATCAAGCGGGCCAATATTTATCAAGTCAATGCTTAACGCATTGTCGCCAATGAATTCACGGAATTCAGGATCAATTCCAGTTCCCTTTTTATGGCCCGGGATATGGAATTGGACTGGATTCTTTTTAGCATGTTCAACAAGGCCGGTGAACAACGGCGTTTCATATTGGGACAAGATTTCCACACCTCTTTACTGAATGATCGGATCGTTCGACTATGTTCCTGCAGAAGCAAGGCTCCCGCCCAATGAAATCTCTGGCCGGCAGGACATAAAACAAATGAATTATAGCATTTCTGCTTTTATTTGCAAATAAATATTCATTCCCTTTTAGGTAAATCCAGGCTTTCTATGTAGTTTCCCGTTAATGGAAGGAAATTAACCGAAATGGGAGAATTACATAAGGGACGGGATGGAGGAGGCATAGAAATGGAGTGGAGAACGAGAGTAACAGAGATGCTTGGAATCGAGTACCCAATTATACAAGGCGGCTTGGCCCATCTTGCGTACTCTGAATTGGCATCTGCGGTATCCAATGCCGGCGGACTAGGCCAAATAACGGCAATGTCACTGGACAGCCCGAAAATGCTGCGGGAAGAAATCCGGAAAACAAAGAAAAAGACGGACAAGCCGTTCGGTGTGAATTTTGCCATCGGGCAGCATGGGCGCCCTTTTCATCATTATGTTGAGGCGGCAATAGAAGAAAGTGTACCGGTCATCTCCATGACTGGGGGCAATCCTGCGCCTATTTTTAATCAAATAAAAGGTGCCGGGTGTAAAACGCTCGTCCTTGTTGCCTCGAGAAGGCAAGCGTTGAAAGCGGAACAGCTTGGCGCCGACGCCGTAATGGTGGTCGGACAGGAAGGGGGAGGGCATTTAGGAAAGGATGATATAGGAACGATGGTCCTTATTCCCCGAGTTGCCGAATCTGTTACCATACCGGTAATCGCATCCGGAGGAATTGCCGATGGAAGGGGTCTTATGGCTGCGTTCGCCCTTGGCGCAGAAGGAATTGAAATGGGGACTCGATTTATTGCTGTAAAGGAATGTGTCCATGCAAATGAAAAGTATAAACAAAAGTTGCTTGAGAGAGACGAATCCGATACCGTGATTATAAAAAAATCACTTGGTGCCCCAGGAAGGGTTATTCATAATGAATGGGCCGAAAAGATAATTGAACTTGAAAAGAAAGGAATAGGGTACGAGCAATTAAAGGAATATATCAGCGGTGAAGCTAACAGGAGGTTCATCTATGAAGGAAAAGTAGAGGAAGGCTTTGCGTGGGCAGGACAGGCAATCGGATTGATCCGTGACATTCCGACAACCAAGGAACTTTTTGAACGAATCCTCGGAGAAGCATCCGAAATCCGCAGGCGTTGGGGGAGCTTCGGCTAACATTGCGCGAACCCCAATCTTTTTGGTTGCCATGAAAAGTGGTAAACTATATTCGCGCTATTAATTAGTAAAGCAGGTGCGTAAGATGGATTACCAATACCCAATTGATTACACATGGACTACCGATGAAACTGTACAAGTTATCCAGTTTTTTCAGGCGGTCGAGGAAGCGTATGAAACAGGAATAGGACGGGATGAATTCATGTCATCGTACAGGAAATTCAAAAAGATAGTCCCGGGCAAGTCCGAAGAAAAGAAGCTTTGCGGGGAATTCGAGGAGCTTAGCGGCTACTCCTCCTATAAAGCGGTCATGAAAGCGAAGGAGCTTCCTGAAGGTGGCAAACTCCGCATAAGGTAATAATGAACCCCCATGCCGAAACGGCATGGGGGTTCATTATTTTCGTAGAATTTCCACTGTGGCATTCCCTTATTATGCCACTATCACTTTCGCATAATATTTTGCAGGTTTATGTCAATTTATATAGGGGTAATATTTGTCTAAATACACCATCAAAATGTTGCAGTAATTCAGATGGGCCCATCTTGACAATTTCATCGCGATCAAAGTGGCAGCCGCACAGAATTTCCGCTTTTTTAACATCTTTAAGGCGTTGGAAGGAATCATTCAGATCTTCTGTTGAAAGGCTGCCATGGAGGAGCGCTCCAGGCTTCATATGGTCTTCTGACCAGACATAGTTGTTTGGGATTCCGGTAACGATGTCACCAAGGTGTTTTTGGAAGTTTTCTCCGATTTGCGGTTTCCCTTGGCATTCATAAATAACCGCGAACCAGATAAAAAGGTGGGTTTCCCATAGGCCAATCTGAAAGTGGGGCATCATTTTATACCCTCTTCGACTACCTGAGATGGCAACCCACGTATCATTCGGTGGATTCTTGGTCCTTCTGGCGTGCTTTGCTACATGGGCAAACATATCCTGCCCTGTCATTTCGGAGAGAATCGGGGCATAATGATCCCCAAGCCAGGTTAATTTCGGACGGACACGGGAAATTAAAGCTTCCATTCGAGCTTCCAGGCCGTCAATAGAAAAAACATTAAAGTCATCTTGGGTGAAACCATTAAATTCCATGCGGGCCTCCTGAATTACAGTAATGAAATTATTTTAGCATACAGAAGCCGACTGATAAAAATAGTTGTCCTTATAAGAAGGATAGAATCACATTTTGTCGCAGATTCACAAAGAGCTTCATACTATAATAAAAAAATTCGAGAAATAAGATTAATGGCCGGAAGGAGTGCTTACTAATGAAACAGTTAATTAACACGACTAGAAAAAAGGCTTTCGATAAGGAAAGGACAGCGGTTCTAAGGCTTGAAATGGACTATGAACTTGCGACGCTGTATGATGCTATGGCGGAAAATAATGAAGAGATGAAAAAACATTGCAAATTACGCCTTGAAAAGATCCGGCAGGAACTTCTCCGATTAAAGGCCCTTTAATAAGGGTGGAGAGGAAGACTATTAAAAAATTGAGTTGCCATATAGGAAAGCGCAAGTTAAAAACGGACTCCCGGCAATGCTGGAGAGTTCGTTTATTATTTTTTGGCGGCTGTGGGTACCCTAAAGGTTGATGGACGCCGTTCATTTGTATAAGCTAAACATTACTGGCGAAATAAAAGGAATAACTGTTTGGGGGGATTACCGAATGGATACTGGACACATATTTGAACAAGCAAAAAAATGGACTCTTGAAGCTGGGGAGCGGATTCGTTCATCCTTTGATAAAACTCTTAATATCCACACAAAATCAGATCCAAATGACCTTGTGACAGACATTGACAGGGACACGGAAAAATTCTTTATTGAAAAAATCAGAGGTGCTTTCCCGGAGCATAGGATCCTCGGGGAAGAAGGTTTCGGCGATGCTCTTTCAGACCTCGAAGGAGTTGTATGGATTATCGACCCAATCGACGGAACAATGAATTTTATCCATCAACAAAGGAACTTCGCAATATCAATTGGGATATATGAAAATGGGAAGGGAAAAATCGGCCTTGTTTATGATATCGTCCATAATGAACTTTATCATGCCCAGGCAGGGAACGGCGCCTATTTAAATGGAAGGAAATTACCGAAACTAGAAAGGGCTAATGTTAAAGAATCGATTATAGCCATGAACGCAACATGGGTGCTGGAAAATAAAATGGTCGACCATAATCTGCTCATCCCGCTTGTCCGAGAGGCTAGGGGGACCAGATCTTATGGTTCAGCGGCACTCGAACTTGTCTATGTGGCAACGGGCAGGGTAAATGCCTATATTTCGCCAAGGCTGGCCCCTTGGGATTATGCCGGCGGCGCCATTATAGTAGAAGAGGCAGGCGGAAATGTGACAAATCTTAATGGGGTTAAGCTGGATATGCTGAACAAATCTTCCGTTTTCGCGGCAGGTCCTGGCCTTCATGGAGATATTTTGGACCGGTATCTTAAAGCTGAAAAATAAGGTGAAGCTTCCATTACTCGGAAGCATATAATCGAATTTTTCGTCTCGCTTAGACCGGGAAAAAAGCACTGAGGGGCGGCGAGCCTGCCCCCTCAGTGCTTTTTTGCAGCTTGTCTTTTCCGTTTAAAACCTTCCCGCATCGCAAATACTAGGGTAGCAATACAGGCAATGACCCCAAGAATACTTTTTTCCCCGATTGCAATCCCGATGCCGGAAATGGCCCCGGCAGTTAGAATCGCAATACCGAGGATTCCCCAATTGACTTTTTTCATTATTTCTCCAATCCTTTTCCCCACTATAAGTTGGATTCATCTCGATGATTTTTGGGAAAATATATACTTCAAGGACTATTGTAACCAAAAAATTTATAGGTTTCTACTCGGTTTGTGTTATAATGTTTCAGTTGTACTAGAAATAATAAGGCTAGAAATGGTTTTACCCATACAAGAGGCAGGAGTGAACTACCTTGAATAAACGAAATGATATACGAAATATTGCCATAATTGCCCACGTTGACCACGGGAAAACAACCCTTGTCGACCAGTTGCTCAAGCAATCAGGAATTTTCCGTTCAAATGAGCATGTCGAAGAAAGGGCAATGGATTCCAACGATATCGAGAGGGAACGCGGAATTACCATTCTTGCAAAAAATACCGCTATTCAATACAAGGATACAAAAATCAATATTCTAGATACTCCCGGACACGCGGATTTTGGCGGAGAAGTAGAGCGGATTATGAAAATGGTCGATGGCGTGCTTCTAGTCGTTGATGCATATGAAGGTACTATGCCCCAAACGAGATTTGTGTTAAAAAAAGCGCTTGAGCAAAACCTAACACCTATCGTTGTTGTCAATAAAATTGATAGGGATTTTGCCCGTCCTGCTGAAGTAATTGATGAAGTAATTGACTTGTTCATCGAACTTGATGCAAATGAGGATCAGTTGGAATTCCCGGTGATTTATGCTTCTGCGTTAAATGGTACAGCGAGCACAAATCCCGACCAGCAGGATGAAAACATGCAGGTGCTTTATGAATCAATCATCGAGCATATTCCGGCACCGGCTGATAACCGTGAAGAGCCGCTTCAGTTCCAGGTTGCACTGCTCGATTACAATGACTATGTCGGGAGAATCGGTATTGGACGCATCTTCAGGGGAACGATGAAGGTTGGCCAGCAAGTTGCTTTAATGAAGCTTGACGGCAGTGTAAAGCAATTCCGTGTAACAAAATTGTTTGGCTTCTTTGGTTTAAAGCGCCAGGAAATCCAGGAAGCATTTGCTGGAGATCTAGTAGCTGTTTCAGGCATGGAAGATATCAATGTTGGTGAAACAGTATGCCCGGTTGAACATCAGGAAGCTCTGCCGGTACTCCATATTGATGAACCTACCCTCCAAATGACCTTTGCTGTTAATAACAGCCCGTTTGCAGGTAGGGAAGGAAAATATCTAACGTCCAGAAAAATTGAGGAACGCCTGCATGCTCAACTTGAAACCGATGTAAGCTTAAGGGTCGAAAACACTGACTCACCAGATGCATGGATAGTCTCAGGACGTGGTGAGCTTCACCTGTCAATCCTGATTGAGAATATGCGCCGTGAAGGATATGAACTGCAGGTTTCAAAACCTGAGGTCATTGTAAAAGAGATAGATGGAGTTCGCTGCGAGCCAGTCGAAAGAGTTCAAATCGACGTTCCGGAAGAATATACTGGGGCGATTATGGAATCAATCGGAGCGCGTAAAGGTGAAATGTCSRATATGATTAATAATGGCAACGGCCAAGTCCGACTAATCTTCATGATTCCTGCCCGAGGGTTAATTGGTTATACAACAGAATTCCTTACATTGACACGCGGCTACGGAATCATCAATCATACATTTGACAGCTATCAGCCTATGCTTGCCGGCCAGGTAGGAGGAAGGCGCCAAGGTGTGCTTGTTTCCATGGAATCAGGCAAAGCATCAACGTATGGCATCATGCAGGTTGAGGACAGGGGTACTATCTTTGTTGAGCCAGGCACTGAAATTTATGAAGGCATGATTGTCGGAGAGCATACCCGTGAAAATGACATTACCGTTAATATTACAAAAGTGAAGCATGCAACCAACGTCCGTTCTGCTAACAAGGATCAAACTTCCACGATTAAAAAGCCGCGGATTATGACATTGGAGGAATCACTTGAATATTTGAATGAAGACGAGTATTGTGAAGTTACACCGGAGTCAATCCGCCTCCGCAAAAAAATCCTTGATAAAAATGAGCGGGAACGGATTGCCAAGAAGAAGAAATATGCAGAAATGAACTAGGAGTAGGGGAGGAATGCAAGAATGGAGGACAGGCTGTCCTTTTTTGCAGCTCTTTACAGGGTAGGGGAAAACCCAAAAATGGGGATGTGGATGCTGTATATAACGATTGTCGCCCTAGCTGTCGTAGTATACAAATTAGGTTTCGCCAAAAAGCTTCCTCCTGCCAAATCTGCCGTTATTTACTTGTTCCTCGCACTAGGCAGCACGATCCTCACATTTTTGGGAGTGATGCTGCCGATAACCGAGGGGCTCGTTGTCGCTGCAATCATCTTAATCATTTACAAAATCCGCCTGAACCAAGAGCGGAAACAAAAAACAGAAGCTTAATGTAGGGAGAGTCTGCCGATGAATTCCTTGCAGGATACGATTTATAACTGGCTCACCATCAAAGTGGTTTGTGATGCCCGGCCTGATGATTCTGCTGCTTTTGAAACAAAAGAGCTTTTTGAAGAAATGATGGTTGAAAACTATGGTGTCGCTGCTTCGGACTTGCTTATTGAAACCGATGAAGACATGTATTATGTCCACTACGAGCGTGATGGGGAAAAAAAGAAAACGCGTTTTCCTCGGGAACTGATTGAAGTTATGCTGAATCAGATAAACATGGAACCTGATAAATTCTGCAACTTCCCCGAAGAAACAGAAAACTGAACTGCAAAACCCCCTGAACAAGCCGTTCAGGGGGTTTGTCTTTGCTGCTGTCTCGAAGGCGTTTCCGCATTTTGTCCTGTCAAAATTCATCATTGTCTTTTTTGGTCCGGTACAGGCGGAAATTACCGCTTGCTACCCGTTCATTTGTCCTCGTGGCAATCCTGTCATGGCAAGAGGTGCACATATACGTATGGATTGGCCGGTTGCGCAGCCTTTTTGCCTCAGGGGATTCGTCCGGGATTGTTTCAATTGTATCGCATAAAACGCATTTTACTCTCAAGCTCGGGCCACCTCAAATCTGTTTGCTTTCACCTTGGTTCATTTGCTGGCATACTAATAGTATAACATGGGATATTACATGTACATAGCCCCGGCGGTCCTGCAAGTTGATGTATGAAATAGTAAATAGTAATATTGTTGGAGCCGGACATTTACCAGAAGTGAAGGGAGCAATCTTAAAATGGCTAACCAGGTAGAACCAAAACTTATTAAACCGTTGTTTGATGAATTGCAGAAAGAGCGGTTTGCCACCATTGCAACTATCGACCACGAAACAGGCGGGCCGAATATCAGCGCTATTTCCTGGCTGCTTGCAAAGGATGAAAACACGATTTATTTCGCGGTGGATAATCGTTCGCGGATCGTCCAGAACATTAAGAACAAAAGCGATGTGGCCATAAATGTCATTGCCAATGAAACTACATACGCGATTAACGGCAATGCGGCTGTCAAGCAGGAAAAGTTGGAAGGGGTTCCGTTAAAGCTGGCACTGATAGAAGTGAAAATCAAAGAGGTGCGCGATGTCATGTTCTACGGTTCAAAAATCACCCAGGAACCACAGTACGATAAGACGTATGACAAAGTCGCCGCCGCACGGCTTGACAACCAGGTCATGGAAGCATTCCGGAATGCCTGATTCAATAGGATTGGGTACAATCCGAGTTTTTGGATTCACTTATCTCAACTGATAAAAATTCATTTTCCGTAAAGAAACGGCCCGGCAATTTTTTGCCGGGCCTTTCTAATTAAAACCCCCATTTGCACATTCATACGGAGGATTGAAAAACCGGATTTCTGCCCTCGGCTGGCACTTCCTGGACCTCCGCATCCAATCATTCTGCCCTTATTGCTATTTTCTCCTAAGGGACTCTTCTTCCTGCCTGCGCTCCAATTTTTCCTTATCCTGCTTAGGCATTTTTTCCTTTTGTTCTTTAACAGGCCTGCCTCGTTCAGGTTCAATGATTTTGCCTGGCATTTCCGGGACAATCCTTCCGGCCAAATCGGCTAGTTCATATAGAATTCCCTGGACTGGTCTGCCACCTTCAATGTCTGCTGAAATTTCCCTTAACCGGGCATTCATATCGGGATCCGCAATGACCATCGCCCTCGCTCCGTAAGGGTCATCCTTCAGCGCCTCTGCAACCGAGTATTTAATTGTACCAGCTTCGGAACGTTCCACTGTGGAATCAATGTCAATTCCGACAATCGCATATTTTCCAAGGACGACCGCATTTGCACCGTTTACCTTCGGGACAGAAGAAGCGATTTGCTCCAGATGGCTGGCGGCCCTTTGCCCAGCCTTTCTGTCCGGGTTCGGGGCTGCGCTGTTTTTCACCTGTACCAATTGCTTTGAATCTTTCCCCACATCAGGCCGTCCATTTGCCCCGCAGTCGGTAATGACAAGCAGGATGATAACTATAATCAACAATTTGTCCATTGTAGAAAACCACCTATTCTTATAAAATGCCGAAAGCCCCTCCAGAAAAATACATGTTTCACAAGATTATTGTCCGGAACATCGTCTATCTTTATTCCTGAAATCATATATTTTACCAAAAGTTTGAGAGAGGCCAGATAAGCGGGAGGCATTCAATTGAATAAAATCTATGTATTGGACACAAATGTTTTGCTGCAGGACCCGTATTCGATTTTTTCGTTTGAGGACAATGATATTGTCATCCCTGCTGTCGTATTGGAGGAAGTTGACTCCAAAAAGAGGTATATGGATGAAATAGGCAGAAATGCCCGCCAGGTATCAAGGCTGATTGACGGATTCAGGGCGTATGGAAAGCTTCATGAAAGGATCCAGCTGGAAAATGGGGGGAATTTGCGAATAGAAATTAACCATCGTTCGTTCCATGAACTTCAGGAAATTTTTACGGAAAAAACGAATGACAATAGAATTCTTGCCGTTGCAAAAAACTTGTTTTTGGAAGAACAGGCGAAGGAAAATGGAAAGCGTGTCATCCTTGTCAGCAAAGACGCCCTGGTCAGGGTTAAGGCGGATGCGATCGGCCTGTATGCCGAAGACTTCCTGCAAGACAGGGTTGTTGAAGCAGACCATTTATATGACGGATTCCTTGAAATCCACTTGCCGGTTGAAACGCTTAATAAATTTTACGCAACAGGGGATTTGCATGTTTCGGAACTTGCGAACCATCCTTTTTATCCAAACCAGTTCCTAATCATGAAAGATGCGCTCGGAAGTTCTTCTTCAGCATTGGGGCTTATAGACAGCTCGGGAAAAAAAGCCAGGAAGCTTGTCATAAAGCAAGACCATGTATGGGGCATCCACGCGAGGAATGTTCAACAGACGATGGCGATTGAATTGCTGCTTAGAAGGGACATCCAGCTTGTGACTTTATCTGGGAAGGCAGGGACGGGAAAAACTTTGCTAGCGCTAGCCGCAGGGCTTATGCAAATTGAGGACCTGAAGCAATACAAAAAGCTGCTTGTCGCCCGTCCGATTGTTCCTGTCGGAAAAGATCTTGGTTTTTTGCCTGGGGAAAAACAGGAAAAACTGAGGCCTTGGATGCAGCCAATATTTGATAACCTGGAATTTTTGTTTAATACCAAAAAGCCTGGGGAACTCGATGCGATTTTGGCAGGGCTTGGTTCAATTGAAGTTGAAGGGCTGACCTATATAAGGGGAAGGAGCCTTCCCGACCAGTATATTATCATTGATGAAGCCCAAAACCTGACGAAACACGAAGTGAAGACCATTTTGACAAGGGTGGGGGAGGGGAGCAAGATTGTTTTGATGGGCGACCCGGATCAAATTGACCATCCTTACCTCGATGCATATAATAACGGACTAACGTATGTCGTGGAAAAATTCAAAGACCAGCCGATTGCTGGCCATGTGAAGCTGCTGAAGGGAGAGAGGTCAGGGCTTGCCCGGCTTGCTGCGGACCTACTATAAAGAAGAAAAAACAGCCGTAGGGCTGTTTTTCAATTGCAAAAGGGTTCCTCTTTGAATTCGGAATCCGCCATTTTACTTTATGATGAATCCTGTTACATTCTTAATGGGATTGTCCCTGTTTGACCCATCTTCCATGTAGAGATGGATTGGCCCATCCTCAAGAAGCGGCTTGCCCTTGTTTGAGAATGCTGCGATCAGGCTATAAGCCTCGGTAAGCGGGAAGGAATATTCCTTTCCGTCAGCTTGGACGATGAGCGTGTTTGCCTCCCCAGTGGGCTCGGAGTTTTCCAGAAAAGGCCCAATAGGCATACCAAATGAGCCTGTAAGAACTTTTTGTTTTTCATATACCTTCTTTCCTGGGTCTGGCGGAAGTTGTGCCCCCTCGGTGATTTCCTTGTCCCACTGCTGCGAGGCCGACTTTGTATATGTCTCCAGTTCGCTGGCGGATTCGTTCGCATTTTCAAAAAAGGTGTCAAGATCGACACGGCGTTCGTCAAAAATCCATACGCCGGGGTCGATTGTAATCGGATATTTCACCTTTCCGGTTACTTGTATAATTCCATCCATATTTCCATTCCTCCAATTTCTAGCTCCACTATGAGTATAACCCGTTCGTTGTTTCATGTCATTTATCCGGACAAGGGAGATTAACCAACCGTGCAGCTTAATAATTCTTGCAATTTCAGGACATGACCTGTAAAATTTAAAGATAGTGTAGTAATCGCTCGGAAACGGGGGGATCGATGTTGGCGTCCGAAATGATCATTAATCATCAAGAAAAAGCATATGCCCTTTTGCAGGCTGACGCTGAAAAAATATTGAAGCTAATCAAGGTGCAAATGGATAACTTGACAATGCCCCAATGCCCTCTTTATGAGGAGGTATTGGACACGCAGATGTTTGGTTTATCCAGGGAAATAGATTTTGCCTCAAGGCTGGGGCTGATAGATGAAAAAGACGGCAAAGCCATCCTTGAAAAACTGGAGAGGGAGCTATCCGCCCTTCACGAAGCATCAATGAAAAAATAATTACCAAACCCAGACACCTCCGTGTTTGGGTTTTGTTATTTTTCGGACTGTATTTCATTTTTATTTCAAATCGGTAAAATAGCATTTAATTCACCTAAAACTAGCGGTTTTCATTTATAATAGATACATCCATTATCGAATCGGGGAAATGCGATGCTTAAAAAAGTGTTAAAATCATATGATTATTTGTTAATAGCAACGATTGTGGCATTGTCGATTTTTGGCCTTGTCATGGTCTATAGCGCAAGTATGGCTTTTGCCGTGCAGAGGTATGGTGTGGACGCAGACCATTTTTTCCAAAAGCAAAAAATGTTTTTGCTTGGGGCAGCGGTTATTTTTTCGTTTTTTGCATTCTTCCCGTACAAAATTATGAAAAGTACACGGCTTCTTGCACCCATGGTCATTATGTCCCTGGTGGGGCTTTGCGGGATATTTCTTTTTGGTAAAGTGGCCGGAAATGCGCAGAGCTGGTACGAGCTTGGAGGGGTAAGCATCCAGCCCTCCGAATTCGCGAAGCTTGCAGTCATCATTTACTTGTCGGCTGTTTATGCGAAGAAGCAAAGCTATATTAACGAATTCAATAAAGGAGTTATGCCGCCGCTCTTCTACCTGGTGTTCGTTTGCGTCCTCATCATGGCCCAACCGGACTTCGGCACAGCTGGTATCATCATCCTGATTGCATTGGCAATCATACTTTCTTCCGGGATGAGCTGGAAAAACATTTTTAAACTAATTGGAATTGGGACACTTATCCTTATAGTTTTTGGCGTTGCACTACATGACAAGATATTTTCCGAAGTGAGGATGCATCGTATTTCGGTGCTCGAGGACCCGTTCAAAAGCGAACAGGATGAAGGTTTTCATTTATCGAATTCGCTATTGGCAATAGGCTCAGGTGGCATTACCGGCCTTGGCCTGGGAAAAGGCGTCCAGAAACTTGGCTACCTGCCTGAGTCGCATACCGATTTCATTATTGCCGTCGTCGCGGAGGAACTTGGCGTCGTTGGAGTAACATTTGTCCTCCTATGTATAGCGTTCATCGTTCTGAAAGGGATTCATATCGGTATGAAATGCAAGGACCCATTTGGAAGCCTCCTGGCCCTTGGGATCTCGAGTATGATTGGCATCCAGTCGGTCATTAACCTTGCCGGGGTTTCGGGAATGATTCCATTAACAGGGGTTCCGCTTCCCTTTGTCAGTTATGGCGGATCTTCCATCATCCAGTTGGCGGTTGCTTCCGGAATCCTCGTGAATGTTTCGATGTTTGCCAACTACGAAAGTAAATTTAAAGTGAAAAAGGCCCAAACCCCTCCCGCACTGGCGGTTCGCGAACCAATCAGGGCCAGGAGATAGCACGCAGACTGTTGTGCCAATATGTTTTTTCATAAACTATATAGGTTGAAATATATTTTTTGGACACTATTTATTTAAAATGTAAGTTGATTGGAGAGGAAGGCACCGACTCCTCGGAAACGCTACCGCGTTTCCTTCGTGTGCGGGCGGATTCAAGGATGCCATTCAGTGTCCAGCAGGATGCAGTGGCAAGGTGGAGACCCCTCGAAAAGCGAAAGCGCCTCGGTCAGCCCCGACAAGCGCTGGAGGGTCTGAAGGAGAAGTCGCTCTTTGACTTCACCTGAAGGACCGAAGCGACCTCGAGGGGCTAGGTGCTCCTCGAAAAAGCTATCGCTTTTCCTTCGTGCGATGCCTATGCTGCCGAAGCCTTCCTTGTGTAGCTCGACAAGCAGGCGCTAGCGCTGAGGGGGCTCCTAACTGCTCCTGCGCCAATGATTATTCGCTGAAGCTTTCCTTTATGGGAGCGGAAATCAACAGCAAGATTCCATTTGTATATAAATTTTGGGTTCAACCTATATAGCAAGCTGCAAAAAAAAGATGCCTCGGAAAAAGAGGCATCTTTTTTGTATTATGTTCGTTTACTTCGATAAACAAGGAGAATAAAATAGCTGAACATTCCAAATAGGCACGTGATGAAAAATGCATGGGAAAGTGCAATGTAAAGGTTCAATCTTGTAAAAATGACTAAGGCGCCAGCGATTACCTGAAGGGACACAAGGATCAGGGAAATCATCCATCCCCAATAAAGCACTTTTTCAGATCGGTAATTCCGCGCGGCAAGCCATGCGATGTATGCCACCCAAATAAAAATTAGCCCTGCTGCGGCCCGATGTCCCATTTGGACCCATTCATATATATTATCCGGCAAGGTAAAACCGCTGCTGTTGCATAAAGGCCATTCAGGGCATACGAGGCTTGCGTTTATATGCCTGACGAGCGCCCCGGTGTAGATGACAATGTAGCTATAGACTGTCACCCAAATGATATGGAACCGCATCCTTTTATCAATAACAAGTTTCTCGGCATCGAACTTCTTATCCACTTCAAAAATAAGCAGGGTCAAGAGAAAGACCGATGCGAACGAGATTAAAGAAATGCCAAAATGAAGTGCGAGCACAAAATCCGATTGCCCCCAAATAACTGCCGCCGCTCCAATCAAGCCTTGAAGCACGAGAAAAGCGAAGGAAAGCAGTGCAAGGAATTTTGTCTCTCTTATATGGCCGATAGCCCGCCATGCCCAAACCGACAGGCCCAAAACCATCAGGCCCACTACCCCTGACACAAGGCGGTGGGAGAATTCGATGAGTAATTCAGGCGTTACTTCGCCGGGCATGAACTCACCGTTGCACAGTGGCCACGATCTGCCGCACCCCATTCCTGAATCCGTTTTTGTTACGAGCGCGCCTCCAAGTAAAATAAATATCATTCCTACTGTTGTTGCAACTGCAAACCACTTCAATGAGCGTCGCAAAAGATCACCTTCTTTAAAGTTCAATAATTTGTCATAAAAACAAGTTGTCAGTATAATAAATGGGAGTTGGCGGATAGGCACTCATACATAATAGCCAAGAAAGGGAGAAAAGAACAGAGTTTTGCATGATTTTCTGCCTCTTCGTTGGGGCGTCCAAAACCGATGTCGATTCTTGGCGTTGATACGCTTCATGGCAGCCCCCATTTCCAAGCTGGACAAATGCGTGAATTTTCTTTCAATAGTTTCTGTGCGATTCTTTAATTATAGTAACATAAGAAAATACCACAAAATAAGCTGGTTACTATACAGCGTGCAAGGTCCTCGGGCACCTCTCTTCATTTTTTTATTAAAATAGGGAAGCAATAGCCGTCTGTATCATTTTATCTTATATAAGTTGATGCGGAAACAGAAAATGTTCAAGAGTAATCATACTTTGTCATAAATTTGTTAAATTAAATTCAAAAAAAGTTCACAAAAGAGGGATGAAGTGTGATTTAATATACAGAGAAAGCATTTACCTTTTTCTCATATAATTTACATTATTCTAATAGTGAAAATTAGGATTGCAAATAGAATGATAGAGAAGCATCACCGACTACCCCTAGGGCGGGATTGCCATGTAAAGCAATTGCCTGCCAAAGGGAGGACAGGGAGGAATTAAGATGTCCAATCCGAAGGCATATAGCGAAGCATCGGTAAATGATGGACTTGGAACGATTGGCCTGGAAAAGACGACGGCCTGGAAAGATTTTTTGGCTCTTATAAAAATTGGTATTGTCAATTCAAATTTAATCACAGCGTTTACAGGAATTTGGCTTGCCCTTCATTTTTCGGGGATGCGATTCCTTGACAACCTGGATATCGTATTTTTCACGTTAGCCGGTTCCGCGCTTATTATCGCCGGTTCCTGCAGCATAAATAATTTTTATGACAGGGACATCGACCCGTACATGGAACGGACAAAGAGCCGTCCAACGGTAAACGGCAAGGTGCAGCCTGCGGTAGCGTTATGGCTTGGAATTGCGCTTGTCCTTATCGGGACCTTGTTTCTATTACTTACTACCATTACAGCGGCAGTGATTGGCATCATTGGCGTTTTCAGCTATGTGGTCCTTTATACGATGTGGTCCAAACGGCTCTACGTATCCAATACAATTGTTGGAAGCATTTCCGGCGCCGTCCCGCCCCTTATCGGTTGGGCTGCGGTTGATCCGGGACTAGACCCAATGGCATGGGCATTGTTCGCTTTAATGTTTGCTTGGCAGCCGCCCCATTTCTACGCACTTGCAATGAGGCGTGTTGAAGAGTACCGGGCGGCGGGCATTCCAATGCTCCCGGTTGTAAGAGGTTTTCAGGTTACAAAGCATCATATAGTGATTTGGGTTGCCGTTCTGCTCCCAATTCCATTTTTCCTTGGTTCACTCGGGATCCCATTCCTGATCCTGGCTACCTTGCTCAATATAGGGTGGCTGGCGTTGGGGATTTATGGATATAGGATTAAAGATGATATTAAATGGGCGAAATTGATGTTTGTGTATTCGCTTCAGTACATGACGATTATGTTTGTGGCGATGGTCATTTTCTCAGTCATCTAGTTTTCCCCATAGGGGCTTCCTGCCCGGCAGGAAGGCGGATCCGCCCACACATTAAGACTTTAATTGAAAGAGGGGTTAGATTAAGCTATGAAAAGGCTTGCAAAATGGCGCCTGTTCCCGTTATTCACGGCCTTGGCGCTCATCCTCTCCGGATGCGGAGAACCTTATTTATCAGCGCTTCGGCCCGCTGGGGAGGTTGCTGAAAGGCAATTATGGCTAATGAAGCTAAGCACCTGGATTATGGTTGTGGTTATCCTTGTGGTAACGGTCATCTTCATCATTGTTTTGTTGAAATTTCGCAGAAAGCATGACGGAGAAATTCCAAAACAGGTTGAAGGAAACCACGCACTAGAAATCATTTGGACAGTTATTCCTATTATTTTGCTTTTGATCCTGGCTGTACCAACTGTTGCCGATACTTTCCATCTCGCGGATGTTAAGCCGATGGAGAAGAAAAACAAGGATGGCACAAGGGATGCGCTTGTCGTCAACGTGCGTGCCAGCCTGTATTGGTGGGAGTTTGAATACCCGGATCAAAAAATTGTAACAAGCCAGGAACTGGTAGTCCCAACCGATGAAAAAGTATATTTCAATCTAAAGGGCTCCGACGTAAAACACTCTTTCTGGATTCCTGCCGCTGGTGGAAAGATGGACACGAATACAGATACAGTGAATAAGATGTGGCTCGTATTCGACGGCAAGAAAGCAGAAGAGGCAGGCGACCTTTTCTACGGGAAATGCGCCGAGCTTTGCGGGCCATCGCATGCCCTGATGGATTTCAAGGTAAGGGCAGTGCCACGCGATGAATTCAATAAATGGGTGGCTTCAATGCAGGATGTTAAAGAACCTGTTAAGCCGCAATCCGCTGATGCCCAGGCCGGACAGGAAATCTTCAATAAGAGCTGCATTGCATGCCATGCGGTAACACCTGCCAATACGACTCCTGAAGCTGCAAGGCGCGGCCCGAATTTGACAGACTTTGGTGACCGTACACGTGTAGCAGGCATTTTGGAGCATAATGAAGAGAACTTGAAGAATTGGATTAAAGACCCTGATAAATACAAGCCAGGCAACCTTATGACCGGTGCTTACGGGAAGCTTAGCGACGAGCAGCTTGACCAGCTTGCGGCTTATTTGATGGGGCTTAAAGTCCGGGATTAACGGGGGATTTGTTGAAAGGGAGGTAAAACTGTGAGTACCTACGCTCAAAAAAGGGGATTCGGTGCAGTTTTATGGGACTATTTAACGACTGTCGACCATAAAAAAATTGCAATCCTATACTTAATCGCAGGCGGATTTTTCTTTATCGTTGGCGGACTGGAAGCGATGTTCATCCGCATCCAGCTAATGCGTCCCGATAATGATTTCGTTTCTGCGGGAACTTTTAACGAAATACTTACAATGCATGGAACGACGATGATTTTCCTTGCAGCCATGCCGCTGCTATTCGCATTTATGAACGCCGTTGTGCCGCTGCAAATTGGTGCGCGAGACGTTGCGTTCCCATTTGTGAACGCGCTTGGCTTCTGGCTGTTTTTCTTTGGAGGGCTTTTCCTGAACCTTTCCTGGTTTTTCGGAAACGCACCGGATGCCGGCTGGACTTCCTATGCGTCGCTGGCGATACACAGCCCGGGACACGGTGTCGACTTCTATATCCTTGGTTTGCAGATTTCCGGATTTGGTACGCTGATGGCAGGGATTAACTTCCTTGTAACCATCATTAACATGCGTGCGCCAGGGATGACATATATGAGGCTGCCGTTGTTTACTTGGACTACGTTTGTAGCCTCCGCACTTATTCTGTTTGCATTCCCGCCGCTTACTGTGGGCCTTACGTTATTGATGTTCGACCGTATGTTCGGCGCAAACTTCTTCAACGTGGCTAATGGCGGAAACACTGTTATTTATGAACATCTATTCTGGATTTTCGGGCACCCGGAAGTATACATCCTGATTCTTCCGGCATTCGGTATTTTCTCTGAAATTTTCAGTATCTTCTCAAGAAAACGCCTGTTCGGTTATTCGTCAATGGTTTTCGCAACCGTATTGATCGGATTTCTAGGGTTCATGGTTTGGGCCCACCATATGTTCACAACCGGCCTGGGTCCAGTGGCGAACGCAATTTTTGCCGTTGCAACGATGGCGATTGCGGTACCGACAGGAATTAAGATTTTTAACTGGCTATTTACGATGTGGGGAGGAAGCATCAAGTTTACGACGCCGATGTATTGGGCCGTCGCATTCATTCCTTCTTTTGTTATGGGTGGCGTAACCGGCATCATGCTCGCGTCCGCACCACAGGACTATCAATACCATGATACTTATTTCGTGGTTGCGCACTTCCACTATGTAATTGTCGGCGGCGTTGTGTTCGGCCTTATTGCCGGGACGCATTTATGGTGGCCGAAGATGTTTGGCACAATGCTTAACGAATTTATGGGCAAGATTACATTCTGGCTATTCTTTATCGGTTTCCATCTGACATTCTTCATCCAGCACTTCCTTGGCCTGATGGGAATGCCGCGCCGTATTTTCACGTTCCTGCCTAACCAGGGCCTTGATACAGGGAACATGGTAAGTTCAGTAGGTGCATTCTTTATGGCAGCAGGGGTAATAGTACTGCTGTACAACATTGTGGTAACTCAAATTAAGAATGAGCGTGTTGGAAATGATCCTTGGGAGGACGGAAGGACTCTTGAATGGTCAATTTCTTCTCCAGCTCCTTTCTATAACTTTAAGCAGCTTCCGCTTGTCCGCGGGCTGGATGCTTTATGGCTGGAAAAAATGGAAGGTAAAAAAGGCATGATGCCTGCCGAACCGCTTGGCGACATCCATATGCCGAATTCTTCCTTTGTTCCGGTTGTCATTTCGTTCGGTTTCTTTGTCGCCGCATTTGGCGCCATGTATAACCCTGACGGGCATGCGTGGGCTGTCCCGGTTATTATCATCGGGCTTCTCATTTCCTTTGGGGCAATGATCTTCCGTTCCGTCAAGGACGACCATGGATTCCACATCCATAAAGAAGATCTGATTGATAAAGATGATAAGGGGGTTGAGGCATAATGCAAACTGAAGAAAAATTGACGTTTGAAACGTGGCCAGCCCTCCCTGAAAAAGCAACGCTTGAAGGCAAAAACAAGTTTCTTGGTTTTTGGCTATTCCTTGGCGGGGAAACAGTATTGTTCGCCTCCCTGTTTGCGACATATCTTGCTTTGAAGGACAGGGTGCCTGACGATACCCATCATTTAGCGAAGGATATTTTCGACCTGCCGCTGACGTTTGTTGCGACAATGCTCCTGTTGACAAGCTCGTTGACAAGCGTGTATGCAATACACCATATGAAAAACTTTGCCCACAGGAAGATGATGCTCTGGCTTGGCGTTACTGTCGCTCTTGGCCTCGGCTTCCTCTGCCTAGAGATTTACGAATTCAACCATTATGTCCATCAATACGGCCATAAGTTTACAAGCTCCGCTTTTGGATCGGCGTTTTATACGCTTGTCGGATTCCACGGTGCGCACGTTATCTTCGGCCTCGTATGGATAACCGCTTTGATGGTCCGTAACGCAAAACGCGGCCTTAACCTTTACAACGCGCCTAAGTTTTACCTGGCGAGCCTATACTGGCATTTTATCGACGTTGTTTGGGTATTCATCTTTACAGTAGTTTATTTAATGGGAATGGTGGGATAAACTGATGGCGAATCAAAATTTGAACTCAGGGAACCCAAGAATCGACCTTGCCTATAGGAAGCGGAAAAGCAAGGAGGAGATGCGTTACCAGATCATCTCCTTCTCGCTGATGCTCTTTTTGACATTCATTTCTTTCGCTGCGGTAGGGATGGGAAGCTTCTCAAGCTGGTTTACTGTTCCCGTGATTTTGCTGCTGGCTGCTGTACAGGTAGTTTTCCAGCTGTATTATTTCATGCATATGAGCCACAAAGGACATGAAGCTCCTACGTTATTTCTGTTTACAGGCCTGTTGGTCGGCCTTATAACAATCCTTGCCCTAATGACAATTGTTTGGTGGTAAGAAAAGCGGAAGCGCCCGTTTAGCGCCGAAATTAGGAAATCTTCATGAATCAAATCTATAATAAAAAGAAAATCGGCTTTATGCCGATTTTCTTTTTATGGATTTTTTTGGGGCGAGGGGATAGCTTCCTTTGCCATCCGGTCTTCCACTGGCTATAATTGGAGTGGAACGAAATTTTACAGAGGTGATGATACGGTGCTTAGTCTGGACATATTTGGTTTTAAAGCGCTTTGGAGCCCGTACTTTTTTATATCAATTGCCGTTTTGACGATGGCATACTTTCTTGTGGCCGTAAAATTCAGGGGGCGTTTCGCTGGCAGTGAACCATTAACTGCAAGGCAGGCCGCCTATTTCACCACAGCCATGGTTTTGATTTACGCGATTAAAGGTTCACCCTTGGATTTGATGGGGCATATCATGTTCTGGGCGCACATGATTCAAATGGCATGTTTGTTCCTGATTGTCCCGCCGCTTTTGATTATGGGAATACCTCCATGGATATGGAGGACTGTCTTGGGGTCTCCGGGTTTCAACAAAATCTTTTCGTTTTTAACGAAGCCCATGATTGCATTGATTGTATTCAACGGGATGTTTTCGCTATACCATGTCCCGTTTGTATTTGATGCCGTAAAGCAATCCTTGCTTTTGCATGCAGGATATACAGGTACGTTGTTCTTCCTTGCAATTATCATGTGGTGGCCAATCGTGGCTGAATTGCCGGAGTATCAAACATTATCCGGCCTGAAAAAAATTGCCTACATCTTTGCAGACGGAATCTTGCTTACCCCTGCCTGCGCGCTGATTATTTTTACAAACAGCCCATTATACGCTACTTTTTCCAATCCGGCCCTATGGGCAAAGTCAATGGAGCTTTGTGTCTCGCCTACCTTGCTTGCCGGCCTTGACTTGTCCGGGCCTGAAATGTTCAGTTCCATGACTCTTGTCGAGGACCAGAGGCTTGGCGGCGTAATAATGAAGATTATTCAGGAAGTTGTTTATGCTGTTTTCCTTGGAAAAGTATTTTTTGAATGGTACAGGAAAGAGCAATCAGGGATTGATCCCGAGCCCGAGCCGATTCCTGCTGAATAAAGTCCCCTGTACGGGGGCTTTTCCATTTGGATGGGAAAGAAATCACTTATAATCGATTTGAAAAATAAGTTCAACTCGTCTAAAATTATAGTAGAATATATGATTGTGAGGATTAAGACATGGATCACACCCTGCCGATTTTGCCAACCATTAGTACATCTTTTATTGTAATAAGCGCCATCCTTGTAGCGATAGGCTGGTACCAGATTTCCATGAGGAAGGTGGAGGCCCATAAGCGGACAATGCTGTTCGCGGGGGCGGCAGCCTTAACGTTTTTCATTATTTACGCTACTAGAACAATATTTATTGGGAACACATCTTTTGGCGGACCCGACAATCTCAAAATTATCTATACGATTTTCCTTGTATTCCATATTACCTTGTCTACAATAGGCGGTATCATGGGACTCATTAACATATACACCGGATTAAAAGACAAGCTTGGCATCCACCGGAAACTTGGCCCGGTGACTAGCATCGTCTGGTTTGCGACCGCCATTACCGGTGTAACAGTGTACCTGCTTCTCTATGTAATTTACACAGGCGGGGAAACAACATCGGTTATCAAAGCAATTTTAGGTTCATGACAAAACAGGCAGCTTAAGGGCTGCCTGTTTTTTGCTTAAAATTTGTAATTGAATTTTACAATACCAGCCTCCCGGGCAGAACTTATCGCCACGACGAGTATGGGTCCGAGGACAATGCCTGTGAGGCCGATGATTTTAAATCCAAGATACATCGCGGCCAAAGTCAGCAATGGGGAAAGGCGGAAATGTGAGCCGAGCATTTTTGGTTCAAGGTAATGCCTTGTCGTAATCAAAACGGCTGCGAGCGCCGATAATTCAATGGCAAGCAATCCATTGCCTATTAACGCGGCTAACAGTGCCCATGGACCCAAAACGATAATAGAACCGATTATTGGAATGAAATCGAATATCCAGATGATGAAGGCCGCAAAAACAGCCGCTTCCGGGATAATTAAATAGAGCCCAAGTAAGGAAAACGCAAATATGAGCACACTAACAAGCAACTGGGCCTTCAAAAAACCGAGCATAATATAGGAAAGCCTTGAAAACATAATATTCACTTTTTCCGCGGTCCGCTCGGACAAATGTTTTTGGAGGCCGTTCCTTAGTCTTGGAATGTCCATCATAAATAGGAATAATGCGACCAAATAAACAAGGAAGGATATCAGGATGTTTGGGACATTCGTCAGCAATGCCTTCATATTTCCGATATTTACATATTCCAAAAGGGTATTTTTAATGGTCACGATAAAATTATCGAGCTGTCCTGTAATCTGAATGACGACGGCATCCGGCAAATCGTTCGCTGTACGGGCGATTGCATCCTTTGCGTCAGACCAATGGGCTGAAAGAGTATTGACGAAATCGGGCATACGGTTTACTGCGATAATAGCTTCCGTAATCGCCTTTGTCGCAACGTAATAACCTGCGGAAGCAACGATTAGGACAAAGAGCGTAAATATAACAAGCACTGACGTATTCCGTTTTATTCCAAACTTCCCAATGGCCAACCGGACACCTGGCTCAAGGAGAATGGCTGTAATCAGTGCCATAATGAGCGGGATGGAAACCGGAAGGATAAAATAGAAGGCTATTGCCGTAATGGCAATGCTGCATAGCCATGCAATTCTCTTTTTTGTAAAAAAAGCGGTCAATGGATTATACCTTCCTTATGAAAAGTAAATACTCGTTAAATTTCATTATAACGTTAAAAATGGGATCCGAACAATATCGGTTTTTTTAAAAAATGTGCAATAAAAGAGCGCATTCACCGATGCGCTCTTTTACCTAAAAAAATTGTTTATTATTCAGCAAATGCTTCAATTTCTCCTTTTAGCCGATCAAGCAAATTTTTGCACTGGTTCACAAGGGAGGCAGGGAACTGTTCACCTTCCCCATATTCAACTCCATGCGGGTAGTAGTGCTTGCCCAATAGTGGAGGAAGAAGCTGGATAATTGCCTTTCTCGAATCAATATCGCCCTCAACCGCGTAGCCGCGAAGCCTTAAATAGTAAGTTCCATCCTTTAATTCAAATTTTTTATCATATGTAACGCGTTCATAATCCCACTGGCCTTCCCGGACGAGGCCCTGGCTTAGCATTACCTCATCAAGCCTTTCCAAATCTGCCCTTAGTTGTTCAATTCCCGTATTTTCAAACTTCATTTTCGATATCCCCCTTTAACAACATGCCTGCAACTAGATAATCCGGCAATTAAGCTCAATTTTTATAATAGTTGAAATGCCGGCAATATGCAATGAATTCACATGGAAGAACAAGCCTTTATAGAGCTTGTTCGTAAAACCATGCGGGCCCGCCCCGTGGAGTATGTCAGGGAATAATGAATGGGCCTTGGGAAAAGATAAAATTGTATGCATTGAACCAAACAACCATTTTTTGACGGGAGGAAACAGTGATGGAAAAAGTCGCCGATATCATGACGGAAAATGTGGAAACTTGTTCACTACTCGATAATATGTTTGAAGTTGCTGTGAAAATGAAAGATTTGAACGTTGGGGCGATCCCTGTTGTGGATGACGGGAAGCTTGTTGGAATTATCACCGACAGGGACATTGTTGTAAGGGGTACGGCGGAAAAGCATCCCGGTTCAACAAGGGTGGAGGATATTATGACTGAAAATCTCCATACCATTTCACGGGACGCCACCACGGAGGAAGCAGCGAGGATAATGGCCAGGCATCAAATCCGGCGCCTGCCGGTGGTTGATGGGGACAAATTAATTGGGATTGTTTCGCTTGGCGATTTCGCGGTGAGGGAATTAACTGATGACCAGGCCAAAGGCGCACTGTCGGAAATATCCGAATCGAATTATAACGGAGTCCAGCACTAGGAAAAAAGGCGCGTAGAGCGCCTTTTTTCATTTCAATAGAAATTCAAAGAAGAACGCTAACTTTGTTAAGAATTTGTTATAATTTCAAAGGTGGCTATTACCTTTGCCGCCACTGATGATATAATTGGTTTTGCCTATACATATAGTATTGTAGACAATCGGGGAAGGGGGGACGGTCCTGAAGGCACTATTACGCATCCTTATACTATCGACTGTCTTTCTGACAATCGGGTTTTATGTCAGCCAAAATAATTCAGATTATAAAGATTCACTCATCAGGGAAGAGCCTGTGCCGGCGCCTGAGCAACCAGCCCAGGCTGATCAAAGGGGTACAACTGGATACGAAATCCCCGACCGGCCAGTGAAAGGTTTGTCTACGTTAATCGGAAAAACTGTGGGCGAAGTGGAAAAAGCACTTGGTAAGCCGCAAAGAATCGACAAGTCCAGCTATGATTACGACTGGTATATTTATAACCTGTATCTGGATAAGTATTTGCAGGTCGGAATCCTTGATAATAAGGCAGTCACCATTTATGCAATTGGGCGGGATACAAATGTTGAACCGTTTGCAATCGGGAAACCGCTTGAGGAGATTTTCACCTCCTTTGCCATCCATACAAATATAACGATTGAGTATGGGGGAAATGCCTATCGCCTCGATTTAACCGATACGGATGTTAATACGATGCCCCTTATCCAACTCGGGGATATCTATGCCCAGCTTTATATCGATAAATTTACCGGCAGCCTGTCCAGCGTGCGCTTCCTAGATGCTGAAACCCTGATTAAAATGCGGCCTTATGAAGTGGCGTACAGGGGGAGCCTGATCGAACCCAGGGAACTGGGGGATGAGGAGTGGCAGGAAGTAGAAAAGGCGGCTGAAAAGCAGATTTTTGATTTGACGAATGTACTTAGGGTGCGCCACGGGCTTGAAACGGTAAAATGGGATGAAAAAACCGCAGAGGCAGCTTATGGACATAGCCTTGATATGTACGAAACGAATACATTTTCCCATGAATCAAAAAAGTACGGGAATTTATCCGACCGCCTGAAGAAGGCGAGGGTGGTTTATCAGTCGGCAGGTGAAAATATTGCTGCCAATTATATTGACGCACCAGCCGTGGTCGAAGGGTGGCTGAACAGCAAGGGCCACCGGGAGTCCCTCCTCAATCAGGATTTTACGCATTTGGGGGTCGGGGTTTACCGGAAGTATTATACCCAGAACTTTATCCAAAAGTGGCTTGAATGATGAAAGGAGGGTGGCGATGCGCCACTCTCCTTTTAGTGATTCTTTACAATTTCAACCCTGTTCGCGTAAAACCAGTTTTTATCCCAACTTCCGTAAACCCGGACAACCTGGCCTGTATAATAGTTGGTGGGGGCCGCGCCCTTCATTAATGGAGTGATAATTTTGGCCTTGGCCGTCCCTGCTTCAGTCCTGATTGTCAGCTCCTGGACAAAAATATACCTGTGGTAATAGAAGCGCTGCTTTTCCTTGAAAACCGATTGTACCTCTCCAGTAACGATGGCTTCTTCTTTGGTCGTTCCGCTTTGAAGCCATTTCCTCTCGTTCTCTTTCGCCTCTCTCAAAGTGATCCAGAGGAAATACAAACAAATAATTGGAATGAGGATGGCTGTAACCATCTTTGAATCACTCTCCGCTGCTTACCTTCTTCTCGACAATAAAGAAGCTTCCAGTTGCCTGGGCGGCTTTTTTGCCATCTTTCCGAAATACTTCCGCGCTGACAACCATCGTGTTTCGTCCCTGATGGGCGATTTCAGCGCGACACCGGAGCGTATCACCAATCCCGGGGGCAAGGTAATGGATATTCAATTGGGATGTAACAGCGCCGTAGCCCTCTGGAACAAGCGTATTGGCAAGGGTGCCCATGGCTGAATCGGCCAATGTGGCAGTGATTCCTCCGTGTACAATTCCTAACGAATTGTACAGCGCGGGATTGATAGGTACTGTTAGTTCCCATACCGACTCATCCGGGTTCTTTTCGTAATGGAGAATCCCGCCAATATAGGTTGTGGACTTTCCTTCAATCTTGTTTTTCATTCCCTTGAGGACATGGGCCATTGCCCTGAGGTCGGTTTCGGTCGCCTTGTCCATGTATTCTTTAAGAAGCTGTTCCAATTCGTTTTTCAAATCGCTCTCCCCTTTTCCCCCTAAATAGTACCATTAAGGATAGTATTTTTATAGTTTTTAGAATTAGCCTTTCACCTTTTGTTATCGCCTACATATCGTAATATAGGCATGGGGAAAGGAGGGGATGCAACAATGGCAGGAGAAAAGCTGCATCCTTCTGTGGGCAGGTTTAAGGAATTTGTTACAAACAATCCTCATATTGTAAAGGAAGTACGGGAAGGAAAGGCGACATGGCAGCAGCTGTATGAGGACTGGTACCTGCTTGGGGAAGATGATCCGCGCTGGAACGGGCCATCCGAAACTGGAAAAGCGGTTCCGGCTAAGGAAAAAGAAAGCGGCGGCAAATCCGACCTGATCGGCAATCTATTGAATATGGCCAAAAAGATGGATGCAGCCCAGCTTCAAGGGCACCTTTACAACCTTAGCCAAGCGCTCGGGGCGATTCAGGGCTTAATTGGCCAGTTTCAAAGCAGCCCGCCGCCACCTCAGGCTCCTCAGCGGGAAACGGTTCCTCCGCAGCCATTTCCTTACCGCAAGGATTGATGGGAGGGAAATCGATGAGGATGGAAGTGATGGAGTACATTGTGGCCCGGAAGGATTTGCAACAATTCCTGCGGGAGCAGCCGGTTTGGTACCGAAAGCTGTCCAGAAATCCAAATGACCTTGAGGCATTCGAAACAGCGTCTTTATATTATTTTGAAAAGACGATTCCCCATAGGGTGGCAAAGTTTTCAAATGGTGTCCAAATGGCTTCAATGATGTTCCAAATGCTGCAGAGTATGAAGAATTCAAACCAGGGAGGTTAGGTAATCTCCTTGTTCTAATTGGGAAAATAAATGGCTTAATTCAGAAAGATTTCACCTTTACCCTGTCTACGTGGTAAAATGGCAGTGGAGGTGGACAAATTTGCTTGCGACTACTGAAAGAGTTGAATTGCTCGAATATGCCGAGCAGTTAGGCAAAATGGTTAGCGAATCCGATGTTGCCGAGCATTATCGGCTTTGTTTATATAAATTGCGTACAAGCCGGGAGTCACAAAAAAAGATTTCCCGCTTCGTCAAATTGAAAGACCAGTATGAAGAGGTACAGCGTTTTGGTAAATACCATCCTGATTACAAGTCCGTAATGATGCAGATAAGGGAAGCCAAACGAGATATGGATCTTGATGATCGTGTCGCGGAATTCAAGCGCGCTGAGAACGACCTGCAATCACTGCTGGATGAAATCAGTGTCCTGGTCGGTGGTTCCGTATCACGGCATATCAAAGTCCCGACCGGGAATCCCTTCTTCGATACCGGCTCCAGTTGTGGAGGCGGCTGCGGATCAGGCGGAAGCTGCGGATGTTAGGCATAGTGTTTTTGTGAAATAGTGGCGAAATATATCGGCCGGCTTTTGCCGGTCTTTTATTTTGTGAAAAACTAGGAAACCCTGGATATATTCCAATACAAGTAATAGCCGCCTTATGTTTGTAAGTATCCATGTTCCCGATGGAGATCAACTGCTAAGTACAAAAGGGCCTTCTTTCATGCTGATCCCCCATCACTTTGCTAAAAAAACCGGTCAGTTTCAAATCTCACACAGTCGATACACACGTTCCCGCAGCAAAACATTTTTCGCTGCGGAACAAGAAACCTGTGGCGAAAGACGTGATAGCTGTCCTCGGTTCTCACAAAAACAGTTTCACTGCTAAGCCTTTTTCCTTTCATTACTTCCGCTGAACAAACCCGTATTCCCTTTTCAATTTCTTCAAGAGTGCCGTTCCCATCTGGATAGACGAACAGAAACGGAATGCCGGCAATTTTCTTCATTTCTATTGCCGCCACCCCCTGCAATTCAGCTGCTTTTTCAATAAAGAGATCCCAAATTGAAGTAAGGTCCATTTTCAGAGCCCCTCTCAAAAGTTCCGGATTCCTGCTATTTTATTCGGAAGTATTCAAATTCTTGACGCCAGCCTGATTGATTTATCCTGTTTCGATGTGCTAGACTTATAAGAAACACCGATCATGAAGGGGAAAAATTTATGTTTGGTCAAAGGCAAGGTTTGGTAGTTTGGCTTTATACATTGAAACAGGCCAAAATGCTGCGAAGGTTTGGGAATGTCCACTATATTTCCAAAAAGCTTAAATATGCTGTCATCTACTGCAACCAAAGTGAAATAGAAACAGTTATGGAGAAACTGCAGTCATACTCCTTTGTTAAAAAGGTGGAGCCATCCTATAAACCTTTTATAAAAGTGGAATATGAAAATTCGTCACCTGACAAGGCGAAAGAATACGACTATAAAATGGGGATTTAGAATGAGTTTTCTTCAGCCGGCTTTTGCTGATGGCCAGCCCTGTTATAAGTGGAATCAAAGTGAGGGAGAGGCTCCCTCACTTTTGTTTTTTCTGGCCATGATGGCTGAACTTCAAATGCTGCCTATGAAAGCGGAGGCAGGAAATGGTTAAGGCGGAGTATACCAATCAGCTGCTGGTAGTACAATTCCGGCTCAGCGAAAAGAGTAGAAGGCTTTACTTCCAATTCGTAAATATCCTTTCCGAGCCGGATAGCGGCATCTTGAAAGAGTGAGTACCTTTTGGATGGCAAGGTACGCGGATCCGGCACACCTTCCCTGCATATGTAAATAGGCTGGAATTTTCCTTCACCGGCGGAATTGAGTATGATAGCGAGTGATGTAACTTTTTTATTGTCGATTTCCGTATGCAGGGCGAGGAAATGAGTGATTCGATGCGAGCTGGATTCCGCAATCTCAATCAATTCGTATAAATCCCCGTACCCCCTGCCTAGTTCAATGAAACGCTGAATCATTGATATACGCCCCTTTTTCTATTATTCTGCCTACTTACATTACCATATTCGAATGTCCGGAAAAAGAAAAAAAACCCCGCAGGAATCCTGCGGGGTCCTTCTATATCCCACCGGGGACAGAAGGCAAAGGGAGAGGAGAAACCGGAGGAAGAACTTATGGGGAAACGTAAGTCTTCTCCGCGGTTGGCAACAACATCCTCGAATCGATGTTGTTACTACCATTATTTCCACTGCTGGCAAGGATATACACACAAATGCGGAATTTTTTTTGAAAAGGAAATGAACCAGTGAAATAGGATTTGGCTGGCTGGGCCAATTGTGTTAGGATTATGAAAAAAGTATGATCAGATTAGCGGTGATAATTGATGAGAGTCGTTTCGGGAAGCTGCAAGGGCCGCCCGCTGAAAGCCGTCCCCGGCGTAAGCACCAGGCCAACGACCGATAAAGTAAAGGAAGCAATTTTCAACATGATCGGCCCTTATTTTGAGGGAGGCGCTGGCCTTGACTTGTTCGCGGGCAGCGGTGGCCTAGGAATAGAAGCATTAAGCAGGGGCCTTGATACGGTCATCTTTGTTGACCGTGACCCAAAAGCGATTATGACGATTAAGGAAAATATTGATGCCTGTTCCTTCGAGAGCCGCACCGAGGTATACCGGAATGATGCGGAAAGGGCTTTGAAGGCATTGAAGAAGCGGGATCTGAATTTCGACTACATATTTCTTGACCCTCCCTATAAAAAACAACAGCTTGTTTCCCTCCTGGAGAGGATTTACTCGGACGGAAGGCTATCAAGAACTGGGAAAATTGTGTGTGAACATAGCAAGGATGTACAAATGCCGGACAATGCCGGCGGCTTTGAAATGATAAGAAGCGAAGTATACGGGATTATCGCAATTACTATTTATGCTTATCCATATCCAATCCAGGAGGGTAATGAAAATGGCTAACATTGCTGTTTGCCCGGGCAGTTTTGACCCGGTTACATATGGGCATCTCGACATCATCCGGAGGGGTGCGAAAGTTTTTGATGAAGTATATGTTGTCGTCCTTAATAATTCTTCAAAGAACCCGTTGTTTTCCGTGGAGGAAAGAATATCATTGCTTGGCGAGGTCACTAAAGATTTAAAGAATGTAAAAGTCGACTCGTTCCAGGGGCTTCTCGTCGACTATGCGAAAAGCGTTAACGCCGGAGCCATCATCAGGGGGCTTCGCGCGGTTTCCGATTTCGAATATGAAATGCAAATCACTTCAATGAACAGGGTATTGAATGAGAACATAGAAACCTTTTTCATTATGACCAACAATCAATATTCCTTCCTGAGCTCAAGCATTGTAAAGGAAGTCGCGAAATATGGCGGGAAAATTTCCGAGCTCGTTCCCTCGGCCGTCGAGTCAGCCCTGCACAAAAAATTTAACCGATGAAATAGGAAAGCCGGGCATCCTGACGCCCGGCTTTTGTTTATTGTTAAGCAGACTTTAGAAATGATCCATGTGGATAACCCATAATAATTTAATACAAACCAGCTACCACCAGGAAAGCTACGGGAGCATAACCTGGCCACAAAGCTGATAAGAATGACCATCGCAGGGAGAAGCTGTCATTGCTTGGCGTGAAGGCGCTTGCTCATTTTTTTCCGAGGTGTGTTGCTGAAGTAGTTTATGGGCTTCCCTGTTTTATCCTCCTGAATAAAATGGCTATGTAGATGGCAAGTGAGAATATGGTGATCAACGGTCCTGCCTCGGCAAGTTGAATATAGGAACTTGATAAAATTCGAGACTGATCTTGCAGCATCACCGGTATTGCATCGAGTGGGGCCGTTGAACCAGCAATTCTTGAGTAAAAGGGCTCCCATAACAAAAAAGAGAAAACACCCGCAAAACAGCCGTGCAAGATTCTTGCGATAAAAAAAGGCTTGAACCGGATATCCGTTTGAGCGAGGATGCTTGCAACCTGAGCCTGGACACTGAAGCCGCTAAACGCAAGGATAAAGCTTGTGACCATTGCCTGCTGCCGCAACGTCGCCTCCTGGACCTGGCTTGTAAGCTGGCTGCCGAGTGTTATTTCGAATAGCCCCGAAATAAAGGGAATGCTCAGCATTTCGGGAAAAGCCAGCGAGGAGAGCAGGAAATCAACGCCTTTTGCCAGGAAGGCGGTTATATGGAGATGGAACAACAGCTTGTTTATTACAGAAAACAAGATAATGAAGCCGCCAATCATAAGCAAAGTCTGGATTGAAGAAGTGACCGCGTCGCCAAGAAGCTTGCCGATGGGGCGATTGTCCTTAATCCGGGTCCTGTGAAGCGCCGCAAGCGCCTCCCTGATTTTAAATTTCCGGTGGCGGCTGCTTCTCGTTACCCGATCGTCTTTCCCGTAAAAGCGCATAAACAGGCCTACGGCAATGTTTCCGAGATAATGGGAAACCGCCAGGATTATGCCGAGGTGGGGGTTATGGAAAAACCCAACGGAAACAGCCCCGAAGATAAAGAGGGGGTTAGATGAGTTTGTGAAAGACACAAGCCTTTCCGCCTCTACCCGCGTCAGGTTGCCTTCCTGCCTCAGCCGCGCGGTAAGCTTCGCGCCGGCCGGATAACCGGAAGCCATGCCCATCGCCCATACAAATCCTCCTACTCCCGGTACTTTAAATAGCGGCCTCATGAACGGTTCAAGGAGGACTCCTATGAATTTGACAACTCCAAATCCAATCAGCATTTCGGAGATGATAAAAAAGGGTAGCAGGGAAGGAAAGACAATTTCCCACCACATATTCAGTCCGCGGATGGAAGCGGAAAAGGACTCCTGGGGATAAGAAATAAGCGAGGCCGCCATGACGGTTACCGAAGCTGCCAGGAAGATTGTTTTTACTTTTGAACGGAACATGACTGGCCTCCTTCAGGAATCGAAGTAGAATGTATGGTTAAGCGGAAATAGGTTTGATAAAATGGTTTGGTGCGCTTAAATGAGCTTTGCATTGGGTTGAAAAAATACGTGGCAATTCGTTTAGGGAAGGGCGGTGCGATGTCGTATAACCCTTGTCCCTGTAACACAATATACTCATAGAATGATGTTTTAGACCATAAGATTGAAGGAGATTTTCAAGCCCTGCCAGCAATTCCGGGAATAACTTGCACCCGGTATTGAAGCCTTGGCCAAAGCAAGGAATGTTCAGTTTCAGGGGAGGTCAGATGTTATGGCTCCAAAAGTAGGTCTGGCGTTAGGCTCGGGGGGAGCCCGGGGATTTGCGCATTTGGGCGTCCTCAAGGTTTTTCGTGACCAGGGCATCCCGATAGACATGATCGCCGGCAGCAGCATGGGTGCGCTTGTTGCATGCCTTTACGGAACCGGGATCGACTTGGAACGCTTTTATAAATTATCAATTTCCTTCAAGAGAAAATACTTCCTCGATTTTTCCGTTCCCAAGATGGGGTTTATCGCCGGGAAACGGGTAAAAGAGTTTATTAGGATTTTTACACATAATAAAAATATTGAAGAATTGGATTTGCCAGTAGCCATTGTTGCAACCGATTTAATGAGTGGGGAAAAGGTTGTTTTTAAAAAAGGCCCGGCGGCAGAGGCGGTCAGGGCAAGTATTTCCATACCGGGTATCCTGATCCCTGAAAAAATCGGCGGGAGGCTGCTCGTTGATGGCGGTGTTGCAGACCGGATCCCAGTCTCGGTCGTGAAGGAAATGGGCGCGGATATTGTGATAGCCGTGGATGTTTCAGGCTTTCAGCGTAATGCGCGGATCGAATCCATATATGATGTCATTATGCAGAGCATTGACATCATGCAGGCCGAACTTCTGAAAAACCGGGAAATCGAATCAGATGTGATGATTCGCCCGGAGGTTGGAAGATTCAGTTCGCGTGCCTTTACCAATATAGAAGAGATTATTAAAATAGGGGAAGAAGAGGCATTGAAACATATAGAGCCAATCAATGCTGCCATTAGGCGCTGGAAGGAGCAGCAATAGAAATGCATAAAAAACACCTGAAAATCCCGTATATACTCGCGGCACTCTTGATAGTGGCAAGCATGTTCTATACTTTGCCCTATTATATTTCAAAGCCCGGATTGGCAAAGGAGCTAGAACCCATTATAACGGTGGAAGGCGGCCATCAGGAAAAAGGAAGCTTCATGCTTACGACGGTCAGGATGGGGAAGGCGAATATTTACACCTACCTTCTGGCGAAATTCAGCAAATACCAGGAAATTTATCCAATTGATGATATTCTCCGCAAAGGGGAAAGTGAACATGACTACAACATGAAACAGCTGCATTTAATGGAAAGCTCAAAAACATATGCGATTGAGGCGGCTTACAAAAAAGCCGGCATTCCGGTGGAATACAGATACAAGGGTGTTTATATAATGAACATTGTCCCGGGTATGCCCGCCGAAGGGAAGCTTGAAACAGGGGACAGGCTGATGAGTGTTGATGGAAAAAACCTGAAATCGATGGACGAACTTTTATCCCGGCTTGCCGCCAAAAAGGCCGGAGACGATGTCGAGCTGGAATATATCAGGAAAGGCAAACGGCAGAAGGTGGAGCTGGCGCTAAAACCATTCAAAGAGATTCCCGAAAAGGCTGGTATCGGGATTGAACCTGTTGACGACAAGGAAATCATTGTCAGCCCTAAAGTGAAAGTGAATACGGATGAAATTGGGGGGCCATCAGCCGGCTTGATGTTTGCTCTTGAAATATACAATCAGCTGACGGAGGATGATTTGACGAAAGGATACAAAATTGCCGGTACCGGCACGTTAAGTGATGGGATTGTCGGCCCGATCGGCGGGATAGAACAAAAAATTGTCGCTGCCGATAAGGCCGGGGCCGAGTATTTTTTTGCGCCAAATGAAAAAGGGGCGAAAGATTCGAATTATCGGGCCGCTGTAAAAACGGCAAAAGAGATTGATACGGAAATGGTGATTGTTCCGGTCGATACATTTGATGAAGCTGTAGCCTATCTTGAAAAACTGAAGCCGAAAAAAGGTAAGGGATGAAGCGGTTTTTGCTTCATCCCTTTTTAATAAACAAAGGCGGCTGGCTGTATTCCATTTCAAGCAGTTTTTGCCCGCTTGCTCCGGAAAGGCCGAGTGAATAGATGGCGGATGCCCTAATATCGAGGTTGATTTCTGGGCTCGAAAACGAAGAGAGCTTCGATACAAGAGGAATTCCGAATGACCCTTTATGCTTGTTCAGATATCGCCTTCCATCTTCCGTCATGCCGAGAAGGCGAAGGTAGCCGGCTCCATTGATATCTTCTGCCATCTCTTCTTTCTTGGCGTTAACAAGCAAGTGCGTGCAAAGGCGCTGGATCCTTGCCCATGTGTACCGCTTTGTTTTCGCATATTCCATGAACTCCTGAAAACTTACCGATCGGCGGGCCGCGTCCACAAGACGGTTCTCGAGTCCTTCTTCCGCCTCGTAAACCGTTCTGATTTCGTTGGGGCTGCTTTGGAGAAGTCGATACTTCAAAAATGGCCAATACGATTCCCAATGATGGAATCTGCCGAAATTTCCCTTGTACTCCCGAAGGACTGCCATGGTCGGAATCGGAATGTACTGTTTGATTCCTTCAAGGCTTGTTTCCATAGAGAATAGTGCCTTCCTAAGGCTCGTCGCACTCGCGATGGTGGCGGATGAAAAATCCTCATCGTGGTAGTTCGCGTTTTTCCTTTTTACTGTTATGGGTTTCATCCTGCTGCCAAGAAAGGAAATCGATCTTACATAATGGTAGCCAAGGATATTGTTTGGCTGGGATAATGGAATTGTTTCTGCAGGCGGATTTAGCTCCGCCAATGCCAGAGAAGCCGCCTTTGGGTAGCTCACCCCTGTTTTACTGTACTTTTTTATCAGGATATCATAGGCTTCTCTTTTCCCTTCGATAAAGCCGACTGTCTTTTCAAACGCGCCAGCTTCCCCAGACTCGCTTCCAAAGCAAAGAAACGAGCAACCGGCTGCATCAAGAATTGAAACGGCTCCATGGGCGAATATTTCCGCCTTTTGGGTACTGAATTTATAAGGCAATTCAAAAACAATGTCAACGCCATTTAAAAGTGCCATTTTCGCCCTCGCCCATTTGGAAACAAGGGCGGGTTCCCCTCTTTGGAGGAAACTGCCGCTCATTACGGCAATGGCGATATCCGCTCCCGATACTTCTTTTGCGGATTGAAGATGGTACAGATGGCCATTATGGAACGGATTATATTCTACAACTACTCCGACGGCTTTCAACTGATAGACCTCCTGTTTCAGATACCTTTTACCTCTTACTATAAAGCAGGAGAGGCGAACAGTAAAATCCTCAATTAGGGGGCTATGTTTGCGCCACACGATTACGGTTAAACTAATGAAATAGAAGGTTTCCGACACTGGCGAGGATGAACTTATCAACAGGTTTAGGTGTAAAGAAAAAATATTGACAAATGGTTTCATGGGGGCTATAATTACCTTTGTTGCCTTGAGGTGATGAAAATGAAATGGACAATAAACCAACTGCAGAAAAGCCGGAATAAGGAATTGGCTATTGATGAATTGGTCAATGCTGATGAAATCAAGGAGATTGATTCATCAGTCAGAGGCGTTTCCCCGATCCGTGTTACGGGACGGGCTGATATTGGTCCGCATAAGGCTGTATTCAATATCAGGTTAACGGGCCATTTGGTTTTGCCTTGTTCCAGGACACTAGTTGATGTCAATTATCCAGTTGATGTCGAAACAACGGAAACATTCCTTTTCAATACTTCTGGATATGAAACAGATGAGGAAGCCCACCAGGTCAAGGGTGACGTAGTCGACTTAATGCCTGTCATTAGGGAAATCCTTCTGCTTGAGATTCCGATACAGGTATTCTGCAATGATGCGAATCCCGAAGGGGCGGCTCCTCAATCCGGAAAAGACTGGGAAGTTGTCCGCGAGGAAGACAAAAGCAACCGGATCGATCCTAGGCTTGCAGGGCTAGCCAAGTTTTTTGACGACAACAATCCATCCGATTCATAATCGGCAAAAAGTAAGCAAGTGAAGAACCAGCATCTCTGGCCTTCATAACTTTCTTATAACCCTTTAAGGAGGTGGGAAGAATGGCTGTACCTTTTAGGAGGACTTCTAAAACTGCGAAGAGAAAGCGTCGCACTCATTTTAAATTAAATGTTCCTGGTATGGTGGCATGCCCAAATTGCGGAGAAATGAAACTTGCTCACCGCATTTGCAAAGCTTGCGGAACATACAAGGGGAAAGAAGTTGTCAACGACTAATTTTCCGTTCGATCAAGCACAAGGGAGTACATCCCTTGTGCTTTTTTCGTCATGGGAAAGGATACTACATAGACAGGGAGGCTCATAGAATGGCTTATTCAATAAAACAGCTTGATGGCGGCATCCTTCTATTTACAATTGAAAGGGAAGAAAAGCGGAATGCCATCAACTATGAAATCATGGATGGACTACAACGGCTAATAAAAGAGGCGCATGGGGAAGGGATTAAGGCTGTTGCGATAACAGGGGCAGGAGACCGGGCATTCTGTTCAGGGGGGGACCTCGCTGAATTCCATACCCTTAAAACAAAGGGCGAAGCGTTAACGATGCTCTCGAAGATGGCCAATATACTTTATAGCCTGTTGACATTGCCCAAACCGACGGTCGCAGTCCTAAACGGCACAGCTGTGGGGGGCGGGTGCGAGCTAGCCTCCGCCTGTGACTTCAGGATTGCCAAAAAAGGAATTAAGGCTGGTTTTATCCAGGGAAAGCAGGGAATCACAACCGGCTGGGGTGGAGGTTCCATTCTTTCAGAGAAAATGGCGGGCTCCCATGCGATGAGGCTGTTGATGGAAGCCGAACCGCTCCCTGCCGAGGAATTGACTGCGGCAGGCTTCATTGATGAAATCTTTGAAAGCGATACCGAAAAAGCGGCAATAGTGTTCCTGTCAAAGATGGTCAGGCATGAAACCGGCGTTCTGGAAGGTTACAAGCGGGTTTGGGCCGCAAAATGGAAGGCTACGAAGCTTAAGGATAGAATTGAAAGTGAAGTTGATTTTTGCTCCACCTTGTGGGAAAGTGAAGCCCACCATCGCCATGTAGCGGAATTCCTGAAAAGAAGCTGAAAAACCCGATCTTCCGGATGCTATTCTATCTTTCCTATTACGTGCATATGTATGAGGTAAAACAAATAGGAGGGATGCAAGAATGCCATCGACACGCCAAGACGCATGGACCCCCGACGAGGATTTGCTACTTGCCGAGGTAATTCTAAGGAACATTAGGGAAGGCGGGACTCAATTGCAGGCATTTGAAGAGGTGGGAAAGCAGCTGTCCCGAACTCCCGCAGCCTGTGGGTTCAGGTGGAACTCCCATGTAAGGAAGCAATACAAGGCCGGCATCGAACACGCCAAGAACCAGCGGAAGGAAGGGAAAAAACAAGGGGTTCCACAGGAAAAATTCGCTCCGCAGAACGTTGGGGAAGAGGAAGGGAAAGAGCAGGAAAAGGAGGGGGGGCCTCCCGTAGATTTCCACGCCGTCATTTCTTATCTTGAACAGCTCTACGAACTCGCGGAAAGTTCAACTTCCAACGCAAATGGTCAAAAACAAGTGCTTGTGAGGCTTGAAGAATTGGAGGTAGAAAATGAGAGGCTTGTAACGGAACTGAACAGGGKGAAGGAAGATTATCATTCCCTCATGGAAATTCTTGAAAAAGCCCGTACAATGGCAATCGGCAAGGACGAGGCCCCGCAAATGCAGCAAAAGGCGAAATTCCAGGTTGACAAGTTCGGGAATTTGGAGAGGATTGAATGATGTTTAAATGGAAAAAGGCTGCATGGCTTCCATGCAGCCTTTACTTTGATTTAGTGATGTTGGGCGCTTACACCTTCCGGATACCAGACAAGCGGGTTTTCTCCCAGGTCCCTTTCAACCTCGTAAACAACGTTCGTAAAGCCATGCTTCTCCCAGAACCCTTTTGAGCCGACACGGGGATTCGTCTTAATTGGATATCCGAATTCTTTCGCAAACCGGACGAGCGCGGTTCCATACCCTTTTCCCTGGTAGTCTGGTAGGACTTCGAGTTTCCAGAGTTCAAGGTAGGTTTGCGGAGGATCGAAATAGCGGTCGAATTTCGCGTCGACCTCATAAAGGCTCATCCTCGCGACGAGTTTATCCCCGAAATAAATACCATAAAAAGGCGAAACGCTGTCATTTTCAATAATATTGGCCTCAAGGTCCTCCAGCATCGACAGTTCCTGAAGACCATATTCCTTAAACTTTTTGAATTCCTCAAGCGTTTTGTAATTGACCTTAAGCTTTTCAACTTTTACCGCCATCTTGATACCCCCTAAATACCCTCTTTTATTTCGAATCGGAAAAAAGAAACAAGCATTGATTTGTATCTAGCGTTTGACCCCTTAATTATATATCAAAAAAACAAAAAATTCTGCATCTACGCTTGAATTCCCAATTTCAAAATTTGCAGGATATTCAGAGTATATGGTAGAAACATAGTATAGGGACTTATTTCTCCGGGGATTTCTGTATCCGCTTACAAGCCGGATCATGTGCCGGGGAATCAAAATGCTATTTTGCAAGTTTCCTGGAATAAACCGGACCAAGGGGAAGAAAGGGGTATTATGTGCGAAGGATTCTAATTGCCAACAGGGGTGAAATAGCTCTAAGGATTATAAAAACATGTGAAAGGATGGGAATTGAAACGATTGCCATCTATTCCGATGCCGATGCAGGACTTCCTTATGTCAAAGCGGCGACAGAGGCGGTGCGGATCGGTGAGCCTCCAGTAGCAAAGTCGTATCTCCAGGTGGAAGCGATTATCGATGCGGCAAAAAAAATGGGGGCAGACGCCATCCACCCAGGGTATGGCTTCTTGTCGGAAAATGCGGAATTTGCAGAAACAGCCCGGCGGGAAGGATTAATCTTCATTGGCCCCGAACCATCTACAATCCGGCTAATGGGGGATAAAGTCGCTTCGAGGGAAACGATGGAAGAGGCTGGAGTACCGGTTGTGCCAGGGAGTATCGCCGGAATTGGAACGGTGGAAGAGGCTGTTGAAATCGCCCAGTCAATCGGATATCCAGTCATGCTGAAGGCATCCAGCGGAGGCGGTGGAATCGGAATGGTGAAATGCTCTTCAAAGGAAGATTTGGAGAAGTCATTTACGTCTGTTAAATCGAGGGCGAAAGCCTATTTTGGCTCTGACGGCGTCTTCCTTGAGAAATTCATAGAAAATGCAAGGCACATTGAAGTGCAGGTTTTTGGTGACCGCCAAGGAAACATTGTCCATCTTTTTGAGCGGGATTGCTCCATACAACGGAGGAACCAGAAGGTGGTAGAAGAATCTCCCTCTCCATTCCTCTCGGTAGGCGCAAGGGAAAAACTTTTTGAAACCGCTGTCAAAGCAGCTGAAGCGGTTAACTACACAAATGCCGGAACAATAGAATTCATTTTTGACGAGAAAGAGAACTTTTATTTTCTTGAGATGAATACGAGGCTCCAGGTTGAGCATCCAGTTACAGAGGAGTTGACCGGCCTCGACCTGGTTGAATGGCAAATCCGGGTGGCGCGCGGCGAAGAACTTCCTGCTCCCCAAAGCGGCATTACCGCATCTGGCCATGCGATTGAATTTCGCCTGTATGCGGAAGATCCAGAGAAATTTCTCCCTTCTCCCGGAAAAATAGAAGTGTTTTCGTTTGCGGAAGGTGAGGGAACAAGGATTGATGCTGGCTATGGAGAAGGGGATTCCGTGACTCCTTTTTATGACCCGATGATCGCCAAATGCATCTTTTCGGGGGAAAGCCGGAGTGAAGCACTTTCCCGGGCGAAAAAATTTTTTGATGGGCTACAAATAACAGGGATTAAAACAAATGCTCCGCTATTCAGGGAAATCCTTGAAAACCGGAATTTTTCAGAAGGCAATTACACGACAGCTTTCCTGGACAACCGCTAGCCGATTTACCCAATGAAAAAACTATATAGGTTGAAACAACTATTTACACAATCTATTTGAAATCAACCCCAAGGTTTCTAAACAATATAAAATCTTTAATTCAACCTATATAGGTTTGTAAAATAGTAGAATAATGGAGGAAAAACGCATGAAGGAAATTGTATCTTCGATGGCAGGGACAGTATTCAATATTTTGGCCTCAGCAGGCGACGAGGTAGCCGAGGGACAAACGATTCTAATCCTTGAATCGATGAAAATGGAAATCCCCGTTGAAAGCACGGGCAGTGGTAAAATAGCCGAATTAAGGGTGGCAGTCGGAGACTTCGTGAATGAAGGCGATGTCCTGGCCACTCTGGAATAAGGAGGAGCATATGTCAGGAACAAGTGCAATCCAGCAGAAATTAACTGAAAAAATAAAGGCTGCCGAAGCAGGAGGGCACCAAAAATACCACGAGAAGCTAAAAGAGCAGGGGAAGCTTTTCGTAAGGGAACGGCTAGCCCTTCTATTTGACAATGGGGAATACGAGGAAGATGGCAAATTTGCCAACAATATGGCGGAGGGGCTTCCAGCCGATGGAGTCGTGACAGCAATCGGCAAGGTGGGCGGGCAGACAGTTTGTGTAATGGCAAACGACTCGACCGTGAAAGCGGGTTCCTGGGGAGCAAGGACAGTGGAAAAAATCATCCGGATCCAGGAAACCGCCGAAAAGCTTAAGGTGCCGCTTTTTTACCTTGTGGACTCGGCGGGTGCGAGGATTACCGACCAGCTCGATATGTTCCCGAACCGCCGTGGCGCGGGAAGGATTTTTTACAACCAGGTGAAGCTTTCGGGAATGATTCCGCAAGTCTGCATCCTGTTCGGGCCTTCCGCTGCGGGCGGCGCATACATACCCGCTTTCTGCGATATTGTTATCATGGTGGACGGAAATGCCTCCATGTACCTCGGGTCTCCGAGAATGGCCGAAAAGGTAATCGGGGAAAAAGTTACCCTCGAAGAAATGGGCGGAGCCCGGATGCATTGTACAGTATCAGGCTGCGGGGACATCCTTGCTTCTTCCGAGGAGGAAGCGATTGAATCCGCTAAAGACTATCTTGCCTACTTCCCCGCGAACTTCCGCGAGAAGCCAAAAGCAGTTGAGCCGAAGCCGCCAGCACCGGGGAGGGAACTCGAAGCGATCATTCCGGAAAACCAGAATGCCCCGTTCGATATGTATGAAGGAATTAACTCCATGATTGATGAAGGAAGCTTTTATGAAATAAAAAAACTTTTCGCCCCCGAATTGATTACTGGGCTTGCGCGCATCGGCGGAAAGACGGTTGGCATTATTGCAAACCAGCCCAAGGTGAAGGGTGGGGTGCTGTTCGTTGATTCTGCGGATAAGGGCGCGAAGTTTATTCAGCTTTGCGATGCCTTCCATATTCCGCTTCTTTTCCTGGCGGATGTTCCAGGCTTCATGATTGGAACTAAAGTGGAACGGGCAGGAATCATTCGCCACGGAGCGAAGCTGATTGCCGCGATGAGCTCAGCCACAGTACCGAAAATTTCGGTCATTGTCCGGAAAGCCTATGGTGCCGGTTTGTATGCAATGGCTGGACCGGCGTTTGAACCGGATGTGTGCATCGCCCTGCCGACAGCCCAAATTGCCGTCATGGGTCCGGAAGCAGCCGTAAACGCGGTTTACTCAAATAAAATCAATGAAATCGATGACCCGAAAGAAAGGATTGCTTTTGTCCAGGCAAAGCACGAGGAGTACAAGGAATCAATCGATATTTATAAATTGGCTTCCGAATTGATCGTTGACGAAATTGTTGCCCCGTCCGAACTCCGGAATGTATTAATCAATCGTTTTGCCTACTATGAAACGAAAGAATTGAACTTCAGTACAAGGAAACATCCGGTTTATCCGGTATAAAGAGGTATAAGGGCTTTTCCCTATCGAAGGGGGAGGCCCTTTTTGTTCTTCTTGCACGCGGGAAAGGTGTAGAATGGAAGGTAAATATCCAATTTTCCGGTACAAAGGTCCTGTTGTTTGGTAAAATGTAGGCAAAGAGAAGGCAGGGAGATGTTATGTTAAAAATAGGCGTTATTGGTGCAGGATCCATCGGGCTGCTTTTTGGAGCATACATGCATAAGATGTTCGATGTGACCGTGTATACGAGGTCGGTTGGCCAGGCAGAACAGATAAACAAAAACGGTATTAGGCTCATAAAAAAAGCCGGTGTGCTGACAGCGAAAGTCCGGGCGGAAGTTCTTGGCGGCGAGGTGATGGATAACGATTTGACAATCGTCGCGGTCAAGCAATACCAGCTTGAAACGGTCATTCGCCACCTTCCGGCCAAGGGGGCGCTGCTTTTTTTGCAAAATGGCATGGGGCATTTAAGGCTGCTCGATCAGTTGGAGGCTGATGACATTTATGTCGGGTCGGTTGAACATGGGGCATTAAGGGAAAGTCCGGACTCTGTTTCCCATAATGGGGAAGGACTTACCCGGGTGGCTGTTTTCAGGGGAGATTCAAGGTTGCTTGTGGAAGCTGCGGAATTGCTATCGGCTAACTTTCCATTGCAGCTGGAACCCGATTACTTTGAAATGCTTGCAGGAAAGCTCTCGGCGAATGCCGTCATCAATCCGCTTACCGCGATTCTTGGAGTGAGGAATGGGGAGCTCGTCGAGAATGCGCACTATGAAAAACTCCTGGAAAGAGTCTTTGAAGAGGCGGCGTGTATTTTGGATTTTAACGATAAGCAGGAAAGGCTTTTGAAGGTAAAGGGAATTTGCCGAAATACGTCCGAGAACCGATCGTCGATGCTGAAAGATCTTGATGCAGGAAGGGAGACGGAAGTGGACGCCATTGTTGGCTACCTCTTGGATGAAGCAGCCCACAAAGGGTTGGAGGCACCACTTTTGCGGGCTTTATATGAAATGATAAAAGGAAAAGAACGGTCCGGGAGGGAAAGCGGTTGAGTACAATTTTGTCATCCATTTTTGCATTATTTATTTTTCTCCCGCTGCTCGGCTATGTACTTGTATTTTCCATTTGCAAACTGTTGACTGGGAGCCACCGCCGTTCGGTCGGGCTTGCGCTGGATGCCACGACATTCCTGCTTGTGGTCTCGGTCCATTTTTTGATTATGACGATTTGGAAAATCTCATTTCTATGGCTGATTTTTGTTGTCCTTATGTCAATTGGGATGGGGACGGCTGTCATTCAGTGGAAAACAAAAGGGGAAGTCGTTTTGGGAAATGTTTTCAAGGGATTTTGGCGCTTCACCTTTTTGCTATTCTTTGCCGCCTATATCGGATTAATTTTGTTCGGCCTTGTGGAACGGGCCATACTTGCCGTCCAGGCTTCCTAGCGGCCTGGAAACTTACAGGCAAAGTTTTTTTCCTGGCAATGTGTTAATGCTATACTCATATGGTATGACTATTGTTTAATCAGAAAGGAAGTACTATATGGAGATTTCGAATCTCTCGCTCCCGGCTGCGAATCGATTTGCTTCAGAATACCTGGAACAATCGGAGGCAGTTACACCGTTTTTTCATTATACATACAACAAGCCGGGGGTATACAGGGACAGGCTTGAAGAGTTGGCATTAAGGGATTATCCAAGGGAGCGGCTTGCTGCCCATATTGAAGCGTATATGTCCAGGTTTGGGGATAGCGGGGAAATCCGCAAATCAATCGAAAAACTGAAGCGTCCGGATAGTGCGGTTGTCATTGGTGGGCAACAGGCAGGGATATTGACTGGTCCGCTTTATACGATACATAAGGCTATTTCGATTATCCGCCTTGCGAAACTTGAACAGGAAAGGCTCGGCGTCCCGGTCGTGCCTGTTTTCTGGATCGCCGGTGAAGATCATGACTACGATGAGGTCAACCATTTATTTGTGCCTGCGGGAACCTCGGCGGAAAAGTGGATTTTCCCTCAAAAAACCAGCGGAAAGAAAATGGTATCCGAAATTGAAATTGATCGGGAAGCTTGCGGCGCCTGGGTTTCAAAATTGATTGCCCATCTTGGGGAAACGGACCATACAAAGGAATTGGTCAAGGCCATTGAGCACTCACTTGAGGCGCATTCTTCCTTTACTGATTTTTTTGCCGCGCTGATCCTTCATCTTTTCAAGGATTCCGGGCTGCTCATTGTCGATTCGGGCAATAAGGAACTGCGCCAGCTTGAGAGTGGCAAATTCGAGGCAATCATTAACAGCCATGCCGAAATCTCGGAATCACTCTTAAGCCAGCAGGAGGAAATCAGGAAACAGGGATTTACGAATACGATCGAAGCCTCCAAAAATTCGGCAAACCTTTTTTATTATGACAGGCGGCTTGAAGAGAGAATCCTTCTTGAATTTGACCCCTTGGAAGAACGGTTTACCGGTAAAGGCGGCTCGATTGTTTTTACAAAGGAGGAATTGCTCCAGATCGCGAGGGAGGAACCATTCCGGTTGAGCAATAATGTTGTGACAAGGCCGTTGATGCAGGAATGGCTGTTTCCGGTTTTGGCGTTTATCGGCGGGCCTGGCGAAATTGCGTATTGGGCTGAATTGAAGCTGGTTTTTGAACACTTCGGGATGAAGATGCCGCCAATTGTTCCGAGATTGAACATAACCATCCTTGAACGGCCGGTGGAAGATGATATTCAGGAACTGGAACTGGACATTACCGGGGCCATTATCCAGGGAACTGCTTCCGAAGAAGAGAAGTTCCTCTCATCCTTAAGGGATGAAGAATTGGAAGAGGCGTTTGCCAGGGCAAAGGCCGAAATAATCAGGCAATATGAGGGCCTGGTTGGAAAGGCAGCAGGTTCAGCACCGGCACTGCTTCCGCTGATGAAAAAGAATGAAGCGATTGTCCTGGCCCAGGTTGCATTCCTTGAAAGGAAGCTTGAAGAAGCAATCCGATTAAAGCATAAAGCTGTCCTTGATAAATTCGCCCGCGTTAATCTCGCCCTCCGCCCTGAAAGCAGTCCACAGGAACGGGTATGGAACATCATCTATTACCTGAATAAATATGGCCTTGACTTCGTTGAAAGGCTTTCAGATCTTGAATATGAATTTGACGGCAAACACAAATTGGTCCGTATTTAATAGAATAATCTCCTGTTTAGAGCAGGACCATAAGCCTCCCATCTTGGGAGGCTATTTTTGTACCGATCTTTCCGATGTATTTCCAATGTCAGAATCTTCCGGAAATGATTTTGACCAAAAATAAAAAAAGTGTGGAGGAAAGTGGGGGATTGTGGTACAGTCTAATTAGAAAGTGGGGGTAGTGGGCATGTTCATGGGCGAATATCATCATAACATTGATAATAAGGGCCGCCTGATTGTGCCTTCCAAACTGAGGGACAACCTTGGGGAAATGTTCATTATTACCCGGGGACTGGACCGATGCCTGTTTGGGTACCCGCTATCTGAGTGGGGCGTGATCGAAGAGAAGCTGAAAGCACTTCCGCTCACAAAAAAAGACGCCCGTGCCTTTACTAGGTTTTTCTTTTCCGGAGCAACGGAAAGCGAAATCGATAAGCAAGGCAGAATCAACATCCCTGCTCCATTGCTTGACTATGCAAATTTACAAAAAGAATGTGTAATTTTAGGGGTTTCCAATCGAATTGAAATCTGGAGCAAGCAGATTTGGGAAGAATACTTCCAGGAATCCGAGGATTCTTTTGCTGAAATTGCAGAAAATATGATTGGCTTCGATATTTAAGGGAATTATTATTTCGCAATAGTTTCTTTGTTTATCGTTCGATTGGAAAGGTGGCTAGCTATGTTTGAACATACAACAGTATTATTGGATGAAGCAGTTGATGGACTAAATATTAAGCCGGACGGAATTTATGTGGACTGCACACTGGGAGGTGCGGGCCATAGCCTCGAAATTATCCGGAAGCTCGGTGAAAAAGGCAGGCTGGTTGCATTTGACCAGGACGAGACGGCAATCAGGAATGCAAAGGAAAAGCTTGCTCCATATGCGGACAAGCTGACGTTGGTCAAAAGCAATTTCATGCATCTTGAAAGCGGGCTCGAAGAAATTGGGATACATAAAGTCGATGGGATTTTGTACGACCTTGGTGTTTCTTCCCCGCAACTCGATACACCTGAACGTGGGTTTAGCTATCACCATGATGCGGCTCTTGACATGAGGATGGACCAAAGCGCCGAAATTTCGGCTTACGACATTGTGAATAGCTGGAACTACGAAGATTTGGTCAGGATATTTTTCCGCTATGGGGAGGAGAAATTCTCCAAGCAGATTGCCCGCAAAATTGAAGCGGCGAGAGCTAAAAAACCGATTGAAACAACATTTGAACTTGTCGAACTAATCAAGGAAGCCATTCCGGCACCCGCTAGAAGAAAAGGGGGCCATCCGGCAAAAAGGATTTTCCAGGCAATCAGGATTGCAGTGAATGATGAACTGGGCGTTTTTGAAAATTCCCTAAAGCAGGCAATCAATCTTCTCGACAAGGGCGGAAGGATTTCCGTTATTACGTTCCATTCACTCGAAGACAGGATTTGTAAAGCAACCTTCAAGCAGGCGTCCGAAACTCCGCCGTTGCCACCGGGACTCCCGGTCATTCCCGAAGAATTCAAGCCGGTTTTAAAACTCGTAAACCGAAAACCAATTCTTCCATCAGAAAGGGAACTTGAAGAGAACAACCGCGCGCGCTCAGCAAAGCTTCGAATTGCTGAAAAAATTTAACGAATGCAAAATAGACGAGAAATTAAACCAGAAGTTCAGGAGGGGAAAGAATGAGCAGTTTAGCAAGAAATCTCCAGGAACAGCATAGCCAGCAAAGACAGCAAGCAGCCCAGCCGGAGAGGAGAAAAGCGTTAAGGCAAAGGGTTACCCCTGGCGAAAAATTGATCTGGGCTATTTTCGCAGCCCTGCTTTTCTTCGGCGCAGTGCAAATCGTCTCCGCGCAGTCAGAAGTATACAAGGTGAACAAGGATATCCAGGAAATGAAAGCTTCCATCAAGGAGCATGAAAAGGCGAACAGCGACCTGAAAGTTCAGGTAAAGGAACTCAGCAACTATGACCGGATTATGGCGAAGGCAAGGGAGCTCGGTTTGATGCTGAACGAAAATAATGTCAAGGTCGTGCAATAATAATGCCAAAAAAGCAACCGAATATTAACAGGGGAGCAGTTGGATTGTTTTTTCTATTCAGCCTGCTCTTTTTTGCAATCCTATACCATTTTTTCGTTATTGGCATCACCGGTGAAGCGGCTGGCCAGCCGCTAGCGGCCAAAGCGGAACAAAAGCATATGAGGCATAGCACAATCGAAGCGGCGAGAGGCACCATCAAGGATAGAACTGGAGAAATTATCGCCGAAGATACGGCCTCTTACAGCCTTATTGCAATCCTTGATAAAAAGATGACGACCAATCCTGATAACCCTAAGCATGTGGTCGATCCTGAAAAAACCGCTGTTATTCTATCGAAATATATAGATTTAAGCGAAAGCGAAATTTTAAGGATTCTCTCCAAGAAAAAGGAAAATCCAAAATTATTCCAAGTGGAGTTTGGCAAGGCCGGAAAAGACATATCCTTCCAGACGAAGAGACAAATCGAAGCGGAAAAGCTCCCGGGAATCACGTTTAAAAAAGAATCGAAACGTTATTATCCGAATGGCGTTTTTGCTTCCCACGTCGTTGGTTTCGTTGAGAAAGCGGGAGGGGAGAATACGGCAGCAAAAACATTCGGGAAGCTTGGCATTGAAAAGTCGATGGATAAATATCTGAAAGGCGAGAATGGAAAAATCGATTTCGAAAGCGATTTATGGGGATATTTGCTTCCATCCGGAAAGGAGCTTGTCACCCCAGCCAAAAATGGAAATGATATTTATCTGACTTTGGACAGGAAAATCCAGACCTTTCTGGAGGATGCATTAAATAAAACGGTCGAGGAATACAAACCGAAAAAAATCATCGCCATTGTTGCGAATCCGAAAACCGGGGAAATATTGGCGATGGGGCAAAGGCCGAGCTTCCACCCGAAAACAAGGGATGGAATCGAAAAAAGCTGGCACAATGAAGCAATCGAATATCCGTTTGAACCAGGCTCGACCATGAAAATTTTTACGCTAGCGGCTGCTGTAAATGAAGGAGTATTCAATCCGGAAGAGAAATACAAATCGGGCTCCTACAAAGTTACAGAACGTGATAAGGCTATCAAGGACCATAACGGAAAAGGCTGGGGCTCGATTTCCTACCTAGAGGGCGTCCAGCGCTCATCGAACGTGGCATTTGCGAAAATCGCAAAAGAAAAATTGGGTTTTGAAAAGTTTCGTGACTACTTGACAAAGTTCGGGCTCGACAGGCCGACGGGGATTGACCTGCCTGACGAAGCGACAAGCAAACTGCGCTATGAATGGCCAATCGAAAAAATCACCACTTCGTACGGACAAGGGACGGCTGTCACAGCCATCCAGCAAATCCAGGCGGCCACCGCGATTGCGAATGATGGGAAAATGATGAAGCCTCACGTCATCAAGAAAGTCGTCGACCACGATACAGGGGAAACGATTCTGGAAAAGGAACCAGAGGTCGTTTCACAGCCTATTACACCGGAAGCCGCGAAAAAGGTCCGGGCTATCCTTGAAACGGTTATCACATCACCGAAGGGAACGGGGCATAACCGGTATAATATTGAAGGATACAGAGTCGCCGGGAAAACAGGTACAGCGGAAATGTCCCAGGGCGGTGGATATTTAAAAGGCCCGGGGGATTACATTTTCTCCTTTCTCGGAATGGCGCCTGCGGATGACCCTAAGCTGATTGTCTACGTGGCGGTTCAGCAGCCCGATATCGACAGCTATTTCAAGGGATCCCTTCCCGTTTCGATGGTCTTTAATCCGGTCATGAAAAATAGCCTGCAGTATATGAATATTAAACCTTCAAGCCTCGTTGTTGCAAAAACAGAAGCGCTTCCCGACCTGGCCGGCAAGCCTTCCGCCGAAGCGGCAAAGATTCTGGAGGCCAAAGGGTTTAATGCGGTTGTCATCGGCAAAGGAGGAGCAGTCGCCGCGCAGATTCCCGCTCCTGGTGAAACCGTTATGGAAGGTGAAAAAGTAATTCTGCGCACGTCTGGTGATGCCGCCATGCCCGATTTGACAGGATGGTCGCTTAGGGATGCATTAAAGGCTGCGAACGCTGCGAAGCTTCACCTTAACTTTAAAGGTTCGGGGTATGTCGTAAAGCAAAGCATTACCAAGGGCACCGAGATTAAAAGCGGGGACCGCCTGACAATCGAGCTGGAAACTCCGCTTGACAGCTTGAATGGGACAAATGAGGAAGAAAGGGATCCTGAAATAAAAGAGTAGACAATTCCAGTATATCCTGTCTTCTGCATTTAATAGCAAAACGCCGGCGGCAATGACCGCCGGCGTTCTAATTTTTTGGGGGCCCGCATAAAAATGAACGACAGGCATGTCCTTTTATAGGGGCTTAGTGCTTCATTATCCATGGCCTTGCCCATGGAGAAGGGGGAACAATTATGCGGGTTTCAAATGTAACTGTAAGAAAAAGGCTGATGGCAGCCTTGTTTACAGGTATTCTCATTTTCTTTATTATTGATGTCCGCCTGGGTTACGTCCAATTTTATTTGGGCGATATGCTAACAGGCAAAGCGAAGGATTCCTGGAGCAGGAATATCCCTTTCGCGCCAGATAGGGGAGAAATTATCGACCGAAATGGCGTCCCCCTTGCAACCAATATCAGTTCCCCGACCGTCTGGATTGTTCCACGGCAAATAGAAGAACCTGAAATGGCAGCTCAAAAGCTGGCGCTGGTTTTAAATACTTCAAAGGAAAGCGTCCTAAAAAGCCTGACTGAGACAGAATCGATTATCCGTCTGCCCTCAGGGAGGAAAATCTCGCATCAAAAAGCAAAGGAAATCCGTTTGCTTGGCCTGAAAGGAATCTATATTGGCGATGATTCAAAGCGCCATTATCCGTTCGGCAGTTATTTGTCACATGTGCTCGGCTTTGCGGGAATAGACAATCAGGGGCTGATGGGGCTTGAGCTGTTTTATGATAAAGAATTAAGCGGCCAAAAAGGATCGGTTCAATTTTATGCCGATGCAAAAGGCCGGCGAATGAATGATATGGCTGACGATTATCAGCCGCCAATCGACGGGCTCGATTTAAAACTGACGATTGACACGAAAATCCAAACCATAGTTGAAAGAGAGCTGGATATCGCCCAAAAGACTTACAACCCGGACGGGCTAATTGCGATTGCGATGAACCCGAACAATGGGGAAATCCTGGCGATGGCAAGCCGGCCGAATTTCGATCCGGCAAATTTCCGGTCGGTTCCGCAGGAAGTTTACAACAGGAATCTGCCCGTCTGGAGCACGTATGAACCTGGATCTACCTTTAAAATCATTACGCTTGCAGCAGCGCTTGAGGAAGGTAAAGTAAACCTTGAAAAAGAGCATTTCCACGATTCGGGAAGTGTCCAAGTCGCTGGAGCACGGCTGAAATGCTGGAAGCGCGGGGGACATGGAAGCCAGTCGTTTCTTGAAGTTGTCCAAAACTCCTGTAACCCCGGTTTCGTCGAGCTTGGAGAGAGGCTTGGAAAAGAAAAACTGTTTAATTATATAAAAGGGTTTGGCTTTGGCCAAAAGACGGGAATTGACCTCCAGGGAGAGGGCACGGGAATATTGTTCAATATGAACCGTGTCGGCCCGGTCGAATTGGCGACTACCGCTTTCGGGCAGGGCGTTTCCGTAACGCCGATCCAGCAAGTGACGGCTGTGGCCGCCGCCGTAAACGGAGGCTATCTGTACACGCCCTATATTGCAAAGGAACTGATTGATCCGGCCACCAAGCAGGTGGTTATGAAAAATTCGCCGAACTTGAAGAGGCGTGTCATTTCCGAAGAAACATCCAGGCAAATCAGACATGCGCTCGAAAGCGTTGTCGCACAAGGGACCGGTGGAAAGGCGTTCATCGATTCCTACCGGGTCGGCGGGAAGACTGGGACCGCGCAAAAAGCTCAGGGCGGCCGTTATCTGGAAAATAACCATATAGTTTCATTTATTGGGTTTGCGCCGGCGGATGACCCGCAGCTTGTTGTGTACGTTGCTGTGGATAACCCCAAAGGGACCGTCCAGTTTGGCGGCGTCGTCTCCGCCCCAATTGTTGGGAATATCATGAAGGATTCTTTGCTCGCCATGGGGGTTGAGCCAAGAAAGGAGCAAATCGAAAAGAAAAGGACTTGGCAGGATGTCCCGATGATTTCAATGCCCAACCTCGAGGGGCTTACCAAAAAAGAGCTCGGCGAACAACTGGAAAACCTGAAAATAGAGGCAAAAGGGGAAGGCGATATTGTCGTGAAGCAGTTGCCGCAGGCTGGAACGAGGGTAAAAGAAGGTTCGACAATCATCCTTTATTTCGGAAAAGGAAACTAACATTATGGAAGGCGATGGAACTTTTCCGCCGCCTTCTTCCTGTGCATCCAGTAAACGGAAATAAGTTGCAGGCACTAGAGGAAATTCATTAAGGATTAATGGCGAAATGCATGTATATCATGTAAAATAAGTATCGATTGTTATGCAGGAGAGGATTTGAAAACAATGAAATTGCATGAGCTTTTAACTCATTTGCATCACCCGGCCTCATTGCCTGATGCAAACCCAGACATATCTTCTGTGGAAGACAGCCACAAGAAGGTTCGGGGCGGCAGCCTGTTTATTTGTATAAAAGGCTTTACGGCAGATGGACATGATTTTGCCCTGGAAGCTGTAAACAATGGCGCTGTCGCCATCGTTGCCCAAAGGGAACTGGATGTACCAGTGCCTGTTTATGTTGTGAGCGACACTTCAAGGGCAAAAGCGATACTGGCGGATGCATTTTACGGGCAGCCAAGCCACGGGCTCCATTTGATTGGGATTACCGGTACGAACGGAAAAACGACGACAAGCCATTTAATTGAACAAATTTTTTCCGACTCTGGCCAAAAAACCGGGCTAATTGGAACGATGTATACAAAAGTTGGCGACAGGAAATTTGATGTAAAAAATACAACTCCCGAGAGCCTTACTCTGCAAAAGACGTTCAGGCTGATGGCCGACGAGGGAGTTACCCATGCCGTTATGGAAGTTTCCTCGCATGCCCTTGATTTGGGAAGGGTCCATGGGACTGATTTCAATATTGCCGTTTTTACAAACCTGACACAGGACCATCTTGATTATCATCAGACGATGGATAAATACAGGCAGGCAAAGAGCTTGTTATTCTCCCAATTAGGAAATACTTATTCTGAAACTTCGCCAAAGTTTGCAGTAATTAATGCCGACGACCCAGCCGCCCCAGAGTTCATCCGGGCAACCGCGGCATATATTCTTACATACGGGATTGATAAAAAGGCAGATATTATGGCGAAAAATATCGGTCTTTCTCCCCAGGGGACAACGTTTATGGTTGATATTGCAGGGAAATCGTATCCAGTTACAATGAAACAGGTCGGCAAATTCAATGTTTATAACGCACTTGCGGCAATTGGCGCGGCACTGGCCTCGGGAATAACCCCTGAAACCGCCATTTCATCTATTGAACGGATTGATGGTGTGGCCGGAAGGTTTGAAACCGTCGACGCCGGGCAGGATTTTACCATCATTGTCGATTATGCGCATACCCCTGACAGCCTGGAAAATGTCCTAAAGACCATCCGGGAATTCGCAGAAAACGATATTTATGTATTGGCTGGCTGCGGCGGGGATAGGGACAGGGCAAAGCGACCTATGATGGCCCGCATCGCCTGCGAATACGGCACACAACCAATTTTCACTTCAGATAACCCAAGAAGCGAGGATCCGGACGCCATCCTACGCGATATGGAAGAAGGCGTTGAAGGAAGGAACTACAAAATCATCCCGGACAGGAAGGAAGCGATTGAATACGCCGTCGGGTCTGCCCAACCCGGGGATGTCATCGTCATCGCGGGGAAAGGGCACGAAACATATCAGGAAATTAAAGGCGTCAAATATGATTTTGATGACCGCGTGTGTGCACGGGAAGCGGTCATACGCCTGTGTAAAGAAAAATAAGATTCAAACTAAACTTTTAACATTGGAGACTAACGTATAGATATGAGTAGCAAACAAAATGTATTTTTTCAAGGGGGCCTTCTCCCGAATAATAAAATTTCATATGATAGTGCTGTGGCCATGCGCTTGGCGGACGCCATTGTTCCTGTAAGGAGGCAACATCATGCTTGAGCAAGTTATATTTTTCACGATATTGATGGGATTTTTAATAACCGTCCTCCTTTCACCGGTCTTCATCCCTTTCCTGAGAAGGCTGAAGTTCGGTCAGAGCATAAGGGAAGAGGGCCCGAAATCGCATATGAAAAAATCAGGTACGCCTACGATGGGCGGCATCATGATTTTGTTGTCGGTTATCATCACCTCACTCGTCATGGCTGGCAAATTTGCGGGCCCGACCTCCAAGACATACATGCTGATCATTGTTATCGCCGGCTTCGGTTTGCTCGGCTTCTTGGATGATTTTATAAAAGTTGCCATGAAACGAAATCTTGGCCTAACGTCAAAGCAAAAATTGCTCGGCCAAATAATCATTTCGGTCATTTTCTATCTACTTTATAGAAGGAATGAAATGCCTTCCGAATTGGGGCTTCCTTTTACCGATTATTCTATCGATCTTGGCTGGTTCTATCTCGTATTTGTCATCTTTTGGCTTGTTGGTTTTTCAAATGCGGTCAATTTGACGGATGGGCTGGACGGACTTGTGTCAGGAACCGCGGCGATTGCCTTTGGTGCATATGCCGTCCTTGCATGGAGCCAATCGCAATTTGAGCTTTCGATATTCAGTGTCGCAGTCGTTGGCGCTGTATTGGGTTTCCTTGTGTTCAACGCCCATCCCGCCAAGGTTTTTATGGGAGATACCGGATCACTTGCGCTTGGGGGAGCGATAGCCGCACTGTCGATCCTCACCGGCCATGAATTGCTGCTCCTGGTGATAGGCGGCGTTTTTGTAATCGAAACGTTATCGGTCATCCTGCAGGTCATTTCGTTCAAGACAACCGGCAGGAGGATTTTCAAGATGAGCCCGCTCCACCATCATTATGAACTGTCAGGCTGGTCCGAATGGCGCGTGGTTGTCACGTTCTGGACAGTTGGCCTTCTTTTTGCGATACTCGGAATTTATATCGGGGTGTGGATTTAAGTGAAGATGATAGATACGTACCGACATAGGAAAATACTCGTCCTCGGGCTTGCGAAAAGTGGAGTAACAGCGGCTGGGCTCCTTCATAAGCTTGGAGCATTCGTCACCGTGAATGACTTTAAGCCCCTCTCCGAGAACAAGGAGGCCCAAGGGCTGCTTGAACAGGGAATCACTGTCATAACGGGAAGCCATCCGGTTGAATTGCTTGAGGAAGGCTTTGAACTGGTTGTCAAAAATCCCGGCATCCCATACTCAAACCCAATGGTAAAGAGGGCTTTTGAAAAAGGGATTCCTGTCATAACCGAGGTTGAACTTGCCTGGCAAATTTCCGAAGCCCCATTTATTGGAATTACCGGCACAAATGGAAAAACAACAACGACAACCTTGATTTTCGAAATGCTTAAAGAAGGGGCGAAACAACCGCTTATTGCAGGTAACATCGGGACGGTTGCATCCGGAGTGGCGCAGGAAGCAACTGCGGAAAATACGATCGTCATTGAGCTTTCATCCTTTCAGTTAATGGGTATTGAAAATTTCAGGCCGAAAGTCGCCGTCCTTACCAATCTATATGATGCCCACCTCGATTACCATGGTACAAGGGCGGAATACCATAATGCAAAAGCGAATATCACCAAGAATCAGGCAGAAGGCGATTATTTTGTTTATAATGCCGACCAGGAGGAAACCATCGCTGTTGCTAATAACTCGCGAGCCATGCTCATCCCGTTTTCGGCAACAAAAGAGCTTGGGCAGGGAGCCTACGCGAGCGAAGGTTGGCTTTGCTTTGATGGAGAGAAAATCATCCATCGCGAGGAAGTCGCCCTGCCCGGGGAGCATAACCTGGAAAACATCCTTTCAGCCATCGCGTCGGCCAAGCTATCGGGCGTGGAAAATGAGGCGATTAAGGTTGTGCTGAAAACCTTTACGGGTGTCAGGCATCGGCTGCAGTTTGTTGCAGAAAAGGGTGGACGAAAAATCTACAACGATTCTAAGGCAACGAATATACTCGCCACCCAAAAGGCGCTTGAGGCATTTGACGCGCCAATCGTCCTGCTTGCAGGAGGCCTTGACCGTGGGAATGGATTTGATGGACTGGTTCCTTCCATGAAAAATGTAAAGGCATTGGTTACTTTTGGCCAAACAGCGGAAAAGCTGGAGGAAACCGCCAGGAAGGCAGGAATAAAATCGATTGTCCGCGCCGATAATGTTGAGGGTGCTGTTCCGGAAGCGTACAGGCTTTCACAGCCCGGAGACATCATACTCCTATCTCCGGCTTGCGCGAGTTGGGACCAGTACAAAACTTTTGAGGTCAGGGGCGACATGTTTATCGAAGCGGTGCATAAGCTTAAGTAGGGCTTGTCTCCTCGTTTGAGCCGCTTGCGCGAATTTTTGCCTGGCTCTCCGGAAGGCCCAATATATGGGGCAGAGGTGTTTGGAAGTGCCAGTGAAAAAAAATTCTCCCGACATGATCCTGTTGGCCGTAACATTCGCGCTGCTCGCTTTCGGGCTTATCATGGTCTATAGTTCAAGTGCGATTTGGGCGGAATTTAAGTTCGATGACTCCTTTTTCTTTGCGAAGAGGCAAATGCTGTTTGCCGGGGTCGGAATCGCCGCGATGTTTTTTATCATGAACATCAACTACCTGACATGGCGCACATGGGCAAAAGTCATTATCATCGTTTGTTTTTTCCTGCTTCTGCTTGTGCTCGTTCCCGGAATTGGGAATGTCCGCAATGGCTCAAGAAGCTGGATTGGTGTAGGGGCGTTCTCCATTCAGCCTTCCGAATTCATGAAGCTGGCTATGATTGCATTTTTGGCAAAATACCTTTCGGAGCGGCAAAAGTTCATTACGTCTTTGCGAAAAGGCCTTGTTCCATCGCTAGGGCTTGTTTTCATTGCCTTTGCGCTGATTATGCTACAGCCCGACCTTGGTACAGGCACCGTCATGGTAGGAACATGCCTTGTCATGATTTTCGTAGCCGGAGGAAGGTTACTCCATTTCGCGGGGCTTATCCTTCTTGGGGCTGGCGGTTTCGCTGGATTGATCATATCCGCCCCCTACAGGATCAAAAGGATAACCTCCTTTCTTGATCCGTGGTCTGACCCGCAGGATAGCGGCTTTCAAATCATTCAGTCGCTGTTTGCCATCGGGCCGGGTGGCCTTTTCGGGTTGGGGCTTGGAGAGAGCCGACAGAAATTCTTTTATTTGCCGGAACCGCAGACCGATTTCATTTTTGCTATTCTTGCAGAAGAGCTCGGCTTTATCGGGGGCTCGCTCATTCTCCTTTTATTTTCCCTTCTTCTTTGGCGAGGGATAAGGATTGCGCTTGGCGCTCCCGACCTGTTTGGGAGTTTCCTTGCGGTGGGCATCATTTCCATGGTTGCCATCCAGGTGATGATTAATATCGGTGTTGTAACCGGGCTTATGCCGGTTACAGGTATCACATTGCCATTTTTAAGCTATGGTGGCTCATCATTGACGCTCATGCTCATGGCTATTGGGGTACTATTGAACATTAGCCGGTATGTAAAATATTAACCATGGCCCTGCCGTCGCAGGGTTCTTTTTTCTCTTTAGCTCTACGCAGGATAAAAATGGCATGGATTCAAGGTCTCTTTTGATCGTTTCCGAGTTTAAAATATAGTAGAATGAGGGTAAATGAAGCGGGTGCATTTTTTCGTGTCTTTTTGGCTGGATTGTGAAAAATGATTTTCAATGATCATGCGCTGGTCTAATATATCGGTTTGGAAAAAAACAAGATTTATAAAAAATTTGCCGTTGGCACTACATACCGATGAAACATGGCGGGGGCGGACGCATAATGCTTTCCTGGGATTGGGCGTCCCTCGGCTGAAATGAAATCGAACCACGAGTTAGGCATTGCATAAACTGAAAAAAACTCCGTTTGAAATTAGAAAGGGAGGGATCATATGGCCGGGCTAAAAAAAGAACTTGAACTGGCTGGAGTTGGAAAAGTAAAAGAGTTGGAGCCGCTATCGCAGCATACAACGATAAAGATAGGGGGTCCCGCAGACATTTTTGTTGAGCCTTCCTCAATTGAAAATCTGCTTAAAACAATGGAAATTGTAAGGCAACATGGTGTGCCTTGGAGGGCTATAGGCCGGGGATCAAACCTGCTCGTCTCGGACAGGGGAATTGAAGGGGTTGTGATTAAACTCGGCAGCGGCCTGGACCGTCTGGAACAAAACGGAACCGAAATAACAGTCGGCGGCGGACAATCTCTCGTTTCGCTTGCCACATCAATTAGCAGGAAAGGGCTCACAGGGCTTGAATTTGCCGGAGGGATTCCGGGTTCGGTAGGCGGGGCCGTCTACATGAATGCAGGCGCCCATGGTTCGGATATTAGCAAGATTTTAAAAAAGGCTCATATTCTATTTGAGGATGGCCAAATAGAGTGGCTATCAAATGAGCAGCTTGAATACTCATACAGGACCTCTATCCTTCAGAAAAAAAGGCCGGGAATCGTCCTTGAAGCTGTTTTCCAGCTTGAAACAGGGAACAGGGAAGCAATTGTAGCGGAACTTCAAAAAAACAAGGACTACCGAAAGGAAACACAGCCGTGGAATTTCCCGTGCGCGGGCAGCATTTTCCGCAATCCGCTTCCGAATTACGCCGGAAGGCTGATTGAAGAAGCCGGGCTAAAAGGGCACTCGATTGGCGGTGCGAAAATATCCGAAATGCACGGGAATTTTATCGTCAATACCGGCACCGCGTCCGCTGAGGATGTGCTTGCCCTCATCCAGCATGTCAAGGATACGATTTTCTCCCTTAAAGGCATCCGCATGGAGACGGAAGTCGAAATAATTGGCCGTAAATAGGCGGAAAATCATCATACCGGCATACAATTGTATGCTATAATGTTTCCATTGGATTAGGCGAAAAGCTGTACCAAAAACGGCGGCATGAGACTATCGTGCCGTTGTTTTCGATTATCCCTTCCTTTACGGGGAGTTTTTCTCACTAATCACGATGGGGTGAAACCGAAATGCAAAAGGGAAAAGTGCTTACACTTGAAGACAGGATACCGAAATTGAAGGAACAACGGCGAAAAAGGGCGAATAGAAGGCTGATTCTTCTGCTGTTTATGTTTTTTTTCCTGATAGCCGCCGTCATTTACATACAATCCCCTCTGAGCCACGTTAGTAGAGTGGAAGTTAGGGGGAGTTCTTCCTACGAAGACACGGAACTAGTGAAAGTGTCGGGAATTTCCAACGGTACTAACATTTGGAAAATCAATAAGAATACAGTTTCCAAAAAAATAATGGAATTGCCGGAAGTAAAAAGTGCCAGCGTAAAACTCGTGCTTCCAAATAAAATCCTTCTTACGATAACCGAGCATAGGCGGATTGCATATCTCGCAAAGGACGCGGGATTTTATTCAGTAATGGAAAACGGAAAGGTTCTTCCAGGTAACAAAAAGGAGTCTCTCTCAGAAAATGTTCCTGTCCTGATGGGCTTTAAGGAAGGCAAAGTGCTAGATGAAATGTGTTCTTCCCTTCTTTCGCTACCAAAGGAAATTTACAATTCCATTTCCGAAATCCACTATACTCCCCAAAAAACAGATGAATTCCATGTGTCACTGTTTATGAATGACGGGTTTGAGGTTAGTGCTTCCTTAAGGACCTTCGCCGAGAAAATGGTTCATTATCCATCGATCGTGAGCCAGCTCGATCCTAATGTCAAGGGAGTCATTGATTTGGAAGTCGGTTCCTATTTTAAAGCGTACGAAAAAAAGGAGGAGGAAGGCCTTGAAAAAGAAAATGAGGGGTAAACATGTGATTTTATCGCTCGTTTGCCTTGTTCTTGGATACATAATGGCCTTTTCCTATCATTTGACGCTTGTGGAAAACAAGCATAAAAACAAACACGTCACAGGCAGCCATTACGAGCGGACACTGGATTTGCGCAACCAGCTTATTTCCCTCGAGGAAGCGAACCGGAAGCTCCAAGGTGAATACAATAAAAAGCAGGCAAAGGTCCTTCAAATTGAAAAGGAACTTTCAAACGAAGAAGAAGCATACTCAGCAATTGCCAGGGAAGCCGAAAAATACCGGATGTTCCTTGGCAAGGTAAAGGTGAAAGGGCCGGGAATACAGGTTTCTTTGGCGGATGGGGAATACAATCCGGATGAAAAAAACATCAATAACTATCTCGTCCATGAATACCATGTTTTCAAGGTGATAAATGAGTTGTATGTATCCGGCGCTGAAGCCGTTGCCATAAATGGGCAAAGGCTATCCGCAAAATCTTACATCGTTTGCAATGGGCCTGTCATAACGGTAGACGGAAAACAGCACCCTGCTCCATTTGTCATTTCGGCGATCGGCGACCCGGCGGTCCTGGAGTCAGCCCTTAACATGACAGGCGGCGTCAAGGACCAGATAGTGAACGATAATATTGTCTTTACTCTGGAAAAAAAGGATTCTATTAATTTCAATCCGATTTTGGGCAGCTAATTCAACTAATGTCCACGAAGAAGGTTAGGTGAAAAAAGTGGACAAGCAAAAAAAGAATCTTACAAGCTTTTCAATCGTTGCAGCCATTATCGGTTTTATGATCGCAATCCAGTTCCAGACCGTAAAGGAACCTGTTGATGTGCGCGATACAAGGGATATTTGGCAGCTCCGGCAGGACATCCTCAAGGAAAAGAAGCTGCAGTCGGAACTCCTTGGCGAAATCAGGTCAGCCGAGGACAAGCTTGCCGGGTATGAAACAAAGAGGCAAAACGGGAAAGAACAGGTACTCCGGGAAACGCTTGAGGAATTAAAGATAGAGGCGGGTTTGACTGAAATAACCGGCCCGGGCATCATCCTGACAATCGGACCTGTGTATGAGGAGGTTCTTATCGGGGATCCAATCAGTACGACTGTAACTCCCGATTTATTAAAAAGGCTGACAAACGAATTAAATATGTATGAGGCAAAACACATCTCCATTGATGGGCAAAGGATAATCAATTCAACCGTCATCAGGGAAATCAGCTCGGAGACCAGGATAGACGGACATCGGCTCTCGGCGCTTCCGGTAGAAATAAAAGTTATCGTAGACAATGCGCAGGCCGCAGAAAAACTCTCCAACCGAATGAAAGCATCCCAGTCGATGGAAGAGTTTTTCATAGAAAACCTCCGCTTGACTGTATCGGACCCAATACAGGAAATCACTATCGAGGCATATGGAAATCCGATCAGGATCAACACAATGAAGCCGGCCAAGACCGATGAAGGGGGGAATTCCTGATGTGGCTTCCAGTCCTGGGGCTTATCATCGGAGTGATACTCGGGCTTATGACCGAGATCAGGATTCCGGAAGAGTATTCGAATTATTTGTCAATCGCCGTCCTGGCCGCGCTGGATACCCTGTTTGGCGGAATCAGGGCGCACTTGCAAAATATATATGACGAAAAGGTTTTCGTATCGGGTTTTTTCTTTAATATAATCCTTGCAGCAAGTTTAGCTTTCCTGGGAGTCCATCTTGGTGTAGACTTGTATTTAGCTGCCGTGTTCGCATTTGGGGTAAGGCTTTTTCAAAATATCGCGGTAATCAGGCGAATTATCCTTACCAAATGGTCGGCATCACGTGAAAAAACAGAAAAAATTTGATATTTTTTAAAGGGAATCATTTCGTTCTGACGAATATTTTTATAATATATAATTATATTTACATTTTTATGAACGATAAAACTAGTAGAAATGCAGTATTTGCCGAAGGAGGTGCCATAGGATGAACAACAATGAGATATTTGTAAGTCTTGACATCGGTACATCCAGTGTAAAAGTGATCATTGGTGAGAAGGTCAATGACTCGTTAAATATTATCGGAGTTGGCAACGTGAAATCAGCCGGGCTCAGAAAAGGGGCCATCGTTGATATAGAAGAGACCGTTCATTCTATTAAAAAAGCAGTCGAACAGGCCGAGAGAATGATAGGAATGGAAATACGGCAAGTTATTGTCGGGATTACCGGGAACCATGTCATGCTCCAGCCATGCCACGGGGTAGTCGCCGTTTCCGGTGACAACAAGGAAATTACCCGCGAGGATATTAACCGTGTCGAAGATGCAGCCAAGGTTATTTCAATCCCGCCTGAAAGGGAAATCATTGATGTGGTGCCATACCAGTACATTGTCGATGGCCAGGACGAAATTACCGACCCAATCAATATGATGGGCGTCAGGCTCGAAATGGAAGGCACAATCATAACAGGCTACAAAACAATCCTACATAATGTCCTAAGATGTGTTGAACGGGCGAATCTTGAAATTCTTGATATTACGCTCCAGCCTCTTGCCGCCGGAATGTTTTCCCTCTCAAACGATGAGAAAAACCTCGGCACAGCCCTTATTGACATCGGGGGAGGAACAACAACCATCGCGGTGTTTGATGAGGGCCGCCTGACCGCCACGAGCGTGATTCCCATTGGCGGTGAACATATTACGAAGGATCTTTCCATCGTTCTTAGGACTTCAACTGAAAATGCGGAAAAAATCAAAATCAAATATGGACATGCCTATTACGAGCAAGCTTCAGGGGATGAAGTTTTCAGTGTCCCTGTTATCGGCAGCGACCAGCACCAGCAATTTACCCAGCTTGAAATTTCGGAAATTATCGAAGCGAGGCTGGAAGAAATATTTGATCTTATCCTGAATGAACTAAAAAGGATGGGAGTCGGCGACCTTCCAGGCGGCTATGTCCTGACGGGCGGCGTTTCAAATATGGAAGGCGTGCTAGAACTTGCGCAGGCGGTTTTCCAAAGCAGGGTAAGAAGGGCAATTCCTGATTACATTGGAGTAAGGGAACCGCAATACACATCCGGGGTCGGATTGATTAAATATGCAAGCAGGAACAGCAGGCTTGATGGCTATATCCAGTCGGTAAGCGTTCCGCATTCCCAGGACCATAAGGAAAACAGGGCGCCAAAACAACAGGCAGCGCAAAAGCAGCCCAAACAGCCTGAAGAAAAAATGTCCACGAAAGTTAAGAAATTTTTTGGCTACTTTTTTGAATAGGCAAAAATGTTTTGAAACTGCTTTCCAGACGCTGACTGATGAATCGATTAAAACCGGGGGTTCTCCTGCCTGAATCCCTTTTTCTTTAGATTAGAAAATCAGGCAGGCAATTTGCCTCAAATGAACGGGGCGACAGGGCGACAAGGAAAATGGACGAATTAGGAGGATTTGTCATGTTGGAGTTTGATACAAATTTAGATCAATTAGCTACCATAAAAGTTATTGGCGTCGGGGGCGGCGGTAACAACGCTGTAAACCGCATGATCGAACATGGTGTCCAGGGGGTTGAATTCATCGCTGTCAATACAGACGCCCAAGCCCTCAATCTGTCCAAAGCGGAAGTGAAAATGCAAATTGGCGCGAAGCTAACAAGAGGGCTTGGAGCAGGTGCCAATCCCGAAGTTGGCAAAAGGGCAGCCGAAGAAAGCAAGGAACAAATTGAAGAAGCGCTCCGCGGTGCCGACATGGTATTCGTTACAGCCGGAATGGGCGGAGGCACCGGAACCGGCGCGGCTCCTGTCATTGCCCAAATCGCGCGTGACCTTGGCGCCCTGACTGTAGGGGTTGTTACACGCCCGTTCACGTTTGAAGGGAAAAAGCGGCAGACCCAGGCAGCCATGGGGATTTCCGGGATGAAGGACGCTGTTGATACCTTAATCGTCATTCCAAACGACCGTCTTCTCGAAATTGTTGACAAAAGCACGCCGATGCTTGAAGCCTTTCGTGAAGCGGACAATGTATTGCGGCAAGGGGTCCAGGGCATATCCGACCTTATCGCCGTGCCTGGGTTGATTAACCTTGACTTTGCGGACGTAAAAACAATTATGTCCAGCAAAGGTTCCGCGCTAATGGGTATCGGGGTTGCTTCAGGTGAAAATCGCGCTGCCGAAGCCGCCAAAAAAGCGATCAGCTCCCCGCTGCTTGAGACTTCGATTGATGGCGCGCAAGGCGTCCTGATGAACATCACCGGAGGAACGAACCTTAGCCTGTATGAAGTCCAGGAAGCTGCTGATATTGTTGCTTCAGCATCTGACCAGGAAGTAAACATGATCTTCGGATCAGTCATTAACGAAAATTTAAAGGATGAAATTCTTGTAACCGTCATTGCGACCGGCTTCAATGAAGAATCCCTTCAGCAAAAGCCATCAGCCCGTCCGACTTTTGGACAGCCGAAACCATCGATTGGGACTGTCAAGAGGGAGCCGAAACGTGAAGAACCGGTACAGGAGCCGCAAAGGCCTTCCTCGGTCTCACAGGAAGATACATTGGATATCCCGACATTCCTTCGCAACCGGAACAGGAGAAGGTAACGACAGGTTTTCCAGCCAGTTTAAAAAATATCATGTTGAAAGCACGTCCCAAAAATGGGCGTGCTTTTTATTTTTGCCAAAGTGGAGCCTTTACAATTGAAATTGGCAAAAGCCGAGGGGAATCGTTGAAAATTCCATCATTTCACGTACAGGAATCGACACACTTTCAACCTCGGGATGCTATATACTTTTTCGTAAACAGAACAAGGCATCCTGTCTAACAGGATCCCGAATGAGGAGAATATGCTTGTGACTGTTTACTTGGATGTAATATGGGCATTGAACCTGCTCTTTGACTGCCTCCTTCTCAGCCTGTCGGCAATTGTGCTGAAAATGGCCGTTCCTCCCTGGAAAATAGCGGCAGGCGGGTTCATCGGTTCCCTAATAATCTTGCTCCATTTCACTCCTCTTGGCACATATGCAGGGCATCCTCTTTCCAAGCTGCTGTTTTCAATTTTGATGGTTCTGGCCGCTTTTGGCTACAAAGGGATGAGATTCTTTTTATCATCGCTTGCCGCCCTCTACCTCTCGACGTTTTTGGTCGGGGGAGCGATGATGGGGGCGCATTATTTTTTGCAAACAGGCGGAGCAGCATCGAAAGCGTTCCTCTCTTCCATATCGGAAGGGTTCGGGGATCCGGTAAGCTGGGCATTCGTGTTAATTGGATTTCCTCTCGCTTGGCATTTTTCAAAAAACAGGCTTGCGGCCATTGAAATGGCGAAAATCAAATTCGGCCAGCTTGTCAAAGTCCAAATTACCATTAATGGGGAAGAGCTCTGCTTTACCGGTTTAATCGATAGCGGAAACCAGCTGTATGACCCAATTACAAGGCTTCCAGTCATGTTTGCTTCCGTGAAAAAGACAATTGGCTCATTGCCGCCACCGATTCTGGCCGCATCATCCGACCCGGATGCAATTATTTATGGAGACGTCCCTTTGGATGCCGAATGGGAGCATCGCATAAGAATTGTGCCTTATTCGGTAGTCGGACAAGAAAATCGGCTGGTGCTGGCCATCAAACCAGATATGGTTGCCATTACGCAAGGTGAACAAATATTCCATACAAAAAAAGCGCTCGTTTCATTTACACTTCAGGAGCTTTCATCCGATGGGTCCTTTGAGTGCATTGTCCATCCTAAGATGCTGACAGGCGTTCCGGGAGGCCCCGGCATGGCAAGTTAATACTAATATACTCACCGATACTTTTTTTAGAAGGAGGAACAAACGTGAAAAAATGGAGGCTCCGTTTATACTATTACTGGTCGAAGCTGCTTTTTAAGCTTGGTTTGAAAAGTGAAGAAGTCCATTACATAGGGGGCAGCGAAGCACTGCCGCCACCGCTTAGCAAGGAGGAGGAGGAAGTCCTCTTGAAAAAGCTTCCCGCGGGGGATAAAACCGCGCGTTCCATCCTGATTGAAAGAAATTTGCGGCTTGTCGTTTATATAGCCAGGAAATTTGAAAATACGGGCATCAATATCGAGGATTTGATCTCGATCGGCACGATAGGGCTTATCAAGGCTGTAAACACATTCAATCCAGAGAAAAAGATCAAACTAGCCACTTATGCTTCCAGATGCATTGAAAATGAAATCCTAATGTATTTGCGGAGGAACAACAAAATCAGGTCGGAAGTTTCCTTCGATGAACCACTCAACATCGATTGGGATGGAAATGAGCTTCTTCTTTCGGATGTACTTGGGACGGATGACGATATTATTACAAGGGATCTTGAGGCAAATGTGGACCGAAAGCTGCTATCCAAAGCGCTGCACCAGCTATCGGACCGCGAGAAGCAAATTATGGAGCTGCGCTTCGGCCTGGCGAACGGGGAAGAGAAGACGCAGAAAGATGTCGCTGATATGCTCGGCATCTCTCAATCGTATATTTCCAGGCTTGAAAAGCGGATTATTAAGAGGTTGCGCAAGGAATTCAATAAAATGGTCTAAACTGCCTTCAATGGGGCGGCAAAAAAAATTTTGAAGGCGGAAGTCGCGAACGTAAAGGGATTTGGGCTTGGACCGTCTTTCCCGGCTCATGGGGGCCTGCATATTTTTCCTTTCCAAGGAGATACTGTTTTTTGAACAGCAGCTCCTACAAGGAGGGAAAAGGCATTGACCCGAAATAAGGTTGAAATATGCGGCGTCGACACATCGAAGCTTCCTGTATTGAAAAACGATGAAATGCGCATGCTTTTCCGTGAAATGCAGGCAGGGGACCTGACTGCCCGGGAAAAGCTTGTCAATGGCAACCTGCGGCTTGTGCTCAGTGTCATCCAGCGCTTCAACAACCGCGGCGAATTTGTCGACGACCTATTTCAGGTTGGCTGTATTGGCCTCATGAAGTCAATCGATAATTTCGATTTGGGCCAGAATGTAAAGTTTTCCACTTACGCGGTGCCGATGATTATCGGGGAAATCAGGCGCTATTTGCGCGACAACAATCCCATCCGGGTATCAAGATCGCTCAGGGACATCGCCTACAAGGCACTGCAGGTCAGGGAGAAGCTGATGGGCGAAACATCAAGGGAGCCGACAGCGGAAGAAATTGCGAAGGTCCTTGAAGTTCCCCATGAAGAAATCGTCTTTGCCCTTGATGCAATCCAGGATCCCGTTTCCCTATTCGAACCGATTTACAATGACGGCGGGGATCCCATTTATGTGATGGACCAACTAAGTGATGAGCGGAACAAGGATACGCATTGGATTGAGGAAATCGCGCTCAAGGAAGGGATGCGAAGGCTGAACGACCGGGAAAAGCTTATATTGCGAAAACGCTTCTTCCAGGGGAAGACGCAAATGGAAGTAGCGGATGAAATAGGAATTTCGCAGGCGCAGGTTTCAAGGCTTGAAAAAGCGGCCATTAAACAAATGAATAAAAATATTCAAAGCTGAAGCTGCCTTGAAAAGGCGGCTTCTTCAATTTTTTTACCCTGGCTTCCTGATTTGCCCAAAGAAAAAGGCTGGCTGCATGGAGGAATGGATGGCCTGCCAACTTTTCTCCCCCTGTGCAAACAATTTTCCCGTCCCTCTGTCATATAGTTTAAATAGCAAATGACAGGGGTGGATTGTAATGGTGAGGATATCCGATTTTCAAATGAAGGACGTCATTAATGTAGCCGATGGAAAAAAGCTTGGCAACGTAACCGACATAGACATAAACCTTGCCACCGGAAAAATACAGGCGGTGGTGATTGGAGGCGCGGGAAAGGTGCTTGGCTTTTTCGGAAAAGATGAAGATACTGTAATCCCTTGGGCCAACATCCTGAAGATTGGCCAGGACGTAATCCTGGTAAGAGCCAGTGGGCTGGCACATAAATCCGCTCCTGAAGGGCAGGAAAACACCGTCGGGTAAGTTAGCCTGTCGGATTTAGGCGCGGTATGGTAAACTAGAGAAAAAACAGGGGAAAACGATGGAACCATTTCTTTCACAGAATGAATCAATTTTATTTCTAGGCGGTTGGATGAAGGAATATCCCGGCCTTTCCGCAGGCTTTACTGCGAAGGCCGGAGGGTATAGCACGGGTGAATTTGAGAGTATGAATACCGGTTTCCATGTGGGGGACAATCCTGCCGTGGTTAGGAAAAATCGGGAGACAATTGCCGGGATGGCAGGCTTTTCGCTTCTTGATATGGTGGGTGCCGAACAAACACATGGGACGAACATTGTCAAAGCAGGCTCCCATTTGAAGGGGCGGGGAGCAGAAGCCTACAGTGATTCTGTCCGGGATACAGACGGGTTCTACACAAACGAACCAGGCATCCTGTTGTCCCTCTGTTTTGCTGATTGCGTACCGCTCTATTTCTTCGATCCGGGGAGCAGGATGGTAGGCATCGCCCATGCTGGATGGAAGGGTACAGTTAACGGAATCGGCCCTAAAATGGTCGATGCCTGGAGGGCGGAAGGGATTGCGCCTTCGGATATTTTCGCGGCCATCGGGCCATCCATTTGCAAAAATTGTTACATTGTCGACGGCAGGGTAATCGCTTTTGCAGAAAAGATACTAGAACATGTCGAAAAAAAACCATATAATCAAATTAGCGCCGGGCACTATTCCCTAGATCTCCAGACAATGAACAAGATACTGTTGGAAAAGGCCGGAATACCGGCGCGCAACATTGCTGTGACCGGGCTTTGTTCATCGTGCGGAAATGGAAGCTTCTTTTCCCACCGAAGGGACAAGGGGAAGACCGGGAGGATGCTTGGATTTATTGGTTGGAAGGAGGGTTCTTTTAGGTAATGGGGGTAGCAGAAAATCATAGAGAAATACGCACCAGGATAGCAGAAGCCTGCCTGAAATCCAAAAGGGATCCTGATGAAGTGAAAATTATTGCCGTAACAAAATATGTCAGTACGGATAGGGCTTTGGAAGCAGTCGAGGCCGGAATTCGGGACATCGGGGAAAACCGTGATGACGGATTTCTCCGAAAATGGGATACCCTCGGAGAAAAGGCCTCTTTCCATTTCATCGGTTCGCTGCAATCAAGGAAAGTAAAAAACATCATCGGGAAAGCTGATTACATTCATTCGTTGGACAGGCTGTCACTCGCCAAAGAAATTGATAAGCGGGCGGAGAAAGAAGTAAAATGCCTCGTACAAGTAAATGTTTCCGGTGAAGAATCGAAACAGGGGCTTAAACCGGAAGACGTTATAGCATTCATTTCGGAAGTGAAGCAATACCGGAAAATACGTGTTGAAGGGCTTATGACGATGGCTCCCTTGACGGATGACGAAGCTGTTCTAAGGAATTGCTTCCAAACACTCAGGGAGTTGAGGGACAAGATCAGCGCAATGGGATTGCCGCATGCCCCGTGCACGGAATTGTCAATGGGGATGTCGAATGACTATGAAGTTGCCGTCGAGGAAGGGGCGACGATGGTCAGGATTGGCACGTCCCTCGTCGGAAAAAACGATATGGAGGTGCATGTAGATGAGCATTAAATCAAAGTTTAAAAATTTCTTCTTTCTTGACGAACAATACGATGAAGAAGAGGACTATGTTGAAGAGCCTGAACCGTTAAGGCCACAAAAACAGCAGGTGGCAAAGACGCAAAATGTCGTCAGCCTCCAAAGCGTCCAGAAGGCATCAAATTCAAAGGTGGTTTTGATTGAGCCAAGGATGTATTCCGAAGCCCAGGAAATCGCCGATCACCTGAAAAACCGCCGGGCCGTTGTCGTCAACCTGCAGCGGATCGACCATGATCAGGCTAAGCGGATTGTTGACTTCCTCAGCGGGACCGTGTATGCGATTGGCGGCGATATACAAAAAATTGGCCTGAGCATCTTCCTGTGCACGCCGGATAATGTCGAGGTTTCAGGCAATATATCCGAGCTGATGCAGGAGCATGATTTTCAGGATTCGAGGTGGTAAAAGTTAATGGCTGTGATTGGATTTTATCTAGCGAAAATCGTTAATTTATATATCTGGGCTTTAATTATTTACATATTAATGTCCTGGTTTCCAAATGCAAGAGGGACTGCCATCGGCCAGTTCCTGGCAAGGATTTGCGAACCGTATTTGGAACAATTCAGAAGATTCATCCCGCCGCTTGGGATGATTGACATCTCCCCGATTGTCGCCATCCTTGTCCTCCAGTTTGCGATGAATGGCCTTATGAGGGTATTCACCTGGTTTTAATGGGCGCGTCGCTTTTAGGCGGGCTGGCTTTAGGCGGCCGGTCCTTTTTGCTTGAGCATTGTATTCGAGGAGCAAAAATATGAATATTTACCAACATTTCAGGCCTTCGGAAAGGGAATTCATAGATCAGGTACTGCAATGGAAAAACCAGGCGGAAATTTCCTATGCGGTGAAATTGACCGACTTTCTTGATCCAAGGGAGCAGCATATTCTTAAAACATTGATCGGCGAGAACGGGGAAGTCCGGGTCGAGTTCTACGGGGGCACCGGCCGGGCCGAACGAAGGCGGGCGCTTTTGCTTCCGGATTATGCCGAAACAGCGGAGGAAGAGTTCCAAATTAGCCTCATGGATATCCGCTATCCTTCGAAATTTGTTTCAATCGAACATCCCCAGGTTCTCGGTAGCCTGATGTCAATCGGATTGAAACGGGGGAAGTTCGGCGACATCTTGATAGGTGAAGGAAAAGCGCAATTTTATTGCGCTTCCGAAGTGGTGGATTTCGTCAAGATGCAGCTAGAGTCAATTGGAAGGGCTTCGGTAAACATCAGTGAAATTCCAATTGGGCAGGCGCTGCAGCCAGCTGAAGCTTGGGCCGAAGAGACGCTGACGGTAAGCTCGCTCAGGCTTGACGCTGTTCTTGCTGCCATCCACCATTTATCGAGGCAGAAAGCCCAGCTCCTCATCCAGCAGGGGCTCGTCAAAGTAAATTGGGCTGAGACGGCGAATCCCGCGTTTGAAATGGGCGAAGGCGACATGATTTCAACCCGCGGCTATGGCCGATCCAGGGTCATTTCCATTGAGGGGAAAACTAAAAAAGAAAAATGGCGAATTATTGCCGCAAAACAAAAATAAATTTACAGCCTTTTGCAGGAAACTGCCTGTTCCTGTCGAATTATTAAGTAGATAAAATACATATCAAACAAACAGAAAGAAAGGTATGCCTGCATAAGGAACGGATACTCAATTTAAGGGAGGTGGCGTTATGCCATTAACACCATTGGATATACACAATAAGGAATTCACAAAGGGATTCCGGGGATACGATGAAGACGAAGTAAACGAATTTCTCGATCAAGTGATCAAGGACTACGAATTGATCCTCCGCGAAAAAAAGGAACTGGAAGAGCGCCTGAATGATATGAATGACCGTCTCGGCCATTTTACCAATATTGAGGAAACGCTGAACAAGTCGATTATCATCGCCCAGGAGGCAGCCGAGGAAGTAAAGCGGATTGCCCAGAAAGAAGCCAAGCTTATCATCAAGGAAGCCGAGAAGAACGCCGACAGGATAGTAAACGAGTCATTATCGAAAGCGCGTAAGATCGCTCTTGAAATCGAAGATCTGAAGAAACAATCCAAAGTATTCAGGACCCGCTTCAAAATGCTCATCGAAGCACAGCTTGATATGATCAACAACGACGACTGGGATCACCTTCTCGATTATAAGCTGGATGCGACCGAACTGAAGGCGACCGAGGAAGAGGATTCGCTCGCTTGACGGATGCCTTCATAATGGCATATAATTTCCTAATATAAGAATTGAAAAGACTAACAGGCTATGAAAGGGACAGTACAATTTCACAAGCTTTTCTAGCGAGCCGGGATTGGTGGAAGCCGGCAAAAGCAGGAAATTGGAAAATCACCCGGGAGTCCCGCACTGAACGGCTGAAGCGAAGCCTAGTAAGCTGTGGCGCTAAATCCACGTTACGGATGTTTGAGCGGGCGGCGTGTAAATATGCTGCCTATCAGGGTGGTACCGCGGGAAAACAAAACCTTCTCGTCCCTATTTGGGATGGGAAGGTTTTTTATTTTGAAAGAAAATGTCCCCTAATTAAGGGCCAGTAAGTTCAGGAGGAAAAGATAATGGATTACAAAGACACATTGCTGATGCCGAATACGGATTTTCCAATGCGGGGCAACCTTCCGAAAAGGGAGCCGGAAATCCAGGTGAAATGGGAAGAACAAGATATTTATAAAAAAGTGCAGGAGCGGACAAAAGGCCGCCCGATGTATGTACTGCATGACGGCCCTCCGTATGCGAACGGTGATATCCATATGGGCCATGCCCTTAACAAAATCCTGAAAGATATCATTGTCCGCCATAAGTCGATGACAGGCTACTGTGCTCCTTATGTACCTGGATGGGATACACACGGCCTGCCAATCGAACAGGCATTGGCGAATAAGGGCGTTAAGCGTAAGGAAATGACAGTCGCTGAATTCAGGCAGCTTTGCACCGAATACGCGCTTGGCCAAATCGATAGCCAACGGTCTCAGTTCAGACGGCTTGGAGTCCGGGGCGATTGGGATAACCCATATATCACCCTGAAGCCTGAATATGAAGCGCAGCAAATCAAAGTATTCGGGGAAATGGCGAAAAAAGGCTATATTTACAAGGGCAAGAAGCCAGTGTACTGGTCACCTTCAAGTGAGTCCGCGCTTGCAGAGGCGGAAATTGAATACAAGGATAAAAAGTCGCCTTCCATTTATGTTGGTTTCAAAGTGAAAGATGGAAAAGGCGTACTTGATGCGGATACGAGCATCATTATCTGGACGACGACTCCATGGACCATTCCTGCCAATCTCGGTATTTCCGTGCATCCGGACCTTGATTACGCGGTTGTTTCGGCAAACGGGAAGAACTATGTTGTTGCCGAGGCCCTTCTCGAGTCAGTGGCAAAGGAAATTGGCTGGGATTCCTATGAAGTTGCCCGGAAGGTTAAAGGCAGCGAGCTTGAATACATTACAGCAGGCCATCCGCTGTACGACCGCGATTCCCTTGTCATGCTTGGCGAGCATGTAACAACCGATGCGGGAACCGGGTGTGTGCACACCGCCCCTGGGCACGGGGAAGATGACTTTTATGTCGGACAGAAATATGGGCTTGGTGTGCTTTGCCCAGTGGATGACAAAGGCTATATGACAGCAGAGGCGGAAGGCTTTGAAGGGAAATTTTACGATGAAGCCAACAAGCCGATCACACAGGCATTGGATGAAGCAGGGGCATTGCTGAAGCTTTCGTTCATTACCCACTCCTATCCGCACGACTGGCGGACGAAAAAGCCGGTTATTTTCCGGGCCACCGCCCAGTGGTTCGCTTCGATCAAGGATTTCCGGAACGAACTGCTCGATGCGGTTAAAGAAACGGAATGGGTTCCTGCCTGGGGCGAAACGCGCCTCTTCAATATGGTCCGTGACCGCGGCGATTGGTGCATTTCCAGGCAGCGTGTCTGGGGCGTGCCGATTCCCGTTTTCTACGCTGAAAATGGCGAATCTATTATCACGGATGAAACAATCGAGCATGTTTCCAATCTGTTCCGTGAATATGGTTCGAATATTTGGTTTGAAAGGGAGGCCAAGGACCTTCTCCCTGAAGGCTTCACACACCCTGGTTCGCCAAATGGGGCATTCACAAAGGAATCCGACATCATGGATGTATGGTTCGACTCCGGTTCATCCCATCAGGCTGTGCTGGAAGAACGGGATGACCTGCAGCGCCCGGCCGACCTTTATTTGGAAGGCTCCGACCAATACCGCGGCTGGTTCAACTCATCGCTTTCTACCGCTGTAGCCGTGACAGGCAAGGCGCCGTATAAAGGGGTATTGAGCCATGGATTTGTCCTCGACGGGGAAGGCCGGAAAATGAGTAAATCACTCGGGAATGTCATGGTTCCTGAAAAAATCATGAAACAGATGGGTGCGGACATCCTGCGCCTATGGGTGGCTTCGGTCGATTACCAATCCGATGTGCGCGTTTCTGATGCGATCCTGAAGCAGGTTGCCGAAGTATACAGGAAAATCAGGAACACTTTCCGGTTCCTGCTCGGAAACCTGGCTGATTTCAATCCGGAAACAGATGCCCTTTCCTATGGAGAACTGCGTGAGGTAGACCAATTCATGCTCGTGAAGCTCAACAGGCTAATCAAGCAGGTGAGAACCTCTTACGACAAGTATGAATTCTCGGGAATTTACCATGCGGTAAACAACTTCTGTACGCTTGACCTGAGTTCGTTCTACCTTGATTTCGCAAAAGATATTCTTTACATCGAGGCGAAGGATAACAAGGCAAGGCGCGCAATTCAGACCGTACTTTATGAATCGCTCGTTTCCCTTGCCCAGCTCGTTTCCCCAATCCTGTCCCATACAGCGGACGAGGTTTGGGAATTCATTCCGGGCGTTAACGAGGAAAGCGTCCAGCTGACCGATATGCCTGAATATAAACAATATGATAATGCGGATGCGCTTATGGAAAAATGGACAGCATTCATGAAGCTCAGGGATGATGTCCTAAAAGCACTCGAAGAAGCGCGGAATGAAAAAGTGATTGGCAAGTCGCTGACCGCGAAGGTAACCCTTTATGTGAATAAGCAAACCAGGGAGCTTCTTGATTCAATCGATGAGGATCTGAAACAGCTTTTCATCGTTTCCGGATTGGAAGTGGCCGGCGAGGCGGAATATGCTCCGGCAGAGGCTCTTAAGCTTGAGACTGCTTCCATTGTGGTTACGAAGGCGGAAGGCGAGACTTGTGACAGGTGCTGGGTTGTTACGACAGATACCGGTTCCGATCCGGATCACCCGGCTTTGTGCGCCCGTTGCGCAAGTGTTGTTAAAGAATCCTCGCAACTGTAAGCAAAAGTAGTATATCTAGTGTGGGCCGCGCCTGCTTTTTGCAGGGCGGCTATTTTTTTGAAAATGTGGGGGCGTCGGCTGCAATTGTGATTGGGGGCTTATTTATGCTAAAATGCATAAGAAGTCATCGAGAAGATGTGGAGGGTTAACTTGGTGTTTTATTACGTGATTGCAGCATTTATTATTGCACTTGACCAATTTACCAAATGGCTGATTGTAAAAAACATGAACATAGGGGACAGTATTCCTGTTATCGAGAATATCCTTTATATCACCTCCCATAGGAACAAGGGAGCCGCCTGGGGAATCCTCCAGGGACAAATGTGGCTTTTTTATGTGATTACCGTTGTGGTCATCATAGGAATTGTGTATTACATCCGAAAAGCTGCTGGGGGAAACAGGCTTTTGGGTGTTTCGTTAGGGTTTATGCTTGGCGGGGCAATCGGAAACTTTATTGATAGGGTTTACCGCCAGGAAGTGGTTGATTTCATCCACACGTACATTTTCAGCTACAATTTCCCGGTATTCAACATTGCTGATTCCGCGCTGGTTATCGGGGTGAGCCTTTTGATGTTCCAGATGCTGAAAGAAGAGCGCCAAACGAAGAAGGAGAAAACATATGGAAAAAATGGTACACACCATCGCTGAGAGCGAGAAGGGTGACAGAATTGACAAAGCGGTATCAGGCCTGAATGAGGAATGGTCCCGGACCCAGGTCCAGCAATGGATTAAGGACGGCCTTGTCCTTGTAAATGGCAAGCCGGTAAAAACAAATTATAAATGCGCTGAACACGATGTTATTGAAATATCGATTCCGGAACCGGAAGAGCTTGATGCGATTCCGGAAAAAATGAATCTTGAAATTTACTATGAGGATGGGGACGTCCTGGTGGTGAACAAGCCAAAAGGGATGGTAGTCCATCCGGCTCCAGGCCATTTGACCGGGACGCTTGTTAATGGGCTAATGTATCATTGCAAGGATCTTTCCGGGATCAACGGAGTGCTGAGGCCCGGGATCGTCCACAGAATCGACAAGGATACATCAGGCCTCCTCATGGTAGCGAAAAATGATATGGCGCATGAAAGCCTCGTTAACCAGCTCGTTGAAAAATCGGTTACGAGGAAGTATAAGGCGCTTGTGCATGGGAGCATTCCCCACGATCATGGCACGATTGACGCACCTCTTGGCAGGGATCCCAAGGACCGGCAAAGCATGACGGTCGTTGATAACGGGAAACATGCCGTTACCCATTTCCAGGTCCTCGAGAGGCTGGGCGATTTTTCATTTGTCGAATGCCAGCTTGAAACAGGAAGGACCCACCAGATTAGGGTCCATATGAAATATATCGGCTACCCGCTAGCGGGAGACCCGAAATATGGCCCGAAGAAAACGCTGGAGCTTGGCGGCCAGGCCCTCCACGCCGGAATTCTTGGCTTTAAGCACCCTAGAACCGGCGAATATCTTGAGTTTGAAGCCCCGTTACCCGCATATTTCGACAAACTGCTCGATGAATTGCGCAATAATGGTTGACAGAGGAAACGGCTTCAAGTAGTATGTTTATAAGATTAATAAGCCCTTTAAAAGCAGTCCAGAGAGGCTGGGAAGGAACCGACATTCACACACCCCTATCAGGGTATGTGGCTACATGCGATTTTTCCAACCTCCCCACTAGCTGCGGGAGGTTTTTTATTGTAAAAGAAGGTAGGTAGAATGATGGGCCAGAAAGCACTAGTGTTGGATGAACAGGCAATCAGAAGGGCGCTTACGCGGATTGCCCACCAAATCATCGAAAAAAATAAGGGAATTGAAGAATGTGTGATTGTGGGGATCCGGACAAGAGGCATTTACATCGCGGAGCGCCTTGTTGAAAGGATCCGTGAAATTGAAGGCGCCTCTGTTGCATCCGGCGAACTTGATATTACCTTATATCGGGATGATTTGACTAAAGTTACCGAGGATCTGGAACCGCATGTTAAGGGATCGGATATTCCGGGCGGGGTAACAGATAAAAAGGTCATTCTTGTCGATGATGTCCTCTACACCGGCAGGACGGTGAGGGCGGGAATGGATGCGATCATGGACCTTGGGCGGCCGGCCCAAATCCAGCTGGCAGTCCTTGTGGACAGAGGCCATCGCGAATTGCCGATCAGGGCAGATTATGTCGGTAAAAATATCCCAACATCAAGTTCCGAAAGGATTGTCGTCGAGCTCGAAGAAGTGGACGGCTGCGACCAGGTAAGCATATACGAATAGATCGGACAATAATAAATAGCCCTTTTAAAAGCAGTCCTGAGAGCCTGCAAAGGGGGAAATGCGGAGCCGCGCCACGGGTGTCGCTCAAAAGCCGGAACAATAAAAGTCCGGCAAGCATTTTAACCTCCTTGCGCTTTGGATGCAGGGAGGTTTTTTATTTGCCTAATATGATTGGTGCTAGTTTTGAAGAGCTTTTAAAACAGTAAGAAATACATGTAAATCCTATTAAAATCGGAGGAGAAAAAAATGAATACCCCAACCCTGGATGTACACGAAAAACCAAGATTTGGCCAAATGATTACGCTTAGCCTTCAACACCTGTTCGCCATGTTCGGCGCGACGATCCTTGTACCTTATCTTGTCGATTTAAGCCCGGCGATCGCCCTCATTTCGAGCGGCCTTGGCACATTGGCCTTCCTGGCAATCACAAAATGGCAAGTGCCTGCATATCTCGGTTCATCCTTCGCCTTTATTACACCGATTATCGGCGCGAAGGCAATGGGTGGCCCAGGCGGGGCAATGATCGGAAGTTTCATGGCAGGCCTTGTCTACGGTATTATCGCGCTTATCATAAAGAAGGCGGGCCATCGCTGGATCATGAATCTTCTTCCTCCGATTGTAGTGGGACCTGTCATCATGGTCATTGGCCTTTCACTGGCGGGAACCGCAGTCGGGATGGCAATGAATACATTGGATAACATTGAAAATTACAGCATGCTGCATTTCTCGGCGGCTTTGGTTACCCTTATTGCCACGGTTGTCTTCTCGGTTTATGCGAGAGGGGTACTGAGCATCATTCCAATCCTTGCGGGAATTATTATCGGATACGTGTATTCACTGGCAGTAGGCCTGGTCGACTTCTCAAAGGTAGTAGATGCGGATCTTTTTGTAATGCCTGATTTCATCATTCCGTTTGTTGATTACAAAATAAAAATAACGTTGGATCTCGTCCTCTTGATGGTTCCGGTCGCGGTCGTGACGATTTCTGAGCATATCGGCCACCAGCTTGTGCTGAGTAAGGTAGTCGGCCGTGATTACATTAAACAGCCCGGCCTTCACCGCTCTATTTTAGGTGATGGGACGGCGACGATGATTTCCGCACTGATTGGCGGCCCGCCGAAAACAACTTACGGTGAAAACATCGGCGTCCTCGCGATTACAAAGGTATATAGCGTGTATGTCATCGCTGGTGCTGCGGTGGCGGCAGTCATTTTCGGTTTCAGCGGAACAATTACCGCACTAATCGGCTCAATCCCCCCAGCCGTCATGGGTGGAGTCTCAATCCTTCTTTTCGGTATCATCGCTTCTTCCGGCCTAAGGATGCTTGTTGACAACAACATTGATTTTGGCAACAACAGGAACCTCATCATCTCTTCCGTCATCCTCGTAATCGGAATCGGAGGGGCGTTCATCAAGATAACAAGCGGCTTCGAAATCCAGGGCATGGCGCTTGCGGCAATCCTTGGGGTATTGCTGAACCTGATTTTGCCTGGCAGGGAGCCTGTAAATGAAGACATGTTCGAAGTTTCAACCGACAAACAATCTGCATAAGGTACCACCTTTTAAACCGGTCCCGTGAGGCCGGTAAGGGTGCACGCCCGGCTGCCGGAAAGCCATATCTCCCGGCAGCCGGGGATTTCATGCGCCCAGGCTACCGCCGAGGGCGTTTTCTTTCGCCCTAAAGCAAAAAATCTGGGGAGGAATGGAAAAATGATTAAACATTTACTGACAATGGCCGATTTACAGCCGGAAGAAATTCACACACTGATTGATGAGGCAGAAGGCTTTTCAAAAGGGGCGGTTTGGATTCCGCAAAGGCCGGCGTTTGTTTCAAATCTCTTCTTTGAACCAAGTACCAGGACGAAGTGCAGCTTTGAAGTTGCGGAGAGGAAACTTGGCCTTGAAGTTATCCAGTTTGAGGCGAGCGCATCAAGTGCGCTGAAGGGTGAAACGCTTTATGACACGGTCCGTACACTGGAATCTATCGGCGTGGATGCGGTGGTCATCCGGCATCCGGCTGACCAATACTATGAGGAACTCTTGGAAGGCTGCAGGATTCCAATCCTGAATGCCGGCGATGGCTGCGGCCACCACCCGACCCAATCGCTTCTTGACCTGATGACAATCAAGCAGGAGTTTGGAAGATTTGAAGGCTTGAAGGTTGCGATTGTTGGAGACATCAGGCATAGCAGGGTCGCCCATTCCAATGCCATCGCGTTGAAAAAGCTCGGTGCCGAAGTCGTTTTTTCAGGTCCGCCGGAGTGGTTCGATGAGAATACGAACTATGAGGAAATCGACAGTGCGGTGAAGACGGCGGATATCGTCATGCTCCTCCGGATCCAGCATGAACGACATGAAAGGCATTCGGGAATATCGAAAGAAGAGTACCATTGCGAGTACGGGCTTACCCTTGAAAGGGAAAATCTTATGAAGCCCGGCAGCATCATCATGCATCCGGCTCCTGTTAACAGGGATGTCGAAATTGCTTCAAGCCTCGTAGAATCGCCACGTTCGAGGATTTTCAAACAGATGGAAAATGGCGTTTATGTCCGGATGGCGGTCCTGAAAAGGGCTTTGGCACAAAAAACAGGAGGTTGGTACCATGAAGCTTTTGCTGAAAAACGTGCAATTGCAAGATAAATCTACAGGATCGGAAAAAATGGATATTTTCATAGAGAACGGGACGATTGCAAAAATCAGCCACGACCTTAAAGTGGAAGCGGATAGGGTAATTGATGGGACGGGTTATGTGGCCGCGCCAGGCTTCATCGATCTCCACGTTCACCTTCGCGAGCCTGGCGGAGAAAAGAAAGAGACGATTGAAACAGGCACACTTGCTGCGGCGAAAGGCGGATTCACAACTGTCGCCGCGATGCCGAATACAAGGCCGGTGCCTGATTCCAAGGAGCAGCTTGACTGGCTTCAGGAAAGGATTGCAAAAACCGCCTCTGTCAGGGTGCTTCCATATGCTTCAATTACAATTCGTGAATTGGGCAGGGAGCTGACTGATTTCGAGGAGTTGAAGGCTTCAGGCGCTTTCGCTTTTACCGATGACGGAGTAGGCGTGCAAACGGCTGCGGTGATGCTTGAGGCGATGAAAAAAGCGGCCGCGCTAAATATGGCAATAGTCGCCCATTGCGAAGAGGATTCGCTCATCAATAAAGGGTGCGTCCATGAAGGTTCTTTTTCAAAAGAAAACGGCCTTAACGGCATTCCTTCCGTATGCGAAAGCGTCCATATCGCCAGGGATGTCCTGCTTGCGGAAGCGGCAGGTTGCCATTACCATGTTTGCCACATCAGCACGAAGGAATCTGTGAGGGTGGTGAGGGATGCGAAGCGCGCAGGAATCCGTGTCACGGCGGAAGTTACCCCCCACCACCTCCTGTTGTGCGAGGACGATATACCGGGCCTCGACACCAATTTCAAAATGAACCCGCCTCTACGCGGCAAAGTGGATCAGGAAGCATTGTTTGAGGGGCTATTGGATGGAACTATCGATTTCATTGCAACCGACCATGCACCCCATACGGCCGAAGAAAAAGCAGAGGGAATGCAGCTGGCCCCGTTTGGGATAACAGGCCTTGAAACAGCTTTTCCACTTTTGTACACGCATTTTGTTGAAAAGGGAATGCTCAGCCTCCAGCAGCTCATCGATTTTTTGACAATTAAACCTGCTGAAGCGTTCGGGCTTCCGTTTGGAAGGCTTGAAGAAGGAGTGTCGGCTGACATCGTCCTGCTGGATTTGGAAACGGAACGTGAAATCAACCCGCGCGAATTTTTATCAAAAGGAAAGAATACGCCATTCGGTGGCTGGACATGCAAAGGCTGGCCGGTATTGACGATAGCGGGCGGAAAAATCGCCTGGAAAAAGGCCGGGGTGAAAGCATGAAACGAAAACTGATTCTTGAAGATGGCACTGTTTTTACCGGAGAAGGTTTTGGGGACCTTTCAGAAACAGAAGGCGAAGTAGTTTTCAATACCGGGATGACGGGCTATCAGGAAATTCTCTCTGATCCAAGCTATTGCCGGCAGCTCGTCGTTCTTACGTATCCATTAATCGGGAATTACGGCATCAACCGCGATGATTTTGAATCGATCAATCCCGCTGTAGGAGCCCTGATTGTGAAAGAAGCCGAAAGCTTTCCTTCCAACTGGAGAAGCGAATTGACACTGGATGGCTATTTGAAAATCAAGAAGATCCCCGGATTAAAAGGAATTGACACCCGGATGCTGACAAGGGCGATCCGGAAGCATGGAACAATGAAAGGCGCCATTTGCGAAATCAATTCCGATACCGAGGAAGTGATAGGGAGACTAAAGAGCCGCCCGCTACTAACCGGCCAGGTCAATATGGTTTCAACAAAGAATCCTTATCCAAGCCCGGGACGTGGAAAGAGGGTCGTTCTCGTCGATTTCGGGATGAAGCATGGAATTCTGCGGGAATTGAACAAGCGCGGTTGCGATGTTACGGTCGTGCCTTATGACACATCCGCGGATGAAATCATGCGGCTCCGGCCTGATGGAATCATGCTATCCAATGGCCCTGGAGATCCAAAGGATGTACCTGAAGCAATCACCATGATCAGTGAAGTTTTAGGAAAGGTACCGATATTTGGCATTTGTCTCGGCCATCAGCTGTTTGCCCTCGCTTCGGGTGCGGATACCGAGAAAATGGCGTTCGGCCACCGCGGCTCAAATCATCCTGTAAGGGAGCTGGCAACAGGGAAGATAACAATTACCTCCCAAAACCACGGCTATTCCGTAAAGGCTGATTCTCTAAAGAACACCGGGCTTGAGATCACACATACCGCGGTGAATGACGGCACTGTTGAAGGGCTCCGGCATTCCAGCCTTCCTGCATTCAGTGTCCAGTACCATCCTGAAGCCTCACCAGGACCGGATGATGCAAATAGCCTCTTTGATGAATTTCTAAAGGTGATAGAAACCTATGAAAAGGAAGGACAGCAATCATGCCAAAGCGTACGGATATAGAAACCATTCTCGTAATAGGTTCGGGCCCCATCATCATCGGGCAGGCCGCTGAATTTGATTATGCCGGCACACAGGCATGCCTTGCATTGAAGGAAGAAGGGTACAAGGTCATTCTCGTAAACTCGAATCCCGCTACGATTATGACCGATGCGGAGATAGCCGACAAAGTGTATATCGAACCGCTGACAGTCGATTTTGTATCGCGGATTATCAGAAAAGAGCGCCCGGACGCGCTTGTTGCGACTCTTGGCGGGCAGACTGGCCTGAATTTGGCGGTGGAGCTTGCTAAATCGGGCGTGCTTGCGGAATGCGGAACGGAGATACTCGGTACAAAGCTGGACGCGATTGAAAAAGCCGAGGACCGTGAGCTTTTCCGGAATTTAATGAACGAGCTTGGTGAGCCCGTACCTGAAAGCGCAATTGTCCATTCGCTGCCAGAAGCCCGCGCATTTACCGAAAAAATCGGTTTTCCGGTCATTGTCCGCCCGGCCTTTACACTCGGCGGGACTGGCGGGGGGATTTGCTCGAATGGCGATGAGCTAGAGGAAATAGTTTTAAGCGGGTTGAAAAATAGTCCTGTACGGCAGTGCCTTTTGGAAAAGAGCATCGCAGGATATAAGGAAATTGAATACGAAGTGATGCGTGACGCCAACGACACGGCAATAGTCGTCTGCAATATGGAAAACATCGACCCTGTCGGCATCCATACGGGCGACTCCATCGTTGTGGCCCCGAGCCAGACACTAAGCGACAGGGAATACCAGCTTTTAAGAAACGTATCTTTGAAGATTATCCGCGCCCTTGGCATTGAAGGGGGCTGCAATGTACAGCTTGCCCTTGACCCCGAAAGCTTCAACTATTATATCATCGAAGTGAATCCGAGGGTAAGCCGGTCCTCAGCGCTCGCTTCCAAGGCAACTGGCTATCCGATTGCCAAATTAGCGGCAAAAATTGCGGTCGGCCTAACCCTTGATGAAATGGTCAACCCTGTTACGGGCAAGACGTATGCAAGCTTTGAGCCAGCCCTTGATTACATCGTGACAAAAATTCCGAGGTGGCCGTTCGATAAATTTGAAACGGGAAACCGGGAACTCGGGACCCAAATGAAGGCTACCGGTGAAGTGATGGCGATTGGAAGGACATTTGAAGAGTCGCTTTTAAAAGCAATCCGGTCACTGGAGGCGAACATCCATCATTTTGCCCTCCCAGGCGGGGAATCCATTCCTGACCAAACGATTGAAAAAAGAATCCGGAAAGCTGTGGATGAGCGGCTGTTCTACATCGCCGAAGCAATGAGGCGGGGCGTTCCAGTTGGGGTAATCCACGAATGGAGTCAAATTGACCTTTTCTTTTTAACAAAATTAAAAGGAATTCTTGACCTTGAGGTCCTTGTTAAAAACAAACCTTTCGCCCATTCTGTTGCCTTTGAGGCAAAAAGACGCGGATTTTCCGATAAAGTAATCGCCTCGCTATGGTGCTGTGCGGAATTGGATGTTTCCCAATGGAGGAAGCAGAATGGCATTTTGCCAGTTTACAAAATGGTCGATACATGTGCATCTGAATTTGAAGCAGCGACGCCGTATTTTTACGGAACATATGAAGAGGAAAATGAATCCGTGCCTAGTACGAGGAAGAGCGTTGTCGTTTTGGGATCCGGCCCGATCAGAATCGGACAGGGGATTGAATTCGACTATGCGACCGTCCATTCGGTAAAGGCGATTCAGGAAGCAGGCTATGAAGCTATCATTATTAACAGCAACCCGGAAACAGTTTCGACCGATTTCAGCATTTCCGACAAGCTGTATTTTGAACCACTCACGCTCGAGGATGTCATGCATGTCATTGACCATGAGAAGCCGATTGGGGTCGTGGTCCAATTCGGCGGCCAGACTGCGATCAACCTGGCATCCGGCCTGGCGGAAAGAGGCGTCCGGATTCTGGGCACGAGCCTTGAAGATCTTGACAGGGCGGAGGATCGCGACAAGTTCGAGCGCGCCCTTGTCGAACTCGGGATCCCTATGCCTCTTGGAAAAACCGCCTTATCCGTCGAGGAAGCCGTAACGATTGCAAATGAAATCGGCTACCCGGTACTCGTCCGCCCATCCTACGTCCTCGGGGGGAGGGCAATGGAAATTGTCCACCACGAACAGGATCTCATTCTTTATATGACAAACGCAGTGAAAGTCAATTCGGGCCATCCGGTCCTGATCGACCGCTATATCACAGGCAGGGAAATTGAAGTCGATGCAATTTCGGACGGGGCCGATGTGCTGGTTCCGGGAATAATGGAACACATTGAACGGGCCGGGGTCCATTCGGGGGACTCGATTGCCGTTTACCCACCGCAATCGCTGACCGTTGAAGAAAAGCGGCTGATCGCTGACTATACCGCCAGGCTTGCACGGGGATTGAACATCGTTGGCCTTTTGAACATCCAGTTCGTTCTTGCGGATAGCGGCATTTATGTCCTTGAAGTAAACCCGCGCTCAAGCAGGACTGTCCCATTTTTGAGCAAGATTACAAACGTGCCAATGGCGATAATCGCGACAAAGGCGGTCCTTGGCATATCCATACGCGAACAGGGCTACCCAGGTGGAATGATTCCGGAGAAAGAAGAAGTGTATGTCAAAGTGCCTGTCTTCTCTTTTGCGAAATTGAGAAGCGTCGATATTACGCTTGGGCCTGAAATGAAATCAACAGGGGAAGTAATGGGCAAAGATGTCTCGCTTGAAAAAGCCTTATATAAAGGGGTCGTGGCATCCGGAATTTCGATTCCGCAATTTGGCACCGTTCTTATGACGGTGGCGGATAAAGACAAGCAGGAAGCGGCTTCCCTCGCAAAAAGGTTTGCCGCCCAGGGCTACCGGATCATAGCGACTTCCGGGACCGCGCGGGCAATTGAAAAGGCCGGAATCCCGGTTGAGGTTGTAGGGAAAATCGGTTCCGAAGGGCCTACGCTTGTCGATATTATCCATAAGGGCGAGGTTCAATTTATCATCAACACATTAACAAAGGGCAGGCAGCCTGAGCGGGACGGCTTCAGGATTAGAAGGGAAGCTGTAGAAAATGGGATTCCCTGCCTCACATCACTTGATACAGCGGCCGCAATTCTTAGGGTCATTGAATCAATGAATTTTTCAATAGAAACAATTGGCCCGAACACAAGGGAGGCTGCGTTGATTTGATTACCAAAGAATTGTGCGCGGTTGTCCGCCATGAAGAAATAGCCGACTCAATCTTTAGGCTGACGGTTGAAGGGAATATCGCATCGGAAGCTTTGCCGGGCCAATTCGTCCATGTAAAGATAGGCGGTGCAATGGGGCCGCTTTTAAGGCGGCCAATCAGCATCTCGTCAATCGACAGGCATAACGGCGCAATGACACTCATTTATCGTGCTGGCGGGCAGGGGACAGTGTTGCTTTCTACCTTTACAGCCGGGATGGAAATAGATATTCTTGGCCCGCTGGGAAATGGGTTTAAGGTTGGTGAAACAGCGGCGGGGGAAGTTGCCTTGCTTGTTGGCGGAGGGATTGGCGTTCCGCCTCTTTATGAACTATCCCGCCAACTCGTACAGAAAGGGGTTAAAGTTGTTCATGTGCTTGGTTTCCAGACCGCGTCGGCCGTTTTTTACGAAAAGGAATTCGCTGAACTTGGGGAAACATTTATCGCAACTGTTGATGGAACCTTTGGGGAAAAGGGGTTTGTAACCGATGTTTTAAGGAAGGAACAGCTTGGCTTCAACACTCTTTATGCGTGCGGCCCGGTACCAATGCTTAAGGCTTTGGAAACAGGCTATCCGGATAAGAAAGTGTTCCTTTCACTTGAGGAACGGATGGGCTGTGGCATTGGCGCATGTTTTGCCTGCGTCTGCAGAGTGCAGGGCGATATGTCCGGCCATGCCTATAGGAAGGTTTGCAGTGATGGGCCAGTATTCCGTGCCGGGGAGGTAGTACTATGAACAGGCTTAACATTTCTTTGCCTGGATTAAACCTAAAGAATCCGGTCATGCCCGCTTCCGGCTGTTTTGGATTTGGAAGGGAGTTCAGCCGGCTCTTCGATTTAAACATTCTTGGAGCGATCATGATCAAGGCGGCTACCGGTGAACCGCGGTTCGGAAACCCTACGCCGAGAGTTGCGGAAACCCCATCCGGGATGCTGAACGCGATCGGCCTCCAAAATCCCGGATATAAGGAAATTATCGAAACGGAACTTCCCTGGCTTGAACAGTTCGATGTCCCGATCATTGCAAATGTTGCGGGCTCTACCGAAGACGAATATGTGGAGGTCGCCAGGCACATATCAAAGGCTCCGAATGTCCGCGCACTCGAATTGAATGTTTCGTGCCCGAACGTGAAGGAAGGCGGGATTGCCTTTGGGACAGACCCTGTCGTGTTGAAGGAACTCACAAAAAAGGTAAAGGGCGTTTCCGCCGTACCTGTATATGTGAAACTTTCGCCAAATGTAACGAATATTGTGGACATCGCCCTGGCAGCTGAAGACGGCGGCGCGGACGGCCTCACGATGATCAATACACTGCTCGGAATGAGGCTCGACCTAAAAACTGCCAAGCCGATCCTTGCGAACAGAACCGGTGGGCTTTCCGGGCCTGCAGTCAAACCGGTTGCCTTAAGAATGGTTTATGAAGTAAGCCAGAAGACCAACTTGCCGATCATTGGCATGGGAGGCATCCAGTCAGCGGCGGATGTTATTGAATTTTTCTACGCGGGAGCCAGTGCCATCGCGGTCGGGACGGCAAACTTCACCGATCCGTTTATCTGCCCGCAAATCACCGAAGAACTGCCTGTTTTGCTTGATAAATTGGGATATGAACATATCCTCGAATGCAGGGGAAGGAGCTGGAACAATGCAGGACAACCCGCTTATCATCGCGCTTGATTTTGGAGACCTAAATGAGGTTGAAAGATTTCTTAAGCCTTTCACTACCCATCGCTTGTTTTTGAAAGTGGGAATGGAGCTATTTTACAAGGAAGGTCCGCGGACAGTCCATACATTGAAGGAAATGGGCCATCGCGTCTTCCTTGATTTGAAGCTTCATGATATCCCGAACACCGTTATGAGCGCGATGAGGTCGCTTTCAAGCCTCGGCTGCGATTTGACAACAGTCCATGCGGCCGGGGGAAAAGCAATGATGGAAGCTGCGATGGAAGGGCTTGAGGCTGGAACGCCTGCGGGAGGAACGAGGCCAGCCTGTGTTGCCGTCACACAGCTTACCAGTATGGAAGAAGCGAGGATGCAGGCTGAACAGCTCATTCCTGTTCCCCTTGAAGAATCTGTTTTACATTATGCTTCTCTTGCCAGGTCAGCCGGTATGGATGGAGTTGTTTGCTCCGCATGGGAAGCCGGAAAGATTATGGAACGTCAAGGCAGCGGATTTTTGACGGTGACTCCCGGCATCAGGATGGGTACGGACAGCCACCAGGATCAAAAACGGGTCGCAACCCCCGAAAAGGCGCGTGAAGCCGGGATATCGGCCATAGTTGTAGGCAGGCCGATCATACGGGCAGAAAAACCTGTAGAAGCCTATGAAACATGGATGGAAGCATGGAAAGGAGCATCACGATGAACAAAACAATTGCCGCTCAACTATTGGAAATCAATGCAGTTACCTTAAGGCCGCAGGAGCCGTTTACATGGACATCCGGAATCAAGTCGCCGATTTATTGCGATAACAGGCTGACGCTTTCCTATCCGGAAGTCCGGAAGGCAATTGCGAAAGGCCTAATTTCATTGATTCATATGCATTTTCCCGAAGTAGAGGTGATTGCCGGGACCGCCACAGCTGGAATTCCCCATGCCGCATGGGTCAGCGCGGGCATGGAGCTTCCAATGTGTTATGTCAGGAGCAGCGCGAAAGGCCATGGAAAGGGAAATCAGATTGAGGGCAAGGTGGAAAAAGGACAAAAGGCCGTTATCATCGAAGACCTTATTTCGACCGGGGGCAGTGTGATAACAGCTGCGCGGGCGCTTGAGGAAGCAGGGGCCGAAGTGCTTGGAGTCGCGGCGATTTTTACTTACGGACTTGAAAAGGGGAAGCAAAAGCTTGCAGAAGCAAACTTTGCCGCATATACGATTACTGATTTTCCCGCACTCGCAAAAATCGCGGCTGATGAAGGATACATCAAAAAAGACGAATTCGGCCTGCTGATGGAATGGTACAGGAACCCGAGTGAATGGATGAATTAAAAATTTAGCCCGGCATACAAGCCGGGCTATTTGCATTGGCACCTGATTTTTTACTAGGGAGGCAGGTGGACTATTTCTTCTTAAGTCCCAGGATCGCATCTTCATCCGGGGTGACATAGACTGTCTTTTGATGATCGTAGATGACAAATCCCGGTTTCGCGCCATTTGGTTTTTTAACATGCCTGACCCGTGTATAATCAACCGGCACGGAACCGGAACTGCGGGCCTTTGAAAAATAGGCGGCCAGCATCGCGGCTTCGCGTATTGTTTCCTCGGAAGGCTCCTTGCTCCGGATGACAACGTGCGAACCCGGAATGTCTTTTGTATGGAGCCAGATTTCATCCCGCCCGGCAAGTTTACCTGTCAGGTAATCGTTTTGCTTGTTGTTTTTGCCGACGAGGATTTCTGTTCCATCCCCAGCTGTATAGCTCTCGAGCGACGGTTTCCAGTTTGCCTGTTTTTTCCCGTTCTTTTTGGCCCGTTGCCTAATATAGCCTCCTTCGGCAAGCTCCTCCCTGATTTCTTCAATATCACTTGGGGACGCCGAATCAAGCTGTTGCAGCAGGCCGTCGAAATACGCTGCTTCCGTTTCGGCTTTTTCGATTTGCCCCTTCACGGCAAGAACCGCGTTTTTGGCTTTCTGGTATTTTGAAAAATATTTTTGCGCATTTTCGGAAGGCGTTTTATGGGGGTCAAGCGGAATGACCGCCATCGCACCGCTTTCATCGTAGTAATCGAGCACCTCGATTTCTTTCATGCCTTTTCTKGCAGCATGCATATTTGCTGTCAAAAGCTCCCCGAACTTCTGAAATTCGTCTGCTTTTTCCGCATCCTTTAAGGTCTTCTTCAATTTCTCTATTTTCTTTTCATTCTTTTCTTTTTCGTTGGCGATAAACCTTTCCAGGTCGCCCGCCTTCTGCTTCACCCTGTCCCTCTCGGCCTTTCCAAAGTAATACCGGTCAAGCATGCCGCTCAAGGTTGGAAAAAACCGCGGTTCGCCTTTTAAATGATGGAGGGGGAACAGGTAAAACGCCTCCTTGTTTTGGCTGGCTGTTATCGCCGGTTCAATCCTGCCTTCGCGTAGCCGATCAATCATTGAAACGAAAGCTTTCGGTACTGTAGTCCTGTTTGCCAGGCCGCTTGAGTGTACAACCTCCTTTGCGAAAAGGGGGGACACACCGGAAAAAGCTTCGACCAGCTGCCTGTCAAGCTTGCCGCTGTTAAAATCGATCGCTTTCAGCACATCCTCCTCCGTTGCCTTGAACGGGTCCAATTTATTTTGTATTGGCGGCGCTATATAGGGCTGGCCCGGAAGAATGGCCCTGTGGGTATTCACAGCGAACGATACATGCTTGATGCTGTCCAAAATCATCCCCCTGCTTTTATCTACAAGGATGATATTGCTGTGTTTCCCCATAATCTCGATAATCAGCTGTTTGTAGCTGAAATCGCCAATTTCATTTCGCCCTTTTATTTCAAAAATGAGGATTCTGTCCGTACCGGATTGGTAAACGTCCTCAAGAATATAGCCTTCGATATGCTTTCTCAGAAGCATGCAGAACATTGGCGGCTCGCTTGGGTTTTCATGCGTTTCATTCGTCAGTTGCACCCGTGCGTAGCTTGGATGGGCGGACAGGAGAAGGCGGTGGTTTGCCCCGTTTGCCCGAATGACAAGAATAATTTCGTTTTTATATGGCTGTTGAACTTTATTAATCCGGCCGCCCGCAAGTGTTTTGGCAAGCTCACCGGCCATGGCTCTCGTAAATAATCCATCAAATGACATTGGAAATACCCTCTCATTCAAAAATTCTAACGCGCTATTTGCAAGCTTCCTGGTGCGCTCAGCGGTTGCTCCTTCTATTTTAGCATTTTTTTGGACGAGTCTGAATAAGCTTACTTGAGAGAATGGAATGCAGGTAAAAAAGAAGGCGTTCCGTGGAAAAATCAAAGGGGGAAGCGTGATGGCCGGATGAGGTTCCATGAAATGAATGCAAGCCAGGTGGAAGAGGCGCTGAATACTGACTATTCGTCTGGATTATCCTTGGATGAAGCGGATAAACGGATAAAAATCCACGGTTACAATGAGCTCGACGAAGGGGAAAAGCAATCCGCGCTGCTGCTTTTTCTTAGCCAGTTCAAGGATTTTATGGTCCTGGTCCTGCTGGCCGCTACGCTCATATCCGGGCTGCTCGGTGAGTATATCGATGCGATCGCGATTATTACAATCGTACTGATAAATGGCTTCCTTGGTTTTTTTCAAGAGAGGAAAGCCGAAAAATCACTTCAGGCATTGAAGGAATTGTCGGCGCCGCAAATCCAGGTGCTCCGTGAAGGGAAATGGCTAAAGATTCCTTCGCGGGAGGCTGTCCCGGGGGATATTATCAAATTCTCAAGTGGGGACAGAATCGGGGCGGATATCCGGATTATTGAATCAAAGAGCCTTGAAATTGAAGAATCGGCCCTTACAGGTGAATCCGTGCCAGTTTCAAAAGTTGACGGGGTTCTCTCCATACCCAGCCCCGGGCTTGGGGATATGGAAAATATCGCATTCATGGGTACGATGGTGACCAGGGGGAGCGGCTTAGGCACAATTATTGCCACCGGAATGAAAACGGCGATGGGCCAGATAGCCGATTTGCTTCAAAATGCTGAAACCGCCGAGACGCCTTTGCAAAGAAGGCTTGCACAGCTTGGAAAAATCCTCATTACAGTCGCGCTCCTGCTGACACTTCTAGTCGTCGTGATCGGCCTTTTGCAGGGACATGGCTTGTACGAGATGGTATTGGCGGGCGTCTCGCTTGCTGTCGCGGCTATCCCCGAAGGACTGCCCGCCATAGTAACCGTCGCTCTCTCTCTTGGCGTCCAGAAAATGATAAAAAGCAATGCAATCGTGAGGAAGCTTCCCGCGGTCGAAACGCTCGGTTGCGCATCAGTCATCTGTTCGGATAAAACCGGGACGATGACACAGAACAAAATGACGGTAACCCATTTGTGGAGCGGCGGGAAAAACTGGACCGTGGACGGAATCGGATATGAGCCAGAGGGCGCCTTTTATGGGGAGAACAAACAGCCCATCCAGGTCAGGAACGAAAAAGCGCTCCAGCAGCTGCTTATGTTTGGGATGCTTTGCAACCATTCGGATTTGGCGCGTAAGGAAAACGAGCTTGTCCTGGATGGGGATCCAACAGAAGGTGCCCTTCTGGTCAGCGCCATGAAAGCCGGGTATGACAGAAAAAAACTTCTAGAGGAATATAAGATTCTGAATGAGTTTCCATTCGATTCTTCACGAAAAATGATGAGTGTTGTCGTCCAGGACAGGCAGGGAAAAGTGTTTATTGTAACAAAGGGCGCGCCTGATGTCCTGATTGGGGTCTCGAGCAGCATTCTTAAAGATGGAAGAGTCCAAACGATGGCCCGCGAAACGAAGGCGGAGGCAAACGCTGCGGTTGAAGGCCTTGCTTCAAAAGCTTTAAGAACGATTGCCGTTGCTTACAAGCCCTTGCCAGCTGGGCGTGTTATCCTGAATGAGCGTGAAGCGGAAAAGGATCTGACATTCATCGGCATACAGGGAATGATCGATCCGCCGCGGCCCGAGGTAAAGGAAGCCGTCCGCGAATGCCGTGATGCGGGAATCAAGACGGTCATGATTACGGGAGACCACGTCATTACGGCTAAAGCAATCGCCAGCCAGCTCGGAATCCTTTCCGGGAAAAGCAGGATTATGGATGGGAAGGCACTTTCGGAATTGTCTGTCGAAGAACTTGAAGAGGTGGTGGAGGACGTCTCTGTTTTTGCGCGTGTTTCGCCCGAGCACAAGCTAAAGATTGTAAAGGCGTTCCAAAACCGCGGGCATGTTGTTGCGATGACAGGCGACGGTGTGAATGACGCCCCAGCGATTAAGGCTGCCGATATTGGCGTTGCCATGGGAATTACAGGGACGGATGTTGCCAAAGAGGCTTCGGCGCTCGTCCTTCTTGACGACAATTTCGCAACCATAAAATCCGCAATTAAAGAGGGACGGAATATTTATGAAAATATTCGTAAATTCATCCGCTACCTTCTTGCTTCAAATGTAGGGGAAATCCTTGTCATGCTATTCGCGATGATTCTCGCCTTGCCGCTCCCGCTCGTTCCCATCCAAATTCTTTGGGTGAATCTAGTGACTGACGGGTTGCCTGCCATGGCACTTGGGCTCGACAAGCCGGAGGAAAATGTGATGAAACGGAAGCCAAGAAGCCCGCGTGAGGGAGTTTTCGCTCGTGGCCTTGGCTGGAAAGTTGTCTCGAGGGGCTTTTTAATCGGGATTGTGACACTTCTTGCCTTTATGGCAATTTACAACAGGCATCCCGAACAGCTGGATTATGCCAGGACAGTCGCGTTCGCTACCCTTGTTCTCGCCCAACTCATCCACGTATTCGATTGCCGAAGCGAAATTTCCGTTCTTTCAAGAAATCCATTCGGCAACAAATATCTTGTTTGGGCGGTTGTATCATCGGCAGCGCTGATGGTTGCCGTCATTTACTATCCGCCGCTGCAGCCGGTATTTCATACAGTTGCGGTCAAGCCGAATGATTGGCTATTAATAACGGGTCTTTCTGCAATTCCAACTTTTTTGCTGGCCGGAACATTTTTGGCAAGAAAAACAAAATGAGGTATGATATAATCACAAAGGTAGTAGAGGCGGCTCTATTGCCTTTTCTTTATGGATTGGCAATTTGCCGGCCGGATTGTGAAAAGGATGTGCGGATGATGATTGTAAGCATGACTGGTTTTGGAAGCTGCAAAAAAGAAACCGGAACCTTTTCCATACATGTTGAAGTAAAAACGGTTAATCATCGATTTTGTGAGTTTAGTTTCCGTATGCCCCGCTACCTGTTGAACGCAGAAGACAAGTTTAAAAAAGCTCTTGGTCGGCACATTCGCAGGGGCCGTGCAGAAGTGTATATTTCCGTAGAGGGGGAAGGGCCGCAGGAAAGGGTCCTGCGTGTGGATTGGAACCTGTTGGACGGCTATTACCGTTTTGTTTCCGAGGCCGGCGCCAAATACGGGTTTGACACCATGGAAGCCTTTAAGCATGTGCTTGGGCGGGAGGAATTTTTACATATTGAGGAACGGGAAACCGGGAACGAGGAGCTTGAAGCCATTATTCTCCAAGCAATCGATGAGGCGGGAGCGATGGCGAAGTCAATGCGGCTTTCAGAAGGTGAGGCATTGAAAGAAGACTTGTCCGCCAATTTGGGACGTTTTCAGGCCCTTGCGTCCGAGTTAACCGTTTATGCTCCTTCCGTCGTTGATCAATACAGAGAAAGGCTATCCAAACGGATGGCGGAACTGCTGGATGGCGGAGCGGATGAATCACGGCTTCTCGCCGAGGTCGCCCTGTATGCCGATAAATCGGATATCAATGAAGAACTGGAGAGGCTGAAAAGCCACATTGGCCAATTCAAAGCCGCCCTCGATGAAGCAGAACCTGTAGGAAGAAAGCTTGACTTTCTTGTTCAGGAAATGAACCGGGAAGTCAATACCATTGGGTCAAAATCGAGTGATGCCCGGATTTCCGAACGAGTAGTGGGACTGAAGAGCCTGCTTGAAAAGCTGAAGGAGCAAATTCAAAACATTGAATAGGCGCCCCGTTTTAGGAAGGCAGCCGCGGGGCATAATGATAAAATTGATGACTGGAGAATGGGCATGAACATTAAATTGATCAATATTGGTTTTGGGAACATCGTATCCGCAAACCGGATCGTTTCAATTGTAAGCCCCGAGTCCGCTCCGATAAAACGGATCATACAGGACGCCCGTGACCGCGGCTCACTGATTGACGCCACGTATGGAAGAAGGACAAGGGCGGTTATCGTCATGGATAGCGACCATGTTATTTTATCGGCGGTACAGCCGGAAACGGTTGCCGGCAGGCTTTCGGACCGCGAAGATATATTGGATGAAGGGTAGGATAGGCCAAATGCAGGAAAAAGGATTGCTCATAGTGCTTTCAGGGCCATCAGGTGTGGGAAAGGGTACAGTAAGGAAAGAGATTTTTTCCCAGCCTGATACGTCTTTTGAATATTCCATTTCAATGACAACGAGGAGCCCTCGCGAAGGGGAAGTTCACGGGGTGGATTATTTCTTTAAAACAAGGGAAGAGTTTGAAGAGCTGATTTCCCAGGGGAAGCTCCTTGAATACGCCCAATACGTCGGAAATTATTACGGGACACCGGTCGATTATGTGCGGGAAACACTAGATTCGGGAAAAGACGTTTTCCTCGAAATCGAAGTGAAGGGCGCGAAACAGGTTAGGGAAAAATTCCCTGAGGGGCTATTCATTTTTCTTATGCCTCCAAGCCTTACCGAACTGAAAAACCGGATTGTGACGAGGGGGACTGAAACGGAGGACCTCATCAATAACCGGATGCTCACAGCGCGTGAAGAAATTGAAATGATGCACCTATACGACTACGTTGTCGAAAACGACCAGGTTGAGCTGGCCTGTGAACGGATCAAAGCCATCGTCACAGCGGAGCATTGCCGCCGTGAACGGGTCGAACAGCGATACATTAAATTATTGGAGGCGGAATAATTGTTATATCCATCTATTGATTCCCTGTTGAATAAAATTGATTCGAAGTACTCCCTCGTATCTGTTGCCGCGAAAAGGGCGAGATACATGCAGCAACATGGCGGCTACCGCCTTGAAAAGTATGTTTCACATAAATATGTCGGAAAAGCGCTTGAAGAAATCTATGGCGGCCAGCTGACCTATCGTGTTGGGAGCAAAGCGGAAACACCTGCTGAATCGTAAGCTACAGTGCGGGCTGGCAACACTGCCGTTAATTTGGGATGGTTTTCATACGAAGGATTTCGCTGATAGGGGCATGGCAAACGCAAAATGTCAGCCCCTTTCTTATTGTCCTTTATCGGATTCGGACATGAAGTTAAAAACCTTGCATCGATTTGACCGAACACAAGCGCCTCTATCAGGGCGCTTGTGTTTTTAGAGAAGCGTAATGAGCCATTGCCTTTCTTTCGTAGCGGACCGGATAGATGCCGGCAGAAAATGCGGCGGAAAAATGTTTATGTTAGCCGTATTCTCTCATTTTTTGATATAATAGGAGAACGAGTGTTCTTGTTGTAGGGATGATCCAATGAGGCTCTTATTGAATCTAATGTCAGGAGAGGCGGAGGAATGCCAAATGCTTGAAGGAAAGAAAATCCTGCTGTGTGTCACCGGAGGGATCGCGGTATATAAAGCTGCCGCGCTTACTAGCAAGCTTGTCCAGGCCGGGGCCGTGGTGAAAGTAATTATGAGCGAGTCAGCCACAAAATTTGTCGCACCATTGACCTTCCAGGCTTTGTCACGGAATGATGTTTATACCGATACGTTTGATGAAAAAATTCCGGGCGCCATTGCCCATATCGAGCTTGCGGATTGGCCGGACTTGGTGATTTGCGCCCCTGCTACCGCAAATACAATCGGGAAGCTCGCCGCAGGAATTGCCGATAATATGGTTACAACCACACTCCTTGCTTCCACAGCACCGGTCTGGATTGCACCGGCAATGAATGTCCATATGTATGGGCACCCAGCGGTTACTAGGAACATTGAAACACTTTATCAATTTGGATACAGGTTCATCGAGCCAGGCGAAGGCTTCCTTGCCTGCGGGTATGTCGGCAAAGGGAGACTTGAAGAGCCTGAGAGGATTGTGGAACTTGCCGCCGATTTCTTCGCAGAGGAAAAAGGGAAGTTGGCAGGCAGGACTGTCCTCGTCACAGCGGGCCCTACCCGGGAAAGAATCGACCCTGTCCGTTTCATATCAAATGACTCAAGCGGCAAAATGGGCTATGCAGTTGCTGAGGAAGCTATTCGGGAAGGGGCAAAAGTCATCCTTATTACCGGGCCGGTCGGTATCGAGCCCCCAAAAGATGCGCTTGTCGTCCGGGTTGAAAGCGCGGAGGAAATGTACGATGCAGCGCTTCGCCATTTCGAAGATGCTGATATTGTCATTAAATCAGCGGCGGTTTCTGATTACCGCCCTAAAACAGCCTATGCCTATAAAGTGAAAAAACAGCCTGGTAATGAAACAATTGAGCTCGAAAGGACGAAGGATATCCTGATGGAACTTGGAAAAAGAAAAACCCGTCAGGTACTCGTCGGTTTCGCAGCCGAAACGAACAACGTGGAAGAATACGCAAGAAGGAAGCTTGCCGCCAAAAACGCCGATATGATCGTTGCCAATGATGTAACGGAAAGCGGCGCGGGTTTTGGGACTGATACGAATATTGTTACGCTTTTCAGGCGGGACGGTTCAAGTGAAAGCCTTCCCCTCATGGCGAAGCATGAAGTAGCAAAAAGGATTTTAAAGGAAGCGTCCATCCTGGCAGAGGGGGCGGGTAAATGAATATTGCGAGCGTAATCGTTGATGTACCCGCCAAACAGACGGACAAGCCATTTGATTACAAAATACCCGAAAAATGGGCGGGGGCAATTGTGCCCGGGATGAGGGTCGTCGTCCCATTTGGACCTAGGAAGGTGCAGGGTTTTGTTATTGGCCTAAAGGACCATTCTGAATTCGAAAGCCTGAGGGAAATCCAGGAGCCGATGGATTTGGTTCCGGTTTTAAACAGCGAACTTCTTGCTCTTGGCAACTGGCTAACAGAAAAAACGCTCAGCTTTAAAATTTCCGCTTTCCAGGCAATGCTGCCAGCGGCCTTGAAAGCAAAATACAATAAGAAGGTTAAGCTCGCCCAGGGAGCTAGCATCGAGGAACTTCCGGAAAGCCTCCACCATTATTTCGAAGGCGGCAAGGCAATTGGATGGGAGGATGCCGTCAAGGGCGGGCTTGTTCCCGTCCTGCAGAAAGAAGCGGCGGCAGGAACGGTAGAAGTCATTTACGAAGTACGGAAACGCCTCGGCAAAAAACATATCAAATATATCATTCCCCTTCTTTCGCCAGGGCAGCTTAAGGAAGAACAGAAAGAATTATCTGGAAGGGCGCCGAAGCAAAAGGAATTGCTAGAGTATTTCATTCGCAATCCGGAGCCAGCTGAGGCAAGGAAATTGGCCGCTGAACTGGGGTATTCGCCTTCCGCGGCCAAGGCGCTTATCGACAGGGGAATCCTTGGCGAAAAAGAGCTTGAAGTATACCGGGATCCTTATGAGGACAGGAATTTTCCAAAAACGGCCCCGCTCGAGCTCACCCTAGGCCAAAGGGCAGCCATTACACCGGTGAAGGCCGCAATTTCGGAAGGGCGCCACGAAGTCTTCCTGCTTTATGGGGTGACAGGCAGCGGAAAAACGGAAATCTATTTGCAATCCATCCAAGATGTGATTCAAAAAGGCAAGGAAGCGATCGTCCTCGTCCCGGAAATCGCCCTGACCCCCCAGATGGTCGAGCGATTTAAAGGTCGGTTCGGAGCGGAGGTTGCCGTCCTGCACAGCGGGCTCTCAGCGGGGGAAAAATATGATGAATGGCGGAAAATCCAGCGCCGTGAGGTTAAGGTGGCGGTCGGCGCGCGGTCGGCGATTTTCGCCCCGTTTGAAAACCTTGGAATCATCATTATTGATGAAGAACACGAAACGAGTTACAAACAGGAGGAAATGCCCCGCTACCACGCAAGGGACGCGGCGATTGAAAGGGGAAAGAGGCATCATTGCCCGATTATCCTCGGAAGCGCAACGCCTTCGCTCGAATCGTTCGCCCGGGCGCAAAAAGGCGTTTATTCCCTGCTTGCGCTTCCGGATCGGATGAATAACCAGCCGATGCCAGAGGTCGAAATTGTGGACATGCGGGAAGAAATGCGTTCCGGGAACCGGTCGATGTTTTCGAGGAAGCTATTTGAGAAAATTGAAGACAGGCTTGAAAAAAAGGAACAGATTGTTTTGTTCCTCAATAAGCGCGGACACTCCTCTTTTGTCATGTGCAGGGACTGCGGCTATGTCATGGGATGCCCGCACTGCGATATTTCATTGACCTACCACCGGAAAAATGAGCAAATGAAATGCCATTACTGCGGATATGAAACCCGTGTCCCCCTGCAATGCCCGGAATGCCTAAGCGAACACATCCGCTACTTTGGGACGGGTACGCAAAAGGTTGAAGAGGAATTGGGCAAGCTTATACCCCATGCCCGCGTTGTAAGGATGGATATGGATACAACGGGAAGGAAAGGGTCACATGAAAGGTTGCTGAAGGAATTTTCGGAAGGGCGTGCCGATATCCTTCTCGGCACGCAAATGATTGCCAAAGGCCTGGATTTTCCTAATATCACCCTTGTCGGCGTCCTCTCAGCGGATACGATGCTGCATATCCCTGACTTCCGCTCGTCGGAAAAAACGTTCCAGCTTTTAACCCAGGTTAGCGGGAGGGCGGGCCGGCATGAGCTTCCCGGAGAGGTCGTCATCCAGACTTACACGCCTGACCATTACAGCATCGAGCTTGCCGGCAGCCAGAACTACGACCTTTTTTACCAAAGGGAAATGATTGCGCGAAAAGTCCATAAATATCCGCCGTTCTATTATCTCGCACTTGTAACAGTCAGCCATGGCCAGCTGATGAAGGCGGTCACGGTCACTGAGCAAATCACGGCGTTCATAAGGGCGAGGGTGTCCGAGGATGCTGTCGTGCTTGGTCCGGTGGCATCCCCGATTCCGAGGATCAATGACCGGTACCGTTATCAGTGCCTCATAAAATACAAGCGCGAGCCGTCCCTTCCGGAAAATCTGAAGCATGTCATTGACCGTTACCAGAAAGAGGAGGGGGCTGGCGGCCTGCAGGTTTCCGTCGACATCAACCCATACTTGCTGATGTGATGCGGCCACACTCCCAGCAGCCCTGGGTGCAGGGAAAAAAGGGATTATCAGGTCCTTTTATTGGTAAAAGTAATATTATGATACGTAATTGGAGGAACAATCTTTGGCAATTCGCAAACTAGTGTACTATCCAGCAGAAATCCTGGAGCAGGCTTGCACCGAAATAGGCAAGTTTGATAAAAAGCTCGGGAAATTGCTTGATGATATGTATGAAACAATGATTGAATTCGATGGCGTTGGTCTCGCTGCCCCGCAAATTGGGCAGCCCGTCCGTGTAGCCATTGTCGATATTGATGATGAAATGGGAACCATTGAAATGGTTAATCCCAAAATTTTGTCCTCGGCTGGAGAACAAACAGGGGTGGAGGGATGCCTGAGTTTTCCGGGCCTTTATGGGGAGGTTAAGCGGCCATCCCATGTCAAAATCGAGGCGCAAGACCGGAAAGGGAGAAGCTTTACCCTTGAGGCGGAAGGGTTCCTCGCCAGGGCTATCCAGCATGAAATTGACCACCTTGATGGTGTCTTGTTCACGTCGAAGGTGACACGGTATTTGGAAGAAGATGAACTTGAGGGAGTTGAAAGCGAATGACAAAAATAGTGTTTATGGGAACTCCCGATTTTTCGGTACCGGTCCTTAGAAGGCTGATTGAGGACGGCTATGAAGTAATCGGGGTTGTAACCCAGCCGGACCGGCCGGTGGGCAGGAAAAGGATACTAACACCGCCACCGGTAAAAGTAGAGGCCGAAAAACATGGGATTCCGGTCCTTCAGCCCGAAAAAATCAGGCTGAAGGACGAGTATGGAAAAGTCATTGACCTTAATCCCGACCTGATTGTGACAGCTGCATTCGGACAAATCCTGCCCAAGGAGCTGCTGGAAGCTCCAAAATATGGCTGCATCAATGTCCACGCTTCCTTGCTGCCGGAACTGCGCGGAGGAGCCCCGATCCACTATGCGATTATCCAGGGAAAGAAAAAGACCGGGATAACCATTATGTATATGGTGGAAAAGCTGGATGCAGGTGATATCCTTACCCAAGTAGAGGTTCCGATAACCGACTCCGATACGGTTGGAACACTTCATGGCAAACTGAGCATAGCGGGCGCGGACCTATTATCCGAAACAATGCCTAAACTTCTTGATGGTGAATTGGAGCCAATCAAACAGAATGAAGATGAAGCTACATTTGCATTTAATATAAAAAGGGAAGAAGAACGGATTGACTGGGCGAAAACGGGTGAAGAAATATACAACCAAATCAGGGGGATGAATCCTTGGCCGGTTGCATATACGACGCTTGACGGTACAGTGGTAAAGCTGTGGTCCTCCGAAAAAGTGCCGGTAAAGGGAGAATTCGCACCCGGACAAATTATTTCCTTGAAAGAGGATGGCATAACGGTCGGAACCGGGAATGGGACGGGAGTAAAGGTTACAATCCTTCAGCCCTCTGGTAAAAAGCCGATGGATGCCGGCCAATTTCTTCGCGGGGCAGGTGCAAAACTCAAGGAGGGGCAAAAATTCGGAGAATAACACCGGTGCGTTCCGGGTTATTGAAAGGAGAGAAGGGCATGCTTTATTGCCCGTAAAAATGGCGGCAAAGAGAAAAAATGTCCGGGAGACGGCTTTGGACCTCCTGGAAGCAATCGAAAAGAACCAGGCATACAGCAATTTGCTCCTGCACCATACAATTGAGAAAAACCAGCTTCCCCAAAAGGATATTGGACTTTTGACGGAGCTAACGTACGGAACCCTTCAAAGGAGCATGACACTTGATTATTATCTGGCGCCTTTTTTGAAAAATCCAAGGAAAATCGAGCGCTGGGTCATCCACCTTTTAAAGGTTACTGTATATCAAATGGTTTATCTCGATAAAATACCGGACAGGGCCGCCATATTTGAAGCTGTTGAAATAGCGAAAAAACGCGGACATAAAGGGATCGCATCGATGGTGAATGGGATACTGAGAAGCATCCAGCGGGAAGGGGTTCCTTCCGTTGAAGAGATCCAGGACCGGACAGTGAGGCTGGCCATTGAAACGAGCCATCCGGAATGGCTGGTAAAAAGGTGGATCAGCCAATTCGGTTTTGAAAAAACGAAGGAAATGTGTGAAATCAATTTGACTGCCCCGCTTCAAACGGGAAGGGTGAATCTCTCTAAAATTTCACGGGACGAGTGTGTAACACTTCTTGAAGGGGAAGGGTTTATGGTTGAAGCAAGCCCGGTCATCCCCGAGGCTGTGAGGTCACTGAAAGGAAATCTCGCGTCTTCCAAGGCTTTCAGGGATGGGCTAATAACAATTCAGGACGAAAGTTCGATGCTCGCCGCATACGCGCTTGGCGTACGGAGGGATGAAAAGGTTCTCGATGCTTGCGCCGCTCCTGGAGGGAAAAGCACCCATATTGCCGAAAAAATGGCTGGGACGGGAAATGTCGTTTCGCTCGACCTTCATGAGCATAAAGTGAAGCTGGTTCAGGAGAATGCGGACAGGCTTGATTTGCCAAATATTGAGGCAATGGCGCTTGACAGCCGTAGCGCCAAAGATAGGTTCGAACCAGAGTCATTTGACCGGATTCTTCTCGATGCACCATGTTCGGGCCTGGGGGTCATGCGGAGAAAACCCGATATGAAATATACGAAAAAAGAGGAGGACCTTGGCCGGCTTGAAAAAATCCAGCAGGAACTCCTTGATTCCGTGGCGCCGTTGTTAAAAAAAGGTGGAATTCTTGTGTACAGTACGTGTACAGTAGATAAAGGAGAAAACCACCGGAGTGTAACGGAATTTCTCAAAAGGCACCCCGAATATGAATCGGATAACGGGCTCGCTGACAGGATGCCTGAGGCGGTCCGCCCTTTGGTCGATGGCTGTGAACTTCAGATCATGCCACAGGACTTCGGGTCAGACGGGTTTTATATTGCAAGTCTACGAAAGAAGGTGTAACGGTTGGAACCGAATAATACAGCAAAGAAAAACAATGTGGAAGAACAGCAGAAGCCGTCCATATACTCACTCCAGCTTCACGAATTGAAGGAATGGCTAACCGCAAAAGGGGAAAAGCCGTTCCGGGCAGAGCAGATTTTTGAATGGCTTTATAAGAAGAGGGCTGTTTCCTTTGAGGAAATGAGCAATCTTTCAAAAAACCTCCGGGAAAAACTGGAGGAAAATTTCAAATTGACGACCCTCACAACAGCCATCCAGCAGACGTCGGCCGATGGGACCATCAAATTCCTTTTCGAACTACATGATGGCTATTCGATTGAAACGGTGCTCATGCGCCATGAATACGGAAATTCGGTATGCGTAACGACACAGGTAGGCTGCCGGATCGGCTGCACTTTTTGCGCATCCACACTAGGCGGGCTGAAACGGCACCTTGAGGCAGGGGAAATTGTCGCCCAGGTCGTTAAAGTCCAAAAAGCGCTTGACGAAACGGATGAGCGGGTAAGTTCTGTCGTTATTATGGGGATTGGCGAGCCGTTCGACAACTATGACAATATGCTTTCCTTCCTGAAAATCATCAACCATGACAAAGCACTGAATATTGGCGCCCGCCACATCACAGTCTCAACAAGCGGTATCATCCCGAAGATCTACCAGTTTGCGGATGAGAACATGCAGATCAATTTCGCCATTTCCCTCCATGCCCCAAATACCGAGCTAAGAAGCAGGCTGATGCCGATTAACAAGGCTTACAAACTTGATGACTTAATGAAAGCTGTAAGGTATTATATCGATAAGACGGGGAGAAGGATTAGTTTTGAATATGGCCTTTTTGGGAAAGTGAACGATCAAATTGAACACGCTGAAGAGCTGGCTGTCCTTTTAAAAGGGCTAAAATGCCACGTAAATCTTATTCCTGTCAACTATGTTCCAGAACGGGATTATGTACGGACTCCAAAAGATCAGATTTTTGCGTTTGAAAAAACCTTGAAAAACAGGGGAATCAATGTAACCATCAGGCGAGAGCAGGGGCATGACATCGATGCGGCATGCGGACAGCTGCGGGCCAAAACCCGCAAGGAGGAGTTGAAAAGCTAGATGAGAGCGGTCTATATGACTGACCAGGGGAGAATCAGGAGCCATAACGAGGACAACGGGGGGATTTTTGTAAATGGCGACGGCTACCGCCTGGCCATCGTAGCCGATGGCATGGGCGGCCACCGCGCCGGGGATGTTGCCAGCGGGTTGGCATTGGCCGAGTTGAAAAATTTCTGGGAAAATTCAAGAGGGATTAAAATTCCCGGCCAAGCCGAACGGTGGCTGAAGGAGCATATCGGCCTCGTCAACGGGGTGATTTTCAGGCATGCCCGCTCCAATGAGGCATGTGATGGCATGGGGACGACGATTGTCGCCGCCATTATGCTGGAGGATTCCGCCACAATCGCCAATATTGGCGACAGCCGTTGCTATATCCTCAATGAATCAGGTTTCAGGAAAATAACAGAGGACCATTCCCTTGTGAATGAATTGCTTCGTTCCGGGCAAATTTCAAGGGAGGATGCCGAAAACCATCCCCGCAAAAATGTTCTGCTCAGGGCGCTTGGCACGGAGGAAAAAGTCGAGATGGACGTCAGCACCATCATGTTCGAGGAAGGCGACGCACTTTTGCTTTGCTCCGACGGACTATCCAATAAGGTTAGCGAAAAGGAAATGGCGGAGGTCCTCTCAAGCGGGGCTTCGCTTGAGGAAAAAGCCTTCAGGCTGATTTCCCTTGCCAATGATTACGGCGGGGAAGACAATATCACCTTGGCGATTGTCGAGTTTGCCGGAGTCAGCGAGGGTGATAACTAAATGATGATTGGAAAACGCGTTAGCGGGCGATATAAGATACTTGATACAATTGGCGGCGGAGGGATGGCGAATGTTTACCTCGCACACGACATGATTCTTGACAGGAATGTCGCCGTCAAGATGCTCCGCCTTGACTTTGCCAACGACGAGGAATTCATCCGAAGATTCCACCGCGAGGCCCAGTCGGCGACCAGCCTCGCCCACCCGAACATTGTCAACATTTACGACGTCGGCGAGGAAGAGGACCTATATTATATCGTTATGGAATACGTCGATGGGCAAACACTAAAGCAATACATACAGCAATACTCCCCGCTCAGGGTGGAAGCGGCCATCGACATTATGAAGCAGCTGACTTCGGCGATTGCCCACGCCCACCAGAATCACATAGTCCACCGGGATATCAAGCCGCAGAACATTCTTGTCGACAAGCAGGGAAATGTTAAAATAACCGATTTTGGCATTGCAATGGCCCTTAGTTCGACAAGCATCACTCAAACCAACTCCGTAATGGGCTCGGTCCATTATCTGTCACCTGAACAGGCGAGAGGCGGAATGGCGAATAAAAAATCGGATATTTACTCCCTCGGCATCGTGATGTTCGAGCTTCTGACTGGGAGGCTTCCGTTTTTTGGGGAATCGGCGGTTTCCATTGCTTTGAAGCACCTTCAATCCGAAACGCCATCCGTACGCAGATGGAATCCGGATATCCCGCAAAGCGTGGAAAACATAGTTTTAAAGGCAACCGCCAAAGATCCTTTCCTACGCTACAACAGTGTTGAAGAAATGGAAGACGACCTGCGGACATCCCTTTATCCGGAGAGGATCAATGAGCCTAAATTTGTCATTCCGGAGGATAATGACGCGACAATAGCGATACCGGTCATTACCGCGGACCAGCAACTGAAAAACCTGGATGAAACAATCATCCATGCCCAGGACAGGGAAAGCGCGGCCGATTACACCGCGCCGCAGGAAAAGGCGAAAAAGAAACGGAAGAAATGGCCGATCATCCTCGTTTCCACTTTTGTGGCACTCGTGCTACTGGGAGTGATGACGTTAACCGTCTTTCCGGCGATTTTTGGGGCGAAGGACGTCAAAATCCCCGATGTCCGTGGGGGAACCCTCAACAATGCCATTTCCGATTTAAAAGCTGCCGGGTTTGCAATCGGTGAAACGAGGGAAATACCTGATGATCTCGTCGAGAAAGGGCTTGTGGTCAAAACTGACCCGCCTGGAGGCCATACCGCCAAGGAAGGGGCGAGGATTGATCTCTTCGTCAGCTCCGGGAAGGAAAGATATGAACTTTCTGATTACACAGGAAGACCTTTCAAGGAAGTGGAAACTCTTCTTAAAAAGGAACACTTCAAGAATGTCCGCGGAATCGAACAACATGATGAGAGCGATCCAGGGACAATCCTCCGGCAGAGTGAACCAAAAGGCAAATTCGTTGTTCCGGAAGAAACTGAAATGGAGTTCATTATCAGCAAGGGACCCGAAAAAATTACTCTCCGCGATTTGAGGGAGTATAATGAAAAAAGCCTTGCCGATTATGCGGAGTCGACCGGATTGAAAGTAAAAATGGCCGAGCCAGTTTATGATGAAACGATTGAAAAAGGGCTTGTTGTCTCTCAAACTCCTCCTGCCGGATCGGAGCTTTATAGAGGGGATACGGTCACCGTTGTGCTTTCAAAAGGGAAGGAAGAAATTCTCCCGAAGAAGATCCGGAGGGAAATAACGCTTGAATATGACCCGGAAGTACCCGGCCAGCCGCAAGAGTACCAGGTTTACATTGATGATGCCGTCCATACAATGACGGAACCGGCCGAAACAGGCGCGATTACATCCACTGAAACAATTGTCATCGAACTCCAGGTGCCATACGGGAAAAAAGCGGGCTACCAAGTCATACTCGACAATAGGGTCATTGATAATTACACTGTATCCTATGAAGATGCCGAATAAGTATAAGGCGGGCGGGAAGGGTGTTTTTACAGCCTTCAGCCCGCAAACTCTTGGGGAAAACGATAAATCAAGGAGTGTGTATATGCCTGAAGGGAAAATCATCAAGGCATTAAGCGGTTTTTACTATGTTGTCCATAATGGAACGGTTACCCAATGCAGGGGCAGGGGCGTTTTTCGGAAAAACAAAATCACGCCTCTTGTCGGGGATGATGTTGTGTTCCAGGCAGATAATGAACAGGAAGGGTACATCCTCGAAGTAAAGGAGCGGAAAAACGAGCTTGTCAGGCCTCCAATTGCAAACGTTGACCGGGCGTTTCTCGTCTTCTCCGCGGTTGAGCCAGCCTTCAGCCCCGTCCTTCTGGACCGCTTTCTCGTCCTGGTCGAATACAACCATATCGAACCAATCATATGTATAACGAAAACCGATCTTGTGGCCGAAAGTGATTTAAGGGAGATTGAGCGTTATGCGTCCGATTATCGGGCAGCGGGTTATGAGGTCATCCTTGTATCTTCGGAAACAGAGACCGGGATTGAGCAGCTCCATCCTCATCTTGACGGGAAAATCTCCGTTTTCGCCGGCCAATCCGGAGTCGGGAAGTCATCTCTTCTGAATGTTCTTCGACCCGGGCTCGAGCTAAAAACGAGCGGCATTTCGAGCCATCTTGGCAGGGGGAAGCATACGACGCGCCATGTCGAGCTGATTGAAATCGGGGACGGGCTCGTCGCCGATACCCCCGGCTTCAGCTCGCTTGAATTCCAGGAAATCGAGGCTGGCGAACTCGGTTCGTGTTTCCCTGAGATTTCACGTTCCGCCGAAAACTGCAAATTCAGGGGCTGCCTCCATGTGAAGGAGCCGAAATGCGCGGTTAAGGCCGCGGTTGAGGAAGGTGTAATCCCTCAGTACCGCTATGAAAACTATTTGAATTTTTTACAGGAAATTAAAGATAGAAAGCCGAGGTATTAGTTATGGTAAAAATAGCACCTTCAATCCTCTCAGCCGATTTCTCCAGGCTTGGCGAGGAAATTAAAGATGTCGAGCGGGGCGGGGCGGACTACATCCATGTGGATGTGATGGACGGCCACTTTGTACCGAACATCACCATCGGTCCGCTGATTGTCGAGGCAATCCGCCCGATAACGGACCTTCCGCTCGACGTGCACCTTATGATTGAAAACCCTGACCAATACATTGAGGCGTTTGCGAAAGCGGGTGCGGACTACATCACGGTCCATGTTGAGGCTAGCCGCCATCTGCACCGGACAAACCAAATCATTAAAAGCTTTGGCGTCAAGGCTGGCGTAGTCCTGAACCCTGCGACTCCCGTAGAGTCGATTAAGCATATCATTGAAGATGTCGACATGGTGCTGCTTATGACCGTTAATCCGGGATTTGGGGGGCAAAAGTTCATACCGGGGGTCCTCCCGAAAATTCGTGAAGTAAAAGCAATGGCTTTAGCAACCGGCAAGGACATTGAAATTGAAGTAGACGGCGGGGTTAACGCCGAAACCGCCAAATTATGCATTGATGCAGGAGCAACCGTTCTTGTTGCGGGCTCGGCGGTCTATGGACACGTTGACAGGGCAAAAGCAATAGCCGACATTCGCGGATAAAAGGAATGGGAACAGCCAGCTTAATGCTGGTTTTTTCTTTGGGCCGGCAATGCCGGATGGGAGTTTTATTACGCCGCCTTGAATGGCGGAGGAGGTGTGCAAGTGATAATCAATATTGTTGGAGGCGGCCCGCGGGCATACATTCCTCCGCTTCAGGAATACGAAATCGCCCAAACGAAATGGGTAGGAGTCGACAGGGGCACTGCCGTTTTGCTGGAAAATGGTATTAAACCTAACGCCGCATTTGGGGATTTCGATTCTGTTACAAAAGAAGAATTGGCAAACTTTGAAACGGCCGTTCCCAACCTGAAAAAGTACAAGCCCGAAAAGGATGAAACGGATATGGAGCTTGCCCTTTCCTGGGCTGTTCGACAAAATCCGGACAGCATCCGGATTTTTGGCGCTACGGGAGGGCGAATCGACCATTTCCTTGCCAATCTTCATTTGCTTGAAAAATACGCCCATGAAAAAAGGCCATGTGAAATCATCATGATAGATTGTACCAATCATGTTTCCGTAAAGTTGCCGGGACTCTATCAAGTTGAAAAAGAGAGCGGCAAAAAATATATTTCCTTCCTCCCTGGCTCACAGGACGTAGCGGGCCTGACTTTGCAAGGATTCAAATACCCCTTGGAAAACCGTTATGTTCCAAAAGGTTCGACCCTTTGTGTCAGCAATGAACTAATTGGGGAAACCGGTACTTTTTCATTTTCCGAAGGCATATTAATAGTCATAAGGAGCAATGACTAATCTGTTCTCCGGTTTAATGTACTTATTTATAATAAGCGGAATATCCTAAATAAGAGTGCAGGTAAAGATTGAGCCGTGTGAAAAGGTGAGGAGGGGCACTATGAAATTTTATACGATCAAACTGCCGAGATTCCTGGGAGGTCTAGTCCGGGCAATGATTGGGATGTTTAGAAAAGGCGAATGAAGGTATATGGATGTTAGGGCACCCTTGAACTAGGGTGCTTTTCCTTTATTGTTAAGGAAACTATAAAATTGATCCTTGGGGATAACTCGAAACAAGTTATTGTAATCCAGCTCCAGAAGGAAAGCTACGGCAGCATATCATCGCACGAAGGAAAAGTGTTCTTCTTTTCCGAGGAGCGCCTAGCCCCTCTATGGTCTAAGCCGTGTCCAGCTTCAGCGGCTAGGGGCTCGGGGTCATAAGCCAATCCGTCTGAAGGAAAAGTATGCCTTCTGCCGGCTCGTCTTATGCCTGTCGCCCCTGGGCAAGCCGCTTATGCATTTCGGGGTTCCCTCCGGAGGGCAGGCCCGTCCTGCGGGCTCCGTCTTATGCTGGTCGGGGCTGACCACTAAGGAAAGCTCCTTAGAATAATCCTCGCAGGGACAAGCGGTGTGTGCTTGTCGCGAAGGCGCTTGCGCATTTTGTTCTTAAAAAACAAAAAACAGGCACCATATGGATGCCTGTTCCTGAACAGCATTATACGCGTTCTACTTTGCCTGATTTGAGAGCCCTTGCGGATACCCAAACACGTTTTGGCTTTCCGTCAACAAGAATGCGAACCTTCTGAAGGTTGGCGCCCCATGTACGTCTGTTAGCGTTCATAGCGTGAGAACGGTGATTACCAGTTGAAGTTTTCTTGCCTGTGATAACACATTGACGTGGCATATTGTTTCCCTCCTTAACATCCATAAGCGAGTACTTTTCTATTGTATGTTCGCCATATCCGGTTTCGTCCGGAGCGGGGAAAAGAAGTTAGTCCCCGTTTCTAAAAGATACCTTAATAATTTATCATACAACGATTATGATTGCAATAGATGAAACAAAAGCTTTCAAGAAAAAAACCTTGACATCAAACAGGGGGAGTTGCTGTATAATAAGCATGGCAGTATAACTTTCAAAAAAGGCCGGACTATAGTAAAATGGCTTTAGCAAATGAGCAATTACCAAAGGGGGAACGTTCATGTCCATCGAAATGAAAACGAAGTTCGGGCAAATCGATATTTCAAACGAAGTAATCGCGACCATTTCAGGCGGTGCGGCGATAGACTGCTATGGCATTGTTGGGATGGCTTCAAAAAACCAGATTAAGGACGGGCTCACTGAAATCCTGAGGAGGGAAAATTTCACGCGTGGCGTCCTTGTTCGCCAGGAAGACGATCAAGTACATATTGATATGTACATCATCGTCAGCTACGGAACGAAAATTTCCGAGGTTGCCCACAATGTGCAATCGAAAGTGAAGTATACCCTTGAAAAAACGGTTGGCTTAACGGTTGACTCGGTAAATATTTACGTCCAGGGAGTTCGTGTAACGAACCCGTAGTGAGGAGGAAGCATCAGTGTCAATGAAAGCGTTAAACGGTATACAATTTGCGGAAATGGTTATTCAGGGTGCCAACCACCTTGCAGCAAATGCAAAGCTGGTTGACTCCCTGAATGTTTTTCCCGTGCCGGATGGCGATACCGGAACGAATATGAACTTGTCGATGACCTCCGGGGCAAAGGAAGTCAAAAACAATGTCCAGGAACATATCGGCAAGGTCGGAACAGCACTTTCCAAAGGTTTGTTAATGGGTGCGCGCGGGAATTCCGGAGTCATCCTATCCCAGTTGTTCAGGGGATTTTCAAAAGCAATTGAAAACAAAGACACCATCAGCGGGAAGGAATTCGCCGCGGCGCTTGAAACTGGTGTCGAAACAGCCTACAAAGCTGTAATGAAGCCTGTCGAAGGTACAATCCTTACTGTCGCAAAAGACTCCGCGCGAAAGGGTGTCCAGGCTGCCAAGTCAACCGATGACATTATTGAAATCATGGAGGCGGTGCTTTCTGAATCGAAGGCATCCCTGAAGAGGACGCCAGACCTTCTCCCAGTCCTGAAGGAAGTAGGGGTTGTAGACAGCGGCGGCCAAGGCCTAGTTTTTGTCTATGAGGGGTTCCTTGCCGAGCTAAAGGGGGAAAAACTCCCTGATTCTCCCGAGGCAATGCCGTCGATGAGTGAACTTGTCAATGCGGAGCACCACAGGAGCGTCCAGTCACATATGAACACGGAAGACATCGAATTCGGCTATTGCACTGAATTCATGGTGAAATTCGAGGCGGACAAGTTTGCAGCCAAGCCGTTCAAGGAAGAGTCCTTCCGCCACGATCTCAGCCAATATGGCGATTCGCTCCTTGTCATTTCCGACGAGGATGTGGTTAAGGTACATATCCATTCCGAGCAGCCGGGCACAGTTCTTAGCTACGGGCAACGATACGGGAGCCTAATCAATATCAAGATTGAAAACATGCGCCAGCAGCATTCAAACATTGTAGGCGAAACCCATACGCCGCTCGTTGCCGCGAACGCGCCAAAAGAGCGCCGGGAATATGGAATTGTCACCGTATCAATGGGAGCCGGCATTGCGGAATTATTCCGGAGCATCGGTGCACATTCCGTCATTGAAGGCGGCCAGACGATGAATCCGAGCACGGAGGATATTGTTAAGGCAATTGAGGATGTCAATGCGGATCAAGTATTCATTCTCCCGAACAATAAAAATATTATTATGGCAGCCCAGCAGGCCGCTGAAGTAACCGGTTCGAAAGCGGTTGTCATCCAGTCAAAGACTGTACCGCAAGGGCTGTCGGCGCTGCTTGCGTTTAATCCGGGAGCCGATATGGAATCCAACGAAGCCGCTATGTCCGAGGCGATGAGGCATGTCAAGACCGGCCAGATTACATTCGCGGTCCGGGACACGAACATTGACGGGCTCGATATTGAAAAAGGCGATTTCATGGGCATCAACGAAGGAAAAATTGTTGTTAAAAGCAAGGAAAAAGTTGCGGCGGCCCAGGAGCTGCTGGCGAAAATGCTAGATGATGAATCGGAAATCTTGACAATCCTTCAAGGCGAAGGCGTTACCGAAGCCGAAATTGCCGAAATCGCTTCGTTTGTCGAAGATAATTACGGGGATGTCGAGATCGAAATCCATAATGGCGAACAGCCGCTATATTCGTTCATTTTTGCAATAGAATAAATATAGGGGAAAGGCATTCCACCAAATTGGCGGATGCCTTTTCTTTATACCGCCGTTTCGCCATAAGGAAAAGAATTTGTCAAAATACAAGGAAATTCGATAAAATAAAGGATAGGCTTTAAAGTACAAACGGGTTCGGCCCGAGCTGATAAGGGGAATGAACATGAAATACAAAAGTGTCTTTGATATCATCGGCCCGGTTATGATTGGGCCATCAAGTTCGCATACGGCTGGCGCGGCGAGGATTGGCCGTGTTGCCAGGAGCCTGTTTGGCAGGGAGCCGAAATGGGCGAATATTTCACTCTATGGCTCTTTTGCGAAAACGTACCGGGGCCATGGCACCGATGTAGCCTTGATAGGCGGTTTGCTTGACTTTGATACGGATGATCCGAGGATTATCCAAGCCATTGACCTTGCGGAGGAAAAAGGGATTAAGCTGAGATTCATAGAGGAAGACGCTGTGACTGACCATCCGAATACAGCAAGGGTCATCATTGGTGACGAAATGGGCGAACTCGAACTCGTCGGCATATCCATCGGCGGCGGAAAAATCGAGATTACCGAACTGAACGGCTTTGAGCTGAAGCTTTCTGGGCATCATCCGGCCATTCTCGTTGTCCATAACGACAGGTTCGGCGCAATCGCCAATGTTGCCAATGTCCTGGCAAGCCATCAGATAAACATCGGCCATATGGAGGTTTCCAGGAAAGAAAAGGGGAAAATGGCACTAATGACAATCGAGGTTGACCATAACATAGGGCAGAATATCCTCGATGAGATAGAAAAGCTTCCAAATATCCTGAAAGTAACGAAAATTGTCGATTAGATAAAGGGGGGAAGGCGGATGTTCCGCAATGTGGCAGAGCTGGTCGAACTGGCAACCAGCAAGAATAAGAAAATTTCGGAAATCATGATTGAGCAGGAAGTCGAAGTAACAGGACGGCCGAGGGAAGAAATCATCGCAATGATGGACCGGAACCTGCGGGTTATGGAGCAGGCGGTAGAGCGTGGCATCCAGGGGGTCAAATCCCATTCGGGCCTCACCGGCGGCGATGCCGTCCTAATGCAGGAATATATTAAAAAAGGAAATTTCCTTTCGGGTGAAATATTGCTTGACGCCGTAAGCAAGGCGGTCGCCACGAATGAAGTGAATGCGGCAATGGGCACTATCTGCGCAACACCGACAGCAGGTTCCGCGGGAGTAGTTCCCGGAACGTTGTTTGCCGTAAAAAGCAAGCTGAACCCGACGCGTGAACAAATGGTTTCCTTTTTATTCACATCCGGGGCGTTTGGCTTCGTAGTCGCGAATAATGCATCTATTTCAGGCGCAGCTGGCGGCTGCCAGGCGGAGGTAGGCTCTGCCGCTGGGATGGCGGCCGCGGCACTTGTCGAGCTTGCGGGTGGAACCCCTGAGCAGTGCGCAGAGGCAATGGCCATCACATTGAAAAACATGCTCGGGCTTGTCTGTGACCCTGTCGCTGGACTCGTTGAAGTACCATGCGTGAAGCGTAATGCGATGGGCGCGGCAAATGCGATGGTCGCGGCCGATATGGCGCTTGCGGGAATTAAAAGCAGGATCCCGTGCGACGAGGTAATTGACGCGATGTTTAAAATTGGCCAATCGATGCCGGCTGCTCTTAGAGAAACTGCACAGGGAGGTTTGGCGGCGACTCCAACCGGTAGGGAACTGGAAGCCAAAATCTTTGGAATCCCGCTTACAAAACAGTGAATACGAATCTCATGCAATCAGTAAAAGCCCTAAAAGGGATAGGCGAAGAAACAGCGGAGCTTCTGGCCGACATGAATATTATGACGATCAAGGATTTGCTCGAACACTTCCCGTACCGCTATGAAGATTACAGGCTGCGCGACTTGGCTGATGTAAAGCATGATGAGAGAATAACCGTGGAGGGGAAGGTTCATAGCGAGCCTTCCCTTGCCCGTTTTGGAAAAAACAAATCCCGGATGACGGTCCGCCTCCTTGTCGGGCGGTACCTTGTCCAGGCCATCATCTTCAATCAGCCATATTTAAGAAGCAAAATAAAAATCAGTGAAACAGTAACAGTTACAGGAAAATGGGATCAGCACCGGATGGCGATAACGGTATCCGAAATGCATTTTGGTGAAAACAGGGCCGGAAAAATGTTTGAACCCGTCTATACATTGCGGGGCAGCCTGACGATGAAAAACATGCGGAAATACATTGCCCAGGCTTTCGACCTGTATGGGAATGAAATTGAAGAAACATTGCCTGAAGGCCTTATTGCAAAATACCGGCTTCCCAACAGGCGCCACGCCCTGAAAATCATGCACTTTCCTGATATGCCGGAAGATGTGAAGAAGGCGAGAAGGCGTTTTGTTTATGAAGAATTCCTTGCCTTCCAGCTGAAAATGCAGGCGCTCAGGAAACTGGAGAGAGAACAATCCCCGGGCATTGTCCAACATTACGACGTGGACAGGCTGAAAGGGTTCATCGATGCCCTGCCTTTTCCTCTGACGGGGGCGCAAAAGAGGGTAGTGAACGAAATCCTCACCGACCTGAAATCGCCGTACAGGATGAACCGCCTTTTGCAGGGGGATGTTGGTTCGGGGAAGACGGTCGTCGCCGCAATCGGGCTGTACGCGGCCATTACTGCCGGACGTCAGGGAGCGCTGATGGTACCGACCGAAATACTCGCGGAACAGCATGCCGCTTCACTTAAAGAACTGTTTGAGCCGTACGGAGTCCGCTGTGAACTTCTGACAAGTTCGGTAAAGGGGAAGGCGCGAAAGGAAATTTTGGCGGCCCTCCTTTTGGGTGAAATTGATATCCTGATCGGGACGCATGCCCTGATCCAGGAGGAAGTTGTTTTTCACCGGCTTGGATTTGTCATAACCGATGAGCAGCACCGCTTTGGCGTTGAACAGCGACGTGTACTGAGGGAAAAAGGCGAAAATCCGGATGTCCTGTTCATGACGGCGACCCCGATTCCAAGAACACTTGCGATCACTGTTTTTGGAGAAATGGATGTATCCATCATTGATGAAATGCCGGCCGGAAGGAAGACGATTGAAACGTACTGGGCACGGCAGGATATGCTTGACAGGGTGCTGGCGTTTATGGAAAAAGAATTGCGGAAGGGGCGGCAGGCCTATGTCATCTGCCCGCTGATCGAGGAATCGGATAAGCTTGATGTCCAGAATGCCATCGATGTCCACGCATCCCTCGTGCACTACTTCCAGGACCGTTTCAAGGCAGGGCTCATGCACGGCCGCCTCCATTCTACGGAAAAAGAGGAAGTCATGCGTTCGTTTGCCGCAAATGAGATCCAGGTTCTAGTTTCGACCACGGTCGTTGAGGTAGGCGTCAATGTCCCAAATGCGACAGTGATGGTCATTTATGACGCCGAGCGATTCGGCTTGGCGCAGCTCCATCAGCTCAGGGGCCGGGTTGGCAGGGGCAGCGACCAATCGTACTGCATCCTTCTCGCCGAACCGAAATCCGAAGTAGGCAAGGAGCGGATGAAGATCATGACGGAAACAAACGATGGTTTTGTTGTCAGCGAAAAGGACCTTGAACTAAGGGGACCAGGAGACTTTTTCGGGAAAAAGCAGAGCGGCATCCCGGAATTCAAAGTTGCCGATATGGTCCATGATTACCGTGCTTTAGAAACGGCAAGGGAGGACGCCGCCAAACTCGTCCAGTCAAGGGCATTTTGGGAATCGCCTGAGTACGCAAACCTTAGGGAAGGATTAATCGAAGCGGGGTTGCTTAAGGGAGAGAAGCTGGATTGATCCGAAAGCAAATAAGATAATTACTCTTGCAATCTGGATATCTTACTTTTATACTACTGTTAGTACCTAGTCATAAGAGCAAATGGCGGTGGATGCGATGAAGCGTAATAAAAAGGAACGGCAGCGCGAACTTGTGATGACGATAAAGGAGAACCCCTTTATAACCGATGAGGAGTTGGCCGAGCTGTTTTCGGTCAGCGTCCAGACAATCCGTCTCGATCGGCTGGAATTGTCCATACCTGAACTTCGGGAACGGATTAAGAATGTCGCAGAGAAAAAGTTCGAGGATGAAGTACGGTCCTTGCCGATAGAAGAAGTAATCGGGGATATTATTGATATAGAGCTCGACCAAAGTGCTATTTCCATACTGGATATAAAAAAAGAGCATGTTTTCAAACGGAACAGGATTGCCAGGGGGCATCACTTGTTCGCCCAGGCTAATTCGCTCGCGGTTGCGGTCATCAACGATGAACTCGCTTTAACAGCGAAATCCGCATTGCAGTTCAAAAGGTCCGTTCATGAAGGCGAAAGGGTTATCGCCAAGGCAAAGGTAACCCGGATTGACAATGAGCATGACAGGACATTTGTTGAAGTGACAAGTTATGTGAACAATGAGCCCGTTTTCATTGGGGAATTTGAAATGTTCCGCTCAAATAAAAGCAGAGGTGGCAAAACGGATGAGGCTGGCAATTGACGCAATGGGCGGCGACCACGCTCCGAAGGAAATCGTCCTCGGTGCGATTAAGGCCGCCGACACATTTAAAGACATCGAAATCCTGCTTGTCGGCGATGAAGCTAAAATTAGGGAAACGTTCACCGGACATGACAGAATTTCGATTCTTCATACCGACGAAGTCATCCTTGGAACGGATGAGCCTGTTAGGGCAGTAAGGCGGAAGAAAAATGCTTCCATGGTCCTTGCGGCGAGACAGGTTTCGGAAGGCGCTGCGGATGCCTGCATTTCGGCTGGGAATACCGGGGCATTAATGGCATCCGGGCTGTTTGTGGTTGGCCGTATCGAAGGAATTGATAGGCCTGCACTGGCGCCGACACTTCCGACGATTGGCGGTGAAGGATTCCTCCTTCTCGATGTAGGCGCGAATGTTGACGCGAAACCGGAGCATTTATTCCAATTTGCATTAATGGGCTCCGTTTATTCAGAAAAGGTCCGGGGGATAACCAATCCCAGGGTGGGACTCCTTAATATCGGGACCGAGGAAAAGAAAGGCACCGACTTGACAAAGGACGCCTTCGTACTTTTGAAGGAATCAAACCTGAATTTTGTCGGCAATGTCGAAGCGCGTGATTTGCTGAACGGTGTGGCTGATGTTGTCGTCACGGACGGTTTTACGGGGAACATGGTATTGAAATCAGTCGAAGGAACGGCGATGTCGGTTTTTAAAATGCTAAAGGGTGCGCTCACGTCCAGCCTGAAAAGCAAGCTTGCCGCAGCTGTACTGAAGCCTGACCTTATGGCATTGAAGGACCAGATGGATTACTCCGAGTATGGCGGCGCGGCCTTATTTGGCCTAAAAGCGCCAGTAATAAAAGCTCACGGGTCTTCAAATGCCCAGGCGCTGTTCAGTGCGATCCGCCAAACAAGGGAAATGGTTGCAAACGATGTGACCGGGCTAATCAAACAATCGGCGGAAAGTGCAAAACAGGCAGAAAAAGAATCTTAATGTAAGAGGTGCTTCAATGGGAAAAATCGCGTTTATCTTTCCGGGGCAGGGATCCCAGACGGTTGGGATGGGAAAAGAACTTGCCGGGAATCATGAAAAAAGCAGAACCTTATTCAATAAGGCGGACGAGCTTTTGGGCTACAGCCTGTCGGAAATAATGTTTGAGGGCCCAAAGGAAGTGCTGACCAAAACAGTCAACGCCCAGCCCGCTTTGCTGACGAGCAGCACGGCGCTTCTCGATTTGTTCCGTGAATCAGGTATTGAGGCCGATTATGCCGCCGGACACAGCCTCGGTGAATATTCAGCCCTTGTTGCCGCTGGAGCCATTTCGTTTGAAGAAGGTGTCTCCATCGTTAGGAAACGGGGAGAATTCATGGAAGCGGCAGTTCCAGATGGGCTGGGGACAATGGCGGCGGTACTTGGCCTTGAGCGCGGTCCTTTAGCTGAAGCAGTAGCGGCTGTTACTGCAGAAGGATATCCTGTTCAACTTGCGAATATTAATTGCCCAGGACAAATCGTCATCTCCGGTACTGCGGACGGAGTTAGGCTGGCAGGCGAAAAGGCGAAGGAAGCAGGAGCGAAAAGAGTCTTGCCCCTAGAGGTAAGTGGGCCATTCCATTCAAGCTTGATGGAACCCGCCGCTCAAAAGCTGAGCGATGTCCTTAACGGCGCCCACATCAAGGACGCATCCGTGCCAGTCATCGCGAACGCAGACGCAATGCCTATGCAAAATGCCGAAACAATTAAGTCAAACCTGGTAAAGCAACTCTATTCCCCGGTATTATGGGAAGATTCTGTCCGGAAAATGATCGAACTCGGCGTCGACACGTTTATCGAGTTCGGCCCTGGGAAGGTGCTCGGTGGTCTCGTGAAAAAGATAAGCCGGGACGTCAAAACCTATTCAGTTTCCGATGAACAGAGCTGCATGGAAACCATTGCTGCCCTTAAGGAGGAAAAACAATGAAGCTTGAAGGAAAAACGGCGCTTGTTACCGGTGCATCACGGGGAATAGGCAGGGAAATCGCCCTTGAGCTCGCAAGGCAAGGCGCGAATGTTGTCATCAATTATGCCGGCAGTGAAGCGAAAGCAAATGAGGCAGCGGAAGAAATAAAAGCCCTGGGACGCGATGCCTTCGCAATCCAGGGCGATGTCTCCAATCCTGATGCTGTAGCTGCCATGGTCAAAGAAACAACTGAACGGTTCGGATCCCTTGATATTCTCGTCAACAACGCGGGCATTACACGCGACAACCTTTTGATGAGAATGAAAGAATCCGAATGGGATGATGTTATAAATATCAACCTCAAAGGCGTATTCCTTTGCACGAAAGCCGTTACCCGCCAAATGATGAAGCAGCGGAGCGGCCGCATTATCAATATCGCCTCGATTGTGGGGGTAAGCGGGAATCCTGGGCAAGCTAACTATGTGGCAGCGAAAGCGGGCGTCATCGGCCTCACAAAGACGGCGGCAAAGGAACTTTCATCGCGGAATATTACTGTAAACGCGATTGCTCCTGGATTTATCACGACCGATATGACGGACAAGCTGACTGAGGAAGTAAAAGCGGAAATGCTAAAACAGATCCCGCTCGCCCGTTTCGGAGAGCCTTCCGATATTGCCAAGGCGGTTGTGTTCCTGGCCTCGGAGGATTCCTCCTATATGACCGGGCAGACACTCCATATCGATGGCGGCATGGTCATGTAATAAAAGGTTGTAAGTACGGGTATTTTTCGGGTAAAAAAACATCCCGGTTTCGCTTTACCCCTATTTTGAAATGCACTATAATAGCTTGAGGGGAGGTGACAAGCATGGCAGAAGTATTAGAACGCGTAACAAAGATTATTGTGGACCGCCTCGGTGTTGATGAATCCCAAGTAACACTTGAAGCTTCCTTTAAAGATGATCTTGGCGCAGATTCCCTGGATGTAGTTGAACTTGTTATGGAATTGGAAGATGAGTTCGATATGGAGATTTCTGACGATGATGCTGAGAAAATCGGCACAGTAGGAGATGCTGTTAACTACATAAATAGCAAAAATTAATCGCAGGTTTCTCGGGCTCCGTTTTCAAACGGAGCTTTCTTCTGTATTATAGAACTACCCGAGGTTTTCCATTAAAGAATGGCATCCCAAAGAAGAATGATGAAGCAAGGTGGAGACATATGCGCAAAAACAATAATGAACGAGAAACTGTGGCGGCTCGCGCAAAAGAAAATCTATTTAAAGAATTCCAGGCCAGGATTGGCATTCAATTTACGGATGAAAAGTTGCTGAAACAGGCCTTTACCCATTCATCCTATGTGAACGAGCATCGCAGGAAGCTTTTTGAAGACAATGAAAGGCTTGAATTCCTGGGTGATGCCGTGCTTGAATTGACCGTATCAAAGTTCCTTTTTAAAAAATATCCAATGATGAGCGAGGGGGAGCTGACAAAGCTCCGCGCAGCGATTGTCTGTGAGCCATCCTTGGTGTCTTTTGCAAATGAACTTTCATTCGGAAAGCTTATTTTACTTGGAAAAGGCGAGGAAATGACCGGTGGGCGAACCCGTCCCGCATTGCTCGCGGATGTGTTCGAGGCCTTTATCGGAGCGTTGTATCTTGACAAGGGGATTGACAGCGTAGTCGGATTTCTGGAAAAAACAATTTTCCCAAAAATCGATTCGGGCGCATTTTCCCATGTCATGGACTATAAAAGCCAGCTGCAGGAATATGTGCAGCGTGACGGCACCGGAACAATCGAGTACAAGGTACTTCAGGAAAAGGGCCCTGCCCATAACAGGGAATTTGTATCCCGGGTTTCCCTTAACGGAGATGAGCTCGGAGTCGGGACCGGCCGCTCAAAGAAAGAAGCGGAACAGCTGGCCGCGCAAATGGCTCTTACACAGCTTAGGCTTAAGCAGGGGGACAGCTAGAAGAGGGTACAGAAAACCGGCATTAGCAAGAGGAGGAAGCAGGCAGTGTATTTAAAACGGCTCGATGTTGTAGGTTTCAAATCCTTTGCCGAACGGATAGGCGTCGATTTCGTCCCCGGTGTCACGGCTGTGGTCGGGCCAAACGGAAGTGGAAAAAGCAATGTCATCGATGCAATCCGGTGGGTGCTTGGCGAGCAATCGGCCAAATCCCTTCGCGGAACAAAAATGGAAGATATCATTTTCGCAGGAAGCGATTCCCGCAAGCCGCTAAATTTCGCAGAGGTAACGCTAACCCTTGATAACGAAGATCAGCGCCTTGCGATTGATTATAATGAGGTTAGTGTAACAAGGCGGGTGTTCAGGTCTGGTGAGAGTGAATTCCTGATCAACAAGCAACCATGCAGGCTCAAGGATATCGTTGATCTTTTCATGGATTCTGGCCTTGGCCGTGAAGCTTTTTCAATTATCAGCCAGGGCAAAGTTGAAGAAATCCTGAACAGCAAGGCGGAGGAGCGTCGAAGTATTTTTGAGGAAGCAGCTGGCGTCCTGAAATATAAGCAGCGAAAGAAAAAAGCTGAAAGCAAGCTGGCGGAGACACAGGACAACCTGAACAGGGTTACGGACATCCTCCATGAATTGGAGAGCCAGGTAGAGCCTCTGAAAATTCAGGCATCAATCGCCCGTGATTACCAGGAAAAGAAGGATGAGCTGGAGAAAATTGAGGTCGCCCTGACCGTTTATGAAATTGAGGAACTGCACGGCAAATGGGAAGAGCTTTCCCGACTTCTTGACGTACATAAGTCGGAGGAAGTCAAACTGTCCGCCTCCCTTCAGAAAAAGGAAGCGGAAATCGAGCAGGCTCGTGACCGTATTGCCGCGGTGGATGAGTCGATTAGCGACCTGCAAACAGTCCTTCTCCATGCGAGCGAGGAACTCGAAAAGCTTGAAGGCAGGAAAGAAGTCCTGAAGGAACGAAAGAAGAACGCCACGCAAAACAAAAAGCAGCTAGAAGAAAGCATAAAGGAACTTTCCGATAAAAAAGAAGCGCTTGAAACAGAGCGGGAAAAGCTTTTGTCATCAGCCAAATCGCTCGGAAACGAAGCATCCCGACTGCAGGAGAAACTTAAAGCGAAACAGGGGGAACTAGTTCTTCTCAGCGAAAATGCCGATGATAAAATCGAGGCGCTGAAAAGCGAATACATTGAAGAGTTGAACGCACAGGCGGGAGCCCGGAACGAAACGAAGCTCGTGCTTCAGCAGCTGGAACAGCTTGACAGGAAGAGTGCGAGGCTTGATGAAGAGAATGGGCGATTCCTCGAACAACGCGCCAATGCGGCGAATAAGGTCGAAGCGATCACGGCGGAACTCGAATCAGTGGCTAAAGAACTGGAATCCCAGGTGCAGGAATTTTTAAAAAACAAACGGCACCTTGAAACAGTTAACGCCAACTATCAGAAGCAGGAAAAAATGCTGTATCAGGCATATCAGTTCCTCCAGCAGGCGAAATCGAGAAAAGAGATGCTTGAGGAAATGGAGGAAGGCTACAACGGCTTTTTCCAGGGAGTTAAGGAAGTATTAAAGGCGCGCGGGACAAAGCTGAATGGAATCGAAGGCGCGGTTGCCGAGGTCGTCCATGTGCCAAAAGAGTATCAGGCGGCAATTGAAACCGCACTAGGCGGCGCCCTTCAGCATATTATTGTCGACACGGAACAGAGCGCACGTGAGGCAATCCAATTTTTAAAAAGGAATTCCTCTGGCCGGGCGACATTCCTTCCGCTTAGTGTTATTAAAAGCAAATTCGCGGCACAGTCCCAGCTTGATGTGGCCAGGCAGCATCCTTCCTTTATCGGGACCGCATCCGGTCTTGTCGAATTCAACGATAAATACAAGAATGTCATTGAAAACCTTTTGGGCAATGTATTGATTGCCAGCGACCTGAAAGGCGCGAACGAAATTGCCCGCTCCCTTCAATACAGGATGAGGGTTGTTACCCTTGAGGGGGATGTCGTTAACGCCGGAGGATCGATGACAGGCGGGGCAGCGAAACAAAACGCGACAAGCCTTTTGAGCAGAAAAACCGAACTGGATGAAATAAAGGCGAAGCTTGGTGGTATGGAAGAAAAAACGTCCCAGCTTGAAGAGGAAGTTAAAGCCCTGAAAGCAAGTGTAAAGGAAACGGAAGGGCTGCTTGAAGAGTTGAGGGAAACCGGTGAAGGAAAACGCCTTGAGGAGCAGCGTTTGAAAGGTGCACTCAGGGAAGCCGAGCTTGAATTGAAAAATATTAGCGACCGCCTGGCCATTTATGATATGGAAAAAAGCCAAATCACCGAGGACAGGGAAAGGCTGCTGTCAAGGAAAACCGAACTTGATAGTGCGCTCGATGGCGCAAGGGAGAAAATTCAATCGCTTGACGTTGAAATCGCCAGGCTGTCCGAGCAAAAGGCAAAGGCCCTTACATCCAGAGAAGCGGTTTCAGAGGAAATCAACAGCCTCAAGGTTGAATTCGCAGCGAAAAACGAACAATATCTTTATGCAATGGAACAAGTTAACCGGGTGTCGGAAGAACTTGAAGGGGTTTCGTCTAAGCTGGAAGTGCAGAAGGAGGACTTTGGCCTTCTTGTTTCCGAAATGGATGGCAGCCTATCAGGCGAAGAGCTCCTCCTTGCCGCCGCCGCTGAAAAGCAAAAGGACAAGGAAAATACACTGAAGCTGATTTCCGCTCGCCGGGAAGAAAGGCTCCATCTTTCTACAGAACTTGAGCAGTCGGAAGCCGCGGCGAAAGAGATCAGAAGGCTGCATAAAGGGATGGCGGAAGCGCTACGCGACGAGGAAGTAAAGCTGAACCGGCTCGATGTTGAACTGGAGAATAAACTTTCCCATCTTCGGGAAGAGTATTTGCTTACGTTTGAAGGGGCGAAGGAAAACCATCCACTCCTCCTTCCGCCTGATGAAGCGAGAAGGAAGGTTAAGCTCATTAAGCGGGGCATTGAGGAGCTTGGAACGGTTAATCTCGGAGCCATCGAGGAATATGACCGTGTATCGGAGCGCTATGAGTTCTTGCTGGAGCAAAAAAATGACCTTCAGGAAGCGAAAGATACTCTCCATCTTGTAATCAGCGAAATGGATGAAGAGATGATAAAGAGATTCGAAGAAACATTCTCAGCTATCCGCATGCATTTCGAGCCTGTCTTCAAGGCATTGTTCGGAGGCGGCCGCGCGGATTTACGGTTAACTGATCCCGATAATCTTTTGCATACTGGGGTTGAAATTGTCGCCCAGCCTCCGGGGAAGAAGCTTCAAAACCTAGGGCTTCTATCCGGGGGTGAAAGGGCACTGACAGCTATCGCGCTGCTGTTTTCAATCCTCAAGGTCCGCCCCGTGCCATTCTGCATCCTCGATGAGGTGGAAGCGGCGCTTGATGAGGCGAATGTGTATCGCTTCAGCCAATATTTGAAGCGCTACAGTACAGAGACCCAGTTCATCGTCATTACCCACCGGAAAGGGACGATGGAGGAAGCGGATGTGCTTTACGGCGTAACCATGCAGGAATCGGGTGTTTCCAAGCTTGTTTCTGTAAGGCTTGAGGAAACGAAAGAGCTGGTTGAAACATAAAACAAGGACGTGTTGAAATGAGTTTTTTCAAAAAATTAAAAGAAACGATTACAAGGCAGACGGATAGTGTAACGGATAAATTCAGGGAAGGGCTTTCGAAAACGCGGAACAGCTTTTCCGGAAAGGTCAATGACCTAGTTGCACGGTACCGCAAAGTGGATGAGGATTTTTTCGAAGAGCTTGAAGAAATCCTGATCCAGGCGGATGTCGGCTTTGATACTGTAATGGAATTGATCGATCAGTTAAAGCTTGAGGTAAAGCGCAGAAATATTAGCGACCCGGCCGAAGTCCAGAATGTCATCTCGGAAAAGCTTGTCGACATTTACAATGCAGGAGGAAATGAATCTCCCAAGCTGAATATCCAGGATTCGGGCTTAACGGTCATTCTCTTCGTTGGCGTCAACGGAGTAGGAAAAACGACGACGATTGGGAAGCTTGCCCACAAATTCATTTCGGAAGGAAAGACCGTATTGCTTGCGGCGGGCGATACGTTCCGGGCCGGGGCAATTGACCAGCTTGAAGTGTGGGGCGACCGTGTCGGCGCCGCTGTCATAAAGCAAGCCGAGGGTTCGGATCCCGCCGCCGTCATGTTCGACGCAATCCAGGCGGCGAAATCGCGAAAAGCGGATATCCTTCTCTGTGATACGGCCGGCCGGCTCCAGAATAAAGTGAATCTAATGAAAGAACTTGAAAAGGTGAAGCGGGTCATCGAAAGGGAAATCCCGGGGGCGCCGCATGAAGTGCTATTGGTACTGGATGCGACAACCGGGCAAAACGCGCTAATCCAGGCAAAGACGTTCAAGGAAGCAACGGATGTGACGGGCATCGTCCTTTCGAAACTCGATGGGACTGCAAAGGGCGGTATTGTCCTCGCAATCCGAAATGAATTGCAAATCCCTGTAAAATTTGTCGGCCTTGGCGAAAAAATGGATGATCTTCAGGAATTCGACCCCGAACAATATGTGTATGGCCTTTTTGCCGACCAGGTTGACAAAACTGAATAGGCAGCTAGTTGAACAGTATCGCAAATGAGTGCGGTACTGTTTTTTTGTGATTGCTCTTTATTAATGGAAAGTGTAAAATTACACCAAGTTAGTTGGTTAATAGTGGAGCAAAAAGGAAAGAACATACGTCTAATCTAGTAAGGAATCTCTAGGGGGAATCAATTTGGCTCGGAAAAACGGAAAATGGGTTCTTGTTCTAATCGTTTTACTTATATTTTCTTTTATCCCATTCCCTGCTTCGGCAGCCGTGGACGGAATCAAGATTACTACAAAAACCGGTTTTGATGGTTATGTGAAAATTGGCAGGGGCTTTCCGGTCTCGATTACTGTTGAAAACAGCGGCGACGATTTCCAGGGCGACATGCTCATCAATTTTTATCCAACATACAGTTCATCAGGTGCAAGGGCCATCCATATCGATGTGCCGAAAGGGAGTAAAAAAACGTACACTGTTTCACTTCCCGGCGTTTCCGATGAAGGCCAGTATGGGAATCCTGCCAACAGAAACATCTTTCTTTATAAAGGCAGCTGGAAAAACGGCAAGGAAGCCGCTTTCCAGGGCTCAAAAACACTGGCTATGAAATATAGCGTCCAATCATGGAAAACGCTCGGCATCCTTAGCGAGGAACCAGATCGGCTAAAGGAGCTGAAAGGGCTGCCGGCCGACAGTAAAATCGAAACGGTCATCCTTGGGGGCCAGGCCATACCTGAGGAACAGTCCGGACTTGAGTTTTTCGATTACATCCTGCTTGATGGGTTTCCGGTTTCAAGCCTGAAACCAGCCCAGCAAGAAGCACTCCTTGCATGGGTGAAAAGCGGGGGGATTTTGATTGCCGGCGGAGCACCGAATATGGCCCAGGCGTATGGCAAGCTTTACGGCGAACTTCCAATGGAAACAAGCAGAGAATCCAGGGCCGACCTTACCGGATTGGAAAGCTCCATCAATCCGGGTGATAAGTTCAAATCCGTACCCGCTTACTTTGGTTCAGTGGCACAGGGCGCGGAAGTGGTCCTGAAGCTCGGAGAAACGCCGATAGTCGCAAAAAAAGGAGTGGGGAACGGCGAAATTTGGCAAACCGCATTCTCGGCCGGCGAGGAACCCCTTTCATCCTGGAAGGGGTATGGCGAATGGTTTTCCTCGATTCTGGCGAAAGCGCGGCCATTAAAAGCGGGAAACAATATGCCGGGAAATTTCAATCCTTATGACAATTACTATTCAATTGTCGCCGATGTAAACGAGTACTTTCCGTCTGTCCAGTTTTCAACCGGACAAATTGCCTTGATGCTTGTATTTTATGTGTTGCTTGCTGGGCCCGCCCTTTATTTCCTTTTAAAGAGGATGGACCGGCGGGAACATGCCTGGTGGGTTGTCCCAACGTTTGCACTTGTGTGCTCGGCTGCGATCTTTGCAATTGGCGCGAAGGATAGGATTGCAACCCCCCAGGTTAGCCAAATGGGAGTATATAAAGCTTTCGGCGGCCGGCTGAACGGAATTGAAGCTGTTTCGCTTTTATCCAATACCGGCGGTGATTATACGTTTTCTTTCAAGGGCGGCGAGTTCAATGGCATCCCCGGATCTTCTTTTAGCCCTGCTTCAGCCCCCGAGCGATTCGCGGTTATGGAAAAAGGAAGGGAAAAGGACCACGCTACCTTCCGGAATGTAGAATATTGGTCAACGAGGATATTGTACGGGACTGCTTCAATTGAACAGGCGGGCGAATTCAGGACAGATTTCCATTATGCCGGCGGGAACATTACAGGAACCATTGAAAACCATTTTCCGTACGATTTTGATAACGTTTATTTCTTGTCCGGTATGAAAAAGGTCGAGCTGGGACCTCTGAAAAAAGGGTCGGTGATAAAAGTGAATCACGCACTCAACATTAAATACTTATTAGGGCCAAGTTTCGCAGGGAATGGTTACCAGGGTCCCGGCTTTTATGGAAAGGAAATAGAAAAAATGAAGAAAGCCCGGCTTGAGAATGAGGGGGTCAGCTTTCTGTACAATCAATCCAGAGAGAAAAACAAGCCAATTGTGTATGGCGTTACAAAAGACCAGGTAATGAATGCCGACCTCGTGAATAAAAAAGAAAAAATCACCAGCATTTCGCTTATCTTTCAGGATGTGGAAGTTCCCGGGGAATTTAACGGCGCTTTCTCAATTAATGAAGATTCCCTTTCGTTCGATTTAATTCCGATTAAAGGTGGGAACATCGACTTGCCGCCTGAAGGAAGAGAGGCATTCCTCGAAGATGGTGTATATGAGTACATTCTTCATTTGCCCCAGCAGTTATCCACGGGAACTGAGAAGTTTGAGGAAATTTCAATTATGCTCCATAAAGGCCAGGCAGCTTTTTCGATAAAAGATGCCACGAGCGGGGAATTTACGAGTCTGGCAAGCCCGGTGACTAGCATTGCCGACCGGCCTGAAAGATTCATTTCCTCAGACGGGAAAATAAGGATACGAATTGAAAAAACAGGGCAAAGCGCCCCGTCCGTACGTTTGCCATCGGTAACAATCAAGGGAGCGGTGGAAAATGATTGAGATAATTGAGTTGACAAAAAAGTATGGCCGGTTTACCGCTCTTGACTCCCTTACGCTGACAATCGATAAAGGGACCGTGTTTGGCTTTGTCGGCCAGAACGGCGCGGGCAAATCAACAACCTTTTCAATTTTGGCGACGCTTTTGGCGCCGACCTCCGGAACCGCCTATATAAATGGGTGCAGCATTGCCGCGGAACCCGCTGCAGTCAGGAGGCAAATAGGCTATATGCCGGATTTCTTCGGAGTCTATGATCAGCTGAAGGCTGTCGAGTATCTTGATTTTTACGGAGCAAGCTATGGAATCCCTGCTCCGGAGAGGGCAAAACTGATTCCCCAGCTTCTTGATCTCGTCAACCTGTCCCATAAGGCGGACTCGTATGTTGACGTTCTCTCACGCGGGATGAAACAAAGGCTTTGCCTTGCTAGGTCGCTCATCCATGATCCAGAAGTGCTGATCCTTGATGAGCCTGCATCCGGACTTGATCCGCGGGCGAGGGTGGAAATGCGGGAAATCCTGAAAGAATTGAAGAATATGGGGAAAACAATCCTCATTTCATCCCATATATTGCCGGAGCTCTCGGAAATGTGCGATACAATCGGAATTATTGACCAGGGGAGGCTCGTCGCCCAAGGTTCGGTCGCTGAAATCCAAAGGAGGCTGCAGGGCGAGAAACTAATTACCGTTAAAAATTATGGCAATCTTGACAGGGCTGCATTATTCTTCGAGGACCATCATCTAGTCAGCCGCCTTGAAAAGAGCGAAGATGGGGAAAGGGTGCAATTTGTTTTCTCCGGTACGGATGAAGACCAATTCCTTCTCTTAAAACAGGCGATAGCCGCGGATATTCATGTCATTAGCTTTGCGGAGGCTGAGTCCAATCTTGAAGATGTGTTTATGGAAATGACGAAGGGGGTGGAACTGTCATGAGGCTGTTTTTAAATCCGGTTATGCTGAAGGAATACAAACTGAGGTTCCGCTCCTTTAAAAGTTTTCTCGGGCTCATGTTCTACTTGCTGGCTGTTTCAATCTTCGTGGTCGGCTTCATCTTTCTTAATTCCCAATCGATGGGAAACTCATATGTAAGGCCCGATACAAGCAGGATAATGTTCATGGTCCTTTCCTTCATCCAGCTGGGGCTGGTCCTGTTCATTACTCCGGGGCTGACAGCCGGAGTCATCAGTGGGGAAAGGGAGAAGCAGACGCTTACTATCCTCCTGACCACAACGCAAAGTTCGGGAGCCATCATCATCGGCAAGCTTGTATCGTCCGTCTCGTTTTTGATGCTGATGATTTTTGCGAGCCTGCCTATCTATAGCATCGTTTTCCTGTTTGGCGGCATCTCGCCGCTGCAGCTTCTGACCGTTCTCGGATACTATATGTTTATCATCTTCGTATTTGGAAGTTTTGGCGTGCTTTATTCTACCCTGATACGGAAAACAATTGTTTCAATGATTTCAGCGTATGGGACCGCGCTGTTTTTTGCAGCCGGTACAGCTTTCCTTTTGCTCGTGTCCTTGCAGTTCAGCAACGGAGCCCAAGGGTTTAATCCGGTATCATATTTCTTCGCAATGCTGAATCCCTTCGCCGTTTTGTTTGGTATTTTTGAGCCGGGAGCGTTGAAGGATCTAGGGAGGCAGACCGGGATTCAGTTTCCTTTATGGGCCGCACAGCTGATTTCGTATACGCTTCTTTTTTCGGCCGCAATGTTTATGAGCATCCGGAAATTGCGCCCGAAGGCAGGATCAAAACGTTAAAAGAGGGTGGGCGGATATGGATGATAAAAGGCAGTTTCTCAAGCTTTTGGCTCCGGTAAAGCGGCAGCTTAGGCTGGCCAGGGTTTTTGCAGCCGCGCAATACGGGCTGGCATCGGCCGGCGCTGGCTGTGTGATTGTACTGCTTCTGGCAAGGATGGTTGTATTTCCTTACTATTACGAGGCTGCGGCAGTTTGTTCCATACTTGCCTTCCTTTCCGTGTTTCTATTTTTTATAAGGCGTTTGCCAGGCTGGAAGGAAGCGGCAGGGCTATACAACAGCTATGTTCCGGAAGACAGGGTTATAGCCGCCCATTCCTTTCAAGATCAAGATGGTCCCATAGAAAAACTGCTCATCAAGGAAACGGTCTCCTACATGAAAAGGGAACAAGCTCGCGTCCTTTCCCGGAAAAAGAAATACCGCATCACAAAATGGTTAGCGGCAGGCATCCTGCTTGCTGCCGCGGCTCTGTCACTCGAACAATTTCCCAACAAAAAGATCGAGCTGGCCGAAAAGAGGAAAACCGAAATAGCTATTGTAAAAAAGGCGGAAGAAAACATCTCCGCGCAAATGAAAAAGGAAAAAAATCCGCTTGCGAAAAAAGAGCTGGAAGAATTGAAGAAGGAACTCGCAAAAGCCCGGACTCCTGAAGAAGCCCTGAATACAATCGAACGAAAAAAGAAAGAGCTGGTCCTGAAAGAACTGAAGGAAAAAGACCTAAATTCCGGGCTTGAATCTCTGATTACTGAAATGGAGGAAGCAGGGCTTAAGAAACTCGCTTCTGCCATTGCCGAAAAGGATGTTGAAAAGGCTATGGCGGAAATAGGGCGGCTATCGAAGGACGGCGCACAGCGAACCCCGGCCCAATCGGCAGCCTTGAAAAAACTTGCCGGTACGGACGGCGCACTTTCAGGGAAACAGCTCGACAGCCTGCAAAAAAAAATTAAGGAGTCATTCCAGTCGGGAAATGAGTTAAGAGAGCTGGCAGCCCTCCAGGATACGGTTACAAAACAAGGCCAAATGCTTCGAGGAGAAATGGTCGCAAAAGGCTTATTGCGAGGAACCCTCGCGATGGGACCTGAAAAGAATATCCATAATGGCCAGGCACCATCCGCAGGCGGCAAGGGAAAAAATGATCCGCTAAACAGCGGCAACGCCGGTACCCAGTCCGGAAGCAGCCCGAATAAAAGTTCAACACCAGGAAGCGGCTCCGGGAATGGGAAAGGAAACGGAACTGGGACCGGTGATGGAACAGGGGCCGGGCAAGGGACCGGAGCCGGCGGCGGGAAAGGGGCTGGCAGCAGTGCCGGGCAAGGAGCCAACCCTGGCAAAGGAGCCGGATTGGGAGAAGGACCTAGGGAGTTCTTGACCATCCCTGAGAAAATAGGAGGCAACACAAACCTGGAATCGGATTTTGGGAAGCTTGGGGAAGGAAACACATCCCAATATGAAAGCGACGGACCTGTCCAGCGGGGGACGATTCGGCCATATGAGGAAGTTTATGGCGAATATGCCGATTCATACCGAAACAGCCTTGACAGGATGAAGCTTCCAGGCGGCCTTGAGAATATCGTTAAAAATTACTTTTCTGATCTGGATCCCAAGAAGGAGTGATTCCATGGAAGCGATGAAAGATAAGGAAAATCAATTCAGCAGCGCCGTTGGCAAACTTCAGGCTGCCAGGGAGGAGATTAAAAAGTTCATTGTGGGCCAGGACGAAGCGATCGAGCACGTTCTTTGGAGCATACTGTCCGGCGGGCACAGCCTTCTCGAAGGGCTGCCGGGGCTTGGGAAAACAATGCTGATCCGGACAATCGCGGACTGCATGGACCTTTCTTTCAACCGAATTCAATTTACCCCGGATTTGATGCCGTCCGACATAACCGGGACGATGCTTCTCCAGCCGGGCGATAACGGCAGGCAGGAGTTCATTTTTCATGAGGGGCCGATTTTTGCCAATATCGTCCTAGCCGATGAAATAAACAGGGCCACCCCTAAAACACAGAGCGCCTTGCTGGAAGCGATGGCTGAACGGACGGTTACCGTAATGGGGAGCACGAAAATGCTGGCTAGGCCGTTTTTCGTGCTGGCCACGCAAAACCCAATCGACATGGAGGGGACCTACCCGCTTCCTGAAGCGCAAATGGACCGGTTCATATGCAAAATCCACGTCGGCTATCCTTCGGGCCAGGAGCTTAAGGAAATTGCCCGCAGAACGACAGGTACGGAAACGCCAATCGTAAGAAGGGTCGTTTCGGCGGAGGATGTCATCCGGCTCCAGCAACTCGCGAAGGAAATCCTTGTATCGGAAGAAATTCTTGATTTTGGGGTTGCCATCGTCACGAGTTCCCATCCCGGAAAAGAGGGGGCACCGGAATCCGTCAACAAGTACGTCCAATATGGAATTGGCCCAAGGGGATTGCAGAGCCTCTTAATGCTGGCAAAAGCAAGGGCCTTGTGTTCCGGCAGGTACCATGTTTCAACCGGGGACTTGAAGAATGCGGCCCTCCCCGCCCTTCGCCATCGGCTTCTGTTAAATTTTGAAGGTGAAGCCCGCGGTATGGAAACGGATGAAATCATCCTTGAAATACTGGAGAGTTCCTCAAAGGCGGCCGCAGCCAAATGAGCTCCGGGTACGGCATTCTGCTAGCCAGGCTCCAAAGATTGCGGCTCTCCGTCAAGACCCGGAAAAGGGCCGCCCATAAAGGCGGGCGCCGATCGGGGAGGCCAGGCCAATCCCTGGAGTTTTCCGATTTTCGTGCCTACCAGCCTGGGGATGATCTCCGCCTGATTGACTGGAATTTATTTGGCAGGACCGGCAAGCATTATATCAAAAGATTTCTTGATGAGCAGGAAATCCATGCGGCTGTTATCCTGGACGCCACCCCGTCCATGCGGATAATTGAATCGAAATGGAAGAGGGCGAAGGAAATTGCCGCTGCTTTGTCCTTTATCGCCCTAAATGGGGAAGACCGGTTATCCTTCATTCCCGCATCCGCTTCAGCGGGTGGGAAAATCACGAGAAAAGGAGCGGTCTATGCCAAAAGCGTCTACAATAGTATTCTCGTAACAGACGAAACATCTGCGGCCGGAACGTTCACGGAATCGGTGCTCGCCGAGGGGTTGAAGGGCGCCCAGGCGGTCATTGTGATAACCGACGGCCTTGAAAGCCCCGGTGAATTCGCCAAGCTGTTCAGAAAGCTTGCCTCATCGAAAATCGAGGCAAAGTTTATCCATATTCTTGCCGGGGAGGAAATAAATCCTTCGGGTACGGGTGATTTGCGGCTGATCGACAGTGAAACCGGAACAGCGGTCGAGGTGAGCATGGGGGAAAGTGTTGTAAAACTGTATCAAAGAAGGCTGGAAGCCCACAACGCCTCGCTCGAACAGCTGTGCAGAAAATATGGCTTTGCCTATTTGTCCACGACTGACAAGGATGATTTTCATGAATTTATTTTTCATATGTGCACGGCTAAAAAAGTGCTGGAATGAGGTGGCCTGAATGCACTTCGCCAACCCCGCCTATTTCGCGTTGGCAGGCTTGTTTGGATTTGTCATTCTTCTATATTTTTTCCGAAAGCAGTATAAGCCTGTCATCAATCCATCCAACATGCTTTGGGCCGAGGCAATGAACGAATGGCAGGCATCCCCATGGCTGAAAAAATTGCAGAACAGCCTGCTTTTGTGGCTGCAGGTCATCACACTGGCCCTTTTGATGTTCGCGCTTGCAAAACCGGGCTGGGAAAGCGGAAGCATGGCCGGGAATCATCTAGTGATTATTTATGACCCTTCATCGTCCATGTCCGCGGCGGCTGGGGATGATGGAACACGGGTGGACGTTGCGAAAAAGAAAATGCTTGAGCTTCTGGAAAAAGGCGGGACCGGGGAAGTTACCATTATCAGCGCGGGGCAAAGGCCTGAAGTAATCCTGAATAGGGAAGCTGAAAAAAGGGCCGCGAGTGATGCGATTCAGTCCCTTTCCCTTACCTATGAACACGAAAATATCGTTGATGCAGTTAAGCTGGCTCTATCGTTGTCCTCGACTGAAGGAAACGAGATACATATTTTTTCCGATGCCGCCCTTAAGGACGAAATAGAACCGGTTGCGGGAAACGCATTTATTCAGGTCCATAATAGCCGCGCCCCGATTCGGAATGTGGCGCTTCTGTCTTTTGGGGCTGCAAGGGCGGGCAATGCAATTGCCGCCGCGGCGGTACTCGAAAACCAGGGCAGTGAAGATCGTGATGTCCTGTTCACAGTGAAAGGGGAGAAGGAGGTTCTGTTTGAAAAGAGCATAAAAATTGGCGCTGCGAGCCAGGAAATTATTGATATTCCCGATTTGCCCGAGCAGCCCTATTATCTTGCGGAGGCAATCGCAGAGGATGGCTATCAGGCGGATAACGAAGCCGCGGCTGTTCTGGCACCGGCAGATCCGCCTTTTTTTGCAATCGGCAATGTAAATCCCTTTTTGCTGAAAGGGGTAAAGTCGCTTGGGTTGGACATTATCCAGCCAGATCAAAGCGCATTCGCTTCCATTAAGGAAGGCATCCTCCTGGTTGAGGGGAAGGAACCTGAAAACCTTCCGAATCTACCCGTCCTGCTAATCAACAAGGACAAGGGTCAACGGTTGGAATTAATGAAAAAAATAAAAGCAGTAGATTCTCCTCTACTGCAATTCACCGAATTCGGCAAAACATATATTCACTCTGCGGCAGAGCCTTATAGCGGTTCATTCGAAACGATAGCGGAATCCGGCGGCCGCCCCCTGATTCAAACAGGGTACCGAAAAGGCCAGCCGGCAATCGCGGTGAACTTTGCGATTGAAGATTCTGATTGGCCGCTTCACCCCGGCTTTCCGATTTTCCTATCCAACAGCTACCAATGGCTTTCCAAGCAATCAACATTTCTAGGATATTTTCAGCCAGGAGAAGAGAAATGGCTAACGTTGGATTCCCATGACAGGAAACTAGCCATCTTTGACCGAGATGGAAAAAATTTGGCCGAATACGATTTATCGACCGAAAATTTCAAGGCTCCTTTCAAACCGGGCGTATACCAGGCATCCTCCGGCAAAAAGATTCATTTCTTTTCCGTGATGCTGGACGACAGGGAAAAAACGGCTCCCCATTCAGAGTCGTTTAGTCTAAATAAAAAGACGCTTATAGCGGGGAAAAAGGCTGTCCGGGAAAATGAAACGGCCTGGCAGGCGCTCGGCATCCTCGCCTTTTTGTGTTTGCTGATGGAATGGGAGGTGTACAGGCGTGGGCTTGGACGTTAAATATCCCCTCATGTTTGCCCTCGTGCTCCCGGCGGCTTTTCTCATGTACAGGTTTTTCAGCCGGGAAGGCACGTTGGAGCAAAAAATTATCGGCCTCATTCGGTCAGTTGTTTTTTTTATACTGATCCTTGCCCTGGCTGCTCCACAGATTGTCTTCCCGGCCAAAACAGAAACGGTCATCTTTCTTGTGGACAGGTCGAAAAGTGTCGAGGCCGCTGGCGAAGAAGCGCTGGACTGGATTCATGAGGCGGTTTCCAAGAAAGGTCCAGGCATGCAATTCGCGATTGCTTCTTTCGCGAAGGAGCCGCAATCTGAATCGTCGTTGGCCGCTGGCGGGGAAATTCCTTCCCAGTTTAGCGGGGACCTGGATAAAACCGAAACAGATATCGGCTCCGGGCTCAGGTTTGCTTCCTCGCTAATTCCAGGTGCCGGGGCAGGGAGGATCGTCCTTCTTACGGATGGAAATAACACTGCGGGCGAAGCGGCTACCGCGGCGCGAATGTTAAAGAACCGGAAGATTGAACTCGACTACGCCACCCTTAGGAAGGCTGCGGGAAACGATGCCGCCGTGACGTCGTTTACCGTTCCGCCCACCCTTTATGAGGGGGAGAAAACATCCGTTTCCGTTGCCGTTTCAAGCAATGCTGAAATGGAGGCTGTATTGAGGCTTACTCTTAACAACAGGGAGATTTTAAAAAAAGATGTAAGCTTGAAGGAGGGGAACAATGCCTTCACATTCACCCACCGTTCGACGGGTACCGGCCTCTCGGTCTACAAGGCTGAATTAATCAATTCTGGGGACGCCCATATCGAAAACAATTCACTTTTTGCGGTCGCGGATGTAAAAGGTGTGCCTAAAGTGCTTGTCGTCGAAGGAACGCCAGGCGGGAGGATGCCCGCAATTTTACGGGAATCTGGACTGGCAGTAGACGCAATCGTGCCGGAAAGGCTCCCAACAGCGCTTGGCGGGTATCTCAACTACCAATCGATTGTTTTTGAAAATGTTCCCGGCCACAGGGTGTCTGAGGGACAGATGGATCTGCTTGAAAAGGCGGTTCGGGAATTTGGGACCGGCTTTGTCATGACAGGCGGAGAGGATAGCTTCGGGCTTGGCGGGTATTTTAAAACGCCGCTTGAAAAGCTGCTTCCTGTCGATATGGATATAAAAGGCAAAAAAGAAATGCCGTCGCTTGGCCTTGTTATCGTCATTGACCGGTCCGGAAGCATGGAAGGGGCAAAGTTTTCACTGGCGAAGGAAGCGGCGGCAAGGTCTGCCGAATTGCTCCGGAAGGATGATACCCTCGGCTTTATCGCCTTCGATGACAAACCGTGGGTAATAGTCGAAACGGCCCCACTCAAAAATAAGCAGGACGCCATTGAGAAAATCCGTTCCGTTGCCATAGGCGGAGGCACGAATATTTATCCGGCCCTGGAAAAGGCTTATGGCGAACTTCGTGATTTAAAGCTACAGCGCAAACACATTATTTTGCTGACGGATGGCCAATCCGCAACAGACTGGGATTATGCCGCATTGATTGAGGAGGGGAAAAAACGGAATATCACCATTTCAACGCTTGCCCTTGGCAGTGACGCGGACAGGAGGCTTCTTGAGGAACTTGCGAAGATGGGCAGCGGCCGTTTCTACGATGTATCGGATGCTTCGGTCATTCCCAGCGTGCTATCACGGGAAACCGTCATGACAACGCGGACATACATCGAGGACGACCCATTTTATCCGGTAATAGGGGCGTACCCGGAGTGGAAAGTGCTTTTTGAAAACGGCGTTCCACAAATGAATGCCTATGTTGCAGTTACCCCGAAGCCGCGGGCACGCGTTCCGGTCTTAAGCGAAAAAGATGACCCTGTCCTTGCCCAATGGCAATACGGGCTTGGATCAACTCTGGCGTTTACATCCGGTCTTTCCGGAAAATGGTCAGGGGACTGGGCAAGGTGGCCAAATTGGCCAGGCTTCATTAATCAAATCGTAAGTGAGTCCCTTCCGAAATATGAGAGCGAACCGTTCTCGGTGTCGGTGGATAAGGATAAGGGAAATGCGGTCATTTCGTTGAGCAGCGGAAACGCCGATCCGATACCGATTGAAGCGACCGTTCTGACACAGGCAGGAGAAGCCATTGATGCGAACACGAAACTTGTTTCCCCGGGGAAGTATGAACTAGTCATCCCGGGCCGGCATGGAATGTATTACCTTTCAATCAGGAAGAAGGACAAGGATGGGGTATCCGCTGTTTACCGTACCGGATTTTCCGTTCCTTATTCCGAGGAATTCTTACTGAAGGGAACGAATAAAGTGTTTCTGAATGGACTCGTTTCCATAAGCGGAGGAAAGGAGCTTGCCTCTCCAAAGGATGCATTCAGGCCGCTTTCATCGAAGCCGTCTACGAAACAGCCTGTCAGCGAGTATTTGCTCCTGGCTGCTTTCCTGTTGCTTATTGCGGAAATTTTCCTGCGCAGGTTTGGAACCGGTGTGCTCGGGAAGTTGATTCCAAAACGAAAAACACCCGGGAAAACGGGAAGCGATGCGGCAACTGTGGTTTTAGGCAGGCTCGCCAAAGCGAAGGACCGTACCGTTAATAAAGCTGGTTTGAAAAATCCGGGCCCGCATGTACCGGAAAAGGATAAGCCAATTTTTGATAAGACGGAAACGCCCCCCTTCCCACCGCATGATTCAAAGCAGGCTGCAGAAAAGAGGCCGGCTCCGCACGGCTCGGCTGCTACAGGGGCGGAGGACAGGATGAAACGCCTTCTTGAAGCGAAAAAGAGGAGGAGGTAGCTTAAAACACTGCAGAAAAACGCGGTGTTTTTGTTTTTTTTGCCTGCCGCCCGTGACCTTGACATCGCCGGGCCAGGGCTGTAAACTTAACGATGTAAAGGTTTTTCACTTAACAAGGAGGGATAGCATGCTTGAGAAAACAACGCGAATGAATTATCTTTATGATTTCTACCAGTCGTTGTTGACGGAAAAACAGCAGAGCTATATGTCTCTCTATTACCTGGACGATTATTCGCTCGGGGAGATTGCCGAAGAGTATGATGTTAGCCGCCAGGCTGTTTATGATAATATCAAACGTACTGAAGCAATGCTCGAGGAATATGAAGAAAAACTGCTTTTGCTGCAAAAATTCCAGGAACGCAGCACCATTTTGGGGAAAATGAAAGAATTGGTTAAAACGGAACCACTCCCTAAGCAGGCCCTGCTTGAAGCGGTGGCCGAGCTTGAGAAACTAGATTAGGAGGCGGCACTATGGCATTTGAAGGTTTGGCCGACCGACTGCAGAATACGCTCCAGAGAATCCGCGGCAAGGGGAAGGTAAATGAAGCGGACGTCAAGGAGATGATGAGGGAAGTCAGGCTGGCGCTGCTTGAAGCAGACGTAAACTTTAAAGTAGTCAAGGAGTTCGTCAAAAAAGTCAGTGAGCGGGCAGTCGGCCAGGAAGTTTTAAAAAGCCTGACGCCGGGCCAGCAGGTCATCAAGGTCGTTAAGGAAGAATTGACCGAGCTGATGGGCGGGGAGCAGAGCATGATTGCCGTTGCGAACCGGCCGCCGACCGTTATCATGATGGTTGGGCTTCAGGGTGCCGGTAAAACGACGACGACCGGGAAGCTAGCGAACCTGCTCAGGAAAAAATATAACCGGAAACCGTTGCTCGTTGCCGCGGACATTTATCGCCCCGCTGCAATCAAGCAGCTCGAAACGCTCGGCAAACAGCTTGACATGCCTGTTTTTTCGCTTGGCGACCAGGTAAGCCCTGTAGAAATTGCGAGGCAGGCAATCGCGAAAGCGCGTGAAGACCATCACGACTATGTCCTGATCGATACAGCGGGCCGGCTTCATGTCGATGAAGCGCTCATGGATGAATTGAAGGACATCAAGGAGCTTGCCAAACCGAATGAAATTTTCCTTGTCGTCGATGCGATGACCGGGCAGGATGCCGTGAATGTGGCCCAAAGCTTCAATGAGCAGCTTGGCCTAACGGGAGTCGTTCTGACGAAGCTTGACGGCGACACAAGGGGCGGGGCGGCGCTGTCCATCCGGTCTGTGACGAACACGCCGATTAAATTTGTCGGCCTTGGTGAAAAGCTGGATGCGCTTGAAGCGTTCCATCCTGAACGGATGGCCTCCAGGATTCTCGGGATGGGCGATGTGATGACCCTGATCGAGAAAGCCCAGGCGAATGTCGATGAGGAAAAGGCGAAGGAACTTGAGCAAAAAATGCGGACAGCTTCCTTTACGCTCGATGACTTCCTCGACCAGCTCGGGCAGGTAAGGAAAATGGGGCCGCTCGAGGATATTTTAAAAATGCTTCCGGGCGCGAACAAAATCAAGGGACTGAATAATGTTTCTATCGATGAGAAACAGATTGCCCATGTGGAAGCGATCATCCGCTCGATGACGCCGAAAGAAAAGACGAACCCGGAAATCATCAACTCGAAACGCAAGCAGAGGATTGCCAAAGGAAGCGGAAGAACCGTTCCCGAGGTGAACAGGCTGCTGAAGCAGTTCGAGGATATGAAAAAAATGATGAAGCAAATGGCTGGTATGCAGCAAAAAGGGAAAAAGAAAGGCGGATTCAAGCTGCCGTTCAATCCTTTTTAAGTAAATATTTCCCTGTTTTTAGGTGTTAAGAAAAAAGACTTTACAAACGATTTAACAATTGGTATTATACTATCTTGTGTGAAACTATTCGGAGGTGCAAGTTAAAATGGCAGTAAAAATTCGTTTAAAGCGTATGGGAGCAAAAAAATCTCCTTTCTATCGTATCGTTGTAGCAGATTCCCGTTCACCGCGTGATGGACGTTTCATTGAATCAGTAGGCACTTACAATCCGGTTGCAGCGCCTGCAGTTGTCGACATCAACGAGGAATTGGTTCTGAAGTGGCTTCAAAATGGCGCCAAGCCATCCGACACTGTCCGCAACCTATTCTCCCAGGCCGGCATCATGGAGAAATTCCACAATGCCAAGCTTGGCAAATAATAACGGCGGTCCGCTATGAAACAGTTGATCGAAACGATTGTAAAGCCCCTTGTTGATTTTCCGGAAGATGTTCGTGTGAACGTTATGGAAGAAGATCAGCGCGTAACCTATCAACTTTCCGTCAACAAGAGTGACATGGGAAAAGTAATTGGAAAGCAGGGGCGCGTTGCGAAAGCAATCCGCACCGTCGTCTACGCGGCTGGTGCATCGGAACAGAAAAAACTGTTTTTGGAAATAAGTGAATAAGAAAAGCGCTTTGCCCCAGACCTGGGAGGATTGATGCCTCGAGGGTCCGGGCGCTGGAGCTGGACAAGTAAAGTTATTATTTCGAAACGAAAGGAGGGAGAAATCCCTCCTTTTTTGGTATCTTTACATATGGGAGGTTTTTTTATGAAAATTCTCCGAAATGTTGCAGTGAAGCAAGTCCTGACTGAAAACAGCCGCCAGAAACTGCTTGATGCCTACGGGCAAAAGAAAGCGCAGCTTGAGAAAGAGTGCGGCCAGCTGAAATTTGAACAGAAAAAGCTCGAGAAGGCCGGCAGACTTCCGCCTGCTGAAATCAAAAGGCAATTTGAAAAGGAAATCCTCTCGCGCGCGGAAAAGATTGGGCAGCTTGATTTTCAAATCGGACAGCTGCATATGCTACCAATAGGGAGCGAATTGAAAGAAACAGAGGTTCAGGCAATCATAGAGATAAAGCCTGGCGATCCCTGGGAGGATAGCCTTCTCCAGGAGGAAATTATCATTCGCGACGGGATTATTGAAGAGATACGCAAGAGGTGACGCAAATGGATAAATGGTTCAATGTAGGGAAAATTGTCAATACCCACGGAATAAGGGGCGAGGTAAGGGTCATTTCAAGAACCGACTTTGCCGACGAAAGGTACAAGCCAGGAAGCAAGCTATTTCTATTCCTTCCTAAGGAAAAAGAGCCGCTGGAACTGACGGTAAAAGCCCATAGGCAGCACAAAAATTTCGATCTGCTCCAGTTCGAAGGCTACGGGAATATCAATGATGTTGAAAAGTTCCGGGACGGCCTCCTTAAAGTGCATGAATCACAGCTTGGCGAGCTGGAGGAAGATGAATATTACTTCCATGAAATCATCGGATGCCACGTGTTCACAACAGAAGGGGAGGAAATCGGGAAGATAACCGAAATTCTTACCCCGGGCGCGAATGATGTGTGGGTCGTAAAAGGGAAGGGCGGCAAGGAGCACCTGATTCCCTATATCGCACATGTCGTCCTGAAAGTGGATGTAAAAGAAAAGACGGTTATCATCGACCCGATGGAAGGCCTCCTGTCATGATGAAAATCGATGTGTTAACTTTATTTCCGGAAATGTTCGAAGGAGTATTAGGCAGCTCTATTTTGAAAAAAGCGGCTGAAAAAGGGACCGTCGCCTATAATGTCGTCAATTTCCGGGAGTATGCGGACAATAAGCATAAAACAGTCGACGATTACCCGTATGGGGGCGGAGCCGGGATGGTGTTGAAGCCGCAGCCGATTTTCGATGCTGTCCAGGCATTGTCGGAAGGGGCTGGCACAAGGCCCCGGGTCATCCTTCTTTGTCCGCAAGGGGAGCGCCATTCCCAGCGGAAAGCGGAGGAGCTGGCTGGTGAAGAGCATTTGATTTTTATATGCGGCCATTATGAAGGGTATGATGAAAGAATAAGGGAGCACCTGGTGACGGATGAGTTGTCGATAGGCGACTTTATTTTAACCGGCGGGGAGCTCGGGGCGATGGTCGTGATCGACAGCGTCGTCCGGCTGCTTCCGGAGGCCCTGGGCAACGAGGAGTCCCATCGGAAGGATTCGTTCAGCACCGGGCTCCTCGAGCACCCGCATTATACAAGGCCAGCAGATTTCCGGGGCCATAAGGTACCAGAAGTGCTCATCTCGGGCAACCATAAGCTAATTGAAGAATGGCGGACGAAGGAATCGCTGCGGAGAACGTGGGAACGACGGCCGGATTTATTCGAAGCGATTGAACTCGAGCCAATCCAAAGAAAATGGCTTGAGGAGATTAAAAAAGAAGGCCGCTAGTTATTGCGTCATACTTCTGTTTATGGTAAGATACTTCTTGTGGCTTGAACCGGTTTCCGGGGTAGGCCTTTGAAAACGATGTTCCGCTGCATAGGCAATGGATTGCAAGAGCATCTGTGGGAGGAGTTGAATACGATGCAACAATTAATCAATGAAATCACAAAAGCACAGCTTCGCACGGATCATCCTGCGTTCCGTCCTGGTGACACTGTACGTGTACACGTTAAGGTTGTCGAGGGCACACGCGAGCGTATCCAGTTGTTCGAAGGTGTTGTGATCAAGCGTCGTGGTGGTGGAATCAGCGAAACTTTTACTGTTCGTAAAATTTCTTATGGAGTAGGCGTAGAGCGTACTTTCCCTGTCCACACACCAAAAATTGCGAAATTGGAAGTAATCCGCCGCGGTAAAGTCCGCCGTGCGAAGCTTTACTACCTGCGCAAACTTCGCGGGAAAAAAGCCCGTATCAAAGAAATTCGATAAAAACAAGGAAGCGCCTTCGCCAGGTCTCCCAGCCATTTCGGCCGGTGCCCCGCGATGGCGCTTCGTTTGTTTTATGGGGCATGTTCAACTGATGAAAGCGTGCTGTCGTAAAAATTTATCAGCCATATTAAACTTATCCGCCGCCCAAAATGTTTCATCTTTTTAACAATCATCAAATTGGCTCCTGAAAAATGCTTTCCGTTTGTGTTTAAGCGGGCCGGGTTATGTAAAATAGAGTATGGAATCAACTTTACGGGAAATGGGTGGAAAACAGACTATGACGAAAAAGAAAAATGAAGTATGGGAATGGACCAAAGCGCTGCTTGTCGCTGTTGCGCTTGCCGCAGTCATCCGCTATTTCCTTTTTGCGCCGATTGTTGTTGACGGGCAGTCGATGATGCCAACCCTGAAGGACCAGGACAGGATGATTGTGAATAAATTAAGCTACCGGATAGGGGAGCCGAAGCGGTTTGACATCATTGTTTTCCACGCTCCGGAGCACAAAGATTATATTAAGCGTGTAATCGGCCTTCCTGGGGACCATATTGAATATAAGGACGACACCCTTTATGTAAATGGAAAGGCATACGAAGAGCCGTATTTGGATGCCTACAAGAAAATGGTTGTGGACGGACCGCTGACCGACCCGTTCACGCTTGAAGAGAAAACCGGCGAGAAGACTGTCCCCGAGGGCGAGCTGTTTGTCATGGGGGACAACCGCAGATATTCGAAGGACAGCCGCCACATCGGCACGGTCCCGATGGAAAAAGTGCTTGGAAAAACAAGTGTGGTTTACTGGCCAGTCAAGGATATGCGCATCGTAAAATTGGAAGAATAATTTACTACTAAAAGCAACAGGAGGTGGCCGAATTGACCATCCAATGGTTTCCTGGCCACATGGCAAAGGCGCGCAGGGAAGTTACCGAAAAACTAAAGCTCGTCGATATCATTTTCGAACTCATTGATGCGAGGATACCTTATTCATCCAGGAATCCGATGATTGATGAGATTATCCAGCATAAACCAAGGCTTGTCCTTTTGAACAAAGCGGATATGGCCGATAAAGAGGCTACTAAGGCCTGGATCCGCCATTTCGCTGACAATGGGATTAAGGCTTTGGCAATCAACTCGCAGGCAGGGGAAGGGATGAAGGAAATAACTGCAGCTTCCCATGAAATACTGAAGGAAAAATTCGACCGGCTGAAGGCGAAGGGCGTCAAGCCGCGCGCAATCCGGGCGATGATCGTCGGAATCCCGAATGCCGGCAAGTCGACACTGATTAACAGGCTCGCCAAAAAAAATATCGCCAAAACGGGAAATACTCCTGGCGTGACAAAGGCGCAGCAATGGATCAAGGTTGGCAAGGAACTTGAACTCCTTGATACTCCTGGCATCCTCTGGCCGAAGTTTGAAGACCAGGAGGTCGGGAAAAAGCTTGCAATTACAGGAGCAATTAAAGATACCCTCCTTAATTTGCAAGATTTGGCCCTTTTCGGACTGAGGTTTTTGGAAAAGAGATACCCGGGAAGGCTAACGGAGAGGTATCAGTTTAATGAGGTTCCTGAAGACCCGGTGGAACTTTTTGAGCATATTGGCCGGTTGAGAGGGGCACTTGGCAGCGGAGGGTCAGTTGATTATGACAAAGTCGCCGAACTGGTCGTCCGTGACATCAGGATGGAAAAGTTCGGGCCGCTAACCTTTGAATGGCCGGAAGAAGTTAGGGAAAAAAGTGAAAATGGAACGGTGTAGGCTCTCTTGTCGAGGGCCTTCTTTCATTAAATCAAAATACATAGGGGCATTAACCAAATGACAAAGTTAAGTATCACTGAAATCGAGAATAGGCTTTCTTCAATAACGGATGAACAAGATCCATTTTTACGAGAATTGGGCTTGGATGGCCGGAAGGGTGTCGCAGCGCTCCTGAAGAAATGGAACAAGGCAAGGCTGGATGAAGAGAAAATGAAGGCTAAATTTTTCGAGATGACCGCTTTTGAGAAAAGAGCGCGGGAGCAGGGATACAAATGGATTGCCGGAACTGATGAAGCGGGAAGGGGGCCTCTCGCAGGGCCTGTAGCAGCGGCAGCCGTTATCCTGCCGGAAGATTTTTTCCTTCCGGGGCTCGACGACTCAAAAAGGCTTACGGCCAAAAAACGGGAAGAATTTGAGGAGATTATTAAGCGGGAAGCCATCGCATTCAGCACTTGCCTGATTGGAGCGGAGGAAATTGATGAACTGAATATTTACCAGGCGACAATCAAAGCGATGAAGGCTGCAATCGCGGCCCTGTCACCCCTGCCGGACTATGTCATTGCCGACGCAGTCAAACTTGATTTGCCTTTTCCGGCTGAGGCAATTATCAAAGGGGACGCAAAAAGCATTACAATCGCGGCGGCTTCCATCTTGGCCAAAAATGAACGGGACAGGTTCATGAAACATCTCGCGCAACAATTTCCCGCATACGGATTTGAAAAAAATATGGGCTATGGGACAAAAGAGCATATGGAAGCGATTGAAAAACATGGGATCACGCCTTACCACAGAAAATCATTCGCTCCCATAAAACTGGCGGATGAAAGCGGGAATTTGCTGAATAACTGATTGTGGCCGCACCTTTTCCAAAACGAGGAGAAATCTTTCCGAACTTTCAGATGAGAGGCAATGTTTAGCCTAAAGTGTGGACAAGCCACGAGGCTTTATATAAAATGAAAGCGCAGTGCAATTTTTGACAGGTTGTTAGGAGGATGGGAAATGAATATCCACGAGTATCAGGGGAAAGAAATACTCAGGAAATACGGAGTAACAGTCCCTAATGGAAAAGTGGCGTTCACGGTTGAAGAAGCGGTAGAAGCCGCGCGTGAGCTTGGAACGAAGGTTTGTGTCGTAAAAGCGCAAATCCATGCTGGCGGAAGGGGAAAAGCCGGCGGTGTTAAAGTTGCCAAAAATCTTGATGAAGTCCGTACATATGCGAGTGAAATTCTTGGGAAAACGCTTGTCACTCATCAAACGGGGCCTGAAGGGAAAGAAGTTAAGCGCCTTTTGATTGAAGAAGGCTGTGATATCAAAAAGGAATATTACATCGGCCTTGTCCTTGACCGTGCTACGTCCCGTGTCGTTTTGATGGGCTCCGAGGAGGGCGGAACGGAAATCGAGGAGGTTGCCGAAAAAACTCCTGAAAAGATTTTCAAGGAAGAAATCGATCCTGTTATCGGCCTTCAGCCGTTCCAGGCACGCCGGCTTGCTTTTAACATCAATATACCGAAGGAACTTGTCGGCCAGGCAGTCAAATTCATGACCAGCCTCTACAATGCCTACATTGAGAAAGACTGCTCAATTGCAGAAATCAACCCCCTAGTAGTAACCGGTGACGGAAAAGTAATGGCGCTTGATGCGAAGCTGAATTTTGACTCAAATGCCCTTTATCGCCAAAAGGATGTCCTGGAATACCGTGACCTTGAAGAAGAGGATCCAAAGGAAATTGAAGCCTCCAAATACGACCTAAGCTATATCGCCCTTGATGGGAACATTGGCTGCATGGTAAACGGAGCCGGCCTGGCTATGGCGACAATGGATATCGTCAAGCATTACGGCGGCGACCCCGCGAACTTCCTTGATGTTGGCGGCGGTGCAACAGCTGAAAAGGTCACCGAGGCATTTAAAATCATCCTTTCAGATTCGAAAGTAAAAGGCATTTTTGTCAATATTTTCGGCGGAATCATGAAGTGCGATGTCATTGCGACGGGCGTTGTCGAGGCTGCGAAACAGGTAGGGCTTGAAGTGCCGCTTGTTGTCCGCCTTGAAGGGACGAACGTTGATCTAGGCAAGCAGATCCTGAACGAATCCGGGCTGAACATCGTTGCGGCTGAATCAATGGCTGACGGTGCCCAGAAAATCGTTTCTTTGGTGAAATAGAAGGGGGTAATTGTTGTGAGCGTTTTTATCAATAAAGACACAAAAGTCATCGTCCAGGGGATTACTGGATCAACTGCACTTTTCCATACGAAACAAATGCTTGAATACGGCACAAAAATTGTCGGCGGTACCTCACCCGGCAAGGGCGGCCAGGAAGTGGAAGGCGTACCTGTTTTTAATACAGTAAGAGAAGCTGTTGAAGCCACTGGTGCAAACGCTTCCGTCATCTACGTTCCAGCTCCATTCGCAGCGGATGCGATTATCGAAGCAGTCGATGCCGAACTTGATATTGCCATCTGCATCACGGAGCATATTCCAGTCCTTGATATGGTAAAAGTAAAACGCTATATGGAAGGGAAGAAAMCCCGCCTAGTCGGTCCGAACTGTCCTGGCGTCATCACCGCTGACGAATGCAAAATCGGCATCATGCCTGGCTACATCCATAAAAAAGGCCATGTAGGCGTCGTTTCCCGTTCCGGAACCCTAACGTACGAAGCCGTCCATCAGCTCACACAGGCTGGAATCGGCCAGACAACAGCTGTCGGGATCGGCGGCGACCCTGTCAATGGAACGAACTTCATCGATGTTTTAAAAGCATTCAATGAAGATCCTGAGACCTATGCTGTTATCATGATTGGCGAAATTGGTGGAACTGCCGAAGAGGAAGCGGCTGAATGGGTTAAAGCAAACATGACCAAACCGGTCGTTGGCTTTATTGGCGGACGTACTGCCCCTCCAGGAAAGAGGATGGGCCATGCTGGCGCGATCATTTCCGGCGGAAAAGGAACGGCCGATGAAAAAATCCGCGTCATGAACGAATGCGGCATTAAGGTAGCGGACACTCCTTCCGTAATGGGCGAAACGCTTATTGAAGTATTGAAGGAAAAAGGCCTGTACGAAAAGTGCAAAACCCATTAAGAAATGAATAGCGGGAAGAAAAGAAGCCCTTCGATTTTTGGAGGGCTTATTCCCGCATTCTTCCATCTGCCATTTTCAGTCGATGAACCCAAATCCATTCTCCCGCGTCCCGCGTCCCGCATTTTTCCCACATTCGATAAACTTGCACCTTTTTAAAACAAAAAATCTAAATCATGGAGGGTTTTTTAATGGAAAGGATAAGAAACAAACTCATTTGGCTGCTTAACCAGCCTAATGCGACATGGAACTCTATTGGCCGCATAATGAAGGCGGAACCTCTGCCAGAGCCCATTGCGAGCCTGCCTGCGCTTAAATTATTGCCTCCTATGAAGGGCTCTGCCCACGCTTCTATGAATCAAACCACTCCCATAAATGAAATCCTCACAAATCTTCTCCAACAATACAGTGCAAAAAAAATCTCCATCATTACCATTCTCGATCCCGATTATCCACCATTTTTAAAACAAATCTATCAGCCTCCCTGGGCGCTTTTCGCATGCGGGGACCTTTCCCTTCTCCACGCCACACCGAAGCTGGCTGTAGTTGGCTCCCGCCAGGTTTCCGAGTATGGAAAGAATGCGATCAGGCTCATGTTCCCGGAATTGATTGAAAAAGGCACCGTCATTGTCAGTGGCCTGGCCAAGGGAGTTGATACGGTTGCCCATGAATGTGCAATCCGCAACGGAGGCAAAACAATTGCAGTTATCGCTGGCGGCCTTTATCATGTATACCCTGAGGAAAACAGAAAACTGGCAATTGAAATGATGAAAACACAGCTCGTCCTGTCAGAGCATCCTCCTGGCACAAAGCCCGCCCGCTGGCAATTTCCGATGAGAAACAGGATTATCAGCGGGCTTTCGGGGGGAACATTCATTGTAGAAGCGAAAAATAAGAGCGGCTCGCTTATAACCGCGAATTACGCAGTCCATGAAGGAAGGGATGTATTTTCGCTGCCCGGCAATATTTTCAGCCCTTTTTCAGCAGGGACGAACGAATTAATCCAGCAGGGTGCGAAACTTGTCACAAAGGCGGGGGATATTTTGGAGGAACTTCGCTATTGACATTCACTAAATCCGAGCGTAATGTAAGTGGCTGGAGAGAAATGAATCCCTAAAGGACCATTCAGGCATCGTTTTGTTCACACAAACTGGAAATATTTACGTAAATTTTAGGAAAAAGGTTGAAATTATCAGTAAACTAGTATACATTTTGCAACAGGTATTAGAATAATCCCTCGCAAGGAGGATGATTGAATGGCAGAATTTCTTGTCATCGTAGAATCGCCGGCAAAGGCGAAAACAATCGAGCGATATCTTGGAAAAAAATATAAAGTAAAAGCGTCCATGGGCCATGTGCGCGATTTGCCGAAAAGCCAAATGGGCGTAGATATAGATAATGATTTCGATCCTAAATATATCACCATTCGAGGCAAAGGCCCGGTCCTGAAAGAATTAAAGGCCGCCGCGAAGAAAGCGAAGAAAGTTTATCTCGCGGCTGACCCCGACAGGGAAGGGGAAGCGATTGCCTGGCACCTCGCCAACACCCTTGATGTTGATTTGGATTCGGACTGCAGGGTTGTTTTCAATGAAATTACCAAGGATGCAATCAAGGAATCTTTTAAGCATCCGAGGGCAATCAACATGAATCTCGTTGATGCACAGCAGGCAAGGAGGATACTCGACAGGCTTGTCGGCTACAATATTAGCCCGTTGCTTTGGAAAAAAGTCAAAAAAGGGCTTTCCGCGGGAAGGGTCCAATCGGTCGCTGTCAGATTGATTATTGACCGTGAAAAGGAAATCCAGGCATTCGTCCCGGAAGAATACTGGACAATTGGCGGAACGTTTACAAAAGGGAAGGATGCATTTGAAGCGTCCTTTTACGGTATTGACGGACAGAAGAGGGAGCTCCATTCCGACCAGGACGTAAAAGAAGCGCTGGCTGGAATGAGCGGCGACCGGTTTGCCGTCGCCTCCGTAACGAAAAAGGAACGGAGGAGGAATCCCGCGCCACCATTTACAACTTCCTCCCTCCAGCAGGAAGCTGCCAGGAAGTTAAATTTCCGCGCCAAAAAAACAATGATGCTCGCGCAGCAGCTGTATGAAGGGATCGACCTCGGAAAAGAAGGCACAGTCGGTCTTATCACTTACATGAGGACGGACTCGACCCGGATTTCGGAAGTTGCCCAGTCAGAAGCGAAGGAATATATCACTTCTTCATTCGGTGCGAATTTTTTGAAAGAGGAAGCGGGAAAAGAGAAGAAGAAGGCGAACGCACAGGATGCCCACGAAGCGGTTCGGCCGACGAGCTCGTTCCGCGACCCGGGGTCTCTCAAGGAATTTCTCTCAAGGGACCAATTAAGGCTGTACAAGCTGATCTGGGACCGTTTCATCGCAAGCCAGATGGCCCAGGCTGTAATGGATACGATGAGTGTCGATTTAATAAATGGAAATGTAACCTTCAGGGCCACAGGCTCAAAAATACGTTTTCCAGGCTTTATGAAGCTCTATGTTGAAGGCACGGATGACCAGGTGGAGGAAACAGACCGCATGCTTCCTGATTTAAAGGAAGGCGATGAAGTTGCCAATACCGGCATTGAACCAAAACAGCATTTCACCCAGCCGCCGCCGAGGTATACGGAAGCACGGCTAGTTAAGACGCTGGAAGAACTGGGAATAGGGCGGCCGTCCACTTATGCCCCGACACTTGACACAATTCAGAAGCGTGGGTATGTAGCACTCGATAATAAGCGTTTTATCCCAACGGAGCTCGGGGAAATCGTAAATGAGCTGACGCTGGAATTTTTCCCTGAAATACTTAATGTCGAGTTCACTGCGAAAATGGAACAGGATCTTGATGATGTTGAAGACGGCAAAGTTGCCTGGGTCAAAATTATTGGCGAATTCTATGAAGGATTCGAGAAGAGGCTTGAAGTAGCCGAAAAGGAAATGCAGGAAGTTGAAATCAAGGATGAGCCCGCAGGCGAGGATTGCGAAAACTGTGGAAGCCCGATGGTCTTTAAAATGGGCCGGTTTGGCAAGTTCATGGCCTGCAGCAACTTCCCGGAATGCCGGAATACAAAGGCGATCGTCAAGGACATTGGCGTCACCTGCCCGAAATGCGAAAAAGGCCGGGTCATTGAACGGAAGAGCAAGAAAAGGCGGATTTTTTATGGGTGCGACCGTTTCCCGGAATGCGATTTCCTTTCCTGGGATAAGCCGCTTCCACGGAATTGCCCGAAGTGCGACCATGTCCTCATCGAGAAGAAGCTGAAAAAAGGTGTCCAGGTACAATGCTCCAATTGCGATTACAAAGAAGAGCAGCAAAGTTAGGAGTGGGCTGAATGCCCGCTCCTTTCATTTGGCCGACAGGCAGAAGATGGCAACAAGGTTGCCGGCGCTTAGCTGAAACTTTTTGCTTGCCTATACGTATTGTAAAACGCAATATGGAGATGAATGTGGATAGAATCTTTTGCATTTACCTTTGCATTTAGTGGAATTAGTTGAATAGAAAACATCCTGGAGGTTGGAATATGAGCGAGAAAATAGTAAATGTGGTGGGGGCTGGCCTTGCCGGCAGCGAGGCTGCGTGGCAGATTGCCCAGCGCGGCGTGAAAGTGCGCCTGTTTGAAATGAGGCCGGTAAGGCAGACGCCCGCACACCACACAGATAAGTTCGCGGAGCTTGTGTGCAGTAATTCACTAAGGGCAAACACGCTGACAAATGCTGTCGGCGTATTAAAGGAAGAAATGAGAATGCTTGATTCGGTGATTATTTCCTCCGCGGACCAATGCGCGGTGCCCGCCGGGGGCGCTTTGGCCGTGGACAGGCATGAGTTTGCTGGAAGAGTCACGAATCTTGTCAGGAACCACGAGAATATCACTGTCATAAACGAAGAGGTAGACGAAATTCCAGAGGGGATTACCGTCATTGCGACAGGCCCGCTTACAAGCCCATCCCTTTCCGCCCGCCTGAAAGAGCTAACTGGCGAGGAATATTTGTATTTTTATGACGCGGCCGCGCCTATCATTGAGAAAGATAGCATAAATATGGATAAGGTCTATCTAAAATCGCGCTACGATAAAGGCGAAGCTGCTTACCTTAATTGCCCGATGACCGAGGAGGAATTCAACCGGTTTTATGATGCGCTCGTATCGGCTGAAACAGTTCCCCTTAAGGAATTTGAAAAGGAAGTCTTTTTCGAGGGATGCATGCCAATTGAAGTAATGGCTGTTAGGGGAAAGAAAACGATGCTCTTCGGCCCGATGAAACCGGTTGGTCTTGAAGACCCGAAAACAGGCAAGCGCCCATTTGCTGTCGTTCAGCTCCGGCAGGACGACGCCGCGGGAACACTTTTCAATATTGTCGGATTTCAGACACATTTGAAATGGGGCCCGCAGAAAGAAGTAATTCAGCTCATACCTGGCCTTGAAAATGCAGAAATCGTCCGATACGGCGTCATGCATAGGAATACCTTCATCAATTCTCCGAAAGTCCTTGATCCAACCTATCAATTCCGCGCAAGGAAAGACTTGTTTTTTGCTGGGCAAATGACCGGTGTGGAGGGATATGTCGAATCGGCGGCGAGCGGCCAGATTGCCGGGATTAACGCTGCCAGGCTTGCGCTTGGGCAGGAGCCGGTGGAATTCCCGATTGAAACAGCATTGGGGAGCATGGCCCACTACATCACCCATGCGAACCCGAAAAACTTCCAGCCGATGAATGCAAATTTTGGCCTGTTCCCTGAACTTCCGGTAAGAATCAAAGGGAAGCAGGAGCGGAACCTTCAATACGCAAACCGGGCAATTGAAACAATTCAGAAATTTGTGAAAAATTTGTAAAGTTCCTTGCATGTGCATTTCGTGTATGGTACTATTTAAAAGGCCGTGCGAGGTGGTATGAATGGGAAATGTGAACGTTTGTTTAAAGTTGTTTCTTGAATATTTACAAATTGAAAAAAATTCATCACAATATACAATTGACCATTATCATCATGCGATTAGTGAATTTTTTAGCTTAATGGCTGAACAAGGCATCATGGACGTTAAAGACGTCCAATACCATGATGCCCGGCTTTTTCTTACAAAACTCTTTGGCCAAAAACAGGCGAGGAAAACCATTTCGAGGAAAATTTCAAGCCTGCGCAGCTTTTATAAGTTCCTGCTAAGGGAAAGCATTGTAAAAGAGAATCCTTTCGCTTTGGTTGTTTTGCCAAAGGGGGAAAAAAGGCTGCCCGAATTTTTTTATGAAGATGAGCTAAACATCCTGTTTGAGGCGTGCGCCGCGGATACCCCTCTCGGCCAGAGGAATCTAGCCTTGTTGGAGCTTCTGTACGCAACCGGAATTCGCGTGAGTGAATGCTGCAATATTTCCGTAAAAGACCTCGATTTCTCCCTTTCGACCGTCCTTGTCATGGGAAAAGGCAGCAAGGAAAGGTATGTTCCATTTGGAGGGAAGGCCTGCGAGGCTCTGAAAAGATATATTGGCGATGGAAGAAAGCAACTGCTTGAGGGAAAACCGAACCAGGCAGCCCTCTTCCTTAACCATAGGGGCGGGCCGCTGACAGCCAGGGGGGKAAGGACAATATTGGATGGGATGATTGAGAAATCGTCCCTTACAGGGAAAATCCATCCCCATAAGCTGAGGCATACGTTCGCTACCCATCTTCTTAACAACGGCGCCGACCTGAGGACAGTCCAGGAACTTCTGGGGCATGCCTTTTTGTCCTCGACGCAAATATACACGCATGTCACGAACGAAAAGCTAAAAAAAACATATATGGCCCATCATCCAAGGGCGTAAAAGCTGAAGAATGCCCAAACATTTAAGGGGGTGCACAATGTCCCAATTTCATGCAACTACGATATTTGCAATCAGGCACAAAGGGAAATGCGCCATGGCCGGAGACGGCCAGGTGACATTCGGCAACGCGGTTGTGATGAAACACACAGCCAAAAAGGTAAGGAAGATATTTAATGGAAAAGTACTGGCAGGCTTTGCCGGTTCCGTTGCGGACGCGTTTACATTGTTCGAGCTGTTCGAATCAAAGCTTGAGGAATACAACGGAAATTTGCAGCGGGCTGCCGTTGAGCTTGCAAAGGAATGGCGGAGCGACAAGGTTCTTAGAAGGCTTGAAGCGATGCTGATCGTCATGAACGAGGATTATCTCCTTCTTGTAAGCGGGACGGGCGAAGTCATTGAACCGGATGATGGCATTCTTGCCATTGGCTCGGGCGGAAACTATGCCCTGGCTGCCGGCCGTTCATTGAAAAATTTTGCCGGGGACCATTTATCCGCCCGGGAAATCGCAAAGGCTTCATTGGAAGTGGCAGCTGATATATGCGTTTATACAAACACGAATATCATAGTCGAAGAGCTGTAACCGGAAGGAGAATGCGAATATGCCAAAGGCACCTAGTTTAACGCCCCGCCAGATCGTCGAAAAACTTGACCAATACATAATTGGCCAAAAGGACGCCAAAAAAGCGGTAGCAGTGGCGCTTAGGAACAGATATCGCAGGGAAATGCTCGATGAAAGCATCCGCGATGAAATCATTCCGAAAAATATCCTGATGATTGGTCCTACAGGAGTAGGAAAAACGGAAATCGCAAGAAGGATTGCCAAATTGACAGGGGCGCCTTTTATTAAAGTAGAGGCAACAAAGTTTACCGAGGTCGGCTATGTCGGCCGTGACGTCGAGTCGATGGTGCGTGACCTCGTCGAAACGGCTGTCAGGCTTGTCAAGGCTGAAAAAATGCAAAAGGTGAAAGGAAGGGCGGAAGAAAACGCAAACCGCCGCCTTATCGAACTTTTAGGCCCTTCTGCAAAAAAACAGGCCAGCTACAAAAATCCGCTTGAAATGCTGTTTGGGGGAGGCAATGCCCAGCCTGAACCAGAAACGGATTCAACCGAGGACTATTCCGCCCAGCAAAAACGGGCCGCCATCAAGGAAAAGCTTGAAAAGGGCGAATTGGAAAATGAAATAGTTACTGTGGAAGTGGAAGAGCAGGCACCGTCCATGTTTGATATGCTCCAGGGTTCAGGTATGGAGCAGATGGGAATGAATATGCAGGACGCGTTCAGCAATCTGTTGCCCAAAAAGAGAAAAAAGAGGAAGCTTACCGTCAGGGAGGCAAGGGCTGTTTTGGCGAACGAGGAAGCCGCGAAGCTGATCGATATGGATGAGGTGACCCAGGACGCTGTTTTCCGGGCAGAGCAGTCAGGGATTATTTTCATCGATGAAATCGACAAGATCGCAAGCAAAAGCTCAGGGAGCGCTTCTGCCGATGTTTCCCGTGAAGGAGTACAAAGGGACATCCTTCCGATTGTTGAAGGCTCGACGGTTGTGACGAAGTATGGCCCGGTGAAGACAGACCATGTCCTTTTCATCGCCGCCGGCGCGTTCCACATGGCTAAGCCGTCCGACCTCATTCCTGAATTACAGGGAAGATTCCCGATTCGGGTGGAACTCGGAAAATTGACAGTCGATGATTTTTACCGAATCCTTGTTGAACCCGACAATGCATTGATAAAACAATACGGAGCTTTATTACAGACAGAAGGTATAGAAATTGAATTTTCTGACGATGCTATTCAGAGAATTGCCGAAGTCGCTTTCGAGGTAAACCAAAACACCGACAATATTGGAGCAAGAAGGCTCCATACAATTCTTGAAAAGCTCCTTGAAGATTTGTCCTTTGAAGCACCAGATATAAACCTTGAAAAAGTGGTCATCACTCCGCAATATGTGGAGGAAAAGCTGGGGGCAATTTCAAGAAACAAGGATTTAAGCCAGTTCATCCTCTAGGAAGCCGTTTTGCCACGGCATCCTTAGGGTAAATTCAGAGATGGACATCCCAATAGATGCAGTAATATATTTAGCAATGGATGCAGCAAATAGGAGGAAATGAAAAATGGATTTATTAACAAAAACAAGAAAGATAAACGCTCTTTTGCAAAAAGCGGCAGGTAAACCGGTCAATTTCAAGGAAATGTCCGAAACCTTAAGTGAAATTATCGAAGCCAACATTTTTGTTGTCAGCCGCAGGGGAAAGCTGCTCGGTTTCGCGATCAACCAGCAAATCGAAAACGAGCGGATGAAGAAGATGCTTGAAGACCGCCAGTTCCCGGAGGAGTATACAAACGGCCTCTTCGATATCCATGAAACATCCCCAAACCTTGGCGTGGAAAGCGAATATACCGCCTTCCCTGTAGAGAACAAGGATTTGTTCCGCGAAGGGCTTACGACAATCGTGCCGATTATTGGCGGGGGCGAGCGCCTTGGAACGCTGATTCTAGCAAGGCTGCATGAAAAATTCCATGATGATGACCTGATTCTTGCCGAATACGGCGCGACAGTGGTTGGCATGGAAATTCTCCGTGAAAAAGCTGAGGAAATCGAAGAGGAAGCTAGGAGCAAAGCGGTTGTCCAAATGGCGATCAGCTCCCTTTCCTATAGCGAGCTAGAAGCGATCGAGCATATTTTTGAAGAGCTTAATGGCAATGAAGGCCTGCTTGTCGCTTCAAAAATTGCCGACCGTGTGGGCATTACCCGCTCCGTTATCGTTAACGCGCTAAGGAAACTTGAGAGCGCGGGCGTTATCGAATCACGTTCACTTGGCATGAAGGGAACATACATTAAAGTACTTAATGACAAGTTCCTCGTTGAATTGGATAAGCTTCGTTCCAATTAATGAATTGCTGCCTGCCGGGCGTTTAACCGGCAGGCATTTATTTTTTAGGCTGTGTTATAGAACGATGTTGATTTTTAAATACGTTGATTGAAGCGGAGGGCACCGACTCCTCGAAAATCCTCAATTATGCTATCGCATAATTTTCGTGCGATGCAGATTCTTGGAAGCTTTCCTTGCGCTACCGCGTTTCCTTGGTGCGTGGGCAAATTCGATGATGCCAGTCAGTGTCCTGCGGGATGCAGCGGCAAATTGGAGACCCCGCAGGCGCAACCGCCGAGGAGGCTCCAATGTCACCCCGCGGAAAGCGTGTGCCAGGAGCGGAAAGCAACATCCAAGTTTAACTGAGCCATTTTTTAAAACAGAAAAGTGTTCGGTTTTTAAATGAAATTCTTGATTGTCGTTTCGTCTTATGCTATATTACTACATGGTGTTAATCACACACGCCTGTTGATTCAAGCGGATGGTGCTGGCTAGCCAGTTCCCGCATGAAAATGATACGGGCGGAGGAAAACAAAAACCATTAGGAGGAAAAACACATGTCAGTCATTTCTATGAAGCAACTGCTTGAAGCTGGTGTACACTTCGGCCACCAGACTCGCCGCTGGAACCCTAAGATGAAGAAATATATCTTCACTGAAAGGAACGGCATCTACATCATCGACCTTCAAAAAACAGTTAAAAAGGTTGAAGAAGCTTACAACTTCGTTAAGGAGCTTGCAGGCCAGGGCGGCACAATGCTGTTCGTCGGCACTAAGAAACAAGCTCAGGATTCTGTTAAGGAAGAAGCAGAACGTTCCGGCATGTACTATGTCAACCAACGCTGGTTGGGTGGAACCCTTACAAACTTCGAAACAATCCAAAAGCGTATTGCGCGCCTTAAAGATATCGAAAGAATGTCAGAAGACGGCACTTTCGAAGTACTTCCTAAGAAAGAAGTCGTTCAACTTAAGAAAGAACAAGAGCGCCTTGAAAAGTTCCTTGGCGGTATCAAGGACATGAAGTCTCTTCCAGACGCACTATTCATCATCGACCCTCGTAAAGAGCGCATTGCTGTAGCGGAAGCCCGCAAATTGAACATCCCTATCGTTGGTATCGTTGATACAAACTGCGATCCGGATGAAATCGATGTTGTCATCCCTGCGAACGATGACGCTATCCGTGCAGTCAAGCTTTTGACTGGCAAAATGGCTGATGCGATCCTTGAAGCAAAACAAGGTGAAGAAACAGCTGTCCCTGCTGAATAAGCAAAAAATTGTTCAACCACGGTAAATAAAAAGGTGATAAGAGGGAACACCCTTTATCACCTTTTTTTAAAGGAAAAGCGGAAAGTAGCCGTTAAGCGCCGTATGGCCTGGAGGGCCTCGACATGAGATAAAGGAAACACGAAGAGCGAAGCTACTGCTCTGAATCACTTCATGAAGCAACATCTTCGAAAAGCTACGTGGGCTTTGCGACGAGCTGAAGGTATGCTTCCATGAATAAGCTATGGCGCAGGAGCACTATGCGATTCGATGTTGACTTATCGTAGTGAGAGGACCGAAGGACACTAGACGCTGGCTACTGGAGCTAGATAAGGAAAAGCGGGCCACGCTTGTTGTTTAAGCCGGAGCGACATCCGCATAATAAGTAGCGGTGAAACAGGTTTACAATGTCCCAGGCTGGCTATGATAATACAGTAGTGATATGCACCGTGGACTGCAGAAACTTACCGAACATTTGTACATAGATTAAAAGGAGGAAATTCTCATGGCAATTACTGCTCAAATGGTTAAAGAACTTCGTGAAAAAACAGGTGCAGGCATGCTTGACTGCAAAAAAGCCCTTCAGGAAACGGAAGGCGATATGGAAAAAGCAATTGACTTCCTTCGCGAAAAAGGAATTGCGAAGGCTGCCAAAAAAGGCGACCGTATCGCTGCTGAAGGCCTTGCCGCAATCAAAGTTGAAGGAAACAATGCTGTTATCCTTGAAGTGAACTCCGAAACTGACTTCGTTGCGAAAAACGAAGGATTCCAAACTCTTGTTCAGGAGCTAGCTTCCCATCTCCTCACCAACAAGCCTGCTTCAGTCGAAGAAACGTTGGGCCAAAAGATGGACAATGGCTCTAGCGTTGAAGAGCACATTAATTCCGCAATTGCGAAGATTGGTGAAAAGCTTTCCCTTCGCCGCTTTGAAATCAAAACAAAGACTGACAATGATGCTTTCGGCGCATACCTTCACATGGGTGGCCGTATCGCGGTTCTATCTGTTCTTGAAGGCAGCGCGGATGAAAGTGTTGCGAAGGATGTTTCCATGCACATCGCAGCCCTTAACCCTAAATATGTATCCCGCGACGAAGTATCCGCTGATGAAATCGAGCGTGAGCGCCAGGTTCTTACTCAGCAGGCCTTGAACGAAGGCAAGCCTGAGAACATTGTTGCCAAAATGGTTGAAGGCCGCCTAGGAAAATACTTTGAAGATGTATGCCTCCTTGATCAGACATTCGTTAAGAATCCTGACCAAAAAGTTCGCCAGTTCGTTGAGTCCAAAGGCGCGACTGTTCGTGAATTCGTACGCTATGAAGTAGGCGAAGGCATTGAGAAGCGTGAAGACAACTTTGCCGAAGAAGTTATGAGCCAGGTAAACAAAAAATAACCACTTCATTTGGATAGGCGTTTATCGCCATTTGAAACTTGTTTCAAAACGGATAGGGAACACACGGTGTTCCCTATTTTTAAAGGAAAGGCAATGTTAGAGGATCGTGTTGATTATTACTAAGTTGATTGAAGCGGAGGGAACCGGCTTTCATGGAAGCGTCTACCTTTAGTGGAAATCACTGATGCGGACATCCGCCATTACAGGTTGGTGATCCGATTTCTTCTGATCAGGCATACGATAGCCTCAGATTACATAGGAGGTTTTTATGAGCAATCCCAAATATAAACGTGTTGTATTAAAATTAAGTGGAGAGGCCCTTGCCGGTGATGCTGGCTTCGGAATCAACCCTGCATTCATTAAATCCATAGCCGAACAGGTAAAGGAAGTTGCCGAACTGGGCGTCGAGGTAGCAGTCGTCGTTGGGGGAGGAAACATTTGGCGGGGGAAAATCGGTGAAGAAATGGGCATGGACCGTGCCACTGCCGATTATATGGGGATGCTTGCCACAGTAATGAACTCATTGGCTCTTCAGGATAGCCTGGAGCAGCTAGGAATAGAAACCCGCGTACAGACCTCAATTGAAATGCGCCAGGTAGCCGAGCCTTATATTCGCCGCCGCGCAATTCGCCACCTTGAAAAAACCCGGGTCGTCATTTTTGCAGCCGGAACAGGCAACCCTTATTTCTCGACAGATACGACTGCCGCGCTCCGTGCAGCCGAGATTGAAGCGGATGTCATTTTAATGGCCAAGAACAATGTGGACGGGGTTTACTCCGCCGATCCGCGCCACGATAAAGATGCGAAGAAATACGAGCAGCTATCCTATCTGGATGTGTTGAAGGAAGGCCTGGCTGTCATGGATTCGACCGCTTCATCACTGTGCATGGACAATGACATTCCGTTAATCGTTTTCTCAATTATGGAAAAAGGCAATATTAAACGTGTAGTAATGGGTGAAAAAATCGGAACTATTGTTAGGGGGAAATAATAATGCCGAAACAAGTCATCAACAACGCAAAGGAAAAAATGGCGAAAGCGATCCAAGCGTATACCCGCGAACTTGCTTCTATTAGGGCTGGCAGGGCGAGCGCATCTCTCCTTGACCGGATAACAGTCGACTATTATGGAGCTCCGACTCCGGTAAACCAGCTTGCTGGCATCAGTACGCCAGAAGCAAGGCTACTTGTCATCCAGCCATATGACAAGAGCATTTTGAACGACATCGAGAAGGCTATCCTGAAATCGGACCTTGGGCTAAATCCATCAAACGATGGCTCACTGATCCGGATTGCGATTCCGCAATTGACAGAGGAACGCCGCAAAGAGCTTGTGAAAGTTGTTAAAAAGGAGTCCGAAGATGCTAAGGTTGCTATCCGGAATATCCGCCGCGACGCCAACGATGACCTGAAGAAGCTCGAAAAGAACGGCGAAATCACGGAAGACGACCTTCGTGGCTATTCCGATGATATCCAGAAAATGACCGATGACCACATTAACAAAATCGACCAGATTACAAAGGACAAAGAAAAGGAAATCATGGAGGTCTAACATTCCAGGAATTCCAGCCGGTAAAAAGCCCCTTAATGGGGTTTTTTCCACTTTCGGGGCTTATATTGTCTAGCTCTAGCGCCCAGCGCATAGTGTACTTCGGTCCCCCCCGCTAAGATAAATCAACATCGATTCGCTTCTGCTCGTGCGCCATAGCCTAATGATGGAAGCATATCTTCAGCTCGACCGCAAAGCTGTAGGGAGGCAACTCAGCAGCCGCTTCCCTACAGTCCTGTCGACCGCTAAACGGGCGATTGGGCTTTTCTAAGAAAATTGGCGGCATTATGCTTTTTAAAAGAGATATCTTCGCCCTTTTTTGGTATGATAAAAGCATGCCAAAAAAACCAGGGCATATACATAGAAAAGCGAAGGGGCCTTGCCCGGGGGCGACAAGCGCTGGAAGGCCTGAAACGGAAGCCCGCACTTAGGCTTCAGTTGATGGGCTGAAGCGACCACGAGCCCCCAGGCCCCGCAGCTGGACAAATAGAAAAGCGAAGGGGCCTTGCCCGGGGGCGAGCCCACCCTGCGAAGGTTTCAACCCTTTATCGGAGGGAGATTGATTGGATTGGAGGAGCAAGAACATGATAAATAAACTTAAAATTTGGAAGACCCAACATGCCCCTTCCACTCTCCGAGACAGGATAGACTGCGTTAAAAGCGCCGGAGTGCCGGCCCATATTGCGATTATTATGGACGGGAACGGGCGCTGGGCCAAAAAAAGAGCGATGCCTAGAATCGCGGGGCATCATGAAGGAATGAAAGTTGTCAGGAGAATGACGAGGCTTGCCAATGAACTTGGCATCGGAACCTTAACATTATATGCTTTTTCAACAGAAAATTGGAAAAGGCCAAAAAAAGAAGTCGATTATTTGATGCAGCTGCCTGAAGAGTTTCTCGGCTCATTTCTTCCGGAGCTTGTGAAAGAAAATGTCCGGGTCGAAATGATGGGCTACAAGGAAAAGCTTCCTCCACACACCTTGAAGGCCATTAATCGGGCAATTGAAGAGACGAAGGGAAATACGGGACTCGTCCTCAATTTTGCCTTGAATTACGGTAGCAGGGCTGAGATTATTGATGCTGTGAAACATGTCTTAAAAGACTGCCAGAGTGGTATACTGAATGGAAACAGCCTTGACGAAGAAGCCTTTTCCTCCTATTTGATGACTTCAAAGATGGCTGACCCGGACCTATTAATCCGTACGAGTGGAGAGATTCGTCTTAGCAATTTTATGCTCTGGCAGCTTGCATATACGGAGTTTTGGTTTACGGATGTACTTTGGCCGGATTTTGGCGAGGAGAATTTCCTGGAAGCAGTCGAGGCCTACCAAAACCGGCAGCGAAGATTCGGCGGGCTTGAAGGCTCCTAAAGAGTGTTGGTTACATTTAACGCATCGGGTTATAACGGAGCGACCCGCCGATTCGCCATTTATACGAGAAGGAGGAAAGGCAGATCGCCCCGCCAAACCGCGCGTTTTTTTTGGAAGGGCTGATTGCCTAAGATTCAATGAAGCAACGAATTATAACTGCAGTCATAGCAGCGGCACTTTTTTTGCCAATCGTCATCGTCGGGGGCTTGCCAATTGTCATACTGGCATACCTTCTTGCGAGCGTCGGCTTGTATGAGCTCGCGAAAATGAAAAATATAAAGCTCTTTTCTATACCAGGAATCATCTCACTTTTAGCAATGTGGATGTTGATTCTTCCTGAAGGGTATAACGGGTTTCTAACCACAATCGGTTTGGAAAAGCACGAAATCGCCATCCTGGCTGTTTTGCTGCTTCTCGTCCATACAGTCGCAACAAAGAACCGCTTCACATTTGACGATGCGTCATTTATGGTGATGGCGGCAGTCTATGTTGGGGCGGGTTTTTATTATTTTATGGAAACAAGGGAAGCAGGCGGGCTGATCTGGCTTTTTTACTCCCTGTTCATCATTTGGGCAACAGATTCGGGTGCATATTTTATTGGCCGCGCTTTTGGAAAACGGAAACTTTGGCCGGAAATTAGCCCCAATAAAACAGTTGAGGGCTCGGTCGGAGGGGTAGTGTGTGCGCTTCTTGTCGCTCTAGCTTTCTTGTTCTTCAGCGAAATCGATGCGTCGCCAGTGAAATTGCTCGTGGTAACGGCGCTCCTGTCTGTTTTTGGACAGCTTGGGGACTTGGCCGAATCCGCTTTCAAACGGAAATACAATGTCAAGGATTCCGGAAAGATCCTTCCGGGGCATGGCGGCATCCTTGATAGATTTGATAGCCTGTTATTCGTATGGCCGTTGATCCATTTGTTCCAGCTTATTTGAATGGAGCACAGTTTGAATCAGCAGGTTATCTGGGGCAGTTTTTTTAGGAGAGGAAATCATGAAATATATTAGTTTAATGGGTGCCACTGGCTCCATCGGCATCCAAACACTCGATATTATCCGCGAACATCCGGAAAGCTTCAGGCTGGCCGCTTTTTCCGCAGGGCGGAATAGTGGGCTTGCCAGGAAAATCATAATCGAATTCAAACCGGAATTCGTTTCCGTGCAGGAAAAGGAAGACGCTATAAAGCTAGAAACGGAATTTCCGGAAATCTCCTTTTCATATGGAGGCGATGGCCTTTCGCGTGTTGCAACCTTTGGTAAGTCGGATATAGTCGTAAATGCCGTCGTCGGAAGCGTTGGGCTGAAACCGACACTTGAAGCAATTGCGTGCGGCAAGACAATTGCCTTGGCAAACAAGGAAACCCTCGTAACAGCTGGCCATCTAGTAATGGAGGCGGCAAAAAAGCAAGGGGTCGCCCTTCTTCCGGTCGATAGCGAGCACTCCGCCATATTTCAGGCAATGCAAGGAGAAAAAGCAAAAAACATTGAACGATTGATTATAACGGCTTCCGGCGGGAGCTTCCGGGACCGGAGCAGGGAGGAATTAAAGGACGTAACCGTTGAGGACGCCCTGAATCACCCCAACTGGTCTATGGGAGCGAAGATTACGATTGATTCGGCAACGATGATGAATAAAGGACTTGAGGTAATTGAAGCCCATTGGCTGTTTAATTTGCCCTATGAACAAATCGACGTTCTTCTTCATAGGGAGAGCATCATCCATTCGATGGTAGAGTTCCATGATTCAAGCATTATTGCCCAGCTTGGCAGTCCGGATATGAGGGTTCCGATCCAATATGCCCTAACCTATCCCGACAGGTTTCCGTTTTCATCGGCAAAACGGCTAAACCTTGCCGAAGTAGGCAAACTGCATTTCCGGGAGATGGACTTTGAGCGGTTCCGTTGCCTTCGCTTCGCATATGAAGCGGGAAAAGCAGGCGGATCGCTGCCAACCGTCCTGAATGCCGCTAATGAAGCGGCAGTTGCTGCATTCCTTGAAGGGCGTATCCGCTTTCTTGAAATTGAGGATTTGATAGAAAGAGCGCTTGATAATCATGAACGGATTGCGAATCCGGGGCTAGAAGAAATCCTTCATGCAGACCGGGAGGCGAGAAACTTCATTCATTCTCACCTCGATAGAAGGAAGTAATTGATTTCCGATTTCATGTGTCAACGTTCGCAGTTTGGGAAGCCAGGCAGTACTGTAGTCCAGACGTTCACGCGGAACTCTTTTAAAAGGTGGTTTTTTTATTGAATACAGTCATAGCGTTTATAATCATTTTCGGGGCGATCGTATTCTTCCACGAATTGGGGCACTTCATTTTTGCAAAAAGAGCCGGGATACTCTGCAGGGAATTTGCCATTGGCATGGGCCCAAAGGTGTTTACACATAAAAGGGGAGAAACGCTGTATACAATCCGCCTTTTGCCAATCGGCGGGTATGTAAGGATGGCCGGCGATGATCCCGAAGCTGTGGAAATTAAGCCTGGATACAGGATAGGACTTCTTTTTGGCCAGGACGGAAAGGTTAGCAAAATCATCCTGAACAATAAGGACAAGTTCCCGGATGCTAGAATTATTGAAGTTGAGAAGGCAGACCTGGAAAGGGATCTCGTTCTAAAAGGTTATCCGGAAGATGCCGATGAAACACTTCAGTCGTTTGCGGTCCATCCCGAAGCAGTAACGGTTGAGAACGGTGTGGAAACGCAGATTGCGCCGTACAACCGCCAATTCGCCTCCAAGACGCTTGGCCAGAGGGCGATGGCGATTTTTGCGGGGCCGATGATGAACTTCATCCTAGCCTTCCTGATTTTTCTGACGCTTGCATTTATCCAAGGGGTTCCTTCAGACGACCCAAGACTAGGGAAGCTTGCCGATGGCGGCGCCGCGGCTGAAGCGGGGCTGAAGGAGGGCGATGTCGTCCAAAGCATTAGCGGCTCGGAAATATCGAGCTGGAAGGACGTTGTTGAAATCATCAGGAAAAATCCAAATAAAGAGCTTGATTTTATCGTAGAACGCGGCGGGAAAGAACTGGTGATTCCTGTAACGCCGAAAGCGCAGGAAGTCGAAAAGCAGAAGATGGGGATTATCGGGGTATACAGCCCTGTCGAAAAATCACCAATGCTGGCTGTGTCTTATGGTTTTAATGAAACGGTCTACTGGTCCAAGAAAATATTCGAGATGCTTGGCCTTCTCGTAACCGGCCAATTCGCCATCGACATGCTGAGCGGGCCGGTCGGGATCTACGCGACAACCGATACGGTCGTGAAATCCGGGATCTTTGTCCTGATGAAATGGACTGCCATGCTAAGCGTCAATCTTGGCATTATGAACCTGTTGCCGATTCCAGCCCTTGACGGCGGACGGCTCCTTTTCTTCGCTGTCGAAGCAGTCAGGGGAAAACCAGTCGACCGGCAAAAAGAAGGCCTTGTCCATTTTATCGGATTCGCCCTTCTGATGCTGTTGATGCTGGTCGTAACATGGCATGACATCCAAAGGTTCTTTTTGTAAAAAAAACAAAGCCGGCCCGGTAAATCCTGGCCGGCATACATATGCCTTCTAGGGTGAGGGCGAAAAAAGCAAAGTGTTGGAGGCGGACAGAGTGAGACAAAGCATGACTTTAATCCCTACATTAAGGGAAGTTCCGGCTGATGCGGACGTTAAAAGCCATCAGTTATTATTGAGAGCCGGTTTCATCCGGCAGAACGCCAGCGGGGTATATAGCTATCTTCCCCTGGCAAAGAGGGTTTTGGTAAAAATTGAAGCGATTGTCAGGGAGGAAATGGACAATGCGGGTGCGGTTGAACTGCTCATGCCGGCACTGCAGCTGGCCGAACTTTGGCAGGAGTCAGGCAGGTGGTATTCGTATGGGCCTGAACTGATGCGGATGAAGGATCGCCATGAGCGTGAGTTCGCCTTGGGCCCGACCCACGAGGAAGTCATTACAAGCCTTATCCGTGACGAAGTAAAGTCATACAAAAGGCTTCCGCTGACGCTTTATCAAATCCAGACGAAATTCCGTGATGAAAAGCGCCCGCGTTTTGGCCTTTTGCGCGGAAGGGAGTTCATTATGAAGGACGCCTATTCCTTCCACTCGTCGAAGGAGAGCCTGGATGAAGTGTATGAACGGATTTTTACCGCGTACTCGAACATCTTTGCGCGTTGCGGGCTGAACTACCGCGCCGTTATCGCGGATTCCGGGGCAATGGGCGGAAAAGATACCCATGAATTCATGGTCCTTTCCGATATCGGCGAAGATACAATCGCCTACTCCGACACTTCTTCCTATGCAGCCAACATTGAAATGGCTCCCGTAGTGGCTTCATATGTGAAAAGCGAAGAAGCACCACGAGGATTGGAAAAAGTAAGAACCGAGAACAAAAAAACGATTGCCGAGGTATCGGAGTTCCTGAAAGTAGATGAAACACAATGCATCAAGTCGCTCTTGTTCAAAATTGACGGCCGTCCGGTCCTTGTTTTGGTCAGGGGAGACCATGAAGTCAATGATATTAAACTGAAAAACATGTTTGAGGCTTCATCGGTTGAGCTTGCCGAAGCGTCGGAAACGAAGAGCATTCTCGGCTGTGAAGTTGGTTCGGTCGGCCCTATTGGTGTAAAGGATGTTGAGATTGTCGCGGACTTTGCGGTCGAATCGATTGTCAATGGCGTCTGCGGGGCAAACGAAGAGGATTATCACTATGTGAATGTGAATCCGGGACGCGACTTTGAAGCGAGCCGTTATGCGGATGTACGTTTCATCAAGGAAGGGGACCCTTCGCCGGATGGGCAAGGAACCATCCAGTTTGCGAAGGGCATAGAGGTAGGCCATGTGTTCAAGCTTGGCACGCGCTACAGTGAAGCAATGGAAGCCGTTTACCTTAATGAAAACGGGAAAACCCAGCCGATGATCATGGGCTGCTACGGAATTGGCGTGTCCAGGACATTGTCCGCGATCGCGGAGCAATTCAATGATGAAAAAGGGCTTGTCTGGCCTGAAGCCGTCGCACCGTACCAAGTCCATCTTATCACGGTCAATACGAAAGATGAAGCACAGTCGAACCTGTCGGAAGCTCTCTATGAAACACTTCGAAAAAAATTCGAAGTTTTGTATGATGACAGGCAGGAACGCGCAGGAGTCAAGTTTGCCGATTCCGATTTAATCGGCCTCCCTGTGCGGATAACGGTAGGCAAAAAAGCGTCTGAGGGAATGGTTGAAGTTAAGGTGAGAAAAACCGGCGAAGTAATTGAAGTCCAATCGGACAAGCTGGAAGACACGATTAATTCCATTTTGAAAAGGTAATACAAGCCGGGTGCCGACTGGATGCACCCGGTATTTTTTTCGGCTAAGTGCTTGTCACTTCGGATTTGAAGCAAGGCCCAAAGGATTGTGATTCCAGCATAATTTTTGTTGAATCCTCCCGAATGCCGCTGGTTTCTATGGTATAATTAACTTTTGAAAATAGATGACAGAGATGGGGAGAGTTGTATGATAAATACCCATTCGGATGACAGAGTGGAACGGCTGCTGGTATTGCTCCATCAGCTCGAAATGACAGATGACGCCCTCGTTCCATTTTTTCAAAAGGGAAGGATCGAAAAGGTGCAAATTAGCAGGAAGTCTAAAACCATGCATTTTCTGCTGTCACTTGAAAAAATTCTTCCCTGCAACGTATACAGCATGCTTGAAGCAAGGCTGAAACAGAAGTTTTCAGAATTGGCAAAAGGAGTTACTTTCGAATTGCAGGTTGCCGACCAGTCTTTTTCAGAAGAGCTCATTCATGGCTACTGGCAAAAATGCATCCAGGAAATTGACGGCATTGCTCCTCCGCTCCTAAAGCTTATGCACGAACAAATCCCCAAAGTCCACGGATCGCGGCTTATCCTTTCTGTCAGGAATATCGCAGAAGGGGGAGCCATCAAGGGTAAGTATGGCTCCATTATTTCTTCCATTTACCAAACCTATGGATTCCCATTCCTCTCCATTGATACGGAACTGGTTTCCGAAGAAAAGAACGAGGAATACAGGCAATTCATGGAGGCCAAGCAAAAAGAAGACCAGGAACGCGCTTTACAGGCGATTGCTGAATTGCAAAAGCGCGAATCCGGGAAAGACCAGAATGGTTCCCAAGCGGATGAGGGTCCGCTTGTTATCGGCCTGACGATCAAGGAAGATGCCGAGTTCCGCAAACTTATCGAAATTGTCGATGAGGAGCGGAGAATTGCGGTAGAAGGGTATATTTTTGATGCGGAAACAAGGGAATTAAGAAGCGGAAGAACGTTGCTGACATTTAAAATAACCGATTACACAAGCTCGATCATGGTTAAAATGTTCTCGCGCGACAAGGAAGACGCCGCGCTCTTCCAGCGGGTGAAAAAAGGGATGTGGGCCAGGGTTCGCGGCAGCATCCAAAATGACACCTTTGTCAGGGACCTTGTCATGATCGGCAATGATATTAATGAAATTAAACCGGTGAGCAGGAAAGATGCCGCTCCTGAAGATGAAAAGCGGGTCGAACTGCATCTCCATACGCCGATGAGCCAAATGGACGCGGTCACTCCGGTTGCAGCCCTGGTTGCCCAGGCAAAGAAATGGGGCCACAAGGCGATTGCGATTACAGACCATGCGGTTGCCCAATCATTTCCGGAAGCATTTTCCGCGGGGAAGAAAAACGACATTAAAATCCTCTATGGAATTGAAGCAAACCTTGTCGATGACGGAGTCCCGATTGCCTACAATGACGCGCACCGGCTCCTGGCGGAAGCGACATATGTTGTCTTTGACGTCGAAACGACCGGATTATCGGCATTCTACGACACAATCATTGAACTTGCTGCTGTTAAAATAAGGGACGGCGAGATTATTGACCGGTTCGAGTCGTTTGCCAACCCGCATCACCGCCTATCGGCCACAACAATCAACCTTACAGGGATCACCGATGACATGGTGCAAAACGCCCCGGAAGTAGGCGAGGTGCTCGAACGCTTTAAGGAATGGGCGGGTGATGACATATTTGTCGCCCATAATGCCTCCTTTGACATGGGCTTCATTAATGCGGGATACAAAAAACTGGGATATGAAAAAGCGAAAAACCCGGTTATCGACACGCTTGAACTTGCAAGATTCCTATATCCCGAAATGAAAAACCATAGGCTGAATACATTGGCCAAGAAATTCGATGTCGAACTGACCCAGCACCACCGGGCAATTTACGATGCCGAAGCGACAGGCTATCTGCTTATGAAAATGATAAAGGATTCGCTCGAAAAAGGAATCGAATACCATGACCAGTTCAATGACAACATGGGGAAAGGGAATGCTTTTCAAAGGGCCCGCCCCTATCATTGCACACTGCTCGCGCAAACCGAGACCGGTTTGAAAAATCTTTTTAAGCTCATATCAATCTCGCACATCAACTACTTTTACAGAGTTCCAAGAATTCCAAGGTCCGTCCTCCAAAAATACCGGGAAGGAATTTTGGTAGGATCGGGCTGCGACCGCGGCGAAGTTTTTGAAACGATGATGCAAAAATCGCCTGAAGAAGCGGAAGCGCTGGCGGGATTTTACGACTACCTTGAAGTCATGCCGAAACCTATTTATGCACATTTGATTGAAATGGAGCTTGTCCGGAATGAAAAGGCTCTCGAGGAAATCATCGGCAATATCGTCAAAGTGGGCGAAAAACTCGGTATACCCGTCGTAGCGACTGGGAATGTCCACTATTTAAATGAAAATGACAAGATTTACCGAAAAATCCTGATTAACTCACAGGGCGGCGCGAATCCCCTGAACAGGCACAAGCTTCCGGATGTCCAATTTAGGACGACTGATGAAATGCTGAGGGAATTCAGTTTCCTTGGCCTTGAAAAAGCAAAGGAGCTCGTTGTCCAAAACACGAATAAAATCGCCGATATGATTGATGAGATCAAGCCAATCAAGGATGATTTGTACACGCCAAAAATTGAAGGCGCCGATGATGAAATGAGGGAAATGAGTTACTCGATGGCTCGGAAAATCTATGGCGAGCCACTTCCCGAAATTGTAGAGGCAAGGCTTGAAAAAGAACTGAAGAGCATCATTGGCCACGGATTTGCGGTTATTTACCTTATTTCGCACAAGCTTGTTAAAAAATCGCTCGACGACGGCTACCTTGTTGGATCGCGAGGCTCGGTCGGCTCATCATTTGTTGCGACAATGACCGAGATTACCGAGGTGAATCCGCTGCCGCCGCATTATGTTTGCCCTAAATGCAAGCATTCCGAATTTTTTAATGATGGTTCAGTCGGTTCAGGCTTTGACTTGCCTGATAAAAATTGTCCGGAATGCGGGGCGAAATACCGGAAGGACGGCCATGACATCCCGTTCGAAACGTTCCTGGGCTTCAAAGGAGATAAGGTACCCGACATCGATTTAAACTTTTCTGGGGAATATCAGCCACGGGCCCACAACTATACAAAAGTATTATTCGGGGAAGACAATGTTTATCGTGCGGGGACAATCGGAACCGTCGCTGACAAAACAGCGTTTGGATACGTTAAAGCATACCAGCAGGAAAACAATCTCCACTTGAGAGGTGCGGAGATTGACAGGCTAGCTTCAGGCTGTGTGGGTGTGAAACGGACTACCGGACAGCATCCTGGGGGAATCATTGTAGTTCCGGACTATATGGATATTTTTGATTTTTCACCCATTCAATTTCCCGCCGATGCTTCTACATCGGAATGGAAAACGACCCATTTTGACTTCCATTCCATCCATGACAATCTGCTGAAGCTTGATATTCTGGGGCACGATGATCCGACCGTTATCCGGATGCTCCAGGACTTAAGCGGCATTGATCCAAAAACGATTCCGACGGACGACCCGGAAGTCATGAAAATATTCAGTGGCACCGAATCGCTCGGCGTAACGGAAGAGCAGATTATGTGCAAAACCGGCACGCTCGGCATTCCGGAATTCGGAACAAGATTCGTCCGCCAGATGCTAGAGGACACGAAGCCGACGACATTCTCCGAGCTTGTCCAGATTTCCGGCCTTTCCCACGGCACGGATGTATGGCTTGGCAATGCGCAGGAATTGATCCATAACAAGATTTGCACGCTTAGCGAAGTAATCGGGTGCCGTGACGATATCATGGTTTACTTGATTTATCAGGGGCTTGATCCCGCTTTTGCTTTTAAAATCATGGAGTCGGTCCGTAAAGGCAAGGGACTGTCGGACGAAATGGAAGCGGAAATGCGGAAGAACGAAGTGCCTGAGTGGTACATCGATTCTTGCAAAAAGATAAAGTACATGTTTCCGAAGGCGCACGCGGCAGCTTACGTCCTGATGGCAGTAAGGATCGCCTACTTTAAGGTACACCTGCCGCTCCTTTATTACGCCGCATACTTTACGGTAAGGGCGGAGGATTTCGACATTGAGGCGATGGCCCGGGGCTCGGAAGCAATCAGGGCGAAGATTGAAGAAATCAACCTGAAGGGCCTTGACGCGGCGCCAAAGGAAAAGAACCTCCTGACCGTACTTGAGCTTGCGCTTGAAATGTGTGAACGGGGCTTCTCTTTTCAGAAAATAGATTTGTACAAGTCAGCAGCAGCTGAATTCATTATTGAAGGCAAGTCACTTATTCCGCCGTTCAACTCCATTCCCGGCCTTGGGACCAACGCGGCGGTAAACATCGTAAAGGCAAGGGAAGACGGGGAATTCCTGTCGAAGGAAGACCTCCAGCAACGAGGAAAGGTTTCAAAAACAATCCTTGAATACCTAGACAAACAGGGCTGCCTGGATGCCCTTCCTGAGCAAAACCAACTGTCGCTTTTCTAAAAACCGGACAGAAAGCCGTTCATTTGCAATAAGGTAACGTGTATGGTATAGTTTTATTGGAAATACTAAGCAAAATGTCCGGAAGAGTGGGGAAACCCACTCTTTCGTTGTTGTCTAGGGGCATTTTGCGGGGTATATAATAATTGTCACCGTAAAAAGCGCACAATATGGGCGAGAAGCTGTAAAGGAGGTTAGCGATGAGCAAGGTAACTGAAGTGGTGGAAGAATTGGCCACTCCGATTGTAAATGATCTTGGCCTTGAACTGGTCGATGTCGAATACGTTAAAGAAGGCCGGGATTGGTTTTTACGGCTTTACATTGATAAGGAAGAAGGCGTCGATATCGAGGAATGCGGGACGGTGAGCGAGCGGGTAAGCGAAAAGCTTGATGAACTCGATCCGATTCCGCACAATTACTTCCTGGAGGTATCCTCCCCTGGCGCGGAAAGGCCGCTTAAAAAGGAAAAGGATTTCATCAATGCGATCGGCAAAAATGTTTTTATCAAAACCTATGAGCCAATCGACGGAGAAAAGTCGTTTGAGGGCACTCTGCTTGAATATGACGGTCAAACGGTCAAACTTGAAATCAAAGTAAAAACACGCAAAAAAACAGTTGAAATTCCATTCGGGAAAGTGGCGAGCGCGCGGCTGGCGGTAACGTTCGGCTGATTGGACGGCCATAAGGCAACAGCTTGGGCAGATGGCCATTATTGAAAGGCATCGGCCCAACGGTTTGCCCATTTTATTATAAAGGCTAAAGGGGGATAAGGACTCATGAGCAGCGAACTTTTGGATGCTCTGACTATTCTGGAAAGAGACAAGGGAATTTCCAGGGATGTATTAATAGAAGCGATTGAAGCGGCCCTCGTTTCGGCATATCGCCGAAACTTCAACCAGGCGCAAAATGTAAGGATCGATATCAATATGGCGAACGGGCTTATGCGCGTTTTTGCCAGAAAAGAAGTTGTGGATGAAGTTTTTGATCCTCGCTTGGAAATTTCAATCGACGAGGCCAGGAAAATCAACCCGAACTACCAAGTTGAAGATATCGTTGAAATGGAAGTCACACCAAAGGACTTCGGCAGGATTGCCGCCCAGACCGCGAAACAGGTAGTGACCCAGCGTGTGCGCGAAGCAGAACGCGGAATCATCTATTCGGAATTCATTGACCGTGAAGAGGATATCATGACCGGGATTGTCCAACGGATCGATTCCAAATTCATTTATGTAAGCCTTGGGAAAATTGAGGCGCTGCTGCCAGTTAATGAGCAGATGCCGAACGAACAATACAAACCGCACGACAGGATTAAGGTTTTTCTCACAAAAGTCGAGAAAACAACAAAGGGGCCGCAAATATTTGTATCAAGGACCCATCCCGGCCTTCTGAAAAGGCTATTTGAAATTGAAGTGCCTGAAATTTATGACGGAACAGTTGAAATCAAGTCTGTCGCTCGCGAAGCAGGGGACAGGTCGAAAATTTCCGTCCATTCCGAAAACCCGGAAGTGGATCCTGTCGGTTCATGTGTTGGCCCTAAAGGAACACGCGTACAGGCAGTTGTAAATGAGCTGAAGGGCGAAAAAATCGATATCGTCAAATGGTCGGATGACCCGGTCGTATTCGTGGCAAACGCACTAAGCCCATCGAAGGTCCTGGATGTCATTGTCAATGAGGCCGATAAAGCAACAACGGTGATCGTTCCAGACTATCAATTATCCCTGGCAATCGGCAAAAGAGGCCAAAACGCCCGCCTTGCAGCAAAACTTACCGGGTGGAAGATTGATATTAAGGCAGAAACCGAAGCTCGTGAAATGGGCATCTTCCCTCGTGAGGAAACAATCAGGCTTTTTGACGAAGAGGAAGAATTTTACGAGGAAGATGACTATGGCTTTGAGGAAGAAACGGATTAAAGAGCGGAGGGAAATGGCGTGAACAAAATGAAAAAGGTTCCGATGCGCAAATGTGTCGCAACAGGGGAAATGAAGCCCAAAAAAGAACTTGTTCGCATCGTTCGCTCTAAGGAAGGAGAGGTTTCAATCGATCTGACGGGTAAGAAGTCAGGCCGTGGCGCGTACCTTACCCTTGATCGTGAAGCCATCCTGTTGGCAAAAAAGAAGAACGTACTATCAAACCATTTGCAAACTGACATAGATTCTGCGATATATGACGAGCTCCTCGGGCTCATTGAAAAGGAGAAACGGCAATCCTGATGAAATCGAATCAATGGATGTCATTGCTTGGCTTGGCAAATCGGGCACGAAAAGTCATTTCGGGAGAAGAGCTTTCCATAAAGGAAATCAGGAGCGGAAAAGCAAAGCTGGTCCTGTTATCCGCGGATGCATCTGCCAATACGGCTAAAAAAATCACTGACAAGTGCAATTCCTATCGTGTCCCATGCAGGACTGTTGAAACCCGGTACGACCTCGGATCGGCAATCGGAAAAGATGCGCGTGTGGTTGTGGCTGTACTGGACGATGGTTTTGCCGCGAAATTGATGACACTGCTCGATTAATACTAGCGGGGGTGAAAGAATGAGTAAAACACGTGTATATGAATACGCAAAAAAATACAATGTTTCAAGTAAAGATATAATTTCGAAATTGAAAGATATGAATGTTGAAGTCTCTAACCATATGGCGACGATTGAAAAAGATGCGTTTAATAAATTGGAAGCCATCTACAATAAAAAGGATGCAAAAGAGCAACGTCCTCAGCAGGGCGACCAATCCGGCCGTCAGCAGCAAGGAAGCCGCGATAATCGTCCACAGGGCAGCCAAGCTACGCGTCCTCAAGGGAACAGGGATGGCCGCCCACAAGGAAATCGTGATGGCCGCCCACAGGGCAGCCAGCAATCCCGCCCTCAAGGCGCCCAGGCGCAACGTCCTCAGGGGAACCGCGATAACCGCCCTCAAGGAAGCCAAGGTGGCCAAGGTGGCCAGCGTCCACAGGGGAACCGCGATGGCCGTCCACAGGGAGGCCAAGGGCAGCGCCCACAAGGAAACAGAGATGGTCGTCCACAAGGCAGCCAGGGGCAGCGTCCACAGGGAAATCGCGATGGCCGTCCGCAAGGCAGCCAATCATCCCGTCCACAGGGTGGACAACAAGGACGCCCACAACAGGGGGGACCGGGGAGCCAGCAAAGGCCAGCTGCAAAGCCGGCAGGCCAAAAGCCTGGAGAAAGTAAAAAGACGGAAAATGATTTCAGGTCAAAAGAAAATAAAGCGTTCAATAAAGGGAAACCTTCAAATAGGCCAAACCATAACCAGGGCCAAAACAGGAATAAGCCTGGCAAGAGACCGCAACAGCACCAGCAGGCTCCTGTCGTGAAAAAAGAAAGGGAGCTTCCTGAAAAGATTACCTTTACAGAGTCCCTGACCGTTGCGGAACTTGCAAAGAAGCTCTACAGGGAACCATCCGAGATTATCAAGAAATTGTTCCTTCTCGGTGTTATGGCGACAATCAACCAGGAGCTTGACAAAGATGCGATTGAGCTGATTGCCAGTGAATACGGAGTCGAAGTGGAAGAAGAAATCAAAATCGACACAACCGATCTTGAGGTTTATTTCACGGAAGACGAGTCTGGCGATCTTATCGAAAGGCCGTCTGTCGTTACAATCATGGGCCACGTCGACCATGGGAAGACCACCCTGCTTGATTCAATCCGGAATACGAAGGTAACTGCTGGAGAGGCCGGGGGAATTACCCAGCACATCGGCGCTTACCAAGTGGAGGAAAACGGAAAGAAAATCACATTCCTTGATACACCGGGGCACGCCGCGTTTACTACGATGCGCGCGCGCGGGGCGAAAATCACGGATATCACCATCCTTGTTGTCGCAGCCGATGATGGCGTTATGCCGCAGACCGTTGAAGCGATCAACCATGCGAAGGCGGCGGAAGTTCCAATCATTGTCGCGATCAACAAAATGGATAAACCGACCGCCAATCCTGACAGGGTCATGCAGGAATTGACCGAGCACGCACTTGTACCGGAAGCATGGGGCGGAGACACGATCTTTGTTCCCCTATCTGCGAAGACTGGAGAGGGCATCGATAATCTCCTTGAAATGATTCTTCTCGTAAGTGAAGTGGAAGAATACAAAGCGAATCCGAACCGGAAAGCGGTAGGAACTGTCATCGAGGCCCAGCTTGATAAAGGCCGCGGATCCGTTGCTACATTGCTTGTCCAGAATGGAACGCTGAAAGTCGGCGACCCGATTGTTGTCGGCGATACGTTCGGACGCGTCCGAGCGATGGTTAACGACAAAGGCCGTCGTGTAAAAGAAGCCGGCCCATCAACTCCGGTTGAAATTACTGGTCTAAGTGACGTTCCACAGGCAGGCGACCGATTTGTTGTCTTTGAAGATGAGAAAACCGCCCGCCAGGTCGGGGAAGCACGCGCCCAGACTTCACTGGTTGCATCCAGAGGGGAAAAATCCCGCGTAAGCCTAGATAACCTGTTTGAACAGTTAAAACTAGGGGAAATGAAAGACTTGAACATCATTATTAAAGCTGATGCTCAAGGTTCTGCAGAGGCAATGGCTGGTTCACTTATGAAAATTGAGGTTCCAGGAATCAATATCCGAATCATTCATACTGGAGTCGGTGCTATTAATGAATCCGACATCACTTTAGCGGCTGCTTCAAATGCGATCGTCATTGGATTTAACGTCCGTCCTGATGCAAATGCTAAGCGTGCAGCTGAAGCTGAAAAAGTGGATATGCGTCTGCACAGGATTATTTACAAGGTAATTGAAGAGATTGAGGCAGCTATGAAGGGTATGCTTGATCCTGAATTCCAGGAGAAGGTTATTGGGCAGGCTGAAGTGCGCCAGACATTCAAAGTATCCAAAATTGGTACAATTGCCGGTTCTTATGTAACAGATGGCAAGATTACCCGAGATAGCGGTATCCGTGTCATTCGTGACGGCATCGTCATTTTTGAAGGAACAATCGACGCCTTGAAGCGCTTCAAGGATGATGCCAAGGAAGTCGCGCAAGGATATGAATGCGGTATAACCATTAAAAACTTCAATGATGTCAAGGAAGGCGATATCTTCGAAGCGTTCATCATGGAAGAGATTGAAAGAAAATGATTGTAGGCATTGCTAGGTGCGAATGCATGATTTACAATGCTGGGTCCCTTAAAGATAAACGGGCTGTACTACAAAGGATCATCACGCGCATTAGGCAAAAATACAATGTTTCCGTTTCGGAAGTGGACTATCAGGATGCGTGGCAGAGGACAGCGATCGCGGTTGCTGCCATCGCCTCCTCGAAGGTCCCTGCCGAACGGGAAATCCAGAATGCAATCAAACTGATTGATTCCTTTCCGGAAATAGAAAGGACCCTCACCGATATAGAGTGGCTTTAAAATAAGAGGTGACTGACATGAGCCATAGAGCAAACCGTGTTGGAGAACAAATGAAAAAAGAGTTGAGCGAAATCATCGGCCGGAAAATCAAGGACCCACGGATTGGATTTGTAACGGTAACAGATGTGCATGTAACCGGCGACCTTCAACAGGCAACGGTTTACATTTCTGTTCTGGGTGATGAGGAGCAGCGGGAAAATACGTTGAAGGGCCTTGCCACTGCAAAAGGATTCATCCGCTCCGAGATAGGCAGCCGAATTCGCTTGAGGAAAACTCCTGAAATCGTATTTGAATTCGACGAGTCAATCGACTATGGAAACAGGATTGAAACACTCCTCACGAAAATCCACAATGAAGAAAAGCAAAATGGACAGAACGATGAGGAGTAGGCAAGATGGGTAGACGTATGTCTATCCATCTTTTTTCTGACTAAATAATGAAGGGAGCAGTGGCGATGGAAGGGATAATACCGTTATATAAACCGACCGGGCTTACCTCTCATGACTGCGTTTTTAAGCTGAGGAAAATTTTAAAAACAAAGAAGGTTGGGCATACAGGGACTCTCGACCCTGATGTTACAGGGGTATTGCCGATTTGCGTAGGCAGGGCGACAAAGGTTGCCGAATACATAACGGATGCCGGAAAAGCGTATGAGGGCGAAGTGACACTCGGCGTTTCAACAGAAACGGAAGATGCATCGGGAGCGATAGTTGAGGAAATCCCAATCAACCGTGTTATTACGAGGGAGGAAATCCTCTCGGTCCTTGAATCATTGACAGGGAATATCATCCAGGTGCCGCCAATGTACTCTGCTGTTAAAGTAAACGGGAAAAGATTGTATGAATACGCGCGAAACGGCCAGGAGGTTGAGCGGCCATCAAGAAAGGTAACGATTTACGCACTTGAATTATTGGATAGCCGGACAGAATTTGCCGGTGAGAAAATTAGCTTCCGGTTCAGGGCTGAATGCAGCAAGGGGACTTACATCAGGACCCTAGCCGTCATGATAGGCGAACGCCTGGGCTACCCAGCCCATATGTCATCGCTGGTCAGGACGCGTTCCGCAACCTTTTCCCTTGAGGATTGCCTCACTTTCACCGAGATAGAGGAATTAATGGAAAAGGGTGAAATCGGAGAAGCGCTCCGGCCCCTTGAAAATGCACTTTTGCATTTGCCGAAATACAGGATAAGTGATACATTAGCAGAGAAAGTGAAGAACGGGATGCGCCTTCCAATCCCTGAGCAATTCATGGAGGTGGATGGCCCAATCGCTGTGGAAAGCAGTGACGGTAAGGCTTTGGCGATTTACAGCCGCCATCCTGAAAAACCCGGAATCATGAAGCCTGCCAAAGTGCTGCGAAATGACAGGGAACTATAAAGAGTATGCTTCAACGGCTTCATTGCAAGTCCTGTGAGGCTGCAGCTTTACGAGAAAGGTGAACCTATAGTGGAAGTAATAAATCTTGGATTCCCCCATAACCTGGATCGACAATCCGTGCCCGAGGCAGCGGTTGCGCTCGGTTATTTCGACGGTGTCCATCGCGGGCACCAACGCGTCATCGGCGATGCTAGGGAGCATGCTGCGCAAATGGGAATTAAAACTGCTGTGATGACTTTCCATCCCCATCCGAAGGCAGTGCTTGGAAAGCTCAGGCAGGATATCGACCATATCACTCCCCTGAATGAGAAAATTCGGCGTATCGGTGACCAAGGAGTGGATATTTTATACATCGTGGACTTCACGCCTGAATTTGCCAATCTCACTCCGCAGGAATTTGTGGACCAGTACATTATCGGATTGAATATTGTCCATGTTTCCGCCGGCTTTGATTATTCGTACGGACGGATGGGAAAAGGGACGATGGAAACACTTCCCTTCCATTCGAGAGGAAAATTTACACAGTCGACCGTCGGGAAGCTAAGTGATGGAGGAGAGAAAATCGGCTCCACCCGGATCAGGAAGCTTTTGGCTGATGGCCGGACGGATGAAGTTGCTGATCTGCTCGGAAGGCAGTATACGACGCCGGGTGTGGTCATCCACGGGGACAAACGGGGAAGGACAATCGGGTTTCCGACTGCCAATGTCGAACCGGAAAAAGGCTACATCATCCCTCCTCCTGGCGTTTATGCGGTCCGAATCAAGATTGCCGGAGAATGGCATTTTGGGGTTTGCAATATCGGGTTCAAGCCGACGTTCAACAAAGATTTGGAAGGCAAGCCATCCGTGGAAGTCCATATATTCAATTTTTCGGAAAATGTGTATGATGAGCAAGTCGTTGTCGAGTGGCACAAGTATTTGCGAAAGGAACAAAAGTTTCCAGGCATTGACGCGCTCGTGGGCCAAATTTTAAAAGACAAGCGGGACGCTATGGACTATTTCGGAATTCCTGCCGAATAAATACTGTGAAATCAAGGTTCATGCTTGCTTTTTGAGCCGAAACGTTGTATTCTTATAAACGTATTAAAAAGAACCTTTGCTTGGCAAGTCGAGTCACCGACGCTTGCTCAGTAAACGGGGATTGAAATTTTAGGAGGTGAACCAGGATGGCAATCACGCAAGAACGCAAAAACGAACTGATCAATGAGTTCAAAACTCATGAAAACGACACTGGATCCGCAGAGGTCCAAATCGCTGTCCTTACAGAATCAATCAACAACCTGAACGACCACTTGCGCACGCACAAGAAAGACCACCATTCACGCCGCGGTCTTTTGAAGATGGTTGGTAAGCGCCGTAACCTTTTGACTTACCTTCGCAACAAGGACGTTCAACGCTACCGTGAGTTAATCAATAAGCTTGGCTTACGTCGATAGTCAAAAGAAGCGGGAATTTTCCCGCTTTTTTGTTAGGTAAAAATAGTGCGGCAATATTCATACATATTTTAAGCCAGTTGAAATTTGAGCATACTAACATTAATTTGTTATTAAATAAATGTAATAGTGCTGATGGCATATTCAAAAGCGAATGAGCCGGAAAGAGGGGTAATAACTATATGGAATCACCGAAACAAGAGTTTTCCATTGACTGGGCAGGAAGAAAGCTAACTGTTGAGGTTGGCCAGCTTGCAAAGCAGGCGAATGGCGCCGCCCTTGTCCGTTATGGAGATACAGCCGTCCTTAGCACGGCAACAGCTTCAAAAGAACCAAAAAACTTGGACTTTTTCCCGCTAACAGTAAACTACGAGGAACGTCTATACGCGGTTGGGAAAATCCCTGGCGGATTTATTAAGCGCGAAGGCCGTCCGAGTGAAAAAGCAATTCTCGCCAGCCGCCTGATTGACCGCCCGATTCGCCCTTTGTTTGCAGAGGGCTTCAGGAATGATGTCCAGGTTATTAGCATTGTCATGAGCGTTGACCAGGATTGCCCTTCCGATATGGCTGCAATGTTTGGTTCATCCCTCGCTTTGTGCGTTTCAGATATTCCGTTTGAAGGCCCAATCGCAGGCGTTATCGTCGGCCGGGTGGATGGCAAGTTTGTCATCAATCCAACGGTTGAGCAAGGCGAAAAGAGTGATATCCATTTAGCTGTAGCTGGGACAAGGGATGCAATCAACATGGTTGAAGCGGGTGCCCTGGAGGTTCCGGAAGAGGTTATGCTTGAAGCCATAATGTTCGGCCATGAAGAAATCAAGCGCCTGATTGAATTCCAGGATGAGATCGTTAAGGCGGTCGGCAAGGAAAAACGCGAAATTTCCCTTTATCAGGTTGATCAGGACTTGAAAGCCGAAGTTCTTGAACTATGTGAAAAAGACATGCTGAACGCGATCCAGGTGCAGGAAAAGCATGCGCGTGAAGCAGCCATAAAAGAAGTAAAAGACCAGGTTCTTGCGAAATACGTTGAGCAGGAAGCAACCGACGAAGACATCAAGCAGGTAAAACAAATTCTGGACAAGCTTGTAAAGGATGAAGTACGCCGCTTGATTACTGAAGAAAAAGTGCGCCCGGACGGCCGGGGCGTGGATGAAATCCGCCCATTGTCCTCCCAAGTTGGCATTTTGCCGCGCACACATGGCTCCGGACTGTTTACCCGCGGGCAAACCCAGGCGCTTAGCGTTTGTACGCTTGGTGCGATGGGCGATGTCCAGATTCTTGACGGCCTTGGCCTTGAGGAAGAAAAGCGGTTCATGCACCATTACAACTTCCCGCTCTTCTCTGTAGGGGAAACCGGTCCGATCAGGGGTCCTGGCCGCAGGGAAATCGGCCATGGAGCATTGGGCGAGAGAGCGCTTGAGCCTGTTATTCCATCCGAGAAGGATTTCCCATACACGATTCGCCTCGTTTCCGAGGTGCTGGAGTCGAACGGTTCGACTTCGCAGGCGAGCATCTGCGCAAGCACCCTGGCCATGATGGATGCCGGCGTGCCAATTAAGGCACCTGTAGCGGGAATCGCGATGGGCCTTGTGAAATCAGGGGATAATTATACTGTATTGACAGACATCCAGGGAATGGAAGACCATCTTGGCGATATGGACTTTAAGGTTGCCGGCACATCAAAAGGTGTTACGGCGCTTCAAATGGACATCAAGATCGAAGGCCTTTCCCGTGAAATTCTCCAGGAAGCTTTGGAACAGGCGCAAAAGGGCAGGATGCAAATTCTCGAGTCCATGCTTGCGACCATTTCCGAGCCAAGGGAGCAGCTGTCTCCGTACGCGCCTAAAATCCTGACAATGACCATTAATCCGGACAAAATCAGGGATGTTATTGGGCCAAGCGGAAAGCAAATCAATAAAATCATTGAAGAAACCGGCGTAAAAATTGATATTGAGCAGGACGGAACTGTCTTCATTGCTTCGACAAATGAAGAAATGAACCAGAAAGCCAAGAAAATCATTGAAGATATCGTCCGGGAAGTAGTAGTCGGTGAATACTATCTAGGGAAGGTCAAGCGGATTGAAAAGTTTGGCTGCTTCGTTGAAATATTTGCCGGTAAAGATGGCCTCGTCCACATTTCCGAACTTGCTGAAGAAAGGGTCGGTAAAGTCGAGGACGTCGTGAAAATTGGCGATGAAATGCTAGTCAAGGTAACCGAAATCGACCGCCAGGGCAGGGTGAACCTGTCAAGGAAAGCCGTCCTGAAGGAGCAGCGCGAAAAAGCGGAGCAACAAAACAACTAATGCATCCGGATTAACCGCGGCTCGGTTGATTGCTTATATATGGATAAGAACGAAGCCAGGGGGATCCCTGGCTTTTCGTATTTAAAGAATTTTTTTCAGAGGAACATTTTTTTAAGGATGACGGAAGTTGCTGATGTACTTTTTTTCAAAGAAACCCTTTTGGAGAAAATGCAAGTTCTGTTGGCAGCTTTTTTTAAAAAAATCCTATGGCAGTCCTAAATGCCATTGCAGCCAGGAGGCTTGTTCTATCAAATGCTTCGCCAACATACTTTTGTATGGAGGAGGGAGCGAAAATGGCAAAACGGTTTGGACTGTTTTTTGTGGCATGTTTTTTTTCATTATCATTAGTTAACAGCCCGCTGGTCGGGACATACATACAATCGCTGAAAGCTGGCGGACAGGCCGTTTCTAAGCAGAAAGATCCTTTGTATGAGAAAATTTCATTGGCTGCAGAGGAAAAAAGGATTCCGCCTGAAGATGCCCGCATTGATAAAGTATGGAAGGCGATGCCGGGATATAATGGCCTGGAGGTCGACATACCTGGCTCATACCGAAAAATGAAAGCTTCAGGAAAATTTGACCCGAAGAAGCTCGTTTATAAGCAGGTCAGGCCTAAGGTACACCTGGGCCAATTGCCGCCTGCTCCAATTTTCAGGGGGAGCCCGTCAAAGCCGATGGTGTCGTTTGCCGTTAATGTTGCCTGGGGGAACGAGTACTTGCCGGATATGCTGGCCGTGATGAAGAGGCACAATGTGTCCGCGAGTTTTTTTCTTGAAGGAAATTGGGTAAAGAAGAATCCAGAGTTGGCAAAGATGATTGCCACGGCCGGCCATGAAATCGGCAACCATTCTTATTCCCACGTGGATATGAAACGAATATCCAGGGAAAAGGCCCTCGATGAGTTAAGACGGACGAATGAGGTCATAGAAGCGACAACCGGCAATAAATGTACTTGGTTTGCCCCGCCAAGCGGCAGTATGGGCTCGGAAACAGCAGCGATTGCCGCCGAAACGGGGATGAGGACAATCATGTGGACGGTTGATACGGTTGACTGGCAAAAGCCGAGTCCGGATACAATTATTAACAGGGTATCATCGAAGGTTGCAAACGGCTCAATTATTCTAATGCATCCGACTGAGCCGACTGCAATTGCACTGGAACGATTAATATTATTGATAAAAGAAAAAAAACTGAAAATCGGCACGGTATCCGATATGCTCTCGGAAAGCAGGGTGGAAGTAATTGATTAGCTTGAGGGGCTCCTCTAAAATTTGGAGAATCCGCCCTAAACATGTAAAATGATTTCAGAGCAAGCCGCAGCAGTTGTCCAAGAACAGGAGGAATTCGATGATTAAGAAATATACTTGTCAAAATGGTGTACGGGTTGTGCTGGAAACGATTCCAACGGTAAGGTCCGTTGCCATCGGAGTCTGGATCGGAACAGGCTCCAGAAATGAACTGCCTGAGAATAACGGAATTTCACACTTTTTGGAGCATATGTTCTTCAAAGGGACAAAAACGCGTACAGCCAGGGAAATCGCTGAATCATTCGATAGCATCGGCGGCCAGGTAAATGCCTTTACTTCGAAAGAATACACCTGCTATTACGCAAAGGTGCTTGATACGCATGCGGATTTCGCGTTAGAAATCCTTTCTGATATGTTTTTCAATTCAATATTTGACAGCGAAGAGCTAAAGAAGGAGAAGAACGTTGTCCTGGAAGAAATCAAAATGTACGACGACACGCCGGATGACATCGTCCATGATCTTTTAAGCAAAGCGGTTTATGAATCCCATCCGCTCGGCTATCCGATCCTGGGAACCGAATCGACGCTTGAAACGTTCACGAGTGACACGCTAAAGGACTATATTTTTAATTATTATACTCCCGATAATGTTGTCATTTCGATCGCCGGGAATATTTCGGACACCTTTATTTCGGAGGTGGAAAAGTATTTCGGCTCATATGAGGGCGGCAATCCTAACTTCAGCGAGAACAAACCGGTTTTCCATGCGAACAGGCTTTCACGGAAAAAAGAAACGGAGCAGGCCCACCTTTGCATCGGATTTGAAGGGCTGAAGGTTGGCCATGAGGATATTTACAGCCTGATTGTGTTGAACAATGTCCTTGGAGGAAGCATGAGCAGCCGTCTGTTCCAGGACGTCCGTGAACAGCGCGGCCTCGCCTATTCGGTCTTTTCGTATCATTCAGCCTACCAGGATAGCGGGATTGTCACGATTTATGGCGGAACCGGCGCCAACCAGCTCGATTTACTGTATGAAACAATCCAGGAAACACTTGATACACTGAAGCGTGACGGCATTACCGAAAAAGAGCTGATAAACAGCAAGGAGCAGCTTAAGGGAAGCCTGATGCTTAGCCTTGAGAGCACGAACAGCAGGATGAGCCGGAATGGGAAAAATGAACTGCTGTTAAAACATCATCGTTCACTGGATGAAATTGTTGAGCTAATCGACAATGTAACAAAACAGGGCGTCGACCGTCTGGCAAACTCGATTTTCACTGACCACTTCTCGATTTCCCTAATCAGCCCAGATGGAGTACTTCCGGCAAAATTGAAATAGAAGATTTATTGAAGCCATTGCGGATGCAATGGCTTTTTGCATGGCGGGATGGGCAGGGGGCAGCCAAACATCCAAAAATCCAATTGTACACGCAAGAGTAAAATAGCTGTCCTTCATAGGTAGTCTATTTTCCTGCCAAAAGCTATACACTAGTAAGAGAATAGCAGGGGGGCGATCAAATTGAGGCTGAGCGAGCTAAGCGGAAAGGAAATTGTGGATGTGAAGCGGGCGGAACGGCTGGGAGTCCTTGGCCAGACTGATCTTGAAATAAATGAACAGACAGGCCAGATCCAGGCATTGCTGATCCCGTCACTAAAATGGTTTGGCCTCCGGAAGCAGGGCGATGAAATTCGGGTTCAATGGAAGCACATAAAAAAAATCGGTGCTGATATGATTATCATTGATTTCCCTGGAGAAGCCGATGAATAGCTTCAAAGAAAGACAAAAGCTTTTATAGGAAATTTAAGTTAAAGCGACTTGATTTTGCCAACAGCTAAATAACGATAATAACATTATGTTAACAAAGCTCGGTTGATGGACAGCCGGGTTATTTTTTTGTGCAAATTTACATTCTCCGTGTGAGAGGTGTACAAGTTGAAAACTGCACTGTCTTCAATTGCCTTAATTGGGCTGTGATTGAAGCGACTGGCACTTTACACAGACAAGAGGCGTGGAAATAATAGAGCATTGTTTGTTTTTCACAGAAATCCGCTTCCCTTCATAAACTGATAAGTAGCCTGGAGACCTGGGCACGAATGATTCTTATAAAGAAGGTGAAGGGTTCATGCTGACAGGTATGCAGATAGCCATCATTGGCGGAGATGCCCGGCAGCTCGAAATTATCAGGAAGCTGACCGAACTGGACGCAAGACTATCGCTGATTGGTTTCGAGCAACTGGATCATGCCTTTACAGGTGCGCAAAAGGAAAAACTTGCAGAAGCGGACTTATCCGAAATGGATGCGCTCATCCTCCCGGTTTCGGGAACGAGCCTGGAGGGCCAGGTTGAAACGATTTTTTCGAATGAGCAAGTTATTTTAACAGAAGCATGTTTAGCCAAAACGCCTGAGTCGTGCACGGTTTATACCGGAATCACCAATCCATATTTGACGCGAATAACGAAGCAGGCGAAAAGGCGGCTTATCCAGCTGTTTGAGCGGGATGATGTGGCCATTTACAACTCGATTCCAACCGTCGAGGGAACGATTATGATGGCGATCCAGCATACCGATATTACAATCCACGGATCCAAAGTGGCAGTGCTCGGGCTTGGAAGGACCGGCATGAGTGTTGCGCGGGCGTTTTCCGCTCTTGGAGCCAAGGTGAAAGTGGGAGCAAGGAAGAGCGAACACCTTGCGAGGGTTACGGAAATGGCACTTGAGCCTTTTCATCTTTCTGATATAGAAAAAGAACTTAGGGATATGGATATCGTTATCAATACGGTACCGCACCCAATCGTCAGTGCTTCTGTCATTTCGAAAATGGCGGCGCATACGCTGATTATCGATCTAGCATCCAAACCAGGAGGAACAGACTTCCGTTATGCGGAAAAACGGGGCATCAAGGCGCTCCTGGCCCCGGGGCTTCCCGGAATCGTGGCCCCGAAAACAGCTGGGCAGATTTTGGCGAATGTCTTGACGCAATTGCTCCAAGCGGATTTAAAAAATCGAAAGGGGAAAGCAACATGAATCTTAAAGGGAAACGAATCGGTTTCGGCCTTACAGGCTCACATTGCACATACGATGCCGTCTATCCGGAAATTGAGAAGCTGGTGAACGCTGGCGCGGAGGTTGTTCCCATTGTCACGTTTACGGTAAAGAATACCGAGACAAGATTCGGCAAGGGAGAGGACTGGATTGACAGGATCGAAAAGCTCACCGGGAAAACAGCCATAGATTCAATCGTGAGAGCTGAGCCACTCGGCCCGAAGGAACCACTCGATTGCATGGTCATCGCCCCATTGACCGGAGCCTCGATGAGCAAATTCGCGAACGCGATCAATGATTCCCCTGTATTGATGGCGGCCAAGGCCACACTCCGGAACCAGAAGCCGGTCGTTCTTGGAATCTCCACGAACGATGCACTTGGGCTGAATGGCGTTAACCTGATGAGGCTCATGTCGGCGAAAAATATTTACTTCATTCCGTTCGGGCAGGACGATCCTGTTAAAAAACCCAATTCAATGGTTGCTCGGATGGGGCTTTTAAAAGAAACGGTAGAATCGGCCCTGGAAGGGGTTCAATTGCAGCCAGTTCTCGTCGAAAGATACCTCGATAAAAACTAGCCAATTCGAACCAGCCATGCAATTGATTATTTCATTGTCGGGTGAATGTGATAAAATGTAGGAAAGTTTGTCGGCGGGCAAGGCCCGCTGATATCTTTCATACATATGGACTTCCTTTAAGGGGAAGCTCCATCATAGGATTGCATTCACTTAAATAATCTGAGCGTACGCTTGTTGGATGGAAGGGGTTAACAGAAAATGGATCGTCAAACCGGATTGAAAGTGGCTGTGGTAGGTGCAACTGGCGCTGTTGGCCAGCAAATAATTGAAACATTGGCGAAAAGGAATTTTCCGATTGAAAAACTTGTCCTGTTGTCCTCATCCCGGTCGGCAGGTAAAATTGTTACAGTAAACGGGAAGGAGCATGTAGTCGAGGAGGCAAGGCCGGAAAGCTTTGAAGGCATCGATATCGCTTTATTCAGTGCAGGCGGCAGCGTATCGAAGGAGCTAGCGCCGGAAGCGGCAAAGCGCGGTGCCATTGTCATCGATAATACGAGCGCATTCCGGATGGACCAGGAAGTGCCCCTCGTTGTTCCGGAAGTGAATGAAGAGGATGTCCATACTCATAAAGGAATAATCGCGAACCCGAACTGTTCAACAATTCAGATGGTTGTTGCGCTTGAACCGATTCGCAAGAAATTTGGCCTGAAAAAAATCATCGTCTCCACATACCAGGCAGTTTCCGGCGCGGGAGCAGCGGCGATTGAGGAACTGAAGGCGGAAACAAAGGCCATACTTGCCGGTGAGCCATATGAACCTAAAGTTCTTCCGGTTAAAAGTGCAGACAGGCATTATCAAATTGCCTTCAACGCCATTCCGCAAATCGACATGTTTGAGGATAATGGCTTTACATTTGAAGAACTCAAAATGATCAATGAAACGAAAAAAATCATGCACGACCAGAACCTTCAGGTAGCGGCTACATGCGTCAGGCTCCCTGTCGAGACAGGCCACTCGGAATCGCTTTACATTGAAATCGAATCCGACGGTGTAACCGCGGACGATATTAAGGAACTTTTAAAAGAAGCGCCAGGGGTTGTCCTCCAGGATGATCCGGCCAACCAGGTATACCCGATGCCAGCTGATTGTGTAGGGAAACAGGATGTATTTGTCGGCAGGGTAAGAAGGGATCTTGATAACACGAAGGGCTTCCATATGTGGGTCGTTTCGGACAATCTCCTGAAAGGCGCGGCCTGGAACTCCGTTCAAATCGCGGAAAGCCTTGTCCGCCTCGGAGTCGTTGGACAAAAATAAAATACAACATAGCAGTTTTGGGGTGCTTGAATGAAAGTAATTGTCCAGAAGTTTGGCGGAACATCCGTCAGGAACGAAGAAAGCAGGCAAAATGCCAAAAGACATATAGAACAGGCCCTTTCGGAGGGGTATAAGSTCGTTGTCGTTGTATCGGCAATGGGACGCAAGGGCGACCCGTATGCCACAGACACGCTTCTATCCCTTGTGGAAGGGAGCATCGGGAAAATCAGCAGGCGTGAAATCGATATGCTCATGTCCTGTGGTGAAATCATCTCCAGCGTAGCGTTTACATCACTTCTTCTTGAATCAGGTATTAAGGCTGCCGCCCTGAATGGAGCACAGGCCGGTTTCCGGACAAATGACGATCATACGAACGCCAAGATCATTGAAATGAAATGCGAGCGGCTGCTCGAAGAATTGAATGAGTACGATGTCGTCGTGGTCGCCGGCTTCCAGGGAATCGCCCAAAACGGGGACGTAACGACTATTGGACGCGGCGGTAGCGATACAACTGCGGCAGCAATTGGAGCAGCACTTGGCGCCGAGTGGATCGATATTTTTACCGACGTTGAAGGAATCATGACGGCCGACCCGCGAATCGCCGAAAATGCTCGGCCATTGCCAGTTGTCACCTATATAGAAGTATGCAACCTCGCCTATCAGGGCGCGAAAGTCATCCATCCGCGCGCGGTTGAAATCGCGATGCAGGCAAAAGTGCCGATGCGCATCCGCTCCACCTACTCGGACGGCCCGGGAACACTCGTTACAAGCCAGGCGAGAACAAGCGCAGGCAGCGATATAAAGGAGCGGCCGGTCACCGGGATTGCACATGTGCCTAACGTGACCCAGATTAAGGTGTTCGCAAAGGACGGCCAGTACAATTTGCAATCCGAAGTCTTTAAGGCAATGGCAAACGAGAAAATTTCGGTTGATTTTATCAATATTTCTCCAAACGGGGTTGTTTACACCGTATCAGAGGATTCCGCTGACCGGGCAATTTCAGTCCTGAACGGAATTGGGCATGATCCGGTCGTGGAAAGGAACTGCGCTAAAGTTTCGGTTGTCGGAGCGGGAATGGCCGGGGTTCCGGGCGTGACGGCTAGGATCGTCACAGCGCTTGCCGGCCAGGGAATCCGGATCCTCCAATCTGCGGACAGCCATACCACCATTTGGGTTCTTGTAAAACAGGACGACCTCGTAAAGGCGGTCAATGCGTTGCATGATGCATTCCAGCTCGAAAACGAGTCCGCCGATTATTGATTGGCTGCAAGGATTGTACACATATAGCAAATGGAAGTTAGCCGGCAGGTACCTTGCCTGCCCAAACCAAACAAAGGATGGGTGAAGAGGATAATGATTCATTTTGGAAGAGTTTCAACTGCAATGGTAACGCCTTTTGACCACAAAGGGCATATTGATTTTTCAAAAACAACCCAATTAATCAACCATTTAATCGAAAATGGGACTGACTCCCTCGTCATTGCGGGTACAACCGGCGAATCCCCGACATTGTCAAAAGAGGAGAAGCTCGCGCTGTTCAGCCATGCTGTCAAAACTGTCGCCGGCAGGATTCCAGTGATAGCGGGAACCGGCAGCAACAATACGTACGAATCCATTGAAATGACGAAGAAAGCGGAACAGCTTGGCGTGGATGCTGTCATGGTTGTGGCTCCTTATTACAACAAGCCAAACCAGGAAGGCCTTTACCAGCATTTCAAGGCGGTAGCGGAAAGTACAAAGCTGCCGGTTATGGTCTATAACATTCCTGGCCGGGCAGTCGTCAACATTGCGCCGGAAACGATTATCCGCCTATCCGGGATTCCAAATATCGTAGCAGTGAAGGAAGCCAGTGGCGACCTGAATGCCATGACAAAAATCATTGCAAGTACACCGGAAGATTTCATTCTCTACAGTGGCGATGACGGCATTACTTTGCCTGTCCTTTCCATTGGCGGGTTTGGCGTCGTATCGGTGGCTTCCCATATTATCGGCAACGAAATGCAGGAAATGGTCCAGGCGTTTTTCACGAAAGAAACTGACAAGGCAGCCCGGCTGCATCAGCAGCTTCTTCCGGTCATGCAGGGATTATTCGCCGCTCCGAGCCCCGCCCCGGTAAAAACTGCGCTGCAGTTGAAAGGGCTGGACGTTGGGTCGGTAAGGCTTCCGCTCGTTCCGTTAACCGCTGAAGAACGCGCTACATTGTCTTCAGTGCTGGGAATCCATCAGCCATCGTAATTGTATTTTCGTCCCCGAAAGGGTATTGATTTGATTTTAAAGGCAGCTGGCGTGATTTTTGCCCGCTGCCTTTTTTCATGCTTTAACTTTATAACGAATGAACCATTGTCGCGCCAGGAAGGTTTTTCTCTTTTAGCATGCGGGAATGGGAATAAGGTTGTAAAGATTTTCCGCATTCAAGTATAATGATTGTAACTGATCTCGATCGGCCTAAATCACCATAGGAGGAAACAGAAATTGGCAAAGAAAAAAAATAAGAATATCAGGATCGTCGCTCTTGGCGGCGTGGGAGAAATCGGGAAGAATATGTTCCTGTGCGAGGTGGATAGGGATATCTTCATCATCGATGCCGGGTTAATGTTCCCCGAGGATGAAATGCTTGGCATTGATGTTGTCATTCCCGATATCACCTACCTGCTCGAAAACAAGGAAAGGGTAAAGGCGATTTTTCTTTCCCATGGCCATGAGGACCATATTGGGGCATTATCCTACATCCTTAGGCAAATCAAGGTTCCTGTTTACGGGACGGAGCTGACGCTGGCACTTGCCGGGGCGAAGCTGAAAGAACAGGAGTTCAGGGGAAAGACCGATTTTATTGAAATCAACTCGGATTCAATCGTGGAGATTGGGAACGTGGCCGTTTCATTTTTTAAAACAAACCATAGCATTCCCGGGTCTGTCGGCATTTGCATAAACACGTCCGAAGGGGCAATCGTTTATACGGGCGACTTCAAATTTGACCAGGGCGCGACAGACCTGTACAAGCCTGATATCGGCAAAATGGCCGCGATTGGCGAAAAAGGGGTGCTCTGCCTTCTTTCGGATAGCACGGAGGCGGAAAAGCCAGGATATACAACTTCCGAAGCGATTGTAGCCAGGGAAATGTGTGACACTTTCTATAGCTCGCCCGGCAGGATTATCGCGGCGTGCTTCGCTTCGGATATTAACCGCATCCAGCATATTTTCGATTCCGCCCAGGAAACAGGGAGGAAGGTGGCTGTTGTCGGGAAAAGCCTTGAACGCATTTACCATATCGCCGTGGAACTCGGTTATCTTGATATAGCTGAAGGGCTGATTATCCCGGCGTCGGAAATTGGGAATCTTCCGGACAGGGAAATCGTCATTTTGATGACAGGATCCCAGGGAGAACCAATCGAAGGGCTCCAAAAGATGGCGCGCAAGTCGCACAGGCTTGTAAACATCAAGGCAGGCGACACAGTCATGATTGCCGCCTCTACGCTTAGGGGAAGCGAACTTTTCCTTGCCAAGACGGTGGATATGCTATTGCGCGCGGGTGCGAATGTTGTTTCAAACAAAAAAGTGATCCACGTTTCAAGCCATGGCAGCCAGGAAGAATTGAAGTTTATGATCAATTTGATGAAGCCTAAGCTTTTCATTCCGGTACATGGGGAATACCGGATGCTGAAAGCCCATGAAAAAATTGCTAGGGAGTGCGGGCTTTCAAGGGATCAAATTTACATTCCGGATAATGGGGAAGTCGTCGAAATCAAGGAAGGGAAGTTTGTTCCGGGCGGAAAGGTTCCATCCGGCAACGTTCTGATTGATGGAATTGGCGTCGGCGATGTCGGCAATATTGTCCTACGTGACCGCAGGCTACTCTCCCAGGACGGCACATTGATTGTTGTCGTCACTCTTTCAAGGAAAGAGCGAAAAATTCTTGCGGGGCCTGAAATTATTTCAAGGGGCTTCGTCTATGTAAGGGAATCCGAAAAGTTGATGGAAGAGTCCGGAAAGATGGTCAGGGATATCGTTGAGAAAAACATTTCCCGTGATTTCTTTGATTGGACCAGCCTGAAACAGGAAATCAGGGATGATTTGAATAAATACTTATTTGATAGAACAAAAAGGCGCCCGATGATTTTACCAATCATTATGGAAGCCTAAATCAGAGCACCGGCTGCCTTGCCGGTGTTTTTTTTTGTAATATTCATCAGTGTGTTCCTATTGCTCTTTTATCGAAAAATCAAAGAGGCATGATTTTGACTGGGCGGTTCAATACTAATCGTATATGAACCGAAGGGAGACAGTTGAAATGGACCACTTACTTCCGTCAGGGCGGATGGGCGACAAGGCCGAGGCGCCGAGCCCTGAAACCGAGGAGAAGCCAAGTTCCACGCTGATTGAGAAAATACAGCAGCTTGGGGCAACCAATGTGCCGCAGCTTTCAAATGATTCGAGCATTCACTGCATGACAATCGTGGGGCAAATTGAGGGCCACCTTACCTTACCGCCGCAAAATAAAACGACGAAATATGAACATATTATTCCTCAGCTTGTGGCAATTGAGCAAAATCCGAAAATTGAAGGGTTGCTCGTTATTCTTAACACGGTCGGCGGGGATGTCGAAGCTGGCCTTGCCATTGCAGAAATGCTGGCATCCTTGTCGAAGCCATCCGTTTCCATAGTCCTCGGGGGAGGCCATTCAATCGGAGTTCCAATTGCGGTTTCCTGCAATTACAGCTTTATTGCCGAAACAGCAACAATGACGATTCACCCAATCCGGCTGACAGGCCTTGTTATTGGCGTTCCGCAGACCTTTGAATACCTCGATAAAATGCAGGAACGGGTCGTCCGTTTTGTCACATCCCATTCCAATATCCCTGAGGAAACGTTCAAGGAATTGATGTTTGCGAAAGGAAACCTGACCCGGGATATCGGGACGAATGTAGTTGGCGTCGATGCGGTCGCTTATGGGCTTATTGATGAAGTGGGTGGGCTTGGCCCGGCGATGAAAAAACTTAATGAATTAATTGATATGCAAAAAACGGAGCAGGAAGGGCTGATTCAATGATCCTTTATACAATGATGCCCGAAGAGCTTATTTTTCCACCACAGCAGGAAACCGGACAATTAGGAAGGAAAATCATTATCAGGGATGGTGTCCCATTGGAAGTCGAACCTTCGGGCGACGGTTTAATGATCGTCAGGCTGCTGAGCACGGATCCCGCCCATTATATGGACGCCAGATGGCTGCCGGGCTCGAAAATTTCAATGTAGGTTAAAGGTCCTGTCCAATCCGGAAGCCCTTTATGTTATAATCGGATTACGGTTTAGGAAAATGGCATTTTTGGATTCCGTATCCAAAGGCTGGAATTGCCATACTGAATCAAGCAGCCGGATGGCTGCTTGTTCTATTTGGCGGTCTCCTTGCTGCAGACTTATACATAAAGGTGATTGAATGGCCAAGAAAAAACGAAGGCAAACCCGGAACAGGGATAATCAATTAAAAACAACACTTAAATTCGAGCTGGCCGGACTGATTATGCTCGCGCTATCGATTATTTCAATGGCTGGACTGGGCGCTGTGGGAAATGGGGTTTCCCTGTTTTTCCGGCTTTGGCTTGGGGAATGGGCGATGGCAGGGCTTATCGGGATGTTCCTGTTAAGCATCATTCTGATGTGGAAACGTGAAATGCCCTTTCTTTTTCCATCGAGGCTGATGGGGGCATACCTGATTTTGGCCGCATTGCTGATCCTTAGCCATATTACGCTCTTTTCTTCGCTGGTAAAGAATGGCCAGATTGAGAATCCGAGTGTCATAGCCAACACTTGGGGATTTTTCTGGGATGAGGTAAAGGGAAAGCCATCTACTGCAGATCTTGGCGGCGGGATGGTCGGCGCCGTCCTGTATGCAATGTTCCATTACCTGTTCGCAACGACAGGTACGAAAATCATCGCGGGATTGCTGATTGTGAGCGGCCTGATTCTGTTGACAGGAAAAACATTTGGAGAAGCGCTTGGGAAAATCTTCTCCCTAATTGGGTCGGGCTACAAGAACCAGCTTGAGGCGTTTAAAGCCGATCTGTCGGAATGGAAGGAAAATAGGAATAAACAGAAAGACAAGCAAAAACGGGAAAAACCCGCAAAGGAAAAAAAGCCTGCGGAAAAACCTGTGGCTGCCCCAACTGAAATACTCGATAGCCCAGGTACTGGCATCACGGAAGAGCCGCCGGTACCGGAACCGATTATTTCAAGTTTTGTAGACAAGGCATATGGAAACGGCAATGTGCAGGAACGCCAAAAACCTGCCAAGCCTGCAAATGAGGAAAATGAACCGGAGGAGGATAATGCTCCCCCAATCACGTTTGTGGAACTTGAAAATACATCGTATGAACTTCCGCCGCTGTCGCTGTTAAATGTTCCAAGGAAATCGGACCAGAGCAGGGAATATGAACTGATCCACGCAAATGCCGCCAAGCTTGAACGCACATTCAACAGCTTCGGGGTTAAGGCAAGGGTTACCCAGGTACACCTTGGTCCGGCCGTGACAAAATACGAGGTCCATCCTGATGTCGGCGTCAAGGTAAGCAAGATTGTCAGCTTGAATGATGACCTCGCACTGGCACTAGCCGCCAAGGATATTAGGATTGAAGCGCCTATTCCCGGAAAATCGGCGATTGGAATCGAGGTCCCAAATTCCGAAGTTGCGATGGTTTCTTTAAGGGAAGTACTTGAAGCAACTCAAAACGACCGCCCGGATTCCAAGCTATTAATCGGGCTTGGACGCGATATTACCGGGGAAGCGGTTCTCGCTGAATTGAACAAGATGCCGCACCTTCTGGTCGCAGGGGCAACGGGAAGCGGGAAGAGTGTGTGCATCAACGGCATTATTACGAGCATTTTGATGAGGGCAAAGCCACATGAAGTGAAGATGATGATGATCGATCCAAAGATGGTCGAGTTGAATGTATACAATGGAGTTCCCCATTTGCTCGCGCCAGTTGTGACCGATGCAAAAAAAGCGTCCCAGGCACTGAAAAAAGTCGTTAATGAGATGGAAAGGCGTTATGAACTCTTCTCATTCACCGGAACAAGGAATATTGAGGGCTATAATGAGCATATCAGGCGGCATAACGCGGAAGAAGACGATAAGCAGCCGCTGCTTCCCTATATCGTTGTCATTGTTGACGAGCTTGCGGATTTGATGATGGTCGCATCGTCGGATGTTGAGGATTCGATTACAAGGCTTGCGCAAATGGCCAGGGCTGCGGGTATTCATTTAATCATCGCAACCCAGCGCCCTTCCGTGGATGTCATTACCGGGGTAATCAAGGCGAACATCCCATCCCGGATCGCCTTCGCGGTTTCGTCGATGACGGATTCGCGGACGATCCTTGATATGGGCGGGGCCGAAAAGCTGCTCGGCCGGGGCGACATGCTGTTCCTGCCTGTCGGCGCCACAAAGCCGATCAGGGTACAAGGAGCATTTTTATCGGACGAAGAAGTTGAAAATACAGTAGAGTTTGTCATCTCCCAGCAAAAGGCGCAGTATCAGGAGGAAATGATACCCGATGATGTGCAGGAAGTAGAAGGTGAAGTGGATGATGAACTTTATGAGGAAGCAGTCGACCTGATTGTTGAAATGCAGACCGCATCCGTTTCCATGCTGCAGCGGAGGTTCAGGATAGGCTACACAAGGGCAGCGAGGCTGATTGATGAAATGGAAGCGCGCGGGGTAGTCGGCCCGTATGAGGGAAGCAAACCGAGGGCGGTACTTGTTTCAAAGCAGCCGGAAGAAGCTGGGCATTAAGATAATAATGTATTGTATAGAGGAAGCCGGTTATTCCGGCTTCTTTTTTTTGTTTTACAATTGAGAACTACAAGCAGAAAAATAGTTTACGCTTTTCCCAACGGCAGATCATTTCAATGAATATGACATACTATATCGTTCGTGTGTCTAAAGGATAATATTGGAAAAGGGACAGATGATAATAAAAAGCCGGTGCTCTTTCACAAATTGTTCACATTAACGCAATCGCAAGCGCTTTATCAAAATAATAATACAAATGTCAACAAAAAAATTATTAATTCGACGATTTTTGTTTTCGGAAAAAAGACTTTATTCTATTTATTTATGCTTTGAAAAGTGTTATAGTATTGTCGATTAGTAGGAATGATTAAACATCAGAGGTCTGATGTCTCAGTGAAGCCTGGAGGATTGACATGTCTATTAAGTCTGATAACCGTCATTTGTATTTGCAGGTGATCGATCGGTTGAAGCAGAATATTGAAGAGGGCGTTTATAAAGAAAGAGAGAAGCTGCCTTCTGAATTCGATTTAGCGAAACGACTGGGGGTAAGCAGGGCGACGCTTCGGGAAGCGCTTCGCATACTCGAAGAAGAAAACGTTATCATTCGCCGGCATGGTGTCGGTACGTTTGTTAACGCGAAGCCATTGTTTACATCCGGGATCGAACAGCTTAGCAGTGTGACGAGCATGATTTTACAGGCAGGAATGAAGCCGGGCACTATTTTTCTGAGCTCATCAACACAACTGCCGACAGAGGAGGACACTCGCCGGTTCTCGCTGGAAGAGGATGAAGCAATCGCCGTGACCGAGAGGGTAAGGACCGCCAATGGGGAACCCGTTGTCTATTGCATAGACACTGTGCCTGTACGCATACTGCCCGAGGCATTTTCCCATCAGGAAGAATCGCTCCTTTCCATTTTGGAAAACCAGGCGGGGCGGAGGATTACGTACGCGGTGGCCCAGATTGAACCTATTGGCTACCATGATAAAATTTCTCCAATCCTTGAATGCGAACCGGAAACGGCCTTATTGGTGCTAAAACAAATGCACTACGATGAGGCCGACGAACCAATCCTTTACTCGGTAAACTATTTCAAAGCGGATAAGTTCAGCTTCAAGGTCCTTAGAAAGAGGGTATAGCCTTGCTGGAGTTCCCGCCATTGAACACCATTTCTACTAAATCAAACAACAATTTTTAGGGGGACAATGCCTTGAAAAAGCGCAAATTCGGATTGTTCATGTCGCTGCTTTTGTCTGCGGGAATGCTTTTATCTGCATGTGGCGGTAAAGACGATGATTCCAAAGGTAAAGATGGAGACCAAAAGAAAAACGACCTTAAAGTAGGCATGGTTACTGACGCGGGTACAATCGATGATAAATCGTTCAACCAGGGTACTTGGGAAGGAATTAAGCAAGCGGAGGGCGATCTTGGCGTTAAAACAAAATACCTAAAGCCGGCAGGTACAACCGAAGCTGAATACTTGAAGGAAATTGGCAACCTGTACGATGCAGGCTACAAGTTCATCGTAACACCAGGATTTAAATTTGAAACAGCTGTATTCCAAGCTCAGGACAAGTATAAAGATGCGAAATTCGTCATCATTGATGGAAATCCGCACAAAGGCGATTACAACCCAGTTGTGAAGGACAACACAGTTTCCATTTTCTATGCCGAGCATGAATCAGGCTTCTTAGCTGGTATTGCCACTGCACTTGAGGTGAAAGAAGGAGAAGTTGGCTTCATCGGCGGCATGGAAATTCCTCCAGTCCAAAAATTCAACTGGGGCTACCAGCAAGGTATTAAATATGCCAACGAAAATTTTGGAACGAAGATTGGTATGAAACCTGAAAACTTCCTCTACCAAGGTTCTTTCGACAACTCTGCAGCAGGCGCTCAGATTGCAGCCCAAATGTTTAATCGTGGTGTTGTCGCAATCCACGCAGCTGCGGGCGGCGTTGGAGTAGGTGCAATCAACGAAGCGAAACAACGTGCCAGCAAAGGTGAAAAAGTTTGGATCGTGGGTGTTGACGTCGACCAGTATGAAGATGGTAAATATGACGGCGACAAGTCTGTTATCCTTACTTCTGCAACGAAAAAAATTAGTCACTCAGTCTATGAAATGATCAAAGATGAACTGGATGGCAAATTCCAGGGCGGAAAGACACTTACGTTTGACGCGAAAAACGATGGTGTCGGCCTTCCTGACGAAAATCCTAACCTGAGCGAAGACACTGTCAGCAAGGTGAAGGAAGTATACGAACAGATTAAATCTGGTGACATCGAAGTTAAGGCAGAGCAAGGCGATTTGTTCAAGTAAAAAAAGGCAACTATACAAAATGAGACGGTTTTGCCGTCTCTTTTGTATATTGGCTCCCTTGGATTCTATAAAACACGCAAACTGGCCATAATCGAAGGCTGGGCAAAATAGGGCATTTCCAATAAATCAAGGAATCAGTAAATGGCAAAGGTGAGTGTTACTATGAGCTATGTAGTTGAAATGCTGAATATCCGGAAAGAGTTCCCGGGTATTGTTGCCAACGATAATATCTCCCTCTCGTTGAAAAAGGGAGAGATACATGCTCTCCTGGGTGAGAACGGAGCGGGAAAATCAACCCTTATGGGCGTGCTGTTCGGAATGTACCAACCGGAAAAGGGAGTTATCAAAGTCCATGGCAAGGAAGTTCGCGTAACGAACCCGAATGTTGCGAACCGGCTTGGAATTGGGATGGTGCACCAGCACTTTAAGCTGGTTGACAATTTCACTGTTACGGAAAATATCATTTTGGGAAGTGAGCCTTTAAAGGGCGGAGTTGTCCTCGATATCAATAGCGCCGCAAAAAGGATTGAGCAGTTATCAAAGTCATACGGTTTGAATGTTGATCCCCATGCGAAGATCGAGGATATTTCAGTAGGGATGCAGCAGAGGGTCGAGATTCTTAAAATGCTTTACAGGGAAGCGGAAGTGCTCATTTTTGATGAACCGACAGCGGTTTTGACACCGAGTGAAATTGACGAACTAATGAAAATCATGCGCAATCTTATTAAAGAAGGCAAATCGATTATCATCATAACCCATAAATTGAAGGAAATCAAAGCCGTTGCGGACCGATGCACGGTTATCCGAAGAGGTAAGTCAATCGGTACAGTCGATGTGGCGGATGCAAGCACTGAAAGCCTTGCCGAAATGATGGTCGGCCGCCATGTTTCATTCAAAGTGGATAAGAAAGAAAGTACGCCAGGCGATGTCGTATTGAAAATAGATTCCCTTTCTGTAAAAAACAACAGAAAGGTACTCGGCTTAAAGGATTTTTCGCTCGAAGTCCGCGCCGGCGAAATTGTCGGGATTGCGGGAGTTGATGGAAATGGGCAGACCGAGCTTGTTGAGGCGATTACCGGTTTGCGCAAGGCCGAATCAGGCAGAGTTGAATTAAACGGCCACGAAATTACTTCCATCCCAATCCGCCAGCGTATTGAAAAAGGAATGGGCCATATCCCCGAAGACAGGCATAAGCGCGGACTAGTTCTCGATTATACACTGGAATCCAATATGGTCCTTGAAGTCTATAATAAAGAACCTTTTTCAAAATTTGGCCTGTTAAATGAATCTGCGATGAAAACATACGCAAAAAACATTCTTGAAAACTTTGATGTCCGCTCTGGCGAAGGTGCGGCGTCCATTGCCAGAACCCTATCAGGAGGAAACCAGCAGAAGGCGATCATCGGGAGGGAAATCGAGCTTGATCCGAAATTGCTAATCGCGGTTCAGCCTACAAGGGGCTTGGATGTTGGTTCAATTGAATATATTCATAGAAGGCTTGTTGAGCACAGGGACAAAGGCAACGCAGTCTTGCTCGTTTCCCTTGAGCTTGACGAAGTCCTTCAACTGTCCGACCGTATTGCCGCAATTAACAATGGTGAGTTAGTCGGGATTGTACAAGCTTCTGAAACGAATGAAAACGAAGTTGGCCTTATGATGGCAGGGGTAACTAAGGAGAGAAGCATATGAGAAATACCATCGTTTCACTAATTTCTATCATTTTAGGACTTATCGCGGGCGGCATCCTGATGCTCTTTATTGGAAGCAACCCGATTGAAGGGTATTCGTATTTGATCCAGGGTGCATTTAAAAACATCCAGCGTATAGGTGATACCCTTGCTACGGCTACTCCGCTCATTTTCACAGGCCTTTCAGTGGCGTTTGCTTTCAGGACGGGGCTCTTTAATATCGGTGCTTCCGGCCAGATGCTGATAGGCGGACTGTGCGCTACTGCGGTAGGCCTTACCTACGATTTTTCCAGGCCGGTCCTTTTGCTGGCGATGATTTTCGCGGGAGCGCTCGGCGGGGCATTGTGGGCATTCCTGCCTGGTTTGCTAAAAGCAAAATTCAATGTTCACGAAGTTGTCGCGACCATCATGATGAACTGGATCGCATACTGGACCGTGTATTATGTCGTTCCGGGTTATTTTAAAGGTGAATTTCTTGAAACCGAATCAAAGAAGCTTGCGGATGCAGCAACTTTAAAAATGCCATTTCTGACGGAGTTGTTCCAGGGATCCTTTATTAACATGGGCATTTTCCTGGGAATCATTTCGGTCATTGTTATTGCGTTCATTATAAACAAAACAACGCTTGGATTCGAATTGAAAGCGGTTGGCTTCAACAGGCATGCCGCAGAATACGCCGGTATGAAGGTAAACAGGAACATCGTCCTTTCAATGGTTATTTCGGGGGCGCTTGCAGGCCTTGGTGGTGTGGCGTTATACACCGGGAACGCGTCAAGCATCCAAATCGGCATCATGCCGTTCCAGGGCTTTGACGGCATCGCTGTCGCCCTGCTCGGGAACAACACTCCTTTTGGCGTGTTCTTTGCGGCGATTCTATTTGGAATCCTATATTCCGGAACCGGCTTCATGAATGCGATGACGGAAATTCCACCAGAATTGGCGAACACAATTATTGCCATCATTATTTATTTCGCGGCAACGAGTGTTCTAATCCACCGCCTTGTCAATAAGTTCTGGAAGCGCGGTGCCGGAGAAGGAATCAATGCATCCGCGTCCAAGAAGGGGGAAGCATAAAATGTGGACCATCATAGAGCAAATATTTCCGTATGCGATTGCTTTTACAATTCCTCTTCTGATTACTGCATTGGGCGGCCTTTTTAGTGAAAGAAGCGGCGTTGTCAACATTGGTTTGGAAGGGTTAATGATCATTGGCGCATTCTCAAGCGCGCTCGCGGTCCACTTCCTAAGCGGGGTAGTGTCCAACAATACAATGGTGCTCTGGTTAGGGCTTTTGACGGCTGTTGTTGTCGGACTCTTGTTTTCAATCCTGCATGCCTTTGCAAGCATCAATTTAAGTGCAAACCAAATCATCAGCGGTACTGCGATCAATTTGATTGCGACAGCATTGACAATCTTTCTGGCAAGGAATATGACGGGAAGCGGAAACATCCGTATTAAACAAGGATTCTCCCAGGATACAATTCCCGGCCTCTCAAAAATTCCTGTAATTGGCGACTTGTTTTTTACAAAAACGTATCCAACCACTTGGTTGATCCTCGTTATCCTGATTGTCAGTACGTTTGTTTTGTATAAAACAAGATTCGGCCTTCGCCTACGGTCATGCGGTGAGTATCCGCAGGCTGCAGAGGCGGCGGGTATCAATGTTCGGAGAATCCGGTACGCGGGTGTCCTAATTTCCGGTGCTTTCGCAGGATTGGGCGGAGCTCTCATTATCCTCACCTATGCTGGTGAGTTTACGGGTACAGTATCGGGCCTTGGATTCCTTGCCCTCGCTTCCCTGATTTTCGGACAATGGAGGCCGCTCGGCGTATTGGGAGCCACATTATTCTTTGGCTTTGCAAGCACGATCGCAAACGTTTCGCAAGTTATTCCGGAGTTGGCTGTCATTCCGCCGATCCTCCTTAAAATTTTCCCTTACGTCGTAACGTTGATTGCCCTGGTCGTATTCTCGAAATCATCCCAGGCGCCAAAAGCAGTCGGCGAGCCGTTCGACTCTGGGAAACGATAATTTTAAAAAACTCTGAATACGTGAGAACACTCAAGCCTCCTGGTACGTCCAGGGGGCTTTTTGCTGGTCCATGAAATCATTCCTCTTGAGCGCCTTCAATTGTAGAAAGGAAATAATCGGCAATGGTGAGTTTCGGAAATACATTTTTGTTTCAACCTATATCATCGCATATAAGCTGTATAAGTTGTAAAAATAAGCCCTGACAAATTATAGTTAGAATAGAATGTAAATGGCATGGGGAAAATAATATGGCAGAAATATGGATATTATTGCCTATCGATTTTACAAAAGGAGGCCTCGGACATGAGTTTATTGCCTGAACAAACGTTTTCGATGCAAGGATATAACCTTCATGTAACGAAGACGGAAAAATATAAAACGAATGCGATTGTTTTTAAAATGAAAGCGCCCCTGAGCAAGGAAACCGCGACGATGAGGGCTCTTCTCCCGCATGTCCTGCAAAGCAGTTCAACTGCATACCCGACAACCACTTTACTAAGGTCGTACCTCGATGATCTGTATGGGGCGGTCTTAAGTGTGGACCTCGCAAAAAAGGGAAACTCGCATATTATTACGTTTTTTATGGAAATTGCCAATGAAAAATTCCTATCGGATCAGGCACCCCTATTAAGAAAAGGAATGGAGTTCCTGAGGGAAATCATCCTCAACCCGCTTCTGGAGGGGGGCGGTTTTGACAGTGCGACCGTCGAAAAGGAAAAGCGGACGCTGAAACAAAGGATTCAGTCAACGTTTGATGACAAGATGCGTTATTCAAGCTTCCGGCTGATTGAGGAGATGTTCAAAGGGGAACCTTATGCGCTGAACGTGAACGGACGCATTGAGGATGTCGATGCGATTAGCCCTGAAAGCCTCTACGATTATTACCGCACTGTCCTTGCCGAGGATGAGATGGACATCTACATTGTCGGCGATGTGGAGGAAGAAGCGGTGAAAGGCATTGCCGGGGAATTGTTCCACTTTGACAAGCGAGAAGCCAAATCACCGGCGAACGCACCCCTTGCGAGAAAAGGGGAGCCGAAAGTGATTAAGGAAGCGCAGGATGTAAAGCAGGGCAAGCTGAATATCGGCTACAGGACAAATATTCTTTATGGCGATTCCGATTACAATGCGCTTCAGGTTTTCAACGGTATATTCGGAGGCTTCTCGCATTCGAAGCTGTTCATCAACGTTCGTGAGAAGGCAAGCCTCGCATATTACGCGGCAAGCAGGCTTGAAAGCCATAAAGGCCTCATGCTCGTCATGTCGGGAATCGACCTGAAAAATTTCGATCAGGCAGTCGGAATTATTAAGGAACAAATGGAAGCGATGAAAAAAGGCGATTTCTCCGATGAAGAGCTTGAACAAACAAAAGCGGTTATCGTGAACCAGCTCCTTGAAACGATCGATACGAACAGGGGCTTAGTCGAAGTCCTCTACCATAATGTCGCCGCCGGAAAACATGTGCCGTTTGATAACTGGATTAAAGGCATGCAGGAAGCAACACGCGATGATATAATTGCCGTCGGTGAAAAAATCGAACTTGATACGATTTATTTTTTAACAGGAAAGGAGGCTGCCAATAATGGATAAAATTCAGTTCGGCCAATTAAACGAAGAACTTTATTACGAAAAGATGCCAAATGGGCTCGATGTATATATCCTTCCGAAAAAAGGGTTCAACAAAACGTACGCGACGTTTACAACCAAATACGGTTCAATCGACAACACGTTTAAGCCCTACGATAAGGATGAGTTTGTCAAAGTACCGGATGGCATTGCCCATTTCCTGGAACATAAGCTGTTTGAAAAGGAAGACGGCGACGTTTTTCAGCAATTCAGCAAGCAGGGTGCATCCGCCAACGCGTTCACTTCCTTTACAAGGACCGCCTACCTTTTTTCGAGCACGTCCCGCGTGGAGGAAAACCTTGAGACACTGGTCGACTTCGTTCAGGATCCGTATTTTTCCGAAAAGACGGTTGAAAAGGAAAAGGGAATCATCGGCCAGGAAATTACGATGTACGATGACAATCCGGACTGGCGCCTATACTTTGGCCTGATTGAAAACATGTACCACACACATCCTGTGAAAATTGATATCGCGGGGACAATTGAATCCATCGCGAAAATCGATAAAGATATGCTGTATGAGTGCTACAATACCTTCTACCATCCTGCAAACATGCTGCTGTTCATTGTCGGGCCGGTTTCACCGGAGAAGATTATGGATCAGGTGAGGGAGAACCAGGCACGGAAACAATTCACCGACCGCCCTCCGGTTAAGAGGAAATTTGAAGAGGAGCAGGCAGGAGTTGCCAAGGCGAAGCAAGTGCTGAAAATGAATGTCCAGACTCCGAAGTGCCTTGTCGGGATTAAGGCGGCACATACGGATGCAAGCGGAAGGGAAATGCTTGTGCAGGAACTGTCGGTTAATCTCCTGCTGGATATCCTTTTTGGGAAAAGCTCCGAAAACTATATCCGCCTCTATGATGACGGGCTCATTGATGAGACGTTTTCGTTCGATTATACCCAGGAACAGGGATTCGGATTTGCGATGATTGGCGGCGATACGGCAAACCCTGATGGACTGGCTGACGCCTTGAAGGCAATTCTTGAGAAAATAAAGGATGGAAACATTTCCGGGGAGCAGCTTGAACGGGCAAAACGGAAAAGGATTGGTACGTTTCTGAGGGCGGTCAACTCGCCTGAATTTATCGCCAACCAGTTCACAAGGTACGCGTTCAATGAAATGGATTTATTCTCTGTCGTGCCCGAGCTGGAGAAAATAACGGTCGATGACATCCGGAACGTAGCAAAGGACCTGTTCTCGGAGGACCGTTTTTCGGTATGCCAGGTCGTGCCTGGCGATAGCGCGCAGGCTGGATAAAAAGAGGAACTTGATGCCTGGCGCGCTTACCTGTCCTGTTGAGGAAAGGCGGAGGCGCCATTGGCATTTCGGTTGAAAACTTTATACAATTTTATTTTGTACGGAAGCGCCAATTCAGGCGCTTTTTTAGAGAAATCGGTTAATAGGAATGAGGTTGGGGAAATGCGGGAATTCGCTTTGATCACGGGTGCGAGCGGCGGAATCGGCCAGGCAATCGCCGCCGAGCTTGCCGCGCGTGGCTATCATTTATACCTTCATTACAATACGAATATGGAAGCGGTCGAACACTTGTCGGCAAGGCTTTCCGGGCATGGAGGGGAATACGTGCCTGTCCAGGCCGATTTTTCCAAACAGGGAGGGTATAAGGAACTGCTCCCAAACCTGGTTGGAGTGAACGCGATTGTGCATTGCGGAGGAACGGGGGCATATGGGCTATTCCAGGACATTGAGGATGAGGAGGCGGAGAGCCTGTTCAATATCCATGTCCTGAATCCAATCCTGTTGACGAAAGAGTTGATTCCGGAACTATTGAAAAAGAAAACGGGCAGCGTTATCTTTATTTCATCGATATGGGGACAGACAGGGGCCGCTTGTGAAACGGTTTATTCGGCCGCGAAAGGCGCGCAAATTTCGTTCGTAAAAGCTTTGGGCAAAGAGCTGGCGCCGAGCGGAATCAGGGTGAATGCCATTGCGCCGGGGGCCGTGGAGACTCCGATGCTTGCCGGTTTTACACCAGAGGAATTAGCGGGGCTGTCTGACGATATTCCAATGGGCAGGCTTGGGCGGCCTGAAGAAATCGCCAATGCGGCCGCCTTCCTGCTATCTGGGCAGGCATCGTATATTACCGGACACATCCTGTCCGTCAATGGCGGATGGTATACATGATAGGCGTAGAAAAATGAAGGTATATTTTCGCCCGCCCTCCGGAAAACTAACGTTGTATTATGAAATAGGAGGGATTGCGATGTCTGTACTTGACAACTGGAAACAGTGGGAGGACTTCCTTGCCGATAGGCTTCACCAGGCCCAGGACGAAGGGGTCAGCAAAGAGGTTGTTTCGGATTTGGCCTATCAGATTGGCGATTATCTTGCGAACCAGGTTGAACCGAAAAACGAGCAGGAAAGAATCCTAGCAGATCTTTGGTCTGTAGCTGACAAGGATGAGCAGCAAGCCATTGCCAACATGATGGTCAAGCTTGTCCAAAATAACGGTACACGCTAAAAGAGAGGGCACCCTCTCTTTTTTTGCTTTTTTCCGGGAAGATGGCTGGAAACATTGAACGCATTGTTTTTTCCTTTCATCTTCTAGCGAAATCATATAATATAGGTTTAGATAATATGATGAAATTTGTCAGAAGCTCGGCCAGGAGGTAATTATGGTGATGAAAGAATGGTATGTAGAATATGAAATCAAACAAAACCGGCCTGGCTTGCTGGGCGATATCTCATCCCTTCTTGGCATGCTCTCCATCAACATTGTGACGATTAATGGAGTCGACCAGGGCAGGCGTGGACTGCTTATCCGCGCCGATAACGACGATTTGATTCAGCGCCTCGAGTCGATTTTGCATACAATGGATACAATAAAGGTAATTAAAATACGTGAACCGAAGCTGAGGGACCGCCTTGCAGTCAGGCATGGACGATACATCCAGCGCGATGCCGATGACAAAAAGACGTTCCGGTTTGTCAGGAACGAGCTTGGCGTCCTTGTCGATTTCATGGCCGAACTGTACAAGCAGGAAGGCCATAAATTAATCGGAATCAGGGGTATGCCGCGGGTTGGAAAGACGGAATCAATTGTAGCGGCAAGCGTTTGTGCAAATAAGAGGTGGCTGTTTTTATCGTCAACCCTTTTAAAACAAACGATCAGGAGCCAGCTGATTGAAGATGAATACAGTGAGAACAATATTTTCATCATTGATGGGATTGTTTCAGCCAAACGGGCAAACGAAAAACATTGGCAGCTTGTCCGGGAAATCATGCGTCTGCCCGCTGTTAAGGTAATTGAGCATCCTGATATTTTTATACGGAATTCGGAATATACAATGGATGATTTTGACTACATCATTGAACTCCGTAACGATGCTGACGAGGAAATTACATATGATGTGGTCGATAACGAAAACGAACCGTTCGCATCTGATTTTGGAGAGTTCAATTTTTAATAAGGTTGGAAGGTGTTTGCATTGACTGAATTGGGAAACCGATTAAAGGAGGAACGGCTTGCGAAGGGTCTGAGCCTCGATGACCTGCAGGCTGCAACGAAGATACAGAAACGATATTTATCCGGCATAGAGGAAGGGAATTATTCCAGCATGCCGGGCGACTTTTACGTCCGTGCGTTTATCAAGCAATACTGTGAAGCGCTTGGCTTGAATCCGGATGAGATTTTCGATACATACAAGGAGGACATCCCCTCCCCGTACCAGCAGGACCTGCCTGAGCAGCTATCGCGGGTGCAATCTAGGAAAGGACTGACAGATGGCGGTTCCAAGGTTTTTGAGATCTTACCGAAAATATTGGTTTGGGTTGCTGTTTTGGGAGTGGCGGCGCTTATTTATTACTTCTTCCAACAAAACGCCGGAAAAGATTCCAATTCGGCCGGTGGCGATACCAAGGATCCAGCGTCAATTGTCGAGCCTGATGTGAAAGATAGCGATAAACAAGAAGACAAGGCTGGAAACGGCAAAGAGGCAGAAGACGAAGATAACCAGCAAAAGGAAGAGCCTGCCGAGCCGGAAACCCCTGCCCAGGAAATGGTTGTGGCGAAATCTTCCGGCGGCAATACGACCTATGACTTGAATAATGCCGAAAAATTTGAGCTGAAGATTGTTTCCAAAGGGGAAACCTGGGTAAGTATTAAAAATGGCAGCGGCAAAACTTTCTTCCAGGGATTATTGGCTGTTGGCAAACCGGATAGCGAAAAAACAGTTGATTTTTCCAATGAAGCGGAGGCAGTATTAAGAGTTGGGAGAACAAGCGATACTGATATTTTCGTAAATGGCGAGAAGCTGGAATATGCGATACCGCCAACGAAAATGGTCTCCCAGAATATTACGATCCGCTACAACAAAGGGAATGAATAGTCATCCTGGATGATGGCTATTTTTTCTCGCGTTAAACAATTACCTTGGAGGAAAGCTAATGAATGTGCCTAATAAGATAACAATCTCGAGAATTTTATTAATCCCTTTATTTATGATTATTGTGCTTGCCCCGTTTGATTGGGGAACGGTCAGCCTGCTGGGTGCGACGATGCCGGTCACCCACCTTGTTGGAGCGCTGCTGTTCATCGTGGCGGCAGCTACGGATTGGGTTGATGGTTACTATGCAAGGAAACACAAGCTTGTCACGAATATGGGGAAATTCCTTGATCCGCTTGCGGACAAACTGCTTGTTTCCGCGGCGCTGATCGTGCTTGTTGAATTGCAATTTGCGCCATCGTGGATTGTCATTTTAATCATCAGCAGGGAATTCGCCGTAACCGGTTTGCGCCTTCTTCTCGTAGAGGGTGGAGAAGTTGTGGCGGCCAATAATCTTGGCAAAATTAAGACATGGGCACAAATTGTAGCCATTTCAGCCCTGCTGCTCCATAACATTATTTTCGAAATGGTTTCCATTCCTTTCGATGATATCGCTCTATGGGTAGCATTATTTTTCACGCTTTGGTCCGGATGGGATTATTTTGCGAAAAATATGCATGTCTTTAAAAACTCTAAATAAAGCTCTAATAGTTGAAGGTGTGATTGATGGGTGAATGCTGAAATTATTGCAGTCGGTTCCGAGCTTTTGCTCGGTCAAATTACGAATACAAACGCACGCTTCCTTTCCGGGCAGCTCGCGCTAATCGGAATCAATGTGTACTTCCATACAGTTGTCGGGGACAATCCGGGCCGTCTGAAGCAGGCGCTCGAAATTGCCGAAAGCCGCTCCGACCTGGTGATTATTACAGGGGGACTTGGCCCAACAAAAGACGATCTGACAAAAGAAACGATTGCATCCCATTTGGGAGTCGGCATCGAAACGGATAAGCTGGCAATGGAATCGATCGAGCTTTTCTTCAAGAGGACCAACCGGGTGATGTCCGAGAACAACCGTAAACAGGCGCTTGTTTTAAAAGGTTCGCAGGTGCTGCCGAATGATCATGGGATGGCACCGGGCATGGTCCTGGATAAGGGGGATAAGCTCTATATGCTGCTTCCAGGGCCGCCGAGCGAAATGGAGCCGATGTTCCTGGCGTATGGGGTGAAGGCTTTAACTAGCAGGCAGCCCTCCCAGGAGCAAATTGTCTCCAGGGTGCTACGTTTCTTCGGAATCGGGGAAGCCATGCTTGAGAACGAAATTGAGGATTTAATAGACAGCCAATCAAACCCGACCATCGCCCCGCTCGCATCTGAAGGGGAAGTCACTCTCCGCCTGACCGCCAAGCATTCGATTTTGGGATGCGCCATTGAATTGCTTGACGAGACGGAAAAGAAAATCCTCGACAGGGTTGGCGATTATTTTTATGGCTATGACGACACGTCCCTAATGAACGAGCTCGCCAAAAAAATCAAAGAAGCCGGCTTGACGATTTCCTGCGCCGAAAGCCTGACCGGCGGTATGTTCCAGGAGGAATTCACAAGCATACCCGGAGCAGGATCCAGCCTTAAAGGCGGAGTAGTTTGTTATACGAACGAAGTAAAGGCAGGCGTCCTTCATGTAAAGAAGGAAACGATTGAAAATGTAGGCGTTGTGAGCGCCCAATGCGCGGCGGAGCTTGCCGAAAATGTCGCAAGCCTGATGGACGCCGATATCGGAATTAGTTTTACCGGTGTCGCCGGGCCGGATGAACTTGAAGGAAAACCGGTCGGAACAGTCTACATCGGCATCAGCCTGAACGGGAAACCCGCCCATGTGGAAAAGTTGAATCTTGGAGGCGGGAGGCGTGCCAATCGGATCAGAACGGTCAAATATGGCTGCCATTTTCTCCTGAAGCAGTTGAACGAAGGGAAGGAAGCCTAAACTGGCTTCCTTCTCTTTTTTTTGTGGAGGCAGGCTGAAGGCTAATTTTCAGACTATGGGGCATAACCGCCGAACCAGTGGGATAGTCAGGGGTAAAAACCTCCTTTCCATAGGAAATTCTGGCTTTTTGGTTGCTGGTGCCATTCAAAATTAATCGAATAAACGTTCGTATTTTTACTGGACAAATGCAACTGGAAATTGTATAGTATTAATAGAAGCAATTTGCTAGATTAGAGTCAATCGCTTATGCTTTTATATATATATGATTTTGGAGGAGGAAACACTGTGAGTGATCGTCAGGCTGCCTTAGAAATGGCGCTAAAGCAAATAGAAAAACAATTCGGAAAAGGTTCTATCATGAAGCTCGGTGAACAGACGGAGAGCAGGATTTCCACAATTCCGAGCGGCTCGCTCGCACTTGATGCAGCCCTTGGGGTAGGAGGATATCCAAGGGGACGCGTCATCGAAATTTACGGCCCGGAAAGCTCGGGTAAAACGACAGTGGCCCTTCATGCAATCGCTGAAGTACAGGCTTCTGGAGGCCAGGCAGCGTTCATCGATGCCGAGCATGCGCTCGACCCGGCATATGCGCAAAAGCTTGGTGTCAATATTGATGAGCTGCTTCTTTCCCAGCCGGATACCGGGGAACAGGCTCTTGAAATTGCTGAAGCCCTCGTGCGAAGCGGTGCGATTGACATCATTGTCATCGACTCCGTTGCGGCATTGGTGCCAAAAGCCGAGATTGAAGGGGAAATGGGCGACTCACACGTCGGTTTGCAGGCGCGCCTGATGTCCCAGGCACTCCGCAAGCTATCCGGTGCAATCAATAAATCGAAGACGATCGCTATTTTCATCAACCAGATTCGTGAAAAAGTCGGCGTCATGTTCGGAAACCCTGAGACAACTCCGGGCGGGCGCGCGCTTAAGTTCTATTCGACAGTCCGCCTTGAAGTTCGCCGTGCGGAGACATTGAAGCAGGGAACCGAAATGGTTGGGAATAAAACGAAAATCAAGGTTGTGAAAAATAAGGTCGCTCCGCCGTTCAGGACTGCGGAAGTCGATATTATGTATGGTGAAGGAATCTCCAAGGAAGGTGAGGTCATTGACCTTGGCTCCGAGCTTGATATTGTCCAAAAGAGCGGCTCCTGGTATTCCTATAACGAGGAGAGGCTTGGACAGGGTCGCGAAAACGCAAAGGCATTCCTGAAGGAAAACCCTGAAGTCCTCAAGACGATCCAGCAGAAAATCCGCGACCATTACGGTCTCGATGGGGAAAAGACCATCACCGAAACTGACGACGATTCGGAGCAGTTTGAACTGATTGATTAACTCCCAAAAGCAAAGCCATTACGGCTTTGCTTTTTTCCTTGTTCTGCAGATTCCAAATTATTGAAAAGTGTTAAAGGACAAACCCTTGACAATAAATATTGACAGCTATACAATTAACATTGTATATTTTACATTTTTGGTAATTTTACATGTTAAAAAGCCTTGGTGCTTGCTGTATGTTGATTGACAATGTACATGCCGACACTTGAAAATGTAACAAAAGTTCATAGCAAGAGGAGGTGTAACGATGGATCCATTTACTATCATCATCTCCATTTTGCTTGGCCTATTCGTCGGTGCGGTTGTTGGCTATTTTATTCGTAAATCCTTTGCCGAAAAACAAGTAGCTGGAGCAAAAAGCGAAGCGGCTTTGATTCTTGATGATGCGAAGCGTGATGCGGAAGCCTCCAAGAAGGAAGCCCTGCTTGAAGCAAAGGATGAAATTCACAAGCTTCGCACAGAAGCTGAACGTGAGATTCGTGAACGAAGAAACGAACTGCAAAAACAAGAAAACCGTTTGCTGCAAAGAGAAGAAAATTTGGACCGGAAGGATGAAACGCTCAACAAGCGTGAAATTCTTTTAGAGAAAAAGGACGATTCTCTTAACCAAAGACAACAGCATATTGAACAGATGGAAAGCAAAGTGGACGAGATGGTACGGGCCCAACAGGCTGAGCTTGAGAGAATCTCAGGCTTGACCAGGGAAGAAGCTAAAGCGATTATTCTGGACCAGACAGAGAAAGAACTTGCCCATGACATGGCCATGATGATCAAGGAAACAGAAAACCGCGCGAAAGAGGAAGCTGACAAGCGGGCGAAGGATATCCTTTCCCTTGCAATCCAGCGTTGCGCGGCCGACCATGTGGCAGAAACCACTGTATCAGTTGTCAACCTTCCGAATGATGAGATGAAAGGCCGTATCATTGGCCGTGAGGGACGGAATATCCGCACCCTTGAAACATTGACAGGTATCGATTTGATTATCGATGATACCCCTGAAGCGGTTATCTTATCCGGGTTTGACCCAATCCGCCGCGAAACTGCCCGCCTTGCGCTCGACAAGCTCGTGCAGGATGGACGGATTCACCCGGCGCGCATTGAAGAAATGGTTGATAAAGCACGCCGTGAAGTCGATGAGCACATCCGTGAAATCGGCGAGCAGACGACGTTCGAGGTCGGAGTCCATGGATTGCATCCTGACTTGATCAAGATTCTCGGGCGCCTGAAGTTCCGTACGAGCTACGGACAGAACGTGCTTAAACACTCAATGGAAGTGGCCCACCTTTCCGGGTTGCTGGCCGCCGAACTTGGGGAAGACGAAACACTGGCCCGCCGCGCGGGACTATTGCATGATATCGGAAAGGCAATTGACCATGAAGTGGAAGGAAGCCATGTTGAAATCGGTGTGGAACTTGCTACGAAGTACAAGGAACATCCGGTTGTCATCAACAGTATCGCTTCCCATCATGGCGATAAGGAGCCTACTTCCGTTATCGCTGTCCTGGTCGCCGCCGCCGATGCCTTGTCGGCCGCACGCCCTGGCGCACGCAGCGAAACGCTTGAAAATTACATTCGCCGCCTGGAAAAACTGGAGGAAATTTCCGAGTCCTATGAAGGAGTCGAAAAATCATTCGCCATTCAGGCAGGGCGTGAAGTAAGGATCATGGTTAAACCGGAAGCGATTGACGATCTTGCAGCCCACAGGCTGGCAAGGGATATCCGCAAACGGATCGAAGAAGAGCTTGACTATCCGGGACACATTAAAGTAACGGTCATCCGTGAAACCCGGGCAGTGGAATACGCTAAGTAAGAAACAGACAGCGGCAGTCATGCCGCTGTCTTTCGTTTTTATGAATTCAGAAAACTTCGGAATCGGGACACAGGAATGGTTATATGAGCTACATAAGTCCCGAAAACTTGTGGTCAAATAGAATAGCTGTTCTCACTACCGTTCACGCGGGATAAAGAGGAGCACATCAGATGCCCACCAAGAGTGGGATAAAGGGCTTGGTTATGTGATACAATGAGGGAAAAGACAAAAAGTATTGGAGCGCAGCATGAACATATTATTTATCGGTGATGTGGTAGGTTCCCCAGGCCGGGATATGGTAAAGGAATATCTGCCAAAACTTAAAGAAAAATATAGGCCTCATCTAACCGTAATAAACGGGGAAAATGCAGCTGGAGGCAAAGGGATTACAGAAAAAATATACAAAGGATTCCTTGAGGCAGGCGCACAGGCGGTTACGCTTGGGAACCATGCTTGGGACAACCGGGAAATCCTTGAATTTATCGACCGGGCAAAAAATATGGTCAGGCCTGCAAATTTTCCAGAAGGCACGCCTGGCAAAGGGATTGCCTATATTAAAATAAATGAGCTTGAAGTCGCAATTATCAATTTGCAGGGCCGGACGTTTTTGGCGCCTATCGACTGCCCGTTCCGGAAAGCGGACGAACTGGTGGCCGAAGCGGAGAAGAGGACGCCGTTCATATTCGTTGATTTCCATGCAGAAGCGACAAGCGAAAAACAGGCGATGGGCTGGTACCTTGACGGACGAGTATCCGCGGTTGTCGGCACGCATACGCATGTTCAGACGGCCGACAACCGGATTTTGCCGGGAGGGACGGGTTTTATAACAGATGTAGGAATGACCGGGCCGTATGACGGTATTTTGGGCGTTGAGAGGGACGCGGTTCTGAAGCGGTTCCTCACATCCATGCCAGTCAGGTTCGAGGTGCCTAAGGAAGGGCGTTTCCAATTATCGGCGGTTTCCATCGAACTGGACCGAAAAACGGGAAAGGCAAAGAAGATTGAGAGGATTCTCATCAACAGTGACCATCCTTTTTACTCATAGCACCGCGCACCCTAGCTCTCAGGACCTGCTATAGAAGAGAAGGATGAGCGAAATATCCTCCAGTACGGAATATGTCCCATTGGCTATGAATATAGTATGAATGGAAAGATATATACCTGATTTGTCCATGAGCTGCTCATGCGGGATCGGGATTATATGAGGAGGAGCTAGGAATGGAAATATTAAAAGTTTCAGCAAAATCTAATCCTAATTCTGTAGCTGGTGCGCTTGCCGGGGTCCTGCGTGAAAGAGGCGGAGCGGAAATCCAGGCGATTGGTGCAGGTGCATTGAACCAGGCTGTAAAAGCAGTAGCGATTGCAAGAGGGTTCGTGGCGCCTAGCGGAGTGGATTTGATTTGCATCCCTGCATTTACCGATATCCTCATTGACGGGGAAGAACGGACAGCCATTAAATTGATTGTCGAACCGCGTTAGCCAAAAAGCTGCGATGGTCTGCCGGGCCGGATGGCGCTTCACTTTTTCGGGGAAAACCAAAATTTGCCGCAAAAACCTGTTTGGTGATTACCAGGCAGGTTTTTTCATGCCATAATAGATAGTGGGAGTTGAACCTGAAACGAGGAGATGAGCAGGCATGAAGATTTTTGACGCGCACTGCGACGTGCTATTGAAGCTTTTTGAGGACAAGACGATCGATTTTAACAATTCACCGCTTCTCCAGGCCAATTTTGAAGGAATGAAGAAGTCGGGGGTGAAGGTCCAATGCTTTGCGATTTACGTTCCTTCCGAGCTGAAGGAGAATCAATTGTTTAATGCCGCGGAAGAGATGGCGGCCATTTTTCATAAAAAAGTCATTGCAGAGAGCGAAGGAATTGTCCATGTAAAGACACGTGGCAATATTGCCCGGTTAAAGGAAAACGAAATGGGGGCAATGCTGACGCTTGAAGGCTGCGAATGCATTGGAAGTGACATCGAAAAGCTGAAAACTCTCCTCGGCTACGGGGTATCGTCTGTCGGCCTGACATGGAACTGGGCGAACGCAGTCGCTGACGGAGCGAAGGAACCGCGGGGAAGGGGCCTGACGCCTTTCGGGAGGGAGGTTGTCGAGCTTCTGAACGAAACGAAAACGTGGTGCGACGTTTCGCATTTATCAGAAAGAGGCTTCTGGGATGTCATTGAGCTGGCCGATTATCCAATGGCCTCCCACTCCAATAGCCATACGCTTTGCCGCCACCCGAGGAATTTGAAGGATGACCAGATTCGTGCCTTGATTCGTAGGGACAGCGTGATGGGGCTTACGTTTGTACCGTATTTCCTGAATGAATCGGGTGAGGCTGGGATCGGCGACATTCTTCGGCATCTTGATCATGTTTGCTCGCTTGGCGCCGAGGGCCATGTCGGCTTTGGTTCCGACTTTGATGGCATAGAAAAAACGGTGGACCGTCTGGCTTCCGCTTCCGATTATTCGAATCTAGTAAATGAGCTTCAAAAACATTATTCTGAAATACAGGTTGAAAACTTCCTTTTTAAAAATATGGAGAAACGGCTTCCGCAGTAGCGCCTTTTTTCATTTAGATACCGATAATGCAACAGGTTGGGGATGTGTTTTTGAAAAATAAAACTGACTGTTAGAAAAATAAAAAAAATTCGACACGAAAATTTCACAAAGGGTTGCTTTTTTGTCAACATAGGTCTAGAATTGATAGCGTTTAGTACCCCTCCAGATAGATTCCTAAAGTGCTTGTCATCACTGAGATTCAAGCGTATTTCTAGTTGTTTATTTGGAAAAGTGCTACACTTTTAGTTGAAGGTCACTACTATAATTTTTTTACATATCCAAAGGGGTGTAAAGCATGATCAATCAACTTTCCTGGAAAGTTGGAGGGCAACAAGGGGAAGGTATTGAAAGCACGGGAGAAATTTTTTCAATTGCATTAAATCGTCTTGGTTACTATCTGTACGGATACCGCCATTTTTCTTCACGAATCAAGGGCGGGCATACGAACAATAAAATCCGTGTCAGCACTACCCAAGTCAGGTCGATTTCCGACGACCTTGATATTCTGGTAGCGTTTGACCAGGAAACAATTGACCTGAACTACAAGGAACTGCATAGCAAGGGGGTTATCCTTGCCGACGCAAAGTTCAGCCCTAAAAAGCCGGAAGATACTCAGGCAGCAATGTATTCGGTTCCATTTACAGATATTGCTACAGAGCTCGGCACGTCACTGATGAAAAACATGGTGGCGATTGGTGCTACTACAGCGGTTTTGGATCTTGATATTTTAGTATTTGAAGAGGTTGTCCGCGAAATCTTTGGCCGTAAAGGCGACCAGGTTGTCGCGAAGAACATGGAAGCGATTCAGGCAGGGCATGATTACATGATTGAACAGCTTGCTGGCATCCGCACAATGCAGCTAGGCAAGGCTGATGGGAAGAAGAGGCTATTCATGATTGGCAACGACGCGATTGCTTTGGGAGCGCTTGCAGGCGGTTGCCGTTTTATGGCAGCATACCCAATCACGCCGGCATCCGAAATCATGGAATACCTGATTAAAAAACTGCCTGCCCTTGGCGGAACAGTTATTCAAACGGAAGACGAAATTGCTGCGGCAACGATGGCAATCGGCGCAAACTACGCTGGTGTCCGCGCGTTGACAGCATCAGCAGGCCCGGGCCTTTCGCTTAAAATGGAAGCAATCGGCCTCGCCGGCATCACCGAAACGCCAGTCGTTATCGTCGATACACAGCGCGGTGGCCCATCAACAGGCCTTCCGACTAAGCAGGAGCAATCCGACCTGATGCAAATGATTTACGGAACACACGGGGAAATTCCGAAAATCGTCCTGGCGCCGAGCACTGTACAGGAAGCATTCTACGATACTGCCGAGGCGTTCAACTTGGCGGAAGAGTATCAGTGTCCGGTAATCGTTCTTTCCGACCTGCAGCTTTCGCTCGGAAAGCAGACTGTCGAGCCGCTTGATTTCAGCAAGGTGGAAATCCGCCGAGGCAAGCTGGCAACCGGCGAGCTTCCGGAAATTGATAATAAAGGCTACTTTAAGCGTTATGAAGTTACAGAAGACGGGGTATCACCTAGGGTTATTCCTGGCATGAAAAACGGTATCCACCACGTCACTGGCGTAGAGCACGATGAGACTGGAAAACCGTCCGAATCGGCAGCGAACCGCATCGCACAAATGGATAAGCGTTTCAGGAAGATCAAGAATATCCGCTTCAACACGCCTGTCCATACGTATGCCCCGCACAAGGAGGCAGACCTGCTGATCGTTGGCTTCAACTCGACAAGAGGGGCGATTGAAGAGGCAATTGGCCGCCTTGAAGCTGACGGCCATAAAGTGAACCATGCCCAAATCCGACTGATCCACCCGTTCCCGGCGAATGAGGTCCTGGAGCTTGTACGCTCCGCCAAACGGGTCATGGTTGTCGAGAACAACGCAACCGGACAGCTGGCTAATATTATGAAGATGAATGTGGGCCATGCCGAAAAAATGTACAATCTGTTGAAATATGACGGAAACCCATTCCTTCCTAATGAAATTTACACAAAAAGCAAGGAGTTGTTCTAAATGGCAACATTTAAGGAATTCCGCAACAATGTAAAACCGAACTGGTGCCCAGGATGCGGGGACTTTTCCGTGCAGGCTGCCATCCAGCGCGCAGCAGCAAACGTTGGCCTTGAGCCGGAACAACTTGCCGTCATTTCAGGAATAGGCTGCTCCGGCCGTATCTCCGGTTATATAAATTCCTATGGTTTCCATGGCATCCATGGCCGTTCGCTTCCAATCGCCCAGGGCGTTAAAATGGCCAACCGCGATCTGACTGTCCTCGCTTCCGGCGGGGACGGAGATGGATTCGCCATCGGAATGGGACATACGATCCATGCGATTCGCCGTAACATCGACATTACCTATATTGTCATGGACAACCAAATTTACGGATTGACCAAGGGGCAGACATCCCCAAGGTCCGCCGCAGGCTTCAAAACAAAATCAACGCCAATGGGTTCGATTGAACAGGCGATTGCACCGATGGAAATGGCTTTGACAGCCGGCGCGACCTTCGTTGCCCAAAGCTTTTCAACCGACCTGAAAGACCTTACCGCCCTCATCGAAGCGGGCATTAATCATAAAGGATTTTCCCTGATCAACGTTTTCAGCCCTTGTGTTACGTACAATAAAGTGAACACATACGACTGGTTCAAGGAAAACCTGACAAAGCTGAGCGATATCGAAGGCTATGACCCTCATAACCGCGAACTCGCGATGCAGACGCTGATGAGGCATAACGGGCTGGTTACAGGTCTAATCTACCAGAACACAGAGCGCCAGTCCTATCAGGAGCTGGTAACCGGCTATTCCCAAACCCCGCTTGCCCACGCAGACCTGGATCTTGACCAGGCGCATTTCGACAAGCTTGCAGCCGAATTCATGTAACCTATCCTTTTGGTCTAAAAGCACCCCGCTCTCCAGCCGGGGTGCTTTTGTTTTAAGGGAACACTCCAATTGAAAGCTGCTGTAAGCGGGTAGGGGGCAAGAGGCGCCGGGGGGGAAGTTTCTATTGTTTTCGCCCTTCCAACCATTTATACTATAGTAATGTGCAGATTTATATAAAAAGTGTGTTTTTCTAATAGAAAACAAGCAGGAAAGGAGCAGGACAATGAACGAGAATCAGCGTTTAGAATCCAGCCAGGCAAAAGCTGATAATTCAACGGACAAAAAATCCGCGAAGGATTACAGCAAGTATTTCGAAACCGTATTTGTGCCGCCTTCCCTAAAGGATGCGAGAAAACGGGGTAAAGAAGAAGTTAAGTACCATGATGATTTTTCCATTTCCGAGGAATTCAGGGGTATGGGCGATGGCAGGAAATTCTATATCCGTACCTATGGCTGCCAGATGAATGAGCATGATACTGAGGTGATGGCCGGTATTTTTATGGCGCTTGGCTATGAACCGACCGATAAGACCGAAGATGCCGATGTCATCTTGTTAAACACTTGTGCCATCCGTGAAAATGCGGAAAACAAAGTTTTCGGTGAACTCGGCCACTTGAAGGGCTTGAAAAAGGAGCGTCCTGACTTGCTCATTGGGGTCTGCGGCTGCATGTCCCAGGAAGAATCCGTCGTCAACAAAATTTTGAAGACGTATCAGCATGTCGATATGATTTTCGGAACCCATAACATCCATAGGCTGCCAAACATCCTTAGCGATGCATATATGTCGAAGGAAATGGTAGTGGAAGTATGGTCCAAAGAAGGCGACGTTATAGAAAACCTCCCTAAAGTTCGCCGCGGTAACATTAAGGCTTGGGTCAATATTATGTACGGCTGTGATAAATTCTGTACGTATTGTATTGTTCCGTTCACTCGTGGAAAAGAACGGAGCCGCAGGCCTGAAGATATCATCCAAGAAGTCCGCCAGCTGGCTGCTGAAGGCTACCAGGAAGTTACTTTGCTTGGCCAGAACGTGAATTCGTATGGAAAAGATATAGAAGATATTCAATATGGTCTTGGTGACCTTCTGGATGATATGCGTAAGATAGGCATCCCTCGTGTCCGTTTTACAACGAGCCATCCTTGGGATTTTGATGACCGCCTCATTGAAGTACTTGCCAAGGGCGGAAACCTAATGCCGCATATCCATCTTCCTGTCCAGTCAGGATCAACGGAAGTGCTGAAAATTATGGGTCGTAAATATACCCGTGAAGAATACCTTGAGCTTGTCAGCAAAATCAAGGCTGCCATCCCGAACGTCGCCTTGACGACTGACATCATCGTCGGCTACCCAAATGAAACGGATGAGCAATTCGAAGAGACAATGACCTTATACGAGGAAGTTGGCTATGAGTTGGCATACACGTTCATTTACTCCCCACGTGAAGGTACGCCAGCTGCGAAAATGAAGGACAATGTACCGCTGGATGTAAAGAAAGCCCGACTTCAGCGTTTGAATAGCCTTGTAAATGAGCTATCGGCCAAAGCGATGAAAACGTACGAAAATCAAATTGTCGAGGTTCTTGTTGAAGGGGAAAGCAAGAACAATCCAGATATTCTTGCTGGTTATACAGACAAGAACAAGCTTGTTAACTTCAAAGGGCCAAAAACGGCAATCGGCAAAATCGTCAAAGTGAAAATCAACGAAACAAGAACATGGTCATTGAACGGCGAAATGGTAGAAGCAACAGCCGAGGAGGCTGTATCATTGGCAGAGGTGAATTAAATGGCGAAGTATTCGAAAGATGATATCATTGTACGCGCGAAAGAGCTTGCCAACATGATTGCGGAAACAGAAGAAGTGGATTTCTTCAAAAAGGCGGAAGCCAAAATCCACTCCAATCCAAAGGTAAGCACCCTGATCGCAGACATTAAAGGCCTTCAAAAGCAAGCGGTCAACCTTCAGCATTATGGGAAGCCCGAAGCCCTGAAAAAAGTTGAAGAAAAAATCGAGTCAATCCAGCAGGAATTGGATGAGATTCCTGTCGTTCAGGATTTCAAGCAATCCCAAGTCGAAATCAATGAGCTTCTTCAAATGATCGCGACAACAATTTCAAACACCGTAACGGATCTTGTAATCGAATCAACAGGCGGGGATGTTCTCCGCGGCGAAACTGGCGCGGCTGTTCAGAGCGGCGCCGGCTGCAGCCACGATCATTAATACATGTTTTATGGCAGGCTCACTAGTTGAGCCTGCTTTTTTTCGTTTAATGATGCCTCATTCAAAGGGGGGAACAGGTTGGTGTCATGCAAAGCCTTGATTCGTGACAACCAAGTATTCAAACCCTGTTGAGTGACAAGCACGCACTAAAACTCGAAAAGGGTTTCACTCGCAGCCCTAATAGAGTCCGGACATTCAACTTTTTAGAAGACAGGTTAATCGGCAGGCGGGTTGTTTTTCGGGGCAAAAACCTACCATCTCCCATCTGAAAAGGAACTTATCATTCTGCCGCGCATATAATGAAGCATGCCTATACATTTATCCGATGCATTGTAAATTAAGTGCACCCAAGTCTGTACACACGCATAGGATGAAGTGATACTGAATGAGGAGGGTTTGCTCGAATGGGAGATTACAGAGAGATAATTACAAAAGCAGTCGTTGCAAAGGGGCACAAGTTTACACAGTCCCAGCACACGATCTGTCCGGCGCATAATCCATCCAGCATACTTGGCTGCTGGATTATCAACCATAAATACGAAGCGAAAAAAGTCGGCAAAACGGTTGAAATCCATGGCTCCTATGACATCAACATTTGGCACTCGTTCAATGACAATTCAAAAACAGAAGTTGTCACTGAACGTGTCCGTTATACGGATGTCATCAAGCTCAAATACCGGGACAAAGATTGCCAGGATGACGATGGAATCATCGCGAAAGTCCTTCAGCAGCCAAACTGCTGCGAGGCAGTCATCTCGCCGAGCGGAAACAAAATCATCGTCCACGTGGAGAGGGAATTCACGGTTGAGGTGATTGGGGAAACAAAGGTCTGTGTGGCGATCAACCCAGACGGCTGCGGCTGCGATGATGAATGGGATCTTGGCCTTGATGATGGGGAGTTTGAAGAAATCAACCCAGATTTCCTTGTCGGCTCGGAAGAAGAATAAGCATAAACTAGGAGGGTTTTCTTCCTAGTTTTCTTCTTTTTGCGGGCAATGCACGCTTGTGCTGTTTCGAAAGACCGATTCGCCACGAGGGTTGGGATGAATCGGTCTTTGCGGTTGGAAAATTTTTATGTGCAAAAAGGGTTCAGGTAGCCAAACTGTTTCCTGCTTTCACACGGCGGGCAGGTTGAGTCCGCCTTTCTATTTTCAGGCCAGCCGGGATAGGCGGAACCGCATTCAGTACAAACATCCTGGTTGAGCGGTAGTTCCTCGCGTAATACCCGATGTGCTTTCAAGCGGATGCGAACCGCCTTGCTGTCGCATACATCTGCGCAAAGGCCGCAGCCGTTGCATTTGGCGTGGCAAATTTCTAGAGTATCGCCTTTTATTGTAAAAATGCGCTGCTTGCATAGCTTGAAGCACGCTTCACAGAGGGTGCAGCTGCTTCGATCCAAATCTACTTCATAAAGAGACACTTCAGTAAACATCCTTGCCATATTGAATTCGGAATGATTGAAGCGCCACTTGGATGGGGTGAGCGTTTTGGCCGCGATTTTCGTAGTTTCCCGAAATGCGTGATGGAAAAATTGCCGCCTTGAAGATGGCTGAGAAGTTGAATCTGGCGGAAAAATACCGTGCACTGGAGAGACCCTTCCAGAGCAACCCTCTTGCATAACATTCAGCATTGAAGTCTCCTGTAAAGAACCTTCCAGTCCAGAGCAACCCTCCAGCTTATCGTTCAACATGGAAAGCCCTTGAACAGAACCGTCCAGTCCTGAGCCATCCGCCAGCATATCATTCAGCATTAAAACCTCCCGTTCAGAACCATCTCGCCTGTATTTACCGGCCGGGAGCGAGTGAACGATGGTAAAAGAAGGCAGGCCGATGTCGGCGAGCAGGGAGTCCGCTATCTGGAGTGCATCCAGGTAACCAGGGTTTTTGGGGCCGAAATCGAGTGTGTTGACCCCTTTTTTATAAAAATAAAGAAGCTCTTGGGCCACGGGGAACGGTCCTTCTTCCAGCAGGAGGGTGTTTCCGGTGACGCGGCGTTCGGGGGAGCGGCCGTGGATTGCCTGGACGGGACAGGCAGGGACGCACGCTCCACAGGTGGTGCATAGGGCAGGATTGATTGTTGCGCCGGCTTCCGATAGGGCGATGGCTTGTTCGGGACAGCCTGATAGGCATTTGGCGCAGGTGCTTTTCGGGCTTTGTGCGCGGAGGCATGCGGGGGTTAGTTCGATTTCGCCGGCGAGGTTTTCCAGCCATTTGGTCAATAGTGACAACGGACTCAGCTCCCGTCCCTTTTTCTTTCATTGTAAACCGGAAGGATGGGAATTTGTTGTTTATGCTCATTGTTTCACAAAACGTTCGGAAACGATACATAAACGCGCTGCTTCATGGAAAGATAGGAGAAGGAGGTGCGGAGATGACGGAACCGAATAAGCCGGGCAGCGAACGCCTGCCGGATTTCAAGGAGCTTGATGATAGGGTGATTGCCAAAGGGGCGAAGGGGCCGATGCTTGTCATTAAGACGAATTTGGATCCGGATAGTCCGACTGAGGACAATCCTTACTATGAAAACAAGAAGCAAACGGATAAGGAAAAGTTCGAGGAGTATTTTTCGGATTAAAACTCAAAAAAGCAGCTGCCGTTGATTCGGCGGGCTGCTTTTGCTATTTAGCGGCATGTTTAGAAGTTGAAGGTCAGTTGGTAATAGTGTGCTTCCTGGTTGTTATAGAGCGGGGTTTCGGAATAGAAGACGTCTTCGCCATCGTCATCCGAATGGAAACCGGCTGCTTTGAAGTCGGGGCTTACGGAGACAGGCCTTTTTTCGGTGCCCGTCGGGAAAACGATGAGGTCGCCTGGCTTCACTTCGAGCTGGACTTTGCGCTCACCGCCGATTTCAAGGGCGGCACTTCCCTGGATGACACCGAGGACTTCATGGCTGGAGCGGTGGTTGCGATAGTACCCGGAAATGCCGTTCTTCCATTTGTCCACGAGTTGCTTTTCGGCGCCGTGCGATGCGTCTTTCAGTGCACCTGGATAGTAAAGGACCGGTCTGGCCGGTTTCCCGGGCACAAAACGATTTTCGAGTAAATAGATTACTTTTACATCAGAATACTTCATACCTGCCTACCCTCCCAATAATCAGCCATCATATGTACAGCCATTGCGTGCTGTTTGGTTGCTAGCGTTTTTGAAAATGGGACCATCGTTTTTCGGGATGAAATCGTCGTAAGGAAGTCGCTTTAACCACATGTTTCCCGGTTTGCTGGAAGATTAAACAAGTTTCCATTTTTCTTTGGAAGTTTCCCAATGTAACGTTATGGAGATAAACCTGTGGTTTTTTTGCGTGCCTACGTGTCCAAAAAGACCGTTCTGTTTCGGGTCGGCGGAGCAAAATATGTTATAATTAACTGTCGAAGGAACACGAATGGGGAAGGCCCCATACTAGAATGTGATTTTTGGAGGATACGATGGCAGCTTATACGCCGATGATACAGCAATATTTAAAAATTAAGGCAGAATACCAGGATGCCTTTTTATTTTTTCGCCTTGGCGATTTTTACGAGATGTTTTTCGAGGACGCGCTGAAGGCTTCCCAGGAGCTTGAAATTACATTGACAAGCAGGGAAGGCGGCACGGATGATCGGATTCCGATGTGCGGCGTTCCGTATCATTCCGCTCAAGGGTACATAGAGCGATTGATTGAAAAGGGTTATAAAGTGGCGATCTGCGAGCAAACGGAGGATCCGAAGCAGGCGAAGGGGGTCGTCCGCCGGGAAGTGATCCAGCTGATTACGCCGGGGACAATCATGGAAGGCCGGAGCCTGCAGGAAAAAGAAAACAACTATCTCGCAACGGTTACGCAATGCGAGGATGGTACGTACGGCTTTGCCTATACGGATTTGTCGACGGGGGAAAACAAGGTCACGCTGCTCGCGGCGAAAGAAGAAGAGGTCCTGAACGAAATTTCCGTTCTCGGGGCAAAAGAGGTTGTCCTTTCCGCAAAGCTGGATGAAGGGCTTCAGAAGAAAATGCAGGAACGGAATGTGCTTGCAATTTCGTATGAGGAAGAGACGGACGTGGCGGATTCTTTTGCGGATTTGATGCAAGATCTGAATCAGGACAAGTTCCGGGTGACGGCGGCGCGGTTGTTCAACTATTTGCACCGTACCCAGAAACGGAGCCTTGGCCACCTGCAGCCGGTGACGACGTACCAGGTCCACCAGTTCATGAAAATCGATTATTTTTCAAAACACAATCTCGAGCTGACGGAAACAATCCGCTCGAAAGGAAAAAAGGGCTCACTGCTCTGGCTTCTGGATGAAACGAAGACGGCGATGGGCGGCCGGATGCTGAAGCAATGGGTTGACAGGCCGCGGATTGACCGCCAGGAAATCGAGAGGCGGCTTGCGTTGACCGGCCAGTTCATCAGCGCCTATTTTGAGAGGAAGGAATTGCAGGAGCGGTTGAAGGAAGTGTATGACCTTGAACGGCTTGCGGGGCGTGTTGCATTCGGGAATGTGAATGCCCGCGACCTGAAGCAGCTGTTGCGGTCCCTCCAGCAAATTCCCCATTTGAATGATATCCTGAGCCGGATTCCCGGAGAGGAGACTGGGGAGCTAGCGGAAAACCTTGACCATTGCGAGGAAGTAGTCGACCTTCTCGAGCAGGCGATTGTCGACAATCCGCCGCTGTCGGTAAAGGACGGGAATATTATCAAGGATGGTTTCAACGAACAGCTCGACCAATACCGTGATGCGAGCAGGAACGGGAAGACTTGGATTGCCCAGCTCGAGCGTGATGAGCGGGAAAAGACGGGAATCAAATCGCTCAAGGTAGGCTATAATCGCGTGTTCGGCTATTACATTGAGGTGACCCGGGCAAACCTGCATCTCCTTGAGGAGGGCCAGTACGAGCGAAAGCAGACGTTAACGAATGCGGAGCGGTTCATCACACCGGCGCTGAAGGAAAAGGAAGCGCTGATCCTTGAGGCGGAAGAGAAATGCGGCGAGCTTGAGTACGAGCTTTTCTGTGAAATCCGTGACCAGGTGAAGGAGCATATTCCGAGGCTTCAGGCTTTGGCAAAAACGCTTAGCGAAATTGATGTGCTGCAAAGCTTCGCCGAAGTGAGCGAGACGAGGAAGTATGTGAAGCCTGAGTTTTCGGACTCTCGGGAGATTGTTATAGAAGAAGGCAGGCATCCGGTTGTCGAGAAGGTGCTTGATTCCCAGGAATACGTCCCGAATGACTGCAGGATGTCCGGCGACCGGGAAATACTTCTCATCACCGGACCGAATATGTCGGGTAAAAGCACGTATATGCGCCAGGTTGCCCTGACGGCGATCCTCGCGCAGATTGGCTGCTATGTCCCGGCTTCTAAGGCAGTGCTGCCGATATTCGATCAGGTGTTCACACGGATTGGCGCGGCGGACGACCTTGTTTCCGGGCAGAGCACATTCATGGTCGAGATGCTTGAGGCGAAAAACGCGATTGCAAACGCGACGCAGGACAGCCTGATTTTATTTGATGAAATCGGGCGTGGGACATCAACGTATGACGGGATGGCGCTCGCCCAGGCGATCATTGAGTTTGTCCATAACCGGATTGGCGCAAAAACGCTATTTTCAACGCATTACCATGAACTGACCGTGCTGGAAGAAGAGCTTGAAAGGCTGCATAACGTACATGTCAGCGCGATTGAGCATCAAGGCAAGGTTGTTTTTCTTCATAAAATAAAAGAAGGCCCGGCCGATAAGAGCTATGGAATCCATGTTGCCGAACTGGCCGGACTCCCGAAGGAACTCATTTCCAGGGCGAATGATATACTTTCATCGCTCGAGCAGTCGCAAGCTCAGGGGGAAAAGCTTGAAACGCCTGAAAAGCCCGTTCCGGTGTTGCCGGATGGGAAGGAAACGGCGGCTGAACATGTGGCAGAACAAGCGCACAAAGTTGCGAAGACCGCCCAGCTATCCTTTTTTGACGAGCCGGTCCAGCCGAAAAAGGCGGAGCTTGGTACGAAGGAAAAGAAGGTCGTTGAAAAAATCCGCGAATTGGATATCCTGGACCTAACACCGCTCCAGGCGATGAATATCCTTTATGAACTGCAAAAAAAGGTACGGAATTAACGGTAGTGTGCCATCCATTCGGGTGCAAGGCACCGTAAAAAGGCATCGTAAAAAGATACAGGGGGTGTGTCCGTGGGCAAAATCATTCAGCTTGATGACGCGTTATCGAATAAAATAGCGGCTGGCGAGGTTGTTGAACGCCCGGCTTCCGTCGTCAAGGAGCTGGTCGAAAATGCCCTTGACGCGGGAAGCACCATCATTGAAATAGAAGTTGAAGAAGCCGGGCTTGCGAAAATCCGGATTACAGATAATGGGGAAGGCATCTCCGAGGACGATGTGGCAAAAGCCTTCCACCGGCATGCGACGAGCAAGATCAAGGATGAAGCGGATTTGTTCCGAATCCGGACGCTTGGTTTCCGCGGGGAGGCGCTTCCGAGTATCGCCTCGGTTTCCCGGCTCGAAATGAAAACATCGACCGGCGACTCAGCCGGAACGAGAATTGTAATCGAAGGCGGTCGGGAAACCGCTTTTGAAAAGGCGCCGAGCAGGCGGGGAACGGATATTACGGTCACGGACTTGTTTTATAACACGCCCGCCCGTCTGAAATATGTGAAGACGATCCATACGGAACTTGGCAATATCACGGACCTGGTCAACAGGCTTGCGTTGTCCCATCCCGAAGTTTCGTTCCGGCTCGTCCATAATGGGAAAAAACTGCTCCACACGAACGGAAATGGGGATGTCCGCCAGGTTCTTGCTGCGATATACGGCATGGGAATCGCAAAGATGCTTGTGCCGATCGAGGGCAAGTCTCTCGATTACAAAATCAGCGGCTATGCGTCGCTTCCTGAAGTAACGCGGGCTTCACGCAATTATATTTCGACGATGATCAACAGCCGGTTTATACGGAACTACGGGCTTGCGAAGGCGGTCATGGAAGGGTACCATACGCTCCTCCCGATTGGCCGGTTTCCGATCGTGCTGCTGAACATCGAAATGGACCCGATTCTCGTCGATGTGAACGTCCATCCTTCGAAAATGGAAGTGCGAATCAGTAAGGAAGCCGAGTTGTTTGAACTCGTCCAATCCGCCATTTCAGCCGCCTTCAAGGACAAGCAGCTCATCCCGTCCGGCTACAAACCCGAGCGGATTGTGAAACCAATGTCCGAACAAACGAGTCTTCAACTTGATAATGGGCAGGAAACAACCGCACAAGCTACTTCACGAAGTGTCCAAAATGAATCTCGTTTTGGGTACGAGGCACCATCTCAATCTTCGTCCAACCAGTTACCTCCAAATGGAGGAGGACCAGTTTACGAAGATTCTGTGATTACTGGAAGTAGTACGGGGCGAGAGGAAGCGCAAATAGGTCTGTCCCGAATGAATGGAGCACTCCATTCTTCGGCTCAATCCGCACCATTCCCAACGCGGCGGGTTGCCAGCACGGAAACCTCCTGGACGAGCCTGCCGAATCAGGTGAAGGAAATGTTCCTGCCGCAAGCCGAAGAGGGGAGCCGGGAGCCTTTGCCATTGGAGGGCGAACAAGTAGCAGTTTCTGAAGGCCCTGCTCCATCCGCCGGGACCGCAACAGAACGGGTGCCACGCATGTATCCGATCGGCCAGATGCACGGCACTTATATCCTCGCACAGAATGAGAACGGGCTATATATCATAGACCAGCATGCGGCACAGGAGCGGCTGAAGTACGAGTTTTTCCGGGACAAAGTTGGACAGGTAGAAAGTGAGCTGCAGGAAATGCTTGTTCCGCTCACATTTGAGTATTCGACGGACGAATGTGTGAAAATCAATGAACACAGGGAAGAGCTTGAAAAGGTCGGTGTTTTTCTCGAGGAATTCGGCCCGAACAGCTTTATTGTCCGTTCCCATCCGCAATGGCTACCTCAGGGTGAGGAAAAGGAAATCATTGAAGAAATGATTGAACAGCTCATTTCAATGAAAAAGATCGACATTAAAAGGCTTCGTGAAGAGGCGGCAATCATGATGAGCTGCAAGGCGTCCATCAAAGCGAACCGCCATTTGCGGAACGATGAGATCCAGGCGCTCCTTGACGATCTTCGCCTCGCTTCGGACCCATTCACCTGTCCGCACGGCCGCCCGATTATTGTTCATTTTTCTTCATATGAAATGGAGAAGATGTTCAAGCGAGTTATGTAAAAGAACTTGCAAAAGAATTTGCGGCGGAACCCGCGAATACGGAAAAAATCCCCTAGCCATTGGCGGCAGGGGATTTTGTTTGTTAAGGTTATTTAACTTTTGTCAGCTGGATGGTGACGATATATTCCTTCCCAGGTTCAAAATGGGTATTGTCAACTGTTTCCCCGGTGTTAACCAACGTGATGATTGTCTTGTTCGTATCAATTGTAATGGAACTGTGCTGCAACTAATTTCTCCCCTTGCGTGTCCTTCTATGGTTTGCTTTAAGTTTCCGCTTTCGAAAGCAACCTGTCCCTTCATTCTACAATGTCAGGGTCCATGATGGATAGAGGATAGTGACAAATTTTTAACACTTATGCATTATGCGGAGCTTGTAAATTACTTTCTGCCCCCGGGCGGGTTTATGGTTGTCCGGGCAGTGGAAAAGAGAAAGAGACTATACGTTAAAGGGGATGGAATCATGAGTGAAAAAATTCTTACTTCTTCTGTAACCGCAACAGGCGGAAGGGAAGGACATGTTCGGTCATCGGAAGGGAAAATCGACATGGATCTGGCAATGCCAGGCACGGATCGGGCGAAGCAGCTTCCAGATGCGGTGAACCCCGAGGAATTTTTCGCAGCCGGATATTCAGCCTGCTTTGACGGCTCACTGCAACTGATGGCAAAGAAGGAAGGCGTAAAGTTTGACTCCGAGGTTACCGCGAATGTAAGCTTATTAAAAGACGAACAGGACGATGGCTTCAAGCTCGCCGTTACTCTTCAGGTAAAAGGCAAAGGAATTGACCAGGAAAAGCTGGAAAGCCTTGTGCAAAAAGCGCACGAATTCTGCCCGTATTCAAAGGCGACCCGTGGGAACATCGAGGTTTCCCTTGAATCAGTAGCCGAATAATCGGACGAATCGGACTGTGTTCCAAATTGCAAGCCAAATACACAAATGACAACAGGGTGCTGCCATGCGGCACCTTTTGATTTTTTCGAAAATAATAAACACATCAACTAACAGCTTACTCTAGGAAAAACTAACACTCAAATGACTGGCTAAGTTTTCAAAAAATACTATTACGACTAAGCCTTCGATTATCACAAAAATAAATAAAATGACTTATTTTTAAAAGAAGGATGGTAATAATGGAGATTATCATAAGGCCAGCGGCACTTGATGAATTGAAAAAGGCCAATCTTCATGACGTGGAAGGCATCCGGATTGAAGCAGTCTTTATCGGGAGCTGTTCCATTTATGCGGAGTATTCCCTGAAAATCGATAAAACGAATGAAGATGACGATCTTTTTGAGATAGAGGGCATTCGGATCCTTGTTTCCAAAGAGAGCCAAAAGCATCTGTACAAACGGATTACACTTGATTTCAATCCGGGGCTTGGTTTCAAGCTGTCGTCGGATGAAGAGGTATACAGGTACAACCTGAAGCTGGAAAGGGTATAGAAATAATGGGGATGATGACGAATGAATCCTGATTCAATTATTGAAAAATTAAAGCGGCACACTCCGAAAATATTGGGAAGCGAAAACTATTCAAAATACGCCGTCCTTCTGCCTTTAATCGAGACAGAAGAAGGGGTTTCGGTTATGTTCGAGGTGCGGTCGATGGAGCTCCGCCGTCAGCCTGGAGAAATTTGTTTTCCTGGCGGGCGGGTCGACCCGGAGGATCCGGATGAAAAGGGAGCTGCCATCAGGGAAACCATTGAAGAGCTTGGAATCAAGCGGGAATCCATAACGGGTGTACAGCCGCTCGATTATTTGATCTCCCCATTTGGCATGATTATCTACCCGTTTGCAGGTTTCATTCAGGAAGCGGACGCAATTAAACCGAATGAAGCCGAAGTGGGCGAGGTGTTCACGGTTCCGCTTAGCTTTTTCATGTCCGCAGAGCCCGAAGTTTACCACATCAATTTTAAGCCGGAGCCTGAGGAAAATTTCCCGTTCGACTGGGTTCCCGGCGGGAAAAATTATAATTGGCGGGCCAGGCATATGGAGGAATATTTTTACCATTACGAAGGGCGGATTATCTGGGGCTTAACTGCGCGCATCCTAGCCCATTTCATCGCGATTATGAAGGAAGACGGGCTCGAAATGCCCTGATTTTTCTAAAAAGAATCACGCCCTCTTAAATGTCCCAGGTTATGTCTTCCTGAACAAAAACCAAATTACTACAACACTTAGCAGCCTAATTCGAACTACAATTGGGCTGCTTTTTTTGTTCATAAAATATAGCTTACATTTTTTCGAGGTGGAATTCGCACCCTTATTCGAACCACTGAAACCCTTGCAAGCATGTGAATTCTTTTGTGAAGATTGATTGTATATTTATGTTAAAATAGAGTGAATTTTACAAAAACAAACGGAAAAATAATAAAGGGGGAGGCTGACACGCGAATGGTTAATAAGTTTAGGGCAATGGTTATAAAAATTTCGGCATTTTTATTAATTGCAAGCATCCTAGCTTATGCTTCATATTTTATTGTGTATAAAATGTCCTATCTACCTAATGGATTCGAAATTGAAACAGTGCAAAAGGATAAAGTCTCACTAAAAACCTTCAATTTGTTAGGGATTGAAAAGGATATAAAAACTAAATCCTTTTCTGAAAAAGACACTTGGAAGGTAGATGAAATTGAGCATCAAGTAAGTAGGCAAAAGAAATCCTTTTGGATGCTGTTTGCTTTCGCTGCCATATCGCTCTTTTTGTTCGTTTATAAGGTCCGCAACGGACTGAAATTTTGGAAAGCGATTCTTGAAAGTAATATTATTTTTGCTGTTTTAATACCGCTACTTCCTCTTATAAACACATTGAAGTACATACATAATTTGATTTCCTGATAGATTTACCTAGTAAATGTTTTAGTATGAAAATTTTAAATAGCATCTAAGGGGGAGAAAAGAATGAGAGAAAAACTTGTAGAAAACATCTATTCACAGGGTTATCCAGAGGAAGAAACTGCACCAATTGTAACTCTAGAGGATTTTTTTGAAGGAAATTCAGACGAAAGTTCGATCGGTTGCAATTTAATGGAACACCCAGGAATTGAAACATTTTATGGGGTACTTCGTAATATTAGAGAAAAAGATAACGTTCAAGATGTATTTGTTGAAATAATGGAATTAGAAGATGATGAAGAGGATTGGCCGTTTTCAGAAAGAATATATATCTTAACTAATGCTGAAATTGAACTGGTTGAAGATTGGGTAAAAATATTGGAACCTTCGGAGCTGGATGAAGGTTATGCTTTCGGACAGCCACCATTTGCACCAGAATTATTTGATGGCTATAAAGTGTATTCAGTTTGGTGGGATTAGATCCTGAAACTGAAGATATTCAAATTGTTTTCGGTTTTCCAAAAGGAACTAACACTAAGCTTTTAGTCCATCAAGGTCGGGTGCTGCTTTATCACAATAGAATCTTATAAGTAAAAGGCTTGGAACCTATCAATCGGTCTCCAAGCCCTTTTTGTGCTAATTTTACTTTCCAAATAGCTTACGATCTTTATGAAAATTTAAGTGATAAATGCAAGGTTATAATGAATTTTGCACTTCAAAACCAAAGGTTTAAGCCATTTATTTCGCTACAGTCTGCAGCTTTTCAATGTACTGTAGCGCTTTTCCAGTCCCAATCGCTACTGATTCAAGTGGGTTTGGCGCAACATGGACAGGAACGAAGATTTCGGTTGAAAGCCATTCTTCCATGCCTTTCATCATGGCGCCGCCTCCGGTTAAAATAACGCCACGGTCTACGATGTCGCCACTGAGCTCAGCTGGGCAATCCTCAAGCGTGGCCCGGATTGCTTCAAGGATGTGGAGAAGAGATTCCTTAATGGCTTCCCTAATTTCATAGGAAGAGAGCGTTATGGTTTTCGGAAGGCCTGTAACGAGGTCACGTCCGCGGATTTCCATTTTAAGCTCTTTATGGTCGACAAGCGCATAGCCGATTTCCATCTTAATCGCTTCAGCGGTCCGTTCCCCGATCAGAACGTTGTATTCGTTGCGGACATGCTTGATAATGTCGTCGTCAAGGCGGTCGCCGGCAATGCGGATTGAATGGCAGGCAACGACGCCACCAAATGAAATGATTGCAACTTCAGTCGTTCCGCCGCCAATATCGACGACTACATTCGCGACTGGCTCGTCAACCGGCATTCCCGCACCGATTGCAGCGGCGACAGGCTCCTCAATCAATTGGATTTTCTTGGCGCCCGCGTTCCTGACAGCATCGTGGATGGCGCGCCGTTCGACACTGGTTGAACCGGATGGTGTGCAGACGACCACATTCGGTTTTCTCATCGACAGGCCGATTTTTTTCGAGGCTTTCTTCATTATATGGGTGAGCATTTCCGTGGTCATATCGTAATCGGCGATGACCCCGTCTTTCAGAGGCCTGATAGCGACAATTTTACCAGGCGTCTTGCCGATCATTTCCTTCGCTTCCTTCCCTACGGCAAGGACATTTTTCGTTTCCGTATCAATGGCCACAACGGAAGGTTCGTTGACGGCGATTCCTTTATTTTTGCTGTAAACAAGTATATTGGCGGTTCCTAAATCAATTCCAATTTCAGCAGATGTAAACATGTTTCCCAGTTCCCCCATTCATTATTTTCCGAAGGCAGGACAAAAGCCCTGAAATATACGTAATCAGTGGGAGCGTGACGCAAACTCCCTCACAAGATAGACTTCTATTAGACTACCATTGCTATGGGGGTTGCTAGCCGAATGTAATTGAATCGTTATCGAATTGTAAAGAAACATGTAAATTTATGCAAAGCAGCCAATTCAGTTAGAATAAGATTGGAAAAGGACGTCGATACTTGAACGGAATTTGCTTCAGTTTGGTTCTGGCGCTTTCATTGTGTATAATAAGGGCATCCAGTATGAGAGGGCAGTGTGAGGCAATTTGGAAAGCTTGCAGAAATTAGTCGTCATTGTCGGCCCGACCGCGGTGGGAAAAACGAGGTTGGGAGTTGAAATGGCGAAACACTTCAATGGCGAGGTGATCAGCGGGGATTCAATGCAAATATACCGCGGGATGGATATCGGTACGGCAAAAGTGACCGAAGAGGAAATGGAAGGCATTCCCCACCATCTCATCGATATTAAAAACCCGGAAGAAACTTTCTCGGTTGCCGAATTCAAAACCCTTGTCAGGGAAAAAATCGACGAAATCACGTCTAGGGGAAAGCTCCCGATCATTGTAGGCGGCACTGGCCTATACATCCAGTCCGTGCTGTATGACTACCAATTTTCCGAAGCGCCCGCGGACGAGGCATTTCGCGCCAGGCTGGAAAAGAAGGCCGAGGAAGAGGGAAATGAGGCAGTGCATCGGGAATTGGCGGAGCTCGACCCCGAAGCGGCGGAACAGCTGCACCCAAACAATGTCAGAAGGGTCATCAGGGCACTCGAAATCGTGAAATCAACCGGCATGCCGCTCGCTGAAAACCAGAAATCCACAGTGCCTGAACTTCTCTACAACGCCGCCATCATCGGATTGACGATGGAACGGGAATTGCTGTACGAGAGGATCAACAGGCGCGTTGACATAATGGTCGAAGAAGGGCTCGTCGACGAGGTGAAGAAATTTTACGATCAGGGGCTCCGGGATTGCCAGTCCATCCAGGCAATCGGCTATAAGGAGTTTTATAGCTATTTTGACGGGAACGCGACACTCGCAGAATCAATCGATACCTTGAAACAAAATACAAGAAGGTACGCAAAACGGCAGCTTACCTGGTTTCGAAACAAGCTGGACGTGGAATGGTATGATATGTCAGAAACGGATGGCTTCCCGAAAATAATTCCTGAAATATTCAACTATGTGGAAGGAAAGCTTGAACTTTAAATCGAATACATAAAATGTAGAGACAATAGAGGAGGATTTTAAATGAAAACAGCCATCAATATCCAGGACCAATTTTTAAACCAGCTTCGCAAGGATAACACGAACGTTACCGTATTCCTATTGAACGGTTTCCAGCTAAGGGGCCAAATCAAAGGATTTGATAACTTCACCGTATTGTTCGAATCTGAAGGAAAACAGCAGCTCGTCTACAAGCACGCGATTTCAACATTCGCGCCAGCCCGCAATGTCCAGCTCGACCTTGAAGGCCAGGGGCAATAATCGTTTAAAATGAAACAGGTCCGGCTTACCCAAGCCGGGCCTTTTTTCGTTGGCTGGTGGCCATGTACCCAAGCTTCTTCCAAAAGCTGTTTTTGGCAAAAAAGAAATGTTTTTCCCATGGGCGAATAGGATAGTATGAAGGATAAAATCTCCGGTCGCGAACCGGAACCCGCGCGAAAGAGAAGGATTTTGAGAGGTGAAAGCTTTGGACCAGCCGATGCGCATGAAAGACAATGGCCAAATCAGAATTGTCCTGAATACCCAGAAACGAAATCCGGCACTTCTGCGTGAGCACGAACCCTCTCTGCCAATGGCAGTAAAGAAAATAGAGCACGCGGCATTGAAGGAAATTGAAGAAGAACTCGGCTCCCTTGTCGGAATGGAAGAGATGAAAAAAACGATTAAAGAAATTTATGCCTGGATATATATTAACAAAAAGAGGGAAGAGGCTGGACTGAAGGCGAAGAAGCAGGCGCTTCACATGATGTTTAAGGGAAATCCCGGTACCGGTAAAACGACCGTCGCCAGGCTGATCGGCAAGCTTTTTCTAAAAATGAATGTCCTTACAAAAGGGCATCTGATCGAGGCGGAGCGGGCGGACCTGGTGGGGGAGTACATCGGCCACACGGCGCAGAAAACACGCGATCTTATAAAAAAGGCGATGGGCGGAATCCTGTTCATTGATGAAGCCTACTCACTTGGGAGGGGCGGTGAAAAGGATTTCGGCAAAGAGGCCATCGATACGCTCGTCAAGCATATGGAAGACAAGCAGCATGAATTTATCCTGATTCTCGCCGGCTATTCACGCGAGATGGAATATTTCCTGTCTCTGAATCCGGGCCTCCATTCCCGCTTCCCGCTAGTCATTGATTTTCCCGATTATAAAATAGACCAGTTGATGGACATTGCGGACAGGATGGTCAGGGAAAGGGAATATTCGCTTAGCCATGAAGCGGAAAAGAAATTGCGGGACCATCTCATTTGGATTAAGTCGGTCCTATCGCCAAACAGCTTTTCGAACGGCAGATACATCCGGAATATCATCGAAAAGTCGATCCGCGCCCAAGCGATGAGGCTTCTGATCCAGAACAGCTACGACAGGCATGACCTGATGACTATTAGGAGCAATGACCTCATTTTTGACGAAGGCTAACTGGCCCCTATAAGGGGTTCTTTTTTTGTGAAATTTCTTCCCTTATGATTGGGGGGGAAACGCACAATAGTTAAAAAACCTTATGGTTAAATCCAGAGAAACAGGGAAAGACAATACTGTATCCTCATTTGCAAAGGGTAGGCCAAGCCAATTCTTTGACGGCTTGAGGAACCTTCGGTGATAATACCTATAAGGGTATAAAATGTTAAGGAGGCTTTTAAAAATGAACGAAATTATTGTTTACACAACAAACACTTGACCGTACTGCACAATGATGAAAAACTTCCTTGAGGCTCAAGGATTGGACTATAAAGAAGTAAATGTTCAGAATGACCGTGCCGCCGCTGAAAAACTGGTGAACGAAACTGGGCAGATGGGCGTACCGCAGACGAAGGTCAATGGCAACTGGGTGCTTGGATTTGATCCAGAAACTTTGATGCAATACGTGAAAGAGTAGAGGAAAAAGAGGCCGCGGCCTCTTTTTTCATTGTGGCGGCAAAAACCGGGTAGGCGCAGGTTGAAAAAGTATGGGTGACAAAGATTTCATTCTTTTTGGAAAAGGTGTCCTTCAAATCCGTTTGAACGACAAAGATTGATCCAAAAGCCGAAAAGGTGTCTCACAAATCCTTTTGAGCGACAAAGATTTGGTGAAATTCAGAAAAGGTGTCTCACAAATCCGTTTGAGCGACAAAGATTTGGTGAAATTCAGAAAAGGTGTTTCACAAATCCGTTTGAACGACAAAGATTGGGCCAAGAGCCGAAAAGGTGTCTCACAAATCCGTTTGAACGACAAAGATTGGGTCAAAAGCCGAAAAGGTGTCTCACAAATCCGTTTGAACGACAAAGAATTACCGAAAGCCAGTTAGGATGTCACGCAAACCATGTTTGAGTGACAATGAATGGCTGAAAACCGGGTACAATGTCACTTTAATTCCGTTGAGTGACAATGATGGGCCAAAATCGCGAAAGGAAGTCACTTAAACCCATCAGCAAACGGAACCTTGCCGAAACCTAATTGGGTCATCCCGTAAACACTCATACCAATAGCCAAAATAGAGAAATCCACAAAGTTTTGTTATGATGGGAAGAAGATAATAATGAAGGAAGTGTGGCGCATGGAAGTAAAAATGGAAAAAGAAAAAGCTATCCTAGTCGGCTGCCAGACGACCGAAAACGATGACCTTCGCTTTCAGTATTCAATGGAAGAGCTTGTTTCCCTGACAGAAACGGCGAAGGGTGAAGTACTGATTTCTGTTGTCCAAAAGCGTGAACGGATTCACCCTGCGACCTATATTGGAAAGGGAAAAGTGGAAGAACTGAAGGCGCTGGTTGGACAGCTTGAAGCTGATATTGTTATTTTCAATGATGAGCTGTCTCCAAGCCAGAAACGGAACCTTGGCTCGGAGCTCGATGCCAGAATTATAGATAGGACCCAATTGATTCTGGATATTTTCGCGCAAAGGGCCCGCTCGAAGGAAGGGAAGCTGCAGGTTGAGCTTGCCCAACTGCAATACATACTGCCAAGGCTTGCCGGCCAGGGGACTGAGCTTTCCAGGCTAGGGGGAGGAATCGGCACAAGGGGTCCTGGTGAAACAAAGCTTGAATCCGACCGAAGGCATATCCGGAGAAGAATTGATGAAATCAAGCAGCAGCTTGCCGTGATTGTCGAACACAGGGACAGGTACCGGGAGCGCCGGAAAAAGAACAAAGCCTTCCAAATCGCGATTGCCGGCTATACGAATGCCGGTAAATCCACTTTGTTCAACAGGCTCTCGGAAGCAGATTCCTATGAAGAGAATCAACTTTTCGCGACCTTGGATCCGATGACGCGGAAAATGATTTTGCCAAGCGGATATAATTGCCTGATTACCGATACGGTAGGCTTCATCCAGGACTTGCCGACTTCCCTTATCGCAGCCTTTCGTTCTACACTCGAGGAAGTAAGGGAAGCAGATTTGATCCTCCATGTAGTGGACATGTCGAACCCGGATTATTTCCAACACGAAAAAACGGTTAACAGGCTGCTTGAGGAGCTCGATGTAAAAGATATACCGCAATTGACGGTCTACAACAAGCGGGACATCCAGCATCCGGATTTCGTTCCGACGGCCGATACGCCGACAGCCTTTATATCGGCATTTGACAAGGAAGACCGTGATGCGCTTAAAATGAAAATTGAAGAAACCGCCATTGCGATGATGGAGCCCTACAATGTCCTCATTCCCGCGAATGAAGGAAAGCTATTGTCCATCCTGAAAAACGAAACGATTCTTAGGGAGCTTTCTTTTCAGGAAAATGACCAAGTCTATCGTTGCAAAGGCTATGCATTAAAGGACCACAAGGTTGCTGGCCAGCTGCAAAAATTCACACTATAGGCTGGAAAGACCAGCCGCAAAATTAACAGAATAGATTGGAGAAACACCATGTTTAAGCACTTGAAGCACGGAGAACAAATAAGCCAGGCGGCACGGGAGGTGGAAACACAGATTGCCCCCATCCACGGGGAGATTGATGAAATGATTGAGGCGAACCAGTTCAGGGTGCTGCAAAGCTTTCAAAAGCACAGAGTGAGCGATTCCCATTTCACCCCAAGCACTGGCTATGGCTATGACGATACAGGGAGGGATGTGCTCGCCGACATCTATGCGGATGTTTTCGGAGCGGAAGCTGGGCTTGTCCGGCCGCAAATCATATCAGGCACACATGCCATTTCCATTGCCCTGTTCGGAATTTTAAGGCCTGGCGACGAGCTTCTTTACATAACAGGTAAACCATATGATACTCTTGAGGAAATCGTCGGAATCCGCGGGACGGGGAACGGGTCGCTAAAGGAATTTGGGATTTCATATAATAGTGTTTCCCTGACGGAAGAAGGCGGCATTGATTGGGACGCTGTCTCCGCCGCAATCAAACCGAATACGAAAATGATCGGCATCCAGCGTTCCAAAGGGTATGCGACCAGGCCGTCATTTACAGTTGCGGAAATCGGAGAAATGACACGGTTTGTAAAAGAAATCAAGCCCGAAGCTGTCGTTTTCGTTGATAACTGTTATGGCGAGTTCGTGGAATTGGAAGAGCCGTGCCACGCGGGCGTCGACCTGATGGCTGGTTCCCTCATTAAAAATCCGGGTGGCGGCATTGCCAAAACAGGCGGCTATATCGTCGGCAAGCAGGAATATGTCGAGGCATGTTCCTACCGGATGACATCCCCGGGAATCGGTGCAGAGGCTGGCGCGTCGCTTTACAGCCTCCAGGAAATGTACCAGGGATTTTTCCTTGCTCCGCATGTTGTGGGCCAGGCGCTGAAGGGCGCTGTTTTTACGGCGGCAATGCTTGAGCGGTTCGGGATGAAATCCTTTCCGAAGTGGGACGAAAAAAGGACCGACCTCATCCAGGCGGTGGAATTCAATGACCGCCAAAAGATGGTTTCATTCTGCCAGGCCATCCAGTTCGCATCTCCGGTCAATTCGTACGTCACGCCGTATCCGGCCTACATGCCGGGTTACGAAGACGACGTAATTATGGCTGCCGGCACCTTCATCCAGGGAGCAAGCATCGAGCTCACTGCGGATGGGCCGTTGCGGCCGCCGTATGCCGCCTATGTTCAGGGAGGGCTTACGTACTCCCATGTGAAAATGGCTATCTGCCTGGCGCTTGACCGGCTGATTGAAGAGGGATTGGCGTAAAAAAATTGCACAATGGGTTTTTGGTTTAACGGGTTCTGTTTTCGAGTACAAAAGCTAATATAGTACACTGATTCACAGTCCAATTCAATGCTGAATTGGACTGCTTTTTTTGTTGATATAGCAGGTTTTTTAACCAATTTGAGGGCTAAATAGCACCTGTTTTCGCATGTTAATTCTAATGCTAATGGGGATGTTGAAATTTCTGACGAGGTTATTGGGTATTTATATTAAAATAAAAGGAAGCTTATTTTACGAACGGGGGGTTAGTTCAAGAAGAATCAATGGGGAATTCACAATAAATGGTTACTAAACTACCGGGTTGCGATTTTTCATTATCAAAGGCTTCATTTCTTGAGCTATTATTATATAAACGTCAATTAACAGTGATTGTAAGTAGGTGAAGATGTGGAGTGGATAAAAGTTTTAGTTTTGGTCATATCGGTTATTTGCTTTTTGTTAGGGGGACTACAGTTTTATCGTTTAAAAAAAGACTTTCAACAAGTTGATGGAGAACAAGTTATTACCAGAGAAATATCAGGTAAGTGGATTAGGCGTTTAAATCGGGTGATGGCTTTGACGATATTATTAACAATCTTGAGTATTGCAGCTACAATACTGCAATATCTTGAGTAACAAAAGATTGTAAAGGATCATCTTTAAGTAACGGGTGGATTGGCGCTATAAATTCTTATAAGTAAAAGGCTTGGAACCATATCAAATCGGTCGCCAGGCCTTGTTTGTGTTTATTATATCTCCAAACCGCTTACAAATCCTAATACCACTTACTGTGCGAAAAGTACTATTAATTCGCTTTTTAATTCAAGACCGACTCCGTTAGGTTTGGTCCGCGGTTCTCTTCCGTATATCTTTTACAAGGAAATTCGCGTTTCCTCGGGATCGGAAAGCATCTCCATATGGTTCTTGCCCCACTTGCTCATCGCTGCCAATAGGGGAGCAAGGCTTTTTCCGTACTCTGTCAGGGAATATTCAACCCGCAGGATTTTTTCGGGAAATTCCTGCCGCATAATCAACCCATCCCGTTCAAGCTCCCTCAAAGCCTGGGAAAGCATCTTTTTTGAAATTTCGGGAATGAGCCTCATGAAATCCCCGTATCTGTATGTGCTATGCGATAAATGCCAAAGAATCCTCGACTTCCATTTCCCCCCGATCACATCGACGGTCGCCTCTACAGGGCAGTAATACCGTTTTGCATTCATCCCAAAACTCCTTCCCAATTACAGGTGGATACAAAAAAGTGCCTACTTGTTCCCTAGTTTTCCAGCACCTGTGATGGAAAAAAAGGGGGATATCCACGATGAAATTTTTTAGGCATCTTACGTCAATTAACCAATTCAAACTTTCTGTTAAATCTATTCTACTATGGAATATTTTATTTTGTCTTGGGTTAAGTGTGTACACAGTCTTATTCAACTTATATTTAAATGAAGCTTATTCGATTCGTACAATCGGCAGCCTCGTGGGATTGAGCTATCTTTTTTACGGCGGTTTTTCCATCATTGCGGGCATTCTCTCCGACAGGATGGGCCCGCGCCGTGTTTTGCAGCTGGGCATTATTATTTTATCGACAGGGATCTTCGGAAGTGTTTCCGCGCAATCGATGATGTCGCTCTACCTTTTCACGGTCGTGACCGGGGTGGGCCAGGCTTTGACGAATGTCATGTTCGTTCCATTGTTGACGGAGTATTCCAACCCGGAAGGCAGGGCGAAGCTTTTCAGTATTGCCTATGGATCGGGAAATTTGTTCATGTTCCTTGGAACATTTGCTGCGGGGGCTCGGCTGATTTTTTCAAGAATTATTTTGCCCTGCCTGCCGTCAGTAGCCTGAAATGGGTATTGTTTTCAGCTGCCGCGATCATTTTTATAAGTTTTTTTCCGCTTTTGACTATTAAAAAAGAGAAAATAGGGAATAAGCCTAAAGGGACAGAAGATGACAATGGGCAAAAAAGGAAAGCAACCTCTCCGTTTATGTGGATTTACGGCCTGGTGAAGCTTTTTGAAGGCACCGGCGTTGGGCTTACCCTGCCGTTTATCAATCTGTTTCTATCGGCGCGGTTCGCCTTGTCGGCGGGAACAATCAGCCTCATCCTGTCAACGGCCACTCTCTTTACGGTTGGGATGATTTTCGTGAATCCGCTTATCAGCAAAAGGGTAGGGGAAATCCAAACCATTCTGCTGTATCAGGCTGTAGGAATACCATGCCTGCTGGCAATCGGTTTTTCAACAAACATTTGGCTTACAGCGGCGGTCATTATCTGTTTCAGAGCATTGTTTTATGCGATGATGCCGATCCAGTCAAAGCTATTGATGGAAAAAGTCCCGCCTACGAATAGGGGACTGACAAACAGCATCGGTTTTATGGCTCAGACAATCGGGATAGGCGCAGCCGGCCTGACAAGCATGAGAATCGTTTCGCACCTTGGTGAAGGCATCGGCTACATCAGCCTATTTGTCCTTTCCGGCATCCTGATTTCGGTTTCCGCAAGTATCCTTTTTAGGATGTTCAGTCCAAAAAAGGAAAAGAGTAGAGCCGTTCCGTCCATAATTTCCTGATTTATTGGCTTGTGGGAAAAATTTTTTTCGAATCTCATGTCAGGAAACCTAACATAAGGTTGACAGGTTTTTTTACATTGGAATATAATTCAGTTTGTAAGTCACGATAAGGAGGAGAAATCATGGGGGGAAGCAAGATCCGTCGCTCCATGCCGCTGTTTCCGATAGGAATTGTGATGCAGCTGACCGATTTGACCGCGAGGCAAATCCGCTATTACGAAGAGCATCAATTGATTTCTCCCGCACGGACTGAAGGGAACAGGCGAATGTTCAGCTTGAATGATATTGACAGGCTCCTTGAGATTAAGGATCTGATTGACAAGGGCGTCAATATGGCTGGAATCAGGGAATTGTTCCTCGTCAACCAGGCGGATCGGCAGCGCGAATCCGAAAAGGAACAGAAGCCGAAAAAGGAAATAACGGAAGTTGAATTAAGGAAATTGCTTCGCAGTGAATTGCTCCATGCCGGGCGGTTCAACCGTTCGACCTTGAGGCAAGGCGATATGTCCCGATTTTTCAATTAACCCGTTGCTATTTATAAAGGAGGAAACAACTTGGCAAGGTACACACGAGATGACATCGAAAAAATGGCAAAACAGGAGAACGTAAAGTTTGTCCGTCTACAATTCACGGACATTCTCGGGACAATCAAAAACGTGGAAATCCCAATCTCCCAGCTGGGAAAAGCACTTGACAATAAAATGATGTTCGATGGTTCCTCCATCGAAGGCTTCGTCCGGATTGAGGAATCCGACATGTATCTATTCCCTGATCTTGATACATGGGTCATTTTCCCGTGGACAGCCGAAAAAGGAAAAGTCGCACGCCTCATTTGCGACATCCATAACGCGGATGGAACGCCATTCGGCGGCGACCCGCGCAACAATTTGAAGCGAATTCTTAAAGAAATGGAAGAGCTCGGCTTCACGACCTTCAACATCGGGCCAGAACCGGAATTTTTCCTGTTCAAGCTTGACGAGAATGGCCAACCAACTCTTGAACTGAATGACAGCGGCGGCTATTTTGACCTCGCCCCAACCGATCTTGGCGAAAACTGCCGCCGGGACATCGTTCTAGAGCTTGAAGAAATGGGCTTCGAGATAGAAGCTTCCCACCATGAAACCGCGGCGGGACAGCACGAAATCGATTTTAAATACGCGGATGCCATCACGGCGTGCGACTATATCCAAACGTTCAAGCTCGTTGTAAAAACAATTGCCAGGAAGCACGGCCTGCATGCAACGTTCATGCCAAAGCCTTTGTTCGGGGTGAGCGGTTCCGGCATGCACTGCAACCTGTCCCTGTTCAAGGGAAAAGAGAACGTGTTTTATGAAAAAGGCAGCAAATTGGACCTAAGTGAAAATGCATTCCATTTCATCGCTGGCGTCCTGAAACATGCAACAAACTTTACCGCAATCACAAACCCGACTGTCAACTCTTATAAGCGCTTAGTACCTGGCTATGAAGCACCATGCTATGTTGCATGGTCTGCGAAAAACAGGTCACCGCTCATTCGTATCCCAGCTTCACGCGGATTGAGCACACGCGTTGAGGTGCGCAGCGTCGACCCTTCGGCCAATCCATATTTGGCAATGGCTGTTCTCCTTAAGGCGGGTCTGGACGGTATCAAAAACAAACTGACGCCTCCTCCAGCGGTTGACCGCAACATTTACGTCATGACGAAGGAAGAGCGCATCGAAGAAGGAATCGCCGACCTGCCGTCTACACTTGGTCTGGCGCTTGATATGATGAAAACTGACGAAGTTATCCTGTCCGCGCTCGGCGAACATATCGTGGAGCACTTCATCGAAGCGAAGGAAATCGAATGGGATATGTTCCGCACTCAAGTACATCCTTGGGAACGCGAGCAGTATATGAGTATGTACTAAGAAAACAAGACAAGCAGCCCGCTTCTATGAAGTGGGCTGCTTGTTTTGATTGGGCTAGAATATGTACATGACCTTTGTTAAATGGCAAAGTCCATCTTATTGTATGTAAAAAAATGATTGCAGCCGCATTCCTTTGCTTTCGCAAGTGCCATTTTTGCGTTTTTTATCAGCTCATCTGCATCGTACCCCTGAAGAGGGTACATGGCAATCCCCTCATTAGCGGTGATATAGACATTGTAGTCCTCCACCTTGAAGGGGGTGGATTGGAAGCTTTCATTCAGGTTGTTAACGAATTCCTCGGCCGTTTCCATTGTGGTTCCATAAAGCAAGACCGCGAACCGATTGTCCCTAATTCTCGCTACATAGCCGCGATGGTCCAATTGCAGCAATATTCTCGAGCCAATACTACGGAAAATATGTTTTTCTGCCTCATAATCGTACACATCTTCAAAATTAATCAATTGTTCTATCTGAATGATGATGAGAGTAAGACTTTCTATTCTTTGTGCGGCGCTATAAATGAATTTATCAATCGTTTCCTCAAAAGACGCCCGATTCGGCAGTTCTGTAACGGCATCGTAATAAACGAGATCCTTTATCGTTTGCTCACTTAATTTTTGCTCTGAGATGTTGCTGACAAATCCGACAATTCCTCCGTTATAAGGTTCTACCGTCACCTTTAGCCATTCTTTGGTCCTCTCATAATAATCTTCAAATGTAATACTAATTTTTTTAGTTTTAGCCTTGTTATAAAAATAGGCGAAGTTCGAATCCAGCATATCGGGGAACTCATCCCAAATATTTTTTCCGGCCAGCTCGGTCAGCCTTTTTCCAATCCAGTACTCCATCGGTTTGTTAATATATTCAACCGACCAATTTTTGTCCAGAATAAAAAAACCACTTGATAGATGATCAAGTATAAATTCGATTGATGGGAAATCGACCTTATCATTTTGCAAAAAACGTTTGCCTGAAAGCAATTTTAAATCATTTAAATCCACGCTTGTTATCCTCCTGATTGAATAATGAGTCTTATTATAAACTAAAATGCTATGAAAAAGACAAGAACTATGAATATATTGGATATTTTCTAGTTATTATGGCCTATAAGGTTTATTCGATTACTATTTTGTTAATGAGGTTGACCTTTTATACATGAGTCAAATTTTTTTATTTTTGATAGAAGACAAGAAATTTTTAAAAATACGGGATGCCTTGTAAAATAAGCCATAATAGTGATTTTTGTTTATGACTTTATATTCCTGGTTGGTATATAATAAAAGGAAAACAACAGCAAATAGCCGCCAAGGGGGAGAGGCGGCCACTTTGGAATATATACAGCATTTTTCAATGCGGGTAAGCGGTCACAGCTGGCAGCCAGTTGCAACTAATGCCAGCTGATTTGATGTAAGTCTTTTCTGTGTTGTCTCTAAGATGCCTTTTCCTGGCTATTCTCGGGTGCTGATGTAGTCATTGTGCCTCATGTCGCCCGTCTTTGCTGTTTCTATGCTGAACTGGGCTGGATCTTGATGCGGATCGTAGTTGCTTCTAAGATGTAACGTTGTGAATCTGGATGTAAGTCATAGTTGCTTCTAAGATGTAACGTTGTGAATCTGGATGTAAGTCATAGCATAGTTGTATCTAAGCTGTAACGTTGTGAATCTGGATGTAAGTCGTAGATGTTTCTAAGATGCAGCTTTGTGTACCTGGATGCAATTCATGGTTGTTTCTAAAATGGATTGGTCTGTATCTGGATGCTGATCTTCGCTGTATCGATGCTGAGATAATGTGTATCTGGATGCAAACCCTAGGTGTTTCTTAGATGGACGATTCTGTATCTTGATGCAAATCATTGATGTGTCTGGCTGGAGCCCCTGTTAATGCACGATGTGATTTGTTTTCATCCATGTATCATGGCTGTTGAATCTTCGTTGTGTTCCTGATGGGTATTGCGATGTTTTGGCTAAGCAATCACTTGATGGCTTGTTTTTGAATCGATTGCTGTTGATGTTTTTCTGTACTTTTAAAATAACAGATTCGACGTTAAAAATGTTCGTATGTTGTTTAAGTTCACAATACTGTAAAAACTATTTGACAAACTTTTGAATTTCCACGACAGGAGGGGTCGATTTGATTAGAATGGCGATTGCTGGTACTGTGGGATTTGTTCTGGTATTTTTAGAATCGTATTTTGTTATGGTTGTAAAAGGGTATACAACAATCGAGTTTGGGGGTATCAGCCCATTTGTCGGGGTCTGGGCAATGAATTTCTTCTTTGTGTTCTCAATCCTTACACACGTAAAGCTTTGGTATGACGAGCGGGCCTTGCAAAAGGAAGAAGCCCAGACGGACAGCAATTAATAATAGAAAGAAAAACAGGCTATCCGAAAATAGCCTGTTTTTTAATGGATGCTCCGATAGACGCCGATCACTTTTCCCAAAATGGACACTTCCCGAAGGATGATTGGCTCCATGGTCGGGTTTTCCGGCTGGAGTCGGAAATAGTCCTTTTCTTTGTAAAACCTCTTACACGTAGCTTCGTCCTCTTCTGTCATCGCGACAACAATATCCCCGTTATTGGCGGTCTTTTGCTGCTTCACAATGACGTAGTCGCCATCCAGGATGCCTGCCTCAATCATACTTTCCCCCATGATTTCAAGCATGAAAACCTGCTCGTCCGAAGGGACCATCGTTTCCGGAAGAGGGAAGTACTCCTCGACATTTTCAACGGCGGTGATTGGCTGTCCGGCAGTAACACGCCCGACGACTGGAACATTGACAACCCTTACTTTCGGGATGTATGCTTCATCGGCTTCAAGAATTTCAATCGCCCTTGGCTTGGTTGGGTCCCTTCTGATGAGGCCCTTCAGCTCAAGGCGTTCTAGATGGCCGTGTACAGTCGAACTGGAGGCGAGCCCGACTGCTTCTCCGATTTCACGGACAGACGGCGGATAACCCTTCTTTTTTACTTCACTTTTAATATAATCAAGAATTTCTTGTTGTCTCTTAGATATTTTAGCCATAAATGGAAACACCTCTTCTGGTATTGTTACCTTATTATAGCACGGGTAGGACAAAGATACAAACATAAGTTCGATAAAATTGTTGACATCAAACAGACGTTCGGATTATAATGAAATCAAATAAACCGAACATACATTCCTAAGGGGTGCGTCTAGTGAAGAAATTTTTGATGAATAATTCTTATGTCGTACTATTGATTTTTGTCAGCTGCCTTTGCGCAGGGGCGGTTTCGTTTTTCAGCAAACCAGCAACCGAAGATACATACATGACTATTATAGTAAAAGAAGGGGACTCCATCTGGGCCGTAGCGGAAGAGCTTGCCGAACGGCATTCAATGGACCGTTCTGATATCATAAACTGGGTAAAGAAAAACAACGGGCTCGCGGGCGACACGATTTATCCGGGGGACAAGATTATCGTCCCTGTAAAAAAGCTCACAATTAGCGAAGGAAAGCAGCTAGCAAGCGCGGTAAACGGAAAGGAAGAATAAATATGGGTAACAAGGGCATCCGGGCAGCGATTTATTGCCGTGTCAGCACAGAAAAGGAAGCCCAGGAAACCTCCCTTGCAAGGCAGGAGGAGGAACTTCTTTCTCTTGCCCAAAGGCACGGATTTGAAAAAGCTGCGGTCTACAGGGAGCAGGCAAGCGGCTATTCCCTTGAAAGGGAAGGTCTCCTCGAATTGCTGGGCCTTATAAAGGAAGGGGAAATCGATGCCGTTCTCATTCAGGATGAAACAAGGCTTGGGAGGGGAAACGCGAAAATAGCGATTCTCCATGTTCTATCAAAAAACGGCATCAAGCTATACAGCGTCGCTCATGACGGGGAACTCCAGCTGTCGGAATCCGATTCGATGATCCTGAATATCGTCGCGATGGTAGAGGAATATCAGCGGAAGCTTCACAATATTAAGATAAAGCGCGGAATGAAAAGAGCGGTTGAAAATGGCTATAAGCCCCAAAAAAACCTAAAAAACGTGAATGAGAGCCCTGGCCGGGAACGGATCGAGGTCCCAGTCAATGAAATCATCCGGCTGAAGGGAAATGGCCTTACCTTCGCCGAAATAGCAGCGACCCTTAGGGGTTTCGGCTACGATATTTCCAAGGCGACTGTACACCGCCGGTACAGGGAAGCAATTGAATCGGACAAGCCATCTTCCTTGTAAAAGGGCCTAATTTCTAGTATTATGCATGGTAGTCTAACCGAAAGAGGGAGCGCCATGCTATCAAAAGAAAAAATCGCCAGGATTAACGAATTGGCCAGGAAATCAAAATCGGTCGGATTGACAGGTGAAGAAGCCAAAGAGCAAACCATGTTAAGGAAGGAATACCTTGAGGTTTTCCGTTCTTCCATGCTGGATACATTAACCAACACGACCATCATTGATCCGGAAGGGAACGACGTAACCCCGGAGAAAATAAAGGATAGAAAAAGAAACAGGCATCTCCACTAAAATGGGGTGCCTGTTTTTTTGCCAAAAAAAGCTAGAATCGCGCGTTTTTTGAGTATTTTTCCAGGGAAAATAAAAAAATAAAATGACAGCGCCTTCATACAGTGGGATTTGTTGAATAATTCACAAGAGAGCTATAATATTAAGAAGGTAGGAATTTGATTACGAAAGGATGTAATGTATGTTTGACAAAATTGATGCTTTGTCCGTGAATTCAATCAGGACGTTATCAATTGATGCAATTGAGAAAGCAAATTCCGGTCACCCGGGAATGCCAATGGGTGCAGCGCCTATGGCCTATACACTATGGACCCGGTTCATGAACCATAATCCAAAAAATCCGAACTGGCTTAACCGCGACCGTTTCGTGCTATCCGCAGGACACGGCTCCATGCTGTTGTACAGCTTGCTCCACCTTTCCGGCTACAATGTAACCATGGATGACATTAAGCAATTCCGCCAATGGGGATCAAAAACTCCTGGGCATCCTGAGTACGGCCACACTGAAGGCGTTGAAGCCACAACTGGCCCGCTTGGACAAGGTATCGCAATGGCTGTAGGGATGGCAATGGCAGAACGCCATTTGGCAGCTACCTACAACAAAGACAACTACGAGCTCGTAGACCACTTTACATACAGCATTTGCGGTGACGGGGACTTGATGGAAGGCGTATCCGCAGAAGCTGCTTCGCTTGCGGGCCATTTGAAGCTCGGAAGGCTTGTCGTGCTTTACGATTCAAATGACATCTCACTCGATGGCGACCTACACATGTCTTTCTCTGAAAGTGTAAAAGACCGTTTCCTATCCTACGGCTGGCAATACATCAGAGTAGAAGACGGTAACGACCTTGATCAGGTGGCAAAGGCGCTTGAAGAAGCGAGAAGCGATTTGGACCGCCCAACTATGATTGAAGTAAAAACAATCATTGGGTTCGGCTCCCCTAACCTTTCCGGTAAATCCGATGTTCATGGCGCTCCGCTTGGAATGGATGAGCTTAAGCTGACAAAAGAAGCGTACAAGTGGACATTCGAAGAAGATTTTTATGTGCCTGAAGAAGTTTATTCCCATTTCCAAAAGCTTGTCGAGGAAAACGGCGCGAAAAAAGAAGCCGAGTGGAACAGCTTGTTCGAGCAATACAAAAAAGACCATCCTGAACTAGGCAACCAGCTGGAACAGGCCCTTAAAGGCGAGCTTCCTGAAGGCTGGGACAAGGATCTTCCAGTTTACAGCGAAGGAAAAAGCCTTGCGAGCAGGGCTTCATCCGGAGAAGCGATCAATGCAATCGCCAAAAACCTTCCAACGTTCTTTGGCGGCTCCGCTGACCTTGCTGGTTCCAATAAAACCTTAATCAAGGATGGAGGAGACTTCCTGCCGAATTCTTTCGAAGGCCGCAACATTTGGTTCGGCGTCAGGGAATTCGCAATGGGTGCCGCGCTTAACGGAATGGCTCTCCACGGCGGTTTGAAAGTGTTCGCTGGAACGTTCTTCGTATTCTCGGATTATCTGCGCCCGGCAATCAGGCTTGCAGCTCTAATGGGACTTCCAGTTACGTATGTTTTCACTCATGACAGTATCGCTGTCGGTGAAGACGGACCGACGCATGAGCCGATCGAGCAATTGGCTGCCCTAAGAGCAATGCCGAACCTTTCCGTCATCCGTCCGGCTGATGGAAATGAAACTGTAGCTGCCTGGAAGTTGGCTGTCGAATCCAGGGACGTACCAACTGCTCTTGTCCTGACAAGGCAAAACCTTCCTACCATTAAAGGAACGGATGAAAATGCCTATGAAGGCGTTAAGAAAGGTGCCTATGTTGTGTCTCCTTCCACTAAGGAAACTCCGGACGCACTACTCCTTGCTGCGGGCTCAGAAGTAGGCCTTGCCGTAAAAGCACAGGAAGAGCTTTCAAAAGAAGGAATCGAAGTATCCGTCGTGAGCATGCCATCATGGGATCGATTCGAAAAGCAATCGAAGGAATACAAAGATTCTGTTATTCCGAAGTCTGTTAAGAAACGCCTTGGCATTGAAATGGGCTCATCCCTTGGCTGGCACCGTTACACAGGTGACGAAGGTGAAGTCCTTGCGATTGATACATTTGGCGCATCCGCACCTGGCGAAAAAGTCATGGAAGAGTATGGCTTCAGTGTCGGGAATGTTGTTGCAAAAGTAAAAAACCTTCTCCAACAATAATTGATAGACTATGTTTCGAAGGCTGGGCTAAATTGCCCGGCCTTTTTTTTGAAAAAAATCCCCAGGCGGCCCACTTTGTCCTATATCAGCCTTGTATAACTCGTGACAGCCCGGGGCTGGAATAGTATAATGAAAGACAAGGTAAAAATTTGCAATAGTCCAAATAAATAAGTTCAATGTAGTAATAATTGGAGTAATCGTGATTGCTAAAGGGGATACCGACCAAACCAGCCGAGTTATTTTCATTTTAAATGACCAAATTTCGCTTTTCCTCCGTTACACGGTCCAAGGAGAAAGAGATTGAAGCAGGGAGAGAATGGAATGAGAAAGTACCAACTCTATTTAATTGAAGACGAGTTTGCCTCCCATTACTTCGGAAGAGAGCGCATATTTTTTCATTTATTCAAGGAAAATAGGCAGGCTGCCGGTGAACTGAAGCACATAACTGACAAGCAAATCAGCTACATAACAAAACCGCTGCCCGTCCTGCGGATCCACCAGCTGCTCCATAAACAGCTTGAAAAGACGAATAGCCTGAAGGTGGAGAACGGCTGCTATACGATTGAGCTGAACAACCGGACAAGCAGGGCAGAGTTAACGGTCCAAGAAGTTGTCATTTTGATTAACGCTGAAGGCGGCTACGAAGCGGAAACGGCATTTTTTGAAGTCCTCCGCAAATGTGAAGCTTCGTTCCTGGCGATTGATCTGGAAAATGATAAATATGGATGGCTGAAACCAATAAAGGAAAGAAAATTTGTCTAATGTGGGCGAACTATTGTATAATTACGCTTGGTAATTTACACTGTATAAGCAGGACAACATGAAGGAGGAAATAAAATGGTTAGTACTGGTTATGTAATCCTTATTGCCGTTCTGGCGCTTGTAGCCGGTATCGCAATTGGATTTTTTATAACACGAAAGTACATGATGGATTATCTGAAAAAAAATCCGCCAATCAACGAACAAATGCTGAAAGTCATGATGATGCAAATGGGAATGAAACCGTCCCAAAAGAAAATCAATCAAATGATGCAAGCAATGAACAAGCAAACGAAATAACACGCAAAGCGCTCATTAATGGATGGGCGCTTTTATTATTGTATGGATTGATAATATTCCGGGTAGGGGGAAGCCGGTATGAGTTACATTCTTGAGTAAGAACACGGATTCACTGTCATTTCAGATTCTGATACGTGACTTACCAAGGACAAAACCCGGTATTAATGCCATGCCAAGCATTATAAATTTCCGTTAAATGGAAAAAAGCTCCTCGCTGTTGTGGGATGCCGCCAATATTTAATGGATATCGGGTATCGGGTAATTTTTCGATTATATCCGGGAATTTTTAAATATATCGGGAACTTCTTTATCACATATATCCTGAACTGTCACTTTTAGACGCACTTGTAGGCCGTGTCAGGTGAAATGGGATGTCTGTTATCCATCCGATTAGGAATTATAAAAAGAGAACCCCAAATGCATGAGGTTCCCATTTTACGCTTCGACAGTAGCTGTTAAGATATATTCTTTAACCAAGTAATAATCCGAAGAATCTCCAAGGGTTCAAACCAAATAATTAAAAACATCACAACGAAGAAAGCAATAAGGGATATGTATTTTAGGGCTCCTGCTTCTTGTTTAGCGATTGCTATAAAGCTTAGTACAATTCCAAATAAGAAAGAAATAAAACCAAATAGGGCAGCCAGTTCCGAATAGCCATCTATTATCCAATTCAAACCGTATAATGATAGTCCTAAAATCAGCAAGGCTGCTGACAATATACTAAATTTTTTCACAATTTCACCTCCAAAATTGATTTTACCATAAACAGGCTCAAAAAAATTCATAATATTAAAGATGCTTTTCCACGAATGGGAAATGCCTCCACTATCTCCTCCTTCTTAGGTGGCACCACTTCAAAAGACCGACTCTACCAACCTACCCGATGCGTGACATTCAAAAGCAAAGACACTGTTCAAATGTTACGCAAATCCAGTTTCGTTGGATGTGATTTCACCAATTCCCTCTATAAAAAACTCCGCTACTTATCGTGTTAAAAAATTTTCGAGTCCCGCAATCAGCTAGATTACAGCCATCAGCGTGTATTTCAAAGATTTAGTAATCTTCCTTATTTTTAAAAAATTTGGTAAAATGGTAATTCCGATGATTGGGTTAAATGGGCGATTATGCCACAAAATTTACCCTTTCAATGGAATTTAGAGAGAAAGAGTGGGGGGAATAATGAGAATATTTGCTGAGTTAAAATGGTTTTTTTGGCAAGAAAGAAAGGCATACATAACCGGAATCATTATGCTTTTATTAGTTGCATTCCTTCAATTGATCCCGCCAAAGGTCATCGGCATTGTCGCCGACCAAATCAAGGAAGGGACCATAACATCGGGGTCACTAACCAAATGGGTGCTCATTTTGCTTGGTTCGGGTCTTTCGATGTACATCCTTCGCTTTTTCTGGAGAATCATGATTTTCGGCTCAGCCGTAAAGCTGACGAGGAATCTCCGGAACAATCTTTACGAGCACTTCACCAATATGTCGCCAAACTTTTACCAAAAAAGAAGAATTGGTGACTTGATGGCGCATGCGACAAACGACCTTTCCGCCATCCAGCAAACCGCTGGGGCAGGCGTCCTAACATTGGTCGATTCGCTTGCTACCGGAGGCTTCGTCATCCTCGCGATGGCTTTTACAATCAGCTGGAAATTGACATTGATTGCACTGATTCCAATGCCGTTTATGGCGATGCTGACGAGCTGGTTCGGGACGATGCTCCACCGCTCCTTCCACAAGGCGCAGGAAGCATTTTCGTCCTTAAATGACAAAACGCAGGAGAGCATCACCGGGATTAAGGTAATCAAAACGTTCGGCCAGGAAGACGAGGATATCGAGGACTTCCGCAACCAGTCCGAAGATGTTGTTCAGAAAAACATGGTCGTCGCGAAAATTGATTCCCTATATGACCCGACGATTTCCATCATTGCCGGCATTTCCTTCTTCCTTTCCATTGGATTCGGGGCAAGGGAAGTGCTGAATGACAACCTGACAATTGGCCAGCTGATTTCCTTTACGACGTATCTTGGACTGCTGATTTGGCCAATGCTTGCATTCGGGTGGCTGTTCAATATCGTTGAACGCGGCCGGGCTTCCTATGACCGCGTATCCCTATTATTGCGCCAGCCTGTCGACATCCAGGAAAAAGAAGATGCAATCGACGAGATTCCTGCGGGCAGGATTGAATTCGCGATTGATGAGTTTTCTTTCCCGGGTGAAAACGCCCCTCTTTTGAAAAATATCAACTTCGAAATCGGCAAAGGCGAGACACTTGGGATTGTCGGGAAAACAGGGGCAGGGAAGACGACTCTTCTGAAGCTATTAATCAGGGAATATGACGTTGAAAAAGGCGAAATCCTCTTTGGCGGACATAACATCTTGGACTATAAGCTTGAAAAATTAAGGAAGGCAATCGGCTACGTGCCGCAGGACCATTTCCTGTTCTCGGCAACGGTTGGTGAAAACATCGCGTTCGCCAAGCCAGATGCGACCGAGCAAGAAATAATCGGGGCTGCGAAACTCGCGAATATCCATACCGATATCCTTGGATTTACCGATGGCTATGAAACGGTTGTCGGGGAACGCGGCGTATCGCTTTCGGGAGGGCAAAAGCAGCGGATTTCAATTGCAAGAGCGCTGCTCATGAATCCGGAAGTTCTGATTCTTGACGATTCGCTCTCCGCCGTTGACGCGAAAACGGAAGAAGCAATCCTGTCCGCATTGAAGCAGGAACGGGAAGGAAAGACAACGATCATCACTTCCCACAGGCTTAGCGCCATCCAGCACGCCAATCTCATCCTTGTCATTGAGGACGGCAGGATTGCGGAGCGCGGCACACATGAAGAGCTCATGGAAGAAGGCGGCTGGTACAGGGAAATGTATTTGCGCCAGCAGCTTGAAGAGCTCGTTGAGCATGGGGGGCATTAAGGTGGAAACACATCTGACGGAAAAGGAGCAAAGGAAAATCCTCTTTAGGCTCCTGACCTATACTAAACCGCATAAGAAACTGATTATCCTGGCCTTTTCGCTCCTTTTGCTGACAACGATAGGGGACATTGCCGGGCCATATCTTGTGAAAATTTTCATCGATGACTATTTGACGCCGGGAAATTTGGCTGTAAAGCCGATGGTTATCCTCGGATCAATCTATATGGGCATCCAGATCGTGAAAGTGTTCCTGCTGTTCTTCCAGCTCGTGAAGTTCCAGGAAATTGCGTTGAAAATCATCCAGCAGCTCCGGATTGAAGTTTTTTCAAAAGTCCAGGCGCTCGGGATGAGATACTTTGACAAAACGCCTGCCGGGAGCATCGTTTCAAGGGTCACGAATGATACAGAGGCAATCAAGGACATGTTTGTCACCGTTCTTGCTACTTTTATCCAGAGCGGGGTTTTCCTGTTTGGGATATTCGTGGCGATGTTCCTCCTGAATGTGAAGCTCGCACTTTTCTGTACAATCCTGCTTCCGGTTATCCTCGGGGTTATCACACTGTACAGGAAACTAAGCTCGAAATTTTACATGGACATGCGCGAACGCCTAAGCCAGCTGAACGCAAAGCTAGCTGAATCACTCGGGGGAATGCAGATCATCCAGGTATTCAGGCAGGAAAAACGGCTTCGGAAGGCATTCGGCGACATAAACGAAAAGCATTACCAGGCGGGAATGAAAAACATCAAGCTGGACGGTCTCCTGTTAAGGCCTGCCATTGACATGATCTACATCATGGCGCTCATTATGGTCCTAAGCTACTTCGGCATCACATCGATGGACACTGCCGTGGAGATCGGGGTGCTGTATGCATTCATCAATTACCTGGACCGCTTTTTTGAGCCAGTCAATCAGATGATGATGAGGCTATCCCTGTACCAGCAGGCAATCGTCGCCGGTTCACGCGTCTTTAGGCTTCTCGATGAAACCGACCACGCACCGGCACAGGATAGCAAACAGGGGCTTGAAATTGAAGATGGGAAAATTGAAATCCGCAACCTGAGCTTCTCCTATGACGGGAAGACAGATGTGCTGAAAAACATCTCGTTCACAGCCAATCCCGGTGAAACGGTCGCGCTTGTCGGACATACGGGAAGCGGAAAAAGCTCAATCATCAACCTCCTGATGAGGTTTTACGAATATGATAGGGGAGACATCCTCATTGACGGCAAGTCCACCCGAAACTATTCAAAGGATGAATTGCGAAAGAAAATGGGGCTGGTCCTTCAGGATCCATTCCTGTTTTACGGGACGGTAAAAGACAACATCCGGCTCCACAACCAGGATATGCCTGATGAAAAGGTAATCGAGGCGGCGAGGTTCGTCCAGGCGCATACGTTCATCGAAAAGCTTGATGATAAATATGACCATAAAGTCGTCGAGCGGGGATCCGCTTTCTCGAGCGGGCAAAGGCAATTGATCGCGTTTGCGAGGACGATTGCGACCGACCCGAAAATCCTCGTCCTCGACGAAGCGACGGCGAACATCGATACAGAAACGGAAGAAGCTATCCAGACCGCGCTTGAAAAGATGCGGGAAGGGCGGACGACAATTGCAATCGCGCACCGGCTTTCAACCATCCAGGACGCCGACCTCATCCTCGTCCTGCACCAGGGAGAAATTGTTGAGCGCGGCACCCACCAGGAACTGTTGGTACAAAAGGGCTTGTACCACAAAATGTACCTCCTGCAAAACGGATTGGTCGACCGGATGGAGGACGCTGTCAGGCAAGGTTCGTAGGGACAAAAATAATATTGTGGTAAAATGAAACAGCCTGGCAAATTTGCCAGGCTGTTTCTATGAATGGGCCGGAACTTTTTTAAGATAGTCATTGTTATACTGATTCAAAAGTTGGTCTAATTCTTGGCTGTGGCGTATAGCAATGGAGGAACTCAAGCCGTTGGTGCAAGCGACCTGAATTAATTCCGCCCTCTTTTGCTCAATGAGAGAGAGCAAGTCCTCTTTCAACACGGCTGCAATCCTTTCTGGAGCTTCTCCGGTTATCTGGGTGTCTGAATCAGACAAAATCTAACAAATTATTATTCTCGACTAAGTATAACCCATTATGGTAATTAATTCAAAAGATTTTTGTAAAAAAATATCCATTACTTTTCTACGATGGAAATAATTAATAAATTGAAAACATGACACAAAACGTTCAATCAGAATTCTATCCTTTTTACCGTGCGGTTTGTTAGAATGAAAGCAACAAACATGTTTAGGAGTTGGATCGATGGCTACTGATGTTAACTTATTCCTTGCGCTCGGTGCGGGCTTCCTGAGCTTCATTTCGCCGTGCTGCCTGCCTTTATACCCGGCATTCCTTTCGTACATAACCGGGATGTCCGTGAGCGAGCTGAAGGATGAGAACGGAATGATGCAAAGGCGCAGCATCCTCCATACACTCTTCTTCCTGATCGGATTTTCGTCCATCTTTATCATGCTCGGCTTTACAACCTCATTTATCGGGGAGTTTTTATTCCAGAACCAGGAGCTCATCCGCCGGATCGGCGCGATTTTCATGATTCTCTTCGGGTTAATGATCGTTGGGGTTTTCCAGCCCGAATTTTTAATGAAGGACAGGAAGTTCCAATTTAAGAACCGGCCATCAGGCTTTGCAGGATCTGTTCTGATCGGGATGGCATTCGCCGCCGGCTGGACGCCATGTACAGGCCCAATCCTCGGCGCAGTCCTTTCAATGGCCGCAACGAACCCAAGCTCAAGTATGCTTCTCATGATAGCGTATGTCCTCGGATTTGCGATTCCGTTCTTCATCCTGTCCTTCTTCGTCGGGCGGATGGCATGGATCAAGCGCAATTCTTTGAAAATCATGAAGGTCGGCGGCTATGTAATGATCGTGATGGGAATCATGCTATTCTTCGACTGGCTGACTCAAATCATTATTGTGCTTACTGAAATGTTTGGCGGATTTACCGGGTTTTAGGGCGGTTTTTTTAAAAAAAGAGCTGTCGTAATTAACAGCATAGCTCCCTTGAAGTGGGTGTGTAATCCCTTGACTTTTGTAGTATAATAATAGTGTTAATCTTACAAGAATGGGATGAGACGTGATGAATCTAGTTCTCGCTTCTTCAATCGGCGCGGTTGGCATGGCGACAATCGCGATGTTCGTCCGGATGAAGGCTGCCAAAAAGCCCGCTTCCATCAAGAAAATTATCCTGCCCCCGGTATTCATGAGCAGCGGGGCGCTAATGTATATCGTACCGCAATTCAGGCTGACTTCCCTGGAAATCGTCGAAGCGGTCATCGTCGGAATGCTGTTTTCGATTCTTTTGATCAAAACCTCAGCGTTCGAAATCAAAGGGAACGAAATCTATTTAAAACGATCCAAAGCGTTTTTCTTTATCCTCGTAGGCCTATTGGTAGTCAGGATCATCATGAAGGCAATTCTGAGTACGACGATCGATTACGGGGAAGTATCAGGAATGTTCTTCCTTCTCGCATTCTCGATGATTGTCCCGTGGCGGATTGCAATGTACAGGGATTTTAAAAAATTGCAAATCAAACTAATGAATAGCAACCAGCCGGCTTAAAGTGAGCCGGCTGGTTTTTGGGGTTTGTAGATAGTGAAATAGAGCAATAGAAAAAGCCGCTCATAGCTGGCGGCTCTTTAGAACAAATGCTCATACGGCGTCATATCAATCTTTTTTTCCTTTAGGTGCTTTCTTAGGAACTTATGGTCACGCTTCGGCGTCGCCATGATATAGCCCCTGATTACCAGGTCCTGGTCAATCCGGTTTACCTTTTCAGTCAACGCCAGCTCGCCAATCTTGCCGGCAATCTTATGCCTCGCAACATCGCGGAACAGCTCTGGAACAGGCATCACCAACTCCTCGAGGAAATGCTTCTGCTCCTCGGGCCACAAATGGCGCGACTCATTCACATAGTGTTCTTCCCAATCCATGATGGACTTTCCATCTTCCTTGGGCAGCTTTTTCAAAAACTTGCGGAACATGAAATACCCGCCAATCGCAAACAACCCAATCAGTATAAATCCCCAGAAAAAGATAAACCACTGGGCCCAAATATTTTGCATACCATTCACCTACAGAACGTAATAATCTACCTCTATTATAGGGTTAAACAGCAAATTATGACAAGACTTAGACATTTGCAGCAAAACTATAGCCGCAATAGGGAATACTTGATATAATGAGTACTGTCTTACACACGGGGCTGAATGGGGTACTGGTGTCCTCCACGGTCTTCAAAACCGCTTGTGACCTGCGTGCCAGGTCAGGTGGGTTCGATTCCCACACAGTCCCGCCAAACCTTGATACTATTACATATTTAACCGCACAGTGATTTTTTCACTCGTGCGGTTTTTTCGTTTTATTTCGGAAGACCGAGGGAGACCGATGCCCGAGACCGTTGGTGACCGTTTATTAAAACCGTACAGACCCTTTTAGGATTCACAGATTTTTGACCAATGAGAGGAGTGCACGAATAAAAATGTAAAATCCCCTGTTTAATATAGCGAAGGCTGAAAGGCTTGGACTGCTTATTTAGATACATTTTAGCATATCCCGATTGAGAATACAGCCCAATTTTTTGAAGACCTTACAGGCCATCGCCATGTGAGAAAACCCACTTATCTTCCCTCGAAAAGCTGTACGACAGGCTGGAACCTAATGAGGAAACCATCAAGTATGAGCTGATGGAGAGCCCTGTCGTCCATGCGAACGTGACCGGTATACGTACCGGAGATGGCAGAATATGGATGAATTCCATTTCCAATACTTATTACATACTATATCACGTTGATGAAAAAAGAGGCAAAAAGGCGTTTGAACGGTTTGGTTTCCTTCCCATAAAGGAACAATGTTGTATGATTTCTGGGCTTCCTATTTTCACGAAGATTACAAGGTTAGCCATGCCCTTTGCGGAGCCAACCTGCTTTGGGAATGCCAAGGTATTATTGATTATGACAAACACAAGTGGGCTAGTGAGATCAAGGCTCTCTTACGGAAGCCTTGTCCGTAAAAATACAAGCCTTCCATTCTGGTATTCCAATCCTCCCGGAAGCCATTCAAGCCATTGAAGTAAAGTATGATGAGATTTTCGAACAACGGGTGGTAGAATGGCGAATTATCCCTCCCGAAAAGAAACCAGGGGAACCGGGCAAAATTAAGAAGCCAAAAGCAACGAACCTGGCAGAAAGGTTCTGCCAATACAAAGTCGATATCCTCGAATTTCTAAAGGATGAACACCTCCCGTTCCACAACAATCAGGGAGAACAGGATTTCTGAATGATGAAAGTAAAGACGAAGGTTTCGGGATCGATTCGAACGGAACAAGGTGCTATTCGATTTGCCATGATCCGTGGATAATTTCCACGATACGAAAGCAAGGGAGGAATCTGCTTGAAACCCGTATTTTTGTGAGTGAAGGCAAATTTTCTTTATAAAATATTCACTGAATATGTGTTTATAAATACCGATTCAAACATAGTTGATCGAAGCGGAAGGTGCGAGACTCTTGTGGGAGAAGCGGGACAGGTGAGACCCAACAGGCGTTTGCGCCGAGGAGGCTCACCGACCGCCCCAAGGAAAGCGAGCATCCTGGGGCGAAGATCAACATATCTATATTAAAGGCTGAAACCAACTTTGGGTTTTAAGCCTTTTTTCGTACCTAAGTAGTTAATGATTTTTTTAATATGGTATAATATGGCTAAGTGTATCTGTGTACAGGATATATGTGAAATAAAAAATATTCCTATTTATTAAGATGGTGATGAAATGTTGTTAAAAGAAAACAAGGTTAGTCCTTTATTTAATAAGCTGCGAAAGGTATTAAAGCAAGAAGATACAACATTATATATTGGCTCTGGTATTTCTTTGTGGTCGGGATTACCAACCTGGAAAGGGCTAATTTTAGAACTAGCAGATTTTCTCCAAGAGGAAGGGTTACCTTCAAGTGAGGTAGTTAGAGAAAAAGCTAATGATGACTTGTTACTAGCTGCGAGCCTAGGAATAAGTGGTATGAATAATATTTTGTTTAAAAAGTTTTTAAAAAAAGCTTGTAGAGTTGGTGTCGCTAAACCACATAATATACATAAAGAAATTACCTCATTAGGTCCAAGATGTTTTATTACAACTAACTATGATCAGTTATTAGAAGATTCTCTAAAAGAATTTAAAAACGGAATCCACTTTGATGTTGTTACAAATAGGCATCTTCCTGAACTCGCTTCTTTGACCCAATCTAGGTATAGTGACTATGTTTATAAGATTCATGGCGATATAAATGATATACAAAGCGTTGTGCTTAGTAGAGAACATTATCGGAAATTGTATGAGGAGAATAATCCAAGTCTAAAAACTTTAGAGATTCTTCTTACTACAAGGCCAGTTATTTTTATAGGGTTTGGTTTAAGAGACCCAGATTTTCTTTATATTAAAGATAGAATAAAAAATATTTATAAAGAAAGTCCATCGGAACATTATGCGATATTACCTGATGTCAATCCAGAAGAAATTGACTACTGGAGAGAGAATTATGGAATAAGAATTATAAGTTATGAGACTAATAAAAACGAGGATGGAAATAGAGATCATTCTAACTTATTAACTCTTATAAGATTACTGAACGATAGAGAAAAAGATTGTAAAGAAAATGAGGACATGGAGGAAGATAACTCTATTAACAAAGGGTTTTTAAACGATACCGAAGCCATATCGGTAATAAGATTTATTGAAAGTCAAAGGTTACAATTAAATATTAATGAGAATGATTTACTACCGATGCGAATGATAAGTAAAAGTAAAAAATTAAAACCATATGTCAAGGTAGAAGAGTTAGTGGAAATTAAACACAATTCAATAATTTTTGGTGATCCTGGTAGTGGAAAAACATTTCATTTGAAATATAATGCTGTCAAAGAGTTAGAAACACTGCGGGATCTTATACTAAACGATATAAACAATATAAACACTAATAGAAAATTAACATTACCAATATATATTGATTTAAAGGGGTATTCTGGAAACATTATTGAATTAATTGAATCAATGTTACCATTTGGGCTAAATTTAGATTTTATCAAAAAAAAGTTTAGCATCATTTTTTTTCTTGACTCATTTAATGAAATGCCAAAGAATTTTTTTGAGAAGAAGTTATATGAAAAAGATATCTTAAATCTAGAAAAAGAATTTAGTAATAATATAATAATAATATCATCAAGAACCGATGAAGGTTTGGATAAGTTTAACTACGCTAAGTATAATTTAGAAAAAATAGATTACAATTTTGTAAAAAGTAATTTACAAAACAGCCAAGTATATTCTAATGACGTTATAAGACTTTTGCAAAAACCTTTATATTTTAATCTATGGAAGAAAAATAAAATCCAAATTAATACTAATTCAACACCTTATACAATATTAAATTCATTTCTAAATAATCTAAACAAAGAATATGTAGCTGATTTTGAATTAAAGGTAGATTTGGCAAATATGCTGTCGGAACTTGGTTACTACGCAATTAATAAAGGACAGGAAAAAATACACATTGATATTGTAAAGGTTTTAATTGAGCAAGAGATGAACAATGTATCTTTTGAGTCTAATCAATTTATTAACTGGTTAATCGAAAAAGGATTATTTATTACTACAGCAGGTTCAAATTTGTCTTTCTTTCATCAATCGATAACAGAGTTTTTCGCAGCGAGAAAGTTGTCTAAACTTTATAAGAATTGTCCAAATAAAATAGAGGAACTTTTAAATAATACAAGGTGGGATCAAACTTTATTTTTAACAGTAGGCTTTTTGGAAGAGGTTGAGAGTAATCAATTTATTAACCAACTATTTGAAAAAGATATTAATTTGTCAATTAAAGCAGTAAAGTATATTGAGTATAATCAAAGTGAAATTATTCAAAAGATATTAGCATATATATTAAATAATAATAAAAGTATTAATTTTGATTATTATTCAAAAATGTCATTTGCTTTAACTAACTTACCAGTAAGTGATGAACATAAACCTTTACTGGAAAAGTTATTTTACTCAGGTGATTTACTGGGAGCATCAGCCGCAGAACTATTAGATAGATTAACTGGTTATGAACATAAAAGTATGTTTTACGATGCATTATTTCAATATCGAGAAGACTTTAATTTTGGACAAACATTAGGGAGACTATTAAAAGATAAACTTAGTAAAGATGAAGTAAAAAAAATGCTCAGCTATTTAACAAACTTTGAAGATGAAGAAGAAGCCCTTGGGCTACTTCAAGGGTTAATAATAATATTAAGAAGCTATAAATTTGAAGATATAAAAAATATTTTTGGTCCGGTAGAAAAATTAAGTATTGTTCAATTAACAACCCTATGTGAAGTATTAAGAGAAGTACATTCGGAAGATTCCTTAAAAGTATTGATTTCACTTATTGAAGAAGGGAAAATAGAGGCTATTTTCCCAATTCATATGTTATTAAAGTATTCTGATATAAAATTTAATAAGGAAATAATTTATCGTGATAGATTTATAGAAAATATAATAAATTTCGTAGATCATGAAGGGGAAGAGGGAAAGTGGGCACTGGAATTAATAAAGAATCTATCCTCTTTCCCTGAAATAAGAAGTTATTTTAAACAGAAGCATATTTTTCTATCTGGGGTAAAAAAATTGGCTATACTATACAGTATTAGAGAAGAAGAAGAAGATCTTTTTTGGAAACAGTATAGGGAGACAATAATCCATAAGAGTCAGACAGAGAATATTCTCAGTAGATTTACTGAACTTAATTGGAAAGGAAAGGAAAATTTACTTATAGAGTTTTTTCAAGTTTGTGAAATTGAAGATATTTTCAGCATATTGAAGAGTTTTAGAGCTAACCTTACAGACAACTTGAAAGAAGATACTCCAGATAAATTCAAGGTATCTTTTACTACAATTCAGTTGATATTAGATAAATTACCAAGCGAAATAATTGATTATTATAATTTACTGATTACTGGTAACTTTATTATTGAGTATACCGATATAGAGGTAAAAGAAGAGTTATTAGGGTTATTTAATATGGAGGACTGTAAATATAGGGACTTTCTAGCCAAATTTGTTATAAGTAGGATTTCTAGCGTCACAACTGATAAATTATCAGAGAATGCAATAGATTTCCTATTAACAATTATTAAAAACGAGAAAGTAAATAATTTTATTGATATTCTAGGAAACATCTCTACTGAGCAATTTGTTGAAAAAAAGTTGTTACCATTATTAGAAACGGATGAAGAGCCATTAAATTCTAATCTACGTCAAATACTTTATAATGCTGGTAAAAATCATAAAAAAAGGTATATAAAATACTAAATATTTATCCAAGTTATAGAATATTTTTAGGGAACTGTATCATCTTAAAATAAAATTATTTAAATTTTTTATGGAAGGAAAACTGACATTTATAATATTTTTTCTTTCATAATCGAGCGCATTTCTAGTAATGATTTGCGCTCTTTCTTTTCGTAGAGACCTTTCTAAATATAAAAGAGCTTGTACCGAAGCAAGCTCTATTTTTGTTTAATAAATACCTTTTGACAATGCTCGGTTGCTTTGAATTAACTAAAATCACCCTCTTCTGCTTTAGAGTAAATTGTACTGCTGAGGACTCCTGTCATTTTAACAATATCGTTGTAAACCATTTGATCGCCTTTTAGTATTGCTGAAAATCCAATTAATCGCTTCGAATTTATAAGGATAAATATGCTTGTTTTTACTTAATGCATAAGGGCTGGCATTTTCGATATCCGACACCGGCCCTTCATAAGCAAAAATGCGAAATCTCCCCTTATCCTTCTTGGTCACGGAATGAAGGTCGGAGTTTTCAATATGCCGGCTCGCGAATTCGGATAGGGAAACCCTGAAGCCCGCTGGGCAGATCTTCCGGTTGGATTTGACCGCCCCAATCACATGAAAGCATTTGGCGAGGCAGGAATCAATGAGATTTTTACTTGTGTACCAGCTGTCCATCAAGACATATACCTGTTCTTCTTCGGTGGCAGGAAAGGCCTCGATCATTTCCCTGGCCAGGTCAGCCTTACTTTTGAAAGGGAGACCCTGTTTTTCACATTGTCCCTTCCAGAAATATGGACGGAAATCCCAGGCCGCCGAATAGCCCTCGGCAACGATATGAGAAGTGACAAGGCAATGGGACCACACACTCTTGCCTTCCGTGTGGGAAAAGTGGAAATCAAGCCCTTCCATCTTCCTGGTCGAGATGTCCTTTCGGCATCCAGTATCATCAAAGATGAGAAAGATGATTGGCCTCGTATCACCAGCCTTTTTACGTGCACGTCGAATGGCAGCCATGAGATGTTCCAGCCTTCTCCTCTGAATCCGGTTCGCACATCAAGGGGATTCCTTCAGGAATCGCGTCATCGAACTAAGGTCACGGTTCTTTCCGGTATGTTCCCGGATTTGTGTGATCGTCTTTCGTCCCTCCGCCAAGATAATTCCATGCATGATGGAAACAAGGTGATTGAATTGGGGTTTTGACAGGCAAAGGCCGAGTGAAACAACGAAATTGACGATAGCTGAATAGAAGGATACCATAACCTTAGACATCTCCTTTTTCTGGATTTTGGTTGTGTGTGGTAACCTTCCAATTCCACGAATAAAGGGATGTCATTCTTATTTTTTAGGACATGTCAAAACAAGTTAAAAAGCGACATTTTTTATGACATGGTTTTTGCAAGAATCAAGTAAGTAAGTGTTTTTCTTACTTTAATGTAGATAAATAAATTAAGGATATCTAAGATATTCCGAAGGTAACGGTAAAATATATAATTTGAATTTTATAAGATAACTAATCTTAGTGTTGATAGTACTTTTTATGAGTGCTAGAATTTTAATATACAAATTATTACAATAAATGCAAATGGCAAAAATACTTAGATAAAAAGTACAAATAATGTGATACTAAGTAATTTATGAGGAGGGGGAAATTTGGATAGACAAAAGAATGATGATACCTTAACCAAATTAGGGGATACTTTCCATTATTTAATTGTCTTAGAGCATTGTCTGAAATTAGGCGATGGAGAATCCATTGCTGTTGAAATGTATGGTGATATTTCAAAAATTTCAGATGAAAATTCGATCAATATTGAAGTTAAGCATCATTATAAGCCCCATAAACTTGGTGAGAGGAATACTGATTTTTGGAAGTCCTTAAAAAACTGGGTTGAAAATAACCGAAAAATGGAAGGATTTAAACAACTAATATTAATCACAACATCTGAAGTAGATCAAGAATCAAATTTTTCTCAATGGAATATTTTATCAAAAGATGAAAAATACAAAATAATTCAAGAAATAGGCTCAACTATTAAAAAGAAGGAAGAAAGTTTCAGAACAATCTATAATGAGATTTTTAGACATGAAAAAGATGTTCTTTTAAGTATCTTAGAAAAACTTATCATTTATACAGGTCAATTGAAGATAGAAGAAAAATATAATCAGTTACAAAAAGACAGATTCTTTTTAGGTATCGAAAAAGAAAAAATACCAAATTTTATTAATGAACTTATGGGCTATATACTTACCCAACCAATTAATAGTCCTCACACTTGGTATATAATACATGAAGAGTTTAAAACATATGTTGTTGAAGTTGTTAAAAGGTTTTCTAATGATTCTAGACCCTTACCTGACATCTATGCAGATAAAGAACCTAAAAATATTGCACCTTATTATAAGGAATGCTTTACTGAGGAAATTTTAAAAATCGAGTATGGGGATGAGGAAGTAAGAGAAGCGATAATTAATTATTGGAGAACAAAACAAACCGCAATACGTTATTTTCATAGTCATCCCATTTATTTAAGAGACTTTAATTTATATAAAAGGGAGTTAGAAAAAAAACTCATACGAAATAAACGTAAAAGTAAGAGAAATTTTGATATTACAGATGAAAGAAAATGTATTGCAAAGTCCCAAGATTTTTATGATGAGAGTTTAGAGTTAAGTGCAATACCATTTGGTAGTGTAAATCCTAATCGATTATTTTTTCAACATGGAACTATACATGAAATAGTTAATGAAAAGAAGATTACCTGGTTAATGAAGGATGAGAAGCCATGAGCATAAAACACATTGAGAATCTATCTTTAAATCCTTTTTTTTGTAGTCATATACTACATCATTTCTTGAGTGGATGTAACTCAAAAAATGCCCATATTAGCGTTATGTATCTTGTTTTACCATTTGTTTTTTATCAAGATACTAGAACTATACTAGTTAAGGCGAACAAAAAAAGTGATATATATTCTGTCTTTTTCGATAAAAAAGAAAATCGAGTTTCATTAGTTGGTATGCAGGAAAGAATTGAATTTTTTTGGGAATATACAAACCAATCATTGATAGTCGGACATAATGAAGAGAAATTTTTTGTCGATAAAAAAATAACTGCGATAAATGTAGTAGATTATAAACAAATGAAAAATATTCAAATACGTGAATACTTTAGAGCAGCACATTATTTAGGGATTATCCTTTCAAAGTACGATTTCAAAGATGTTTTTATTAAGTTAGGAGTAACTATTGTATGAAATCTTATATAAAATCAATTATTCTTTTGAATAAGCATAATGAAAAAAGGTACATAACTCTAAAAAGAGGACTAAATATTATCACTGGACAGTCAAAAAGTGGTAAAAGTTCTTTGATAGAAATTATAGATTATTGTCTTGGGAGTACACAACCTACTATTCCCAAGGGAGTTATAACCGAATTTGCATATATATATGCCATCTTAATCGAAATAAACGATAGTTTAATCTTGCTCGGGAGAAAAAATTTCAATCAAGATGGTAGGAAATTTATTTATATGAGGTTCATGAGTAATTCTACAGATGTTAAAGATATTGATCTGGGGTTGTTTACAGATGAGTTTAGATTAAAAATAAGTAATGCAAAAATGGAAATAAGTAAAGCTTTTGGAATAACGGTTACTAATTCAACGGAAAGTGCAGAAGAAACTAATCAGGGTAGACCAAGTATTAGAGATATGGTTTCTTTTTTATTTCAACATCAAAATCTGATTGCAAATAAATTTGCTCTCTTTTACCGATTCGAAAACTCAAAGAAACGAGAAAGAGTTATTAAATTATTTCCTGTATTTGCTGGATGGGTAGACCAGAATTATTATTCACTAATTTATAGGCTTGATGAATTAAGAAAAGAAAAGAAACGTTTGTCTAAAAGTCAGGAAGCCTTAGAAAAAACAACTGAAAGTTTAAAGCAAAATTTAATTGCTAGTTTTGAAAAGTATTATTTCTTAATTGGAGAGAAATTCCATCACCAAGATAAAGGGTTGCAATATTTATTGGAATTAAGAAAACAACTTCCAGATCCTTCAGATGACGCCTATACAAGTGATGAATTAGAAAATAATTATTACCATAAGAAACATGAACTCGAAATTTTAAGAAGTAATAAACACGAACTAGAAATGAAGGTTCGAGATATCATTGAGGGAGAAAAGCTTGGAAATCATTATAAACAAAATCTTGAAATGTTAAATGAAAAAAAAGAATTATCTCGGCAAGGTGTAGAAAACTATGTATGCCCAATTTGTGGTAATAAACATTATGAACTTACAGAAAAGGCAAACGAAGTTAATATGGCTAAAGAGTGGCTTGAAAATGAACTTAGTGGATTAAATTACTATACTACTCGCTTTGAAGAGGAAATGAATGTCTTAAAAAAGGACATTAAAATTCTGAAAAATTCCATTAAGGAAAAGGAGAAAGAATTAAATGAAATAGAGCATCTCTCTAACGAGATTAAAGAGAAAAAACATTTGGATGCTCAGCAACAATATGCGAAAGCGAGGATTGATATAGAGTGTATGTTTGTTGAAAAACAAATTAGATATTTAGTGAGTAATTCCATAGATGAAATACTGTCTGAAATTGAATATATTAAAAACCAAATTAGCGGTTATGACATTGAAAGTTATTATAAAAATGCTTTTTACACTATAAATGGCAATATGAACAGAATAATAGATAAATTAGATTTTGAAGAGGAATTTTTGCCTGCAAATCTAAAATTTAAATTGGAAACCTTTGACCTTTATCACCATGATAAGAAAAACAATGAAAAAATTTATTTAAGTGAAATGGGAAGTGGGGCAAATTGGCTAGCGTGTCATGTTGGATTATTTTTAAGTTTAATAACGTATTTTAGTTCCCAACGTTATTGTCCTGTGCCATCCTTATTATTTATAGATCAACCGAGCCAAGTATATTTCCCTGATATCTTTGACCAAACAAATACAAAAGATATTGAAGCCGTTCAAAAAATATATATTACTATACTTGAGGAACTGGATAAAATCTTTAAAGAAGTGGGTTTTTATCCCCAAGTTATAGTTACAGACCATGTGGATAATCTGGATTTAGGTAATTATAACTTTAACGATTATGTGAGAAGTAGATGGTGGAATGAGAAATTTATTTAAAGATTTTTAAAGAAAAAGAAAATAACTCGACTTCTTATAATAACAATTAGTCTTCTTATATATTTTTATCACTAGTATCAAAGCTTTTAGATATGGTGATTATACGTGATTATACTTGTAAGGGGGTTAAGGAGTGGTGCATCGACGACGTTTCACTAAATTTATGGAGGTTTTTGCCACAAATTTAGTGAAATGTTTGTGGTAGCACCCCCGAGTATTTTACTAACTTAGCGTTAAATGTTTTGTCGATTTATATTAGGCTAATCCAATATCCTCATATGTATATATTTTAAACAAGTCAAGTAGATTATCCTTAGTGGACTACTATAACTCAAGCATTTTAACGTAAAACAAACCCCATTAAAAAGTGGGGTTTGTTGATGAGTAAGAGAGCTTCAAATCAATGAATCTTCTGGGGTTAATGGGTAATTCGTTTTATAAGATTGTAAAGGAATATGAGCAAATATTGTAGGCACTCAAAAAAGGGTGTCTTTATTTATATAGGGCATGAAAACATTGATTCAAAAAGCGAATAAATACTAAAAGTAAATTGGACAATAAATGGAAAACCAAATAGGATTTGGTATAATACTCAAGTGAAAGTATCTTAAAGGGAAATAGTTGCAAATTAAATTTTGTGGAAATATGAGGTGGGGATATGAAACATCTTCCATATGAAATTATGGAACAAACAATTCAATGTTTTGGAAAATGTTTTCATTTTAAAGACCCAATGGCATCTTTTATGCGGTCTTCAGGTGTTCCGATTTTATTAATTAATAAATATAGAGATTTACCAAAATTTGTTTGGGCAAGAAGAGTATTAGAAGAATTATCTTCTACTGAAGAGGGAGTTTTAATTCAAAGGAAAATATTAACGAATCTATGTAATCTAAAAGACTTACCAGATAAGGAAGTAAAAGATAGAAATGCAGGTCTAGACGCTTTAAGAAAATTAAAAAGGCTTGCAATAGAAAATGACGTTTTCGTTAAGGAACAAAAGGTAAAAGAAAATGTAAAAAAAATAATAGCTGAGCAAAAACAAGCTATTGTCAAGGAAAGATCAAAACAGCTCGAGGAACTAAGAACAAATTTTATTAGCAATATAACTGAAAATAATCGGCAAAAAGCTGGTTTTGTTTTAGAAGACTTACTGAAAAATTTATTTGAGATTAATAATATTGAGTATAGAAAATCGTTTAGAACAACTGAAAATACTCAACAAATTGATGGATTTTATAGTTTTGATGGATTTGATTATTTAGTAGAAGCAAAATGGAGAAAAGAAATCCCGAATGTAATAGATATTGCAGGCTTTAAATATAAAATAGAAACAAAAATTGATAGTACTAGAGGATTGTTTGTCTCGATAAATGGATTTAGGCAGGAAGTTATTAAAGAGTTTAGTGGAAAGGGTACTAAAATTATTTTTATGGATGGTCATGATTTAATGTTGATACTTGAGGGAAGGATTAATCTTTGGGATGGGTTGAGGTATAAAATAGAAAGAGTAGTTCAACTTGGAGAACCATATTCCCCATTGGCTTGTATGAACTAAATATATTTTGTCCATTTTGTACAGCTGAAACTTATATAATAGGAGTGTTTTTTTATTATTAGCAAGTGAATATTAATGGAGGAGAAGAAAAAATGACCTGCCCAATTCCAAATACACATAATAGATTAAAAGAAATTCATCGTTTATGGCATCAATGTCTAGATAATTATTTCGACCCTGAAGGTTTTAGAACTAACCTAAACGCAGCAATTCAAGCTTTAAGGAATCTAACTTTTGCCTTACAAAATGAAAAAAAGGCAATACCAAATTTTGATGATTGGTATTCTAATTGGCAAACCAAAATGGGTGATGATGAGTTATTAAAATGGTTAAATAAAGCACGTGTGAAAATTGTGCATCAGAAGGATTTAGAAACTAAAAGTATAGCAAAAGTTACAGTCAAAAACTATTTAGATATTGCAGAATTAAAAATGGAATTACCTCCTTTTATTCCTATAGAACTAATTGCTTCACAATGTGTAAAATCATTAAGTAAAAAGTATCCTGAACACGTAATTAAGAACTGTTATGCGGTCATTGAGAGAAGATGGACTGAAGCAAATCTTCCTAATTGGGAATTGCTAGATGCATTAGCTTATGGATTTAATTTCTTTAGTCAATTAATTAATGAAGCACATGAAATGGCTAATTGTAAAATTAGTACCTGTTCTATGAGAGACACTCTACATAAATTAACAAAAGAAGAGATTGAAACGGGAAGATACGTTTGCATGACCACCCAACAAGGAATTAGGTCGGAGACGATAACTCTTTCTGATTTTGCCACGGTGACAGTTGGTTTTAAGGAAGTTAAACTAAATGAGAAAACAGCAAAGAAAACATTAAAAAAATATAAAATTCATGAATTACCTTTTAATGAGATAGAGATATTGGGATACGCAAAAAAAGTGAATGAAATTGCTAAAAAAGTTTTAGTAAAGGATAAATATCATAGGCAAATTTTTATGTTGCATTCTCCTTCCCGTGGATGGAAAGTTATTGATGCAGAGGTCGAAAACCAAACTTCAAAATTTATTCTTATGTCTCAATTGGGTGAAATTGTGAAAAAAGACAATATAGATGCAATAATTCATGTAAGTGAGATATGGCTAACTCAGGATATAAGTGCTGTCGCTAAGGGAGTTTCAGTAGCTGAAACTAAAGATAAAAGAGAAGCCTTAAGTGTTACAGTAATCGGGAAAAATAATATAAACAAAACCTATTTAACTATTTTTAAACGAGGTTTACTAGGAAAAATCATATTAAATAAAACTGAAGTAAATGAAAACCTTGATGGTTTAAATTATTTAAATCCAATAAAAAGGATTTGGGATAGCAATTAAATTCATTAAGCGAGGAACTTTTTCACAAAAGATATAATTTTGCAGCTATGTTTCTGACAACTGAAACTTTTTTGCTGAGGTAAATAAGTTTATAAGAATAGGGAATCAAATTTCATTTAATCCTTTAAATTATGACACTCAATGCCTATGTGAGTGTCTTTTTTAGTCCAAATTAATGTTATAATTTAATTAGATAGCTATAGACTAAACCGTTGGGTAAATTGTGAATAGACCGTTGTGACCCCTTTGATATACGGGGCTGAATGGGGTACTGGTGTCCTCCACGGTCTTCAAAACCGCTTGTGACCTGCGTGCCAGGTCAGGTGGGTTCAATTCCCACCAGTTCCGCCAATATACATTTGAAGCAACTTGGACATCCTAACTTTTAGCCGAGATAATATAATTTTACTAATAAAATTGGCCACCTATCTCTGGGTGGCCTTATTTTGCGTAATGTGGTTTTCTAGGCAAACTAAGCTGACTGCCGTTGGTTCCTTCTTATCCGGCTTTCCTTTTTATCGGATTTGTCATTCTTTCTGTTTTTGGAAACTCTGAAAAACATCACAAGTCCAGCACTGCCTATCAGCATCCATTCAAGTGCATATTGATTGCTGCTGACATAGATTCCCGCTGTGGCAATGATTAACAGAAGGATACTTTTTAGGTAATAATTGGACCTGGAATTGACCACCATCAGAACGGATAGGATTACAAGCACCGAAGGGATCAGGTGGCTTCTCTCTAATAAAGTTTGATTGGTATAATGGCCATAAAAGTAAGACAGAAATGATGCTAACACTGCAAACAGTGAAAGAATATACTTAGTCCGGGACTGTTTGGCAAACAGAATCCAGACTGCTGCAAAGTTGATGCCAACTGATATTGCCAGCTTAATCACCAAATCATTGAATGTAAAGGTGCCGACCGGGACCTGCATCAGATCCATAACGTATTTAACGTTGAAAAGTACCGCTGCGAGGGCTGCGATTTTTACTGCAAGATTTACGTTTACCTTGGGCAGTTTCACTTTTACATTCTTAAGGGAAGGTCTAAATTTTGAAATGCGCTTGGAGTTCGTCCTGCTTGGCGGAGTGACTCCCCCTTTGGCCTCTGAACCAGCATGTTTGTTTCGCCTCTCCATCCTTGTGCTGCTGGCCTTGCCTTCCCTGGTTTCCCGTATATTAACCCTTTGGTCCGTCTCCCATTTTGTCTGGGGCTCCTCGGGCCATTTTTGCTCACTATATTCTTGGCCATCGACTTTTTCTGGATGCTCATTTTCTGTATAAAAGTTCAATGCCTTTCACCTCTACCGTTTTTTGTTTAACACTACCATGAGATTATACAACTCCTATCCTAGAGGTTCTACCTAAAAAGCCGTATTAACCCGGAAAGGGAAATAGTGGCAGACCTGTTTTTTGAAATCGAATGGACTTCTCGCCTGTTTTCACTATAGCCTTTTGGTTCTATGGTGAGATTAAAAGCACAGGAAATATTGAAATTAACAAAAGTAATAGGGGTTTAATGATAGAAAGATTAGTATATTTAAGGTAATACCAAGGGAGTGAGGACGGTAAAATGAACGAATCCTATTTTTATTTAAAACTAGAAACACATGAATTATATATGCCTTATAAAAACGAAGAACGCCGAGTGCGTGTTTTATTGCCGAAAAACTATGATAAAGATAAGTCTGAAAGTTATCCAGTCGTATATATGCATGATGGACAAAACGTTTTCTACAGTAGTGAATCTTTTAGCGGTATTTCATGGAAAGTGATTCCGGCAATTAAACAAAATCCCGATTTGCCGAAAATGATTGTTGTTGGGATTGATCATGGCGGACAAGAGCGAATTAATGAATATTCGCCTTGGAAAATAACTGAAAGCCCGCTTCCTGAAGATTTTGATCTAGGCGGAAAAGGCGCAGAATTTGCCGAGTTTGTCATGACAGTCGTGAAACCGTTTATAGATAAGCATTATCGGACGAAATCAGATAAGGTTCATACAGCCATGATTGGCAGTTCACTTGGAGGAAACATCTCGGCTTTTATGGGGATTGAATATAAAGACGAAATTGGTGGATTAGGTATTTTTTCTTTAGCCAATTGGATTACGAGTAAGGCCTTTGACAGCTATATTGCTGGGCGTGTGTTGGATCCTGAACAACGCGTGTATATTCAGGTTGGGACACAGGAAGGTGATGATACCGACCGGAAATTCATGTATGGCAATATGAAGCAGGCATATATCGATGGGTCGCTTAAGTATTATAAACAACTAATAAAAGGCTCAATTCCAATTGATAGCATCCGTTTTAATATTTTTGCGGATGAGGAACATAATGAAAAAGCTTGGGCAAAACACTTACCAGAATGTTTACGTTTTTTAAGTGAGAAATGGTCATGAACGAACTGAATAAGTGTATTTAAGAGTGGGAGGACTTTCCCGCTCTTTTTTTTGAATATTTACTCATTTAAATTGATTTAAAAAGTAAATGATTGTATCATTTGTAAAAACTATGATTCTATGAGTCCGGGAAAGGAGCCTTTTTTATGAATTATATTTTGATTTCGCCATATTATCCGGTTAATTTTCAGCCATTTGCCCATCGTTTAAAAGAATCAGGTGTCAATGTCCTGGGAATTGGCGAAGAGCCATATAACCAATTAGGTTCCAAATTACAGAACTCCCTGACTGAATATTATCGTGTGAATAACCTTGAAGATGTGGATGAAGTGAAACGTGCTGTTGCATTTTTATTTTTTAAGCATGGTCCCATCGACCGCATTGAGTCCAATAATGAGCACTGGCTGGAACTTGATGCACAGCTGCGTGAGCAATTTAACGTGTACGGCAATAAACTTAATGACTTGAAGAAAGTTAAGTATAAATCTGAAATGAAGAAGCTTTTTAAACAAGCCGGTGTACCCGTTGTAGAAGGAAGAACCGCTAAAAATAAGCAGGAGTTAGCCAGGGCCATTGAGGAATTAGGGCTGCCAGTCATCGCAAAACCCGATAATGGAGTGGGTTCCGCTTCTACCTTTAAACTGGATTCGAAAGAAGCTTTACGCCGTTTTGAAGATGAATGGGGTGAAGCACAAGTGTACTTCGTGGAACCATTTGTGGAAGGAGGAGTGCTTTGCACCTTCGATGGGTTAGTGGATCAGAAAGGGGACATTGTTTTCCAAACAAGCTTTACATACAATGTGCCCACTCTGGAATTGGTTAATGGTCAACTTGATATGGCTTATGTGATTCAAAAAGATATTGATCCAAAGCTCGAAACATATGGAAAGGCAATCGTAAAGGCATTTGGTATGAAAGAACGCTTTTTCCATATTGAGTTTTTTCAATTGGATAACGGGGATTATGTTGCACTTGAATACAATAATCGCTTGGCTGGCGGCTACACGGTAGATATGTATAATTTCGCGTACTCCATTGATTTATTTGCTCAGTATGCTTCTTTAGTGACAGGAGGAGAATTTAAGGAATCCGAAACTGAAAACCGTTATTGTGTTGGTGTAACACAGCGAGATGCGTATGAGTACAAACATGGGTCGAATGATATTTATGAACGATTTGGTGATCGCGTAAAGCTTGCTCAGCGGATGCCAGAGGCGTTTGCGAAACTCCAGGGAAATCAATTTTATGCAATTATTGCAGATTCTCAGGAAGATGTAGATGACATTATCCGCTTTGTACATGAACGAAAAAATTAGTGATAGGAGATTCATCCATGCATATAGAACATTTAAGCCATTGGAGTGGCGAATTAGGGCGTGAAATGCTGTTGAACAGATATGGACATAGTGGAATGCCAATTGTCGTTTTTCCTTCATCTGGAGGGACGTACACTGAATATCATGATTTTGGAATGATTGATGCGTGCCATGACTTTATTGAATCCGGAAAAGTTCAATTTTTTACATTGACCAGTGTCGATAGTGAAAGTTGGCTGCACGACTCAAAACCAGCGCATGACCGCGCATTGGCTCACGCGGCATATGACCGTTATGTGATATCAGAAGCTATTCCATTTATTAAGCATAAAACAGGTTGGTTTGATCCTATGATGACAACGGGATGCAGCATGGGGGCATATCATGCCTTGAATTTTTTCTTGAGGCATCCGGATGTTTTCCAAACAACCATTGCACTAAGCGGTATTTATGACGCTCGTTACTTTTTTGGGGATTACGGAAATGATCCGCTTGTATACCAAAATTCACCGAGTGATTACATATGGAATCAAAATGACGGCTGGTTTATTGATCGCTATCGGTCAGCAACTATCATTATTTGTACAGGGCTGGGGGATTGGGAACAGGATGGGCTGCCTTCATACTATACATTAAAAAAAGCCTTTGAAGAAAAACAAATTCCAGCAAGGTTGGATGAATGGGGCGAAGATGTTTCGCATGATTGGATCTGGTGGAGACGCCAAATGCCGTATTATTTAGGAGAATTATTTTAATACCATGTCAAAAAACCAACGCAACGTTGTTGGTTTTTTTAAGAGATTGATAGTTGAAAGCTTTTAGTAGAACAGGGCAGTCGCACGGTGGACCCTTACTCGTGCGATTTTCTTTATATTTAGTTGTTAAGTGACCCAGGATTTCGCTTTTGTTTAATAGCATGTTGATTGGGAGTAATCTGCTCCCATCTATCTATTAAGATATTCTTTTATTTTTTGCCAAGTCCTCTGTACACTACCCTCCCCGACGAATGACACTTTATTCCTGTAAAATTACAGTCTTTTAACAAATCGAAGAAAAAGACAGAATTTCCAAGCCGGTGTCGAATTATATAGGTACAGAGAAAAATAGGGGGCAATTTAATCAGCTAATTAGGGGGACTATATATGTTAGAATTTGACACCAATATTGATCAATTAGCCACTATAAAAGTAATTGGGGTTGGCGGCGGCGGAAATAATGCCGTGAACCGGATGATTGAGGACGGCGTGCAGGGAGTGGAGTTCATTGCCGTGAATACAGATGCGCAGGCTCTCAAAATGTCAAAAGCGGAGGTCACGATGCAAATAGGCGGTTCGCTGACCAGGGGCCTGGGGGCGGGTGCCAATCCTGAAATCGGAAGAAAAGCTGTCGAGGAAAGCAGGCAGCAGATCAAGGATGCCCTGCAAGGCGCGGACATGGTGTTCGTAACGGCCGGTATGGGAGGCGGAACCGGGACCGGTGCCGCGCCGGAGATAGCCCATATCGCACGGGAACTTGGCGCACTTACAATTGGAGTGGTGACTCGTCCATTCACTTTCGAAGGCCGCAAGCGGGCACAAAATGCGGCAGCCGGAATAGAAGCGATGAAGAAAGCCGTAAATACCTTAATCATTATTCCAAATGAGCGATTGCTGGAAATCGTTGACAAAAGAACGCCGATGGTTCAAGCCTTCCGAGAGGCGGACAATGTCCTCAGGCAGGGTGTCCAGGGCATTTCCGACTTGATTGCCGTGCCAGGCATGATTAACCTGGATTTTGCTGACGTGAAAACGATTATGTCCCACAATGGAACGGCGCTTATGGGCATCGGAGTAGCTTCAGGCGAAAACCGTGCTGCCGAGGCTGCCAAAAAGGCTATCTCCTCGCCGCTGCTTGAAACAAGCATCAATGGCGCGAAAGGTGTACTGATGAACATCACGGGCGGCATGAATCTCAGTTTGTTTGAAGTCCAGGAAGCGGCCGATATTGTGGCTGCTGCAACAGATGACCAGCTTAACATGATTTTTGGATCGGTCATCAATGAAAACCTGGAAAAAGAAATCATGGTGACCGTGATTGCGACCGGCTTCGACCATGATGAGGAGAAAGCTACGCCATCGAACACATCGCGCCGTCCTGTAGGCATGATTGCGAATTCCCGTGAGCAATACCAGGATCAGTTGAGAAATCGAGAACCTGTAACCCCTGTAGAAACGGGTTATTATGGACAAGACTATAACTACAGACAATCCAGAAACTACAGCCAAGATGAAAGTTATAGCCAATCCGAAAACTACACCGAATACGAAAACTACAGCCAGCCGCCAGTCTACGAAGAGCCCGCGAATTACGAACAGGAACCCCAGCAGCAAGACGACTCGCTTGAAGTTCCAGCGTTCTTCCGGAAGCGAAACAGAAGATGGTAAACTAACGAACAAAAAGGCCAAATCATTTGCGATTTGGCCTTTTAATATTGATGAAAATAAACGTTAATTCCTGTGTTCCAGGTCAGGTAGGCTCGGTTTCTAAAAGGCTCCGCCAAAACCGTTGAACTATAATGGTTAGTGATTTATTGGGATTTAATACATAACGTTTTATTTTCCCCATAGACCCGTGGTAGGGGACAAAAAATGACCTTGTAACCTCCTTTGCGCATGTTTGGGCAAAACCCAGCAAAAGCGAAGGAGGTTTTTGTTTTGGCTGAACATAAACGACATCAGATGAAGGGGTCAGAACAAATCCGTTACTTCGTATGTTCTAACAGAAAATTGTTGCAACGTATACCAGACCTGTTGAATCGAATTGCCACTTATGGGGTTTAGAGATATCAAAATGTAACCGGAAACTTTGTCGGAACCGTTTTTCATCGTACAGGGTGCATGACTATATTTTTTTAGGGGTTGGGCGTTAATTACAATATTCGGAAGAAATACACATACTATTAGGAATTTTTAATATTTATAATTAAGCAAACTATTAAACCAGGTCTCTGGGCATTCGTAACGGGGGAATCCATACGAATTTTTGGAAAAGAAGGTGTTTAAATGAAAGTAGCTGTATTAGGGTCTGGATTAATGGGGAAAGAAGCAGCACGTGATTTGGTGCAGAGTGCTGGAGTAGAGGCAGTTGGATTGGCAGATATTGATTTAGGGCGTGCACAACAAGTATGCAATCAAATTCAATCACCGAAATTAGGAGCGTTTTCCGTTGATGCCGGGAACTACGAGGAATTGGCTAATTTCATACGCCAATATGATGTCGTTGTGAATGCACTATTTTATGCTTTTAATGAAACGGTTGCGAAAGCGGCTATTGCCACAGGGGTAAGTTCTGTTGACCTTGGTGGACATATCGGTGGTATCACGGATCGCGTATTAGAGCTGAAAGAAGAAGCGATGGCAGCCCATTCGACGATAATCCCTGATTTGGGTGTTGCCCCGGGAATGATCAATATTTTGGCGGGCTACGGTGCAAGCAAGCTCGATACTGTAGAGTCCATTAAGATGTATGTTGGGGGGATTCCTGCAAGACCCGAACCCCCGCTTGAATATAATCATGTTTTTTCAATGGAAGGATTGTTGGATCATTATACGGATCCTTCAATGATCATTCGAAATGGAGTAAAGCTGGAGGTCCCATCGCTTTCAGAGGTGGAAAAAATCTATTTTGAGAAATTTGGTCCTCTGGAAGCATTTCATACTTCGGGTGGAACCTCCACATTACCTTATTCATATCCATATTTGGATGAGTTGGAGTATAAAACGATCCGCTTCCCGGGCCATGCGGAAAAATTCAAATTGCTTGTTGATCTTAACCTTACCCGCAAAGATTATGAGGTGGATATTAAAGGGCAGCAAGTGAAGCCCAGAGACGTCTTGTTAAAGGTTCTTGCCCCGATTGTGGACTTAAAGGACAAAGATGATGTAATATTGCTTCGTGTCATCGTTTCAGGAGCGAAAAGTGGTGTGAAAACGACATATGAATATGAAATGACGACATTCAAAGACCGTACAAATAATGTAACAGCGATGGCACGCGCAACCGCAAATACCATTTCAGTCGTAGCCCAAATGATAGGCAATGGAACGATAATCAAAAAAGGCGTCCACCCACCGGAGCAAATCGTTCCCGGAAAAGAATATATAGAAGAAATGGCAAAAAGGGATATTATTATTACGGAAATAAAGAACCAGGAAACCCAAATCAAAAATTAATCATTTCGCGAACCTTCCTGCTACTATAGTGGGTGGGGCTTTTCTTTTTTTAGGTTCCTCAATTGCTATTCTATTAATTTTCTTTTTTAGGGACCTCTATTAAATCGGGATCGGCAATGGAATATCCTTTGGCCTGAAGCCCTTTGACGATATCCTCAAGCGCGTCCTTTGTCCACCCGCGGTCATGCATCAGAAGGTTCGCCCCATTGGTGAGGTAGGGGCTTGCGACCATGATTTCAGCCAGGGAATCGGGGTTCTGGTATTGCTTCTCCCAGTCATAGCCGTACGTCCAGTTCATCAGCAGCATGCCTTCCTGCTCGGCTACCTCTTTGGAATAATCCGTATTCATGCCGAAAGGCGCCCTGAAAAAGGCAGGAGAAACACCGATGATTTCTTTAACCCGGTCATTCAGTCTAACGATTTCCTGCTTCTGTTCCTCTTCTGAAATTTTCGTTAAGTTTTGATGCGAATACGTATGATTGCCAATGGCAAAGCCCATTTCATGGATCTTTTTCAATCTTTCCTCTTCCACGGGAGTGTCAAGAAAATGGCCATTTACGAAAAAAATTGCTTTTACCCCAAGTTTGTTAAGAATTTCTGCCATTTCAAGCGAATGTTTATCTGGTGCATCATCGATTGTAAGCAGGACATTTTTTTCGTCTGAACCGTCCAGCCTTTCGATTACCCAATTGGCCTCGTTCAGCTTATAGATTGGCTGGGTTTCTACGATGGCTTCCTCCGTATTTTCTTCAACAGACTCTTCTGTTTTAGGGGGTTTTTCTGCATTTTCCGTTTTCGTCACTTCCGCTGAGGGTATAGATTCTGTGACTTGGGATTCATTGTTTTGCTTTGTTCCGGTGCATGCAGCTAGCATGGCAGCGGCAAATAAAATAGGTATAAATGATTTCAAGCTGATTCCTCCAATATGCTTATTCTAATATCTTCATACCCACTGGAGAAGAGGAAAACCCAAGTTTCTGCAATTACACGACGAAATTCGAACAAAGGATCGAGTTTCGGCTTTATATAGATAAAAGACTTACAAGAGGAGACATCATTGAAATGAACTACAAAACTTTTATGATCTTATTGGTTTCTTTCCTACTAATAGGATGCAGCAATCAGGGAAAAAGTGCTGGCCAGCAGCCACCGCCGGCTGAGACAAGCGTACCCAAAAAATCCGAAAACGAATTGGCAGAAGAGCCCAAGCCTGAAGGGAAAGCACCTGAAAAGCCCGAGTCTGAAGGTTTTAAATCCCCATTTTCTTTTGAGTACCCGAAAGATGGTGTAAAAGGAATCTATGTGACAGGACCTACTGTGAGTGTTTCAAGGTTCAATGATCTTCTGGAACTCGTCGAAAAGAGTGAATTGAACAGCATGGTCATCGATATCAAGGATGATTTTGGCAAATTGCAATATAAGCCCGAAAAAGGCTCACCATTTGAGGAGATTGGCGGCCCATACATAAAAGATCCTGGCAAACTATTAAAAACGTTGGAGGAAAAACAGATTTACCCGATCGCCCGTGTGGTGGTTTTTAAGGACAACCACCTTGCAACAAAGAGGCCGGACCTTAGTTTTACTGAAAATGGAAAAGTGTGGAAGAACAGTAGAGGCGAAAGCTTTGTCAATCCGTTTATGAAAGAAGTATGGGAATATAATGTGGAAATTGCTAAAGAAGCAGCCAAAATGGGATTCAAAGACATCCAGTTCGATTATGTCCGTTTCCCGGAAGGTTTTGAAACAAGGGATAGCTCGCTAAAGTATTCCCAGGGAGATTACAGCCAGGTGGAAAAAGATAATGTCCAAAAGAGAGTGGATGCGGTAACCGATTTTGTCGCCTATGCGAAAAAAGAACTTGAGCCTTACAATGTAGATGTCTCGGTTGATATTTTTGGTTACTCGGCGACACTTCCGGAAGCTCCGGGAATCGGGCAGAACTTTTCCAAGATCTCCGCCAATGTCGATGCCATCTCGAGCATGATTTMCCCGAGCCACTGGACTAGCTATTTCGGCATTGAAAAGCCTGACCTGCAACCATACGAAATCATCAATGAGTACGCCAAGCATGAAAACAAGGTATTGGATGCATTGGAAAACCGCCCGATTTCAAGGCCTTGGATCCAGGATTTTACCGCAAGCTATCTTGGGGCAGGGAACTATAAAAACTACGGGAAAGCGGAAGTGGAAGCGCAAATCCGCGCCTTGAATGAAAACGGAATAAACGAATTCCTGCTATGGAATGCATCCAACCGGTATACAAAAGAGGTGGATTATACACCACTAACCCCGTAAAAAAGCGGAAGCTGTCTTGGGAACAATTTTGCAACTAGTGTTCCTGTGGAGCTTATCTTTCCCCTAGTGCTCAGCCGCGTCCGGCATAAGAGGCTACATGACGCCTACATGCAAGGTTAGGGATTGATTCCCACAAAGTCCCGCTAAATTAAAAAACCCCACAGTCATCTTAACGGGTTCGGTTTTTGAGTACAAAAACTTAATTTGCACACTAATTAGCAGTCCAATTCGCAAATGAATTGGACTGCATTTTTTTTATCGATATCATGGATTTCTGTACGTTTATGGCGTTTAAGCACTCGAATTCGCACCCCTTTTAGCAGAGTGACTGTAACTTTTGTCAGCGTGCGAATTCGTATGCTAATTGCATGTGAATTGGTTTGTTAAAAATAGCAAGCAGGTTTTTGGTTATTAATGTTAAAATTACAGAAGAGCTTATTCAACATAAGGTGCAGGTTAGTGAAATAAGAACGAGAATACATTAATCTTTTGCTTGCTTCTTTTGACTAAGGAGGTATTTATGAAGTCTTCTGTATTTATGCTTTTTGAATATAACTGGATGATTCGAGAAAAGTGGTTTAATTGGTGCAAAGAAATATCGGAAGAAGAATTAGTAAAGGAAAGAAATGGTGGATACAAAGGATTCTTGCACACATTATTTCATATTGTTGATGTAGAACAGAGGTGGATTAGAGGTTTATCTCACGAAAAGCCCATTATGTACCACTTTACCGATTATAATTCCTTAAATGCTATTATAAATCTTTCCAATCAAACAAAAGAGTGTACTTCAAATTTTTTGAAAAATTATACTTCAATTAGAGATAGTGATGTATTAAGTGCAGTCAATAAAATAGGAGAAAAAGTTTCCCATCATTATATTGAAGTTCTTTTGCACCTTTCTATTCACGAAGTACATCATATAGGTCAACTTTCAGTTTGGGCAAGAGAACTTGGAAAAGAGCCAGTCTCTGCAAATTTAATTGGATTAAATCTATTCAACAACAATTGAAGGCGGGGTGCATCAGCTTATTAAGCTATCTGGGCAGAATTGTTTGATAAGAAGATTAGGAAGGAGAGGAAAGATTGAAAAACACAGCAAAGCTTGAAATGTTGGTTGGAGTATTGGCAGTTCTAACAGGGCTTCTGTATCTCCTACGCTTATTTGGTCCTACTGAATCTGAAGTTGTTAGTTGGGGACTATTGGTGGTAATTATTGGAGGAGTGGTTACTTTCCTAGGGATATTTAAGACGAAAGTTACCGACCTGCTGACAGGGGCTTTGGTATTTTTTCTGATCTTAATTCAACTACCAGCAATTTTCTTGTGGCTTACCTTTCACGGCAGCAGTATTTCTGATGGAACTCCACCAAGTAATTTTGTAGCACACTGGATTTTTGCGACTCCTCACATAGCGATTTCCTTAATCGGTCTAATTTTAATTGTTTCTTTAATAAAGAAAAATACAGTTAAAGTTTCTTCATAATCAATAAGGCTCGAGCTAAGGCTTTTATCATATTAAAATCTTTATTTAACATAAGGGTTAGTGTGAAAAGAAAGTGAAACGGATAAGTCAATCAATCCTATTATATGTTAAAAACTTTTTAAAGGGGGGTTAAAATTTGGCTGGAAAAAGACTTTTATTATTTACCTTTATCACGTTACTTTTTTTAGCTGTGGCTGGTTTGAAAATTTATGAATATAGACAGTGGAATTATCCTAGGTGGGAAGGAATAAGTGATGATGGTAATTGGAAAGCGGTAATTGCCAAAGATAAAAATGCTTCTCACCGGGAAAATCAAATTTTTGGAACGCTATACTGGGAAGGGGATAAAAAAGACGTTAACAAAACACTTTTAAGATTTGTTCAATTTCAGGTTGACGGTAGGTATTATACAGGTGATGAAAAGGAAAGAAATGATAAACGGCATCAAATAATAACACATTCTGATAATATGGGATTTCTTGCGTGGGGTAGTGCTGGTGATTTGGAGGATAAGGAATTGGTAGTCTTGCTTAATTGGAGCAAGAATGGAGAAGTTAAAAACACAAAAATTGAGTTAAAAAAAATTGGAGAATGATTGGCGGATAAAACCATTACAAGTGCGTTGGTCTAGCAGGATTTACGCACTTTCTTATTGAACTAAAGTGGCAGGTTAGTTGAATAAGAGTTCCGAAAAGTAAAGACAAAAGGKAAAATAAAGAAAACAAAGATTTCGGAGGTACATATATGGAATTTTTTAAGTTTGGAAAAGAGATAGCTCAAGAAATTGGTAATTATAACTCTGTATCTGCTTTCTATTCAAAGTTAATGAAAACAGAAACACCTACTAATATAGGTTTTATTAACATAGAGCAAGGCGGAGTTGTTGGATACCATAAAGCACCCGTACCCCAGCTTTTCTTAGTGGTAGAAGGCGAGGGATGGGTTGAAGGAGAAGACAAAAAAAGAATAACGGTAAAAAGTGGTCAAGGAGTATTTTGGTATAAAGGTGAAGGACATATTAGCGGAAGTGAAAAGGGATTAACTGCGTTAGTTCTTCAATCTGAGGAATTGGAAAACCCATTAAAATAGAGATTAACAAGAAGGTTTTATTATCCATCTTGTTGAACTAACGGGTGCGATGATCAAGGAAGGATTACCGCCCTTTTTTGTTGAAGTTCTTATTGAACAAACGGTGCAGTTTAGTTAAAGAAGGAATTACTCAGTTACTAATAAAGGAGTGTATCATTTGATAGTGCCTGTTCTAAAAGATATTGAAATATTAGATACTCAAACTTATCATAATGGCCTTGGGTATAAGGCGACCGCTTATATTTCAGAAGAAAATGATCTGGGTGCTGATTGTTTTCATTTTCGAGTGATTACATTTAATGATCTAACACAAATCATAAAGGATAAAAGAATATTCTACGGAAGGGCAACGATTTTTGTTGATGAACTTAACTTGGACTTGGTTAGGAAAGAAATTGAATTAATTCTTAAAGATTGTATACGTACTACCTGGGAGGAAGTTGCTGGAGCTATTAATCGTCATTTGAGTTGGGAATATGATAATATTCAGTACGAAACTCTTGATGAAACCTTGAAAAGGCTAAATTTAAATGAATAATTTCTGGGAGTTTAGCGTTCCTTCCCTTCACATATGGATGGCAATCCTTATTAAGCAAACGGGGCAGTATTGTTCAATAAGGTTAAATTTAAACCTTAACCAATTGGAGGGAATGTATTGCTAAAGGTTAAATACGAGATATTTGAAGATTATAAGGAAGAACTCAAAGGGATAGAACTGTCCAAATTTGATGAAGAATATCATCAGATTTACGGTCTTTTTACTATAACTATTGGTGAACAAGACTTTATTCCCTATCCTTCAGGCGATATTCCATTGTCTGCAAAAAAGTCCTATTCTGAACTACTTCTTTCTCATTTTGAATTATTAAATGAAGTGGTTAAGTTTTTGTCAGAATATGATTATGTTGCTTTGAAATATATTGAAGACAGTTGGAGTTGGTTAGAGTTTGTTAAGATGGAAGGCGATTTAGTCAAAATAAGTGAGCTGGAATATGAAATAGACTCACTGAAGAGCCTTGTAAGTACAGATAGTACCTTACTAAAAGGAGCTAAGTTCGGCTCTATAAAAGAAGTTTCAGTTTCAAAAGAGGAATTAGTTAAAGAGATAAAACAAACAACCAAATTGTTTACTGAAGAAATAAAATGCATTAATCCAATGTTACTTAAATCAAAGTGTTTTAGTAATGTGTTATAAATTCCAGCTCGATATTTTGATAACGGGCGAGAGAGTATGTTACTACCTGGACGGAACTTCATATACGAACTAAAGGGACAACATTCCTGTAATAAAGCTAACTTTGTGAATAAATGTACTTAAACATACTGGTGCGAGAGAACAAAAGCAACGCCGAGAGCGTTGCTTCTATGCTTAGAAATATTTTTGGTAAAATTCCTGCCTTAGCCTTCCGCTCAGCTGAGCGTAAATTCGTGTGGTTTCACTCTTCTCGTGTCCCAAAAGACTTTGTATGACTTCAACGGGGGCTCCGTTATTCAACAAATGGGTTGCATAGCTGTGTCTGAGTTGATGAGGATAAATTTCCTTATTTATGGCCGCACGAGCTGAGATTCGTTTGATGACATATCTCATTTGGGCAATACTCATCCTATGTGGCAGCCGCTCAGTCACAAATATGGCAGGATCCGTATCCTGGCGACCTTCAATGTACCGTTTAAGCCAGATTTCGGCTCGTATATTAAAATAAACCTCACGTTCCTTGTCTCCTTTTCCCCTGACAATTGCAGAACGATTGGACCAATTAATGCAATTACGTTCAAGCGAAACAATTTCCCCGATCCTACATCCTGTTGAGAACATAAATTCAAACAAGGCTTTTTCCATCGGGCTAACACACGCTTCACGCAGAAGTTCGATTTCTCTTTCGGTCAGGAACTTCGGGATGCGTTTTCCGACCTTGGGTTCCTTTATCTTAGCTGCGGGGTTATGAGGTATATGGCCTTCTTCGTGGCACCAGCGAAACAATGATTTCATAAACCGTATCCTGTGTGCCATACTGGATGGCTTTAAGGCCGCCGCTGATTGATTAAGGTATTCCTTTAAATTTTCTGTGCTAATGGTGCATATTTCTGCATCCTTGAAATACAGAGCAAGCAACCTTGCCTGAATGCCATAGGCTTTGATTGTATAAGGGGAAAAGCCCTCGATCCGTTTGTCGGCTGCGTATGTTTCCCACATCTTTGATATTAACAACCTAATTCCTCCTATTTATCTTCTCTTTTAAAAGGAATTATTGCCTGGTTTATCGAAATATAGACTTATTGCACTAAAGGGGCAGGTATGTTCAATAAGAAGAATTAGAATATTATGGTTTATGTATTTTAGGAGGCGATTTGTTTTGAGAAAAATAGGTGTTCTTTTAGTTGGATTATCCTTATTAACTTTATCTGTAATTATGGTTCTATCGGAAGTTACTAAAGCTATATATCATACCGCACAAAGTTATGGTTACGACTCTATTTCTAACTTTGTCTATGTACTAATAGCTATTGTATTTTTAATAGGTTTAATATCAATTTTCATCAAGAAACAGGAGTGACTTATTCAATAAACACCGAGCGAATGCCGTACAAGGGTTTCACCTTTCCTTGTTGAAGTAACGGGTGCGTTGATCCAGCAGGATTAACCGCCTTTTTTGTTGAATTCCTTATTGAAGAAACGGGGCAGAATAGTTGAATTAATTATGAAAACAAAAATTTAAAAATGTTGAAATGGTTATATGTGGAAAATTATGAAGAGGTGATGTTTTTTGAATAAGCTCGACAGAGAAAATATAGGATGGTGGTATTTGCCATCGAATCCAACCGAAAGGTTAACAGGAACTTTAACGATAGATGATGATAATGTTTGTAAATTAAAGATGGCTCATAATTTTGGGGGCTTATCAGGAATAGGAGTTAATGAGCTACCAATAATCCATGGTGTTTTGTCAAATGGAAAGGAAGTTACACTTGTAAACTCAATAAAAACAAACGAACGGTGGGGATTCCCAGGCTTTCCTGTATCCGTTTGGTCAAGTAGCCTAGCCGTTATTGGTGGACTATATAATGAGGATAAAGATATAGCACTATCAGAAATAAAAGCTACGTATGAATCTTTAAATTTATGGTTAAATAAAAGGCCCTTTGAGATTAATGCCAGTCCCGCTTCATATGAGGTATTTATGCATTACAAGATGCCTGATGTGATTAAAGTTGAAAACAGCAACTTTAATATTGAATTCACCTATAAGGTGAACAGTTCGGGTGACCTCTATAGTAAATTTGAAGTTATCCAAACAGAATTCGTGAGGTTTATATTTAAAGAAAAAACGCATTATAAGGAAGGTATTAACGTAGTGGATGATTTTTCTAACTTTTTAACCCTGTGTATAGGGAAAAACGTTAATTGTGGAAACTTTTTTGCTAAAGATATTCAGGGCAAAGACATCATCCTATTATTGAAATCACAAAAGGATAATTCAGAAACAGTAAAAGACCATGAAATTATTATTAAATTCTCTTTCATTGAAGATTCATTTGAAACTTGTATACAAACATGGAGTGCAAAAAAAGAATTGTTAGAACCAATTATTCATTACTTTGTTGAAGCACATGAAAAAGGCTTTCATGTACCAATGTCATATCTTAAAGTAGTACAAGCATTAGAAGCCTTTTCGCGAAGAATGAGAAACAATAAGATGTGGTCTGAGGAAGAATTTGAAGAAATGATTGAAAGAATTACTTCCCAATTGCAGGATGAGGATGATAGAAAACTTATCTCTGGAATAATTTCAAACGAACCTAGATTAAGACAGCGATTGAACGAAATTCTTTTAGAAGTTAACGATATTTTTGAAATTTCATCCAAAAATAGAAAATCTTATATAAATAAAATGGTGAATACTCGAAATTATTATACCCATTTCGATGAAAGTTTAAAAGACAAAATCTTTAAAGTGGAAACGATGTATTTCATCACAAAGTATTTGAAACTTGTATTACGAGTGCTTTTATTAAGGGAGTTAGGAATAAATAATGACCTTATTAAACAGCGAATGAGTGATAATCAAGAACTAATTAGTGTTAAAGAAGGATTGGGGCTTATCCCACCTGTTGAACTTTTCAGAATAGAGGTAAAAAAAAGTACGGGAGATAATTCAAATGAAAATCATCAAGATTCAGAAGAAACTCTTTAACCGTTAATTCATCGGTTGTGAGGAGACGGTGGATAGGGCAAAACTAACGGGTGCGTTGTTCAGGAAGGATTAACCGCCATTTGTTGAAATCCTTATTAAGCAAACGGGGCAGTAATGTTTAATAAGGAAAAACAGATTTTATATTAAAGTATTACCAGTAAGAAATAAGATAATGAATAGGGGGATTTATGGAATCGAAGTTAATTATCTTACGAGGCAATTCAGGGAGTGGAAAAACGACGACTGCAAAAAACCTTCAAAATTATTTAGGTCACGGAACGCTCTTGGTTTCTCAGGATGTCGTACGCCGTGAAATGCTGAAGGTTCACGATAGAGACGGAAACCTTTCAATTGACTTAATTCGCCAAATTACAGAATACGGTAAAGGGAAATGTGAATTTGTTATTGTCGAGGGAATTTTATATAAGTGTCGTTATGGGGAAATGCTAAATAACTTAATCCAGTTCTATAACCAAAGGGCATATATTTATTATTTTGACTTATCCTTTGAGGAAACAGTCATTCGTCACAACTCAAGTCCGAAAAAGGAGGATTTCGGGGAAGATTCTTTACGTGCCTGGTGGAACCCAAACGATTATCTTGGCGTGAATGGAGAAACAATATTGACTAATGATATGTCACAGAATAAAGTATTGGAACTGATTTTAAATCAACTGCAAAAGTAATTACTCAAATTTTTTAAAATACTAATATTCTTGTTCAACAAACGGGTGTGATGATCTAGTAAGGATTACCGCCCTTTTTTTGAATTTCTTATTGAACAAAACCAGCTAATAGTTTGTCTACAACAAGGATTTCAATATCCAATGGAAATTCTGTGGTAAAAAACAGTTGAGGAAGAAAAATCAAAAGAGGTGGAGAAAATGTATTGGGAGACTCTTCCTAGTTGGGTCTGGGTAATTTATTATTTATTTTTATTTCTAACATTAGGAACTGGAATTTTGAATGTTATTCGAAAAAGAATGTTAGGTCTGTCGATTATTGTAATTGTTGTAGCCATTACTGTTCCTATTATTAGCATGTTAAACAGTGTTGGAAGAGCGGAGGGTATGAATGAATTTGAACACTTAGTTGCTCAGTTACAACATGGTGCAATTTGGTCTATTTATTCAATAATAGGTTTTCTATACCTGGTTGTATTTTGGACATTATTTTTTCTTAAAAATAAGATAAATGCCGAAGTTTCTTATTGAGCTAACGGGTGCTTATCTTAAACAATGTGCTAATATAAAAGCTTAAAGCTGGCTCCGAGCTTTTTTGTGCTAATTCAACTACGAAAATCACTGCTAATTCGAATTTTGTATTTCAGAACCGAACCCGTTACAGTCATCTGTGCGGTTATTAAATTGTAAAAAAGAACTTGTATGAGGCAGTGTTAAAGGTCGTGGCTGATTTATAAATCTGCTGAATGGAAAAGAGGGCACTCAACAACCGCGTGTACATTGGAATCCACGCGGAAAGTAAGTGCCCATCAAAAAGTATACGGTTGGGGTTTTGGAATGCAAATCAAAGATTACTATCTTCTTTTCCCAAAAACCGATCAAGCGCTTCCTTATTTTGTTCCAAATCCACATCTAGTACTTCACCGATTCCTTCATGGCGTTCATTTGTAAAACTTCCATCTTCCGGGATTCGAAGGGTTTGTACTTTTTCACTTTTATTGGTCAGAATGTCTTTTCCAATCGCCAAGAGAGTAGCAGTGTCAATGTCTGTATCGATGTATGTATGTAAAACTCCTAATAGATCGGGAAGCTTTGAAACACTATGTAAACTTACGGCTTCATCCTTTAATTTGGATACGACTTCTTGCTGTCTTTGCACCCGGCCGAAGTCACTTAAGCGATCTTGGCGGAACCGAACATATCCTAACAGTTCTTTACCATGAAGCTGCTGAGTCCCTTCCTCTAAAGTCATTCCGATCCCATCAGACATCTCATAGGGAATGTCTACTTCAATGCCATCGGGGATGAGGAGGTCGACTGCTTTTTCGAATCCTTTAAAGTCGACAATCGCATAATGATGAATATCCAGATCAAAATTAGATTGAATGGTCTTTCTTAATAATTCAGGTCCTCCGAATGCATAGGCAGCATTTAATTTATGTTCTCCATGTTCGGGTATGGTTACATACATATCGCGCATAAGCGAAATAAGTTTCGCCTGATGGGTATTGGGATTATAGTGAGCAATCATAATCGTATCCGTTCTAGCTTGTTTTTCTCCCCTGGAATCACTTCCCAGTAAAAGAACATTCACTTCGTCTTGTTTACTTTTCTCCCCTTGGAATACATGCTTAGCTTCAACTTTTTTGAATGGTTGATTAACCTTTTGTATTGTTCCTTCAATAAATTGAAATACAGTTAAAAGACCAACCATGAAGATACTTAATAGAAGAAGGGCGGAAGTTACTCTCATCCATCTTATCTTTTTTCTCTTTCTTGTTTCTGCCATACTTGCACCACCTAGGCTACTAATAATCAACTAACAAAATAAAATAATAAGCGATCTTCAATTTTAATTGTCGAAATCAAAAACTGAACTGGTTGCCTTCTTGATAACTTGAGTTATATATTATCTCACAATAACATTTCATTTCGTGATAGATTGGATTACATTTGTTTAAAATTTCGGTAACATTACTGTTTTCTTCGGTAATGAAAGGAAAAAAGGATAGTAGGGGGATCCTGTTTTTTTGCAACAGATTGCTACCATGCTCAGTGCCTAATTTTTCAATTTTAAATCAAATCAAATCAATAGAAATCAAGACACTCAAGAATTAATCTATTTTATGGAAACGGGGCCGCAGGAGGGTTCTATCTTTTTGCCTTATACCCAGATTAATCGCTTTTATTCGTTTTAATTGTTTTAAATGGTATACTAGAATAAAGTGCAAATTGCTTAATTAGCTTTCAATTCATTGTTTGTGAAAAAAGTACATACTTTAAGATTCTGAAAAATATGCAGGAAAATTGCTGGACGGTTTAGAGGATGCTTAAACCGAGGCCGTGTGAGTCCGGAAACCGATACTGGACGTGTCCCAAGCCTTCAAAATAGAACATTTTGGGGGTTTTTATTATGCCCCTAAACCTTTACTTCACTAGAGGAGGAATGGAATGAATAACGTTAAAAGTTTGGCTTCGACACGCAAAAAAAGCTTCATATACCTCTTTTTATTATCCATGCTCACAGGTGCCATGATTTTAGGGCAGGCATATCTGATTGTCTCAATAATTGATGGCGTATTTTTAAAAGGGCAGGCCTTTCGTGAAATCTTTCCGATGTTGGGGTGGTTATTGTTCATCCTATTTGGAAGGGTCTTATTCAGCTATTTTAGTCGGCGTGTGGGAATACGCATGGGTTCCAAGGTGAAAAGTGATTATCGCAAATCCCTTTTAAGCAACTACATCCGAAACCCCATTCAATCCTCATTACGTGGACAATCAGGAAAAAAGGTTAGTATGATCATGGATGCTGTTGACGAAGTGGATAGCTACTATAGCCAGTATATGCCACAAGTCATTCAGTCAACGATCATCCCGCTCCTGATCCTTATCGTGATTTTCACGCAGCATACAAATTCAGGGCTTATTATGCTGATTACCACGCCTTTTATTCCAATTTTTATGATTATTATTGGGATTCAAACGAAGAAGAAGTCCGAAGAACAGCTGGAAAAGCTCGGGGCATTTTCGGGGAAATTTCTCGATACATTACAAGGACTTGTAACCCTTAAATTATTTGGGCGCGCCAGGCAGCAAAAGGACGTAATTCAGGAAAGTAGCCTGAATTTCAGGGAAGCGACGATGGAAATATTAAAGGTTGCCTTTACGAATTCCTTTATGCTTGAACTGATTTCGATGTTGAGTATTGGACTCATTGCGCTTGAAATTGCACTGCAGCTGATTGTGTTTGATGGAATTACATTCTTTACTGCTTTCGTTGTTTTGCTCCTCGCACCGGAATATTACGCAACGCTTAAAGAACTGGGGTCTGCTTTTCACAATGGCCGCAGCAGTATGGGGGCATTGAAAAAGATAAAAGAGGAATTACAAGAAACAGACCAGCCTCCCCTGAAGTGGGGAGCATTAACTATAGGGAAGGGGGAGACCCCGCCCGAGATCGTTTTAAAAGACGTTAACTTCAGCTATGGCGAGGGAGAATTTGCATTGAACAATATAAATGCAGAGCTACCGCCACATAGCCGAATAGCCATAGTGGGGCCGAGTGGTTCCGGAAAAACGACATTGTTGCATATTATTGCCGGCCTGATTGCTCCCGCATCCGGGAACGTCATCGTGAATGGAAACCCTTTGGAAAATTATAAAGAGGACCAATGGTTTAATGAACTGTCCTATATTTCGCAGCACCCGTATATTTTTTCCGGGACAATTGCGGAAAATATTTCGATTGGCGGAAATTCCACCGCTGCCGAAAGCGATATTAGACAAGCTGCTGAACAGGCGGGGATTGCTAGTTTGATAGAGTCACTTGAAGACGGATATGATACCCGTGTCGGAGAAGCAGGAAGAGGGCTGTCGGGTGGCGAGAAACAGCGGCTCGCATTGGCAAGGGCTTTTCTGAAAAAGCCATCCGTCATCCTTTTTGACGAACCGACAACAGGGCTTGACCTTTATACGGAACGGATTTTACAGGCATCTATTGAAAAATTGTCGCAGCATGCAACTGTCATTACGGTTGCCCACCGGCTCCATACGATAAAAAATGCGGATTTGATTCTTTTTATGGACAGTGGGAGAGTGCTTGGGGCAGGAACACATGAACAATTAATCAAAGAAGTGTCGGCCTATCGTGAAATGGTTGCCATTCAGCAGGGAGGGATGGCTCAATGAAGGATTTGGTACATGTCACAAAATTAATGCTGAAGGAAAAAAGGGATATCCTCTATTCGATTATTGCTGGCTTTATTGCCGGTATTGCAGCAGTTGGCCTGTTTGCCGCGAGTGGCTATCTGATTTCAAAAGCCGCACTCGCACCGCCACTGTATGCCTTGGTCATTCTCGCATCAACGGTGAAGCTGCTTGGCTTCATTAGAGCAATGACCCGTTATGTAGAACGTTACTATTCTCATCGGGCTACATTTACGATTTTAAGTAACATAAGGGTATCTTTTTTTGAAAAGCTGGAGCCATTGGCACCGGGGATTTTCGGGAAATACAGAAGTGGTGACTTGCTATCGCGCATTGTTGGCGATGTTGAAACAATGCAGAATTACTTTTTGCGTGTTTTCTATCCACCGATTGTACTGATGATGGTCTTTTTAAGCACCATTTTATTTACCATTTACTTTTCCATCTATACAACCGTCATTCTGGTAATCGGATTTTTGTTGACGACCTTTATTGTACCTGCTTTGTTTGCCGTGAAACTGCGCAAAGTTACTAGCCGGGTACGTGAAGAGAGAGGAGAACTGTCAACAGAAGCGGCTGAGCTTTTACACGGTTTTCATGATTTGAAAATATACCAGAAGCTCGAGGAAAAAGAGCAGCAACTCATTGAAACGTCCCAAAGATATATCGGAGAGCAGGAAACCGAGGAAAACAATATTGCCTACAGCCACTCAATGAATACGTTTATTTCACTTTTCATTACTTGGACTGTTTTAGGAGTCGGGGCTTACCTAGTTTCGGCTGGCAAAATGGATGGACTCTTTCTAGCCATGCTTGTCCTGATTGCCATTACTGTTTTCGAGGATGCAGGTACAATGGCTGTTTTCCCAATCTATTTGAATGATAGCAGGCGGGCAGCGGAGCGGTTGAACTCTGTTGTTCGAGGGGAGAAAGTTGGCGAAAAAGAACAGGTCTTTGCGGGGGCGCTTCCTCCGAACGAGGCTTTTTCCATCGAAGCGGACCATGTAAGCTTTACTTTTCCAAATGAATGGAGAAAGGCTCTAGATGACGTTACAATCCAATTGCCAGCGGGTTCGAAAATAGCCATTGTCGGCCCAAGTGGATCCGGAAAATCAACCTTGCTTCAACTTCTTTTGAAAATTTATCCTGTTGATCAAGGAGATATTCGTATCGACAATCAATCGATTTCTCATATTAGCCAGGAAAACCTCTGGAGAGAGGCCAATGTTGTGTTGCAGGAGAATCATTTCTTCTATGGAACGATTCGAAGCAATTTGCAGCTAGCCAGTGATGAACTGACTGATGATGCAATGGAAGCCGCGTTGCAAAAAGTAAAGCTTGGCCATTTTTTGCTGGAAGACCCGGTTTTTGAAAAAGGAGAAAATCTTTCTGGCGGTGAAAAACAGAGGCTCGCAATCGCTCGCGCCATGCTGAAAGGAAAGTGCAACTGGTTCCTGGATGAACCAACATCTTCGATCGATGCAATAACCGAGCAATTCATATATAGCCAACTGTTCGAGCAAGCAAAGGATGACACGCTGATTCTCGTCAGCCACCGCCTCAACGGACTCGAAAAAATGGACAAGATTATCGTCATGGAACAAGGGAGAATCATTGAGTCCGGAACATTCGAAGAGTTAATGCGGAACAAAGGGTATTTCTATGAAATGAAAGAAATTGAAAAGAATTTGCTTTAAAGAGAAGCTATTCCATTGGGCGGTGAGCCTTTTATGGAATAGCTTTTTTTATGGAATGAAAACACCAACCATGCCAAGGGATTTAAAAGTGGCCTATACCAGGCCTTCAAAATTACTTCTGATTACATATAAGTAAAAAGGTGGATTACTATAGTGCGAAAGAGCCGATTTAGTTTAGTAGTTACATCCCATACTTTTGTGTATTGGTAACTTAATTTGTAAGAATAGAGAATACTTTTGCTTATTTTAATATTTAAAATGTAGGGCTTTCGTTTAATTGACAATGACAATCATTATCAATTAACATTTTAGTTGATAGTGATTATCATTATCACGAAATAGGCAACAAGGGAGGATAGGTATGAGTACGCTACAAAGTAATAAGTTAATGGATCACGCAATTAAACAGTCGATTGCTGATTGCATCGGAAATACTCCGGTTGTGTCATTGAAAAGGTTATTTCCTGGCAGGGATGTGGATATATTTGCAAAGCTTGAATATATGAATCCAGGCGGAAGTATGAAAGACCGGCCGGCAAGATTTATTATTGAGCACGGCCTAAAAGAAGGAACGATTACCCCGGATACTCACTTAATTGAAAGTACCTCAGGAAATTTAGGCATTGCGCTAGCGATGATGGCTACATTATTCAACTTGAAGTTAACGTGCGTAGTTGATCCAAAAATTTCACCGACAAACCTGAAAATTTTGAAGTGTTTAGGAGCAAACATTGACATGGTAACGGAGCCAGATGAGCATGGCGGCTACCTGAAGACACGTATTAAGCGGGTAAACGAGCTTACAGGCAAAAATCAAAATGCTTTATGGATCAATCAGTATGCGAATGAAAATAATTGGAAGTCACATTATTATGGAGCTGGCACTGAATTGGCAGAGCAGCTCCCCGACAACATTGATTATTTTCTCGCACCTGTCAGCACATCGGGAAGCATTATGGGGATTAGCAGAAAATTACGAGAGCGTTTTCCGAAAATAAAAGTAATAGCTGTAGATGCAACTGGTTCAGTGATTTTTAATTCACCTCCAGCCGATCGGGAATTACCTGGAATAGGAGCCAGCAGAGTACCTGAAATACTAAATAAGGCAGAAATTGATGAAGTCGTTCATGTAACTGATTATGAATCAGCACTTGGTTGTAGAAGGCTTCTTGAGACAGAAGGAATTTTTGCGGGGGGCTCATCAGGTTCGATTATAGCTGCATTACATAAAATACTGCCTTCACTTCCGAATGGCTCACGAGTCGTTACTCTATTTCCTGACCGTGGTGATCGATACCTTGATTTGGTTTATGACGATGAATGGCTTGAGAAATTAACATCTCCAACAGAGAAATGAAAGGGGAAACATAATGAAAACTCAGACAGAAATCTTAACGAAGACAATAGAACAAAATGCGGCACCAACAATGCTTTATTTAAGTAAAAACGATATTGCTAAGGTCGGGGGAGATCATTCAGACCTTTATGTGGAGGCACTAACAGATGCTCTTTGTCTTCACGGGAAAAAAGATTTTGTTCAGCCGTTAAAACCCTATTTGCGAGCATCTGGAAAAGAGGGGCATATTGCCGACCGCATTATCGCCATGCCTGCTTATGTTGGGGGAGATGACCCCGTGTCTGGGATAAAGTGGATTGGAAGTAAACATGACAATCCAACTGTAAGAGGAATAGAGCGGGCTAGTGGACTGATTATACTAAATGATCCTAATACAAATTTTCCAATTGCAGTCCTTGAAGCAAGCTTAATTAGCAGCATGCGGACCGCAGCAGTAACGGTTGTTGCGACAAAGCATCTAGCTAAAAAAGCATTTAAATCGGTCACGATCGTGGGCTGCGGACTGATTGCTAATAAGCAAGTACAATCATTGCTAGAACAGTTTACCCAAATAGAGGAAGTTCATTTATTTGATGTTAACCGCCAAGCGGCAACTAGTTTTGCACTTGAGTGGAAAGAAAACTATTCATCCGTTCGTTTCGTTATCCATGAAACAGCTGAAAGTGCGGTAAAGCAAGGTGAAGTAATTGTACCGTGTACTGTGACAGATCAACCGTATATTGAGTATAGCTGGCTTCAAAAAGGAGCATTTGTTTGCAACATATCCATTATGGACGTGAAAAAGGATGTCTTTTTACAAGCCGATAAAGTGATTGTGGATGATTGGGAACAAGCCAATCGTGAAAAGAAAGTCATCAATCAATTAGTTGAGGAAGGGAAATTTTCAAAAGAACGCCTTTATGCTGAATTAGGTGAAATCGTGTTGGGTGAAAAAATTGGACGTGAACTTGATGATGAAATCATTATTTTAAACCCAATGGGAATGGCAATTGAAGATGTAGCTAGTGCTTATGCAGTCTATAAACGAGCGGTAGAGAAACAGGTTGGAACAGCGTTAAATCTTTATTAAAAAGGAGTGATTGGACTGTTGCTGTCCGTTGAAAATCTATCAATACATACAAAGAATTCTTATCAAGAAGCAGAAAAGCATATTATAAAAGACTTACTGGATGCTTTTCTTCTGGAAAATCTATTTTCAATAAGTGAAAACGGGAGAATCGTTCAGGGCCCGGTAGATTTCCTGAGCTTGGAAGAGGGAGAGTCACTTTTTGAAGTTCCGCTTTCGGAGAATGAATCAATCGTGTTTCCAGTCCGTTTTTCAGTGTTGCAATCCTACCGTTTAAGTGGAGAACACGTCTATCTTCTACTAAAGGAAAGAAATAAATTACATGTACTTAACTCACTCGAAACAGCCAGGCTGTTAATTGATGCATTTGGAAAAGTGAACGGCTACTCAGAGGATAACCTTAATCATTTTTTAAGCGAGTTAACACTTGCACTCATACAAACTGCGATGGCATATAAGGCGGCTAAACTATTTCAGGACAATCAAATAGAATCATTTATTGCTACAGAGCAGCTTGCTGCCCTACGGGATCGTCCGTTTCATCCTACTTCAAAAGCAAAGGAGGGATGGACAGAAGAAGAGTATCGTTTGTATAGCCCCGAATTTCAGCAGCCATTCAAGCTTAGCTGGTTGGCTGTCCGCAGGGATTATATTCGCATAGGGAAGGCAGCAAATGAAGCCGTGTTTAATGATCTATTAACCGAGCACGAGAAGGATCGGTTGACAGAAGCGTTCGAAAAGGAAGGTATATCCAGAAAAGACTATTTTGCCATGCCTGTTCACCCGTGGCAAAAAACAAATGTTATTGCGGAACTTTATCAAGAAGAAATAAATCAAAAAATATGTATACCCATTGATGTCCAGACAGGTTCGTTTACAGCAACATCATCACTTCGATCGTTAGTACCTGTAAATGAATATGCCGGGGCTTACCATTTAAAACTTCCGATCGGTATATCTTCGTTAGGCGCACTAAGGCTTATGCCGACACGTTACTTATTGAATGGTGAGAAAGGACAAAGTCTTCTAGAGCAAGCCAAAGATAAGGACCGATATTTGAAGAATCGCCTTTTTATATGTGATGAACGAAACTGGTGGGCTTTTCAGGGGGAGGATCAAGATTTGTTTGCAGATAAGCCTGGCCATTTAACATGTCAAATTCGGAGCTATCCGAGTGAATTTGTAAGTGGTTGTGAGTATACGCTTGTCTCAATGGCAGCATTGGCAGTTGGAAAAGAGGAGCATCTCTTTTCACAGTGGTTGGGCATGCAGGACAAAGAAGTTACACAGGAAAACGTAACAAATCTTTTTGACGTTTTATGCAGTGAATTCACCAGGTTTGCATCCCGTTTCTTACTATACGGTATTATGCCGGAATTGCATGGGCAAAACGTTGTGGCAGTGATAAAGGACGGTAGTTTAATAGGATTCTTGCTTCGCGATCATGACACAGTACGGATTTATCCGGAGTGGATGGAAAGAGCAAACCTGGAAGACCCCGATTATATCATTCGAAAAGATACACCTAATACGTTAATCAATCGAACTCCCGAAGATTTTTTATCTTATTTTCAGACGCTGGCTGTTGAAGTGAATCTTTATGCGATTATCGATAGCTTGTGTGCGGTTTATCACCTCGAAGAAGCCGTTCTTTGGAAAATGGTCAAAGAAAGCATTTGGAGGGCAATCCATGATCAAGATTTTGATGTGAAACAACGGAACGTGATCTATAACATTCTTTTTTTAAAGGAAACATGGCCCATGAAGCGACTGCTTGATCCTTTATTAAGAAGGAATGGTTCAGGAGGCGGAAGCATGCCTTCCAGTATTGGGGAAATTAATAACCCCTTTTATCAGTCGGAGAAGATGATGAAATGAATCACGCCGTTCAATGGAAGCGGAACTTCGCCATTCTTTGGAGTGGGAAATTTTTAGCGATTGCAGGGCTTACATTGCTAATCCCTTTCCTGCCAATTTATATGGGGGAGCTTGGAGTTAAAACAATGCAATCGAAGCAGCTTTGGAGTGGAATTGTCCTTGCTGCACCTGCCGTTACATCTGCCATCGCTTCCCCATTTTGGGGGAAAGTTGGCGACCGCTTTGGCCGTAAGTTAATGGTGGTGCGTGCCCTCTTTGGATTAAGTGCTTGTCTTTTCCTAATGGCTGTTGTCACAAGCCCACTGCAGTTTTTATGGGTACGCCTTTTACAAGGGGCGCTTGGGGGCGTTGTCGAAGCTTCTAGTGCATTTGCGGGTTCAGAGGCACCTGAGGAACAGCGCGGGAAAGCGCTCGGAAGCCTTCAAAGCGCCGTGGCAGCCGGTTCATTGGCTGGTCCGCTTTTAGGCGGGGTATTCGTTGATTTATATGGATTTCGTCCACTTTTATTTGTGATGGGAGCATTAACAGGAATCGGTGCGTGTGCTGCTTGGTTTCTATTAATAGAGAGAAATAGGTATAGAGATAAAGATATTCGTTCCGATGAAGTGGACAGCAGTGTTCCTCATGTATTTGCCTCGATGTTCTCCCATCCGAGAACAAGAGGGTTTATTATAGCAGGCTTTGCCGCTAATTTAGCAGTGTTTGGTCTTGTGACACCACTTGCGCCGTTAGTAGAAAGTGTTGCAAAAAAGCCGGATCATGCAGCAACGTGGATTGGTTTTTTGCAAACAGCATTATGGTCAGCAACACTATTGAGTTCACCATGGTGGGGAAAACAAAATGATCGTTTTAAAGTGGAACGAAATTATATGATTGCAACCGTTGTTTGTGGAATTAGTGTGATTTTACAAGCGGTTGCTGTAAGTATGCCAGCATTGTTTGCTTTCCGTGTGTTACAAGGCTTAACCTTCAGTGCGCTTGTTCAATCCGTAATGTTGGTTATTGTTCAATCGTCTACTGATGCTAATCATGGTGTTCGAATTGGGGCAACCAATAGCCTATTAGTATGCGGGCAAGTTGTTGGCTCTATAATGGGGGCTTTGACTACCGGGATGTTCGATCCTAAAGTCTCATTTATCATTATGGGTACGGTTTTTATTGGAAGTGCATTATGTCTGTTGCAAGGTTTTGCAATCTCCCACGGATTGCTATCTCAAGTTAATAAACGATAGAGAGGAAGCGGTGTTTCATTGAAACAAAAGGTTCTTGAAAAAAAATCACACAGCAGGAAGCTAGCTGAACGGGCTGCGGTTGAACGATTGTTAAACGCTTATTTGAGAGAAAATCGTATCTTTGATCCGAGAATATCTAATGAACAATTTATGATTTCGCTAAAACATAGCGGAAAAAAGATTACCGGTTCGTTTAAATATTGGTCACCAATTGGCCATCATACATTTGGAAAAGTATTCTGGGTATACGCAACCGAAGAATCCAGTTTTATAGAAATAACTGCACAAGAAGTAATTGATATCATAATAGAAGAGATTTCACATTTTGAGAATGATCGACAGCTTAGGATGAAAAAAGTGGAGACGCTTCGAAGGCACATAGAAAACAGTATGGAAAAAACAGCGAAGTATCTCGAACATGCGATTACGAATGCTCAAGAGAAACGATTTGTCTATTTAAACTCTGAGCAATCCCTATTATTGGGACACCCGTTTCATCCGACACCTAAAAGTTCCGAAGGCTTTTCAGAAGATGATTTAGTGGAGTTTGGACCTGAGCTTGGTGCTTCGTTTCCTCTTTATTACTTTGCTGTTTCAAAAACATGCCTGCTTGAGGACGTGGTAATGGGGGAGACTCTTCATTTCGAAGATGCGCTTTCTAATCATGAACTGCTAGAAGTAAAGCAGAAATTAGGCGAACAATATAACAAGTATAAGCTTCTTCCCCTACATCCATGGCAGGCACGTTATTTGTTAGGCTTTAGGGAGCTGCAGGCAGCCATTGCAAAAGGGGCGGTTGTAAACATTGGTAAGCTTGGTGCGCCTACATATCCGACTTCTTCAATAAGAACAGTATGGGATAAAACGCAAAATACATTTTATAAATTGCCGTTACATGTCAGAATTACGAACTTTATTCGTACGAATTCTTCAGAACAGATAAAACGTACGATGGATGCTGGGAAAGTTATTGCACATATTCGTCAGAACTATGAAACGGATTCCTTTCAGATATTAATTGAACGTGGCTACCGTGCATTATCGATTCCAGAGAGTTCTGAAGAAGTAAATGAACGACTCATTCAAAATACTGCAGTCCTTTTTCGTGAAGGAATTGATGTACTCAAGAAGAAGGAAGATGAAGAACTTCATGTAACAGCCTCACTTCTGGAAGAGCTCTCGGGATGGAAAGAGAGCGAGCTAGCAAGATTGTTAAAAATGCATCAGTACAATGAAGAAGATTGGCTGAAGCAGTATCTATCCATAACATTAACGCCGATGCTAAAGCTGTTTGCTGAAACAGGAGTAAGCCTGGAAGCACATGTTCAAAATTCGGTGATCCAATTTGTTAAAGGCTGGCCTAAAACATGCTATGTCCGCGACCTTGAAGGAGTCAGCATATCGCGTAACAGGGCCGAAGCCTCCAGTTGGCTTCGCGGGCTATTGGCTGAAGATAGCCCTGTTTTATACAGTGAAGAAGAAGCATGGTTTCGATTTAACTATTATGTTGTTGTGAATCATCTCGGCCATCTTATCTCAAGCCTAGGGAAGGTCCATCATTATGATGAGCGCAAGCTATGGCGGGTGGTCCATTCCGTTTTACTGGAAATAGAGGGAACGGCTACTTCACCTGCATTACGAACATACGCCCATAAGCTGCTGCAAAGTAAAACTCTGCCTGCAAAAGCAAATTTAATAAGCCGTTTTCAGGAATGTGGTGAAAGCCCATTATTTGTTGAAATACCAAACCCGATTTATGAATGTGAGGGAGCGTAATTAATGAAAGACTTAGAAAAAATTATTGAGTCAGCAGAATATCTCGATGTTATAAGACGGATTTTTCGTCAGTTAATAGAATCATTAATTTTTGAAAAAATTGTAACGCCAACGAGAACGACCTTACAAAACGGAATGGAGAAGTTGACCATTCATGGTAAAGATAAATTTGGAGACTCTGTTACATATATATGTCATGGCAAACAAAAAGTAAGCTTTAATCGATTTAGGTTAACAAAGGATCCGATATTACGCCAAAAAAATAACGAAAAGATGGAAGCAGAATCATTTGCGCATTTTTTTGAAGAAATTGCACCACTAATTGATGCAGATAGAAATCGACTCGCCATGTTTATAACAGAATTAAATGAGACACATATAAAGGATGCAGTTGCCCAGTATCTTTGGAAGCGATCTAATGATCTGAAGGCCGTAACCTATGACGAAGTAGAAAATGAGGCAATGGAAGGCCATCCTTATCATCCTTCTTATAAATCAAGAATTGGTTTTTCAATAGAAGATCATATGAACTTTGGACCGGATTTTAAGCCAAGCCTATCGTTGTTTTGGGTAGCCGTGCATAAAAACGAATCAGCCCTATCAATCTCGCAATCTATAAGCTATAAGGAGTTTATCCAGCAAGAGCTAGGCCTGCGTAACTTTGAACGGTTTGTAAAAAAAATAAATGAAAAAAACCGGCATGCATCGGACTTTATATTTATCCCTGTTCATCCGTGGCAGTGGGAGAATGTCATCATTCCTCAGTTTTTCAGAGAAATGGAAAAAGTTTCTATCATTTTATTGGGGGAGGGATCTGACCAGTACGTTCCCCAACAGTCCATTCGCACCCTTTCTAATCAAACAAAGCGGACAAAATGTTATGTAAAGCTGCCATTGAGTATTACCAACACATCCACAAACCGTGTTTTAGCTCCACACACCGTCAGGAACGCTGCGAAAATATCAGATTGGCTCAATACGATTAAAGAAAGTGATCACTTTTTAAAAGAAGAGCTTAAGCTTGTTCTTTTACGTGAGGTGATGGGAGTCGTCTACGATAAACCAAATCGCCCATCTTTTGAAAAGGAAGCTACATATGGAGTTTTAGGCAGTATTTGGCGTGAAAGCATTCATTCGTATCTGAAGGAAGAGGAGGAGGCAATCCCGTTTAATGCGCTTTATCATTTCAAAAAAGATGGAACACCGCTTATCAATGAGTGGGTAAAGCGATACGGAATAGAAAGATGGATAAAACAGCTTCTTCAAGTGTCCATTACACCGCTTATTCACCTTTTATATGCACATGGTGTCGCAATGGAATCCCACGCACAAAATATGGTGCTAATTCACGAGAATGGATGGCCGGTACGCCTTGCCTTAAAGGACTTCCATGATGGGATACGCTTTAAAAAAACCGCCCTTACCAATCCGTCATTGTGTCCTGATTTGATTCCGACGCCGAAAGTCCATAAAAAAGTTAACCGCAATTCATTCATTGAAACGGATGATATTCAGCTTGTTCGTGACTTTGTTCATGATGCATTCTTTTTCATTAATCTGTCGGAAATAGCTTTCTTTTTTGAAGATTACTATGGTGTACAGGAAACGGAGTTTTGGAAAAATGCGCGTGATGTAATCGAATCTTATCAATCCCTTTTTCCGCATTTAAAAGAACGTTTTTCGATGTTTGATTTGTTTGCAGAAACCATTCAAGTGGAGCAACTTACAAAGCGAAGAATTTTTCCTGAAACTGAACTTAGAATCCAACATGCGAAAAACCCGCTTTATACAATTCGGGAGGTAACAACATGCTGAAGAATAAAGTCAAAGCCATGATTCAAAGCGATGAGAGGGTGTTTGGGATCTTTTGTTCAATTCCAAACCCGCTCATTGTTGAAATGATCGGCCATGCAGGGTTTAACTTTGTCATTATTGATACCGAGCATGCAGCCATTAACCCGGAAACTGTTGAAAACATGATACGGGCAGCTGAAGTTGTTGGGTTAACGCCGTTTGTCCGTGTAAGTGAAAATAGTGAAGGGGCGATCTTACGGGCGCTTGATGCAGGAGCAAAAGGGGTCGTTGTTCCTCATATTCGTACAAAGAAAGATGCTGAAAAGGCTGTCCGCGCAAGCCGGTATTATCCACTTGGAATGCGGAGTTTAAACGGCGGAAGACCGGCAGCATTCGGTAAAGATAACTTAACAAACTATATCGGGCAGGCAAATCAAGAAATTATGGTAATCCTTATGATTGAAGATTACGAGGGAATTGAAAATCTGGATGATATTTTGTCTGTAACAGGTATTGACATGGTGCTTGAAGGCGCAGCTGATTTATCACAATCCTATGGAATGCCTTGGCAAACAAGCTCTGAATTAGTAAAAGCCGGGATTGAAACAATCTATCAAAAAACAATGCACCATTCTATACCCTTTTGTGCAATTCCAAGAAGTTCCCAGGATGTACAAGCATGGTTCGAGAAACGTGCAGCAGCTCTTATTATGGGTGACGATCGTGGTGTTTTCTTCCGATCCGTAAGGAGTTTACTTGTCCCGAAAACTGAAAATGAGGAGAGCCGTATATGAAAAAGGTAATTGAAGCGATTCAGCTCTTAAAAGAAGAAATGGATGAGCCGGTATGCAGTTATATTTATGATCTTGATCATCTAAAGGAACATGTTGAATCTGTCACTCGTACTCTTCCGGAAAACTGCCATATGTATTATGCGATGAAAGCTAATTCAGAAGAACGAATTTTAAGAACAATTTATCCTTTTGTGAAAGGATTTGAAGTCGCTTCAATCGGTGAAGTGAAAAAAGCGCGTGCAATAAACTCGAATGTACCTGTTATTTTTGGTGGACCCGGAAAAACGGATAATGAATTAAAAAGTGCGATTTTGGAAAATGTTCAGCTTTTTCACGTTGAAAGTATCAATGAATTAAAGCGTCTAACAATGATTGCTGAACAACATAATAAGAAAGTATCCATTTTACTTCGCGTTAACTTACGCGGACCATTTCCTTCAGCAACGCTTCACATGGCAGGCAGACCTACACAATTTGGAATTGATGAAGCACAAATAGAGGAAGCAATTCAGTTAGCTTTGTCATACGAATCAATTCAGCTTGAAGGCTTTCATTTCCACTCAATTTCAAACAACTTAGACAATAAGCGGCATATTGAGCTTATAAGAATCTATTTTCAAAAAGCAAGACACTGGTCAGAAAAATATGAGTTTACCCTTGTATACATTAATGTTGGTGGGGGGATTGGGGTGAACTTTTCCGATCTTGACCAGCAATTCAATTGGGAACACTTTACAGGTGAACTAAAGCAATTAATAGATCAGGAAAACATGTCGAATGTTGCCCTTATTTTTGAATGTGGCCGTTTTTTAACATCATCCTGCGGTTATTATGCTGTTGAAGTCATTGACATAAAAGAAAACCATGGTAAAACATTTGTTGTTGTTTGCGGTGGCACCCAGCATTTTCGCCTTCCAGTATCATGGCAGCACAATCATCCATTTGGATTGATTCCTTTTGAAAAGTGGCATTATCCGTTTGAACTAACAGCAGTTGTTAATCAGGAAGTTACTATCGTTGGCCAGCTCTGTACGCCAAAAGATGTTTTTGCAAAAGATGTATCAATCGATCAACTCCGAATTGGAGATGTAATTGTATTTCTCTATGCAGGTGCATATGGCTGGTCCATCTCACATCATGACTTCTTAAGCCATCCTCATCCACAGCATACGTTTTTAGAGACAGAAAGTATACTCAACGCTTAGAAGGGGGATTTCTAATGGATACCATTGTTTCTTCACTGAAACTATTACCTATAGATTTAGTCGATCTTCATGAAGATTATGAACCATCACGGCTTGGAAAAATAATTTCGAGTATTGAAAATGATCAATTTTTACGGCATCCGATCATTGTAACGCGGCTATCAAATAACCGCTATTTGGTACTTGACGGTGTTCACCGTTTCACTAGTTTAAAAAAACTTGGATGCACAAATGTTCCTGTTCAGGAAGTAGGGAAAGATGAGTTTACCTTTACAGCATGGAATCATCTTGTCAAAAGAGGAAACTGGTATAAAGAATTGCTTCAAAACCCAAAGCTCCCTTGGGTAAAAGAGAGAAAAGAAGGAAGTATCTTTGTAGAAATGGTAACAAACAATGGTGAACGACATTATTTATATCAAAATGATATCGCATCTCACTTTTTAGAATGCTGGCACACTATCGTATCAAGCTATACAAAACAGCATAGGGTTATCAGGGTTTCGCAAGAATCAGAATTCATGCCACAAAATGAAGATGTGCTCATTACATATGGAAAATTAGATTATGATTCAATCGCACAATATGTGGTTAATGGGGAGAAACTGCCCGCGGGGGTAACGAGATTTCTGGTGAGTGGCCGGCTTTTAAACTTAAAGGTGCCGCTTGCATTGTTAAAAAAATGCAACCGATTTGAAGAAGAGTGGGATGAACTGCTTTTTAGATCTGCACAGTCGTTAAGATGTTATGCAGAAAAAGTGTATTTATGTGAGATGTAAGAATCGTAAACGAAAAGAGAATCATTGTTACACGATTTTTCAATTAAAGGGCGGGATTCCGCCTCTCCGGCCCTTTTTAAGAGGGCCGGATTTGATTTTTCAGTAAAAGAGTACCCCTTATCAGAAGGGTACCCGACGTCTATTCTCCTACCATCATCTCAAGCTCCAGTATTGATTCCACCACGATGTCTGATGACAATGGAATGTCCAAGAAATGAATCGATTCGTTTGGGGCAAGGGCATTGGCCGCAATGACTTTGGCGGCGCTTTCGGTGGAAAGGATGCCAAGGCTCCTAAGGCTGAATGGCAGTCCGGTTTTTTTATAAAAGGGAAGTAAGTCCAGAACTTCTTCTTTCCGGCACTCGAGCATTAGCTGGACGAGGATGCCGTAAGCGACTTTATCCCCATGAAGGTGCTGATGGGTTTCGGGTAAATGGGTGAGGGCGTTATGAATTGAATGGGCTCCGGCAATCCTCCCGAACCGATCGCCGTATCCTCCAACCATTCCGCCTGCCATTATAACCGTTTCACAGACCTTTATTAGTTCCGGGGTAATGGTTGCTGTTGCCGCGGCTTCAAGTGCCTGCTGACCGAAGGCAAGTAAATTCGTTTTGCATAAGAGGGCTGATTCTCTCGAAATTTGCATAGGTACGGTCCAATTTTCAACTTGCCTGAGTAATGCATCGGCTTCATACCATTTTGCGAGCGTATCCCCGATTCCGGCACGAAGATAAGCGTGAGGGGAGGCTGCCAGGATAGCCGGCTCGACAAGTACGGCCAGGGCGCTTCCTTTAAAAATCGAATAGTATAGGAATCGGCCGTCATTGTCATAAATCACGCTGAGCGGTGTCCAGGCTGCACACGTTGCCGCGAGAGTTGGAACCAAAATAAATGGAACCGAAACAAGGTCTCCGGCGGCTTTTGCCAGGTCAAGTACTTTCCCGCCGCCAATTGCGATGATTGCGTCATGGCCATCATTCTTTATAAGCGTGCCAATCCGTTCTATTTCTTCATTTGAACATTCGCCGGAATAGGTTTCATGCCGCGTAACGATTCCTTTTGGGAAAAAAGCTTTTGACGCGTTCCATGAGTTTTTTCCTGTCAGCAAAAGGGGCTTTCGTAATCCATGGTTGGCAAGAATATTTGGGAGGGTTTCGAGAATCCCGGACTTACACGCATAATAATTTGGCGCTCCGCGAACTTCAAGCTTCATCCTGATCATCTCCTTATAAATGAAGCCAGCCCGTTAACGGTGCTGGCTTCTTGTTATTTTAAAAATGATTATTGTAAAACTTCCCACTAGTTTCTTAGCGGTTTTTCATCCATTCTGGCTTGCCGAAACCTTGGAAGTCGCTGTCGATGGTCTTTTCGAATTCTTCTGACTCAACCGCAGCCTGAAGGTCTTTTGCCAGTTGGGAATCAAGGTCCTTCTTATTGACGACAACGCGGTTGCGGTAGTCATCCGGCATATTCTCCAGCTGAAGCGCGTCGAGCAGGTTCATTTTTGCGGCAAGTGCGAAGTTGCCTGGCACAAGGGCAAGGTCTACGCTTTCAACAGAGCGTGGAAGCTGAGCTGCCTCGATTGGAGTAAACTTAAGCTTCTTTGGGTTATCCTTTACATCCTTTTCAGACGCTTTCAGCGGATCAATGGAAGAGTCAATTGTGATCAGATTGGCATCTTCAAGGACTCCGAGTGCGCGTGCAAGGTTTGTCGGGTCGTTTGGCAGGGAAACCGTGCTGCCGTCCGCGACTTCATCAACTGATTTAAATTTAGTAGAGAAAATCCCCATTGGAGCGGTCGGGACGATGACAAGTTCAGAAAGGTCCAGATTGTTTTGCTTCGCGAAGTTTTCCATGTAAATTTTGTGCTGGAACAGGTTAGCGTCGATATCCCCATTGCCAAGGGCAAGGTTTGGCTGGACGTAGTCGCTGAATTCAACCACTTCAACTTTGTAGCCATTCTTCTCAAGGACAGGCTTGATCGCTTTTGTCACCATATCGCTGTAAGGGCCAGCGGTGGCGCCGATTTTAATGTCTTTCTTTTCCGCTTTTTCGTCGCCTTTGGAGGAAGATTGGTCAGAACTGCCACAAGCAGCCAGGACACCGAGGCTTAAAACTAGAATAAGAGCAAGCAAAACTTTTTTCATTTCTCATTTCTCCTTTGATGTTTTTATGTATTTTGAAAAGCGGTGTGCTTTTGCAAAAGCGGGTTAACGCTTGTCGACTTTCCGGCTGATTGCGTCGCCGGATAGCTGGATAATTTGGACTAGGCAAATGAGGACTACGACCGTCACAAGCATGACGGTGTTGTCGTAGCGGTAATAGCCAAAGCGGATGGCAAGGTCCCCGATACCGCCGCCGCCGACAATTCCGGCCATTGCCGAAAAGCCGATCAATGAAATGGTTGTAAGTGTGACCCCCTGAATAATCCCGGGGCGAGCCTCTGGCAGGAGGACATCCTTGATAATCATCCACGGAGTCGCGCCAACCGCAACAGCAGCCTCGATAATTCCCTTATCAATTTCCCTGAGGGAGGTTTCTACCAATCTCGCAAAAAACGGAATGGCAGCAACCGAAAGGGAGACACTGGCGGCGATCGGGCCAATGGTCGTGCCGGTAATCAATTTTGTCAGCGGCAAAAGGCCGACTAGCAAAATGATGAACGGAATGGAGCGGACCATATTGACCAGAAAGCCAAGAATCGATTTCACGGGCCTGTTTTCAAGAAATAATCCTCTGTCCGAAACAAACAGCAGTACACCAAGTGGCAGGCCTGCGACAAGGGCCACGCCAAGTGAGATGAGGACCATTTGGATTGTCTGGAAAAATGCCTTATTCAAATCAGGGAGCATTAGTTGGATTGTCTCAAGCATGTACAATCACCTCCACGTTATTGGTCCTGTCGATGAGATAGGAGATAGCTTTATCGATTTCTGTTTGTTCGCCTGTCATTTCCATAATGAAAATCCCTAGTGGAATCGATTGAATATACTCAATTTTTCCATGAAGGATATTGCCTTTCACCTTGAATTGCTGGAGGACATCCGATACGATGGCTTCCTCGGCCGCATTGCCCTTAAAGGTGATTTTAATAACAGTGCCTTCACGCCTGGCTAATAGGTGTTCCGGCAGCTCAAAGTGAAGGACGCTGTTGATGAAAGCCTTTGTCAGCGGCTGCCTTGGATTCGCGAACACTTCGTATACCGGGCCTTCTTCGATGATTTTTCCGTCCTGCATGACCGCAATCCGGTCACAGATTTCTTTAACGACATCCATTTCGTGGGTGATCAGGACGATGGTGAGTCCAAGCTCACGGTTGATTTTTTTCAAAAGAGAAAGGATGGATTTTGTCGTGCTAGGGTCCAGCGCGGACGTCGCTTCATCGCACAGAAGGACATTCGGGTCGTTGGCAAGGGCTCTTGCAATCCCGACCCGCTGCTTTTGCCCGCCGCTCAGCTGGGCAGGGTATACATCCCGCTTGTCAGTGAGCCCGACAAGCTCGAGCAGCTCGGTTACGCGTTTTTCAATCTCGGATTTGTTCTTTCCGGCAGCTTTAAGCGCGAATGCAATATTCTCGAAAACCGTCTTTGAGGAAACGAGATAAAAGTGCTGAAAAATCATCCCGATCTTCTGCCTTGCTTCTCGCAGCTGTTTATCCGGAAGGGAGGTAAGCTTGACCCCATCGATTGTAATTTCTCCCGAGGTCGGTTTTTCAAGCAGGTTCAGGCAGCGGATTAACGAGCTTTTTCCCGCCCCGCTGTAACCGACTATCCCGAAGATTTCGCCTTTTTTTATCTTAAGGGAAACATTGTCGACGCCTGTAACGGTTCCCTTTCTCGTTTTGTACACTTTGACCACTTTATCGATTGCGATCATGGAAATCCCCCCTGGTTCGTTCAAAAACATTTTTTCGCCATAATAAAAAGCCTCTTTCATTCAGAAAGAGGCATCGTAAACAAATTGTTTATCGACTTATCTTCCAGAATGAATCCATTCTGCAGGAAGTGGCACCGTACCCAGAATTGGGGGTTGCCGGACGTCATAGGGCCTGATCCCTCGGTCGCTCTTGATAAGTGTTTATGTATGAAATTAACAATACCTATCATAGTCCCTGGAAAAATTGCTGTCAACAGCCATTTTCGACAGAATTTTCTTGTTACCGCTTACAATGTTGCTAATTAAGGGAATTATCGAAAAATATTTTTTTAAAAGAATTGCTTGAAGCTAACTTACATTGAGATATGATTTCCGGAAAATTTGGCATATTGCGTGGGGAAGAATTGACAGAGTCCGGGTGTCAGTTTGGCACTTTATGTTTGGCCAGATTGGCCTGCTGTTACCATAGAGTACTTCAAAGAAAAGTTCAAAGAATTATATTACATATCCGGCTGACAAACTGCCTGCTTCTTTTTTGCTAAAAATTTCAACATCGTATGTCCTTTATTCCATTTTGCCTGTATATAGAGGGTGGAACCGTGTTTTTGAAAATTCATTGATTCAGTGGAATCAAAACGATACATGGAGGTATGGAGATGAGCAGTTTATTGATAAATGATTGTGCAATGATGGTAAGTCCAAGTTTGGCAGCAAAGATAGGTTTGAATGAAGCGATTGTACTCCGGCAGCTCCATTACTTGCTTGAGAAAAACCAGCATATGATTGAGGGCAGGAGCTGGATTTACAACACATACAGCGATTGGCAGAAACAGTTTCCGTTCTGGTCGGAGAGCACGATCAAGCGTATATTCAAGTCGCTAAAGGACCTGGGTTATGTCGTTACAGGCAATTTCAACAAGTATAAAATAGACCAGACGAAGTGGTATACAATCGACTATGAACAACTAAACGAGGTGGCAGAAGAGGGTCTCCAGGTATATTCCGGTGAGGAGCATTCACTTGAGAAGAAAGAGGCGGAGGAGGAAGTTCCGGTTGCCGAAGTAATCGAGTATTTAAATAAAAAGACTTATTCGGCTTTTAGGGCAGACAATCGGAGAACAATGAAGTTCGTCCAAGATCGCTGGAAAGAGGGCTATCGGCTGACTGATTTCAAAAAAGTCATTGATAAAAAGGCGGATGAATGGCTGGACCATCCGAAGTGGAGCTTTTTTCTTCGGCCGGAAACATTGTTTGGGCCAAAGTTCCAAAAGTACTTAAAGCAAAAGCGGGCCCGGAGGAAAGGAGTGAGGGAGGAGGATTTCGCCTTTTATGATGAAGAGTGGCGTGGTGCGAACTGGTGGCAATGATACAGATGCCCGAAGGCTCCGTGCAGGACAAACTTTTGGTGGAAGTGTGCGATAAGACTTTATCGTGATATTTTTAGGTATTTTTGCGTTTTTGTTTACTTTTTATGTTAATAACCGTCTAATTGAGAAAGGGGGGCGGTTATTTTGAAAATCAGAACGATCATATTTTCACTATTAGTTTTATTTTTAATGGCCGGCTGTACGATTGTGGACCAAGGAAATATAAAAATAGAAGAAGAATATTACAGCTTCCCAGCATACATTCATGTTGATGGTCAAGATTACGAAATCACAAGAGGTGGGTATGAGTGGAAAACGAAGTTGAAGTCAGGGGTAACCAGGGTTATCACGACTGATCATGCGGGTCCCTATCAAATGTCCTCAAGCATTGAGGCAATCCATTTAGAGCCAAATAAACAAGTTACGATTAAAATAAAGGGTAAACCTCAATTAGAGTTATATTTATGGAATGAAACGGGAAGATACAAAAAATATGAATTAAAACAAAATGAATTTACTACCCATGGCGATAAGGGTGAATATATCTTTGAAATTTTTTCAAAATGGAAAAATGGCGAGGCTTCCTATACATTTGTGGTGGAAATTCAGTAACTTTGTATAGTTGATAATATGACAGAACTTATGTCTCTGTATTCCAAGAAATATAACGGAAAGTATAAAGGGTGGTCAGTGACAAGAGTTTTTTAATTCGCTGGATGACCTGGAAATACCGCATGTAGGGAAGAGGAGGGCGGTGAGTATTTGCATCCCTATTTTGTGATTTCACATACTTCTTCAACTGATGGTTGGGAAAAGCTCTTTACTTCGATTTTAAATGCAAGTGATTCCTTCACAATCTACTATCCGGATGGTGAGTTTGATAGTGAAAATCCTTTAATGGGTGGCAAAGTTGACTTTGAAGGATTAAAAAATATAGTCATAGAGCCTTGGGGCGGTATGGAAAACAGTATTTCAATTAATGGGAAGTTAAATGATTTCTCAAGGAGCATTTTTTTAAAACTCCAAGAGCCTTCGTTTGAGGGATCTAAACCAATGCTATGGTATTTTAAACTGTATAAAAATAACACATTGCTCCTTACAATTGAAGATTTTACTGTTTGTCTATTGGAAAACAACCAAGAAGTAAATTCGATTTTAAAAATTATTAATCTAGATATCAATAATATGGTCGATTTTCATTTTGGATAAAGCAATTATAAAATAGGGCAGCTTTGTGATTCCCTGGTATCCCAATTTCTACGGCTTAAAATTATCAAGAAACTGAGGTGCAAAACGAATGAATTATCAGTTGAACCCCGCAGTAGATTTTAAAAATGACCTTAAAGGATATTCACTTGTTTCGGCTTCGTTAGGGCCGAGCGGAGAAATTTGCATTTTGGGGGTTAATAAAGTTCCCGAAAGAATGAATGGGATGTTCCCGCCTGTCCAAACAGAAAACAGCCATAAATACAAAGCGATTATCATAGGAAAGGGTTACAAACAGGAGGTTAAAATTCCAAAACAAAGGTGGAATTATCATTTTATCCAATTAATCGACAAGAATCACATTCTGCTGGCTTGTGGTCGTGCCCGTTTATATAAAAACGGTGAATTTGACCTTAATGGGAAAGTGTTTGATATGGATGGAAACTTGGTTCGGGAGTTTTTGCTAGGTGATGGAATCCAGAATTTATATGTGACGAGGGAAAATAAGATTTGGACTTCCTATTTTGATGAAGGGGTTTTTGGAAATTATGGCTGGGATGACCCGATTGGCGCATGGGGGTTAAGGGCATGGGATTCCAATGGGAATGAGGTGTATACATATCCAAACAATGACCCGCATTTCATCAGCGACTGCTATGCACTTAATGTTGCCGCCGAGGAAGATGTTTGGTTTTATTTTTATACAGAGTTCGAGCTTGGCAGATACAACAAAGGATCAATTGAATACTTCCAGCCCGATATTGCAGGATCAGACGGCTTTATAGTTTATGAAGAGTATTTTTTGTTCCGGGGCGGTTATGATGATCGGAACCAGTACAACCTTTATAAATTGGGTCCCGGAAATAGATTGACTAGGGTAGATACTATTGAACTGGCCGATGAGGAAAGCTCTACTCTCACGGCGTATTTACCTAGCTGCCGTGGACCTGAAATGCTTTTGGTACAAGATGAAAAAGCGTATGTGTTAAATCTTAAGGATTTATTGCGCGAGAGAGGGTTACTTGAAGATTAAATGCTCATAAAAAGGAGCAATACGATATGAGGTTTTTGAAAGTTATTATTGCATCAGTCATCTTTTCATTATTAATTTCACTATTTGGTTCGCTAAAAAATTTTACACCCATATCAAAAAGAGAACCTGATGTTTACTATTCATCAATTGGGGAAAGTTTCATCTATGGATTTTTTTCCATAACGCCATTTCTGCTTATTCTGAGTATTATAGCCTTTATAATTTATGTTTTATTTGAAAGAATAAAGCGTTTCTCGAATTTTTTAAAGGCGTTTAAGGTAATTTTAAGTATAGTAATAGCAGCCTCTATCATGTCGCTAACTCTTTTTTTATATGACAAAAACAATGAAACCGGCGATATTTACCTGATACCTCAAGGGTATGAGGGAGATGTTTATGCTTTTTACAATGTTAAAGGAGCACCGAGGGTTGAAACCGAGGATGGTTATGAGGTCCATGTTATTAATGAAAAAGGTTATTTCATAACATCGAAATCTGATATGGACTATGGCACGGTAACGGATAAATACTTTTATGTGGATGAAAAAGGCAATCGGACCCCTATCAGCAATAAATGTGTCAGCGTATTCGGTGCTGGCGGATTTTCAACAACTAGAGGTCACGTAAAAATCGATCTTAGTTACACAGGGTTCAAGCTTACTAAGGATCGTTGTAGCGAGGAATTTATGACTGAAGCTTATGGTATGGGAGAAAATAAAGAAAACATCATCCATGAAATCGCAAAGGAATACTACGGAGTTGAGCTGTAATTGAGGCGAATCAGTCCCAATTACTCGGTTTCAACAGCGACTTAATTAGGTGGAAAATAAAAATGCCGGGCTTTTCAGTTTCTGAAAGGCGCCCGGCATTTTTTATTTTGTATAAGAAAAAAATTGACGGCACGTTCTCACTGTTCACTATGTTTGCAAGTCATAAGTCTCCGGTTAATAAAATGCCTTATTCCTATTCTTCTGTATAAATGGCAATCAGCACAGTGGCAACATCATCTCCAATATTTTTTACAAAATGGGGGACGCTTGCGCACCAGCTGAACGTATCTCCTTCTTGAAGAATAAAGGAGTCTTCCCCTTGCTCCGCGAGAATTTTTCCCTTCAGGACTAGATGGCATTCTTCACCTTCATGTGCATTTTTCCCGCCGGTAGAAGCCCCGGGTGGAAATTCGACCACACGAATGCTTAATCCTCCACGTGACGCCAAATGCTCCACCTTCATCTCGGACTCACTCAAAGTCATGACTTGCCGTTCATTTTTTCGAATGACCGTCATTTGTTCATCTTTTTCTAAAAGAAGATACGGTAACGGTACTTTTAGGTAGTTCGCGATTGTTTGTAATGTGTTTATTGAAGGAGAAGTGTTATTGTTTTCAACATTGCTTATAAATCCTTTCGAAAGGCCTGTTCCTTCGCATATTTGCGCGATTGTTATGTTCTTTCTCTTTCGAATGGCACGTATTTTGGAACCGATATCCACTTAATCACCCCAAAAGTTTCTTAATAGTAAACTTAATTTCATATTAACAAAAAAATGATTGACACGCTATTATTACTTTTGATATTCTCTTAGAGAACAAAGATTCATGTAGGGAAACTTACTTAAGGCCATAATATTTTAATATGAATTGTTTTTTGATTTTTCCTCATGTTAAATACAAGGAGGTGTTAGCGATTGGAAGCAGGGATGATTTATGAACTTCGCCGCCCCAGAAATTTTGTTGAAGGGGAAAGATATCCCGCATTGTTTGTTATGCACGGAATCGGAAGCAACGAACAAAACATGCTTTCCTTAATAGAAGGCTTGGAAGATCACTTCTATATCTTTAGTGTGAGGGGCCATCTGTCTCAAGGACCTGGTTTTGCTTATTTCACTATTCAGGGATTCGGCAAACCTCACCGGGAAGTTTTTGACGAGGGAATCGGTAAATTATCAGCCTTTATTGATTATGCAACCGAAAAATACCCGCTGGACACGAATAAGGTTTACTTGATGGGCTTTAGCCAGGGGGCGATTGTTTCGATGACAATGGCACTTACCCTCGGAAACAAAATTAAGGGTGTCGTAGCCCTTAGCGGTTATATTCCACAATTTGTTAAGGAAGAATACACAATAAATCCAGGGGACCGTTTATCCTTGTTTATCTCACACGGGGAATACGACAATGTACTGCCCTATGAATGGGGAACAGAGAATGTGGACTATTTTACCCAACTTGGGGTGCCTGTCACATTTAAATCCTATCCGGAAGGACACACAGTTTCCTTGGAAAATTTCCAAGATTTTCGGTCATGGATTTTGACGGATGTACAAAAATAAATAACATAGGAGGGAAAAGAAGTGTTGCCATCATTCTTTATCGCTCACGGCGCGCCATTGCTTGCCATTGAGGAGAACGTTTATACAAAGTTTTTAAACCAATTGGGCCAGAGCCTTCCACGTCCAATAGCGATTGTATTGTTTTCCGCCCACTGGGAATCTCGGGTTCAACAGGTGAGCCGGGTTGACCAATATAGGACTATCTATGATTTCGGCGGTTTTGACCCATCCCTTTACACAATCGAGTACCCAGCACGCGGAAACAGCGAAATCGCGGGGGAGATAGAGGAACTCTTTACGCAAAGTGGCATTCCTTTTAAAAATGAAACAGCTCGCGGCCTTGATCACGGGGCATGGGTAGTCCTCCGAATGCTTTATCCGAATGCGGATATTCCGGTTATCGCCATGTCTGTGAATCCGGCACTTAAACCGGAGGAGCAATATAAAATTGGAGCGGCTTTAGCATCTTTAAGGGAAAAGGATGTCTTGATTATCGGCAGCGGAGGAACTGTCCACAATCTGGGAGCGTTAAAGTGGACTGATAATGGAAACGTTGATTCATGGGCGCTTGAATTCGAGGATTGGTTGGCCGTAAACCTTGGGAATTGGGATCTGGAATCACTTTTTAACTATGATTCACTTGCTCCTAATGCATCGATCGCTGTCCCGCCATACGGAAACGAGCATTTTATTCCAATCTTTTATGCAATGGGAGCAGCAGACAATGATCCTAAAGCCGACTTGCTTCATCGCAGCTACCGATACGGCAACCTAAGCCACAGTGTATGGCAATTTGGTTGATGAAAAAAATGGCATTAACTGACATAGCGAATGAAATTTCCCGCCATCAAAAGAGTGCTGTCGAAATGGACAGAATCTCAACACGGTATCCAGATATTACAATTGATGATGCTTATAAAATTCAGGAAATGATTATTGAAAAGGAATTGCAGGATGGTGGCAATTTAGCTGGCTGGAAAATGGGGCTGACAAGCGTCGCAAAGCAACAATCAGTTGGCGTCACTCAACCCATTTTTGGGAGATTGCTTGAGTCTATGAGGATGCCCAAAGAAGAACTTTTTTTAGCAGGCTTAATTCATCCTAGAGTGGAGCCCGAATTTGCTTTTATCATAAACAAAAAACTTGAGGGAAATAACATCACCGAACAAGATGTCTATCAGGCTACAGAGGGCATAATTCTGGCAGTAGAGGTAATTGACAGCCGCTATAAGGATTTTTCTTTCAACCTAATTGATGTGGTTGCCGATAATACTTCAAGTGCAAAATTTTTCACTTTGGAACAAATGTATCACCCTAACCAGTTTCAGTGGGAAAACATCAAGGTCCAAATGAAATTGAACGGGAAAGTCGTTCAAGAAGGAAAAGGTTCGGACGTATTGGGGCATCCTGCACGTTCAGTGGTTGAATTGGTTAAAATGCTGCATTCCTATGGGCATAGTATTGAACCCGGGATGATTGTACTAACCGGTGCTTTAACGGAAGCTATACATGTTTTTAGTGGTGATACCATTGAGGTTGAATTCGAGCTATTAGGTAAAATTAATCTAACTGTAAGTTAACAGGAGAGGTTACGTCGCCACTACTACAAGCACCTCAACTATCTCGAAGTAAAAAAAATTATATTAAAGATAAAATTAGGAGTGGAGAAAATGGAAAAGAAAAATGAAATCGGAGCACTTATTTTACGGGTAGTATTAGGGTTTTTATTCTTTTACCATGGGCTTGTTAAGTTCCAGGGGGGAATTGAAAATACGGTTGGCTGGTTTGATAGTATTGGGTTGCCAGGATTCCTGGCTTATGGAGTCGCATTGCTTGAGGTAATCGGCGGCATTGCGTTAATTATTGGGTTCGCGACAAGGATTGTTTCTGTTTTGTTTGCAGTGTTGATGGTCGGTGCAATTTTAAAAGTAAAACTTTCGCTTGGTTTACTCGGCAATGGCCAAATGGCTGGCTATGAATTGGATTTAGCATTCATGGCGATGGCTGTCGTTCTGGCTATTACGGATAGCAAGTTATATTCTGTTGGGCAACTGATTTTTAAAAAAGATTAAGAAAACGTAGCGTGAAAATGATAGAAAGTTAAAGCTATGCAAAAAGGGGTCCGTAAAAACGGATCCCTTTCTTCGTATTAAAGGTAAGGATGAAATTGAATTTAATAGGGCACTTCTAAAAACCATCAATTGTGGAGAAGGATTTATTCTTTTTATGAAAAACAATTCCAAGTGCAACATGGGCAACGAGGGTAACCAACCAAAAAACTGGAATGAGAAAGAAGGGGAATGTAAAACCAATAAAGTTAGATACAAAGACTAATAACATAATAGCTGCAGAAATACTGTACAATACACGGATAAATAAAGGTACAAACTTACGAGCCATTATGATAAAAAGAAAAATTCCCAATCCCCACAGCAAATTAGCTGTATCGATTCTTGATTCTACTATTTGGAATACTGTCATTTGAATTTCTTTTAACAATTCCTGTTGTTCGGCTGTAGCATTTCCATACCGTTTTGCCATATCCAGTGCGGCTGTCCATTGAAGGTTTCCGGCTGACATCGGAATAATAAATCCAATTCCGATTGCCCCCAAAAAGGTGCTTTTAATTGGATGATCATTTTTGAAAAGCCGTGCAAAGGCAATAAAGAATACTGCGATAGATCCCCACAATAAATTGAGGGCCAAACCCGCCAATCTCAGCCCTATCGGATTTTCTGACGCAGAAATCATATAGGCTAATTCAATAGGTGAGTCACCACTGGAACTTAATAAAATACCTATGGATAAAAACAAAAGCAAGACAGGCAGAGGTAATAAAAATATGAACCTGGAAAGAAAATGAAACCACATTTTTTCTTCGGTAGCTTTCATTCATAATCACCCCAAAAACACATTGATTCTTTTATCCACATTATGTTTAACGTAGGCACATTATGATAAAAGGAAATATTTTAAAATAGTTACATAGCTTCAATTAGCTATATGCTATGCTATTAAAATTTGCATCCACAAAAAAAGATGCCGGGCTCTCTGAAAAGGGACCCGGCATCTTTTTGCTTTACTTGATTGATATTTTCACAGAATTGAAGTTGGCTGAATTACTGAGCGGGTTGTAGTTTTTCTCAATATTGCCCGCGGCGTCGACTGCAAACCAGTTGATGACAGTCGTTTTGTCAATCTTCAGCTTTTCGGCCGGTTCACGCGTTCCGGCAAGTCGAAGGTGGGCTGACTCGAATGTTGGGCGGCTTCCATCAAGCGTGTAGTAGATGGTGGCCGCCTCGCTTGTTTCAAAAGATACCTCAACCGGTCCTGAGAAAGTGCCGTTGCCAGGTACCGCTTTCGTGGCTGGAGGCTGCTTATCCTTTGATTGGTTGTAGGCGACCTTGATAAGGCCAATCAGTCCGTTCGCGAACTCCATTGCTTCCTCGTGTCCTTCTTCATAAGGAGGCTGGAATCCAACTGCCCGCCATCTATTGGCAGTGGAATCCCAAAGGTCAGCGCCAACCTCGAAGTTCCATGCATAAATGCCTTTTTCATACCACAGATAATCCGCGGAGTTCCCGGCGGCGGAGTATAGTACATCCGGAATAGGGCCCGTGCGGCTAGGCAGGATGACTGTTCCGCGGTGGTCCTGGATATCGTTCAGGATTTCATTGGATGCTGCCCAATAAAATGCCTCCTGGCCTGCGGTTGGGCGTGGCAACGTAACCCTTTTTGGATCGTATGACCCTGGCGACCACATGAAATACCCGCCGTAGCTGTGAATGTTCATCGCGAATTTAATATTAGGATGTTTGTCTGCGAGCCAGATCAAGTTCCGTGCTTCCGGCTCTGAATTTTCAGCTGGACCGGCATAGGTTGAGCTTAAGCAATTCGTGCTGGACGCGCCAACGTATCCGTCAAATACGGAACCGACAGAGTGGTTTCGGTTAAGATCCACTCCCCAGCCGTTACGGTTCGCTGGATCGGATTGTGTTGGCCCGCAGTGGTTCGTCATGTTTTTACGCTGCATATTGTAGTCATAGAAGCTGTAGGTTGCGCCATCAGGGTTAACCGACGGGATCAGGAAAATATCCAGGTTGTTCACCAGCTGCTTTGTTTCCCCGTCATGGGCATAGTTCCTCAATAACCGTTCTGCTGTTTCAATGGTCACGAGCGGAGTAACCCATTCACGGGCATGCTCCTGCGCGTAGCCAAGGACGCCAGGCTTGGAACCATCGCGGTGCTTGCCGATGCGAATCGCTTTTACGGTTTGTGGCTCGCGGGAGATATGACCCGGAGCGTTCAGGTTATCGGTTAGTTTTGCCGATCCCGCTGCTACAATCCCGGTGCCCGCATTGCCACGGTAGGTGGTTGCGGTTATGAGGCTGGCAGCTTTCGAATTTAGGGCCGAAACGACCTGGCTTGCTGTGCTTGTCATTTTACCGGAAGCATCCGTTGCCAAATCGACGGTGACCTTGTTGCCATCAACATTCACAGACAAAGGCTGGCTTGCTTTACCCGGATTTTTAAACTCAACAGTAATATCATTTCCGCCATCATGGCCCCATGCTTTTGAAGAAACAACAACAGCTGAAGTAGTAGTTGCTCCAATTGTTGCCTGGGCTAGGCGACGGTAGCCGTTGGTTTTGTTAGGCATATCAATAATCTCCACTAAGTCCGGAAATTCCCTGGCGAGCTGCTCAGCCCTTTGATACAGTTCATATGGGTCCATATAATGGTCAACGAATTCTTTTACATAATGTTTTTTCGGGCTGCCTTTTTTGTCCTGGCCGAGCCATTCTGTGACAGAGGTTGTCGCTGAACCGCCAAGATTGCTTGTGATTGTCACGCTTTCAGGGACAGCGGTTACTGGAATCTCGAACCAATGGTACATGTATTCCCCGTAGTCGACGAACCGGCTTAAGGATGCGGTTTTTTCTACCCCGTTTTCAACCCACTTTGCAGTTAGGGCAGTGCTCGCGCTGGTTCCGGCGCTTGTTTTTGCCTCAACATACAAGAAGGTCGCTGACTGGTTGGTGTAGTGGTTTGCCCGGAGTACTTTAATCGTGTCTTCCGCTGCCGCAATCGCAGACTGCTGCTGTACCGCAGCATTTCTTTCCGCGGTCCGTTCGTTCCACTGGCCTTCCGTGATCAGCGTTTCTTTTACTATGATTCCATGCTTCTTCAATTCTTCAATTTCTGAAGGTGTCACAACAACATCAACTTCCAATTCTTCACCGTGCTGATGAACCCTGTGGGTGAGGTCAATTCCCATTTCAAGCAGCTTATCTAGAGCCTTTTTATTCGGCACCTGAAGCTGGACGATGGAAATCGGCTCATCCTGCACAATCGCTTCAGCCTCTAGCTGCTGGGCACCCGTTACTGCGGGAATGCCAAGCCCGGGGTAAAGGGTGGTGAAACTCAATGCGCTGATGGTTGTTGCCATGATGAGGCCTTGCATGACGCTCTTTCTTTTCTTCATCCTACACACCTCCTATGTAGTTCCACTTTTGTGGACATCCATATTATAGTTTAACTATTCAGAAAATAATGTAGGAATAAAGTCAGAATTTTTAAACAAAAATGGATTGTTTTGAAAAAGAATAAAGATTTAAAAAAGCGCATTGCTATATCCGAATGCGAGTTTAGCACCAAAGGAGGTAAATCCAGAGGTTACCTCTTATGTATTTTGATTCTTAGGTTTCTGTAAAAATAGGAATAAATGTCAAAATTACATTAGGTTTATACTGAGTCTTTCTACCTAAAAGACAAGTTGGGAAAATAAAAAAATCGAAGACCACATGCTTCGCTCTTATTTAATTTGTTTTATCTTATTGGCAAGCAAAAAAACGAGAAAAACAACGATCATGCCAACCACAAAATCCAGGCCAAAGAAAGAGAAAAGTTTTAATGCTGAATGGCTTGATATCTGGGGGGAATTATCAGGCCAAAAAGAGCCTGATATGAAAAGAAAGTAAATTGAGAAGGGCTGTACTCAAACAATATGGGCTCATCCCTTTTTAATGCACTGAGAATCACTCGATATAATATGTCATTAAAAACAACAAATTTCTAAATGTTCAAAATGGACAAAATATTCATAGGTTTATTTTTCCAACTGCTATATAATACCTATGAAGGGGGATCCTAGTAATAGATAATAAGTGGAATTTGATAAGATAGTTTTAAAAGTAAAAGAATATATCGAATTCGAAAATTAGTTCCAAATTAGGATGAAGACGATTAAAAAACAGTGTAAACGGGTGATTTTTTGAGAATCGAAAGAAATGCAATTATCATTGTTTCTATCTTGTTTTCTTTATTGTTGGTAGCGAACGGGCTATTTCAACTATTTGCTCCAACCGCTGAAAATTCAATCATTAATCATCATGAGAACCCTTCTTTTTTCCAATGGTGGCATTTTATTTTAATTCCATCAGGAATGCTTGGGATCGCCATCTGTTCTTTTTTTACGAAATTACCAATCTATAAAGATCACTTTATGTTAAAAACTGTTAACATTTTGTCCATTATTGGTTTTGCTGTAATGATTGTTGATAATTATAAGCAAATGATTGTAGACCACACGCTTGCCCATGATTTTATAAAATCCAGTCAATACACACAAGAGACTATTCTGATCGCCTGGGACTCCTTAACCCAGTTAAGCCCGAGCGGGTTATTGAGTATCGCTTTTATGTTTTTATGGGTATTGACAGTATCTTTGTATACGTTTAAGGAGTTTAAAAAAATATCTGTTTTAGGCATTTTATCAAGTGTATTTGGATTTGGTCTAGTGCTATCAGCGGCCTTTGATATAGATGCCATCAAAATGATCTGTGTAATGGGATCTTTGCCGCTTATTCCAATTTATTATTTATTATTAGGTTTGAAAGTATTGAAATAGCAAGGCGCAGGTAATGTGTAAAGGACAAAATGGAAGCTGATTCTAGATTTGATTTTAAAGTAAATAAAAGAGGCGGACTCAATGTGGTTTTGTTTGGGGCGAGATCTTTATTATAGTGATCTCGTTTTTGGCGTTTGGCTATTTATTGGATAAACTTTTTGGGATATATCAAGGATTTTTTCGTTTTGTACTTTTGATGGGTTTCGGATGCTCGAATGGGGCAATTATACTTTCAAGCTCTTGTTCTCTATTGGAATCGGGAAGTTTATTTTTAGCTTTTTCTGTTTGTGTTTTATAAAGAATCTATCATTTACGAAAAAAGTAAATGTATAAAAGTTTGTAATGCTTCAAAATAAAAAGAACCAAATCGCTTACAAAGCAATTTGGCCAACAAAATCAATTTTTAAAATACTAAACATAATATTTCGATGTGTTAGTTTATTTGAACCGGCTACAATGGATCCTTCTGCAAAATTATGTCTTCTTCCGCACCCTGAAATTCCCCCTGAGCACCGGCCAGTTTTGCGGGAGGGGCGGGCCAAGAACCCAATAGCTGACGCCTCTTAAGCCGTATTGTTTCACGAGATTATATTTTGCCTGCAGGCTACGGGCATCTTCGTACCATACTTCATGCCGCTGGCCGGTTTCATCCGTATATCTGAAAAACGGGGCCTGGTACGTTTCGTTGTATTGAATGGCCTGGCCGAAACGGGTGGCAAGGCCGACAGCGCTTTTCAAATTAACTGTTTTCGCATAGGTGCCTTGTACCCAAGGGATTTTCCAGTCACGGCCATAAAGCGGGACGCCCATCATGATTTTGCCTGGGGGAATGGCGGTAACGGCGTAATCGAGCACCTTCCGCACTTCGGTAATCGGGGCGATTGCCCATGGCCTGCCGCCGGACCAGCCCCATTCATAGGTCATCAGCACAACAAAGTCGACAATTTGGCCATGCGCAGGGTAATCGTGCGCTTCATAAAGCAAACCTTTCTGGGTGCCGCTTACTTTCGGGGCGAGGGCGGTAGAGAGTGTATAACCCGCCGGATGGAGACGGGCGGCCGCTTTTCGTAAAAATGCGTTGTAATTCTCCCGGTCTTCGGGATAGACGTATTCAAAATCGATATTTAGCCCTCGGTACCCTTTTTCCCGCATGCGTGCGATGATGTTTGCCAAAAGGGTATCCTGTACAGCAGGATTTCGTAAAATTGCCGCTGCCCTATCGGAGCTGAATGAGCCGGAAACGGTATTTGTAATTGTAAGCAAGGGAGCTGTGTTTGTCGCCTTTGCGCCTTGGAGGACAAGGGTATCCTGCAAATTTGCGAGAGAGCCATCTTCGTTAACCCCATAGGAGAAAGGGGCGAGGTAGGTGAACAGATTGCCGTGAGCGGTAACTTCATTCCTGCCCCGTTCGTCCATCCTCGTAACATAGGCGTTCACTTCTTTGACTGTCTTGGCCACGGCTGGAATTCTCAAAATCTGCCCCGGATGAATCAGCGATGGATTGGCAATGGTATTCGCTTGTGTAATCTGGGTAACCGTTACGCCATACCGCTTGGCGATTGCCGAGAGCGTTTCACCGGCGCGGACTGTATGGCGGAAATAGGGGATGAACAGCATTTGTCCAACAAAAATCATGGAAGGATTGGTGATATTGTTGAAGCTGGCCAAATCCTGCACCGTGACACTGTAGCGGGCTGCAATTTGTGAAAGTGTATCGCCACGCTGGACGACATATTCCTTATCCGGATCAGGAATAACGAGCGATTCCCCGACGACAAGAACGTTCGGATTTTCCAATTCATTCACGGTTACAATCTGGCTGACTGCGGTGCGGTATGTTTGCGCCAGCCTCCAGAGGGAATCCCCCGGTTTTACGACGTAAATCCTCATCGGCTCACCTCCATTTATGTCTTTTCTATAAAGGTATGCAGATGGGGAAGCTCTTATTGATTTTAAAAGAAAGATGAGGAGCCTTTCCTTTTTTAAAAAAGGAATAATCATTCAATTTTCTAAAAAAGGGTGCTTACCATGAGTCCTGGTTTATGGATTAAATGCTTGACTTATAAAAAAGGGTTCCAAGCTATCAATTCAAAATGTTCTCTGTACGGATGCTTGGCGAGCGTTTTTGACTTATGCAAAAGAAAAGGAATTGAGCATTATCGCTTTTATGCAAAGTGTAGGGAGCGAGTTAATGGGCAGGTTATTTCAATAATCGGAAGGAAAAAGGTATGTAGAAAAGGAACTATTTGATAGACCGGATTAAATAAAGGGAGAGAAGGCTTTGAGTAAATCATTTATTGAACAAGTACATTATATTAGAATTCCTGTAAAAGATTTAGAACTGTCTGCACAATGGTATAGAGATGTATTAGGGCTCCAGTTACTAAACAATACTGAGGAACGTGCAATTTTAAAAGTAAATGAAGGACCTTTCTTACTTATCTTAGTTCCTACCGAAGATGAAACATTTGCACATTTTACAATTGATAATGAACAAGAATTTAGCATTGGCTTTACAAGTCCGGAATTATCTAAATTTCATCAACACCTAATTGATCATCAAGTTAAGGTCGAGGAGATAAAAGAAGATAATGGTCATGCCTTTTTCCACTTCTATGACCCAAATGGCAATAAACTTCAGGTTCACTGGTAAGATTATAATGAATAAATTACGTTATTTCATTAACGGAATATGGGAACGTCAAAATTAGGCGTTCCCATATTTTTTGCCTGAAAAACAACAACATTATTTAACAAGGCCTAAAAGAAAAAGCCCTTCATGATTTTAAAAGAAAATCAGAAGGGCCTATATCATATATTTTTTCCGAAAAAATCAATGAACTCATTTCTCTTCAACCATTTGGACTTCGCGGAATTTGCCTTCGTCCGTCGCCTCGGCCATTTTTACGTTCGTCATATAGGAGGCCCTTGCGATTAAATGGGCTGAAACCGGGGCTGTCAGGAACACGAAGAAGATTCCGAGAATCAGCCTGACGCTAAAGTAGCCTTCACTGAAGAGGAAGAATACCAAGGTGCCTACGAGTGTGAACAAAACTCCGAGTGTGGAGCTTTTTGATGCGGAGTGGGAGCGTGTGTAAACGTCCGGCAGCCGGATTAATCCGAATGAACTGAGGAAACTGGCAAGTGCTCCAATTAAGATAAAGAGGCTGGCAATGAGTTCACTAAGGGCGCTTAGATTCAATGGTTACACCCCTTTCCAGGAACCTGGCAAATGCCAATGTGCCAATAAAGGATAAAATTCCAATCAGCAGGATGACTTCAAAAAACGCATGTGTCCTTAGGATGACAGAGCTTACTGCAACTACGGCAATGGACGTGATGCCGATGGAGTCGAGCGCCTGGATTCGGTCCGGTGCCGATGGTCCTTTAATCAGCCTGTAGAAGGTCGCGAGCATTGAGATAGCCAGAAAGAATAAAGAAATCTTTAAAATTAAGTCAAACATTTCCGCGTCACCCTCTTTATCGAATTTTCAAATCGTATTTTCGAATTGATAATCGCTTCATTCGCATCCGAAGTATCGAGTACGTGGACAAAAAATGTCTTGTTGTCTTCCGAAACCTTGATAACGACAGATCCCGGGGTCAATGTCAACAGGAGCGCAAGGAGGGTCACCTCTAAGTCAGTCTCCAAATCCGTTTCAAGCGTTAACGTTCCGGGGGCAATCGCCAGTTTCGGCCGCACGACCTGGCGAAGAACCATATAGCTGGATATAAATAATTCCTGTATAAACACAAGAGCCAATTTAATAATATTTAATAAGGTAATCAAATAAAAATTTTCAGGCAGGAAGCGGCGCATCAAAAACAGCACGAGCATTCCGGCGAGATAGCCGCTGATAAAGGTCAGGATGCTCCAGTCTTCCTGGAGAGCCGTCCAAAGCAGAGCAATAAACAGATTGGTTAATACTTGCATCGGCACATTCACCACCCCTTTCTGTGGAAATTAACGGCTGGTCCGCTTATTGTTCGCCAAGTACCGATTCAATATAAAGTGAAGGATCAAGCAAGCTTTCTACAGCCAGGCTTGCAAAAGCATGAATTCCTTCCGCACCAAGCCCAAGCGCAACCGTCAAGGCTGTCAGGGTGGCGATAGGGAACAGTAATCCTTTCGTTTTCCGTTTCTCTTTCTCGTATTCTTCTTCCAAATACGATTCTCCCCAAAAGCCGTTCATAAAGATTTTCATGATCGAATACAGAACCATCAAGCTTGTAATCAGGCCAAATCCCCCAAGCCAAAAGTAGCCTGCCTCGAATGTACCTTCCGTTATATACACCTTGCCGATGAAACCGCTGAATGGCGGAATTCCTGCCAGTGACAATGCAGCAATAAAGAACATCCAGCCTAAATAAGGATACGTTTGGATCAACCCGCTGATATTCTTGAGGTTGGATGTTGCTGTAATGGCGATGACGGTTCCACCGATCAGGAAGAGAAGGGCTTTAATAATGATGTCATGGATCAAATAGTAGACGGCTCCTGTTAGTCCTTCCGGTGTCCCGGTAGCCAGTCCTGCTAAAATGAATCCAACGCCGACAATGACGTTATACGTCAGGATTTTTTTAATATCAGAATACGCGATGGCCCCGATTGCACCCAAAACCATCGTCAAAGCGCTCATGATGCCGATTAGGAGATGTGTGCTGACAGGCTCATGGTAGAACACAAGTGTAAACAGCCGGATGATTGAATAAATGCCGACCTTCGTAAGGAGCGCGGCAAAAACAGCTGCAATAGCCGTCGGCGGGGCACTGTACGAGCCGGGGAGCCAAAAGAATAGCAGCAAGCCCGCTTTCAGGCTGAATACGATTAGAAATAGCAACGAAATGGCTGTCAACAGGCCGTCCTGCCCGGCTTCCGCAACTCGTACTGAAAGGTGGGCAAAATTCAATGTGCCCATGGTCGCATACAAGTAAGAGATGGCAACCAGGAAAAGGAGTGACGAAACAAGGTTTGTAAGGACATATTTTATCGATTCCCTTAGCTGGATGCGGGTTCCCCCAATTGAAATAAGCACATAGGAGGAAATCAGCATTACCTCAAAGCAGACGAAGAGATTGAAAATATCGCCGGTAATAAATGACCCGTTCACCCCTGTGAGCAGGAAAAGGAACACGGGGTAAAAATAGTGCATTTCACGTTCTTTCCCGATGGAGCGGAAGGCGTATATCAGGCAAAAAAAGGATACGATGTTTGCAGTCAGCAACAGCAGGGCGGAAAACATATCCGCGGCCATGGTGACGCCAAAAGGGGCTTTCCAGCCGCCAATGTGGAGCACCTGGATGCCACCGGCTTGTATTTGAGCAATTAATACTGCAGATACTGCCCCTGTGCCCGCGATGGCAAGTAACCCGAGCAGCCGCTGCGCCATTATCCTCTTTCTCACCATGACCATGGTCATTCCCGCGATCAGCGGGATGATGATGGGCAGTATGAGTAAATTATTCATTTTGTTTACCTCTCAATTTGTGCGTTTCATCTGTGCCCAAAACCTTGTAGGCGCGATAGCTCAGGACAAGGAAAAGGGCGGTCGTCCCAAAGTTGATGACAATCGCAGTTAAAATAAGCGCCTGCGGCAGGGGATCCGTATACGTATTCCCGCCAATCCCCAAAAGGGGCGGGCCGCCGGTTTTCAAGCCTCCCATCGTCAGGATGAGCAGGTTGACTGCATGACTGATGATGGAAGTTCCTAAAATAATTCTTAAGAGATTTCCTGATAAAAGTAAATACGTTCCAATGGTAAAGAGGACGCCAACAAGAATTGAGACCATAGTTTCCATCTTATCGGTCCTCGCTTATCGTAATAATGATTGTCATAGCGGTCCCAATTACGGCCAAAGCTACACCAAGGTCAAAAATCATCGCGGTTGCCAGCTCCGTTTTACCGAAAAGGGGAAGGTTGAAATAACTGTATGCCTGGGTAAGGAAAGGAGCATTATAGAGCATTCCGCCAACTCCGGTCAAAACGGCAATCAATACGCCTGCTGCTGCCATGGCCTTGAAATCAACGGGAATATTTTCCCTTACCGAGTCGATATCATACGTCAGGAAGAGAAGCGTAATCGCGCAAGCCAGCGCAAGCCCGCCCACGAAGCCGCCTCCGGGATGATGGTGGCCGGAAATGAAGAGGTTAATGGCGAAAGTGAAAATGATGACAACCGCAACCCTCGTTACAGTGATTAAAATGACGTCATTTACTTTCTTCATTCTTCCCACCCCCGTTTAATTCAAGTTTTATTAACGTAAACACTCCAAGAGCCGCAATCGCGAGAACGGATATTTCCAACATCGTATCAATGCCCCTGAAGTCAACAAGAATGGCATTCACGATATTTTTAGCACCAGCCAGCTCATAGGAGTTTTCATAAAAGCTAGAGATCGGCTCAAACAGCCTGTTGCCATTTGCCGACAGAGCGAACAAGGTGACGGTAACCCCGACGCCCAAGGATATAATCAAATTTAAGGGCTTGAAGGGAATGCCTCCGGTTCCTTTAAAAAATTTCGGCAAATGATAGTAACATAGAAGGAACAACGCAGTGGTCACCGTTTCAATGACCATTTGCGTCAGGGCTAAATCCGGGGCCCTGAAAATAACAAAAAATAGTGATACAAGATAGCCCATTCCTCCAAGGGCAATGACGGCTGTCATGCGTGATTTTGCAAAAAGTACCGTGAGGGCAGCGACGAGCAACGCCACGGCAAGGGCACCCTCAAAAAGGCTGATCGGCGTATTTTTTGCCGAAAAAGAAAGGCGATTCGAAACAAGGAGCGCGCCTCCAGCGAGCAGGACCATAAAACTGAACGCATAGACCAGGTAATCCCTTATATTGCCGGTCATATAGCGCCCGGTCAGGAATCGGGAGCCTGCTTCGCCCCGGTCCAGACCAACCGCATACAAATGATTCAGCGTCAGGGATTGCGGATAGCGCCTCAGTATACCAACCCAGCTTCTTCTGTACCAATAGAGATAAACCCCGAACAGGACAACGCCGGCTGTCATGCCAAGTTCCAGATTAAACCCGTGCCAGGCACTGATTTTTTGTGCAAATACACCCTCAGGCAACCCAGGAAGAACTGAATGGGCGGCTGGCTGCAGCAGGTAACTGGAAAGGGTATTTGGCATGAAAAAGATGCCTACAACAAAGACAGCCAGTACGATAGGCGGAATCAGCATCCCGAGTGGGGCTTCATGAGGCTTTTTATCGAGTCTTTCAGGCTTATAGTTCCCTCTGAAGGTTTTATAGACAAGAATCATGCAGTAAATAAATGTGAACACGCTGGCTGTCCATGCAACAAACGGAAAGAGGATTCCCAGTGTATCCATGTTGAAAATCTGCAACCTCGAGGCGTCCACCATCGCCGCAAAAAACATTTCCTTGCTTAAAAAGCCGTTAAAAGGGGGCAGGCCGGCCATTGAAAATGCGCCAATAACCGCAAGTGTAAACGAGACAGGCATGATTTGCATCAAGCCGCCAAGCTTACGGATATCACGGGTGCCCGTCTCATGGTCAATGATTCCGACAACCATGAAAAGCGCGCCCTTAAAGGTTGAATGGTTAATAAGGTGAAAAACGGCCGCCAAAACGGCAACGGCATAGACGGAGGACTCACCGCCCCCAGTAAAATACAAAGCCGCGGACCCGACACCGAACAGGCTCATGATCAGGCCCAGTTGGCTAATGGTCGAATATGCAAGAAGGGCTTTTAAATCCGTTTGTTTCACCGCATTTAAAGAACCATAGAGCAATGTAGCAAGGCCGATTCCGGAGACAATCCAGAACCACTCCGCCTCTCCTCCAAAAACAGGCGTGAAGCGGGCAACTAAATAAATGCCGGCTTTGACCATCGTCGCTGAATGGAGATAGGCGCTGACAGGCGTCGGGGCTTCCATTGCACCCGGAAGCCATATGCTGAACGGGAACTGGGCTGATTTTGTAAAAGCGCCAAGCAGAATCAGTACCATCGCCGGTACGAACAGGGAATGGGAAGTGATGTCCCCGACGTCGGCAAGCATTTCCCGGATGCTGTATGTTCCGGTCATCATCGATAGCATAATAAAACCGGCAAGCATCGAAAGGCCGCCGAAAATCGTAATCATCATTGATTTTTGTGCTCCATAACGAGAGCGTTCACGCTGATACCAATAAGCAATCAGCAAGAAGGAAGAAATGCTTGTCAATTCCCAAAATACATAAAGGAGAATGAGGTTATCCGAGAATACAACCCCAAGCATCGCGCCCATGAACAAAAGAAGGTAGACATAAAAATGGCCTAGAGCTTCCGTGTATTTGGACATATAATAAATGGAATAAAGGATGACAAGCGCCCCTATACCGGTAATCAGCAATGCGAAAACAAGGCCGAGCCCGTCCAGGTAAAGGGTAAAGTCAATATTGAACGAAGGCATCCAGGAAACTGAGCGCAAGAGGTTCTTACCTTCGGAGATGCGTGGCATAAATCGGAGCAGATACAGGAAGAGAACGATTGGAACAAGTATAACGAACCATCCAGTGTGCACCCGCGGCGAAAAATATTTATACAATAATGGCACGAAAATCGCGAATAAAAACGGAACTAGGACAATAAAGTGCATAGTATGCAATTTAACCGCCTCCTTCAAAAATCTTTGGCAGTGGAGTATAGCTGACAAGCGTGTATGTATGAGAGCAGGATGATTCAATAGGATTGACTAGCCTGCCTGCTTAAGATATAGTCATACAGAGCTACCCTATACTCAATATTTGTTAAGAACTTCACATCTATACCGAGGTGACAACATAATGGAAAAAATCAAGGGGCGCATGGACGAAAGCATCCTCGTCTGTGTTTACTACGGCCCAAATGGCGAACGGCTCATCCAGCGGGGCTGTAAAATCGCGAGTATGCTGGATTGCCCGCTTTACATTTTAACCGTAGACCCTGTGCCATTCAGCGAAATGGATGCAGAAAAATCTCACTACATTGCCAGGTGGAAACAAATTGCGGAAGGCCATGATGCCGTCTCGTTTATCCTGAAGGATAATGAGAAGCGGCCGATTTCAAAGGTGATTGCTGAAGTGGCCAGGGAACAGCAGGTTACTCAGATCATCCTCGGCCAAACAGCGCAAAGCCGATGGGAGCAGCTTACAAAAGGGTCGATCATAAACTCTTTGTTGCGGGAAGTTCCCTTTGTCGATTTGCATATCATTTCTGTGCCGCGTTACCTTAAAGAAGCGGAAGGGCATTATGAAAAAGGTGTCCGCGCCTACTTAATCAAGGAAAATGAAAACCATAGGGTGATTTTTAAACATACAAAGGACGTCTTGTTCGAAGGTATCTTCTTCAAGGAACAAGGAACGGACTTCGATACAGGCGTTTTCAAGTTTATGAAAGACCAGCAGGTTCTTCATGTCTCGGTCGTAGACGGGACCGTTGCTGCTCTGGAAAACGTTGAAATGGAATTGGATCTTCAGGAAGAAGATATATAGACAAGTTCAGGGCCACCGCAGTTTGCGGGGGTCCTTTTTTTGCTCGGAAAGGCGCTTCGGGTAAAAAAGCATGTAATGGATATTAAACTGCAAAGCGCGGCCGGATACCGTTTTAGGAAAAACCCAGAATATCTCGGCTGCGCCGGCATTATAGGTTTACATCAATCCGTATGGAAGAATCCTCGCCGTTTTCAATCCCTATATATTTCAATGTCTCTTTAGGGCTATGATGGTTAAAAACAGCCATTAGGATTGAAATCGCAATCCCTTTTCGGTAAGCGTGATAGCCGAACGTTTTTCGAAGGGTGTGCGTTCCGATTTTCCCCGTGACCCCGACCTTTTTAGCGGCATGGTTGATAATCCGATAAGCCTGTTGCCGGGTAATGGGAAGCTCATTCTTCTTGGACTTGAACAAATAATCGTTCGCCTCAAGTTTATAAAGCTGAAAAAACAATTCCAGTTCATTCCGAATGCTGTTGTTCAAATAAAAAGCCTGTGGTTTGCCGCCATCGCAATCATGAATAATCATGAATTCCTTCACGCTTTCTCCGTCCCAAACATCTTTCACTTTGATAGAAAGCAAATCACTAACCCTGATTCCCGTGTTGATTCCAAATACAAATAGCAATACATCACGCTGTGAATTCTCTCTTAACTCTTCCTTAATGGCATTGATTTGCGCAATGTCTTTTATAGGGTCAACGTACTCCACACGTATTCCTCCCAATGTTACATAATTGGATTTTATCACAAGTTAAGTAACATCACAAAACGATAAACCCTCAAAATAATTATTTTTTTTATGGAGAAGGGGGCTGCTTTGAATACCTTTTGCTTAACACAAACAGGCTGATAAAAAGGGTAAGGATTGAAATGAATTTGCTGCCAAGAATCAACCCGGCCGCATAGCTCTGATCAATCGGAATAAAGGGAAGTGCAATCATTATGACAGCGAGTGCAATTGTAGTGAAGAGGACGAAAAAAGCATTCGTGTAGGATTTGTTTATGATGAAGAAACTGGTCCGGCAGCTGGTTGAGACATAAATTGAGACAATATAACCGAGCGCCACGATGACTAAATAAATTAATACTATGATGCCGACAGTAATGCCCATAAGATACCTCCTTCGTAGAAATAAGGTTGGAAAATCTTTATAAGAATGGGGGAACACATTACGGTTCTGTGGAGTTCATATGAACGATGACTTTAAACAAAGTGGAGTTTCAGGTCGAATAGACTGCATCTGCAAATGATGGTATGTGCCCGGTCGGAAGTTTTTAATGTGACATAATACTATTTTAGCAGAAGGTTAAGTAACATTGTGTGATTTAACTTAACTATTTTGAAATTTAGTGCAACGGCAGAATAACCTTAGGTATCAAGACCTTTTCAAGTGTATTGGCTCGTCAAAACGGTCTTTA
>NZ_LIGI01000001.1:1911111-2175680 GCF_001273955.1 Bacillus sp. FJAT-27245
AGGGGAGTGGCTTGTCGAAACGGTCTTTAGAAATGGATTCAAGTCCACTTCGAGGATAATCGCATCTTAAATAGTCTTTTTACAAGGGTATGCTAGTAAATTGTTCGTGGTTGTGGGTGGATGAGAACGGCTCGGAAATAATTATGACAACGAATACGGTTCTTTAATGTATGAATTTAATATTCATATATCTGCTGGATAAATAAAAAAGAACGGCGATATGCCGTTCCTGGATTCTTGAATTCTATTATTCTTGTGGAACCCCTGCGTATGTTCCATTGATAAACACATGGTATTCAACTTCTCCACTTGCATTAACAAAAGGAACCCCGATCATCACCAAAGCAGGAAAAGGATTAATAACCTCGACGGAATGCGCACCGTTCCAGCTGTACCCTTTGGACCACAGATCGGCTTTAACCTCCTTGAAAACCTGGCTGCTCAGCAGACCCGCTACACTTACATTTCTGTCCGCTCCGGAAATAGGAACCCAGGTATGGCAATCACAAGGTTCTTCCGCTGCCTGAACAGCATTCCCCGGTACAGCAAATACGCCAAATGCAAGTGCTCCGCTAAATAAAACTGCCAATAACTTTTTCTTCAATTTCATTCCTCCCTTTTTTTACTCCCTCTTCTTATTCTAGGAATCTTGGCAAAACCCTTCTTTTTTCGAGGAAAAAAGTGAGAAATTAAACAGAATATGTCAGAATGGTGAAATGGTTGTAAAAAAATTTCCCAAGTAAAGTTTTTGAAACATGTGAACATTTTGTGACAAAAGACTATTTATTCTGTTAATATAGAAAAAAGAGGAAGAAGAGGGTGGGGGAATGGGCCGGGTTTTAAAGTTCTTTTATCTGGCGCTTGGGATTTATTGTTCGGTGAGTTTCGTTGTGCTTTTGTTCAAGCATGAATATCAGCAAATGGTTTTGTCTTTTTTCTTGGCATTGTTCAATTTCGGACTTTATTCTCTATTTAAAAAGGAAGGCAGCGTTCCGCAGTTTCGGCTGATTAAAGGAGGGCGCAGATAGGGATATTCGTAGAAAGGTTTGAAGACAGTTTCAAAGATCGTTTCCGTTTGAAAGTGTCCTCATCAAGTGTATGAAGACAGGTTCGAGGTGGGTTTTCCATTGGAAGTGTCTTCATTAAGGGTATGAAGACAGTTTCGGAGTAATATTCCCGTTGAAGGTGTCTTCATTAAATGTATGAAGGCAGGTTCGGAATGGATTTTACTTTGAAAGTGTCTTCATTAAGGGTATGAAGGCAGTTTCTAAGCGAATAGTCCATTAAAAGTGTCTTCATCGATCTCGTAACATTTATTCATCCTGGATGAAGAGCTTTTCAAAAGAAGTTTCCCAACATTTGTTTCTTAATCCTGGAGAGGAACGGCAATTATAAATAAAACCCCGTTAGATGACAAAAGCAGGCGCCCCGGAGGGAAGCCTGCTTTTTTTTATAACAAAAGAATTATCCGTGGGAGTGGCCGGATGTGAGGACCCAGATGGATCCTGCGACGATGACGATGGCAAGGAAGAAAGCATAGATGATATTAATGACATTCGTCCTGCGGTCTTCGCCTTCCCTTAGGTGCATGAACATGAACAGCTGGATGGCTGCCTGCACGAATGCAAGCGTGCCGATAAATGTCATAATTGTCTTAGCTGGAAGGGAGGTCTTGAGTGCCACCCACGCTGCCCCGAGTGTCAGGACGAGCGACATGAGAAATCCAATGACATGGCTGATAGGAAAACGATTCGTATGTTGATTCATTTAGTTCACCAACCCTGCTAAATACACGAATGTAAAAATGAAAATCCAAACAACGTCAAGGAAGTGCCAGTACAAGCCGAAGATGAATGCTTTACGGGCTGTGATTGGCGTTAGGCCGCGTTTCATCAGCTGGATGATCAGCAGGATGGCCCAGCCGATACCAATTGTTACGTGAAGGCCATGCGTTCCAAGCAGGACGAAGAAGCTCGATAGGAACGCGCTTGTCTGCCAGGTTGCGCCTTCATGGACGTAATGGATGAATTCACGGACTTCCATGAACAGGAATCCTGCGCCGAGAAGGAGTGTCAGGATGAGCCAGAGGACCATGCCTTTCTTATTGCTCCGGCGCATTTCGTAAATTGAGATGCCCATTGTAAAGCTGCTTGCCAGCAACAGGAATGTTTGGATCAAGACATCCCTGACGATGAAAATGTCCTGCTGGGTCGGGCCGCCCGCATGGCGGTGGCCCAATACCCCGTATACACTGAATAGAGTTGCAAAGAGTACGATTTCAGCTCCAAGGAAGAGCCAGAAACCAAGGATGTTCATCCGGTTTTGTTCGGTTTGCAATTCAAGAGGCAATGCTGTGTTTGCATTAGCTGACATGGCTCTTCACTCCTTTGCTGTTTTTTCTCCACTTGCGTTCGGTTTCGATGATTTCGTCCTTATGGACATGGTAGCCTTCGTCATAGTCAAACGAACGGAAGGCAAGACCCGCAAATATGCCTAGTGCGGCAATTCCAGCGGCAATCGTCCATTCGAAGACGAGCAGGAAGCCTGCGATGCCGAAGATAACGCCCATGTAAATCGGAATCCAGGAATTCCCCGGCATGTGGATTTCCTCTACCTCTGAATCTTTCAAAGGCTGGATTTCATTGTTCTTTTTCATATGCCAGAAAGTATCAAGGCCTTTCACTTCAGGAATGCTGGCAAAATTGTAGTGCTGGACCGGTGTTGCAGTTGCCCATTCGAGCGTCCTTGCATCCCATGGGTCGTTGCCGACGTTCCGGTCCGCATGGCGCGCGCTGTAGTAAATGTTGTAGCAAAGCGCCGCGAAGCCTGCAGCCAGGATGAATGCGCCAATAGCGGATAGCATCATGAGCGGGCCGAAGCCTGTTTCCGGTGAATAGGTGTACGCGCGGCGTACAGCTCCGTCAAGGCCAAGGAAGAACATTGGCATGAATGTCAGGTTGAACCCGATGTTGAACAGCCAGAAATGCCATTTGCCGATTCGTTCGTTCAGCATGTAGCCGAACATTTTTGGCCACCAGTAATACAGCCCTGCGAAGATAGGGTACACAACCCCTGGAATCAATACGTAGTGGAAGTGCGCCACAAGGAACAATGTATTATGGTATTGGTAATCGGCTGCGGCCATTCCAAGCATAACGCCAGTTACCCCGCCAATCACGAATGTTGGTACGAATGCGAGAGACCACATCATCGGTGAAGTAAAGCTAATCCGGCCTTTTCTCATTGTGAATAGCCAGTTGAATATTTTAACTCCGGTCGGGATTGCGATTGCCATTGTCGTAATCGAGAAGATTGAGTTGGCTGCCGGGCTGTTGCCCATTGTATAGAAGTGGTGGACCCAGACGAGCATGCTCAATACGGAAATGACGATAATTGAACCGACCATTGATTTATAGCCATAAAGCGTTTTTCTCGCAAAAGTTGAAATGATGTCCGACAGCATTCCGAATGCCGGCAGGACAACGATGTAAACCTCCGGGTGGCCCCAAAGCCAGAAAAGGTTCGCCCAGAGCATGTCGATTCCGCCGCCGGAAACTGTGAAGAAGTGCGTTCCGAATACACGGTCGAATGTCATAAGTGCAAGGGCAACCGTAAAGATAGGGAAGCTTGCGGTAATGATGATCGATGTGATGAATGTTGTCCATGTGAACATCGGCATCCTTAACAATGTCATACCTTTTGTACGCATCTTCAGGATGGTGACAACAAAGTTAATACCAGTCATCAGCGTACCGGCCCCGGCGATCTGCAGGGAGACGGCATAAAAGTTGTTCCCGATTCCCGGGCTGAATTCCTTGCCGGCGAGCGGGAAGTAGGATGTCCAGCCGGCATCAGGCGAACCTCCGATCACAAAGCTCAGGTTGAAAAGCATCGCACCGCTGAATGTCAGCCAGAAGCTGAGCGCGTTCAGCTGCGGGAAGGCGACGTCCCTAGCACCAATCTGGAGAGGGACGGCAAAGTTCATAAGTCCGATCAAAAGCGGCATCGCAACGAACAAGATCATGATGACGCCGTGTGTCGTAAATACTTCATTATAGTGCTGCGCATTCAAAAACGAATTTTCCGGTACGGCTGTCTGGGCTCTCATCATCAAGCCGTCGACGCCGCCGCGGAAGAACATCAGGATCCCAACAAGGATGTACATAATCCCGATTTTCTTATGGTCAACCGTTGTGAGCCAGTTGGTCCATAGCCATTTCCATTTTTTAAAATAGGAAATGGCTGCCACTAGTCCGATACCAGTTAGGGCGATTGCAATTTGCGAGGCGAAGATCAGCGGATCACCTGTAACGAAAAACTTGCTCCAATCAATGCCCATGGTGCTCACCTCCGTGTGAATCTTCTGAATCGGAACCATCATGGTTGTGTCCCGATTCATTCGTTCCTGCATCTTTGTTTTTGTAGTTGTTCTCGTCTTCGAAAATTTTCCCTGGCCATCCATGTCCGCGGTCATACATTTCAGGGTTCAGATAGTTTTTCGAATTATGGTCGGAATGGTCAACCCATTCAAGATGGGTATTGGAGTACGTTTCCCGGCCAAGATGGGAAGGCTCAAGTTTTTTATAGTACTCTTTCTCCGTCAGCTTCGGTGCTGTTTCCTTTACTTCCTTCACCCATTTGTCGAAGTCTTCATGGGTCATGGCTTGTACTTCGAATTGCTGTTCGGCGAAGCCCTGGCCATTAAAGTTGGAATTCTTCCCGACGTAAGACCCTGGGTGGTCAGCAACAAGATAGAGCTGGGTTTCCGCATGGGCCATTGTGTATTTTTGTCCGCCAAGAGCTGGAATCCAGAAGCTGTTCATTGTTCCTGCCGAGGTCAATTTGAAATCGATCGGCCTGTCTTCAGGGATGTTCACATAGTTGACAGTCTCAATGCCCTGTTCAGGATAGCTGAAAATCCACTTCCAGTCGGCCGACGTCACTTTAATGACGAGCGGTTCCTTATTTTCATAGCCTTTAGGTATTTTTTCAGTCGCATAGATTGTTCTTACAGTCGGAATGGTCAATGCGATGATAATAATGATTGGGATAGCGGTCCAAATCGTTTCAAGGATTGCGCTCCCATGCTCCTCTGGTGGTTCATAGCCCATATTGTCCTTGCGTTCGCGGTACTTCCAGACAATATAGATGAACAGGGCAAACACTACCCCAACGACAAGAAGCATCAAGACAATCGAATAGTTGATTAATCCCGTGATTTCCCTGGCTACAGGTCCCTGCGGGTTAAAGACAACCATGTTGTTTTCACAGCCTCCCAAAATGGAAATGGTAAAAACAGAAAGCAAAAATACTATGATTCCCTTTACCTTGCTCACTTTTTCATCTCCTTTTCTAGTAAAACAATATGTTCAATTAATCACAAACTATATTCCGATTGTTCCATAAATATGGAACATTGAATATAAGCAGCTCCTTATTGTGACATTTATCACACTTAAAGGTCAACGCTATTTTAACATAAATATTTATGAAATTAATCATGGTAAATGTGAACAAAATATGAAAACAATAATTGTAAATTCATTCCCATTGATGCACTAGTTATGGAAAAATTATGCCTATTGTTAGCCGCAATAATAATGAAATGCGCACGCGGCAAAAATCGAATAATTTGTGAATCTTTCAGATTGCTTGTACCATAAAGGTAAAATATTTCTGTTGGAGGCATGTATGGAAAAGGACTTATATTTGCTTGGGAAAAAATTGGAGGAACGGAGATTTGAGATTGCCAAAAAAGTCCACGATATCAGGCTTTCGGAAGCAACATTTGAGCAAAGGCGGCTCCTGTCTTCCACGATAGATGAAGAGGAAATTATTAAGATTCGGGCAAATTTTATATCCCTTTTTGCCGAAACGCTCATTCACGGGCTGAGCAAGGAAGAAGCATACGCGAAAATAGAGCAATGGGGCAAGGAAACCGGGGAATTTACGTATAGCCTTGGCATCCCCCTAAATGAGGCGTTGAAAGATACGAGCTATTACCGGATGTTTATCATTGATGTGCTGGAAGAGGAAATTGAGAACCACAATATGGGCATCAAGACAGTGTTTGCTGTGTCGAGGAAAATTGATCCGCTTCTCGATCATGCCGTCTATTGCTTCAGCCTTACATATGTCCATTATTTTCAGAAAAATCTCGAATCCTCAAAAACAGCTTTTCTCGAGCTTTCAGTACCTGTTGTCCCGCTCATGAATGGAATCGCCATCCTGCCCCTGATCGGGAACATTGATACGGAAAGGGCGCAGCTGATCATGGAGGAATCGCTCCAGGAGGCTGTAAGGCTAAAGCTGACAACGCTCATTTTCGATCTTTCCGGTGTCATGATCGTCGACACAATGGTTGCCGACCAGTTGTTCAAGGTCATCGGTGCCCTCGAACTTCTCGGCGTCAAGTCGATGTTGACAGGGATCCGGCCGGAAATTGCCCAGACGGTCATCAAGATGGGCATCGATTTCAGGAATGTTGTCATTAAAGCCACCCTGCAGCAGGCGTTCGAAGAGATTGATCGTATGGAACAATAATGTAAAGCCGTTGCAGCTGGTTGAATTTTGGATAAACATATACGCCATTGTTTGCTGCCCATTACAAGCAACATAAATTTTTCACATTTTTGGAAAAAAGGCTCTCGCTTTTTCTCTGATAATTCACTATACTTAAAAAGTAATTTAGCAAGTACATAGTGTAAGAGAGAAGGCTTGGCATGTGGTTCTTGGCGGCAATCGTGACAACGGTTTGTTTCGGAGTCAATAACGCAATCTTCAAATGGAGTACCGGAAAAGGGTATTCAAAAGTTTCGCTGCAGTTTTTCTTTTATTTAACGGCATTTATCCTGTCGCTTGGGTATGGGTTTTCAGCCGGGGACTTAAATTTTTCTGCCATATCCGTCCTGCTCGGCGCGGCGATTGGAATCCTGAATGCAAACGGAAATATCCAAATGTCCAAGGCCTATGAGAAGGGGCCGGCGAGCCTGACTTCGCCGATTATCTCGTCCAATGCGGTATTTCCCGTCCTTTGCGCGGGACTCATTTTCGACGAACATATTAGCGCCATGCAGTGGGTCGGCATTCTGATTATCCTTTCATCTGTTGCAGCCATCCAATATACGCCGGCGAGGGGAAAAGAAAAGGCCGATTACTACGCCTGGATTTACCGGATTGCCCTGGCCATTTTATCGTTTGGCGCGCTTGGGATATTAATGAAGCTAGGATCCACGATGAGCTTCAGCTCTATCAGCATGCTTGTCGCGATGTACGGCGGCGGAAGCCTGTATTTATTGTTTTCCATCCTTGCCGGAAAGGAAACAGCCAGGAAACAGGAGATGAAAACGGGTGCGGTCGTTGGCCTGATAAGCGTTTTCGGATACAGCAGTTATTTTTTCGCCCTGAAAACCGGGGTCGCAAGCATCATCTTCCCGCTGATCAGCCTCAATTGTTTAATCGTCGTGTTCACGGGATGCGTCATCTTTAAAGAAAGAATCCGTGCCTATCAGCTCGTTGGTGTTCTTTCAGCGCTGTTAGGGATCGTCCTTATAAAAATGTGAGTTTAGAAGGCTTCCCGCCTAAGCGCGGGGAGCTTTTTTCTATAAGTATGATGTTAAAAGCCTCTTTTTGAAAAATAACCAATTCGCCACAACTTTATGAATGAAATGTTAACATATCAATTATTGACTATGAAGCAGCCTCTTCTTCCTTTACCATAAATATGGATAAGTTTCATTTTTACTTTTACGGGAAAGGGGGCGAGAGCATGGTCGTATCCGGCTATTACGTTGAAACAATCGAGGGCCAGGCTTTATCGGCAGCAATCGCGATAAGCAAAATCAAGGGCGTCGATGTACGCCACATTGAAGAAGACAAGAAAATCATGGTAACAATCGAAAGTGATACTCCCGGCCAAAACGAAACCATTTCCGATTCCCTTAAACATATAGAAGGTGTGTTAAGCACATCCGTTGTGTTCAGCAATTACAATGGAATATAGAGGTTCCGGTACAATGCATGTTTCCTGCGATTCCCGGGATACTAGGGGAAAAGGAACATGAGGTGTGCAGATGGTTAAATGGGATGAACAAGGAGCTCCGAACAATAATCTCTCCCCGAAAACAATCAGGAATTCGAAGCTTCTGGGCAAGGAAAAGGCTCCTGAGTTTTCCGAGGAACTGTCGGACGGCGGGGAGCGGAACCGGTTCATTGAAAACAGAAATCGAAAATCATAGAAAAAAGCGATGCCGCATGCATCGCTTTTTTTCTTTTAACGCCGGGCCTTAAGCCATTTGACCGTTTGTTTGTATAGTTGATGGATGAAGACGGCGATTGCGGCAACAATGATGGCGTTGGACACGGCTACAGATTTTAGCCCGAAAACAATAAGTGCGATGATTAAGGCGACAGCCAACAGGAGCCAAATGATCGCATGCCTTGGTACAGTTGATGAGTGCTTTAGGAAATACCCGATGATCCAAAGGATAGGGATCAGGTAGAAGAAGTGGGCATGAAGAAATTGTACGAGTGCCATATGTTTCACATCCTTTCACCACACCTTATGGCCCGGTTAAAAAAAGGATTGTACGTTACCCCAGTTGTAGATAATATTTTCGTTTACGATTGTGGTGGCTCCAATGAGGTGAAGGAAAGTTCCAAGTGTTGTGGCCACTTAATTGGGATGGGATTTATGCCAAAGTTAGCATTTTGTTTTTCATTTGTTTCAGGAATCAAGGCCTTCGAGCGATTGCTTCCACGCCTGATGCCCGAAAACAGCTGTCCCTGCCGCGATGATTCCATTTATTATGGCGTCAATATTGAAGCCAAACGCTATCCAGGCGAGAACAAGGGAAATACCAAACAGGAACCAAATAATCGACCAATCGGGAACCCGCGGTGTTTTCTTAAGCGCGAAGCCAATAATCCAAAGGACAGGCACAAGAAAATAATAATTTTGATTAAGAATTTGGATGAAATCCAAGACTTTTCACATCCTTTCAAATTACTATATGTCCTGTTTGAAAAAAGGTTTGTACCCTCTCCCGAGTTAAAAGAATATTTTCAAAGTTATTAAAGAAATGTAAAATAAAATGTGAGGGTTGGAAAAAAGAGGTTTTTTAGAGTGGGGGAGTTTGTTTGCCAAGGAAGTATGATTTGGACTGGCTGCGTGTGCTTGCAACATTTGCTGTATTTTCGTATCACATCTTAATGTTTTTCAACCCGTGGCCATGGCATGTGAAAAATTATGAAACCGGTTCAATGGGCGTGCTGATTGTCTCATTGGTGATTAGCACATGGATCATGCCATTGTTTTTTGCGATTTCAGGAATGACGGCGTCTATTTCTTTTCAGAAACGTCCGGTGAAAAAGTACATGAAAGAACGGCTAGCGAGGCTCGGTATCCCGCTTTTGTTCGGCGTAGTTGTCCTCACCCCTCCGCAGGTGTATGCGGAAAGGATCAGCCACCATCAATTTGAAGGAAGTTTTCTTTCTTTTATGGGCAATTATTTTAACGGGCCTTACCTTGATATTGGCGCGGAAGGGAATTTTGCGTTCGCCGGGCACCATCTCTGGTATTTGCTTGTATTGCTTTTTTTTACTCTTGGTACGTTGCCTCTTTTTAAAAGGATGCCAGCGAAGAGGGAAAAACGGATTGGAGCTGCCGGCCTGCTTATTGTGGCGATTTTGCCATTGATCGCGGCCGCATCGCTTGTCGATCTTGTAAATCTTGGTGGGTACGATATCACTTTTTATCTAATCATCTTTTTGTACGGCTATTATTATTTTTCAACAGATGAGTTTGTCGAAGTTACTGAACGATTTTTCGGGCTGAATTGTGTTGTTGCCTTTTCGGGGACGATTCTGTTTGTTCTATTGTATATGCAATCGTTTTATGGCGGCGGGATTTTGGAACGGCTGGCGTTCTGGGGAGCGAAATCCGTTAGCGGATATTTCATGATGATGGTGTTGTTTACGCTGGCGCGAAGGTATTTGACTCGGAAAAATAAATTCCTTGCCTACTGGAATGAGGCCTCGATGCCCTTTTACATCCTCCATCAGCCGATCATCGTCGGAATTGGCTTTTTCCTGGCCGATGTGGGCTGGAAAGTTGGCTTGAAACTGCCCGTGTTGGCGGCGGGAGCCTTCACGGTCATTGTCTGCCTGTACGAATTTGTTGTGAAACGAACCCATTTCCTGCGCCCGTTATTCGGCATAAAAGGGAAGCCTGCCGGAAAATTGTCGATTGTGCCAAGTGGCAGGGAGATTGGGAAATAATTGGCAGGAAGTCGTCTGTTATGTAAAATAAAGGTAGTGTCATAAATTATTGGAATTACCTTAAAATGCAAGAATAAATCAGATTTAAAGGGGGAGAAACGTGAAGAACAAGAAGATCGTCATTTTTCTGTTGGCGCTCGTCGTGGAGGCACTAATTTCATACGCGGTTGCCGCGAAATTTTCCGTGCGGTTTATCGAGGTTATGTTTTTCATCGGCCTCGTCTTTACGGCAGCCTCGTTTTACTTTTCGAGCAGTGGGGGCACGACGTCCGATTTTGGCAACCTGAATACGAGCGCCCAGACCGGCTTGATTCAAAAGCGGCAGGAGTTTGTGTTCAGGAGGGGACCGATTTTTACCGCCTCCGCTCTGTTTATGGCGATAGGACTCATTTTCTTTCTCTTATTACTAACCGGAAAAATCCCGCCTGCTTAATGGGTTATTTGCAGCATGGAAGAAGGCCTTGCCTGTATTTAACTAGAATAAAGTCGCCTTCATATGGCGCAAACCAATTTTCAGCCTGAAGGAACTCTCAGGCTTTTTTTATGTTTTTTTTTAAAAAAAGATGGGTTTTTCAAATCCACCATGTCCATTTCACCCTTCATCCACCTATATAAATGGTGAAAGGAGGTGATGGACAATGGCACTGGCACTTCTCGCTGATTCGAAACTGCGCCTCGTTTTTGAAACAGGCGTCAATGAAAAGGGCGAACCGATTTTTAAGTCGAAAACGTTCAACAATTTGAAGACGGAAGCGACTCCGGCCCAGATGTACCTTGCTGCATCGGCAATCGGGGCTCTATCCGCGGACCCATTGAGCGTGGTTGAACGAAACGACCGCACGGAAATCATCAGTTAATTTATCAAAAATTTAAACAGGCAGGAGGTGAATAAGGATGGCAAAATCATTGGAGCTAAGCTTTATGACGGAAGCCGGAAAGGTTTCGAGGCTCACAATCGATAACCCTAAGGAACCGATTGATCCCGCGGTTGTAAAACAATCGATGGAAAATATCATCGCGGCCGGCATTTTCATCACGCCAAACGGAAATTATACTGCTGTTGAAGGCGCGAGGGTAATCGAACGCAACGTGACCGATTACGAAATCGTTTAATAAGGAAGGAGCCGGTTACGTTATGGAGCCGGCTCCTTTTTTTAAAATATGGCCATCTAAAAAGGTGCAGCCTCTGGTGAGCCAAAAAGAAATTTAAAACGAACTTGGGTATAGGGAAGTTTAACTCGATAAAAAATAGGGAATGGAGGTAAGGAAATGGATCAGATTATCCCGATTATTAGTGAAGTCGGCTTTCCGATCGCGGTGACGCTATACCTGCTGTACCGGATTGAAACCCGCCTCGACCTGGTCGTCCAGTCGATCCAGGACTTGCCGGGAAGGTTGAGTGACCGGATGTAACGGTAAGTTCGGCGCTCCAAATCTTTACAGTACTGAAGGAATATGGTATAGTTGTTAATGCCGTTATACGGATTGGCGCTTCGAAAATTGGGTTTTCGCAGCAAGCCGAAGTCTGTTGGCGAAATTTACACTTGGCCGAACATGGCCACTAGGAGGATTTTGTTAGATGAAAAACGGTAAAGTTAAATGGTTCAACGCAGAAAAAGGTTTTGGCTTCATTGAGACAGAGGAAGGCAACGACGTATTCGTCCACTTCTCTGCAATCCAATCCGAAGGCTTCAAATCTCTTGAGGAAGGCGAAGAAGTTTCTTTCGAAATCGTTGAAGGAGCACGCGGCCCTCAAGCAGCCAACGTAACGAAATTATAATAGCCAGACCCGATAAAAAACAGCCAGGCCCAAGTGCCTGGCTGTTTTTCTATGAAAGGTTTGAAAAGCTCGAAAGGTACGTTTGTGAGTGTGTGGTATAATTTGGATGTGAAGTGCCGACTTATTCAAGTCCGACAGCTTTTTTAACATAAGAAGTGGATTAGTCTTTTACTGTCCGAATGAGGTGCTGCCGCTGCTGTTCGGTCGTTAACTCTTTTTTTAATGCCAAATGAAGTGCAGCCTGCTGCTGTTGGAGCGCTAAGTTTTCCTTTAGTTCCCGAATGATGTGCTATCCATTGCTGTTCGGGCGCTAAGTTTTTCTTTAGAGCCCGTAGGAATGCCAGAGATTCCAGTTTTACGGTCCAGCTAGCAGACTTGTTTTTTGCTTCTTTAATGCGAGAGCAGTATTTAAACTTGAGTGGGGGTTTTTCTTCTAGTATTTTTCGTACAAACGGTAGAAGATGCGATGCGACCACCACACCAACCAACGGTTACCTAATTTTGGTTTTGCCAACAGTGTGGAGCAGTGCCTTATAATAATAGATAACAAGAATAATGGAAGAGGTGGGAAACATGAAGTTTATACATACTGCTGATTGGCATCTTGGCAAATTGGTCCACGGTGTTTACATGACCGAACATCAGCGTGAAGTGCTCGAGCAATTCATTCACCTGGTGGAGGAGGAAAAGCCGGATGCCGTCGTGATTGCGGGGGATTTGTATGACCGCTCCGTACCGCCGGTTGATGCCGTCAATTTACTCGATGAAATTCTATTTAAACTGAATGTTGAACTGAAAACGCCGATTATTTCAATCGCCGGAAACCATGACAGCGCCGACCGCCTCTCGTTCGGGAGTTCATGGTACAGGCACAGCCATTTTTATTTGAGCGGAAAATTAAGTGATAGTTTTAAACCGGTACATATGAACGGCGTTAATTTTTATTTGCTGCCCTATGCGGAACCGGGGGCGGTCAAGGAACTGCTGGATGACCACTCGATACATACCCATCACGATGCGATGAAGGCGCTTATTGGTAGGATTGAAGAAGAACTGAATCCGAATGAGCCGAACGTGCTTGTCGGACATGCCTTTGTGACAGGCGGGGAAACATGCGAATCCGAACGGCTGTTATCAGTCGGTGCTTCCGGCAACGTAGGGGCCGAATTGTTTAAGCCATTTTCCTATACGGCGCTCGGCCATCTTCACAATCCAAACGCGATTCGCCATGAGACAATTAAGTATTCCGGCTCTCTATTAAAATATTCTTTTTCAGAAGCGAAGCATAAAAAGTCGGTTTCAATCATTGAGATGGAGCGCAACGGCACCTTCTCGATCCGCGAAAGGTCGCTTGCGGCTACGAAGGATATGCGCGAGCTCGAAGGCTATCTGGACGAGCTGCTCGACCCTTCATTTTTTGAAAAGCAAAAAAGTGATGATTACTTGAAAGTGACACTCCTTGATGAAGGGGCGATTCTCGACCCGATGGGCAAGCTCCGCCAGGTCTACCCGAATGTGATGCATCTTGAAAGAAAATCCGACCTCGCCGACCAAAAACGGAACAATGGATTTTCAATTGGCGACAGCAGGAAAAAGAAATCGGAACTCGAGTTATTCGAGCAATTTTACAAGGAGATGACAGCCCAGGAGTTCACCGACGAGAAAAAATCGGTTGTCTCAAGCGTTATCGAATCTGCTGTAAAGGAGGAATTGCCGGTATGAGGCCAATTACATTGACAATGCAGGCATTCGGTCCTTATGCAGGAAAGGAAACGATCCATTTCTCCACGCTTGGCAATAGGACGATGTTTGTCATTTCCGGTAAGACGGGATCAGGGAAAACAACAATTTTCGATGCGATTAGCTATGCGATTTATGGGAAGGCAAGCGGAGAGGACCGGACAGGCGCCGACTTGCGGAGCCAATTTGCGAAGGATGACGTCATTACGGAAGTGTCGCTCGAATTTTCGCTTCGGGACAAACGGTACTTCATTGTCCGCACGCCCCAGCAGGAAAGGCGGAAGGAACGCGGCGAAGGGACGAGGACGCTTCCTGCGACCGCCAGCCTGTACATGGTCGACGAACACGGCCGCCAGCAATTGCTCGCATCCAAAGTGACCGAGGTTGAGGAACGAATCAAGGAAATTATGCTCATCGACAGCAACCAGTTCCGGCAAATCCTGATGATTCCGCAGGGCGAATTCCGGAAATTGCTGACGTCCGACAGTAAAGACAAAGAAGTTATCCTGCAGCGTCTATTCCATACGCAAATCTACAAGCTCGTCGAGGAAAAACTGCGGACGGAAGCCCAGGATTTGAAAAAGAAAGTGGAAGACAGGATAGCGAAACGAAGCGACGAACTGAAACGGATCCAGGCATCCTTCAACGAAGAGTTGATTGAGCTCATGGAAGCCGGCAGCGTGAACGACAATCTCATTCTCCCGCTGCTTGCCGATGAAATTGCCGAGATGGCAGCGGAAATCGATGTGCTTACGGAAAGGGTATCCGCTAAACGGGATGAGCAGGACAAGCTGAAGCAGCACTATTTTGCGGCTGAAGCAACCCTTAAGCAATTCCGCGACAAGGAAGCCCTCGAAGCGAAGAAGCAATCGCTTGAAAGCCGGAAGGACCTTTTCCTCGAAAAAGAAAAACAGATTGTCCTTGCAAGGAAAGCGGCATTGCTCGCATCGCAGGAGGAACTTTGCCACCGTTTGAAAAAAGAAGTCGATGGCGCACGGGCTACCCTGTCCGGGCTTGAAGAAAACGTGAAACGGCTCATCGAATTGAAGGCAGCCAGGGAAAAGGAATATGAGAACGAGAAAAACCGCGAGCAGGAACGCCAGGACCTTTTGGAACAGGCAAACAGGCTGTTAAACATGAAGGACGATGTGCATTCCTTCGCGGATGTACAGGAGAAACTGTCGAAAACGGACACTTTGCTTGAACAGAAAAAATCCCGTCTCGTTGCTGTTGAATCGAAGGCAGCGGAGACCGAGCGCGAGGAAAAGGCGCTTCTTTTAAAAAAGGCGGAAATTGACGAGGCAAAAATCGCCAGGATTGAAAATGAGCGAAACCTTGAAAAAGTAGAGAATACCCTGGGATTGCTTGGCAAGCTGGAAGGGCTTAAGACCAGATTCCAGCAGGCATCCGCAGATCTTGAAAGAAAAAAGGCGGCCTTCGAGTCAGCGGAGAACGGTTTTCTTGAAGCAAGGCGCCATGTTGATCTTCTTGAAGAAAAATGGCTAAAAGGCCAGGCGTCAATTTTGGCGGCAACGCTTCAGCCAGGGGACCAATGCCCAGTATGCGGGTCTAACCATCACCCGGCCCCAGCCCATGGAACCGGCGGCGATATACCTGACGAGCAGGCACTTAGGCTTGCCAAGCAGCAGGCGTCCCTTCGTGAGCAGGAAAAGGTGAAAGCCGAAAGCGCCTATCTCGAAAGTAAATCGGCTGCATCGCGGCTGTCGGAGGATGTGGAAGCAGCGTCAGAAGAACTTGGCAAAAACGCGCCAAGCTTTATTGCTGATGGGGAAGAAGCGTTCCGTTCAGCGTTGCTTGCTGAAAAAACGGAAATGTTAAAAGCGAAGGACCGGATTGCGGCGATTCTCGCACAGGAATCGCATGTCGGAAAACTCTTGGGTGGTATTGAGGAAACCAGGTTAGCCCTTAAGAATGAGCAGGATGCATTAAGGGTGGAAATTGGTGACCTCTCCGTCCGGATTGCGGAGCTGAAGGCGCAATTTAACAGGATGCTTACAATTGTTCCGGAAGGCCTCCGCTCGGTACCTGTGTATGAAAAAACGCTTAACGATGTGAAAAGCCGCCACGAACAGCTTGTAAAGAAGCTTGAACAGGCGCAAAAACTCCTTCAGGAAGCGGTCGAAAAATTGGGTGCGGAATCGGCGCGGCTCGACGATGCACGACTTTATTTTTCGAAAAAGGAAAAGGAACTCGCCGAGGAACGGGAAAGCTTCAGGTCGCAAATGATTGCACGGGGCTTCGAAAATTACTCCGCTTATGAGAAGGCGAGATTGAAGGACGACGAAATTGCCCGGATTGAAGAGGATGTAAGGGCGTATAACGAAGATGTGAAAGTATGCACGGAGCTTTTGTCCGAGCTGAAAGGAAAGCTTGCAGGGGTGGAGCCGCCAAACCTGAATGCCCTTGCCGAAGCGCTTACGGCCATCGCGGCGGAAATCGACAGCCTCCAGAAGCGCGGAACGGACCTTTATTTAAAGAAAAACCAAAACGAGGAAATCCTGCAGCGCGCGGAAACTCTGAATCAGGAAATGAAGCAGCTTGAGGAACGTTACCGCATTGTCGGGGACCTTTCGGATATTGCGAGGGGCCAGAATTCGTATCGCCTCACCTTCGAGCGTTATGTTCTCGCTGCGTTCCTTGATGATATTTTACGGGAAGCGAATGGAAGGCTTTCAAAAATGACGTCCGGGCGTTTCCAGCTGCGAAGGAAAACGGACCGCTCGAAAGGAAACGTCCAAAGCGGCCTGGAACTGCTAGTATTCGACCAGTACACGTCGCAGGAGCGGCATGTAAAAACGCTCTCGGGCGGTGAAAGCTTCAAGGCGGCGTTGTCGCTCGCACTCGGGCTTGCGGATGTCGTGCAGGCTAATGCTGGCGGAGTGTCGCTTGAAACGATGTTCATCGATGAAGGCTTCGGCACGCTTGACCCGGAATCGCTCGAACAGGCAATCGACGCGCTCATCGACATCCAATCGAGCGGCAGGCTTGTCGGCATCATCTCCCATGTACCGGAACTGAAGGAACGGATTGACGCCCGGTTGGAAGTTATCTCAACGCAAACCGGAAGCAAAACTGAATTTGTGATAGGAGTTTAAAGCGGAGTAATATAATTGAAGACGGTTTTGTTAGGGTTTTGTCGTTGAAAGAGTCACTTAGTTCCAGTAAATTACAGGTGAAGACCGTTTCGAAGGGGAACTTGTCTCGAAACGGTCTTCATCGCCTTTATGAAGACCGTTTTGTCGGGGGTTTATTGTTGAAATAGTCTTCATGTTCCATTAAATTACAGATGAAGACCGTTTCAAAGAGTCTAAGGCCTCGAAACGGTCTTCATATAACGTAAACCTTGAAATGTCCTCGAGCGGGTCCTTTCCCATCCGGCGTTTCGTTCAATTGCCCTTAATAGCCAATTGGAATCTCCAGCATTCCCTTTTTAAACAGGGATAGATTCGAATTCCTGTATAGTCTTCCGTTCATCGATTGTTTCAGTATAATTTCCATTTGTGTACTGGCCGATTACTTTACGCCAAAAGGCCTTGGCCGGGTCGTTGGCTTCAATTTGTGTAATCCTCCACGTCCCCGGAAACATCGCAAAAATTTTCAAAGCAGCCTGCCTGCCGTATCCAAAGCCATTGTATTTTCGAATCACATGGAACTCCTCGATTGCATTTGGATTTCCTTCATGCCCTGTGGAAACAAGGGCGAACCCGATAAGCTCCTCCCCGAGTTTGATGAAAAATGGATGGTAGCCGGAATCCTCCCAATAAGCAGTTAAGTCAAAACGCTTATACGTTCCATCCGCTTCCAGGTTGATTTCGGGCTTCAACGCTGCAAACTCGTAAATATAAAATTGCATCAAATGATGGAGCGTTTCTTCCTCTTCTTTTTTTACTATAACAAGATTGATCATCTTTTTTCCCCCTCGCCGGTTGTAATTCGCCGGCCTGCCCAGAAATTCCTTCCTGGTTTGAACTTTTCCAAAAACGGCTATGTAGAAAGCAAACGAAACGATTCACATTCTGCTTCAACAATGAGAGGAGAATTCCATATGAAAATTGTATATGGACTAATGACAAACACAGGAAGCGGCAATGAATTCTTGTACGACCTGGGGGTTTGGGAAACGGAGGAATCCGCCAATGACTATCTGGCGAACAAGCTTCCGCACTCGACCGGAATCTGGGTTGAGAAGATTGAAATCAATGATGCGTCCCCGGAACATCTCATTCCGATAACTGAAAAAATGATCGAGTGCAGCCAGTGCGGAATCGAGTACAGTCCGGAAGATATCCATATTATCGAGGACCTTGAGGTTTGCCTCGAGTGCGAACCGGCCTTTAAGCAAAATATGACTGGCTGATACGGGAAATACGAAAAAGGATGGCGGCTGCCATCCTTTTTTTGACCGTGAAGTCCTTGCCTTACTCTTCAACAGGTTTTTGCATATGGAGCGGCGGCGGGATGAGCCAGCCTTTTTCCTTGTTCAGCCTCAAATACCGGGCGGCTTGCTGCGCCTTGGTCATATGGAATTCGCCGAACAGCATCGCAATGTCTTCCCTGATGCAATTTCCCATCGCGCCGCTGCACATCACCAGTCCTGCCGCGATATTTGCCGATGCCGCATAGGAAATCTCGTTGTCCATGAACCTTGCTCCGGGCGGGATGCTCTCCAAATCCGCCAGCGGCCTCTCAGGTGGGGTAGGAGGAAGCCCAATCCCGTTCTCTTTTAAAATATCCTCAACCCGCTTTTCCTCCTGCTGGCATGTCTGGATCGATTCCTCAATAAGGTTCCGTAAATCCTTGTCGCCAATATGGTTTAGAAACGTTTGGTAGGCAGCCTTCATAGCCTTGCTGCCGGCCACATAAGACCAAAGCGCATATACTTCACCGTAATGCAGCGGTTCTGATTGCGGATTCCCACTCAAAATTCCCATCGTAACACATCCTTTTGTAAAATTGTGTACGTCTACCCGCTTAGTGTCTTCTAAATGGGGAAAATTATCCTGCCAGTTCAATGCCAGGCAACCGAAAAATTAGGTGCCAGGCACTAAAGGATGGATTTCCCATGCAGTTCCCCTATAATAAAATCAAGTCAAAAGGAAGTGGGGGACCAGGATGGAGAGAAGCAGGATTGGGATTGATGCTGGCGGGACACTGCTGAAAGTGGCCTTTGAAGAGAGTGAGAGAATCAAGTACCGTAAGGCCGGATACAAGGAAGCGAAAGAGCTGCTGAACTGGCTGAAACTATTGGCGCCAGAAGCTTCTCCATCGGTAACTGGAGGAAGGGCTGCTTGGGTAAAAGAACATTTTTTCCCCAACGCACGGCTTTTCCCTGAATTCAATGCGATCTGCACGGGTGCTGATATTCTTCGCCAAAAAGAGGATAACAGCTCGGTTGGGCAGTTTATACTTGTGAATATTGGGACTGGAACATCCATTTTTCTTGCAGGTCAAGGCAAGTGCGATCGCATCGGGGGAAGCGGCCTTGGCGGCGGTACCCTGACGGGGCTTGGCAGCCTGCTTTCAGGAACGGACGATTTTACCGAGCTTGTCGGCATGGCGGCCGCCGGCTCGAGGCTGAGCGCCGATTTATTGGTGAAGGATATTTACGGCGATGGAGATGAACCACTGAACGGCAATATGACGGCTGCCAATTTTGCAAAAGGGAAGGGTGCGGGAAAGGAGGACCTCGCGGCGGCGCTTATCAATATGATTGCCGAAACAATTATTCTGCTCGCTTCACAGTCTGCCATGGCGAGCAAGGTGGATACGGTTGTGTATGCCGGAAGCACACTTGCAGGAAATGCCCCATTAAAAGACGCCCTGTCCGCCTATACAGAGGCGTTTGGCCTGAAACCGGTTTTCCTTCAGAATGGTGAATATTGCGGGGCACTCGGGGCGTTGATGGCTGAAGAGGGAACGGAGAACTGATTGATGCCAGGCCTCCAGGCCAATCGGCGGCTCGGTAAAGCTCTCACAATCTAACGTGAAGTGGCCAAAGCCTGCAGCGGACTTCTTGGACAAAACAGGAATACTGGGCGCCTTTAAAAAGAGTTTCTTGAACAAACCAGCCGTTTCAGTCAGAATATAGGGAGAATGGTTGAAGAAGGTGGCTTATTTGGAAAAACGCTTTTTTACGATTGGCATGGCTGGCCATATTGACCACGGGAAAACATCGCTTACCAAAGCGCTGACCAATGTGGATACGGACCGGCTGAAAGAGGAGAAAGAACGGCAAATTTCAATTGAGCTGGGTTTTGCCCCGCTTTATGAAGATAATGAAATCCAAATCTCCGTCATCGATGTGCCCGGCCATGAACGGTTCATCAGGCAGATGATTGCCGGAGTGGCTGGAATTGACTTGGTTGTCCTTGTCGTCGCCGCTGATGAAGGCGTCATGCCGCAGACGAGGGAGCATCTCGATATTCTCGGATTTCTCGGGATTAAAAATGGCATAGTGGCCATTACGAAAATGGACCGGGTTGAAGAGGATTTCATCGAGCTTGTAAAAGATGACATCCTTGAGGAACTCCAGGGAACTGTTTTTGAAAACGCGCCATTCATGCTCGTTGATTCCATTTCGAAAAAAGGAATCGAAGAGCTGAAGCAACTTATTATCGCAACGTTGAAAGAACAGGAAATGCGCGATGCCCGCGGTGCGTTCAGGCTGCCGATTGACCAGGTGTTCACCGTAAAAGGACAGGGGACGGTCGTCCGAGGGACTGTTTATGAAGGAGCGGTTGAAGAGGGCCAGGCACTGAAGATCATGCCGAAGGGGATTGAAGTCCGGGCGAGGCAGCTTCAGGTTCACCATAAACCGGCCCAGAAGGCGTATGCCGGGCAAAGGGCGGCGATCAATCTTTCCGGGGTAGCGAAGGAGGACCTCGAACGTGGCGATGTATTGGTTTCCTCCGAGCATTTCATCGTTTCAAAAACTCTTGATGTCGCAATTCGGGTCGTCGAAGACCTTGATTATATGGTCAAACAGCGGATGCCTGTAAAACTCCATATCGGCACAGCCGAAGTAATGGGGAGAATAGTCTTTTTTGACCGAAACGAATTGAAAGAAGAGTCCGGCGAAATCCTCTGTCAGCTCCGGCTTGAGGAGGAAGTGCTGACGAAGCGCGGCGACCGGTTCATCCTCCGGCGCCCAAGCCCGCAGGAAACGATTGGCGGCGGATGGGTCATCGATCCGCACGGCAATAAGTACCGGTTCGGAAATGAGACCATCGAAGAATTGGAGAAAAAGAAGGCAGGCAAGCCGAAGGAACGGATTGCCGCGGCGCTTTATGAAGCTAAGAGCCTTGGCTTTAATGAGCTGATCAAACGGACCGCGCTTGACAGCGAGACGCTTGCCTCCGAGCTTGAGGACGAAAGCTTCCTTCTCTATAACGGGAAGGAATATACGCTCCGCCAGCTGGTCGATGCAATTGAAGAAGATATGTACGACAGGCTTCAGGACTACCACCAGAAGCATCCGATGAAGCAGGGGCTAAATAAAGCCGAGCTTCTCCAATCGATGAATAAAACCTTCCCGCGCGGCCTTCTTGATTTTACGGTCGAGGACGCGATTGGCAAGGGGGCGTTTAAACGAAGCGGGCAGTTCGTTTCGTTGGCCGATTTTACAAGGCATGTCCCGAAAAACTGGCAAAAACGCGCGGAGAACCTCGTCGAAGAGCTGAAAAAGGATGGGCTGCAGGTCAAATATCTTGCTGACTATTTTTCAGCCGCCGGAATCCCTGATGCACTCACAGGCGATTTGGAAAGATACCTTGAGGAAACAGGGCAGATTGTCCCGCTTGATGGGCAGTATTACTACCATGGCGAAATTTTTGAAAAAGCAGTTCGGACGCTCCGTGATAGAACCGGCCCCGAGTTTGAGGTCGGTGACGCAAAGGATGCATTGGGGCTTTCAAGGAAATACATGATCCCTTTCCTGGAGCGGCTCGACGCCATGGGGCTCACGAAACGCGTTGAAAATAAGCGGGTTTGGCAGAAATAAAAAGGAATAACCCTTAACCCGGTAAAACAGGTTCGGCAATGAAGGCTAAATTCTAAATAGCTGTATATTTTGGAATGGAATTTATCTTGTTAACAACCATAATCAAACCCAAATTAACGCAACAAAAATGCTCAGGTATTTCTGAGCATTTTTTTATATAAGGACAACTCAATTGTGTTAGAAGAAGATTTAAAGCCCGAACGGCAGTGGTCAGCCTGTCCTTCGGTAACAATTATTTTAAATTGTTCATTTATCTTATTAAAACGCGCCAGGACCTTTCCTGGCGCATTTTCATTTCCCTAGATTGCCTTTTTGATTTTATTTAAATTATAAAACTTTTGAATGTTTTTGAATGTCACTTTCAAAACCGAGAATAGAGGTATCGATATAATGACGCCAATCGCTCCGTACAGGGATCCAGCGACCAAGAGGACGAGGATGACGGTGAGCGGATGGAGGTTCAGCTTATTGCTCATCACCCGTGGTGTAATCAGGTTGCCTTCGAGCTGCTGGACGACGAACATGACCAGGAGAACTTTTACGACAAGGCCCGGGCCGTCCATGAGCGCGATGAACACAGCCGGGATAATCCCGATGATGGGACCGAGGAACGGGACGACGGCGACACACATTGCAAAAATCGCGAGCAGAAGGGCGTTATCAAGCCCGATTATCAAATAACCGGCATACAGCATAATGCCATCCGCGACCGCGATGATGAATTGCCCGACAATATAAGATGAGAGCGTTTTGTCGATATCGCGGAGGATTTTCCGGCCTTCGTCCTTCCTGTCAGTTGGCAAATGGCGCACCAACGAAGGTGTAAGCCGTTCTCCATCCCGTAATAAATAGAACACGATGAAGGGAACAACGGCTAGGACCGTTACGATGCCCGCAATCATGGAGAGGACTTTGCCCATGTTTTTTTCGGCTGCTGTAAAAAATTCGCCAACCATGCTTTTCGCTTTCGCCTGGATATTGTCCACCGATTGTTTCGCTTTTTCGTTTTCCTTTACCAATTCTTTTGATTCGTCGGTAACCTCTGCAACCTTTGATGGGAGATGGCTGCTGATTTCCTTTACCTGGTCCGCGATTTGGGGGCCAGCGAAATGAAAGAAGGCGAACCCGATTGCGAAAAGGAGCAAAAATACGGTCAGGATGCTTGGTGTCGTGGGCATGAATTTTTCCAAAAGACGCACTGGCGGACGCAAAATATAATATAGGAAACCAGATAATAGCATTGGGAAAAAGATGGTGGCGATTAGTTTTTTGAATGGCCAGATGAAGTAATCGATTTTGCCGAATAGGAAAATAACGATTAATAACAGGATTGCGGCTGTCGCATACCTGAAGAATGGTTTTTCAATCCACATATAATTCCTCCGTTTTCTCTCTGTTACCTTGCTTTTTCCCTATTCATGTACCCCGGTAAACAAAAAAGCTGCCTTCCGTTTCCGGAGAGGCGGCTCGATGTTTCAAATATTAGACTGCATCGTGGCGGTCGTGTGCGAGGTTGTTTCCGACTAGCCATTTATGGTAAAACCATTCGCCTGCTGCGAGCACGAGCGATGCAACGAACGCTTCGGCAAGGGAGTCGTTATAACCGAGTATATGCAATCCTCCCCAAAGGACGACTAGGCTGAGGACAAAGTCCCCTACGGTAGCCGCTACATTTCCCATTCTTGGCAGTACAAACATGTCTCCCGTAAAGTATGCGAGCAACGTAAGAATAATGCCAAGAAGGGTTGCGTCAAGGAATGAAACATTGAAAATGAGCGTTAAAACGATCCACATGACAGCGAGGACCATTCCGACTTTGATTGCCAGTGCCTTGGCGTGATTTACTTCCATCCCGACCGCCTCCTTGAAAAATTTGGTTTTCGGTGGTTATTTATCCGAAGTTCAATTTTCTAAACTGGAAAAAAGAGGTTTGCGGTTTTGGTTTTTCGCGGCGGGGTAGAATATTGTCAAAAACTCCTGAAAAAGGTGGGTACTCATGCTGACGCTTATTAAAAATGGAATTGTGTACAGTCCTGATTTTCTTGGCAAGAAAGATATTTTAATCGTGAGGGACCAGATCGGGTTTGTTGAGGATGAAATTAGGCAGCCCTCGGATTTTGTCGAGATTGATGTGATTGATGCGGAGGGGAAGTACATATTTCCGGGATTCATAGATTCCCATGTTCATATTATGGGGGCCGGAGGGGAAGGCGGGTTCCGGCTGAGGACGCCTGAATTGATGCTAACGGATGTGACGACGGCAGGGATTACGACGGTCGTTGGCGTAATTGGGGATGATGCGACAACGAGGACGATGGCAAGTTTGATTGGGAAAGCGTACGCACTTGAGGAAGAAGGGATTTCAACCTATATTCATACGGGCTCTTACCAGGTTCCCGTTCGGACGCTGTTTGATAGGATAGAAGATGATCTGATTTTGATAGACAAGGTGATTGGCGTCGGGGAGATTGCGATTGCGGATGAGCGTTCTTCCCAGCCTACTGTCGAGGATATCGCGAAAATCGCCGCCGCTGCGAAATCGGGAGGAAAAATGCTTGGCAAGGCGGGCATCCTGAACATCCACGTTGGTACTGGTTCCGATAAGCTTTCCATTATCGAAAAGGTGATTGAAGAAACGAATGTCCCGATTAGCCAGTTCCAGGTGACCCATATCAACCGGTACCGGGAGCTGTTTGAATCAGCCAAGCAATATGCGAAAAAAGGCGGCTACATCGACTTGACGACAAGCACGGATTACAAGTCGCTCGAAACAACGGAAATCAAATGTTCCAAAGGTCTGCGGGAAATCATTGACGAAGGCGTTCCGCTTGAAAATGTCACCTTCACATCAGACGGGATGATTTCACTGCCGACATATGATGAGGAGGGAAATCAAACGGGCTACAAGTTGGGCCTCCCAAAATACCTTTACGAAGAAGTGAAGGACGCGATACTTGAAGAGGGCGTGCCAATTGAAAAAGCGCTCCGTGTCATCACCGCGAATCCCGCGGACATTTTGCAAATTAAAAAGAAAGGCTATATTGAAGCAGGCCGGGACGCCGACCTTGTCATCGTCGAACCCGATACCCTTGAGATTGTTGATGTGTTTGCAAAAGGAAAGAAGATGGTTGAAGGCGGGAAACCAATTGTCTTCAGCACCTTTGAAAGCAAAAAAGAATAATAGAGTTGTTGAAGGCTGTCCAGTTTAATGGGCAGTCTTTTTTTAGAAAAAATATTGGCTCATCTTGACAGTTGAATTGGAAAAAAATATAGTTAAACAGGTGAATAGTTAAACTATTGAACTATTTTTCGGAAGGAGCGTGTAAAGCGCTTTGGGAAAACAGGCTATCCAGGAACTGATTGACCGATATATCGCGGTCTCGTTTACGGTAGATAAAAAGGGCGAAACGATGATCAAGGAGCAAATCGGCAGCGATTTAACGAATGACCAGCATTATGTTCTACGCTATATCCGCAAAAACGGGGACTGCACGTCAACGGAATTGGCAGATGTATTTGGCGTAAATAAGAGCGCGATTACCGCGATTATTACGAGGCTGACCGACAAGGGCCTTGTTAAACGGACGCGCGATGAGGGGGATAGGCGGATTGTCTACCTGGCGCTGACGGAAGAAGGCATCGACCTGTTCGAAAAAACCGAGCAGCGGATTCATGCGCTTGTCGAAACGATTATTACGAAATTTGAGCAGGAAGAAATTACGGCTTTTATTGCTACGTATGAAAAATTGGCAGGCATTCTAACAAATCTGGATTCCAAACAACTGGGGGAGTAGCAGATGAGACATATCTTGAAATATAAGTGGCTGGTGCTCGCCATCTGGGCCGCCGTCATAGCGGCACTGGTGCTGATTGCCCCGAACATGGAGACGCTAGTGAGGGAAAAAGGACAGATTACGGTTCCGGAAGGATATTCCTCGACCCTCGCCGGCAAAATTGTGAATGACAGCCAACAGGAAGCGAAGGCCGGGCATGAAACCCAGGTAGCGCTTGTTTTTCACAGTGAGAAAAAGCTGACGGACGCCGATTTTGCCGAGGCGGAGAAGGCAGTTGCAATGCTCGAGAATCAGCGGAAAGAGCTTGGGGTTACGGAGGTTATGTCCCACTTTAAGGAAGCATCCTTAAAGGATCAGCTCGTTTCGAAGGATGGAAAGACGATCCTCGTTTCTGTAAAAGTTGATCTAAAGGACAGGGAACCGGGCGAGGTCACAAAATCGCTTTATAAAGCGCTCGTTGGCGTGAATCTCGGCCATTATTATACTTCAAGCTGGATGATTGGCGACGACCTCGTGACGAATTCGGAGGATGGGTTGAAAAAAACGGAGTCGATTACCGTCGTGTTCATACTCGCGGTGCTTCTTATCGTATTCCGATCCGCGCTTGCACCGGTTATTCCGTTGATCGCGGTCGGAATCAGTTATCTGGCATCCCAATCGATTGTCGCGATTTTGGTTGACAAGGTAGACTTTCCTTTGTCGACGTTTACGCAAATTTTCCTGGTGGCGGTCTTGTTCGGGATTGGGACCGATTACTGCATCCTGCTGATGAGCCGGTTTAAGGAGGAGTTGCAGCATCATGATTCCGCTGCCGAAGCGGTTATCAGCACATACCGGACGGCGGGCAAGACGGTATTTTTCAGCGCTCTGGCCGTGATGGTTGGGTTTGCATCAATCGGTTTTTCCGAATTCGTCCTTTATCAATCGGCTGCGGCAGTTGCCGTCGGGGTTGCGGTGTTGATGCTTGCCCTTGTGACCGTCGTGCCGTTTTTCATGGCATTGTTCGGCAAGAAGCTTTTCTGGCCGGCAAAAGGCACGCTTGAACACAAGGATAGCAGGATTTGGGGCGCTGCAGGGAAGTTCGCGCTCGCGCGGCCGTTGATTGCCCTCTTGATTGTATTGGGCATTTCACTCCCATTCCTGTTTACGTATGATGGGAAACTGTCGTTCAACTCGCTTGAGGAAATTGGCGACAATTTCAACTCGATCAAGGCGTTCGACATCATCGCGGACGGCTTTGGCCCAGGCGAATCAATGCCTGCCCAGATTGTCATTAAAAATGATGAACCGATGGACGAACCGGAATACCTGGCGCTTGCTGATAAAATAAGCCAGGAAGCCGCCAAGGTGAATAATGTGAAAACGGTCCGGTCGGTAACACGCCCGACTGGTGAACCGATTGATGAACTGTATATTTCTTCGCAGGTGAAATCGCTTGGCGAAGGGCTTGAAAAAGGAAATGACGGAATCAGGCAAATCAGCGGCGGCCTGTCCGACGCGGAAAAGCAGCTTGCCGCATCAGGACCTAAGTTGAAGCAGACAACCGAAGGAATTTCCGGATTGGTTTCCGGTACGAATGACTTGAAAAGTGGACTCGGCCAGGTGAAAGCCGGCCTTGTGAAAATTGAAGATGGCATCCGCCAAGGATCTGCAGGTTCGGAGCAGCTTCGTTCCGGACTTGCGGAGGTGAAGGCGAACTCCGAAAAAATTCTTGATGGCAACAGGAAGCTTCTTCAGGGGTACAAAGATGCCGGCGCCGGATTGGGCGAGCTTCAAAAGCATTACGAAGAGATTGCAGCGGGGCTTGCCGGATTGAAGGGGACAATTACGGAGGCCAATGCGTTTGTCGATGAGCTTGGGAAAAATCCGGCCGCGGCAACGGATCCCAATTATGCAAAAGTAAAGGAAAAAGTCATGACTGCGATGGTGATGGCGGAGAAACTTGAAGGCGGCGTAAAAACGCTGAACGGCGAGCTGGCCAAGGTACAGGCCGGGATTGCGGCGGCGAATGGTGGTATGGCGGAACTGATTGCCGGGCAGGAAAGGCTAGTTGCCGGTATGAGCCAGCTCGTGGATGGAATTTCTAAGCAGCAGGCCGGCCTTGATCAGCTTGCTGACGGACAAGGACAAATTGTCGGGAATTTCTCAAAGCTGACTGGCGGTTTGGACAGCATTAACGATGGCCAGCTTCAGCTTTTGGACGGCTTCAAGCAGCTTGGCGGGCAATTAGGCGAATTGACGGACGGTCTTGGTAAAGGCGCGGATGGCCTGAATGAGGTTGCCAAAGGCCTCGAGCAGGCGCAGAGCTATCTTGGCGATGTGTCGAAAGAGAAACAAAACGGCTTCTACGTTCCGGAAGAAGCGTTGGCTAGCGGGGAATTTGACCAGGCGCTTGACGCCTACATGTCACCTGACCGCAAAGTGATGACAATGGATGTAGTGTTTAGCGTGAACCCGTACTCGAACGAAGCGATTAAATCCGTGGAACCGTTAAAGCAGGCAGTTAAGCGGGTTGTGAAAGATACGGGGCTTGAAAACGCGCAAATAGCGGTTGGCGGCGTATCAAGTATGCACAGTGACCTAGATACAATATCGAAGCAGGATTATTCACGGACTGTCTTGTTCATGCTTTCAGGTATTTTCCTGATTCTGCTTGTGCTGTTCCGTTCGGTGATTATGCCAATCTATTTAATCGGTTCCCTTGTGCTGACGTATTACACTTCGATGGCGATATCCGAATCCATTTTCGTGAACATGCTTGGGTACACGGGCATTAGCTGGGCGGTTCCTTTTTTCGCTTTCGTCATCCTGGTCGCGCTTGGAATCGACTACAGCATCTTCCTGATGGACCGGTTCAGCGAGTTCAAAACGATGCGTGTCGAGGACGCAATTCTCGAAGCGATGAAGAAAATGGGCACTGTCATCATCTCGGCAGCCGTCATCCTTGGCGGAACATTCGCGGCGATGATGCCATCCGGCGTATTGTCACTGTTACAGATTGCAACAATCCTGATGATCGGGCTTGTGCTCTATTCATTGTTCGTCCTGCCATTGTTTGTGCCAGTTATGGTAAAAACATTCGGTGAAGCCAACTGGTGGCCGTTTAAGCGGAAGAATGATGCAGTGATTGCTGAGAGTGGGGAGTCTTTAAATAGGTGATTTTTAGGAAGGCTGCTGTGCTCCTTGGAGGATACAGCGGCTTTTTTATGTTGTGGCGTTTGGGGCTTTGTTCAGGGCAAATTGCCGAAGGGCAGGCTGGGTTGGAGGGCTGGTGCTGTGATTGAGAGAGGGGGTTTTTTATAACCTGGGGTTTCGTTCATAAGGGGGTTGCATGCAAGTTGCCGAAGGTCAGGCTGTGTTGAAGAGCTGGTGCTGTGATTGAAGGAGAGGCTTTTTATAACCTCGGGGTTCGTTCAAAAGGGGATGCATTCGGGTTGCCGAAGTGCCACCCATTTGGAAAGTGCCATATGTCGAAGAGGGGGTTTGTATAACCGGCAGTTCGTTCACCTATTAGCATGGTGGTGGTGTAGTATAGTCGGGGATTGGTCGCTGTAAATGTGGCGGAAATGTGACAGTTTTCGATATCGTCTTTGAAAGTTTCGATATATTCAAAAAAGTGGGGGATAAAATTAAAAAAGTTTCGATAAGTGGTCCGAAACTTTCGTTATATTTTCCCCTTCCCAAAAAGAGCATAATTAATATTCAAATTCTACTAAAATTCGGCAGGAAAATTACAAAACAAATAGAATATGAACAGAAAGAAAGGAGGAATAGAGTTTGAATGCATTGGAAAGGGCAATTCCGCTTATCATTTTGATGCTCGAAGCACTTCTGAGGAGGCTACCGGGCGGCCATCCGAAGAGAAAGGAGGTTGAAGATGCTTATCGGACACAAAAAGCTGGGTATAATGGTGAAAAATCAGTTGATTATTATCTAAATTTCCTTGATGAAGAAAAATTCATGATTTTTAAAGGGTTGCGGCTTTGTATTAACGGCTACTTTTTCCAAATCGACACGCTTTTAATAACCCCATTTTTCGCATTGATACTCGAAACGAAGAATTGGGGAGGGGAAATCCATTTTGATAAGAACTTTTGCCAGGTATTTCAGGAGAAGGATGGCAAAACAACAGCTTATGCTAACCCGGTTTCTCAAGCCAGGATGCAAACGTTGAATTTACGAGCTTGGCTCAAAAAACAAAACCTTCCGGACATTCCTATCGAATATCTGGTTGTCATTAGCAACCATTCTTCAAAGCTAAAGGCAGATCCGGGCTACTACGAGGTATTTCAAAAAGTCATTCACGCCATCCGCCTCGTTGAAAAAGTCTCCGAAATCGAAAAGCGGCATAGGAAAGATTTTTTCTCATCCAAGGAACTGAAAAAGCTTAAAAAGTATGTCCTCTCAAAACACACACCGCACCGTCCCGACGTACTGAAAAACTTCTCCATCTCCACAAAAGAAATCCTTTCTGGAATCCTTTGCTCCACATGTTTTAAACTTTCTATGAAGCTTAGTTACGGAAAATGCCTCTGCCTTCAATGCGGAAATGTTTCCAGGAGCGCGCATTTGGAGGCGGTCCAGGACTACTTCCTTTTAATTTCACCCAAAATCACAAATTCCGGATTGAGGCAATTTTTAAGGCTGGAAAGCGATAAACAAGCCTACTGGATCCTAAACTCCTTGAACCTCCCTTTCACCGGCACAAAAAAAGGCCGCGTCTACCATCAACCCCCTAAGTGGCAAACCGACATCCAGCTTCCATCTGCGAAAAGATTAAAAGTTTCAAAAAGTGGTAAAAGGAAATATAGTAGATTGCGCTGAATAGGAGATGAAACGATGCTGAACAACCCGCAGGAAAAGAAGATGTATTTCGTTGATATTAAAACAGGTGAGATAACGATGGAGCCGACCGCAGAAAACACGTTTACCGTTATTGCGGATGAGGATGAAATCCAGGATTTACGTGAACTGTTTGAGGAAAATTACGATGCAGACAAGCGCGGCTACATGCGGACGCATCTGCCGTGGCAGCAGTATCATGAATTTTCCGAGGGGGAAAACAAAGACTACGACAGGTCGATTGAATTGATTTACGCAATGATTTACCGGCTCGGCGATGCTGAAGCCCGAAGGCACATCGATGAAATGGGGATCCTGAAAGAGCAGAACTATGATAATGAAGATTTTCGTTGATGGGGGAGGCAGGAGCCCGATACAAACAGGAGAATAATTTTCAGAAAAGCTGTTCCTGAACAGGGGCAGCTTTTTCATTATGTCTTAAACTTGGGAGGGGGTTGGTTGCAGTCAAAATAAAAACCGCCCGGCTTCCCGGACGGCAAATCATGAAAAACTACACTCCAATAACTTTTACCAGCCACGGCTTGCACCGCCGCCTCCGGATGAGCCCCCGCCACCGCCGCGAGGACCTCCGCCGCCACCGCCGCCTCCACGTCCAATCATCGACAGGATCAGGAAGGTGAATGTACCGCGGAAGAAAATCATATCGACGATAATAAACCCGACGACGAGCAGGATGATCAACCATTCAGGAAGGCCGCCCGATTTCTGGGAAGCCTGATCTCCATCGGTTGTCCCTCCGCCAGCGCCTTCCCCAATCACTTCATTGCCAAGTGCCTGGTACGTTTTAATCACGGCCTGGCTTGGCTTGCCTTGCTGGAGATAGGGAATTGCATACGTATCGAGGATTCGGCCGGCTTTGCCATCGGGGATAATCCCTTCAAGGCCGTAACCGACTTCAATCCTGATTTCCTTGTCTTTTAAAGCGAGGACAAGGAGAACACCATTGTCCTTTTCGGCGCTGCCCAGCTTGTATTTCCGGAATGCTTCGTTCGCATACCCTTCAATATCGCGGCCGCCTAGCGAGTTGACGGTGAGGACGGCAACCTGGGCACCGCCCGCGCTATCCTCTATTTGCCGACCCCAGCCGATAAGCTGCTGTTTCTCGGCGGGGCTTAAAACATTGGCGAAATCCTGGACGTATATATCTCCCCGCGGTTCCGGGATTTTATCGCCCGCAGCGTAGGCCCCCGAGCTGCCGCCAAGCAGAAACAGGACAAGCAGCGCAAGAATTGCTGAGGCCTTTGCCGGTTTCATTACCCGTTGCCCCCGAAGTCGACTTCAGGTGCTTCCTGTGCACGCGGGTCTGCGCGGAAATATTCTTTTTCATCGAACCCTGTAATTGACGCGACAAGCGCCCCAGGGAATCGTTTTACCTTTTTATTGAATACGGCGACTTGATCGTTGTAATCCTTCCGGGCGACAGCGATACGGTTTTCCGTCCCGGCAAGCTCATCCATCAGCTGCCTGAACTGGGCATCCGCCTTCAGGTTCGGATAGTTTTCAACGACTACGAGCAATCGGCTCAGTGCACCAGACAATTCCGCGTTGGCAGTCGCTTCTTCTTCCGGAGATCTTGCCCCTGCGAGACCCGCGCGGGCATCCGAGATTGCCTTGATCGTTTCTTTTTCATGGGCCGCATAGCCTTTAACCGTGTTTACCAAGTTTGGTATCAAATCCAGCCTCCGCTGCAGCTGGTTTTCAATTTGCGCGTACGATTGATCCACATTTTCCTCGGCGTTGACGAATCCGTTGTAGCTGGACATGAGCATGACGCCAAGCACAACGATGATGCCGAGGATGACGATCCATGTTCCCTTAAAACCTCTTCCCATTTACGACACTCCTAACCTTTTTAATCTATACGTGTATCTTCCCTCGGGCCAGTTGGTTTTAAACCCTCAGCAATTGTACTGCTTGTTATTCCCGATGTTCAAGTATACGGATTTCCTTTCGCATAAGTTTCATGGATGGACCGTATTTTTTAGTGCATTTTTTTGAAAAATAAAGCCTAACCACAGTTTCTGTAAAAAATGGTTGTTGCAGAAATGGCGTATTGATACTATAGTTAAATTGGAGAAAGTTGGGGACAGACTCGCAGCTTGATTGAACATAAAGTATTCCGGGGGAGGAAGTGCCCAATGCAGCAAGTAATGGCATTTATGAACGAGTACGGCTATTGGTTTCTCTTTTTGTCGATGGCGACGGGAATGATTATCCTGCCATTGCCGTTGGAAGCGATCATGGGATACTCCGGCTATCTGTCATTTGAAGGAGATTTGGACTGGTTTACATGCGTCCTTGCCGCAGCCGCCGGGACGTTTCTCGGAATGATTGTCAACTATTGGATTGGCAAAAAGCTCGGCTATGGATTTTTTAAAAAGTACGGCCATTACTTTTTCCTGAAACCAAAAACCCTTGATAAATTGTCGGACTGGTTTTTAAAATATGGCAACAAGCTGCTAATTATCGTATTCTTCGTACCGGGTGCCCGCCATGCAATTGGTTTCTTTGCCGGCATCACCAAATTCCCGGCCAGGACGTACGCAATTTGCACGGCGCTTGGATCGCTCATTTGGGCCACTCCATTCATTATTATTGGAAAAATGATCGGCCCGGGCTGGATGCTCTACCACGAACAAGTGAAGAATTTCCTCTATATCAGCAGCATCATTCTTCTCGTCCTCTTTCTCGCATTCTTTTTGGCGGGAAAGAAGAACCCGCGCGTAACCGATTTCGGGTTCAGGCTTAAAAGGAAGCTTTCCAGATTAATCCGCTAGACGGACGAATCTTTCATATTTTTCACCAGTAAGGGCTCGAATCGCAACGGGCCTTTTTTTATTGCCTTTGTTATGCAGATTTGCAAAAACACGCCTCTTTCTTTTGTTGTTTCGTAAAATAATTCTGGCGAATAATTCCCGTTCTTGGAGAAAAACATAAGGTGCAAGAAGCATCCTGATTTTCATTATCCAGTAAAAGTGATTTCAAAAGAGGTGAGTCCGTGGACCGGGATAATTGTGACTTTTCGCCAATGAAGCAATCATTGAAAAAGAATATTAACCAAGTGATAATGGCCTTGCAAAGTAGCTTGGAAACAATGGATGATGAAAATAATTGCCTCCTTGGAAATTTTGAAAGGATAAAAAATCAATTCATACAAGTTGAAATGAATGCTGCTACCTTTTATCTAAACTGCTATTTGTCCCCGTTCACGGAAAAATATCCGGAAATATCGATTTGCCTACAAAACATGTCGGCCCGGAAACATGGCGGATTAATAGTCGTTAAACGTGAGGATTCCCTTGAGCCTTTCATGCATCCTGGTATCCCGATCGCAGCGGAATTGAGCCATTCCTTATTGGAATCAATCTTTTTTCCGGGAAACCCTTTGCATGATGGGGCTGTGCTCGTTCATCAAAACCATATCGTGTCCGCTGCCAATGTCCTCCCGCTCTCGCACAGAGATGTGGGTGATAAAAAACTGGGGACACGCCATCGGGCAGCCCTCGGTTTATCTGAAAAATGCGACGCTCTCGTCCTCGTTGTATCTGAAGAGACCGGGAAAATATCTTTTGCTTTCAATGGGGGCCTGCACCCAATCACGACAGGAGAAATAATTTGAAGGCAATGCCCGATTAACCCGGGGAGCAAATGTTTTTTTAAAAATGGATGTCATGTTACTCTTTTCAACAGACCTAATAAAAAACGTTTAACAACAAGGACTTCCACCCCGAAGTCCTTTTGTTTTTTCTTTTTCCCAAAAGCCTCAACGAATTTACTCGAAGTAATCCTGCAAAATTTGAAATGAGCCCATTGTATGATTAAATAAAATAAGGAAGTTTTTGAAAGGGATGGTTTTTTTGCGAAAAAGAACTGTTGGCATCTGGATGATTGCATCAGCATTGTTCCTGTTGCTTTGGCTGGCGGGGCTCGTTTGGGCAGTAGGCGATTATTACGCGGGCAAGCCAGCGGAACCAAAGGCAAGGGAGCCAGAAACACCAATCCAGGCTAAAGCGGATGGGGGCCTCACCATTGTCGCAATGGGCGATTCGCTCACGAGAGGGACCGGGGATGCAGCTGGCCGGGGTTATGTCGGCTATTTAGCCGATAGCTTGAAAAAGCGCTCCAAAGAGGACGTCAGGCTAGTCAACCTTGGCATTAATGGCCAAAGGTCGGAACAGCTCGCCCGGCAGGTACAGCAGGCTGAAGTCAAGCGGCAGCTCGGAAATGCGGACATTGTCCTTATTACAATAGGGGGAAATGATTTATTCAGGGGCGGGCAGGGGCTCGTTGAATTCGACAAGCAGAAGCCTGAAGAAATCGAGAAGAAATTCCTCGCGAATGTAAACGTGATCCTCACGGAAATCAGGTCCGCGAATAAGGATGCAACCATTTATTTCATCGGACTTTACAACCCGTTTATTGAACTTGCGGAAGGGAAGGAAATCTCGGCCGTCATTCGGCAATGGAATTTCGCGTCCGCAAATCTTGCCGCGAAGTTTGAAAAGGTGGTCTACGTCCCAACCTTTGATTTGTTTGAACAGAACGTAAACGATTATTTGTACACGGATAAATTCCACCCGAATACAAAAGGCTACCAGCTAATCGCAGACAGGGTGGCGGCATTGGTGGCATGGAAGGGGAAAAACTGATGTCTTCCGTAACGCTTGAAGTAAAGGATTTGAAAAAAAGGATTGGCAAAAAAGAGATTATTAAGGGGATTTCCTTTGAGCTTCACAAAGGGGAGGTTTTCGGGTTCCTTGGCCCGAACGGCGCTGGAAAGACAACGACAATCAGGATGCTCGTCGGATTAATCAAGCCGACGTCGGGCACCATTTACGTCTGTGGGTACGATCTCAGGAAGGATTTCCCGGAAGCCATGCGTCATCTCGGCTGCATCGTCGAAAATCCGGAACTTTATCCGTATTTGTCGGGATGGGACAATCTCGCCCATTTCGCGAGGATGCTCGAAGGTGTCAGCGATGCCCGCATTTGGGAAGTCGTGCGGCTTGTCGGCCTGTCTGAACGGATTCATGACAAGGTGAAAACGTATTCTCTCGGGATGCGGCAGAGGCTCGGGATCGCCCAGGCGCTTCTCGGCAGCCCAAGTGTGCTCATTTTGGACGAGCCGACAAACGGCCTTGATCCGGCGGGGATCCGCGAAATGAGGGAGTTCATACGATTCCTCGCCGAAAAAGAGGGCTTGAGCGTCCTCGTATCGAGCCATCTGCTGAGTGAAATCCAGCTTTTATGCGACCGGGTGGCGATCATTTCAAAAGGCCGGGTCATAAAGACGGACACTGTTGCGGTCCTGCTCGGCAACCGGGAGCGGATTGCCTGGAAGCTCGCACCGTTTGAGGAAGGCAAAAAAATCCTCGGCACCCTTACAGCGATTGAAGTCACTGAAGATGGCACAATTTTAACGGAGTACAGCGCCAATAAAGCCGCGGAATGGAACAGGAAGCTTGTTGAAGCAGGCATCGCAGTCTCGGAAATGAACCGGAAGATGCCCGTCCTCGAAGACTTGTTCCTGGAGCTGACCGGGGGTGACACCATTGACTAAGCTCGTACATAATGAAATGCTCAAGCTTTTGGCTAAAAAAAGACTCCTGGTTATAGCTGCCATCATCGCCGTCCTAGTCGCCCTGTTCACGTATGCGCAGCTACGCCAGGTTGAAACACAGCGCGAGCGCATGGGCACGAGCGATTGGAAGACAATTCTTCAGCAGCAAATCATCGACACGCAAAACAGGCTATCGTCGAGCCGGATTAGTGAGGAATGGAAGAAACAGCTGCAAATCAGCCTTCAGCAGCAGCAATACTACCTGGACCATAACATCAACCCATCCGAGCCCGGTGCGCCAACCTTTATGCGCATGTTCATCGAAAATTCAATTGACCTGTTCCTGCCGCTGATGGTCATGGTCATCGCGAGCGACCTTGTGTCCTCGGAGCATAGCCAGGGCACCATTAAGCTATTGCTTACAAGACCCATTAAGCGCTGGCGGGTTCTGCTCAGCAAATACATAACGCTATGCCTTTCCGTTTCCGTGATTGTCGCAATCATGGGTATTCTTTCGTATTTGATCTCCGGCATTGTGTTCGGGTACAAAGGTTGGGGCGCGCCAATCCTGACCGGCTTTTCCGCGGTGGGAAGCACGCTTGATACATCAGGCGTCAAATTGGTTGACCAGTGGCAGTATTTATTGATGGAGTTCGGGCTTGTCTGGTTCGTCGCCATTGTTGTCGGCACGTTGTCGTTCATGCTCTCGGTATTAATTAGAAGTACGGCGGCCGGGATGGGCATCATGCTCGCGGCACTCATCTCAGGGGCTATTTTAAGCAACATGGTATCTTCATGGGAGTCCGCCAAATACTTGTTCATGGTCAACCTGAGGCTGACTGATTACATGACCGGCATCGCGCCCCCGATTGAAGGGATGACACTCTCATTCTCGCTCGCCGTCCTTCTGGCGTGGTGGGCTGCCGGGTTGTTCATCTCATTCTATGTATTTGTAAATCGGGATGTTTATTAATACTGGTTTTAATGGCGCTTTTTTGAAAATTTGACGATAGTAGTGATGTGACCCCAAAAGTTAGACTTCACTCTAACTTTTGGGGTGCAGTACATAGGAGTTGCTTTTTCAAAAAAGTTCTGTCGATAGGAATAGGAGCTGTTTATATTCTGGCGATAGTTGTAGAAGCTGTTTTTGTGAATATGTGTTGCGATTTTAGGAATATTCGCATTTACTGTCGTTTCCTGCTTTTTCCATGGTTACCTGCCGCATAAAGAGGAAAAATAATGGAGTCAACATTATTTCGGAAAAATAACGTTTTTTACATTTTTCATAAGAAATAATGGCAGCAATTTTTAAGAAGGCAGGAGATACAATGGCGCAGGTTTTATACATCACCGCTCATCCCCATGACGATACGGTTTCCTACAGCATGGCAGTTGGTAAAGCTTTTATCGAAGCGTACCGGGAAGCAAATCCCAATGACGAGGTGATCCACCTTGATTTGTACAAGGAGGATATTCCGCAAATAGACGTAGACGTTTTCAGCGGCTGGGGAAAACTTCGTTCGGGATCTTCGTTTGACGAGTTATCCAGCGAGGAAAAACGGAAAGTAACCCGGCTTGGCGAATTGACAGACCAGTTTGTCGCCGCAGACAAGTACGTGTTTGTAACGCCGCTCTGGAACTTTTCCTTCCCGCCTGTCATGAAAGCGTATATCGATTCCATCTGTACCGCAGGAAAAACATTCAAGTACACAGAAAAGGGACCAGTCGGGCTGTTGACTGATAAAAAAGCACTCCATATCCAGGCGCGTGGAGGCGTTTACGCGGAAGGACCAGCCGCGGCAATGGAAATGGGCCACCGCTATATCGGAATCATCATGCAGTTCTTTGGCATCCCATCCTTTGATGGCCTGTTCGTCGAAGGGCAAAACCAGTTCCCCGACCGGGCACAGCAAATCAAGGAAGACGCCATCAGGAGAGCGCAGGAATTGGCAAAGACTTTTTAATACTTGGATGGCACGGGGCTTTTACGGCGCCGTGCCTTTTGAGGTTATACCAGCGAAAAGGAATTCAAATGGCAATCAAATCTCTGTTGAATGTTCTGATTGTCAAAAAAGGTGTCGTTCGAATTAACATGGCCGAAAAGGATAGGCTAAATCATGAAAAGGTGTCGCTCTAGAAAAATGAGTGATAACAATTTTAAAAAAACGGTTGGTTGTAATTCGTCATTATGCCATTTGGGCACTGAAGTAGCGTAACCTTTAGTTGCTGTCCAATTGGGTGCTTCATTTGGACAATGAAGCAGCGAGACCTTCAGTAGCTGTCCAAATCGGTGCCATATTTGGACACTGAAGTAGCGTAACCCCCCATTTGTTGTCCAAATCGGTGCGTTATTTGGACATTAAAGTTGCGCAACCTCCATTTGTTGTCCAAATCTTTGCCTTATTTGGACACCGAAGTAGCGCAACCCCCATTTGTTGTCCAAATCGGTGCCTTATTTGGACACCGAAGTAGCGCAACCTCCAATTGCTGTCCAAATCGGTGCCTTATTTGGACACCGAAGTAGCGTAACCTTCATTTGTTGTCCAAATCTCTACCTTATTTGGACACCGAAGTAGCGAGACCTTAATTTGCTGTCCAAACTTCAAGTACCTTTGCACTCGCATCCCTTAAAAACCTGTTTTTAAAAATAATCACACTTTAGTTTTACTTGAATCCCCAGTGCATCCCCCAAAAGACCACAGTAGCGAATTAGATTAACCCAACCACCAAATTGCCTAGTCAAAAACCCAACGACCTGCTCTCCGCTTTCCGCAGATAAGGATAACCAATAGGATTAAAATTCTCATAAAATGCTCCTTTGGTTTATAATGGAAGAAAACGAGAGGGGATTGGAAATGAAATTCACTTTCAAACAACTTGACCATGTCCAGCTAGCCGCACCAAAAGGATGCGAGGAGGATGCGCGTCTATTTTACGCGAAAATATTAGGGTTTACGGAAATTGAAAAACCGCCTGCTTTAAAAAAGAGAGGCGGCGCTTGGTTTCAGAACGGAACTATCCAACTACATATCGGCGTCGAGGATCCGTTCCTTCCGGCAAAAAAGGCGCATCCCGCTTTTGAAATCGAGAATATCGAAATGTTAAAGGCCCATTTGAGGGGAAATGGGGTCGACATCATTGTCGATGAAAACCTTCCTGGCGCGAACCGGTTTTATGCCGCGGACCCATTCGGCAACAGACTAGAATTCCTTGAGTGGATGAAGTAGCCACAGAAGACTAGCCAGACGTGGATTCCATGAATGGTGAAATAAACACAGAAGACTACGCAGGCGCGCGTTCCATGAGCGGTGAAATAAACACAGAAGACTANGACTAGCCAGACGTGGATTCCATGAATGGTGAAATAAACACAGAAGACTACGCAGGCGCGCGTTCCATGAGCGGTGAAATAAACACAGAAGACTACCCAGACGCGGGTGCCATGAACGGTGAAATTATCGCAGAAGGATACTCAGACTTGAATACCCCGAGTTGCGAAATACTCACATTGCTCCGAGCAGGCTAAAATTTCAATGCAAGGTACGTAACCCAATCCCCATCAGCCAATAACCTATCAAGCTAAAAACACCAGAAAACCGCATTCACACAAAGTGGAATGCGGTTTTTCGATTAAACGGCTTGGGCTGGCTGCTTGCGCTCGAATTTAAGGGCGACGAGCAGGAAGGAACAGCCGGCGAGCAGACGGACAACGGATGCGATGGACATTGCCGAGAACATGCCGAATTGGCCGAGCAGGTAGACGCCGAGCTGGGGCGCCACAAAGCCGATAATTGACAAGATAAATTGATAGTTTGCGAGGTACGTAGACCTGTTGGCTTCCGGAGTCGCCTTAAGAAGCTGGTTGAACAGCAGCAGGTTTGTACCGGATACGAACAGGCCAATCCAGAAGTTGAGCGCCGTCAGATAAAACAGGTTCGTTGAGAGCATCGTCAGGATTGGCGCGGTGGCCATCCCGGCGGCGGCAACGAACAAAACGAGCGTGTTTCCGTGTTTATCGGCGGCTTTTGCCCACCATTTAACGCTTGCGATTTGGGCGATTTGATTTGTAACCGAGAAAAAGCTGAACCAGAGTGCGGTCGCGTTTGCTTCACGAATATGGTAAATGCTGAAAAGCGACCAGGCCATTTGCGCGCCGATGTTGAAAAGGACGGCGCATATGATGAATGCAAGGAACGGCTTGTGCTGGAAAACGTCCAATGAAAATTTCCGTTTGGCGGCCTGAGCTTCAACTTTTTCAATCTTTTCCTCTTTTACATCACTGTGCTTGTACAGATAAAACACTTCAAGCAAGGCAAACAGGAAGCCGCCCACAAACAGGATTTGATATGGGAAGGCATCGGACTTGCTGAATTGCTGCAGGAAAAAGCCGGTCATAAATGTCACAATCATCGCCGCGACGGTTGTCCATTGGTTCCTTGTGCTGAAAAAAGACCCGCGGCGTTCTTCGGGTACGAGCCCGCCGATCAACGTTTGCCACGAAAGCCCTGATAGCGCGCCTGGAAAATTCAATGCCGCTATTAAAAAGACAAGCACCCATGGGGCATAATGTAAATCCAGAAACGGGACGAACAGGATAAGCATGAACATCAACCTCGTAGCGAAGGTTGTATAGACGGCAAAATTTTTCTTGCTTTTGGAGCGGTTCAGCCAGATGGCGCCCGGGATAAGGGCAAGCATGGCCACGATGGAAGGAAGGGACGTGATCAGCCCCATTTGCCTATCTGTCGCGCCTAGTACACTGATTGCGAATAAAGGAATATATCCGTTAACGGCAGTCGTTGATATCGTCGAAGCAAGCCCGTGGTACAGGCTTAGTTTTTCATCTTTTGCATGGGTCAAGATTAACAATCTCCATTCCATTTTTTAGTCACGAAATGGATTGTATAACGGCGGTTGTCCTAAATCAATATCACCGGCGAAAAACAGTTACATGTACATATGTTCTCCCCAGAGAACCCGTGTAATTTGGCTTATCCTTTGTGAAGATTCTGTGACAGCCCACCGTTTGACAAATAACAAAGGGAGGAAAAGCAAAACCCTTCCTTAAAAAAGGAAGGGCAGGGGAGGGGATACCGGCGCCTTTGGGAAGTGACGGGGAAAGACGCTGGCAAACAGATGTAATAGATTTATATAAGGAAGTTGGGAATGGGGGATTCCTTTCTTCCAGGATTCAAGATTGTTGTTTTACAGAAATGTTCAGCTGCTCTTTTTTCAGGAAAAGAGTTTGCTTCAGGACCAGTGTCGGGCCGCCCAGGACGAATAAATAGCGGTTTTCAATCACCCGTTTCATGATGGCGGCAAACCAGCCGGACATTGTGAAGCTGCCAACCTTGCCGACAGCTGTCCGATCGCCAATTGAGGCGACGGATCCTTTATGGTGGTATTCAAAGTTTTTAAGCGTTTTGCCGCGTACCAGGGCAGCAAGATTCTGTCCGCAAACATCTGCTTCCTGCATGGCTACCTGGGCGGTTGGCGGCAACGCTGAATTCTCGTCTTTCATGAACAAGGCGCAGTCGCCGATGCAGAAAATGTTGTCAGTTCCTTTTACGAGAAGGGTCTTGTCAACTGGCAGCTTGCCTTTTACAAGCGGCAGCCCGAAAGTTTCAAGCAGCGAGTTCGCTTTTACGCCGCAAGACCAAATCAGTGTACGGCAAGGGATTTCAAGCCCGTTTTCGAGCTGGACAGCTGTTTCGGTACAGGATTTTATTTTCGTAGATGTATAAATGTCAATGTTGTACGCCTCCATAATATGGGACGTATAGGCAATCAGTTCTTCCCCGAAGAAAGGGATCAATGATTCAGCGGCCTCAATGCCGATTATTTTCACATTTCCATAGGGAACGCCATACTCTGCGCACAGCTCGGGAAGCCCTTCGGCAAGCTCGCCAAGCATTTCAATCCCTGTGAATCCGCCGCCGGCAACGGCAAAGGTCAACCTCGATGGATCATTGTCTTCTTTATATAGGGCGAGCTGTTTTTTTATTTGATGGTAAATTGCCTTTGAACTTCTGAAACTGCGAATCTCAAATGCATGCTCCTTGATGCCGGGAATGCCGAATGTCGCAACTTCAAAGCCAAGGGCGATCACCAGGTAGTCATAGGAAATTTCCTCGCCGGATTCCAGGATAACGGTTTGGGCCAAGGAATCGACATTCGAAACGGTCCCTGTCATAAAGCGGGTTTTTTCATGGTTGACCAATTCCGGTATGGATAGAGCGATCTTCCGGTCAGGTGCCGTTCCAACGCCTACTTTATGAAGCTGGGTCGTAATGTAATGGTAGGGATGCTTGTTGATTAGCGTAACTGTGGCTTCCCCTGAACGAAGCAATTTTTCGAGTTTTTTTGTTGTAACCAGGCCGCCATAGCCTGCGCCAAGAATGACGATATGCGGTTTCTTCATAATGAAACGCTCCCTTTATATTGTGAAATAATTCACATACGAGAAGAAAAAAATAAATGAACCATCATGTTGTGTGTTTGTGAATTTTTTCACATAATCTTTATGCTTTAAGAATAAATGATTTTCGCGGATTGCGCAAGCCTTTTAATAAAAAATTTTTCCAATTAGATCCGATTCATAGTTTCTATTTAATCGGGGATAGTATTCCGGAAGAATATTTTTTGAAAAAGGAGAATGGAAGTTGAAGAAGTGTATAACAGCAGGAATTGTATTATGTGGTCTGCTTTCATTTCCGGCGCTTTCCGCTTTGAACGATACGGCATCGGTAAAGGCGGAAATGGTAGAGAAAGATTGCAGACTTTGCGGGCATGAAAAAGGGGGCGCCCGCCAGCTCAAAGTGGGGCCATTCCGGATAACGGATGAGGAATATGTAGCCTGGGCGGAAAAATATACCCCGGACCGTGTGGCTGAATGGAAGGAAGTCCTCGCGGAAAGGGAGCGGCTGAAGGAACGCTGGAACAGCCCTGAAATGGCGGCAAAACGTGAAGCGGTCCAAAAGAAACGGGAGGATAGGCGCAAGGAAATCACAATCCTGAAAAAACAATATGAGTCCGGCAAGCTAACAAAAGAAGAGTACATGAAAAAGGCGTATGAGATTGTCCGAATGGGAATGAACTATGGGATGAAGGGCCATGCGCTGGCAATCAATCTGAAAATCGCAGTCGAAGAAAATAACTCCCGGCAGGCGGCGCTTTTTTTAAACGAAATGCTCGTATATTTCAAAGAGCATAACGAAAGAATCGAAAAGAAGATGGAAACGTAAACGAGGGCGCATACAATGCGCCCTCTCTTTCATGTATGATGCAAGATTGTCTTATAATTGCTGCATTGGGTACTTGTACGGAATCCCAGCAACCTGTTTATAGGAATAGCAATCCCTTTCATAGCCGCCGGTAGACGGCTCGCTTATGACTTTTGCTGAAAACCTGGGTTGGTCGAACGAGAAATACCCGATGCCAGTAGAATACCTTTGGACACTATGGCTGCTGCCGCTTCGAATCGAATTTACCGGTTTTATTGCAATCTCCTCCTATTCAAGCAGGCCCGTACCTGAGCGAGCCAAGGATTGGTCCCATGACAACGGCGATTTCACATCCTATCTTTTTCCCAATTTTCCAAAAAACAAAACCGAAAAACACAATGTTTTTCGGTTTTATCTTAATTTTTATTTAATAGCCTTATGATGAATGGCTTACTCTACTATGCATGGCAGTAAAACGAAAGCGAATGTTTAAAGAATCGGGTACTGAACACTCCGCAACCAGAAGGATCACTCTACCGGCTAATAACGCGGCAGGATGGATTGCTGGTGTTTTCGGCACCCATAGTAGGCATCCAGGGCTGCTTTAATGGCTTCCGCCGCCTGGTAGGCCTGTTTGTAGTCGGTTTCGAGATTCCGGTCAATTGTTGTTACTCGGAACAGGTCAAGCTCCTTATTGTATTTCAGTTTGATCAATTCCTTGTCATCGTGGGTAAAAACATGCGTGACATCGGATCCGATATACGGAACTTCTTTCAGTTCCTCGGCCAAATGGCGAAGTTTTGTTATCTTCATTTTTTCCAGCCCCTTTTTATATCATTCCAAAATACCCTTGGCATACGGTTGGAAAAATAGTCACCTTTGGCGTTACCGTCCTTGCCTCACATTCTATAGTAACAGACGCGGGGGTTGGAAAACGGGGCAGGGTGAAAACTTAATATAATGTAATGTGATTGTAATAGGTGTGAAAGGGGGAAAGGGTATAAGAATAGTTTTTGAAAAAACGTATCAAACCTCCTTAATGTCCACCAAAATATAATCATCATAATATACACGAACTGTCTTTGCCGAATGGGCGGCTTTTTGGGCAACGGCTGAACTTCTGCAATACAAGGGAATTTCATGCTCCCCATCCGAAAAAATGATATATGTGAAATCTGCGTTTAAAGGGGGATGGCCATCCTTGATCTCCACAAACTTTCCGGTGAAAGAAGAAAGTTCCCCCAACCCTTTTTGTTCCGCCTTTGCCGCAAGGACGAGAAAACGGGTGCGGACGGTTTCAAGAACTTCTTTTATAAAAAGGAGAAATGCCACCAGGCCGGCGATCATGGAAGAAACAACGAGCACTTCTGATAGGGAAGGGTGCAACAAGCCGATTGACCAAAAGAGCAATGCAGCCGCCAAATGATACTTCATTCCTGCTCACTTCTTTCCGGAAAGAATGTGTTTGTCTGCCGTATCACTGCTGCTTAGGATAAAGGGTCTGAAAAAACGAGTTCAGGGGACACAAATAGCCGCCTTCATGTCATCAGGCAGCCGCGTCCGTTGTGGGAAATGGTAGTTTCCGCTTCATCTATTACTCTTCCTCTAATGATACACTAAATTGCCCGCTATGTAAATTAAATATCTGAAAATTAAAATAATTTTTAACTAGTAGGATGGCGAGGTTTGTTTTACCAGCCGAAGCGATGTGTGGCTATGCCAAAATTGTGGGTATAAGGGAACATACAGCAACAGGGGGAGTAAATCATGAAACGAAAAACGATTTTCGCTGCTGCCTTCCTTTTGGCGGCAGCTGCCATTGCGTATGGATACTATTCACTTAATGGTGAAGCATCAAAGGGAAAGACGGTCATCATGGCTTTCGGCGATTCGCTTACGTATGGACAAGGCGACCGCGAGGAGCAAGGATATGTCGGAAAGCTTGAAAAAGAGCTGAACGCAAGATACCCAGGCATGGATTTTACCATTGAGAATTACGGCGTGAAAAAACGGGAAACGGACGATGTGATTATGGAATTACGAAAACCGGGGACCGCCGCCAGGCTAAAGAACGCCGACAGTTTCATCTTATTCATTGGGACGAATGACTTAATCAACAGCAACGGAGGAAACTTGAAAACAATCCATCCCGAAAAGATTGCTGCGGCGAAGCGAAAATACGTGCGGAATCTCGGTGTCATCCTTAATACACTAAGGAGTGCAAACAATAATGCGCCAATATTGGTCCTTGGCCTTTACAACCCTTACCCTGAAAACGGGCAAAATATTGAGCCGTTGTTTGACGGATGGAATGCCGCGACGATTCGACTTGTGGAGAAGGAAAGAGGGGTTACGTATGTGCCGACGAATGACATTTTCAAAGGGAAGGACAAGCAGCAGTATTTCAGCGACTCGCTTCATTTGAACAAACACGGCTACAGGCTGTTGGAAAAGCGCATTATGGAAATGTATCCCTCACCTGAAAAATGAGTGGATTTTCGGGAAAATAGAGATACAATAGGGGTATAAATGTTTTGGACACAGTAGGAGAGACAGATGCGAAAAGCTAAACGGTTTGCGGCTGCCATGGCAATTGCGGCAGTCCTTTTTCTTGTATGGAAGGCGATGGGCTACCCGGGTTACAACTACGGAAGAAATGTGCCGATGCCGACGGACCTTCACCCCGAGGTGAGGGAAAAAGCGCATGAACTCGTTGCGATCGCCGCGAAAAAAGGCATTACAATCCAGCTGATTCAAGGGTTCAGGTCGGTGGAAGAACAGAACCGTCTTTATGCAAAAGGGCGAACCGATAATGGCCAAATCGTGACCTATGCGCGCGGAGGAGAATCGTATCATAATTACGGCCTTGCAGTTGATTTTGCATTAACCGGCAAAGACGGGTCGCTTATATGGGATATGGGATATGATATGAACGGAAATGCCCGCCCGGATTGGGAGGAAGTCGCTTCAATGGCGAAAGGATTGGGATTCGAATGGGGCGGGGATTGGGAACAGTTCAAGGACTACCCGCATCTGCAAATGACATTCGGGCTTTCAATCAGTGACCTGCAGAGGGGAAAACGGCCTCCCGGGCGGGCACTGGCCGGTACAGATGAACAAAATGGATGAAAAAACGGCAGTGCGTACATGCATGACTGCCGTTTTTTCTTATGTTCCTCTTAAATTTGAAGCTGGTATCCCTAGGGTATCCAGGGCGGTGAGCAACCCTTCAAACCCCGGTTTGAGGATGAAGCCGCTCGCTCCCATTTCCCTTGATTGACGGACAAGGCATTCATCCGTGAAGGTCGACATCATCAGGACCTTTGCTTCGGGATGGATTCGGATAATTTCCTGAAGCGTTTCAAAGCCATTCAACTGGGGCAGTAAAAATTCGAGCATGACAACATCGGGAGACCCGGCCCTGTACTTCTGGACGGCCTGCTTTCCGTTGTCCGCTTCGGCTATTACCCTGTAATCGCTTTTGTAAAGCTTCTTTTTAAGTACGCTCCGAATAAAGATCGATCGGTCTGCTACGAGAATAGATTTCATTGCCAAGAACCCCTTCGCCGTTTTAAAAGGCAAATCAGGAAAGGTTTTGGGATAGTAAGCGTACTGCAACCCGGCTGCCATGACAATTTCTTGTTTTAGGCCCGTGGCTTTGCGTCTTTTACTTTCGTAAAATTTGCCCTTTCCCAAATAGTAGCACTCCTTACTAGCAATAACATGGGACTTTAGTCCTGATTTGAAAAGGCAGGCGAACGTACTTTCTCTAAACGATGAAAAAGTCCTTGTTTTATTAGGGGATATCGAGTTTTTAGGAGCTGTTGGGAAAATCAAGATTTTCGGGGATCGTGGCGAAATCTGCCATCCCTAAGGTGAAATTCCTGTCAGAAAAACAATGAAGTTTGGTTCCTCTTATAAAAAAGCCGCCAGGAATGTCCCTGGCGGTTCGACTCTTTATCTCATTTTATCCATGATGTTATTAAACTCACTGGAAAGCCGTTCCTTGGCTTCACCGTATTTTTCTTTAACCTCGCCTTTGCCTTTGTCAAAATTGCCTTCAGCCTCGAGCGATTCATTGCCCGATACCTTTCCGGCAGTCCTTTTGGCTTCACCTTTCAGTTGGTCCCATGCACCTTTTGTTTCATCTCTGTTCATGATTGAACCCTCCTTGTTGTTCTGCCTCTGTTCTTTTTTTACCCTGTAAAGAAGGCATTAAAACAAGTTCTCTCTGAAGGGAAGGAGCCGTAACATAGCAGCCCTTTAGGAGGCGAAGTGGTTCGCTTTCCCTTTGATTGTCGCCTGAAGCCAGTTCTTTCCTTCCACGAGGCGGGAAACGAGCATACCGCAAACGGTGTTGCCGGTAGAATTAAGCAACGTTGCCGGCGCATCAATGATAGTTGAAATGACAGCGATGATTGGCAATACTTCAGGCGGGAACCCGAATACGCTAATAATCAGCATCTCGCCAATGAAACCGCCGCCCGGAATCGCGCCCATGACAGCCCCGACAAGGAACGAAACGGCGAGGATGCTTGCGATGCTAGAAAGGCTTGTCATATCCTTGCCAAAAAGGCCAAACAGAAAGACGATTTTCAGGACGCCGCCGAACACTGAACCATCCTTATGTGTATTAGCCCCGAGCGGGATAATTGTTTCCGCGATATCCTTTGGCACGCCCATCTTTTTAACGGCATCAAGGTTAACCGGAATGCAGGCCGCGCTCGAGCAAGTTGCGATGGCCGTTACGGAAGGGGCAATGACATTTTTCCAAAAAATCTTCACTCCGGCCGAACCGCCGGCAATAAATGCATACAGCGTGAAGAAACCGAAATAGTACAAGACGGAAAGGCCAAGATACAGCAGGAATGTCCGTAAATAGCCTTCCAGAATTTGCGGGCCAAGTTCGCCAATGACCGCGGCAAAATAGGCGCCGAGGCCGATAGGGGCATAATACATTACGATTTTGACTGTTTTCATCATAACTTCGGAACCCGAAGCAAGGAAGGAGGCGATTGGTTTCCCTCTCTCGCCCGCCATTGCTGTCGCCAGGCCAAAAATGACCGCGAACACAATCAATTGAAGCATGTTGCTTCTCGAGAAAAGATTGGCGAAATCCGGTACAGTTACGGTGGCGACAAGCTGGGCCGCGAGCGACGGCTTCTCGGCGTGCTCAGGCGCCTCGACTTTTTCCATCAATTCCTTCACCGAAGAAATGTCGGTATTCTCAAGCGGATTCACAACCGTTGTCCCAATAAAGGCAACGACCGCAGAGATGGCCGCCGTGATGAAAAAGACGAGAAAAATACTCCCCATAATTTTCCCAAGACGCTTCATTCCGCTCATGTTGGCAATAGCCGAAGAGATGCTGAAAAACACAAGCGGGACGATGATCGTAAACATTAAATTCAAAAATAAGTCCCCGAGCGGCTTAACAACCGTCGCATCCGTCCCGAAAATCAGCCCTGCGGCTCCGCCCACAATAATGGCGGCAAGGAGAATAATCGATGTTTTATAGCTCTTTAGGATAGAACCCATACTTCTTCAAACCTTCCTATAAATAAAATCTGTCTGTTGCGGGTGCCTGGCACCATCAAAGGCTACATTATAACACCAAATCCGATTGGATGTATTCAAACAGCAGCGCGGCGGTGTGGCCGAGCGACAGCCTGTGGGTGCGTTCGAATGCGTGCGAGGAATCGATGCCCGGTCCGATGAGTCCGTGGACGATGTCGTGGCCTGAGCGGATCGCCGCCGATGCATCGGATCCATAGTATGGATAAATATCAAGTTTGTACGGGATGCCATGCTCTTCCGCCAAGCTGACTAGCTTTTTGCGGAGGCCATAATGGTACGGGCCGCTTGCATCCTTGACACAAATGGACAGGGTATATTCATCGGTCGATTGCCCATCACCCATCGCACCCATGTCGACAGCAAGATACTCGACTGTTTCCGGAGTAATATTCGAGTTTCCGCCATAACCGATCTCCTCGTTATTTGAAAAAAGAAAATGGGTTGTATACGGCAACTCAATATTGTCCGTTTTAATCCGTTTTATAAGCTCCATCAAAATTGCAACGCTCGCCTTGTCATCAAGGTGGCGGGATTTAATATAGCCTGACGGCGTTACTTCGACCCGAGGATCGAACGAAACAAAATCGCCGACTTCAATTTCAAGAGCCCTTACTTCCCCGGCGCTATGTACTTTCTCATCAATCCGGATCTCCATATTTTCCTGGTTCCGCTCGGCCTTGCCCGCATCCTTGTATACATGGACCGACGTTTGGTGCATCAAAATCGTTCCCGTATATGTTTTCCCCGAGCTAGTTTCAATAGTGCAATATTCGCCTTCAATCGAATTGTATTTAAACCCGCCAATCAGGTCGATCTTCAGCCTGCCGCTCGGTTTGATTTCCTTCACCATCGCGCCCAGTGTATCAAGATGGGCTGTCAGCATCCTGTGCCTGCCGCTATCCTTTCCCGGGATGGTCGCAATCAATCCGCCTTTCCTGTTCCGGTATGTCTCCACTCCAGCCTCTTGCAGGAATTTCTCCACATGGGAAATCGCCTTCTCGGTATTGCCGGTAGGGCTTGGGATGGAAACAAGGTTAGTCAGAATCCCGACGATTTCTTCAATTCGTTCCTGTTCCATAAAGCTACTCCTCCAATGATTCAGTATAGTAAGCCGGGGAACGGACTGGCTATTTTTTTATAAAAAAGAAAGCCACCCGATTCCATGTACATCTTGTTCAATTATACATCCAGCAATGAGCGAATGGAGACAAATTTTGCCCAATTTATTAGTCTTTACCGGCATTTTTTATAAAGCAGGTGCATAAGCTGGTAGGGTGCGCCTGTTAAATTTTTGCAATATTTGATTAAAACTTGTGGGAATGGGGTATTACTGATATCGAAGAAGCCGCTATTCAAGGGCATTTCCTATTCTGCTTTAATAAGGGGGGAGACCAGTGACAAGGTACGAAATGCGGCATATGAAGCCGAAAAATATTAATGTGTACAAAATGGTTTTTACATTTGTTTTCCTGCTTGTCTGCATCGGCATGCTGCTGGGTTTCAGTAGGTATGCGCAGAGCACGATCAAGATTGAGGCTCCTGTTTTCGATAACGGCCAGAAGGTCATTGTAACCCTTCCGAACGGACATAAAGTGTATACATTCGAGAATTTGATCGTCGAGGAAAACGGAAAGCTTTTGTACAAGGGTGAACGCAATACAATCGACCTGACCGGTGGAAACGTGGAGTACAAGGATTGGTAAGATGTCCCGGGTTTGCTTCTTTCTCTTTTTTTGCTCTTATATTCTATTTTTTAAAAAAAGGCTGCCCGGCCAAGTACCGGTGCAGCCTTTCTACTTGAATGATGGCATTATTTAAACCACCCTTTTTTCCAAAAAAATGCGAACATGGCCACTGCAATCATCCCCATCACACCAAGAGAGGCAAAATACCCATACTTCCACGCCGTTTCCGGCATATACTCAAAGTTCATTCCATAAATTCCTGCGATGAAGGTGAGCGGCATGAAAATCGTTGTAATGACGGTCAGCACTTTCATGACGCGGTTTGTTTCGTGCGCGTTCATTGAAAGTACGCTGTCACGGATGTCCTTCGTCAGTTCGCGGTTGGAATCGATCATATCCGTCAGCTTCAGGAGATGGTCGTGGATATCGGAATAGTACGCATGCCTCGTCTGGAGATCGGTGAGTTTTTGAGAATTGAGCATCCGGTAAATCAAGTCCCTTGTCGGGGTAACGGTATGCCGGAGCATCAGCAGCCGCTGCCTGATTTCAAAAACCTCTTTCAGCACATCTTCCGTAGAGTCGCCTGTATAATTCTCGTCCATTGCATCAAGCTGGTCCTCAATGGCATAGAGAGGAGGAAAATAATTGTCGACAATCTGGTCGAGTATATGGTAGAGGATAAGAGAGGGGTTCCATTCACCATTTTTACCGGAAGAAGCGGCCCTGTTCCAAATTTCGGTTATTTCCAATGAAGGCTGCTTATGGTACGTCACGATGAAGTTTTTTGCAAGAAAAATATTTACCTCTTCCTTCTCGAGTGTATCCTGATTGATCGAATGGGTAACGAAAAACGTGTAGCCATCGTAATAATCAAGCTTCGGGCGCTGCAGCTTGTGCAGGCAGTCCTCAATTGCAAGAGGGTGGAATTTCAACGGATTGGCAAGCAGCTCCGATTCCTCCTCGCTCGGGCTGTTAAAGTCTATCCAGAACCATGATGCGGAATCCTCTGCGGCTAATTGGTCCACGGGAATCGCTGTGGTAATCTCGCCGGTATGGCTAATTGAAAGTGTTCGAATCATACGTATCTCCCCGGTGCCTTTTTCTACATAATATCCGAACTAAGCACATCGGCAAACATTTACGCCTTAAAAGGCAGCTTTTTCCGGAAAAATTTCCAGCTCCCGGTTGACATTGCCCGGCCGGATATATATAATTTTCAAAAAATGAACCTGAAACAATGATGGGGACCAGTACAATGGAACATTGTCCTGCTCAGAGAGGAAGCCGGTTGGTGCAAGGCTTCTTAGGACAGCCATTCGAACCTGCCCCGGAGTTCTGTATCGGACAATTGCGAAGATACGGCGGAGCGTTCCGTTAAACGTTAAGTGCGTGGGCATGTGCCCGCGAAATAGGGTGGTACCGCCAGGCCATGGTCCCTTTTTTAGGGGATTCATGGCCTTTTTGTATTTCTTTTCATATATAGGCACTGCCATTGCAAAAAGATAATGATTTTCAGTAAAGCTGTGTTAAATTGGCTGTTGATTTCCACTCCGGGCACACGCTTTCCGCGGGGCGCCAGTTGAGCCTCCTCGGCGCTTGCGCCTGTGGGGTCTCAACCTTGTCGCTGCATCCCGCAGGACACTGAATAGCACCCCCGAAATCGCCCACGCACGAAGAAAATGCGTAGCGTTTTCGAGGAGTCGGTACCCTCCGCTTCAATCAACGGTAGTTAAAAATCAACACTATACCTTAACACGGACATTAATATAAAAAAATGAGGGATGAAAAATGGAAAAGGAATTTGTAAAAAGCATTACCGCCATGGACAAAGACTTTGCCCAATGGTATACCGACGTCGTAACAAAAGCGGATCTCGTCGATTACTCGTCCGTCCGGGGCTCGATGATTATCCGCCCGTACGGGTACGCGCTCTGGGAAAATATCCGTGATGCGCTTGATGGGATGATTAAGGAAACTGGGCATGAAAACGTGTATATGCCTTTGTTTATCCCGGAAAGCCTTCTCGAGAAAGAGAAGGACCACATTGCCGGTTTTGCCCCTGAAGTTGCCTGGGTTACACATGGCGGTTCCGAGGAATTGGCAGAAAGGCTATGCGTACGGCCGACTTCGGAAGTGCTGTTCTGTGAGCATTACAAAAACATCATCCATTCCTACCGGGATTTGCCAAAGCTTTATAACCAGTGGGCGAATGTTGTCCGCTGGGAGAAAACCACCCGTCCGTTCCTGAGGACTCTTGAATTCCTCTGGCAGGAAGGACATACCGCGCATGAAACCGATGAGGACGCCCATGAAGAAACAAAGCGGATGCTGGACGTCTATGCGTCGTTGCTCGAAGATTACCTCGCTGTCCCCGTTGTAAAAGGGCAGAAAACGGAAAAAGAAAAATTTGCAGGCGCAAAGTTCACCTATACGGTTGAGAGCCTCATGCACGATGGCAAGGCGCTTCAGGCTGGGACATCCCATCATCTTGGCGACGGTTTTGCGAAAGCATTCGGAATCAATTATCTGGACAGGGAAGGGAAACTTCAGCATGTCCACCAGACTTCATGGGGGATGACGACAAGGGTAATCGGAGCGCTAATTATGGTACATGGCGATGACCGCGGCCTTGTTATCCCGCCGAAAGTGGCACCGACTCAGGTGATGATTGTCCCAATCGCCCAGCACAAGGAAGGGGTACTTGATTTCGCATACGGGCTGAAGGAAAGGCTGTCAGGCGCATTCCGCACCGGCATTGACGCCAGCGACAAAAACCCTGGCTGGAAGTTCAATGAATACGAAATGAAAGGAGTCCCTGTCAGGCTTGAGGCAGGCCCTCGGGATATCGAAAAAAGCCAGGTTGTGCTTGTAAGGCGCGATACCGGGGAAAAACTAATCGTTGCGGTTGATGAAGTGGGAGAGAAACTAGGCGCTCTGCTTGACGAAATCCAGCAAAATCTTTTTAGCCGGGCAAAAGGGCACCTTGAGAAAAAGACATCTGCGGCTGGCAACTTGGAGCAGTTCAAGGACAAGCTTGAGAACAATCCAGGCATGATTAAAGCAATGTGGTGCGGCAAGCGCGAGTGCGAGGATAAAATAAAGGAAGAAACAGGGGCAACCTCCCGCTGCATCCCGTTCGAGCAGGAAAAAGTGGCCGACACATGTGTATGCTGCGGCGACAAAGCGGAGTCGATGGTTGTTTGGGCAAAGGCCTACTAAACTTAAAAGGTTAACAGAACGACTGCTTGGTGAAGAGCAGTCGTTTTTGTAATTTTTCCACAAACATAAAAGGGAAAAGAGTTATCTTTATAGAAATAAACAGAAAAAGTTAATGGGGGCTGAGGGAATGTCGATTACAATTGTTCAAGCTCAAATTGAAGAACTGCAAAATGAGATTATTGAAAAAAAGAAACAGTTGAATGAATTGAAAAAATCGGTACCGGAGAAACTTGTTGAAAACTATATGTTTCAAGTTTCTAACGGGTGCACCACTTCTTTACTGGAGCTTTTTGGCGATAAAAATGAATTGATCGTCGTTCATAACATGGGGAAAGGCTGCTCGTACTGTACGATGTGGGCGGATGGATTAAATGGGGTTTTCCACCATTTAATCGCGAAGGCCGGATTTGTTGTTTCAAGTCCGGACGCGCCTGAAATACAGGAAGATTTTGCGGCAAGCCGAAAATGGCAGTTCCAAATGGTTTCAATTAAAGGAAGTACATTTGCCGAGGATATGGGTTTCCAAAAAGGGAAATACGTGTACCCCGGTGTATCAACATTCCGTAAGGACGAAGAAAACAATATTTACTTAATTGCTCAAGCACCTTTTGGGCCAGGGGATGATTTTTGTGTGACATGGCCATTGTTCGAACTTCTCCCATCCGGTTCCGAAGGCGTCGTTGCAAAACAAAACCTCAACAACCGCTCACCTTTCCAATTAACAAATAATATTGCAATCGGCGTGAAGGACTATGATCAAGCTGTGCAATTTTATGAAACGATTATTGGAAAAGAAAAGAAGCAAACCTCTGCTGGGGAGACTTTGTTTTCGATTAGCGGCACGAATATCTTCATTGAAGAACACGAGCATAATAATACTTATTTCGAATTCGCTGTAGATGATTTTGAACCTTCTAAAAAGATTTTAGTGGAGAATGGGTGTGTCATTACGAAAGAATACTCGGATAAAAGTGTGATGCTTGCCGACCCGTACGGTTTAAAGTTTCATCTCTTTGAAATGAAGAAATAATGAAATTCCTCAATTTCCAAAATGCCATAGAGTGATTCAGGCGAATAAATTTTTAAAAAAAGGATAGATTAAGCCGGAAGATTTCCCTCTTAACCTATCCTTTTCTATTATTTCTTCTTTGTATTATTGTCACCCGAGGTTGGATTCTCGTCAATGATCTTCTTGATTTTCTTCGTATCGCCATTGGCATTAATGATGCTGACAAGGTCAGTCAGGTTTTCGGCGATTTGTTCATCATCAAGCTTATGATCGTCGTGATGGTTTTCTTCGCGCTTCATTGTCTACCTCCCATTTTGTGATTTTTTCAATCGTTAGGAGAAAGTCTACTTACCTGTATCGTTCGATTTCCGGTCACTCTCTTTTGTTCCTTTTTCATTCATGACCGGTTTGTTATCTTCTTTTTTAAAATCCGAAGAGCATCCTGCGGCTCCTGCCATAAGGGCAAGCGCAGCAAGGCCTGCCGTTGCAATCTTCCTCATCGGCATTCCTCCAATCAGGCGGTTATAGTATTTATATACCCTTAAATGGGGTAATTAATTATCGATGTGGAAGAATGAAAGATGGGAGTGGCGAAATGAATATATTATGGGATTTTGATGGAACGATATTCAACACCTATCCGTCGTACACAAAATTGCTGATGGAAATATTGGGAGACGGCTATACAGAGGAGGAAACATTGGCCCAGTTGAAGATTTCATTCGGCCATGCGTTCCGTTTTTTTAAAATCAGCGAAGAGCAAAGCCGAAGAATGCTAGAAAAGGTAAGGGGTTTGAAGCCAGATGAGTTCCTTCCATTCCCCGGGGTCGAGGATCTCCTGAAAATAGCGGATAAAAATGTAATCATGACCCATAAGGAAAAAGAGGATGTCGAAAAAGTTCTTGCCCATTACAATCTCGACCGTTATTTTGCCGAAATTGTCGGGGTTGAAAATGGCTTCCCGCGAAAGCCAGACCCTGCCGCATATGCCTATTTGCATAAAAAGCACGGCATCGATCTTGTCATCGGCGACCGGGCAATTGACCTGGAGCCAGCAAGGAGGCTTGGAATTCGGACCGTATCCTATCAGAACCATGAATCGGAAGCTGACTTTTACCTCGATGACTTTCGGGAATTCGATAAAGTTGTTTTACCGTATATGGAAGTACGATAGGGAAGAAGAGGCGCCCCGCGATTGGGACGCCTCTTTTTGTTGGGACTAAACCGTTTCTTTTTTTCGCATGGCCATCGGGATGTAGACGCAATACGGCTCGCTTTCCATATAGTCTCCTGTCACCGCATACGTCCTGGAACGGGAACCTCCGCAAATCTTGTTGTATTCGCACACACCGCATTTGCCTTTGTATTTATCCGGGCTGCGGAGATCCTTCAGCACCTCGGAATTCCTGTAAATCTCAGCGAGCGGTTTTTCGCGGACGTTTCCAACCGGGATCGGAAGCAGGCCGCTCGGCATCACATCGCCAATATGGTCAACGAAAATAAAGCCATTTCCGTCATTTACGCCTTTTGGTGCGCGTTTCAGGCCGTCAATGATGCCTTCCTGGTCCATTGTCATCGTATCCTCGTAGCGGATTTCACCCTTTGAGATCTTGTGGTCGCGGGCCTTTTCCTGTAGAACCACACGGCGATAATGCTGGGCTGCAGTTGTTTTAATATCATAAGGGGCGGTCTTGCTCAGCTGGTAGAGCCAGCGGAAAACCTTCTCGTGCTCGGCAGGAGTAATGCACTTGTCTTCCTGGCCACGGCCTGTCGGTACGAGCAGGAAAATATACCACATAACCGCCTTCAATTCGCCAACGAGCTTCGCCATCTCCTCAAGAGAGTCATAGTTGTAGCGGGAAATGACCGTGTTGATTTGCAGCGGCATTTCAAGCTCGTTCAGGTACTTTATCTTCTCAAGTGTCAGATCGAATGACCCTGGCGTACCGCGAAAATGGTCATGGATTTCCGGCGTCGGGCCATCAAGGCTGAATCCCCAGCGCGAGAGGCCAACATCCTTCGCACGCTGCATTTTTTCCTTCGTGACATTATCGGTCGCACTTGGAACCATTGAAACCCTCATGCCTTTTTTAACGGCATAATCAGCTAGCTCGAATAAATCCTCGCGCATCATGCAGTCGCCGCCTGTAAAAACAAGCATTGGGTTATTCATGTCATAAATCTGGTCAAGAAGATTAATGCCCTCTTCATGTGTCAGCTCACGAGGATCCTTCTTAAGTTGTGCGTCAGCGCGGCAGTGTACACACTTAAGCTGGCATGCCCGCGTCACTTCCCAAATAACGATAAATGGATTTTCGTCATAATCGATTGCCGGGCCGAGTCCCATATTATGCGGATGTCCGCCGGGATGTCCCCCAGGGTGGCCTCCGGGGTGGCCGCCAGTACGCATTCCAGGGTGTCCGCCTCCGTGCGGATGCCCCATTCCTTGTGGGTGTCCCGTTCCGTTCGGATGTCCCATTCCTTGCATTTTCATCACCATGCTTCACATTAGTATTTGTTCTATGATTTGTCCTTTGGGTAAGCAACATAATCATGATGTTCTATAAGTTAATTATAAGAGTGGGCATCGTGGAAAAATCGGCGTATTGTTACGATTTTTCTACATTCCTGTGCCAAATTGGAAAACTAAAGAGGGGGGGAATATAAACCAGCACAATTTCTGGGTAAAATAAAGGGGGTAAAATTATCGGAGTTTGAGTGGGCATCTGAAATGAAATTTGGCTCTTTTGCAACCAACAGAACAAAAAAACCGGCTTCAGATAAGCCGGTGCTGTCAATTATTCTTATTCCGCCCACTTCACGAGCATGTGGGCAAGCATATGGCGTTCCTCGTCGTTTCCGACTTGCCACAGATCCATCAGGAGGGCTTCCTCACGGTTTTGCGGTTCGGCGTTTTTGGCGAGGTAGTTACCAACCTTTTGGGCTGCGACCGCCAATTCTTCGTCATCCATCCCAATCCGCTTGGCCAGCTCGATTCGCTTGCTCAGATAGGAGCGGAATTCATTGAAGTCCTGAAGTTTGTCGTACATTTTGCCTTCGTCAATCCGGTCGACAACTTCATCCACTTTTGACGGTTCGAAATCTCCATCCTTATGGACCGCGTGATCCTTTTCCATTGTACATCATCCTCCGTTTCATCAAATGAATTCTTTTGTACTTTTACCCCCGCCGGGAGGCATCAAACATAGGATATGGACAGCGATTTTAGGAAAATATCCCGTTTGTTCACTCCCGGCTTTGCATCCGGCGAGGAAAATGGTATGGTCAATTTAAGAAAATTTTTAGGAGAAAAAGCCAAATGGAAAAGGACCAATTGAAAAAATACTTCAGCAAAAAAATCAAATCGAATATTGACAGGATAACAGATCAACTCATAACTGAAATGCTTTCTTTTTACAAATTCCGTTTTCATGATGAAGTGCAGGAAAAGGAAACGACCGAAAAATTCAGGGAACTTGTCCAGATTGTCCTTAATTGCCTGAAGGATGAGGATGTAAAGGACCATGCTTTTAAGTGGGGAGAATTGATTGGCGCAAAGTCCGTCCAAAATGGGGGGGATCTTGGAAACACAATCAAAGGGGTGACAATTTATAAAAATGTCATTTGGTCCTTTTTGTTGGAAGAGGGTAGGAATATTCAAATAAACAACGAGGAATTACTCGATATCATCATGGAAACCGACCATATTTTCAACAACATGGTCCATGGTTTCAGTACTTCGTTTACGACCAATGCGGAGCAACTCCTCCAGGAATCACGGGAGCTTTATTTGAAGATTTCCGTCCCAATTGTACCGATTTCGCAAAAACTTGCTGTTCTGCCACTTATCGGGGAAATCAATGAAATGCGCTCGGAAACATTGATCGTTGATTCACTAGATACGTGTGTGAAAAAGCGGATTGAAACGCTTGTCATCGACCTTTCCGGAGTGTATGAAGTGGACTTGATCGGCATTGAAGTCCTGTTCAAACTCATCCGCTCCCTCACTCTCCTGGGCGTCATGCCCGTCATCACAGGGATGAAAGGGGAGCTCAGCCAGACATTCATCAATCTGGGAATCGATTTAAAAGGAGTTTCAATTTACAGTAACCTTGAACAAGCGTTAAAGGAATTGAAGTTTTTTTAAGAAGCCGCTATTATGGCCTTTTACACGTTTTTGTTTCAATGTTTATTAAGAGAACTAAAATCGTCAAAGCCAAAACTGTTTCTTTTAAAATGAAAACCAAGGCATCCGCATAATCCAATGGGTTTGCCTTGGTTTTTTTAATGTCTCGGAATACTGTAATTAAATCCTTATCGGTCCGAAGGTTTTAACGTTGTTTCCTCGGGCAGGATGGCGGGCGCCCCCGGGATGCTCCTTGGCTTGAACTCAATGTTCGTAGCAGAGTACAGGGTAACCGATAATGTGCTGCCATACGCATTGGCCCGGATTAACACCGGCTGGCTGTACGGGTTTTTAAAAACAAAATCAGGCCCATACCAGCTGACGGTCGCATCTCGGCCAGAGGGGACATAGGTGACAGCCTTTGTATGTGAATACCGCTGGATAATTGACATGCCGGCATTGTCTGCAGCATTGAACAAGGTAGATGAAACCTGGCAAATCCCTCCGCCAATCCCTTCCGATAATTCTCCGCGCACGATTACCGGGGCTTTCCTATACCCGCGTGCAGCTGTCCTTTTCCCAATCGCCTTATTAAAAGAAAAAGTCTCGCCAGGAAACACGACTTTTCCATTAAGCGTGTCGGTGGCCAGCCTAATGTTATGGACGCGTTCCTTGTTTCCCCCGTTAAAAAAAGTCGTGTAACGGCCAATCAGCCTTGTCCGAATGTGGTCGAGCAGCTCGCTGTCAACATCAGGATAAATCGTTTTTGTCGGTACTTCAGTCCGTAAAGGCTTTCCAGAATAAAGGAAGGAATACAAAATCTCCTCCATTTTTACGCGGTCAAGCTCACAGCCGGCCTTTTCTGGTAAAATTGTTCCGGCTCCATTAATTTTGGCGTTTTCGGGTGGGGCCTTCACTTCTTTTTCAAGGCTGTCCAGTAAATTCGAGACTTTGAAAGGGTCTGGAAACACGCTGCCCGGAACTGGGAGAAGGGTTATATCCTCACGGTGAATGACGGTGATGAGCTGTCCATCAGACTCGATAAATAACGTGTGATGACTGATAGGCAATAAAGTTAAAATGGCTGACAGAAAAACTGTTTTCAACATATTCGGGCCCCTCCTCCTTTTTAGTATGGATGAACGGAGGGGAAATAATAAAAAAACCCGCCGGCAGTAGGCGGGTTTTACGAAAAATCGTTAATAGGCGGGCGTTCTGGACTTCTTTCTCCGATTCAATTTCGCCACAGGCCGGATTTTCACCAGCTTTTTAACAGTGGCAAGGGTATCTTTGGCGGCATCCGCCGTAAAGGAAACCGCCTCTTTTTTGTAATCGATGTCGGCGAGAAGTTCCTGCTGGCTTTTCGTTAGCTGGTCCGATTCAACCTTCAGCGTGTCCGCCTTTTGCTGAACTCTCGCAATCGTCTCGTTCAGCCTGTTGAGGGCAGGTTTTGCTTCTTTAAATGCTTTGAAGGCGACATAGCCGAGGTATCCCAGGGAAAGGATGATAGCGGCTATGCTTAAATAAACAATCCACATACTTATGACTCCTCCCACACTCGTTTCTTTATTTTTACCCGAAAAAAGTAATTTCTAACTAAACCTTCTGCAAATCCATCGTAATGAGGTGTCAGCCTAAGCTGATAGGGCGGCTTGTTATGACACCATAGAAGCTCTGAATGTTTTCAAAAAGCAAACCGCTTCAAGGACATTTTCGGCAATCAGATCGGCGGCCTTGATTTTTTTGCCTTGGACGGCCATCCCGCCAACTATGATTCCCACGTCAGGATAAAGGCCTTTTAATCTCTCGCAGGTCCGGCTGAGAACTGGTACATTCTCTGCCATAGTTGCCGAAAAACAAACGCATATTGCATTCTTTTCGGAAATAAGGGCGGCTAGTTCGGAATCCGAAACCGAATTGTACAGCTTATGGACTTTCACTCCGTGCAGATTCAATATGCCGGCCACCATTTCAAGGGGTAGGATATGCTTTTCAGTTCCTGGCACGGCAAGAATGACAGTTCCCTTAGTTTTATGCCCCGTTTGTGGGTTTTTTAAGGAAAGACCTTCAAGGATCTCCATTGTAACGGATGACGCGATCTTTTCCTGTGTTATGGAAATCCTGCCTTCTTCCCAAAGGGAACCGATTCGTTCCATTGATTTGGCGATGACTTCTTCGTACATTTCCTCGATTTTCATATGCTCGGTCAGCTCTCTGAATAAATCATCCGCGAGAGTTTTTCTTCCATGGAGGAGGGCGTCTGTATAGGACTCCAATAACAGGGCGGAATTGACCTTCTTCCATTTCAGAAGCCTCTTGATCGTTAATGAATGGTCAACGGGAAGCTTGATAATTTCCCGTTTTGACTCAGTCCGAATAATCGGAAGGGTCGGGATTGCATCGAACACTTTTACGACAGTTGCATTTTCGTTATTCGAGAGCTTCACAACTGCTTCCTCAGGATAGATTTTCATCAAATCGATTAATTGGAGGAGAATATCAAGGTCGTAGCATTCTTCGTCCTCGAGCAGAATCTGGATTGCCTTTTGGGCTGAGTATGCCTTCCGGTACGGCCGCTCGAGGGTTAGGGCGGAATACACATCGGCAATCATTAATATCCTCATCGAAATGTCCAAATCCTTTGCTTCAAGGCCGTCGGGATAACCTGAGCCGTCCAGACGCTCGTGATGGCTTTTTGCATAAGCGGCAATCGGTCCGGAAAACCCGTTCTTTGTAAGGATTCTGTGCCCGTAGAGCGTATGCTTTTTCATTTCCGCGAATTCTTCGTATGTAAGTTTTCCAGGCTTATCAAGAATCTCTTTGGTGATCTTCGTTTTTCCAAAGTCGTGCAGCAAAAAGCCGATAGCAATCTCCTCCAGGTCCTGCAGGCCAATCTTTTTGGCAAGGAGGATTCCCAGAAGGAAAACATCAAAGGAATGCTGCCAAGTAAATGTGTCGTATCCCTTCATTTTATAAAAAAGGGAAGAGACTGTTTTATCTCTCATAATGCGGAGGAACATCGTCTCGGCAAAATTAAGATCATCTATTTCAAATAGAAGGTGTCCATATCTTTTATCAGTACCAATGGTCACCAGAAGATTGAAAAATTGCTCGATATGCAATTTCGAATTCTTCATGTCATTCAGGCGATGAGGAGGACTTCCGGTTCCCCCATGCAAGGAAGAAGGATGCAGTATGTTCACTTCTTCAATCCCCAGGTCGCTTAACTTTTTTATGAAAATAGGAGAAAGGGACATGCCCCTCTTTAAGATTAACAGCTGACCCAGGTACACATTCTCGTTCAGAATGTCTCCTGGCTTAATTTCACTCAGCTTTTTCAACATATGATCCACCCCTTAAAAAAGCGCCAAATATTCATTTGCGCTTACGAATCCAGCAACTGGCTAACATAGCATTACGCCTTAGTCCCTATAGTTTTGCGCCACCCCTTTTCAGGGGATTTGCCTTTTTGATGATTTGTGTGAGGCTCCAGGAAGAATTGTTTCTAAAGTTGTCCGTTCCTAGTATACATAATAAACGATAATCTAGGGAGAAAAAATCAAAATTTGTCGAATTTTGTATTTTTGGAATAACGGAAACATAAGTTTTAGCATATTTTTTACGAAAAAACGGGTTTTTTAATGCCTTTTGTTTTAAAAAATAGATTGAAAATTTAAGCTATTTTTTGGAGGGCAGGGAAAAAACGGGTATAATGGGTAGGCGGCCCACCAATAGTAGGGGCCAATTTTCAAAGGGGGGAATTTGGATGGATAGACAGAAAGCAATCCAGGACTTCAAAGCGCTTGATGAAAAAATTACCCATTTCCAAAGCATAGCGGGCCTAACGGATTGGGACCAGAAAGTTATGGCTCCGAAAAAAGGGCGTGCCCAGTTCGCCAAAGCGATTGGCACATTGCGGACGGAGGCGTTCAAGCTTGCCGTTTCGGAGGAGATGGGCAGGCTGCTTGAGGAATTGACTTCGGAATCCGTGGAGCTTGATGAAGTGACAGCCGCGCAGGTTCGTGAACGAAAAGAACAGTATGATCGCTCAAAGCGAATTCCAGCTGAGGAATTCAAGGAATTTGCCATTTTGACAGCCCAAGCGAATGATGCGTGGGAGCATGCGAGAGAGCACAATGACTTCGGCCATTTCGCGCCGTACCTTGAAAAGATTGTTGCGTTCAGGAGGAAATTCGCCGAGTTGTTCGGCTATGAAAACCATCCATATGACGCTGTACTGGATGAATATGAACCTGGCCTGACGGTGGCAAAGCTTGACCCGATTTTCGCCAGGCTGCGGGACACAAGCGTGGCCCTGTTGGAGCGGATCAAGAAATCGCCATACCAGACGCCTTCGGAAATTTTCGGCCAGAAATACAATGTTGAAAAGCAAAAGGAATTCAACCGCTTCATTTTGCCGATCATCGGCTTTGACATGGAAGCGGGAAGGCTGGATGAAACGGTGCACCCATTTGCGCAAAGCATCAATATCGGCGATGTCCGCCTGACGACAAGGTATCTCGAGAACAATGTCCGCTCCGCGCTGTTCGGAACCATCCATGAAGCGGGCCATGGCATCTACGAACAAAACATCGACACGAAATTTGACGGGACCGTGTTGGCAAGCGGGACTTCCTTTGGCATCCATGAATCCCAGTCGCGCTTCCTTGAGAACATGGTCGGGCGCAGCAGGGCGTTCTGGAGCTATTTTTACCCAAGACTGGTTGAATATTTCCCAGAGCAGCTTGGAAATGTAAGTGAGGAAGATTTCTACCGGGCGGTTAACACTGTCGAGCCTTCGTTCATCAGGGTGGAAGCGGATGAACTGACGTATAATTTGCATATTATGGTCCGCTATGAAATCGAAAAGGCGCTCATGGCCGGCGAACTTGAGGTTCACGAACTTCCATCCGTCTGGAATAGCAAAATGGAAGAATACCTTGGGATCACGCCTGCGACGGACCGGGAAGGCGTCCTTCAGGATGTCCACTGGTCATTCGGCGGAATCGGCTACTTCCCGTCGTATTCACTTGGCAACCTATATGCCGCGCAAATCCTGAATACAATCAGGAAGGAAGTGCCTGATTACGAAGCAGCGGTTGCTGAGGGGAATTTCGCGCCTGTCATGGGGTGGCTGAAGGAGAAAATCCACCAGTACGGTGCGCTTTACAGGCCGAATGAACTGATTGTCCGAGTAACCGGCGAAGAATTGAATGCAGATTACCTCGCCGAATACCTTGAAGCGAAGTATTCAGAGGTTTATAAATTATCGTAGGGGCAAATGCAGTTCAGGAAAGTAAGTGGAGTGTAAGTAAATCGGAGCTAAATAATAATTTCCGGATAAAGTGGAGAAATTTCCGGATAAAGCAGGAAAACTTCCGGATAAAAAGGAAAAACTTCCGGATAAAACTGAAAAATCTCCGGGAATCGCTAGCAGTCTGCTAGCAAACACCAACCAAACAAGTGATAAACTGAAAAATTTTCTACAAAAAAGAGGGCGCGCCACTTGGCAAGCCCTCTTTTTCATGTTTATTAAAACCTCGTACAAGAAAATGATTCCAAGTTCTGAATTGAACTTTGATGTGCATATGGTGTAAAATTACACTAAACTTACCAAAGGGGTTGTGGGGCCTTGCGGAGAATCGTTTTTCTTGTGTCAATTTTTTATGTGCTTTTTCCATTTGTTTTATCTATGATTGTAGGATTTCTGGTCGTTTCGGTCGGTGAAGCGGGATCATTTATCGGTATTGCCGGATTTTTAGCCGGTGGCATTGGGGCTGGCATTTATTTTTCAAAAAATGATCGAAACGATTTAAGCGGATTAAAAAAGTTCTTGCCAGTCTTTCTGCCGCTATTCCTTACCGTTTTTACGGCGGCCATCCTTATGCTTGCGACAAAAGGGCATTTCGGCAATGATTTATGGGCAGGATTCATCTTCTTGTTTTTCCCATTCCTGCCGAATAGCTTTCTAAACGTTTTGGGCGGGGAAATCATGCTTGTCTTCCTCGCGCCTTTCGCTTATTTCCTTGGTTTCCAGGGAGCATATGTGGCTTCGGCTAAACGGAACCGGCCGAAGTGGAAATCTTTTTGGGCCGGATGCCTTTCAGTGGCGATATGCCTTGCCATTTCGGCAACAGTCCTTTGGCAAAGGAGCCAGACAGTTTTGCCATCTTATGGTTTCAAGTATGAAAACGGCTATTCGAGCGTCGATTTGACCCCCTATTATGTCACAAACAATGCCAATGTTTTGCCAAAACTCGATGAACCGGCTACTTTTAAAATTGAAAAGAAGGAAGAAATGCCGGTTCTCGATGGTGCTGAAGCAGCCTACCCTGTGTACGCGGCATTCGCTAACGCGGTTTATGAAAATATCGCCTCCATCAATGATGGAAACGAGAAATACGGGGAAATTGTCAGTTTTACAAATACGATTTACGCGTTTGAACGGCTTCTATTCGGCGAGGTTGATATTTTCTTTGGCGCGCAGCCTTCGGAGGAACAGAAGCGGCTGGCGGAGTCGCAGGGCAAAGAATTGGTCATGACGCCAATCGGAAAAGAAGCTTTTGTCTTTTTTGCAAACAGCAAGAACCCGATTGATTCGCTTACCGTCAACCAAATCAAGGGAATCTATTCCGGCGGGATAACAAATTGGAGCGAAGTGGGCGGAGGAAATGCCAAAATCAGGGCGTTCCAGCGGCCCGAAGGTTCTGGCTCGCAAACCATCATGCAGATGATCATGAAAGGCACGCCGCTGATGGACCCGCTAAAGGAAGAAATCAGAGGAATGGGTGATATCATTGAGGAGGTTGCTGACTACAGGAATTACAAGAATGCCCTTGGGTACTCGTTCCGCTTTTTCACAACTGGCATGAACCCAACCAAGGAGATTAAATTGCTGGCGATTAACGGGATTGAACCGTCCCCGGAAACGATACAAGTAGGCAGCTATCCATATGTGGTCAACCTTTTCGCGATTACCCTAAAAGATAATCCAAAACAAACAATCGAACCGTTCCTCAAATGGATGCAAGGTCCCCAGGGCCAAAAACTTGTGGAAGAGGTCGGTTATATACCGCTTAAAAATTAGAGAGAATCAGTTTATTCCTTTTACTATTATTTTCTATGAAAATATTAGAAAAATATGGACACATTACCTATTTATGCTACTATAAAATAAGACTTTAGTCACAGAAATGTCATCACTTTTAAATTTTAGGGGGAATGAAAAATGGATGTTGGCGGTATTGGTTATGGCTTATTGGTGCCGATTATGCTCATTCAACTTGTGTTGCTTGTCGTCGCAATCATCGACCTGATTCGGACTGAGGAGACGAACGGGCCGAAATGGGTTTGGGCACTAGTCATCTTATTCATCAGTTTTATCGGGCCGATATTGTATTTTATTTTCGGAAGGAGAAATAATTAATGCCCCTCGTCGAAATTAGCGGCCTTAAAAAGAGCTTTAAGGGAAACGAAGTCATCAAGGGGCTCGACTTTGTCCTGAAAAAAGGAAAATGCACAGCGTTGCTTGGACCAAATGGCGCCGGGAAAACGACAACGCTTAGAATGCTGTCCGGACTAATGGAGCCGACGGAAGGAACAATTGTTTTTCCGGATGCGAAAAGAGGGGAAGATCTTCGGAAGTTTATCGGCTATCTGCCCCAGTTTCCTGTGTATTATAACTGGATGTCTGGCCAGGAATTCTTGTCGTATGCGGGAAGGCTTGCAGGGCTTTCGAAAAAGGAAGCGAAAGAGAGAACAGGGGAGCTACTGGAATTGGTCGGGATTGCCGATGCGAAAAAGCGGCATGTTGGAAAATATTCAGGAGGGATGAAGCAGCGGCTCGGGATTGCACAGGCGCTCATTCACCGCCCAAAACTCATCATGCTCGATGAACCGGTTTCCGCGCTCGATCCCTTTGGCAGAAGGGAAGTACTCGAGCTTCTTGAAAAATTGAAAAACGAAACGACTGTCCTATTTTCCACACATATATTAAATGATGCCGAGGAAGTTTGCGATGAAATCCTCTTTCTCCATAATGGGGAAATCGTTGAATCGGGAACAATGGCAGAACTGCGGGACCGCCATAAGCAATCGAGGGTGGAGCTTCAATTCAATGGGCAGGCGGCAGAATATAAAGAAGCTTTTTCTTCAGCCCAGTTTGTACAGGATATCGAGGTCACAAACGGCCAAATGAAAATTTTCGTTACTGACCTCGATAAGGCAACGAATAGCATACTGAAGATTGCGGCAAATGGGGAGTTTCCTGTTACGAAGATTGAATCCAGCAGGATGACACTTGAAGATATTTTTATGAAGGTGGTGGGAAAATGAGCCAGTTCCTAACCCTTCTGCAAAAAGAAATTCTTGAAATGTGGCGGAACTTTAAATGGGTTTGGGTTCCGATCGTATTTATTATTCTCGGCGTACAGGAACCGTTGTCAATCTATTACATGCCCCAGCTTATTGACTCGCTTGGCGGGCTTCCGGAAGGCGCGGTCATCGAAATCCCGACGCCAGCACCGGCGGAAGTACTCGCAGGCGGTATTGGGCAGTACAATATGATGGGATTCATTATTATCATTCTCCTAAGCATGAGCCTTGTGGCCGGCGAGGTGAAAAGCGGGATAGCGGCGATGATCCTGGTCAAGCCGGTGAAACACGGGTACTATATCGCTGCCAAATGGGTTGGCGCCGTACTGCTTGTTTGGGCCTCATTCTTTATCGGTTACCTTGTAACATGGTATTATACCGGGCTCCTCTTTGATTGGGTTCCGTTTGATGCATTTATCGGTTCATTTTTCATTGAAGGCTTATGGTTGACATTCATCCTGACAATTACCTTGTTTTTCAGCGCGGTGTTCAATGTTCCCGGCGCGGCGGGATTTGCAGCCGCGGCAGTTGGCATCATTTTATCACTCGTCAGCAATTCGCTCGCGCACATTCTTGAATGGAGCCCGGGGTTGCTGCCAGCATACGCTTCAACCTATCTTATCGAGGATAGTCTGAAACGAGATGGGATAATGGCAATCGTATTGACAGCCGTAATCCTCGCCATATTGCTTTTCCTTGCGATGAGGATTTTTAAGAATAAAGAACTTGCTGATTAGCAAAAAACAAACCGGCTGGTCAGTCCAGTCCGGTTTGTTTGATTTTTGGGCTAATTGGTTTAGTGGTTGATAAATTCAAGGTGTTTTTTTGAAAAATAAAGGCACCCTGGCACTTTAAATAACCGATTTCAGGAAGCTGATTATTTCGGCGAACGCATCCTTCACCACTGGGTCGTCCATCTTTTCGTCGAATTGATGAGCGCCTCCGCGAATGGTTATCAATTTGTTCCGGACGCCCGCTTCAGTCAGTTTCCGGGACATTCTTTCGGATTCTTCATACGGAACATCATCATCCTTCGTGCCGTGAAGAAGCATTGTTGGAGGGTAATCCGCGTCGACATTCCAAAATGGCGACCATTTACGAAGCTGATTCTTCTCAAAGAGGGTGTCAACTCCTGATACATCCCCGATCCATTCTCCGGATTGCCTCCCATATAAATAAATCCCATAACGTTCAGTGATTGGCCCTACTGAAATCGCGTCCTTTTTTACAAGCATGGCCCGTAGTTCTTTTGGCACCCTGGCCATCGCCTGAAAGTATGGGCTTGGTTCAAGCGCCCAGCTGCCCGTAATGTCTCCATACCCATAAAAGGAAACGATCGCTTTCGGCTTTGTTTCAAACGTCCCGCTTAACAGGGAAAGATAGCCGCCGGCCGAACCACCCGAAACAATAATTTTCTCCGGGTCTATTCCAAATTGGGCCGCACCCTCCGATGTCAGCCAACGCATTGCATCCTCCACGTCCTGCTTGATTTCAGGAAGTTTAGCTTCCGGGGCAAGCCTGTAATCGATTGTGAACACTGCAAAGCCAGCGTCATTGTAAAGTTTGATTTGCTCTTCCTTCATATCCTCGCGGGATCCCCAAATAAGGCCGCCCCCGTGTATATACATAATCACTGGCGCCATTTTTGATTCCACAGGATAAAAATCCCCTTTAATGTCAAGGTTGTCGGCTGTTTTGTACACAACAGTTGTTTTCATGCTAGTTCAACTTCTTTCTCTAAAAAGTTCTTGATAAGAAATAATACTAGTATAGCAACTGTCACCTTATATGACAAAAGGTTAGGAACGCGGGACATGCGAGGGAAGTTCGGAATGCAGGAAAGGCAGCTTTTAGTTTCAAAAAACGGAATGTTTGCGGAGCGCAGGTACGTTTCGTATGATGAGTGAGAGAATTTTTTGAAGGGGAAACATACTTATACGCTTGGCCACTGTAAAATTTGGAGGTTGCAATGATGGATATTTTATTCAAGCAAGTACGGCTTAAAGATGGCGAAGAACTGAAAGATGTTGCCATCAAGTGCGGAAAAATCGAAGCGATTGAAAAAGAATTGAATGTTGAAGCTGCAAGGGTAATCGAAGGCAACGGGAAAGTATTAATTCCCGGCCTTGTAGAAAGCCATATCCACCTGGATAAAGCGTTGATTGCCGACAGGCTTCCGAACAAATCAGGTACCTTGCAGGAAGCACTTTCGGTAACTGCCCAGCTGAAGCCTACTTTTTCAAAAGAAGATATTGCCGACCGTGCTGAGCGAACCCTTCAAATGCTGATCAAGCATGGTACGACCCACATCCGTACACAATCCGAGTTCGATCCTTCCCAAGGCTTTACAGGTTTCGAAACAGTAATGGAGCTGAAGGAAAAGTACAAGGGCATCGTTGATATCCAAGTCGTTGCTTTCCCGCAGGAAGGGATTTTGAAAGCGCCCGGAACAGAAAAAATGATGTACGAAGCAATGGAGATGGGCGCGGACGTTGTCGGCGGAATCCCTTACAATGATACTCCTTGGGATAAGCATATTGACCTCGTATTTGAAATCGCGAAGAAATACGATAAGCCAATCGACTTCCATCAGGACTTCAAAGACGGCGCTGAGGGAATGAACATCGAGTACGTTTGCGATAAAACAATTAAAGAAGGCTACCAGGGACGCGTTTCAGTCGGCCATTTGACTGCACTTGGCGCGCTTCCAAAAGACCGCCTGCAGCCAATCATTGAAAAAATGGCTGAAGCGCAAATCAGCGTCATGAGCTTGCCTGCAACCGACCTTCACCTTGGCGGAAGGCACGACGAATACAATGTGCGCCGCGCATTGACCCCAATCCGCACACTTCGCGACGGCGGCGTCAATATGTGTATTGCCACAAACAATATCCGCAACGCCTTCACTCCATACGGAACAGGCGACGTGATGCTGACGGCAATGCTCGCAATCCCTGCCGCTCACCTAGGCGGCGCGGATGACCTGCCAACTGTAATGCCGATGATTACAACAAACCCTGCGAAAGCTATGCACGTTTCCGGTTACGGCATCGAAGTTGAAAATAACGCCGATGTTGTCCTTCTAGACACTGAATCTGTAACCAACGCGGTCATCGACATGCCAGCAAAGCTTTTCGTCGTGAAGAGCGGCAAGATTACCGTTGAAACGAAGAAATCCGTTGAGCTTTTCTTTTAAAATAATGTTCTGAATGTGATAAGGCGGCGAAATGCCGTCTTTTTTGCAGGGTGGAGGGGTTGGGGAGCTTTTTGTAGGATGGATTGAAGTCGCTACCTCGATTATCGTTTGATTAATGGAATATATCGCCCACTTTTTCGGATTTATCGACCACTTTTCCAAGTTTATCCCCCACTTTTTCAATTATATCGAAAATTCCATGGCGGATATCGAAAACTGTCACATTTTAGACACGATTTAACGTAGTGGAAAGAAGACCAGGCGCGCTGTGAAACAAGAAAATTCGAGTGGTGACAGGGCACTGTTCGCATTTTTTGTTATAAAGATTTATAATTATATGATAATTTGTTAAATGGAGTTGTGATATATGGTAAGTTCAATCCGTCTGTGGAAGAGGCTCCAGCAGCTGAGTAAAGTAGGGGCGACAGAGAACGGGGGCGTTACCCGGCTTTCTTTTACAAAAGAAGAGCGGGAGGCGAAGAATTTAATTACTGGATTTATGAAAGAGGCCGGCCTTTCGGTTAGGGAGGATGAAGCCGGCAACCTGATTGGCCGGAGGGAAGGCACAGTTGAAGGTTCGCCTGTCGTAATGACTGGTTCGCATATCGATTCCGTGTTTGACGGCGGGAATTTCGATGGGCCGCTTGGCGTGATGTCGGCAATCGAGGCGCTGCAGACGATGGAGGAGGAAGGGCTAACAACTAATCATCCGATTGAGGTAATCGCGTTTACGGATGAGGAAGGTGCACGCTTCAGTTTCGGTATGCTCGGAAGCCGAGCGATTGCCGGTTTGATTACCGGTGAAGAGCTAGAAAACAGGGACAAGGATGGCGTATCCATTGCGGAGGCGATGGAAGCATCGGGATTCAATCCTAAGGAACTCGGCAAGGCCGCCCGGAAAAAAGAAGATGTTAAAGCATATATAGAACTACATATTGAGCAGGGAAAGGTTCTTGAGAAAGAGAATTTAGCTGTCGGGGTTGTATCCGGGATTGCCGGGCCGCTTTGGATGAAGTTTACGGTCGAAGGCGAGGCCGGCCATGCCGGCAATACGCCAATGGGCATCCGCCGCGACGCAATGACAGCAGCAGCGCGGATGATGTTGATGATCGAGCAGGAAGCCATTAAAACAGGGACGTCTGTTGGAACGGTCGGCCAGCTTAATCTTTTCCCAGGCGGTATAAACATCATTCCCGGCCGGGTTGAGTTTTCGTTAGACCTTAGGGATATCAATGAAGAAACCCGGGATGAAGTTGAAAGGGCAATTTTAAAAGAAGCGAGCCGGATTGCGGATGAACAGGGGGTCAAACTCTCTGTCGAAGACCTGCAGCGGATTCCGCCCGCACCATGTGATGAAGAAATCCAGCAGGCGGTCCGTGAGTCAATAGCAGAAGCCGGTTTACCAACAATGACCCTGCCTAGCGGGGCCGGCCATGACGGGATGCAATTCACTGGTTTATGGCCGATTGGCATGATTTTCGTCCGTTCGAAAAACGGCATCAGCCATGACCCTGCGGAGTGGACTTCCCAGGAAGATTGCGCTGCCGGAGCGGACGTGCTGTACAGGACTCTTCTAAAACTGGCAAACTAATCGAAGGAGATGGGGAAAATGGAAACAAGCGCAACATTGAATTTGAACGGACTGGCAGAGGAGATTTCGGCTCAGGTGGTCGAGTGGAGAAGGTATCTCCACAGCAACCCGGAATTATCCTTCCATGAGGAAAAGACTGCACAATTTGTTTATGATACACTTGCCGGATTTGGCGGCCTTGAATTGTCGAGGCCAACAAAAACGAGCGTTATGGCGAGGCTGATTGGCGGGCAGCCCGGAAAGGTACTGGCTATCCGTGCCGATATGGATGCACTGCCGATTACCGAGGAAAATGAGTTCGAATTCAAATCGCAAAATCCTGGAGTCATGCACGCATGCGGCCATGACGGCCATACCGCAATGCTGCTCGGGACTGCGAAAGTGCTGTCAGGATTGAAAGACCAAATTAAAGGGGAAGTCCGCTTTTTGTTCCAGCACGCCGAGGAATTGTTCCCTGGCGGAGCGGAAGAAATGGTTTCGGCCGGTGTAATGGATGGCGTTGACCTCGTCATCGGTACCCACCTTTGGTCACCGCTTGAGGTTGGAAAAATAGGCGTCGTTTACGGCCCGATGATGGCCGCGCCGGATACGTTCTGGATTACCGTAAATGGTAGAGGCGGCCACGCGGCGCTACCGCATCAGACAATCGATTCGATTGCGATTGCCGCCCAGGTTGTCACAAACCTTCAGCACGTCGTTTCAAGGAATACAGACCCGCTTGACAATCTAGTCCTGTCCGTCACACAGTTCATTGGCGGAACAACACATAACGTCATCCCGGGCTCTGTGCAAATGTGCGGTACAGTCCGGAGCTTTGACCCAAAACTGCGTGAGTCTGTCCCTGAATTGATGGAACGCGTCATCAAGGGAATTACCGAAGCCCATGGAGCATCCTATGATTTCAAATATGAATTCGGCTACCGCCCGGTCATCAATGACGCCGAGGTCACGCAGGTCATTGAAGAAACGGTCCGTGAAGTATTCGGCGAAGAAACACTCGACATGATGCGTCCGAACATGGGCGGAGAGGATTTCTCCGCATTCCAGCAAAAGGCACCTGGCGCGTTCTTCTATGTCGGAGCCGGCAACAAAGACAAAGGAATCGTCTACCCGCACCACCACGCACGCTTCACAATCGATGAAGATGCGCTGGAAATCGGCGTCAAAACGTTCCTGCATGCGACGTTTAAGTTTTTGGGATAAGCGGAAGCAAACTTGAGTTCGTTACAGACAGAAGGTGCTTGGTTACAAACAGGAGTTCCTGTATACTTCGAAAAAGCCGCATTGGGAGCATTTGTCCCTGTGCGGCTTTCTTTTTAGTAGATAATGTAAGTGTCTTTTTTAAATATAGTTTTGGTACTTATTTCGGCTCAATACCAAATCTTCCATTTGTTCTGTACTAAAGCAGGTTTAATAGATTTTTATAAAAACAAATTTGTTTGCAAAGCATATTTTAGAAGACCCTTTTTTAAAAAAGCAGCTTTGCGTCACTTTGTTTTCAGGAAGGCAGACCTATGAGTTGGACTCATGAGAAATCGGAAGTAATTGCCTCTTTGGGGTTCTTTAAAATAGGAAAGCAGCTTTGTGGTGTGTACAAGATTTCCGCTAGATGGCGAGGTATATGCCTGGCAACTGCTCCAACGGTAATCTTCCGGCTTAGTAGTGAGGCCAGCCCTAAGAGGATTTAAATGGATGTATCGGCTTAAATCCAGTTCGTAACTTTTGGTGCCAACATGGAATGCCGAATAGCGCCGATCGAAAACATGGCCCGAGTATTTATGTTTTTCATAGAAATAAGTAGCGTAGGAAGAATTGATAAACTGCATGATTTTTGGAGGAAAGCAAGTGGTTATTTCAATTTGGAGATGGACGTGGTTTGGCATCAGGCAGAAGGTATGGAGATTAAAACGGAAACGTCTTTTTGCCAGTGTCAACATGAACAGATACATTTCCCTATCCTTATCATCGTGAAAAAGCAGCGCCCTGCGGATTCCCCGGCAGGTTATGTGATACATTCCGCCCGGAATCCATTCGCGTTTTTTTCGGGGCAAGCAAATCACTCCTTATAAAATAGTAATTGGAGAAATAAATTTAAAAACGATGTTGCCAGAGGTTCAAAACGTGGAGTCTCTCTCATCATAACCTAGTATTTGGGGGATTTGCAAAAAGTTCATTCTTTCAGATTGCAATTTTTGGGAGGCGGCTGACGCTCACTAGTGAATTCACTCGGATGACTAGTGAATTTTGATCGAGGTGCATGACTCTCACTAGTGATTAATCACTATAGAATTTTGCGAAAAGTAGTAGGGGTCAGACCCTCACTAGTGAAATTACTAGAATGACTAGTGAATTTTGAACGAGGTGGCTGACGCTCACTAGTGATTATTGACTATAGGATTTTGCGAAAAGTAGTAGGGGTCAGACCCTCACTAGTGAATTCACTCGGATGACTAGTGAATTTTGTTCGAGGTGCCTGACGCTCACTAGTGATTATTCACTATAGAATTTTGCAAAAAGTAGTAGGGGTCAGACCCTCACTAGTGAATTTACTCGGATAACTAGTTATTTCCCCAAACTCAAACATTGCCTTACGCCTTCAGGTTCCAGGTTACAACCCCACTCCTGCACCATCCACGTCGCGCAAGCCAGTATGGTTGCATTCGAATACGCTCAGTGGCAATATGTTAGGTGCAAGCAAAAGTATTCAATTTTTACGAAAATTGTTGGGAGGAATACTGATGACGGCGAAACATTTGCAGGATACTGTGACATTACATAACGGCGTGAAGATGCCTTGGTTTGGTCTAGGGGTTTATTTGGTCCAGGAGGGGGACGAGGTTGTCCAGGCGGTGAAAGCCGCGATTAAAAACGGCTACCGAAGCATTGATACTGCTGCTGTCTACAAGAATGAAGAAGGCGTTGGAAAAGCAATCAAGGAAGCGCTTGAGGAAAATGGACTGAGCAGGGAGGAACTATTCATCACCTCCAAGGTTTGGAATGCTGACCAGGGATATGAATCCACACTGGAGGCGTATGAAACAAGCCTTAAAAAACTCAACCTTGACTATCTTGACCTGTACCTAATCCACTGGCCGGTAGAAGGGAAGTACAAAGAAACATGGCGCGCGCTCGAAACCCTTTACAAGGATGGCCGTGTCAAGGCAATTGGCGTAAGCAATTTCCACATCCACCATTTGGAGGACCTTTTGAAAGACGCGGAAATCAAGCCAATGGTAAACCAGATTGAATACCACCCGCAATTGGCCCAGCGTGACCTTCGTGCATTTTGCCGTGACCAAGGTATCCAAATGGAAGCTTGGTCGCCTCTTGCGCAAGGGAAGCTTCTAGACAATGATACACTAAAAGGAATCGCTGAAAAATACAATAAATCGGTCGCCCAGGTCATTTTACGCTGGGATTTGCAAAACGAAGTGGTCACAATCCCGAAATCAATCAATGAGAACCGCATCATCGAAAACGCATCGATTTTCGACTTTGAACTCTCACAGAGCGATATGGAAAAAATCAACGGCCTGAATGAGGACCGCCGTGTCGGCCCGGATCCTGACAACTTCAATTTTTAAAAAAGAAAAGCGGCTTTCCCTGTCAAAAGGGAAAGCCGTCTTGCTTTACATATTATCACGAGTAAAAGCCGGATTGTTAAAACGTGAACGAAAAGCCAGGCAGACGACAATTGGTTTTTCATACGAAAATTGTGTTTTTAAAAAACAAAGCATCAGTCCACCGAGCGAGTTGACCTCTGAATTATACTGCACTCTCACTTGTGATATGCCAAATTGTTACTTAACCGCCCAAACAGAAACGCTGCCGCCGTTTACGCGAAACGTTGCCCAGCCGTCTTCCTCAATTACTACTTCGTCCTGACGATTGCCGGTAATGTCTTTCCACGTTTGCCCGGCCCGCTCTTCGCCGACGAACATCCGCTTTTCACCTTCGTCCCCATTGGAGATGAGAACAGCGCATCCCGAATTCTCGTGTTCCGGCACGCCTCCGCGCACCCAGCCGATTGTGTTCGGATGGTCGAAGTAGTCGGTCTGCTCGCCGTAGGCCAATTTTTTCCGGGCGTAGAGAAGGGGATCGAGGGCCGCTTTCTTTCCTTCGCAAGGTTCGGGTCCCCCGATTCCGAAATAGTCGCCGTAGAAAACGCAAGGATAGCCGGCGCCCCTTAGCAGAATCAATGCATACGCGCTTTGCTTAAACCAGTCTTCCACCCATGATTCCAGCGCTTCGTGCGGCTGGGAATCATGGTTGTCGACAAAGGTGACCGCATTGCGCCGATGCGACTGGACGAGTGTGTCATCAAATATCGTCGTTAAATCAAAGTCACGGCCGGCTTTTGAGGCATGGTGCAATTTATAATGGAGCGGTACGTCAAACAGCGCGATATTATAGTCAACGATATCCAGGTATTCCCGGCATTTCTCGAGGTCGGGCTTCCAGAATTCCCCGACGAAAAAGAAATCCTCGCCGCGGTGGTCCATCATTGCATGGACGAACTCGTTGACGAAGTTATGGTTGATGTGCTTGATCGCATCGAGGCGATAGCCGTCACAATTGGTTGTATCGGCAAGCCATTTTCCCCAACGAATCATTTCCTCCCGCACATCGGGATGATCGTAGTCATAATTGGCGAACATGAGGTAATCGTAGTTGCCGAACTCGTCATCGACGTGGTCGCTCCACGATTTATGCTCGCCAAGTATTTGAAAGACGCCGGTTTTTCCGGTTTTGACGTCATAATCCGTGCCATTGAAATGATGATGGTTCCATTTGAAAGAAGAGTAGGCTTCGCCGCGACCGGAAAAATTGAATTTTGTCCAGCCTTCGATTTCAAAAGGGTCTGAGATTACTTTGGTACGGTCCATATCGTCCACCTGGACTACCTGGAACGTTTCTGTTTCGTCCGCGCCGGCCTTATGGTTCATTACAACATCAAGATAAACTTTGATTTCATTGTCATGGCATGCCTGTATAGCTTCTACCAGCTCATCCTTCGTTCCATATTTAGTCCTGACGCTTGTTTTTTGGTCGAATTCGCCAAGATCGTACAGGTCATAAGGGGCATACCCCACATCATCGGGCGAAATCGCCTTCGTGGGCGGCGGCAGCCAAATCGAATCGATTCCAATCCGTTTCAGTTCTGGCGCCAGCTCCTTCAGCCGGTTCCAATGTTTGCCTTCTGCGGGCAAATGCCATTCGAAAAATTGCATCATTGTTTTATTTTCAACCATGTACCCTATCCTTTCCGAAAAAAAATGCCTCCCTAACTTGCTGAATATACTTTTACCCTTAAGTCCGTTCAGTTAATCACATGGTGCTTGGTGAAGGATGTTTGTTTACCCATATAAGAGGGTTTAGTAAAACAGAGAGCATTTATGTGCTAGTAATGATGTACATAAGGAGGATTTTCATGCAAAAAGAAGTTGAGCTTGTTGTTGACGCAAAGGCGATCCTAGGAGAAGGGCCGAGCTGGGACAGGAAATCGGGTGTTCTGTATTGGGTCGATATTGAGGGGAAGAAGGTCCATCTCTTTAACCCGGGTACAGGGGAAAACAGGGCGATTGATGTTGGGCAGATGGTCGGTGCGGTCGTCCCCCGGGAATCAGGCGGAGCCGTTGTTGCACTCGAGTCGGGATTCCATTTTTTGAACATAGAAACAGGACGGCTGGAGCCGATTTGTGATCCGGAAACAGGCCTGGAAACGAACCGGTTCAATGACGGGAAATGCGATCCAGCAGGAAGGTTCTGGGCCGGTACGATGGATAAGAACGGCTCTGGAAAGAATGGGTCGCTCTATTGCCTTGAGCCATCCCTTTCTTTTAAAAAGAAGCTAGGAGGGCTAGGCATCTCGAATGGCCTTGCGTGGTCGCAGGACAATCGGTTCCTTTATTTAATCGACACGCCAACCGGGAAAGTGGCCCGGTACAATTATGAGTTGGAAACAGGTGAAATCAGTGAACCAAAGGATGTTGTCACGATGCCGGACGGGGAAGGGTTCCCGGACGGAATGACGATTGACGAGGAAGGGTTTCTTTGGATTGCGCATTGGGCCGGTGGGAAGGTGAGCAGGTGGAATCCTGAAACAGGTGAAAAGGTGGCGGATATCATGGTTCCGGCTGTAAATGTGACGTCCTGTGCGTTTGGCGGCCCGGATTTCTCGGAACTGTACATTACAACCGCAAGGAACGGCATGTCCGATGAAGAGCTTGAACGGTTCCCGCATGCAGGCGGCGTTTTCAAGGTAAAGCCAGGCGTGAAAGGCATGCCGACCAACGAATTTAAAGGTTAAACGGTTCGGGCCAGAATAATGCGTGCGCTCCGTTTAGGTTTTTATTGCTTGCTGAAATAAAGAGCTTGTTGGCTTAAACTGAATGATCGACCTGTTTGGTTTAGTTTCATGCTGGAATAAAAAAGTCTTTAAACCGAATAATTGACCATGCATCGTTTAGGTTTGTCCCCTTGAGGTAAAGGAGTATTAAAAGCCAGACCGAAAAGGAGAATGCCTATGCCTGGTTGGGTAATTGGTTCGATTGTCGGGGCTTGGGTCTTATTATTCATGATTGAAGAGGCTGGACAGTATTTCTGGAAGCGGTATGTTGAAGAGGAACCGATAAAAACTCAACGAAGCCGTGTCCATTCGCCGCGGATTCGGCGGGCTCCCGGTTTGTTTGAAAAGGTTTCTGAGATTGGAGCCGATATATTTGGAAAGGTTAGAAAGCAAGTTTTGTGGCAGAAATCTGCAAGGTTTGCATGTGCGTTTTCAGAGAGATATGCCGAGGCAATTAGAGGGTTGCGAAGCAATAAGGCATGGGAAAGGCTCTCTCTGTTCGTTGGCCGATTTTTCCGAAAAGGTGGCGTGCGAAGCCTGACTGCATGGGAAAGAGTTTCACAGTTCGTGGGCCAAGTTTTCCGAAAAGGGGCTGCGGCTCTTCAACAAATTAAGGTTGTAAAGCTGTGCTTGGCTGGTGCCTCGTCTTTCGTGCGGAAATATCGGAAAAGTTCATCGCATTCATGATAAAAAGACGTATGTTGTGCATACGTCTTTTTTCGTGTGGGTTACATGAGGTAGGTTTGGGTGCCGATTTCCGAGACGATGAGGTTGGAGGTATGGCAAATTTCGTGAAACCCGGCTGCCCCGCGTTCGTCCAATAGGCGAAATTGGCTTAAGTAGCGGAAGTTCGGGATGGCTACGACATCGGTGAGGTAGGCCTCGCGTTTAGCATTTTTCTTCCTTTTCGTATTAAGGAAGTCAATGATGATTTTCCCGGGAACGATTCCGACTCCGTGGCCAAAGTAGAGGTCGCGGTCCAGGTAAATTGCATTTTCGCCTTGCCAGTGGGGGGTTTCAGGGTTGACGTCAGGATTTTTGAAGTAGAGGCAATCTCCCGGCAAGAAGTCTGTGCTGTTGAATATTTGCAGGTCAAGGTCCTCGTCATACTGCCAATCGTACAACGTCAGCCCCGCGAAAAGCCGGTTGAACATTGCTTCATCGATCGACTCGAGCGTGGCTTTATAAAAGATGATCAGCATCGCAGTCGCGCATTCGAAGGCGTATTTCTTGCCGTTTATAAAAATATCGTTAAGAGCGGTTTGAGGCAGTACGTTTGGTTTGATTACAATGGCGCCGCGTCTATCCAGAAACCAGTACTTTTCATTGCACCTCGTCGTCCGAAACGTCGCAAAACCGGCACCGCTTTTATTCAATAATACGGCCGCGCGCAAGATGCGAAGCCTCATTCCCAGTTCAAAGTCCAATTCGTGGATGGTCGCGAATTCATAAACCTTCTTCGATTTCCCCATCCATTGAAGAAGCTTCAATTTCTGTCTTGAAGGCTTCCCGGCGTAAAGTTTGTTAACCTCTACGACTTTCTGATTGATTGTGATCATTTCAGCACCCCCTTTATAGGGTTTTTAAAACTTCCGATTCCTCGCGATTACTATCCTGCAGGGTCGCCTGCATAGTATGGAAGCGAGGTGGTCGTATGGTTTTTTTAAAAGAAGTAACAGGCGATATTCGGTTCGCCCAGACAAAATTTAATTCGTACTCAACGTCGAGGAAGCTCGTTCTGGGCGCGCTTTTCGCCGGCATTGCGGCAGTCCTGCAATCAGCGGGCGGCTTTTTCCCCGGGGCCGGGTACGCGGTCAGCCCGTTCGCGACCGGACCGATTTTGCTTTGTTTTATCGTATCGCTCTGGACTGGGACTCTGTCGTATTTCCTCACATGCCTGTTGCTCGTCATCCTGCAGCCAAGTGAACTATTCATTTTCCCGTTTACAACCGGCTTGCTCGGGATGGGACTGGGCATTGCTTTTTCGCTTGGCAAAAGGAGATTGGGCATCATTTTTTCCGGCGCGGTTAGTTTAGCAGCGGGAATCCTCATTCTTTTGTATGCGTTGCGCTTCCCGGTCCTCGGGCCAGTGGCATCAGGTTCGTTTTCATTCGCAGCAGGCGGAATCACGCTTTTTTCATTCCTTTACGCATGGCTGTGGGTTGAAGGTGCTTTGTTCTTTTTTAAAAAAATGAAGGACATCCTACCCTGGTAACATTCTGGAACGTTGGCGTATGAAATTCATTAGGATGGTTAACAAGGAATTCGGACTGGGCATCAACGATAATTGGAATCCCGGTATGTTTTTCTCGGTGTTCGGGCCGGCCGCAAACGCAACCGGCCTTTCTACCTTCATATTCAATTAGAAGTCGTCCATATTCCTGCTTCCTGTGGAAAAAAGGATTACATGTTCAGTTCTATCAAGGTAATGCCTTCCGGTTTGGAAAGATATTGGTTTAATTCGGTTTCAAATTCCTTTACGGTAGTAACCTGTTTGCCTTTTATGCCAAAGCTTTCGGCCAATTTTCCGAAAACGGGGTTCTCGAATGTCACACCATAGCTTTCGCCGAACTTTTTTTCCATTTGCTTGACTTCAAGCTTCAACATCGAATCGTTGATAACGAGGACGAGGAACGAAAGCCCGAGCCTCTTCGCCGTTTCTAGTTCGGCAAAGTTCATCAATGCGCCGCCGTCACCTGTTATCGCGATGACAGGGGCATCCGGGCAGGCGAGTTTGGCCCCGATGCAACCCGGAATCGCGATTCCCATCGTGGCGAGCCCGTTCGAAATGACAAGCCGGTTAGGCATTTTAGGCTGATACGTCCTCGCGATGGAAACTTTATGATCGCCGACATCGGAGATTAAAATCGTCTCACTCGGAGCGAGCCTTTCGATCGATTGAAGGAGCTGCTCTATTTTCATTGGCCCGTTGCCGGAATCGGAGGGTTGCTGTATTTGATAATTTTTCGCAATAGTTGCCTTAAGATTACCTGAGGGAGCCCACGCTTTCTCCGGGATTTCCGATTGATTGAACAACCGGAGTGTCTCCTTGATGTTTCCGGTAAGTTCGGCGGCGACTGGGTAATATTCATTCGTTTCCGCAGGCAGGGAGTCGATGTGCAACACTGGGATTCTACCCTTGTTCCAGTGATCGGGCAGCTTTTCGGAAAAGTCGAGCCCGATTACGATCAATAAATCCGCCTCCTCGATTCCCGGGAGTGCCTCATCCTTTTCGTTATAACCAAAGGTAAAGTAGTTTTGCGGGTGGTCGGGGTCCAAAATTCCTTTCGCCTTAAAACTGTGGGAAACAGGCATTTTTAGGTGGTCAATGAATTCTCTTAGTTCCTCTGTTGCATCCTGCCTGAACACGCCATTTCCAATAAGAACATACGGTTTGGCATGTTGGTGGATCAGCTTGGTCGCTTCTTTGATGGCTTCTCTGGTTGGCACGCCCGCGGGCAGGGGAGTGGTCTCTAAAGGCGATTTTTCCGTGTCCTCGGATAAAATATTTTCGGGTACAACAATCGCCACCGCGCCCGGCTTTTCCATCATCGCCTGCTTGAATGATTTGCGGATAATGGTAGGCAAGGTATCCGGGTCGATAATTTGCGTGCAATCCTTTGTAATTGGTTCAAACAGTTTAACAAGGTCCACATACTGGTGCGACTCAGGATGCTGGCGTTTCATGGCAGCCTGGCCAATCAGCGCGACTAAAGGGGAATGGTCCAGGTGTGCGCTTGCTGTCCCTGTCACAAGATTCGTAGCGCCCGGCCCAAGGGTTGCCAGGCAAACGCCCGGTTTTCCGGAAAACCGCCCATACACATCGGCCATAAATGCAGCACCCTCTTCATGGCGAACATTAATGAATTGGATTTTTTCCGATTTCGCCAGGGAATCGGCCAGCGCGAGCACCTCCGTCCCGACAATCCCAAATATATACTCGACACCTTCGTTTTCAAGACACGTCACTAATACATCAGCTGCTTTCATGGCTCCTCCTTTTAAAAGAACAATCTTAAATTTAGTTTGGTTGAATGCAAGGCTGTTATACAAAGGGAATCTTGAGGTTATGTTGTTGCCATGGAATCCACATATTTGTTCCTTTTAAGCCTCATAATTACTTATAGCCTTTGAAAAATAAAGAAAACCCGCCAGGTGATTTTGATCCCGGCGGGTAACTTTTTTTATGAGGCAATGATGTATGTCCATTCGCCTTTTTTTAGTCATATGCGAATTGTGTACTGCCTTGCTAAAACTTCATATGCATGCTGTGGCTGGCTTTGAATACTACCTGTTCTTCAGCTCCTGGATTTTATCAGCGAGCCTGCCAAGTCCGTCCATCATCGCTTCAACGCCCGTATCAAGCGCCTTTTTCCATTTCGGGGCTTCCTGTTTGATCGTTTCAGCAGCTTGGCTAACTTCTTCCTTCAATTTCTCGGTCTGGGCGAGAATTTCTTTTTTCGAAAAAAACGATTCCGGTTCCTCGCCGGCGACAGCGATGCCAAACGATTCTTCCTGCAAGAATGGCTTTGCCTCCTGCATGATTGCCCTGAAAATCGGGGCGGTTCCCTGTGAAGCGTTCGTCGTCAAATAATGCTCGCGGTCGGTCCGGTCGTAGCCAAGCCAAATCGCTCCGGCAACTTCCGGCGTGTAGCCGGCAAACCATTGATCCTTCGTCCCATTAATACCTTCGATTGGCACCTGGGTTGAACCTGTTTTCCCGGCAATATCGAGCCCCGGGACCTTTGCCGCTCTCCCTGTGCCATTTTCCACGACGCCAAGCAGCATGGAAGTGATTTCGCGGGCGACCCTTCTAGATGTCACTTTCACGGTCTTGTCCTTGTGGCTCGCGATTTCATTGCCGGTCGGGCCGACAATCCGGACGATGAAATGCGGGTCATGCCGCTTGCCCTCGTTTGCGAATGCCGAATAGGCGGATGCGAGCTGGAGAGGGGAGATGCCGTTGTGCATCCCGCCAAGCGCCAAGGCAAGGTTGCGGTCTTCCTTCTGGATTGGGATGCCGAACCGTTCCGCTGCCTCCGCGCCTTTGCTGACGCCGATTTCATTCAGAAGCCAAACGGTCGGCACATTGATTGATTGCTCGGCTGCCTTGTACATTGGAACTTTTCCGGAAAACCTTCTTGACGCGTTTTGCGGTGTGTAACCATTGAATGACATTGGTTCATCTACGAGCTCGGAGTCCGGTGAAAATCCTTCTTCGAGCGCCGGGGTGTACACGGCGAGCGGCTTCATCGTTGAACCTGGCTGGGCCCTAAGCTGTGTCGCGCGGTTGAAGCCGCGGAATACATGCTCACCGCGCCCTCCGACAACGGCCATAACCCCGCCTGTTTTCGGCGAAATCAGCACCGCGCCGCTTTGGACGATTTCCCCACCACGTCCGCGCGGGAAGAGCCAATCGCGCTGGTATACTTTTTCAAGTGAAGTTTGCAAATTGGAATCAAGTTCCGTATAAATCCGATAGCCTCTTGTTAAAATTTCATCCTGTGTCAGCCCGTATTTTTTGCTCGCTTCATTGATGACCGCGTCCACATAGTACGGGTATTTCCTTTTAACCTTTGTGCCCTGGCCATCGCTGAGGGCGATATTTTCTTTTACGGCGCGCTTGTATTCCGCATCGGAAATTTTGTTCAGTTCGTGCATCTTTGCGAGTACGACATTCCTTCGTTTCAGCGCCCGGTCATAGTGATTGAACGGATCGTAGGCGGAAGGGGCCTGGAGCAATCCAGCCAGGAGGGCGGCTTCGCTAATCGTCACATCTTTTATGTTTTTATTGAAATAACGCTGTGAAGCGGAACCGATTCCCCATGCGCCGCTGCCAAAATAAACCTGGTTTAGGTACATTTCAAGTATTTCATCTTTTTTATACGTGTGCTCAAGTTTTGCTGCGAGGAACAATTCCTCGGCTTTCCTGCGGTACGTTTGTTCAGGAGAGAGCAGTGCATTTTTCGCAAGCTGCTGGGTAATCGTGCTTCCGCCGCCCGTAATCCGTCCGGCAAACAGGTTGCCGAAGAACGCCCTGGCAATCCCTCTGACGTCAAAACCATGATGTTCGTAAAAACGCTCATCCTCAATCGAGATGACCGCATTTTTTACACGGTCGGGCAATTCGTCAATCTTTGTCCCACCTATACGGTTGGCCGTTACTTCCGCCGCCTTAACCCCATCTCTATCATAAATAACCGTCGACTGGCTGAGCCCCTCCTTCAGGGACTCCACATTGGCTCGGCTCGCAAGCCATGCGAAAAACAGAATCGTTACCAGAAGTGTAATTAATGCAACCAATAAAATAATCTGAGTCAAATGCCGCTTTTTCCAAAAACGGCGCACTTTTTCCCAATAGGGACGCAATTTATCCCAAATAGGATGCAATTTTTCCATAAGAAACCAACCTTCAATCGATTTAGCTTATAGCAGAAGGATACCAAAAGAGACGGCAATGTCAAAATAGATACATACCAATAAAGGGGGATTTAGGCAAAGTTCAGGAAGATAGTGGAAGGGGGCAGGATGTTAAATCGCTGGCAGGAAGGTTTCGGCCGAAATAAGAGCGAGCCGGCATTTGTTCAATTTAATGGGTTTGTCTTGGCTGTTCTAGGTTTAGGTTTCCACCCTTTTTAGGGGTTTTGATGGCATTTAATAAATATGATGGGTTGGTTTCTGGGTTTGGAAAATGAATGAGACGCCAATTTCGTTTTTATCGGGAATTTTCCTCGTTTATCCGGGAATTTACGTGCTTATCGGGACTTTTTCAACTTTATCGGGGAATTTATAATTATATCCGGAACTTTTTAATAGATATCTGGAATTGCACATTTCAGAGGCAATACCTTGCGAAAAAACGGTCCGATTGACGCCGGAAGGGAAGGCAGATTTGGGGCCAACCTATTATATCCCCCACTTTTAAGCAGATATCGAAAGTTTCAGGCGGGATATCGAAAGAATTTTCAAGTTATCGAAAATTACAAGCCACTTATCGAAAACTGTCAAATTTTAGACACAATTACGATGGGAAAACAGCACCGCCGTGTGAGAAAAGGGGACCTGAAAAAGAAACATCTACCGCAAATAAAAATGCCGTTCAAATGAACGCTACCCCTTATTAAAAAGAAGGATTCACCTTCAAAATTCGGCCCCCCAAGCAATAAGATGCCACGCAAAAAAACTAGTCACCCCCATGTAGTAGGTTGCCGCGCAAAAAAACGCAGTCTCCCTCAAAGTAATAGGATTGCTCGTAAACAAAAACACGGCTCCATCATGTTAAAGGATGCCCTGCACATAAAAAAAACAGCACCCCTCCATTAATTAGGGGTGCCGCATGTACGTTTCTCCTGCCAGCCATCACCAGCGGTGCGCTTTTGCGTTGCTCCTCAGGATGATGTCTGTTTGTGACATTTTCGTTTGGCCGTTAAGCTGCGACTTTGTGTGCTTTCGGCTTTGAAACGCCTGGTGAAAAAGACCTGAACGCGGATCGAGATAATCCTTGTAGCTCATTTTATCACCTCTATGCAGGATTTTGGTGAAACGCTGGCATCACAGGGGTGCCAGTATTATCTTTTCTTGGAACCGCGCAAATTAAACAGGTTCGGCTTTTTAACAAACAACTACATTGGCCACGGCAGCCAACCGTCAAAAAGAGTCAGAACCCTATCTACAAGGAGGTTCCCGGTTAATCTAGCGGAGAATATCCTCAATACCAGCAAGCACATCGGCCGAGAGCTTGACGCCGCTAGCTTTGACGTTTTCCTCGACCTGTTCCGGGCGGCTCGCGCCAATCAACGCGCTCGAAACGCCTTCCTGGCGCAGGATCCACGCAAGGGCAAGTTGGGAAAGGCTCAAATCCAGTTCGGCCGCGACTCCTTTCAGCTGTTCAACTTTCTCGAGGTTTTCATCCGTTAGCAGCCCGAACAGGTTAGAATACCCCTCAACGGAGGCGCGGCTGCCGGCTGGGATGCCTTCGCCTTTTTTGTACTTTCCGGTCAGGACGCCCTGCGCGAGAGGGGAGAACACAACCTGGCCGATGCCGTGCTTCATGCTGACCGGCAGCACTTCATCCTCGATATAACGCAGCAGCATGCTGTACTTCGGCTGATTCACGACAATCCGGTCGAGCAGTTTCTTATCGGCAAGGTGGACCGCTTCGGAAATTTGCTCGGCAGTCCATTCACTGACGCCGATGTACAGCACTTTCCCCTGGCGGACGAGATCATCCAACGCCCGAAGCGTTTCCTCTAAGGGAGTTTCCGGGTCATACCGGTGGCAATAGTAAAGGTCGACATAATCCGTTCCGAGTCGCTTCAGGCTGGCATTAGCCTGCTCGATGATATGCTTGCGAGACAAGCCTTTGTCATTCGGGCCTTCACCCATTTTGCCAAACACTTTCGTGGCAAGCACATAAGACTCCCGTGGATACTTGCTAAGAGCTTTGCCGACCACTTTTTCAGCCTCGCCGCGGATATAAACGTTGGCCGTATCGAAAAAATTGATGCCAAGTTCATATGCCTTGTCAATCGACGCCTCCGCATTTTGCTCCTCAACGTATCCTCCATATGTAAGCCAGCTTCCAAGGCTGATTTCACTCACTTTCAGCCCCGTTTTCCCCAACCTGCGATAATTCATTCCGATCACTCCTTATTATTTCGGATTACGTAATAAACGTACTATATTGGGTTTTTTATGTAAAGGAGGAAATTTATAAAAGAAAGAGGTTTTGTTTACATAACACCATTATGGTGAATTGATGGACGAACAATAAAACGCCCCCTCGCCAAAATTCGGGTGGTGACAGGCCCCGTTCGCATTTCGACATTTTTCTACTGGTGCCTGACTCTGTTCGTATTTTTCAAACGGATTTTTGCTTGTCCGTATGAACCTGCAGGTGATAGACTGAAGGCGGAGAGGATAGAACAACCAAGGCATGATAGACAAAAGGGGGATTCGGCGTGGCTGAACCGTTGACTACGATTGAGTGGAAAAATGATGGGCTTGTATTGATTGACCAAACACTATTACCAAATGAAATAGTATATGAAACATTTACGACCGCGGAAGGCGTCTGGGACGCAATCCAGGTCATGAAAGTCCGCGGAGCACCGGCGATTGGCGTTGCGGCCGCATACGGGCTGTACCTTGGCGTCAAGGACACACCCGAAGACTCCTACGAATCTTTTTCCAAAAAAGTAAAAGAAGTATCCGATTATCTCGCAACATCCCGCCCGACCGCGGTTAACCTGTTCTGGGCGCTTGAGCGGATGGAAAACACCGCCGCATCACTTAAGGAGAAACCTATAAATGAAATCAAGGCGAAACTCCTTGAAGAAGCGATTGCCATCCATAAGGAAGACGAAGAAATCAACCGCAAAATCGGCGAAAATGCACTAACCCTCATGAACGACGGAATGGGCCTGCTTACGCACTGCAACGCCGGAGCACTCGCCACAACAAAGTACGGAACCGCAACCGCGCCGATGTACCTGGCGAAGGAAAAAGGCTGGGACATCAAGGTCTATTCCGATGAAACGAGGCCGCGCCTCCAAGGTTCCACCTTGACCGCACTTGAACTGCAGCGCGCCGGGATTGATGTAACCGTCATCACCGACAGCATGGCAGCGGTCGTCATGTCGCAAGGCAAAATCGACGCCGTCATCGTCGGAACCGACCGCGTTGCAGCCAACGGCGATGTCGCGAACAAAGTCGGCACCCTTGGCGTATCCATCCTCGCCAAGCATTACGGCATCCCGTTCTATGTCGCGGCACCAACACCGACAATCGACATGCGCACCGAAACCGGCAAGGACATCCCGATCGAGGAGCGCCACGCCCACGAAGTCATCAACCGCTTCGGGCAATTCTCCGCGCCTCAGGACATCCAGGTCTACAACCCGGCCTTCGACGTCACGCCGAACGAAAACGTAACGGCCATCATCACCGAAAAAGGCATCGTCCGCGCGCCATATAAGGAAAACCTGAAGAAATTATTTTATTGATTTTTTGGGAAAATTGGCCAACACCAACTGGGACCAGCTTCAATCCAGTTCAGGCGATGCAAAACGGTCATCTTAAACTACTAAAAAAGGCGGTAGATTCCGCATGCTGTTGCAACACGAACGAGAGAAAATCGTTGAATATGGAAAAAAATTGATCACGAGCGGCCTGACAAAAGGGACAGGCGGCAACATTTCGATTTTTAACAGGGAAAAAGGCCTTGCCGCCATCAGCCCGAGCGGCCTGGATTACTTTTCGACGGAACCGGAGGATATCGTCGTTGTCGACCTTGATGGCAACGTGGTCGATGGCGTCCGCAAGCCGTCGAGCGAGCTGGAGATGCATTTGATTTTTTACCGGAAAAGGGACGACATCGACGCACTCGTCCACACCCATTCGCCTTTTGCGAAAACAATCGCTTCGCTAAGGTGGGAACTGCCGGCTGTTTCCTATCTCGTTGCCTATGCAGGGCCGAATGTTCGTTGCTCGGAATATGCAACATTTGGGACGAAGGAGCTCGCCGAAGCGGCATTCAAAGGAATGGAAGACCGGCGCGCAGTCCTGCTCGCAAATCATGGGGTGATCGCAGGAGCGCATAATATCGCGACAGCTTTCACAATTGCCGAAGAAATCGAGTTTTGCTCGCAAATTTATTATCAGACGAAATCAATCGGTGAGCCGGTTCTGTTGCCTGAAGAGGAAATGGCGACGCTCGCTGAAAAATTCAAAACGTATGGCCAAAAATAAGCTTCCAGTGGAGGCTTATTTTAATTTTTTAAAAAAATCATACTAAAAAAATAAACAAACAAGATACTTTCGTGCTATAGTAATAAAAAACTTTACTGTAATGCAGTATGTAGGAAGGTGAGACGATGACGGAATTGAAAACAAATGACAGCAGCCTTCCGCTTAGGCGGGATGTGAAGATGCTAGGGAAAATCCTCGGGGACATATTGCAATACAACGGCGGGCAGGAGCTTTTTGAAACGGTCGAAAAACTCCGGCTTAAATTCAAGGTTCTCCGCGAGACTTTCGAGGAAACGATTTTTGAAGAATTGAAAAAGGAAATTACCGGGCTGGATCCGAAACTAAGGAACCAGGTTATCCGTGCATTTGCCGTTTATTTTCATTTAATCAACGTCGCCGAACAGAACCACCGTATCCGGAGGCGGCGTGAGTATCAGCTGCGGGAAGATGCGAACGCGCAACCCGGCTCGATAGAAAGTGCCATTCTCTCATTGAAGGAACATAGCATCAGCGCCGAAGTCCTCAAAAAAGTGCTGGACGGAATGTCACTGGAACTTGTGATGACCGCGCATCCGACTGAAGCGACGAAGCGGTCAATCCTCGAAATCCAGAAGCGGATTGCCGACCTTTTGAAAAACCTTGACAATCCTCTCCTGGCAAGAAAGGAACGGAAAAAAATTGAAGGCAGCCTATTTAACGAGGTGGCCGCCCTTTGGCAGACGGATGAACTCCGTGACAGAAAGCCGACCGTAATCGATGAGGTGCGGAATGGCCTGTACTATTTTGATCATACGCTATTTGACGTGCTGCCTGAAATTCACCAGGAAGTCGAGGAATGCCTCGCGGATCATTATCCGGAAGAAGCCTGGAAGGTGCCGACTTTCCTGAGATTTGGATCCTGGATCGGCGGTGACCGGGACGGCAACCCGCATGTTACGTCCGATGTGACGTGGGAAACACTGACGAGGCACCGTAAGCTGGTTTTAAAAAAATACCGGGAAGTGCTTGTCGAACTAATGAGGCGGTTCAGCCATTCAACCGCCCGTGTTAAGGTGAGCGATGAGCTAATCGAGTCGGTCGCAAAGGATGAACAGGCCTATTTGCCTGAAGACAAGCGCTGGTCAGTCGCCGAGGAACAGTACCGACGGAAGTTCGCTGTCATGATTGAGCGTGTCAGAAATGTTGGCCGGGACGAGTCCGGTTACAAGCTGCCCGAGGAGCTGCTCGCTGACCTTGAACTCATTAAACGGAGCGTTTATCAGCACCATCCCGCAAACCATGAACTGAAGCTTTTAGAAAAATTGTCCAGGCAAGTCAAACTGTTTGGCTTCCATCTCGCAACCCTTGATATCCGTAATCACAGCGGCGAACATGAAGCGGCCATTACGGAAATTCTCCGGAAGGTCCGGATTGCGGAGGATTACAAGTCGCTGAGCGAAGAAGAAAAACAGGAGCTTCTTCAACGGTTGCTCGCCGACCCAAGGCCGGTTTTGCTTTTGCACGAAGATTATTCGGCAGAAACGCAGGAAATAATCAACGTCTTCCAGTTGATCAAAAAGGCGCATGAGGAATTCGGGAAACAATCCATCTCTGTTTACCTCGTCAGCATGACCCAATCGGTAAGTGACCTTCTTGAAGTTCTTGTTTTGGCAAAAGAAGCGGGCATTTATAAGCTCCATGCAGACGGGAAGGTCGAGTCGTATTTGAATGTCGCACCACTTCTCGAGACAATCGATGACCTGACCGCCGGGCCGAAAATTATTGAAACGCTATTCAATATGCCAGTATACAGGAATCATTTGCAAATGCTCGKCAACTGCCAGGAAATCATGCTTGGCTATTCCGACGGCAGCAAGGACGGCGGCACGATGACCGCCAACTGGAAACTGTACAAGGCACAGCTTGAAATCCATCAAATGGCGAGGGAACATAACATCCGCCTGAAGTTTTTCCACGGACGCGGCGGTTCGCTCGGCCGCGGCGGCGGACCGCTGAACAGGAGCCTGCTGTCCCAGCCGGCTGAAACGTTTGGCGATGGAATCAAGATTACCGAGCAGGGCGAGGTATTGTCCTCACGCTACTTGCTTGAAGATATTGCCTACCGGAGCCTTGAGCAGGCCACATCGACGATGCTTGAGGTGGCGGCCCATGTTTCAACCGAATCGGAACAGGGAATCCTTGATGAACGGTTTGTCCAGGCAATCGAGGATATTTCCTCCGTATCGCTTGAGAAATACCAGTCGCTTGTTTTCGCGGACAAGGACTTCCTCACGTATTTCAACCAAGCCACGCCGCTCTTTGAAATTGGCGAGCTGAACATCGGCTCACGGCCAATGGCGAGGAAAAACAGCGCCAAATTCGAAAACCTTCGCGCCATTCCGTGGGTATTCGCCTGGACGCAAAGCCGGCAACTGTTGCCAGGCTGGTATGCTGCAGGTACAGGATTGGAGAGCTTTGCTCGTAAAAGTGAAGAGAACTTGGCATTGCTACGGGAAATGTATGAAAACTGGCCATTCTTCCGCTCGACCATCGACAACCTCCAGATGGCGCTCATGAAGGCGGACATCACGACCGCAAGGCAATACGCCGCCCTGGTGGAGGATACGGAAATCAGGGACCGGATTTTCGGGAACATTGAAGAAGAATACAACCGGACAAAAGAAATCCTGCTTGCGATTACGGAGGATGACGAGCTACTCGAGCACTCACCGAACATTCGCGACTCCGTCAAACGCCGCAATCCATATGTCGATCCGCTCAACTTCATCCAAGTCGAGTTGATTAAGGAACTGAGGAAAATGGACGAGCCCGATGAGGAGCTCATGACCCAGGTTCTGCTTACGATCAGCGGAATTGCCGCCGGCTTAAGGAATACAGGTTGATATAGTTAAGGCTGGCTGTGCATTGGGCTGGCCAGGGGAGGGGCACTTTTAAAGTGTCCCTCTTTGCGTTGGGTGGTTCGCTATTATTGGAATGGCAAAGCAATTCGCAACTGATCTCGCGCCGCCCAGCAAGGAGAAATCTCATGGGGAGTGTGTCCAAAGATATTCGATGTTGGGACGCAAAGTGAAATCTAAATGGAAGTAGTCCTAAGAACCCCGATGTTTGGACAGAAAGGATTTCACCGCTCCATTGTCTAAAACTTGCCGATGTTCTTTTAAACCTGTTCGACACATTTTCTAGGCCAAGCCCAAACATTGTCAGTCATCTAGTTGTTTAAAAAGAGGAAGCCGCAATTCACGGCTTCCTCTTTCAGACTATTTTACTGCTGTCCCTTTTCAAAGTTCAGATCCCAGATGATTCCGAATTCGTCGCGGACTTTTGCGTATTTGGCGCCCCAGAAGGTGTCCTGGAGTTCCATGAAGACGGACCCATCCCTAGAAAGTGCCTCGTACACGCGGTTGATTTCCTCTTCGCTCTCGAATTCAAGGACGAGCGAAACATTGTTACCGGCTGTTACATCACGGCCTGGTCCAGCGTCGGACACCATGATGACCAGTTCACCAACACGAAGGCGACCGTGAATGAGTAGATTGTCGGCTTCAGGCGGCGTCGGGAAATTCGCTTCCCCATACGTTTGGACCCGCTCCAGTTCCCCTCCGAAAACCTCCTTGTACCGCTCCAACGCGGACCTCGCATTGCCGTTAAAGCTTAAATAAGGTGTTATAACTTGTTTCATAAACGCTCACTCCTCCTAAAAATGTTCTTTAAATAGTTTCCCTAATAAGTTTGCGATTCCTGCCTCAAACTAAGAAATATTTTAACAAAGGCGGGAAAAAAGATGAAGAAGCTAATCTCAATCGTGGTGGCGGCGATTGTTCTCCTAACCCCGGCAAAGACATATGCCGAAAAGAAAATCCCGATTTTGGTATACCATTCAATCGCGGAATTCACAGGCACTGGCCAGAAGGAGCTGTATGTGACGCCGGAAAACTTTCAAAGTCAGATGGAATACTTAAAAGCGAACGGTTTTACGCCGCTTACGTTAGAACGCTGGGATGAAGCGGGCCGGGTAGTGAAACCGATTTTCATAACGATCGATGATGGCTATAAGAACAACCTGAGTGTGGCGGCCATTTTTTCAAAAATAAGGGGTGAAACGTTCCGGCCGGCGGCGACTTTGTTCGTTATTTCCGACTTTATCGGGAAAAGGAACCGTTTGTCTAAAGAGGATTTGCGGCAGCTGTCGTCGTCGGGGATGTTCTCGGTCCAGTCGCATACGGCAACCCATCCCGATCTGACGAAAATCACGAATTATGAGTATGAGCTGGGGGAGTCGAAGCGGAAAATCGAGCGGATTACGGGGAAGCCGGTGATTGCGATTTCGTACCCTTATGGGACGGTGAACCGGAAAGTGGTCGACGAAACGAAAAAGTACTATAAGTTCGGGTTGACGACGACGCCTGGACCTCTTGTGAAAAGTAGTGCGCCAAATGAGAACTTCGAACTACCGCGTACATATGTGAAATATTCGACTTCGCTGGAGGAGTTTGCCCGGATTGCCGCGGGGGAATTAGGGGGATGACGGCTGTCTTCCAAGGCATAACAATTTCATCCGCTTTGGCAACGTGTTAAGATGGTCACTAGAACAATTGAGAGAATTTGGAGTGTGAGGAATGAAGAAGGGGCAAATGGACATCAAATTGATTGCGCTTGATATGGACGGAACCCTTTTGAATGACCGTCATGAAGTTTCGGAGGAAAATGAAAGGGCGATCCGGGAGGCGGAGGCGAAAGGGGTTAAGGTTGTCCTCAGCACGGGACGGAATTTGGCGACATGCCGGGATTATGCCGTTTCACTTGAATTGTCTTCCTACCTGGTGACGATCAACGGTGCGGAAATCTGGGGTCCGGAGGGGGATCTTGTTGAACGGAATCCAGTCAGCCTGCCGTTGATGGAATGGATGTTCGACCTATCGAAAAAGCATAAGACCGACTTCTGGGCGATCAGCACGGAGCGGGTTTACCGAAACGAGATTCCGGAAAACCTTGCCGACCATGAGTGGCTGAAGTTCGGTTTTGATATTCCCGATGATGCTGTGCGGGAAGCGGTTTTGAAGCTGCTCCGCGAAAAAAAGGAGCTTGAAATCAGCAATTCAAGCCCTGTTAATATCGAGGTCAATGCCGTGGGGATCAATAAGGGGGAAGCCCTCAAAAAGGTGTGCGGATTTCTCGGGATTGGCATGGAAAATGTCATGGCAGTCGGCGACAGTATGAACGATATGATGATGATCAAAGAGGCCGGCCTCGGGGTCGCGATGGGGAACGCCCAGCCAATCGTGAAGGATGAGGCGGATTGGGTTACGTCCAGCAATAATGAATCCGGGGTTGCGAAGGCGATTAAGGAATGGGTTTTAACTAAATAAATTGCTATGGACCCCTCGCGAGTTGCGGGGGGTTTACCTATCGAATGGAATCGGTATAGTAAATATGTAAAAGTAATAAGTACTGTGGAACAACGGAAACTTGATAAAATTCGCGGAGGGAATCTCAATGGGAATCGTTGGCACTTCGATGTTCAAAGCATATAAGCAGAAAATCTTCTCGTTGCCTTCCCCAATGCGGGACGAGGACTTAAAGAGCGAGCAATTCCTTTTGGAAAAAGACGTACAGCGGAAGCTCGAAATCTTTTACTCGCCATTTGAATACATAAACACAGATGCCAAAATCCTCATTGCCGGCATCACCCCTGGCATGCACCAGATGCGGGTTGCTTACCAAACCGTTCATGATTTTCGTGGCAAGGACGCACCGGATGAGGAAATCCTCCACGAAGTGAAGAAGCGGTCAAGCTTTGAAGGGCAAATGAGAAAAAATCTCGTAGCTATGCTGGACGAGCTTGGGCTCGCCAATCACCTTAGGATTCCAACGACAATGGACCTTTTCGGAAAATCAAACTATTTGGTCCAGACCGCGTCGATTCTGCCGCATGCGGTCTTTTTTGATGGAAAAAATTATAACGGTTCAAGGCCGGACCCGTGGAAAACGGACTTGCTCCGGTTACAGATCGAAACCTATTTCGCAAAGGACCATTCGGTGTTGAACGCGCCGCTCATCATTCCGCTCGGAGTGAACGTCCGGCGTGTGATTGAGGAACTCGGCAATAGCGGGCGGATGGATACACGGTATTTAGTGTCTGGCTTTCCGCATCCTTCGGGAAGCAATGGCCACCGGCATAAACAATTTGCCGAGAACAAAGAGAAAATGCGACAGGAGATTGGCCTCTTTTTCAAGTAGGCGAGTTCCTGCCGCATTTTTGTTTTGGATTGTTCAACCACGGGCATTACCCTGTAATCCTCATTAAGCGTTCGCTCGTCATCTCGTCGAGCAGCTTGTTATTGAGAGCCCTGGCCATTTTCTGCGTCATATCAAGGACGCGCCTCATGCCTTCCTTGTAGCCCCGCATAATTGCCAGCTCGTCGCAGCGGATTTCGGATTCCACATTCAGCTGGTCCTTTTCCACAGGATTTTCAATATGCCCGAGCTCATGCCAGATGATTGCTTCTTTTACTTCCGGATCCGAGCAAAATTGATTGTAATTGTAAACGACGATGAACCAGTCAATTCCGGGCATCATCGATTTATAAAACATCGTCAAAAGCCGTGTGTCAATTCCGGCCAGCTCCAAATAACGGCCGCTTTTCAGCCCATACGCCTGCAGGATTGTCTCCCTGCCTTCCAAAATAACAACCTTCCCATCAAGCCCGTATTTTTTGCTATCGAGCTCTTCGCAAAAACAAATCATGCTGTTTTCCCCCATTTGCTGTTTTTCTCTGTTATCATTGTTAAATGTATATGCAACATTTAAACAATGTTTTATACATTTATTTTTGTAAGTATACAACAGTGAAACCGCTTACTAAAAGAGTAAATTTTATGAATTTTCAAAATAAATTTCTTGACAAATAGAAAAGGGGTTGTTTCATTTGGCCGACAAGGTTCTCGTTTATACGACAAATGACTGCATTGAGTGCACAATGGTGAAAAGGGTACTCGAGGAGGAGGGAGTACCGTTCGAGACGAGAAATATTTCCGAAGACCCTCTTTTTAAAAAAGAAGTCGAACAATACGGTTTCCTGGGGGTGCCAGTCACGGTTTACGGGGATAAGGCGGTTAAGGGCTTCCGGAATGAACTGAAAGAGATTATTGAACTGGCAAAGAAAAGATAATTTTCATACCAAACTGTACGGGAAAAAGGCGATCAACATAACAATCCAGACTGTCGATTGGCTGTTAAATGCATAAAAAAATGGCCTCTTTTACTGGAGGCCAATCAATTAAAAGATAACTGTTTTCTTTCATTTTCGATCAGGATTTTACCAAAGATACCTTTGACCTTAAGGTCTAAAATATAGGAAGGATCCTCCAAATTCCGATAACTATTATTCTTTCTGATCATAAAAATACCTGGAGAATAGCTCCCATAAACAGAAGTCATAGTTAGTTCCTTCCGTTCATTAACTTCTGAATAAATTAGTTTAAACGTATCACAGTTATAATCCAGGCACCGGACTTTGTAGGTTTCTTCCATCCAGCTTGCATACTGGCTTTCGGTTGGTTTGGTCCACATTAATATCGCACTGACAATCAAAAGTAAAGAAACAAATGAGATAGCAATCAATTTTTTCCTTTTCATCGAATTCCCCCATTTTCATAAAGTCATTTAAATTTTCCTGCAATTTTAAAAACGATTAGGCTTCTTCAGGAATTCGCCCCTTTACCCGGAGGATTTCATCGACACATAAGAAAATCAGCGAGGCGCTAAGGCTGTAGATGACCATGAATTTGCCGCCAATTAAGACAAGCCCAAAGAGAATGTGAAGAATGAATCGTGAGAGGAATGCCAGTGTTCCAGAGGATAGTTTTCTTGAAACAAATTCAGCGAAGCAGGCGGCCGCCAATCCATACGTCATAATCGCCAAAGCAAAAATGAGAAAGACCATCCACAAAGTTGCTATCCCAATTTCATTATAATGATAAATGTAAACGGCAAGGGTGGATAAAGGAATTGCCAGCAAGCCAGCTTTAATTTTTCGAATTACTGTGGTCCAGACCATTGACTGACTCCCCTTTAATTTTTTCTACCAGGACACATTTACAAGGATGGCCGAAGCTGCCGCGGCAAAAAGAGGGATAAAGTATGCATACACAGCTGCTTTTTTTAAAAAATATGTTCATGTTATGCAAAGACGTCACGGCGATTCGAATAATCTTCATAAAAAATCCCACTATTTACAAAATAAACGATATAGCCGAATTATTCAAAATATTTCCATCGACAAATTGGTTTAAACAAAAAAATGCTTTTCACTTACACAATAATTCTTTGATTACCCGCTGCGGTATTGCTTCCTCATTTTTTAAAAAAGCTTTCACGCCTCATAAGCAAAATGTTTCCTATTCCGCCAAGTCTGGTATACTCTATCCTATGGGTTAAATGGTTAACCTGCCATATTGTTATTTTAGGAGCATTGAGATGTATCAGACATTTACAACAAAAGAAAAAATCAAACAAATTTTTGTTATGCTGATTCCTATCCTGATTACACAGCTCGGGATGTTTTCGATGGTGTTTTTCAGCACGATTATGTCGGGGAAATACAATCCGGCCGACCTTGCCGGAGTGGCAATCGGTTCGTCGATTTGGAATCCGGTGTTCGTTGGCTTGAGCGGAATCCTGCTCGCAGTTTCGCCAATTGCAGCACAAAAGTTTGGCGAAAAGAAAGACCACGAAGTTTCCTCAATCCTTTCACACGGTATCTACCTTGCAATCGGGATTGCGCTGATTGTCATCGTCGCAGGGGCGCTTGTACTGAATCCGCTGTTAAACGCGATGGATTTGCATCCGCGTGTCCATGAAACTGCACACAACTACCTCGTTAATCTCGGGTTTGGAATCATTCCATTGTTCATCTTCAACGTACTGCGTTCATTCATTTATGCGCTCGGCAAAACGAGAATTGTCATGGTTATCCTCCTGATGGCGCTGCCGGTCAATTTCTTTCTGAACTTTGTACTTATTTTCGGAAATCTGGGATTCCCGGAACTGGGCGGGGCGGGTGCCGGGATTGCGACATCCGTAACGTTTTGGGTTATTACGGGAATAACGGCCTTTATCATCAAAACGAAGGAACCTTTTTCCGCTTATGTGTCTCTTAACAACTTTAAAGAAATTTCGAGTGGGCGTTTTTCGGAAATTTTGAAAATCGGAATTCCGATGGGGTTTTCGCTCTTTTTTGAAACGAGCATGTTCGCCGTTGTGACGATCCTTATTTCAAAATTCAATGTCACAACGATCGCGGCTTACCAATCGGCTTTGAATATTGTTTCGTTCCTGTACATGGTCCCAATTTCAATCTCGATGGCGCAAACGGTCCTCGTCGGGTTCGAAGTAGGCGCGCGCAGGTACCGGGATGCCCGGGCTTACAGCTGGCTTGGCATCATCCTGGCCATTATTACCGCAACGGGTACGGGAACTCTTGTCGTGCTGTTCCGCGACCAGGTCGCCGGCCTTTATTCGAATGACGCGGCTGTTATCGCACTGACCGGATCATTCCTGATTTACGCATTGTTCTTCCAATTTGCCGACGCCATCCAGGTAACCGCGCTTGCCGCACTCCGCGGTTATAAGGACGTGAATCTTGCGTTCATCATGACGCTGATTGCATACTGGCTCGTCTGTTTGCCGATCGGTTACATGTTGGCACACAATACCGGCCTTGGCGCTCCGGGTTACTGGATTGGCCTGACAATCGGTCTTTTGGCAGCAGGAATCGCGCTGTCCTCCAGGCTCCTCTACATTCAGAAACACAAATTTCCAAGCGAAGACGCTTTAGTAGCAGAAAACCTTTAATCCGGGAAACGGATTGAAGGTTTTTTTCTTTTAGGGAGGCTTTTCAAAAACTTTATGGTGAAAAAATAAGAATTCTTTTTTGGGAGTACAAAAACTTAATTTACACTCAAATTAGCAGTCCAGTTCACAACTGAATTGGACTGCATCTTTTTGTTGATGTAACAAGATTTTTTGTGCATTTAAAGATGTTTTAGCTAAAATCCGAATCCCATTTAGGAAGCTGACATAAGTAATTGTCGAATTGCCAATTCGGATGTAATTGCCAAAAGAAGCGGGGGGCGAAAATGATAAACGTGTTTTTGGATATTTATGTTAAAATGATAAGAGAACTTATTCAAGATAAGGGAGTTTAGCGGAAGAAGGAATCCGTAGTAAATACTAGAATAAATATAAATAACGGCAGGTAATTGAAAAAGGGAGTTGGGGAGTTATGTCTAAGTTATTCGGATTTTTAATAATTAGTTTATCACTACTTACAGCCTCAATTTTATTGCAAGTTGCTATGGCAGCAGGGCAAAGTTTGCATACTGTTTCTGTTTTGCTCATTTTAATCGTTTTTATTCTTGGTATTTTAATGCTGATACCTAAAGGTAAGGATCAAAACAATAAAGAGGTATTAGTGCCAGATGAAGAAATAGAGGCAGAATTACTGAATTCTAACTCTAAAAATCAATAAAATCGCTGGATACGATGAACTGCTGAAGAATGATGTAGTGAATTCCTTCTTGTACTAAGAGGGAGTTATGTTGAAGAAGATTATCTAAAGCATTAAATAGAAAAATGGATAATTATGTTGAAACTAGAGGGATTAGAACTATTTGATAGGGAGGTTCTGATTTGAGGGTATTATTAGAGTTAACTCGTATTATTTTGATATTTTTATTTCTTGGAAGTATTTTAGGATATGCAGTTGGAGCATTATATTCTGATTTCGGTATAAATATGGAACAATATGGATGGGCTTGCGTGCTTGGGATTTATGTTATCCTTTTTGTTCTTTACAGAAATAGATGGCAGTTTTCAGGTTGGTATAAGGGTGAAGGGAGAGAAAAGCTCCCACCAAAGCTCTCCAAAATACTAATACTAAGTTCCATAGTCTTAATTCTTTCTCCACCCATTATAAATAGCATCTTTAACTAATTGGGCGATTGGTCAATAGGAGTATTGCCGCCCACATATTGAACAAACGGGGTAGAATAGTGAAGGAAGGAATATTCAGTTAGGATGATGAATTTACTACATTAAGTCGTTAAAATTTTTGGGATAATCTATATTTAAACGGCTTTTCGATGCAAATAAAAGAGGAGAGGTTTTTTGAAAAACTTAATTCTGTATTGGAGGATATTTGTCGTAGTTGCGTTAACGGTGCTTTTCTTGATGAAGGTTATAAGTCAATTCATCTTCCTATCATTTCTTTCAGGAATTATTATCTTTGTTGGGATTCCTTGGTTATATACTAAGGTAACGAAAAAATAGTATTTTAAATTGTGAAGGATTGCACTTAAACTATCGGGTGCGTATCTTAAACAACGTGCTACTATAAAGTAAGCTCGAAGCATACTTGCTCCGGGCTTTTTTCGTGCTAATTTTACTGCATAAGTGTTTGCGAATTCATTTGCGAAATACACTACGAAAGGCACTGCCAATTCTAATTTTGCACTTCAAAACCGAACCCATTTTTCTAAGAGAAATAGGTTTTTTTTTATTGGAAAAAGTTTGGCGGAAAGTGTTCCTAAAATTTTTTCCACAAAATGCTTTTCTTTTTCCAAACCATCGAATATAATCAACTGTATTAAGAGTAATAGTACACCTAGTACACGTAGTACAGATAGGGGGTCACCATGTTCGATCTTGACCTTAGGAGCCGGAAGCCGATATATGAGCAGCTTGTTGAGAAGCTGAAGGAGCTGATTGTCAATGAAGTGATGAAGGCTGATGAGCAGCTGCCGTCGGTGCGGACTCTTGCGCAGGATTTGACAATTAATCCGAATACAATTCAGAAGGCGTACCGCGAGTTGGAGATTCAAGGATTCATTTACTCGCTGAAGGGCAAGGGCAGCTTTGTCAACCCGATTGCAAAAGGAATGGAGAAGGAGAAGATTTCGCAGGTGAAGCAGGAACTAGAGAAGCTTATTTTAGAAGCATTGTTTCTTGGCGTGACGGTGGAGGAGCTGCAGGCCATGGTTGTAGAGACAGATGCCAAGAAGGGGGCAGACTGAAATGATTCAAATGAATAGTGTGGTAAAAACTTTTAACAGCCAGCCTGCCGTTCAACGTGTCGACATGAACATCGGGCATGGTTCGATATATGGATTGATTGGTTCGAACGGTGCAGGAAAGACGACCTTGATTAAGATGCTTGCCGGAATTTACAGGCAGGACAGCGGCGAAATCACGTTGGACGGGGAGCCTGTTTACGGGAATACAGCCTTGAAGGACAGGATTTTTTTCATCCCCGACCAGCCGTATTTTTTGCCTCAGTACACGACGAAGCAGATGGCCCATTTTTACCGGAGCATGTATTCCCGCTGGAACGGACAGCGTTTTGAAAAATTAAAGGAAGTTTTCGAGATTGATATGAACAAGAAAATCCATACGTTTTCAAAAGGGGTTCAGCGGCAGGTTGCGTTTTGGCTTGGCCTTTCGGCGATGCCGGATTTCCTGATCCTCGATGAGCCGATGGATGGACTGGACCCTGTTGTCCGGAGGAAGGTAAAAAACCTGCTCGTCCAGGATGTGGCCGAAAGGGAAATGACGATTTTGGTATCATCCCACAACCTCCGCGAGATTGAGGATTTTTGCGATCATATTGGCATTTTACATAAAGGAAAACTCCTTCTCGAAAAAGATATTGATGATTTGAAGTCAGACATCCACAAAGTACAGCTGGCTTACAAGGATGGGATTCCACAGGGCCTGACTGAACAATTGAATGTGCTTCACTCCGAACGAAGGGGGAGTGTGCAGGTCCTGATTGTGAGGGGCAGCGAAGACGAAATAGTAGGTTTGATTAAAAAGACCAGCCCAGTTATTTTCGATTGGCTTCCGCTTACCCTTGAAGAAATTTTCATCTATGAAATGGGGGATATTGGGTATGCCATCAAGAATGTCATTGTTTAATAAAGATATGATTCTTCAGATCGGACGCAGTGTCGGCTGGATTTCGATCGTATACTTCCTCGTCCTGCTCTTCATCTTGCCGATCCGGATGATGATGATGTATGCGGACAGGGATATCCACGGATGGGCACCACAGGAAACTTTGTTCCTATACGAATTTGGTATTCAATTCGTATTATTGATAGCCGCGCCTGTGCTGTTATCGGTTTTCCTTTACCGCTACCTTCACGTCAGGCAGTGGTCGGACCTTATGCACAGCCTGCCGATAAAAAGGACGCATATTTACAATTTTTATACTGTAGCCGGATTGGTCTTTTTGGCTCTTCCGATTTTGCTGATTGGTGTAATCATTCTTGTCCTGCACACCGTATACGGCTGGAATTTGTATATGTCTGTTGAGGATATTGCGATCTGGACTGGGCTGACGCTTGTTTTTAATTTCCTTTTTTACCTCGCGGGGGTTTTTGTCGCGATGGTTACCGGAATTTCCGCGGTACAGGCGGTTCTCACGTATATTTTACTCCTGTTTCCCGCGGGCATATCGCTTTTGGTCATCTACAATCTTGGTATGCTGCTTTACGGGTTTCCAAGCAGCTATTATGGCGTCCGCAATCTTGAATACTTGTCGCCGCTCACGAATTTTACCGTACTTGAAACTTCAAAAGGCCATATTGGCTGGATGGAAGTGCTCGTCTACATAGCCATCTCGGCTGTTCTGTATGTGCTCGGCCTATTCATCTATCAAAAAAGAAAAACCGAGGCTGCCTCCGATGCGATTGCTTTCGATTCACTGAAAGTTGTCTTCAAATTCGGAGTGACTGTTTGCACAATGATGCTCGGCGGGATGTATTTCGGTGATTTCCAGCGCTCTTTTGGATGGATGGTATTTGGCTATGCCTTTGGAGCGAGTATCGGATACTTTGTTGCCGAAATGGTTTTACAAAAGACATGGCGTGTCTTCAACAATTTCCGTGGTTTCGCGATTTATGCGGGTATAATCGCCGTGATGATTTTGGGGCTGCAGGCTTTTGGCCCATATGAAAAGCATATTCCTGCCCAAAAAGAAATAGAGAGCGTGTTGATTACGAATTATTTACGCATATACGACGATACCGATGCACTCTACCGGCCGGTTCCGCTGAAGGGTGAAGAGGCGATTGAACTGGCCAGGGAACTTCACGCTACGATTATTGAAAAGGGAAAATCCAACAGCCGGGAACCACGGATAACCCAGCAATTTTTCATAACGTATGAACTGAAAGACGGCGGGAAAGTTGTCCGGGAATACAACATCAATCCCAATGAATATGAATCATGGCTCAGGCCGCTTGAGCTTTCCAAGGAATATAAACATTCAATCAATCCAATTTTCAAAATAAAAGAATCTTCGTTAAGGCAAATTGTCATTCATGATGGCGTTGGGTTAAACAAAAAGGTAATCATTTCCGAGAGCCGCGAGGTTAAAGAAGCTCTGTCCATCTTAAAAAAGGAAGTTGAAAACGAGTCATATGAAGAATGGAAAAAGCCTGTCGGCACAAAATCAATCATCGAAATCCAGTCCTACAAGGGTTCTGTCCAGCTTGATTTAAAAAAATCATACAACGAGTTTGCGGCTTGGCTGAATGAGTTGGGGCTGTTGGAGGAAGCAAGCATCTCTGCGAAAGATGTCGAATATATAGCAGTTTTAAAAAATTCCCAGGATTGGAGGAGCCGGTATACGGGTGAATTTTTCGACAATCCTTTAATGCCGTATTCAAACAAGCTAATCATTAAAGAAAAACAGGATATCCAGCGCGCTTTGGAACAATCAGGGCGGGGCTGGGGCGAAAACGAAGGCTATGTCGCGGTTGTTGTTTATAAACAGTACGGAATGAAGGAAATGAGGTCATTCGATGAAAACAATGTCCCGGAATTCATTAAAAGCCATTTTGATAAATGATTTTTGACAGAAAGAGAATTTTTCAGGATGAAAGGGGGTCCATCCAAATGAAGGAGCTGGATTTCGACCAACTGTATTCAACGTACGCGGGGAAGCTGCAACAAATCGCATACAGCATCACTCGGGATTTCCACCTCGCTGAGGATGTTGTCCAGGAGAGTTTTTTAAAAGCATATAAAAAGCTTAGTACGCTGCAGGATACTAGGAAAATTGCCGCATGGCTTGGTTCAGTGACAAGAAGGACCGCGATTGATTTCGTCAGGGGTGAAAAGCGGAAACGGTGGATGCCTGCGGACCAGACCGTGATGGAGCAACGGATTTCGGAACAGGGAGCTGCTGAATCGACCGAGAAGAAGATTGAATTTATGGCCCTTAAGGAAGAAGTGCGCGGTGCCGTCTACCGGATGGGTAAGGAGTACCAAAATGTTCTTGTCCTGCGGATTGATTATGGGATGAAGGAGGACGAGATTGCATCTGTCCTGAACCTGAAATCGGGAACGGTGAGGACGAGGCTGTACCGGGCCCGGCTCCATTTGAAAAAAGCGGTGCTTGATAAGCAGCCTGCATGATTTTTTTGAAAAATTTACTAGACTAGGAGATTTCGAATGATATCGATAAAGAACTTGTCCCATGATTTTGAGATTGGGAAAAAGGGGCATAAAACGGTGATTCCCGTTCTGAAGGATGTTTCACTTACGGTCGGCGAGGGTGAAATTGTCACAATCGTTGGGCGGAGCGGGTCCGGGAAGTCGACGCTTCTGAACCTAGTAAGCGGGTTTATCCGTCCGAAGCAGGGAGAAATTTCGATTAACGGAACAACGGTTACTGGCTTGAGCGAGGCGAAGTTTGCTGATTTCCGGATTAAGCATGTGGGCTTTATTTTCCAAAGCTTTCAGCTGATCCCGAGCATGACGGCGTACGAGAACGTTGAATTGCCGCTCGTTTTACAAGGAATGAGCGAGTCGCGGAGGAAAAAGAAAACCGAGGAGATGCTTGAGAAAGTCGGGCTGCTCGAATTCCGCGACCATTATCCGGGCGAATTGTCCGGCGGCCAGCAGCAGCGTGTCAGCATTTCAAGGGCGCTTGTCGTCAACCCGCCAATCATCCTTGCAGATGAGCCGACGGGCAGCCTGGACAGTGAAACGGAGAAGGAACTCCTTGATTTCATCGTCCAGCTGAACCGCGAGCTCGGCATCACGTTCCTAATCATCACACACGATGAACAGGTGGCAAGGGTCGGGCATCGGACGATTGAACTTAGGGATGGCAGGGTGTTTGAGGGGGTTTACGCATGAAGCTGAAAGACCAGTTCCGGTTCGTCCGGCAAAATATGAAGAAAAGTAAGACACGCGTGTTCATGACGATTTTGGCGGCGGCAATGGGGAGCGCATTCCTCATCGTCCTCGCCTCAGTCGGATTCGGGCTTCATAAATCTGTCGTAAAGGAAATCACCGAGCGGCAGATTGTCACCGAGATACAGGTGCATGGGAAGCAGGAAAGTACGGATGGATACCATCAATTAAGCGATGCAGATATTGCCAAGTTTGAGAAAATCGATAATGTTAAGGCAGTAACGAGGAGGAAAAACCTTCAGCAGGACGGGCACTTTGAGTATGGTAAGCATGAAGCTTTCGCCCAAACGGTGGTCACGCATATGCCTTCCGAGCTGAAAGCCGGCTTTGAATTGTCCGAAGGAAAGGTTGCTGAAAAAGACAACGAGATTATCCTCGGCTACAATTTCATTGATGGGTTTGTTCCGAAGAATTTTGAAGGCGATGACTTGTATGACAATCATGGAAAAATAAAGAAAGAATACCAGGTTGGCGAATCGTTGCTTGGAAAAACGCTGACGCTGACTGTCCGGAAGTTCGAGGATGGAAAAGAAGTGAAGCAGCCGTTCGAGGTAAAAGTGGCAGGCATCAGAAAAGAACCTTCAAAGCAATGGATGCACGACAGAACCGTTTTTATTTCCGAAGGCCTTATGAAGCAAATTGAAGAGTTCACAGGAACCCCACGCGGCATGATAAAGGACCAGAACAATCCCGATATGGAAATTGAGCCGCGGCCGGACAATTCCTATGATGAAGTGAAGGTGTACGCGAAAAACCTTGAAGCGGTAAAGGCAATTTCAGATAAACTTGAGAAGGATAAGTATTATGTTTACTCGGTCGTGAGTGAGCTAAAGAATGTGAATACGATGTTCATGATAGTAAAAGCCGGGTTGATCTTCATTGGCACCATCGCTGTCCTGATTGCTTCCATTGGCATTTACAACACGATGACGATGGCGGTTACCGAGCGCTCTCAGGATATCGGCATCATGAAAGCAATCGGGGCGAACCCGAAAACAATTAAAAGCATCTTCCTTTTGGAAAGCAGCTACATCGGCATTATCGGCGCCGCGATTGGGACGGCGGTCGCCTACTTAATTAGTTTTGCCGTCAATTTCGGCCTGCCGCTAATCATCAAGCAGGCGTTCGGCGAAAATCCGCCGGAAGGTTTGACGTTCAGCAGCATCCCGTGGTCGCTGCCAGTCATCAGCTTTGTTATTTGTTACATCGTTACAATTCTGTCGGGCATGCGTCCGGCAAAACGCGCCACCCAGGTTGATGTGTTAAGCGCTTTGAGAAGGGAAGTATAAATTAGGAGAGTACCCAGGCTTGGTTGGCCGGGGTGCTCTTTTTTGATTGGTGGAAATTCATCATTATGAATATTTTTTGTTTGCCATACAGACAGAAAAGAGAGACAAAGATGGATGAATTCCCAAAAAGGGGTCGCACAAATGATCATGAGAGTGACACATTGTTAGAACGAAATTCAGAATCAAAGTCAATCAACTCAAACGAGAAAGCCCATACTAAGATGAACAGGTACAAGATAAAAACAACAAAGCGAAATAGGAAATAGAAAAATTAGGGCACAATATCCAATGAAATTGATATCGCCAAAGGAGGAAATCCAATGGACAAACAAATGAACTACGGAAGTGATTACAAATTCATTCCGGCAACTTCCATCGGGAGTGGGATGGGGATTGAGGTTTTGCCCGATTTATACTGTTACACGATCCAAATTGTCAACATCTGTTTAGTGGGGAATCCTGAAACTGATGATTTTGTTTTGGTTGATGCCGGAATGCCTGAATCGGCAGCAGAAATCATTTCTGCCACCGAAGAACGATTCGGCGAAAACAGCCATCCGAAAGCAATCATTTTAACCCACGGCCATTTCGACCATGTCGGGGCAGTTATTGAACTCGTTAAACAATGGGGTGTTCCGGTTTATGCTCATCAACTGGAAATGCCATTCCTGACAGGCCAGAAAAGTTACCCGGATCCTGACCCCACGGTTGAAGGCGGCATGGTAGCGAAAATGTCGCCTATATTCCCTAACGAACCGATAGACTTGGGGAACAACGTCCAAACCCTCCCTGATGACGGGACTGTTCCACATATGCCAGGGTTCAAATGGATCCATACACCCGGCCATTCTCCAGGCCATGTGTCATTATTCCGGGAAAAAGACCGCGCGTTAATCGCTGGTGATGCATTTGTTACGGTAAAGCAGGAATACCTGTATAAGGTGCTTACCCAGGAACAGGAAATAAGCGGGCCTCCACGCTACCTGACAACAGACTGGGAAACCGCCAAGGAATCCGTCAACAAACTTGAGGCATTAAGGCCATCTGTAGCTGTTACCGGCCACGGACTGCCAATGTCGGGAGAATTGCTAACCTCAAGCCTGAAAAAACTCGTCAATGAATTTGATCAGATTGCCGTACCTGATTACGGCAAGTACGTTGACAAAAATACGCATTAAAACGAAAGAATATACGAAAAAAACCAAACCATCCAGTCCAGGCAGCCCCGCTCCAAAACACAAAACCCCGAGCCGAAACCCGGCCCGGGGCATGATCCAACTAGCAATACAACTCAACAAAATACTGAGGATTCAGCTTTTCGCCTGTTACCCGGGCGATTTTTTCGTTCCATGGATAAAGGGCGCCTGGCTTGAAAAATTCTTCAATCAACAGCTTTCCGGTTTCTTCGGTGAAGAATTCTTCAGAAATCGTCCGCTCAATGTAGCGTTGTAGCTGGGCTGCCGTCAGCTCGCCCAAAGCGTAATTGTGGTAGTAAACCGGCGCAAGCGTGAAATGGATTTTCGCCGCCCAATCCGGATTGTTCACATCATCCGGAGGAGTGACGAGCTGGATTTCCTGGACGGTTTTCCACCATAGCGAATTCAAATCCTGGTCCGGATTGTCATAAAGCTCTTTTTCAAAAAAGACGAACGTAATGATCCAGCGCGCGGAAATGAGCATTTGCAGCTGCTGGTATTTTTCCAGTTCCGGAGCCAGTTCGGACACGGTTGCCTCGTCAAGACCGAGGAACCTCGACAGCCAGCGCTGATCCTTGCCCATTTTTCCGAAAAGCATCGCGATTGCTTCGGTTGTCAGCGTGTGGCTGTAGGAGCGGAGGCCGAACGGCAGGCTTGAATCGATATACTTAAAATACGCCGCATGCCCGAATTCGTGGAGGTTCGTCTCCATCCAGTACGCTGTTTCCGTCAAATTGCACAGGACACGGACATCGCCAGCGCGGTCAATGTCGGTACAGAACGCTGTCGGGTTTTTCTTTTCCCGCGGGTACAGGTCGCTCTTTTCATAAAGGTCGGTAATGTCGATGCCCATCGCATTGAACGTGTCGGACGTCAGTTGCACAAGGTCCTTCCCCTTGTAAAAACGGTCCAGGTTAGTGGCATCGGAAGGAGGCGCTTCCTGGAAAAATGGATCGACGTAATGCCACGGGCGGATTTCCGACACATCAATCCCGAACTTTTCAGCAAGCCTACCATCAAGTTCCGCTTTCATCGAACGGTATTTAGCATCGGACTGCTCAACAAAATCCTTGAAAATGCCAATCACTTCATTTTGGTCAAGCTCCTGAAGCTCGAATGCCATTTCGTAATAATTGGTATAGCCAAGCAGGCGCGCTGCCTCGTTCCGCTTCTTAACAAGCTCGATCAAATCCTTCTCGACTTCGCGGCCGACTTCCTTGCTCGCGAACCAAACCTTTTTGCGAAGCTCCAGGTCGTTGCTGTTCGTCAGCACGTCGCGGATGTCATTGGCAGAGTAAGCTTTCCCATCCACTTCCGGCGAATAGGTGTTGAATCGCAAATTCAGTTCCGAAGACCGCTTTGACAGGTCGGCGAGAATCTCTTCGGGAAGCTGGTTCCGCTTCATGCTATTGACGAACAATTCAAGCTGGCGCTTCTGAACCTCATTAAGGCCTTCTTCCTTTAAATATTGCTGTGCTTTCTCGTATGTATCCTTATTCGCGAAAAACAGGCTGAACGCGGTGCTTGCTTCTGTCAGCTTGTCGGCCCATTCAGCGTCCCCCGTCGTCTGCGCCATCCAGCTTGTTTCAGTCACGCTCTTTAACAGCGTTTCCATCTCCGTATTTAACTCCTGCAAAAATGTTTCTACATTAGGCATTGTGCTCTCTCCCTATCTCCCATAAAATTGTCTTAATACTAAAAATTGTATATCAATTGAAAAGAAACCGCTAGCGTATTCTATTTTTACGAAAAGAGGACCGAATAATGGAGATTAGAAAACTTACCCTTAATGACGCAGCCAAATACCGAACAACCAGGCTTGAAGCGTTGCGCAGCCATCCTGAGGCGTTTGGTTCTAGCTATGAGGAAGAACTCGAATATCCGCTTTCCTTTTTTGAGGAACGTTTCAGCAACGGGCCCGCTGTGACGTTCGGAGCCTTTATCGAGGACGAATTGGCAGGAACGGTTACACTTTTCCCCGAAACGAAAAAGAAGTTCAAGCACCGGGTATCCCTTGTCGCCATGTATGTTGCGCCCAAGTTCAGAAGGGCAGGTGTTGGGAAAAATCTGGTCAACGCATTACTTGATTACACCAGGAAGCTGGAGGGGGTCACGCACGTCTATCTCGCTGTCACATCCACCAACATGCCGGCCAAAAAAATGTACGAATCACTCGGATTTGTGACGTACGGAGTTGACCAGTCAGCGCTGAAAATAGACGACAAGCTTTACAGCGAGGATTTGATGGTGCTCGCACTCTGAAAAACGGCCACGGAGGAATAGAGCTGTCAAAGTTTGAATAGTAGTACGTTAATGAGTGAATTTACAGCCAATTGGGGGGATTCCTTTGAGGAAAAGGGCGTACCAAGGCAGCTTTCTGAATAAAAAATGGTTTGTGGTCCTGCTGGCTATTCTGCTTGCGCTGTTGCTTTTTTTCATCGCTTCGGGGAACGCGGCAAATAAGGAAAAGACCCTGTCAGATGCTGCTGGAGCGAAGCTGGACAGTACGACAAAAATTGTGTTCCGTGACGGAAGGGGAATGAATCAGCCATTCAGCCTTGAGGATGCCGGGAAAATTTCCGAGTTCATTGGGAAGCTCGACGGCTATGTTGTGAAAAAAGAGGTGAATCCAGAGGCACGTGTTGGCTGGATCCACGCCGCCGATTTTTATGAAGGAAAGAAGAAATTCTTGTCCATCACGTTCATCGACCCGCTCATAATAAACGGAACGTATTATGAAATCATCAAAGGAAAGCTACAGCGGGACGAAATTGAGCAATTCATCCAATCGGCCAACCCCGATTGGAAAAAGAAATAAAGCCGCCAGGTACCATATGTGGATGTTTCTGTCCCATAATGGTGCCTGGCATTAAACATCCAAAGGGAGAGTCGCTGATGAGTTTTGATAAATTGGATTTGCCGAAGGATTTTATCACAAAGATTACCGGTGCGTTTGGGGAGGAGGGCGAAAAGTGGCTCGCGGGCTTGGATGGCCAAATCATGCATTACACCGAGAAATGGGAGCTTGCAATTGAAAGCCCCGTGCCGAATCTTTCCTATAATTATGTGACAACAGCGAAGGATGCGGATGGAACTCCGGTCATCCTAAAGCTTGGCGTGCCAAATCGAGATTTCAAAAATGAAATCCAGGCTATTAAGGCATACAACGGGAACTCTTTTGCGCGACTGCTCGCCGAGGATGCCGAAAATGGCGCTATGCTGCTTGAGCGGCTTGTACCTGGCCAAAACCTGTCCAAAATAGAGGACGAGGAGCAGGCGACAAGGGAATACATCACCGTTTGGAAAAAAATCCGCACACCCATCCCTAAAGCCGGAACGTTTCCTTCGATAATGGACTGGGCTTCCGGTCTTGAAAGGTACAGAGCCATGTTCCCGAAAGGCGGGGAACCGATTCCATTTAAAGCAGTCGACACGGCGGCAGCATTTTTCAAAGAACTTGCGGAGTTGGGGGAGGAGCAGCTTCTCCATGGCGACCTCCATCACGAGAACATCCTCTATGCGGAAGGCCGCGGCTGGGTGGCGATTGACCCGAAAGGCGTTACCGGGCACCCGTATTTCGATATCGTCTCCTTCCTCGTAAACTATGTAAATGAAAAGCCCAATCCTAAAGAGTTGCTAAAACTTAGGGTTGACTTGATTTGCAACGAGTTTTCAATGGACAGGCAATTGCTTTTGAAAGCAGCAATAGCACTCGCAACGCTATACGCTTGCTGGTGCGTAGAAGATAAAACTGATTGGGAAAATACGTATCAATGCGTGCTTTGGTTCAGGGAGCTCCTTGAAGAATCAGCTTCCGAACCAGCTGGAAAGCAGGCGCAGATATGATTTCACAAGGCGTCATCATTAAAAACGGCCACGTCCTCATGGTAAAACAATATGTCCAAAGGGGCGATATTGTTTGGAACTTTCCCGGTGGCGGAATCGAGGGCTATGAAACACCCGAGCAGGCATGCATAAGGGAAGTTAAAGAAGAAACCGGCTATGAAGTCGCTATTACGAGGCTCCTGATGAAAAACACCTCCAAATATACATTTGAAGCGGAAGTCATTGGCGGCAGTCTATATGTGGACAAGGAGCACGAAGCAAACAACGACATCATTGAGGCAGCCTGGATCAGCATGGATGATAAGGAGAAATTCGACAGCTACACCATGCCGGTACTTGAATTGTTGAACTTGCCTACACGATAAGAAAGGGGGGGGATGAGATGAAAAGAGCCAGAATGATAGTTGGTGTTATTGTTGCCGTACTTGCCATTTTGTTTTACACACAAATTGGCAAAACCTATAATGCCAGCGTGAACATCGAAAAATCCCAAAAGTTTTCCACCGAGGAAATAAATGATGCGGTAAAAGCCGTAAAGAGAAATTTTTGGAGCTATAGAGGATGTGAACTCACCGATATATGGTACTCCGAAAAAGATTCCGAGAAAGAGATAGAAGGCTATTTGAAGCATGGAAGGGGAGCATCAAACGGGGTCAATCCGGAAAACGCGATCGTTCTGTTCTCAAATTTTAAAGTAAACTCATGGGGCGCCGAAGAAACCTTTGAGCCGAATTCAACCCATACCGGCTGGAAATGGATCTTAATAAGGGACAGCAAAACAGATAACTGGCGGGTCGATGATAGGGGATACTGAATCATTAAAAGTTACTACTATGGKAGTACGATAAAACTGCTATAGTAGTATAGGAACCCGCCTCCTCGCCGTTTATAATGAGACTAGAAAGCCATTTCAGAAGAGCGGGGGAGCGGGCATGGTGCTCGATGAGAAAGAATTGAACCTATACGAAAAATGCAGGCATTCATGCCCGTTTGAGGTCCTACACACCGTAACCGGGGGCAAAGTCCGAGGGCTCGATTTGCTTGCGCTAAGGCGCGTCCTTGTAAAAAATAGACAGCCCTCCGAAATCGTCAATGTTCTCCTCGTCTATTTCTATAAAACATTCGCCAACAAAGTATACGATCGGAACGCATTGCTTAAGGTCTTTGACTTTTGGAAAAAAAACAACGTCAATACATTCCAGCAGGCAGTGGACATGACGGCAAGGGACATACACACCATTCTGAAAGATCGCAAAGCCTGAGCGGCTTTTTCTCTTTGGAATATTGCGGATGGTTTCCGCTCCGTAAGAAATACCTCTGAGAATAATGATCCCAGGGACAGGCTGCCTTTTGCCTGTCCTGAGGTTTAAACGGTGATTAAAGAAACTACCTGGAATTACTGCGTGAAAAAACCATGTAGCATGGCGATGGGCTGAAGAAAGCATCATTGTATAACCTTTTGTACAGAATCGGTAGAAACCTCTCTGCATTTGCTAGCAGGCTGCTAGCGATTCCCGGAGATTTTTCGGTTTTATCCGGAAAGTTCACAACTTTACCAGGAGAGTTCACAATTTTATCCGGAATTTCTCCCCTTTTTATCCGGAAATTAATATTAAATTCCTAATAATTTCAAGATTCTTCATTTCGGTAATTTATGATAGAGTAGCGTTTAAGTACTAGGTATATAGAAAACTTACTTCCGTAGAGTCTTCACCTTGCCGTTTCTACCGCTGGAGTCAGAATCAACTTACTTTTCGAATTAAAAATATACAGCCGTCCATTACATATGAAAATCCAGCACCTTAACACAATCGTAAACCCGTATTGAAGGAACCGGTTTTTCTCCGGCGGATGGACCAAGCTTGGACAACCAGGCCAACTTTTAAGTAAACGTTAATTAAAAAGGCCTCCAAATGGAAGCCCTCGATATTAATTAAATTTAGTTCACCCGCCAAAAAACAGGTCGAGTAGATTGGAACCCATGCTTGTATTCACGTTGTAAAACTCGGAATAGCCACAATTCCTGCAATATATTACCGTGAATGTGTTTTTCTGAATATCAAACATTTTCGAAAGGCCGGTGCCTGTCATCGCAACATCCTTTGATCCTGCGTCCCTGCTGCCGCATTTAATGCATCCTTTGTTCTCCATCGTCATCACTCCTCCTTGAGTATGATACGGGGATTAACTGTAAAAGATTCGGTCCCATGAAGAAAAATTTGGTAAGATAAAGAAAATGGCAAGGAGGGAACCTGATGCCTCTTGAGCAGGAAGTACCAGGGATGCTCACAATTGGTTTTTATGGCGTAATGGCGGTGACACTATTTTTGCTTGTTTTCTTCATGATCCGTTATAAATCAGCTAAAATGATTCCATTCATTGTGTTTTTGATTTTCTTCTTGTCCGCTGGCTACTTTCTTCTTGAGGCGATTAATGTGGTGAGGAGCGGAGTGCCGGAAACGATGCAATCAGAGGAAGCCTCCCTGAATATCGGGCTGGCAGGCGTTTTTTGGGCGTTTGCAATGGCCGTGTTCCTTTTTGGGGTATTCAAGGCAGTGAGGCCGGCCGGAAAACAACATGCTGGCGAAAAGCATGCTGGATAAAAGGTCAGACGATTTAATCATTCACCGCATATTCAAAAAGGTTCGTCCATAAAAAAAAATCTTGGCCGGGACATCAGCCAAGATTTTTCTTTACTTTAGAGAGATAGTATTTTTCAGCAACAAAGCTTGTGGCAAGCCCAATCACAATTGGTAAAAGGGAGCCGATGTTCATAAAGAACCCGTCTGAATCCGAGGTGAATTCATGCCGGAACATGAGTAGTGGTATCGAAAAAATGTGTCCGATTGCATACAGGATGCCAGCCGTCCCAACGAACGCGGCAAACGAAACGAGAAAAGATTTCAGCTTCATAAAATGCACTCCTATCTATTTTTACTATTTTAAACTCCTTTAGAAGGGAATGGCAATTTAAAAGGCCATTAGACTCAATTTGCTATTCAAATGTAACTTTCCAACGACTCCTCCGTCTAACATAATATCAAACACATAAAGGTGGTAAATGACATGAAGAAAACGATTTTGAAAACATCAGTAGTGCTTCTTCTCGCAATTGGCGTGACGGCTTGCGGGTCAAAAGAGGAAAGCACTGAGAAAAAAGTTGTCAATACCGGCGGCTCTGTGAATAAGGAAACACCTGCAGAACCGAACGAAGCAATTGATGTTTCACTAGACCAGGAAAGCAGCTCACAGGAAGATGTGAAATACAAGCTAACGCTGAAAAATACAAGCGATCAGGAAGTGGTGCTTGAGAACGGATCATCGCAGGTGTACGATTACAACATTAAAGACAGTTCAGGAAATGTCGTATACACTTTTTCAAAGGACAAAAGTTTCGCCCAGGCAGTAACCGAGAAGAAAGTGAAGCCATCCGAAAGCGTTGAGGTTGAGGTCGATGCTTCAGAAGGATTCAAAGGACTAGCAAAAGGCCAATACACTCTCGAAGTATGGCCGGTAGCAAAAGGGGCGGAAGAGCTTAAAACCGTAACAAGAGTCGATTGGCCTGGGGACAGCAAAGCCGTTGCCAATAAGACGGTTACCGAGGACGTAACGTATGTCGGCCTTGCGGATAACCATACAATTGAAGTCATAGACAAAAATGGTGAAGCAATCTCCCTGCAAATCGACGAAACCATCCTAAACCAGCTGTCAACGACCGAACCGGATCATCCAATGACCGTTACTTATACCGATGACGGGGTAACGAAAACAGCAACTAAGGTAGAATTGAAATAGGAACTTCCATAATAGCACAGCAAATGAAAGCTCAGAACCTTCAAAAAGGGGCTGGGCTTTCGTTTTGCCTCAGAACCCTGTTAGTTTTGCCAGAACTCCAGAACCTTCTAACTCACTATTTCCTTGCCACGTTTGATTTTAAAAAAATTGCCCACCAGCCGGCGATAAACAAATAACCCGCCAACACATAGAAGGCCCAAACCGAACCCTCAAATAAAGATTTAAAGAGGAATTCCAGCTCGTTTCCTGCTGTCCTTGGGATTGACTTTACGAGCGACACTACTGGAACAGTCAGGATTACAATAATATTCACGATGGAAAGGGCAATGTTTTTCTTGCTAACAACGCTGTAGACTGATATACAAAAAGTAACAATTAGAAACGCGTAATAAATGAGCCACACCCAACCAGGCAAAGTTTCACCACTCATCTTATCAACCCCTCCATTGTATAGTGTAATTTTACACTAAAACCATCAATTGGTAAACATCAATTGCAGCCGATTTTTCGAAAGGTCGGCTAAAGGTAAAAAAGATATGGAATTAAACGCAAATTAAAAAGCACTGCAAAATTTTGCAGTGCTTAAATAATTTTTCTTAACATTAGATCTTAAGCGTTCAAGGTCTCTGCTTGGTTTTTTTGAAAGGCGGCAACAATGCCGTAGCAAAGTAAACCTAAATAAAATATTCCACTATTAAAGAATAATTGTAGAAAAGGAATAGGAATAAATCCCAGAAGTGGTGTTATCATAGCAAGAAACATTGTATAAGCGAGCCATTTTGGTAAAGCTTTAGATTTTAGTGTACCTAGCCCAAAACCAAGAGAACCAAAAAAAGCTAAAGGAATAAAGAAGATAAAATACTTGAAAACGGAATGATCAAACACGTTCGTCATAAATGTATCTGCCTCTTTAAATGTCACCTGGGTGGTTACGCCATCAAAGACAACTGGTGCAACCGAAGAAAGTAAAGTAAATGTCGTCATTTCGTACAAAAGGATATAAATAAACAAAAAAACAAATCCAATAAGTCCCCAGACGCCTGCTTTAGAGGCTATTTTTCCATATATTCCAATAAAACCGAGAAACAAAAATATTATCCCAAAAAGCAACAGAAGGGCAATGTTATTCACTGTGGCTAAAAAACTGTCAACCTGATCAAGTTCCAAAAGGTCGGGAAAAAAATATGCCTTATAAACCATAATTGCTGATCCAAGGATTAAGGAAATTCCACTTAACCTGAAAATGGTTGAACCCATCCTTTTACCTCCTGGGCATAAAAATTTTATTCTATAATTAATATGCAAAATAGGATTATTATATGAGTTTATATTGTGAGTAGCCCAGTCAGCGAGGAAGGATGTTAAAAATACGAGGGCAGCATTATTTCGAATGCATTAAAACAAACTAAAATTGCTTGGAGCAAACTATGGCTCCAAGCATGTCGCTGTTCAAAATTAATTACCAGATTGCTTACTATTCTAATTCCAGTAAAATCGATATCCTCTATTACAAAAAAACCAGCAAGCCTGCGCCTGCTGGTTTTCAACATTATTTTACCGTAACGATTTTTTCCTGATGCTCATGAAGGTCATCGCCTTTTTCCACATGTACATTGACCGTCCAATCGCCCGCGGAAGGGAAAGCATGCTTCAATTCATACGAGCCGCCAGCCGTTTCCTTCGCTGGGAGGAACTCATGCTTTTTCACGCCTTCCTTCCACACTTCGAATGTCACCCTTGCACCTGTCAGCGGTTTATCTTCATGCTGAATGTCCGCTTTTAGAAGCGTTTCCTCGCCAGCAGCAGCCGAAGTCACCGGGAAGTCAATTGCAACAGAGCCGTGCCCATGCCCATGATCGTGTCCTTCCGCAGACCCATGCCCGTCACCGGATTCATGGTGATCGTGCCCATCCGCGCTTTCCTCTGAAGGATTGCCGACGACAAACTCCTTCTTCGGCATATTATGCATATCCCGGGCAGTTACATGGCTAATCACCACATAATGGCCAGCCTCGGCAAACGTCTTCTTAATCGTATAAATGCCGTCGCCAGCATGTTTTGCCTCAATCATCTCGTGCTCTTTGTCGCCATTCTTGAAAACCTCGAACTTAACCTCGTTCGCATCCTCGACATTCTTTCCATCCTGCGTCACATGCGCCTTAATCTCAGTCTCCACATTCGGGTCGATTTTTTCAGGAAGCAGAATCGAAACTTCGACCATCTTCGGAAGCTCATCGCCCGCACTCTTATCATTATCCTTCGCATCGGAACACGCCGCCAATGCAAACGCCATTAACCCAATAAGCAAAAACAATAATTTCTTCATAAACTGTCCCCTCGTCATAAGTAGTTAAGTGCCAGGCACCCCGGCTCACTCGTGTATATGCCTATTTTACACTATAACCATAGAACCTTTAATGGCTCAACAGGGCTACACTCGCAACCAAACTATGGCGAAATTATGACAATTGGCGTTTTCGGCTCCGTTCAAGGCCTCTTTTTGAGAAAATTGGCCATCGCAATCAGGCCTCAACCTCTAGGCCAAATTATGCCTTACGGCGTAGCCGGCAAGCTGGACGCGATTATCAAGTTCCAGCTTTTCCAAAAGGTTTTTTATATGATTTTTCACCGTGTTTTCAGCAATCGACAGCCTCTCCGCAATTTCACGGTTTGTCAGCCCTTCTTTTACTAGAAGGAGAATTTCCTTTTCCCTTGGAGTGAGGGAAGTTGCTAGATCAGCAGGCTCAACCCCCCTGAACTGGCCGAACAATTTTCCCGCCAGGTTGCGGGCGGCGTCATCTTTTCCTTGCAGGAGCGCGCGGAGGTAATGGAGCCAGTCATCCGGATCCATGCTTTTCAGGAGGTAGCCCTGGGCTCCGTACTGAACGGCCGTAAACAAGTCGGCTACGTCATCGGAAACGCTAAGCATAATGATTTTAAGCGAAGGAAATTCTTCCTTAATCCGTTTCGTAGCCTCAAGGCCGCTGACACCGGGCATGTTGATATCCATCAGGACGAGATCCGGATTGAGCTTCCTGCAAAGCTCGATTGCCTCCTGGCCGTTCCGGGCTTGTCCGGCAATCGTAAAATCTTCATTCCCGTCAAGCATCGCAGAAATTGCCTCGCGCGCGTGCGGGTGGTCATCACATATAAGAACACGGCAAATATTATCCATCACATTTGTTTCCTTTCAAACTAAACTTTGTACCTGCGCCGGGCTCCGAACGGATGTCGAGCTTGGCTTGGAGGAGGTCAGCCCGCTCCCTCGCCATCGTTAGCCCGTAATGGGCGTGCTTCACTTCATCCGGGCTGAATCCAATCCCGTTATCTTCAATCAATAATTCCCAACGGCCATGTTCCCCGGAAAGTTTCAGGGAGGCGGAAGTTGCCGCGGAATGCTTCTGGATATTCGTAAAGGCTTCTTGGATAATTCCGAACAGGATTACTTCCTCGGAAGCGGAAAAGAAATCCTCGGCCACACCGACTTCCACGTCGGCATCAATTCCGGAAACAGCGCTCCAGTTGTCGAGCCAGTGGCTGATTCTTTTTTCAAAAGAAATCCCTTCATCAGGAGTCAGCCGCAGGTTAAAAATGGCCTGCCTCAGCTGGGTATCAATTGAATTTGCCAGCGCACCCGCTTCATTGATTTTCTCTTTTTTTAAATGGACCTTCATCAGGAACAGCGATTGGGCGATGCTGTCGTGCAGCTCCTTCGCAAGCCGTTCGCGCTCCTCGTAAATGGCGTGAACTTCACGTTCCTTTGTAATCCGTTTATTTTTCACCTCAATCACCCGAAACATCCAGAAAGTATAAACACACGAAATGAGGAAAGTCAGAAGGGTAATCACATAATTCCCCGTCTCCATTGAAACATGGTCAAGGAAAATTCCATGGCGCAAAAACTCGAACCCGCCAATCAGGATCGTGGGGAGGAGGATGCTTGCAATCTTTAAATACCGGTAGGACATCGTTATCTCTCCAAAATTAGCGTTCTTATCTTAGTTATATCATACTTGGAGTTGAGAAATAATGAATTGGGTGGGGGAGAAACGGGTGGAACGAGTCGATGTTGTGTATGGATTAATAGTAAACAATGAAAACAAAGTGCTTATGGTAAGGAATGTAGGAGCCGGCTGGACACTTCCCGGCGGCGCGGTGGAAAAAGGGGAAACATTGACAGAAGCACTCATTCGGGAAGTGATGGAGGAAACTGGACTCGCTGCTGAAGCAGGGCGCCTTCTGGCTGTGAATGAGGCTTTCCGGCCCGACAGGGGAAACCATGTTTTGTTTTTTACCTTTGAAGCAAGAGCGATTCGAGGGGATGTAGCAATTCTCCATCCAGACGAAATTTCCGAAATCAGATGGATGGATTTGCAAACAGCCGACTCGCTCTTGCCGTTCCACAAAGGTGGCGTAGCGGAGCTTCTGAGGGAGCCGGCGGGATATACGTTTCAGGGGTAAATTTTAAAAAAAGACTGCCTGGCTGTCCCGGCAGTCGTTTTGTATGTACTAGCGGAAAAAGAACTTCAGCCAAATCGGCACGTTGAAATTTTCTTCGGAAAGCTCTATGAACTGGCCCATGATGCCGAGGTGGGATATCCCATACCTTTCATCCAGGACAGGCGTATAAATAGAAAAGATCAACAGATTGGTTTTTTCAATGTCATCGGGGTGGGAGTCCACCAGGTTTTCATTCGAATAGGTGATATAATCCTTTTCGGTTGGGTTAAAGTAAGCCAAAATCCCAGCTGCCACAATGATAACGGCAACAAGAGCGATTTTTTTGGCCAAATCGAACATCTCCTTATAGGAATCTATTATGTAGAACAAATGCAACTTCAAAATCCGAAAGGCCGGCAGAAGAAGCGCACGTTGAACTGGCCATACAATAACATAGCCAGGAAACAATGACCATTGCATTCCTCCCAACTTTTCCACTTGGGGTTTGGCAGTACATTTACACAAATACCAAAATAAACCACTATACTTAAATAGTAAGTTTTTAACTGTCTAATTGCAATGACTATTCTCATATATTCATACTTTTGTAAAATTTGAAAAAATAAAGAGCTTTTAACATAGGACTCCCTTGAAAGAACAGGATATAAATCTAACCCTGTTTGAGTATCTTAATGCAAAGCATTTATTTGATGAAAATTTGGTAAATGGTTCCTAGTTGTGATTTCCAAGTGTAAATTTTTTAAAAAAACAGGAAGCTAATGTATACTTTCATTAACACTATATTCAAAGTAAAAATTAAATTGTCGAGGGAGAAAATAATGGTATCAACATACAATCTAGGTAACCAGATTTGGGATTACGTATTCGAGAACCGCGAAGAGTTTAAGGGAATGCTGTTGTCCGAAGCAGTAGGGGTGGCCTCAAAAATTAATGATATCCTTAGGCAAGGCAACATCGATCTCTTGAAAAATGCGGAAAGGCTAGTGAATTATGTTGTTGAAGAGAAAGAAGTCGAATTAATTCAATTTGCCGAGCAGGAAGGGCAGATCTGGGCGGAGCATGCGCTGACCCTTTCCTTCAAACTTGAATGGATTCAGGCAATCCGCCGCACACTCTGGCAATTCGTCGAACGGTTTGATGAACATAGCAACAGCTTCCTGGAAAAAGAGGATTTTTTTATTCTTGAAAAGAAAATCAATGACCAAATTGACCAGTTTCTGAACAATTTCTTCCTAAGTTACTCGACATTCAAGGATGAACTTTTGAACACCCAGCGCAAATTGGTGGAGCACCTGTCTGTTCCAATCATTCCTGTCAGCCCGACAGTTTCGGTATTGCCGCTGATTGGCCTGATTGATTCCTACCGGATGCAGACAATCGAGGAGAAAGTCCTTATTGAAATTGGCAATCAAAAAGTCCAATCTCTGGTCATCGATTTATCCGGAATCGCCACAATGGAATTGGACGTAATCGATCAGTTCATGAAAGTGCTGAAAGGCGTTGAAATGATGGGCTGCAAAGCAATCATTACCGGGATGCGCCCCGACCTTGTTAAGGAAATGGTCCACTCTGGCATTAATTTCTCCGATAAGGCCGAAACAAAAGGAACGCTGCAGGAAACACTGAAAAAATACTTATAGCGCACTTTTCTCTTTTTTAAAAGTTGCCGCCACCAACTTAATTGGGGCGGCTTTTCACTGAAGGTACCCCCGATTCTTCTTTTCCTCTCCATCCAGCTCTTCAAATAAGCTTAAATCGCTTTTGTCCCCATTGTGTGCATCGGCGGGTGGTTGCAAGCCAGGGAAATACATATCCATCAACTTTTTAAATTCGCCGACAGTCAGCGGCTTCGCGTCATCCTTTAGCTCATAGCCAAGTTCCCCGTTCACCTCAAGGGAAGCATTTTTAATATCTTTTAAATTCGCGACACCGTGAATCCTAAGCCGCATCTCCAGCTGGTCTACGGTAATCCGCAGTTTTCGCATCGTCTTTGAATCAAGTTCACCGTTTTTAATAATTAATTTCGACTTCCCTGTTATGAATTTTTCCATGGCATTTGACTTTACCTGTATATATTCGAGAACGACAACCGCCGAAATAAAAAAAGCCGAAACGATAATGGTTTTAAATAAACTATTTTGCACAACTGGCTGCACGATAATCATGCCAATCGAAAGCATCACGACCGTCTGGGCCAAAGTCAACTGCGAAATCGACTTCCGTCCCGCAATTTTCAAAAGGATGATTCCCACAACAATCAAAACGGCCGACTGCCAAATAAAATCCACACCATCACCTTTTTCGAAAAGAAGTCTTCTATTTAAATTTTGCATTTTGGGCGATTCTATTCTTATTCAGGGGAATGAGGTAAAAGGGGAGAGCGGGCTTATGAGAATGCTCAATCATATCTTGTTTCAGCTGCTTTTGGCGGGAACAGAAACAGAGCCTTTCACCGTTTATGGAGGATGATAACAAATTGTGTGTTGTGTTTGGACAATGAAGAGGATTTCCACGGGGAGCCTTTTTTAACGCCCGAAGGCCAGGCTGCACACTGCCGTTCGGGCTCTAAAGCTTCATTTAACGCCCGAAGACCTCGCTACACACTGCCGTTCGGGCTCTAAAGCTTCATTTAACGCCCGAAGGCCTCGCTGCACACTGCCGTTCGGGCTCTAAAGCTTTATTTAACGCCCGAAGGCCAGGCTGCACACTGCCGTTCGGGCTCTAAAGCTTCATTTAACGCCCGAAGGCCACGCTACACACTGCCGTTCGGGCTCTAAAGCTTTTTTATATTGCCCAAGGGGGAGGGCGTGTGTCCAAAGAGGCCTAGTCCCTGGACAGCAAAGTAAGTTTCCGGGGGTTGTGTGTCCAAAAGAAAAACGCCTCCGCAATCGGGGGCGCCTTTCCTATTTGTAAAACACTTTGTCGATATTGTATTTCGCTTTCAGGGTGTTGATGGCATACGTTTCGTAAATTTCGCGCTCCATCGGCTCGTCGACCACCACTACGGCAATTTTGTGAATCTCGTCGCGGTGGTTTTTCAAAGGAGATACCGTGTCTTCAAAATGTTTTTTCACACGGGGGCGAAGCTTTCGGGCTTTGCCTACGAATAACAGGTCATCATCCGCGTTGAAAAATAGGATGATTCCGCCTTTGTCCCTCGGAATGCGGTTATAGTCGGTAAAGCCGTATTTGCTGCTGATAGGTGCTTCCACCGGTTCGCCCAGTTGTTTTTTTCTAGTAAGGACGACGTCTGGAGCTGGCAATTCAATTTTTATCATCGTATCACTTCCTTGTCTTCACCTACTTTACCACAAGAAAAGGATGGAAACCAAGAGTACCCAAAATTTTTTTAAGAGCAAAAGGGATTTTTGCCTTTCTTATTGAATTTTTTAAAAGAAAAGTTACTTATAATCGAAAAAAGCTCCACTTTGAAGGAGGAATAGTATGCATTTGATCGATAAGGCGCTCCGGTTCGCCGCCGAAGCACATGAAGGGCAATACAGAAAGGGAACGAAAACGCCTTACATTTCCCATCCGGTTGCGGTCGGGATGCTGCTGTTAAAGTACGGGTATGATGAAGAGTTGGTCGCAGCGGGAATATTGCATGATACAGTCGAAGATACCGAAGCTACATTAGAGGATATCGAGAAAGGCTTCGGCCGGACAGTTGCAGAAATAGTAGCTGGCTGCTCAGAACCAGACAAATCGCTCAGCTGGGAAGAGCGAAAGGAGCATACGATCGAGTTTTTAAAAACAACCACCAACGAAATCAGGGCTGTCGCCTGTGCCGATAAACTTCACAATATTTCATCCATTATGGATGACGTTGCTCAGGGAGGCGAGGAGGTTTGGGGCCGGTTCAATAGGGGCCGCGACAAACAGGAATGGTACTACCGAAACCTCATTGACAGCCTCGGAAGCCAGGGCACTTTCCCACTGTTAGAAGAACTAAAATCCGCTGTCGAGACTGCTTTTCCACAAGGAAAGCTTTTTTGATGCACTATCGCTTGGGGGGAGATTTTCCGACCCGGCCAATTAAGGTGGAGGCAGTGAAGAGTTTCCGCCCAATTTAAGCCGAAGAAGCAAAAAAGGCCCGCTTACCACAAGCGTGCCTTTTCTTTGTCAAAAAAACATAGCTACTAATCGGAATGAATTCCGACTTGAGCAATCCCATCATAATCGTATCGTGGAATACACAGTTGGGAATAGTTAAGACGCCAGCCATTGTTTTTGTTAAAGCATACCACTTCAATCCTGCGACAGGATTTCACTATTTTTGCGAATAAATTTCCTCCGACCAATCGATTTCCCACCAGTACGGAAAAGATGTTAAAATGAGCAGTAGGCTTTGCATACATATAGAACATCAGTGATTGAAAATGGAGGCATTATGAAAAAGAAAACGATTGTGTTCACAGGTGGAGGAACTGCCGGGCATGTGACCCCGAACCTTGCCTTAATAAATGAACTTGATAAAACGAAATGGACTATCCAATACATCGGCTCCAAAAAGGGGATTGAACGGGAACTGGTCGAGAAAGCGGGGATTCCATACCATGGCATCAGCAGCGGCAAGCTCCGCAGGTACTTTGATATGGAAAACGCGAAGGATATTTTCAGGGTGCTTCGCGGCTGCTTTGAAGCTAGGCGGACTTTGAAAAAATTGAAGCCACGGCTCGTGTTTTCAAAAGGGGGCTTCGTCAGCGTCCCGGTAGTCATTGCCGCTCGTACGCTGAAAATACCGATTTTCATTCATGAGAGCGACTTGACGCCTGGGCTCGCCAATAAAATATCCCAGCGGTTTGCGACGAAAATTTTCACGTCATTCGATGAAACGGTCAAATACCTCCCGGCCAATAAAACAACCGCCATCGGGTCCCCGATTAGACGGGAAATCTTAAAAGGTTCTGCCGAAAAAGGCCGGAAGTATCTCGGCTTCGATTCAAGGAAGCCGGTCATAACGATAATGGGCGGAAGCCTCGGTGCCAAGCGCATTAACGAGGCGGTCCGAAGCGTGTTGCCGCAGCTTACGGAACACTTCCAGCTGGCCCATATTTGCGGGAAAGGGAATGTGGATGAAAGCCTTTCGGATGTGAAGGGTTACAGGCAATTCGAATACATCCATGGTGAACTGCCGGACATCCTGGCCGCGACGGACATGGTCATCACCCGGGGCGGCTCAAACTCGATTTTCGAATTCCTTGCGCTTGAGATTCCAATGGTGATCATCCCTCTGACACTGCAGCAGAGCAGGGGAGACCAGATTTTGAATGCACGCTCGTTTGAGGAAAAGGGCTATTCCCTTACATTACACGAAGAAAACCTGTCAGATGAGACGTTGCTGGCTGCTCTTGAGGAGTTAGAAAATAAAAGCGCCGATGTGAAAAAGAAGATGAAAGCCGCCTATAAGCAAAACGCGCTTGACACGCTTCTTGAGGAGATAGCGAAGGTCCGATAGGTGTTGCCGGAACGATATGAAGTCTTTATCTTGTAAAAAAAAGGCCAAATAGAAAAGGTTTGATTTTGGAGTACAAAACTAAATTAGCACACCCACTCGCAGTCCAATTCGCAACTGAATTGGACTGCATCCTTTTGTTCTGTGCATTTAATCATGTATTGGTACTCAAATTCGCACCCATTTTAGCAGAGTGACTGAAGTTATTGTCAGCGTGCGAATTCGTATCTAATTACTATGCGAATTAATGTACTGAATATGATAAGCAGTTTTTGGATATTTATGTTAAAATTAAAGAGGGAGCTTCTTTACATAAGGTACAGTTTAGTGAAAGAAAAGGCATTATTAGAAGTATGTTGAAATAAGTAATATGTATGAATGTTCCACTTCAATATTTTTTGGGGGGAGAGTAAATTTGAAGAAAATAATTACTTTATTATTTACAATAATGCTTTTAACAGCTTGTTCAGAAACTACGACCAATGATTATCAATTTAGTGGAGAAAGTGAACATTGGGAAGCTGAATACTCCTATAAAGGAACAGAAAAATGGGGTGAAAAGGACGGAAAAAAAACTTATTCGAACGAAGATAGCTATGAATTCGTATTAAAATATAAAGGTTCTTTAGAAGAGTTGTCTTCATTACAAAAACTTGAATACTCTTATGAAACTATTAGTAGTAGTGGGAAAAGAACTGAGGAGTTCACGGAACCCCCATCAAAAGTAACATTTTCGTCTTCAGGTAGTTCAAAAGGTGGGGCAAAAGTAAGTAAGGATGAAGTGATTAAAGTAAATGTAAAATGGGATGACTTTGAAGAGTCATTTGAACTGCATATTAATAATAAGTAACCTTGTTCAATTAAAGGGTCCTTTAGTTGAACAGCGCACTACTATAAAGGAAGCTCGAAGCATATCATAATGGCTTCGAGCTCTTTTTCGTGCTCTTTTTACTGCTAATGTGTCGGCTAATTCAAATTTTGTACTTCAAAACCGAACCCGTTAAACAACTTCGTATAGGGTTCTTTTTGTTATACTTTACTATTTCTTATCTTCATCTGTACTCAAAATGACTCCGCATGCTTGTCTGTCACCTGCATCCCCAGTTTTCATCGTTGCTTCATCGGGACCAGGTTTTCCTTCTGTCTGATAGCGATCAGGTATATTGCCGAAGTTATCAGGATTTGCATGGACGATGACAGCCAGTTCTTCTTTTTTCAATTGATCAATGGTTATGCGATCGAACGTTGCAGAATATGAAGCAGTTCCATCCTCGTTAACATAGAGTGAAGGCATATCTCCAGCATGCCCCGAATGCATTTTCTTATCTGGATTAAAGTGTCCACCTGCTGTTGTGAAAGGGCCTTCCTTGGCATCACGTTCACAGACGCCCTTTTCATGGATATGAAAACCATGGTGTCCCGGCTCTAGACCGTCTATATTGGCGACAATCTGAACATGATTGTCATGAGCAAAAAAGCTTACAGTGCCTACAGTATTATTTTCCACATCTTTTAGTTCTGCTTTAGCTTCTGGTCGTGTCTTTTCCTCTGTATTTACGCTCTTCTCAGCTTTATTTCCCGTATTTGTCGCTTTCTCGCCATCTGATTTTTCTCCTGCAGCACATCCATTTAGCCCCATCACCACAGAAATTACCAGTAGAAGCTTCGCCCAATATTTACTCATTTTATGCTCCTTTCTAAATTTGTTGAATGTTCCAACTATACTAACAGGAGTAAATCATTATTTAAAGTGAATTGCTCTGTACATTAAAGAATTCCTACTTTATGTCTAGAGGGCCAAGTTTATGTGAACCTTCTTTCCTGCTCCTCCTCGAGTAAAATGTTGAAGGGCGCCATTATTGCGACTATGCAGATATTTGTTTAGCTACATAAAAAAAGAGAGTAGCATCACTCTCTTTTTTAACTCAGGGCTTTTAATTATTTTGAGCAGGCGCCTTTTTTAAAAAGATTACTTATTTCTCAACATGAAATATTACGGATGCGACCAATTGGCCATCCTTAGGGAAGACGACCAGGCTCATCGCCGAAGACCTGTCATCACCGTTCCATGTCGCTTCGATCATGTTATCGTCCCAATTTGTATCGACACGATCTGCCGCTTCATCCCAATCTTCCTCGATGTAGCCTAGAAGCTCATCGAAAAAGGCCTTTCCATCTGCATTGTCCTTCAACTCTACCAAGAAAAGTACGGCAACTGACTCCAATTTACCATTTTTGAAATTGTAAACTTCAACTACCGGGTAATCGTAATACGAGATTTCATCAAAAAGGAGATAATCCGGTGTTTCCTCGGCCAGGTTGCCGAAGACCAGATTAGCTTGTTTCACTTGTTCCTTCGTCATGCCGACGTACATATAATCATTTAAGTAAACCTTCAACGTTTCTTTTGGAAGTAGCGGTATGCTTTTATGTTCTACTGCCAGATATTTTTTCCAAACAAATGATTCGTCAATGGAAATGGCGAAATTCAGGCTCGTGCCAAAAATTCCTGCAGTTGTAATTCCGATCAACTCACCTTTTGTATTGAATAATCCCCCGCCCGAGCTTCCAAATGAAATGGATGCGGACGTTTGGATGATACTGACTCCATCTTCATTACGGAAACTGCTGATCAGCCCTTGTGAGACAGTATTCTGCAACCCAACAGGGCTTCCAATGGCAACGACTGTGTCGCCTTTTTTGCTGTTTTTCACTGTTCCCATGGTAACTGGCTTAACATTTACTGGTGTTGCGAGCTTGACGATTGCAAGGTCCTTGTCGGCATCTTTCACAACGACCCCTTCAATATCAACTTCCTCGCCGTTAATGAAAAGTGCTGTCAAATTCGGGTTATGGCTTACGACATGTTCATTCGTTAAAATCAAGCTTTTGCTAATAAGGACACCGCTGCCCTGGCCAGCATTTCCATTCAGTAAAACAACTTTATCATCGTTTAGGGAGACAATTTCCTGAATGGTAAGAGTTTTGTCTTTTGGAGTGGTTGTTCCAGCCGGATTGCTGATGCACTTAACCGCATCCAGTTTTGCCTTGCTCGGGGTTTCATACTTTACTTTAACATCACGGTTAACGTAATAGCCGCCGCCCACGCTCAGCATGCCAGGCTTAAAGGCATAGATTCTGTAAAACTCGCCTTTTTTAAGCGTTTTTGAAGCTGTTTTTTGCTCGCCGCTTACCTTGTAAAGCGTCGTATTCTGCAAAACTGTCAATCTGCCAATCTGGCCGGGCTTCAATTCAACCCCATTCCAGAAAATTTTCGACTGGCCTTTAAACTGCGCGCAAAAAGATGTATCTGCGGCTGATGCCTGTTCGGCGTTGAAAAAGAATGTCGAGCTAAATAAAAATAAAAATGCCATTAAAACTTTCCTCATCTATTGACCCCCTATACACGAATAACTAAATATTACCATAAAAAAGGGGCGTTTGTCCTACTGATTTTTGAAAATTTAAACATTAATATGTTGGGAAAATATTCGAGGCCAAACCATCCCATCAAGGCATTTTCTCCTCCACAAGCCAAGTCCGCACGCCAATCCGCTTGCAAACGGTAAAGTAATGAAGCAGTGCCTGAAGCACAGCACCGGCGTTCATCCCAAGGATGACTCCGTCCATATTTAAGCCGGGCATCGAGCCGAACAGGAATACCACGGCAAACGTAATTGAATTTGCCCAAATGCTGTGCAGGAAAGCATCCTTGATCAACCCGGCGCCGATTAAATACGCCTGAAGCGGGATGATGAAAAAATGAAACAGGAAACACGGCCAGAGCATTTTCAAATAATAGGCTGCGGCAGGGGATGAAAAGAACAACGAGGCCAATTGCCCGGCAAACATGTACATCACAAACACGGAAACAGTCCCATACAGCATTGTCAGCCACATCGACTGCCGCAAAAGGGCATGAAGCTTGGCCGAATCGGACCGAGCAAACGCATCGGAAACATTCGGAATTAACGCAACCATGAGCGAATGGGCAATGAACGCGGGAAAAAAACCGATCGACATCGCCACACCCATCAGCATCCCAAAATGTTCAGTAGCAGCGAGCGCCGTAAATCCCGACCGGACAAGCGTTAGCTGGATAAGGAAGGGCTGGACCGCATTGACGAAAGACTGAAAAATCCGGAGGCCGACAGTGGGGACCGAAACCGCCATCAGCTTCTGCCGGGCCTGTTTGGAAGACAGGAGTTCGTGCGACTGCGTTTTTAAAACCCGCAGTTGAATTAGGAAAAAACTGAATAGGTAGAGAAAAACAATCAACTCACTGCCAATCAAGGCTCCGAGAGCAATGAGAAGAGAGGTTTCAAGGCTTGAATCAAACAACTGAAAAATCGCCACGAGCAGCCCGAGCTGCGCGAACTTCCGCAAAAAATTCGAAACTGCGATTTTGCTCATTTGCTGGATTCCCATGAAGTAACCCCGGGCAATCGACGAAAAAGCAGCAATTGGCACAAGGGCGAACAGCAGCCAGTGGATATGAGCCGGAAACCTGCTTAATACTGATGGAAACGAAGCTGCCACCGCCACAACAATAACAAAGAAGAAGGTTGAAACAAGCCCAAGCCGCAACGCATGTTTCAAAAGGCTCAAATGGGTATCCCGTTTATGTTCGGCTATGTATTTCGATATTGAAATCGGCAACTCAAGGCTTGCCAGGATAAATATAAGGAAAACGACAGGCATGGCGGACATGTACAGGCCCATGCCTTCCTCCTTCAACTCCTTGGCCAGCTGCATATTTACCAGGAACTCAACACACTCACTCAAAAAAGCGGCAAAAATCAGGATTGCCGTCCCCCTTAAAAATGTACTCACGACCTCACCCCCGATATAAAAAGATATGAGACGAGCCATACTTTTATGAGCCAATGGCAAGCGAGGCTAAATGTTGGGAAAATCGGGGAGAATAACAGCAGTATTATGGAAGGAGGAAGCCTTTTGGAGGATGTTTTAAAAATTGGCGACAAGGCACCCGGCTTCTCACTCGAAGCAACAACTGCCGAGAAACTGTCGCTATCCGACTATTTTGGGAAAAAGAATGTGCTTGTCGCATTTTATGGAATGGACTTTACACCTGGCTGAATTAAGGAAATCGCCTCTTGGAAAGAGGATTACAAACGATTCGAGGAACTGAACGCGGAAATCCTGGCAATCAGCGTGGACCACATCCACTCCCACCGCGTATTCGCGGCCAGCATGGGAACACTCCCGTATCCGCTCCTCTCAGACTGGACGAAACAAACCGTAAAGGATTACGGCGTCTACAATGACAAAGGCCTCGTCGCGAAACGATCCGTCTTTATCGTGGATACAGAAGGGAAGATCGCCTACCTGAACACATCGTTCAAGGCAGACAAGAAAGACGATTACGAAGCAGTTTTTGAGGCTTTTGGTAAAATAAAGACCCATTAAGTTCGTAAACCGTACCCAGAAAGTCCATTGGTACGGTTTTTTGCGCGCCTACATAAACTATTCAGAAACCGGCTTTAATTCATTCCGAAGTCCCATCCGGATAGCAGGGGGTGCAGCAATGGCAAACGAGAAGGAAACGTTGGACGGAAGGGAATCGAAGCTTCCATCCTGCGCACATACTAACGATATGGCTCCGTTGTTTACAGCAGAGGCATATGACAACCGCGAGAAGAAGATGAAGCAAATCCGCCTCGCCGATTATCGCGGCCGCTGGGTTGTGTTGTTCTTTTATTCGAGCGATTTCACCTTTGTCTGACCGACAGAACTGGCAGCGGTCGCTGCCATTCATGATCAGCTCAAGGCACATAACACAGACATTCTGGCAATCAGTACAGACAGCGTGTACGCCCATAAGGTTTTCACGGAAACATCCCCGTCCGCGATGAAGGTGCAATTTCCATTGCTGAGCGACCGGACCCACACAATCTGCCGAGCATACCGGGCTTTGAATGAAACGGCTGGCGCCACCTTCCGAGTAACCGTCATCATCGACCCCGAAGGAAAAATCTGTGCCAAATTCGTCTACCCGCCCGAAGTCGGCCGCAACGTCTACGAAATCCTCCGCGTCATCCAAGGAATCCAATACGGACGCATGACCGGGGAAGGCGTCCCCGCAAATTGGGTGCCAGGCAATCCGGGCATTAAACGAGATCCGAAGAATATTGGGAAGTATTAATTTGCGTAATGGAATACCGAGTACTGCTTGAATAAGATGAGTCCCGAAAAGAACGGAATCGGGACTCATTTCTTGTTTTAGGAGCAAAAGGAGTTCCGGAAAAGCCAGGAATCGACTATCAAATGAATGAATAGAAGGAATTATTATTTGGAAGGTAGAAATTAAAATGTAAATCTCATTAGGAAGTGGTTCCATGAATAAGCCTTTGCTAAGAGCTGAAGGGATTATTGTAAATGAAGGTAAGACAAAAATTCTTGTGCAATGTGATTTAGACGAAAGTTTTTATCGTCTTCCAGGTGGAAGTATTGAATTCGGTGAAACAGCTGAGGAGGCTATTAAGAGGGAACTAATTGAAGAATTTGATTTAGATTTGGATGTTGGTGAACTTGCTTGTATAAACGAAAGTATTGTTCAGTATGATGGGAAGAAAAGGCACGATTGTACTTTAATCCATTGGTGTTCAAGCTTCAATAAAAACGAGAATGAATTCATACATAAAGAGAATCCAAAGATCAAACTCATTTGGCGTGCAATTCATCATTTAAATGAGAGACCATTTTATCCAGAGGGGATATCGGACTTTATCACTGCTAACCAGAAGAGTATTTCCCACATCAAAGTAAAAAAGAATTATGATTAATGCCTTCTTCAACGAACTGGGAGGTTTGTTCATTAAGGAATTCAAAGGTGTTAGAGGACTTTACTCTCTTTAATACAATAAATCTATATATTAAGGCTAAGGGGGAGGAGTTTTAGTTATATGGAGTTTTCGGATATTAATAATATTTCATCGCATTGGGATATTGAAATTCATAAATTTAAGAAGCTTTCTGAACGAGCAACATTAATTTTCACTAATGATGAGAAGAAATTTATTATAAAGAGAAAGGATGATTTAAAAAAGTTTTATAGTGAATTAAAACTCATAAAGCTCCTAAGAAAAAACAATTTTTTAACTCATTTTCCTCTAACCAATAAACAAGGGTGCTTTAGTATACCTTACAAAGATTCGCATTACTGTATATACCACTATCTTGAAGGTTCCACATTTGGGGCAGAAGAAAGTTTGCGAAGTCCTATAATACCTAAGCTTCTTGGAGAAACAATTGCTGACTTAAATAGAATAATGGAATCTGCTGATTTTTTTAGCGAGTACCCTATTAAAGATTTATACCAAATGGTATACGGTTTTGCCGTAAATGAAATTAAAAAAATCGATCCTTCAGAGGAACTACGTAATGTGTATCGACAATTGGAGGAGGATATAAATAAGGTAGTTAATTCTCTTCCAAAAAAGTTAGTCCACAGGGATGCTCATATTCATAATATAATATTTAAAAACAACAGTCTTTCTGGTGTAATAGATTATGAAATAGTGGAGGTCAATGTTAGCATACTTGATGTTTGTTATTGCTGCACAAGTGTTTTAAGTGAAGTATTTTCTAAAGAGGAATTAAGGGAAATGTGGATATCCTTTGTTGGAAATTTTGTAGCTAGTTATAATCAAGTTAATCCTTTAACAACTAATGAAAAAGAGTCTATATGGTACGTAATGCTTTGTATTCAAACTATATTTATGGCTTATTTTACAAGTAACGATGAAATTTATCTACTTAATAAAGCGATGTTTCAATGGATTTTTGAAAATAGAAATCAAATAGAAGGTAAGCTTTTTGTTTAACTCACTGGGGAAGTAATTAATTTAATAGCATGTGAAAGAAAGTACTTAAACATACGGGTGCGTTAATCATGCAGGATTAACGGCCTTTTTTGTTGAATTCCTTATTGGACGTAAGGGGCAGGTTAGCTAAATAAAGGCTGATTATTAGATAGGATTTACTTTTATTGGACCTATATTTATATAAAGGGGATCTTAATGAGTTATAAAATTGTTTTTTTTGATATTGATGGCACTATTACAAATCACCATGATGGCAGCATTCCTCATTCTACTATTGCCGCAATAGAAGCTTTGAGGAACAAAGGGATTAGGGTGGTAGCTGCAACAGGAAGGCCCTTATCAATGTGTAAGGAATTACAGGAATTAGGTATAGAAACATTTATTACAGCAAATGGTGGATACGTGAAACACATTCGAGAAATTATACATAAAGTACCAATGGATAAAAGTATTGTTCAAGAAGTTATGGAATTTGCCAAATTAATGAATAACGGCTTGTCATTCTATACAGAAAAGTTCAGTATGAATGGCGTAGCGGAGAAGGAAATATTAACCGCCTTGAGAGAAACTTTGTCTCTGAATGAGTATCCTGAAATTTATGGCACGATTCATAAAGAAGATGTATTTTTGCTGTGTTTGTTTGCAAATGATGAAGCAGTTGAGAAGTATAAAATAAAGTTTCCGCACCTAAAATTTAAAAGATGGCATCCTTATGTGTTAAATGTTTTACAGGAGGATGTTTCAAAGTCTTTAGCAATAATGAAAACTTTAGATTTCTTTGGTATCGATAAATCGGAAGCTATTGCCTTTGGTGATGGTGAAAATGATATTGATATGTTGGAATTCGTAGGTTTAGGTATAGCAATGGGGAATGGTAAAGAAAAATTGAAAAATATTGCGGACTTTGTTACTAAACCCTCAAGTGAAGATGGAATTGACTATGCACTAAAAAAGTTTGGAATTATTTAAAATATTAATACCTGGTTTGGACAGCGATTGTTCAATTATTAATATAGCTTTTTTCTTATTAAGCAAACGGGTAGCTGAAGAATGAAATCAAATAAATTAAATAGAAGAATAGGTAAAGTGGAAAAATCGGGGTGTAAAAATGGATGAATTTATACAGTTCCTAGAGAAACATTTAGGTCCGATTGAATATGGATGGTCTGAAGTTGAAAAAGGAGAACCACTTCCAGTTCCAATTGTAAAATACAGTAATGGACCGTTTTCAGGTACTAAATCATATTCTACTTTGGGCTTGAATAAGGTGCCATTGATCTCCTCTGTTTCTGGAAAACAAATCTGGCAAGAGCTGGTTTTCGTTTCCTACTCTCATACTGGAGATTTAACGATACCTGCATTAATGACACAAGTTACTAAAATTGCCTTATTCTCAGGCTGCTTTTCTAAGAGGCGATGTAATTGGACCGTATGGACCAATTTTTGATGGTTCAAATTTAGAAACCATTTACGTTACTAGTCCAGGTTATTTTCCAGATTCATTTGATACCTTTAAAGAAGACAACACAAAAACTATAATAATGGCTTGGTTAATTCCGATTACTTCAGAAGAAGCAGAATTTATCAGAAAAAATGGGTGGGAAGAATTCGAAGTTAAACTCGAAGTATCAGACCCTGATTTGATTGACCTGAATCGGAAAAGTATCGTCTAATCTGTGTTCTTTAATTAACGGGAGTTTAGTGGAGGAAGGAATACTAATTTAAGGTGAATAGAGGCACGCCAAAAAAGGTTCTAAAATTTTACAATTTATATCCAAAGCGATAAACTTTATTAATATTACGAAAATTTATTAAGAAAAGAGTGTGAAAGGGGGAATGGTTTGGTATGGAATTTAGAGGTGCTAGCGTTTACGACCAAGAGGACTTTTTTTCAAATTATATGAAGAGAAGGGGTAGAAAGGATAGTCCCAACAATGCTATCGAAAATCCTATCATTTATGAACTTATTGGTGACTTTCAAAATAAAAGTATTTTAGATTTAGGTTGTGGTGATGCTTCATTTGGAAAGGAATTACTGAATCAAGGTGCAGCTTTTTACACTGGGATAGAAGGTTCTAAACTAATGGTATCATCTGCAAATCTTAATATTGTTAGAGAAAACGGGACAATTCATCACGAGACAATGGAGTCATATAGTTTCCCGACGAACAAATTTGACATTGTATCTTCTCGTTTTGCTATACACTATGTCTCAGACATTCATTTACTGTTTCAAAATGTGCATAAAACCTTAAAAGATAATGGTAAGTTTGTGTTCAGTGTTCAACATCCCCTCACTACATCATCTTTTATAAGCAAGCAAACAGGAGATAAACGTGAGAACTGGATAGTTGATGACTATTTTCTCGAAGGTGAAAGAAAGGAACCTTGGATTGAACAAATAGTTGTAAAGTACCATCGAACAATTGAAACTTACTTTAAAGCCCTTACTAAATCTGGTTTTTTAGTAGTTGATTTACGAGAAGGAAAGCCAAAACGAGAACATTTTACCAATGAAGCAGAGTTTGTAAGAAGGCAAAGAATCCCCGTCGTACTGGCTTTTTCTTGCACGAAGCGTGAATAGTTCAGCATAAAAAAAGCTTGGATTCCAAGCTTTTTCCTATCCAATTTATGTTGTCAGGACGCCAGAGACATGCTGGATTAATACAAAAAAGTTAAAACACAAATGTTGATTTACGATTAAATGATTTCCATAAGTAATTACTTTGGAAGGATTGTGAAGAAATGTACTTAAACATACGGGTGTGATGATTCAGGAGCGATTAACCCTCTTTTGTTGAATTTCTTATTGAACGACGGGGAGTTTAGTTAAATAAGGTTAGTTACTCATAGAGGAAAATTACATAGGATATAGAAATATATCTATTATTAATGTTGTTTTTCTATTGGAGGAGTTAAATTGATAAAAAGAACTCTTAAAATTGTTCAAGAGATGGCAATGGGCGAGGGGTTAGCAAAACAGTTTGGTGATCTTCTTATCGAAGGGGTTTCTATTGATTCAAGGACCGTCAAGGAAGGAAATTTATTTGTTCCCATTGTGAGAGAAAAAGATGGACATAATTTTGTATATGAGGCAATCAGAAAAGGGGCTGTAGCCTCGCTTTGGGATAAAAACCATCAGAATCCTCCAGATGATATTCCTCTTATTTATGTTGATAACACCCTTACCGCCTTACAGTCATTGGCTAGTGCCTATAGAAAACAACTTTCCATTAAAATTATAGGAATTACAGGAAGTAATGGTAAAACCACGACAAAAGATATGGTAAACTCTATTGCTAGTACATCGTATAAGGTACATAAAACAAAAGGGAACCTTAATAGTCAGATAGGGCTCCCATTAACGATTCTAGAGATTTTAGAAACTGATGAAATTGTAGTCCTTGAAATGGGGATGAGCGAGAGAGGACAAATTCAGCGATTAGCTAAAATTGCAGAACCAGATATAGCAGTTATAACAATGATTGGCTTATCACACATTGCGACCTTAGGTTCCAGGGAAGAAATTGCAAATGCAAAATCAGAAATTATTGAGGGTTTAAAAGATGGCGGTGTACTAATATATAATGGTGATGAACCTCTATTACAAAATATTGTTTCACAGAAAAATAAGGAGAATTTAAGATTTATTTCCTTTGGTGAAAATGACACAAATGATTTATACCCAGGTAGGTTCAGCGGAGAATCAGATGGATTAAAATTTACGCTCAATAACAATCATACCATTACTTACACATTACCCTTAATCGGTAAACATAATATATTCAACGCTATAGCCTCCATAGCAGTTGCAAAACAGTTGAATATTACTGAGGAGAATATCGAGAAAGGGTTAAAAAATATAAATATAACAGGAATGCGAATGGAAAAGTTAAAATCAAGTAGAGGGTTTACTGTGATCAATGATGCTTGGAACTCAAGTCCGACCTCCGTCAAAGCTGCGATTGAAACTTTTCAGGAGCTATCAGGATATAGAAAAAAGATTTTGGTTTTAGGCGATATGCTGGAATTGGGGGAACTAGAAGAAGAATATCATAAAGAAATAGGAAGGTTGGTCAATCCAAATAAAATTGATGTTGTTTTTACATACGGCACACTGGCTAGCTTAATATCTTCTGAAGCTGAAAAAATCTTGGGTAAAGGAAGAACTGAAAATTTCACGGATAAAGGTAAACTTATTAATCGAATAAACAACATACTACTACCGAACGATATAATTTTAATTAAAGGATCTCGTGGAACCGCAATGGATGAGGTAGTAACAAAAATACTTTAGTCGATTTACAACTTATAGTGTAAATTCTTTAGGCAGAAATATGGTGGTTTTCTAAAGGAAATGTATTTAAACGAACGAGTGCAAAAGCTACAGATAGTGCTGTCTTACAAGGCGGCATTTTTTTTGACTAAAGTGGGAAGGAGTTAAATAAGAATAATTAACATTTATAATGCCGTAGAGAATAAAAATCAAAAGGAGCTGAACTCTAAATGATTCGTGAAACGGAAAAATCTGATAAAACTCAACTATTTAAACTCTATAAAATGTTAGTACCAAATAGTAAAAAGATGATCGTTCAAGGTGAACAAATTGATAAAATTAGGAAGGACCCTAATACTTTTTTGCTGGTATACGATGGGGAAGGATATGATGGTTCGGTAAGCAAGGGGGATAGGAAATATTTATAAACTTATATCATCCTGCCGTTTATTTCGTGAAATACCAAATCAATCGAGTATAAGTGCTTGAAAGAATTTGAAGATACTTTATCCAATAACGGAGATTGTGAAGCATTACACTTAAACTATCGGGTGCTAATGTTTAAAAACACAATAATATAAAGCAAACTAAGGGCTCTTAGCTTTTTGTATGCCTTATAACTGGGGTTGTGAGGTTGTCATAGGATGAATGGCGAAAAGCATTTAAACCCATGAAATCGTTTTCTATAAATCGCATTTTTTCAGGAGATTAATTAAATGAAATCCTATACAATTGCAAATTTCGATAAATTGGCTGAACTATATTTTCGCGATTATGAGCTTCAAAATATAGAAATTAGCTATGAAAATAAAGAAGTACTTACACAGGTGCTGACAGCGGGAACGAAAGAACTTGGAGCCAAGCATAAGRAATTGCTCTTTTCAGAGGTAGTTGATTTTAAGGTCACTATAAATGAACCTTGGGGAAGTGGTTTCTATATAAATTCCATTCAATTTTTCAACTTTACAGATCATATTAAAACGATAATCTTGCTGAACTCTGGCGATGAAATTTCGTGTCATTCAAAAACAATAAATATACGGTAATCATGTAAATGAGCTCTAAACCCTTGGTCTTTAAGTCAATAAGAATAAATAGTGTGGCCTTAAAATAGCAAAAAGAGAGCAATCTTTTTTGCTCTCTTAGGCAGTAAGTTTATGTGGAACACATTATTTTTTAAAGAAATTACTAACCGCAAGAATAGCTCCGACAATAACGTAGATCATTCCGTTACCTAAGATAATCAACCCTATAAATGCACCTCCAATCGCACCGCCCTCGCCAGTCCCTCCCGCACCATGGTCCATACTCACGAAAATTGACCCAGTAATAAACCCTATAACTGGGCCAAGAATACAAATCAGTAAGCCAGACCAGAAAAAGATGTCTTCTTCTTGCTATAAAGAGTAATCGCCAAATAATTAACAATGAAAAGAACTGCGATTAAACTAATCCAAATTAAAAAATCTCCGCCATCTCCGCTCATAGTAGCCTCCTATTATTTTTTCAACTCGTTATTCTATAGTAACCTCGTTTTTTAAAAATACATCTCACATAGAGTTTAGCAGAACAGCCGCATTGAAATATATGTTAAAATATACAGTAATTGTTTGTTCAAATGCTAAAACCATAAGTTTACATAAATAATAGCTGCTAAAGGAATAAATTTCTGCTTGATCAGGATCGCTTGTGGCTTCTCCGGTAATCTAGCTACAAAAACGATATTCTTATTGCTGGTAGAGAGGCCGTATTTAATTCAATAAAGCCGAGGAACTTAGAAGTGAATTTTTACTCTGAAAAAGGCTTCTTATGTAGAAATCAAATTGAAAGAGGTGCAGGAAATGTGAAAAAGCTATCAATTGCGCTTCTTTCCTTAACGCTTTTGCTCGGCGCATGCGCCCCGAAATTAAAAAAGCAGGAGGAAGCGATTTCCGACAAGGAAACTTTAAAGAAAAATACGATTATACCAAGATATCAAATCTCGGATAGTCATTATAGAACGCTTGAGGAATTTAAACCAAGTGTGGCTCGTGGTCTTACCGTAAACAATTTGAATACGCGCTACGATATCAATGAATTTGAAATGGCGCTAATGCGGATTGCCAAAAACACGTTCAACCCGGAAAAGTATGTGTTCCGTGAAGGCCAGTACTTAAAGGGCGACACTGTAAAAGCATGGCTTAAACGTAAATATACAAAAAAGCAGTTGGAAGAGAGGGAAATGAAGGAAGGGGGAAATGTTGGCCTTAATCCGGTCGATGATGAAGTCGGCGAAATTGAAGCCAGGAATAAGAAAAGTCCGATTTACCTCGCCCATATTGTTGAACACGATTACTTGGACAATAATAAATTGAAGCTAGGCGGAGTGGTCATCGGGCTTGCTTTGAACTCAGTCCACTATTTTCAAAAAGAACAATATGGTGATGTGTTTGAGGTTCCTATTAAAAAGGATGTCCTCGAAAGGGAAGGTAAGAAACTTGCGCAAGAAGTGCTTAGTCGGTTAAGGGAGATGCATGAGCTAAGAAATGTACCGATTACGATTGCTCTTTTTGAACAAGAAAGCCGTGATTCAATTGTCCCCGGAAGCTTTTTCGCTTACACAACTGTAAAGGACGGAGCAAATATCAGCAACTGGGAGAAAATCGATGAAGAGTACTTTCTCTTTCCTTTAAAAAAACCAAAGGATGGAAGCTACCGGGAAGATAGCCTTGCCTTTGAAAACTTCAAGATGGACGTCGAGCAGTATTTCCCTGACCACAATGGAGTAGTCGGAAAAGCGCACTATATAAATGGGCAGCTTCAGGAAATGGACATTTCCATTACAAATCAATTTTATGGAAAGGCGGAAGCCATTGGATTCACCCAGTATGTTACAGGCCTCGTCGTGGAACATTTTCCGAAATATATTTCGGTTTCAGTTGATATTCATTCAATTAACGGGCCCGAATCGCTAATTGTCCGAAAAGTTGACCAAGAGGAGCCAACTGTTCATATTTATAATTAAAATAAGACCTTAATAAGCTTGTCGATAACGCCTGCCACTTCATTTGACACTCGTTTTTTTGGTAGCTATCTTTATTTCTTCCTTTTCAAATAAAAAACGCCCTTAAACGACTTATTACAAAATGGGAGCCTGGAGGGATATAGGTGAGCTTAGAACCATTTGGTTTATATTTTTCGTTAAAAAAATTCAGCCGATTCAAGTATATTGCTTGAATCGGCTTTTCTTTAAGGTTCATTCTGAATTTAGTTCTACTTTGATACGACCTGTTCCATTAAGATATTGCTCATAGCGTGCGATATCAAGCTTTACCGGATTGGTTGGGGGCTTTTCTGCATTTTCCATATCAAAATGCTGCCCAATTAACATATAGTTCTTTTGCGGGGAAATCCAAACACTATATGAACGATAAATTTCCCCGTCTGCGTCAATCAAATTATTAAATACACCTTTATGTTCGTTCTTATTTTTATAAGAAGGTACTTTATATTCAATTTCATAGTTATCTTTAACTTCAAGTTCGATGTCGATTGTGTTTAGGTGACTAATCACTTTTTTCTTGCCAAAATCCACTACAATAAATTCATCCGCTTTATCAATCGCTTCGATTTTCCGCATTTCTATGGTAATTGATTCTGGCATCCGGAAATAATTGCTCTCTAAAAGGATACTAAATTGCTCATCTTTATATTCGCCAAATCCTACGACGCCGTTTCGAATTTTGCCCCATTCTTCTTTATTTTCGTCATATAGCCGAATATCATCAAATTTTAAAATCTTCTTTGAATTTGACGAGTCAATGGACATTCTGAGTTCGGACCTAATCGGAGAAATAATCAGCTCATGAATTGTGAAGCGTTGTCCATCGACGGTTAGTTTTTTGTTAATAGTAAACCTTTTGGAGGCTTTAATTTCTTTTTTCAATGTAAAAGGAATTTCAAACACGGTTTCCGGACGTTCGCGAAGCGCTAATTTAAGCACGAAATCCCGGGATGAATAGTCCATACCTTGGCTAGCTGCTGTAACATTAATAGTATCTTCCACCTCATAAGTCCCTCCAGGCGGATATGTCCAGCCATAGACAACCCCGGCATTAACCAGTTTATCTTTCTGTTTCACTTCCGGCGTCACTCCGGTAAATAATGATAAATCCTCATCGGATTTAAGTTTATATGAAATAATCATCCCTGATTCATCCGCTACAACCCCGGTAATCGTAAGGGTTTTTCCATTGATTGTTTGGCTTTCATTCATTTGCTCGAAATAGTCATTATTTACAATGTCTTCGATGCCTTTATCAAAAGCAATCATTTCTACAATTGGCTTTAAACCTGGAATCTGTGCGACTGCGTGCGCAATGGCAGGGGACACACGGATGGATCCGATAAAGGCAATCATAAGAATGGCAACGGAGATTGTTGTTTGGATGAGACGCTTGTGGTAAATTCTTTGTTTTTTTAATCGTTCGAATGCAATAAGCTGTGCTTCTGGCTGTAACGATTCCAGTGGCACTGAATCGAGTAATTCCAAATATCTTTGTTCTAGTTGTTTATCAAACTGGCTCATGAAATGCCCCCCTCTCCGAATAAATGGCGAATCTTTTTTAATGTTTTATGTAATCTTGATTTAACTGTCCCCTCGGGAATATTTAGAAGGGTAGCAATTTCACTATTCTTTAAATCTTTAAAGTACTTCAAATGAATAAGTTCCTGCTGTTCGATGGGCAGTTGAGAAATAACATCGTTCAGTTCAAATAGTTCTGCCATATGCTGAGGCTGTTCCTGAAAGTCATTCGTTATGACATCACGTTTTCTCCGTCGCTTCATCATTAAACATGTATTAATAACAATGCGGACGAGCCAGGTTTTTAAAAACTCAGGCTTCTGCACTCTATGGATGTTTTTTAAGCATTGATAGGTCATTTCTTGCAGTGCATCATCTGCATCTTGTTCATTTCTCATATAACTATATGCAATTCGATACATTGGGTCTTTATATAAATTCAAAAGCTGCATTTGAGCAGCTTCGTTTCCATTGATCGCTTCTCTGGCCAGTTGAATTTCATCCATCCCAAAGCCTCCTTTACTAATTAGATGCCTCAATCGGCTAGTTCGTTCACTTGATCGGATGTATTTTTTAAAATTGAATTCGTTTAGGGAAAATACATTATTTAGCATATCAGAAAGATATAGTTATTTACCGCTATATTTAACAAGATATTTCTAAATTTTTTAATTTAGATGGAATAATTTGGTTATTTATAATTAGCTATGCTAAATTGAAAGAGGAATAGATGGTGTTTTGGTGGGAGTGTTTTAAAGAGAAAAGAGAAGGGGGAAAACCATTTTGAATAAGTATATCTTCATTCCGTTGTTGTTGTTAATAATCGCAGTAATTGCTTTCAATGTGTATAAATATCGGGAACAAAATCTGGCTGATTTAGTGAAAATAAAGGATGTAGAGGAGTTTTATATTCATTAGGGAATAAAAGACCTGAGACAATTGAATTTTTAAGAGCAGATGATGAATCGATCAATCAACTAACGAAATTTCTTAATCAATACCAGGTAAAACTAACAACTAAAGAAGGTTGGAGTTCTGAACATCCAAGTGAAAAGTTTGCGCTTAACCTCGAATATAAAGATGGGGATTTCAAAATATATGAATTTGAACACGATATAGTCGCCTGGACCCGCATTTATATTGTTGTGAATCCCCCTCTGGATTACAAGGCCATTGACACCCTCGAACAAAGGCTTATTTCTGAATAGTTAAGTTTGAAGTTGAACCTTCCACACGATTTTAGTGATAATTTTTTCCGTTTTGGAAAACATATCCCTAGAAAAGGAGGGATTGAAGAATGTTATTAAAAAGTATAAACCGGTTCGTCGTGTTGCTCTTAATGGTTTTGGCTTTGAATACTCTAGGCTCACTCCATGTATTGGCTGAATCCAGTGGCGGAACACAGCCTGATGAGCGAGAGAACGCCATTACAGTCGAGCTGAATGATGATTATTTTAATCCGAAAACCATTACTTTGCCAAATGGGAGAGCAACGACGATTATTTTGAAAAACAATGGCCAGAAAGAGCACACTTTTACAGTGCAAAGGCTCGGAATTGACGCCGTTGTCCAGGCGGGCACAACAAAAACCATTAGCGTAAAGCCAAATATGCCGGGKACATATGATTTAATATGCCGGTACCATTATCAGACCGGAATGGTTGGAAAAGTAATTGTTAAATAATGTTTTTACCACCGCAAAGGGCTACCTAGGTAGCTCTTTTTAATTTGGATAAAAACTCAGTTTTTGTCGAAAAAAGAAGTTTAATGTTCTGATTTCTAAGGAATAGTAATTGTTAGGGTAAAGATTAGTTAGCAAGATGGGAGTGTAAGGTTTGGAAGTAAACAACACAAGAACATGGACTTCGGATGCAATAAGAATTGGAGCTTTGGATGCAAATGCCATAAAAGTCATTGCGATTATCGCAATGATCGTTGACCATACGGCGATATGGCTGGTTGAAAAAGACACAACGCTCGGCATTGTTATACATACTTTCGGAAGACTTGCGGCACCAATTATGTGTTATTTAATCGCAGAGGGATATCATTATACATCTAATTTAAAAAAGTATAAGAAACGCCTATTTATTTTTGCGCTTATCTCGCACTTCCCGTTTGTGATGTTTTTAGGGCTTGAATGGTGGCAGGCGACAAGTGTAATTTGGTCGTTGTTGATGGGGCTCGTTGCCTTGGGGATTAGCCAAAGAGAGGATATATCCCTTGGTTTAAAAGGAGTGCTTGTCGGCGTCTGCTGTCTGCTAGCCTATACCGCTGACTGGAATTATATCGCTGTATTGTGGGTGATGTTTTTCGGTATATTCAGAGGGAATTTCAGAATGCAAATGACGAGTTATGCAACAATTGGGACAGTTTTCTATATTATCCCCGGCATCGTTTCAATGGGTTTCGATTCCATTTTCCGGTTTGGGATTTTTCTCGTCATCCCTTTATTGGCATTATACAATGGGGAGCGGGGCAAAAAATCAAATTTGATCAAATGGGGATTTTATGGTTTTTACCCGGCACACCTGATTATCTTGTATCTTTTTAGACATGTAATTTTCGGGTAGTAGAAAATGAGGAGAAGGTTGATGTTTAATAGCAAATATAAGTCTTTGCCTGTTTTTTTGATGGTGATTATCCTCATTCTTTCAGCCTGCACAGCTGAACATGGCGGAGAGCGTTCCGGAAACGATCGGCAAACACCGCCGGCTGCAGAGGATCAGGAAAGCAATTCAAAATCATCAGAAGAGCAACCAGCCAAAAAAGTGGCAGTTGAAAGCAAACCATATAAAGGTGAGCTGGAACTCCCGGTCGAAGGTGTAACAGGCTACACATCTATACCACTGGAATTAAAGGAAGCGGCAAATCCTGATTCAAAGACAATTGAAACAATGAAAGCTGGAACCGCTTTTGAAATTATAAGCGAGGAAGGGGAATGGTGGTTCATAAAACAAGGGCCTTCATCTGGCTGGCTGCCGCATCAATATTGTTTTATCAATCTGCCTGATGTCATCCCTTCGATTGTGTATGATAACACGAATACGTATTCATCCAAATTTGTCTCATCGGGCAAGGCCATTCCCACTATTACCGGCCGTGCTTTATATGTAGGGAAAACCTTTAACGAGCGGCTGGGAAAAGAAGAATATATCATGCCTGTTCTTTATACGATGTCGAAAAAAATCCACAAGGCTCAACAGAATGCACTGAAAGAAGGGGATTCCCTCAAAATTTATGAAGCGTTCAGGCCCTTCTCTGTGCAAAAGGCAGTCGTCGATAGCCTGAGTGCATTGGCAAAAAAAGACCCGGACGTGATGACGGGAATCAATACGCCGCCATGGAACATCACCTGGTTTATTACAAACGGTGTTTCGAATCATCAGAAGGGCTATGCCATCGATGTGAGTTTAGTGAAAGTTAATGAGAAAAAAGAGGTGCAAATTGGCGCTTACACCGTTTCAATGATTACCGATTATACTGAGTATGTGATGCCGACACCGATTCATGAGTTGAGCGGTGCAGCTGCGGTTTTTGCCGCTCCAGTCCCTTCGAGGTCGGCAACAGCTTGGAAGAGTGCGGCTAATTCCGAGTCCATGAATGAGGCTGCCATGAAGTTGCAGACGTATTGTACAAGCGCCGGGCTTAGCCCGCTCGCATCGGAATGGTGGCACTTTAACGATTTGGAGGCAATGAATGAAATAGCCGACAATCCCGGAGAGGGAAAGTTTGTTTTGACTGAAAGCTATAGTTCGAACCGGGATTGATTGTTTTCAAATGCGTAAAAGAAACCAGTTAAATAACGTGATAAACAGCGGGAAGCTTTGTTTCCCGCTGTTTTATTGTTTTTAAAGCCCAATTTTTGTATTCACCCTTGTAATGCGATGTAACCTGGTGATACGATGTAAACAGAATGAGTTTGAAGGTAAGGTGTAATGATGGAAAAAGAAATTATGAAAGGCAGTATTGATATTTTGCTTTTATCATTGCTAGATAAAAGAGACATGTACGGTTATGAAATTGTAAAAACGTTAAAAGAAAAAAGCAACGAACTATACAACATGAGTGAAGGAACGCTATATCCCGCTTTAAAGAGATTGGAAAATAAAGATTGGCTTCAATCCTATTGGGAAAGTCCAGAGGTTGGCGGGAGAAGGAAATATTATAGAATTACATGCGATGGACAGAAAGAGCTAACCAAGAAATTAAACGAATGGAATCAGATTAGCAATTTAATTAAAGCATGTTCGGAGGGAGTAGCTTGGATAAAAAAGTCGAGGCCTATATTGATAAAATTGTTAGCCAATTAAATTGTAATGAGGAAGAAAAAAGAGAAATAGCTGATGAGATGAGAGACCATCTGTATTTATTGAAAAATGAATACATCGAAAAAGGGTTTACACAAGAAGGGGCAACACAAAAGGCATTAGAAAGTTTCGGTGAACAAAAGCAATTAACGAAAGGTTTACAGGAGTCTCTGTTTCCATTCTATAATGCATTTAAGATAGGGACATGGCTTTTATTTGGCCTTTACTCATTTATTATTCTATTTAAGCTGCTATTTCAACGAGTCATTATTCGAATGACCGATTATTATATAAATGGAGAAATGATGAGTAGATATACTTTTTCTCCAGGCAATTCAGAAGGGTATCTCACTTTTCTAAAAAACAATTCCAATATTGTTCCGTTTAAAAATACATTTTTGTACATAACAGGTTCCGACCGCTTTAACGTGGAGATCATCATCAATAACACATTGGGCAATATATTAATTTTCCTGCCGTTGGGAATGTTCCTACCTTTGTTAGTTAAAAAATACAGCAGATTTACCAACGTAATTGTCACTTCAACTGTTATCAGCTTCTCAATCGAAGTTTTACAGATTGCCTTAAAAGTTGGGCAATTTGATATTGACGATGTCATTTTGAATGTTGTTGGCAGTATCGTTGGTTTCTTGCTTTTTAAGGTGTTAAAAAGCATCGTGGCTTTTCCGAATAGAAGTACTTTCCGGCGAATGATAAATTGAATGTGTTAGCAGGCTTTGAGGTAACGCGCGTCGATATTCATTTGGCACGCGTTTCTTTGTAGTTGCCTTTTTTCTTATTTTTGAAACAAAAACATCCCCTTAAACGACTTATTACCAAATGGGAGCCAGGAGGGACATAGGTGAATGAAAACACTTCATTAATTGGCAGCTTGTATGAAGAATATTATAAAGATGTTTATCAATTCGCGTTGTATTTTACGAACAACAAACAGGAAGCAGAGGATATTACGCAGGATACCTTTATTAAAGCAATGAGAAATATCCACCAATTAAAGGATCCCACTAAAAAGAAGACGTGGATTCTTTCTATTGCGAGAAATACTGCGGTCGACCTTAAGAGGAAGCAGAAAATAATCAGTTTTTTACCGAATATCTTCAATGAAGCAAAATACACGGTGGAAAAATCACATGACAGCATGTTAATCAGCAAGGAAATATGGATGGAGCTGCAGCAGGCTATATTGAAGCTTAAACCGCATTATAGAAGCATTATCATTCTGAGGGTATTAAAGGACTTAAGTGTAAAAGAAACGGCCCATGTTTTAGGATGCAAGGAACTCAAGGTAAGGGTAGACTTGCATCGGGCATTAAGCCAATTGAAACGGAGCCTACATTCACAAGAAGGGTGGAAGTATCTTGAAGAAACAAAATAGCCATCCAAATGAATTCGCCTTTTTACTCGCGCTAAAGAAAAGAAAGGATTTGGATCCTGATCCGGAGTTTGTGGAATCACTTAGGTTCAGGCTTATGCAAACTTCAAATAAACCAGTGAACCAGCCCGGGAAGCTGTCAATTCTACTTGCAAGTTCCTTAGCTCTTTTTACATTTTTCATTCTGGTTTTACCATTTTTAGATTCCATGACAACAAAAAAGGAACTTTCACAAGCACGCAAGCAAATAGTACCAGCAAAGGAAGTTCCAACTGCCTCAGATGCCGAACCCCCACCACATGTAGAAAAACACACCTACGATCTCGGTCAACTATTAAATGAAAACCTACACTATAAAGACCTTTACCAAACATTGTCCAAAGAAATAAAGTCGGAAGAAGGCGCGAAGGTGTTCATCCTTTATCTGCATGCTCTTAAGCAAAGGGATATGGATGAAATCAAGTTATATGCATTTACTAGAAGGGAATCAAAAATCGAGGACCTGATAGAAATTTATAATAAAATCGATTACGAAACCATAACGATTGATAAGGCCACTCCAAGCAAAGCAGAGCCAAGTTATGAGGTGCAGCTAGGATATCAACTTGCCGGAAGCAGTAAAAAAGAGAAGAGAGCTCTTCATATCCAGCTAAACGATGGTATTGACATTTCTATTTATGAATCTGCTAGTGGACAAAATTAGATTTTCAATTGAATTAATATCCTTTTAGGGCCTGGATAAGCGTGAAAAAGGAGATGTGGCAAAAGGATGGCTTACCTGGTTGGCAGCATATTATTTATTGCCGTTTCGGTGATTCTGATGAAAAGGTTCAATGTGAGGGAGCCTTTTACGAAAGGGGCCGCCTTGTTGATCGTTACCGGGCTGCTTGCGAATATTAGTCTTGCGCAGAACATCACAGTGAATCTTCATCCCGAAAAAAACGATGGATATTCCATTAATAGGGGTATTGCAACCTGGATTCTGGGCGATGACGGGGGGACCATGGAGGCCTTTCGAGCAGCATACGAAACGTCCCTGAATTTTACACTTGCATTCGCGGTTTTGTTTGTCATTATTGCGATAGTGGAAACAAGTCTTTTGAAAAATAAACGACGCGGCAAATAGTCTCCTTATTGCCAAATCCGATAAAGTAGAGGACCCTTTAAAAGGTCCTTTACTTGTTTTGAATCCACGATTTGAACCGACTCCGTTCACCTTTGTCCCTAAGTAGCTTCCTGACATTTTTTCTTGATGAAAAATAGTGCTTCAGTTCGATGTCTTGATCAAGTAGCTTGTTTAAAGCTGGCCTGTCTAGCAACAACTGCTGGAACCAGTATCTTTCTTTAACTAAGAGAAGGTTCTGTTGTAGCTTTTCTTCTTTAGATAGGAAGAGGTATTTAATATAAATGAATAGATCCTTGATTATTTCCACGATTGCTTCTTCGATTGATCTAGCCATTTTTTCTCCTTTTAATATATATTAATTGTTTAAACTGAGTTCATATCTTATTCTTTCCAGAACCTCTTTTGGCTTAATATCATATCCTGTTGCCTGCTTGCCACTCCAATTAACTCCCAAATATAGTCCATCTTTTTCTAGGCCATTTAACCATCTATCTAGAAATTCATCAAAATCAATTTCAACTGGTTGGAAATGGCTATAAGCAGGAACACTTTCAATAATTTTTTGGGCCCTGGAATCCAATGACCAAAATGGCATTGACGTTTGACCGTCAACGTTTGTTGAAGTGGGAACCCCATCTTTGTCCTTGATTGTCCAGACTTTACGGTACATAATAATCTCATTAATAAATTCTGTCCAATTTGTAGCTGATTGGGTCAAGGTTTTACCTTCCTTTTTTATAAGGTTAAAATACTCATTCCTTATTGTTTACTATATAGGTTGAATCAATAATTGTGTATTTTTCAGTAACCTTGCGGTTGATTCCGCTCCAGGCACACGCTTTCCGCGGGGCGTCAGTGGAGCCTCCTCGGCGCTAGCGCCTGTGGGGTCGCCACCTTGCCTCTGCATCCCGCAGGACACTGAATGGCATCCTCGAATTTGCCCACGCACGAAGGAAATGCGTAGCATTTTCGAGAAGTCGGTGCCTTCCGCTCCAATCAACTTACATTCTAAAATAAAGGTGTAAAAATCTATTTCAACCTATGTAGTGCCTACGTGAACAACATTGTAACCCAATTGTCGCTCATTGTATTCCAACTTTAGCGGAAATATTATTAACCATTCTTAAATTGAAGTACTGATTCTTTATTAACGAATGAATGATGATTTGCCAGTATTAAAGGAGAAATGACGAATGAATCCAATAGAATTGTTGAAAAACCTATATTTTGGGGATAGGTGGTGTGAAAAAATTGTTATTAATAATAAAGATCGAACATTAGAACTACATGTAGACCGAATCTCACGATTAAGACCTGGAACTGAACAATGGGATTACTATACAGAGGAAGACATACCACATGGCATCGTACTATTTACGGGAGTAAAAGAGATTATTTTCAATCCATCCGGAATGGTTCCAAATGACGAGATATACGATGTTTATGCAAAATGGGTTGATGAAGAAAATAAGTATATGTTTTTTTATTGAGGCTTGTAATTTTAGTGAAGACCTAGTTTCAAATGATGTTAGAATTACTTTTTTAGGGGATGACGTATTTATTATTGACCCTAATAAACAGGGTAAATGAAGTCATTTATCCTGTCTTTTAACTAACAAAACTACGTCAGCATAAAATTTATCGTCTAATAAGACTTCATAACGCCACAAACCGCCTCTTGGAACTTCAAAAATAACAGGAAAGCGTTCTAAAGTACGGTAGCCTGATGTAGGTTCTTTTATTGTTTCTGGAGGCAAGGCAATGATTTTTTCTCCCATTTGTTCAGGGTAAGCATAAATTGATAGTTTTTTTCCCTTAAAAGTTTCATAAGGTTCCTTAAAATGAAATATGTATCCAAAGGATTTGCCTGCATGAAGAGCAGGATCTGGGAAAACCTCTAATAAAACTTCCCCATCTTTTACATACTCACTCCTAACTTCCCATTGATCATTTGATTGTTTTATCGTTTCTATTGAATCTTTTGCAGTCTCTGCATGTTCTTTCTCTGTTCCATTTGTGAAAAAAGTGATTAAAAAGAATGATACTAAAAACAAACAAAGTACAAACAATTTTTGCTTCACTTTTATCCTCCTAACATTTGTACCGAGGGAAACGAGATTTTTAGGAAAAAGCTGATTCCAAGTCATCAGTATTTAGCATTATTGAGAACCTCCGATTACCAATCGTTTTTAAATTCTTCTCTTTTGAATATCTTACCATAAAGTAACAACAAGAATAATGCTAAAAAAGGCAAGGTGTGCGACACAACTTGCCTTTCTGTTATTGCCAGAGGGTTAAAAAATGATATGCATTTAGACGGTTGCCCGCAATTTATCTCAATGAAGTTTGTCCCGGTCAAAGGCCTTGGGCGGGGATTCCATCCAGCCCTTATCGATTAAAATATTTGTCGCGTCATCCACAAACAGGCCGGTGTTTAGTAGAGAACGTCCATATAATAACGCAATATCCCGTCTTCCGTTTACGGCCAATGAATTGCCAAAGGCCCTAATTTTCATCGAAAACATGTCCACCTTATGGAACAACATGATTTTATCGGAAAAGGGTGGGGAGACAGATGTTGTAACGAGATGGTCAAGGTATGACGGAGTCTGCAAGTGTTCTTCCTGAAGTTTTTCCATATACTTTTTCACGGATTTATCGGTAATGTCTAAACCCCGTTTGAAGAGCGCCTTTATCTTTTCATCCCTAACTGTTTGATAAAAACCAAGCAACAAAGCTTTACTCGTTGTGTTATTTTCAATGTTGTCATAAAGGTGCGTAATTTCAAGTGCGTGCAATGGGCGGACATCGCCAACATACCCGCTCAAATAACTTTGTTTGTTTATACGGTCGGGAGCTTCAGGAATCGGGATAAACGGAGGCTTGGAAATAAAGTTTTTTTCAATTAATACATTATTGATCTGCCCTAAAAAGATGGCGACGCATTCGCTGCAGTAAACAAAAAACTCCCTAATATCTTCCCTCATCATTAATGGAATAGCTACCGCATAAATACTCATCCCGGCTTTGGCCGCGTATTTTAAATAATGCACGTAAAATTGATCCTCGTATAAACGCGGAGCTCCAGGATTAACATCTTCTTCAGTGAAACCGATTGGCAGTGGAAAATCCGCTTCGTTGAAAAACGCTTCGATTCTCTGTGTAAAGTCTTTACTAAGATTCAAACCATTTTCCAAAAGCGTCCGAATTTGTTCGTCCTCACAATGCTCCAAAAAATAACTCAATATTTGCATGGACATACTATTCCCGGTATAAGTAGCCCAAAGTTTGGCCATCTCCACACTGCTCAAAGGCTGCATTTCATTCAGTTTTTCTGTACTTAAATGAATCGGCCTTAACACATCCATCGGATTTTGCGTTTCCAACAGCAATCCCTTCTCTCGCTTTTTTCTTAGGGTTGCCATCTCATACAACTTCATTCATTTATAAAAATGATCCACAAAAAAGGAGAACATTAAAAAGGGAGGTTTAAATAACTGCCAGCAAATAGAATAATCCTGCTATGCCAAAGTCCATTAAGTATCTTTTTTTGGCCGTTTTCTTCAGATATGCTTCAATGCCATCAAGTATCGAACTGCAACCAAAGATAATCCAGAGAATGGTAAGGTAAATAGAACTGAAGCCGTTGAGAATGGCCGCGCCTATGACGACCAAAACCATCAACATAATGAAATGCCTTAACCAAATGAAAGGCTTGCTGCTTTCCCTTTTTTCAAAAAATAATCCCATATGACGAACTCCTTCTAGGAAGTATTAGTGACCGAACATCTTCGTTAAGAAGGTCAGGGAAGGTGCTAAATGTAGTATTGGTGCCCTAAAGGCGAGTTAAAACGCAACTTGTCCCTAACAATATTTTGTAGCCGTAACTCCCTGATTCAACACAAAAGACTGGTAACAAAAGTATACCATAGTGGACCTCGCGTTAAGGGCTCGCTTTCCAGGGAATAGACAGAGATAGCTTTCAAAGAGGTGAGGGGATGTATCGCTCCAGATAATATTGCGTGGTTTCACGAATTTCTCCCCGATTTCCGAACGAAAAGAACATATTAAACGCCCTCCCAATCGGAAGGGCGTTTTGCCGGCCTATTTTTGCAAATTCAATTCCTTCATGGCAAACGTGAGCCCGCTGTTTAGCGATCCGAACGTTTTAACCTCACTAAGATTGATGCCCAAGCCGATAATGGTCTGGGCGATTTCGGGCCTCATGCCTACAATCATGCATTCGGTCCCAAGCAACCTGGCAGCCGTGGTGGAATTGATAAGTGATTGGGCAACAAACGTATCGATCGTCGGGACGCCGCTTACGTCCAGAAAAACAATTTCCGCCTTGTGTTTTTCGATCCCATTTAGAAGGCTTTCCATTATCGTGGCAGCCCTTTGTTCATTGATGTTTCCGACCAAAGGCATAACGACAATATTTTCAAAAAGCTGAATCGCCGGCGCGGATAATTCTTGGATTGTCTCCCGATGCTGCGAAAGGGCAGTTTCCCAATTGGTCGTGCAATCGTGGACAACCTGCGAGAAAATTGGGTCAAACCATCGATCAATTTCGTAATAGACCTGAAGGACTTCCTCTTTTGTTAAATCCTCCTGAAGCAGTGTTTTTAAGGCGATTCTCCGGAATGACTGGAATCCATAAGTCAAAAAATTCAAAGAGCCATTGAAGTCCATCAACTTTGCATAAAACGCACTCAGGTCAGAAGGGGATTCGGTATCTACTTTTTTAATGCTTTCAAAAATAATATCAAACAGCTCATTTGCCAATATCCCCTCCGTGTACTCCGTTTCCGGCAGGGCATGACGCATTTCCACTTTCCAGTTTGCCAAAAGTTCATCTCGATGTTCGTTTAAAATTTCAATTATTCTCGTTCGCATTTTCTACCTGCCTTAATAAATAGTATATATAACCCCCTTGAATTTACCCGTTTTTAGGTCGATGTAACCGCCATTTTTATAAATGTAACAAAAAGGAAGCGAAATTTCAGTTTTGTAAAGCAACTGAATTTCAAATTTTCATTTCCCGCAAGTAAAAAGGAACAAATTAATGGTCCAAATTCTTAAAAAAATTCAGTTCACTGATTAGCCGTGTGAACCAGGGCAGGCTTCTTATGCACCGTATCCGTAATCAACCGTACTCCAAATATTGCGAAGACGAGATAAATATACGCCGGAAAGTTATAGAATCCGAAGAGGGGCGCGATGATAAAGATTGGAATCAGAAGTACTAGCAATAACGACATCCAGGACGGATAGGTTTTGCTTTTCCAGAAAGCAACGGCTGTCCAAAGAGGGCCTATCAGGCTCAGCAGCAGTAAAAAGTTTAAAAATCCAAAGGGTTCTTGGTCGTATATCGTCGTTACGGCCTGGAAAATTTCCTTTTCACCATTCACATTGGCCAGGACATGGGGATAGGTGGCCAGCCTGATAATCGGCTGTATCAGGTCAACGACCAGCAAACCAATAAACATGAGAGGATATCCTGCCCATCCCCATAGTGATAAGGAATTGGTTTGCCTGATGAAAAGTGCTGCCAAACAAAGCAATACGATCGGAACCCCAACCAATAATAAAGTATCGGAAAGCAGCGATTGTGAAATGAAACGCTCGATTCCATCATTGGTTACTGGCGGCTGCGGCTTCAGTAAGTGGCCGATCACAACCGTGATGGCGCCTAATACCATAAATGCTCCGCTAACCCGAAAAAAATGGTCGGAAAACTTCATTTTCTCTCATTCTCCCTTAATTGAAATTTTAAAATACCGGAGGGAAAAAGGAGTTCAAAAGATTTCCGGTATTCTATATCTCAAATCTATCATCGGCAGTCACCCGCTGTCATGGGAGCCATTACCCGATACAGCCGGGAACTTTTCGGGAATGCTTTGGGAACATTTCGGCATGTTCTAAAACTTTTTCCCCATACCTTCATTCCTCGCCTGTTCAATCGCTTCTGAGCGATTGGCCACCTGAAGCTTGTTGTAAATATTCGACAGGTGGTTCCGGACCGTCTTTAAGGTAATGCCTAATTTCCTTGCAATTTCCGGATTATCTTTTCCGTCCACAATCAATTCCAAAATGTGCCGTTCCCGCTCCGTTAATTCGGGGAAAATAACGGTTTCCTTTAATTGGCCTGTCCGAAAATAGGATAACAGCCTGCTGGCGATTAGCGGACTGAAGATCGATTCGCCATTGGAAACCGCGCTGATGGCCCGCAATGTTTCCGTACGGTTCGCACCTTTCAATAAATATCCGCGAGCGCCAGCTTTTAGCGCGGCAAATACTAAGTCATTGTCATCAAACATCGTCAAAACAAGAATTCCGATTTGCGGTTTTCGGCGGGTTATCAACTGGATGGCGTCGATTCCATTTAAAACAGGTAAATTTAAATCCATCAAAATGACATTCGGATTCAGCCGTTCCGCCATCTCAATCGCTTCTTTCCCATTTGTAGCTTCCCCAATCAATTCCGCTTCGTCTGTTGACTGCAGCAAAGTTGCAATTCCTTCCCGAAATAGCGGATGATCGTCGACAACCAGTACCTTTATCATCAATTCCACCTCTATTGGATTGGTATTTTTGCAAAAACCTTTAAGCCCCCAACGGGTATATTCTGAATGAGGGCAGTTCCTCCAAGCTCTTCTGCGCGCTCTTTCATTGAATGAAAGCCAATGCCTTTTTTAAAAGTCTGGTTGGGTATTCCGTTGCCGTTGTCCATAATTGTTACATGCAAATTCTCATTTTCCGCATGTATCGTAATCGAGCATTCATTTGCGGAAGAGTGGCGGACCACATTCGTTATCGCTTCCTGTGCAATCCGGTAAACCGCTATTTCGGCCGCAGCCGGCAAAGCGGGCAAAGGTTCCGGGATCGACAGGGCGGAAAAGGTTATTCCTGTCTGGCTATAGTGGTTGCACATTTCGCGAATTGCTGCAACTAGACCGAGTTCATCGAGGACAGGAGGGCGAAGGGAATAGACAAGGGTTCTGATTTCATCAATCATTTGCTTTAATTGGTTCCCGGTATCATGGATGATTTTTGCGGTGCTTTCAGGCTTCGCTTCAATAAATGATTCCGCAACATCCAGCTTCATTTTTATGCTAGCCAAACTAGGTCCTAACCCGTCATGTAAATCCCTGCGCAATCTTCGCCGTTCCTCTTCCCGGGCCAGGACAAGCTGGCTCCGCGATTGCTGCAAATCCTTGTGGAGCAGAATCGATTGGGCAACAATCCCAACCTGTTGCGCCAAGTCATCGAGAAGTTTCATATCCGACTGCCTAAATGGTTCAAGCGAATCCCGGCTTGAAAGCAGTAAGGAACCGAGCCGATTTCCCTGATAAAAAAGGGGAATTTCCCTGTCCACTTCAATTGGTTTACCAAAGGAAGCGGCAATATATGAGTTTTCCTGCTCAATAAGGCGAATCGCCACATAGGGAATTTTCAGGGTTTTGGCCAATGTAGTGACGACCAAGGGAAGGACATTTTCCATGCTGCTAGCGGCTGTTAAGATGGAATTCAACTGAGTCAGAATGAAAAGGGGATTATCCCGGTCCCCATAGACTAGGCGGTTCACAAACGATTGAAGTTTTACTTTTACCGGCTGAAAACAAAAAGCAATGATMCCTGCCGTGATTAAGGAGGAAATCATTTTATCCTTTTCAACGATATACCGGCTCAACACACTTACACTAACGCTGTAGAAAAGGACAACAAGGATACTGAGAATCCCGTAAAGAACAGTACGATGGATAATAATATTAATGTCCCATAAATGGTATTTGAAAATGGCAAAACCGATGGATAAGGGAATCAGAATTGTACTTAGGGCGTATAGGAATTCCGTTGCAATTTTTAGCGAAATGCTAAGCGGGCCGACGAAATTTAACAGCAACAGGGCAATCACGTACATAATAATGCTGTAAACATACCATTTCATCTGCTGCCTTACAATGGCATCCGACCTTTTCATGTACCGATAAATTTGTGAAAAAATCAACATGACATGGAAGGATATCCAGCATGAGGCTCCAAGCCATAACGGCCAATTTTCCACATCCATAACGCTGCCTTTAAAATACACCGAAAAGACACCGACCATAATCCAAAACACGGCGATGGCAACGGTCCATTTAGGGACAAATTTCCCGTCCGGGAGCATATAGAACAAAACAAGGTAGGTTGCTCCGAAATTGCTAATAAAATGGTACATGAAGATATGCGTTGGATAATCGATAAGAAAATTGTAGGAAAGACCAATTCCCAGTGAAAGGAATACGAGGGAGACATAGAGGTTGAACCAAGGCTGTTCTTTACGGAAAAGCAGTATGGATGAAACGCTAGAATAGACAAGTACTTTCACGATTTCAAGGAATATTTTAAAACCCGCGAAAGCATCCAGGGACAATCCCAACTGACTTAATTGCCGTGCCTCGCCGAGGTTAAGCTGACCCGTTTCAAGGCAGCTGGCCTCATCCCCGCATACTGAACTATACATTTCGAGCCGAAAAGGAAAATCCACTATAAAAAAATAAATCGCAAAACAGGCGGTTACGAGCCATACAATTCGCGTCAGCCAATGTATCTTTGTTTCCTTTAAGAAGGCAAACATGTTCATATCGAATCTCCTTCAAGGTTCCTTACTAGCAAATCCTTATATAATTCTATTCAAAAACAAGAATAATAGAACTATACGCAATCATTTAATCCATATGGTTGATAGAAATGAAGAATGGACTTGAGATAAATGAGTAGATTAGAAGAAAGCAGTGGCGGTTAATTTTTCAAAAAACAGGACAAGCGTTTGTTTTTGGCAAAGGGTTTTTTTGTCTAGGACAAGTCCGCGCCAGATGAATAAGATATTGTGTCCGAACTTGAAAAAGGGGGGAGGTGAGAAAATGTCGTACCAAAAAGACTTTTGCGGCTGCCATGGCATAGGACCGGTGGAAACGATCGTCTATCCTACTAATACCATTGTGAACGAAAGGACCAGAACCCGGGTCGTGCGGCGTATCCACCCAACTGAGATCATTAATGTGAACAGGACAATTATCCGCAATGAAAACTTTTTCCCGGTTACTGAGCGGACTGTGAATGAGACTGTTGAGGAAAACTTTGATTGCGGGCGGGATGTGAACAATCCTCGATGCAGGAGAGTTTCTGGAGCTCCTGGATTTGGTGGTGGCAATCGCGGACCACGCAATTGGCTGTTCAGAATGTAATGGCAATACGGCGAAGACACCCGAAGCTTCCTTGCTCCGGGCGTTTTCTTTTATTTTAATGTTTTTGCTCAATAATGTCCTTCAATCTATTCGCAACCCATTCAATGTCATATCCGATTTCGTTAAGGATGACAGTGTTATAAATCTCCTCGAGCCCGATTCGGATCATATAACAGTACACTTTCTCACACGATTCATCGGAGAGCAGATAGCTGTTGCGGATCCGTTGAACGAGTGGCTGGAGCTTATCCTCATTCCAGAACAGAATATTCGCTTTGTCGTATAGATGATCACCATACAATGCAAGGCTCCAATCAATCACGCCTGAGATCCGCCCATCTTTGGCCAGTAAATTAAATGAACCTAAATCTCCATGAACGAGATGATTTTTGCTAAGTGAAATACAGTGGATATACGCCTTCAACTCATTTATCGCCATCTCAACGACATCTGACTCCAACCCATTCCGTTCAAGGGCCGACCAGTCATAAATTTTCTCATTGTATACAGCTTTAATATATTCTTCCCAGGTCGGAAAACCAGCGTACCCTGTATGATCAAAACGCCCGAATCCTTTTTCCGCCGGAACTTCAATTGCTTCCAATGTTTCAAGTGTTTCCATAACCGATGGACAAATATCAAGCAGCTCCTGGCTGTTTAAATCGAATAGTTTACTTCCCTCAATGTAGTTTGAAATCGAATAAGCGACCCCATTCTCCGTTTCCTGAATCTCCAATACCTCTCTCAGTGGGAGGAGAGGGCTGTAGTGATTGTGTACCCATCGTTCCTTCTCGTATACCTCCCGCCGATTTCCCGCTTGAAACACATAGTGGCCAGTACCTGTTTGATAGGAAAATGTTTGAGAAACAAGCCCGCCATGAAGTTCCCTAACCTTTTTTGCGAATGGAACTTGCGTTTGGATCAAGTTTTGAACTTCCGTTTCAGACAATTTCTTGCCCACTGCCATCGCCCCTTTGAAAAATATTTTGCCTAGCAGCAATTCGTCCAGGGAAAGTTGGTAGATTTGGCTTAACTTTATGATTGAGTCAATATCGGGGAAATTCTTCCCGACTTCCCAATTTGATAGGGTTTGCCTCGTAGTGTTTATTTTCTCGGCTACTTGTTCCTGGGTAAAGCCCGCCTTTTTCCTCCTTATCCTGAGTTTTTCACCAATGTTCATTTCCTTTCCCTCCTACATAAATTTTCGCATATCGATTGGATAAAGCTAGCAAGGATTTCTTGCATACAAAGGACCCATTCTCTTTTTTGAAAAAAAGAGAAGCCCAATTCATATGTGAATTGGACTAAAAGTTGTCTATTTTAATTATTCAAGGCTTTTTTTAAAAAAACACATGCAGCTTTCCTTTAAACCCCTGACTGCCTATCGTAATTTCTAAAGAGCATGCCGTTCGACTTGAACATGCCGAGCTTTTCATAATAAGGGACGAGGTCGTCTTCACAGCTCAGGTCAATCATATAGATGCTGCCAAGCTGTTCAAGCATCCGTTTCACTAGTTCCTTACCGATTCCTTTTCCCTGGTATTCAGGCAGCACTTCAAGGAAGGGGATGTAGGCGGAAAGAACGCCATCACTGATTGCCGTGATAAAGCCGATAACCTTATCATCCTCCACAGCGATTACGAAATGGCTACTGTTTTGAAGCAGCTTCAGGTGGGTTTCCGGGCTCGGCGGATTCGGCCAGCCCACGAAAAATCCGTGCAGCATACGAGGTGAAATGCCATCAATCGTATGTTTGTAAATCATTTTATCAACTCCTGTTTTTTATAAAAAATGACTGGGAAGTTGATAAGAATCAATTGTAAAGTAACAAAGTGAAGGCCTCCAAACATTTTGGACTTCCTAAGACTATTCGGCACAAGATCACAAAAACCTTTTTTAAAGTAAAAAGCTCAACGAACTTTCACTAACACGCTATTCAGAAATCTAAGCATTTTGCAACAATTATTTTTTTATATGCTCTTTTATAAAGACACTATTTTCCCAACATTTAAATCCATAAATTGTATTTACTGAAATAACCATAAAATGTTATATTTTTCTTGTTTCAAAGAAGGTTTTAGAAATTTCCAACAAATTAAAAAATGAAAGGAGGAAGAACTTTTATTAGACCCAAATCTTTTATTCACAAAACTAACTTTAAAAGGAGCAATCGTAAATGAAGAAATTATTTTCTATCTTAATTAGTATGGGACTCTTAATCGCACTTGCAACAAGCGCATTCGCCACAAATCAAGCAGTGGGCAATAGTGAAGTTGGAAATAGTAAGCTTTTAGAAAAAATAGGCTTTACAAAAGAGGAATTAATTGATTTAAAAGCAAACCCAGACAAGGTGGATATAAACTTTGAAAAGCCAGAGAAAGGCATAAAGAAAAAGATTAAAAAGAAAGACGTTTTAAGATTAGCTCAATTGGGATTCACAAAGTAGGAAATTAGTGATATGGATCAAGAAGAGTTCGATTCGTTGAAAGATAAAACGGGGACTTTGATAGAAGTTGATACTAAGTATATAAAAATAGAAGATGGTGTTACAACTGAGGTGCCGGAAAAAGAAGCATTAATTGAATACAAAAAATTAAAAGATAAAGAAAAGAAAAAACTGAATGGAGATATATCCATTCAAGCTGAAATTGGTACCGATGTTGAAAATACATCCTGGATGCAGTTGCTTACCACGGTTAGTACGGTTTCTACTGGAGTATGGCAAGTTAAAAATAGTTTCAACTGGTGGACAGAACCAGTATGGACTCTGGAAGATGCCATAGGGATATCACATCCAGAGTATCAAACACCTGATATGAATAGTGAACGTTTCACTTATACTTATGACCGCCATACAAACAATACAAATTTGACTTATGTTAGCACTGGTACCAAAACTAAATCTACTGCAGATGATAAGAATTCGAATGGAATGGCGTTTAAATATGACATTATTGAAAGTGAATATGTTAATGGAACAAAGTATCTTGTTTTGAACCATAGGGGTAAAATGTATTACGATTTTAGAAAGGCAAGCTCTCAATATACAAGGGGAGCAGTATACGGCCATTATACTCATACAGAGATGGGCATTGTTGGAAGCATCGGGGTGAAAATTAGTTTAAATTCACTTTCCGTATCCGGGGCAGCAAAACAAACCAAAATGACCGATACAGGAGTTTCTTTTAGTTTTTAAATTTGGCAAAGAGGGTGTATTAATTGGTTCAGCTTCTTTGTAATATCATATAGAAAAGGTGTGACTAATTTGTATATCTTCTTTTTAGGGACTATTTTCTTTAGTGTATTGTTCTATATAAACTGTATATTTATGGCTAAGAGAATTAGAGATAAAAAAGAAACAACATATGATATTGTAGTCGGGTCAATAATTCTAGCCATATTGATGTACTTTTTAATAGTTGTCTTGAGAACATAGCCAGATTTCTAATAAGAAAAAACACTGTACCAGAGTAGATACAGTGTTTCTTCTTGTTTTATTAGTCACTTGACTCTGACATTTTTAAAATGTCTTCTTAAAAAATACCCTTTCAAAAGCTTTTGCCCACTCTCAACATCAGCCGAGCAAAACTGGGGGTTCCCCTGTAACCAGACAATCCAGTTTCACTTACTTCTATTCCAATTCCAGCGTTTCATTCACATCTGTCGATTTGGCACTTTGCCCTGTCATTCGCTTGTACATGAACGCGATTTTTTTCGCCAAATTTCCGGTTTCCCAATATTCGGCTGCTTCCGCTTTAACCTTTATTAAGACAACGTCAGGATCATCATAAGTGGTTTGCATAATCTTTTCATATGCTTTGCTCCACAATTCCTTCTTCTTGTTTAAATCCTCAACGATTTCCGCTTTTCCACGGACGGAAACATACGATTTACCCGCGTAAGCCACATTCACATCTTGATCATTCAAAATTTCTTCATATTTAGCAGTCTCTTTTTTCGTAAAAAACCACAGGTCGCCATCAAACTCAACTTCCTGAGTTTTCATGGGGCGTGAAACAAGCCCTTCATCCGTTGCCGTAGTCAGCATGGCTATGTCTATGTCTTTGATTAATTCCCTTAACGTTTCAAGTTCTTCTTTTTTCAGCATGTTAGGGATACCAACTCCTCATTTATGATTATAGAGGTATAGTACCCTTTAACCGTGTTTTTAGTCCGGTTTGGCGGTATGAGAGTGGAATCATAAAGCACATACCACTCTATGTTTACTTGAAACCGTGTCTGGATAGCAAAGTGAATTTCCAAGGGTTGCGTGTCCAAAGAAAGAACGGGATCCGATGCACCAATGATTATGATGTTGTATACACAAACGCATTTGGAACGCTGAGAAGGGAACAGGTACATTGGATTAATTTTCTTCAGCTTTGTTTCAAGGAGAGAAAAGGCCACCGCTTTTAAAAGATGAAATAACCGAATTTTCCGATTATAATGAAACTAATTCTAATTAAATGATTATACCTGGGAGGCGGAAGAGATGGCGGAAATCAAGAACATTTCAGTCGGCAGGCTTCTGGAGGAAACCGCAGCAAGGCAGCCGGACCATGATGCAGTTGTTTATCCTGACAGGGGATTGCGCTATACATACGGCGAATTCGAAAAGCTGTGCCGGGATGTCGCGAAGGGATTGATGAAGCTTGGCATCGAAACGGGGGAGCATGTGGCCATCTGGGCGACGAACCGACCCGAATGGGTGACGGCTCAGTTTGCGACCGGAAAGATGGGGGCCGTCCTGGTCACCGTCAACACAAGCTACCGGACCGCGGAACTCGAATACCTCCTGAAGCAGTCAGACTCGACAACGTTAATCCTCATGGAGAATTTCAGGGATGCTTCCTACATCAATATGATTTATGAAATCGCGCCCGAATTGAAGACGTCGGAGCCAGGAAAGCTGAAGTCGAAGAACCTTCCTTTTTTAAAAAATGTCATCGTACTCGGCGACAACCGCTATCCGGGAATGCTGCACTGGGATGATATCCTTGCGCTGAAGGATGAAGTGTCCGACGCTGAACTCGACAGGCGGTTGGCATCACTCGACCCGGATGACCCGATCAATATGCAGTACACATCCGGGACGACCGGATTCCCGAAAGGCGTCATGCTCACGCACAACAACCTTGTCAACAACGCCATCAACATCGCCGAGTGCATGAAGCTGACAGCGGAGGACAGGCTCTGCATCCCTGTGCCCTTTTTCCATTGCTTCGGCTGCGTTATCGGGACGCTTGCATGTGTTTCGGTCGGGGCAACGATGGTCCCTGTCCAGGAATTCGATGCGAAAAAGGTGCTTGAAGCGGTTGAAAAGGAACGCTGTACAGCGCTGCATGGCGTCCCGACGATGTTCATCGCCGAGCTGAACCATCCCGATTTTGAAAAATACGACCTTTCAAACCTCCGTACAGGCGTCATGGCTGGATCGAATTGCCCAATCGAAGTGATGAAAGCGGTCATTGAAAAAATGGGTGCATCAGAAATCACGATCTGTTACGGGCAGACAGAGGCATCACCGGTCATCACGCAAACGCGGACGGACGACCCAATCGAACTGCGAGTCTCTTCGGTCGGCAAAGCGCTCCCGAACGTCGAAGTGAGAATCGTCGACCCGGTAACGAACGAAGAAGTCCCGTACGGTGAGCAGGGCGAGCTGTGCACACGCGGCTACCATGTCATGAAAGGCTATTATAAAAATCCCGAAGCGACGGCCGAGGCAATCGACAACGACGGCTGGCTGCATACAGGCGACCTCGCTGTCATGGATGAAAACGGCTACTGCCGGGTCACTGGCCGCCTTAAGGACATGATTATCCGTGGCGGCGAAAATATCTACCCCCGAGAAATCGAGGAATTCCTCTACCAGCATCCGGCCATTCTCGACGTCCAAATCGTCGGCGTCCCGGATGAAAAATTCGGAGAAGAAGTCATGGCCTGGATCCAGCTCAAAGAAGGCCATACCGCAACAGTAGAGGAAATACGGGAATTCTGCCTCGGAAAAATCGCCCGTTACAAGGTGCCGAGATATATTGAATTCTGCGAGTCGTTCCCGACAACGGCATCAGGGAAGATTCAGAAGTACAAACTGAGGAAGATGGCGGAGGAGGCCGTTTCCTCAAAAAGCGCGCTCTCCTGACAACAACGCCAGGACCGATTGAGAGCATTTTCGAGTAGAAAACTTATTGAGCACACCAAAAAGCAACCAAATACGCGCATAACTGGTTCGGTCTTCGAGTACAAAAAACATAAATCGCATAAAGATTAGCAGTCCAATTCGCAAATGAATTGGACTGCATCTTTTTGTTGATATAACAGCGTTTTCTGTGTATTAAAGGAGGTTTTAGCACTCAAATTCGGATCCCTTTTAGCACGATGAAAAAGGTTAAGAATAAATAATAAGTTAGGTGCCTAATCCAAGAAGGGTTAAGGCCCCTTTTTGTGGAATTCTTTATTGAACGCTGGAGGTTTGTTGAAAATAGATCGTAAGCGAACACAATTAAAGATGAGTTTACCTTTTAAAAGAAGAAAAGGTATGTAGAGTAGATAAAACGAAAAATGAGGTGAGTTAATGGGACATTTACTAGGTGTTCTTACGTTTCTTATTTTTTGTATTTTTAGCATAATCGGACTTACAAACCATTTTAAGTTTAATCAAAAATATGTATGTAAAAATTGCTCACAAAAAATTAATGCCTCACAAATTGTGTGTCAACACTGTGGCACTTTTTTAGAAAAAAATTCGTTTGAAAAGAAAGCAGTTAAATATATGGGGCGGCATTTTGACGGCAGATATCAGGAAGGAATAAAAAAGTTAGATAGACGGAATAAATGATAGGGCTATCTAAAGGGTTAGGATTCGTTGCATCTATTTAAGCAGCATTATTTATTCTGCTAATGGGAGTTTAGGCCTTCTGAGAAGTAAGGTATTATTAATCGAATAAGTAGTCTTATAAGCCATCATAACCTACTACAATATTCTGGAACAATCCCAAAAGAGGGTTGTTCCTTTTTCTATTTATACTTTTGATTATAGATGGTAATAAAAATCTTTTATTTTTTCAAACCAGATGAAGGTTAGCTACGTCTATAATATGTGAGAGGGTGATAACTAGATGAATGGACTAAAACAACTGGCGGTGACAGATGAAAGTATGCTGGATGAGAGAGAGCAGATAATTGATCAACTAATGCATGAATATAGCGATGATATTCTGCATCTCGTATATACATATGTTAAAAATCGAACGACAGCGGAAGATTTAACTCAGGAGATTTTTATAAAGTGTTATGAAAAGTTAAATCAATTTAATCAACATTCCACAATAAAAACGTGGCTATATCGTATTGCGAGTAATCATTGCAAGGACTACTTACGAAGCTGGCATTATCGCAAAATAATGCTTACCGATAAAATTTTGGATTATATACCTTCGAAATCAAAACAGGTTGAAGAGGAGATTATCGCGAATAGTGAAGAAAACATCTTAACAAATGCTGTCATGAATTTACCTCTAAAGTACAGGGAAGTCGTCTTCCTGCATTATTATGAAGAACTGTCCTTAGCCGAAATAAGCAAGATTACGACAGTAAATATAAATACAATAAAAACGAGATTAAAGCGTGCGAAAGAATTATTAAAAGATCAGATGATGGAGGAGGTTTAGGAGATGAATGATCCATTAACTAACCTGAAGAGTTCGATGAAAAAATCAATTTTCAAGGATTTTTCTTTTTCCAATGAAAGAAAAAATTCGGTGAAGGAATCCATTCGTATGAAACAATCTCAATCACAATTTGATTCTTGGAAGATAGAAACCATCATAGCAATATTAGAATCGGTTCAGCTTGAATCACAGGATGGCTACAATATTTCCACCCGACTTTTTCAAAAAAATGAACTTACTTTCCAAAAAAATGAAGGGCAGCTTTATACACTTCTACATCTATTAGAAAACAAAGAAATTCTTACTTCAAAATGGATAAACGAAAAGAAATATTACTCTATAAATTCCAAAGGGAAAAAATACTTAGCTTCCTATAAACAAGCTAAATCAACACAGGAGTTTTCCCTTAAACACATACTAGAGGAGGCGTCACTATGAGTTCTTCCAAATTTGAAGAATTTTTAAGTAAGGTAATGTCCAAAGTGAAATCTAAGGAAGCCCACAATAAGATAAAAAAAGAGCTTGCTAATCATCTGCAAGAGTTGAGTCAATCTTACAAAAAGAGAGGATTTTCCCAAGAGGATGCAGATGAAAAGGCCATTCAGGAAATGGGAAATCCATTTACCATTGGAGAGAATTTAAATCCCCTCCATAAGCCAAAAATGGATTGGGTTCTTATTGTATTATTTGTTCTTTTTGCTGGTATTAGTTTTCTCCCGTTAGTTGAGGGGATTCCTCAACTTTCAATATCAGGCACATATATTATGGGGAGACAGGTTATTTGGTACTCCCTGACTGTTCTTGTACTCATAGGATTCCTTTTCTTTGATTACCAGAAATTAAAGATTGGGTGGAAGTACTTTTATGCGATTGGCTTATTGATCCTTTTATACCTCCATCTATTTGGATATATGAAAAAGTGGGTTCTCCTTCCAGGTTTGACGGTGGATGGAACCATGTTGAGCTTATTTTTCTTTTTTCTAGCTTGGGCGGGTATTTTTAACAAAATGAATGAGTTTCATAGTTGGAAAAAGCAAGGTTTACTTTTTGTTTTATTTTGGACTCCCACCTTGCTCTACATGATGGTGCCAGACTTTATGGTTAGTATTATTTACTTCTTCTGTATTCTTGGGATGTTGGTTTTCGCTAGAATCCATAAGAAATTAGCTGTAAATCTTGCGCTAACAAATCTATTGGCTGGGATCATTTTCATTATTATGTTCTACATGACCTCACGCCAAAGTTATTTATTTACTAGATTATCTGCTTTTATAAACCCAACTGCCGATCCAAATGGAGCAGGATATTTGTATATAGCGGTTAGGAATGTCCTTTCAGAAGCGGGATGGTTCGGTAACGGCCTTTACAACGATTTGAACTCACAATTGTTACCAGAAGCACATACGGATTTTGCTTTCCCCTTCCTCGTCTATTCTCTTGGCTGGGCATTCGGAATCTTTCTATGTTTGATCATATTGATATTTATTTCAAGGATTTCAAAAAATGCGTTTAAAACAAAGGACCTCTATGGGAGATTAATCGTAATTGGTGGTGCTACATTATTTGCTGTTCCTACTACTTGGAGTATCTTGATGGGCTTTGGAGTCTTGCCTATAATGAGAGTTTCTCTACCGTTTATTAGTTATGGAGGCAGTGGGATTGTCTTTTACGGAGCTGTTTTAGGACTCATTCTAAGTGTTTATCGAAGAAAAGATCTTGTAGAACCTATGATTGAAGATGAAATTAAAAGTTAAAGTCAAACATGTAAATGTTGATAAAAAGGGCGACAGCTAAATAAAAGTTGTCGCCCTTCCCTTATTGAAGTAACGGGTTCATTGATCCAGGAAGGATTAACGCTTTTTTTGTGGAATTAACTGATAATACGAACGGGAGTTTAGTTAAAGTAGCATATAACATTAGTATGGTAAAAAAGGGAGAATTCCTTAATGACTACTTCCACGATTAAAATCATTGCCTTAGTTGCAATGTTAATTGACCACATTGGTATCTTTATTCCGAATACACCAGAGTATTTTAGATGGATAGGACGCATCGCAGCACCTATTTTTATTTATTGTGTTGCCGTTGGATATAGGCATACATCAAATAAAAAGAAGTATCTATTACGTTTATATATTGCTAGTGTGATAATGGCATTAATCAATTTAATCCTAAAAGTAGTGCCAGGAACAGAATATACAGAGAACTATAATTTCTTTGCACCTTTATTTATAATAGGTATTCTTCTTTACGCAATTGAAAAAAAGAAGCTTACATTTTTTCTCCTTTGGCAGTTAATTAGTACAGCCCTCATTGTCTTCTTTACTGAATTCGTTGTTATTTATGGACTGAGGGATAAGTATTTTTTTGGAGCGATATTGGGGAATTCGTTATGTGTTGAAGGTGGCATTTTATTTATCTTGTTAGGGCTCGGGTTTTATTTCTTTCAAACCAAAAGACATTTATCAATGTACTATTTATTGTTTTCTGGGCTTATCTTCCTCATTGCGGTTAAGCGTGGCAGCATGATGGCAGTTCATAATAGGATTATTTTTAATTTTGTAGATTTTCAGTGGCTAATGCTATTAGCTCTACCCTTATTTTTGCTGTATAACGGAAAGAAAGGGTTTGGGTTAAAATACTTTTTCTATTTCTTCTATCCAATACATATCATCCTTCTTTATTTTATTGGAAAGAATATGCAATGATGTGCTGAAGTGTTTTAGCTTTTTGTTGAATTTCTTATTGGACATACGAGGCGTTTTATTTAATAACATTTGAAAATAAATTAGAAATAAATTACAATACTCATATACCTAGAATTTCTATATATTATATTTATCTAGGTATAATGATTTTTATAAGGGGATGGCAATGTGGTCAAAACACTGAAGGCAGGAGTCGCAATTTTATTAGTTACTTTTTTGTCCGCTTGTACACAATTTTTTAGTTCTCCTACTCCACTTGGACCAAGTAAAAACAGTATGGTAATCGATATAAAAAATAACACTAATTTTGATGTTTATGGACTTGAAGTATTTTTGTCGAATCATTCACCTATCGCTGCATCACAGACAACTGTGAATGGGAATGGTTCCAAAATAAAAAAAGGGGAATCAATTAGGTTTGAATTCTTTGAAGATGACTTTGCCTTAGATGGAAGCGCTGACATGAAGGTCGAGGTCCTGGTTGGTAAACCCAAAGGGAATAAAACAGAGAAAAAGGACATCACCCAAAAAGTTTCATTTGAATTAGAAAATAATAAAGAAGTGTTCTATGAGATTACTGGTGATTCTATAGAAAAAACTGAAATAAAGAGAGTAAAATAAAACTGATAATAAAAAAGGCTTAAAGTTAATAAGCCCTTTTTATTGTGAAATTTATGATATCTGCTTTGTGAATAGGTCTGTGATTTAACGTTTTGCACCTCACCAGTAAACCCGTTAATACGTGCATCGGCTGCTTTTTTTGTTGATAGCGAAACGTTTTAATCAATTATCACCTTATTGTGCAACGAAAGGCCTTTTAAGGAGCTGTGCTTTTTACCAACGTCATATATCCCACTTGCTTTTTGGGAGTAATGGCTGTGCCGCTATGATGGTCCCGTCCCCAAAATGAGTTCCTTGTTACATCCCAATAGGTGTCACTACCATAGATTCTAAATCCATACCATTCATGTATATATTCAACGACGCCGTCACATCTCATTGATGAAATTTCGCTAGGATCGACCCAAGTACCAGAACTTCCAGTGTCATAATACACTTGGTAAGCGACATTATAGGCTATATTTTCAGTTCTTAGATTTCTGCCCATTGAAACGAACAAATCACGTTCCGATGAAGTGGGTGCTCTATTGGGCCTGTAAACCCCTTTGAAATTATTTCCTTTCATGAAATTACTCCAACTATCCCAGCTCACAACACTGCCGGACCCAGGTGCGTGCAAAACCGGAAGAGACGTAGTGGTTCTATACGGATCATCCATCATACCAGCATGCCAATCGTAACCATAAAATACTCCATCCCGGTAAATCGCATACCCTTGGTAACCGGTAGCAGCTTCTGTACTAGTTGAAAACAATGGGGCAAACAGCGCCAATGTGAAAAGCAATACCGCAATTTTCTTAATGTGTTTCTTCATCTTATTCACCTCGCATTTTTTTTAGTTTTTATCGAGCCATTTCTCATTTCCTTTTACTCCTTGTTCTTTCATTAAAGTGATGGTGTCTTTCGCTTCCTGTTTCAATGGTGGATTGTTTACTGTTTTCACTGCGTTCTCAAGCGCGTCTGCCAAATCAACAATTGGATACAGCTTCATTGCTTCAACGACTACCTTAATATCCGATTCTGTTGGGTTTGTTTGCAGCATTTTCTTTAATGTAGCGAAGTTCTGGTCAATCGCAAATACCTTCAGCTCCCGGTCAACCGAGTTGCTTTCAATGATTTTTTTCATGGCTTTTTCACTTTGTAAATCAGATACAGCAAAAAAAGCTGAATCTTTCAGATAGCCATCGTCACTCGTTTCAATTAGTTTAAAGCTTAAGTTCAGGAATTCTTCTTCTGCCTTTAAGTCATTTTTCGGGGTAGGTGTTTGCTTTTTCAAATACTTTGCTGTGGATTTTAGTGCGGCGGAAACTTTATCTTTTGGGGCAACATCAAGGTTGGAAAGGATTTCACTCGCAATGGTGTAGGCTTCTTTTGCATTCGCATTGGTTAGCTGCTTTAAGCTATGGAAAGCGACAAGAGCATCATCCTTTGCGATTAATTCTTTTAAAAGAGGAACGTCCTTCCCCGAAAATTTCGCCCCAGCCACGATTTTTGTCTTTACCGTTTCGTTAATATCAGGACTTTTCAGAAGCTCTTTCAATTCTTCTGTAATTGGTTCCTTTTCATGTTTGTGAAGGTATAAGTCAACCATTGCCAGCCGGGTTTTATCTGCTTTCGTTTTGTCTTTAACGACTTTTAATAACTGTGAATCCTGGACTTTATTTTTCTTTTCAAAGAGGGCAGAAACGAAGGGCATTAATTTATCATCCGTTTCTTCTGTTGAAGCAATCGCATCAATTTCTTCAATGAGCTGTTCTGTCTCTAACGTTTGTAACTGAGATTCAACGCTTTCCTCATTCCTTCCCAAGTATTTTTGAAGAGCGTCACTTTTAGCAGCTGCCACACCAGACGATATGACAAGCGACAACGATGCAAAAAGCAATCCAATGATCTTGATTTTCCGATCCATCTTATCCTCACTCCTTTTGGAAAATTTGGGTTTGTCCCCATGTTCATATGAATATTGCGGTTAATGGAATAAATGCTTCGGAAAAGTTGGGAAAATCAATAGACGTCTTCCATTCAAAAACTCAATGACATAATTACGCGTTTCCCGGCATTAATGAGAAAAAAGGGAGTTGAGTATGTTGGAAGGGGAGGGGAAGTAATGACAGCTTTTACGATTTTAGGAGTGTTTATATTGGGGTTAGCCATTCTAATAATCGGATTTATTGCTAAAAAGAGATGGATTAAACTGTTGGCCATCATTCCACTTGTTGTTTCAGGTTGGCAATTCATTCGTTTATTCTTAATGAGTTGATAAAAATTAAGAGCTCTAACTCAAGCCCCACTGAAACGCATTATTTCAGTGCCGGAAGTGTTGACAGTCCGGAATATTAGTCTAAATTCTGAACAAATGAGTATTATTTTATTAGAGATAAGGAGGTGGGTTTGGTGAAACCAATTGGATTCTTAGGCGTTGGCCAGGCAGGTGGCAATATTGCTGAGGCGGCATCGGCCATGGGCTTTCCAACCGCACTTATCAATACGAACCAGCGTGACGGGCTCGTCAATACGAGGGTTGAAAACAAGTATTTTGTTCCAGGGTATAACGGGGCCGGACAGGATCGGTCGATCGGTGCCCGGGCAGTACACGATCATTACAGGGAGATCGTTGAATTTGTTGAAAAGTCATTCAAAAAAGTAAAGTTCCTGTTTGTGGCATTCTCCACTGACGGTGGGACCGGCTCGGGGATGAGCCCGCTCCTGATTGAAATCCTGCTGAACCAGCTGCCAAAGCTGAAGGTAGGAGCGATTGCTGTTGTGCCTGAACGGAATGTCCTTGCCGGCAACCGGATCAATGCAGCGGAATGCCTTGAGGAATTGTCCAAGATTGAAGGGATTTCGTCCACCTTCCTGGTCGACAATGACCAGTTGCGCCGGACCAATCCCCAATCCAGCAAGCAACAAATTTATCGGGCTTCAAACCACAAGGTTGTGGAAGCAATCAACCATGTCCTGCAAATAACCTTGAAAAGCTCCCTTTACGGGAACTTTGATGAGACTGACTTGATGAATATCCTTAGCACACGAGGTGTGACTGTCATTTCCACAAGCACGGTGACAGATGCCAAAACGACTGCGGAAGTATCCCTTAAAATCCAGCAATCATGGGCGAATTCGGTTTTCTGCCCGGTTGAATCGCCTGGCGTCATACGTGCCGGATTGATTTATGAAGGACCTGAGAATGTGTCAAAGCTGATTAACATCCCATCGATTTTCGAGAGGGTAGGGGAACCCCTTGAGCTGTACGAAGGAACCTATATTTCAGAAACAGACCCATCCATCACCACCATTCTCGCCGGACTGAGTTTCCCAACGCGCCGGCTTCAAGTGATGGAAGAAATGTTGACCAAAAACAGAGACCGGCTCCATGAGCTTGTCCAAAAGGAATACACACAAAGATATGAGTCCAAAATCAGCTGGGCATCCAATTTAAAAGCCAGAAACAACTACAGGCCAACACGGTCAGTCAATCAAAAACCGACAAAACCAAATAGCTAAATTAGACACTGGGTTTTCCCAATGTCTTTTTTTTGTGGGCTTTCTCGCAAGTACTGTTTATGCATTGAACCTGAGCTTATGGGGCAATCCTATTTTATGTTTCTAAAGCTCATGAACCAATGAATGTTGCGGCGCATATCGTGTATGTATTGAAAAGTATCCAATATAATCCTTCATGTCCTCTCCTCAAAGCTTTCCATCCATTTTTCCCTATCATTCACTCACCAAAAAATAGTATAATATCCTTTAAACAAACAAAATTCGATATATTTTGTAAATTTAGAAATATTTGAAAGAAAGTAGAAACCTATTAATAACTAATCCGTATAAAGAAAATACATATTATTTCAAAATCTTACATCAATGATTTTGGATATTCAACCGGTTGGTTTTTTGGATTTTTCCACATGCGGAAAAGTTGATATTATAAATAGTTTAGGGGGAGTGAAGGATGTCGAAAATTTGGAAATTGATTACGCTACTATTCGGGATAACCCTTGCTAATGTGATTCTTCTTTCCCCTGGTTTTCTGGGGGTAAGGATTGTTGGCGGAAGTGCTCTTGAGACATCCTTTGGGGTGACTGTGCTGTTTGTCAGTCTCATTATTATTCTTTTCAGTATTTATGGGGTCCTGTTCAAAAAGATTCCAGCCGTACATTTGAGGGAGCTAAAAACAAATGAGGATTATGTAAGAGCCCTTCAATCTTATCAAAATATTAAAGCATTAAGGGAAGATATTGTGTTCGCTTTAGGACAGGAGCTTCGCTTGAAAAAGAAAAAAGGCGGGCTGCTGACCCTTCTGGATGAACGATTCGACAAAACCGAATTAAGTTATCAAAAGTTCGCCAATGTCGTAGCCGAAGTAGAAAAGCTCTTTTATTTGAATATCCGCAACATCCTCAACAAAGTCAGTACGTTCGATGAAACAGAGTACGAAAGCGTGAGTGGAAAAAATACGAGCCGTTTCTCTAAAGAAATTCTTCAGGAAAAAAGGGAACTTTATAATGAATACCTTTCTTTTGTCAAAAATGCAGTGAATATTAACGAAGAGATTCTTTTGTATATCGATAAACTCGTCTTGGAAATTTCAAAGCTGAACACCATTGATATTGACGACATTGACAATATGGCTGCAATGCAGGAAATGGATGCATTGATCAAACAAACAAAACACTATAAATACTAGAAGGAGCACTGGCTGATGAATAAAGGTAAATTTCTGATCGTCTCACTAATTGCTGTTGTTGTATTTTTTGGGGTTGTCTATGCTGGCATCTCGCTTACTTCGAATCTAGGAAAATCTAAAAAACAGATTACGGCTGAAAATGCCGAAGCACAGCTGGATAAAATGTATTCCAAGATCGATGTGGCAAAAGGAAAGCCTGCCAAAGGGCAGATTGACTTAAATCCAGCTGATCTGGCTGAAGAACTGCCTGATATCAATAAGTTTCCTGTAACCGTCGAAAATTCAACCGAATCATTTGTTGAAATCTTCTCGTCGCCTGAAAAAACGGGCAAAGGGAATGATTCATGGCTAAACGAAGTAGGAAAAGACTACAACGCCGCAAAGTTCCAAGTGGATGGAAAGGTCGTCAGTGTGAAGATCCGAAGCATTGCCTCTGGTACAGCAACAGACTATATCAAATCAGGAAAATATGTTCCCGACGCCTTTACCCCTTCTAATGAGTTTTGGGGAGAGATGGTGAAAGATAGCGGGGTAACAGCTGAACTGATTTCAAAAAGGATGGTCGGCAACGTGCCTGGCCTTGTCATCAAGAAAAAGAAGCATGATCAGTTAGTTGACAAATATGGCTCGGTAAATGTGAAAACCGTTACGGATGCGATGGCGAAAAATGAATTTGCCATGGGTTATACCGATCCGTTCGCAAGTTCGACAGGCCTTAACCTTCTTTTGACCGCTTTAAACACCTTTGACAAATCCAACCTTCTGGGGGATAAAGCAGTACAGGGCTTTGAGCAATTCCAATCGAATGTGCCATTCACAGCATCTACGACATTGCAGATGAGGGAAGCGGCCAAATCGGGTGCGTTGGATGGATTCGTGCTTGAGTATCAAACATTCATTAATTCACCTGATTTGAAAGATTCATATATATTCACTCCGTTTGGCGTCCGCCATGACAGCCCATTGTATGCCATTGGCAATATCTCTGATGAGAAAAAGCAAATCATTCAACAATTTGCCCAATTCGCCCAGGAGAAAAAGTATCAAGAACTCGGCAAGAAAAATGGATTTAACGGCCTTGAATCTTACGCATCGGAAATGCAAACGGTTGACGGCGCCACTCTTTCGGCTGCTCAAAAGCTATGGAAAGAAAAGAAAAACGCCAATAAGCCGATTGTAGCAGTGTTTGTTGCAGATGTTTCTGGAAGCATGAATGGAGAACCAATGAACCGAATGAAAGAAAGCTTGCTTAAAGGCCAGAAATATCTTGGCAAAAACAACAGTATCGGATTGGTTACTTACTCTGATGACGTGACGATCAATTTGCCGATTGCTCCATTCGATACGAACCAGCAATCATACTTTGTCGGAGCTGTCGAAGGCCTGCAGGCAAACGGGGGAACCGCGACGTATGATGGGATTGTCGTCGCGATGAAATTGCTGAAGGATGAAATGAAGAAGAACCCTGATGTGACCCCTCTCATTTTCGTATTGAGCGACGGGGAAACGAATCGGGGACACTCATTGGACGAAATCCGCGGATTAATTCAGGCTTATAAGGTTCCAATCTATACAATCGGATATAACGCTAACCTCAAGGCTCTTCAGACCATTTCATCGATCAATGAAGCAGCGAGTATCAATGCTGATTCAGATGACGTCGTCTATAAGATTAAAAACCTGTTCAACGTACAATTGTAATTTTCACGCCAATTAAAAGCATGAGCCTGTAAAATACACTAAAACGGGGGATAATCTATGTCGTTTTCAATGACTGTTGCAAGTCCTGAAGAAGTAAAGGCCCTTATCGAAGAACAAGTCAAACCTGTTCCAGAGGAAATTTCAGAACTGCAAAAGGCAGCCAATCAGAATGTTTCCACGATTATGGGATTGGATGTCGAATCACTTGATCAGCGAAATGAAGTATTGAAAAGCATTGAAAGTTTCGGGTTAAACACGATGAAGGCTTCGTCCAACAAGAATTCACTTCTTCAAGTGTCGGTCGGGAACCTGGCGAAACAGGGCGATGAAGGCAGCCGGGTCGCAAAAGGGCTGTCTGAACTTCAAACCCAACTGAAGGACCTCGATCCAAGTGTGATCGATTTTGCAAAAACGGGCTTTCTTGGAAAACTGTTCAACCCACTTCGGGCCTACTTCCAAAAGTACGAAAAAGCGGACAGCGTCATTTCGGATATCGTCACAAGCCTTGAAAAAGGGAAAGTGACCTTGAAAAATGACAATACAACGCTTGAAATCGAACAGCAGGGACTTCGGGATTTGACGAAAATCCTTCGGAAGGAAATTGAACTGGGAACTTTGATGGATGAAGCGATCGAAGCTCAAATCGAACAGGCTAAAACAAGAGGTGAAGACCCGGATAAAATTCAATTCATCACCGAAGAATTGTTATTTCCGCTTCGTCAGCGAGTGATGGATTTGCAGCAAATGCTCACAGTTAACCAGCAAGGCATTATTGCATATGAAGTAGTCATCCGGAACAACAGGGAGTTGATCCGTGGGGTTGAACGTGCAAAAACCGTGACCATTTCTGCATTGAAAATTGCTGTTACCGTAGCAAGTGCTTTGTACAATCAGAAGATTGTCTTAAAAAAGATCGAAGCCCTTAACGCAACAACGAACGATTTGATTGCAGGAACTAGCAAAATGCTGAAAGTGCAAGGTGTGGAAATTCAAAAGCAGGCAATGGAATCAAGCGTTTCTGTTGAGACATTGAAAGTCGCGTTTGCTGATGTAATCGAGGCGATGGACTCAATCAGTACGTACAAACAGCAAGCATTGCCGAAAATGCGTGAAACCATCAACCAATTCAAAGAGTTGGCTGAAACAGGCGAAAAACAGATTCAGCGTCTCGAAAAAGGCAATGAAGTAAACCTCCTAAGTAATTAAAATTATAAGAAATAATAATTCCCCTCAGCTAAATTAATCGTTTCAATCTGATCCGGAACACATTGATCCTGCGTTGCTGAGATTCTCCAAAATGCGAATGATAAAAATATTAATGAAGTAAAGGAATTCCCAGCCTTGCCGCAATCAGAAGATTTTGCGTACTATGCGGAAAAATTCCCTTCCTGCTTCTTTTACATTGCTTGTACTCCAAAAGGGGTGGAGAAGCCTTATTTTAACCATAACCCTAAATTTGATATTGATGAAGAATCGCTGCTTGTCGCTGCCAAGGCAGTTGAACATGTTGTATGTAGCTTTAATGGGTTAGACTAGGAAAAATAGGTCTGGATAACCTTTTCCTCCTTGGGTAATAATGAGTTGTCGTTTTGTGACGAAAAGGTGAAATTTCAATCAGTGGAGGTTTGTTTCCCTCCACTGATTTTTAGTTACATCTATTACGGATAATATCGATGAAAGGAGGGGTACGCATTGACATGGGACATTCTAAATATCATTGGTACCCTTGCTTTCGCAATCAGTGGTGCCCTTATAGCCAGGGAAGAGGATTATGATATCCTTGGAATTTACGTTCTAGGATTTACGACTGCCTTCGGGGGAGGCCTTGTCCGAAACTTATTAATTGGAATTCCGATTGAAAACACGTGGATGCAAGGGAACTTATTTCAAATAGCCTTTTTCGCGATTACGCTTGTTTTTCTGTTGCCCAATAAATGGCTTGACCAAATTAAAAATTGGATTGTCTTGTTTGATGCGATTGGACTGGCAGCATTTGCTATTCAGGGGCAAATTATGCAGTTTCGATTGGCACGCCTTTCATTGCCGTCATTATCGCCTCGACGATTACCGGTGCTGGCGGAGGGATGATACGTGAAGTCTTTGCGGGCCGAAAGCCAATGATTTTTCATTCTGAAATTTATCATATTTGGAAGAAGACTCCATCTGATTTGTGTTACGGGGGCAGTCCGACAATTCAGGTGGAGATGAATTGCCGTCAGCCGCGGGCTGAAGCTGGTCCAAAAATTTTAGGCTAAAAGAGGAACAAACATTCGCTTTTCGTTCAACCAACTGCTATAATTATATATAGGGAAATATTCCTATTTTGGAAGAAAAGGAGGTGAATAAAATGGCTAAAAAGAAACCCGTCAAGGTATTACGTAAACGAAAGAAAACCGAAACAATTCAACGGTTAACTCAAAAACAGAATATCGGACGAACCAGTCTTACTGCCAAGGAATTCCGTCTCCTTCGACGCATGACCCATAGTTCAAAAGCATTGCGAAATGTTGGATTATATACAATAAAACAATGTTACTTAAACCAAAACAGGATGGCGACGGTAAAAGAAGTAGACGCTGCCATGCAGGCTGATGTGAATTATTGGGGTATTCAATCGAACTCCGTTCAGGCTATTCGAAGGACTTTGTATGCGGAAGTAAAAAGCTTTTTCGAGGCGTTTAAAAAGTGGAAGGAAAACCCTGAGAAATTCACTGGCCGCCCTAAATTCCCGAACTACTCCCGTTCCACAGAAAAGCGTGTAATCGAAATCTATCAAGTCCCTAAGGTGGATAAAAACGGGTATTGGGTGATTCCGATGAACAATGAATTCAGAAAACGTTACGGTTCGATCAAGATTCGTATGCCAAAAAACTTGTTACACAAGAAAATCTCCTACATTGAAATTGTGCCCAAGCAAAAAGGTCGGTTCTTTGAGGTGCATTACACGTATGAAGTGCAAATCGCTCAAATGAAAAGACAACCAACGACCACTGTACGTGCTTTGAGTTGCGATTTAGGTGTAGACCGATTGGTAAGTTGTGCAACAAATCATGGCGAAACTTTTCTAATAGATGGCAAGGAGCTAAAGTCCATCAACCAATATTTCAACAAAAAGATAAGCAATCTGCAGCAAAAAAATATCGGAAACGGGATTTCAAAACGGGTTGTGACGAACCAAATCGCGGAACTCTGGAACAAACGGGAACATCAAATCAGCGGATACTTCTCACAAACTGTCGGCCTGTTATTCAAAAAGGTGAAAGAATTGAATATCGATACGATTGTCGTCGGGTATAATGCCGGTTGGAAACAGGAATGTGATATGGGGAAAAGAAACAACCAGACGTTTGTACAAATTCCATTCAAAAAGTTGATTTCTGCCATCGAAAACAAATGTATGAAAGAGGGCATCCGGTTCAAGAAGCAGGAAGAAAGCTATACGTCCAAAGCCAGCTTCTTGGATAAAGATAGGATTCCTGTTTGGTCGGAAAATGATAAATCCTCCTACACATTCAGTGGCAGACGCCTTACTCGTGGACTGTATCGTTCCAAAGCTGGCCACTGTATCCATGCAGACATCAATGGTGCGCTGAATACGTTGAGGAAATCGGAAGTTGCAGAATTTCACGAAACTATCAAAGTGAAAACTCCAACTGTGTTAAACGTACGAAAACGTAAAGCTGTTGCTTAGTGCATGGCTTAGTGGGTGTGTCAGCCATCCAGGGTATCGGGCGCATTAGTGCCGGGGCTTGTAGTACATAGTTCGCAAGGCTATGACTTCTCCGTATCCATTCGGAGAACCTTAACTCACAGCAGGGAGGGTGCAAGTGGGAAAACAATCGTCCATTGCCAGTACCGACCTAAAAATTACTTGGGGTGTCACCGAAACGTGACATGAATTCTAGAGCGTCACTCTGTCTAGTGGTAGACGAAAAGACCTAGAGTTCAAACTCAAGCCCCCACTGAAACGCATTATCTCAGTGGGGGTGGTTGACGCTTTATGGGCGGCGCTTGCTGGTTTCGCAATCGGTTTAGGATTGGTACGCGGGCCTTACATGACAGCGATCCTGTTGATTCTTATTGTATTCTTAAGGATTTTTTCCGTCCGTTTTAAGTGGAATTTTGCCCCACAATATTCCTTATGAGAATAAGAGGAATTTGGGTGGTTGAGTCAAAGAAAATACCGGGCACTCGTCTTTAGTAAAGACGAGTGCTTTTTAGTACATATTAATAGAAACAGGTTAACAAATAACAAAATAAAATTGACCGACAAAATTACATGTCGGTCTTTACAAGTCAAAAATTCTTAATCCCTCATTGCTCCTGCTTCACGGGATGTCATTGATCCTTGGCCCGCGTTTACATCTTGCTGTATATCCTGTTTCACTTTCCCGGGGTTGGTGCCAGAAGATTTTATAACATTGTTTCTGTTTTGCTGTTGATTCTGCTTCATTGATGCAATACCTCCTCTAAATTCGGTTACCCATTAGTATTCGCAAAATCGTACATTGTATGTCCCTGGTCTTCTTCTTAAAATAGGGGAGTTGAAACGGCTGAACGCCGAATCAGGATTTTCTTTTAACGAGGTAAAGGACTGGAAAAAGCTAGCTGGAATGGCACAGTGAAGTTTAGCGATACTGATGTCGAGAAAGTAAAAAATAAAATACATTAAGGTAGTAAGGAATAAATCTATGAGGAAACCCCCTTTCGGATTAGATGCTGATCCGGAATGGGGTTTTTCTTTTAAAAGGGCCTGTTATAAATTGGGTATATCTTTAGGGAAGGTTACCCAATTGTATTGTTCCTCTATTCAATATTGATTATCTCCTCGTAAAGCCTTTCCCTACAACTGTTTCTTTGTCCAAATCAACAAAAACCGTAAGTTTTCCCAAAGAATCCGTCTCAGTATGATTAAAAGTAACAGAATAAACTTGGGTTTTGTCATACGCCTTATCAATGTAAGATTTGTTTTCATCACTAACTGTTATTTTCTCTACGATTGAATCTTTCGGGCTTACAGGAATTAAGTCTTGTTCTTCCTCAGTAAGACTATTGAATGCGATCATTTCAATTGGTAATTTTCCTTTGGGTTTAATTAAATTGCAACCCACCATAGTTGAAAGTAAAACAATTATCATTGGAATAAGCACTAATTTTTTCAATACAATCTATCTCCTTTCCATATGTGACGAACATACTTTATATTAGTTTCTTTTTATTTTTCTATTATTTATGAATTCATCTTTCCCAATTCTCATGATGTATTCCTCTCCATCATCAGTCCTTATTGTCTTTACATATTTGAATCCAACTTTTTCATATGTTTTTATCGCGATTACATTATCTGGTTCAGGCCCTAATATACAACTAACTGCACCACTTAAAGAAAATACAATCTCTTTTAAGAATTTGCGAATGATGTATTTGCCTAATCCTTTATGTATGAACTCATCTTCGCCAATAAATAGATCCAGACCTGATGCATTTTCATCTATTGCTACCTGTTTTTCATAATCAGGGTAGTCGTTTATTTTATAAGTTTGTATATAGCCAATAGGTTTATTTTCGTATGAAAAGATATAACTCTGTGTAGGCTTTTCATTGTTTATGTAAGGCAAATACTTTTCTTTGACATCTTCAATGGTCATTTGCTTTTTGCCATACCACTTGGCAGCGAAGCCATTATTTAACCATTTATGCATGATATCCAAGTCTTTACTATTCAGCTTTCTAAAGTTTAATAGTTCTATATCAAAGCCCATGGACAATACCTCCATATTAAGTTGGAAAATTGACTTTATTAAACCTTCCAGTACCTAGTCAAAGAATAATTCTTGCTGTATCGCTAGGACCGTATCCCTGATTTTATTCTAGCCCTATTGCGGGCAAGGTTTTCCTTATTATACCACCCGCCGCTAACTTCACTGTATGCATAACTCAATTTCACTTTTATGAAGGTTCTTCATCCACAAAAGTGGTTTAACGAATGTGTTGATTTCCGCTACAGGCAGACGCTTTCAGCTGGGCGACAAAGCCACTGCTAAAAGTTTATTTCTATCTATATAGCAAATTCCCGGTTGACTATTGATAATTAGTTGCCGAAAGTGTCAGTATACGGAATAGGTAAGGCGCTTTATCGTGAGAGAAGGTTTGTTTGCTCCTGGCTCATCATAAAAAAGTCGTAGTTGTTTTATTTCACAACTGCGACTTTTTATTTTCCTCCTCTAGAGAGCGAATTCATGGTTTTTGACAACTATATTTCCTTCGATGAAAGAGGGAAGATAAACTGAATTCCCGTTTGTTCTTTTGCAGGATTATTAAATCTTATAGGCTTATATAGGCCACCCAAACAAGTATAGATAACCCCTTGGAGTCCGAGGGAGGCATCCAACTTTTACTTCAACCAATTAATTGGGCGGATAAACATCCAATTTGGCGGAGGTTATTGATGCAAATCATCAATTTGTATATTTTTGCTTAGCATTCTAAAGATTTTTAATGCTAATTGGAGTTGCAGAAGTTCATCCGGGTTTTTTAAATCACTACCTAATATCTCTTTAATCTTTTCAATCCGGTATATCATGGTATTTCGGTGCACATACATCGCTTTAGCCGTTTCGCTTAAGTTGAGATTATTGTTGAAAAAGTTTTCTAATGTGACAATGTAGGTTGTATCATGTGTACGGTCATGTTCATAAAGCGTGCCAAGGCTTTTAAGGAAAAACCCTTTTAATTCCAAATCCTTGATGTTGGAATCCAAGAAATAATAGACTGAGTGATCCTCAAAATGGGAGATGCCGCCTTTATTATCAAGCTTTTTCATAAGCCTGATTGATTCATTCGCTTCTGAAAAACTTTTGTGAAGTGAATGAATAGTATCGTATTGACTGCCGATCCCAACCAAGAACGTTGTTTGCGGCACATGCTTAGTAAGGATTTCGAAAAGGTCCTGTCCGTATTTTTTCGTTTCATGCACGGAAATAGGCGGCCTGTTTTCGTGCTGGCCTATTAAAATGATGATCCGATTATTTCTGTGGAAACAAGTAATCTCCCCAAAAACCAAGTTAGAATGCTCATACACAATCTCCACACATTTCCGCGCTTTGTTTTCCAAATTCACTTTTCTCGTGATGAAATCCTTGCCATCATTAGGCTCTAGCGATTCAATATTCACTACCATACAAAAATACTTATAATGAAAATTTAATCCATGTAATTCGCTTAATGTCTGTATCGATTCACTTGAAGTTATTTTTCCGGTTAATAAATCATCAAAGAAGTCCTGCCTGATTTTCAACTTTACTTCTTCAATTTCCCTTGCCTTAATTCTATCAAGTGCCATGATGGTGGACACCTGCTCCAAAATAATATAATCAAATTCAGTGAGTTCACGAATCGTTTCCCAAACGACAATATAGCCGTAAAGATGATTGGCTACCGCGACAGGAAGAATTCGGCACTTAATTTCCATGCCTTCCAGGTGATAAATACGTTTTATTGATCTTTTCATCTTGCTGATATTGTCCGGAATCCCCTCAAGGAAAGAATTGTTGAAGACCTTCCGATTCTTCACTAAATCAAGGCAATAAGCTAACGGAACCTTGTTATCCCGGTGTTCCGTGAAATGTAACAGCTTCCAATCCCGATCGACTAAAACAATTGGATTCCCTATCGTTTCTGCTAATAATGAAGAAATTCTTTCAATTCCTCCACCTTCAAGAGTAATTCTAAAAAACAGATTATGCATATCCAGGGTTTTTCGATTCAACAAATCATATCTTCCGGAAGCTTTTTCATTAATAATTGAAATAACCCTTGAGAGAGTATATTCAAATGGTAATTCAATAAGAGGGAATCCAAGCCTATTCGCCTCATCAATCATATTCTGCGGGAGCTTTTGGAAGTAACGTTTCATTTTAACAATTAATCCCGCACAATTCACTTCTGATAATTCTTTAATAATTTGATTCTGTAAATCTTTATTATCTTTAAAAATATACCCTGTCGATAAAAGTAATTCATTTGGAGAGAGCCAGTCAAATGACTCAGGGTTTTCAATGATATTCACAATTGAAATTTCATTATTAATTCCCTTATCCCCCGCAACAATTTTTATTCCATCGATTGCCTCAATCTCAAACAATTCTTTAACGGTTAACAATTTTCTCACTTCCTATTCAAAACTTGCTCACATATCATTGTGCATGTTGCCTAAATAAAATCCAAGCTTTTTGGATTTGTTACACAATGCTATCTTAATGCATCCCATCTAAAATAGCAGTTGTAAGGCAAATCGTTCAACAATTTATTTAGAAGATTTCTTATGAAATGTGCAAGATTAACAAGGAAAACTTTAAATATTGGAGGGAGATTTATTTAAGAAAGTGACACGAATGAGAAATGCACGATCTGGTGATCTTGGGTTTATCAAGCTAATTCAAGCTTCAAAGTTTAGCGGGTTTGTACATAGCACTTTTCATCGGACGGTAAATATTAAATGCCTTGAAAATGAAGAACTTTATACAATTGCATGCAGCCAAATAGACAATGGACCCAATACGCTTGTGATTGAAGAGGAACGATTGAATGATATCTATTTAGCCATCAATGCCCCTGTAAATGCTGAAAATGAAAGGTTAACGATTGGCAATCAACTCGTTGTCTCGATTGAACAGGCAAGCTTGTGGGAAAGTTCATTACCTGATTTCCCTGCCAACCTCGAGAAATTATTTCAAAATATGTCGAAAATGAAAAAGTATATTGACCTTCATGGCAAGGGTGGGGGAGTCCAAAAAAGAGTTCAGCCACAAAGCCCTTTTGAAGCGGAATTATCCAAAATGCTAGAGGAAAGGATATTCATCCTTTACGAAGCGATATTGAAAAAAGAATTCTCCAAGGCAACGGCGAGCGCGATTCGATTAATAGGTCTGGGACCCGGTTTAACACCGTCGGGGGATGACTTTCTGGTAGGGCTATTTACCGCCATGAATATTCCCAATAGTCCGATTTTTGAAAATCGAGAACTAGCCGGTCAAGTGGTACGGGACGCCAAATCCCTAACAAATGATATCAGCTTTATGGCTCTTAAAAAAGCATCACAAGGCCATGTCCGAGAATCAATCAACCATTTAGTAAAGTCTATTTTCACTGGTGGAGATGAGGAGTTAATTCTCTCTTTAAATAAAGTTTTATCCATCGGCTCTACTTCCGGAACAGATATCGCATTAGGTATTTACTACGGTTTAGAAGCCAATAGAAAAATAGGAGGCCAAGCATGACTATAAAAGTATTAATCAAACCAAACACATATTTTGATTCCGTTTCATTAATGTCCTTATCAACGAAGGCTAATCAAGTTGAAGGCATTGACCAAGCAATCATCGCAATGGGAACGGAAATGAATAAAGAAGTAATCCGTAACGTTGGATTAATGACGCCGGAGGTTGAGGAAGCAAAAACAAGTGACCTGATGATTGTCGTAAAGGCAGAAACGGATGAACTATGCGAAAGCGCTTTCGTGGAAATTGATGATTTACTTACGAAAAAAGAACCATCAACAAGCGGAAAAGGAGAAGTAAAATATTCAACGATTTCATCAGCTGCAATGAATATTCCAGAGGCGAATTTTGCTCTCATTTCAGTTAATGGGGCTTATGCAGCCAGGGAAGCGAAAAAGGCACTCGACAATGGCCTTCACGTTATGCTTTTCAGCGACAACGTAAGCATTGAAGAAGAAATCGAGCTAAAGAAGCTTGCACATGATAAAGGACTTCTGATGATGGGGCCGGACTGTGGAACGGCAATAATCAACAATGTTGGGTTGGCATTTGCCAATACGGTAAGAAAGGGAAGCATTGGTATTGTTGGCGCATCTGGAACAGGCAGCCAGGAAGTGAGTGTACGCATTCATGAGTTTGGCGGAGGAATCTCCCAATTAATCGGCACTGGAGGCCGTGACTTAAGCGAGGAAGTTGGCGGATTGATGATGCTTGATGGTATTCGGGCTTTGGAAGCCGACGAAGCAACCAAGGCCATCGTTTTAGTATCAAAGCCGCCTGCACCAAGCGTCGAAGACAAAATTTGTGAACAAATCAAACAATGCTCGAAGCCGGTGGTTGTGTGGTTTATTGGCGGGAACGAAGAAAAGGTCACACAAGCGGGCGGCCATTTTGCAAAAATGTCCAAAGAGGCGGCGCTAAAGGCTGTTTTATTAACAGGAGCCGATGAAAGCAAGATTAATAAAAAAGCATTGAACATTCCATTGATTAATGAAGTTCGCGCTAAGTTAACACCTGAACAAAAATACATTCGCGGATTATTCTGCGGTGGAACGTTATGTGACGAAGCCATGTACGCTGCAATGGAAAAGTTTGATAACGTCTATAGCAACATTCAAAAGAACCCGGATTATCTCTTAAAGGATCTAACTGTCAGCCAGGAGCATACCTTCATTGACTTTGGTGATGATGAATTTACAAAGGGAAAGCCACATCCGATGATTGATCCATCTACCAGGATAGAACGATTTAAGCAGGAAGCGAAGGATCCGTCTGTTGGCGTAATCGTGATGGATTTTGTTTTAGGTTTTGGTGCAAATGAAGATCCAGTTGGCGTGATGGTTCCACACATTATCGAAGCAAAACAACAAGCAGAACAAGAAGGAAGGCACTTGGAAATTCTCGGTTACATTCTTGGAACCGAATTGGACCAACAAAACTATCAGGAACAAATTGATAAATTAATAGCTTCAGGGGCAACTCATGCATCGAGTAGCCAAAACGCCGGATTATTAGCTCGAGAATTCGTAGTGAAAGGAGAATAATCGTGAGTAAAATTAATGAACTTTTTCAATCTGACCTTAATGTAATTAACGTTGGAATCGAATTTTTCAAAGACGATATTTTAAAACAAAAAGCAAATGCAACCCATCTGGAATGGCAACCGCCTGGCGGAGGGAAACCGGAAATCATTGCAGCATTGGATAAGCTTGAAAATCCGTCTGTTACGGAAAAAATTGAGGAAGCCAATCGACTTGCAGTTGAGAGAATTGTAAAATCCCAGCCAGTATTAATTGGGTTTGACCAGGCGATTAATTGTGTTCCAGGCATGACAAAAACGACTATTCTTCATGCGGGCCCGCCAATTGCATTTGAAGATATGAGTGGCCCAATGAAAGGTGCAGTAACAGGAGCGCTGGTTTTCGAAGGATTGGCCAAAGATATCGAGGATGCTTTCAAAGTCGCGGCATCAGGAGAAATTACATTCGCTCCATGCCATGAGCATAACTGCGTTGGTTCCATGGCTGGGGTTACTTCAGCCTCCATGTACATGCATATCGTTGAAAATAAAACGTATGGAAACATCGCCTATACAAACTTAAGTGAGCAGTTATCAAAGATTTTACGAATGGGTGCCAATGACGAGAGCGTCATCAATCGTTTGGTCTGGATGAGGGATGTATTTGGCCCAATTCTGAAAGCAGCGATGGAACTACATCCAACAGGAATTGATCTACGCCTCATGCTTGCACAAGCTCTTCACATGGGAGATGAGTGCCATAACCGGAATGTTGCCGGAACAACTCTGTTAATCCAGGCAATGACTCCTTACATCATACAAACGGATTTTACAACGGAGCAAAAGCGTGAAGTATTTGAATTCGTAGCAAGCAGCGATTACTTCTCGGGTCCAACCTGGATGGCTATGGCCAAATGTGCCCTTGATGCTGCACATGGAATTCCAAATAGTACAGTTGTGACGACAATGGCACGTAATGGCGTAGAATTCGGCATTCGCGTGAGTGGAATGGCTGGCAGTACCTGGTTTACTGGCCCGGCACAAAAGGTTGTTGGACCTATGTTTGCAGGTTACAAACCGGAGGATTCCGGATTGGATATCGGCGACAGTGCGATTACAGAAACATATGGTTTTGGCGGATTTGCAATGGCCACCGCTCCCGCAATCGTTTCGCTTGTAGGTGGAACGGTTGATGAAGCAATCGGCTTTTCAACACAAATGAAAGAAATAACAACCACAGAAAATCCAAATGTAACAATTCCGTTATTGAACTTCATGGGTCTTCCAACTGGAATCGATGTTCGAAAGGTTCTTCAAACAGGCATTAAGCCGGTTATCAATACGGCCATTGCACACAAGGAACCAGGAATTGGCATGATCGGTGCCGGTATTACGTATCCGCCAGTTGAAGCGTTTGAAAAAGCATTGCTTGCTTTAAGCGAAAACATTCATTAGGTTTTAAAAAACATATAGGGAAGTTGAACGATACTGGACTTCCCTAGAGTGTTTTAAAATGGAATCCCCAAAAAATAAAGGGTGTGATGAACATGGAGCACAAATTAAAATTATGGATGAAAGGTGACTGGGCAGCTTATTTCGGTCTCCTTGCCAACAACTTGACTAATCTTTTGACAATGATCTCTTTATTGATATTTGTTGTTGGCTTTCCAAAAGAATTGGTATATGGAAAGATTGTTCCAAGTTTCGGATTGGCTATTTTTGTCGCAAGTTGCTGTTACTTTTTGTTTGGACGGATGCTTGCAAAAGAAACAGGAAGATTGGATGTAACGGCATTGCCGTCCGGACCTAGTGCCCCGTCCATTTTCACGGTTACGTTTTTAGTTATTCTACCTGTGTATAAAACAACTGGTGATGCTTATTTTGCTTATGGAATCGCGTTAGTCTGGTGTCTGTTTGAAGCAGCGATCCTGATTGCAGGTGCATTTTTAGGAGATTTACTTCGTAAAGTTATTCCTAAAACAGTTTTATTATCATGTTTATCTGGTCTAGGTTTATTATTACTTGCAATGAACCCAATGTTACAATCCTTTGAAAAACCATTAGTAGCATTTATCGTTTTAATTATCATCTTCTTAAACTGGTTTGGGAAATCACCAATATTCGCAAAAATCCCAACTGGTTTCCTACTATTATTTGCAGGTACAGCACTAGCCTGGATTTTTGGCCTACAAGACCCAGCAGCAATCTCAGCTGCTCTTGCTAACTTAGGTTTTAATCCTCCTACTGTCCAAATTGGTACGATGTTAGATGGTATTCAGCATTCACTTCCATATTTAGCTTCTGCTGTGCCTCTAGGACTTGCAAATTATATTTTTGACTTAGAAAACATTGAGAGTGCGGATGCCGCCGGAGACTCATATAAAACCCGCCGAGTTATGTTAGCGAATGGATTTGCCTCTTCACTTGGTGCTTTGTTGGGTAACCCGTATCCTGTGACTGTTTATATTGGACATGCAGGATGGAAAGCAATGGGGGCAGGGCTTGGTTATACGCTCGCAACAGGGGTTTCAATGTTAATTATTTCTTTATTAGGAATTGGCGGCTTATTATTGGCAGTCATTCCTGTTACAGCAATTGTACCGATTCTGGTTTACGTAGGGGTTGTTACAGCTAACCAAGTGGTTCGTGAGACACCTAGACCTGAAGTGCCGGTTATCTTTATTGCAATGTTCCCTTGGATTGCCAACTGGGCTTTATCACTTGCCAATAACGTCTTATCCGCTGCGGGAACGGCGGCAAAAGATATTGGTATCGATGTATTGTCTGCCAAAGGGGTATATTATAACGGTTTAGTTCATTTAGGTAGCGGAGCGCCAATTAGTAGTTTAATGTGGGGATGTTTGACAATATTCTCAATTCGCAATAATGCAATTGGTGGAGCTATTACAGCTGTTATTGCTGCTATACTATCTCTTTTTGGCATCATACACTCGCCGACCGTGCAATTTGCAGCCGAACCGTTAATGCCGTTTGTATATGCCTACCTAATGATAGCGGCTTTGTTCGTCTACAAACATATTGCTGAACGCAACAAACCTAAGGTAGAGGAAGCTGCTTAAATTATCTCGAAAAAATCCCTTCGTCCACGCATCGTCGAGGGCGAAGGGATTTTTAGTGACTTTCTTTAGTTCAAATTAAGAAAAAAGGAGAGAAAGTAGATGGAACAACAATCCTTGAACCAAGAACTTATTCTTGCCAGTGAACAGGGTAATGTAGGGGCAGTCAATCAGCTTTTAAAAGATGGTGCTAGCGTCGAATATAAAGATGCTGACGGCCGTACGGCACTAATGGCAGCGACACAAAAAAATCAAATCGAGATCGCTAAGGTGCTGTTAGATGCTGGAAGTGATGTGAACACGAGAGACATTACTCTATTGACACCATTTATTTGTTCTGGTGCAAACGGTTTTCACGAAATTTTAACCCTGATGTTGGACTACGGAGCTGATCTTAAGAGTGTGAATAGGTTCGGGGGGACAGCTTTACTGCCTTCGAGTGAAAAAGGATACCTAAAAACAGTTCAACGATGTTTAGACGCCGGAATTCCGGTCAACCACGCCAATGATTTAGGATGGTCTGCGTTACTGGAAGCGGTTATTTTAGGAAATGGCGGACGCTTGTATTCCGACCTAATTGGATTGCTAGTAGAAGCAGGAGCGGATGTTAACTTGCCAGACCGGGACGGGAAGTCTTCGCTACAGCATGCAATTGAACTAAAGCAAGAGAAGGTCGTGCAAATTTTAAAAAAAGAATTTGTTGAAGACAATGAAACAATCAAGCAGGCAAAAACGTTGGCACATGCTGATCAATATGAGGAAGCCATCGGGTTAATCAATCAAGCTCTTGAAAGTGATCCGGAAAACCTTGATTTACTTTACTATAAAGGCCATTTCCTCCAGGAATTAAAGAGATATGAAGAAGCGCTGGAACAGTATCAAAAGGCATTGGCCATCGATTCGAATGACCTGGATTTCTATTTTTACACAGCCAATTGCCTGCGTTTAATGAAAAAGCCCGAGGAAGCTTTGGCAGAATACGATAAAGCGGTTGCTTTAGATCCGAATGAAACATTCTATTTATATCATAAATCAAACTATTTAAGAGAGCTTGGAAGACATGAGGAGGCTGTACGGGCAATGAATCAATTATTGGAATTGCAGCCAAACCGTTATGATTTCTCATTCCATAAAGCTAATAGCTTGAGATCTTTAGGAAGGCATGAAGAAGCGGTCGAGGCCATTGAGAATGCAATAAAAAATGACCCAACCAATCCTTTATATCATACTCATAAGCAAAAATCGCTGGAGTTACTGGGGAAATAAAGCCTGGAAACAACGGATTAACTAGGAGGTTCAAAAGTGGGGAAAGTAGCTATTGTTGCTATCGGGGGCAACTCATTAGTAAAGGAAAATGGCCGTGATTCCGTTCATGATCAATATGAAGCCGTAGTTGAAACGGCAGCCAATATCGCCGATTTGGTGGAGCAAGGCTATAATGTTGTCGTTACACACGGGAACGGGCCACAAGTAGGTTTTGGGCTAAGAAGGTCTGAAATTGCCAATGAGGTTGCTGGCATGCCTGAAGTTCCGTTAGTGAACTGTGGCGCTGATACCCAAGGGGGGATTGGCTATCAAATCCAACAAGCTTTAACAAATGAATTTGCCCAAAGAGGTATTAAGAAGAATGTTGCCACAATTGTTACCCAAGTTGAAGTGAGCAAGGAAGACCCCAATTTTAAAAATCCAACGAAGCCTGTTGGTTCATTCTTTACCCTAGCGCCAACTGAAGAAATGAAAAAGAATCATCCGGATTGGCTATTCGTAGAAGATTCCGGCCGTGGCTACAGGCGTGTTGTGCCTTCACCAAAGCCGATGGATATTGTTGAAAAAGAAGCCATCAAAACCTTGATTCAAGCTGGCTTTGTCGTAATTGCTGTCGGTGGCGGCGGAATCCCGGTCATTAAAACAGATCAAGGCACGTATCAAGGAATCGACGCAGTCATTGATAAAGATCTTGCAACCAGTCTATTAGCTGAACAAATCCATGCAGAAACTTTAATTATTACTACTGGAGTTTCCAGGGTATGTATTAATTTTGGCAAACCAAATCAATTCGCACTTGAAAAGATAACTGTGGAAGAAACAAAACAATATGTTGCGGACGGCCACTTCCCGGCAGGAAGCATGCTGCCAAAAATAGAAGCAAGTTTAAGGTTCTTAGAGAAAGATGGGGTTAGAGTCATTATTACAAATCCTGAAAGCTTAAAAGATGCGATTAATGAGAAAGCCGGTACTCATATCATTAAGTGATAGGTGGATGTTTGTCCGTGGCTTATTATAAAAAAAAGTCGTAGTTGTTCTATTTCACAACTACGACTTTTTTATTTTCCTCCTCTAGTAGGGTGGATTCATATTATTTAGAAGCATTAAAGTTCCTTCGATGAGAGTAGAATGAAAAGTTTAATCCCATGTTTGTTCATTGCAGGATTTTCAAAGTTTGGATTTATTGAAAGGAATCTATTTTCTAAATTAGTTTCCCAATGTTGCGCATCTCAAATCTGGAAAAAAGATTGACTACTTATGGTCAACAATTTTAGGAATAACAAGGGCTCTTTAAAGAACCTTCTTTTGTACTCTAACTAAAGGTTTTTGAAAATGATGAAAGAGTATACCCAGGGTTAATTAATAGCCTTCGACTAACCTCAGAAATTCCGACGAAAAAACGCTAATTGGCTCTCACGGCAAAAGGTAAAGCTTCAAAGCAACTTTAGGCATAATCTAAAAAATCTTAATCAGTAAATTACTATTTAAAACAGCTGATTTGTTCAAATTTATACTCGTACTTAGTAAAGAACTTTTTAAAGTTAGGAGTTTCTAATCTATCCACCGAAAAAAGGATTTTTATATGTCATGTTAATATTAATAAACGGTCAAATACAGATAAAGTCGTATATATTTCCCAACAAACAAGCAGCTAATTTTTTCGTTTTGGGAATATATACCTATTGTTGACCTATCGATGGTACTGTTATTGTAAAAATATGGATAGTTTAAGGGTCTTATCACGAAGCGTATGCTAACTACACTCATATGACTACTGCTTGGTCAACATCTTATTCACTAAACTATCCATTATCAGGTGGAATTTCTTTCTCTAATACAACAAAATACCAGGCAGCTCCTAGGGCAGCAATTCCTTGGTTAAAATAATTACAAAAGACTTAGAAGTAATATTTTTTCGTTCTAAGTCATTTCCTTAAGAAAGGGAAGACAATATGTTTAAGATTAGATTTTCCTTGATAATGGTTTTTCTCTTATTAGTAAGTTGTGATAAGAATTCCTTAACGCATGTGATTCAAAAAGAAGAATCTGATCTCAAATTGGGTTTTACATCCACGGAAATTAAAACAATAAAGAATAATTTGGATAAGCCTATTGAGATTGAGGTTTTGAATCCTTATAGCAAGAATAAAAACCTTAAAAATAGGGAACTTTTACAATTCATTGAACTTGGACTTAATAAAACAATAATCCAACATCTTACTGAAAAAGAATATGAATTCTTTTCTCAAAAAAAAGTTGAACCCGTCGAAACAATAACCCAATATTACAAGATAATTGAGAAAGAAGATGGAAACTGGGCTTTATACTCGGGAACAAAAGAAGAATTTCAAAAAGAAAATAACTTTTACGCTAAAAATGGTTTTATTGATGAAAATTGCAGTCCAAAAGAACTTATTTGTGTTAACTCTACTATTAATCAAAAAAACAACGGAACACCATGGTTATATCTTACAACCTCTGTTGCTAAATTATTGGACAGCAACACCTATGCAGTTATTAGTTCTTTTCAGTGGTTAGTGGAACCTGATGAGCGTTTTAAGGATTACCTAGGACTTACCTTAAGCAGTGATAAAGCAGTTATTGACTATGATTCTATTTTTGGCAAATATGAACGTGTAGAATATAAAAATAAAAAGTACCAAGGCTCTTTTATGGATTGGATAAATCAGGCTCACCAATCATCTAGCTTTGGTTACTCAATACCAATCAATATTGGGAATGACTATCATCATACAAATAATCGTTCCTATTTGGATTTCGGATACAGCTATGCAGAAGTGTATTTTAACTCAAAGGAACATTCCTTCTTTGACGTGAATACTTCGTATGTTCATACCTTAAAAGACCCTAAAGATGTCGGAGTAATTATAAAAAATGAAACTATAAAACTTGGATCGGATTTATTGCCTCAACTCATTTCTTCCCCTTCAACAATGAGAATTTATGAAAAAGTCCCTCCGGTTAGATGATAGTAAAATCATGTTGAAAAACATAATTGCAGTGCAAGCTTTAAAATGAGGATATATCAACTTATAACCAGTGAACCCATGCAGAGAAACTCACTTGCATCTGACAGTCCAAGTTGCCATCTAAAAATGCCCGTATCATTACGCGGCATTTTTTTGTGGTCGCCATCCGGCCAATACTTTGTTCCCTGTGGACTAACGGTATTTCTTTTGACAATATTTCTCTATAATTGAAACAAATAACGATTTGATTCGACTTGTTCTATAAAGGGGGGAGTTGGTGGGGACGCAATTGGATATTGAAACCTTGTTTAGGGACTACCATCGGGATATATACCAGTTTTGTTTGTATTTTACGCATTCCGTCCAGGACGCTGAGGATATAACGCAGGAAACGTTCATTAAAGCGATTAAGAATGTACGGACGCTGACGAATCCGGACCGGGGGAAATACTGGCTATTGGCAATCGCGAGGAACACAGCCATTGACCATTTACGAAAAAGAAAAATGAAGGAGCTTCTGCCTGATTTCTTTGAAAAAATCATCTCGGGCGAAAAATCATTGGACGACCATATCCTTCGCAAGGAAGAGTGGGAAGAGGTTCACCATGCCTTATTAAAAATGAAGCCACATTACCGGGCGATCATGATATTACGGGGAATCCAGGAACTAACGGTAAGTGAAACCGCGGAAATACTGCAAATCACAGAATTGAAGGTGCGTGTCGATTTCCATCGGGCCGTCAAGATTTTGAAAAAAGAAATGCAGGACAGGGAGAGGAAGGTGGTTACGGATGAATACAAACGACGAATTGACTCGTGAAGTAAAACAATTGCTGAGCCCAATAAAAAATCATCCTTCACGGGAACCACGGCAGCAATTTGTCAATGAATTGCAGCAAAAAATCCGGGAAGCCCAATCCACTAACAAGAAGCGATTCAACCTAATGCCGCTTGCAGCAGTTTGTGTCGCCGCTTTGCTTTTCACAATAGTCGTTCTTTCCAATAAAGATGCACTTGATTTAGAGCTTGCGGGGGAAACGGAGAAACCGTTTGCCATCAATGAGGAATCCACCTTAACTCTACTGCGGACAATTGAGTACGGGGACGGCGAAGGCAAGGCTGGCTTAAAGTTTATGGGCGAAAACGAAACATTGCCCGTCACAGTAACCAGCTTTGATGTAGAAGACGGGACATATTATTTACTGGATGAAGCGAAGAGGCAAGTCCTCATTGCCGGGAAAAACGGCAAGACAAGCTCGTTTCCTATAAAGGGAAACAACCAAATGGAAGGCACCCTAAAAGATATCCTTGTAACACCAGATAAACAAATTTACATCTTGAACACCTGGGATCCGTTCGTTGTGTATCAATATACGGAGGATGGCAAGCTCGTTAAAACCCATGAAATAAAGGCGGACCTGTTCCATCCGGGTGAGCTCATTTTTGTTAAAAATATCGGGGTTTTGGCTACCCAGAGCCAGGAACGCTTCTACAACATTGAAACCGGAGAAATGGTGGAAGGAAACGAACTACCCTATCAGCTCACTACCACGAACCGGAAAGAGGTAATGCTAACAATAAATGAGGATGGGAATCAGACGCAGCTGACTATTCCATATTTAGAAGGGAAAGGCATAAGCGCGGTGGAATCGGTTCGGGAAGGCCAAATCATCTTTACAAAAACTGAACAGCCAGCGGTCTATAAATCCCTTTCTGAAACCCATGTTTTYGCCTATAACAAACAAGGAGAGATCATTGGAGGAATCCGGCTGCCCACTGAGAACATGATTGAAGAGCCACAAGCAATCGTGTCGAAGGTCAAAGTCGATAAAAACCGGATCTATTTCCTCTCCCTTGAGAAGCAGCATATCGSCATTTATGAATTAACCCTTGGGGAAAAATACGAAAGTTTCATCCAGGCACAAGCTGAAGAGGAGAGAAAGGGGTTCGATTACAAAACCTTCGGCAGGCCATTCCCGGAACTCGAGCAGGAGATTAAAAAGCTTTTCACCACCGACACAATCTTCTCGCAATACGGCGATGAAAACAGCGTAAACGGCGTTGCCATCGATGACTCCGGAATAGTCGTGATCGATTTCAAGGAATTCAATGCCGGTGGCCCATCCAGCCAACAGGCAATCGAAATCGGAAAAGCATTAAATGGAGCGATTTTTCAAAAATTCCCGGAAGTGCAGACAGTGTATTTGCAATTCGACGGAAGCTTCACTGCCTGGTGCATTTGGATGCAAACATCGGAGGAGCCGTGGGAGCGGCCGTAACGTGTTAATGTTGGAAACGGTTCTTAGCCAAGCATTTCTACAAAGGAAGCAGTCCACTTCACAACTGAAATGGACTGCTTCTTTTTTGAATTAGAGTTCCTTTGATGAGAGTGGCAAGAACGGAATTCCTTTCTCTTGATTTCATACTCACGTTAAGATACTCTATCTCTTTAAATACTGAAATTGAGAATAGCATTTGAGAGGAAGTAGTGTACAGTGACTGAGGATTTCAAAGTCAAGCTTTACAAAGCGCTCGGTGAAACAACACGGCTACAAATAGTAGAAATTCTTGCGAAACATCCAGAGTTGTCTTGTCAAGAAATTGCCGATCAATTACATATCGCCGCCAACTCTACACTGACATATCATTTAAAACCACTACTTGATTGTGGATTGCTTTCCGTTCGCCAAGCAGGGACTTTCCGTTACTATAGTTTGAAACGTACAGTCCTCGAGAAGTACGCCCCCGCTTTACTTTGAAAATAAAGCGGAATACTTATTTTCTCTATTTCAGGATTTACTGAAATACATAAACGTAATAACGCCTGAAGCAGTATTTTATAGGTAAGTTTTAAAAAATGGTTTCTTAATGTCCAAGTTGCTCACAAGGGGAACTCCCATGTTATAAGTCGTCCATGTGACGATTTTTATTCTCTATTTCGGCATTTATAGAAATATAGAAACAAGTAGCTGACTAGAAAAAGCATTGAATGAGAGGTAGTAAAGGCCAAGCGGTTGCTTTAATAAAAGTGATTACTTCCTCGGTGAGGGAACACAAGATATGATTAGCCGAAGTGGCCGGCAGCTTAGAGATGTAGGGTAAAGAAAAGCATCTTTAAATAAGTTTCGATTATTGAAAGGAAAGGCTATAATTTCATGAATAAATTTGAAAAACATAATGGATATTCGAGGACATTTCAAGAAAATAAACTTACTTTGGGTTTGGCTTTTCCCCTTGAAGCCTATCAGGGAAATGTTCCGATAATGGACTTGGATGAGCAAATAAAACTGTCTAGACTTGCCGAGGAGGGGAATTTTGCTGCTCTATTTGTGCGGGATGTTCCACTAAATGACCCTTCCTTCGGGGATGCAGGGCAAATGTATGATCCGTGGGTATTCCTCAGTTATATCGCGGCGCATACAAAGGAAATCGCTTTAGGAACAGCAAGCGCGATTACATCCTTTCAACATCCGTTAAACCTTGCTAAATCAGCGGCTTCATTTGACAAAATTTCAGGTGAACGGCTTTTGTTTGGCCTTGCAACTGGGGATCGCCCGATTGAATTCAGCGCTTTTGATGTGAATCGGGAAAAAAGGTCCGAATTTTTTCAGGAAGCTTTCTATGTAATAAAGGAAGCTTGGGCAAAATCATTTCCTACGATTCAAACAGACAGAGTAAACCTGACAGGATCAACAGATATTCTCCCCAAACCGGTTCTAGGCGATATCCCTACATTGGTAACAGGTTTCTCGAGACAATCGCTGGAATGGATTGCGGAAAATAGCGATGGATGGCTTAGTTATCCACGTAACCCAGCGCAGCAACAGAATCTCATTAGAGAATTTCGATCATTAACTGATCGATTTAAACCATTTGCCCAATCGCTTTACGTTGATTTATCTGACAATCCGGATGAGGGTCCAACACCTATTCACTTAGGATTTAGGAGTGGCCATAAATTCTTAATTGAATTTCTGAATGCATTACAAGAAGCCGGAGTGAACCATGTGACGATTAATGTCAAATTTAGTCGTCGACCTGTGGAAGAGGTCATACAAGAATTAGCGGAAGAAGTCGTCCCGTATTTTCCGGCACTGTAACAGTTGTGACCTCTAAAAAAGTTCGTCCAAGAATTTTACGTTCTTTATGGAGGTGATTGTTGCTTTTTAAAGGATAGATAAAAAACTTAAATTCGGAAAGGTTTTTAAAAATGGATTCGAGGTTCATTTGAAACAGATTACTTGTCTGTTTCTTATTTGATAGAACCATATATTTTAATAGGAGGATGGAAGATGAAAGCTGTTGGATTACATCAGAAAGAACATTTTCAAGATTTAACTATTGAGAAGCCGGTACCTGAAGGCAGGGATTTGCTTGTAGAAATTAAGGCGGTTTCTATGAATCCGGTAGACACAAAAGTCCGGGCTTCAACAGACCCCGCTGATGGACCAAAAGTTTTTGGATATGATGCGAGTGGTATTGTTGTTGAAACCGGCGAGGAGTGTAAACTGTTTAAGCCGGGTGATGAAGTTTATTATGCCGGTGATATTACACGTCCAGGAACGAATAGCCAGTATCACCTTGTAGACGAACGCATTGTTGGCCATAAGCCCAAAAAGTTGAGTTTTGCGGAAGCAGCGGCTATGCCATTGACGGGCCTTACTGCTTGGGAAGGGCTTTTTGAGCGACTCATGATCGACATGGGGGATCTAGGAAATTCAGAGCGTTCGATTTTAATTATCGGTGGTGCAGGCGGAGTTGGATCGATTGCCATTCAACTTGCAAAATTAGCGGGCCTTAACGTCATCGCAACTGCTTCAAGAGAAAAAACGGAGCGTTGGTGTAGGGAGCTAGGGGCAGACATGATTCTAAATCACCGTCACCCATTAAAACCACAACTCGAAGAACAAGGATTGAAGGACGTTGACTATATTTTTAATTTAAGCAGTACTGAAGAGCATTGGGGAAACATGGTCGAATGCATTGCGCCTCAGGGTAAAATCTGTGCAATTGTTGAAATGAAGGGTTCACTCCCTCTTGACGATTTACAAGCAAAGAGCGCAACCTTTGTATGGGAATTTATGTTCACCAGATCAAGTTTCCAGACAAAAGATATGGTTAGACAGCATCAACTGCTAAACCGAATCGCGGATATGTTAGACGGCGGCCAACTAAGAACCACGTTAACGGAAACCTACGAGCCGATTAATGCCCAGACTATCCAGCAAGCACATGAAAAGCTTGAAAGCGGCACTATGATTGGTAAACTTGTGATAGAAAAATTTGAGTGAAGATATGCAAGTGTAATTACCAACACGTTACCCTATCCTTGGTGGCAGCTTTGTTGGTATCGCGATGAATACATAGTTGTCAAAAACCCTTGGAAATGAAGAAAGTTTACTTTGCAATTCGACGGCAGCTTCAGTGCCTGGTGCATTTGGATGCAAACATCGGAGGAGCCGTGGGAGCGGCCTTAACATGTTAATTTTGGAAAGGCGTTATTAGCCAAGCATTTCTACCAAAGAAGCAGTCCACTTCACAACTGAATTGGACTGCTTCCTATTTGAATTAGAGTTCCTTTGATGAAATTGGCAAGAAAAGCTTAATTCCCCGTTTGTTCATCGGCAGGATTTTTAAATCTGCTATAAGGTGGCTGATATATCCTCCTAAACAAGCATAGAACACACCTGGGATTGCGAGGGAGGCCTCAAGCTTTGAAGCAATAAACCCGAAGAAAACAACCCCCAAGAGAGAATGGGTATAACTGCGATGCGAAGAAAATGACGCGACAATTATGTAGACTCCCAGCAGGATTAACCATAGTTCGTCCAAAGACAAACCTCCCGCAATAACGGCAACCCCGGTAATCGTGAGCATATGTTTTTGCTTGATCAACGATGCCACCACATTAATCATCACTCCAATTCCGAGTCCGAGCCACCACTTTTCATTAGATGATTTCTCAATAAAACTGTACAAAATCATGAGTATTCCAATTAACTGGGCGGCTAATCTAATCACCTTAGGCGACAGGGTAATTTTGCCGCGAAGCGTCCCGTCAATATCAAGATCAGGAATCAAGCCTGAAATACCTCCTAATCCAACAAGCAAAAGTGTTGCGGACGGAGAGGCTGCAAATGAATTGGCGACAACAAACCCTGTTGCTGATCCAATTGCTGCGTGCGATGTGCCATTCATAGTCATATCTCCTTTAAAAATTCATGTGAAAAAAGCGACAAATTCTATTGTACACCAAAACGTTTGTTCTGTAGAGTTTGATTCTAAAATTAATTACAAAAAACTTTTTTATGCTTTGCCCCAATCATTTTTTTGGATAAAAACAGTGAAGTTGAAGGAACATAATCCCATCTATATCGGAGGTGGCATTATGGAACAAAACAAAAAGAATTTCACAACAGTCGGAACTGATATCGAGGAAGTAAAAAGACTAAACGCAGAGTCAGGTTTATCCTATAACGAAGTAAAAGAACTACTAGCAAAAACAGGGGGAAGCGGCACTGCGATGTATAGTGATACAGATGTCGAGGAAGTTAAACGGAGAATACATCATGAAAGTGAAGAAGAGTATATCTAAGTATTTTAAATATTGTTTGAGGAGCCCCATTTTAGCAACAGAAAAAATGGGGCATTAATATTTGAAGTAAGAATACGCAGGTATTATTTTGCTAAGCTTTATGGAGCGATTATCTCAATCTTGGAGTTGTAAATCAAAAACTAACTAATGTTAAGGACAAAAATTTATTACTAAAAGCTAAACCAAGTGAAATTGCTTTCACGCATAATAGTCATAATAATTTGAACTTGGGTGCATAACTTTTTCTATTCCTTTTACTACAATAGCTTCTTTAATAGCTGTATAAATTCTCATAAAACTTGGTATTTCTATTACTCCTTTTTTTTCATTTATTCTCTTATTTTTACATTCTCTTAAAACGGTAGAATTATTCAGGTTAAAAGGGAACTGCTTTGACCGAAAGTGACCATGTTTTTTAAGAAGTTTATCCCTTTTTTTTATGCTATTTAATATTGTTGATAATAACCACCTATCAAGTTGCTTAAGTTGTTCTTCATCGTCAATTAGTGGATAAAAACTCATAACCCCCTTAAAAGTTAGGCGTTTATATGAACCATTAAGATAATTTTTTAACAGATGTTCACTTAAATCCCCATATAAATACCTCCTCACTTGCATAATCGCAGTGACAAAATCTTTGTCTTCTCCATTACTAGGTATTTCTACAGATTGTAAAGTATTTCCCGAAAGGGGCTGTATCAAATTTTTATATAAAATATAGCTTATATTAGCTTTTATCCTGCTTACAGCTAATGGTTTAATACTTATACTACTACCAGAAATTTGGTAACCTAAAAATTCAATATTTTCCTTAGCCTTTAATTCTGTAGGCATCCCTTTCTTTGTTAAAAGACTTATTCCTTCAGATTTACTAATATTTATCTCCACACCAGCTTCAACCGAAAAACTATGGACTATTTCAAAGGCTTTACAAATTTTCGCATAGTCTTCAGACCAAATTATAGTATCATCAGCATATCTTGCAAATCTTAATCCTTCTTTTTCTAATCGCTTATCTAATTTCCAACATACTAGATTTGCTAAAAATAATGACAAAGAGGTACCTTGTGGAATCCCTTTGGTAAAATGGCTTAAAAAAGATTTAATAATCTGTTTCTCAAATTCACTCACTAAAAATCCATTTTCATTTAATTGGTTAATTAAATAATTATGATTTATGGACCCAAAAAAATCACGAAAATCAAATTCAGCTATAAACATTCTTGGGCTTTTTTTGATATCAATGGCAATGTCTTGTATAGCATAGTGTACATTTCTGTCATTTCTATATGCATATGAAAATGAGCTAAACCGATGTTTATTTTTGTTTAATAATCTTTTATAGAAATAATTAGAAACAGCTTCATCAGGAATTTGAAAAATATTTATTGGCCTCGTTTTGTTACTATTTTTTTTAGGAACTTCTTTTAAATAAGGGCAATATGGCTTATATTCCCCTTTAATTATTTTTTGAAAAATAGAGTTTGCTATTTGTTTTTGATTCTTTTTTACGTAGAAGGGATTATGCTTCTTATCTACTCCCCATTCTTCGGGTATTTTTATAATTTTTTTGCTTGGATTTTTAATTCTTCTTTTTTCTCTCTCATGTTGTAAATGAAGATTGTTCTGATAATTCTGATGCTCGTTGATTTTTCTTACTGCAATCTCATTAATGCAATCTTGAATTTCTTTTAATAGCATAGCTACCCCCTAAAATAAATGCCCTGCCGATATAGGCAAGGCAAAGTCGCGGAAACTATAATTAAAAGTAGGTCTCACGTCGAGTATTATTCTGAGTAAATATTACTCTCCAATTTTGGTGCAAACCAAAAATATAGCCTCCGCTCGTCACCTTATGACTATCTAAAATGTACCATTTTTGAAAAATAAAGTAAATGTGTTTGTGAAATGAATATTTATTAAAAACTTCTTTTTCCTCTTTTTATTCATAAGACAAATTCCAATTAAAGAGAAAAAACATAATTTTTAATATCCAATAATTTATATTAAAATGGAAGAATTATTAATTTAAGCTTTAGATCAAGATTTGGGTCTTAACGATCTCGACTATAGAGGAAAAACTTAAATACATTACATACCAATAGGTGGGCCCTTTCGTATATGATAAGTTCTTATAGGGCTTTTGCTAGTCAAACGTAATGAAGTTTTGTAAAATATTATGAAATTATGAAATTATGATATTAATAGAATAAAGTTTGATTGTCCTAGTGATGGAGTTCCATAAAGTAGTGGCTGGCCCTTATGGGGAAGCACTTAAGCAATGCATTTACAGATGGACAAGATTCTTACGTATGCTTTCGAATGAAGGTGGATTAAATTCTGCAAAGGAAAACTCCTGGCGAAAAGCAACAAAGTGAGAGATGGGTTTAAGAATTTATTAGAATGCAATACGCTTTATTTAACTTCGAGAAGCAAAATTAGAAAGGTGATTTCCATATGCCAATACACAACAAACTAGTCCGGGACCGTATCCCAGAAGTTATTGAAAAAACAGGGAAGAAATTCTCCACTAGAATAATGGATAAAGAGGAATACATAGTTGAATTGCGGAAAAAGGCATTTGAAGAATTGGATGAATACATGAAAACCCAAAACGATTCAGATGCAGTCGAGGAGCTGGCCGATCTGCTTGAAATCATTCATGCCTTCGCGGATGTACATAATTCAACATTCGACACAATTGAATCTGTTCGTAAGGAAAAGGCCGAGAAGAGAGGCGGTTTTAAAGAACGGATTTTTCTAATTGAGGTGGAAGATGAGTAATATCCGTTTGATTACTGGCAATCTAGGTGAGCAGTTGTTGGAACAAATGGAAAAAGCATCGACGATTTGCATTTTAACCTCATTTATTATGAAATCAGGAGTTGAGTTTTTACGGGAGTCATTGAAGGCTGCTACAGAGCGGGGGGCTGATATCAAGATTTGCACAGGGGATTATTTGTATATTACCCAGCCAGAAGCTCTCCGAGCTCTGTTGGATATTGACGATAGAATCCAAGTGAGGCTCTGGCCGAGCAACGGAACTTCGTTTCATCCGAAAGCATACCTTTTCCAGTCAGAAAACCAGGAGTGTTTATACATCGGCTCTTCCAATCTATCAAAGTCCGCGCTTCGAAATGGAATAGAGTGGAACCTGGAAGTTTCAAATGAAAAAGAAGTATTTGAAGATGCGCTTTCGAAATTTTTGGAAGTGTTTTTTGCTGATCATACACTTCCGTTAAATATGGTCACTTTGAAGGATTATGAAGATCATTATGACGGGTTCCATAAACATAACAATCACCTATCCAAAGCCTGGTCTGAGTCCGAAGAGAAGGATTTAATGCTTCCTTTGAAAAATGACACGCAAGAACAAGCATTAATGGTTTTGGAAACCGGGGCTCCATACGGAAAAATCAAGCCTAGGTTTGCTCAAATAGAAGCGCTGGAGGAACTGGAGAAGACAGTAGAGGAAGAATACGATAAAGCACTTGTAGTCATGGCTACAGGGTTGGGAAAGACCTATTTGGCAGGATTTTTTGCCGAGAGATTCAACAAAGTGCTCTTCATTGCCCATAGGGAAGAGATACTGCTGCAGGCAAGAAAGTCTTTTGCAGATATCAATCCCGAAAAGAAATATGGCATTTTTAATGGAAAAACCAAAGAAGCTGACGCCGATGCAATTTTTGCTTCCATTTTTACATTGAGTGTCAAGGCACATTTGGAAAAATTTCAGCCGGATGAATTTGACCTTATTATAATAGATGAATTCCATCATGCCGCTGCGGATTCCTATAAAAGAGTTTTGGAATATTTTGAGCCTAAGTTCCTGCTGGGCATCACAGCGACCCCCGATCGGCATGACAACAGGGATGTATATGCCATATGCGGCGGAAACGTTGCATTCAGACTGGGATTTTTGGAAGCCATCAAGAGAAATTGGCTTGCTCCTTTCAAATATTATGGAGTGTACGACGATACGGATTATAGCCAGATAGCTTGGCTAGGGACAAGGTACGATGAGGAAGAGCTCTTACGTGCACAATTGAGGGAGAGTCTTGCTAAAAAAATACTTGAGTCCTGGAAAGAGAAAAAGCAAACACGAACAATCGTTTTTTGTTCCTCAATTAAGCAGGCAGATTTCCTCTCGGATTATTTTAATAAAAATGGTTTTAAAACGGTCAGTTTGCATTCACAGCAAACTGGGGTTAGCCGGTCGTTAGCGATAACCGAATTAAGTGAGGGCACGCAGGATGCAATTTTTACAGTCGACCTGTTCAATGAGGGAGTAGATATCCCGCCAGTAGATACATTGCTGTTCGTACGGCCAACGGAGTCTTTAACCGTCTTTACACAGCAAATCGGGCGCGGACTGCGTATTCATGAAGGAAAGAACCACTGTGTCATCATTGACCTTATTGGAAACTACAGAAATGCGGACATTAAACTAAGCATATTCGATACGGAACTAGGTGATACAAAGAAAAAGGGGACAGTCCCAGTTGTCCCAGAAACATGCGAGCTCAACCTGGATTTAAGAGTCGTTGACCTGTTAAAAGAGATGTCCCGGAAAAGACAGCCACGGAAGGAAAAGCTTTTACATGACTATCAGGATTTAAAGAGGGAGCTGGGCAGAAGGCCAACCTATCTTGAATTGCACCTATACGGCACGGCGGAATCAATTCAATACCGCCAGGAATTCGGATCTTATGTAGGATTCTTGAATTGGGCAGAGGAACTCTCGGACCAGGAAGAGCAGGTATATCATCGATACAAGGAATGGTTTGAAGAAGTCGAAAAAACAGCTATGTCGAAAAGTTACAAAATGGTTTTGCTTCTGGCCATGCTTGAGCGAGGGCCATCTGGCTGGTACAAGCCAATAGCTCCAGAAGAGGTAGCGCCCATCTTTCATAGCTATTTAACTGAAACCGAATTTAGAAAACGGATTGATTTCAGTGACAAATCTTCAAGGAAACTTTGGAAGTACAACGAAAAAGGGGTAAGCAACCTCATTGCAAAAATGCCCATGACCATGTGGGATAGGGGACCGGATGGGTTCACCAGTTTTAAACATGGACTTTTTCGCATTAATATTAATGTTTGGCCAGGGGACGAACGGGTTTTATTTGATTGGACTAAGGATATTGGTGAATTTAGGTTACATTTACATTTTGAAAAAGGAAATGATAAATAAGAACCCAAAAAGATTGAAGGGTTTCTTCTGTTTCCACTTTTTAATCGCTTTACTATTAATCAATAATTTATAGACAAGGATTATTGCTATAAAGGTTGCAGATTTGATTTATAACGAAGAACCACCTGGTTAAATTTACTAACCCAGAAGTTCTTTTAATTAGCAGGATTTGTTATTATACTGGATTCGAATGTAAAATTTGTAAGGGAGAGGAAAAGCAATCATGAGGAAATTATCTGTTTTGTTATCTCTTGTCTTGCTATTGGGGATTGTTTCACCAGCCTTAAATGCTACCGCAGCTGAAAGCAGTGTTTGTGAGCAATATAAGGGTGTCACAAAAATCTGGTGGGACGGGATTGAATTAAAACCTGGTCAAATTGGACGGTTAACTATATTGAAAGACACTTCGTTATTCAAATTGGATGGAGACAAAAAAGTATTCTCAAGAACTTTGAAAAAAGGCGAATTCTATCGCATATACGCCTTCAAACCTGGCATGTTGAGTGTAGGCGGGGGGKATTTCGTCGACCGTGATGCTAGAGTCTCCTACCAAACCCCGAGCAAGGCCAAATTGCTAGCGGTACAGTGTATTAACGGGGGAATTCCTACTCCTGTTGTGAAGGCACATTTCATTAATGTAGGGCAAGGGGACAGCATCCTGATCACCTTGACTAATGGGAAGAACATATTGGTTGATGGAGGGAAGAGGGAATACGGGGATGCGGTTGTCGCGTACCTAAACAAAGTTGGAGTAAAAACAATTGATTTACTAGTGGCAACTCATCCAGATGCAGACCATATAGGGGGCTTAATAAGCGTCCTTAAATCATTCCCTGTAAAGCAGGTACTGGATAGCGGTAAAGAACATACTACTCAAACTTATTTAGAGTATTTAAGTCTAATTGATTCGAAGAAAATTCCTTTTTCGGTGGCTAAAGTTGGACAAGTCTTGAATCTCGATAGCAATGTGAAAATTACTGTATTAAATAGTGGGGAAGCTTTAGGGGATAATAATGAGGCTTCTGTCGCCTTGAAAACGACATATGGGAACATGGATGTATTATTGACTGGTGATGCAGAAGCCAATCAAGAAAAAATTATGATGGAAAAGTTTAATGTCGAAGCAGAAATTTTTAAAGCGGCACATCATGGCTCAAACACAGGTAACAGCTTGGAATTTTTAAAAGAGGTCAACCCAAAGGCCACTGTGTTAAGTTATGGTCAAAATAATAGTTATGGACATCCACATAAAGAAGTTGTAGAACAGTTAACCCAGATAGGCTCTAAGCTTTATTCAACTGCTGATAGCGGCAATATTGTATTTACATTGACCAAAACTGCTTACACAGTTTCTGCAAATCCTTGGTTCCCTACTCCTGCACCCGCACCTATAACAAGTAAAATTGACATTTTGAGTGTCGATAAAGTTGCTGAGGTGGTTACGATCAAGAATAACGGCACTGCCGATACAAACTTAACCGGGTGGAAGTTGGTGAGTGTTGAGGGAAATCAAACGTTTGCTTTTCCATCGGGGTATGTCTTGAAGGCGGGTTCAACGGTTTCAGTCACTTCCGGGCCTAATGCTGTAAGCAACCCTCCGGCAAAATTAAAATGGACTACAGCCTATATTTGGAACAATACTAGCAGTGATCCAGCACAACTCTACAATGCTGAGGGGGTAATGATAAGTGAATTCAAATAAATTCACTGTGGATCGATTTGAGGGGAATAAGGCTATTTTACTGAAGAGGGACGATGAAAATATCGAATTGATACTATCAAAATCCATGTTACCTGGTTCTGTTGTTGAAGGCGATATATTACTTATTACCTTAAAAGAAGATGGAAGAGTTTCAAAGGTGGAACATTTAAAGGCTGAGACACAGAAGGCTAGAATTCGAGCCTTGGAACTATTAAACAAGTTAAAAAAATAGGTAAGTTCAAATTGTCCTTCAACTCAAGGGCCTTTCAAGTTTTATTATTTTTCTTAATAACATGATCGGGACAGTTGGCTGGGTTGGTTAAGATTAGAATTACAAATAACTCTCGTTACCCTAGGTGATATGTGCCAATGAATTAGGTGTACTCCGTTTGGTCAGTTGGTTGTTTTGCCAAACAGGAGGTCAGGGAAAAGCCCTAGTTCAAAAGGAGCTAGGTATTCTAAAGCTAGCTGCTAATTCACTGCTTTTTTAGATACCAAACGTATGACCTTATAGGTCTAATGAGTAAAAAAAGCGAGAATCTAGTATATTTGTTGGGCTCCATGTCTATTAAGACATGGAGCCTTTTTTTGCCAAATGTTATAAATCAATGATTATTATATTTTCTCGATGAGCACTAAATTGTTATTAAAATTGATTATAAAGGGGTTGCATAATAGCAAAAGTCTATTTGAATGGGAGAAGGTTAGGTTTAATAGATATAATAAAATCCATTGCAGACATATCAGGGAGATTTTGAATAAAAAGTCGAGCTGTTGAAATATCACTAAAAGATAAGGATTGAAGCTCATTTATAATTTCATAAGACAAGTGTTCTAACGAGTATTCAAGTAAAAAAAGATTAATTAATACATTATTTGTTTCGGGCATTTCTTTGGAAAAAAACCCTATGCAGAAGTTATTGTTGACGGGGCTAATAATTGCACTTTCAAAATTCATCTCTTTTAAAATTGGATTAGAAAAATCAATTGGTATAAGGTTTTCATTTCCTATCAAATTGCTCCCTCCAATAATCTCTAATATATACGATTAAACAATAACATAAGGAGTGATGTATTTATTCAACCACCTAAATAATTCATAATTTTGGCACAATATTGATTAAACTTACTAGTTACTATTGAATTATTTACAGTATTTATAAATGGTACGTTAAAGCGTACCACATAACATATTTTACTTTGTTAGGTTTTCTTTATATTCCAATATACGGGAGAAAGGAAACCATGGAAGTGATTGTTAAAATAAAAATAAAAGAACTAATCGATAAGAGGAATATTTCTTTAAGGGAACTATCTCGACTAACGGATATTAGGCATTCAGCTTTGAGTGAACTCGCAAATAATAAAAGACAGAATATAAATCTTGGGCATATTAAAAGAATAGCCGAATCCCTTAACATCAGAGATATTAGGGAAATTATTAATATTGAAATGAAAAAGGATAATTAAAAATGATTTCCATTAAGAGGTGTAAAATGGAACCAATTCACTATGATTCATTTGAAGTCATTCGATTTATTAATAATTTCGGGGATGAAGTTGAGGTGGAAATAATCAATTTTGGAAATGGTTACAGGGCATCAGCAAATATTTGTATGGATGAACACCCTTATATTGATTCCACGGGGATAGGTAAGGATATAAGAAACAAAAGTAAAGCATTGAAAAGGGCGCTTAATGAATTGTACCATCAGGTTTACCCTAAGAAATACTCTTAAAACCCAGAGAGTATAGGCAAATTTATTCTATTTCAGGGACAATACATAAAAAGAGATTAATGGATGATTCCTTATTGAATTGGGGATCATTTTTTTATTTTACTCACTCGAGTCTATCAAACGCTTTTTAACTTTTTTTTAACATCACCCCCAAAAAAGAAAGATATCTCTTAATTTAGTGGATTTTGTAGGTTACCAAACCACACAAAAGTCCAAAAAAGTGTAGATGTCTAAAATCATGGTATCTTTCTATTCAGCTATCGGCAAATCCGTACTATATCACTGGGTCTTTGCCTTTCTAAGCCTCAGACGAATCACCTTATTTCATCAGCATGGAATTATTCTGGCATTGAGCCGAAAGACAATAATGCAAATCCGGTGTTCACAATAATCGCAGAATGGAAGAGGAAATGTAAAAAGGAGAAATTAACCAAACTTTATATAATCCAATAATTCGCTTAAAATTAGCAAAGGATTGATAAAATGAGAATTTGTTTTGATGTAGAAGGCTTCCCTCCACGAAAGATTGGGGTACTTCCATATGGAGTGAAGAAAAGGGAGTAACAAAAATTTTAGCTTTAAGGGAAAAAGTTATTACTGAATTACATTATCAAGTATTGAGATTTTTAAGTGGAATCGGTATTAAATTTAATAGGTATTTTGCATCCTGAATAATTTCAACAAATAACAGTTGACGAAAGGTCGGCTGTAATTTCTGATTTAAGTAATATCACATTTAATTTGCTATGAATCCATGTAAAAATATGCTATTTTCTAAGTGATAGAACATAGAATGGATATTAGGAGATGAGTAGATTGCCCACGTTACAATTTAAAGGAAAATCTTTCGTTCAAAACCATCATTTTGGGGTCAAGTATCATCAGTTGATTCCGCATCAAATTAAAAGCTATACCGAAAAAGTAAGTTTGCATGATAATTTGATTGTCCATGGGGACAATCTGAAAGCCTTAAAAGCACTATTGCCAACCTATGCCGGCAAGGTGAAATGTATCTACATAGATCCCCCATACAATACGGGCAACGAGAAATGGGCTTACAACGATAACGTCAACTCTCCAATGATGAAGGACTGGCTTGGTGAGGTAGTTGATAAAGATGATTTATCTCGTCACGACAAATGGCTCTGCATGATGATGCCGAGATTAAAATTATTGCGTGAGCTTCTTCGAGAAGATGGGGCTATTTTTGTCAGCATAGATGACAACGAACAATCGAATTTAAAGCTACTAATGGATGAAGTGTTTGGTGAACGAAACTTTATTGCTTGTGTGGCCAACGTTAACAATCCAAAAGGACGTTCTGACGATAAGTTCATTGCAACAGCCCATGAGTACCTCTTAATCTATAAAAAGGATAAGGACCCAATTTTTCATGGCTGGGAACCTGGAGAAAATGTGTTACGGCGATATCGAAAAGAAGATGAACAAGGCTTGTATCGAGAAATTGATTTGCGGAAAACAGGAGACGAAGACAGACGCGAAAATCGACCGGACATGTTCTACTATTTTTACTTCAATGAAGAAACAGAAGATTTCTATGTATCAAAAGAGCAAGAAGAAAAAGAGGGTTACATTGAAATTGTTCCAATTCGTGCGGACGGATCGGAAGGACGCTGGCGCTGGGGATTTGAAACGGCTAAAGTAAAATTAGATACGCTGATTCCAAAATTCATGCCGAACCGCAAAATATGGGGCATCTTTGAGAAAGATTATCTAACAGATGATGAACGGATTCGACCAACTTCTGCTTGGACTAAGAAAGATTTTAATTCTGAGCGAGGAACGGAACAGTTTGTTGGATTGGGCTTTGAAAAAGAAGGATTTTTCAAGCCAAAACCGGTTGGTCTATTAAAACATATCATAGATTTTGCGACAAGAGAAGATGACATCATCTTGGACAGTTTCGCAGGAAGTGGGACAACCGCCCAAGCAGTGTTAGAATTGAACAAGGAAGATGGTGGAAATCGCCAATTTATTCTTGTGGAATTGGAAAATTATGCAGATGAAGTAACAGCCGAAAGAGTACGTAGACGAATCCAAGGTGTAAAAGATTCGGATATAGAGGATTATCAAACAGGAACTGGCGGTACATTTTCTTATTTCACGTTAGGCGAACCGATTGAGATGGAAGCGATCCTTCATGGGGAAAACCTTCCATTGTATGAAGACTTAGCAAGATATGTTTTCTTTACCTCCACGGGAGAAGAATTTGACCCTGGCAATATTGACCAAGAACGTAATTTCATCGGAGAATCGAGCGAATATGAGGTATACTTGTTCTATCGTCCAGACATAGAATACTTGAAGTCTACTTCTTTGAATCTGGAGACAGCAAAACAATTGGGAGATCCAAACGGAAAGAAGCGTCTTGTGTTTGCACCGATGAAATACCTAGACCAAGAGTATTTGCACGCTTACCAAATTGAATTTTCACAACTTCCGTTTGAAATCTACCGTATGAAGGATTGATTGACATGGAATTAAAAGACTATCAAAAAGAAGTATTAAAACAAGTCAAAACCTACTTGGAGAATCTTGCGGAACAAAAGGAAAAGTATGACCGCTTTGTCGAGATGGATCCAGAGTATGATTCGGATTTCACCAAAAAAGCCTGGGAGAAGGTAACCGAGAATGAATTTACATCGAAAAGGAATGGCATTGGGGAATACTTGCCAAATTTCTGTTTAAAAGTACCAACTGGTGGAGGGAAGACGATCCTTGCCACCAAAACCATAGATTATATCCAAAATCATTACACGAATGAAAAGAATGGATTTGTGTTATGGATTGTGCCGACGAATCAAATTTATCGTCAGACACTCGGAGCATTGCGTGACCGTGAGCATCCCTACCGTCAAGCATTAGACCTATCCAGTGGGGGGAGAACCCTCATTTTGGAAAGAACCGATCGGTTCACATCGCAGGACATAGAAGAAAATCTCTGTATTATGGTGTTAATGCTACCAGCTGCGAACCGTCAAAACAGAGAAACTTTAAAGATGTTTCAAGATGCGTCTGGTTTTGAGTCTTTTTTCCCGCCTGAAGACCAGCCGACGAAACATGAAGCGCTTGCCCAACGGATTCCTAATTTGGACGTATTTAAAGGGGAAGAAGGCTTTTTTGGAAAACAGATCAAAACTTCACTTGGAAACACGCTGCGAGTCTTAAAACCTATCATAGTTGTAGATGAGGGACAACGGGCGTATAGTGCTAGAGCGCAAGAGACAATTAGGGGCTTTAATCCACGAATTATTGTAGAATTATCGGCAACACCGCCAGAAGGCAGTAATATACTAGTGTCTGTTTCTGGTCAAGACTTGAACAAAGAAGAAATGATTAAACTGGACTTGCATGTCATCAATAAGGCAAGCACGGAGTGGAAGCATACGTTACTTTCTACTGTAGAAATGCGAAATCAATTGCAGCAAAAGGCAGAAGAATATGAGTCTCGAACAGGACGCTACATTCGTCCAATTGCGTTGGTGCAAGTCGAACGGACTGGTCGCACTCAGAGAGGACAAGGATATATTCACGCTGAAGATGCAAAAGATTATCTCATTCAAGAGTGCGGCATTTCACCTTATGAAATCGCCATTAAGTCAAGTGATACGGACGACATCGAGGGGATTGACCTGTTGAGCCGTGATTGTCCGATAAAGTATATTATTACAAAACAAGCCTTACAAGAAGGGTGGGACTGTCCATTTGCATATGTGTTAGCGGTCCTCACGAATTCATCGGCTGTAACAGCGATGACACAACTTGTTGGTCGAGTCTTACGTCAACCGTATGCAAAGAAAACAGGAGTTCCAGAGTTAGATGAAAGTTATGTTTACTGCTTCCAGCAAAGCTCCCAAAGAATTCTTGAAGGGATCCGAAATGGGCTTACAAACGAAGGAATGGGGGATTTAGCTGGAAGAGTAGTACAGAGCGAAGAACGTCCAGAATCTAAAACTGTTGAAGTGAAATACCGAGATAAATTTAAACATTTCGAAGGGAAAATCTACTTGCCACGTTTCGTCATTCAAGAAGAAGGCAGATGGCGGGAACTCTCGTATGAAATGGATATAGTTTCCCGTATAGACTGGTCAGAAGTCAATTTAGAGCCGGTAAAGAGCGTAACGCTCAACTCATCCATACGTAAAGAAGAACGCACCAAGGTCAATTTGAGTGAGGAAGAACAAGAAATACTAAAACGCACCGGATACGAAGAAAAGGCTGTGGGGCTAACGATTGACTATGTGTTCATTGCCAGACACTTAGTTTCAATTGTCCCTAATCCTTGGATAGCTTATGACATGGCAGAAAAAGTGATTACTGCATTCCGTGATAGAGGGTATGATGATAAGCTTATAGCCTCGAACCTGGTCTTTATAGTAGAAGAGTTGGAAAAACAAGTTCAGGCAGAGAAAGACCGAATTGCTGAAGGAATCTTCAGACAGCTAATTGAAGATAAAATCATGCACTTCTTCATTGAGGAGACTTCAGGATACAAATTGCCAACACGAATTAAGGTATCTGAAACGAAGCGTAGACTTACGCGTGACACCGGGGAACCCATCCAACTTTCCTTGTTTGAATATTTTCCAGAGGATGACTTCAACGAGATGGAAAAACTGGTTGCAGTTTATTTGGACAAGCAGGAGAAATTGCTATGGTGGTATCGAAACATGGCAAGGGTCAATTACTTTGTTCAAGGTTGGAAGAAAAACAAAATCTATCCAGATATCATCTTAGCGGAACAGCGAGAAGATTATGCGGAAGACTACTCCAAAGTCCATGTTGTAGAAATGAAAGGCTTGCACTTGAAAAATGAAGACACGAAATACAAAGAAGATGTATTCGCTTTATGTAACGATCTCGGAAAAAAAGTCTCATGGGATGAATTAGGACAAGAGTTTGAAGGGAATAAACCAATAGAATTCCAAGTCGTCTATGAAAATGAATGGAAACGACGATTTAACGAGATGTTCGTAAAAGAAAGTAGTAATTAAAGGATCAATAGGAGAAGGAGTTTTCCGATGTTTAGGTGATGAAAACGAAAATTCTAAAGAGGGGGGGAATAAAGAAAAGCCCCCTTAGCCTTAAGATATTAAAAAGGGTAACATAAGACCATAATAGACAGTTACATTAAAGATTAATAAAACCGTTGATATTAAGCTAATTAATTATCAATCATCCAACTACATTAACGGTGCTCTTTTTCTTGGTCACTAAGGGGTTACTTCCTCACTTAATCCCAAAGAAGTAGTGGCGGCACTTAAACAGCTGCAAGTGAGGTACATGCAGACGAAATTATGATTGTAACCATATGCCACTCACCGGTGGACAAGAGAAGGTCTTATGAATTAATTGCAGAGGAAGTTTTTAGCTGATCTCTTGCTAATTTTAACTGAATAACAACACGAAAAGGGTTGTCCATTGTGACAGCCCTTTTACTTATTCTATTTATTGGTGTTAGAATGATTATAATTTCTTCTAATTACTCCCTTTTTCTCTAAGTTTACTAGGATTCCTTTATTTTTAAATCTATTGTACGCAATTAATTTGTTCAAATCTTTTAGTGTCAGGTTGGCAGGATCTATAGCAACAGTATATCCTTTAATCTTGCTAAGTAGGGAAAGAGCGAATTCGATTTGCTTTTCTGTTAAGGAGTAATCTTCTTGATCGGCCGGCGTTACGGGTGCTGTATTTTTTTCAAGAGTGGCTGCATGTTCTTTTATTTTCGCCTCTACAAGTGCTTCTACTTCATCATGGCTGATGCTTTTTGGTTGATCGTTTTTAGTTTCTGTAGGGGTGAACAGTTTATTGAAAAGACCTTTAAGCATTTCTTCACGTCTCTTTCATTGTAATAATGTAAGGATTTGCTAACTCTTATTTTAGATTTTTGTCTGGAAATTACAATCCTTTTGGAGAAATTTGTTTGTTTTTTAGTGGGAAAACGTTAATTATGTAAATATTTAGGCAACCATCAAACCAAATGTAGTATAATGTAAGAAAATGCTAGAGTTGGAGCGGTTGCGATGGCGATTACTGTACCTGAAACGATTCGGAGCAGTGCGACAGCTGGGGAGCGGCTTGTATTCCGGACTTTGAAAACGTATTTGCCTGATGATTATATTGTGTATTTTGAGCCGGAAATCCATGGACGGAGGCCTGATTTTGTCATAATTGGGCCGGATTTGGGTTTGGTTGTTTTGGAAGTGAAGGATTACACGAAGAATACACTGTTCCGTTTGAACCCAGATGAGTGGCATATCCTTACGACTTCCGGGGACCAGGCGGTTATTAAAAGCCCGATTAAGCAGGCGCGCGACAATGTTTTTAAAGTCGTTGATGTATTGAAAAAAGACAAGAACCTCATTCACACGGAAGGTAAGTTTCGGTTCAATTTGAAGTTTCCGTACGGGTATGGGGTTGTTTTCACACGTCTTTATGCGAAGGATTTTGTCGAGGAGGGCCTCTATTCGGTTATTGAGCCGGAGCTTTGCCTGAACCGAGATGAGATCGATCCGGATAAGGAAGGGTTTTCCGAAGAAATTTTAATGGAAAAAATCATGAATATGTTTGTCGTGCCTTACCGATTGAAGGAGCCGCTCTCGAAAGAGGATATCGATGCGATCCGCTATCATCTTTTTCCTGAAGTGCGGATCAGTGCGGAGTTCAAAGCGCCAGTTCCATATCAGGATCAGCTGCTGTTATCGCTTCATGACATTAAGACGATGGACCTCCACCAGGAAAACCTGGCCAAGCAGCTCGGGGATAAAAATAGGCTAATTCGCGGTGTTGCCGGAAGCGGGAAGACGATTATTCTGGCAAGTCGGGCAAAAATGTTGTCAAAGCAGCATCCTGACTGGAAGATTCTTATCCTTTGCTATAATATCTCCCTGGCCAATTCTATACAGCAGATGATTACCCATATGCTGAACGAGCCGGAGAATTTGTTCGACTTTGATTTTACAGGCGGGGAAGTCACGAATGCGGTGAAGAACCATAATATTATTGTTCGGAATTTCCATGCCTGGCTGAAAAATAATCTGAAGATTAAAGAAGGGCAAATCCCGAATTTTATTGAGAAAATTAAGCGAAAAGAAGCAATACTTCCTACGTATGATGCCATTTTGATTGATGAAGGCCAGGACTTTGAAGCGGAATGGCTTAGTCTAGTTAGCTCACTCCTTAATGAGCAGACACAATCGCTGTTGCTGGTGGAAGACAGGGCGCAGGAAATTTACAAACGAAAACGCACGTATGTCCAGGATACGGGGCTCAGTTTCCAGGGAAGATCGAAAATCCTGTCCATTAACTACAGGAATACAGCACAAATTGTCAAGTTTGCCTGGGAATTTTACAGAAAGCATTCCATGCTTAAGAATAAAGTTGTGAATAGGGACCTTGAAGGGGAAATTATCGCCCCGCAAAGTACAAAAAGGAAAGGTCCGGAGCCGGGAATCATTCGGGCAACCAGCTTTTATGAGGAAATGAAGCTGGTTGCACGGCAGATGAAAAAGCTCCATGACGAACGTAAGATACCGTATCATGAAATGCTCGTCCTTTACAGAGTAAAGCGGAACTCGAAGTATCCATTCATTGATATTATTCAACGGTCACTGAAGGATGCCGGGTTGCCATATTTCTGGATAACCGAAAACGAGCAGTCGAAGCGTTCCTTTGAGAAAGAAGACGGCCGGATCAAGATAAGTACAATCGACAGCAGCAAAGGGCTCGACTTCCGGGCGGTATTCATCGTCAACACGGATTCCATGCCGTTCCCGTTAGAGGATGACCGGGAAAGGGAAGTATCGCTGCTTTACATCGGCATGACAAGGGCAAAGGAATTTTTGTGCCTTTCGTATTCAGGTGCTTCCGAGTTCACTCAATACTTGGATAATGTTTTACAGGAACGGACGAAACAAAAGAATGATAAATTTAACATAAAATAATTATGTAAACCTTGCCCGTACATTTGTATCGGGCTTTTTCTTTATTTTCGGGATAAAGCTAGAGAATGATTTAGTTTTTGCAGGTCAAATGTTTGAAAGCTTAATAAATGATGAGAGTACTAGCCATTCCTAATTATCTGCATGGGCGTACATCACCAGTTCCTCCTCCATCTCCAAAAAGTGCAGCCCGATGAATTTTTTGCTGAGGATTCCGTAGTAGTAAGCGATTGGGTTACGGATTGCGGTTCTTGATTTCAGTTTGCCAATCATTTGCTTGAATGCGTGGATGGCGATGTCGAGAACAGTGTCGGGTTCGTTGTCACGGTAGTTGGAATAGGCTGCTATGTTGGCCATCCTCCAGTATTCTTCGATTGTTTTTGAGTTCGGGAAGAAACAGTTCACGAGTTCTGTGAATTCCTGTGGGATTTTATCGTTTGTAAATGATTCATCCAGCTGTTTTTGTTCGGCTGGACGTTCTTTTATCTCTTGATTTTTTTGTTTTGAAAGATTGCTGGTTTCTGGGTGGTTCAGAATTTCGGGTTTGGGTGGTTCAATTGTTGTAAAGCGGTTAAAGACGTACAGATTGCTTGTTTGCGAGCCATTTTTGCGCTCGGTTTCGTGGATGGACAGGATGCCGATTTTCACGGCTTTTTGCGTCATGCGCTTGAATGTCGAGCGGGAAATTCCGTTTTCGCCGAGGTCTTCGTTGATTGCTTTTAATATGGTTCCAATTTTCGCATTGGAGACGCCTGGGACCTTGGCGCAGAAACGAACGAGGTGTTTTAGGCCTATCAATTCACTTTTTGTGAAATCGTGCTTGTGCTCCAGGAGCCATTGCTCGAAATGGTTATTAAATTCCTTCAGGCTGCTAAACTTCGAGTAGTGTGCGAACGATTCAATTTTCCCTGTTTTCAAGTTCATGTGGCTGCACCATCCCTTCAGCACTTATATAGGGAGGAAGCGGGGAAAAGGACATGGTGGTAGCTGTGAAGTCGTGACAGAATGGTGAACTGTGAATTTTTATAGTGGATATATAGGTTGAACTTAATAATTACACCCTTTATTTTGGGGAGCTGGTTGATTGGAGCTCTGGCATGTAGACTCCTCGAAAATCCTCAATTATGCTATCGCATAATTTTCGTGCGATGCAGATTCGAGGAAGCTTTCCTTGCGCTACCGCGTTTCCTTCGTGCGCGGGCAAATTCGATTGATGCCATTCAGTGTCCTGCGGGATTGAGCGGCAAGGGGAGACCCATGGAAAAGCGAAAGCGCCTTGGTCAGCCCCGACAAGCGCTGGAGGGCCTGAAGGAGAAGTCGCTCTTTGACTTCACCTGAAGGACCGAAGCGACCTCGAGGGGCTAGGCGCTGTAGCTCGACAAGCAGGAGCTTTGCTCCGAGGAGGCTCCACTGAAGCCCCGCGGAAAGCGAAATGCCCGGAGCGGAAATCAACCACCTCGTTCACATCTGGAACCCAATTTTTATATCAACCTATATAGCAATAAAGTTCCAAATGGGCATGTGAATCAACACGGGTGGTTTTTTTCCAAAAAAAGCCCTTAGAGCTCATTTGACGAAAGACAAGATTTCAAATTGTCTGGATAATTTCGAATGCGATGCAAAAGTTCGCGAAATCGTTTATACTAATGAAATGTGAATAGTAAAATCCGCTTTATGCGGTAGAGGTTCTAGCTACCCTCTTTAAAAAACTAAGGAAACAGTACTGCTTTCTTTAGCCGTGCTGTTTTTTTGTTGGAAGGAGAAAGGAAATGTTAAAGAGTGAAAAAGCGCTCGTTGTGTTTAGCGGGGGACAGGATAGTACGACCTGCCTGTTTTGGGCGATGGAGCAGTTTGGTGAGGTTGCCGCTGTAACGTTTGACTACAATCAACGGCATATTGCAGAAATAGAATGTGCGAAATCGATTGCGAAGGAACTTGGCATTGAGCATTATATCCTCGATATGAGCCTGCTGAATCAGCTGGCACCGAATGCGTTGACGAGGGACGATATCGAAGTGAAGGATGGGGAAGAGGGCGGCCTGCCTAATACGTTTGTGCCGGGCAGGAATTTGCTGTTCATGTCATTTGCCGGGGTGCTGGCGAGCCAGATTGGGGCGAAGCACATCGTTACAGGTGTGTGCGAAACGGATTTCAGCGGGTATCCCGACTGCCGCGATAGTTTTGTGAAGTCGCTTAACGTCACCCTTAATCTTTCGATGGATCAAAATTTCGTTATTCATACACCGCTCATGTGGCTTAATAAGGCGGAAGCATGGAAACTCGCGGATGAGCTTGGAGCGTTCGAGTTTGTTCGTGAGAAGACGCTTACGTGCTATAACGGAATTATCGCGGACGGGTGCGGCGAATGCCCTGCCTGTAAGCTGAGGAAAAAAGGGCTGGATGACTATCTGGCAGAACGGAATGGGATGTAATGATGTACGGATTCAGGATTGTCGATAAATTGCAGAAAATTGATGTGGATATTCGGCGTGACCAGTTGAAGTATCATTCGAAACGGGTGCTTGTCAGCAAGGAATTCACGTTTGATTCGGCTCATCATTTACATGATTATGAGGGCAAATGCAAAAACCTTCACGGCCACACGTACAAGGTTGTTTTCGGAATCAGCGGTTTTGTTGATCAGCGCGGGTTGATGATTGACTTCGGGGATATTAAGGACATTTGGAAAAATGAAATCGAAATCTTCCTTGATCATCGGTATTTGAATGAAACACTTCCGCCAATGAATACTACTGCTGAAAATATCGTCGTGTGGATTTATGAAAAGATGGCTGAATCGTTGAAGAATCGCGCGGATGTATATGATGGCGCCCGTGTAGAATTCGTTCGCCTCTTTGAAACTCCGACCAGCTATGCGGAAGCGAGAAGGGAGTGGATGGAGGTTGAGTAAGATACCCGTTATGGAAATATTCGGGCCGACCATCCAGGGTGAGGGAATGGTTATGGGCCGGAAAAGCATGTTCGTCCGGACTGCGGGGTGTGATTACAAGTGCTCCTGGTGTGACTCCGCTTTTACATGGGACGGGTCGGAGAAAGAAAACATTCGGATGATGGCACCTACGGAAGTCTTTCAAGAGCTGAGGGAACTTGGTGGAACTAACTTTGACCATGTAACGATTACGGGTGGAAACCCGGCTTTGATTGGCGAGGCGATGAAGGAGTTCATTGAGCTTCTTCATCAATCCAATATTGAAGTAGGATTGGAGACTCAGGGAAGCAAGTGGCAGGACTGGTTTTACCTTGTCAACGACTTAACGATTTCTCCTAAACCACCCAGCAGCGGGATGAAGCCGGATCTTGAGCTGTTGGATGATATCGTTGGTAAATTAAGTGCGTTTAAGTCGAATTTTTCACTTAAAATTGTTGTATTTGATGATGTCGATTTTGACTATGCGAAGATGTTAAATAACCGTTACATGAAGTATGCTGTTCCATTCTTCCTTTCAGTAGGAAATAACAATCCCGGGGAGGATGGGGATATTTCAAGCCGGCTGCTTCATTCGCTGGACTGGCTGTGGGGGAAGGTGCTGGACGATCCTGAAATGAACAATGTCCGTCCTTTGCCACAGCTGCATGCCTTGGTTTGGTCGAACAAGCGGGGGGTTTAAGGGATCGCGGGACGAAAGCAGGAGGCAAAGTGGCCTAATTGATGAGTACGACAGTAGGGGACTTTTAGGAATTATAGTCCAGCCAATAAAAAATAATAAAAATCCTAATTTCTCGTTATTGTAAACGAGAAATTAGGATAGTAATCGTTGAATTTTATAAAAAATTATCGCCAAACCTTAACCTCAGTACCGTCCTTAGCTTTAACATCTACTAGCACGATTCCCTTATGATTTTTCAGTTCCTTAACGATGGGCTTTAGCATTTTTTCTTCTATCAGTGGAAAGCTATAGTCCAGTTTTTTTGTTTCGAAATACTTTTTTGTCCATTTGCTTGCATGTTGATGAAAAAATTTTGAAGATAGAATTGAAATACCCATGTTTAAAATGGCAAATGGAATTGGTAGGGTGAACCGAACGCCTTCTGCTTTCACTTTTAAATGTAGCATAGAAAACCCACTATTCAATGATGACAGAAACGGTATCTCCGTTTGCCGACTTAACATCAAGAATTTGGCCATCCAATTCGTTTTCGATTGCTTCAATAATAAGGTTTATGTCAATTTCCTTTACGTATTTTTCTGATTGAGGAATACTCGCAGCGATGCTGTGTCCAGCCATTAATACTACCTTGATAAGTTTTATGGGCAGATTGGCCGTGATATTATCACCTTCAGCTGATAAAACACGGATTTTTAATGTTTTATCTAAATATTTCGTTGGTTTTTCTACTAGCGTACTTCCTGTTTCATCTTTCTCTTTTAATACTTGGATCAGTTCTGATCCCTGATCTGCATCAATTTTCCCTTCTTGAACCATTGTTAACACTCGTGAAATTTCCTCTTTCATGATAAATTCCTCCCTACTCATATTTTAAAAGCTTAATGGCTTCCTCTGCAGTGATTTCGCCATTTTCCAACATTGTGACGACCTTTTTCTCGTCTATTTCATTTTTCTTCTGCACATATCCAATGGATGAAATGATGTCTGTTAGCTTTCCACGAACTGTTGGATATGAAATCCCCAGTTCCTTTTCAACTTCTTTGATATTCCCTCTGCATGTTAAAAACACTTCTACAAAATGAAGTTGATCCTTCGATAATGATGCCAGCTTAGATAATTCAAACTCATTTTCAATCGTAGTGTGGCAATGAGAACACTGCAGCTTCGTAATCTTCATTGTTTGGCTGCAAACAGGGCAATTTGTGATTACTTTGTAGGCCATAATAAAATTCCTTTCCTTTATTTGACTTGATTATATATTAAGAATTGTAAACTGTAAATAAGAAAAATAAACATTTTTAATAAAAAACATTAAAATAATTAATTCCTGAATTAACATTATAGAATTTTTGGTTTTGTGAAACCAATTTTCTCAACATCATGAGATTGCTTGTCACGCATCTTTTTTTACGAGCATGTTCAACTACTAGGTAATCTTGTCGGTTATGGAGCGGAATTCAAATATGATGAAAGCGAACGGGGAGGAAGGGGAGGCAACCAGTGCATCACAACATAAACTGAGCATTTACAAAAAGTGAAGCAGGAGATCCGTCCCCTGCCTCACTTGAATGAAGCTAATTCGCCTTTTAATTCGGATATTCCAATCCGTCCCATGATTATGCGAAACGAACGCCTAAGAGACCGGTAACCAAACCGACCATTATTCCAACTAAACAAAGGATTAGCCAGATTTTTTTCTTTCGCTCATCGTTTAAGTAACACCAACCAACGATTCCTAAAAGAATTCCCTCAATTAAAAACCAAGGTTCGAAGAGAAGCATATCCCACAACACAAAAGCATGTTGAGTATAATTGAATGGAACTGAGTCGATTTCCACAACCCCAACAATCTGAAAAATTCGGTATACGATTCCATAGATTCCATGTGAAGCCGCAATTGAGCATCCAAACAAAGTAATAGGAAGCAACAACCACTTAAAAACAAATGGCTTTCTCAAATAAATAAACGCAATACCAAGAAATCCTGCTCCTGTAAGAAATACAGACGCCATTCCATTGATCAGTTTCCACTCCGGCATTTCAGAAATGGATGGCTTTAACAGCGACACTCCGATCGTGCCTCCCAAAGCCCAGTAGAGGTGTGGGATCATATAGAGAATTGACCAAATGAAAACTGCATATCCAGACCAGATCAAGGACCGTTTGTGTGGATGTCCTAATTTCCGATTAAGGAAATTTGTCTGTTAATTTTCGTATTCGCCATGGTATCCTCCAATCCTGCTATTTTTGTAACTGTATCTTTCGTATATCTTAACACTTTTAAATTTAAAGTTTTTGAATTTTATAAAAATTGCGGTCTTTTCTGTTGTTGAGAAATATTTATATGCTTGGAACGCATGAGGAAGGGGAGGGATCCAGTGCCTCATTAATTACTGAAGAAGGGGGACTTTCCATTTTATTGCACAACAAATGAAGCAGGAGATACGTCCCCTGCCTCATCCTTCTTTATTCGATATGTGTTACACGGACGCCGATGCTGCTGAGTTCTTCGAGGATTTGGTTGACGGTTTCTTTTGGCGTGTCCTTTGGGATGGAGAGATGGATTTGGCGGACGGCGCGGTTGCTGCCGAGTGTGAACATCGAGAGGATGCTCGTGTGTTTGCCGACGATTGCCGAGATGCGCTCGATTGCATGGTTTTGCTCGAACAGTCCGATCGTCAGTGAGATGCCATCGCTGTATGTATCCTCAAGGAGGTCCATGATTTGCGCGTGCGTCAGGATGCCGTCGAATTTCTCTTCCTCATCGACGATTGCGAGATATGGAAGCCGTTTGATGCTCTTAAAAATTTTCCTGAAGGAGTCGCCACCGCGAACAAAGCCATCCTGTTCCTTAATAATATTCAGGACACTGTCTTTTCTATCGCCTGAATATTCAAAAATATCGATTTTTTCGACATTCCCCAGAAACCGGTTTGTGCCGGACTCAATAACCGGTACCCTGCGGTAGCCAGTTTCATCCAGGAATGCAAGCGCCTCTTCAATCGTCGATTTTTCCGAAAGATTGCTAACCTCTTCCTTATCAATAACAAACTGCTGAATCTTCATGCCACTCCTCCTCAATTCCCATATGATTTCTCTTTCTCGGTATATATATTCTCCAACAATACGAAATTACCTCTTTTTTTACCAAACATTTGAAGGGCTGACCATTGGTGGGACGTATTTTTATAAAATTGAAAACAACTTTAATCGACAACAAGGTAGGTGAACGTGTTCTTTCTTGTCAATCGATTTTTTTATACTCGATTAAGAACAGACATACTTCGACTGCCGTACTATCTATAATGAGTGTTAATAGGAATTTCTTCATATTTCGCTCTGGAAGGCTGCTAGTGTTGCATCATTTTGCATGGTTTCGAAGAAGAATTTTTGTAAGGACGGTCTTTTTTAAAATAAGGCATTTTGTAAGAGGAGGCAGGTGCCATGCTGCTTTAATTGGAGGTGCAGCGATTCCGGTTAAACGATAGTGGAATTATTAGGAAGAAAGAAAGGTATATAGTCTTAGATGGAAAACAGGACATCTAGTGCCTACGACTCTTACATAATTTTACATGTTCGTGGTACATTCGGATTATTCTGACAATTAAAACGTTGGAAAGCCGAGACCATTTGAGGGGGGTGGTTATTTTTTAACAGATAAGGGGTTTGGCAGGTTAAAAACGAGAGATTATTAGAAGAGGAGAGTCCTAATGCGAAGAATGAAAAAGAGTTTTAGTTTATTGCTTATTTTTCTACTTTCATTTTCCAGCTTTGCGTATGCGGCACCACAAAATGGCTCCGAAGAAGTCCCTGCATTGGCGGCAGTGCAGAGTGAGGAAGAGTCCGTCACGCCGACGGATGGAAATGAACCCGCTTTTTCTGATGATGAAAAGGTAAGGGTCGTTGTCGAACTCAAGGAAGAATCCGCGATTGAGTATGCGACCAAAAAGGGAGTTAAGTTTTCAAGTCTCTCAAATGAAGACAAAAAAGCATTGAATACCAAAGCTGCCAATGCGCAGCAAAAAGTGAAACAGAAACTTGCCGATAAAAAGGTTAAGATGAATTATAAAAATAATTTTACTACCGTAATGAACGGCTTTAGCGGCGAGGTTACATACGGTGAGATTAAGGAGATTGAAAGCCTGCCTGAAGTCAATAAGGTTTACCTGGCCAATGAATATGAGCGGCCGGTTGTCGAGCCTGACATGACGACAAGCCATGAGTTCATCCAGTCGTACAGCGCTTGGGCGGACGGCAAGTACAAGGGCGAAGGCATGGTCGTCGCAATCATTGACTCCGGAATCGATCCATCCCACCGCGATATGATTTTGAGCAAAGGGAACAAAGCCGACCTGACACTTTCAAAAGTAAATGCGGCAATTGCCGAGCATAAGCTTCCGGGCAAGTTCTTCTCGGATAAAGTCCCTTACGGCTACAACTATTTCGACAAGAACCAGGAAATCCGGGATTTGGTGCCTGGCGGTTCCAACCATGGTATGCACGTTGGGGGAACAGTTGCTGCAAACGGCAATCCTGACAATGGTGGCGTAAAAGGTGTCGCTCCTGAAGCCCAGCTTCTTGCAATGAAGGTTTTCAGTAACGACCCGAACTATGCTTCCACTTTCTCCGATATTTATATTGTCGCGATTGATGAAGCAATCAAACTTGGTGCTGATGTATTGAATATGAGCCTTGGCTCGGTCGCATCGTTCTATTCTGATAATGATCCTGCCAACCTGGCGATCACGCGGGCTGTTGATAACGGAATTGTCTGCTCTGTATCCGCAGGAAACTCCCGCCACATCGGCCGCGGCTACAAGACGCCATTTGCCGAAAATCCGGATATCGGTGTTGTCGGCGCACCTGGACTGTCGTACAATTCGATTCAGGTTGCGGCTTCTGGAAATAAGCAGACTTGGTATGACTACTCGCTTTCTTTGTCTGGAAATGCACTAAACGGAGTTGCCTATTCCGGAGATGACTGGATGAAGAAACCTGGCAACAAGGAATATGATTTGGTATCCCTTGGCAACAAACCTGGAGCTCCAGCCGATTATGCGGGGCTTGATGTAAAAGGAAAAATTGTTGTCGCAATGCGCGGCGGCACGCCTGGTCCGTTCATCGATAAAGCGGCTGAGGCTGCAAGGCAGGGCGCTGCCGGAATCATTGTTATCGATTTAGGTCAAGGCGGAACTATTTTTAGAGACCTTGGCGGTTTTGATGTTCCAATCATGCTCGTTACGAAACCGACAGGAGATCAGCTGAACCAGCTGTACAACGCTGGCAATACGAAGCTGACATTCTCTCTTGCCAATTCGCAGGTAGCTCCGCAAAATGGACGTCCAACAGAATTCTCGTCCTGGGGAACAACGCCAAGCCTTGACATCAAGCCTGAAATCATGGCACCTGGCGGAAACATTTACTCAACTCTAAATGACAACAAATATGGCTTGATGAGCGGTACTTCGATGGCAGCTCCACACGTTGCTGGCGGATCAGCGCTTGTCATGGAGTACATTAAGAAGAGCCCGCTTTACAAAAATCTTCCGCTTAGCCAGCAAACACGCCTTGCGAAGGTTCTCTTGATGAACACGGCGAAGCTTGCAATCGGCACGAATGACCAGCCATATTCTCCACGCCTCCAGGGTGCGGGAATGATGCAGATCCACAATGCCACTTTGACTCCAGTCCGAGTTGTCAACCCGGCAACGAATGAAGCGAAAGTGGAGCTGAGGGATTTTACAAGCAAGATTGTTGATTTCAAGGTAAAAGCAATCAACGATTCGAAGAGTGCTGTAACTTATAATGTGAATGTCGATGTCTTGACTGACGCAATTCAGCGCACAGCAGCCGGCGACGTCAACTGGTCTGCTGCAGTGGCAGCCACAGGAGACCCGCATTTGAGAGGCGCAGAACCAATGCCTGGAGCGAATGTAACCGCACCGGCAACGGTAACAGTTCCAGCAGGCGGAAGCGTTGAAATTCCTGTCACAATTGACATTACAAATGCTAAAATTCCAGGCTACACCGCTACAGGAGCGAAGACAACCTTCGACCTGAAGGAAGATATTTTCGTTGAAGGCTTCGTTCGCCTGACGGATGTGAATGGCAAAAACGTCAACCTTGGCGTTCCGTATGTCGGTTTCTACGGCGAGTGGGACCGTCCAAGCATCCTTGATGGAATGCGCAATATCGACAGCAAATTCTACTTTACGGATGGAGCTGGTGGGGCTCCGGTAGCGGGAATGATTGATAACCGTACAACTTATATTGGTTGGGACCCGCTAACGGGATATGCGGATGCTATGAGCAAGTTCGCTCTTTCTCCGAATGGCGACGGCCAGTTTGATACGATTGTGCCGATTATGAGCTTCTTGCGTAATGCTGTTGACATGCAGTTCAATATTCTGGATGAAAACGGCAATAAGATTCGCACACTCCGGAATGAGTCGTATGTCCGGAAGCATTATGGAAGCTTGGTTACTCGTTATTCTTACTCCACAGCACGTGCATGGGATGGAAAAATCAACGGTTCTTTAGCAGAAGATGGTAAGTATTTCTACGAAATCAAAGCACGTGTCGACATGCAGCACAGGGAAGCAAAGTGGCAAACAAAGAGGATTCCGTTTGTCCTTGATACGACAAAGCCAGTCGTTCTGGGTGCTGTCTACAATGCAGCTAAAAAGCAGCTGACATGGGAAGCAACGGACGGTAATGGAATCGGGCTTTCTCATATCAATGTAATGGTCAATGGCAAGAGTGTGTTGCCAGCCAATACGCTGATCTTGCCAACAGCAAAATCCTATAGCCTAGCAAATGTTGAGGTGCCTGCAGGGGCGAAGGTTGAAGTTGTAGCCCATGACTATGCCAACAACATCACTGTCCAGGAAGCTAAAATCCAGGAAAGCGGCGATACAACGCCTCCTGTAATTTATCTTACAACTCCTGGAAACGCCTCGATTTATACGACCAGGACGATTCCTGTAAGCGGTTATGTCACTGACGATACAGCCGTTAAAGAAGTCTTTGTGGATGGCAATGCAGTTGCCATTACAAAGGTAGGGGATCAGTATCGCTTCTCTACTAACGTAACGGTTGAGAACGATGGCGTACATGAATTTACAATTAAGGCTGTTGATACAGCCGGCAATGAAATGCAAATCGTAAGGCGTCCGGTATTCGTCGATACGACTGCGGCTACAGTGGAGGTCAAAGCACCTGAAACTGTTGATTTGAGTGTCAATAAGGCGAACCTTGAGATTACCGTGAAGGATAATTTCGACTCGATCCGCATGTACGTGAACGACGATGAAGTGCTGTTCAACTCCGGCCCTAGCTCGTATACTGTGGCGGTTCCTTACGAAAAAACAATCAACCACGAGGTAAGCCTGAGAGAAGGCAACAATACTTTCACGATTCGCGCGGTTGACTTGTCCGGCCAAACGACGACAAAGACCGTAACGATTAAACGTGAGGCGAAGGCGGAAGAACCAAAGYCTGAACCAGTTCCAGCACCGGAAATCACGTCTTTTAGCGTCACTCCGAACACGGATGTCAGCCACAAGACACCGGTTTCCATCAAAGCTGAGGCTAGCGAGTCCATCAAATGGTCTGTCAAGATCGTCCAGCCGAGCGGCTCAGCAATCAACCTGAAGGAACAGACAGGAAAAGCGTACAATGAGACGTACACTCCTGCCGCAAACGCTGCAAAAGGAACGTACAAAGTCATCTTCAGCGGCGTCAATGACAAAGGCGTCCAAGTCGCCGAAAAGCAGGCTTCGTTCACAATCGGTAAGAAATAAAGTAATTTAACCAAGGTGCCTGGCTCCCGTTAACAATAAGGGGCCAGGCACCTTTTTTTAGGGCCAGCAAAAAAGATAGGAAATTTGAGAAGCCAAGGGGACGGTTCCGGTGGCTCACAAGGGCACCCAAAAAGAAATTTGAGAGCCAATGAAGGAGATTCTGTCGAAATATGGAATAAAACAAGAGGAGTGAAAAAAAAGTAACAGAAGAACGAATGGATGGGGCGGGAGAAGATGGGATCAAGAATCATGCATTCAATTATTGGGAATAAAATTGCGGAGATTTTATCAATCCAAGATAGAACTTCATTTTTGTTGGGCAGCATTGCACCGGATGCTGTTTTTTCGGTTGAAGAGAAAAATGCATCGCATTTCTTTGTGGGTGATGTTAAGGATTTTTCAAGACGGGTGAATTATGGGGGGTTTTTACAGAAATATCGTTTGCATATAGAAGACAATAATGATTACATATTGGGCTATTATACACATTTAATTGCAGATGACATATGGTTAAGAGGCTTTTACCAATCCTGGTTGAAGAATCGAATGGATGCCGATGAAGGGTTTTATGAGTACTACCATAATGATTTCCGGATGCTGAATGGCAAACTGCTGGAACACTATGGTTGTAAGGATGAGCTGAAACGAACGTTCAATCACTTTCCAGCAATTTTGGACCTGGAAGAGGTTAAGGCTCAGGACGTCGAAAAATTTGTACCCTATGTTTTGGGTGATATGGAGTATGGCGACGACGTACTAAATGGAAAACTGAATGTTTTTACGCTTGATCAGATTGTTGGTTATATTGAGACTGCGGTTCAATTGTCCGTACTGAAATTGAATGGGCAACTTGTTTAATTTTTCCCAAAAAGGGGCTTCCAAGGGAACTCGATTCTTTAATCGGGTTCCCTTTTTTTAAAAAAGTTAACTGGATTTTTGCCAGAGGACATACGTAAAAACGATAGTGATTATGGCGATTGCTAGAGCGGAGCCTAAATAAATCAATACTCCGATTCCCTGGCTGAATCCATCCGATGCAGTATTGAACCACCAGATGCTTCCTGTTCCCAGGAGTATGATATTGATCATTATTGCTTTAAATGCTGCTGTAATGGGGTGTTTGTTGTTTTTTAACTCGTTTCGGCTAAATAGAAGAGCGGCCGAGAGTGAAATCACGATCAGGCCATAGAAAATTAGTGCTTCCATAGTTCACCTCCGAAGGCTGACTTGGTTTATTAGTGTAATTTTACACCATATGGTATTGTATGTAAATTAGGATGAGGCAGTATTTTTCATAATGACCTAGCTCTGATGGTAAACTATAAGGTATAAATTTTTCGAAAGGGAGCGGTTTAAATGAATTTTTGGGATGAGCGGTTTAAAGCCGCTAATTACGTTTATGGGACGGAGCCGAATGAATTTTTGGCATTTATGCATAAGAAGCTTGATTTAACGGGTGAGGCGCTGGCGATTGCCGAGGGCGAGGGACGAAATGCGGTTTTCCTGGCTGAGCAAGGAATGAAAGTGACTGCCTGGGATTATGCGAAGTCTGGCCTGGAGAAAACTCGAAAGCTTGCCGAGTCGAGAGGCGTCTTAGTGGAAACGGCGCTAGTGGATTTAAACGAGGCAAAATGGGATAAAGACAAATGGGATGAAATTGTATGCGTGTTCGGGCATTTTCCAGCTGAACTCCGCGCGAAGACTCTGGAAGGAGTAAAGGAAGCGGTGAAGCCGGGCGGCTACTTTGTGACGGAAGTGTACTCGGTCCATCAGATTCCATATAAGAGCGGCGGTCCGAAAGAGGTTGAATTTTTGTATAAGCCCGAGGAATTTTTGAAAACGTTCAGCGACTGGCGGGTTGTCCATTTTTTCATGGGCGAGGTTGTAAGGCAGGAAGGGGAGCTTCATAACGGGTTGTCCCACGTCATTCAATTTGCCGGGCAAAAGCCGCTTTGATAGCCGCTTGGCGGACATTTGGTCAAGGGAGGGATTTCATGGCGGACGAAAAGGCGAAATTTAAAGAAGTCGAGAAAACGGTTGATTCCAAATACATTCAGCAGCACCTCGCAAATGAGCGGACCTTCCTTGCCTGGGTCCGGACCGCGATTGCGATAATAGGGGTAGGCTTCCTCGTTACAAACCTGCATTTCAATATGCGGTCGGCCCTTACCCCAATCGGCGATTTTATGGCAAATTTAATCGGAATTTCTTCGGTTGCGCTCGGAATTGTCGTGATTGTCATGTCAATGGCCGGCTATTTGCGAAAGGTTCATTCAATTAATGACCAGACATTCAGGACACCGCGGCTGGCGATTATTCTTCTCGGTGTCCTGGTGGTGGTAATTACGGCGTTTTTCGGTATGTACTTTGTGATGGTAAATATGTGATTAGCAACTGCTAAAAATGCTCGTCCGGCCGGACCGGACCTAACTGCTCGGATTCGATTGGCTCTCGTTCCTGCTTGTCCTCGCTGATTTCACGAACCAAAACCCATGTGTGTTTCAGGAATTGCTGAAAATCGGCGAGCAGGAGCCAGGCCGCTTCCGTCACTTCAGGATTTTCCTTCAGCGACCGGAGTTCGTTTTGGACGCGGTCAACCGCTTCGCCGGGATTATCCAGCTGCCGCTCGATAGCCGGCCAGGTGGAAAAGAGGAACATCATCGATAAAATAAGCGTAATGAACCGAAACATATTCGTCAGCCTCCAGTAGTTTGGTGGTGAAATTATTGATGTACTTTATGTTGGTTCCTGTATGGAGCGTTACATTCCGTATAATTTTTTCCATATAATGCACGTTCTATAAGCGGCAACCACTTAAAATTGCTAGATGAATGAAAATTATACAAATACATAGGGAATACTTTATTTCTTCTTCTAAACCTTCTGTACTTCGCGCACTAAAAACGCGAAGAGGGAAACCGTGTGCAAGCGAAAGCGGCTTTATGGAGGATTCTATAGAAGTTTACTATGGCCCCAGTTTTAATGGCTGGGGCTTATTTATTTTGTGAGAATAGGCGGATTAATGAACAGCGTTTTTTATCCTGAATTTGTTCGGAGCAGGGGGGGGATGGCTGGCTTTTCGTACAATTGTTGGTATTCGGGGTGAGGGATAAATAATGGTGCGTTAGGCATTATTATGGCGGAGTTTGGCATTATTATCGGGGGATCGGCATTAATATCGGGAGATCCGGCATTATTAATCCTCTAAACGGCATTATTATGCACACTATCGGCATTAATGCCGCCGCAAATCCGCCCCAGCCGCGAACAATGTTATAAAGCTACGCCAATAATTGAAAGAAGCTCCGACAAAATTGGTCAGGGGCTTTTTTCCTATGGTCAAGTTTGCTAGATATGCCAATAGAACCAATTCTATCTGAATTTTTAGAAAACTAGTAATTTTTGAAGGAATTGGCAATATGCTTATAGTATTCTTTCGTTTATCAAACTATTGGAGGTGCACTTATTTGCCATTTTTACGAAAAAGATCAATGAGAAAGTGGTTTGCTGTCCTATTGTCGCTTTTGGTCTTGTTCTCAACGTTTGCGCCGCAAGCATTGGCTGCTGAAGCAAAGCCGGGCAATTTTAGCGAAGAAGATCTTCAGCTTGAAAAGAAGCGTGAACAGGATGCAAGGGCTGCTGAGCTGAAACCGGGCGCGCCCGAACCAAATGATGATTCCAACTCTGATGAGCTTCCCAACCTCCTAAAAGGTCTTGGGATCGAGCCGGCTCCGCTTGAAAAGCCTGCAGACTCAAAAGATGAAGCAACCCTCGAGGAAGCTTTTAAGAAAAACAGCGAAGTAGACGTGATCATCCGAATGAAAGACACCCCAGACCTCCAGGCAATTTACCCCCAGGTGAAACAAAAGCAAAACCGTACTGAAAAAATCAAAGCCATCAAAGACCACCTCATTCAAAAAGCCAACAACTCGCAAAAAGGACTCCAGCAGGCACTTCAGGCAATGGAGTCGAAAGGAAAAGCAAAGAAAAAGGAAACGCTTTGGATTATCAATGGCGTCTCCGCGACCGTAACGAAAGAAGCGTACGAGGAGCTGAAGCAGAGGGACGATATTGCAGAAATCTCGCTCGACGAAATCCTCACCGTCCCGGAAATCACAGTGGAAGATTCCCCGCCACGGCTTCCGGAGTGGGGCCTTGAAAAAATCTTCGCCACGAAGGTTTGGGGCCAATATGGCTTGAAAGGCGAAGGGATTGTCGTTGGCATCATGGATACGGGCGTTGACGGGAACCATGAAGCGCTGAAAAAGAATTACCGCGGCCGCGATGGCAACCACAAGTATTCGTGGATTGACGTGTCCGGAACGAAATACGAGACGCCGAATGACGGGAACGGGCATGGTACGCATGTTGCAGGAACTTCTGTCGGAGGCGGTTACGGCGAGCCTATCGGTGTCGCTCCGGGAGCGGAGTGGATTGCGGCGAAAATTTTCAACGACGGTGGATCGGCGACAACGTCGGGCATCCACCAGGCGTTCCAATGGTTCCTGGCGCCGGGCGGAGATCCGTCAAAAGCGCCGCATGTCGTCAACAATTCATGGGGGAATTCGAATACATACAATCTCGAATTCTATGAAGATGTAAAAGCATGGATTGCAGCGGGCATTTTCCCATCATTCGCAGCGGGGAATGACGGGCCGGGCTCCCAGACAATTGGATCGCCGGGAAGCTTCCCTGACACATTCGCCGTCGGGGCGACCGATATTTATGACCAGACTGCTTACTTCTCGAGCAGGGGGCCGGTTTACTGGAAGGATGAAAATGGCGAAACGAATCGCCTTATCAAACCTGATATTTCCGCGCCGGGCCACAAGATTTACTCCGCATGGCCAGGAAAGTTGAATAAAGGGAAATACAACACGATCAGCGGGACGTCGATGGCGACGCCGCACGTAACCGGGGCGATTGCTCTACTTTACCAGGCAAATCCGGAGCTGACGATTGATGATGTGAAAAGAATCCTGAAAGATACCGCCCGCAAGGATCCGCATATGGGCACCCTTCCGAACGATTCTTACGGAAGCGGGATAATCAACATCTATCAGGCAGTAACCGAAGCCGCGTTTGCCGGTGAACTGAATGGAACAGTTAAAAATAAAAAAGGCGAGGCTATTCCAGCAAAATTGGTGCTTAATGCTGAAGGAATATCGTATGACATTCCAGCTGCTGGCAACTTTTCTTTTAAAATAAGGGAAGGCACCCACAAGATAACGGTGACGTCCTTCGGCTACAAGACTTACGAAGGGACAGTCATCCTCAAGAAAGGTCAAGTGACAACCGCAAACATCGTCCTTGACGACGCTGAGGCTTTTACAGTCAGCGGGAAAGTCGCCGATGAAAATGGAAAGGCGGTTCCATATGCGTTTATCCGGGTTAAAAATACACCGCTTTCGGCAATCCGGACAGACGCCTCGGGCAATTTCGCCATTCAGCGGGTGCCGGCTGCATCCTATGGCATCCAGGTGACCGGTGAAGGAATCAAAGGAATATCGGAAGAAATCACCGTTAATAAAAATTTGACGCTTGAAATAAAGGTTCAGAAACTTTCCGCGCCTCCAGGGAAGCAATGGGGCATCGCGAACGGGAATGTCCAGCGGAATGCCGTTTCCGGCAATGCGATAGACGTCCAGGCGCTAGATAAAGCTTGGGACTACAGCACCGAAGGAAAAGGGGATATCCTCTTCTCGACGCCGGCCGCTGCTGAAGGGAAAGTTGTTTTAACAACGGATCGGGGCTGGGTCGTCGCACTCGATTCCAAATCCGGGAAGGAGCAGTGGGCAGTCAGGATTGGCAGCACAAACCGCTCATCACCGACGATTGAAAACGGCACCGTCTACCTTTCCGGTGGCCAGGATGGCAGGATTTACGCGCTTGACCTGAAATCCGGCAGCATTAAATGGAACACTGTGGTCGGCTCGATGGCGATTTACGAGTCACCTGTTTACTACGAAGGCGTGCTTTTCGTCTCATCGGATCTTACTGCGAACGCCCATTTGCACGCATTGAATCCTGAGAACGGAAGCAAATTGTGGAGCTTCAAGCTTGGCTCGCCGACGTATTTCGGCCCGAGCATCGGGAATGGCCTCCTTTATGTCGGCAGTTATGACAACCAGACAATCCGCGCTTTGAAAATAACAGACGGCACGGAAGTTTGGCAGAAAAAACTGTCCGGTGAAGGGGTCGCCTCAAAGCCGGTTTTTGACAACGGCGTTATTTATTTTATGGGCATTAACTTTGATACGGACGGCGGCACCCTGTATGCATTCGACGCTGCGACCGGAGCTGAAAAGTGGCGGGTTGCTTCGATAGGGGATACCCAGGCGGCCTCGCCGATTGTGTATGAAAACATGGTCATCATGGGCTCTGCGGCACAGTCGAACCTGCGTGCATTTGATAAGGAAACCGGGAAAGAGCTTTGGAGCAATACAACGCGCGGGACAGCCTTGAATAGCGGTACGGTGACTGCGAACGGTTTGCTGTTCTTTGCTTCGACCAATGGGGCGGTTTCTGTTCTCGATGTGTACACAGGTGAGCGGCTGAAGGACATCGTTCAGCCAAGCTACAGCACATCCGGCATCCCGGTTCTTCCTGGGCAGGTCATTTTGCCGCATTTAAAAGGAATCCAAAGCTACAGTTCACCAGGCATCTTCGCCGGGTCCTTGAAGGATGCGAATGGCCAGCCGGTCAAAGGGATGGTTACTGTCGAAGAAACCGGCGAGACTGCAACTGCCGGGGCGGACGGAAGCTTCGTCCTGAAACATACGCCTGGCGACTATACTGTCCTTGTTTCGCAGTATGGCAAAAAACAGGTTGCAGAGAGGGTTCAGTTTGTAACGGGCTATACATTCACTAAGAACTTTACGCTTGTAGATGCGAAAAAGGGCTCGGTTTCGATTACCGTCAAGGATAAGCGGACGGGGAAACCGCTCAACGGCGTAACGGTTGATATAATGGCAACCGGCATAAAAGGCGTGACGAATGACAGCGGTATTTTTACAAAGGAAGAGGTCTTCGAAGGCACTTGGGATATCGCATTCTCGCTCGGAGGCTTCAAGGACGGCTCTGGTAAAATTGCTGTCAAGCCTGGCGAAGCGGCAACACTAACGTTTGAGCTGCAGCCGATTGATGTTGCGGTTCTGAACGATTACAAAGGCCAAATCACCACGCTTCTCGAAGCAAATGGCTATCCTGCCGAAGAACGCGGCTGGGACGTCATCAAGGATATCGGGCGTTACAAGGTTTTATACTTGAACGGCGCGTATGGCACGGACGGCGTTAAGCCAACCGAGGAAGAGGTTAAGAATTTAATTAATGAGGCAAACAAGTACGATGTGAGCATTATTTTTACCGACCAATGGGGCCAAAATTACGGGTCCATCCACCAGCTGAAGGATTACTTCAATAACCCAGGCGACCTTGGCCATAGCTACGATGTTGGCGCGGTCATGCTGAAGGTGGAATCCGAGCATCCGATTCTGAAGGGTTACAAGATTGGAAGCGAAATTCCGCTTTTGATGCATGATGCGGACTTTGCCTGGTTCAACCATTTCTCAGGCAGGACGATTGGAAAAATTGGCACAACCGAAATCGGCTATGTCGGTTCAGGCGTCGCTTACCAGGCGGTTTCGGAAAACAGCGCGCATCTCCTGTTGTCGAGTTCCGCATCGGTGCCTTGGGAAACAACTGATGGCTGGCTGCAGGGGCAAAAGCAAATCCTCTTGAACAGCGTTGACTATTTGTATGCCTCGCAGTTCGGAAAAGTTTCCGGGACGGTTGTGGACGCTGACGGAAAGCCTGTTGCGGCGAGCATTGAAGTCGTTGAAACAGGCGTAAAGGCGGTAAGCAACGCGAAAGGTGAGTTTGAATTTTTCCATGACGAAGGCTCGTTCACACTTGAAGTACGGGCAAAAGGCTTTGGCACGTATACCGGCACGTTCACGGCCGCAAAAGGCAAGCCGGCACAGGTTGCGGTCAAGCTGGGAAGCTCGGATAAGGGCACATTGACCGGCGTCATTACCGATGCGTTGACAAACCTTGAACTTCCAGGGGTTAAAGTAACAGCGACGAATGCAGCCGGGGAAAAGGTTTTTGAAACGGAGTCCGCGGCGAACGGCCGTTACGAAATTACCGGGCTCCAGGAGGAAACGTATAAGATTGGCTTCATGAAAGAGGGCTATATTGTCCACTATGAAACGGTTGATATTGCCCGCCATACAGGCGACATTGATGTAAAGCTTCATACAATGCCATCAGTGGCCGTTGTTGGCGACCATTATTCGTCCGATACGAACTTTAAGGCGTTCCTTAAGGAATACGGCATTCCGGCTGTCGACGTGCTGCCTGCCGACCTTCCGAAACGGGTGGAGGAATTCGATGTCGTATTCATTAATGATCCAAGCAGTACGTCATTTACGAAAACCATTTTTGAAAATACATTGAAAGCCGCCGATGCAGCGGGTACTAGTGTGATTTTTGGTGAAGCGTATTGGAGCACTTCCGGCCTTAACCACCTAGTAAATCACAGGAAGGACCCGGAATCACGTACAACTTTCAGGAGCACGACGCAGGCGGCCGTTTACAAAGTTCTGAATGAACATCCGATTTTTTATGGGGCAAAAGCAGGAGACGCAATCAAAATTCTAGCTCCTGCAAGCAGTGCTGTTGCTTCTTTTAAAAATTACAGCGGCTATCCGCTCGCGGAAATCGGCCTTGATGGGGCAACGGCGACAAACGGCCTTGGATTGGCGTACAAGCCGAGGACCGAAAACAGTGTCGAACTGTTAATGGGCGGTCACGGTTTCGCCTCATACCATGGAGCGAAGGACTATACGCCTGAAGGGAAACAAATTCTACTCAATGCCATCCTTTGGGCTGCCAATGTGAAGTTCGAGACGATTAAAGGAACGGTTCTCGATGAACACGGCGAACCGCTGAAGGCAGATATTAAAGTTGTTGGCCATCCTTTCGCAACGCAATCCGATGCGGAAACCGGCGCATTCTCGATCGCCCTCCTCGCAGGTGATTACGATGTGACGATCAGTGCATACGGCTACGAAACGAAAACGGTGAAACTAAAGGCCGTGCTTGATGGGGAGCCGCAGACGATTGCGATGGAAGTTGCCGGGAATGTTGCTTCCATCAACGGTACCGTCGAGAACGAAAGGGACGGAAATGCGATTGCGGGGGCAAAGATTTCGCTCGTGGGCAAACCGAGGTACACAGAGTCCAATACCCAGGGGCAGTACAGCCTGCCGCAAATCGAACCCGGGACTTATACCGTCCGAGTTGAAAAAGAAGGATATGTCAGGAAGGATGTTCAAGTTACCCTTAAAGGCGGGGAAAAATTGCCGGTAAGCGTGAAGCTGAGGCCTTCCCCAACGATCGGTATCATTGTTGACCTGACAGCTTCCGGCATGACCTTTAAACAATATCTTGAGGAACGGGGCTACAAAGTCGAGTACCTGGACTTCAAGGATATTGACAAACTTGATACGGTCGACCTAGTTTTCGCGAATTCGGATTACAAAAACGATGCGATTCCGAAGAAAGCCGATTTCAAGGCGTTCCAGGCGGCGCTCGATAAAAAACGAAAATCAGTCATTTGGACCGGCCAGGCTGGCGGCCGCGGCTCAATCCGCTATTTATGGGAATACGATGGCGATCCATCAGCCATCTTTGAAGGAACGAACAAAACGGGTTCAAAAGGGATTGTGAAGGAAGAACATCCTTTAACTGCTGGCTATAAGGCGGGGGATGTAATCGACATTCCAGGGAAAACCGGCTACTACTACGGTTTCACTGGGTATTCCGGAAAAACAGTCATTGATTTTGAACAAAGCCTGACCGGACAGAAAGGCTCGATGGTCGCGTACAAAGGACGGACAACTGAATCTTTGGAAATCCTCCTTGCTAACATGACAGTCAGCCACGTCTTCCATCCAGGCGATCCGACTCTCTTTGACGCCGGAAGGGAAAAGCTGCTCATGAATGCGCTTGACTGGGCGCTTGCGGAAAAAGCTCCTCTCGTCGGGGAACTCCACGGCGTAATCAAAAACGAAAAGGGCATCGCGTTAAAAGGGGAAGCGGTCATCAAGGATAGCGGCAAAAAGCTCGTTGTTGATGACGATGGCAATTTCTTTACTGCACTGGAAACGGGTACCTACACAGTTACAGTAAAAGCGTTCGGACATGTCGAAAAGGATTTCACCGTTTCAATCAAGAATGGGCAGGTATTGAATGAAACCTTCGTTGTCCAGTCGGAAAATGCCGGCACACTCAAAGGAAAAATCATTGATGCTGCAACAAAGGATGCGATTGATGGGGCATTAGTTGAAGTTCTTGGAACCCCTGTAATTGCGAAAACGAATGCGGCAGGGGAATATGAGCTGACGCTGCCAGAAGGAAATTTCGAAATCCGCTTCAGCGCATCGGGATACAAGCCGATATTTGATACGGCAACGATAGTGAAAGGGCAAGTGGCTGTTCTCAATAGTTCAATGTTCGCTACCGAGAAAATCGCTGTCCTTGCCACAGCCTTAAACGAAGGCAGGATGGCTCCACTATTAAAATCGTACGGCTATGAATATGATTTTTACCTGAATACCAATTTTGAAGCGCTGATTGAGAATATTGGTGATTACAAACTCATCATCGCCAATGACATTGCAAGCACGATGAAAGACCGGTTTAAATTTATGGTGGAAAAAGCAAACGAAAATGAAACGAGCATCATGTTTGTCGGCCAATATGGATCTGGCTCCATTAGTGAACTTTCTAAAGCCTATGGAGACCCTCTGAAGACGACATCCAACTTTGTGGATAAAGAACTCAATATCCGTGTCGAACAGAACCACCCGATTTTCCGCGGCTTTGAGGCGGGCAAGGAGTATCCGCTCATGGTAAATCTGAAGGGAGCTGTACAATACTCCAATTTTGAAAATTACAGCGGAACAACTCTTGGCACGTTGACGAACCCGGTAAAAGGGAATGTTGGCACATCTATTGCAGTAAAGTTCAGCTCATCCAACAGTGTCCACATTCTTCTGTCGGCATTGCAGATTGGCACATATGGGAATCCAGCCGACAGATGGACCGAAAACGCGGAAAAGCTTTATGTGAATGCAATCGACTATGCTTTGATTGCCAGCCAAGGAGAGATCAAAGGGTCGGTGACGGATGCACAGGGCAAGCCGATTGCCAACGCGCTTGTCACGATTCCGGGCACAAGTGTTAAGACAGCGACCAATTCCGCAGGGTTATACCGAATTGGAGTCGGGGTCGGCAAATACGATGTGAAGGTTCAGGCACGCGGCTTTGCTGAACAGACTGGCCACGTCGAAATTGTTGAAACTGGCAACAGTGTCGACTTGAATTTTGTACTTGAAGCAATCGAGGGTCTGGACCTCAAGGGTATGGTTGTTGACAAAAAGAATGGCGGGCCTGTCGCTGGTGCTTCAGTAACGCTCATTCCAAAAGACGACCCTGATTTTATCAGCAGCTTGGAAAGCGGGGCGGATGGCTCGTTCATATTTGAAAACCTTCTTCCAGGCGAGTATGTGGTGGAAGTTGCAAAGGATGGGTATCTGCCTGCAAAAGCGGAAGTTGTGATTGGGGAAAAAGACGAGGCTATGCAGCTCGAACTGAATGCGATCGAGGTGGCAGTACTCGGCGACCATAATGGTGCCTTGAGCAACTTTCTGAATGAACAGGGCATTTTTACAGAAGAAAGGGGCTGGGATATTCTCGGCCAGCTGGGCAAATACGAAACTGTTGTCGTGAACACGAATAGCGCCACAAAGGAACAGGTGGACCAGCTAATCAAGGAAAGCGATGAGCAGAAAGTCAGCCTGATTTTCACGGGAACGTGGGGGATGAAGGATGGTTCCATTCAGCTGCTGCAGCAGGCTTTGGGTACTCCAGAACCGGATCAGCAAGGCTACAATGAAGGCGCGGTTTATTTGAAACCATTTGGTGGGCATCCGCTCTTCGATGGCCTTGAGGCAGATGAATACGGTCTTGTGAAAATTCATGGCGAAAAGAGTCCTTACGCCACTTTCAAAAATTACACTGGAATTCCGCTTGCCGGGTTGAACGTTGACGGTTCAGATAAGGGCACGGCAATCGCCTACGAATTCCGCGGTAAGGAGCATATCCATTTGTTGCTGAGCTCGTACACCGCAACGAATATCATCGGCCCGGAACACGGCTGGACTAGTGAAGGTAAGCAGCTGTTTGCCAATGCTGTGCGCTGGTCGATGAGTGCGGAGCAACAACTGCCGAACACTCCATCATGGGATAGCGATAGTGTGATGGTCAAAGGTGAACCGGTTGTGCTGACCGGAAAAGCAGATCCTCTCGCAACCGTTCACGTTTACGAACAGGCGGGCAATAAACGGAACCTTCTTGGCTCTGGTAAAGCCTCCGTTGACGGAACATTCTCGATTCAGCTGGAACTTCCGAACGGCCAGCACACGCTATTTGTAGCAGCTGAAAACTATGCCGGCGTGACCGAGTCCCAGTCCGCTGTGAAAGTAATCGTAACCGGAAAGCCGGAGAAGAAAGCGGGATAATTTTGTTGGGCTTCCCTTTATAAGGGGAGCTCTTTTTTTGGTTGGTTACGTTGAATTTTGGAAAATTAAAGGGCGATGGGATTTAAATTTCCGGATAAAACGGGGAAACATCCGGATAAAGTTGTGAAATCTCCGGATAAAGTTGTGAACTCTCCGGATAAAACCGAAAAATCTCCGGGAATCGCTAGCAGACTGCTAGCAAAGTTATCAAGCTATACCTGGTTTGTGTAAGCGATACTTCATCATAAATGAATGAAGAGATAAACTTAAAGTTAGCCAGGGATTAAATCGTAACTTCCGGATAAAACGGGGAAACTTCCGGGTAAAGTTGTGAACTCTCCGGATAAAACCGAAAAATCTCCGGGAATCGCTAGCAGACTGATAGCAACATGCTATAAAAAAAACAATATTAAAAGGATTTCACTGATTTGTAATAAAGACAGGGAAGAAACCTCATAAACTATTGTTACAATCATTTTGAGTTAATATGTATAACTAGATAAATTTTGGATTTAACAAAGGAGGATAAATGTTTGATATTGAAAGATAGAAAAATACCACTTCGAATTCTTCAGGAGGAAGCCATTCTGAGAAATATTTCAATGACGTGTCCAGCGAGGCCTAAATTGGAAGCTGACTGTTCCAAAAGAAAAGCAGGTTTTTGGGGAGAAACGGAATTGGACTACTACCTTAAGCTGCTCCCTCATGATGGTTATTATATCCTCAATGATTTAAGACTTCCCTTTAAAGGTGACTACTTTCAAATTGACTGCCTCATTCTTACCACAAGATACATTCTCCTAATTGACTCAAAAACAATCAAAGGTACTTTGGTATTTGATGGGCAATTCCATCAGCTTATTCGCTTGAACGGGGATCAGGAAGAAGCGTTCGAAGATCCCATAGCCCAGGTAAAAACTCATATTTTGAAATTAAAATCCCTTCTGACCACGCTTCTTGATGATGTCCCCATTGATTACCTCATTTCAATCGCAAGCCCAAAAACCATTCTAAAATCAAACTCCAATCATATCGACAGGGTCTCCCATGCGTATAATATTGTTCATCTTTTAATGAAACTAGACGCTCAATACAGCATCGAAATTTGGACAACCGATCAGGTTATAGATATCTCCCACAGGCTTCTCCAGCTTCATACCCCGCCACCATTACGGAAACTCCAGGCGTTTGGATTATCAAAAAATGATTTCCCCCCAGGTATCTTTTGTTCAGTCTGTAACAGGAAATTTGACTATCATTGGGGAAAGTGGAATTGCACCACTTGCAGAATAGCGAGCAGGGACATTTATATTCAGAAAGTTATCGATTATTTCCTAATATTTGGACCGGCAATAACGAATTCGCAATGCAAAGAATTTTTGGATCTTCCTTCCGATAATCAGGCTTTTCATATTCTAACCGGGTTAAATCTGCCATCGACTGGAAAGGGGAAGAGGAGAATTTATCATCCGCCTGGTCCCTTTGAAAACTTTGAAGGATGGGAAATACTGAAAAAGCTTAAATAGATTATTAATACAGTCCAAGGAGAAGGTTTAGCCAAAAGAAGGACAGCAGCTCTCTCCTATCCGGAAACATCACTCACTCTCCAATCAAGCCTATTAGCTGGCAGAAGGGTTTTATGGCTGGCCTTTCGTTCACTATGAAGTTAAAATCCGCTATTAAAAACAAAATCTAGTAATTATCCCTCAAAGGAATCCCCACTAAAAAAAACAGGCACACTTTATCAGCGCGCCTGCAAAAACACTATGACTTATTTCTTCATTAATAGATACACGAAGTAGGGAGCACCAATTAAAGCGGTCATGATGCCGGCTGCGATACCTTCGGGTTCGGCGAGGTTACGTCCGATTGTGTCTGCCAGCAAGAGCAGCCAGCCGCCGATCAGCATGGCGACAGGGAGGAACAGCTGTGCTCTTGGTCCGACCAAAGCTTTCGCCAGATGGGGAGCCATTAAACCAATGAACGCGATTCCGCCTGTAACGGAAACGGAAGCGGCGGCTAACGCGACGGCAATCAAAAGAAGCGTGAACCTTTCCTTCTCCAAAGATAACCCAAGACCAATTGAAACAGGCTCATTCATCGATAGGATGTTCAGTCTGTTTGCCCTATAAAGGGTAAACGGGATCAGGACTGCTAGCCATGGAAGGATGGCCAGAATAAATGGCCAATCCGCACCCCAGATGTTTCCGGCAAGCCACCTGGAAATGAAATCGACTTTTTGCCTTTCTGCGGAAGAAATGACGACAATCATTGCACCCGAAAGCGCCATCGAAAAACCGATACCCACAAGAATCAGCCGCCCGGGTTCAAGGCCGATTCCACGCCTGTATGAAAAAAAGTAAATCAGCATCGCGGTAATAACCGCGCCAACAAATGCAATGACGGGCAAAACGAACGCAAAAGATTTCGCTTCAATCGGAAAGAACAGAAAGAAAACTGCAATTCCGATACCCGCTCCCGAATTTATTCCGATAATACCTGGATCAGCAAGGTCATTGCGTGTCAGCCCCTGGAGGATGGCCCCTGAAACCGCGAGCCCCATGCCTGCAAGCAATGTGATCAGGATGCGAGGAAGCCTGATTGAAAAAAGGATGAACTCCTCTTTAAATGTTCCATTTCCGAGGAACGCAGGAAGGATCCTGGAGAACGACACTGATGAGTAGCCGAGTCCCAACCCTATAACAGCGGTCACAACAATCAATACAGTCAGACCAATAACGATGAGGCGTTGTTTTTTTAAAACGGAAGGATGGATCATAATGTAAGTTTCCCTCCTCTATGGATAATGAACAGGAAGAAGGGAAGTCCCAGCATCGATACAATCGCGAATACGGGCGTTTCATATGGGGCGTTTATCGTGCGGGCCACAGTGTCGGCCAGCAGCATAAACGCAGYTCCGGCAACTGCGGACATCGGGATGATATGCCTGTAATCCCTTCCGACGGCCATCCTTGCAATGTGCGGGATCATGAGCCCGATGAATGCCATGTTTCCGACAAGGGCGACTGATGCGCCGGCCAATAGGACGATTGCCACCACCAATAGGATTTTTATTCGAATGGTCTTTTGCCCGAGGCCGACAGCGACTTCTTCACTCAAACTGAGGACAGTTAATTGTTTTGACAAGAATAACGCTATGATAATTCCGATTACAATGAATGGGACGATAATGTTCAATTGGCTCCAGGAGGTTCCCATCAGTCCGCCTGAAGTCCAGAGGGAGACATCTTTGGAGATTTTAAAATACAGGCCGATTCCGTCGGCGATTCCGTACAAAAAGGCTGAAACCGCGGCACCGGCAAGGACGATTCGGATGGGGGAGAAGCCGCCGCGCCGTGAAGCCCCGATTCCGAGAACAAGCAATACTCCAACCGCCGAACCGATAAAACAGGCTATTGTAATCCCGAAATACCCGATTGACGGTATTAGCGCCATCGTAAAAGCAAGGGCGGTATTCGCTCCGGCAGTAAGGCCAAGCAAGCCAGGGTCGGCGAGGGGATTCCGAGTCAGCCCCTGCATTATTGCTCCGGCAACTGCCAGAGCTGCGCCGACAAAAACAGCCGCGATTTCCCGCGGAAAGCGAATCTCGCGCAGCATGATTGCCGTATCGTTTTGTTTGCTGTTCCGAATGGCTTCCCATATATCTTTCAGGCTTGCATCGGCGGCGCCAAAACGCATGGCAATTACCAGGGCGGCCGCCATTACCACCAATCCGCCGAGCATTTTTAATAAAAATCGATTTCGATTCATTTCATCTCATCATTTCGTATTTAATATGTAAAAAGAAGAGGAATTCCGTGTGTAGAATTCCTCTTTAGTGTTTACTTACCAATTAGTTTCCTAAGAAGGCTTTTTTGAAGAAATCAAGCTGATATTCAAGCGTAAGAGCGTCATTGAAATAAAACTCTTTCGCATTCACTTCGAAAACGCGGTTATTCTTCACAGCCGGTATGTTTTTATACGTTTCAGTCTGCTGGAAGGATGTATCGCCGTCCGAATTTTTGCTGAAGATTACATAGTCGCCGGCATAGTCGGCCAATACTTCTGGTGAAATCGCATAGTAGCCTGGCTTCAGGACATCCTGTTTCACTTTTTCTGGCATGTTCAGTTTCATTTCCTGATAGAGGATTTCAGTTCCACGGGCCCAGTTATCACCGAAAACATAGAGTTGCTTATCGAAGTTTTCAATAACGGAAACGGTGGCGTCAGCGCCGATTTTTGCTTTGATTTCCTTACCGGCTTCGGCAGCGTCTTTCTTAAAGTTTTCGACCCATTCCGTCGCTTCTTTTTCTTTGTTTAAAAGCTTCCCAATCTCGATGTGTTGAGTGAGGTAGTCAAGCTTGCCGTAAGTGAATGTAACAGTCGGGGCGATTTCTTTTAGTTTATCAACGTTCTTGATATTGGATAGGCCGACGATTAAATCTGGTTCGAGCTCAATGATTTTTTCAAGGTTCTCATCGGTTACTTCTTCCGCGTTTTTCAGTTTATCTTCAAACCGTGGATTCATTTTGGACCAGGAATCCACCCCGACAATATTGACCCCGAGCGCAAGGACGTTACCTGCATAGGAGGATAGGACGACAACCCGTTTAGGGTGGGCCGGCACTTCTACAGGGCCATTCTCGGATTGATAGGTAATTGTTTCTGGTTTTTCATCTTTTTTCGCTGCTTCATTGTTTTTATCCCCGGAATTGCTTCCGCACGCGCTAAGCACCAGTGCCAGTACGAGCAGGAATGGAAAAAGTCTTGTTGTCATTTGCTTTGTCTCCTCTAATCAAGTTGTAAGTTAAGCACATTGGTTTTCTCGTTCTCGGATCCAACCCGATTTCCGCGTCAATATTGAATACTTCCCTCAGGACAGGACGGTTGATGACAAATTCGCAAGTTCCCGATTTTACGATTTGCCCATCTTTCATTGCGATGATATGGTCTGCAAACCGTGCTGCCTGGTTCAGGTCATGGAGAACCATCACGATTGTCCGGCCCTGTTCCCGGTTCAGGTCTTGAAGGAGTTCCAACACTTCCAGCTGGTGGGCCAAATCCAGGTAGGTAGTCGGCTCATCAAGGAAAATAATATCGGTTTCCTGCGCCAGAGCCATCGCAATCCAGACACGCTGGCGCTGGCCACCCGACAGCGCATCGACGGGCTGGTATTTGTAATCGATTGTCCCGGTAACCTCAAGGGCCCAATCAATGACCTCAATGTCTTTTTTCGTTAAACGGCCGAACCCTTTCTGATAAGGGAATCGCCCATAAGATACCAGTTCACCAACAGTCAGGCCGGCTGCGCTTTCCGGCGTCTGGGGAAGAATGGCCATTTTTTTTGCAAGATTCTTCGTATCCTCGCGAACAATGCTGACTCCATCAAGGAGGATGGAACCCGATTGGTGGGAAATGATCCGTGACATCGCTTTGAGCAATGTCGATTTTCCACAGCCATTTGGCCCAATAATGACAGTTATTTGATTGTCAGGAATGTCCACTGATAAATTTTTCACGATCAAACGGTCATCATAGCCAACTTGTAAACTATCTGTATAGAGGCGTCCCATTTTATTCCCTCCGAAACTTCATCACATTTTCATTGATAATGATTATCACTTCCGCTTACAATAAACACTATATAAGTTTTATAAATTCGAGTCAATGACTAAGCTGTGACATTCAACTAAATTCAAAAATTGTTAACATTTGAGGGAGATTGTATACATGATTAAACAAGATATTTTTGATGTGATCATTATCGGAGGCGGGCCGGCGGGGCTGTATGCATCGTTTTATGCCGGTTTAAGGGAAATGAAGACGAAGATAATAGAAGCCCAGCCAGTTTTGGGCGGGAAAATCAATGTGTACCCGGAAAAAATGATTTGGGATGTGGGCGGCCTCGGACCGGTTACGGGAAAGCAGCTGATGGACCAATTGATCGAGCAGGCAATGACGTTCGGACCTGAGGTCGCCCTCAATGAAAAGATTGAATCGATTGCGAAAAATAATGATGGCCTGTTTGTTCTTATGACTGAAAAAGGAAGCGTGCATTATTCAAGAACCGTAATTGTAGCAATAGGTAGCGGAATCATCCAACCGAAAAAGTTGGACATGGGTGCGGCGCCCAATTTTGAAAAAACGAATTTGCACTACAAGGTAGAAGCAGTCAGCCACTTTAGAGATAAAACGGTCCTCATTTCGGGTGGGGGTAATTCGGCGATTGATTGGGCGAATTTGCTTGAGCCTGTCGCGAGAAAAGTCCATCTCACTTACCGGAAACAGGCTTTAACCGGCCACGAATCCCAGGTGTCGGAAATCATGAAGGGCAGTATTGAATGCCATTTTAATACGACTATTTCAAGGTTGATTCCGGACGATGGGGGTGTGCGGATTAAAGCGGTCGAACTCGTCCACAATGAGACAGGCGAGGTGTTTACGGTTGAGGTTGATGAAGTGCTCGTCAATCACGGATTTGATCAGGACGCTTCCTTATTGAACAATAGCAATCTTCCTATTGAAATGCTGGATAATTTTTATATAAAAGGTACCCCGAACTGTGAGAGCACGGTTGACGGATTGTTTGGTGCGGGGGACATTATGAAGTTTGACGGAAAGCTGTACCTAATAGCAGGGGCATTCCAGGATGCGGCGAATGCCGTCAATCGGGCGAAGAAATTCATTGATTCGAGTGCGGCGGATGTGGCAATGGTGTCATCGAACCATGAAGCCTTCAAGTTGCGTAACGAAGAATTGGTTAAGGAAATGCTGAAGAAGTAGGATAAGGAAAGCTGCCCGGCGAATTCGCCAGGGGCAGCTTTTCCATTTGGAACCAGCTGGTTATTGGCCTTGCCGGTTCCGCATTGCCTGTTCGCCGATTGCGACAAGACGCTTGGTCATTTCGCCGCCGACCGAACCGTTTGCCCTTGCGGTTGTGTCTGCACCAAGTTGTACTCCAAACTCATTGGAAATTTCCTCTTTCATTTGGTCAAGGGCATTGCCTGAACCGGGAACCAACAGTTTGTTTCTAGCCATGATCGACCACTCCCTATCAAGGATTTGAGCAAAAAGTCTGCTCAGTTTTACTGTTTCCAATAAGGGAGTCTTCATGCAAAATCGAAAAGTTATTCATTCTTTTGAAAAAGGAAAGCAACATCAAAAATTGTATGTCCTACAGGAACCTTGCGGTTGATTTCCGCTCCGGGCACACGCTTTCCGCGGGGCGTCAGTGGAGCCTCCTCGGCGCTAGCGCCTGTGGGGTCTCCACCTTGCCGCTGCATCCCGCTGGAGTCGGTGCCATCCGCTCCAATCAACTAACTTTCCAAACCGATTGCGAAAAAATTATTTCAACCCATATCGAACTCTATGCTCTTTGTTTCTAATGAAACATTCCTGTAACAGTCTGTAAAAATACATCCAACACTTTCACTCATTGGAGACTTCCGCCAAAATTGGCAGCCAGGGAAGGTTTTACCTTGTTTCTTGCCAGTTCGCTTGCCTTAAGGGTTTATAGGGGTCTGATTGGCCATGTTAAATTTTGGTCAATGAATAACTATATTACAGCTGTTAGCCTAGTAGGTGAGACAACAACTGAAACTACTAGGRGGAAAATAAGATGTTTAGGTTTAAAAAACTAGTAATTGCAGCTGGGTTGATCTTTTCCATGTCGGCATTTACGATGGCAGGAACAACAGAGGCAGCAACGAATCACCAAGTAAAAAAGGGTGAAACTTACTACAAAATCGCAGTACACTATGGCGTTCCAGTTAAGAAGCTAATGAGTGAAAACAATGCAAAAAGCTCTGCTTTGAATGTGGGTAAACAACTAGTGATCCCGAATTCCGAACTTACAGCGGCTGAAAAAGATTTGATGGCACGCCTTGTCCGGGCGGAAGCAGTCGGAGAACCGTATGCCGGAAAGGTTGCGGTTGCGACAGTTGTCCTGAACCGTGTGGCAAGCAAGGATTTTCCGAATACAGTAAAGGACGTTATTTACCAGGTTTCAAATGGCCATTATGCTTTTTCGCCAGTCCAGAACGGCCAAATCAATAAGCCGGCTGACGCAGATTCTAAAAGGGCTGTAAACGAAGCACTTGCTTTTAAAGGCCAAGGGAATGGAAGCCTGTTCTTCTACAATCCAAAAACGGCAGTTAGCAAATGGATTTTCTCAACGAAAACGACGGTCACAATCGGCAACCATCGTTTCGCGAAATAAACAATTACGTGCGCACCATCCTTCAAAGGGTGGTGCTCTTTATTTGGCGTGACTTTTACAATCGAAAAATTCGGGGTAACGAAGAGTAGTATTGAATTTCCTTACTACGTTGGAGGTTCCCATGTCCCATCTTTTATCGTTGTTTGAACAGTATAGTTACCTGATATTATCAGCGGGCATCTTCCTTGAATTAATGGCGTTGCCGATTTCCGGACAGCTGCTGATGGCGTATGCCGGATATTTTGCCTACCTTGGAAAAATGAACTATCCGTTGGCGCTGTTGACCGCTTTCGGGGCAGCGGTGTCCGGGATTACAGTCACGTACATGATTGGAAAAACAGGTGGTTACAAGCTCGTTGAAAAATACGGCCGGTATATCCATTTGACGCCCGAAAAATATGAAAAGACGGCCGCCTGGTATGAGCGCTCCGGTAAAATCCTGCTCGTGTTTTCCTATTTCATCCCGGGCGTCCGCCATTTTGCCGGTTATGTCTCCGGAATATCAAGGCTGCCGTTCCGGACGTTTGCGATACCCGCATATAGCGGCGCGCTATTATGGAGCTTTGGGTTTGTTACGCTTGGAAAAATTCTTGGGCCAAAATGGGCGGTTTTCCATGATGCCGCGAGTAAATATTTTATGTATTTTATCGCAGCTGGCGCTATAGTGGCCGTAGGTTTCCTTTTGTACCGGTATTTTAAGGACGAAATCATTGGTTTCTCGAGGAAACTGCTGAATTGGATTTTGACGCACGCGAAAACAATCAGGGCTGCTGAGTTTTTCCTGAGTACGATTGTGCTTGTTCTGGCCGTCTTCGTGGTGATCATGATTGGTTTGGCACAAAATCTTTGGCACGATGAATTTTCACAGTTCAATGCCGTAACGAAATATGTTTTGTCGAGGGCCATTTTTAAAGAATCATTGGAAGGGTTGTCGGTCTTCGGCTCCGGTTATACACTGTTCTTTCTCCTTGCAGTGGCGGTTTCGGTCATCTGGGCAAAAAACAGGAACCGTGTGCTGGAATATTGCATGCTAAGTGTGTGCATTGTTGGGGCGAAATTGTTCCACTTGCTCGTTTTATTCATTTTTTCGGTGCTAAAGTTAAGTGCTGACCGTTCGGCCGACTTCCCCGATTTTGTTTCATACATGATGATGGTAGTCTATGGGGCGTGTTTGTTTTTGCTTGTGAGGCATTCGGAACGGGACTTGGCACCAGTAACGGCTACAGTGTTAGGATTATTCGTGCTTTTGGCAATGGGGGCTGCCAAAGTGTTGGGCGGAGGCGTTTTGCCAAGCGATATCGTGGGTGGCTATGTGTTCGGCGCCGTCTGGATATTTTTTAACTTTCTCCTATTTGAATTGATCCGGCTCATTATAAAAGAATTCAAGAAAGGCTGAAGCGGAAATGGCTTCAGCCTTTTTTTAGATTGTATAAGGTTTTAAGGCGACTGCGGTCATTTTGGCTGTGTGATCTTTCTTTGTTAAAAGATTGTCACGGTGCATGGGCCAATTTTACGAAAAAGTGGTCGGGAATTGATGTTTTTTCAAGTTATCAGATTTCAAAAGTGTACTCGAAAAATTCCCATTTCAACAATTTTCCAATAATGGTATTCTTGAGTTAGAAACCTTGATTGGGGATGCTGTATGAAAAAATACATTTTGCCGCTGTTTATTCTGACGGCGACGATATTCTTTTTGAATAGTGTCATTGATCCAGGAGATGAGAAGAAGCCGAAAACGCAAGCAAAGCCGCTCCCGGTTCCTGAAATCTTGACGATCCGGGATAAGGAAAAAGGCACGTTGATTTATCAAGGGAAGAAGAATCCGAAAAAGCTGTCTAAGGAGCAGGTTGAAAAAGTGGCCAGGGATATTCGGCCTGTTATTGCCAAGCCTTTTGAGGAAGTGCTCGTTTCTTTTTCAAAAAGTCCAGTGAGTTTGTCAATTACGGAATGGAACAATGGTAAAGAAACGAAGGTAACCGATCGCAATCTCATACCGGCTGTTGGCGCTCAAAATGTGAAAATCTTTATCATCCGCGGGGAGTGGCTTAACGACGGCCAGGCAACCTATATGGCCAAGGTAAGGATAATGAAGCTTTATTCATACCAGGATCTTTTATCAACAAGGACGGGTTATTACACAGTTGTGGGTTTTTTTGATGAAGAGGACCGCGTTAAACAAATGCCGGCGAAGAATGGGAAGCCTATTGATCTTAGGGAAGTCAGCCAGCCGCTTGGGCATTTGGCATTTTCATTCCCTGATTTGGCGTTCGAAAAGCTGCCAGCGTATTATTTTTTTGGCAATGGAAATGCAATTCGGTTCGATGACTTCAATGAGCTTGAAACGTATCTTAAAGAAGGCTTGGCTTATACGTTCAGCGGCGAATCGGAAAATTGGAAGATTGAACTGAAGTCAACGCAAGCACTTGGGGAAGGGAAAACTGAGACGGCCATTACTTATATTGGGAACGGAGACAAACCAAGTGGGGTCCTCTCATTGGAATTGCGAAGCGTCCCTTTAACTTGGCTTGTACCCGGATTCGCGCTCGACCAGAATGGCACGTATGAGTCTGTCTTAAATGGCAATCAAACGATATTAAAAACAGATTCTATTTTGGCAGTTGTAAATTTGGACGGGAAAGAAGAACTCATTCCATTGGAATATAAAGAGGAATGAGGGCGGTTTTTTATAGAAAAGGAGAGGCGTGAATGAAAAAATCCGTTTTGCCGGTCATAATCATCCTTCTGTCAATCGTCTTCATCAATACAGTTATAGATAAAAAGGATGAAGATGAAGAAAAGATCATTGCAAAAAGCATGCCTGTTCCTGTCATGAATTTCAGGGACAGGACTGTTGAGCCGGTTTTGCTTTTTAAAGGGCAAGGACCGATTACGAAAACGATGGTTGATAAAGCAGTTAAGATTGCTCCCACCCTTAACGTAAATCCCTATGGTGAAGTGGTAGTTCATTTACCTGAGCACGAATCGGTAATCGCATTGTCGGAATGGGATTCAAAAACGAGTAAAGAGTCCCAGCAGTTTGATGGGAATTTCATACCGGTCATGGCTAACGAACCCGGTACCAGGATTATCCTGATTCGTGCGGAAACGGAGGAAGGCTCGGCCGTATATCTCGGAAAAATAAACACTCGAAAACTGTACTCCTATCAGGAATTACTGGACCCTTCAAGAGCTATTTATACCATTCTAGTATTTTCGGAGGGTGAGCCTGGAATAAGGGAAGTCCCATCCGGCAATGAAGAAAAATATGTTACGCGTGAGGTGAGAGGCTCCATTTCCGAGTTCCGCGAATTGTATCCTGACCTTGTATTTAAAAGTCTCCCCGCCATCCATGTGTTTCACCAGGGCTCCATTTTGTTTAGCAGCAACGATATGAAAGAACTGCAATCTTTTATTACAGACATGGCGACAACTTTTTTCCGGGGCGAGAGCGAAAACTGGCAGGTTGAATTTAGGGCCAGGCAAAACCTGTCTGAAGGGGTTGGGGAATTATTCATAATGTATATAGGAAAAGAAGCGAAGCCTAAAAGTGTGGACTTTCGATTGAGCGGCCGTGGATGGGGCTGGGGGAGTGGCGAAAGCAAACTGGACGATGCGGGTACTATTTTCTCTTCCATCGACTTGAGTTTCAAATTATCAGAATCCGATTCAATTCCAATTGAACTAACTTGGGATGGAAAAAAGGAGGAATTCATCCTTGCTTATAGGAAAAATCGATAACGGGGAGTGACTTCGTAGTGCAGGTGCTTATCAAGGAACATTCTAACCTTGAATACTCGGTGGCATGGAGGATTAAAAATGTTGGCGATTATTCTCATTTTAATAGCCATATTTATTACGAGCATAAGTTTTTGGCTGACTAAAGAAAAAAAGAAAACGAGAATAAAAGTTGGCCTGTGGTTAATTGTGCTTTCAATTATTAGTTTTCCAATGCTTGCTGCAGGTTTTGCAGAATGGAAAGCAATTGAAGGTGTGGCGAGTTTAATTGTTTTTAATCTAACCCTTTTAGTAGGTGGTTTAATAACCTTAATTGCAGGATTCCTAACTAAGTAACTTCCGAAGTTGAAACCGAAATTTAGAAAGGGGAAGTAGGCGTGAATATTATTAATGCCTTTAAAAACGATACTTTCAGTGAAAAGTATGATTGAGCGAAAGTGGAAGTATAAAAAATCCATTCTCCCGGCTGCGATTATCATCCTATCTATTTTCATATTAAATACATTCATTGATACTGGTGAAAAAGAAGAGCGCCTTGAAGCAACGGCCAGCGAGGCACCGGAAGTCCGCTCCGGTATGAAAAGAGTCAAGTCTATTTTCCTTGCTAAAGGCGAGCGGACAATAACAAAGAAGATGGTTGAGAATGCGGCAAAAAAAGCTCGCGTTYTTGAGCTTGAACCTTATCAAGGCGGGAGGATCCAATTGGCCGATAACCAAACAAGGATGGTTTTAGGTGAATGGGATTCAAAGGCAGGGAAAGAAATTCAAGAACCGGACTGGTATCAAATTGAAGGTACGGTAAACAGGCTGGATACGAGGATTTTCTTGATTCACGTGGAAACGGACGGCGGAAAGGCGACATACCTGACTAAAGTAAAGGTGAAGAAATGGTACTCGTTCCAGGATTTGCTTAACCCTAATATTGATGGCTATACACTTATTGTTTTTTCAAGCGAAGCAACGGGAATCGGCAATTTGGCCATCAATTCGGAAAAGTATCATAGTCATGAAGTGAAGGGGACACTCCCGGAAATTCAGGAAAAGTATCCAGAGCTTGAAATCCGGAATCTTCCTACCGCTTTTATTTTTCATGAAATGAGGTACATTTTTAAAAGCGAGGATATAAGTGAGCTGCGCACCTTGATTACCGACGTCAAAACGTTTGAATTCGTGGGTGAAAATGAAAATTGGCACGTTGAGCTAGAGGGAAAACAAACCCTCTCACGTAGGGATGCCGAGTTCTTTATAACTTATAGAGGAAACGAAGAGATTACCGGAGATATTGATGTAACGTTGGAAGGGGACAATTGGGGCTGGGGGCCTGGAGCTGTTATGCCGCTGTCAGACACTCTTACTATTTCTGGTGAAACCCCTGTTTTTCTGTCCAAATCGGATAATCTTTCCGTTGTCCTTAGATGGGACGGCAAAGAAGAACAGATTGCTCTCGAGTATAAAGGGGAAAAATGATTTTTTTAAAAAAGGAGTGGTCCTGATTAAGAAATATATCCTGCCCGTGGCAATCATTTTGGTTTCTGTCTTCTTTTTAAACAATAAAATTCAGCCAAAGGATGAGGGTATAGCTGCGAAAAAGAACCCAAGGTTACCGGTTTTGGAAATTGCGAGCAGATATGGCCAGGCGAAACCTGCACTACTGGCAAAAGAAATCATCCATCCTAATACATTGCGGAAGGAGGATGTCGCTGCGGCGGCCAGTAAAGCATATGCTTTGGAAGTTGATCCCTATACTGAAGCCAATGTGGTCTTTTTTAACACTCCTAATTTTCTCGAAATAACAGAATGGGACGGAGAATATCAGGTTGAGTCTACGAAACATCCAAACACTGCTTTCCAGGCATCGGGGCAGCCAGGGGAAAAACTTTTTATTATAAGGGCGGAATGGAAAGATGCTGGACCCGCTACGTATGTGGCGAAAGTCCAAATAAAAAAGATAAGTTCCTTACAATATCATTTTTCGGAAGATCGGGATAAATACACGGTCATTAAGTTTCTTCCCAGTGAGGACGAGGAATGGAAATCAGGACCTAAAGATGACCCGATGTATGAAACAAAGATACTAGGCGGGGAAATCCCGAAGCTTCAAAGTACGTTTCCAGAGTTGAACATTAGCAAACTGCCATCCTATTTTGTATTTCATAGAGGCGTTAAATTGCTGGCCACGGAGAATGAAAAAGAGTTGGACGCCTTTCTGACTAAAACAACAGAGTTGACACACACAGGCGAAGGAGAACACTGGAAAGCTGAGCTCATTACCAAACACAAGCTCGGGGAGGGAACGGCTGTACTCGCAATCCAGTATAGGGGAGCCGAAAAACCGCTTCCAAAGGAAATCTCTTTTTTTGTACAGGGAAACGAATGGCATGGACCAAACCATTGAGGAGTTGGATGTGACTGGCCAGACACTTGCCTCCTTCGACATTGAGAGATTGATCAGGAAGGAAGACAAAATCAGTCTGACTTTGAAGTGGTCCGGCAAGGAAGAAACGATATATTTAACTCATAAAAACAACGAGAGCAGTATGGAACCGAAAGTCTCCATCATAGCAAAAGTAAGTAAATTGACAGATGAGCAGTACGCAGATGTTGGAACAAGGAGATTGGAAAATCCCCAGAAAGATGATTTTCGCTATTTTACTATTGATGTGAAAACTAGCGATCCTGGAGAAAAAGCACAAAGGACAGACTTTCCTGTAATGCGTGTATTTAGAGAATCAATTAACACTATCGATGGCAAAGACCGGTATTGGTTCGGCAACGGGTACAGAAATCCTAAGGGCGAAGAACATTGGGAAGCCGTTTTCTACTCAAAAGGGCTAACAGAAGAACAAATTAGGAAAGCGTTTGACTCAATGGTTGTGACTGTTCATTTTACCAATGGAAAAAAGGATGTCAAACTTGGGGATTTCGTGAGTTTCTAGGAGAAACTGAGCGATTCGGCGAATTTCGCAATTCGAAAAAACGGTTGGAAGGGGGGACTTCAGATAAAAAGATATATGCTACCGGCAGCAATAATCATTCTATCAATCTTTTTCCTAAATACGCTTATTGATAGTGATAAAGAGGAGTTAATTGAAGCGAAGGACGGCGCAGCACCGGAAATTACTACCTGGGAAAATAAAGTGAACGCCGTTTTTGTTTCCAAAGGTAATCGGAAAATAACGAACAAGATGGTTGCCAACGCGGCAAAGAAGGCCGCGATTCTGGAGATTGATCCTGCTTATGAAGCATCGGTCAAATTGGCCGATAACCAAAGCCGGATGGAGTTGAGCGAATGGGATTTGAAAGCTGGAAAAGAAATAGGGAAGTTGGAACCGTACTTCATTCACGGTACACCTAATAGACTTGATACAAGGATTATCCTGATTCGCGCGAACACGGACGAGGGACCGGTAACGTATCTGACAAAGATTAAAGTAAAGAAATTTTACTCCTACCAGGAACTGCTTCATCCAGATTTGGATGGCTATACGCTCATTGTTTTTTCCAATACCGACGAAGGAATTGGCGACCTGGCACTCAATTCAAAAAAATATATTACCCGGGAAGTGAAGGGGAATCTACTGGAACTTCAGAATAAGTACCCGGATCTCAAAATTAAGAATCTCCCTTCCATCTATATTTTTGAGGGAATGATGCGTGTTTTTAAAAGTGAAGATATGAGCGAGCTGCGGTCCCTTATTACCAAAATTAAAACGTATGTTTACGAAGGTGCAAACGAAAATTGGCTCGTTCAAGTTCATGCGAAGCAAAACATTTCGGTTAGGGATTATGAATTAATTATTAGGTACCGAGGAAAAGAAGCAATCACCGGGCAGATCACAATCATGTTGAACAATGAACAATGGGGCTGGGGACTCCCTAAAGATGAACTACAATCCGGAACTCTTACTGTTTCTGGTCATACACCCTTTTTTCTGTCCAAAACGGAGCAGCTGTCCGTGGACCTTAGCTGGAACGATAAAGAAGAACGAATTGGGCTTGTGAATATAGGAGAGAAATGATTTTTCAACTGGGGTGGTTTGGATAAAAAAATACATTCTTCCGGCGGCCATTGTTTTGCTATCTATCTTTTTTCTCAATAACGAAATCAAGCCAAAAAAAGAAGATAGGCCAGCCATAAATGAAAGAATACTCCCGGATTTGAAACTCGTTAGCCCTTCAGGGGGAGAAGTTGAACCTGTATTATTAGCAAGGGAAATAATTAAACCAGATGAGCTGTCGAGGGAGGCAGTTGCCGAAGCAGCTAGAAATGCGGATGCTTTGTTGATTGATCCTTACTCCGAAGTCGCTCTTAGTTTTGCAAAGAAAGAAAAAAGCTTCTCTATGGCCGAGTGGGACCGGAAAACCGGAAAAGAGTCGGAAAAGTTGCCTAATACTATTTTCCAGGCTGGCGGCCCATCCGCAGTGAAAATTTTTATTATCAGGGTTAAATGGCCGGAATCCGGGCCGGCAACATATGTGGCAAGAGTCCGGATCAAAAAAATGCATTCTTATCAGGACCTTTTTTCTGGCGATAGAGAAAAATACACTGTATTAAAGTTGCTGCCTCAAAATGATAGAGAATTGAATTTGCCGCCGGTTAATACGCCCTTTTTTGAAGAACGGAGAATTGGAGGGACACTCGAGCTGCTTCAACAAACATTTCCGGAGCTGGGAATTTCGAAACTGCCTTCATATTTTGTATTTCATAAGGGAATAAAGATTGCAGCCACAGAGGATGAATCCGAACTCCAGCGATTTCTGAGCGAAAGCACAACGATTACGCACGCTGGCAAGAGCGAGAATTGGGAAGCAGAGTTCATATCGAAGCAAGAGCTAGGAAAAGGGTTAGCCGTTCTATCGGTAAAGTATGTCGGAAAAGAAGAGATACCACCAAGTAATATTCCTCTATACATGGAGGGAACAGAGTGGAATCTGGACAGGTATATCGAATTTCTCGATGAGAATCGCCAGGGGATGGTTAAAATCGATTTTGAGCAGTTGATCAGAAAAGAGGACAACATTAGCCTGACGATAAAGTGGCATGCCAATGAAGAAACAATTTATTTAACACATGCAGGAAATTATTGACCTGAACATTTTAATACCGTGCTGACATTCAAAAAAGTAGTTTGATAGAACAGGGTAAAAATGAATAAATTCAGCAGATATGTTGCTTGGCTAGCTGGGGAACCCCTTTATTTAGGAGTTCCTCTTCTTTTTTCGTAATATTAAGAGGGGTTTTTTTGTTCAGGACATATGTCCTTTGCAAATATCCAGGTTGGGATTCATAATAAGTTCATCACAGTTTGGGAGAGTAAAACATGAAGGGTATTTTATTTGCATTACTGGGCGGGGCATTTATTACGCTGCAAAGTGTCGCCAATGCGCGGATTAGCCAGGATATTGGCATGTGGCAAACGGCTTCGCTTACTCAGCTGACCGGTTTTGTTGCTGCCTTGCTGATTCTATTGGCAACAAGGGACCGGATGTGGCGCGAATTCAGGCGGGTGAAACCACTTTACCTGCTAGGCGGCGCTTTTGCCGCTTTGATTTTATCGAGCAATGTGGTGGCGATTCAACTCGTTGGCGTGACCCTGACGACATCTGCGACGCTGATCGCCCAGCTGGGTGCCGCTTTTATTATTGATGGAAAGGGCATCTTTGAAGTGCCGAAACAGGACATGAAGCTTCCCCAGTTTATCGGAATCGGGCTCATGGTTGCCGGGGTTATGATTTTGCAATTTTAAAAAAGTGATTGGTGGCCAAATTTTTACTTAAAAACGTGATTGATGGCCAATTTTTCAAAAAAAGAATTTTTCCCTGGAGGACGAAAGCTATGCGGGAAGTGCATGACCGTGATCAAAAACTCCCACGCGGCTAACTTTAATTTACTGTATCCCGTGGAAGTGCGGCTCGCCAGCTACCTGCTTTCGGTTTCACCAGATGAATCTGCCGCAGGATTTGCCGGTCAGCTAAGCACTGAGCAACTCGCCGATGCCGCGAACCTGATTGGGACAAGCTACCGGCACATGAACCGGGTCATCCGTAAATTTTCCGAAGAGGGGCTTGTGGAAAGGAAAAAGGGGTTCGTTCGGCTCATTGACCGGGAAGGCTTGCAAGGGGTGGCCAGGCGGAATATATATGAGTAGGATTTTTAGGGCGCTTTTTTTAAAAAAAGTACAGTTTTTCACGTTGGTAAATGTACATAGAAAAAGGAGAGTGCAGCATTGATCACCGGACTTGTTTTGGCTGCAGCATCGGGGGCGCTGCTCAGCGTCCAGAATGTATTTAATAGTAAGGTTAGCGTCAGGGCGGGAACAATAGCGACGACAACGCTCGTGTTGTTCCTTGGATTTCTGGCTTCATTTTTAATTGGATTGGCGGTTGAAGGAAAGTCGATGTTCGCGTTAAATAATATGCAGCCTTGGTACTGGTTTAGCGGGATGTTAGGGGTCGGGGTCGTCATTTGCGTCGTACAAGCGGTTATGCGGCTTGGCCCAACCTACGGGATTTCAATTGTGATGGTTTCCCAGCTCGTGTATGCGTTAATTATGGATTCGTTAGGTCTGATGGGGCTTGAAAAAGTTGACTTCTCGGCAAAGCATCTTGTAGGAGTTCTTGTCATTGTGGCCGGAATCATTGTTTTCAAGTTTGGCGGCGTCCGGAAACCTGACAGTAATTAGATAAAAAAGCTTTTTTAGACGATCGAGCTTGTTTGATTCAAAATGTTCTTACTGAAAAAGGGTAAAAAAACCTCCTCGCATTGAATATACATATGGATGAAGGAGGAGGAAAAATATTGAAGAAGCTAATAACTTCCATACTTTTACTTTTAGCACTAACAGCACTGGCATCTTGCAGCAAAGACGGGGCAAAAGAAGCAACGCCAAAAACAAAAGATGTTGTAACCGAGAACGTTAAGGAAGAGCCGGCAAAGTCAGACCCTGTCAAATCAGAACCAGCAAAGTCAGACCCAGTGATTAAATCTGAAGGACTTGCAGATTTAATCAGTTACTTTAAGTCATCAGGCTTTACTATTGGCGAAGTTAAAGAAAAAGCCTTCGACATGTTGGGGGCAAAAGACGGATTCGGAATCGAACTTAACGGACATGAAGTCGAGTTTTATGAGTTTGATTCAAATGCCCCGAACCTTAAAGAAGCAGAGTCGAAAGGAACAGTAAGTATGGATCAGATTTCATTTCCGGTTCTTTTGAATGGAAATATTATTTTAGTTCATGCCAATTATCATCCTGATAAAGAAAGTTTGATTAATACGTTTAATAACTACAAATAAGGCATCCTTCGTAGGGTGCTTTTTTTGTTTACTTCAATCCTGGTAACGGCTGATTGTTTGGGTGGCAGAACTAGGCTGGAGTTTATCGGATTTTGGAGGGAATGTGTCCCGATAACCCTGTATACAGGACTCAGTATGTTTGCTCAGTCATCTGCGGCTACCGGTGCCAGGCACCAACCAACCAAATTCCATTATTTACTCAGCGCTGTATTTCGATGGAAACGATAGTGTTTTTCTTTTCGAGCTCAAAGATGAGTTCATAGATATCGGATATTCGGTCGCCTGACAGCCTTCTTGTTCGCGGTGTCGCTTCGCCTTTTTTAATGTAGGTGACAAGGTATTGTGGCATGTGTATTTCCTCCTGCCTCTTCGTGTTGGTAGATTTTAAAACTATACCCGTTTTGTGAACGGTAATAACAGCAGGGGTATAAAAATAAGTTTTAAATTCAACCCCAAGTGACGCGGTTGATATGCCCTGTTGATTATCCATTCGAAACGAGAGCCCTTAGTTATATGGCCCATATAAAATACCTCATTTTTCCCGCAAACTCTTCCGATACCCTATACATAAAGACATAAATATTTTAGAATAGCTTTATCTATCTGAGACTGCAAGTTTCTTGCGCAAATGGGAGAGAAGATACAGCTGAGATTTAGGGGAGTGTTGGAGATGCGCGCAAAAGGGCTTGCGATGATTGTAATTGGCGCGATGTTGTGGGGGACAACCGGGCCAATTATGGAATGGATTTTATCAGAAACGAAAATTACCGTATCATTTATGCTGACCATCCGCATGCTGGTTGCAGGAGTCCTTTTATTAGGGGCATTGGCGGTCTCCAAAAAAGCGGTGCTTGACGTGTGGAAAAACCGTTACTGGGCAAAGCACCTCGTCATTTACAGCATTTTCGGAATGCTCGGGCTCCAGTTTACGTTCGTTTCCGCCATCCATGCCAGCAACGCTGTGATGGCGACATTAATGCAGTTTTCGGCACCGATTTTCATCATTATTTTCGTATCGGTAAAAGCACGGAAGTTACCTCCGGCCTATCAGGTCGTTGGCATACTTGGAACGCTGGCAGGGCTTTTCCTGCTATTGACGAATGGTTCGTTCAACAACCTCATGGTCAGCAAAGAAGCGCTGATTTGGGGACTGCTGCTTGGGTTGTCGTTTACTTTCTATACCCTGCACCCAATTCGCCTCATGAATGAATGGGGCGTATTGATTGTCGTCGGCTGGGGAATGCTGGTCGCTGGGGTTGCCCTCAGTTTTGCCAGCCAGATTTGGAATTCAGGTGAGTGGGGAGAGCTTGCCGATCCGAAAATCTTTGTATTCATGATTATACTAATCATCTTTGGGACATTGGCATTCGTCCTGTTCCTAGGCAGCCTGAAGTATATCACCCCTGTTGAAAACAGCGTGCTGTCAAGCATTGAACCGCTGACCGCGATGCTCGTCTCGGTTTTCTGGCTTGGCATCATGCTGAAAGGCATCCAGCTTTTGGGCGCGTTCCTTATGCTGGTGTTCGTCATCAGGCTTTCTTTGAAAAAATAAGTTCCTCTTAAAGTTGGAATATATTTTTAAAAAAGGTGGCCAACTATTTTTCTGAAAAAACATACTCCTCGCATACATACAAACTATTTATCTGAATCTATTTTTACTAAAAGGTATAATAGTCTTAATCTAGTTCATTAGAAAAGGAGCGGACGCTTGTGAGGAAATCATTGGGAACGCTGCTGGCGGGGTTCTTGCTGCTTACAGGCTGCGGTTTTGATGAAAATAGCCGTCCGGTTCACGATGAAAAGGAGAGTGCAAACGTGGAAAAAGGGTTGAATGAACTGCTGCTTGCCGCGGCCGAACGCGGAAATGTTGGCGAAATCAGCCGCCTTATCGAAAAGGGCGCGGATATTAATGTCCAGGATTCAGAAGGAAGAACACCAGTCATGATCGCTGCATACAAAAATGATGTAGCTGCGGCGAAGGCATTGATTGATGCTGGCGCCGACGTGGACATCCGCGACAATATGAAAAACAATGTGTTTTTGTATGCCGGCGCGGAAGGGTATATCGACATCCTGAAGCTGGCGATTAAAGCAGGTGCTGACCCGAACATGACGAACCGCTATGGCGGGGTTGCAATTATCCCCGCATCGGAGCGTGGACACGTCGATGTTGTTAAATTGCTACTAACCGAAACGGATATCAATGTGAACCACGTCAACAATCTTGGCTGGACAGCGCTCATGGAAGCGATTATTTTGAACAACGGCGGCAAACAACAGCAGGAGATTATCCGCCTGCTCATTGACCACGGGGCAGACGTAAACATTCCGGATAACGATGGCGTAACTCCGCTTGAGCATGCACGGAACAAAGGGTTTAAAGAGATTGAGAGAATGTTGCTCGATGCAGGTGCTAAATAGGTAGTTGGCCTTTCGTTTACCTAAACTGTGGCCACACGTGGATTTGTCCAGCCCGAGGACATACACTCGGCCGGCTGGCCAATTTTCCCCAAAAAAACAAAAGGAGTTTTTATGGAAACCAAAATCCTTTATACAACCGAACCGCCAGCGGATTTCGTGGAATTGGTGAAGCTTTATGATGCACTCAATTGGAATTCACTGAATTTGACAGTGGAAGAGATGGGGAAGATGTGCCGGCAGAGCTGGTTTGCGGTGTACGCGTTCGATGGAGAGAGGCTGGTCGGCATGGGGCGGGTGATTTCGGATGGGGTCATTAATGGCGTCATTTGCGGGGTTTGCGTGCATCCTGACTACCAATCCAACGGAATCGGCGGCGAAATCGTCGACAGGCTGGCAAGGCATTGCGAGGAAAACCGCATTATTCCGCAGCTCATGTGTTCTGAAAACCTGGAGCCGTACTACGAAAAACACGGTTTCCGCAAATTTACGATTGGGATGAAGAAGGACATTTTCAGGTGAAAATATTATTTTGGAGTTTCATATTAATCTCCATTGTTCTTGGGTATGATGTTGTATTATTCATAACCGGTGTTTGGTAGAAGGATTACAAGATTAAAACTATTGTTGGCTGAATTCCTGACTGGCGGGGAATACAATAGTAAAAAGGCTTTTGTTTCAGGGGTACTTTTACTATTGTTAGGCTCCATTTCTTATGTATTATAAATATTTGAACGGACGAAAAAACATGATGACCCGTTTCATCATGTTTTTTCGTGTTCTCATTTGAAAATTTGTGTGACGGTGCCTTTGCCGTCTTCCGCAACAACCTCTGCATTAGCACCGTTAATCAAGGTTATCTGCGGTGGCATATGGCCGCAGTCGATGTCATAAAGGACCGGTACGCCGAGTTCGGTATGCAAATCCTGATAGGCATCTTCAATTGTATAATTGTCAACAGGTTCATTCGCGGGGCTCCGGCCGAACAGAATGCCCGAACAGCCCTCAAACCAGCCGGCAAGCTTCATTTGCACAAGCGACCTCCGCAAATCGGTCGTTTTCATACTGCAATTTTCAAAATACCAGACGATCGGTTCACCAGGAATATGGCTCTCGCGGAAACGGCGGACATCCCCATAAGGAGTGCCCACCAGGTGCCTGATAATATCGATACAGCCGCCAAGCAGCCTGCCGCTCATTTCAACTCTGCCAGGTAGGACGGACTTCCAGACAGTCGGTTCAGTCAGGTGGAAGACGCATGGAGTCGGATTTCCATGCTGCCATTCGGTTTGGTATTTCTCCGACGAAGTTTGAATTACTGATTCACCAGGTTTGGTCGAAAGGACTGTTTCCCACATGGCCGTGACAGGATCGGAATATTCCCCGCGCAGGTCGACAAGGTTGGTACCGTGCGCAGTTGCGATGCCAGTTTTTAAAGTCATCGCCAGGAGCAATGCGCTCGTATCCGAATAGCCCAGAACCCATTTGTTTTTCAACGATTGAAAGTCAAGATACTCGAGCATTTCAATCAGCAACTCGCCGCCCCATGGCGGGATGATGGCTCCGATTGCATCATTTTGCATCATCGCCGTGAATTCCTCGGCGCGCTTGATTGCCGGCGCGGACCGCGTTTTGTCATCCGTCCAAACCGTCTCACCCACCGCCAGCTTGTAACCTTTCGCCTCAAGGCGCTCCACCGCCTGTGTAACGATGCCATGCAACTCCTCCGGCACGCCTGATGATGGCGCCGTAACCCCGATTTTCAAGCTTTTTTGTAAAAAAGGATATGTAATCATCTGCATTAACCCCATTCGCCCAATCTTTACTACTATAGTTCTATTAAAGAAGCTAATTTCCTCTTTTAAAACGGGGTGTTTTACTCCTGTAATTTTTCAGTATGAGAGGAGTGGCAGTTTATCAAGACCGTTTCAAGTGGAATCGGCGTCCAAAACAGTCTTGATATTGGCTGTCAAGACCGTTTCAAG
>NZ_LIGI01000001.1:2175827-2200347 GCF_001273955.1 Bacillus sp. FJAT-27245
GTCTTGAGAATGGCCGTCAAGACCGTTTCAAGTAGAATCGGCGCACAAAACGGTCTTGAGAAAGACGACAAGCTAATAATTCAAGATTTCCTCCGAGCATATGCAATCCTCCCCAAACACAACTTACCTTTAAAAAGCAGTCAATCTATTCCATAAAACCTGTTTTTCGTTTATTCTGATAATATAGGAACCTACATTTGGACTTGGAGTTATTTTTTTACAGTAGGAGAAAAGGGGTTTGCATCATGTTTAAAGAGATTCTCACAAGTGAGGAACAATTCATGGAATTGCGTGAACTGGCGGGGAAACCGAGCGTACGCGCGATGAACAAGGTGATTACCTACCTGGATGAGCATTGCCAAGAATTCATCTCGAAGTCCCCATTTTTGACACTTGCCACTTCGGGGGCGGACGGCAGATGCGATGTTTCTCCGCGCGGGGATGCGCCAGGCTTCGTGCTTGTGTTGGACGATCATCATTTATTCATTCCCGAGCGGCCTGGCAACCGGAGGATGGATTCGGTTCAAAATATCCTTGCCAATCCAAACGTCGGGCTGTTGTTCATGATACCGGGGCTCGGCGAAACTCTCAGGATTAACGGGAAAGCGTACGTATGCCGCGACCAAGAACTTTTGGAGAGGACAGCGGCGAATGGGAAGACGCCTTTATTCGGAATTGGAGTGAAGGTCGAGGAGTGCTTCGCGCACTGTGCGAAAGCGTTCCTGCGCTCGGGGCTTTGGAAGCCGGGCACCTGGCTTTCGGAAGAGACCCAGCCTTTCATGCCGAAAATGCTCGCCGACCATTGCAAGATGCCGGACGTGACCGCCGAGGATGTTGAAAAAGCCCTCCAGGAAGGCTATGCGACAAGGCTTTATTAAACTTTAGAAGAAGTGAACCGGGTTGAATTAGCCTGAAAGTTGACGGATAATCGATTAGGATTCATTCATTCTATTAAAAGGGGGTTAAGCCAATGGGCCGCAGGGTTTTCTGGATTATTATTACAGCTGTTTTTGGAGTCTTGTTTTTCGAAAAAGGAATGAGCCTTCTCGGCGCGATAAACACTGTGGATGGTGAGGGAATCGGGATATCTTTAGCAGGCTTTGAAGTGAATGACCGTGTTCCCGCAGGGCAAATTATCTATTATTCAATCGGGTTTATTCTGGTTGGCGCCATCCTGTTTTGTACTGCTTTCACGATGGTTTTCAAGTCTATTAGACAAATAGCATTCAAGGGCAATTAAGGTAAAGGAGGAATCATGGACAAGTATCTTTGGAAATCTTCATTCTATGTTGTTCTGTTTATTGTTTTTTTCTACTTTTTATGGAATGGGATTTTATCTGGCACTCTAGGCCGCTTCAATATTTTCTTGATGATCTTGTTTCCGCTGATGGGCATTTTTTCGGTCCGGAAAAGTCCAGGCGGGCTTGGAAAAATAGTGCTGATTATCCTACATATTATAGCCATATGCATAATTGGCTTTTTGCTGTTGCTTGGGTTTGGAATGGGAGAAAAATAAAATCGGAAGTTTACTAGGGGGAAATTGTTTTGGAATTAATTATCATTCGCCATGGGGAATCGGAAGCCGATCTGTTGGGAGTGCATGAAGGAAGAGCCGATTTTTCACTGACTGAACAAGGCCGTGAACAAGCGGAGAAAATGGCTGCTTATATCGCTGAAAAATGGAAGCCGGACATTATTCTGGCGAGCACGCTGAAGCGCGCGTGGGAAACAGCACAATTTTTACAAAAAGCAACGGGTTGCGAATTGGTCGCGGAACCAGACCTGATGGAGTATAACAATGGTGTGCTTGCCGGGCTTTCGAGAGAGGTTGCGGCAACGAAATACCCGCTTCCTCCGGGAGGGCGTCCGCCACATATTCCGATTGAAGGCGGTGAATCGGAGCTGGAATTCCGATATAGGGCCGAGGCCGTTTTACAAAAAATCCTTCATGAACATCCTGTTGAAGGACGGATTGCCATCGTTTCGCATGGCGGAATGATTTCTAAGCTTATTAACGCGTTTCTTGGGATCTCAGCTCTAAATGAAACGATTTTTCCGACAGGGGACACTGGATTCCACGTACTTGAAATAAAGAATGGCAGAAAAATGGTTCGTATACTCAACTGCCAGATCCATCTTGTAAGCTAAAATGGGGAGTTGGGGTTTTTGTGACAGGGAGAAAGAAGTGGGTCTTTCTATCGGCGGGAATAGCAATCATTCTTTTATTTATTGGATTTAATTTGCCATTTCAGGAATCCGGGAAATCAACCTCAAAGCCAGAGGTTACAAAACCGACTGAACGGACTGTGCAAAATGTTCGGGCATTCGCCAAGTTATTTGGCTATGTGTATTATTTTCACCCCAGTGACGAAGCTTTCGAACTGGATTGGGAAAAGTTTTCACTTTACGGCTTGCAACAGGTAATGAATGCCAGCAGCGACAAAGAGCTGAAAGAGAAGCTGGAAGAACTTTTCCTTCCAGTCGCACCGACTCTTCAAATCTACCTTGAGGATGAGCAACAACCTGAAAAGCAGGTTTTGAAAAAGGGAGACAAATTAATCGCTTGGCAGCATTTTGGGATGAACATGAATAATGATGACTTCCTTGGCTATAAGAGCGAGCGAATCATTTCTGATTCAAATGGAGAAATCAAGCTTTTCGACCAAACGCTGAAAGCAGGCACCTTTGTTGATAAAAATCTGTCACCCGGGTTGAACGCGAGACTTCCCCTAGTCCTTTACCACAATGGCAAGGAAACTCTGGGAGGAACCAAGGAAGGCAGGAAAAAATATAAGAAATACGAAAAGATGTTGGATTCTATCGACTATGATGAAAAAACAATGTACATAGCCAACACGATATTAACATGGAATGCGTACCAGCATTTTTATCCTTATTTTGATGTCGTTCAGGTCGATTGGGAAGATGAATTGGACAAAGCGCTTGGCGGAATCAATACAGAAGATAAACCGGAGGATTGGGAGAGTAGCTTTAGGCTGATGCTCGCGGCCACCGGCGATGCCCACAATACAGGTACAGGCTTCCATTCCATGAAAAACGGCTTTTTGAGGTTAAGGCTGGAATGGATCGAAGACCAATTAATTGTCATTCAATCAGAGTATGAGAATGTTAAAGCTGGCGATCGAGTCATCGGGGTAAATGGAGTTGAGACGAACGCTTACCTCAGGGAGGCAGAGGCAAAAATACCAGGTTCACCGCAATGGAAGAGATACAAGGCAATTGAGGGGATTTACACTTCAGATTCATTTGAAAAGGAAGTTACATTGACTTTAAGCAGGGATGGCGGAGAATTGTCGCCCATTTCGCTAAAATATGATGGGTTTTTGATCGATGAATTTGATAGGGAATCGTATGAACCAATCCACGAGATTGAAAAAGGAATCTACTATATTGATTTGAACAGGGCATACTCAGAGTTCATTAATGAATATATTGAGAAGCTAACATCAGCAAAAGGCGTCATTTTTGATTACCGCGGTTATCCCGAAGATTTTCAATTGAGTGTTTCCTTGATAAGCCACTTGATTGGCAGTACTGTTAAAACGCCTAAAATTCTCATTCCGCAAAATGTGTACCCCGATCAAGAAAAGGTGGATTTTCAGGACGTCCAGTGGCCAATCGAGCCCGCGAGCCCTAAATTTTCCGGGAAAATGGTTTTTTTAACCTATGCGAAAACGTTAAGTAGACCAGAACTCTTTCTGGATATAGTAAAAGAATACAAACTCGGCGAAATTGTTGGACAGGCATCAGGAGGGAACAATGGCAGCATAATTCGAATCGAACTGGTCGATACATACTCTCCGGTCCACTTTACTGGCGGAAAGGTCCTTAAACAGGATGGCAGCCAGCACCATCTTATCGGCGTTGAACCAACTGTCACGGTAACAAGAACCATTCGGGCTGTAAAAGAAGGCCGAGACGAATATATCGAAAAAGCACTAGAGCTTATTAATAGATAAATACTCACCTGAAACCATCCAGCAGCGGGCATTTATGTTGGATGGTTTTTTAATTGTAGTCGTTCGCCCCACATCCGCTTATAAAACCAGTCTCGCTAATTTATGGGCCGAATTTGGATATATGAACTGTTTGACTAATTATGAACCGGTTTTGGGTTTTATGAACCGGTTTTGTTTTTTTTTGAACCGATTCGCAGATTTATGAACCACTCCCGAATTTTATGAACCGGATTGCCGTATTTATGAACCCCGAAGGTGCTCCCCAAAATCCATAAGAGAAAAATTTTCCAAATTACCCATTGACAGCTAACAACTGTTATCCTACACTAAGGCTAACAGTTGTTATCTTACACGCATCCAAGGAGTAGAAACCATGAATAACGAACCAGAACTGGAACTTTTGCTTGATAAGGATTTGAAGCCGATTGTGAATGGGACGAAGAATAAGATTCTGCATGTGGCGATTGACCTTTTTTCACAGCGGGGTTATCGGGGAGTGTCCATCAGGCAAATCACCGGCGAGGTGGGAATTAAAGAAAGCTCATTATATAAGCATTTTCAAAACAAAGACGAAATCCTGGATACGATTTTTGCTAACTTTAAAGTGGAAGTTGTAAAAATCCTTCCTCCAGAAGAGAGGATTGAACAAGTTGCCCTTATGATGGGTCCGCGGGAATTTCTTGAACGCGGATTGCAAAACTTTATGAACCATATAAATAACCTGACAATGCGGAAAATCTGGCGGATCCTTTACAATGAACTATTTTCCGATGAAAGGGCAAGGAGGATTTATTTTGAAACAATCATCAAGCTGACAATCGATCGGGTTGGCGCTATCTTCGAAAAGATGATGGAGCTCGGCAAGATTCCAAAGAAGGATGCGAAAATGCTTTCGGCGGAATACCATTACACGGTTTTCGCGCTTGTAATGGAATACAATGTGTTGAAATTTGAGGGGAAATCAACGGACGAAATTGAACAGCGGCTTCGGGACCATATCGAGTTTTTCATTAATGCTATATCTTAAATGAGGATTCCAAAGGGGAGATTGGGATGGCGGGTTTTTTTACAAAAAAGGCGGATTTTGAAGTTTCATCAAAAGGGATTAGTAAAGTGGAGAAAGTTAAAATTGGAGGCTTGGAACAGTCGCTTCTAATCCAGGGCCAGGACAAGGAAAATCCGGTCCTTCTCGTACTCCATGGGGGGCCTTCACTTCCGCTGCCGGGTGTATCCTCAAGGGGAAGGGACTACACAATCGTGACAAACACGAAGGAATTGGTCAGGCACTACACCGTTGTGTTCTGGGACCAGCGGGGTACCGGAAAATCGTTTTACCCAGACATCCCGCAGGAAACAATGAGCCTGGCCCAGTTCGTAGAGGATGCGAATGAGCTGACGGATTACTTGAGGAGCCGTTTTGGTGTGGAAAAAATCTTCTTGGCCGGCCATTCATGGGGTTCGACGGTTGCTCTTACCCTTGCTTCGAGATCCCCGGAAAAGTTTTATTCCTATGTCGGCCTGTCCCAGATTGTCAGCTGGACGGAGAACGACAGGCTGGCGCTCAACTGGCTAAAAGAAGAAGCGAAACGGCGAGGGAACCAAAAAGCGCTTAAACAACTTGAATCGGTCGGGGAACCGCCGTTTCTGGAAAGCTTTGAGCAATGGGCGGTCATCCGCCAGTGGCAGCAAAGATTCAACACTCTCATTTATACAGATGATGAAATCAAGCATCCGGGCCTGATCCGAATCACGTTCTCCATGTTCCAATCACCGGATTATACGCTCAAGGATATATACAACACGTTTGTCAAAGGCTTTAAGCTCGTCTATCACCAGGCGTTCATCGAGGAACTTGCCACGAATAATTTTATGGAATCGGTGAAGGAAATTCCGATCCCGGTCACCTTCATCCATGGCCGCAAGGATTTTCATGTCAATGGTGAACTTGTGGGAAAATATGTCCGTATGTTAAAGGCTGAAAAAGGGAAGCGGCTTGTCTGGGCGGAGAAATCGGCACATGCATTCCATCCAGATGATACGAAAATAATCGAGCAATACTTGATTGATGAAAAAAAGCATGCTGTCGAGACAACAGTCACAGAGAGGGAATTCAGTATGCGATAAGGCTTCCCGCACCCACTCAACCCACTGGAAAGTTTTTCTTGCAAACACCCACCTTTGTGATTAAATGATTAATAGAAGGAAGTAGTTTAAAAACGCATAAGGCTTACTAAAAGGGTAAAATTTTTCAGGGTGGGGTTGCATCATGTATAAGTTTGCGGGTTATTTGGCGAAAGGGCTGCTGGCTGTTTTTACGAGGCCAAAAATTTATAATCGCGAGGTTCTTCCTAAGGAAGGTGGCTTTGTCTTGGCATGTACCCATACAGGCTGGATTGATGTGCTCGTTCTCGGGACAGCTGTCCTGCCAAGGCAAATTCACTATATGGCAAAAAAGCAATTATTCGCAAGCCGGTTTGGCGGCTGGTTTTTAAAAAAGCTGAACGCGTTCCCGGTTGACAGGGATGCACCTGGACCAAGCGTGCTGAAAATTCCCCATCGGCTCCTGGCAAAAGGCGAAATCGTAGGGATTTTCCCGAGCGGGACACGCGTAAAGGAACAGGCGGAGCTGAAACAGGGTGCGATTACAATCGCAATGCGCTCCAAAGTACCGATTATTCCGGCGGCATACAGCGGACCGAATACATTCAAGGAATTATTTTCGTTCCAAGGGGCTAGGCTCGTTTTCGGCGAACCAATTGAAATCCCTCCTTCCGCAAGAGACGAAAGGGAATTTTACACCCGTCTCCTTGAGGAAAAACTTTCTGGCCTTCAGAAACAGCTTTCTGCGTAATGGCTTAATTTTGCATAGCCAGGGCACTTTTGGAAAAAATAACAGTGATTTTTCCAAAGGAGGGTAACGAATGGCCAGGAATGATAAAGAAAAGAAAGTCGGAACGGATAAAATGAGCGGCGGTCCCGTCGGAAACGAATTCACAAGCGACAACGCATTCAGCGACCGCGGCCTCGCAAACGAAGAACGAATGAACAAGGCGCTGACAAAAGGAAAAAATCAAAAATAGACATTTGACGAAAGGCCGGAATTCGGCCTTTTTTAAATAGCTCTGGTTCAACCCGGACAGAAACCTATTTGAATAGAATAAAAGAATTTAAATTTCGGCTACAAATAAGGGAGAGACCAATGAATTTTTGCAAAAACGCATTAAACCAAATAAGAATTGTACTTGAAACAATAGCCGCAATCACTGATCAGCTGGATGATGCGGACTTAAAATTTCGTCCTACGGAAAACAAGCACTCGGTAGGGGAATTGCTCGAGCACCTTGCCATGATTTGCATTGCGGATTTTCGGATTGCCCAAGGCTACTCAAAAGTGGAAATGGACAAGTTTTATCCAGAGCATTCGTATAAAACGAAACAGGAAATCAAGGATGCCATTGCTACTAACTATGAAATTTTAAGAGAAGCGTACTTGGGCTATTCCGAAGCGGAACTTAATGAACGAATCACATCCTATTGGGGAGTTACATACTCAAGGTTCGAATGGCTGCTTGAAATCCTCGCGCACCTGAGCCACCATCGAGGCCAGCTGCATGCCATCCTCGTCCACTGCGGCAAAAAAGACCCGGGAATCGCTTTGTTCGAATAGCCTTATTGGTACATATTCATTTACTTTTCACATTCCGGTGTCATAAGATAGCTAAAAAAGGAGGTTGCGCTATGTCGATTGAAAGCGTTAAAGAACACTTGAAACAATGGAACAGGGACCGGGATGTCATGGAGTTTGATACGTCGAGCGCAACTGTTGAGCTTGCGGCTGAAACAATCGGCGTAATCCCGGCACGGATTGCGAAGACCTTGTCGTTCCGTGGTGAGAACGATCAAGCAATTTTGATTGTCGCCGCGGGAGATGCAAAAGTCGACAATAAAAAGTTCAGGCAAACATTTGGCTTCAAAGCGCGGATGCTGAACCCGGATGAGGTGCTTGAACAGACCGGCCATGCGATTGGCGGAGTGTGCCCGTTTGGATTAAAAAATGATCTGGATATTTACCTTGATGAATCGCTGAAACGGTTTACGACCGTTTTCCCGGCTTGCGGCAGCGCGAACTCAGCCATCGAAGTAACCCTCGAAGAACTATATACATATTCATCCGCAAAAGGCTGGGCCGATGTGTGCAAGGGGTGGAATGAGGCCGAGGAAAACATGGCCGCAGCCCAAACAGCTGAAGGATGATAAAAACGAACATGCTGCCGCATCGATGGCTGCATGTTTTTTATTAAAAGGGAACAAGCCAGTCTGTTCTCCTTATTCAATAAAGCAACTCAAATAAGAATACGAATGAAAATGTTGGGGTTGCTAAGTTGCCGCGCCTTGATTTTGCAGTTAGTAGCGAAAAGCTAATTCAAGCCAACAATGATTCCACAAGCATAGGCAAAAAGGTATAGTTTTCAGAATTAACTGGCTATTTTTGAGTCCATAGCGGCATGGACATCATGCAGAATCCTTGTTACGGTTAATTTGGCGGCTATTGTAAACCCTTACATATTATAACTTGCACATACGCTTTGATGGCTGCCGGCTAAAATTCGTTCCATTCACTCAAAAGGAGGAGGAGGATTTTTTGAAAATTAACCGATTGTTGATTGTGGCAATGGCATTGTCCCTAGTCCTGCTTGGCCTTCCATTCTACACACATGCAAGTTGGGAGAATCCTGTAAAGCCCGGATGGAAGGATGGCGAGGCGAAAAAGGGCTGGATCCAAAGCAAGCTCCAGCACATGACACTTGAAGAAAAGGTCGGCCAGCTTTTCATCGTCCATGTTTATGGAAAAACAGCCGAGGACCCAGCCTATGAAATAACGAACTTGTCTAACAACAGGGGCGGTAAAAATTTCAAGGAAGTTATCGAGAACTATAAAATCGGCGGAGTGATTTATTTTAACTGGAGCCAAAACATCACCACTCCAGCAGATCCCGCGCAGGTAAATGCACTTTCAAACGAACTCCAGAAAATCGCAATGTCCCAGCGCATGCAAATTCCGCTTTACATTTCGACTGACCAGGAGGGTGGAATCGTACAAAGGCTCACATCTCCGGGAACTGTTTTCCCAGGGAACATGGCGCTTGGAGCAACACGGTCGACTGAATACGCCGCGAAAACAGCTGATATTTTGGCAAAAGAGCTGAAGGCAATCGGCGTCAACATGGATTTCGCGCCTGTAGCCGATGTGAATATGAACCCGGCGAACCCGGTTATCGGGGTCCGGTCATTCGGAGAAGATCCGAAACTTGTTTCCGATCTGACAGTTGCCCAGGTAAAAGCATTCCAGGAACAGAATGTCAGCGCGACTGCGAAGCATTTCCCTGGCCATGGTGATACAGCCGTTGATTCGCATTACGGCCTGCCAATCATCAACCATGACCTTGAAACCCTTCATAAAGTTGATTTGGCGCCGTTCAAGGCGGCAATCGCGGCTGGCGTCGATTCCATCATGACGGGACATATTGTCGTACCGGCGCTTGATGGTTCTGGTCTTCCGGCAACACTGTCAAAACCGATTCTGACCGATTTGCTCCGGAAGGAACTTGGATTCGACGGACTGATCATTACGGACAGCCTCGATATGTCAGGGGCGAATGTCGTTCCGGCTGACCGGATTGCAGTAGAGGCATTCAAGGCTGGCGCGGATATTTTGTTGAACCCGCCAAATGTTGGCGTCGCCTATAACGCGGTCCTGAATGCCGTGAAAGACGGTGAAATAAGCAAGAAGCGCCTTGATGAATCCGTCTTCCGAATCCTCGAATACAAAATGAAGCGCGGCCTTTTCAACAATCCGTATACGGATACTGCCGCGGTGAAAGCGGTTGGCGCGCCGGAACACCTGGCCGCCGCTGAAGAAATCGCCAATAAGAGCATCACGCTTGTAAAAAATGACGGCGGACTTCTGCCGCTTAAGAAAGCGGAATCCGTCCTGATTGCAGGCCCGTCAACCGGCAAACCTGCAATGCTGGCTGATCTTCTGAAAGCAAAGGGTTATAATGCGAGTGCAATTTCAGCTTCCGCCACTCCTACTGCCGAACAAATTGCCGCTGCAGTGGATATGGCAAAGCAGGCAGACAAGGTCATCGTCACTACCTACAATGGAGCCACAAACGCCGGCCAGAAGCAGCTTGTCAAAGCTTTGCAGGATTCAGGCAAAAAAGTGATTGTCGCGGCAATCCGCAATCCATACGATTTGATGGCGTTCCCGGATGTGAGCGCCTATCTCACAACGTATGGCGACCGCGATGTCTCGATCCGCGCGCTGTCCAGGGTTCTGGCGGGGGAAGTGAATCCTGCCGGCAAACTTCCGGTAAGCATTCCTGGACTTTATGGTTTTGGGACGGGATTGAGTTATTAAGGGTAGAAAAAAGGGGATAAAGAAGAAGCAGGCTGCGATATGCACGCCTGCTTCTTGTATTTTCCCAACAATTCGTCCTTAAAATTGGCCGTGCAGGCACTGAATTTGTTTTGCCCTCTCATTGATTTATTTGTAAAAATTCTTCAACGTTCTTCTATAAATATGTATTCATTTAACAATAAAAAGTTGTTCAACGAGGCATGGAGTTTGTTTATCCTTCCTGGAAGTGCGTATTATTCTAAATAGAAACTATTATTTCGGGGTGAGCATAATGAAATTTGCAAAAGCTGCGGAAATAATCGCTAAATCAAGGAATATAGCCGTCCTAACCGGAGCCGGGATTAGCACGGAGTCAGGGATCAAGGATTTCCGGTCCCGGACAGGCATTTATAAAAAGGCGCCCGAATACATTCTGTCGGTCGATTACTTTTTCAAGCACCCAAAGGAGTTTTATCAATTTGCCCTGGAAAATTTGTATCATCCGGATGCTAAGCCAAACGTAGGACATACGATTTTGGCAAAGTGGGAGAAGGAAGGACGCGTCGGGCAAATCATTACGCAAAACATTGACGGACTCCATCAAAAAGCCGGCAACAGGGAAGTTATTGAATTTCATGGGACGATGAATACGGCCAGCTGCCTGAACTGCGGAGCGAAATACGGAGCCGAAGTAATGCTCCGGCGCTATCGGGAAATGGATGATTTTTATGTGTGCAGTGAGTGTGAGACGAAGAAGGAGCGCGACCGGTACATTAAGCCGGATGTCGTCCTGTTCGGTGATGCAGGTGAATGGTTCACGCCGGAAGGCTTTTCAACAATACTTGGGCGGATTGGCGGAGCCGACTGCATTTTAGTGCTCGGAACAAGCTTGAAAGTGGTACCGTTCTCCTCGTTTCCGCAGCATCGGGGACCAGGAGTGCCGTTAATCATTATTAATAAGGATGAAACTCCGTACGACCATGCCCATAACACAGTCGTTATCAATGAATCCATAGGGAAAACACTTTCGGAAATCGATAAGTTACTGTGATTTTTTGCGTAGGAAAAATATATCGGGCACTTTTTTGAATTTATCCGGGATTTTTTAAGAATATCGGGCACTTTTTCAATTTTATCCGGAATTTTACCCCAGATATCCGGAACTGTCACTTTTCCGCCACATTTAAGCCAACGCCAGCCCGCTTAGCATGAAATCTTAGCACCATATCATAAAAAAGCACCCAAATATGACATTTGTCATGCCTGTCACATGACAGCTGCTACTGCACAGCCTTTTTCTTTTCCTATATACTCATGTTATTAAGGTTAAAAAGGAAGGGGCTTTTAAAACAGAATGACTGTACAAAACCAACAAAAAGCACTCAAAAAACAGGTTGCTCCTTATGAAAAATCCGACACTAAAAAAAGCGTAATCCAAATTTTGAACACACTCATCCCATTCTTGGGCTTATGGTTCCTCGCTTATAAAGCATTGCCGATCAGTTACTTGTTAACACTCGCATTGGCTGTCATGGCTTCGGGCTTCATGGTGAGGACGTTCATCATTTTCCATGACTGCTGCCACCATTCTTTTTTCAAAAACAGGAAGGCAAATAAGTTCGTCGGCACAATCACCGGCGTCTTGACGTTTTTCCCGTACAGCCAATGGGGGCGCGACCATAACATCCACCATGCGACAAGCGGAAACCTCGATAAGCGCGGCACAGGCGACATTTGGGTCCTGACCGTCGAGGAATATGCAAAAGCAACTCCGATGAAAAAATTGGCGTACAGGCTATACCGCAACCCGCTCATCATGTTCGGCGTTGGCCCAATCTGGCTTGTCATCATCAAAAACAGATTCAACCGCCGCGATGCGCGCATGCCTGAAAAAATGAACACATGGCTGACAAACATCATCATCGCCGCCATCATCGCGATTTTGGTTTGGGCAATCGGCTGGAAGGCTTTCCTAATGGTACAGCTCCCAATCATGTTCGTCGCCGGCGTCCTCGGCATCTGGCTATTCTACATCCAGCACACTTTCGAGGATTCGTACTTCGAACACGACGAAGAATGGGAATACGTCCTTGCCGCGGTTGAAGGCAGCTCGTATTACAAGCTTCCAAAAATCCTGCAATGGGTAACAGGGAACATCGGCTATCACCATGTCCACCACCTTGCGCCAAGGATTCCAAACTACAATCTTGAAGAAGTCCATAACAACACACAACCACTTCAGCATGTTCCGACAGTAACTTTGTCGACAAGCCTTGAATCGCTGAAATACCGCCTTTGGGATGAAGAAAAGAAACGTTTTGTCGGCTACTCGGCAGCAAAATCTTTTTCAAAAAAGAGGTCTTCCATTAAAATGAAGCCGAAAACCGAATAATCCCGGCAAGTGAAATCCTCCATTATCCGCTCCCCTCACTGAAGGGGAGTGTTTTTGTATTTTGTATAGCCACAGTGGAGGAGGCAACGTTCTATGGTAAAATACCTGTAAGAGATTTCACTAAAATGAGGTTTGCATATGTTTAAAAAATATTGGGCTCTGCTTGGGAGCACCGGGATTTCCCCCTATATTTGGACAATCCTCGGAATCCTCCCGTTCTACTTTATCTACCTGACTTCATCGACTGTAAAAATTATGGCAGGGATCATCCTGACACTTTCATTTTTTGCGATTTACCGGCTCGCCTTTATATCGAAAGGGTGGACAGTCTATGTATGGACGCTGCTCCTAATAGGAATATCAATCGCGCTCACAACCCTGTTCAGCTACGTGTATTTCGCGTTTTTCATCGCCTATTTCATTGGCAATACACGCAACAGGATTCCGTTCCTCGTCCTGTATTTCATCCATCTCGCCGGGATGATCATCGCAATTAATTTAAAAATCATCCTCCACGATGATTTTTTCCTAAAGCAATTGCCGCTCGTGATTATCGTTGTACTCAGCCTGATCCTCCTGCCGTTCAGCCTCCGCCACCGGAACGAACGCGGGTTGCTTGAAGAAAAGCTGGAGGATGCGAACAAGCGGATTTCCGAGCTCATCAAAATCGAGGAGCGACAGCGGATTGCCCGCGACCTTCACGACACACTTGGACAAAAGCTTTCCTTGATCGGCCTGAAAAGCGACCTAGCAAGGCGGCTTATCTCCAAGGATCCCGTCCGAGCAGCCGATGAGTTAATAGATGTCCAGCAAACAGCAAGGACAGCCTTGAACGAAGTGCGGAAAATGGTCGCCCAAATGCGCGGAATCCGGCTCAGCGAAGAAATTGTCCGTGTCCAGGAAATGCTCGAAGCCGCACAAATCGAGTTTTCCGGCAGCCAGGAATGGTCGCTTCCGAACGTACCGCTCCTCGTCGAAAACATCCTCAGCATGTGCTTGAAGGAAGCCGTCACAAATGTCGTCCGTCACAGCGGCGCGACACACTGTGAAATAACACTATCGCGCACAAACAAAGAAATTTCGCTTTCAGTGAAAGACAACGGGATAGGTAATGTCGGCAAAAGCCATTTTTCAAAAGGAAGCGGCCTTGCCGGAATGAGGGAACGCCTGGACTTTGTAAACGGCACGATTGAAATTGTATCCAACGAAGGCACGGAACTAATCATACGCGTGCCGACAATCGTCAAACATTTAGAAAAGGAGGGCATAAGATGATTCGGATTGTCATTGCGGAAGACCAGCGGATGCTACTCGGCGCATTCGGGTCACTGTTGAATCTTGAAGAAGACATGGAGGTTGTCGGAATGGCCGCGAACGGGGAAGAGGCCGTCAAGCTCGTCCGCTCGCTCCAGCCCGATGTATGCATCATGGATATCGAAATGCCAGGCAAAAGCGGCCTGGAAGCAGCGGAGGAATTGAAAGACTCGGACTGCAAAATCATGATTCTTACAACATTCGCCCGCCCAGGCTACTTCAAACGCGCATTGAAGGCCGGAGTCAGCGCCTATTTGCTGAAAGACGGCCCAAGCGAAGAACTAGCCGGTTCAATCCGCAGCGTCATGGCCGGAAAACGGATTTACGCACCTGAGCTGATGGACGATTTATACAGCGAGGACAACCCCCTGACGGAAAGGGAGATGGACGTCCTCGGCCTCATCGCCGACGGGAAAAACACGAAGGAGATCGCCAGCGAACTCACACTGTCCGCCGGAACCGTCCGCAACTATATCTCGACCATCCTTGACAAACTCCAAGTGAAAAATCGAATTGAAGCCATCACCCACTCCAAGGAAAAGGGCTGGTTCAAGTAAAAAGCGTCGGTCAAAACCCGACGCTTTTTCATTTGCCCGAAATCCTCGGCGCGAAAACTCACCATCTGAATAACCTAAGGATATACGTTCTTAGGAGGTCCAAGGATGTACACTTTTTGGAAAAATGCCTTCGGCGCCCACAAACGGATGGGAGCCGAATACAAAAAGCAAGCGATTGCACACCGTACTGCGGAAATCGCAACCCCGACAAAGCGCCAGCTCCCCAACGAAGCGTATTTCCGCCCAACCTGTTCGCCTGTTTTGAACAACCGCTTTACAAATTTCAGCTTTTTTGATTCTTTTTACAAAAAAACTCACAAAGATATCGTGCTCCCGGCGTCTTTAGTAAGCTCACCGCATGAAACAGTCTTAAACTACTTCAGCATTTTACGCGACGCCGAAAACCTGAAGCCGGGGAAGATGGGGGGATGCGGCACGGTCGGGATGGCGAAAACCCCATTTCCCATTGCATATAACATGCTTAGCGAAAAATTTCGTAGTAAACTCAGCTATCACAAATACCTTAAGTCCTTCGAAGGGATAGGGCGCACACACTTGCTCGTTTTAGAGGAAGTGCCAGCAGACCGCCCAAGCACGGAATCGTTTTTTATCGAACTTGAAACAATCGAAGGCTCTGATAAGGACGTCACTTATTTTGCGTATTATTACGGGTATGTGGATGTAGTAAAGGAAAAAGGACTATATAAAATTGATTCGATTCAGCTTTTCGGAGAAGATTTCCTGTGCGCGGCCTTTCATGGATGGGACCACGATGCTCTGGCAGTCGTTGAGATTAAATTCGGAGAATGGTGCAAGCTTGTTAAGAAAATCAAACCCATTAGGCAGGTTGGGCACCAGAAGATAATCGAGTTTTCCGGAACGGATGGAAATGAATACCGCTTCATCTTTTTTAAACTCACAAACAATACTGATATCCTCGCCGCCCAGTACAGAAAAAAGCCGGGCGGTGATTGGGAAGCAATCCACCTCATTCCGGAGAAATGCCTTCAGGAGGGCAGGGGACACATCGGTTTGAATTAGAAAGGCAGCAGTTACTTTGATTTCACCTGGCGGTTTAACCTGGCCTGAGTGGAAGTATTAAAGGCAGCCCCGGTTGCCGAAGTGTTTAACCTAACGTTCCATGTTTTTATTTTATTTAGCGGTTTGGCCCGGCTTGAGCCGGATCCACGTTACATTTAAGGTACCGTAAACAATTTCGTACCAATGTTGATCAGTTATCGTTTGTCTCCGAAACAATTATTGCGTTATGCCTCGTATAAAAGTTGGAATACCGGTAAAACAGCTCCAATTGTACTTGTTGGTTTTTGTAATCAACTAGATATGTCGTTTTCAAGGCAGTGCTTTTTTTGGAAAAAAGAATGGCCGAGCGTTTGGCGAGGCCTTCCAGGTACTGTTCCAACTCGTTTTTTCTGATTGTTGGTGATTTGCCTGTGGCCATCTTCTGCGCCTGTATTTTTTTAATTGCTCTGTCTATTTTTTCTATCATCTCAAATTTCCCCATTATGTGTTATTCTCACCTCTTCCAACGAATTGATAAATCAGCAATAAATGGAAAATAAAAAAAGCCAGAAAAAGAGAAGAGACATCTTCTCTTTTTCTGACTTATGTTTGGCGCGTGTCCATCCATTGCAATCAGAACAAAATCTATTTAACTTGTTAACTTGTTAGAATGTCGTTGGCCAAGATTTTTGTCTCAACCTTTTACTATTCTAACATTGCCAATAATGCCAATCAATACGTTTTGGTGGTTTTATTATAATCCCAGTTTATCCATTTAAAATAAACAGGGTATAGCTTAAATCTTTTTGGAAATTCCAGTCGACGAAAACATCTTCAAACCCGGAATGAAGGTATTTTTCAAAAGCGGGCCGGTGTTCAAGAAGAATTTTCTTTTCAAGGCTGCGTTTCGCCAGCTTTAACGTTTCCTCAAATCCAAGGTTGATTAATTCCTTCTCGATTTGGACAAGGATGCCAATTCGGGCAATCAGCAGAACCCTTGGGCTAAGCAGCGCCGAATACGTTTCCTGTGGGTGCTTCTGCGCCTCAATGCTCATTTCGATAATTTCTTTGTGGACTTTCTCCTTGTTCCTGTAAGAATTACTAAGCGCCGAGTAACCGGCGGGGGAGAGCACGACAATGAACGCCCCGGATTGCGAATCAAGATTCCAGTCATAGTAAAATTCCTCAACATTGCGGCCAATATTCAATGCGAAAAAGCTCTTTATTTCCTCAATCAATGTTTCCATTAGAAGATCACGGGTTTTTTCTACATAAACACTCTGCTTGCTGCCCATCAGTRATTTTTCCATCGGTGACAGGAAATTTGTTATATGAATTGTGATGAAAGGCTCGGCATACGTACAATGGACCGCTCCCGGTCCGCGGCCGAAATTGTCCCGGAGGAGCCTCCCAATATAACCGCTAACTTCTTTTTCAAGGGCAATAGTTTCCATAAATATCCACTCCAAACAGTATTTACCCTATTTATGTTTCCTTCTTTTGTCCTATTTAAACGTATTCGACAGCGGATAGCCTCGCTTGGCATTAGAAAAAAGCCCGCCGTATGAGCGGGCTTTGATGCATTTCCTATTTATACTGCCTGGCTCTTTACCTTGGTCATGCTGATGGTGCTCCAATCCGTTCGGTAGTATCGCACCATAATGGTAACGCCGCAAACGGTCAAGTATGAATAGAGGGCAATCCAGGCGCCGTAACTGGACATATCCAGAACGAAGACCAGCAAATAAGTAAGTGGGATAAATAATCCCCATGCAAGTGCCAATGATGCCCGAAGGAGGAAGGTGGTGTCGCCAATTCCTCTCAAGCCTCCGGAATAGAAGCTATACAAGCCATCAAACAGCTGCAGAAAAGCTGAAATCATAATCAGTTTTGCCGTAAGTTCAAAAACAAGAGGTTCATTCGTATAAATACGGGCAATTTGTTCCGCAAAAACGAACTCAACAAATCCAAGGGTGAAAATGAACAAACTTCCCATGATTGCCGTCTGTGTTCCCATGCTTTTCGCAATAGCCGGCTGCCTGCGCCCGATTTCCTGGCCGACCAAAATTGTAGCCGTCGAACCAAAGGCCGCCGCGGGCATAAATCCGAAACTCATGATGCTTAAAGCGATTTCGTTTGCCGCGAGGGCGTTGGTGCCAAGCCTCGTTACAAAAGCTGTAAAAACGAACATCGCCATACTTTTCGAAAACTCCTGCATACCGAGCTTGAAGCTTTCAATTGAAATCAATTTCGCTTCTGCCCATCTCACAATCGGCATGAGGGCTGGCTTTACTTTTTTCATGAACATGAGGACGGTAAATAAAAGTCCGACCACTTCCCCGATAAAGAGGGCCCATGCCGCGCCGACAAGGCCTAGCTCGGGAAAACCCATTTTTCCATACGTCAAGGCATATGTAAAAAAGATCATCACCACGTTTGCAAGCAGGGAGGCAGCCATCGGTGTCCTTGTATTTCCTATGCCCCTGAAAAAGCCATGAATTGTGAAGCTGAATATCGCAAATATCATTGCAAAGAAGCGGATTTTTAAATAGTCGTTACCCTGGCTAAGCATTTCAGGTGAGCTTCCCAATAATTTAAAAATGGCCTCGGTCCCTGTAAAGCCTACTAGGATAATGAAAATCCCTGCAATTGCGCCGAGGAGCAGGGCGATATAGGTCCGCTGCAGCCCTTTATCCATATCCCCAGACCCGTAATTCTGGGCAACAAGGTAATTTACTGTATGGCCAATCCCCGAAAAGAGCGCCCAAACATTATACATGACAATATTGGAGACACCTACAATGGCAATGGCCATAGCCCCGAGGTTGCCGATCATGATGAGATTGATTGTCCCTGTTACCGTCATGGATGCGAAGGAAGCGATAGATGGTATCGCGAGTCGTAAGATTGTTTTCCAGTTGTTTAGCATGTATGTTCTCCTATTTTGAATCGCGGCTACAGCCGGGTCGTATTATAACTGCCGAGCACCTGGACTTCGTGTCCAAACGCGCGCAGAATGGTGAGCGCCTTTCCCGTTTTTGCTTCGTCCTGGCCTGTTTCTGCTTCAATAAAGAAGTGGTACGTGCCGAGCCTTTTTTTCGTCGGGCGCGATTCGATCCACGTCAGGTTGATGGAAAGGGCTGAAAACACATTCAAAATGGAAGACAATACGCCTGACTGATCAAGTGCAGGTGCAATGAGAAGCATGATTTTATTCCTTTTATGGAAAGGGAGGACTTCAGCACTCCGTTTTCCGACCACGAGGAACCGGGTATGGTTTTCGCCATTATCCTGTACAGAATCGTTGGCTATTTCAAGCCCGAAAAGCCTGGCGGCGGCGCTCGAGGCAATTGCCCCGGCGTCCATTCTGCCCTGTTCCTTCAATGCTTTTGCCGCCGAAGAGGTGCTGTCGAATTCCTTTGTTTTCACACGGGTTTCTTTTATAAAATCCTTGCACTGGGCAAGCGCTGGTGAAATCGACCAAACTTCGCCGATATTTTCCATCGAAGCTCCTTCATTGACAAGCAGTTTGAGGGAGACAGGAAAAATCACTTCCGATTCTATGAAAAGATTGTTCGCAAGAAGGCCGTCCGCGGTAATATTGATTGTTCCTTCAATCGAGTTTTCAATGGGCACGATGCCTTTATCAACCTTCCTGTCCCCGACGGACTCAAGTACTTCAAGGATTGAGCCGCATAGCTGCCAATCGACATCCGTGCCGGTAAACGTCCGTAACGCAGCTTCTTCTGAAAAACTTCCATGTGGTCCTAAATACGCTACTTTCATTTGTATACACTCCTTTTTGCCATGTTATTAAGTATACACAATGGTGGCAGGAGGTCTAGCTTTTTTCGGATTTTTATAAATCAACGGCAAAAAGCAGTGATTTTCCTTATAAAAACTAATTCGGTTTTCGAGTACGAACATTACTGTATTGGAATTTATGGAAGTTAATTGGTTATTTATGTTAAACTATAAGAAAGCATTTGTACTGTGCGAGATGTTTTTTTATTTGTTTGAGGAGCAATACGTTGGAACTTTTAGTGCACTGCTGCGCAGTAGAAAATGGCAGGAAAAAAATCCGTATTTTAAAGAGGTGAGTTTTTGTTCAGTTTACTTGTTTTTTTACTATTTGCAATGCTAGGCATCGTCTGCATCATTGGACTCTTTTTTTACTTTTCCTTCAAAGCAATATATATGTGTAAAAAATGTTCACAAAAAATTGACTCTACACAAGTAGTCTGTAATTTTTGCGGTGCTTTTGTTGAAAATGATAAAGCAGCAGGGAAAGCTATAAATTTTATGAACAATCATCTCGATTATAAATTTAAAAATGACGTAAAAAAGCGGCTTTGAGCATTTATTTTTTGTAAAAGAGGATATGATTTTTAAGGACAGTTCTATTGTTGATCCAGATAAAGGGGCTTGGAATCCATATCGGTCTCCAAGCCCTTTTTTGTGCTAATTTGTCACATGGGGCATACTTTAGGCGAATTGAAAGGCTGGAAGCACTTAAAATTTTGCGCCTGAATTCTCAACCCATTACAATTCAATCCCGTTTTTTACCTATTCCAAAATAACCCCGTCCTGGTAGCCGGCCATGAAGCTGCCGAGAGTATCCTCAAGCAATTCATTGTTATCCGGTATTTGGACAATCAGTTCATTCCTTTGCCCAACCGCGGTAATTCCTACATTTTCGAACCTGTTTACGTTTAGCTGGACCTTAAGCGCTTCAGCGATTTTTTCGGCATCATACCCGTCCTGGATGATATACCGCACATTCTTCATTTTGTCAGCCTCCTTCCTCTCGGTAGTGTTTGCGGGCCATCAAAGGTCTAATCGTTTCAGGGACAAGATTTCTTCTTCGTGTGAAATCCCTTTGTCAGACGGAGTTTCCAGTATGAATGGAATTTTCGAAAAGGCTGATATCATATCCTCCATATGTTCAGGAAGGATTTTGCCGCCTTGAAAAATATTGGCGTGACGGTCCTTCCTTGAGCCATGGGGATGCATTGAATTGTTTAAATGGATGGCCTTGAGATGCTCCGTGTATCCGAGAGTCTGGGCTTTTTCCTTGAATGCCTGCGTATTCGAGCCATCCCACATTCCGCTCGCAAATGCATGGCAGGTGTCAAGGCAAAAACCAATTTTCTCCGGATACTCGCAAAGATTCCTGACCTGGACAAGCTCCTCGAGTTCCGTGCCAAGTGCCGCCTGTTTTCCTGCATTGTTTTCCAGAAGCAGAAGGCATCCGCCGTCCCATTTTTCAAGAATCTCATTAAGCATTTCCAGCATGAGTTCATAACTCGCAAGTGGATTTTCTTCGCTAATCCGGCTCCCGAAATGCACGACAATGCCCATTGAACCACACGCATTCGCGATGGCCAGATCATTAAGGATTGAGGCGATATTCAGCTCTTTTTTTGCAGAAGGAGGGGTAATGCTTGTGGGGTAAGGCGTATGCGCGATTGAAAAAAGCCCATTCTCTGCACAAAACATCCTGCAGCTTTCAGCGTCAGCAAAATCGAATTCCTTTACAGAAAGGCTGCGGGGATTTTTCGGGAAGTACTGGTACGCCTGCGCGCCAATTCGCTTTGCATGCTTTGCGGCAGACAGATACCCGCCACGTATGCTCACATGGCAGCCGAATTTCATATCAGGCCACATCCTTTTTTAAAATAGCCTTCAGCACAAGCGGGGTTTCTATTCACTTTTCGAAAGCAGCTAAAATTGTCCACGATGGCTGCGCCCCTGATAACGCCAAGGCCTTTTATGCGCTGGAATGTCAATCCAACTGGTTTTTCGGAATACTGTTTGAATTTGAAGCAACCTCTGACTTGATTGTTTGTTTTTTCTAAAAAAGCTTTCAGAACAAAGGTCATCTTCTGACTCGTTTGCATCGATTTTCCGAAAAGCTGTCAGAACAAGGGTCATCTTCTGACTCGTTTGCTTCGACTTTCTTAAAAGCTGTCAGAACTTAGCTCTAAATGCAACACTCCCGTAGGATTAACATATGGAATAGCGCCTTCTATGAACGGGCACACTACCGTGGGATTGACACTAACTCGGAAAAGGGGAATGAAGATGAAGGAAATCCTCCAACAAGTAAAAAAGGAATTGGAGAAGGCGCATGACCACCCGGAGATGCACAATTTAGATGAGAGTATCGCCAAACTCAGGGCTGCACTCGAACATCACGGCGATAAAGGAACCATGATTGAAGATGCCATTACTGCGCTCACACAAGCCAGAAATGCCGCTACCGAACTGGAGCACGCAGGTACGTTTTCTTCCTCGGCGGCTTTCGGGGAAGCGTTCAACGCATTGGACCAGGCAATCGAGTCATATACAGATCCAAACAACGACCCATTTTAAAAGGCAAAAAGCAACCAGAATCGGTTGCTTTTTCAATTTACGGGTTCCAGACTGGAAAAGGAATCAAGCAATGAACAGGCATTTTGGGTAGTTGGAGCATCCCTTGAATGAGCCGCCTTTGCCGATTCGGGTGATTAGATGGCCGCCACAGCGTGGGCAAATATTGTTGGCGATGTGGAGTTTCCTTTCCTGCAAGGTGCTTTTTATATTTCTTATATGGGTTTCGCTTTGGATTTTTCTGGCCCGCCTGTCCTGTATGTACAGTTTTGAAAGGAGTAGTTTAATTTTTTCCTGCCGGAATTTCGTTAGCGGATTTTCGGACGTCATGGACTCAATCAGGGGCAGAAGATTCCTGATATGAACAACATCCGCACCCTTAATGGGCTCTTTTAGTTTCAAGGTTGCATTGTGGCAAAAAACAACGATTGAATAAAAAGGGATGTCCGCAGCCGCCTCACCAAGATACTCCTGGATTGCTTTTATGTGTCCGTAGTTTTGCCAGACCGGGTTAGGAAAATAGGAGCGGTGCTTATATTTAATGGCGGTCCAGGTAGAGCCGTTTTCCACACCCGTAATCCATCCGTTGAAATTCTTCGTTTCTATGACAAAAATCCCTTTGGCACAAATGAGGATATGGTCGACTTGGCTTGTCTGGCCATCACCTTTTGGGATATACAGGTCATCCAATAGAAAATGGGTAGCAGGATCAAGCGTCTGCAATAACCTGCTCACCTGTTTTTCACCCAACCTGCCCTTAAAGGCAGCGGGGGTGAATAGGAAGTCCGTGAATAATTCGACTAATTCTGCCAGGAACGTAGCCATGATCGTACATCTCCCAATTAACAAATATAGGACTATCATACCATATTTAGCCAGTAGACAAAGGTTAAATTTAACAATTTGCCAAAGTGCATGATTATAAGGGATATTCAGCTAAATATCGTATCGCACTAACAAGGTTTTATAGTTTAAAATCTTCTCATTCCTAACAAAAATTAATTGCTTAAAAATTGTCTTGAGTCTAAAAATGTTTTATCTTTTAAAAAAAGGAGTGGGAAAAAATGCCTAAGATTCAGCTGCTAAATCCTGTACCCGGGAAAAAGGGTGCCGCAATTGATGAATTGAAATACCTTGTTGTGAAGGAAACAATTCTGACGATCATCAACGAAAGAGGAATTGTCCAATTCGGGGACCTTTTGGATGAAGTGGGAAACCGTTTGAAAGGCAGCTTTGATGGCTCGCCATCTTGGTACTGCACCGCGGTAAAGCTCGATCTTGAGGCCAGGGGCGAAATTGTAAGAATTAAAGGTTCGAAACCACAAAAACTTCAGGCGGCCAAAAAGTAATACGATTTTTTTAAAAAAATAGTGGTTAAAAAACTTACAAAGAGAAGGTGCTTGATGAAAAGGAACATGACTAACTTCGCAGGGATCATACTTATCATTTTGTTATTGATCGGCCTCCTTGCAAACCATTTTTATTTCCAGCCTAAAAAGGAATTGGCAGCCGCAAAGGAAAAGATGCTGGAACAGCTTTCGGAAAAGTACGGCAAAGAATTCGAGGTTAGTGAAATAACCTATGGAAAAGCTCTCGGCGACAGGGAAGGGGCCTACACGTCCTCCGTTTATCCAAAGGGTAACAAACATTTAACGTTCCAAGTCCACGTCGCGGAAAACGGTAAAATTATTGACGAATCCTTTAAAGAAACGAAATGGAGAAGCGAAGCAATTAAATCATGGGAGCCTTTCATGAGCAAGTTCGGCCGCGTTTCGTATGCCGTTAATATTAGCATCCCGGAGGACATTAGGAGCCAATATGATTTAGAAGATACATATGAACAAATCTATGAAAAACACAAACACGCAATGAGCGAATATGTTTTCATCGGCGAGGTTGAAAAATCCTTTGATAAGAAGAAAGAAAGCGAAAATGTTGCCGAAGTGGCGAATTATGCCTTGCAGCGTGGCCTGCACGATTTCTCGATTGAATGGCTGTTCTTTAACAAAGGAAAGCAGGACGCCGATGTATTTAAAATGAAGAAGAACATTCCTTCCTACAGCTGGCGTCTTTCAAAAGAGGCCCTTCCGGAAAATGTGACAGGTGATGATCTTGACAAATTCATTATGCAGCACTAGGCTACCGGGACATCATTGTTCAAACAGGATGCATAAAAGAAGGCACCAACAGAGGAGAGGACCCCATAAAATAGCCTTCTTCAGCAAACCCATTCGTTTTTTTAGTCAATTGCATTTTATATAGGTTGAAATAAAAATGGGTTCCAAATGTGAACGAGGTGGTTGATTTCCGCTCCGGGCATTTCGCTTTCCGCGGGGCGTCAGTGGAGCCTCCTCGTCGCGTTGCTCCTGCGGGGTCTCCCCTTGCCGCTCAATCCCGCAGGACAATTGGCTTCCTCGAATGGGCTTTGCACGAAGGAAATGCGATAGCATTTTCGAGGAGTCTACATGCCTGAGCTCCAATCAAC